>NC_014666.1:5877187-8815781 GCF_000166135.1 Pseudofrankia inefficax
GTCCAGCCACCGAAGACGGTGGCCACCTTGTCCTGCGAGATGAGTTTCTGAGCCTTCTCAGCGAAGGTCGGCCAGTCCGAGGCACCGTCCTCGACAACCGGCTCGATCTTCTTCCCGAGCACGCCGCCCTTGGCGTTGATCTGATCGATCGCGAGCATCTCGGAGTTCTTCACCGTGACTTCGGAGATGGCCATGGTGCCACTCAGCGAGTGCAGCAGGCCAACCTTGACGGTGTCCGACGACGAACCGCCGGACGATCCCCCCGACCCCCCACAGGCCGCGAGCAGAAGAGCAGGCAGCACCGCGAGCGGCGCCAACCTACGCCAGGACTTTCGAAACAATTCCGTGCCCTCCCTAGGACGCTGGTAACGATCAGTCTAGGGAGACCCGTTACCGCGGCAGCCTCGCCGAGTTAAGCGAACGTTAATCCGGCGAGAGCGGTGTTTTCCAGGCCGGTGCCACCGGCGACGCGCCGGGCGAACGACCGCACCCCCGCTGACAAGGAATGCGAGAAGAACACACATACGCTAGGGCAGAAGCCGTCGGCGTGCCTCGCGCAGGGAAGCACGTCATGAGATTGTTACGCTCAGCAGCAGGTGTTTCCGGACCATTTCTCGAACGGCCCCGAAAATCCGGCGGCGACTCCGGACTTCGTTCACCGTGTGTTACGGACTCGTTCACCGGGCCGCGCGGCCGGCGCCTGTCGGGTGGGTCACATCCCTGTCCGGGCAACGGCCTTGGACGGCACGGACCCCCACGACGAGGCCATCGGTCGCCGCCGGGGCCTCAGCCTCACGCCGCGGGCGCGGCGCGCTCCGGCGGGATCGGCCGGGCTACGGCCAGCGGTACAGCCCGTTGGACGGGCCGCCTGCCTCGCCGTTGTTCAGCGTCACGACCTGCGTCTCCGCCGCGTCGCGGACGGGCGGGCGTGGGGCGCCGCTGGCGGGCTCGCCGCCGGCCACCCGGGTCTCGTCCTCGTCCGGGCCCAGGCCGGCGGGATCCACGGCGTCCGCCGACCCGGCCGCCTCGGCCCGAGCCGCGGCCGCGGCGGCGCGGGTGTCGCCCGGCTGCCGCCGGCCCCAGGGCAGCGACCCGCCGCGGCGGGCGGGCCGGCCACCGTCGCCCCGCGCGTCCGGCTGCCGGTGCGCGCCGCGGCCGCCGGCCCGGCCCTCGTCGAGCGGTCGCGGCTCGTCCATGCCGTCGCCAGGGCCAGGGCCAGCGCCAGCGCCAGCGCCAGCGCCAGCGCCAGGAGAACGATCACCGTGGGGCTCGGGTCCGGTCCACTGACGCCTGACCGAACCGACATAGCCGTCGTACGGCCCCGGCCAGGCCGGACCATCGCCGACCGCCGGGCCACGCGCCACGTCGTCGCCGCGACCGCCAGGCTGGGCCGGGCGAACGGGTCCGTCGAGCTCGTCCGTGTCGTCGTCGGACGCGGCGGCCGCGCCACCGAAGCCGCCGAGACCGACGATGCCGCCGATGTCGAGCCCGTTGCGCGGGACGGCCGGGCCACCGTCGGCACCGCTGCCCCGTTCGGAGCCTCTGCCCTGGTCGGCGCCTCTACCCTGGTCGGAGCCTCTGCCCTGGTCGGCCCCGGAGCCGACGCCAGAGCCCAGACCGGCGCCGGAGCCCAGACCGGCGCCGGGCCCGGCCGCGACGACACCGCCGACGGACACGATGTCCCACGGGGCCGGGCCGGCGGCGCCTGGCGTGGTCCACCCGCCGGCCGGCGCGGCGGGCGCCGGGCCGGTGGCCGTCCGTTCGCCGTCCGGCACGGTGCCGCGCGGCCCGAAGAGCGGGTCACGGCCGGCCTGGCCCACCCGGTCGAGCCCGAGCGGGTCGCGGCGCGACGCGTCGTAGCCGCCGTAGCCGCCGCCCTCGTAGCCGTCGCCGCGCTGCGCACCGTGGTAGCCGCCGCGGGCGAAGCCGCCGTACCCGCCGGTGCCGTACCCTCCGCCGGTCAGATCCACCCCGGGCATCCGCAGCCCGCCGCTCGGCGGGCCGCCGAGGGCGAACCCGCCGGTCGGGGGGTAGTCGGGAACCTGGTCACTGGGAGACAGCGGGGGCGGCGGCCCCATCGACGGGTAGGCCGGCGGCGCGGGAGGCACGGTGGCGGGCCCGTCGGTCCAGCCGGTCGGGCCGGCGCCGTCGGCCGGCCGCCCGCGGTTCGCGCCGCCGGCCGGGTCCGCGGGCGGCGGCGCGGGGTGGCCCGGTCCCGGCTGCTCCCAGCCGGGTGAGCCCGTGGACCACGGCGCCGGTGGACCGGCCGTGCCACCGGGGACGAGGTCATCGAACCCTGGGTTCTCCCAGGACACCGAGCCGCGGTGTTCCGCGCGGCGGCGCTCGGCCTCGATCCGGTCGCGCCGGGCCCGGTCCCGCTCGACCCGCTCACGCTCGGCCCGCTCCAGCTCCGCGTGCTCCCGTTCGAGCCGTTCGCGCTCGGCCCGCTCGGCCTCGGCGCGTTCCCGCGCCGCCCACGCGCGCTCGGCCCGCTCGCGCTCCAGCTCCGCCCGCTCACGCTCGATCCGCTCCAGGTCCGCCCGCTCACGCTCGGCGCGCTCACGCTCGGCCCGCTCGCGCTCCGCGCGTTCCAGCTCGGCCCGTTCCAGCTCGGCCCGTTCGTACTCGGCGCGCTCCAGCTCCGCCCGCTCACGCTCGGCCCGTTCACGCTCCGCGCGTTCCAGCTCGGCCCGCTCCAGCTCCGCGCGCTCATAATCGGCACGGTCCAGCGCCGCGCGTTCGAGCTCGGCCCGCTCCAGCTCGGCGCGCTCGGACGCCGCGCGGTCCCGCTCGGCCTGCTCCCAGCCGGCGTGGTCGAACCCGGCCGCCGCCTCGTCAGCCAGCAGCCGCTCGGCCAGCAGCTCGGCGAGCGGGCGCGGCGGCCCGATGTGGAAGCCCTGCGCGTAGTCGACCCCGATGTCGGCCAGGACGCGGGCGAGGGACTCCCGGTCGACGTTCTCGGCGATCGTGTACATGCCGAGGGTGCGGGCGATACGCACCACCGCGTCGACGAGGGCCATGTCCTGCGCGTTCTCGTCCGCCTGCCGGACGAAGTCACCGTCGATCTTGACGCCGCTGAACGGCAGCGTGCGCAGGTGCACCACCGATCCCATCCCGACCCCGAAGTCGTCGAGGATGAACCGGCAGCCGGCCGCGGTGAGCTTCTCGGCCAGCCGGCGGGCCGGCTCGACGCTCACCAGGGTGGACCGCTCCGCGATCTCCAGGCCGAGCCGGGTCGGGTTGACGGCGCTGCCGCGCAACGCGTCGAGAACGAAGTCACCGAAGCCGGGGTCCTCGACCGAGCGCGCGGAGATGTTGACGTGCAGGTACAGCGACCCGTGCGGCCCGTCGGCGGCGAGGGCGGCGACCGCCTGGCCCACGACCCACCGGTCCAGCCGCAGCACCAGCTCGGTCCGCTCGACCGGTTCGAGGAACTCCCGCGGCGACAGCTCCGGCAGCAGCCCGTCCCGCAGCCGCACCAGCAGCTCGTAACCGATGACGCGACGGGCCCCGAGATCGACGAGCGGCAGCGCGTCGACGGCGAGGGTGCCGCTCTCCAGCGCGACCCGGACCCGCTGGGTGACCGACACCCGCCGTTCGGCCTGGGAGTACTGGGCATCGGTGAACAGCCGGGCCCGGTCGCGGCCGGCGTCCTTGGAGTCGTAGAGCGCGAGGTCCGCCTGGGCGAGCGCCGCGGTCTCGTTGTCGACGTGCGCGAGCGGGACCACGCCGATGCTGACCGTGACCCGCAGGGCCAGCTCGTCGACCGGGACCGGCGTCCGCGCGACCGCCTGGCAGACGCGCTCGGCGACCGCGAGGCCGGCGTCGCCGTCACCGTCGCGCAACAGCACCGCGAACTCGTCGCCGCCGAGCCGGCCGAGCACCGCGTCGGGCAGTTCCTCGCGCAGCACCTGGCTCAGGCCCCGCATGACGATGTCGCCGACGGCGTGGCCGCGCAGGTCGTTGATGTCCTTGAAGTGGTCGACGTCGATGATCAGGAGCGAGCCGGACCGGCCGGCGGGGGCCGCGGCGAGGTGGTCGCGCAGCGCCTTGTTGATCGCCCGGCGGTTGAACAGCCCGGTCAGCGCGTCCCGCTCCGCGAGGTGCGCGAGCTCCTGCTGGACGCGGTGCAGGTCGGTGATGTCGCGCGAGGTGCCCAGCACCCGGGCCGGGGTGCCGGCGTCGTCGGTGATGACCTCCCCGAAGCACTCGAAGACCCGCTCGCCCTGGCCGAACCGGTCGCGCAGCCGGTGCAGGTAGGTGAAGGTACCGGGCGTCCGGATCGCGGCCGCGACCGCGGACCGGATCGTGCGCATGTCCAGGGGCGGCAGCAGCTGCTCGATCTGGTCCAGGTCCATCTCGTCGCCGCCGCGGAAGCCCAGCAGCTTCAGCTGGTTGCGGGAGAAGCTGACCGAGCCGGCGATCAGGTCCCACTCCCAGGTGCCCGTGCGGGTGAGCTCCTCGATGCGGTCGAGACGGTCCGGGCCGGACAGCAGCAGCAGCGCGGCCCCGCTCGCGCTCGGGTTCAGCATGACCTGCTGGCCGGCCTCGGCGGCGGCTGGCGCCGAGTCGGGCTCGGCCTCACCGGGCGGCAGGACGGACGGACGCGGGACGACCGGCCGGGCCATCATGACCGTGTCGTCGGTGACCGGCGTGCCCCAGGCCGCCTGGTCCCATTCGGGCGTGCCGCGCCACGCCTCGTCGCCGCCGCCCGCCGGGGCGGCCCAGCCGGCGGCGGTGACCGCGACAGCGGGGTAGGCGTCGGTGACGTCGAAGACCTCGTAGAGCACCAGGCCGTCGGCCCAGCCGTCGCCGGGCGGGGTGAGCCGCTGGCAGCGCAGCCGTAGCCGGCGCTCGGCGCCGTCCGGCCCGATCCACGGAACGTCGACCGGACCAGCGCCGACGACCAGCCCGGACAGCGGCAGCCGCGCCTCGGCGACGGCCCGGCGCGCCAGCGCACGGGACGACTCGGGCAGCGGGTCACCCAGCCGCTCGGCGAACCGGTCGTCGGCCCGGCTGTTGCCCGCCCCGCCCGGGGTCGCGTCCGGGTCTCCCGCGGACACGCTCAGGCCGGTGGCCGCGGCGGCCGGCCGCGGGCCGGGGTTCACGGCGGCCACATCCGGGCCGGCCTTCGCTGCGGCCAGGTCCGGGCTCGGGTCTCCAGCGGCCGGGCCCGGCCCGGGCTCCCCGGCCGACACGCTCAGGCCGGTGTTCTTGGCCGGGTTCGGGCCGGTGCGTTCGCCGTCCGCGACGGCCGGTTCGCGGCCCGCCGGCGCGAGCCCGACGACCCCCGCGAGCGCCGCGTTGACCCAGACGACCCGGCCCTCGGTGTTCACCAGTAGCAGGCCCGCCGAGACGGCGTCGGCCACCAGCCCTGTCACCCCGGCGACCAACGCACCTCCCACGCAGCTGTCGGCCTGGGTCGTGCCGGGCGCCCTGCTGGATCGGCGAAGGCCGATCTGGTGGGTCGCGTCGGCGCTGGCCAGGCCCTCCGCTGCGCAGTCTAGCGGCAGTCGTCCGAGTACATTCCGTTAGGGGTTCCGGACCCTGCGGAACAGGCCGCCTGCCAGGGAGTCTCGCGTCCCCTAGTCGCCCGAGCCGTGCTCGTGGATCTGCTCGGCCAGGTACTGCGGCGCACCGAGCTGGCGGATCAGCTCCAGCTGGGCCTCCAGCCAGTCGATGTGCTCCTCCTCCTCGGAGATCAGCCACTCGAGGAGGGTGGCGGAGCCGAAGTCCGACTTGCTCCGGCTCAGGGTCACGCCCTTGCGCAGGGTCTCGACGTTCTCCAGCTCGCGGGCGTAGTCGAGCTCCAGCATCTCGGGCACGTTCTCGCCGGTGCGCAGCGGGTGCAGCCGCTGCAGGTTGGGGTGGCCGTCGAGGTAAAGAATCCGATGAATGATCTTGTCGGCGTGCTTCATCTCGTCGATCGACTCGTCGCGGTAGTGATGCCCGAGCCCGTGGAATCCCCAGTGCTCCTGGATGCGGTAGTGCAGGAAGTACTGGTTGATCGCGGTGAGCTCGTTCGTCAGCACCGCATTCAGGATCTCGACAACCTCGTCGTCACCACGAACCACCCAGGCCTCCACTCGTCGTCACGCCGCCGCGACGCTCCGCAGTGGTCGTCGCCGGTCGGCCAGGTCCGGAGCCGTCAGGCGGCCCAGGCAGCGCCAGCGACCGGCATCTCACGGAGATGACGGGAGAGCAGGTCCGCGATCTCTTCGCGGCATCCCCCGCAGCCAGTGCCGGCGTCGCAACGCTCACCGACCTCATCGGCGTCGTGCGCACCCGACTCAATGACTTTCCGTAGCGTCCGGTCGGAGACAGCAAAGCACGAGCAGACCAGCATTGCACCCTCACCACGCGGACGGGCCCGGCGATATCTTCGCGACCAGGCAAGTTCATTCGGCGCAGGACTTCCTAGCCACCAACATCGCTTAGCTAAGGCTTCCCTAAGAGCTACAGAATGCCACGTTAGGCTGCCCTAACACAAGGCGGCCTAAGTAGCGGCGCAGCTCACAGTCAGGCCCCGTCGGCATGCCCGGCGGAACGGGTGGCGGGGAAGCCAGTACGGGCCACCGACCGAGGCGCCGCGCCGGCCTCGCCCCAGGACCAGCAAGATCGCTGCTTTCGCCCTCGCCGGGCCGTAACCGCAGCGGTTTTGTGACCATTTGAAGGTCAAAACGACGATCATGCCAACGGGCCGCGGAGACGGCGCCGGCGGCGGACGGCGGGCGTCAGGAGGCGTCGGTGACGATCTCGACGCGGCGGTTGGCGGCTCGGCCGGCCGGGGTCGCGTTGTCGGCCGCTGGGCGGCTCGCGCCGTAGCCGACGGCCCGCAGCCGCCCGGCCGGCACGCCCTGGCTGACGAGGTAGCCGACCGCCGCCTGGGCCCGCCCGAGCGACAGGGCCTCGTTGAGGGACGCGGGCCCGGTGCTGTCGGTGTGACCGGCGACCAGCGCCGGGGCGGTGCCGGCCCGCAGCGCGGCGGCGACGAGGTCGAGCGCGGCCCGGTCGCGGTCGGACAGCACGGCGCTGTCGGACGCGAAGGTCACCGGGTGCCCCGAGGCGGCGGCCGCGAGCGCGGCGGCGTCGCCGCCAGGCCCCTGGGCGCCGCCCGTTCCGGCCGCCCCGGCGTCCGGGGAGCGGGGACCCGGCGCCGCGGCCGTGGCGACGACGAGCCGGTTGTCCAGGTCGATCCTGGTCCCGCCGACGCGGCCCGCGGTGAGCACGGCGGCGCCGAGGCTCGTCCGGCCGCTCTCGTTGGCGACCGTGCCGGTCAGGACGAGGTGGCCGCCGTCCAGGGTGAGGGTGTGCGTCCCCGGCGCCCGGGTCAACGCCGTGACCAGGCCGGCCAGCGCCGGGACAGCCGGCTGCGCGGCGCGCGGGTCGACGGCGATGTCGCTGGTCAGCTGCCCGCCGGTGGCGTCGACGACCGCGTCGAGCAGGGCGGTGCGCCGAGTACGGTCCGGCACGGTCGCCCGCACCGTCAGCCGGCCCTGCTCGACGGTCAGCACGACCGGCTGGGCCGGCCTGGTGGCCACGAGCGCGTCCGAGCCGAGCCGGGCCGAGCTCACCCCGTCCACCCGGGCGGCGCGCAGGGCCGCGTCGGCCGCCGCGACGCTGGCGAAGTCCCCGTGCAGGGTGGCCGCGGTGCCGGCGACCGTCACCACGACCTGGGACGCGCCGGACTGGCGCACCGCCTCGTTCGCCCGCTGGGAGAGGTCCTTCTCGATCGGCCCACGCCGCAGACCAACCGCCAGCAGGGCGAGCACCAACCAGGTCAGCAGCAGCGAGACGGCGAACGCGACCGGTCGGGGACGCTTCAGCTGCGTCACCGCGGACAGGACCATGAACCGACTCCGAGCTGGGAATCCGGATGAGCGAAGACCGGCGGGCGGCGCGCGGCCAGCGGCGACGCGGACGGGCGCGAGGCTCGGAACGCGGGCTCAGCTGGCCGCGGGACCCCCGCGACACGGGCAACTCTCGCACATCGGTACCGACCCGACGCACACGCCACTCCGACACGCCGCAACAAACCTCATCAGCGACGCAATAGCCACGGATCCGGCGTGGCGGACACCCACCGACCGTTCGACGACGGCCTGTCCGGCTCGGTCGTGGCGGGCCGCGATAGAGCGCAGGCCGGGCCGCGCGGGCAGTGCCGGCCGGCACTGCCCGCGGGCTCGGGGTCGCCTAGCTCAGGGTCGCGAATCCCCCGGCCGCGGACCGGGAGGGGTTCGTCGGGCTCGGGACCTGCGACGGGTCGCCGGGAACCGCCGTCGGCGCGGTCGCGGCCAGCGAGTCCGCGGCCACGGCGCCCGCCGCGGCGCCGGACGGCAGCGGCAGGTCAACGGGCGCGGGTGCCAGGTCGTCGGCCGGCGTCGTGGCCAGGCCCTGGCGCGGCGACCCGCGGGTGAGCGCGATCGCGGCCGCCGCCGAGACGGCCAGCACCGTCCAGCCGGCGACGGCGTCCAGGATGTAGTGGTTCGCCGTCGCCATCACCACGAACGCGGTGCAGCACGGGTACAGCACGCCGAGCACCCGCAGCCACAGCCAACGGGCGTGGCGGGCGATCAGCAGCCCGCACCACAACGCCCAGGCGCAGTGCAGCGACGGCATCGCGGCGTACAGGTTGGCGACCTTGTCGAGGCCGTGCGGCGCGGCGCTGGCGCTGGCGCTCCACCAGCCGTAGTTGCTGAACCGGGACATCGTGTCGATGAAGCCGGCGTTCGGCAGCAGCCGCGGCGGCGCCGTCGGGAACAGGAAGAACCCGAGCAGGCACAGGAGCGTGGTGAACACCAGGGTCCAGCGGGCCCGCGAGTAGCTGGCGCCGTGGCGGCGGTGCATCCAGAGGATCACCGTCGGCGTGACGATGAAGTGCAGCGTCGCGTAGTAGTAGCAGCAGATCACCGCCAGCACCGGCACCGTGTCGAGCCAGTGGTTCAGCGACAGCTCGATGTCCAGGTGCATCGCGGACTGCCAGCGCAGCAGGGTCTCACCGGTCCGGGTGGCCTCGGCGACGGAACCCTCGGCGAAACCGCGGGTTCCCGTGTAGCAGTAGTACAGCGCGAGCAGGATCAGGATCTCGACCCACCACACCGGCCGCCGGGTCTTCGGGTCGCGGAACCGCCTGCGCCATCGGTCCCCACGGGTCTCCGTGCCGACCGGCGCGCCCTCACCGCCAGCCACGCCCGCCGCCACCGCGAGGGCCACCGGCGCCGCCGCGGGCTCGGCCGGCGGCGCGGCCACCTGCCCCGTGTCAGCCGGCTGCGCCACGTGGGCGCGCGGCCTCGGGGTACCTGCCCCGTCCTGACCCGTTGCCATCCCTCTACTCAACCCGATACCTCCGACAGATCTCCTACCACCCCCACCGGACGGACCCTGGCCGTCCGAGCCAGAAACGCTGCAAGGGACCGGTTCCGCCGCCCCGAGGCGAGGCCGCGGTACCGATCCCCTGTGACCAAGCGCACGCTGTGGAACTCCCCCGCGAAGGTCAGGTGCCGGGGTGGGTGCCGGTCGCGGCCGGGCTCGCCGGCGCCGCGACCGAACCGGCGCCGACGGCACCGGACGTCGTGGTGGCGGAGGCCGGCAGGGCGCTGCCGGCGACCCAGGTGGACCACGGTATCGACCAGTCGTTGCCGAGTTGCGAGGTGTCCGGCGGCCGGCCGCTGTTGAACACGTTGACGATGTCCCCGACCTGGCTGAAGTTGAAGAACCACTCAGCGTCGGCGGGGGCCGCGTTCACACAGCCGTGCGAGACGTTGACCCGGCCCTGGTCGGCCACCGACCACGGGGCCGCGTGGACGTACTGGCCACCGCTGGTGATCTGCACGTTCCACAGGACGGTCTCGTAGTAGTAGTCCGGGTCACCCTTCGGGATGCCGACCGTCGCCGAGTCCATGATCACGGACTGGGCCTTGTCGATGACGTTGTGCGGCCCGTCCATGGTCAGCAGGGTCTGCTTGCCGCCCTTGCCACCGCTGATCGGCATGGTCTTCACCAGCTCGCCGTTGCGGTAGACCTTCATCGTGTGCGCGGCGATGTCGACCTGGCTGACCTGCGCGGCGCCGATGCTGAAGTCCATCGTCCGGTCCTTGACCCCGAGCAGCCCGTTGCCGGCGTCCAGCCCGGCCAGGTTCGCCTCGACGTGGACCTTGGTGCCGGAGGGGTAGTAGTCCTTCGGCCGCCAGCGGACAACCCGGTCGGTCAGCCAGCTCCAGGAGCCCTCGAGCGCCGGGGTCGTGGTGACGGACAGCCGGCTCTGCACGGCGGCCCGGTCGGTGGTGGCGCCGCTGAAGGTCAGGACGATCGGGGTACCGACCCCGACGACCTGGCCGTCGACCGGGTCCCAGGAGACCTTGAACTGCTTGGCCGGGGTTCCGGTGGTGAAGCCCACGTGGCTGGTCGCCGTCCCGGTGATGCCGGCGGCCGGCGAGGTCGACGCCGTGACCTGGTACTGGCTGCCCGCGAACAGCCCGCCGGTCGAGGTCCAGGTCCTGTGGTCGGCCGAGTACGCGCCCGCCAGGGTGCCGGCATCGGTCTTCTGCGAGGTGCTGGCGGCGCGGGCGACCTGGACGTCGGCGAGCGGCGCGTTGGCGGTGACCACGACCTTGTCGGTCACCGCGACGCCGGTCGCGCCATCGGTCGGGGTCACCTTGACGGCGGCCGCCGGTATCGCGGGCGTGCTCGCCCCGCCACCGCCCGCCTGGGCGGGGCCGCTGCCGCTACCGCAGGCCGCCAGGACGATCGCGAGCAGAGGTATGACCAACGCGACGAGAGACCTGGGAAAACCACCGCGAACGGCGGGCCGGCCAGGCCGATGATTGTGCTCGCTCGCGGAGAAGACCATCGTTCGCCTTCTTCCGATCTCCGGGACTGCCGATAGCACGTCCGCGCGAAAACTCTGAGCCGGACGGTACCCACCGGCTCGGTGTTCGTCGCGGCGAGCAAGCGAAATAGCCCTGTCGCCCGGGCGACCATCACCAATTGACCACGATGCCAATACGGAGAGTCGCGCTCTCCTGGCAATATTCACGAAGCCCTCCCACACCGCGCGACCGACACCTACCGCCGCACGGACCGTTCGTGATCCGACAACCTGCCCACCGCGCGAGCCACCGGCGATTTCCACCGCGCCCCGCGCCGTCGCCGACACATAGCCGCCCGCCCGGAACGCCTAACCCGGCCAGACAGCTCGCATCAACGACAAACGACGGCCACCGCGCGTGCCGGCTCCGCTCCCCCGCGGCGCCGGCCGATAACCGAACCCGCTCCAGCGTGCCCTACGAGAACCACCGGGCGCACCGTCTGCTTCCCACCGGCGACGGGACCGTGAACAACATCCGCCCGCCTCGGGTCTAGCGCGCCACTATGCGATGGAGGCAACCCGGCAATGTCACGAAGAACGCCCCATCTGAACGCGGAGAGTAAGCAGAGGCATGGGCGTCGGCTGACCGTGTGCCGCCGAATCCCGAAACATCCACCGAACAGGGCCGTGACCGGGACCGCGACCGGGCGGGCGAGGATGGCGCGGGGAGCGCGGCCACGCCCTCGGGGCGACGGCGGCCGCGGGGCCCGAAGAGTCGCAGGGACAGGAGGCGTCATGGCGATCGTTCTCGGGCCGAACCAGTTCGGGAAGGCGGAGGTGCGGCTGGTCCATGTGGACCGGTCGACCCCGGTGCACAGGATCACCGACCTCAACGTGTCGACCGCGCTGCGTGGCGACTTCGCCGCGGCGCATCTGACCGGTGACAACGCGCACATCCACACCACGGACGCGCAGAAGAACACCGTCTACGCGTTCGCGCGGGACGGCGTCGGCGAGATCGAGGAGTTCGGGCTGCGGCTGGCCCGGCATTTCACCGGAGCGTTCGGTTGGATTACCGGCAGCCGGATCGAGATCGAACAGTACGGCTGGGACCGCATCCCGGTCGGCGGCGCCGGACATGACCATGCATTCAGCCGGGCCGGCGCCGAACGGCGCACCACGGTCGTCACGGTGGACGGCGACGACGCATACATCGTTTCCGGCCTCGCCGGGCTGGTCGTGCTGAAGTCGACAGGTTCGGAGTTCTGGGGCTACGCGACCGACCGCTATACCACGCTCGCCGAGACCACCGACCGGATCCTCGCCACCGAGGTGACCGCGCGCTGGCGCCTCACCGGCGCGGACCACGACTACGGGAAGCTGTTCACCAGCATTCGGACGATCCTGCTGGAGACCTTCGCCTCGGTACACAGCCTCGCGTTGCAGCAGACGCTCTACAAGATGAGTGAGGAGGTGCTGACGGCACATCCGGAGGTGGCCGAGATCAGGATGTCGATGCCGAACAAGCACCATTTTCTGGTCGACCTGGAACCGTACGGTCTCGACAACCCGAACACCGTCTTCTACGCGGCGGACCGCCCGTACGGGAAGATCGAGGGAACGGTGACCAGGGACGACGCAGACCCGGCCGGCCCGGCGTGGCTCTGACGGCTCCAGGTCTCTGCCGGCTCCGGGGCTCTGCCGGCTCCGGGGCTCTGACGGCTCCGGGGCTCCGCTGAGCCGGGCCGGTCAGCTCGCCCGGTCAGCTGGCCCGCAGGGTCACGACGTCGCCGGGCGCCAGGCCGAGCCGGCTCGCGGCGGCGCCGTCGCGCACCGCGAAGGCCGCCATCCCGGCCGAGTCGACGTAGAGCACCAGTTCGCCCGGCCCGACGGACCCGAACGTCACCCCGACGGGCATCCGCAGCGGCGCGCCCGCGGTCGAGGTCTGGACCTCGGCCCGGCGGCCGGGCACCAGCCCTACGTCGGCGAGCAGGTCGCCGGTCGCGGCCAGCTGGACGTTGCCGAACCGGTCGACGAGCACGACCTCCGCCTCCAGCTCGGCGGCCGGGTCCTCGGCCGCCCGCACCCGGGCGAGCACCGGCGGGAGCTGGACCAGGCCGGCCGGGTCGACCCGCGCGCCGAGTGCCTCGGGGGCCGTGCCGGTGGCCAGCTCCGCCGCGGCGGGCGCGAACACGTCCCGCCCGTGGAAGGTCGCGGGCACCCCCGGCCGGGCCACCAGCGCCACGGCGGCCCGCACCCCGCCGAGCACCGCCGCGGCGGGGGCGAGCAGGCCGTTGTCCGGCCCGACCAGCATCCCGCCCGGCGTGACCAGCACGATGCCGCGCCGGCTGGTGCCGACGCCCGGGTCGACCACGGCCAGATGCACCGGGACCGGCAGGTAGCGCACCGTCTGCGCCAGCACGGCCGCGCCGCGACGCACGTCGCCCGGGTCGATCAGGTGGCTGATGTCCAGGGCCCGCACCCCACGCCGCAGCAGGACCCCGTGACACGCCGCGACGAACCCGTCGGCGAGCCCGTAGTCGGTCAGGAAGCTCACGTGCGGCACAGCGTCCATGCTCTCTCGCCACCCACCAGCCGCCAGCGGGGCCGCGCCGTCCGGCCAGCCGCCGTCCAGCCAACCGCCGTCCGGCCAGCCATCATTCAGCCAAGCATCGTCCAGCCAGGCGTCGCCCAGCCAAGCGCCGCGGCGAGCACCCGCCACGGCTCTTGATCACAAATCCTATGCCCAAACTGGACAGAAACCGGGCAACCCGCCCAGTGGCGGCCGCGTCGCCGGCCCGGTCAGATCGCGCCGTCAGCGCGCAGCCCGGACAGCTCGGCACCGTCGTAGCCGAGCTCGGTGAGGATCTTCTCGGTGTGCTCGCCGAGCCCCGGCACCGGCTCCAGCCGGGGTGGCGCGTCCGGGAACTCGACCACCGGGCGCAGCTGGCGGACGGGCCCGGCCGGCGAGTCGATCTCGACCCAGCGGTCCCGCGCGGCCAGCTGCGGGTGGGTCAGCACGTCGGCCATCTCGTTGACCCGCCCGTAGGCGATCCCGGCCGCGTCGAGGCGGGCCGTCACCTCGGCCGTCGGCAGCGCCCCGACGACGCCGGCGACCAGCGCGTCGGTACGGGCCCGGTTGCGCACCCGTTCCCGGTTGGTCGCGAACTCGGGATCCTCGCCCAGCTCCGGGCGGCGCAGCAGGCCGGCCGCCAGCCGGGCCCACTCCCGGTCGTTCTGCACCCCGATCAGCACGCTGTCGCCGTCGCCGGTGGTGAACGCCTCGTAGGGGGCGATCGACGGGTGGCCGACGCCGGCCCTGGCCGGGGCCCGGCCCGTGTGCTCGGCGAACTGGACGGCGTAGCCGTTCCACTCGGTGATCGCGTCCAGCATCGTCAGGCTGAGCGCCGCGCCCGCGCCGGTCCGCTCCCGGCGCAGCAGCGCCACCAGGACAGCCTGCGCCGCGTAGGTCCCGGCGGCGACGTCGGCCGCGGCGAACCCCGCCTTCGCCATGTGCTCGGGCGTGCCGGTCACCGACACCAGGCCGGACTCGGCCTGGATGAGCATGTCGTAGGCGCGCCGGTCGGCGTAGGGGCCACTCGGGCCGTAGCCGGACAGGTCGACGGCGACCAGGCGGGGGTAGCGCTCCAGCAGCCCGGCCGCGTCGAGGCCGAGCCGGGCCGCGGCGCCGGGAGAGAGGTTCTGCGCGACGACGTCGGCCCCGGCGACCAGCTTCTCGACGGCCGCCCGGCCGGAGGGCACCTTGATGTCGACCGCGAAGGACTCCTTCGACCGGTTCAGCCAGGAGAAGTGCGCCGACATCCGGCCGCGGACCACGTCGTCGTAGGCGCGGGCGAAGTCGCCGGCCCCAGGCCGTTCGATCTTGATCACCCGGGCCCCGTACTCGGCGAGGTGACGGGTCGCGAACGGCAGCGCGACCGCGTGTTCCAGGCTGACGACGGTCATTCCGGCAAGCGGCAGCACGTCCAGCACACTAGGGCGACGGCGACCGATGCGTCGCCCGTTCGCCCGCTCCGGGCTGGACCAGGCGTCCGCGGCGCGGAAGGCGGACAATGGTGGGTTGGCGGCAGTTTGCGGGCGGCCTGTCCGCGAGCCCCCGCCGAGCGGTGCCACCAGCGCGACCGAGGACACGGGCGCGAGCGAGACCGCGAGCCGAGCGACAGGGCGAGCCGAGAGGCAGGGAGCGGGCGTGCGTACTTGGCGGCGGCGACAGCCGGTGCTGATCACCTCAGCGGCCGACCCGCGCCATGTCGACATCCGCCGCCGCGAGGGCCAGTACCTGTTCTGGATGGCCGTGCGCGTGCTGTGCTTCGTGCTCGCGGTGCTGCTCTTTCACGGGTGGGCCAGGTTCGTCGCGATCGCGGCCGCACTGGTCATCCCGTGGGTGGCCGTCGTGGTCGCGAACGGCGGGCCGGCACCCTCGCGGCGCCGCCCGGCCGGCTACGCCGACGCCGCCCAGCCCCTCGGCGGCGGCGCGCGGCCCCTGGAGTCCGGCCGGCATCCCGTCGTCGACGCCGACGACCCGCGGGCGGAACCTGGCCCGGGCCAGCCGCCGGAGCCTCCCGTCGAGGACGACCTCACCGGCCCGTGGCCGCCCGGGGACCGGCCTCCGTTCGCCCCGCCCTACGTTCCCCCGCCGCCGCGGGGCGAGGTCGGCTTCTTCGGCCCCCGCCGACCACCGCGCGCCGACCGCCGCCGATAGGCGACGCCGGCCCCGTTCGGCAGGTCCGGACCCGCGCCCGACGGCGGCCGGCCCTCGGGGGCTGCCTCAGGTGATGCGGGCCAGCTCTCGCCACAGACCGAGCACGGCCGGGTCGCCGTCCACCGTGATTCGCTCGGTCCCGGCCCGGTTCCAGAGGAACAGGTACAGGTCGGCGGCGCGGCCCACCAGGGCGCAGTCCGCCGGCTCGACGGCCCGGACCACGGTCCGGGCGGCCGGTCCGATCCGGATCGTCCAGCCGGCCTCGGCGTCGGCGTCCGTGGCCCGGATCGAGAGGGCGACCGGCTCGGGCGAGACCAGGCCACGGTGACGCAGCGCGTAGAACCCACCGAGCAGCTCGTCGATCCCGTCCGCGGCGAAAGCCGCGGGTACGCCCGCTGGCTCCCCCGCGGCGCCGGCGCCGGCCTGGCCTGACGCGGCCAGCGCCAGCTCGGCGTCCACCCGGTGGACCGCCGTCTCATGGGCCTGCCGGCGGGCCCAGAACTCCAGCGGCGACGGCGCGCCCGGCCACAGCGTCCAGCAGGCCACCGCCGGGTCGGCGTTCGCCAGCGTCTGGACGAGCGCCGCGTGCCCGTCCCTGAACCAGTCGAGCAGCAGCTCTCCGTCCGGCATCACCAGCTCGCCGTCGCCCTCGATCGGCCGCGGCCTGCCGTGGCCGTCCGCTATGTAGGAAGCCGCCCAGCGGTGCACACAGCCGGTGTGCGTCAGCAGGGTACGCACCCGCCAGCCCGGGGCGGACGGGACCTCGGCGTCGAACCCGGCGAGCGCCGCCGCCTCGGCCAGCCGGGCGCCGTCCCGGCGCAGCGACGCGAGGTGCCCGTCGATCCCCATGGCCACGATGTCGCCTTTCCCTGGCACCGCCGTCCGTTTGGGCGACAACTCCGCGACGGACGGACATCGCGGACGTCCTACGGCACGGCTAACAAAGCCAGCCCACCGGACAAGCACTACTTAGCTGTGGCGCAACGTTCATGTTGTGGCCGACTGATGGTATTCGTCTGCGCTACCAGCCCTGTCACCGTGACGTTGTGCGCGTAGCGGTGGTCACCGAATCCTTCCTTCCCCACGTGGACGGGGTGACGAACACGGTCTGCCGCGTCCTGGAGCATTTGAAGGCCGAAGGGCACCAAGCACTGGTGGTAGCGCCGTCCCCCGGTCCGAAGGCGATCCCCGACGCGCCGCGGATCTACGCGGACGCGCCGGTGCTCTGGGCACCGTCGGCCCCGCTGCCCGGCTATCCGCAGTTCCGGTTCGCGACCCCGTGGCCCAGCCTCACCCCGACGCTGCGGGCCTTCGCCCCGGACATCGTGCATCTGGCCGCTCCCGCCGGACTCGGGGCGCAGGCCGCGTACGCGGCCCACCGGCTCGGCGTGCCGAGCGTCGCGGTCTATCAGACCGACCTGGCCGGCTTCGCCCGCCGCTACGGCCTGGCCGCGCTCGACCGCGGCATCTGGCGGTGGCTCGCGACCGTGCACCGGCTCGCCGCCCGGACGCTGGCGCCGTCGTGGGACGCCGTCGACGCGCTGGTCGACGCGGGGGTGCAGCGGGTCGCCCGCTGGCGGCGCGGGGTCGACCTGGAGCGGTTCAACCCCGGGCACCGGGACGAGCAGCTGCGCGGCCGGCTCGCGCCGGCTGGCGAGGTGCTCGTCGGCTACGTGGGGCGGCTGGCGAAGGAGAAGGGCGTCGAGCTGCTCGGCGCCGTCAGCGACCTGCCCGGCACCAGGCTGGTGGTCGTCGGCGACGGGCCGGAGCGGGCCCGCCTGGAGCGGCAGCTGCCCGGTGCCGCGTTCCTCGGCTTCCAGTCCGGGCTGGAGCTCTCCTCGGCGCTCGCGAGCCTCGACGTGTTCGTGCACACCGGCCAGTACGAGACGTTCTGCCAGGCAGCCCAGGAGGCGAAGGCCAGCGGGGTGCCGGTGGTCGGCCCGGCGGCCGGCGGCCTGCTCGACGTCGTCGAGCACGGCCGGACCGGCCTGCACTACCGGCCGGGCGACCCGTCGGCGCTGCGCGCCGAGGTCGGCCGGCTGGTCGGCGACGTCTCCAGCCGGGTCGCGATGGGCGTCGCCGCCCGCGACTCGGTGGCCGACTGCGGCTGGCGCGCGATCGGCGACGAGCTGCTCGGCCACTACCGCGACGTGCTCGGCGCCAACGTCGGTGCCGCCCGCGACGCCGACGCCTGGCGATGAACCCAGAAGTGCATCAGCCCGCCGCGCGGCGCCCGCCGGGCGCGCGGGCCGACGGAAGGTGAGCCCGATGAGGATCGCGCAGGTCGCCAACTTCGTGGCGCCGACGTCTGGCGGCATCCGCACGACGCTGCGGCACCTGGCCGCGGGCTACGTCGCCGCCGGCCACGAGGTCGTCCGGGTGCTGCCGGCCCGGCAGGACGGGGTGCGCCACGTCGACGGGGTCACCACGCTGATGGTCCGGTCCCCGCTGGTACCCGGGACCCCCTACCGCATGATCACCGAGCCGTGGCGGGTCACGGCGATGCTCGACGAGGCGCGCCCGACCCACCTCGAGGTGCACGACCGCACCACGCTGCGCAGGCTGGGCCGCTGGGCCCGGCGCAGCGGGGTGCACTCGCTGGTCGTGTCGCACGAGCGGGTCGACCGGCTGCTCGGCGCGAAGACCCCGGCGTCGCTGCGCGGCGTGCTGCCGGTACGCGCGGCAGCGGACGTCACGAACCGGACGCTGGCCGCCGGCTACGACACGGTGGTGACGACGACCCGCTGGGCCGCCGCCGAGTTCCTGCGCCTCGGGGTGAACAACCTGCGCCAGGTGCCGCTGGGCGTCGACCTGGACCGGTTCGGCACCGAGTGGGCCGACCGGTCGCTGCGCCGGGCGTTCGCCCGCGACTCGGACGTCCTGCTCGTCGCGATCAGCCGGATGGACCCGGAGAAGCGGGTCGACATCGCGATCGACGCGCTCGCCGAGCTGGTCCGCCGCAAGGTGCCGGCCCGGCTGGTGCTGGCCGGCGACGGCAGCGGGCGCAAGGAGCTGGAGCGCCGGGCCGCCGGGCTGCCGGTCGTGTTCCTCGGCTTCGTCGCCGACCGCCAGCGGCTGTCGGCGCTGCTGGCCAGCGCCGACGTCGGCCTGGCCCCCGGGCCGGTGGAGACGTTCGGCCTGGCGGCGCTGGAAGCGATGGCGAGCGCCACGCCGGTGGTGGTGCACCATGGGAGCGCGATGGCCGAGCTGATCGACCCGCGCTGCGGCCGGGTCGCCGCCGGCTGCGGCTACGGCTTCGCCGACGCCATCGAGGAGGTCCTCGCGCTCGACGAGGCCGACCGACGGGTGGCCGCCAGGGCCCGCGCCGAGATGTTCCCCTGGTCCGCCACCGTCGAGGGCTTCCTGTCCGTCCACGGCTTGGCCGTGCCGCCGGCCCAGGCCGCGTTCGCGCTGCCGCCCGCCGACGGGACCGACCTGCCCCGCGCCGCCTGACCGGAGCCGGCCCCGCCCGTCCGGGCGCCGTCTTTGCCGACCGCCAAACGGCCGGCGCGGCCCCGCACGCCGGTTACCTGGACGAATAACCCGCGGTTAGGGCACGTTCTGTTCCGGTCGGGGCCACATCTCGCGCCGGAAGTGCCTACCGTAGGCGCGTGTACCACGCACTGCTGCCCGCGCCCCGGTCTGGACTCCTGACCGGGTGGGGCAACGCCTGGCTCGCCGGGCTCGTCGGCTCCGACGACGTCCTGACGCACATCCACGGGACGCTCGGGCCCGGCCGGCACACGATCGGCGACGAGCCCCTCGTGCTCGGCCTCGGCGCGCTGCGCTCCGCGCGGGCCGAGCGGTTCCGCCTGATCCTGCCGGTGCCGGGCGACGTGTCCGGCCTGCCCGGCCCGCCGGAGGTCAACGCCGACGCGCTCGCGGCCGGTGAGGCGGTGCTGGTCCTCGGCCCCAGCCCGTCGCTGCTGCTGGTGCCCACCGTCGAGGTGCACGGGCCGGCCGTCGAGGGAGCGCTGGAGTCGGTCCACTGGCGGGTCCTGCCGGCCGCCCGGGTGCCGGCGCCACCCGCCCCGGTCCGGGCCGCCGAGTACGAGCTGGCGCAGGCGATCGCGTCGACCACGTCGGCGCTGCTGGACCTGGACATCGCCGCCGCCCGTCCCGAGGTGCTCGCGCTGCTGCGGGACCGGGCCGAGGAGGAGCCCGGACCGGGCCTCGGCCCCGGCTACCCGCCGGTCGCGCACGCCCTGCTGGCCCGGGCCGAACGGCTGCACGCGCTGCTGGACCTCGCCGCCCTCGACGACGGTGCCGCCGTCACCGCAGGCGAGATCGGCCGCCGCAGCGCCGCGCTGCGCGGCCTGTCCGCCGCCGTCCGCCGCGCCTACGAGGCCGCCTACGACGCGTTCGACCCCAACCACGCGACGTCCCCGCCGTCCCGCTGACCGGAGCCGGCTTCGGCCCGCGCGGAGCCAGCCCGCGAGGCGGCGGTGCGCCGCGACCGGGCTCTCAGCGGGCGTGGACGGCGAGCGCCTCCGGGGCTGACGCGCGGACCTGCTCGACGAGGTGGGCCGAACGCGGGTCGTCGGGCCAGCGCGACAGCACGCCCTCGATGAGCTCGCCCGCGAGGAGGCCGAGCCAGGGCAGGCAGCGGCGACTCTCCGCGAGCGCGGCGCCGACCTCGTCGCTGGCCGCGTCCAGGTCGCCGGCGCGGGCGGCGACGACACCGAGCGACACCCGGGCACCCGCGACCCGCATCGGCTTGCGCCGCTCGGGCGCGACCGTCGGGACGTCCCAGCGCGCCAGCACCTCGGCGGCGTAGTGCTCGGTCAGCCGGTCGTCACCGAGCCAGCGGTGACAGTCCAGCCGGAACGAGTCGGTCCGGCTGTCGTCGACGACGAAGAGGTGGTCGGTCTCGCGCTGGAGGGGCAGCAGGTCCAGCGCCGCCTCGCAGCGGCCGAGGGCGGCCTCACTGCGCCGGCGTTCACCGAGCCGGGCCCAGGCCCGCGCCTCCTGCCCGGCCAGCTGGACGGCGGCCGAGGTGCCGGGGGCGACCTGCTGGCCGGCGGCCGCGAGCTCGATCGCGTCCCGCCAGCGTCGCGTGGTGAGCGCGAACCAGGCGCCGAGCTCGTACGCCCAGGCGACGATCTCGGTGTGGCCGGCCTCCCGGCCGAGCCAGGCGGCGGTGCGGCGGCTGCGCTCGGCCTCGTCGGCCAGGTTCAGGTCGTTCTCCACGCAGGCCGTCAGCAGCGACGTCCAGCCGCACACGACCATCAGCTCGCGGCGCTCTGCCTCGACGGACTCCTCGCCGCGCGCGTGGGCCTGGGCGAACAGCCGGTGGCCCCGGTCGCGCAGGACGGCGGGTTCGACGGTGGCGTAGTCGCGGCACAGCTGCGCGGCGGCCTCGTGCAGCTCGTCCGTGCTCTCGCCCGCCGCCCCGTCAAGGGTGGCCCGTCCCATTGCGCCAGCTCTCCAGCCCGCCGGCCGTCCGGCCGCGCGACTCGTCCGCCGCGATCATCGTCTCGCGGAGCGTAGTCACTCTGGTCGCCAGCGCACAGGGCGGGCGGTCCCAGTGGCGCAGGACCTTGTACCGGCGGCGCGCCGAGCGGCACGCCGCCGGCAACCCCCGCCCGGCAGCAAGGTCCCCCCGGTTAAAGACCTTGCATTAGAGAACTTAGTCCCTAAGGCCTGGGGCGACTCAAGCCCTCAACCGGGTGCCGTTAGCGGTGGCATTCTTCCCAACGTTCGGGCGCCCAAAGGTGGGAATACGACGAGGCAACAGGCCAGAAGCCATGGCAGCACGCGGAAACCGACCGAGAATGGGCCGGGCGCCGCCTATCGAGGCGCCGGCGGACCGGAAACCACGCGAGACCACGCCGCCTGGGACCGATGGCCCGGCTTCCCCGATGGCGAACCACCTCGCCGCGCGGATGGGCCCGCCGCGCCGCCTCGTCGGCCGTCTGGCGGGCACTCCAGGGCTTCCGGGTGGGTCAGTTCAGGCGCGGACAGAAGTGGCCGTCCGGGCCGTCGGGACGGCCGCACAGCACGCAGGACGGCCGGCCGGCCGCGACGATGCTGCGCGCCCGCTCGATGAACGCCCGGGTCTGCTGGATCGACAGCCCGACCCGCAGCGAGTCGAGGTCCTCCTCGCTGACCGGCGCTCCGAGCTGGCTCTGCGAGAGGCCGGCGGCCTCGACGAACACCCGCCGGCCGTCCCACGAGACCGTCAGCTGGCCGAGGTGGAAGTCCTCCTCGAACGGCGCCTGCAGCGGCGCGAGGTCGACCTCGACGTCGGCGGCGGCCGGAACGGGGACACCCTGCTGCTGGCCGACCTGGCCGAGCAGCGCGGACAGGCCCTCGGCCAGCGCGGTCACCTCGGCCTTCTCCAGGCCGATGGTCACGAGCTGGCCGGACTGAGCGGCCTGAAGATAGAAGGCGCGCTCGCCCGGCTGCCCGACGGTCCCGACCACGAACCGCTCCGGCGGGTCGAACACGAATCGTTGCATGCCTGCGTACACTCCGTCAGTTCCGGCCACGGGGTCGTTCCCCGAGACGCGTCACGGCCTCCAGAAGGTCGACCGACCTTCCTCGAACAGGGTCTGTTCGGCCGGTATTCCGGCCGGGTCCACGGTATCCAGGCGGATCGCGTGGCACGCCCTGCGACCTAACGCTTGTGCCGCCTCGGCGGGCCGGCCGGACGCTCGAAAGATCCTACGTCCAGTATCCCCGCCCAACGGGCGGACCGCCCGGGCCCGGTCACCGGGGCACCGGGCTCGGCGGGGCGTGGCACTCGTCGCGAGGTCGCGTTCACGCGGGAGGCGGGCCGACGCCGGCGGCCGGCGCGCCGGCCCGGGCGAGGAGGCGGCCGCGGCCTCGGGCGTCGGCCGGGGTGCCCGCCGCGGCCGGCGCCCGGTCCTCGACCGTCGGCGCCGAGCAGCAGTCCGTCGGGCAGACCTCCGGGAACGGCCCGAGACCCGCCCAGGAGCGGCGCGGCCGGTCCGGGTCGCCTCGCTCGGCGAGCAGCTCGGCGACCATCCGGACGAACCGGGGCTCGGCCCCGACCGTCCCGGCCCGCACGGCGCTGATCCCGGCCTTCTCGGCCCGGGCCAGGGCGTCCCGGTCGAGGTCCTGGATGACCTCCATGTGGTCGCTGACGAAACCGACCGGCACGATCACCACCGCCCGGGCGCCGGCGGCCGCCAGCTGCTCGATCCGGTCGCCGACGTCGGGCTCCAGCCAGGGGACGGTGGGCGGCCCGCTGCGGCTGCAGTAGGCGACGTCCCACGGGCGCTCCCGCCCGCCCGGCCCGGCGACGGCCGCGACGATGGCCCGGCTGACGGCGGCCAGCTGGGCCGGGTAGGCGCCGCCGTCGGGCCCGCTCTCCACGGCCTGCCTCCGGGGCACGGAGTGGGCGACGAACAGGAGATGCGCCTCGTCGCGGACCGCGGCGGGCAGCCGCTCGATCCCGGCCGCGACCCGCTCGACCATCGGCTCGACGAACCCCGGGTGGTCGAAGAACACCCGCAGCTTGACCAGCTCGGGTCCGGGGCCGTCGGCCGGCAGCGCGGCGAGGCCGGCGGCCAGGTTCTCCCGGTACTGCCGGCAGGCCGAGTACGTCGCGAACACCGACGGCACGAAGACCGCGGCCCGCCGGACCCCGTCCGCGCGCATCTCGGCCAGGGCCGCGCCGAGGTAGGGCTCCCAGTTCCGGTTGCCCCAGTAGACCGGCAGCGGCGCGAGCTCGGCGCGCAGCGCGGCCAGCAGCTCGCGGCTCTGGTCGTTGATCGGGCTGCGGCCGCCGAGGCGGTGGTAGTGCTCGGCGACCTGGGCGATCCGCGCCTCCGGCACCCCCCGGCCACGGGTGACGTTACGCAGGAAGGGCAGCACGTCGTCCGGCCCGTCCGGTCCGCCGAACGTCAGCAGCAGCAGCGCGTCGATGGCGCCGTTCCCTGACGGCGACGCGGGGCCCACGGCGTCGATGACCGACCGTGACCGGTACTAGTGGCCCATGCCGACGCCGCCGTCGACCGGGAGGACCGCGCCGGTGATGTAGGACGCGCGCTCGGACGCGAGGAACGCGACCGCGGCGGCGACCTCGTCCGGCTCGCCCATCCGCCGGCCCGGGACGCTGGCGATGATCAGTTCGCGCTGGGCGTCGGTGAGGGCGTCGATCATGGCCGTGCGGATCGGGCCCGGCGAGACGACGTTCGACGTGATCCCGCGTGGCGCGAGCTCGCGGGCCAGCGAGCGGGCGAAACCGATGAGACCGGCCTTGGACGCGGCGTAGTTCGACTGCCCGGCGTGCCCGGACATGCCGACGACCGAGGAGATGAACACCAGCCGGCCGTAGCGGCGCCGCAGCATGCCGCGCGCCCCGCGCTTGGCGACCCGGTAGGCGCCGAGCAGGTTCGTGTCGACCACGTCCCGGAACGAGTCCTCGGACATCGTCAGCAGCAGCGTGTCCTTCTCGATTCCCGCGTTGGACACCACGATGTCGACCGGACCGAGCTCGGCCTCGACCTCGGCGAACGCCTTGTCGACGGACTCGACGCTCGTCACGTCCATCCGGACACCGAACAGCCCGTCCGGCGCCTGCCCGCCGCGGCTCGCCACCGCGACCCGCTGGCCGTCCGCGGCCAGTGCCGCGGCGCAGGCGGCACCGATACCCCGGTTGCCCCCGGTCACAAGCGCCACTCGACCCTGACCCGCGTTTTCTGCCATACAGCGGATCGTAGCCGTCCCCGAGCCGTCCGGACCGAAAGCCCGGGCGCCACGATCCGTGGCCGCGCGCCACCCGGGCCCACCCGCCCGGGACATGCCGCCCAGGTCCGCACACCGGCCAGCACGTACGGTTTGCGCGGGCCTGTCGTGGTCGCGGCGGGTCACCCGAGCGGACCCGCGTACCCCGCTCGGCGCGCGACGGCCAAGATTGATGCGGGGCGGCCGCAACGCACCGCCCACCCCGCGCGTCCGGACTGGAGTGGCAGGCGTGGTGTTCAGGCCCGGGATCCGCCACGTCGAGTATCGCCCGCGGGAGTGGTCCTTCGAGCCGCCCGGGCGGGCCGGCCAGCCGGTGGACGAGACCGCGGCCGCCGGCCCGGGCGACGACGTGGCGGCCGGCGACGGGCGGGCCGCGCCGCGCCGCCCGCCGCCGCGGCCGGCCGAGGTCACCGACGAGGCCGCCGACGGCTGGCCCGTCGAGCCCGCGCGGCCGCCCGGGCACCCCGCGCCCTGGCCCGGGCAGGTCGAACCGGGCACCGGACCGGCACCCCAGCCCCCGCCGGCGCCACCCGAGCCCGCTCCGGCTCCGGCCGTGGTCGTGCCCGGCGCGATCGTTCCCGGTCCGCCGGGCGGGATCCTCGACCTCGGGGCGCTCGCCGAGGTCGAGGACCGGCTGCGCCGGCTCGCGACGGCCGGCGTCGACGCCGCCGCCCTCGCCGGCGACCTAGGCCGCGGGTCGGCCGACCGGCGCCACGCGCTGACGACGGCGGGGTCGTCCGTCGCGGCCGTGCTCTGGTTCGACTCGCTGCGCGCCGCGGACCGGGTCAGCGTGACGCCGCACGCGGCGCCGCTGCTGGCCGCCGTCCACGACGTACTGGAGGCGTCACGCCCGGCCGAGCCCGGGACGGCCGACGACGGTGACGGCGTCCGGACCGGCGGCGGGCCGGTGGCACGGCTGCCGGTGCCCGCCGGCCGGTCGGCGCGGGCGTTGCGGGCGACCGGCGCCGGCACCGCCGGACCGAGCGGGACCGTCTGGGGCGCGCTGGCCCGGCGGTTCGCCGGAGCCCGGTTCGACCACGCCCAGGACGGCCGGATCGTCTGCGTCCTCGAATACCCCGAACTGCGGGACGCGGCCGTCTGGGAGGCGGTCACCGACGAGCGGACGCCCTACCTCGGCGAGCTGTTCTGGGTGGTGCTGGTCTCGGGCGCCGCGGTCGGTGCCGAGGCGGCCGGGGCCGAGCGGTCCGGCCTCGGCGGTCCAGCCGGCCCGGACCGGGCCGCGCGGATGTTCGAGGCCGCCGGCTGGCAGGTGCTGACCCTTCGCCACGGCCGGCGGCTGGCCGCGCTGTTCGGGCGCCCCGGCGGGCAGGCGCTGCGCGGTCGCCTCAGCCGGATGGGCCAGGAGGAGTACCACGAGCTGCTGACCACCCATGGGCAGGCGCTGCGCCGCCGGCTCGCCGGGCCGGGCACCGCGGGCGTCGGCATCGCCGGTCTGGTGGACACGCTGACCGACGACGAGATCCACGCGGCGCTGCGCGATCTGGGCGGCCACGACCTGGCGCTGCTGATCGACGCGTTCGACGAGGTGGTCGACGACCGGCCGACCGCGCTGTTCGCCCATGTCCACGACCAGGCGACCCGCGACCCGGCGGCCCACGAGGTCCGCCAGGGCCCGGCCCCGGCCGTCGGGATCACCTCGATCCGCCCGATGGGCCAGGGCACGGCCGGCGGCGGCCCGGTGGTCACGCCGGTGGCCGGCGGATCGGCGCTCCAGCCGCTGGCCGGCGGGCGGCCGGGCCAGGGCGGGCGCGGCGCCCGGCTGGCCGCCCACGTCGCGTCCTACCTGGACCGGGCGGCCCGCGCGGCCCCGCTCCCGCCGCCCGTCCCGACGGACCTGGCAGCCGGTGGCGACGGTCGGGGCCTCGCGTCGACCCAGTCCGCGTTCGGGGACCTGCTGCGCGGCCTGGCCGGCGCCGCGCCGGAGGCCGTCGACGCGATCGTCACGGTCTCGACGAGGGACGCCGACGGCATCGTCGCCGGGTGGCTCGAGCCCGGGGCGGACGCGGGCGCCGCGCTGGCGTCGCCGGCCGGGCGGCGCCATGTCGCCGGGGCGCTCGCCCCGGGCGCGTTCGCTGGGGTCCTGGGGAACCTGGGCGTCGCGTGGAACCGCCAGGGCCTGCCGCTGCTGCCGATCGGCGTCACCGACGAGCTCGCCGCCGGCCGGGTCGTGCCGGCCTGGGCGGCCGGCTGCGCGACCGACGCGCGCTCGGTGCTCGCGGTCACCGACACCGGCCGGTACGCGATGACAGGCGGCGGCGCCGGCCAGCGGCTCACCGGCCCGGCGGTGCCCGCCGTGACCGGCGGCGCCGGCGTGCCCGGGGTGACCCGCTACGAGCCGGCCTTCGCGCAGGACCTGGCATGGTGCCTGCTGGCGGCGCTCGGCAAGCTGGGCCGCGCCGACGGCTCGTCCAGCCTGCTGCGGCTGTCGGCGCGGCCGGTCGACCAGCGGGCGGCGGCCGTGCCCGCCGCCGGGCCGCGCCGTGACGACCGGCGGGCGGACGTGCTGGCCGGCGGCTACCGGCTGCGGTCGGGTGGGCCCGCGCCGCTGCTGACGCTGGTCGGGATGGGCGCGGTCCTCCCGGAGGTGCTGGCCGCGGCGGACGAGCTCGCCGACCGGCTGGGCGGCGGGATCGGGGTGGCCGTCGTGACGTCGGCCGACCTGCTCTTCGACGCGCTGCGCGCCGGGGACGAGCGTTCCCACGACGACGGGCCGGGCACGGGAGCCGCGGACCGTTCCCAGGTGCTGGCGCGGCTGCTCCCGGCGGGCCTGCGCAGCCCGCTGGTGACCGTCGTCGACGGGGACGCCCGTCAGCTCGGCTTCCTGGCCGGCCTCCACGGCGACCGGCTCGCCGCCGTCGGCTCCGGGCCTCCCGGTGAGGGCTCCGGTGCTGACGGCTCCGGTGCTGGCGTTCCCGTCGGGACCGACACCATCGTCGCGGCGGCGCTGCGCCTGCTCGGGGGCGACGCCGACGCACCGACGGGTCTGGACCAGACCGACCGCTGACGGCCGGTACGGGTGGGGTCAGCCGCTGACGTTGGCCTCGCGCAGCGCCAGCGCCTCGCGGCCGGCGGCGGCGGCACCGGCCGCGTCGCCGCCGATCGCGCGCACCCGGGCCACCTGTTCGAGGGCCCAGACCAGGTCGCGCAGGATCTCGGGGCGGTCGCCCACGATCTGGCGGCGGCGGCGCTCGACGTCGAGGGCCTCCTCGAAGCCGTCGGCAGCGACCGGCAGATCACCGAGGGCCTCCTTCGCCCCGGCCACCTTGTCGAGCCCGACCGACAGGTCGCGCAGGACCGTCGGGTGCTCGCCGTACTCGGTCCGCAGCCAGCGCACCAGCTTCAGCGACTCGTCGTAGGACTCGAGGGCTCCGGCGACGTCGCCCTGGTCGTAGCGCATGTTGCCGACCAGGCTCAGCGAGTGGAACAGCGCACGCGGCACGGTCGGGTCGATGTCGGTGCCGCCGGCCGAGGCGGCGTTGAGCGCCCGGCGGGCCGTCGCGACGCCCTCGTTGTAGCGGACGAGCGCGCCAGGGCTGTCGCCCCGCAGCCGCAGCATGTCGCCGACGTCGAGCAGCCCGCGGGAGATGTCGCGCAGCAGCGGGGCGACCTCGCCGTACACGGTGAGCAGCCCGCGGCGCACCTCCAGGGCCTCCGAGTACGCGTCGAGCGCGGCCTTGGTGTCGCCCTGCTGCTGACGCAGGTCCCCGATCTTCTCGAGGGTGTTGGCGAGGCGCTGGCGGGCGGTCGGCGCGGAGGCGCCGTCGGCCAGCAGCCGGTGCGCGAGCGCCAGGCACTCGGTCTGGATGTCCAGCGCGCCGACGAGGTCGCCGAGCGCGGCGCGGGCGGCACCGGCGCGTTCCAGGCTGACCCCGAGCCGGCGCTCGGACTCGGGCGTGCGGTCGGCCGTGGCCAGGTGCCGGTTGATCCGCAGCGCTTCCTCGTAGTTCTCCTGGGCGAGCGGCGCCTGGTCGTGGTCGAGCAGGGCGTCGCCGTACTCGATGAGCGCGGCGGCGAGATGCCCGAGATCGGCGACTCCGCTGGTGGCCGAGGCGACGCGTTCCCTGCTCAGGGAGACCAGCGCCTCCAGGGCGGCCAGCAGCGTGTCCGGCTCACCGCGCTCTCTGGCCAGCTTCGCCAGCCGTTCGAGGTTCTGTGGGGTCAGCTGCTGTCCGGTGGCCGCGACCTGACCTGCGTGGTCGTCCATAACCGGAAGAGTAGTAGCCCCAGGAATCCATCACACGGCCGCTTGGGAGTCCGGTTTGAGTCAGTCACGAGGTTGACCACGCCTGGCGATCCTTGTGTCGCACCTCGTCACGAGCTACCGCCGCTCACAGGCCGCTCAGCCGAAGAAGTGGCCAGGCGGGTAAGCACGGTCGATCCGGGACCGCGGCATGCCGCCCAGCGCGTCGGTCAGTGTCCGCGCGGTGTTGACCAGCGGAACGTGGCTGAACGCCTGCGGGAAGTTGCCGGTCATCCGCCCGAGCCGGGGGTCGTACTCCTCGGCGAGCAGGCCGACGTCGTTGCGCAGTGCCAGCAGCCGCTCGAACAGCTCCTGGGCCTCGCGGACCCGGCCGGACAGCGCGTAGTTGTCCGCTAGCCAGAAGGTGCAGGCCAGGAACGCCCCCTCGCCGGCGGGCAGGCCGTCGACGGCGCCGTCCTCGGCCGTCGGGTAGCGGTTGACGAAGCCGTCCTCCAGCAGCTCCCGCTCGATCGCGCTGACCGTGCCGACGACGCGCGGGTCGGTGGCCGGCAGGAAGCCGACGAGCGGCATGTAGAGTAGCGCGGCGTCCAGCTCGGTGGAGCCGTAGTACTGGGTGAAGGTGCCCCGTTCGGGGTCGAAGCCGCGCTCGCAGACCTCGTGGTGGATCTCGTCCCGAAGCGCGGCCCAGCGCTCCACCGGCCCCGGCAGGCCGGACTCGATGATGCCCTTGACCGCGCGGTCGGCCGCCACCCAGGCCATCACCTTCGAGTGGGTGAAGTGGCGGCGCGGGCCGCGGACCTCCCAGATTCCCTCGTCGGGCTTGCGCCAGCCGGTCTCCAGGAACTCCATCAGCTTGGTCTGCAGGCCCCAGGCGTCGTCCCGGCCGTCGACCTCGGTGGCCATCCTGGCGACGTGCAGCGCGTCGAGGACCTCGCCGTAGACGTCGAGCTGGAACTGGTCGACGGCCGCGTTCCCGACCCGGACCGGGGCCGAGCCCTCGTAGCCGGGCAGCCAGGAGACCTCGTACTCGGGCAGCCGCCGCTCACCGGCCACCCCGTACATGATCTGGACGCGGGACGGGTCACCGCCGACCGCGCGCAGCAGCCACTCCCGCCAGGCCAGCGCCTCGCTGGTGAACCCCGCGTCGAGCAGGGCCAGCAGGGTGATCGTGGCGTCCCGCAGCCAGCAGTAGCGATAGTCCCAGTTGCGCACGCCGCCGATGTGCTCGGGCAGCGAGGTCGTGACGGCGGCCACGATCCCACCGGTCGGGGCGAACGTCAGCGCCTTCAGCGTGATCAGCGAGCGGCGCACGGCGGACTGGTACAGGCCGTCGTAGGTGCAGCCGGCCATCCAGTCGGTCCACCACGCCTCGGTCTCGGCGATCATCTGGCGGACGGCGGGCGGCGGCGGGGTCGGCTGGTGCGACGGGTACCAGCTCAGCGAGAACGGGACGGCCTGCCCGGCGGCGACCTCGAACTCGGCGAACGTCGCCAGGTCGTGGCTCTCCATCGGCGCGGTCGTGCGCAGGGTGACGGCGTCCGGGCCGGCGATCGCGGTCACCGTGTGCTCGTCGCGGCGGCGCACCCACGGCACGATCGAGCCGTAGTCGAACCGGAACCGCGCCTCGCTGCGCATCCGGACCGTGCCGGACAGGCCCTCGACCAGCCGCAGCACGGTGTGGGCGCCGGCCCTGGGCAGCATGGCGTCGGTGATGCGGACCGTGCCGGTGACGGTGGTCATGTCCGTCTCCAGCACCAGGGTGTCGCCCCGGTAGCGGCGGACCACCGACTCGACCGGGTCGACCGGGGCGATCCGCCACCGGCCGGCGTCCTCGTCGCCGAGCAGCGCGGAGAAGCAGGCCGGCGAGTCGAAACGTGGCAGGCACAGCCAGTCGATCGAGCCGTCCCGGGAGACCAGCGCCGCCGAATGCGTGTCGCCGATCAGGGCGTAGTCCTCGATGAGCGATGCCACGGCCACTCCTAGCGGGGATGATGCGGCGTCGCCGCTGGTGCCCGCCCGGCCGGCCGCCAGCCCTGATGGGCGTGGCCGACGCCAGCCGCGAGGGCAGGCGCAACACATTACGAGCCTGTTCGCCGGGCTACGTTGGGGGTACGGCCCGACCGGGTGGTCCCCCTGTGGGCTGGATCGGACCTCTTGACCTGACCGGCTAGCCCAATCGGACGGGGATTCCCCAGAGTGACCGCAAACCCGCCGCCATCGCAACCGGCGACCGCGACGACCGTGGCATCGGAGGCCGACGCCCCGGCCGAGCCGGCCGCCCCGCGCCCCGCCCGGGCGCGGCCGCCCCAGCCCTCCCTCTGGACCCAGGCCTGGCGGTACCTGCGCGACCCGCGCCGGCGGACCTACGTCGTGCTCGGGGCGATCGCGACGCTCGGCCTGGTCGGTTTCGGGATCTACGCGATCGTCGACGGCCCGCCCCCTACCGTCGAAGGAGTCGTCTACTTCACCGGGGACGCCACCAAGGCCCAGAAGGACGCCGTCCGCGAGGCCTGTCCGACCGTCGGCGGGGCGATCCAGGAACCGCCGGACCGCAATGACCTGGACGTCACCCGCGTCTATCCGCTGCGTTACAACCTGACCAAGGCCTCCAGCGCCGACCGGGCCAAACTGTTCCACTGCGTCTCGGGCCGCCCCGGCGTCATCGGCATCAACACCGAGACACAAGGCCAGTAACGGGCCGAGACAAGGGCCAAGAGCGGGCCAGGACACAAGGCCAAGAACGGGCCCGGACCCAGGGCCAGCAAAGAAAGGCGGCGTCGTGCAGATCGAGGAGACCGCGCTGCCCGGGATCGGGTTGCGGCATGAGTTCACGACCCGGGCTGGGCGTCGGGTGGGGGTGGTGTCGCATCACAAGGGCCGCCGCGAGTTGGTGATCTATGACGCGGAGGATCCGGACGCGGTCGCGGACGCGGTGGCGTTGACGGCGGAGGAGGGCGACGTGCTCTCGGAGCTGTTGGGGGCGCCGCACATCGTGGAGAAGCTGGCGAATCTGAACAAGGTGTTCGCGGGTCTGGTCGGGGAGCGGATTCGGATCTCGGCGGATTCTCCGTACGCGGGCCGGTTGTTGGGGGACACCCAGGCCCGGACGCGTACTGGTGCGTCGATCGTGGCGGTCGTGCGTGACCAGGAGGTTCTTGCCTCGCCTCGTCCGGATTTCCGGTTCGCCCCCGACGACGTCGTGGTGGTCGTCGGGACCCCGGAGAACACCGCCGCCGTCGCGGATCTCTTCCGCACGGGCTGACGGCCTGGCGGGGCCATCCGGGCTGACGGGACAGGAGGGGGTGACGGCGTGCATGAAACAGCATCGATCTTCATCGAGCTCGGCGGAGTGCTGTTCTGCCTTGGCATCGTCGGGCACGTCGCCGCTCGAATCGGGATCTCGCCGATCCCGTTCTACCTGCTCGCCGGCCTCGCGTTCGGCCACGGCGGCCTGCTCCCGCTCGGAGCCAGCGAGACCTTCATCGAGACCGGCGCCGAGATCGGCGTCGTCCTGCTCCTGCTCACCCTCGGCCTGGAATACACCGCCGACGAACTGATCCACGGCCTGCGCCGCCAAGCCCCCGCCGGCATCCTGGACCTCGTCCTGAACGCCGCCCCCGGCGTCGCCGCCGCCCTGCTCCTCGGCTGGGGCGGCCGCGCCGCCGTCGTCCTGGGCGGCGTCACCGCGATCTCCTCCTCCGGCATCATCGCCAAGGTCCTCGGCGACCTGGGCCGCCTCGGCAACCGTGAGACGCCGGTGGTGCTCTCGGTCCTCGTGCTGGAGGACCTGGCGATGGCGGTGTACCTGCCGATCCTCACCGCGCTGCTGGCGCACCAGACGGTCGCCCGCGGCTCGCTGACGCTCGCGGTCGCGCTCGGGGCGCTGGTGGGGGTGCTGTACCTGGCGCTGCGGCACAGCGCCAAGGTCACCCTCCTGGTGTTCAACCCCAAGTCCGACCGCAACGACGAGATCCTGCTCCTGCGGGCACTCGGGCTCGCCCTGCTCGTCGCCGGCGTCGCGCAGCGCCTGGAGGTGTCGGCGGCGGTCGGCGCGTTCCTGGTGGGCATCGCGCTGTCCGGGCCGGTCGCGCGGAACGCCAGCGAGGTGCTGACTCCCCTGCGGGATCTGTTCGCCGCTGTGTTCTTCGTCTTCTTCGGACTGCGGACGGACCCGGCGGCGGTCCCGCCCGCGCTGGCCGTGGCGTCGCTGCTCGCGATCGCCGGGATCGCGACGAAGGTCCTGACCGGCTGGTGGGCGGCCCGGCGGGCGGGGATCGCGACCCTCGGCCGGTTCCGGGCCGGGGCCGCGCTGGTCGCCCGCGGCGAGTTCTCGATCGTCATCGCCGGCCTCGCCGTCGCCGCCGGGGTGAACCCGAAACTGGGGCCGCTCGCCGCCAGCTACGTGCTGCTGATGGCCGTCCTCGGCCCGCTCGCCGCCCGGTTCGTCGAGCCCGTCACCCGCGCGGTGCTGCGCCGGCGCCGCCGCAAGCCACCGACCGCGAGCTCGGGCGGCCCACCGGTCCGGGTGGCCCCCTGAGCCCGGTGGCCGGCGGCGAGGCCGCCCGATGAGGCGACACGGCCGGCCCGCGCGGCGCCCGTTGTAGGTAGGCCACAAAGACACGGCGCGCGGATCTGGCACCCCGGCTATGCGGACCTGAGCAGCGCCTTTGGCAGGATGCCATTCATGAGCGGACTTCTCGAGGGCAAGCGGGTCCTCGTCACCGGCGTGCTGACCGACGCGTCGATCGCGTTCAACGTGGCCCGGATCGCGCAGGAGCAGGGCGCCACCGTCGTGCTCACCGGCTTCGGCCGCGGGCTGTCGATCACCAGGCGGATTGCGCGGCGGCTGCCGGTCGAGGCGCCCGTGCTGGAGCTCGACATCACCGTCGAGGAGCACGTCGCGGGCCTGGCGGGCCAGCTGCTGGAGCACGTCGACGGCCTCGACGCGGTGCTGCACGCGATCGCCTTCGCGCCCGAGTCGGTGCTCGGCGGCAAGCCGTTCGTCGAGGGCGCGTGGTCCGAGGTCGGCACCGCGGTCCAGGTGTCGGCCTGGTCGCTGGCCGCGCTGACCAGGGCCGCCCTGCCGCTGTTCGGCGAGAAGGCGAGCGTCGTCGGCCTGGACTTCGACGCCTCGGTCGCCTGGCCGAGCTACGACTGGATGGGCGTCGCCAAGGCCGGCCTCGCGTCGACCGCCCGCTACCTGGCCCGCGACCTCGGCCCGCGCGGCATCCGGGTCAACCTGGTCTCGGCCGGGCCGCTGCGCACGATGGCCGCGAAGTCGATCCCGGACTTCGAGAAGTTCGAGCAGGTCTGGGACGGCCGCGCCCCGCTCGGCTGGGACGTGGCGAACACCGAGCCGGCGGCCCAGGCCTGCGTCGCCCTGATGTCCGACTGGTTCCCCGCCACCACCGGCGAGATCCTGCACGTCGACGGCGGCTTCCACGCCATCGGCGCCTGACCGCGCGGCTGGCTTAGAAGCCGGTGGCCGCGTACGGCAGCGCGGCGGTGGCGAAGAGGGTGTCGGCGGTCGCCACCGCCGCCGGGTCGCGGGACTCCACGCGGCCGGCGCTGGCCAGCTGCCACCAGCGGGTGCCGCCCAGGTAGACGGCGCCCAGCTCGGCGATCCCGGTCCTCAGGTCGGCGGGGGCGCTGGTCGACACCCGGGCCGCGCCCGCCGCGCTGATCTCGTAGACGCCGGAGTTGGCCGGCAACAGCGGGTCGTCGACCTCGACGGTCACCCGGCCCGGTCCCGAGTAGGTCCGGGCCGCGAGCGCCACGGGCACGTCCAGCAGCCGCAGCCAGGTCTCGTCCTCGGCCGAGGTGAGGCGCACCGCCCGCGCGTCCGTCAGCGCGGCCGGCAGCGGGTCGTCGAGTGACATCTCCAGGAACTCGATCCGGTCGACGAAGTCGAGCCCGGTCAGATGGCGCAGCAGCCCGGCCCTGGCCGCCGGGGTGCCGGCGACGAAGTCCGTGACCTGCACGACCCTGTGGCCGTCGACGTGCCAGTCCGGCGTCCGGACCGGCTCGTACAGGGCGAAGCCGTCCTCGGCCCCCGGCTCGCCGTGCACGACGGCGAGCTGCGCGGTGGTCGCTTCCCTGGCCCACCGCAGGCGGCGGTTCCACCAGCCGCGCGACCGGCCGATCGCGCCGGGCTGGTGCGCGGCCTCCTCATGGATCCGGGCGAACAGGTCCCAGCCGTCCAGAGGGTCGACGAGCCGTACCGGGCCGCCGGCCGGCGCCGACGGGCGCCACCGCACCCGGGACCGGGTCACCTCGAGCCTGCCGACCTGGGTGGCGACGCCGTAGCCGAACCGCTCGTAGATCGTCGCCTCGCTGGCGCGCAGCGTCGCGACGACGTCGCCGCGGCCCGCGGCGTCCTCGAGCTGGGCGCGCATCAGCCCAGTGAGCAGCCCGCGGCGGGTGTGGGTCGCGAGCACCCCGACCCCGGTGACCGCGGCGTGCGGCACCCGCCGGCCGCCGGGCACGGTCAGCCAGCTCGCGAAGGAGTCGACGCACCCGACCAGCTCGCCGTCGGCGAAGGCGCCGAAGCGCCGGTCCAGCTCGGCGAACGCGTCGCCGCCCGCCCTCTCGGCGGACTCGGCCGTCGGCAGCGGTCCGAGGAAGAGCATCGCCGCGCGGAACACCCGCCGCGCCGCGTGCCGCTCCTCGGGAGCCAGGGTCCGGATCTCGACCGCCCCGGCCTCGCGCGAGCGGGCCAGGCCGCTCCTCGACTCGTGCGCAGGGCTCGCGGTCGGGGCTGGCTCATCCACGAAAGCGCTCCTTCGGGTTCGTTGACGGCGCGAGCCATCGTCGCCGGTCCCGGTTCGGACGTCACCGGAGTTTCCGGTCACGGGGCCCCGGACGGCCGGACACGTGCCGGCGTGACCGGCGTCGGCCGGGTGTTTCGGCAGGTACGTCGCCGGGGCACCCGCAGAGGACCGGGACGCCACGGCCGATACTGGACGACGGCACGAGCGGCCGGGCAGCTGGTGAGGCCTGCTCGCGGGGGCACATCGAGGCGGGAGGCGGCATCCGGTGGCAGCACGTATCGCGGTGGTCGGCGGGGGGATCCTGGGGCTGGCGGTGGCCAGGCGTCTCGGGCAGGTCGACCCCTCGGCCACGGTCACCGTGTTCGAGAAGGAACACGACATCGCGCGCCACCAGACCGGCCGCAACAGCGGCGTCGTGCACGCGGGCCTCTACTACACGCCGGGCTCGCTGAAGGCGACGCTGTGCCGCCGCGGCGTCGGCCTGCTGCGCGAGTACGTCGACGACCGGAAGATCCGGTTCGAGGAGTGCGGCAAGGTCGTCGTCGCCGTCGATGACACCGAGCTGGACCGGCTCAAGGAGATCGCCCGCAAGGCCGAGGCGAACGGTGTCCCCGGCTGCCGCTGGGTGGACGCGGCCGAGCTGCGCGCGATCGAGCCACACGCCAGGGGCGTCGCGGCGCTGCACTCCCCCACCACCGCGATCGTCGACTACCCGGCGGTGTGCCGGGCGCTGCGCGACGACGTCCTCGACGCGGGTGGCACCGTGCGCACCGGCGCCGAGATCGTCGGGATCGAGGAGAGGACGGACGGGGTCTGGCTGCGGCTGCGTACCCGCGGCACCGCGGCGGCGCCCCCGAACGGCCACCACCCGGACGGCGCGAGCGCAGCGGCGAAGGCCGAGGTCCGCGAGGTGACCGAGCAGGCCGGCCCGTTCGACCTGCTGGTGTCCTGCGCCGGGCTGCAGTCCGACCAGGTCGCCCAGCTCACCGGCGAGGACCCGTCGCCGCGGATCATCCCGTTCCGCGGCGACTACTGGCTGCTGCGGCCGGAGCGGCGTGACCTGGTCAAGGGCCTGATCTACCCGGTGCCCGACCCGAGGTACCCGTTCCTGGGCATCCACCTCACCAAGCGGGTCGACGGCGAGATCCTCGTCGGCCCGAACGCGGTGCTCGCCACCGCCCGGGAGGGCTACACCGTCGGCACCGTGAAGGCGGCCGACCTGCGCCAGACGGTCGCCTGGCCGGGCATGCGCAAGCTCGCGCTGGCGCACTGGAAGACCGGCGCCAAGGAGATGCTGCGCACGGCCAGCAAGCGGGCTTTCGTCGCCGAGGCCCGCCGCTACGTCCCCGAACTGACCGCCGCCGACGTGGTGCGCGGCCCGGCCGGGGTGCGCGCGCAGGCCGTCGCCCGGGACGGGAGCCTCGTCGACGACTTCGTGCTCGCGCACAGCGGGCGCATCCTGCACGTGCGCAACGCGCCCTCCCCTGGCGCCACCGCGTCGCTCGCGATCGCCGAGTACATCGTGGCGAAGCTCGTCCCGCAGGCGCAGGCCGACCCGGCCACCTGAGCGCCGCGCGGCGCGGCCCGGCTGACCAGGCGGCCCACGCCGGCCTTCCGGCCGCCTGAAACGGCCGCTAGCGCGGCGCGTCGACCGCGTCGCTGATCGCGGCGAGAAGCGGCAGCACGGCCGCGCAGGTCGGGGTCGGGACGCCGCGCTCGGCGCCGATGCGGACGACGGCGCCGAGCAGCGCGTCGTGCTCCAGGCGACGGCCGGCCAGCCGGTCGTAGAGCATCGACGTGCCGGCGCCGGGCGGCTGGCCGCGCAGCCGGCGCACCGTGAACTCCGGCAGCCCGTCCGGCACCTCGGCCCCGTCGGCCCGGGCGACCGCGACGACCTCCGCCATGATCGCGAGGGCGAGCTGGGCGATGTCGTCGCGGCGCAGCACCTCCAGGCGGCGGCCGGTCAGCGCGGTCAGGGTGTTCGCGGCGCTGTTGACGCACAGCTTCGTCCAGGCGGCGGTGGCGAAGTCCTCGGTCAGCCGGACCTCCCCCGCGGTGAGCACCCGCTCGGCCAGCCGCTGCGCCAGCAGCACGTCGGGGACCTGCAGGACCCCGCCGGCCCGGTGCCGGATCAGGCCCGGCCCCTCGGCCTCCGCGTTGATGTAGACGACGGCCGGCAGCACCTGCTCGGCGGGCGCGAACGCCGCGACCCGCTCCGCGTGCCGGACCCCGTTCTGCAGCACGACGACGGCCGTGCCGGGCCCGACCGCGGCGGTCAGCCACGGCGCGACCAGCGGGACCTGGTGGGCCTTGGTCGCCAGCAGCACCCAGTCGAAGCCGTAGCCGGGCAGCCGGGCCGGGTCGATGACCACCTCGGCCGGCACCTCGGTCTCGACGTCCCCGCCGTCCGGGCCGGTCGAGACGATCCGCAGCCGGTCGAACGGCCGCCGGGCGCACAGCCACACCTCGGCACCCGCGGCCGCCGCCCTGGCCGCGAAGTAGCCGCCGACGGCGCCGACGCCGATCACGGCGACCCTGGCCGGCGGGGAGCCGGCGCGAGGCCGGTCGGGACGCACCAGGCGCCCGGTCACGAAGTCCATCTCCGGGCCCGGCGGGGCGGCCGTCGCCGACCTGGGCAGTGCCGGCCGGCCGGCAGGCCCGGGCTCCGGCCCCAACGGGAACGGCTCCGGACGGGCCGGCGACACCGAGCCGGACGTCCCGGCGGCCAGGGCGGATTCGGCCATGCCCACGAGAGTGCCCGAACCGGCCCCGCTCGGGCCACCGGGACGGCGGCCGGCCAGCGGTGTTCTGGCCCACTGCGCCCTGGCACGTCCCGATCGGCTACTCCTGGGTGGCCAGCACGACCTTGCCGAAGACCGAACGGTCGCGCAGCCGCCGGATGGCGTCCTCGAAGCGGCCCAGCGGGACGACCTCGTCGACCGGGATCCGCAGCGTCCCGGCGGCCAGTCCGGCGGCGACCGCCTGGATCGCCGTCGCGCGCCGCTCCCGCGTGACGACCAGGCCGGCGTAGCCCAGCAGGCTCAGGCCCTTGCGGTAGAACGTCCGGCCCGGCAGCGGGACGTTCTCGCCGGCGGACACGCCGAGGATGACGATCCGCCCGGAGACGGCGGCGAGTTCGACGGCCGCCGGGGTGAACGCGCCGCCCAGCGGGTCGATGACCAGCGTCGGCTGGAACTCGTCCAGCTCGGCGACCAGCCGCGCCGCGTCCGCGACGACGACCCGGTCGGCGCCGAGCGCGGCGACCGCGTCCGCCTTGGCCGGCGAGCCGACCTGGCCGACGACGGAGGCCCCCGCGAGCTTCGCGAGCTGCACCGCGAGGACCCCGACACCGCCGCCAGCGCCGAGCACCAGCACCTGGTCACCGGTCCGCAGCCCGCCGAGCACGTGCAGCGCGTCGTACGCGGTGACGGCGGCGACCCCGATCGCGCCCGCCTCAGCCGGGTCGACCCCGGCGGGCAGCTCGACGACGGCCCCGCGCGGGGCGACGACCGCGCCGGCCCAGGTGCCGTCCCGGACGAGCCCGGTACCGGCGCCGGTGACGACCACCCGGGTGTCCGTGCCGGCGAGCACGCCCGTCCCCTCGACGCCGAGCGTGCGCGGCAGCCGGGCCAGGTCGCCGACCATCCCGGTGGCCGCGTAGGTGTCGATCGGGTTGACGCCCGCGTAGTCGAGGTCGACGAGCAGCTCGCCGTCGCCCGGGGCTGGCAGCTCGACCTTCTCCACCAGCCGCGGCGGCTCCCCGGCCACCGCCAGCCGCACCGCCCTGGTCACCGCTGCGTCGCTCATCCTCGGGCTCGCCTTCCGCTCCATGCCACCCGGCGCCTGCCGCCGGAGAACCGCGCGCCGGCATGATCCCATTCCCCTCGGCGGCGTCGGTGAGGCACGCTGGCGGCATGGCCGACACAGGGAACCGACAGCCGACCGCTGGCCGCGCCGAGAGCCCCGTCGACCCTGCCGGGGAGGGGCCCGCCGGGGAAGGGCCGGCGGCGCCCGGCCAGCGGCGCCCCACGGCGGCGGCCGAGCCGGCGCTGCCGGGCGACGAGCTGGGCCAGGCGTGGCTGGCCGCGCGCGCGGGCCTCACCGTCACCCATCTGGACACGGCCGCGGCGGGCGTGCCGAGCGGCGCCGTCCGCGCGGCCCAGGCGGCGTACCTGGCCACCGAGGCGTCGGTCGGCTCCTACGTGGCGCAGTATGAGGTCGCCGCCGGCCCGCTGACCGCCGCCCGCGAGACGCTCGCCGGGCTGCTCGACCCGGCGCTGCGGGCGGCCGACGTCGCCTTCCACCACAACGCGACGTCGGGGCTCGCCGCGCTGCTGGCCGCCTGGCCGCTGCCGCCTGGCGGGCGGGTCGGGATCGTGCCCAGCGACTTCCGCTCGAACTGGCTCGCCCTACTGGACCGGGCCGCCCGCGACGGGCTGGAGCTGGTCGACCTGCCGACCCAGCCCGACGGCCGCCTCGACGTCGACCGGCTCGCCCGCGGCGACGGCCCGGCCGCGCTGGACGGCCTCGACCTGGTGATGTTCCCCGAGGTGCCCAGCCAGCGGGGAATCGTCCAGCCGACGGCGGCGGTGGCGGCCCTGTGCCGGGCCGCCGGGGTGCCGCTGCTGCTCGACGTCGCCCAGTCGCTCGGCCAGGTGGACGTGACCGCCGCCGGGGCGACCGGCGGGGTCACCGCCTACGCCGGCACCTCCCGCAAGTGGCTGTGCGGGCCGCGCGGCGTCGGCTTCGTCGCCGTACGGCCGGATTTCGCCGAACGCCTCGGCGTCGCGGCCGCCTCCGGCTACGCGGCGGGCTGGGAGCCCGCTCCGGCCGCGCCCGGGGGCAGCCGGCTCGTGCCCGCCCCCGGCATGGGTCGATTCGACGTGGGCGAGGCCCCGGTCGCCGGCTGGCTGGGCTTCGCCGCCGCGCTGGCCGAGCACGCGGACGCCGGTCCCGGCGCGGTCCGGGCCCGGATCCACGCGCTGGCCGGCGCCGCGCGTCGCCGCCTCGACGGGCTGGCCGGCTGGCGGCTCGGCGAGGACGTCGGCTCCCCCTGCGGCATCGTCGCCCTGCTGCCGCCGGCCGGCGTGGACCCGGCGACGGTCAAGGACCGGCTGGCCCGGGAGGAACGCATCCTGACCACCGCCATCGGACCGGCCCGGGCCCGCGACGCCGTCCCCGTCCTGAGGGTCAGCCCGCCCGTCCACGCCACCCTGGCCGACCTCGACCGCCTGGCCGAGGCCGTGGAGCGGCTCAGCCACTAGCGCCCAGCGGCTACGCCTCGGCCTCGTCCACCGGCCCTGGCTCCTCGGCGGCAGCCTCCGTCGACGCTGCCTCGATTGCCACTGCTTCGATCGGCACCGCGCCCGTCGACACGGCCTCTGTCGGGGCGGTGATCGCCGGGGCGGGCGCGGGATCGGCGGCCCTTGTCCGCGCCGCCACTCGGGTGGCACGGCGGGCCACAAGTGCCTTGAGCCCGCGGTTCGGCAGATCAAGCCAGAACGGCGCGAATTCCGGTGGGAAAACGGCGAGGTATTCCGTCGTGGTGCCCGTGGTGATGGAACTTGAGGTCGAGTACGAAAAGCTGCCGCCGCCGCTGGAGGAGGTCTGGCTGTAGCTCGTCCGGTAGTGAAATCGAAGAAGGCTGCCCAACCCGGATCGCAGATGCTCGGGGGAATGGTCCTCGGTCCAGCTGTCCTCGTGCCAGTAGCTCCCGTCGCCCCAGCCCTGGGTGCGGCGGGACCACCTGTGCTCGTGAATCTGGAGGATTCCGCTGCCGACACCGAAGATGACCGCCCACAGCGACCAGCACACCGCCATCGCGATCACCAGCACCACGATGTTCCAGGCGCGTGCCGCGTGCAGGGCCCGCACCGGAACCCAGAAGGCACCGACCGCCACCCCGTAGACGAGGAACCTCGCGCACACGGCCGCGGCGACGAACACGGCGGCCCGGCGCACCAACCGAGCAAGTGCCTGGCCACGGGGAACCGGGCGCGCGTCGTTCCCGAACCGCAGACCGGCCCAGCCCAGCAGCCGAGCGCACAACACGGCCACGGCCGCGCCGGCCAGCACCAGGTCGAGGCGAAACTCGTCCGGCCTGACCAGGGTGTAGAAGGCGATCGCGGCGCAGAGGAACAGCCGCGCGGCATCGAACGCGACGACCTGGACCGCCCGGCTCACCCGCTCGCGCCGGGCGGGCTCGGCGCGCTGCCAGCGCCACCGCCGCACGGTCCCGGGCCACAGGAAACTCACCGCCAGGGCGCCCCCGATCGCCGGCCCGAGCCACGGCGGAGTGTGCCGGTAGAACTGGCAGTAAAGCAGCATCACAAGCAGTGCTGACGCGCCGACCGGCAGGACCCACGAGCGCAGGGATACGACACTGCCGATCAGTCGAACCGGCATGAGAACCAACGCGCGCCATGGGCTCGGGCGGCGGTAGCGCACGTCCGGCCGCCACGGATCGCGTAATCGCGCCATCACAGCTCAAAGCCAATCACCTTGGCTGAGGTGGACCGGCCGCCTTCTGGCCATTCGGGACCTTTCGCCCGGCTGTCGGCGCCGGGGCCGTCCTCGACCGCGCGCGCCTGCCGCCGCGGAACGCCACCCTGATCGCCGCGACGCGCGAAAGGACCTGCGGCCACGTGGGTCTGGGCCCTCGGTGTGGCATTGTCCGGATCGCGACGCGGACGGGCATCCGGCCGCGCGGTCTCGAAGGGGAGGCGCGCCATGACCGGGCCGCGAGAGGGCTCCGACGACACCGCCGCGGGCCGGCCGGCCGCCGCGGGCGGTTCAGGACCGCGCGGCGGCGGGCGACGGCTCTCCCGGCCGGCTCCGGACCGGCGGGAGTTCCTCGGGACCGCGCTCGGGGCGGCGGTCGTCACCGCGGGCGCGGCGGCCGGCTGCGGGCCGGCCGGTCGCGGGTCGGTGCCGGCCACCACGGCGTCGGCGCGCGCCACGCCGCCGCCGGTCGAGGAGATGATGTCCTGGATCGAGCAGGTCGTCGCGCGCGGCGTACGCCGGCCCGGCTACGCCGCGGACGCCTGGACCGAAGGTTTCGTCGCCCAGAAGTTCCGCGACTTCGGGCTGGTCGACGTGCACACCGAGCCGGTGGCGGTGACCCGCTGGGAGCCGTCGCGGTATGCGCTCACCGCGACGCCGGCCGGCGCGCCGGCCCGTGCGTTGGAGTGCTTCCCGCTGCCCCACGCCGCGCCCGCGACCGGGCTGGAGGCGCAGCTCGCCAGCTTCGACGCGGCCAGGCCCGGCGGGGTCGCCGGCCGGGCGGCGCTGGTCGACGCCCGGCCGCTCGCGCTCCCGCCGGCGGTGCCGGCCGGGCTCGGGAGCGCGCCCAAGGACCTCTCCCGCCGGGTGTACGACCCGGACGGCACCTTCGCCGGCGAGACCCAGGTGCTCCCGCTGGCCGGCACCTCCGACGCCGTGACCGACCCGGCCGCCCAGGCCGGCGCCGTCGCGTTCATCGGCTGCCTGGTCGGCTACCCGGGCGGCGGCCACCGCTACTACTTCCCGTACAGCGGCCGGTCGACGGCGCTGCCTGGGGTCTGGATCGGCGAGGACGACGGGCGCTGGCTGCGCGACCAGCTCGCCCGCGGCCCGGTCCGGATCCGGCTCGACGTCGCGACGGCCACCGCGCCGGCGCGCAGCGACAACGTGGTCGGCGACCTTCCCGGGCCGCCCGGCGACGACGAGCTGGTGCTGGTCGGCTCCCACCACGACGGGCCGTGGGCCTCCGCGGTCGAGGACGGCAGCGGGATCGCGATGGTCCTGGCCCAGGCCAGGTACTGGTCACGGGTCCCGGCGGCCGACCGGCCGCACCGGATGCGCTTCATCCTGCAGGGCGGGCACTTCTTCGGCGGGGCCGGGCTGGTCGACTACGTGGCGAAGCACAGCGCCGAGCTCGCGAAGGTCGTCGTGGAGGTGCACCTGGAGCACGCCGCCCGTGACATCGCCGCCAGCGGCGGGCGCCTCACCGCCACCGGCCGCTGCGTGCCGCGCTGGTTCTTCACCAGCAGGATCCCGGAACTGGAGAGCACGGTCTACGACGCCCTGGTCGCCGAGCGGCTGGGACGCTCGATGCTGCTCGCCCCCGATGCCTTCGGCCCGATGCCGCTGTCCGACGGGGCGCTCTACTACCCGGCCGGCGTGCCCATCGTCCAGTTCCTCTCGGCGCCCTGGTACCTGTTCGACGAGGCGGACACCGTCGACAAGGTCGACCAGGACAGCCTGCTGCCGATCACCCGTGCCGTCATCCGGATCCTGGGCGCGACCCGGACCATGACGGCCGCGGGCCTACGGGCGGCGCGCGTCGCCGGGCCCCCTCCGAGCGGTTCCCCGTCCTGACCCCGCCCCACCACCGGAATCGGGGCCCGGCGCTGACGAGCGGTCAGCCGCCGAAGTACAGCAGCCACTGCTCGCGGGTGCGCGGGCGGTAGACCATGTTCGTCTCGGTCACGTCGGACATGGCGGCGCTGTCCCGTGGCGGCGAGTAGAAGTGGCCGGGGTAGACGACCGGGTCGTCGGGGAGCGCGGCCAGCCGCTGCAGGCTGTCGTACATCTGGGCCGGGCTGCCGCCGGGGAAGTCGGTCCGGCCGCAGCCGTCGAGGAAGAGCGTGTCACCGGCGACGAGCCGGTTGTCGACCAGGAAGCACTGGCTGCCCGGGGTGTGGCCAGGAGTGTGCAGCAGCCGGATCGGGATGGCGCCGACGTCGACGGTGTCGTCGTGGTCGTGCTCGACGAGGTCGGAGGCGGACACCTCGGTGACCCGGCGGACGAACTCGGCCTCGTTCTTGTTGACGTGCACCGGCGCCTGCACCCTGGTGAGCACGTCCCGGATCCCGGCCAGCGAGAAGCCCATCATGGTCCCGCCGACGTGGTCGGGGTGATGGTGGGTGGCCAGCATGCCGACCAGGCGCATCCCGTCGGCGCCGAGGATTCCGAGCAGCTCGTCGGCGGCGTAGGCCGGATCGACGATGACGGCCTCGCCGGTCTCCCGGTCGCCGATCAGGTAGCAGAAGTTGACCATCTGCGCCGCGATCGGGTCGCCGACGGCGAAGTCCCGGCCCGACAACAGCTGGCGGAAGTACAACCGGTCCGATCGGCTTCGCCGGTCGGACGGGGTCCCTGGACGGTCGGCCATACCGCCAGGCTAGGCCAATCCGGCCGGCGGTGGCGCGTCGCCCGCCGGCCGACGGGCGAGATCACCCCCGGCCGCGCGGCGGCCCGCCACACCGCGGCCCGGCCGCCCCGCGCGGGTGGCCCGACGGTCCGCACCGGCCTGCCTGGGAGTCGCCCCGAGGGTCGGGCGATCTTCTACACGGGAACGACATTTCGGCCGTCACCGACTAACATCGCGATCACGGGGGAGCTGGTCCAGCCGTGCCGTGGGGGAACGGCGGCCCAGTCCGGAAAGTCTGTGGGGGCATGACCGGCTGGACGCTAGCTATTGATCTGGGCACGAGCTTCGTGTGCGCCGCGACCTCGGTAGGCGGCAAGGTCGAGATCCTGGAGATCGAGAACACCCGCTACCTGCCGTCGGCCGTCCTGCTCGACCAGGACGGGAACCTGGTGACCGGCCGGGCGGCGGCCAGCCAGGGCGAGGCGTTCCCGGAGCGGCTGGAGCGGCTGCCGAAACGCGCCCTGGTCAGCTCCGATCAGGTGCTGCTGGCGGGCACGGCGGTGCCGACCGTCGACCTCGTCGCCACGCTGCTGGAGCGGGTCGCGCAGGAGGCCACCCGGCGGGTGGGGCTCGGAAGCCCGTCGACGGTCGTCCTCACGCATCCCGCCCGCTGGGGCCAGCCCGAGCGGGACCGGCTGATCGCGGCGGCGGAGAAGGCGGGCCTGAGCGGGCCGCTGCTGCTCGCGGAACCCGTCGCCGCCGCGACCTGGTACGCCCACCAGGCGGACATCCCGGTGGGCGGCACCGTCGCCGTGTTCGACCTGGGTGGCGGCACACTCGACACGGCCGTGCTACGGCGCGCCGCCGGGGGCTTCCTCGTCGCCGGCATGCCCGGTGGCGACGCGCACTTCGGCGGCGAGGACGTCGACGAACACCTTCTGGAGCTGGCGGGCGCGCACGCTCGCGAACAGGACGAGGCCGCCTGGGACCGGATCTGGACCGATCCCGGCCGCGCGGGCCGACGCAACCAGGCGTTGGTCAGGCGCGACCTCGTCGTCGCCAAGGAGTCACTCTCGGCGAGCCCGACCCACCATCTCTATCCGCCCGGCTTCGACGACGGCCTGCGGGTGACCCGGCGCGAGCTGGAGGCGGCCGTCGAGCCCCAGCTGTCGGGCGCCGTCGACGCGCTGCTGACGACGCTGGCCAGCGCCCGGGTCGAGCCCAAGGATCTCGCCGCGCTGTTCCTGACCGGCGGCGCGACCCGGATGCCCCGGGTCAGCGAGATCCTCACCGAGCGCACCGGGCTGCTCCCCCGGGTCACCGGCGACCCGAAGGCCAGCACCGTCCTCGGCGCCCTCTACGCGGTCGATTCTCCGGTCGCCACCGCCCCTCCCGCGCCCAGGCTCCCCGCGGACGGACCGCAGGCGCGTACCGGATCCGCCACCGACGGCGACCGGGCCACAGCCAACGCGCGCCAGACGGTCCGGAACGCCTCGAACACCGTGCTGCGGGACGCGCGCGCCTCGCTGCGGCGATCCACGACACCGCTGCGCCCGGGCCTCACGCGGGCCTCGTCCCTGCTGTCGTCGCTGGTCGCCGCGCGTACGATGCTGCGCCGGCTGCTGGTGCCGTGCGGCCTGGCCCTGGTGATCGCCGCGTTCCTGCTGGGGTCGACGAACGGCGCGGTCCGGTCGTACAACGTGGTCGCCTGCGTCGAGGTCCTGCTGGCCGGCCTGCTGCTTCTCCTCGCGGCCGTGCCGGATCCGGCGAGCTGGCGGGGCCGCGCGGCGCGGCTGGCCGCGCTGCTGATGACCCTGTCGACCACGGGCACGACGATCCGGCATGACGACCACACGCATGCCCTCCACTACGGCAGCGGCTTCGTCCTGCTGACCGCCGCGATCCTCGGCTGTGTCGCGCTGTGGCTGCTCGAACTGCCGTCCCGGGGGTGGCGGTCGCCGGCTCTGACGATCGCCGCGGTGGCGGGCTGGCTACTCGGCGAGATCGAGTTCCCCGAGAACCTGGCCAGGATCCCGGCGATAGTCCTCGTTCTCTCCTGGGTGGTCACCGGCGTGACGAGACTGGCGAAGTACCTGGTCCGCATCACGAGAGACAACGGCGAACCGTCCTCCGGCTGACCCTCGGCACCCCTCCGGGCCACTCCGGCCAGACCGCCGGATAGCGGGAAAAAGACACATCGGTGGCAGGTGCCCGCTGACCTGCGAGAGTGCTGCCGTGTTCGGGATTCTTCGGCCCTGCCGCCACCGGCTGGGCGACGAGCTGACGGCGACGTGGATGTCGCACCTGTGCGGGATGTGCCTGACGTTGCGCGACCGCCATGGGCACTGGGCCCGGGTGGCGACGAACGTCGACGGGCTCCTGCTGTCCGTGCTGGTCGCGGCCCAGACGGGCGAGGCCGCGACCCGCAAGGCCGGTCCGTGCGCGCTGCGCGGCCTGCGGACGGCTCGGGTCGCGTCGGCGGACGACCCCGGCACCCGGCTGGCGGCGGTGGTCTCGTTGGCGGCCGCGGCCACGAACGTCGAGGACCACGTGGCGGACGGCGACGGCGCCTTCGCCCGCCGGCCGGTCGCGGCGGTCGCGGCCCGGTTCGCGGGCGCGGCGGCCCGCGGCAGCGGTGCCAGCGGCGCCGAACTGGGCTTCGACGTCGGCGTGCTCGAACGCGCCGCCGGCCGGCAGAAGGCCGCGGAGACCGCGGCCGGCCCGGGCACGGCGCTGACCGCGGTGACCGCGCCGGCCGAGGAGGCCACCGCGGCGGCGTTCGCGCACACCGCGCTGGTCGCCGGCCAGCCCGGCAACGTCGCGCCGCTCACCGAGATCGGCCGCTACTTCGGTCGGCTCGCCCACCTGCTCGACGCGGTGGCCGACCAGCGCGAGGACGCGGCGCGCGGCGCCTGGAATCCGCTGACGGCGACCGGCGCGACCCGCGCCGACGCACGGGCGCTTTGTGACGACGCGCTGCTCGGTATCCGGCTCGCGCTGCGCGACGTCACCTTCGCGGCAGCCGACGCCGCCGCGCCAGAGCCGCGCCGATCCCGGCGGTCGGGCCGGAAGAAGGCGCGGGCCGGGAACGGCCATTCGTGCACCGTGCGGCATGACCCGGCCGAGCCGGCGGAGTCCCCCCACGCGCGGGCTCACGGCGTGGCGAGCCGCAACCCGCATGCCCGGCTCGCGCATCTGCTCCTGGTCCACGAGCTGGAACGAGCCGTCGACACGACCTTCCGGGCCGCCGAATCCCGGGTCTCGAAACCGGCGCGGACGAGCGGCTCAGGCCAGCCGGGCCCGGGCCCGGGCCAGCCGACCTACCCCGCGCCGGAGGGCCCCGACGGTCCGGATCCCGGCCGGCCGGGACCGGGCGTCACCTTCGGGACCTGCCTCGCCGCGACCGCGATGTGCTGCACCTGCCAGGCGTGCCGCGAGCACACGTCGCCCTACTCGGGCCAGCGCAGGCAGGGCATCTGCTCGAACTGCGGCGACTGCGACTGCGGAGACTGCTGCGACTGTTGTGAGTGCTGCGGCGACTGCGGGGACTGCGACTGCAACTGCTGACCGCCCGATGCGGCCCAGCGCTGAAGCCGGACTGTCCTACGGCCGGGAATTCCAGACGGGCCGGGCCATCGCCGACAGCGTTCGTTGCTCGCACAACTCGCGGGCTACAGCCGCGGGCGCCGATGGGTTGTCCGGCGTGAGCCAGGGTCGGGTCTGCTGAAATGGTGCGGTGCCTCCCCCTGACCCTCCGCTTGTCCCGGATGACGGCCCCGAGCCCGACACCTCCCCCAGTGCCGCCGCGGTGACGCCCGGATCGCCGGAGACCGAAGACCCGACGCCCGAAGGCCCCGAGCCCGACGACGGAAGACCCGCCTCCGTCACCGTCGCGGCGGTGGACGACCACCCGATCGTCCTGGAGGGCCTGGCGACCGCGCTGCGCCAACTGCCCGGTATCGACGTGATCGCGACGGCCTCGTCGGTCAAGGAGCTGCTGGCCGGGCCGGGCCGGGGCGCGGACGTCGTGCTCCTGGACCTCGGCCTGGGCGACGGCAGCAGCCCGCCCGACACGATCCGCCAGCTCATCGACCTGGGCCTGGCTGTGGCCGTCTACAGCGCCACCGCTGACCCGGCGACGGTCCGTGCGGCGATCAGGGCCGGAGCGGCGGCGTTCGTGGCGAAGACCGACCAGCTGGCGGACGTCGCCGAGGCGGTCCGCAGAACCGCCGACGGAAGCGGCTGGATCTCACCGCCGCTGGCCTTCCTGCTGCTGACCGACGACGCCCCGGACCGGCCGGCGCTGTCGCCGCAGGAGACGCAGGCGCTCCAGCTCTACGCCGCCGGGTTGTCGATGAAGGCCGTCGCCAGCCGGATGGGCATCGCCACGGAGACCGCGAAGCAGTACATCGACCGCGTCCGAAAGAAGTACCGCGACGCGGGCCGGGTGGCCGCCAGCAAGATCGACCTGCTGCGCCGGGCCATGGAGGACGGTCTGATCGATCCGTCGGGCGCCGACCCACCGGCCTAGCTCGGCGTCCGGCAGCGCCAACCCGTGGGCAAAGGCGCTGACAAAGGGTCAACGCTCGCGCCACTGAGGCACAACGCGCACTGCCGCGCCACGACGCCAATCCGGCCGGCCAAGCCGTCGGGCCGCGGGCGCGGGGAGGTGCTGGGGCGGATGCCGGCAGGCTCGCGGGCTGCCGGCATCCGCCAGATTGGCGCCAGGAGTACCCCGCGTACCCCGACGCCTACCAGCCGGCGACCCGGACGTCCTCCCCCAAGGATGGTCCCGATCTCCCCAGAACCCGGCTGGCGTCACTGATTCTGCCGGAAGCCGACAGTTCGGTCACGACCCCATAAGTCCTGCGTCCGCGTCCCCCGGGCGGGGGTCAGCCGTCCCGGTGCCCGCGTGGCCGGTCTGCCGGGTCGGGCCGTCCGGCGGCCCGTCGGCGACGGCCGCCATCCCGGGCGCGGCCCACCCGTCGGGCGCGACGGCCGGCCACGGCTGGCCTCCCGCCGGGCCGACGAACTGCCCCGCCTGGCCTACCGGCTGGCTACCCGGCCGGGCGAACAGTGCCGCGGCGAGGGCCAGCAGGCCGCCGCCCAGGACCAGCCACAGACCGGGAGCGATCGTCGTCGTGGCCTCGATGCCCGACCCCGCGAACAGGCCGCCGCCCCGCAGGTAGCCGATGTCGACCAGCGCGACCAGCGCGATCGCGAACCCGGCGACCCCGGTCACCCCGGCGAGCAGCCGGGCGGGATGACCGTGCGGCCGCGCCGCCAGGCCCAGGGCGGCGATGCCGACGACGATCCCCAGCCCGAACGTCAGCCGTCCGTGCTGCGTGGGGTCCATCCCGGACACGGAGAACTCGACCATCCCGAACGCGCGCACGGTCGCCCAGGCCAGCATCGACGCGATCATGGTCAGCACGGCCCCGGCCGCGGCGAGCACGGCCGGCAGCGCCCCGCGGGCCCGGCGGCGCGGCTCCGGCGCCCAGCCGTCGACAGCCGGCGCCTCCAGAGCGACGGCGTCGGGCGGCCAGCCGTCCGGCCAGTAGGCGAAGCCCTGCTCGGCCCCCTCGGCGGCCGCCGAGCCGGGCCGGGCCCACCGCGGATCGGCGGTGGCGGCCGAGGCCGCCCGCCAGGCGGCCCTGGCCGCCGCGACCCGCCGGTCCGTCTCCCAGATCGGGCGGGCGGGTGCCGGACCGGGACGCGTGGGCGCGACCGGCCCCCCGCCGGTACCGGCGGGGTACGGCTCGTCCGGATGCTCGACCACTGGCCGTTGTTACCACGCGCGACCGAGCGAACGCCCGTCGACCACCGCGACTCCCCGTAGCCTCCAGGGGCCGGGTCTCCGCCGGGTCCGGCCGCGGCGACGGCTGCCGGACCCGGCCGGACCGGGCCGGCCGCGGTTAGCGGCTCTGGCCGGCCCGGTGCCCGCCGCCCCGGACCGGGTCGGCCGTGGCGGCACTCTCCGGGCGCCGTGGCGACGTGCTCGTGGCCTGGGCCGCCCCGCCCCGCGCCAGCGCGAGGGCGGCGAGCAGGGCGAGCGCCCCGGCCGCGAGCGAGAGGTACAGCCCGGACTCCGGCCGTACAACGATCTTGTCGGCCGAGATCCCCTGGAAGGTCGCGAGCGTCGGCGGGCCGACCAGCAGGTCCGCGGCGGCGAGGATGACGACGAGCCCGGCCAGAAGCGGGCCAAGCAGGGCGTCGCCCGGCGCGAGGCGCCGCCGCGCCAGCCGGGCCAGGCCCAGCACCGCTAGCGCGAGCCCGAGGACCAGGGTGAGCCGTCCGTCGCCGACGGTCAGTCCGGTGAACGTGCGCCGCTCGTCGCTGGTGGCCAGCGTGCTCCAGCGCATCGTCGCCGCGACCGCGACCACCAGGCCAGAGGCGATCAGCAGGAGGGCCGACAGCGGCCGGCGCTCCGGCCGTCCGCTCGGCCGGGCCGGGACCTCGTGGAACGGCTCCCGCGCGGCCACGGGCCACGACGCCTCGGCCGGGGCAGCCGACCCGTGCCGGGGCTCGACGGCCGACGGCCACCGGCCGTCACCGTCGCCGTCCTCCCCGCCACGGTCGTCCTCGTCCTGGTCGAGGTCGTCCTGTTCGTCCTCGTCGCGGCCGTAGCGACCACGGCCGCCGGCGTCACGGCCAGCCGAGTCGCGGCGGCTGAGATCACGGCCACCGGCGTCACGTTCGTCGGCGGCACGGCGGTCGGCGCCACGGCGGTCGGGGTGACGACTGTCGGGGTGACGACTGTCGGGGTGACGGTGGTCGGCGTCGTCGCGGTCGTCGGCCCGGTCCGCGTCGTCGACGCCGTCCGGGGCCTCGTCGTGGCGGTCCGACGACTCGTGACCGGTTCGACCGGCGGACCGTCGGCCGGCGGCCGGGCCGCTCTCGCCCGCCCGGTCACCGCCCGGCCTGGGCCCCGGCCGGGCGCTGTGGAGGTGCAGCGCCGCGGTGTTCTCCCCCTCCTGGCCGGCCGGCTCGGCCGAGTAGGCCGCCGGCCGGCGGGCCTCGTCCGGCGCGCGGGCCGGCTCGGAGTGGGTGGCCGAGGTGGCCGGATCCCGGCGGGACTGGCTGGGAGGCCGGGGCGAGGCACGTCGCAGCGAGACCCACAGCGTCGGCGGCTCGCCCCCCGGCAGCCCGGACTGGGGCGAGGCCGGTTTCGACGGCGCGGGCGCGGCCGGCGTCCCCGGGCGGGGCGCCACATCCGGGGAGGCGGCCTCGAGCGGTGAGGCCGCGAGGCCCGAGCCGTCTCCGGGGGCCGCGGCGCGGGCCTCGCCCGCGGGGTTGGCCCGGGCGCCAGACCGAGTGCGGCCGGGGTCGGTGCCGCCGTCCGCGTCCGTCTCGCCGCCGGCACGCGCCGCCGGCCGGGCCGGCGCCGCGCCGGCCTTGGTGGGCTTGGCCTGGCCAGCCGCGGGCGCGGGATCGGCGTCAGGCTGACCGGAGCGGGCGAACCAGCCGCCCGCCGGTTCGGCCTCCGGTCCGCCGCCGGGGCGCCTACCCGGCGCTTCCGGGCCGCTCGCCGTCCCCGGCCGCGCGACGGGCGCCGCGCCAGCGGCCGAGCCGCCGCCCGAGCTCGGCGAGGCCGCCGACGCACTACTGGCCGGCGCGGTTCCGGTGCGTGCCGGGGTCGCGGCCGGCGCCGGGCGCCCCGCCGCCGGTGCGCCCGCGGTTCCGGTCGGCTGGCCCGGCCGGGCCGCCGCTGGACGCCCGGTCGCCGACATGCCCGCTCCGCCCACCGTCGAGGCGGGCTGGCCCGGGCGCGCGGTCGGCCCGCCTGGGCCAGCCGCTGGGCGCCCGCCGGATGCCGGCGCGCTGCCGCCTGGCGGGGAGACCTGCTTGCTGCCGCCGGCGAACACGCTCTGGCCGCGCGCCGGGGCGCCCGAACCTGAGCCCGAACCGGGCGGCCGCGCGGACGGCCCCGCCTGCGCGGCCGACCCGGGCGATCCCGAAGACGGAGACGACGCCGAGGAGCCGGCCGACCCTGACGATCCCGACGGCCTGGCCGGGCCCGAAGACCCGGACGGGCCCGACGATCCCGACGGCCTGGCGGGCGACGTACCCCCAGGGGCCGGCGGGCGGGCGGAGGAGAACGCGGTCGGCCCCCGTTGGCCGGCAGGCCCACCCGCGGCCGGACGCGGCGCCGACAAGCCCCCGGGCGCCGCCGGAGAGCCGGACGAGGCGGGTGGCAGGCGCGTGGCGCCGCCGGAGCCCCCGGACGACCCGGCCGGCGGCGGGCCGGCCGGCGGCGATCCCGGCGCACCGCCCGGGTGCCTGACCGGCGCCGGCCCGGCGTTGGCGGGACGAGACGCGCCGGGACGCGCCGTGGCCGGCCCGCCAGCGCCCGGCGCGGGACCGCCCGCTCCCGGCGGTGGCACGGGCGCACTGGCCGGACGGGCCTGTCCAGGGCCGGCGGCCGGTGCCGGCGGCCCGCTCCCGGCGGGGCGGGCGGTTCCGGACGCGCCAGGACGCGGCGAGCCGCCGTCGGTCCCGGATGGCTCGGCGTCGTCCGGGCCCGTCGCCGGTTTGCGCTGTTCGACCATCCACCGCTCCCGACGTCTGAGACCGAGAGCCGGCGAGCCCCGAACCGGGCCGGGCACGCGCGCGGTCGTCCGCGCGTCGGGGGAGGTCCGGCACGGCGTGGGAAACACCGACTGGCCCGGACCCTACCGAGAGCGCGCACGGGCGGCTACGAGCGGCGTCGCCGCCTGCCCCGGAGACGCGGAGAGCTGGGGCCGCCGTGCCTGGGCACGGCGGACCCCAGCTCGGGGCGGCACGGTCTCGGGAAGGGTGGCCCGACCAGCGGCTCAGGACCCTGAGGCTGGCCGGACGGTCAGCGTCAGACGGCCTCGCCGATCCGGTGCACCCGCATGGTGTTGGTCATGCCGGCGACGCCCGGCGGCGTGCCGGCGACGACGACCACGAGCTCGCCCGGGCTGCACCGGCCGATCTGGAGCAGCGCCTCGTCGACCTGGCGGACCATCTCGTCAGTGCTGTTCGCGAACGGGACGACGAACGTCTCGACCCCCCAGAACAGCGCCATCTGGTTGCGCATGTCCGGGATCGGGGTGAACCCGAGGATCGGCACGTACGACCGGTAGCGGGCCAGCCGGCGGGCGGTGTCTCCCGACAGCGTGTGCGCGACCAGGTAGCGGGCGCCGACCGCGGCGCCGACCTCGACCGCGGCCTGGGCGATCGCGCCGCCGAGCGTGCGCGGAGCGGTCCGCAGCGGGTGCACCCGGGACAGGTCGTGCTCGGCGGTCTCGATGATCCGGGCCATCGTGGAGACGGACTCGATCGGGTACTCGCCGACGCTGGTCTCCGCCGACAGCATGATCGCGTCGGCGCCGTCCAGGACGGCGTTGGCGCAGTCGCTGGCCTCGGCCCTGGTCGGCCGGGGGGCGCTGATCATCGACTCGAGCACCTGGGTCGCGACGATGACCGGCTTGGCCCGCTCCCGGGCGGCGCTGACCACCCGCTTCTGGACCAGCGGCACGTCCTCGAGCGGGAGCTCGACGCCCAGGTCGCCGCGGGCCACCATGAGCCCGTCGAACGCCTCGACGATGCCGTCCAGCTCGGCGACCGCCTGCGGCTTCTCGATCTTGGCGATGACCGGGACACGGATCCCGGCCTCGTCCATGATCTTGCGGACCTTCTCCGCGTCGGCGGCCGAGCGGACGAACGACAGGGCGACCATGTCGACGCCCAGTTCCAGGGCGTAGCGCAGGTCCTCCTCGTCCTTGTCCGTGAGGGCCGGGACGGTCAGGGCGGCGCTGGGGATGTTCATGCCCTTGTTGTTGCTGACCGGGCCGCCGATGACGACGGTGGTGTGGACGTCGGTGTCGGTGACCCCGTCGATCGTCAGCACCAGCCGGCCGTCGTCGACCAGGATCCGGTCGCCGGTCTTCACGTCGCCGGGCAGGCCCGGGTAGGTGGTACCGACCTGGTGCTGGTCGCCCGCGACGTCGCGCACGGTGATCGTGAACTGCTCACCGGGGACGAGGGTCACCCCACCTGAGGCGAAGGTCCCCAGCCGGATCTTCGGCCCCTGCAGGTCGGCGAGGATGCCGACCGCGCGGCCGGACTCCGCGCTGGCGTCGCGGACCTTCCGGTACACCGTCGCGTGTTGCTCATGCGTTCCATGGGAGAAGTTGAGGCGTGCGATGTCCATTCCGGCATCGACAAGGGCACGCACGCGCTCGGGGGAGTTGGTAGCCGGACCCAACGTACAGACAATCTTGGCTCTTCGTGGCACGAGTCAAAGCCTAGGAAATGATCGTCCGGGTTTGGACGGCGGGCCATCCCGAAGTGTCGGCGCGTCGCACTTCGACCGCCACCTTCGGTGGACACTGCGCGCGTTACGGACATGCCGTAACCCAGTGCGCCCCAGCGCGTGACGGCGTACGGTCGAGCGACCGGCATCCGCCGGCAGTTCCCTGTCAGATTGGCGACAGCCCCGCGCGGCGACTCGGGGGCCGGCAGCCCACCAGGGAACCCAAAGTCCCAGCACAGCAAGGGAATCCGAGCAACGGCGCCCGGCGGTCCCTGCGCTCGACGACGTGCGGAGGTAGGGATGACGCAGCGACACAGGGTCTCCCGGAGCGCGGTATGACCAACAATCCGGCGATTCACCGCCGGCCCTCGGGTGACGTCGACATTGCCGTTCCGCAGGACGAACCCGAGCAGTCGCGGGACGCGGCCGCGACGGGTTCGAAGAACGGTGCCGGCGATATTTCCGGCCCTCCGACCACAGCGGAATAACGAGACGCGACCGTCCATATATCGCGGCGACAACGCCGGGGCTCGGCGACACAGGCGGAGCTTAGGCCGCTCCCGGTGGATCTTGGCCGACGATCCACCGGAAGCGGCTAGGCCGCCGCGACGCCGGCCGGGGACTCGGCGGCGAACTGGGTCCGGTAGAGCTCGGCGTAGAGGCCGCCCCGGTCGAGCAGGGCGGCGTGCCGGCCCTCCTCGACGACCCGGCCGTCCTCGATGACGAGGATGCGGTCGGCGTCCCGGATCGTGGAGAGCCGGTGGGCGATGACGAGCGCGGTCCGCCCGGTCAACGCGGCGGCGAGCGCGCGCTGCACGGCCGCCTCCGACTCGCTGTCCAGGTGGGCGGTCGCCTCGTCGAGCACGACGACGCTCGGCTCCTTCACCAGCAGCCGGGCGATCGCCAGCCGCTGCTTCTCGCCGCCGGAGAGGCGGTAGCCGCGCTCACCCACGACCGTGTCCAGGCCGTCGGGCAGCGAGCGCACCAGCGCCCCGATCTGGGCGGCGTCGAGCGCGGCCCACATCAGCTCGTCGGTGGCGTCGGCGCGGGCGTAGCCGAGGTTCGCCCTGATCGTGTCGTGGAACATGTGCGCGTCCTGCGTGACGACGCCGACGGTCGCGCGCAGCGAGGCGATCGTGACGTCGCGCACATCCTGGCCGCCGACCCGGACCGTGCCGTCGACCGCGTCGTAGATCCGCGGCACCAGCTGGCTGATCGTCGTCTTGCCGGCGCCCGAGGGGCCGACCAGCGCGACCAGCTCGCCGGGCTCCACCCGGAACGTCACGTCGTGCAGCACCGGCGCCGGGACACGCGGGTCGAGGACGGCGACCGACTCCAGCGACGCCAGTGACACCTCGCTGGCCGCGGGGTAGCGGAACCCGACATGGTCGAACTCGATGCTCGCGCCACCGGCGGGCGGCGCGAGCGCCACGGCGCCGGGCCGGTCGGCGATCGCCGGCTCCAGGTCGAGCACCTCGAAGACCCGCTCGAACGAGACCAGTGCCGTCATCACGTCGACGTGGACGTTGGACAGCTGGGTGAGCGGCCCGTAGAGCCGGGTGAGGTACGCGGTCAGCGCCACGATCGTGCCGACCGCGATGTGGCCCTCGGCGGCGTACCGGCCGCCCAGGCCGTAGACGACCGCGGTCGCCAGCGCCGCGACCAGCGTCATCGACGCGAAGAACACCCGCCCGTACATGGCCTGGGTGACGCCGATGTCGCGGACCCGGCCCGCCTGCCGGCGGAAGGCGGTGGCCTCGCGGGCGGGGTCGCCGTAGAGCTTGGCCAGCTGCGCGCCGGCGACGTTGAACCGCTCGGTCATCGTGGTGTTCATCTCGGCGTTGAGCCCGTAGCTCTCCCGGGTCAGCGACGCGAGCCGCGGCGCCAGCTTCTTGGCCGGGACGACGAACACCGGCACCAGGATCAGCGCGATCAGCGTCACCTGCCAGGACAGCGTGAACATGGCGGCCAGCACGAACCCGACCGTGAGGATGTTCGAGAGCACGGCCGACAGCGTGTTGGTGAACGCCGACTGCGCGCCGAGCACGTCGTTGTTCAGCCGGGTGATCAGCGCTCCGGTCTGGGTCCGGCTGAAGAAGGCCAGCGGCTGGCGCTGCACGTGGTCGAACACCCGGGAGCGCATGTCGAAGATCAGGCCCTCGCCGATCCGCACCGACAGCCAGCGCGACAGCAGCGACAGGCCGGCGTCGACCAGGGCGAGCACCGCGAGGACCCCGGCGAGCACCTCGACGACACCGACCCGGCCACGGGTGATCCCGTCGTCGATGATCGCCTTGTAGATCAGCGGCAGCGTGGTGCCGAGCGCGGCGTCGAGCACCACGACCAGCAGGAACGCGAGCAGCAGCCGCCGGTAGGGCCGAGCGAAGCCGGCGATCCGCCGGATCGTCCCGGGGCGCAGCTTCTGCCGCGTGACCGACCGGTCACGTTGGAAGCTGCTCATCGTCGTCCAGGCGTTCCGACCTGCCGGGGGTGACATCCGCCGCACGTGTCCTCTCGCTGGTTGCCGTACCCGGACTGTAAGGACTGGGACGACGCACAGCATTCCCCGACTTCGGCATTCCCCGAGTTCGGCATTCCCCGGCTTCGGTCCGCGCCAGCCCGGCGCGGTGCCGGCACAGGGCCGGGGGGTCAGCCGGTGGAACGGTCGGCGAGGCAGCGGGCCAGCGCGGCGCGCTCGGCGGCGCGCCGGTCACCGTGCCGCCGGGCCCCGTTCAGCAGGGCCTTCGTCTCGACGGCCGCGGCGCGCGGGGTGGCCAGGACGGCGGCGACCAGGTCGTCCACGGCCCGGTCGAGGTCCGCGGCCGGCACGACCCGCTGAGCGATGCCCGCGGTGAGCGCCTCGGCCGCGGTGAGCCGGCGGCCGGTCAGGCACAGGTCGAGCGCGGTCGGGTAGCCGAGAAGGTCTACGAGGGTTCCGGTGACGCCCAGCCCCGGCACCAGGCCGTGGGCGGCCTCCGGGAGGGCGAGGGTGGCGTCCTCGGCCAGGACGCGCAGGTCGCAGGACAGCGCGAGCTGCAGGCCGGCGCCGCTGGCCGGGCCGGCGACGGCGGCGACGCTGATGAGGTCGGCCCGGTCGGACAGCCAGCCGAACGCGGCCTGCCACCGGGCTACCAGAGGTTCGAGTGCGACGGCCTCATCGGGTGGCCCGTCCGGCGCGTGGCGCTCGGGCCGGGCCGTCTCCTCGGGGGCGGTCTCGGTCGGTAACGACCACGCCTCACCCCGCAGGACGATCACCCTGACCTCGCCGGTCAGGGATCGCGCGATGGCCGTGAGTGCCTCGGACACGACGGTCAGCCCGGCCCCTGTCTCCAGGTGACCGCCCCGCCGGCCGCCGGCGTGTTCGGTGGTGCGACTGCTGTTCCTGAGGGTCACCGTCGCGCGAGCGCCGGTGACGGTGAGTCCAAGACCGGCCGCCGCCATCCAGGCGGCGGCCGGTGCAGGCACGATCAGGCGCTCTTCTTCTTGCTGCCCCGGGTCGCCCCGCCACGGCCCCGCAGGGTCGTTCCGGACTCGGACAGGATCCGGTGCACGAAGCCGTACGACCGGCCCGACGACTCGGCCAGGAGTCGGATGCTCTGCCCGGACTCGTACTTCTTGCGAAGCTCGGCGGCCAGCTTGTCACGCTCGGCGCCGGTGATCCGGGTTCCTTTCCTAAGCTCGGCCAACGTGGCCCCCTCCGTGTCGATGATCTGCGAACCGATCTTCACTCAGCTTCGGGAAACGCGCCACTCGAAGCACATGTGATCCATCACACGCGATCAGTGGCCCCCGGCGTGCCCGTGAGCCCGACGTTCTCCCAGTCCGCCGTCGTTCCAGGCGGTCTGGATCAACGTCACAACGTCAGTCTCCCCAATCACCGGGGTGGTTCCTAACAAGGGACCCGGCGCGTCGCGAGCCAGGCGGGACGCAACCCGGCGTGTCCGCCTCAGGTCGCACGGACCACATCGGGCCGACGGGCGGTGCCGGCCGCCCGAACCGGCGGGTCCGCCCGGCGAGACGCGGGCCACTCCGCGGTCGCTTCGCCGGTGCCGGCCGGGCGGACCAGCCCACCAGTCGTTACCGTGCTGTTGTGATCGCGGCACGGGCGTTCGCCGGATGAGCGCCGCTGACACGGCGTCACCGGCCGCGACACCGACGACGGCCGGGGGCCGGTCGTGGTGGCGGGCGCCGCCACCGGACGGGTCGTCGCCGGCCCGGCCGGTCCGGGCCGGGCGCGACCAGCTCCGCGAGCTGGCGCTCTGGATGGTGCTCGCGGCCGCGCTGGCCGGCGCGACGGCGCTGCTGGTGGCCACCGGGGTGCATTTCGCCCCGGCCGGCCACGGGGGGCGCGGCGGCCTGGCCGCGGGGACTCTGCCGCTGAGCTGGCCGCCGCGGTTGACCCCCCGCACCGCGCTGGCCCCCGCGCTGGCCGTGGGCGTGCTGCTGGCGGCCGCGCTGCTGGCCCGCCGGCCCGGCGACCGGCCGGCGCCGGCGTTCGGGGTGTCGCTGGGCCTGTCGTACCTCGTGACGGTCGCGTGGTGGCTGGCGCTGGGCGCGGCGTCGCGGCCCGGCGAGCGGGTGTCCGCGGCGCTGCTGGCGGCCGGGGATCGCGCCCCCTCGGATCTGCTGCGCACGACGGGCGGCCAGCCTCCGGGGCCGGAGCTGCTGACCTGGGTGCTGGCGCGGGCCGGGCTGCATGGCGGGCTGGCCGTCGGGCTGGCCTTCACGGCCCTCGGCGCGTCGGTCGTGCCGCTTGTCGCGCTGGCGGTGCGATCGCTGTGTCACGAGCCGGCGGCCCGGCGACTGCTGCCGGTGCTGGTGTTCGCGCCGTGGGCGCCGTTCGCCGTGGCCAGCCGGGACGCGGTGACGGCGGCGGTCGCCGCCGCCGCGCTCGCCGTCGGCGTGGTCGGGTGCGAACGGGGCCGCCGGGCGTGGTGGGCCCTGGGCGCGGGCCTTTTGCTGGGCGTGGCCGGCCTGTTCAGCTTCCCCGCGATGTGGCTCGGGGTCGCCGTGGCCGCCGCGTACTTCGTGCGCCGTCGTCCGCTCCTGAACGTGATCACCGGGGTGGGCGCGCTGCTGCCGTTATTCGTGCTGCGGCTGGCGGGCTACTCCTGGCCGGATGGGCTGGCCCGGGCCGGTACCGGCCTGTTCGACCACACGGCCCTGACCTGGCTGGTGCCCGACCTGCTGGCGGTGCTGCTGTGCTGCGGCCCGGTGCTGGTCCGGGCCGCGCGACGGATCGCGATGACACCCGGCTGGCCGTTCCTGGTCGGCGCGGTGGCGTCGGCGCTGTTCGCGCTGCTGGACGGGCTGGCGAGCGGCGGCGTGGTGACGAGCTGGCTGCCGCTGTTCCCCTGGCTGCTGGTCGCCGCGCTGGCGCCCCGGCCGCGGCCGGCCCTGCCCGGCGACACCAGCAGCGCCGGCGCCGTGCCCTACGGCCTGGTCGGCGCCGGAGCGGCGGTGGCCGTCGCCCTCGCCGCCCTGCTCACGGCCTGACCGCGGCCCCAGGACGACGCTGGCCGGCCCCGTGGCCTCAGGCCCGGGAGACGGGCGTGCGCGGGATGTCAGGCTCCAGGTAGACGCGACAGGTCGTGGGAGCGGCCGCCCGCAGCAGGCGTTCGGCCTCGTCGATCGCGGCGGCGACCTCGGCGACGGTCAGCCCGGGGTCCAGGCCGATCTTCGCGGCGACCAGCAGCTCGTCCGGGCCGAGGTGCAGGGTGCGCATGTCCAGCACGGCGGTGACCGACGGCGCGGCCGTGAGCGCGGCCCGGATCGCGGTGACGACGGCCGGCGTCGCGGCCTCGCCGACGAGCATGCCGTAGCTCTCGACCGCCACGACGACGGCGACGACGAGCAGCAGGACCCCGATGGCGAGCGTCCCGCCCGCGTCCCAGAGCGGTTCGTCGAGCAGCGAGGTGAGCCCGACGCCGACGAGCGCGAACACGAGGCCGATGAGCGCCGCGAAGTCCTCCAACAGCACCACGGGAAGCTCGGGCGCCCGGGCGTCCCGGATGAACCGCCACCAGCTCTCTCCGCCCTTGTGGTGGCGGGCCTCCGTGATCGCGGTCCGGAACGAGAACCCCTCCAGCCCGATCGCGAGTACCAGGATCACGATCGCGACCAGCGGCGACTCGAGATGGTGCGGGTGGCGGAGCTTCTCGATGCCCTCGTACACCGAGAACAGCCCACCGACGGTGAACAGCACGATGCCGACGAGGAAGCCGGCGATGTACCTGGACCGGCCGAAGCCGAACGGGTGGTCCTCGTCGGCCGGCCGGACCGACTGGCGCTGGCCGAGCAGCAGCAGCGCCTGGTTGCCCGAGTCGGCGACGGAGTGGATCGACTCCGCGAGCATCGACGACGAACGGGTGAACAGGAACGCGACGAACTTCGCCAGCGCGATCCCGAGGTTCGCCGCCAGCGCCGCCAGCACCGCCTTGGTCCCACCACCCGTGCTCACCCGGAACCGTCTCCCCTCGCCGTCGGACTGCCCCAGAGTCTGCCAACAGGGCAATACGGGCCGAGCGGCGGGTCCATCTACAAGCAAGTAGATGTGACCGTCAGGCCAGCTCGATGAGTTCCAGGAGGTCGGGCGACCAGAGGTCCTCGACGCCGTCGGGGAGCATGAGGACCTTGTCCGGGTTGAGCGCCTCGACGGCTCCCGGGTCGTGGGTGACCAGCACGACCGCGCCGGCGAACGACGCGAGCGCCGCGAGGATCTCCTCGCGCGACGCGGGGTCGAGGTTGTTCGTCGGTTCGTCGAGCAGCAGCACGTTGGCCGACGAGCACACCAGGCCGGCGAGCGCGAGGCGGGTCTTCTCGCCGCCGGACAGCGTCCCGGCCAGCTGGTCGACCGTCTCCCCGCTGAACAGGAACGCGCCGAGGATCCGGCGCAGCTCCACCTCGGAGGTGTCCGGCGCCGCGGAGCGCATGTTGTCCAGCAGCGAGCGGTCGTGGTCGAGGGTCTCGTGCTCCTGTGCGTAGTAGCCGATCCGCAGCCCGTGGCCGGGGTTCACCGTCCCGGTGTCGGCCGCCTCGACGCCGGCGAGGATCCGCAGCAGCGTCGTCTTGCCGGCCCCGTTCAGGCCGAGGATGACGACCCGGGCCCCGCGGTCGATCGCCAGGTCCACGTCGGTGAAGATCTCCAGCGACCCGTAGGACTTCGACAGGCCGTCGGCGGTCAGCGGCGTGCGCCCGCAGGGCGCCGGCGTCGGGAAGCGCAGCTTGGCGACCTTGTCGGCGACCCGGGTCGCGGCGAGGCCAGCGGCCAGCCGGTCGGCCCGCCGGTCCATCTGGTGCGCGGCCCTGGCCTTGGTCGCCTTGGCCCGCATCTTGTCGGCCTGGGTCTTCAGCGCGTCGATCTTCTTCTCGGCGTTGGCCCGCTCGCGCTTGCGCCGCTTCTCGTCCTGGTCGCGCTGGGTCAGGTAGGTCTTCCAGCCGACGTTGTAGACGTCCAGGGCGGCCCGGTTGGCGTCCAGGTGGAAGACCTTGTTGACCGACTTCTCCAGCAGGTCGACGTCGTGGCTGATGACGATCAGGCCGCCGGTGTGGGCGCGCAGGAAGTCGCGCAGCCAGCCGATGGAGTCGGCGTCGAGGTGGTTGGTCGGCTCGTCGAGCAGCAGCGTCGCGTCCGCGTTGCCGGCGCCCGCGAACAGGATCCGGGCGAGCTCGACGCGGCGGCGCTGGCCACCGGACAGCGTGCCGATCTGCTGGGCGAGCACCCGGTCGGGCAGGCCGAGCGATGAGCAGATCCGGGCCGCCTCGGCCTCGGCAGCGTAGCCACCGAGCACGCCGAACCGTTCCTCCAGCCTGCCGTACCGGCGGATGGCCTTGTCCCGGGCGGTGTCGTCGGCGAGCTCGGCCATCTCGACCTGCAGCTTGTCCAGCTCGCGCAGGATCTCGTCGAGGCCGCGGGCGGAGAGCACCCGGTCGCGGGCGGTGTCGGTGAGGTCGCCGCTGCGCGGGTCCTGTGGCAGATAGCCGACGTCGCCGCGGACGTCGATCTTGCCGGCGAACGGCAGGGTCTCGCGGGCGAGCGTCTTGAGCAGCGTGGTCTTCCCCGCGCCGTTACGCCCCACGAGGCCGATCCGGTCGCCGGGCTGGATCCGGAACGACACCGGCTCGACCAGCGTCCGGGCCCCGGCCCGCAGCTCCAGGTCGGCAGCGATGATCATGAAGAAATGGCCTCTCGAGGCAGGTGAAAGCAGGCACGACCGCCACAACGGCCGACCTCGTGGACAGGGCGAGAACGCGGACGCGATGCGTCCGCCTCACTCCAGCTGAACGAGGTGCTCCATCACAGGCCCGAGATCACTCCTCAGTCGGCACGGCCTTCCCAGGGTACGTGCCGGCCCCGGGCGAGATCGTCGCCCGGTCGGGTCCGGCTTATGCGAGGCGGGTCACGTTCACCGTCACGCCCAGCGAGGACGACGTGCCGCCGGAGTAGACGCCGCGCATCGGCGGGACATCGTCGTAGTCACGGCCGCGGGCGACGACGACGTGCCGCTCCCCCGCCGGCACGGCGTTCGTCGGGTCGAAGCCCCACCAGTCGCCGAACCAGCCCTCGACCCAGGCGTGGCTCTGCCCCTCGACGGTCTCGCCGATCGCCGCGTCCGCGAGCGGGTGCAGGTAGCCGGAGACGTAGCGGCCCGGCATGCCGGCCGCCCGCATGAGCACCAGGGCGAGGTGGGCGAAGTCCTGGCAGACACCCTCGCCGCGCTTCCAGGCCTCGGTCGCCGACGTGTGGACGTCGGTCGTCCCCGGCCGGTAGGTGAGCCGCTCGCGCACCCAGTCGCCGACGGCCAGCACGAAGTCCGCCGGGTCGTGGGCCGCGGCCAGCTCGCGGCCGGCCGCGACCAGCTCGGGATGGTCGGGCGTGAAGCGCGCCGGCCGGAGGAACTCGACATACCGGTCACCGACGTCGTCCCCGCGCAGCGCCTCCCAGCTCGGGGGCTCCGGCCGGGCCGGCTCGGCGGCGGTACGGACCAGCGACCGGCCGGTGACGACCAGCTCGGTGTGCGGCCCGTGGAGGTCGAACGCGGTGACCTGGCTGCCCCAGTAGTCCCAGTACCGGTACAGCGTCGCGGCCGGCTCGGTGCGTACCGTCGCCTCCAGCGTCACCTGCCCGCCGCCGGTCTGCGGAATGATCCGCGCCTCGTTGTAGGACGACAGCACCGGCGACGCATACCGATACCCCGTCGAATGCTCGACCCGCATCTGCCAGCTCACGTGTGTCTCCTCGTCAACGCGGGGCTCCGCCACCGGTCAGCCCGCTGGCATGATCGCCGTTTTGGCCCTCTGGTGGTCGTTCGCGGGCGACGGTTACAACCGCGAGAGGGCCGAAACAGCGATCATGACCTTGTCGGGTTCGGCATCAGGCGGGTACCTCGGTTGCCCACTCGCGGGGGACCTCGCGGGCGAAGTAGCGGGCGGTCACGCCGGCGCTGACCTCCGAGCAGGTGGTCTGCAGCGCGCGCAGCAGCTCCGGCATGTCCTCGACCAGCTCGTCGACGCCGCGGAACTCAAGCTCCGTGCGGGCGAGGCCGACCGCGCGGCGGGTGGCGTCGTGGACGGTGGTCCGCCCCCCGCGCCGGCCGCCGTCGAGCTCGGCGAGGATCTGCTCGCCCAGCGCCAGCGACCAGTAGACCGACCGGGGGAACAGCCGGTCGAGCAGCATGAACTCGGCCACCCGGGAGGCGTCGACGGCCCGCCGGTAGGTCCGCAGGTAGGCCTCGTGCGCGCCGCATGAGCGCAGCAGGCTGACCCAGCTCTGCGAGTTCGGGTCGTCGCTGATGCTGGAGGACAGCAGCCGGGCGGTCATGTCGACCCGCTCCAGGCTGCGGCCCAGCGCCAGGAACCGCCAGCCGTCGTCGCGGGCCAGCGTGGCGTCCACCAGGCCGGCGAGCATCGCGGTGCGCTCCCGGATGTACCGGAAGAACACGTGCGGGCCGAGCCGGCGGGCCAGCTGTTCGGTGTGCTCCAGCTCGATCCAGGTGGCGTTGAGGCACTCCCAGACCTCGCTGGAGACGACGACACGGGCGCTGCGGGCGTTCTCCCGGGCCGCGGTGATCGCGCCGACGATGCTGGAGGAGTCGTCCCGGGCGTAGCCGAGCAGCTCGGTGACGACCTGCGAGTCGACCGGGCCGTCGACCAGACCGGTGCCCATCACGGCGAGCAGCTCACGGCCGGCCGACGCCTCGTCCAGCCAGGGATCCTCCAGCACGCGGTGGACGTGCACGTCGAGGATGCGCGAGGTGCTCTCGGCCCGCTCGACGTAGCGGCCGATCCAGAACAGCGACTCGGCGATCCGGCTCAGCATTTTTTGGTTCGCTCCGTCCGGGCACGTCGCTCCGGCCCCTCGCTCGCTTCGCTCCCGAGGGACCTCCGCGCCGTGTCCTCCTCCGCGAACGGGCGCTGCGGCGACCTCGCTGCGGCCCGGCCCACTTCGCTTCGCTCGTGGGACGGGCCTCCGCGAGGCGCGCCTCCGCGCCTCGGGGGTGGGGGCGGTTTCTGTTGCTGTTGGTTCTGTTGTTGTTGTTGCTGTTGTTCGCCGGAGGTGTCGGGGCCTACGTCGGGGCCCTGGGCGACCAGGAACTCGCCGTTCGCCGGGCGGCCGTAGCTGGTGGGGCGCTCGCCGTCGGCCAGTTGGGGGGCGAGTACCCAGGTGTCCTTCGAGCCGCCGCCCTGGCTGGAGTTCACGACGAAGCTGCCGCGGGGTAGCGCGACCCGGGTCAGCCCGCCGGGCAGCACCCAGATCCGGCTGCCGTCGTTCACCGCGAACGGGCGCAGGTCGATGTGCCGGGGCCCGAGCCGGTCGCCTGAGAGCGTCGGCGACGTCGAGAGCCGGACCAGGCGCTGCGCGATCCAGCCGCGTGGGTCGGCGGTCACCTGGCCGCGCAGCGTCGCGAGCTCCTCGTCGGTGGCCTGCGGGCCGATGACGATGCCCTTGCCGCCGGAGCCGTCGACCGGCTTGACCACCAGTTCGTCGAGGTGGTCGAGCACGTAGGCGCGCTGGTCGGGGTCCTCCACCCGGTAGGTGTCGACGTTCGGGAGCACCGGCTCCTCGCCCAGGTAGTACCGGATCAGGTCGGGGACGTAGGTGTACATCAGCTTGTCGTCGGCGACGCCGTTGCCGACCCCGTTGGCGATCGTGACCTCGCCGGCGCGGGCGGCGTTGATCAGCCCGGCGCAGCCGACGACCGACTCGGGCCGGAAGTGCAGCGGGTCGAGCCAGTCGTCGTCGATCCGCCGGTAGATGACGTGGACCGGCTGCTCGCCCTCGGTGGTGCGCATCGTCACCTGGTTGTCGCGGACCTGCAGGTCGCGGCCCTCGACAAGCTCGACGCCCATCTGGCGGGCGAGCAGGGCGTGCTCGAAGTAGGCGGAGTTGTAGATGCCCGGGGTCAGCACGACGACCGTGGGGTCGGCGACCTCGGGCGGCGCGGCGGCCCGCAGCGCGTGCAGCAGGTGGGAGGCGTAGTCGGCGACCGGCCGGACCCGGTGGGTCGCGAACAGCTCCGGGAAGACCCGCGTCATGGCCCGGCGGTTCTCGATGACGTAGCTGACCCCGCTGGGCACCCGGACGTTGTCCTCCAGCACCCGGAACCGGCCCTGCTCGTCCCGGATCAGGTCGATCCCGGAGACGTGGCAGCGCACCCCGTTCGGCGGGTCGATCCCGTGCGCCGCGCGGTGGAAGTGCGAGCTGGACATGACCAGGCGCCGCGGCACGATCCCGTCGTCGAGGATCTCGGCCCGGCCGTAGATGTCGGCGAGGAACGCCTCCAGGGCACGCACCCGCTGGACCACGCCGCGCTCGATCGTGTCCCACTCGGAGCCGGAGAGCAGCCGGGGCACCAGGTCCAGCGGGAACGGCCGTTCCTCGCCGAACAGGATGAACGTGATCCCGGCGTCCCGGAACGCCCGGTCGAGCGCGGCCTTGCGAGCCGCCAGGTCACCACTGCTCAGTGGCTGCAACGCGTCGTAGAGAGCCGCGTAGACCTCGCGCGGGACCCCAGCCGGGTCGAACACCTCGTCCCAAGCGGCGGTGGCCTGCACCTCCGCCGGATATCCCTCGAACAGGTCCGCCACGGCCGAAGCGTAGGGCTCGCATGTTTCCAGGACATAACCAACACCCGTCACCACCCCGGTGACCGATCCCACTCCACCAGCCCATGAGAAAGCCACTGTCAGCACAGCTTCTACCGGTAGAGCGGCGCGTGGTCGGCCGGCCCCCGGGCACCCGGCGAGGTCGCGCCCGTGAGAGGCTGGGCGGCGCCCACGGCCCCTCCCGGGACCTTGACTCTGATGAACCCTGACCTTGAGCGCGAAAGGCCGATGCACGCCATGCCGACGACACTGCTGGTGACCGGGGCCGCCGGGTTCATCGGTTCGAACTTCGTGCGCTACTGGCACGCCGAGCACCCCGGAGACCGGGTCATCGGGCTGGACTCGCTGACGTACGCGGGTCTGCGGGAGAACGTCGCCGACGTGCTGGACGCGTCCGGTGGCCTCGTGACCCTGGTCCACGGGGACATCCGGGACCGGGAGCTGGTCGAGTCGCTGCTGAGCGAGCACAAGGTCGACACGATCGTGAACTTCGCGGCCGAGTCGCACAACAGCCTGGCGATCCTGCGTCCGGGCGACTTCTTCTCCACGAACGTGATGGGTGTCCAGAGCCTGCTGGAGGCGGCCCGCACGGTCGGCGTCGGCCGGTTCCACCAGATCTCCACCTGCGAGGTCTACGGCGACCTGGACCTGGACGACCCGGGCGCTTTCACCGAGGACTCGCCGTACCTGCCGCGCACCCCGTACAACGCGGCGAAGGCCGGCGGTGACCATGCGGTGCGCGCCTACGGCTACACGTATGACGTTCCGGTGACGATCACGAACTGCTCGAACAACTACGGGCCGTACCAGTTCCCGGAGAAGGTCATCCCGCTGTTCGTGACCCGGGCGCTGCAGGGCCAGGAACTGCCCCTGTACGCGTCGACGAAGAACCGGCGTGAGTGGCTGCACGTGATCGACCACTGCCGGGCCATCGAGGCGGTGCTGGAGCGTGGCCGGGTCGGGGAGACCTACCACGTCGGGTCCGGCGTCGAGGCCGACATCGAGACGATCGCCGACACGATCCTCACCGAACTCGGCCTGCCCGACTCGCTGAAGACGATCGTCCCGGACCGCCCGTCGCACGACCGCCGCTACCTGCTCGACTCCAGCAAGCTGCGCACCGAGCTCGACTGGGCCCCCCAGATCGAGTTCACCGACGGCATGCGCTCCACCATCGCCTGGTTCCGCGACAACGAGTCCTGGTGGCGCCCCCTCCTCGGCCGCTCCCCCGTCCAGGAGACGACCGCTTGGCAGAAGTAGGGACCGGGCCGGCCGGTGGGTGGTTCGTCATCCGCCGGCCCGGGGCTGGTCGTCGGCGCGAAAGCCGCCCCTAACCTGCGGGGATGTGTACCGGCGGGGGCTGGGACACTAGGCTTTGCGGTGTGCCGGAATCGCCTGCGTGGACACCGCCTGTGTGGACACCGCCCGGGTGGACGTCGTGAGAGCGGCCGGGCCCCGGGTACTGGGGCTGGTCCTGGCCGGCGGCAAGGGGACGCGGCTGGCGCCGCTGACCGATGACCGGGCCAAACCCGCGGTGCCGTTCGCCGGGCTCTACCGGCTGATCGACTTCGCGCTGTCCAACCTCGTCAACGCGGGGTACCTGCGGATCGCGGTACTCACCCAGTACAAGAGCCACAGCCTCGACCGGCACATCACCACCACGTGGCGGATGAGCACCCTGCTGGGCAACTACATCACCCCGGTGCCGGCGCAGCAGCGCCTCGGCCCGCAGTGGTTCGCCGGCAGCGCGGACGCCATCCACCAGTCGCTCAACCTGATCTACGACGACGCCCCGGACATCGTCGTCGTCTTCGGCGCCGACCACGTCTACCGGATGGACCCCCGGCAGATGGTCGAGCAGCACATCGAGACGGGTGCCGGGGTCACGGTGGCGGCGCTGCGGGTGCCGCGCTCGGAGGCGGTCGGGCTCGGCGTGATCCGCCCGGCCCGCGACGGCCGCACGATCGACGAGTTCCTGGAGAAGCCGGCCGACCCGCCCGGCCTGCCGGACAGCCCGGACGAGACGCTCGCCTCGATGGGCAACTACGTGTTCTCGACGAAGGTGCTCGTCGACGCCCTGCACGCCGACGCCGCCGACCCGGACAGCGTGCACGACATGGGCGCGAGCATCGTCCCGATGCTGGTGGCCCAGGGCGCGGCCGGCGTCTACGACTTCACCGAGAACGAGGTGCCCGGCGCCAAGGAACGCGACCGCGGCTACTGGCGCGACGTCGGGACCATCGATGCCTACTACGACGCCCACATGGACCTGTGCACGCTCGACCCGGTGTTCAACCTGTACAACCCGCACTGGCCGATCCTGACCAGCGTGCCGTCCCTGCCGCCGGCGAAGTTCGTCCGGGACCTGCCCGGCCGGACCGGCATGGCGGTGGACAGCATCGTCAGCAACGGCGTGATCGTCTCGGGTGGGTCGCTGCGCCGCTCGGTGCTCTCCCCCGGCGTCCGGGTGAACTCCTGGGCCCAGGTCGAGAACTCCGTCGTGATGAACAACGCGCTGATCGGCCGCCGGTCCGTCGTCCGCGACGCGATCCTCGACAAGAACGTCATCGTTCCGCCCGGCGCCGAGGTCGGCGTCGACAAGGAGCACGACCGCGCCCGCGGCTACACGGTCAGCCCCGACGGCATCACCGTCGTCGGCAAGGGCATCACCATCGAGTAGCCAGGGCCGCCGCCGCCGGCCGCCCACGGCCACGGCCACGGCCACGGCCACGGCCACGGCCACGGCCACGGGATGATCGCCGTCTTGGCCCTCGTGTGGTTGTTCTCCGGCCCAAATCACGACCACCGGAGGGCCAAAACGGCGATCAACGCCCGATGGTGCCGGGCTGAGAGCGCCTCCGATCGCGGGGAGGCCGGGGCACGGCCGGGCTTTCACGCGACGGCGGCGGAGACGGGCCGAGCGGCCGAGACCGTGGCCGGGCCGCGACGTCAGCAGGATCACCGACTCAGAACGAGCGAACAGCAGAAGGACCGAGGATGCGCGTCGCGTTGCTGACCAGGGAGTACCCGCCGAACGTCTATGGCGGCGCCGGCGTTCACGTCGAGTACCTGGCTCGGGAGCTGGCCCGGCTGGTCGACCTGACCGTCCACGCCGAGGGCGCCCCGAAGGACGCTCCCGGGGACGGGAGCACCGCCGAGCCCGACGGCCCCGGCTCGCCCGCGGTCCGGTGGCACCGACCGTGGCCAGCGCTCGACGGCGCGAACGACGCGTTGCGGACCTTCTCACTGGACCTCGCGATGGCGGCGGCCGCGACCACAGCCGGCGCCCCCACGAGCGCCGGCCTCGGCGACGGCGGCCCGAGCAACAGCAGTCCCGGCGGGGGCGTCGAGCTGGTCCATTCGCACACCTGGTACACGAACCTCGCCGGGCATCTGGCCGCGATGCTCGCCGGGGTGCCGCACGTCATGACATCCCACTCGCTGGAGCCCCACCGCCCGTGGAAGGCGGAGCAGCTCGGCGGTGGCTACCGGCTGTCCTCCTGGGCGGAGAGGACCGCGATCGAGGCGGCGTCCGCGGTCGTGGCCGTAAGCGCCGGCATGAGGACCGACATCCTCGACGCCTACCCGAAGGTCGACCCGGCGAAAGTGCACGTCATCCGCAACGGGATCGACACCGAGGAGTACAGCCCGGACCTCGGCACCGACGTGCTCGAACGGTACGGCGTCGACCCGGGCCGTCCCTCCGTCGTGTTCGTCGGAAGGATCACCCGGCAGAAGGGCGTGCCGGTCCTGCTGCGGGCGGCGGCCGAGCTGGACCCCCGGGCCCAGCTGGTGCTGTGCGCCGGCGCGCCGGACACCCCCGAGCTGCTGGCCGAGGTCACCGAGCTGGTCGACGGCCTGAAGGCCCGTCGCGACGGCGTGACCTGGATCTCCGGCATGCTCCAGAAGCCCGAGGTCATCCAGCTGCTCTCGCACGCCTCCCTGTTCGCCTGCCCGTCGGTGTACGAGCCGCTGGGCATCGTGAACCTTGAGGCGATGGCCTGCGGCGCCGCCGTCGTCGCCTCCCGCGTCGGCGGCATCCCCGAGGTCGTCGACGACGGCGTCACCGGCCTGCTGGTCCCGCCGGACGACCCGTCGGCGCTGGCCGCCGCCATGAACACCGTCCTCGCCGACCCGAAGCGCGCCGCCGCGCTGGGACGGGCCGGCCGCGACCGCGCGGTGACCGAGTTCGGCTGGGCCGCCATCGCCCGCCAGACCGCCGACCTGTACGAGTCCCTTCTCGGCTGACCAGCGCCGCGGACCGGGCATGAACCCCAGCGAGCCAAGAATCTTGTAACTCCGTGTTTGCCCGTCACTACCAGAGGTATCTACACGGAGCCGCTGAGGGCGATGCCGGAGCAGGACGGGGGAAAGACCGTCAGGCACCGGGAAAGTCGTTCCCGGCAGCGAAAAGCCCGGACGAAGTTCTGTCCGGGCTTTTCAGCACTCTGGCGCGGCCTGCCCGCTCCTGGGCGCGGCCCCGGACGCGATCGCGCCGTGCCCGACGCCCACCAACTCCCCTGCGCATCCGGTGATCAAGAATGCCGTGATCACCGGATGCGCAGGCAAAACGGCGTTCGATACCCCAATTTGTCGCCTCTGTCTCTGCGCAGTTCTCGATCAAGGTGCGACAGCTGGGGCGGGCAACCGGATGCTCGGCTCCTGCGCAGGGGAGTTGGCGCCTTGGATTGGGTGGGACGGCGCCGGGGGCTGGGCGCAGTGTGGACAGGCGGTCCGCCGGGCAGCTCCGGCGTTCCACGGGGAGCGGCGGGCGACCCCGGGCCACCCAGCCGACGACCTCGTCCGGGACGCTAAGAAGCCCGGACAGAACCTCGCCCGGGCTTCTTCACCGCTGGGAACGACTTTCCCGTTGCCTGACAGTCTTTCCCGTCCTGCTCCGGCATCGCTCTCAGCGGCATGGACTAGATACCTCCAGTAGCGACGACCAAACCTGCGGTCACCAGATCCTCCGACGCGCGGCGGATCCTGTCGGGTCCGAAAGAGCCCAAAGGCTCCGAGGAGGATATGCCGCACAGTCAGATGCACGTGCATACGGGCGAGCATCTGCGCGGGATATCCGACCAGTGAAGGTCGCTACCTGTGGGGGCAGCATGTCCACCGAACGCTCGGTCCACCGCCTTCGCCTCGCGCTGGGGGTCCTGATCGCGCTTGTCGTCGCGCTGGTGGCCGGCATCCTGGCTCGCGCCAACAACACGACGGTGCCGGGCGCGATCCTCTACGGCCTCGGCGCCTTCGGGGGCGCGACGAGCCTGGCGCTCGCCGTCCTGGAGTCACTGGAACGCCCCTGAGAACGGCGATGGCCCAGCCGGTTCGACTGGGCCATCCGCGAGTGGGGCGCGATCAGACGTTGAAGCCGAGGGCGCGCAGCTGCTCGCGGCCGTCTTCGGTGATCTTGTCGGGGCCCCACGGGGGAAGCCAGACCCAGTTGAGGACGATGTCGGCGACCAGACCGTCGGGGCCGTCGACGAGCGCGCTGCGGGCCTGGTCCTCGATCACGTCGGTGAGCGGGCAGGCCGCGGACGTCAGCGTCATGTCGATCGTCGCCACGTTCGCGTCCGAGACGTCGATGCCGTAGACGAGGCCGAGGTCGACGACGTTGATGCCGAGCTCGGGGTCGACGACATCACGCATCGCCTCCTCGATGTCCTCGATCGCCGCCTTCTCGACCGGCGGCGTGGTGGTCGTCGGCTGGGCGGCCGGAAGGTCGGTCGCCGGAAGGTCGGTGGCCGGCGCCGAGGCCGTCACGCTCTCGGGCAGGGCCGCGTCCTCGCCCAGGCCCGGCTCGATGGTGTCGGTCTGGATGCTGTCGGTCATGCCTGCTTCTCCTGCTCGGGAACGGAAGTGCCGGGCACGGGTGTCGCCACGGGCGCCGGACTGTCCACGACCTGGGAGGTCGCGTCCTTCCAGGCCATCCAGCTCAGCAGCGCGCATTTCACCCGGGCGGGGTATTTCGACACACCGGCGAAGGCGACCGCGTCCTCCAGGACGTCCTCGTCCGGTTCGAGCGTCCCGCGGGACTGCATGAGCGTCAGGAACTCGCGTTCGAGCGCCATCGCGTCCTCGACGCTCTTGCCGATCACCAGCTCGGCCATCACGCTCGCCGAGGCCTGGCTGATCGAACAGCCCTCGCCCTCGTACGAGACGTCCGCGACCTGGTCGTCGACGATCTTCACCCGCAGGGTCACCTCGTCGCCACACGTCGGGTTGACGTGGTGCACCTCGGCGTCGAACGGCTCACGCAGCCCGCGGTGGAGCGGGTGGCGGTAGTGGTCCAGGATGATCTCCTGGTACATGGAGTCCAGCTTCACGCTTCGAAGAACCTCCTTACCCCCGCAAGACCTTCCACCAGCGCGTCGATCTCGCCGGTGGTCGTGTAGAGGGCGAACGACGCCCGCGTGGTCGCGGGGACGCCGTAGCGCAGGCACACCGGGCGGGCGCAGTGGTGGCCGACGCGCACGGCGATGCCCTGCTCGTCGAGGACCTGGCCGACGTCGTGCGGGTGGATCGGCCGCCCGTCCTTGCCGGCCAGCAGGAACGAGATCGCCGCGCCGCGCTCGACGGCCGTCGTCGGGCCGATGATCCGCAGTCCGGGCACCTCGGCGAGCGCGCCCAGGGCGTACGACGTCAGCGCGTGCTCGTGGGCGGCGACGGCGGCCATCCCGCCGGGAAGCCCGGTCAGGTAGTCGACGGCCGCGCCGAGCCCGACCGCCTGGGCGATCATCGGGGTGCCGGCCTCGAAGCGGTGCGGCGGGACGGCGTAGGTCGTCGCCTCCATCGTGACCAGCTCGATCATCTCGCCGCCGCCGAGGAACGGCGGCATGACCTCGAGCAGCTCGTGGCGGCCCCAGAGCACGCCGATGCCGGTCGGCGCGCACATCTTGTGCCCGGTGAACGCGAGGAAGTCGACGCCGAGCGCGGTCACGTCGACCGGCAGGTGCGGGACGGACTGGGAGGCGTCGAGCACGGTCAGCGCGCCGACCTCGCGGGCCCGCGCGACGATCGCCGCGACCGGGTTGACCGTGCCGAGGATGTTCGACTGGTGGACGAACGAGACCACCCTGGTCCGGGGGTTGACGATCTCGTCGAGGTTCGACAGGTCGAGCCGGCCGTCGTCGGTGAGGCCGAGCCAGCGCAGCGTCGCCCCGGTCCGCTGGCACAGCATCTGCCAGGGCACCAGGTTCGAGTGGTGCTCCATCTCGGTGACGACGACCTCGTCGCCGGGGCCGAGCCGGAAGCGCTCGGCCTCCGCGCCGAGCGCCGCCGCGTTGCTGAACGCGTAGGCGACCAGGTTCAGCGCCTCGGTCGAGTTCTTGGTGAAGACGACCTCGTGGCGGTCCGGCGCCCCGATGAAGGCAGCGACCTTGTCCCGGGCGGCCTCGTAGAGCGCGGTCGCCTCCTCGGCGAGCACGTGGATACCGCGGTGCACGTTGGCGTTGTGCAGCTCGTAGTAGTCACGCTCGGCGTCGAGCACCGCGCGCGGCTTCTGCGAGGTGGCCGCGTTGTCCAGGTAGACGAGCGGCCTGTCGCCGTGCAGGACCCGGTCAAGGATCGGGAAGTCCTTGCGGACCAGCTCGATGTCGTAGCTGGCACCGTCGTAGCCGGCGCGGTCAGAGCTGCTCATGCGGCCTCACCGATCTTCACGTACTTGTCGTAGCCGGAGTCCTCCAGCGTCGCCGCGAGCTCCGGGCCGCCCTCGTCCACGATCCGGCCGCCGGCCATGACGTGCACGAACTCGGGCCGCACGTAGCGCAGGATCCGGGTGTAGTGGGTGATCAGCAGCGTCCCGGTCTCGCCGGTCTCGCGGACCGCGTTGATGCCGCCGGAGACGAGCCGCAGCGCGTCGACGTCGAGGCCCGAGTCGGTCTCGTCGAGGATCGCGATCTTCGGCTTGAGCAGCATCATCTGCAGGATCTCGTGGCGCTTCTTCTCGCCGCCGGAGAAGCCCTCGTTGACGCTGCGCTCGGCGAACGCCTGGTCCATCTCCAGGACGCCCATCGTCTCCTTGACCTCCTTGACCCACAGCCGCAGCTTCGGGGCCTCGCCCCGGACCGCGGTCGCGGAGGTGCGCAGGAAGTTGGAGACGGAGACGCCGGGGACCTCGACGGGGTACTGCATGGCCAGGAAGATGCCGGCCCTGGCGCGCGCGTCGACGCTCATCGCGAGGACGTCCACGCCGTCGAGGGTGATCGTCCCCTCGGTCACCTTGTACTTCGGGTGGCCGGCGATCGAGTAGGACAGCGTCGACTTGCCGGAGCCGTTCGGCCCCATGATCGCGTGTGTCTCGCCCTTGCGGACGGTCAGGTCGACGCCCCGCAGGATCTCGCGCGGGCCCTCCCCGTCGGTCTCCACCGAGACGTGCAGGTTGCGGATCTCCAAGGTCGACACCGGTCAGGTCCTCACTTCTGCTCAGCCGCGGCGAGGTCGACGTAGACGTCGCCGCTCTCGATGGTCACGGGGTAGGTCGGCACCGGGTCGATGGCCGGCAGACAGGTCGGCTTGCCGCTCTCCAGGTCGAACTGGGAGCCGTGCAGCCAACACTCGATCTTGCCGTCCTCGACCTCGCCGTCCGAGAGCCGGACGTCCTGGTGCGAGCACTCGTCCCGCAGCGCGTACACGTTTCCGCCGGTCAGCGCGACGCACACCGGCGTCGGCTCGTCCTGCCCCGGCACGTCCAGCTCGACACCCAGCGCCGAGCCTTCTCCCAGCTCCGCCAGTGCGCAGACCCGTTGGAGGGTCATGCACCCACCCCCGCGAGCTCTGCGTCCACGACGGCGGTCACCCGCTCACGCAGCGCCTCGACGCCGATCCGGTCGAGCACCTCGCCGAAGAAGCCGCGCACGACCAGTCGCCGGGCCTCGTCGGCCGGGATGCCCCGGGCCATCAGGTAGAACAGCGCCTCGTCGTCGAACCTGCCGGTCGCGCTGGCGTGGCCGGCGCCAGTGACCTCACCGGTCAGGATCTCCAGGTTCGGCACCGAGTCGGCCCGTGCCCCGTCGGTCAGGACGAGGTTGCGGTTGATCTCGTAGGTGTCGGTGCCGACCGCGCCGGCCCCGATGAGCACGTCGCCGATCCACACCGAGTGCGCGTCCGCGCCCTGCAGCGCGCCCTTGTAGGTGACGCGGCTGCGGCAGTTGCGCTCCTGGTGGGTCACCAGCAGGCGGTGCTCCTGGTGCTGGCCGGCGTCGGTGAAGAACAGGCCGGACAGCTCCGCGTCCCCACCGGGGCCGCGGTAGTCGACGGTCGGGCACAGCCGCACCAGCTGGCCGCCCAGCGTGATGTGAGTGGCACGCAGCCGGGCGTCGCGCCCGAGCGAGAACGCGTGCGCGCCGGCGTGCACCGCGTCGTCGTCCCAGTCCTGCAGCGAGACGAACGTGACGTTCGCGCCGTGGCCGACGTAGACCTCGACGTTGCCCGCGTACCTCGCGGTGCCGGTGTGGTCGAGGACCACGGTGGCCCGGGCGAACGGGCCGACCTCGACCGCCAGGTGGCCGTAACTGACCCCGCCGTCGCCGCGCAGCCGCAGCAGGACCGGCTCGTCGAGCTCGGCCTCGGCCGGGACCGTGACCACGAGCGCCCCGCCGGCCCGGACCGTCGCGAACGCGGCGACCCGGTCGACCGGCGTCAGCACCCGGCCGACCCGCGGGTCGTCGGTGCCGACGTTCTCGACCTCGACGCCGTCCGGCGCCGACACGGTGACGTCGACCTTGCCGTCGGGCTCCTGGCCGGCGATCAGCGCCTTGAGCGGACGCAGCGGGGTGAACCGCCAGGCCTCCTCGCGGCCGGTCGGAGCCGGGTGCGCCTCGGGGTCACGGGAGCGGACCGGAGCGGACGGGGCCGGGACCATCGGCGGGCGCCCCGACCCGTCGACGCGCGCCCGCGCTTCACTCAGGGCCATCAGCCGACCGACCCTTCCATCTGCAGCTCGATCAGGCGGTTGAGCTCCAGGGCGTACTCCATCGGCAGCTCACGGGCGATCGGCTCGACGAAGCCGCGCACGATCATCGCCATCGCCTCGTCCTCGGCCATGCCCCGGCTCATCAGGTAGAAGAGCTGGTCCTCGCCGACCTTGGAGACCGACGCCTCGTGGCCGATCGACGCGTCGTCCTCGCGGACGTCGACGTACGGGTACGTGTCCGACCGGCTGACCGTGTCGACGAGCAGCGCGTCGCACTTCACCGTCGACTTCGACTGGTTGGCGCCCTCGTGGATCTGGACGAGGCCGCGGTAGGAGGTCCGGCCGCCGCCGCGGGCCACCGACTTGGAGATGATCTGCGAGGACGTGCGCGGCGCGGCGTGCACCATCTTGGCGCCCGCGTCCTGGTGCTGGCCAGGGCCGGCGAACGCGATCGAGAGCACCTCGCCGCGGGCGCGCTCACCGAGCAGCCACACCGCCGGGTACTTCATCGTCACCTTGGAGCCGATGTTGCCGTCGATCCACTCCATCGTGCCGCCCTCCTGGCAGGCGGCCCGCTTGGTGACGAGGTTGTAGACGTTGTTCGACCAGTTCTGGATGGTCGTGTACCGGCAGCGCGCGTTCTTCTTGACGACGATCTCGACGACGGCCGAGTGCAGCGAGTCCGACGAGTAGACCGGCGCGGTGCAGCCCTCGACGTAGTGCACGTAGGCACCCTCGTCGACGATGATCAGCGTGCGCTCGAACTGGCCCATGTTCTCGGTGTTGATCCGGAAGTAGGCCTGCAGCGGGATCTCGACGTGCACGCCCTTCGGCACGTAGATGAACGAGCCGCCCGACCAGACGGCGGTGTTCAGCGCGGCGAACTTGTTGTCGCCGACCGGGATCACGGAGCCGAAGTACTCCTTGAAGATCTCCGGGTGCTCGCGCAGGCCGCTGTCGGTGTCGAGGAAGATGACGCCCTGCTCCTCGAGGTCCTCACGGATCTTGTGGTAGACGACCTCGGACTCGTACTGGGCCGCGACACCGGAGATGAGGCGCTGCTTCTCCGCCTCGGGGATGCCGAGCTTGTCGTAGGTGTCCTTGATGTCCGCCGGCAGGTCGTCCCAGCTCTCCGCCTGCTTCTCGGTGGAGCGGACGAAATACTTGATGTTGTCGAAGTGGATGCCGGAGAGGTCGGCACCCCAGGTCGGCATCGGCTTGCGCTCGAAGAGCTTCAGGCCCTTCATCCGCAGGTCGGTCATCCACGACGGCTCGGACTTCTTGGCCGAGATGCCGCGCACGACCGCCTCGGAAAGACCGCGCTCGACATCGTCGGCATACGCGTCGGCGTCAGCCCAGCCGAACTTGTACGAGCCCAGGCCCTCAAGGGCGGTCTCGGCAGAGGTCGTCATTATGTGATCCTCACGGGCACCGTTGTGTTGTCCGCCGGCACCGAGCCCTCGGTGTCGGCGGCGGGCTTGCCAGGAACGTGCGTCGTGCAGACACCGTCGCCGTGCGCGATGGTGGCGAGCCGTTGGACGTGCGTGTGCAGTAACCGCGACAGAGCCGCCGTCTCCGCCTCGCACAGCGCGGGGAACCGCTCGGCCACGTGCTGCACCGGGCAGTGGTGCTGGCAGATCTGGGTCCCGCTGGGCACCTCGGAGACGCTCGCCGTGTAGCCGGCCGCGGTCATCGCGGCGGCCAGGGCCGCCAGGCGCCGTTCCTCGGGCACGCCGTCGACCGCGCCGGCCAGCCGCAGCTCCAGCTCCCGGCCGCGGCTCTCGGCGAACCGGCCGATGGCGTCGGGGCCGCCCACCTCGTCGAGGAAGCGCAGCGCCCCCGCCGCCAGGTCCGAGTAGGCGGTCGGCCCGGCCTCCTCGTGGCCCGCGTCCGTCAGCGCGTAGTGCCGCGCCGGGCGCCCGCGGCCGCGCGGGCCGCGGACGTGCACGGTGGTCGGGGTGAGGATGCCGTCGGCGACCATGGCGTCCAGGTGACGGCGGATCGCGGCCGACGACAGGTCGAGCCGGTGGGCCAGCTCGGCGGCCGTGGAGGGACCCGCCTCCAGCAGGATGCGCACGACCCGGTCCCGGGTGCGGCCGTCGGCGGTCCCGACAGCCGTGCCCGCGGCCGTGCCCGTAAGGGGCCCAGGATCGTGCGCGGATTTCACAACACCAGTGTGCCCTATTTCCCTGGCCCCGTCGAACCCGGCGCCGGGCACCCGCGCCGGTGACACATATCCGACATTCCTGGCCTCGAACGCTCCGTCGCGACCGAGCCGACGCGAACCGGACGACGGCCGGCACCGGCGAGCGGCGGCGCGGAGCGTCCGAATCCCAGACGCCGCAGGGCCCGATAGCATCCGACGATGCCCGAGCCCGTGGTGGTGGCCGTCGACCAGGGAACCACTGGCACGACCGTATGCGTCCTGGACCAGTCCGCGCACGTCGTGGGCCGGGCGCAGACCGAGGTGACCGTCACCTACCCCCGGCCCGGCTGGGTCGAGCAGGACCCGGAGCAGCTGTGGGGCGGGGTCGTGGCCACGGTGTCCGCCGCGCTGAGGGCCGCCGGGCGCGCGCCGGCGGACATCGCCGCCGTCGGCATCACCAACCAGCGCGAGACGACGGTCGTCTGGGACCGGCGCACGGGCCGGCCGGTCGCCCCTGCGATCGTCTGGCAGGACCGGCGCACGTCAGGCGCCTGCGAGCGGCTCGCCGCGGCCGGCCACGGCCCCGAGGTCGCCGAGCGCACCGGGCTGGTGCTGGACCCGTACTTCTCCGGCACGAAGATCGCCTGGCTGCTGGCGGACGACCCCGAGCTGGCCCGGCGCGCCGGGCGGGGCGAGCTGGCGTTCGGCACGGTCGACACGTGGCTGATCTGGCGGCTCACCGGCGGCCGGACCCACGTGACCGATGTCACCAACGCCTCCCGCACCCTGCTGCTCGACCTGGCCGACGCGACCTGGTCCGCGCCGATGGCCGAGCTGCTCGGGGTGCCGATGGAGCTGCTGGCCGAGGTCCGGCCCAGCTCCGAGGTCTACGCCGAGACCGACCCGGCCTCGTTCCTTGGCGTCTCGGTGCCGGTCGCGGCCGCGGTCGGCGACCAGCAGGCCGCGCTGTTCGCGCAGGCCTGCTTCGCGCAGGGCCAGGCGAAGAACACCTACGGGACCGGCTCGTTCGTCCTGCTGAACACCGGCCCGACGCCGCCGCCACCCCGCGAGGACGGCGCGCTGCTGCGCACCGCCGCGTTCCAGCTGGCCGGCGAGCCGGTCCACTACGCGCTGGAGGGGGCGGTCCTCGCCACCGGCTCGGCCGTGCAGTGGCTGCGCGACGGGCTCGGCGTGGTCGGCTCCGCCGCCGAGACGGCGCAGCTCGCGGGGTCGCTGAGCGGCAACGACGGCGTCTACTTCGTCCCGGCGCTCGCCGGGCTCGGCGCGCCGCACTGGGACCCCCGGGCGCGCGGGACCCTGGTCGGGCTGACGCGAGGCACCGGCCGGGCCCATCTGGCCCGCGCCGTGCTGGAGTCCATCGCCTACCGCACCCGGGACATCGTCGAGGCGATGACCGCCGCAGGCACGCCCGTGACCGAGCTGCGCGCGGACGGCGGAGCCGCCGCCAACCCGTGGCTCATGCAGTTCCAGGCGGACGTCCTGGGCATTCCGGTGGACGTGCCGGACAACCTGGAGACGACCGCGCTCGGCTCCGGGTATCTCGCGGGCCTCGCCACCGGCGTCTTCCCCGACCGGGCCGCGCTCGCCGGCCTGCGGCGCACCGCCGCCCGCTACGAGCCGGCCCTCGCCCCGGCTACCCGCGACAGCCTCTACGCCGACTGGCTGCGCGCCCTGGACCGCTCCCGCGACTGGGCCCAGGACTGACCGACAGCCTGGTTCCGTACCGGACGGCCTGGTTCCAGGACTGACCGACGGCCGGTTCCGGCCGGCCCGAAGGGGTAGCGGGCCGGGCCGCCCGCGCCCGCCGCTTTCCGGCCGAGTCAGGCTTTCCGCCCACGAGAGCACTGGCGGACCACGCCGGCGCCTGGACGAATCTCGCCGAACCTACTGTCAGCGGAGCCGATCCCTGACACGCTGTGACGGGGGCCAGCTGGAGCTCCCGCTTCCCCTGACCCTCGGACGGAGATCGTGTCTGACACTGACTACGCCGTCGAGCTCGGCCGTCGCCTGCGCGCGGTCCGCAACCGGCGTGGCATGTCGTTGCTGGATGTACAGGAGATCACCGCCGGCCGCTGGACCGCCGGCACGCTCGGCGCCTACGAGCGGGGCAGCCGCGTCATGCGGGTGCACCGGCTGGTGGAGCTCGCCGAGCTCTATGACGTGCCGGCGACGCTGCTGGTCCCGCCGACGACCGACCGGCGGGACGTCGACAGCCTGCCTCCCCTGGTCATCGACCTGCGCCGGCTGCGCAAGCTGCCACCCACCAGGACCGGGCCGCTGCGGCGCTGGATCGCGATCGTGCAGGTGCTGCGCTCGGACAGCTCGCGCGACGTGCTGCGGCTGCGGCGCTCGGACCTGACGTCGTTGTCGCGGCTGTACTCCACGACACCGGAGCTCCTCTACGAACGCCTCGGCGCGTGGGGCGCGCTCGTCGAGCCCGGCACGGACCCGACCTCCGGCGCCGGTGCCCCTGGTGGCGCACGCCGCCGCCCGCCCGCCGGCCTCGACCGCCGCCGCCTCGGCCCGCCCGCGACCACCTCCGCCCCACCCCGCCTCGGCCCACGCCGCTGACCGAGCCGACGGCGGGCGCCGCGCCCGTTCAGGCCGCCCGCCGGCTACGTAGGATCGGCGGGTGGCGGAGATCCTGGCGGTCGAGGTCGTCGACCTCTCGAAGACGTACGGGCCGACCCGCGCGGTGGACGGGCTCTCCTTCGGTGTCCCGGTGGGAACCGTGACCGCGCTGCTCGGGCCGAACGGGGCCGGCAAGACGACGACCGTGGAGATCTGCGAGGGTTTCCGGCGCGGCGACGGCGGCCTGGTCCGGGTGCTCGGCACCGACCCGGCCGACCAGAAGCTGCGCCCCCGCGTCGGCGTGATGCTCCAGTCCGGCGGCATGTACCCGGGGGCACGCGCCGACGAGATGCTCCGGCTGGTGGCCGCGCACCACGCCCACCCGCTGGACCCGGCCGCGCTGCTGGCCAGGGTCGGCCTGACCGGCTCCGCGGCGCGCACCCCGTTCCGCCGGCTGTCCGGTGGCCAGAAGCAGCTGCTGTCGCTGGCGATGGCCGTCGTCGGGCGACCCGAGCTGGTGTTCCTGGACGAGCCGACGGCCGGGCTGGACGTCCGCGCCCGACATGAGACGTGGGACCTCGTCGAGGAGCTGCGCGCCGCCGGCGTCACCGTGCTGCTCACGACCCACGCGATGGACGAGGCGGAGCGGCTCGCCGACCAGGTCGTCATCGTCAACCGCGGCAAGGTCGTCGCCGCCGGCACGCCGGCGGAGCTGACCCGCGGCGGGGCCGAGGGGGAGCTGCGTTTCCGCGCGCCTGTCGGCCTGGACCTCGACCAATTGCTCGCCGCGCTGCCGACCGGGTCGCAGGCCGCCGAGCGGGCCGGCGGGCACTACGTCGTGCGCGGCACCGTCGACCCGGCCTTCCTGGCCGCCGTGACGGCCTGGTGCGCCGGAAACGGCGTCCTGCCCAACGACCTGCGGGTCGAGCAGCGCAGCCTGGAGGACGTCTTCGTGGATCTCACCGGCTCGGAGCTGGCGAGATGACCGCCACGCCTGACGCGGCCACGGGCCTGGCGCCGCTGGACTTCCGCCCGGCGCCCGGCTCGGCCCGCCGGTCCAGGATGCTCGGGGCGCAGACCCGGATGGAGCTGAGCCTGAACCTGCGGCACGGCGAGTCCGTGCTGCTCACCCTCATCATCCCGATCGGGCTGCTGTTGTTCTTCAGCGCGGTCGACGTGCTGCCCTCCGACGGCCAGAAGTCCGTCGACTTCCTCGTGCCGGGGGTGCTCGCGCTGGCGGTGATGTCGGCGGCCTTCACCGGGCAGGCCATCGCCACCGGGTTCGAGCGCCGGTACGGGGTGCTCAAGCGCCTCGGCGCGACGCCGCTGCCGCGCTGGGTGCTGCTCACCGGCAAGACGCTGGCCGTACTGGCGATCGAGGTCGTCCAGGCCCTGCTGCTGGTCGGCGTCGGGCTGGCGCTCGGCTGGCACCCGCACCTGCCGGGGACGGCCGCCGGCATCGGCTGGCTGGCCGTGCTGCTGGTGCTGGGCACGACGGCGTTCTCCGGCCTCGGGCTGCTGATGGCCGGCACGCTGCGCGCCGAGGCGACGCTGGCGGCGGCCAACGGCGTCTACCTGCTGCTGCTGCTGATCGGCGGGGTGGTGTTCCCGCTGTCGAAGCTGCCGGGCTGGCTGCGGGTCGTCGCCGAGGGGCTGCCGACGGCCGCCCTGTCGAACGGCCTGCGCGACGTGCTCGCCAATGCCGCGGCTCCCGGGGTCGGCCCGGTCCTCGTGCTGGCCTGCTGGGCGGTCGGGTCGGTGGCGCTGGCCGCGCGGACCTTCCGCTGGGAGTAGGTCGGGCACCGGCTCCTGGGCCGACGGACCGTGGGCGGGACCCCACGTACGATGGCCCGGGATGTCGTCTTCTACAAACCGTCGAAGCGACGCGAGAGCTGAGCACCCGGAGGCCCAGGTGGCGCGGATCGAGGCCCCGCCGGCAGAGGCCGAGGCCATGACGGACCGGCCCGGCGAGCCCGTCGTGGCGTCCGGCGTCACGACCCGTTCGTCGCGGCGGCTGCCGACCGTCAGCCCGCGGGCCTTCCAGCTCCTCACTCTCGTCGGCCTGGTGTTCCTCGGGCTGATCGTGGTGACCGGCGGGCTGGTCCGGCTGACCGGCTCGGGGCTGGGGTGCCCTACCTGGCCGCAGTGCGGCGACGGCTCCTGGGTCCCACGAAGCCAGTACGCGACCCACGGCGTCGTCGAGTTCTCCAACCGCATGGTCACCATCGTGATGAGCGTGATCATGCTGGTCACGCCGGTCGCGGCGCTCCGGCTGGCCGACCGGCGGGAACGGCGCGACCTGGTCTGGCTCTCGTTCGGCCTGTGGGCCGGGTTCGTCGCCCAGGTCGTGCTCGGCGGGATCACGGTGCTCACCGACCTGCACCCGGCCACCGTGGCCGCGCACTTCCTGCTGTCGATGGTGCTGCTGGTCAACGGCGCCGTGCTTTACCGCCGGGCCGGGCAGGGCCCTGGGCCGGTCACCGTCGCGGTCCGCCGCGAGCTGCTCTGGCTGGCCCGCGTCACCGTCGTCGCCGCGTTCGCGGTGCTCGTGCTCGGGACGGTCGTCACGGGCACCGGCCCACATGGCGGCGACGCCACCCATGCCCGCCGGTTCGGCTTCGATATCGTCACCGTCGCCCAGCTGCACGCCGACGGCGCGATGCTGCTGACCGGCCTGAGCGTGGCGCTGCTGTTCGCGGTCCGGCTCGGGAAGGCATCCCGCGAGGCCCGCCGCTGGGCCGACGCCCTGGCCGCGACGATCGTCGCCCAGGCCGCGATCGGCTTCACCCAGTACTTCCTCGGCATCCCCGCCGGCCTGGTGGCCCTCCACGTCGCCGGCGCGACCGCCATGTGGATCGCCGCCCTACGCCTCTGGCTGGCCCTGCCCGACCGTCCGGCGCGGGCCGCCGGCGCCTGACCCAGGTCTCGCCCGCGCTCCAACCACCGACACAGCCGTCACCAGAACTGTCAGGTCCGGTAGGCGTCGGCTCGATGGGCGATCGGTCAACACCGGTCACGTTCCACCGGCCGCGGACGCCGCCTTTGTCCCAGACTGTCGCCTCAGGTACTGTCTGACCAGACAGTACCTGAGCGAACATGCCTTGGAGGAGTGATGGTAGGCGTCATAATTGCTGCCGTGGCAGACACGTCGATGCAGGTGAGCTCCGCGGTGCACGACGAGCTGGTCGCGGTCGCCGCACAGGACTTCGGCGGCGCGTCGCTGAGCGAGGCCATCGAGCGCCTCCTCATGGAACACAAGATCGCCAAGATCATGGCCCGCTACGAGGAGCTGCGCGCAGATCCCGAGGAGTGGGCCAGCTACCAGGCGGAACTCCGCGAGTGGGACGCTACGGTCGGAGACGGTCTCGGGGACGCCCGCGAGGAGTACCCGGAGTACAACCCGTGACTCAACCAAATCCGTGGCAGGTCTGGCTCGTCGACCTCGGTCGCCCGGTTGGCCATGAGCAAGGTGGGCTCCGGCCAGCGATTGTGGTGGGATCCCAGACTCATTGCCAGTTCCCCATCGAGATGGCGATCGTGGTTCCGCTGACCTCGCGGGATCGCGGGCTGGATCATCACGTACGTATCGACTCGCCCGAGTCCGGCGTGAAGGAGACGAGCTGGGCGCGAACCGACGATCTCAAGGCCGTGTCCACCGAACGCTTCACACGAACCACCGCGTTTGGGACCGCATCACTCAGCGAGATCGCGGAGCTGCGCCATTGGCTACGCCAGATGGTCGCCTTCTGCTGACTTAGCCATCGCCAGAAGCCAGGTCACCCGGGCGAGGTAGCGACGACTCCCCAGGCGGCTCGGGCGGCGGCGGGTGATCGCCGTTTTGGCCCTCGCGTGGTCGTGGAACAGCAACAACTACAACCACCTGAGGGCTGAAACGGCGATCAAGCCCCGGGGCCGGAGGACGAGACCCGGAGCCGGAGGACGAGCCCTAGGCCGGCGGGTGCGGCCGGGGGCACGACCGCAGCCGAGGGTGGTGGGGCTGTCAGACCAGGGGGCTGACGGCGACGGCGATGAAGAGCAGCGTCAGGTAGGTGATGCTGTAGTGGAAGAGGCGCATCGGGCGGATCTCGGTGCCCTTGGCGATCTGGTGGGTCATCCGGTGGGCCTCGAAGAGGAACCAGGCGCCGGTGACGACCGCCGTGCCGAGGTAGACGTAGCCCGCGTCCGCGACCGGGTAGAGCGCCAGCGACGTCGCCACCATCACGTACGAGTAGATCAGGATCTTGCGCCCGACCTCGCGTAGCGGCGCGACGACCGGCAGCATCGGCACGCCGGCGGCCGCGTAGTCGTCCTTGAACTTGATCGCCAGCGCCCAGAAGTGCGGCGGGGTCCAGAAGAACACGACCCCGAACAGCACGACCGCGCCCCAGCCCACCGTGCCGGTCACGGCGGACCAGCCGATCAGCACCGGGAAGCAGCCGGCGGCGCCGCCGATGACGATGTTCGACGACGTCCGGCGCTTGAGGCCGAGCGTGTAGACGAACACGTAGAACGCGATGGCGCCGTCGGCGAGCAGCGCGGACGGCCAGTTGACCAGCAGGCCGAACAGCAGCGTCGCGACGACACCCAGCACGATGCCGAAGCGCAGCGCCTCGACGGGCGTGACGGTGGCCTTCACCAGCGGGCGGCGCTTGGTGCGAGCCATGATCTCGTCGATGTCGCGGTCGACATAACAGTTGATCGTGTTCGCGCTGCCGGCGGCGAGGGTGCCGGCGACGAGCGTGATCAGGATCAGCCAGAGCGACGGCAGGCCGCGCTTGGCGAGGATCATCACCGGGACGGTCGTGATCAGCAGCAGCTCGATGATGCGCGGCTTGGTCAGCGCGATGTACGCGCGTGTCTTCGCCAGCGCGGCGTCGAGGCGGCCCCCGGCCCCGGCCGGCCCCGCGTCGGCGTGGCCTACGCCAGCCTGGCCGGCGTCGGCCGTGGTGGGTTCGAGGACGCCGCCGGCCCCGGGCACGGAAGCCTCGGGCAGGACGGTCGCGGTGGCCAGGGTCTGGGCGACCGCGACCGCGCCGGGGACGTGATCCGCCTGGCCGCCCGCGGCGGTCAGCTGGCGGGCGCCGGGGACCGTGGCCGCGCGCTGGCGCGGAGCGGTCTGGCGGCGGCGCAGGACTGCCAGGGTGGACAGGGCGACCTCACGTTCAGCCCCCGGGAAGAGGGGCGGCACCGTTGCGCCCGCCGGGGCGGGCCGGGGTTCTACGTCGTGTCGGAGTCTAACCGCCCGTGGCGCGCAGGGGCGCGGCGACCACCGGCGGCGCAACGCGAGGCACCCACCGGAACCCCGGCCGAACCGGGTCTGGTGACCCGATCGGGCCGAAACGGCATGACCGAGGTCGCATTCGTGTTAGGACCGTGCGGCGGTGGCCCGCTGGCCGTGAGACTTCCCCACAGGTCCCGCGGTCGACGGACAGCCGCGTCGCCAGTTGTTCACGTGGCCACCCTGTTCACCTCCGTGACGTGGGTGGGCACACTAGGCCAAGGCAGGTCCGCCCGCGGCGGCCAGCACCAAGGTCGCGCCACCGTGGGATGACCCCATCCATCACCGGGTAGGGAGGCGCTGAGGGCCCGGCCCGCACCCTGCCACCGACGTCCTGGCCCGCGCCTGGCCCTGGACGCCTGGGCTGGTGCCTGGCCGTCGGGCAGTACAGCGTCTCCGCGGAGAGGAAACACGACCATGACCAACCCGCTCTCCGACCTCTCCGCCGCGGGAGTGGCGGTCTGGCTGGACGACATCAGCCGCGACCGGCTGAACTCCGGCAACCTCGCCGAGCTGGCGAGGACGCACAGCGTCGTCGGCGTCACCACGAACCCGACGATCTTCCAGAAGGCGATCACGTCGAGCAAGGCGTACGAGGAGCAGCTGCACGACCTCGCGATCCGCGGCGTCGACGTCGGCGAGGCGATCCGCCTGATCACCACCGCCGACGTCCGGGTCGCCTGTGACGTGCTGCGCCCGGCCTACGACGCCTCCGGCGGCACCGACGGGCGGGTCTCGATCGAGGTCGACCCGCGACTGGCCCACGACACCGACAAGACCCTGGCCGAGGCCCGTTCGCTGTGGTGGATGGTCGACCGGCCGAACCTGTTCATCAAGATCCCGGCGACCCTGGAGGGCCTGCCGGCCATCACCGCCACCCTCGCCGCCGGCATCAGCGTCAACGTCACACTGATCTTCGGCCTGGAGCGGTACGAGGCGGTGATGGACGCCTACATGACCGGCATCGAGCAGGCCCTCGCGAACGGCCGCGACGTCTCCCGGCTGGAGTCGGTCGCCTCCTTCTTCGTCAGCCGGGTCGACTCCGAGGTCGACAAGCGGCTGGAGAAGATCGACACCCCGGCCGCCCAGACGCTCAGGGCCAAGGCCGCCATCGCGAACGCGCGGCTGGCCTACGAGCGCTACGAGAAGGCGTTCGGGACCGAGCGCTGGGCGGCGCTGGCCGCGCGCGGCGCGAAGCCGCAGCGGCCGCTGTGGGCTTCGACGTCGACGAAGGACCCGTCGCTGCCGGACACGCTCTACGTCCACGAGCTGATCGCCCCCGGGACGGTGAACACCATGCCCGAGGCGACCCTGCTGGCCTTCGGTGACCACGGCGAGGTGCCCGGCGAGACGATCCGGCCGAACTACGCCGACGCCCACGGCGTGATGACGGCGCTGGCGAACGTCGGCGTCGACCTGGACGACGTGGTCGAGGTCCTCGAGCAGGAGGGTGTGACGAAGTTCGAGGACTCCTGGAACCAGCTGCTCGACGCGGTCCGCGGGCAGCTCGGAGCACACTGACCGCGCGTCGCCCCGCCGGCCGTCGCGGCCGGCGGGGCGCGGGCGCGAGGATTCCCAGGGACCGGCACCACAGCACGACCGAGGATCACAGCACGACCGAGGATCACGGCACGACCGAGGATCACGGCACGACCGACCAGAACCCGACGACCGACGAGCACAGACAGGGAGAACCGCAGGTGGCGCCCACGGTAGGTGGCAACCCGCTGCGCGATCCGCGAGACCGCCGGCTCCCCCGGCTTCCCGACGCCAGCGCCCTGGTGGTGTTCGGCGTCACCGGAGACCTCTCGCGCAAGAAGCTGATCCCGGCCGTGTACGACCTGGCCAACCGCGGCCTGCTGCCGCCGGGGTTCGTGCTGCTCGGGTTCGCCCGGCGCGACTGGGAGGGTCATGAGCCCTTCATCCAGTTCGCCAGGGAGTGCGCCGAGAAGGGCGCGCGCACGCCGTTCCGGGAGGAGACCTGGGACCGGCTCGCGTCGTCGATCAGGTTCGTGAAGGGCTCGTTCGACGACGACGCCGGGTTCGACCGGCTCGCCGCTGAGCTCGACAGCCTGGAGGCGAGCCACGGCATCCGGGGCAACGCCGCCTTCTACCTGTCGATCCCGCCGTCGGCCTTCCCGGTGGTCCTCAAGCAGATGGAGCGCACCGGCCTCGCCGACGAGAAGGCGGCTGGCGGCTGGCGGCGGGTCGTCGTGGAGAAGCCGTTCGGCCACGACCGGAAGTCGGCCGGTGAGCTGAACTCGCTGGTCGACGACGTGTTCGGTCCGCAGGACGTGTTCCGGATCGACCACTACCTGGGCAAGGAGACCGTCCAGAACCTGTTCGCCCTGCGGTTCGCCAACACGCTGTTCGAGCCGATCTGGAACTCCCAGTTCGTCGACTCGGTGCAGATCACGATGGCCGAGGACGTCGGCATCGGCACCCGCGCCGGCTTCTACGACGAGACCGGCGCCGCCCGCGACGTGCTGCAGAACCACCTGCTGCAGCTGCTGGCGCTGACCGCGATGGAGGAGCCGGTCAGCTTCGGCGCCGACACCATCCGCGCGGAGAAGATCAAGACCCTGCGCGCGGTGTCGCTGCCGACCGACCTGACCAGCTACGCGATCCGGGGCCAGTACGAGCAGGGCTGGCTGGCCGGCGAGCGGGTCAAGGGCTACCTCGACGAGGAGAACATCCCGGCCACGTCGACGACCGAGACCTACGCGGCCGTGCGGCTGGGCATCGAGACCCGGCGCTGGGCCGGCGTCCCGTTCTACCTGCGTACCGGCAAGCGGCTGCCCCGACGGGTGACCGAGATCGCGATCGGCTTCAAGCAGGCCCCGCACCTGCCGTTCGACGCGACCGACACCACCGAGCTGGGCCACAACCAGCTGGTCGTGCGGGTTCAGCCCGACGAGGGCGTGACGCTGAAGTTCGGCTCCAAGGTGCCTGGGACCGCGATGGAGGTCCGTGACGTCGCGATGGAGTTCCTGTTCGGCGAGGCGTTCACCGAGTCGCTGCCGGAGGCCTACGAACGGCTGATCCTGGACGCGCTGCTCGGCGACGCCATGCTCTTCCCGGACAACGCGGAGGTCGAGGAGTCCTGGCGGATCATCGACCCGCTGGAGGAGTTCTGGGCCAGCACGAAGCCGTTCACCTACCGCTCGGGCAGCTGGGGCCCGGCGGCCTCCGACGAGATGCTCGCCCGCGACGGCCGGCGGTGGCGCCGGCCATGACGATCACATTGGTTCGCTCCGTCCGGGCGGCGCGCTCCGGCCCCGTACTCGCTTCGCTCGCACGGGACCTCCGCGCGCCGTCCTCCTCCGCTCACGGGCCCGTTCTCCTCGTTGCAAGGAGCTTGGTGTGACGACGCTTTGGGACACCACTGGCTCGGCGGTCGTCAAGGCGCTGGGTGCGGAGCGGCGGGCCGCCGGCGCGCTGGCGTTCGGGTTGGCGTTGACGCTTGTCGTGGTCGTCGATGAGAAGAACGTCGCCGCGGCGGAGAGCGCCGCGACGGCCGCCGCGGCGGCGCATCCGTGCCGGCTGCTGATCGTGGTGCGCCGCCAGATCGACGCGCCGCACCCGCGGCTGGACGCCGAGGTCTCGATCGGCGGGCGGCTCGGCCCCGGCGAGGCGATCGTCATGCGGATGTACGGCCGGCTGGCGCTGCACGCCGAGTCGGTCGTGCTGCCGCTGCTCGCCTCGGACGCGCCGGTGGTCACGTGGTGGTACGACGAGCCGCCGACCCGGATCGCGTTCGACCCGCTCGGCGTGTTCGCGGACCGCCGGGTCACCGACGTCGCGGCGGCGCCCGACCCGGTGGCCGCGCTGCGGCTGCGGGCGGCCGACTTCGCGCCCGGTGACACCGACCTGGCCTGGACCCGGATCTCCGGCTGGCGCACGCTGCTGGCCGCCGCGTTCGACGGGCGCCAGGACCGGCCCACCGCGGCGAGCATCGAGGCCGACCCGGCCGACCCGAGCGCCCAGCTGTTCGCCGGCTGGCTGCGGGCCCGGCTCGGCGTTCCCGTCGAGGTGGCCGCGAGCGGCTCCCACCGTGGTGTCCACGGCCTGCACGCCGTCCACGTGACCGTCGAGGACGGCGAGATCGCCGTCACCCGCGTCGACACCCGGTCCGGGACGATCACCCGGCCGGGGGTCCCGGAGCGCCGGCTGCCACTGGCGCAGCTCGGCCTCGGCGACCTGCTCGCCGAGGAGCTACGCCGGATCGACGACGACAGCGTCTACGCCGACGCGCTCGCCACCTGGAGCGGCATCCCCGACCTGTCCGGCCGGTCCGGCCACCGCGAGCACGTCTGGCGGGACCCGATGATGGAGACGGCCCCGACGCAGGCCCCGCCCGCGGCACCGGCTCCCAGCGGAAGCTGATGTCGCGACGGATCCGTCGCGCACCAGACACACCCCAGGAAGCGCGCGCCCCACGCCCGCGCACCCCGACGCAGCCGGCGGCGAGGCCGGACCGAGGCGGTTACCGATGGAACTGATCGTCCACCCGGACGCGGGCCTGCTCGCGAAAGCGGCGAGCGCCCGGTTGATCACGACGCTCGTCGACGCGCAGGCGCGGCGCGGCGAGGCGTCGCTGGTGCTGACCGGGGGCGGGATCGGCATCGCGCTGCTGCGCGCGGTGCTCGCCAGTCCCGCGCTGGAGGCCGTCAACTGGTCGAAGGTGGACATCTGGTGGGGTGACGAACGGTTCGTACCCGCCGACTCTCCCGACCGCAACGTGCTGCAGGCCCGGGAGGCGTTGCTCGCGCACGTGCCGGTGGACGAGAAACGGGTGTTCGAGATCGGTGCGCTGGCGTCCGAGGGTGGCGCCGACGGGTACACCGAGCCCGAGCAGGCGGCCGCCGACTACGCCGCGCAGCTCGCGGCCCACGCGCCCGACGGTGCCCTGGTGCCGGCGTTCGACGTGCTGCTGCTCGGCATCGGTCCGGAGGGGCACGTGGCGTCGATCTTCCCGCACTCGCCGGCCGCGCGGGCCACGGAACCGGTGGTCGCCGTCCGCGAGTCCCCGAAGCCGCCGCCGAACCGGGTCTCCCTGACCTACCCGACGATCCAGGCCGCTCGCCAGGTCTGGGTGATCGCGGCGGGTGAGGAGAAGGCCGACGCGGTCGCCGCGGCCGCCGCCGGTGCCGGGCCCCTCGACCTCCCCGCGGCCGCCGCGACCGGCCGGGACCGGACCCTCTGGCTGATCGACCGCGCCGCGGCCTCCCGGGTCAGCGCCTGACGCTCGCCGCTCAGCCTCCGGTGGGCGGCTGGGCGGTCCTGTTCAGCGTGGCCACGCCGAAACTGGTGATCACCGTGGCGTCGTAGAAGTAGCCCAGGGTGCCGTTGGAGTTGAGGGTCAGCAGGAGCCGGAACGCCCCGGTGCACCGCTGGTTGGCCTGGGTGATGACCTCCTGCACCGTGATCGCGGAGACTCCGGCCTCCCGCAGCACCAGGTCGGAGCCGCAGCCCTCGGACGACACGGACCTCCCGACGGTCTCGCCGACCTCGCCGCCCGTGATCCGCAGCGTGACGTCGAAGGTGACGGGATTCTGGGTCACGGTGCCGAACCAGTTGCCGACCATCTCGCCCGGCACCGCGCCGGCCCGGCCCCCCAGCGGCCCGCGGCCGCCGGGAGCGGTGGCGGTCGGGCTCGCGCCACGGGTGGCGACGCGCGCGGACGGCGTCGACCTCGGCGCGCCGTCGAGGTCGGCCCCGGCGGCGACGGCGCCCCAGGCGGCGAGCCCGACCAGCGCGAGCACCACGACGACGGCGAGCGCCGCGAGCGGCGCCGGCAGCAACAGCGACACCGACAGCGGAAACGACCGGCGACGCCGGCCCGGGACGTCGACGCGACCAGGCGACGCCAGCGTGCCCAGGTCCAGCTGCCCCAGATGCACAGGCGCGGCGTCGGGCACTGGCGGGTCAGGAGCGGCGAACCCGGCTGCCTCGGCGTCGCCGGCCCGGGCCCGGCTCGTGCCGTCGGCCGGCTCGGTCGCCTCCGCCTCGACGTCGGCGAACCCGAGCGCGACCGGCTGGCCGGCGGGACCGCGCGGCGGCCGTACGTCGGCGGCGGCGGGTGGCAGGGCCGCGATGCCCGCGCCCAGCGCGCGCTGGGCGCGGGTGAGCAGCGCCGCGACACCGTCGGCGCGCAGCCTGGCGGCGGGCTCCTTGAGGAGCAGACCGGCGATCACCGGCGCGAGCGGGCCCAGGTCGCGGGACGGCTCCGGCTCGTCGAACAGGACGGCCTGCAGCGAGGCGACCACGTCGTCGCGGTGGAAGGGGGCGACGCCGTCGGCGGCGAACAGCAGCGTCGCGCCGAGCGCGAACAGGTCCGCGGTCAGCGTGGTCGGGCCGCCGCGCAGCCGCTCCGGAGCCATGTACGCGGGAGTGCCGCTCGGCAGGCCACCGTCGGGAGGCTGCGTGAGCGTCGGGTCGGTGTCGGCCGCGGCGATGCCGAAGTCGGTGAGCAGCACCCGGCCGTCGTGGGCCAGCAGGATGTTGGACGGCTTCACGTCACGGTGGACGACGCCGAGGGCCTGCGCGGCGACGAGGGCGTCGAGCACCGCCAGCCCGATCCGGGCGACGTCGGCCAGCGGCAGCGGCCCGTCCTCGTCGACCGCCTCCTGCAGGGAGCGGGCCGCGACGGCCTCCATGACGATCCAGGGGGCGCCGTCGTCGACGACGGCATCGTGGACGGTCACGACGTGCGGGTTGGCCCGTAGCCGGGCGGCGTTGCGGGCCTCACGCAGCGCCCTGGACACCCAGGCCCCGGTGGAGTCGGCCCAGCTGTCGTCCTCGTCCGACCCGGGATCGGTGCCCGGCCGGGTGAACGCGAACGGGGGACGGATCTCCTTGACCGCGACGTCCACGTCGAGCACCTCGTCGCGGGCGAGCCAGACGGCGCCCATCGCGCCCACGCCGATCAGGTCGGCGAGCCGGTACCGCCCGGCGATCAGCCGGCCGAACGGGGCCGCCACACCGGCCGTCTCCCGCTCCGACGGCTCGGCCTCACCTGTCGGCTGTGCCACCGACGGCTGGGCCAGCTCGCCGGTGTCGTCCGTGCGCTCGCTCCCCATCTCTGCCCGTCCGCCGATCCGCTCGCACGCAACGCACGGGCCAGAGCCCTCGTCAGGGGGCAGCAGGGAGCCCCCGGTGCCAGGCAGCGCCCGGCACCGGGAGAAGGGTAGTACCGCCGACGACACCCCGACGGGGAGTCACGGAAAAGTTGCCCAAAGCCGTAACACGCCGCCGAGGGCGCGCGGCCGGGCCGAGAAGACGAGGCCGGGCGCCCTGGCGGTCGGTCAGCTGCCGGCGGAGCGGAGCTTGGCGAGGGCCTCGGCGAGAATGGCCTCGCCGTCCTTCTCGTTGCGCCGCTCGCGGACATAGGCGAGGTGGGTCTTGTAGGGCTCGATCTTCGGCGGGGCCGGTGTGTTCTCCCGGTCGCGCCCCGCGGGGTAGCCGCAGCTCGGGCAGTCCCACGTGTCAGGGATAGCGGCGTCCGCGGCGAACGACGGACGCGTCTCGTGCTGGTTCGCGCACCAGAAGGAGATCCGCTGGCGAGCCGCAGTCTCCCCCCGCTCGGCTTCCCCCATGGGTCCTGCCCCGACCCGGCTCCCCCGGATGGCGTTGCCACCTGCCACGGTCCGCGTACTCCTTCGACTCAGTGCCGGTCAGGCCAGCCAGTGCCAGCCAGGTCAGACCTCGGACTCAAACCTCGGACCAGGTATAACCCGGTTCGCTCTGGGGCGAGTGTAGGACGCCGGGCCCACCACGTGACGCACCGGGGCGGGCCGGAGTGGTCGCCCCCTGGGGGACATATCCCCGCCGGCCACCAACTGGCCCCGTCAGACCCCGAAAGCGGCCCTTTCCAGCGGCCCGCGAACCGGCGTGCCAGGCCCTTCCACGGGCCGGCCGGCGCGGTGCGTCAGGCCGGGCCGAGGGCGAGGTCGGTCGGGTCCACCGTGCCCACGGACGGGACCTGGTTGAACGACAGCACCGACGAGCTGTGGAACCTCGGCTCGTAGAGGACGGCGAGCGGGATGACCGCGACGTCGCGCAGCACGGTGCTCTCCAGCACCCCCCAGGCGGCGGCGCGCGAGGCCGGGGTCGGCGCCTGCAGCGCGACCGACATCGTGTCGAGGACTTCCTTGGCGTCGTAGCCGCCGTCGACCGGACGCTGGCCGACCCAGGTCGGGTCGAACAGCGGCTGGAACACGGTTCTGCCGGCGTCGCCGTACCAGAGCGGGGTCACGGTGGTCAGCGCCAGGTCCCAGCTCTGCTGCAGCGGGCTGACGGCCGCCGTGTCGAAGTCCGCCCGCGCCTTGGCGTCGACGACGAGCTTCACCCCGACCTTGGCGAAGGTCTCCACCAGAGCGCCCGCGACGGCCGCGTCGGTGGCCGTGTCCGTGGTGAGCAGCGTCAGCTCGGTCACCGGCCCGTCAGGGGCCTTCGCGAGCCCGTCACCGCAGGTCGTCGCGTCGCCGGCGCCGTCCTGGGTGGGGAACGGGTCCAGCGGCGAGTAGCCGGTCATCGTCGGCTGCAGCAGCTGGGTCGCGGCGCTCGCGAACGGCGGGTCACCCAGCGCCTCGACGACGGCGATCCGGTCGACGCAGGTCGCGAGCGCGTCCCGGACGTCCTGGTCGCTCAGCGCCGCGCCAGCCGGCCCGTGCATCCCGACCGTGAGGAAGAGGTCGGACCCTGTCGTCGGCACGCTCAGCCGCGGGTCAGCGGCCTTGAACAGCGCCGTCGCGCGGTCCAGCGGGACAGCCGAGTCCAGCGTGATGTCCGCCTTGCCGGCCTCGATCTGGGACTGCGCGTCGGCCGCGGCGACGCCACTGGTGATCGTGATGTGGTCCGGCAGGGCCTGGCGGATCCCGTCGATCGCCCGGTTCCACTGCCCGTCCTTCCCGAGCGAGTAGACGCCGTCGGCGCTGCTGGTGACGTGGTACGGGCCGTCGGAGATCAGGTGGTTGAGGTAGTCGGGCGAGTTCGGCTGGTAGTCGTCCGCCTCGACCGGCACCGGCGCGGCCTCCGGCAGCGCGAGGAGGTCGACGAAGTCGGTGTACGGCCGGATCAGGTGGAAGGCGATGTCGGTGTTGCTGACGACCTGGATGCCGGCCGGCGACTGGTTCTCGATGAAGTCCTTGAGCTGTTCGACGGGCTTGGTGAACAGCTCGGTGCAGTAGGCGTTGAACCCGACGATCGTCGCGGCGAAGTAGCCGCGCAGCGGCGACGGGTTCGGCGGCAGGCACAGCCGCTTGAGCCCGCGGGCGACGTCGTTCGCGACGATCCGGCGCGGGGTCGGCGTGTCCCAGCGCGCCGCCGAGCTCAGCCGGACCGTGATGACCAGGCCGTTGGGGCTGCGCTGCGGCGCCGAGACCGCGAGGTCGGGCCGGGCGACCACGGCGCTGTCGACGTCCGCCGACGCGGGGTAGCTGTAGAGCGTGCGGCTCACCAGCCGGGCGAACGCCCGGTCGGCCGTGGTCACGGCCCAGCCGGGGTCGCCGGTGGGCATGGCGTCGGTGACGACCCGCAGGGTGCCGCCGGGTTTGTCGGTCGGCAGGACCGTGGCCACGCCCGCGGGCGTGGTCAAGGCCGTCGCCGCCGGCCCGGCCGAGCCGGCGCAGCCGACGAGAGCGAGCAGCGCGGCCAGTCCGGCCGCCACGGTCGAGGTCAGGAGAACGGCCCGTCGGCCCGCGGGCCGACGGACTCGACGAGGAGCGCTCAACTCTTCAGCAGCAGCCCGAGACCGATGATCGAGATGATCCACACCGCGCCGATGGCGATCGTCAGGCGGTCGAGGTTCTTCTCGACCACCGACGAGCCGCCGAGCGAGGACGAGACGCCACCGCCGAAGAGGGTGGACAGGCCGCCGCCCTTCGCCCGGTGCAACAACACCAGCAACACGAGCAACACGCTCGTGATGATGACCGCGATGGACAGCGCGATCTCCATCTAGACCAGCTCCCGCTCCTCCGGGAAGTGACAGGCGGCCAGGTGGCCCGGCTGGATCTCGACCAGCTCGGGCTCCACGGTCTTGCACACTTCCTCGGCCTTCCAGCAACGTGGGTGAAACCGGCAGCCGCTGGGCGGGTTGAGCGGAGTCGGCGGGTCGCCCCGCAGGAGGATCCGCTCCCGCCGATGCTGCTTGACCGGGTCCGGCACCGGGACGGCCGACAGGAGGGCGTGGGTGTACGGGTGCAAAGGATGCTCGTACATACCGGCCCGGTCGGCCATCTCGACGATCGTGCCAAGGTACATCACAGCGACCCGGTCGCTGATATGGCGCACCACCGACAGGTCGTGGGCGATGAACAGGTAGGTGAGGCCGAGCTCCGACTGGAGATCGCCGAGCAGGTTGACGACCTGGGCGCGCACCGAGACGTCGAGCGCGGAGACCGGCTCGTCGGCGATCACCAGCTTGGGCCCGGTCGCGAGCGCGCGGGCGATCCCGATCCGCTGCCGCTGGCCACCGGAGAACTCGTGCGGGTACCGGTTGAGATGCTCGGGGCTCAGCCCGACGAGCTCCATCAGCTCCCGGACCCGGGCCCGGACGGCGTCACCCGACATCTCCCCGGTGATCTTCAGGGGCGCGGACACGATCGAGCCGACGGTGTGCCGCGGGTTCAGCGACGTGTACGGGTCCTGGAAGATCATCTGGATGTCCCGCCGCAGCGGGCGCATCCTGCGGGCGGACAGGTGGGTGATGTCCCTGCCGTCGACCTCGACCTTGCCGCCGGTGGGCTCCAGCAGCCGGACGATGGCGCGGCCGGCGGTGGTCTTGCCGCTGCCGCTCTCCCCCACCAGGCCGAGCGTCTCACCGCGGCGCAGGCTGAAGCTCAGCCCGTCGACGGCGCGAACCGCGCCGACCTTCCGGGGGATCACGCCGCCCCGGGTGACCGGGAAGTGCACCTTCAGGTCGGTGACCGTTACCAGCACGTCGCCCTCAGGGGGCGCGGTGGCGACGGCTGATGCTGTCGCGGGCCGCTCGTCCGAGACCACGGCGGCCGGCGCCGCCGGGCTGGCGTCCTTCAGGAACGCCCTCCCGCCGTCCGGGGCGGTCCCGTCAGTGGCGCCTGAGCCGGCGGATGCGGGGCCGGTGATGTCGTTGCCGTTCACAGGCTTGGAGCCACCTCCTCACGAAAGATCCGGCTTCGGGTCTCCGGCTCCAGGTGGCAGGCGACCCGGTGGCCGGGCGTGACCGCCTCGAGCGGCGGTCGGATGGTCTGGGAGGCGCCGTTGGTCAGCGCGGCGTACTGGCAGCGCGGGTGGAACGGGCAGCCCGACGGAACGGAGATCAGGCTGGGCGGGTTGCCGCCGATCGTGCGCAACCGGTCGGACCTTGTCCGGTCCAACCGGGTGATCGAGGACAGCAGCCCCCAGGTGTAAGGGTGCTGCGGATCGCTGAAGATCGTCTGAACGGGGCCGTGCTCGATGGCGCTGCCCGCGTACATCACCAGCACGTCGTCACTGATCTCGGCGACCACGCCGAGGTCGTGGGTGATGATGACGATGGCCGATCCGAACTCCTTCTGCAGGTCGCGCAGCAGGTCGAGGATCTGCGCCTGCACCGTCACGTCGAGCGCGGTGGTCGGCTCGTCCGCGATCAGCAGCGACGGGTCGCAGGACAGCGCCATCGCGATCATCGCCCGCTGCCGCATGCCGCCGGAGAACTCGTGCGGGTAGTTGTCGACCCGCCGTTTCGGGTCAGGGATGCCGACCCGGTCGAGCATCTCGATCGCGCGGGTCCTGGCCGCCTTGCGGGACACGTCGTGGTGCACCTGGTACGCCTCGGCGATCTGGTCACCGATCGAGAAGTACGGGTGCATCGCCGAGAGCGGGTCCTGGAAGATCATCGCCATGTCCCGGCCCCGCATCCGGCGGACGCGCTCGGCACTCGCGGTGACCAGGTTCTCGCCGGCGAGAATGATCTCACCGGAGACCGTCGTGCGCTTGCCGCGCTGCAGTCCCATGATCGCCAGGCTCGCGGCGCTCTTCCCGGAGCCGGACTCCCCCACGATCCCCAGCGTCCGGCCGCGTCGCAGATCGAAGGTCAGGCCCGCGACGGCGCGCACCTCGCCGTCGTCGGTGCGGAACGAGACCCGCAGGTCGCGGACCTGCAGATGCGGCGGCTCGGCCACCGCGGTGGCCGCGCCGGCGTCGCCGTCAGGCTGCGTCGTCATCTCAGCTCCCCCATCGGACGGTCATCGCGTCGGACGTGTGTCGCCAGGTGCTTTCCGGACGGTAGGTCACCTCGGACACAGGTCACGTGGGACGCACCCGTGGGTCGAGCACCGCGTAGAGGACATCGACGATGATGTTGGCCAAGACCACGAAGAAGGCCGCGAAGACGGTTACGCCGAGGATGGTCGGCAGGTCCTGGGTGTTGATCGCCTCGATGGACATCTTTCCCAGGCCACGGAACCCGAAAGTGCTTTCGGTCAGCACCGCGCCCCCGAGCAGCGACCCGACGTCCAGGCCGAAGATGGTCAGGATCGGTGTCAGCGCCGCGCGCAGCGCGTGTTTGCCGATGACGTCCCGTTCCGGGAGGCCCTTGGCACGAGCGGTGCGGATGTAGTCCTCACCGAGGACGTCGAGCATGCTCGCCCGGGTGAGCCGGGCGTACATCGCGGCGTACAGGAACGCGAGGACGATCCAGGCCGGAAGCAGGTTCCAGGCCCAGGTGAACGGATTGTCCAGAAAGTTCGCGTAGTGGACGCCCTTGATGATGCGCCACTTGTAGCTGACCAGGTACAGCATCACCAGGCCGGTGAAGTACACCGGCATCGAGACCCCGGCGAGCGCGACGGTCATCGACGCCCGGTCGGCGAACCTGCCCCGGCGCAGCGCGGAGATGACGCCTACCGTGACGCCGCCGAGCAGGAAGAGAACGGCGGCGCCGATGGTCAGCGAGATGGTCACCGGCAGCGCCTGGGTGATCTGCTGCCACACCGGCTGGCTGTTACGGAACGAGTAGCCCAGGCAGGGCGCCGGGCAGTAGGTGACGTCCGGGCCGGAGTCGTAGTGCCGGCCGACGAAGATGCCCTCGAGGAAATGCCAGTACTGCACGACGAGCGGCTGGTCGAGCCCCAGCTTCTTCGTCACCGCGGCGACGACCGCGGGGGTCGGGCTCCGGCCGGCGAAGAGCACCGCGGGGTTCGAGCCGAACACCTTCGGCACCAGGAAGAACAGCAGGAACGTGATGACGCTGACCAGCCAGAGAATCACGATCCCACCGAGCACCCGGCGGATCACGAATCCAACCATTGTGGGTTGTTCTCCGCTTCTGTGTCAGCGACCCTGCCAGCGGCCGGCGGGCGCGGTCGGCTCGGTACGTGTGTGTGGCCGCCGGGTGGGCACGGAACCCACCCGGCGGCCAACGGTGTTACTGGATGTGCGGACCTACGGGTGACAGGACGTCACGGCATCAACGAACCACGCCGAGAGCGGCGAAGTTGATCATGTTGAAGCCGGGGGTGAAGAAGACGTTCGTCACCTTGTTGCTGTAGATGTTCACGGCCTTGTCGTAGAGCAGCGGAACGTAGGCCGCGGACTCGACGACACCCTTGTCGACCTGGGTCCAGGCGGCCTGGTCGACAGCCGGGTCGTCCGAGCCGAGGGCCTTGTCGATGCCGCCGTTGACGGTCGCGCTGTTCAGCGAGGCGTAGTTGCTGTTGCCCTGGGGCAGGATCTTCCGGCCGTCGACGATCGAGCTGAAGAAGCCGTACGGAGCCGGCCAGTCAGCACCCCAACCGGTCAGCGCCAGGCCGTAGCCCTTGGCCTGCACGTTCTTCGGGATACCGAGCACGGAGGAGAAGTACTGCGAGGCGTCGAACTTGTCGATGGTGACGGTGACGCCGATCTTCTTCAGGTCGGACTGGAGCGCCACCGCCTGCGCGACCTCGGCGGGCCGGGTGCGGGACGTCAGAATCGTCGAGAAGCCGTTCGGCTTGCCACAGGCCTTCAGCTCTTCCTTGGCCTTGGCGATGTCACCGGCGTTGTTCGGCGTCGGGAACAGGTCGAACGACTTGTAGTACTGCAGCGTCGGCGGCAGCATCGTGGTCGCCGGCTGGCCAGCGTCCGGGCCACCACGAGCGAGCGACTGGGCCTGCTTGTTGACGGCCCAGGCGACCGCGTTGCGGCAGTGGACGTTGTCGAACGGCTTCACGTCGGTGGTGATGCTCAGGTAGCGCAGGAAGCCGGACAGGTCGACCGTCTTGAAGATGGACGAGTCCGAGTGGACCTTCGCCTGGGTCGCCGACTGAACGCCGGTCTGGTCCAGGAAGACGTCCGCGTCGCCGGCGAGGATCCGGTTGTCGATGTCGGTCGCCTCGAGGCCCATGGTGATGTCGATCTCGTCCGGCAGGGCCTTGTTGACCGTGTCGGTCGACGGGTCCCACTGGTCATTGCGGACCAGCTTCATGGACTTGTTCGGCGTGTACTCGGCAATCTTGTACGGGCCGGACGCGACCGGGTGCGAGGTGTACTTGTCACCGGTGTCCTTCGCCTGCGGCACCGGGGTGGCCGTCGGGGAGGCCATGATGAAGTTCCAGTCCGGGAACTTCTTGTTCAGGTGGAAGATGATCGTCGAGTCGTCCGGCGTCTCGATCGACTTCAGCCCGAGCTTGTTCGGGTCGGTGTCCTTGTACGGGCCCGGGTACGGGTTCGCCTTGTCGTCGAGCTCGTCGATGACGTAGGTCGGACCGCCGTTGATCACGTCAGTCGCGAAGGTGCGCTCGATGCCGTACTTGATGTCCTTGGACGTGATCGGGGTCCCGTCCTCGAACTTGATCCCGGACTTCAGCGTGTAGGTCCACGTCTGGCCGCCGTCGGGCGACTTCGGGACGGACGTCGCCAGGTCACCGGTCAGCTCGGACGAGTTGGCCTTCGGCACGTAGGTCAGCAGCTGACGGGAGATCCAACGCTGCTGGTCCCAGCACGTGGCGTAGTAGGTCCGCTGCGGGTCCCAGAAGTCGCAGTCGCTGCCGGAGAGGGCTCGCAGCGTGCCGCCCTTCTTATCCGACGTGTGGAACGTCTGCGTCGTCGTGGTCGGCAGGCCGAGCGAACCGGCGGCGGCGCTGCTGTTGGACGCCGAGCCTCCCCCACCGCTGCTGCCCCCACAGGCCGCCAGGATCAAGGCGCCGGCGGCCGCGAGCACGCCGGATCTGATCCAGATCGTTCGTTTTCTCATCTGTTCCCCTCTGTATTGCGATGCTGCCCCGGGATGGGCCATGGACGGTCCTGGGTGCCCAGCCCGAGCCCGCGACGTTGAGGGCTCCGGGTAGTGACGGCTTGCGGACCGGGAGAGTCAGCCGCCGCGCGGGTCGAACGCGTCCCGCAGGGCGTCGCCGAGCAGGTTGAAGGCCAGTACGGTCAGGAAGATCGCGACGCCGGGGACGACCATGTACATGGGGTCGACGCGGTAGAAGCCGGACGCGGCCGTCGAGAGCATGTCGCCCCAGGACGCCGTCGGCGGCCGGACGCCGACGCCGAGGTACGACAGGGCCGCCTCGAAAAGGATGTTCGTCGGGATCATCAGCGTGGTGTAGACGAGGATCGGCGCGACGAGGTTCGGCAGCAGCTCGTGCGACATGATCCGAATGGGCCCGGCGCCAGTGCCCCGCGCGGCCGCGATGAAGTCCTTCTCCTTCAGGGACAGCACCTGTCCGCGCACGATCCGTCCGATGTACGGCCAGCTGAAGAATCCGATGATGAAGATCAGGATGCCCAGCCGCAGGGTCCCGCCGCTCAGGCCGAACGCGGAGTCCGGGATGACCGCGACGATCGCGATCGCGAACAGCAGCACCGGGAAAGCAAGCATCAGGTCCATCAGCCGCGCGATCAGCCCGCCGAGCCAGCCGCCGACGTAGCCGGAGACGAGGCCCAGCACGGTGCCGAGCACGACGGACAGCAGGGTCGCGAGCGTGGCGACCAGCAGCGAGACCCGGGCACCGTAGACGACCCGGGCGAGCACGTCCCGGCCGTTGGTCGGCTCGACTCCGAAGAGATGGTGCGCGCTGATCCCGCCGAAGCTGCCGGCCGGCATCGCCGTCGTCAGGTTGAGCGCGGTGTAGTCCGGGTCGTCCGGCGTCACACCGAGGATCGCGCAGATCACCGGCGCCAGGATCGCGACGAGGGCGACCAGGACGACGAAGGCGGCGCTGCCGAGCGCCACCTTGTCCTTGCGGAGCCGAGACCAGGCGATCCGCCAGAGCGAGCGGCCCGCGACCGGCTTGGTGTCCGCCGTTTCGAAGGCCCGCCCGGTGGGCTCCACCTGCAACGGGACCGCCACGAACCACCTCCAGGGCAGGCGAAAACCGCATTTCGCCTGAAGCAAGAACCTGTGGCACGGTAGCGTTCGCGCGGCCGGCTGGATAGCGGATGTTATGAAGTGCTGAGGAAACGTTGCGCGTTTGCCATACGATGACCGTTATGTAACAGATGGGTTACCTGGGCGAGAACGGCAGCCGCCGATCGCGCGCGCCGGGCGGGACAGAGCAGCCCGCTCCCGTAACAATCGGACCGCCTGGTAGCACGCCGATCTGGCCGCCGACGGGCCGCAGAGAGGGCCCTGACCAGCAGTTCCAGCGACTCCGGCGCACCAGCGAGAGGCCCGCCGTTCACATCAACAGAAACACTACAAACCTCAAGGGTATTCACCGGTCCGCGTGCCGCGGCGGACTGGAACGCGGCCGGACGATAAACGACGAAACGCCGCCCAAAGCGGGCAAAGTACCTGGAACGACGAAGGTCCGGGCCACCAGACGCGGCCCGGACCTTCGGGGATTTCTCGGTGCGCTCAGGCCGGCGGGCCGCTGCGCACGATCGCGGTGAACTCCTCCGCCACCAGGCTCGCGCCGCCGACCAGGCCGCCGTCGACGTCCGGCATGGTGAACAGCTCGCCCGCGCTCGACGCCTTGACCGAGCCGCCGTAGAGCACCCGGATGCCGGCCGCGAGCTCCGCGTCGAACAGGCCGGCCAGCCGCTCCCGGAGCGCCGCGCACATGTCCTGGGCGTCCTGGGCCGACGCGGTCCGGCCGGTGCCGATCGCCCAGACCGGCTCGTAGGCGATGACGACCGTCTTCGCCTGCGCCGGCTTCAGGCCGGCCAGCGAGCCCTCAAGCTGGGCCAGGCAGTGCTCGACGTGGTTGCCGGCCACGCGGACGTCCTCGTGCTCGCCGACGCAGACGATCGGCGTCAGGCCACTGCGGTAGGCGGCGGCGACCTTGGCCGCGACCAGCGCGTCGTCCTCGTGGTGGTCGGTCCGCCGCTCGGAGTGGCCGACGATCACGTAGCCGCAGCCGAGCTTGGCCAGCATCGGCCCGGACACGTCGCCCGTGTGCGCGCCGGAGTCGAACGGCGAGAGGTCCTGGGCGCCGTAGCCGATGGCGAGCTTGTCCCCGTCGATCGCGGTCTGCACGCTGCGCAGGTCGATGAACGGCGGGAAGATGACCGTCTCGACGGTCTCCAGCTCGGCCGGCTTCAGGTCATAGGCGATCTTCTGGACGAGGGCGATCGCCTCAAGGTGGTTGAGGTTCATCTTCCAGTTGCCGGCGACCAGCGTCTGGCGGCCGGTGCCCTTGGACTTGCGGGCGACGGCGGGCTGTTTGCCGGTCGCCGGGCCCTGGCGCAGCGGAGTCATCGGGTCAGACCTCCAACGCGGCGATGCCGGGCAGCGACTTGCCCTCGAGGAATTCCAGGCTCGCGCCGCCGCCCGTGGAGATGTGGCTGAACGACGTCTCGGGGATGCCCAGGGTGCGCACCGCCGCGGCCGAGTCACCGCCGCCGACGACCGTGAAGGCCCCGGCGCCGGTCTGGGCCGCGACCGCCTCCGCGACGCCCTTCGTGCCGGCCGCGAACGGCGCCATCTCGAACACGCCCATCGGCCCGTTCCAGAAGATCGTCCCCGCGCCCGCCAGCCGGGCGGCGAACAGCTCCGTCGACGAGGGACCGATGTCCAGGCCAAGCCAGCCGTCCCGGATCCCGGCAGCCGGCACGACGTCGGTGGCGGCGTCGGCCGCGAACCGGTCCGCGATCACCACGTCGGTCGGCAGCACGATCCGGTCGCCGCCCTCGGCGAGCAGGTCCTTGCAGGTGTCGATCATCTCGCTCTCCAGCAGCGAAGCCCCGACGCCGTGGCCCTGCGCGGCCAGGAACGTGAAGCACATACCGCCGCCGACCAGCAGCGCGTCGACCTTCGGCAGCAGCGCGCGGATCACCCCGAGCTTGTCGGAGACCTTCGAGCCGCCGAGCACCACCACGTACGGCCGGCGGGCGTCACCGGCCAGCTTGCGCAGCACCTCCAGCTCGGCGAGCACCAGCCCGCCGGCCGCGTGCGGCAGCCGCTTGGGCACGTCGGCGACGCTGGCGTGCGCCCGGTGCACCGCGCCGAAGGCGTCCCCGACGTAGAACTCCGCGAGGGCCGCGAGGTCGTCGGCGAACGCGGCCCGGACCGCGGCGTCCTTGCTGGTCTCCCCCGGGTGGAAGCGCAGGTTGTCCAGCAGCGCCACCTCGCCGTCGCCGAGCCCGGCCACGACGGCCGCGACCGCGTCACCGGCGATGTCGTTGGAACCCTCGGTGCCGGTGAACGTGACCGGCTGGCCGAGGATCTCGCTCAGCCGGGCCGCCACCGGGGCGAGCGAGTACTTCTCGTCGTACTCGCCCTTGGGCCGGCCGAGGTGCGAGCAGACCACCACCTTGGCGCCCCGCTCGGCCAGGGCCCTGATCGTGGGCGCGCTGGCCAGGACCCGGCCGTCATCGGTGATCCGCGGGCTGTCCCCGGACCGGTCCAGCGGCACGTTGAGATCGCTGCGGACCAGCACCCGGTGCCCCGCGACCTGCAGGTCGTCGATCGTCCTCATGTGTCTCCGTATCTTTGGTTCGCGGCGTCCGGGCGCGAGCCTCCGGCCCCGATCCTCGCTTCGCTCCGGTCGGGACCTCCGGCTCGCCGGGGTTCCTGCCGGATCGCGCCAGCGATCCGGCAGGTCCGCTCCGCCGCGAACGGGCTTCGGGCCGGGGTGGCTTCGGAATCGGAAAGCGGATGGAAAAGGGAAACAGAACACGAGCCGCCCGGTGCCGAGGGGCACCGGGCGGCTCGTCAAGCAGGTCTTCTTAACCCAAGCGGGAGGCGACCAGGGCCGTCAGGTCGACCAGGCGGTTGGAGTAGCCCCACTCGTTGTCGTACCAGCCGACGACCTTGACCTGGGGGCCCCAGGACATGGTCAGCAGCGAGTCGAAGGTGCAGGAGGCGGGGGTGCCGACGATGTCGGAGGAGACGATCGGGTCCTCGGTGTAGACGAGGTAGCCCTTGAGCGGGCCCTCGGCCGCCGCCCGGTAGGCCGCGTTGATCTCTTCCTTGCTGGCCGACGTCTTCAGGTTGACGACCAGGTCGGTGACCGAGCCGTCGAGCACCGGGACGCGCATCGACAGGCCGTCGAGCTTGCCCTTGAGCTGCGGCAGCACCAGCGAGGTGGCCTTCGCGGCGCCCGTGGAGGTCGGGATGATGTTCTGCGCGGCGGCGCGGGCCCGGCGCAGGTCGCTGTGCGGGAAGTCCAGGATGACCTGGTCGTTGGTGTAGGCGTGGATCGTGGTCATGAAGCCACGCTCGATACCGAACGCCTCGTCGAGGACCTTGGCCAGCGGGGCCACGCAGTTCGTCGTGCAGGACGCGTTGGACAGCACGTGCTGCGTCGCCGGGTCGTAGGCGTCGTCGTTCACACCCATGACGACGGTCAGGTCCTCGCCCTTGGCCGGGGCCGAGATGATGACCTTCTTGGCGCCGGCGGCCAGGTGCTTGGCGGCCGAGTCGCGGTCGGTGAAGCGTCCGGTCGACTCGATGACGATGTCGACGCCCAGCTCGCCCCAGGGCAGCTCGGCCGGGTCCCGCTCGGCCAGCACCTTGATCGTGGTGTCGCCCACCTGGATACCGCCGTCGGTGACGCTGACCGTCTCGGCGAGGGTGCCGAGGGTCGTGTCGTACTTCAGCAGGTGGGCCAGCGTCTTGTTGTTGGTGAGGTCGTTGACGGCGACCACCTCGAGCCCTGCCTGCTTGCTCGCCGCCAGCGCCCGCCAGAAGTTCCGGCCGATCCGACCGAAACCGTTGACTCCTACTCGCGTAGCCACGTCCGCGGACTCCCTACCTCATGTGCCGACGTCATCTTCCGTTGCAGGCACAGAGCCTAACGACTTTGGCCGCCCGCAGCCCCCTTCGGCTCGCAACGCGGCCGATTCCGTAGGGTGTCCCAGGCCACACGCGCCGTTGCCTCAGGCGTTCTCCAGGAGTTCCGGGGAGACGCTGGCCTCGGTGTTGGGGATGCCGAGGGAGTTGGCGCGCTTGTCGGCGAGGGCGAGCAGGCGGCGGATCCGGCCGGCGACGGCGTCCTTGGTCAGCGGCGGGTCGGCGAGGGCGCCCAGCTCCTCCAGCGACGCCTGCGCGTGCTGCAGCCGCAGCCGGCCCGCGGCCAGCAGGTGCTCCGGCGCGTCGTCGCCGAGGATCCTCATCGCGGCCTGCACCCGGGCTCCGGCGGCGACGGCCGCCCGCGCCGAGCGGCGCAGGTTCGCGTCGTCGAAGTTCGCCAGCCGGTTGGCGGTCGCCCGGACCTCGCGGCGCATCCGCCGCTCCTCCCAGGCCAGCAGGCTGTCGTGCGCGCCGATCCTGGTCAGCAGCGCGCTGATCGCGTCGCCGTCCCGGATCACCACCCGGTCGACGCCGCGGACGTCGCGGCTCTTGGCCTGGACGCCGAGCCGGCGCGCCGCGCCGACCAGCGCCAGCGCCGCCTCCGGGCCGGGCGACGTCACCTCCAGCGAGCAGGACCGGCCGGGCTCGGTGAGCGAGCCGTGCGCGAGGAACGCGCCCCGCCAGGCCGCCGCCGCGTCGCAGGCCGAGCCGGTCACGACCTGCGGCGGCAGGCCGCGGACCGGCCGGCCGCGCTGGTCGAGCAGGCCGGTCGACCGGGCGAGCTGCTCGCCGTCGCGCTCGACCCGCACGATGTAGCGGACCGAGCGGCGCAGGCCGCCCGCCGCGAGTACCGCGATCGTCGACGGGAAGCTGAAGACCTCGGCGATCTCCCGGCGCAGCCGGCGCGCCGTCGCCCCGGTGTCCAGCTCCGCCTCGACGACGATCCGGCCGCCGACGATGTGCAGGCCGCCGCCGAACCGCAGCAGTGCCGCCATCTCCGCGCGCCGGCAGCAGGGTTTCGCGACCCGCAGCCGGCTGAGCTCGTCTTTCACGGTGGCCGTCATCGCCGCCACGCCGATCACTCCTTGGGATCGCGGGCTGTCACCCGCGGGTCGGGGGGTCCCGGGGTACCCGCTGGACCGGCGCCGGTGCGGCCAGACCGGCGGAGCCGGTCGGGCAGTCCGGTGATCCAGGAGGTCCGCTGCGCGGCCGGGCCAGGCCCGCGGGGGGCCGGTGAGGAATCAGGGGTCAGGGTCGCCCGCGCCGCCGGCACGTCGGCCGTCTCGGCCGGCCCTGTCTCGGCCGGCCCTGTCTCGGCCGGCCCTGTCTCGGCCGGCCCTGTCTCGGCCGGCCCTGTCTCGGCCGGCCCTGTCTCGGCCGGTACTGCCTCGGCCTGGGCGGGCGGGTCCTCGCGGTAGGCCGCGAAGACGCCCTCGAAGGCCGCCGCGAGAAGCGCCGGATCGTGCGTGCCGGGTGCCTCGGGTGCGCGCACCGGCGCCAGGTGCAGCCTGGCGCCCAGCTCCGCGGCGGCCGCCGCGAGCTCCGCCGGGTCCGGGACGGCCGCCGGGTCCGCGAGCACCACGTCGACGGTCAGGCCGGGGGCGTGCCGCGCGAGCACCCGCAGGTGCGCCTCGGGGGTGAAACCCTCGGTCTCCCCCGGCTGCGCGACCAGGTTGAGCACGAGCAGCCGGCGCGCGGCGGCGCCGGTGATCGCCTTGTGCATCTCGGGGACGAGGAGATGCGGAAGCATGCTGGTGTAGAGCGAGCCCGGGCCGAGAATCAGCCAGTCCGCCGCCTCGACGGCGGCGCAGGCCGGCGCGCAGGCCCGCGGCTCGGTCGGCTCGACCCAGACCTCGCAGACCGCGCCCGCGGTGGACGCGACCGCCACCTGGCCGCGGACCAGCCTGGTCGCGGCCGGGTCGGCCGGGTCCAGGCCGGCGACCTCGGCCACGATGTCGATGCCGTCCTCCGACAGCGGCAGCACCCGGCCGTGCACCCCGAGCAGCTGGGCCGCGAGCTCCAGCGCGGCCACCGGGGAGCCGACGTGCTCGGCGAGCGCGGCCAGCACCAGGTTGCCCACGGCGTGCCCGGCCAGCGGGCCGTCCCCCGCGAAGCGGCGCTGGAACAGCTCGGTCCAGGACCGCGACCACGGGTCGGGGCCGGCCAGTGCCGCGAGCGCCATCCGCAGGTCGCCCGGCGGGAGCGCGCCCAGCTCGGCGCGCAGCCGGCCCGACGAGCCACCGTCGTCGCCGACGGTGACGACGGCGGTGAGCCGGTCGGTGAGCCGCCGCAACGCCGCCAGCGAGGCCGCGAGACCGTGCCCGCCGCCGAACGCGACGACGGCCGGGCCGGGACCGGCCGCCCCGGCGGGCACGGAGCCCGGCCATCCGGCCGCGTCGTCCCGACCGGCGGCGGGCTCACGGGCGTCGGGGCGACCGTGGTCGGCGGAGTTTGGCACCGGCGTCACTCCCGGCCCAGGTCACGGTGCACGACCTGGACACCGACGCCGGTCGCGGCCAGCCGGGCGCCGAGCTCCTCGGCGACGGCCACACTGCGGTGCCGCCCACCGGTACAGCCGACGGCCAGCGTCAGGTACCGCTTGCCCTCCCGCAGGTAGCCGTCGCCGACCAGCCGCAGCAGCTCGGCGTACCGGTCGATGAAGTCCTGAGCCCCCGGCTGGTCGAGAACGTAGTCGCGGACCTGTGGGTCACGGCCGGTGAACGGCCGCAGCGCCTCGACCCAGTGCGGGTTGGCCAGGAACCGGCAGTCGGCGACCAGGTCCGCGTCCAGCGGCAGGCCGTAGCGGTAGCCGAACGAGACGACGGTGGCGTTGAGCCGGTTACCGCCCGGCTGGCCGAACGCCGCGTCGATCTTCGAGCGCAGCTCGTGGACGTTGAGGTCGGTGGTGTCGAGCACCAGGTCGGCCTCGCCCCGCAGCTCGGCGAGCTGGGTCCGCTCCCGGCTGATCCCGTCGACGACCCGGTCCGCGCCCTGCAGCGGGTGCGGCCGCCGGACGTGGTCGAACCGGCGGATCAGCGCGTCGTCGCTCGCCTCCAGGAACAGCACCCGCGGCCGCATGCCGCCGGCGTCGAGCGCGTCGATCGCCGCCCGCAGGTCGGCGAAGAACGCCCGGCCACGGACGTCGACGACGACGGCGATCCGGCTCACGCCGCCGCCGGAGCGACGGCCGAGCTCGGCCATCGTCGAGAGCAGCGCGGGGGGCAGGTTGTCGACGACGAACCAGCCGAGGTCCTCCAGGCACTTGGCCGCGGTGCTGCGGCCGGCCCCCGACAGTCCGGTGATGATCGCGAGATCCAGCGTCGAGGCACTGGTCGCGGTGCTGGTCATGGCGTGTTCCCCCTTGTCACCGCGTGTTCTCCATTGACTCTGGAAGCCTCAGTGACTCTGGAGGCCCCGTTGACTCTGGAGGCCCCGTTGACTCTGGAGGCCCCGTCCACCGGGCCGGAACCGGCGGCCGCGTCGGCGGGCGCCGGCGCTCCCGCATCCGGAACCGACGCTCTGCTCCCCGTGGACGTTGCCTTTCCGGCCGATTTCGGCCGCCCGGCCGGAGTCGGGCGCCGCTCGGCGGGACCTCCCGGTGCCGTGGGCGGCGCCGCTCCGGACGGCGTCTCGAGGATCTCGCCGGTCAGTGGGTCGACGGCGGGTGCCGGGGCGCCGGGGGTGCCAGGCCCGCTCGTCGCCAACGCGGCCACGATCGCCGCGGCGGTCCGCGGGCCGATCCCCGGCACGGTCGAGATCTCCTCCGCGCTCGCCGCGCGCAGCTTCGCCACCGAGCCGAACGTCTTCAGCAGCGCCTTGCGCCGGGTCTCGCCGAGGCCGGGGACGCCGTCCAACAGCGACGAGGTCATCGAGGCCGACCGCTTCTGGCGGTGGAAGGTGATCGCGAACCGGTGTGCCTCGTCGCGGACCCGCTGCAGCAGGTAGAGCGCCTCGCTGGTCCGCGGCAGGATCACCGGGTCCGGGTCGTCCGGGAGCCATACCTCCTCCAGCCGCTTGGCCAGTCCGCACAGCGCGACGCCACCGGGCCCCGCGTCGATCCCCAGGTCGGCCAGTGCCCTGGCCGCCGCGGCGACCTGCGGTGGGCCGCCGTCGACGACGACGAGGTTCGGCGGGTAGGCGAACCGGCGCGGCCTGCCGTCGACGACCAGCGGCTCGGGGCCGTCCGTCCCCTCGGCCCCCGCCGCCGCGCCGGCACTGCCGTCCGCGGGCGCGTCCTGGTCGGTGCCGGGTAGCTCCCCGGTGCGGGACAGCTCGGCCAGGTACCGGGAGAACCGGCGGCTGACCGTCTCGTACATGCTCGCTGTGTCGTCCTGCTCGTTCCCGTCCCGGCGCGCGGCGCCCCGGATGGTGAACCGGCGGTACTCGGACTTGCGGGCGACGCCGTCCTCGAAGACCACCATGCTGGCGACGACGTCCTGGCCCTGGGTGTGCGAGACGTCGAAGCACTCGATCCGCAGCGGCGCCTCGGCGAGGCCGAGCGTCTCCTGCAGCTCGGCGAGCGCCAGGCTGCGGGCGGTCAGGTCACTGGCCCGCTTCGTGCGGTGCAGGACGAGTGCCTGCTTGGCGTTGCGCTCGACCGTCTCCATGAGGGTGCGCTTGTCGCCCCGCTGCGGGACCCGCACCTCGACCCGACCGCCGCGGTACCGGGCGAGCAGCTCGCCGACGGCGTCGGCGTCGGTGGGCAGCTCGGGGACGAGCACCTCGCGGGGGATGTCCGCGTGCCGGCCGCCCACGCCACGCACGGCGTCCGGCGCGGCGCCGGCCCGGGAGGGGCGGCCGCGGCGGAGCACGCCGGCGGCGTCCTCGGCGCCGGCCGTCTCGGCCGGCGCCGCCGTCGCCCCGGGACCCGGCCGGGCCGGGCTCAGGTCGCCGAGCTCGATGTCGCCCAGGTCCTTGTCGCCCAGGTACTCCTGGGTGAGGAACTGCTCGACCAGGTCGGCGGTGGTGACGTCGGCGAGCTTGTCGACGACCCAGCCGCGCTGGCCGCGGACCCGGCCGCCGCGCACGTAGAAGACCTGGACGGCCGCTTCCAGCTCGTCCTGCGCGAAGGCCACGACGTCGGCGTCGGTGCCGTCGGCCAGCACGACGGCCTGCTTCTCCATCGCCCGGCGCAGCGCGCCGGCGTCGTCGCGCAGCCGGGCCGCCCGCTCGTAGTCCTGGGCGTCGGCGGCCGCGCGCATCTCGTCTTCCAGCCGGCGCAGGAACCGGCCGGTCTGGCCCGCCATGAAGTCGCAGAAGTCGTCGACGATCTGGCGGTGCTCGTCCGGAGTCACCCGCCCGACGCAGGGCGCGCTGCAGCGGTCGATGTAGCCCAGCAGGCACGGCCGGCCGACCTGGCCGGCGCGCTTGAAGACGCCGGTGGAGCAGGTGCGCGCGGGGAAGACCCGCAGCAGCAGGTCCAGCGTCTCGCGAATCGCCCACGCGTGCGCGTACGGCCCGAAGTAACGCACGCCCTTGCGCTTCGGCCCGCGCATGACCTGGAGCCGGGGGAACTCCTCCTGCAGCGTCACCGCGAGACTCGGATAGCTCTTGTCGTCGCGGTAGCGCACGTTGAAGCGCGGGTCGTACTCCTTGATCCAGGTGTACTCCAGCGCGAGGGCCTCGACCTCGGTGGACACGACGGTCCACTCGACCGAGCTCGCCGTGGTGACCATCGTGCGGGTACGAGGGTGCAGGGCGAAGACGTCGGTGAAGTAGTTGTTGAGGCGGGCGCGCAGGTTCTTGGCCTTGCCGACGTAGAGCACGCGGCCATGGGGGTCCCGGAATCGGTACACGCCCGGGGTCTCGGGAATCGAGCCCGGCGCGGGCCGGTAGGACGCCGGATCAGCCATAGGTCGAGCCTACGGCCGTCAGCGTCACGGTCAGACAGCGCCTGCACGTAACCATTCCATCACGCAGAGCGTCGAGGCTCGTCACGGGGTGCCCCCCGAACCGAGGTACTCCGTGTCCTCACCGTGTCCCCTCGGGCGCCTGAGCGGCCCCGTGAGCCGCCCCCGCCGCGCGACCTGTTACCTGGCTGTCACAGTTGCGCGGAACCCCCGTCCCGGGGCGCGGGCAGATTCCCCAGGCAGGCGGCCCGGCCGGCCGGTCGCGACCGGTGGACGCGCCTCCGAAGACGGCGTCTCCGTGCCTGTTTTTCCCTGTCTGTTAGCGGACCCGCCCGCCCGCGAAGGCCTGTGACCCCTTAACCTTGGACGTAGCGTGCTTGCGCGAGTGCGCATCGCGCGTCCGGTCCGAACCTGCCACCGAACCGTCCGCGAACTCCGCACCACCTGCCACCAGCACCGCCTCGCGAGTCCCCACGACCTGCCACCAGCACCACCAGCGAGTCGGCACCACCAGCACCAGCCGCCACGGCGCCGTGGCCGTCGGCGCCAGGCTTTTCCGCACGACCGCGCCGCACCACGACGGCGTGCCAGGCAACAGAGCCGTTCCACGCTCTCCACCTGTTCACCGCAAGCACAGGCGGCGCACCGGAAGCAGACCGTTTCCACGCGCGCACGCAGCCGTAGCAGAAAGCACATCAGCGCCGGCAGTCGCGGGGTCTTCGACACCCCAACTGGCACCTGGGACCCGACGCTGCGACCCTCGACTCAGCAACTCGGAAACTCAGGAGCTGGGAGACAACGGCGCGCCGGCCTGGGTAGGCACACGAGGGAGGGACCCACCCGTGCAGGGTCTGGACGTCACTACCGAGTTCGTTCTCGACGACGCGTCGACGAGCGGTCGGGTCACCGTCCTCGTTGTCACCTGGCGTGCCTGCGACCCGTTGGCCGTCAGCCTCGCCCTCGTCTCCCGCCCGGACCACCCGGCCCTGCCGCAGGGCAACTGGGTAGCCCCCCGGGACTCGCTGCGCGCCGGCCTGGACGCACCGACCGGCGACGGCGACGTGCGTTTCACCCCCGCTCCCGGCAGCGCCGAGGTCACCCTTGAGCTGACCGACGGTGACCGCCACTCGACCGTCGTCCTGGAGGCCGAGTCCCTGCGCGCGTTCCTGGAGCGGACCGAGCGGCTCGTCCCGGCCGGCCAGGAGCACCCCGAGCGCGAACTCGACGCCGTCCTCGACGACCTGCTCCGCGCCTGACCCGCCCGCGGCGGCGAAGGCGGGTTGGATGACAGACACGACCGCCCAGGATGCGCACGAGGACCGTCGGCCGACGCCTCGCCGGGAGGGCGCCGGGTCCAGGCTCACCTGCCTGGGACCGTCCGCCGCCCCCGCCTTCGAGGCGGTGACCAGCGCTGCGGTGGTCGCGGTGACCGACGACGGCACGCTGCTGCTCGCGGACCTCGCCCGCGGCGTCGACCTGCCCGGCGGCCACGTCCAGCGCGGCGACGGCTCGCCCGAGCAGACCGCCCGCCGGGAGACGTGGGAGGAGGTCAGGGCCGAGCTGGCCGATCTCCTCCTCGTCGAGGTCGTCGAGTCGGACTACTTCGGACCGGACGACCTCACCTACATGCTCATCTACGCGGCCCGGGTACTGAGCCTCCAGCCCTGGACAGGCGGCCACGAGTCAGCCGGGCGTGTCCTGCTGCCTCCCGCCGACTTCCTGGCCCGCTACCAGGGAACGCACCCGGACCTCATGCGCCACCTCGTCACCACCGCCCTCGCCGCGCTGGCGGCCAGCTAGCCGTCGGGGGTGGCGGGTCAGCCGTGCCCGCAGCAGAACGTCGCCCCCATGGGGACCTGGTGATAGACGGCGAAGTAGTCGCTGCGCTGCTCCGGCGGGAGGAAGCCGACGCCCGTCGGGAACGGCGGCGCCAGGGTAACGCTGCGGGCGGTGAAGACCCGGGTGTCCGCCGTGGAATAGACGCCGGTGTACATCACCAGGTCGTCCCGGCCCGGCGCGTAGAACTTTCCGACGCCGAACAGGGCCGAGCCGAGAGCGAGGGTCGTCAGGGGTGCTCCGGGTACGAAACCGGTGCCGTCGCTGAGCATGACCGCGACGTCGGCGGAGCCGTCCGGCAACTGGCGGACGTCAGCGAAGTCGTCGCGCCCGTCGCCGTCGAAGTCGCCCACCAGGTCCGTCCGGTGGTCCGAGGTCGCCGGCTCCAGCCGATAGCGCAGGAAGGGCCCGTCGAAATACCGGACGAGGCCGGTCCGCGACGTCCAATACCACCTGCTCGGCGCCACCCACACGTTGCCGGCGACGTCGAAACCGACGAGGTCGTCCATCCCGTCGCCGTCGACGTCACCCGCCTCGATCGGCGCGCCCGGCACATAGGCGTTCCACTCCGCCGCTGCCCCGAATCCCGCGCCGGTGCTGAGCGCCACCGACGTTCCGCCCCCGAACGACCCGACATAGGCGATGTCGTCGCGGCCGTCACCGTTGAAGTCGCCGACGACGTAGTTGGAGCAGCCAAGGCTGTCGCTCCATCGCTCGGCCACGCCGAAGGTCCGGACCGCCGGCTGAAGCCTCGGCAGCCGGATGTTCAGCGCCACCCAGATCCCGCTGCCACAGGTGAAGGTGACGATGTCGTCCCGGCCGTCACCATTGAAGTCGCCGACGAGCGGTGTCTCCGTGCCGGCCGCGAAGTTGTCATGCCACTTCTCGGCCGGCCCGAACCCGCCGCCACCGTTCAGCGCGACCCACACGTCGGCCTCCGGGCCACGGGTGAAGGTGATCAGGTCGTCGAGCCCGTCACCGTTGAAGTCTCCGCTGCGTCCGGACAGCCACTGGGGCAAGTTGTCAGGTGGTGCGGCTTTCGCCGCGCCACCCGGGATGACGGCCATGGCCGCGGCCAGCAGCAGGACACCCCGGGAGATCAGAGATCGCCGCGGCCAACCACGCATGACGCCCTCCCCACCGCGCCGGCTTCGCCCGTCAGGCGACCGGCTGGCGGACGTAGGAGCGGGCGACGTCGATGCCGATGACCTCCGGCAGACCCGCCGGCTCGGGGCCAAGGGCGCGCGCGAGGGCGGGGCCGAGGGTATTCGCGAAGAACCGGTCGGCGTGCGCCTTGGAATCCCAGAGGGCGACGACGCGAATCCTGCCGTCAGCCGCCGTGCCGGCGTAACGCGCCACGAGCCCGTCGGGCATCGGGTCCTGCTGGGCGAACACCGCGTCGGCCTGCTCAAGGCTGGCGAACGGCGGCACGGCGACGGTCATCCACTGCATTTCTTTTCCTCCACATTCCCGTTCGGTCCTGAAGGCTCCGCGACCGGAGCCGACAACGGGAAGATTAGGAGGGCCAGGCCCGGCCGCCATCCGCCGAACTACTCATCGCGCATACTCACCGCGCGCACGACCCAGGTGGCGATCTGGCTGCGGGCGCTGAAGCCGAGCTTGGTCAGGATGTGCTGGACGTGGTTCTGCGCGGTGCGCTCCGAGATGACGAGCCGGGCGGCGATCTGGCGGTTGGTCAACCCGTCGGCGACCAGCCGGGCGACCTGCTCCTCCCGCGGGCTGAGCACGCGGGCGCGCAGGTCCGAGGCCCGCTCGGCACCGTCGCCGAGCTCGGCGACGAGCGCCGCCGTGCGGTCGAGGTACGCCGTCATGCCGAGGGCTCGCGCGACCCGGTCGGCGTCCCGGGCCGCTGCCGCGGCTCGCTCCCGGTCGCCGGGCGCGGCGCGGGCGCGCAGCGCGGTGGCCAGGTGGTAGCGCGCCTCGGCGGCGAAGCCGGGCGCCGCGGCCCGGTCGGCCCGATCCGCGGCGACGGCCAGGTCGTCAACGGCCGCGTCGAGCCAGCCCTCGCCAGCCCAGGCCCCGCCAGCCCAGGCCCCGTCGAGCAGGCCGAGCGCGAGCGCGCCGCGCCCGAGCGCAAGCTCCGTCGGCCCCAGGTAGGCGACCCCGCCGCCGATCACGTGCTCGCCCCGGAAGGCCGACAGCCGGCGGAGCAGCTCCGCGAGCTCGTCGGGCCGGCCGAGCCCCGCGGTGACCAGGCCGGCGGTCGCCAGCACCGCCGACACGTGCCCGGGGACGACGAAGAACGCCGGCAGCGACCACGAGTCGGGAGGGCCGGCCAGCTGGTAGGCAGCCGCCGCGTCCTCCGGGAACCCCGCGAACACGAACAGGACGGCCCGCGTGAGGGGCGCCATGGTCCGGAACCGGGGCGGGCCGTCGAACGGCTCGCGGGCGAACCGCTCGGCGTCCGCGCTCAGGCCGACGTGGCCCGCGAGCGCGCACAGCATGGCCATGTAGGCGCCGCCGGCCGGTGCCGGCTCGACAGCCCGCATCCGGTCGAACCCCCGCCGGGCGGCGGTCTGTGCCTCGCCGTAGCGCCCCTGGGTCTGGGCGACGCAGGCGGTGGCCCGGTCCAGGTGCCAGGCGCTGACGGGCCCACCCACCCGCTCGACGGCGGCGCGCAGCCCGGTGAGCTCCTCGGCCGCGGCCGAGGCGAGCCCGCTCTCCAGCAGCGCCTCGATCCGCCACAGCTCGCCCCACATCGCGGACCGGGCACCGCCTGTCCGCCTGGCCAGAGCGAGCATCTCGCTCGCGATCTCGAGGCGTTCGGCGCGGCCGGCCGGCCCGGGACAGGCCTCCTGCCGGGCGCGCAGCGCCTCGCCAAGCGCCTGGTCGTCGCCCGACGCGCGGGCCTGCGCGAGCGCCGTGGCACTCAGGTCGTCCAACCGGTCCTGCGCGCCACCGTAGAACGCCAGGTGGGCGCGCTGCGCCAGCAGCCGGGCCCGCAGTGCCGACGCCCGGCGCGCCGCCTCGTCGTCTCCGGCCCCTTCGCCGACCGGCGCCGGGGCGCCGAGGCCGGCGAGCGCCTCCTCGCAGAGCCGGTCGGCGACCGCGTTGACGCCCTGGCCCGGCGCCGCCTCCAGCACCAGTGCCGCTTCGGCGACCAGTTCCGGGCTGCCAGCCGCCCTGCCGGCCTCGGCCGCGCGCGTCGCGGCGTCGACGCAGCCCGCCAGGTCGCCGGCCAGGTACGCGGCCCTGCCGAGCGCGACCAGCAGTCGGCACCGTTCGGCGCCGGCCATCGCGCCCCGGTCGAACGCCAGCGCGGCCCGGTAGAGCCGGACGCCCTCCGCATAGGCGAGCCGGCGCACCGCCTCCTCGGCCGCGCGCGCCGACCAGGCCCGCGCCGCCGAGGCCTCCGCCGGGCCGTGCGGGGCGAGCTGTGCCCAGTGCCGCGCGATGTCGGCGAGATGGTCGGAGAGGTCGTCCGCGAACCGCTCCGCGAGCGCGGACGCGGCCGCGCGGTGCAAAGCGGCCGTCGCCGCGCCCGCGAGCGATGCCTCGACGGCGTCCCTGGTCAGCGCGTGCGTGAACTGGAACTCGCCCGCGCCCAGCCGGTCGAGCAGGCCGTGCCCGACCCCCTCGTCCGCGAACGTCAGGCACGCGTCGACGGGCTCGGCGAGCACCGAGGCGACCAGTCCGATCCCGAAACGCCGCCCGACGATGGCCGCCGCCTGCACCAGCCGCCGGCAGCCGGGGCCGACCCGTTCGAGCCGGGCGGCGACGACATCGAGCACGCTGCGCGGCGGCCGGTCCGGCCGCCAGGTCCCGTCGGCGACTGCCCGCCCGATCTCCCGCACGAACAGGGGGTTCCCGGCCGTGACCCCGAGCACCACCCGCGCCGTCTCGTCGGCACCGGGCGGCCGGTCGCCGCCAGGTTCCCGGTCGCCGGCGGGCTCGACGGGCGGACTGGGCGCGGGCGCGCCAGGCCGCCGAGGGTCGGCCATCCGCCGTAGCTGGTCCCGGACCTCGGCCAGGTCGAACCCACGCAGGTCCAGGCGCGCCGCGGCCGGCGAACGCAGCAGGTCCGGCAGCACCCTGGCCAGCACGTCGGAAGGCTCCCGGTCCCGGAACGCGGCGAAGACGACCAACTCGGCATCGGCGACCTGGTCCGCGAGATGACGAAGTACGAGCAGCGACGGCTCATCGGACCAGTGGATGTCGTCGAGGATGACCGTCAGGCCTCCCCGCGCGGCGACGGTGGCGACCGCGTCGGCCACCCCGTCGAGCACCCGGAACCGATCCTCGGGCGCCGCCTCGCCGTCTGGGCCGGCGGAACCACTGCCAAGCACCGGATCAGGGGCGATGCCGAGCGAACGCAGTACCTGCCGCCACGGCCAGAACGCCGGCGCCCCGGCGGCCTCGGCGCAACGCCCCCAGGCGACCGCGCACCCGCCGGCCAGCGCCATGCCGGCGAACTCCCGCGCCAGCCTCGTCTTCCCGATCCCCGGCTCGCCCGCGCACAGCACCAGCCGGCCGGCCCCGCCCCGCGCCTCGTCCAGCCACCCGCGCAGCGCCGCGACCTCTCGCCCGCGCCCGACCAGACCGTCGGCAGGCAGCACGCCGCCGCGCCGCGGTCCCGCCTCTCCGTCCACCCCGTCAGAATCCCGCGCCGGCCGCCACCCGGAAAGCACCACTCGCCGACCGGTGGCCGGTCAGGCCGCCCCGATGGTGGCGGTGAGGACGGCCGCGTCCGCGTGCGCCGACTTCTCGGCCCGGCCCTCGAAGATCTCGCGCAGGAAGACCCCCGTATGGCTGGCCTGGTTCGCGGCGACGGCCTCCGGCGGCCCCTCGGCGACGACCCGGCCGCCACCGCTGCCGCCCTCGGGCCCCATGTCGATGATCCAGTCGGCGGTCTTGATGACGTCGAGGTTGTGCTCGATGACGAGGATCGTGTTGCCCGCGTCGACCAGGCGCCCGAGCACGCCGAGCAGCTTGCGGATGTCCTCGAAGTGCAGGCCGGTGGTCGGCTCGTCGAGGACGTAGACGGTGCGGCCGGTGGACCGGCGCTGCAGCTCGGAGGCGAGCTTCACCCGCTGGGCCTCCCCGCCGGACAGCGTCGGCGCCGACTGGCCGAGCCGGACGTAGCCGAGCCCTACCTCGTCGAGGGTCCGCAGGTGGCGGGCGATGGCCGGGACGGCGGCGAAGAACTCCGCGGCCTCCTCGATCGGCATGTCGAGGACCTCGGCGATGCTCTTGCCCTTGTAGTGGACCTCCAGCGTCTCCCGGTTGTACCGGGCACCGGCGCAGACCTCGCAGGGCACGTAGACGTCCGGCAGGAAGTTCATCTCGATCTTGATCGTGCCGTCGCCGGAGCAGGCCTCGCAGCGGCCGCCCTTGACGTTGAACGAGAACCGGCCCGGCAGGTAGCCGCGGACCTTCGCCTCGGTGGTCTCGGCGAACAGGCGCCGGATGTGGTCGAACACGCCGGTGTAGGTCGCCGGGTTCGAGCGCGGGGTGCGCCCGATCGGCGACTGGTCGACGCGGACGACCTTGTCCAGGTGGTCGAGGCCGGAGACGGTCCGGTGCCGGCCGGGGACCTCGCGGGCGCCGTTGAGCTTGTTCGCCAGCACCGCGGCCAGGATGTCGTTGACCAGCGTCGACTTGCCCGAGCCGGACACGCCGGTCACCGCGACCAGGCAGCCGAGCGGGAACGACACGGTGACGTCGCGCAGGTTGTGCTCCCGGGCGCCGTGGACCGTGAGCATCTTGCCCTTCGTGACCGGCCGGCGGACCGCGGGCACGGCGATCGAGCGCCGCCCGGACAGGTACGCGCCGGTCAGCGACTCCTCGCTCGCCAGCAGGTCGGACACCGGCCCGGAGACGACGACCCGCCCGCCGTGCTCGCCGGCGCCGGGGCCGATGTCGACGACCCAGTCGGACGCCAGGATCGTGTCCTCGTCGTGCTCGACGACGATCAGCGTGTTGCCCAGGTCGCGCAGCCGGACCAGCGTGCGGATCAGGCGGCGGTTGTCTCGCTGGTGCAGGCCGATCGACGGCTCGTCGAGGACGTACAGCACGCCGACGAGGCCGGAGCCGATCTGGGTCGCCAGCCGGATCCGCTGCGCCTCCCCGCCGGCCAGCGTCCCGGCCGACCGGTCGAGCGAGAGGTAGTCCAGCCCTACGTCGAGCAGGAACGCGAGCCGGGCGTCGATCTCCTTGAGCACCCGGCCGGCGATCGACTGCTCTCGCTCCGTCAGCTCCAGCGTCGCGAGGAACTCGGCGCACTCGCGAATCGACAGGCCCGCGACCTCGGCGATCGAGTGCCCGCCGACGGTGACGGCGAGCGTCTCCGGCTTCAGCCGCGCGCCCCGGCACCCCGGGCAGGGCACGTCACGCATGTAGCCCTCGTAGCGCTCCCGGCTCGTGTCCGACTCGGCCTCGCGCTGCCGGCGCTCCAGGAACGGGATCACGCCCTCGAAGGCCGTGTAGTACGAGCGCTTGCGGCCGTACCGGTTGGTGTAGCCGACGTGGATCTCGGTCTCGCCGCTGCCGTGCAGCACCGCCTTGCGGGCCCGCTCGGGCAGCCCCTCCCACGGGGTGTCCATCTTGAAGTGCAGGTCCTCGGCGAGCGCGCTCAGCAGCCGCTCGAAGTACTCCTTGTTGTGCCCACCCGACCAGGGGCCGATCGCGCCCTCGGCGAGCGACAGCGTCGGGTCGGTGATGACGAGCTCCGGGTCGACCTCCTTGCGGGTGCCCAGGCCCGTGCACTCGGGGCAGGCGCCGTAAGGCGTGTTGAACGAGAACGAGCGCGGCTCCAGCTCCTCGAACGACAGGTCGTCGAACATGCAGGCGAGGTGCTCGGAGTACATCCGCTCGCGGTCCTCGTCCTTGGGGTCCCGGTCGACGAAGTCGACGAGCACCAGGCCGTTGCCCAGGCGCAGCGCGGTCTCGACCGAGTCGGTCAGCCGGCGCTTGGCCGTCTCCTTGATCGCGAGCCGGTCGACGACGACCTCGATCGTGTGCTTCTTCTGCTTCTCCAGCTTCGGCGGGTCGGTGAGCTGGATGACCGTCCCGTCGACCCGGGCCCGGGCGAAACCGGAGGTCTGGAGCTCGCCGAACAGGTCGACGTACTCGCCCTTGCGGCCGCGGATCATCGGCGCGAGCACCTGGAACCGGGTGCCCTCGGGCAGCTCCATCAGGCGGTCGACGATCTGCTGCGGGGTCTGCCTGGAGATCGGCCGGCCGCACTTGGGGCAGTGCGGCCGCCCCGCCCTCGCGAACAGCAGGCGCAGGTAGTCGTAGACCTCGGTGATCGTCCCGACCGTCGAGCGCGGGTTGCGGTTGGTCGACTTCTGGTCGATCGAGACCGCCGGGGACAGGCCCTCGATGAAGTCGACGTCGGGCTTGTCCATCTGGCCCAGGAACTGGCGCGCATAGGCCGAGAGCGACTCGACGTAGCGGCGCTGCCCCTCGGCGAAGATCGTGTCGAACGCCAGGCTGGACTTCCCGGAGCCGGACAGCCCCGTGAAGACGATCAGCCCGTCGCGCGGCAGGTCGAGGTCCACGTCCCGCAGGTTGTGCTCGCGCGCGCCCCGTACGACGAGCCGGTCCGTCATCTGGGTTTCCTCACGTCCTGTCGGTTCCGTATCGCTCCTGGCGCCGCGGTGCGGGCCCGACGGCCAGCTGGGCCTCTGGGTCGTCCCGGCCCCGTCCGCGGGCCGACGTCCGCCGGGACCCCGCGGGCACCGCCCAGACCTCGTCCCCGCCTGACCGTCGCGCGGCACACCCGTGACCGAACAACCCCTGTCCGCGCAGCGGTAGTCCCAGCGTACGGATGGGGTCTGACACTTCTCGGCCGGACGATGCGCCACCCGCTACCACTGGGCTTCGCCGAACGCTCGTTCGATAGTAGCGAGCACCGGCGACCGGTCCCGGCGAGGGGCGGCCCGGGGCCACTGGATGCCACGGCGCCGTCCCGTCACGCCCGGAGCGCGGCGTCCGCCCGGGCCAGAATCCGCCCGCGGCACCGTCCGCCCACCTTCGAGGACGCCCGCCGGCGCGACGCGGAATGACCCCCGGCGATGACCCAGGAAGGCCTTTGTGTTAACCGGCGAATTCCTCGATCATGCATGGCGGAGGGCAACACCTGTTGCGTCGCGACTCGCCGGTTCGCATTACTGGAGAACGTTCGGATCGTCTGGCTACGGTGGCCCGGGACGGCTCGTCAGCCGCCTTTATCCAGATGATGCGCGGGCCGGCCCGCGCCCCGAAGAGCGGACATCATGCACATCCTCCTCGCCGTGGTCGTCTCGCACGGCGGCTCGCCGCACCTGTCCGGGCTCCTCAGCACCCTCGCCGGCCTGGCGGGCTGCCGGGTCGCCCTGGTCGAGAACCAGCCTGGCCACTCGCACCACGACGCGCCCGATGGTGTGCGCGTCTACCAGGGCCACGGCAACATCGGCTACGGCACCGCGGTCAACCTCGCCGTCCGACACACGCTCGACGAGCCTGAACAGGTCCGACGACCGGACTGGGTCCTGGTCGTGAACAGCGACGTGACCATCCCCGATGACACCCGGGAAATGCTGCCGAAACTTCTCGCGCAGGCTCCCGCCGATGTTGATGTGCTCGGATTTGGAGTGTGCACGGATGACGGCGGTCCCGGTCGTTCGACCGCGGTGCTGCCGAACAGAAGGACCAGCGCGTTCACCGCGGTGCGCGGCGAAGCCGCGGCCATTGCGCGCTGGCCGGCGCTGCGCTATCCGGTCGGCGCGTTCTTCGCGATTCGAACCGACATGTTCCTGCGGATCGGCGGGTTCGACCCGACCTTCTGGCTCTACTACGAGGAGACCGACCTGTTCGCCCGGCTGCTCGCCGCCGGCGGCCGGATCGGCTGGTGCGACGGCGCCTGGCCGGTGTGTCACACCGGCGGCGCCACCGCCGGGCGGGCCACCGAGCTGCAGCGCGAGCTGGGCCGCGCGGCCGTGCCGTACGCCCGACGCCACCGCGGCTCCACCGGCCGTGGCTGGCTGCTGGTGCACGCGGCGCAGCTGGTCGTGCTCGTCGCGCGCAAACTGGTCACCGGACGGTGGCCAGACGCCACCCGCGGCGTCCAGATCCTGGTCGGGATGCTCCAGGGGACGCTCTGGCCAGGCTGGGAGCCGGCGGTGCGGTCACGATGGCACGCGGTCCCGGCGCCGACCCGGCGCAGGCTCGCGGCGCTGGACGCCGGGCCGGGACCTGGCGCCGGCTCCGCTTCCCTGGGCTGACCGGCGCGCCGGGCGGCGAAGTCTGCCGGGTGCTGGCACCAAGCCCCGGCCCGGCGGGAAGAATGACGGGGACGAGAACCGGGACCGGTGGGCCGGAGGGCGAACGATGAGCGTGCGCGAGTACACGGGCGACGTCACGGTGGGCGGGCCGGCCGACGTCCGGCAGCTGCCCGGTCTGACGGTCACGAAGGTCGCGGTCGGTCCGTTCGACAACAACTGCTACCTGCTGCGCTGCGCCGCGACCGGCGAGCAGCTGCTGATCGACGCCGCCAACGAGCCCGACACGCTGCTGCGGGTCATCGGCGACGCGGGCCTGGCGACCGTGGTCACGACCCACCGCCACCCGGACCACGTCCAGGCCCTGTCGGACATCGTGGCCGCGACCGGCGCCACGACCGTCGCGCACCCGGACGACGCCCCGGAGATCCCGGTCCCGACGGCGACCCTGCTCGGCGACGGCGAGGAGATCCGCGTCGGCCAGGTCACCCTGCGCGCGATCCACCTGGTCGGCCACACCCCGGGCTCGATCGCGCTGCTCCACGACGCCGACCCGGCCGCGCCCCACCTGTTCACCGGCGACTGCCTGTTCCCCGGCGGCCCCGGCAACACCCGCAACGACGCGGCCGCCTTCACCTCCCTGATGGACGGCCTGGAAGCCAAGGTCTTCGGCCCGCTCCCGGACACGACCTGGATCTACCCCGGCCATGGCAAGGACTCAACCCTGGGTCATGAGCGCCCGCACCTGGCGGAGTGGCGAGCCCGCGGCTGGTAGGTCCGGCCTCCGGCGCGACAAGTCCGCGCTTCCGGCCCTTTCTCGGCGCCGAGGTGGGAACGTGGCGGTATGAGCGCGGCCGGGTCGCGAGCGCGACCGCAGCCACCGGAGGGCCCAGCCGAGCCGCCGGCCAGTGGCCCGTCGGCGGTCGAGTTCACCGAGGACGAGGCGGCGGCCGTCGCGGTAGCCCTGGTCGCGATGCCGGACGGGCCGCTGTCCGACGCCGCGCAGGCCGCGCTGCACAAGGTGCTCAGCGCGCTCGGGCCGGCCGCGCACGAACGGGTCGTCGAGCGGGCGGCCCGGGTGTGGACCCGCCCGAACGGGCTACCCCGGTCGGCGGCGACGCCCGTCATCGAGGACGCGATGCGCGGTGGCGTCGCCGTCACGATCGACTACGTCGACGCCGCCGGGCGGCCGAGCCACCGCCAGGTCGAGCCGCACGCGTTCGCCTACGCCCGGGGCAGCTGGTACCTGCTGGCCTGGAGCCTGGACAAGGACGCGCCGCGCTGGTTCCGCTGGGACCGGATCGGCCACGCGGAGCTGACCGACCTCCCGATCCAGTGGCGCGAGGCCTTCTCCGCCTTCCCCGCCCCGAGCCCCCGCTCCTAGCGCCGCGCCCTGGGTCAGCGGCCCGGGTGGTGGTGGGGGCGGCTGAAACCCGCGACGACCGCGCGGCCGCGGGCCGGCGCGGTCTCGAGGGCGCGGCGGATCTCCAGCGGGCCGACGACGCCGACGACGCGCGGGCCGCCGGCCGGGTCGCGCTGGTCCTCGTCCAACACGAGGACGAAGCCAGCCGCCGGGCGTGCGGCCAGCCGCGGCGCGACGACGGCGAGCGGCTCGTCGGGGCGCGCGGTCGGGACCGCCGACATCGGGATCGTGACCCGGCTGACCCGGGCCAGATCCCGGTCGTCCAACGGCACCGCGGCCAGGGCTCGGGCCAGCGCCACGCCGATCAGGGCGTCGTCGACCTCATGGACCGTGAACACGGGCGCCACGAGCGCCCCCGGCCGGACCACCTCGGCGAGCGCCGCGTCGACGGTCTGCCACGACGGCAGCCTGGGGGGCGGCGGCGCCATGACGTCCCGGATGAACACACCCTCCAGCGCCGTGCCGGCCCGCTGCCGCGCCTGCTCCAGCCGGGAGGACGCGAGTGCCATCCAGCCGAGCAGCACCGCCCACAGGCCGACGAATCCGACCAGGAAGCAGGCAGCGACGCCGGCGGCGAGCAGCACCCAGCCCACGATCACCCCGGTCTGGGCGACCACCGCCGCGGCCCGGCGGGGATCGCCGCCGCGCCGCAGCACGAAGGCGGCGAGGACCCGCCCGCCCGGGGTGCGCGGCGAGGGCAGCAGGTCGACCAGCGTGATCAGCAGGGTGAACGTGCCGACCCACAGCCCGACCCTCGCCGCCAGCGCGAACGTGCCGCCGGGCGCGAAGACGCCGAGCGTGGTCAGCGCGGCGCCGAGGAGCAGGGTGGTGAGCAGCCCGGCGCGGGCGATCGCCGCGTCGGCGCGCGGGTCCAGCCCGTCGGAGCGGGGCTCACCCGGCTGCTGGGCCGGCGGGCCAGGAGCGGTGGCACCGCCGGACGGCTCCGCCGGGTACGGCTCCGCGGCACCGACGCCGGACGCGCCGACCCCCCACACCATCTCGTCGGGGCCCCGCCGGAAGCCACCACCGGGCACCGGGGGCCGGCCGAGCACGAGCCTGCTCCCGAACGCGCCGAGCTGGATCGCGTGCACGTCGACGCCCGCGCGCCGGGCGGCCAGGGCCCGCGCGAGGTCGGCCGCGACCAGGATGCCCACCAACAGCAGGGCACCGAGGAGCCCAGCGCTGAAGTAGGCGGAGCCGGTCCGGTTCGGGACCGTGACCGGGAGGGTCAGCCAGCCGAGCAGGGCGGTGACGATCGCCACCGAGACCGCCAGGCCCGGACGCACGACGATCCTGGGCAGTCGTCGTCCGCTGCCCGCGTCTTGGGTGCCCATGGTCGTCCGGCTCCTCTCGGGGACTCGCTCATCGCGTCCCTGTCCCTATCCCCCAACGACTGTCGTGCCCCTCCCCCTCCCGTCCGAACCGGGATCTTCGGCCGGCGCCCAACCATCGTGACGCCCGTCTCCGACAGGTCCGGCCAGGTTCGGTCGACCGGTCGGGGCCGTGCTGGGAGGCCGCCCGGGCGGCCCGGCGGAAACTGTCGGACGGGTGTGGTGTTCTGGTCCGTATGAGCACGACGTCCGAACGACCCGCAGCTGCACAACCCGGAGCGCTGACGCCCGTCACGGTCAAGCCGAGCATCGCCAACCGACCCACCGTGAACAACGAGCGCTCCGCCACGCCGTTCAAGGTCGTCTCCGACTACCAGCCGTCAGGTGACCAGCCGGCCGCGATCAAGGAGCTGGCGCGGCGGATCCGGGCGGGCGAGAAGGACCTCGTGCTGCTGGGCGCGACCGGGACGGGCAAGTCCGCGACGACGGCGTGGCTCATCGAGGAACTGCAGCGCCCGACGCTGGTCATGGCGCCGAACAAGACGCTGGCCGCCCAGCTCGCCAACGAGTTCCGTGAGCTGCTGCCGCACAACGCCGTCGAGTACTTCGTCTCGTACTACGACTACTACCAGCCTGAGGCGTACATCGCCCAGACGGACACCTACATCGAGAAGGACTCCTCGATCAACGAGGAGGTGGAGCGGCTGCGGCACTCGGCGACGATGAGCCTGCTCACCCGCCGGGACGTGATCGTGGTCGCCAGCGTCAGCTGCATCTACGGCCTCGGCACGCCGCAGGAGTACATCGACCGGATGGTCAAGATCTCCGTCGGCGAGGAGATCGACCGGGACCTGCTGCTGCGCCGCCTGGTGGACGTCCAGTACACCCGCAACGACCTGGCCTTCGACCGCGGCACGTTCCGGGTCCGCGGCGACACGGTCGAGGTGTTCCCGGTCTACGAGGAGCTCGCCGTCCGGATCGAGCTGTTCGGCGACGAGATCGAGCGGATCAGCTACCTGCACCCGCTGACCGGCGAGATCGTCCGGGAGGTCGACCAGGTCTTCATCTTCCCGGCCAGCCACTACGTCGCCGGCCCGGAGCGGATGGAACGGGCGATCACGGGCATCGAGGAGGAGCTGGCCACCCGGCTGGAGCAGCTGGAGGGGCAGGGCAAGCTGCTGGAGGCCCAGCGGCTGCGGATGCGGACCACCTACGACATCGAGATGATGCGCCAGGTCGGCTTCTGCTCGGGCATCGAGAACTACTCGCGCCACATCGACGGCCGCGCCGCCGGCACCGCGCCGCACACCCTGCTCGACTACTTCCCCGACGACTTCCTGATGGTCATCGACGAGTCGCACAACACGGTGCCGCAGATCGGCGGCATGTACGAGGGCGACATGTCCCGCAAGCGCAACCTCGTCGACCACGGCTTCCGGCTGCCGTCCGCGACCGACAACCGGCCCCTGCGCTGGGAGGAGTTCCTGGAGCGGGTCGGCCAGACGGTCTACCTGTCGGCGACCCCCGGGCCGTACGAGCTGGGGAAGGCCGACGGCATCGTCGAGCAGATCATCCGGCCGACCGGCCTGATCGACCCGGAGATCGTGCTGAAGCCGACGAAGGGCCAGATCGACGACCTGATCCACGAGATCCGGCTGCGCGCCGAGCGGGACGAACGGGTCCTCGTCACGACCCTGACCAAGAAGATGTCCGAGGACCTGACCGACTACCTGCTGGAGCTGGGGATCCGGGTCCGCTATCTGCACAGCGAGGTCGACACGCTGCGCCGGGTCGAGCTGCTCACCGAGCTGCGCCGCGGCGACTACGACGTCCTCGTCGGCATCAACCTGCTGCGGGAGGGCCTCGACCTGCCGGAGGTCTCGCTGGTGTCGATCCTGGACGCGGACAAGGAGGGCTTCCTGCGCTCCGAGCGGTCCCTGATCCAGACGATCGGCCGCGCGGCCCGTAACGTCGCCGGCCAGGTCCACATGTACGCCGACAAGATCACCCCGTCGATGCGGACCGCGATCGACGAGACCAACCGCCGGCGCGCGCTGCAGGTCGCCTACAACGAGAAGCACGGCCTCGACCCGCAGCCGCTACGCAAGAAGGTCATGGACATCCTCGACGACATGGTCCGGGAGAACGCCGACGGCGAGATGTACGGCGGTGGCCGGGCCCAGTCCCGCGGCAAGGCCCCAGTTCCCGGGATGAAGTCCCGCGGCGGCAAGCAGGACGCCGTGGGCCGTTACGCCGCGGAGCTGGCCGGGATGCCCCGCCACGACCTGGCCAACCTCATCCGCCAGCTCGACGACCAGATGCACGAGGCCGCCAAGGAGCTCCAGTTCGAGCTGGCCGCCCGCCTCCGCGACGAGATCGCCGAACTCAAGAAGGAGCTACGCGGCATGACCGCCGCCGGCGTCGAATGACCCGGCCTGGTGGCCGCCGACCACGGGAGCAGGGACAATCAGCTCATGAGCATGATCAGCGTTCCCGCTGACATCACCCTCGGCGATGTGGCGGCCATGGGCCAGGCCGATGAGCTGCACCGCTACGAGCTGAGTGATGAGGGAGAGCTGCGGGTCATGATGACGCCGACGCCGGAGCACTCCCGGATCGTCATGCGGCTGACAGCCTGGTTCCTGCGCAACGGCTTCGACGAGGAGCGGCTGCGCACCGATCTGGGCATCTACACCGGTGGCGGACGGCAGCCCGATCTGACGGTGTGGGCGGACACGGCGCCCGACGTCGGCGTCGCGTCGGTCTACGTCCCGGTCGACGGGCTGCAGGTCGTCATCGAGGTGGTCTCGCGCGGGTCGCGCCAGAACGATCTGGTCGACAAGGTCGGCGAGTACGCCCGCGCCGGGATCGGGCGGTACTGGACGGTCGAGCAGGGGGGCACCCAGCCGGTGACATTCCGGACCCTGGGCACTGGCGGTTACTCGTCGGCGGGGCCGCGTCCGCTGGACTGGGTCCTGAAACGGCAGCCGACGGACTTCGGGGTCAACTGACCCCGCCTCGGGCGGGTCGTCGCCGTCGATACGACGCCGGCCCTCGGCCTGGCCGGGAGGCAGGCCAGGCCGAGGGCGGACGCGGTCTAGCTGATCTTGATGCTCGCCAGGAGGGCGTCGGTAACGGTGGGGTTGCCGCCGTAGTCGAGGACGCGGAACGGGATGCGGGGCAAGTACCAGCTGCGCGGGTAGAACGTGTAGCCGTCGTCGGCGCAGTGAGCGACCCACATGTCGTAGGTGGCGGTCTGGCCGGCCAAGGTCCGGGGACCCTGCTGGATCGGCGCCCGAACATCGGTCCGGGTATCGCCCGGGGCTCCGGACACGACGGGGTCGCTGCCGTCACTGTTCGCGTTCGGCGGTCGCCGCGGGCAGCCAACGGGCCCGGCGTCGGCGCTCCAGCCGTCGTCCTGATGAGCCTGGAAGGGCTGCCCCGCTCGGCCGGTGACCGTGCCCACCTCGATGAGGATGCCGGAGCAGCTGGCATCGGAGCGGTCGGCGAAGGCCGTGCCCGGAACCAGACAGGCCCACCGGCCGTGCGGGGCCAGCGTGCCGCCGGGCAGTCTGAGGACGGCCCACAGAACCGTCCAGCCCTTGGGCGGGATCAGCGAGACGCCACCGTCGAAGAACATCCGCCGGGACTCGTCGGAACCGACCTTGATCGTGGCGAGCAGCTGGGCGTCCGCGTCCGGGTGACCGATGGGGTCGAGCACCTGGAACGGGACGTCGGGGAGATACCAGCTGCGCGGGTAGAACGTGAACCCGTTGTCGCAGTGGGCGGCCCACTTGTCGTAGGCGCCGGTGTACCCGTTCACCGTCCAGGCGCCCTGCTCGACCAGCGAGGGGCCACCCGGCGACTCGGGGTCCCCGCTGGTGGGCGCGGCTCCTGGCCAGATCTCGTTGACGGCGCCATTCGTCCCGTCGGCCGGCGGAGTCGGGCAGGGCGCCTGACCCGACCCCTGGTACCAGCCCCAGGGCTGGTGTGCCTGGAACGGCGCGCCCTCCTGGCCGACCACGCTGCCGGACTGCAGCTCGATGCCACCGTCGCAGGGCAGGCCGGCGTACTGCGAGACCGGCGGCACCAGGCAGACCTGCATGTCGCCGGAGTCTCCGGAGGCGCTGACCGTCCAGCCCTTCGGCGGGATCAGGGACACCCCGCCGAACAGGTGCACGCGTCCGTCCCGCGGGGGCGGCGCGGGCGGGGTGGTCGTCGGTGGGGCGCTCGGTGGCGTCGCCGTGCTGGTCTTGGCCGGGACGATCGTGGTGGGGCCCGTGTCGTCGCCCAGGCCGAGCCCGAACACCACCGCGACGGCGCCGGCGGCGACGGCCGCCAGGCCGGCGACCAGGACCGTCCGGCGCTGCCGGCGGCGGTGCAGCCCGGCCCTCGTCCGCACCTCCTCGGCTCGGAACGGGTTGTCGGGCATGTCGGTGGCCGCGGCCCGCAGCAGCCTGGCGAGGTCGTTCGTCTCGTTCATCGGGCCTCTCCGGTCCGGCCGTAGGCGTCCTGGGAGCTGCGCGGCCCACGCCGCGCCACGCCGTCCGGCGGCGGTCCGTCGGCCGGATCGGCCATGAGGAGACGCAGGCGGTCCAGCCCGCGGGAGGTGAGGCTCTTGACGGTCCCGACCGTGCAGCCAAGCTGCCGCGCGGTCTCCGCCTCGCTGAGGTCCTCGTAGTGGCGCAGCACGACCGCCGCCCGCTGCCGGGCCGGCAGCCGCCGCAGCGCCCCGACCAGCCGGGCCCGCTCGTCGGCCGTGTCTGTCGGCGCCATGCCCTCGCGGCTGGGCTGGTCGGGGATCGCCGCGACCGGCCGCTCGCCGGACGAACGCCGCCGCCACCAGGAGCACGACAGGTTGACCATGGTGCGCCGGGTGTACGCCTCCCAGCCGGCCGGCTCGACCTTGCCGCGACGCAGCCAGACCGCGAGCAGCGCGCTCTGGACGAGGTCCTCGGCCCGCCCGGCGTCGCCGGTCAACAGATAGGCGGTCCGCCCGAGCGCTGGGCCCCGATCGCGCACGAACCCGATGAAGTCGTCATCCACGTGGGCGTCCTTCTGCTTGCCCGGCCGAGTGTGGCCGGTGAGTGCAGTAGGGACGCGACGGCGGCGGCGAAACGTTCGAGGGTGTCAAGAACCCGACAGCCCCGCCCGGCCGGGCTCGGCCCGTCGGCGTCGGTGGCGGGCGACGAGCGCCCGCGCGGCCAGCCGCAGCAGGCCGGCGGCGAACAGCAGGAGGAGTGCCAGGCCGAGGTGGCCGTCGAGCCAGGTGACGAGCGTGCGGCCCCACGGCGACACGGCCCGGGCCGCCAGCAGGTAGACGGACGTCTGGATGGCCATGCCCGCGGTCACGAAGCTCAGGAACCGCCGCCAGGAAGCGCCGCTGCCGCCCAGGGCTGCGTCCACCGCCGGGTTGGCGTTCACCAGGCAGACGTAGAGCAGGACGCGCTCGGTGGACCGGCGCGACAGCGCGTCGACGAGGCGCCGCCCGCCCGGGCGCAGCTCCAGCAGCGAGCGCAGGTCGTTGCGGGCGATCCCGAAGTAGGCGACCCGCACGAGCGCCCGCAGCGGCACCGCGATCAGGAGCGCGGGCAGGAAGGGCACCGATCCGCCGACGAGGAGCATGACCGACCAGGTCGGCCGCAACGCGATGAGCAGCAGCGGGGCGCTCGGGGCCAGCCGGGGCAGCAACGCCAGCCCGAGGGCGCCCCCGCCGTACAGCGCGGCGAGCAGCAGCACCGGCCAGATCCGCGGGACCCAACCAACCCACCGTCGCGACGCCAGGCTCGGCTCAGCCAGCCCCGATCCACGAGGGCCCGGCTCAGGCAGGCCCGGTCCAGGCGGGCTCGGCTCAGGAGAGCCCGGTCCGGGCGGGTGCGGCCCCACCGGCTCGGGCGCCGTCCCCGGCCTCGTGCCCACCATTCGTCCAGGATGCCTGGGTCCGCCGCCGGCGACCGGACCGACCCAACAGGCGCGCCGGCGCGCGAGGTGCGGCAGACTCGGCGTCGTGGTGCGGGTGGGACTTACCGGTGGGATCGGGTCAGGGAAGAGTGCCGTGTCGAGCCGGCTGGCCGAGCACGGCGCCATCGTCATCGACGCGGACAAGCTCGCCAGGGAGGTGGTCGCGCCGGGCACCCCCGGGCTCGCGGCGGTGGCCGAGGCCTTCGGCCCGGGCATCCTGCGCCCGGACGGCAGCCTGGACCGCGAGCAGCTCGGGAAGATCGTGTTCGCCGACCCGGTGGCCCGGCGGCGGCTGGAGGGCATCACCCATCCGCTGATCCGGGACGAGACCGCCCGGCAGTTCAGCGCCCCACCCGCGGGCGCGGTCGTCGTCCATGACATCCCGCTGCTGGTCGAGGCCGGGATGGCCAAGGGCTACGACGCCGTGGTCGTCGTCGAGGCGCCCCGAGCGCTTCGGCTGGAACGGCTGGCGGCCCGCGGGCTCCCGCGCGACCAGGCCGAGGCCCGGATGGCCAACCAGGCCTCCGACGAGGACCGGCGCGCCGTCGCCGACGTCCTGCTCGACAACTCCGGATCGCTGGCCGAGCTGCACGCCCAGGTGGACGCGCTCTGGCGGGACCTCGTCGCCCGCGGGGACGCCGCCGGCTAGCGACCGGCCACGGCCGGTACGGCACCGCCTACCGCACGCACGGCCGGCCGGTCGCTGCCGCGCCGATGATTCCCGCCGCCCTGGCCTGTCTCACAGAGGTGGACACGCCAGACGCGCAGGAGCTGTCCCTCCTCGGCACCCGGCTGCCGCCGCACCTGCGGCTGCGCACGGTCGTCCTGCCGGCCGGCGACGCCGTCGCGTTCCAGCGGGCCGACTGGGTCGACACGCTCGTCGTCGTGGAGCTCGGCGAGCTCGACATCGAGTGCGACGACGGCACCCATGTGACGTTCCGGACGGGCGCGGTCCTCGTCCTCGACCTGCCGGAACCGCGGTGGCTACGCAACCCGGGTGACGGTCCGCTAGTCCTGTCCGCGCTGTCCCGCCGCCGGCCGCCGGGCTGAGCCGCGCCGCTCGCCCACCGGCGGCGGCTCGACACGCCGACGGCGGGTTTCGGCTGTCCGCACTCCGACCGCGACACAACTGGACAACGCATGGCCGACACGGAAAGGTCGGTCACGTTGTGCATCAGCCCATCGGGCCGGTGTCCGGTCGCGCCGACGTGGCTGGCCCCGGCCCACCTTGCCGCCTCAGGCCACCGGGCGCGCGAGCGGAACGCGCGCACGCCCGTCGGCCGTGTTGGGAGCCGACCGTGAACCCCCAGTCCCCGCGTACCCCAGTCCGGCACTGCGCCGTCCCGCCGAACCTGCTGGAGCGGATCATCCGCAACGGCACCGACGAGCAGCGCGACTGGGCACTGCAGACCCTCGCGCTGGACAACACGCAGCGCACCGTCCGCGTGCACAACGCGCTCGTGACCGAGTTCTGGGGCGGGCGACGCCCCCGGCCCACGCCGGCGCCGAAGCCGACCCCGACGACCAGCGGGCTGCGCCGCACGATCGACGACGAGAAGGGCAGTGAGAACCTGCCCGGCGTCACCGTGCGTACCGAGGGCCAGGCGCCGACCGCCGACGTCGAGGTCAACGAGGCCTACGACGGGCTCGGCGCGACGTACACCTTCTACTCCGAGGTGCTGTCGCGGAACTCGGTCGACGACCACGGCCTGCCGCTGATCGCGTCGGTCCACTACGGCGACCACTACGACAACGCCTTCTGGAACGGCGACCAGATGGTCTTCGGCGACGGCGACGGCGAGCTGTTCAACCGGTTCACCGTCTCCCTCGACGTGATCGGCCACGAGCTGACCCACGGCGTCACGCAGTACACCGCCGGGCTCGCCTACCTGAACCAGGCCGGGGCGCTCAACGAGTCGGTCAGCGACGTCTTCGGCTCGCTCGTCAAGCAGTACAAGCTCGGGCAGAAGGCGTCGGACGCCGACTGGCTGATCGGCGCGGGCCTGCTGGCCCCCGGCGTGCAGGGTGTGGCGCTGCGGTCGATGAAGGCGCCCGGCACGGCGTTCGACGACCCGACGCTGGGCACCGACGACCAGCCGGGCACCATGTCCGGCTACGTGCACACCGCCTCGGACAACGGTGGCGTGCACACCAACTCCGGCATTCCCAACCACGCGTTCTACCTCGCCGCCATCGCGCTCGGCGGGCACGCCTGGGAGCAGGCCGGCAAGATCTGGTACGCCACGCTGACCTCGGGGCGGGTGAAGGCGAACTCCACCTTCGCCCAGTTCGCCACGCTGACGGTCTCCGAGGCCAGGACGCTCTTCGGCAAGACCGAGGCGCAGGCCGTGCAGGACGCCTGGAAGCAGGTCGGCATCAAGGTGTGACGCGCGGCTGCCGCGGCCGTGCGGTCCGGGTTCCCGGACCGCACGGCCGGCACGCACCTGGTGACCGGCTCTCGATCGGCGGGACATCGGACAGGTCGGGCGCAATCGCCAGGACCTTGGTATGGCCGGCTGGATCGGGGGACAATGGATTCATGAGGGACAGCCGGTCATGAGTGGTGACGCACGGGTCAGGGTCGTGCTGGAACGGTCCGGCGGTTTCGCCGGCCGCACGATCCGGCGCGGGCTGGACACCGCCGCCCTGCCTGCCGGCGACGCCGACGCGCTGCGCGCGCTGGTGGCCGGCCTGCCGGTGGCGCCGTCGACCGGGCCCGAGGCCGCGACCGGCCCGGACCGGTTCACCTACGCCGTCGAGGTCGACGCCGGGAACCGCCACGACGTGCACCATTTCGCCGAGCCCGTCCCCGAGGCCGCGAAACCGCTGATCCAGCTGCTCTCCGCCGCCCCGCTGCTCCCCGCTCGGCGCTGAGGACCGCTTGGCGCTGACGCAGCCCCGGCGCTGGAGCCGCAGGGTGACCTCGCCGTGACGGACCGCGGCAGGGTAATACCGTGGACCACCGGTTCGCCCGCGACCGAGGCCGCGCCGGCCGGAAAATAGTTTGTTCGAATCCCGGATCTGCCCGATTCTGGTCGAGCCCCGCGGCATTTGCCCGGAGGATTACCGGCGAATCACGAGCCGATACGCCGGCGGTCCTCGGCTGTCCCGCCGCTCCCACCTGAAGGAGGCGTTTTCCGTCATGATGCCGCTGGCACGTCTCAGTGGGGCGCAGGCCCCGATCTGGATGTGGACCCAGCCGGAGAACGTTGAGAGCGCCGCACTCGACCAGCTGCGCGCGATTGCGAACCTTCCTTACATTCATCACCACGTGACCGTGATGCCCGACGTTCATCTCGGCAAGGGCGCCACCGTCGGTTCCGTCGTGGCGATGCGGGACGCTGTCTCGCCGGCCGCGGTCGGCGTCGACATCGGCTGTGGCATGGCGGCGCTGCGCACCAGCCTCACCGCGAACGACCTGCCGGACGACCTGGGCCCGGTCCGCTCGGCGATCGAGGAGGCGATCCCGGTCGGGCACCGCGGCCACACCGAGATCTCGACCCGGGTCCGCCGCAACGACGACCTGTGGGACGCCTTCGACCTGCTGCATCCGGCGGTGAAGGGCCGGCTGGCCCGCGCCATGGCGCAGCTGGGCACCCTCGGCTCGGGTAACCACTTCATCGAGCTGTGCCTGGACGCCGACGACGCGGTCTGGATGATGCTGCACTCCGGCTCGCGCAACATCGGCAAGGAGCTGGCCGACGTCCACATCGGGGTCGCGAAGAGCCTGGCGCACAACGTCGGGCTGCCCGACCGGGACCTGGCCGTGTTCCTCGCCGGAACGCCGGAGATGGCCGCCTACCGCCATGACCTGCACTGGGCCCAGGACTACGCGCGGCGCAACCGGGAGACCATGCTGGCCCTGTACGCCCAGACGCTGCGCCGGTTCTTCCCGGCGCTGCGGGTCCCGTGCCCACCGGCGGAGGGCCCGCACGCCGGCGACGCCGCCTACGCCAGCGTGAACTGCCACCACAACTACGTCGCCGAGGAGCATCACTACGGCGCCGACGTGCTGGTGACCCGCAAGGGCGCGATCTCGGCGCGGTCCGGCGAGTACGGCATCATTCCCGGCTCCATGGGGACGGGCTCGTACCTCGTCCGCGGCCGCGGCAACCCGGCCGCGTTCACGTCGGCCCCGCACGGGGCCGGCCGGCGGATGAGCCGGAACAAGGCGCGCAGGACGTTCACCGTCGACGACCTGATGGCCCAGACCGCCGGCGTCGAGTGCCGCACCGACCCGGGGGTGCTCGACGAGATCCCCGCGGCCTACAAGGACATCGATGAGGTCATCGGCTATAGCGACAGCCTTGTAGAAGTTGTGGCCCGGCTGCGCGCGGTTCTCTGCGTGAAGGGCTGACAACCCGCGCCGCTCGGCCGACCATGAGGTAAAGCGTCCACGACAATTCGGTTACCGATAATCACCGTTTGGGTCATCCCGCTGGTTGGCCGGCACCCCCGTGCCGGCCAACCAGGCGCGTGAGCCGCCGTTGCTGGACAAGACCACGGCCACAGTCACGACCATGGTCGTTTGACGGAGGACCTAACCCGATTTCGGATCTAACGGTGGTTCCAGACCGTTAGAACCGTTGGATAGGCGGTCCCGGCTTCCGGCGCTTAGCGGAGGGAATGACGCCCATGCCCGATGTCAGGGTGGAATCGGAGCACGACGACCTCGCGGACCCCGCGGGGGACCAGACGGATCACGACCGGCCCGACGAGGCGCTCCCGGGCTTCGACGCGGAGCGGCTGGAGATCCAGACAGGCGCGATGCGCGTGGCGGCGACCTTCGAGCCGCCCATCCTGTCGATCGACGGCGACATCGACGCCTCGGTGCTGCCCGCGCTCGTCGGCACGCTCGCGAAGGTCGCCCACCACGGGCGCGGCGACGTCCGAGTCGACCTCGGCCGGCTGCGCCGCGTGGACGTCGGCGGCCTGCGCGCGCTGGTGGCGTCCGCGGGCAACCTGCACCGCGACGGCCGTGGGCTCGTGCTGCACGCCGTCGCGCCCTGGCTGCTCGGCCTGCTGATCGTGACAGGCTGGGACGACGCGCCCGGCCTGCGCCTGGTAGCAGGGCCCGTGCCGACTGGCTGATCCTGGCGAACTCGGCTCGGCCGCGACCACGTCCTCCGTAGACTGACCGCTCATGGCGGGGGTTGACCGGGACAGGCTGGCACGGCTGCTGGACGCCGAGACGGCGCGGTTCGTCACCGCGCACCCGCAGGCCGGGAAGGCGTTCGAGCGGGCCCGCGGCTCCCAGCTCTCCGGCGTCCCGATGAACTGGATGACCCGCTGGCCCGGCAGCTACCCCGTGGTCGTCGCGGCCGCCGCCGGCAGCCGGCTCACCGACGTCGACGGGCACGGCTATGTCGACTTCTGCCTCGGCGACACCGGCGCGATGGCTGGGCACTGCCCGGCTCCGACGGTCGCCGCCGTCACCGCCCAGGCGGCGTCGGCGATCACCACCATGCTGCCGTCGGCCGACGCACCGGCTGTCTCCGAGCTGTTGCGCGACCGGTTCGGCCTGCCACTGTGGCAGTTCACCCTCACCGCCACGGACGCCAACCGGTTCGTGCTGCGGCTCGCCCGGGAGATCACCGGCCGGCCGAAGGTGCTGGTCTTCGACCACTGCTACCACGGCACCGTCGACGAGACCGCCGTGACGCTCGACGACCAGGGCGGCGTCGTCGCCCGGCCCGGCAGCCTCGGGCCGCAGGTCGACCCCGCGCGGACCACCCGGGTGGTCCAGTTCAACGACCTGGCCGCGCTGGAGCACGAGCTCGCGCATGGTGACGTCGCCTGCGTCCTCGCCGAACCGGCGTTGACGAACATCGGCATCGTGCTGCCCGACGAGGGTTTCCACGCCTCCCTGCGGGCCCTGTGCGACGAGCACGGAACGCTGCTGGTCATCGACGAGACGCACACGATCTGCGCCGGCCCCGGCGGGTACACGGCGGCCCATGGGCTTCGGCCGGATTTCCTCACCATCGGGAAGCCCATCGCGGGCGGTATTCCGATCGGTGCGTATGGAATGACGGCGGACGTGGCGGCGAAGGTGCTCGAGCACGACATTCCGCGGCTCACCGACGTCAACGGCATCGGGGGCACTCTCGCGGCGAACCCGGTGTCCTTCGCCGCCGCGCGGGCCACGCTGGCCGAGGTGCTCACCCCGGCCGCGTTCGACCGGATGATCAGCCTCGCCGAACGGTTCGAGGCCGGGACAGCCGGGGCGTTCGCCGACATCGGCCTCGGCTGGCAGACCGTGCGGCTGGGCTGCCGAGTCGAGTACATGTCCCCCGTCCGCGACACCGGCACGGCCGCGGGGACCGCGGCCGGCTGGCGGGCCGCGCGGACCGGCGCCGAGGCCTCGGCGGCGTTCGACGAGCAGCTGGACGCCTACCTGCACCTGGCCCTGTTGAACCGGGGCGTGCTGATGACCCCGTTCCACATGATGGCGCTGATGTCCCCGGCGACCACCGAGGCCGACGTCGACGCCCACACCACGGCCCTGCGGGACGCCCTCGACGCGCTGGCCGGCTAGCAGCCCGCGCCGGCCGGGACGGGCCCCGGCCGGCGCGCGACGTCTACCGGCTGACTAGCGCATGTCCATGTGCGAGCGGTCGCGGTCGCGGCTGTACTTCTGGCCACGGCCGGAGCCGGAGAACATGTGCGGCCCGGTGCCTCCGCCGCCACCACCGCGCCGGCCACGCATCACCAACGGCCCCACGAGGGCGACCAGGCCGCAGGCGACGCCGATCTGCAGAATGTGGCGGATCCAGTCGATTCCGCCCGTGTGCCGCACCCCGATGGCTCCGGCGATGGCGTTTCCGATAAGCGCGCCCAGAATACCCAGGCAGACGGTCGCCCACAGGGGGACCGACCCTCGACGCATCAGCGCACGGGCAATCAGACCAATGATCGCCCCGCCGATCACGATCCACAGGATTTGGAACACCGCAGCCTCCGACGTGCTCGACGGTAAGGCTGGGAAAATACCCTCGCCCACCCTGGAGAAACGCCGGCCCAGATCCCAGGAAAGAGATTCAGCGCAATCTACCCCGTTTACGACCCCTGGCCGGCCTTTCGCCTAATCCGCACTGATGCCGGCGTCCGGCGAGCTGGCTTGATCGTCGTTTTGGCCCTCGTATGGTTGCAAAACCGCTGTGGTTACAGCCACGCGAGGGCGAAAACAGCGATCTTGCGGGTCCCAGGACGAGGCCAACCTCGTCAGCCGAGGCACCAGCCCGGATCGCCCGGCCCCGCAACGCGGAATCGCCCCGCCGGCATTGGCCGGCGGGGCGATCAGCGTGTCTAGCTCAGAGGGCCAGGCCCCCGGGCCGGACTAGCCGCGACCGAACTGCTCGCGCAGGCGGCGCAGGGCCTCCTCGTCGATCGCCGAGGCGGCCGGCTGCTGGGACTCCGAGGAGTACGACGACGGCGCGACCGCGGCGGCCTCGGCCTCGCGGGCGGCGCGGATCTGCGCCTGGTGCGCCTCGAAGCGGGCCTGGGCCTCGGCGTACTGCCGCTCCCACTCGGCCTGCTGGGTCTCGAAGCCGGGCAGCCACTCGCCGGTCTCGGAGTCGAAGCCCTCCGGGTAGACGTAGTTGCCGGCCTCGTCGTACTTGGCTTCCATGCCGTACTGGCTCGGGTCGAAGGTCTCGCCGTCGCCGGCCAGCGCCGCGGCCTCGTTCGCCTGCTTCAGCGAGAGGCTGATCCGGCGCCGGTCGAGGTCGATGTCGATGACCTTGACCAGGATCTCGTCGCCGACGTTGACGACCTGCTCCGGGATCTCCACGTGGCGCTCGGCCAGCTCGGAGATGTGGACCAGGCCCTCGATCCCCTCGTCCACCCGGACGAAGGCGCCGAACGGCACGAGCTTGGTGACGCGCCCCGGGACGACCTGGCCGATGGCGTGCGTCCGGGCGAACTGGCGCCACGGGTCTTCCTGCGTCGCCTTCAGCGACAGCGAGACCCGCTCGCGGTCCAGGTCGACGTCGAGAACCTCGACGGTGACCTCCTGGCCGACCTCGACCACCTCGGACGGGTGGTCGATGTGCTTCCAGGACAGCTCGGACACGTGCACCAGGCCGTCGACCCCACCGAGGTCGACGAAGGCGCCGAAGTTGACGATGGAGCTGACGACACCCTTGCGGATCTGCCCCTTGGCCAGCTGCGAGAGGAACTCGGAGCGGACCTCGCTCTGCGTCTGCTCCAGCCACGCCCGGCGGGACAGAACCACGTTGTTGCGGTTCTTGTCCAGCTCGATGATCTTGGCTTCGAGCTCACGGCCGACGTAGGGCTGGAGGTCGCGGACACGGCGCATCTCGACCAGCGACGCGGGCAGGAAGCCACGCAGGCCGATGTCGAGGATCAGACCGCCCTTGACGACCTCGATGACGGTGCCCGTGACGACGCCGTCCTCTTCCTTGAGCTTCTCGATCGTGCCCCAGGCGCGCTCGTACTGGGCGCGCTTCTTGGACAGGATCAGCCGACCCTCCTTGTCCTCCTTCTGGAGGACGAGAGCCTCGACGTGGTCACCAACCGCGACGACCTCGTGCGGGTCCACGTCGTGCTTGATCGACAGCTCGCGGGACGGGATGACACCCTCGGTCTTGTAACCGATGTCCAGCAGCACCTCGTCGCGATCCACCTTGACGATGGTGCCGTCGACGATGTCACCGTCGTTGAAAAACTTGATCGTCTTGTCGACGGCGGCGAGGAAGTCCTCGGCCGAGCCGATGTCGTTGACCGCGACCTGTGGTGTGGTCGGGCTTTGCGGGCTGGTCACGGTCTCCACGGGTCGAACGTCGGTGGTGCTCGTCAAGGGGTCGGCTCCGACTAGGGGTTGACGTCAGCGCGAGAGCCGGGTCGAACCGCCGGGACGGAGGGACAGAAGACGCGCTACAACGACTTTGCGCTGACAACGACACTGTCAGAACCGATAACGACTGCTCGAGTGGATCCGCTCGGTCTGAGACCCACAGACCCTCGTGCCGACCCCAGTCTAGGGAAGCCTCTCCGGCGAGGTCAACGGGAGGCCGTGGGCAGGCTCACGCGTGCCGCGCCCCACGCCCCCGAGCGGAGCGGCCGAGGCGCCGGCCGAACGGCCCATCCGGCCCTCTGACCTGGCCACCCGACCCGTACCGACCGCCCGGTGTCGCCTCGGCCGGGTCGCCGAGCCAGCCGCCTGATGTGGCGCCGGCCTAGCCGCCCTCGCGCGTCATCTTATCCGGGGTGTCCGTCTCCGCGAGCACCGGGACGGTTGTCTGGTCGAACAGGCCCACGGAGGGGCCAGTGGCCGCGACGCCCGCCCACGGCGTGGTGCCGTCGGCCGGTCCCGCCAGGGGATTCGCCCCCGATCCGGCCGCGTGGCGCGCCCCGGACGGCCCGGTCGTGGGGGCCGCGGTCGGCCCGACCGGCTGGGCCGGCACGGCATGGTCGGGCTCGGGCTCCGGCTCGCGCGGGCGGGCCAGCCGGGCGAGACGGGTGGCCGCCACGGTGAGCGGCCGGCGCCGGGCGCGGTTCTTCCACTGCCGCGCCCAGCCCCGCGCCAGGTTCTGGCACGGACGCTCGACCAGGTAGTAGGTCAGGGTCGACAACAGCACCGTGACGACGAACACCACGGAGAACAACGGCACGAAGCCGACCTGCCAGAGCTTCCAGCCGCTGCGCTCCATCACCACGTCGATGACGGTCTGGTGCCACAGGTAGATGCCGTAGGAGATCGAGCCGAGGAACGTCATCACCCGGCTGGCGAGGAACCGGCGCACGATCCCGCGCCGCTGCGGCCCGAACACCGCGGGCAGCAGCAGGAAGAACCCGAAGAGCCCGTAGAAGAGGTGCTTGCCGAGGTCGGTCCGCACGGTCGCCTGGTAGATCGGCCAGCGCGGCAGCCCGATCTTGTTGCTCGCGATCCAGTAGCAGACGGCCGCGAGCAGCCAGCAGACCGTCCCCGAGCCCGGCAGCGTCGACCAGCGCGGGTGGCGCCCCTGCCGGCCGTACCAGGCGGAGACCACGGCCAGGAACATCCCGAGCGAGAACAGGTCCCACCAGACCGGCAGCCACGCCGGCCAGCCGGCGGTCCAGCCGTGCGCGTGGCCGATCATCCGCCAGTGCACCAGCGTGCCGACCAGGTAGAGCGCCGCGACGCCGGTCAGCTCCCGCAGCAGCTGGATCCGCGGCGAGCGCACCCGCCGGCCCAGCAGCCAGGCGAAGAGCGGGACGAACAGGTAGAAGGCGACCTCGACGTCGAGCGTCCAGGCCTGGGTCAGGCCCTGCAGGGCCCACGCCGGCTGGTAGCCCTGCAGGAACAGCAGGCACTCGGCGAGGCCCTTGACGTTGGCGACGATCATCTTGTCGGTGATGACGACCAGGCTGATCACGAAGACCAGCCAGTAGAGCGGGACGATCCGCATGAACCGGCGAATCCAGAACCCGCCCGCGTCCGGGATGTCCTGGCCGCCGCCCTGGTCGGCCAGCGCGAAGTGGCGGGCGACGGACGGCCGGTAGAGCAGGAAGCCGGAGATCAGGAAGAAGACCGCGACGCCGATCTCGGCCCTGGCGACGTACGGGCCGAACCTCGTCTGCAGCGTCAGCGTGGTCATGAAGCCGGTATGCACGATCAGCACGAGGATCGCGGCGATGGCGCGCAGGCCGTCGAAGCCGGGGAAGACCGTGGTGTCCCGGCGCGCGGGGACGCTCGGCTGGGCGGGGGCGGCCGGACCGGTCGTCGCTCCGACGACCGTGGTGCTCCCGTCGACCGCGATGGTCGTCGGGTCGTCGGAACGGGCCAGCTGGCGGATGCCCAGGCCGCTCACGGCGCGAGTCGCGGGAAGCTGCGGACCGACACGGTCGGTAAGGTACCAGGACTGTTCCGGCCCGCGCGCGGACGCCGGATCAGTCACGGCGCAGCGCCGTCGCCAGACGCATCGTGACCCGGCCGCCACCCACGCCGCCGGAGCCGACGGTCAGGGCGGACCGCCACCGTCGGCCGCGGGGCCGAGCCCGGTCGGCGTCGTCGGCGGGCCGCTGCCGGCCCCGACCGTGGGGCCCGGCGGGCCGGCACGCAGCGGCACCGTCAGCTCGCCGGGATGTGGCGGCGCCACCGTCTCCCCACTCGGGGCGAGCTCCGGCCGGGCGAGCGGAATCACCGGCCGCCGCGGGCCGCTGTGCCGGCCGCGCGGGACGAACCGGCCGCGGATCGCGGTGAACGCGACGGCGGCGAGCAGCACGACCGCCGGCTCGGCCACGGCCCGGAACCTGCTGGTCCCGTAGACCATCGTCGACGCCACCGTCAGCGCGCCCGGCAGCGCCACGAGTGGCAGCAGCAGCGCCCGGCGCCGGCGCAGGACCACCGCGCCGGCGGCGCTCGCCGCCATCAGCACCCACAGCGAGCCGAGGCCGACCTGGCTGACGCGGATCGGCCGCTGCTCGATCGTGTCGAGCCGGATCTGCTGGAACGGGTGGAACAGGCCCCAGGTCCGGCCGATCCGGGCCAGCGCCACCTTGGGCAGCTCGCGCTCGTGCTTGCCGAGGTAGCTGTAGGCCACCTTCCGGTAGAAGACGTCCCGGTCGGAGCGCTCGGTGGGTGGGTTCGGGATCGCCAGGACACAGTCGAAGTCCCAGAAGCCGAGCGCGGGCCCGGAGTAGGTCTCGTCACAGGTCGTGACCGCCAGCGTGGTGCCGAGCCCGGTGGAGAGGTACTCGGGCTGGTGGAACCTGGCCAGGTTGTAGATCGCCCAGGGCGCGATCGTCAGCACGCAGGCGGCGCCGGCGGTCACCAGCAGCGCGACGGCTCGCCGCCACGACGCCAGCCGGCCGCCCGCCTGCGCCCGCGGCCGGGCCAGCAGGATCAGCGGGGTGACGAGGAACAGCGTGAGCAGGAGCAGCTCCGCCCTGGCGAGCGCGGCCGCCGCGGCGGCGACGCCGAGCAGCGCGGCGTCCAGGTAGCCGCGGCGCTCCCAGTACCGGTAGGCCAGCCACAGCAGCACCGAGCAGGCCAGGATCCCGGTCGTCTCCGACATCACCAGCGGGTCGTTGATCCACATCCCCGGGTAGACCGCGGCGATCGCCCCCGCGACCAGGCCGGCGACCGGCCCGGCGGCCCGGCGGCCGGTCAGCGCCACGAAGAAGACCGCCAGGGTGCCGAGCAGGCACTCGAAGATCTGGTGCTCCAGGAACGTGGTCAGGCCGACCAGCGACGGCAGTGCCAGCAGCGCGCTCGTCAGCGGCGGATGCTGCGCGTCCGCCACGTACCGGTGGTTGATTTTCAGCTCGTACGGGTCCGGCCAGCCGTGCCCGCGGGCGAAGAGGTTCGCCGCCTGGTGGTAGTACAGCGGATCGCCGATGACTTGGGCGGGGTGCAGGTAGGCGAACAGGTACCACAGGCGTACACCGAGGCCGACAGCCAGGATCAGCGCGAGCAGCAGCCACCAGCGCCGGGTTGGCCGGGCCGGGCCCGGCCGCGCCGGGTCGCCGACGTCGGACATGCCCCCCAATGCTGGCACGACAGCGGCTTCGCTCACGGCGGGACGGTACCAAGCGCGGTCCCACCCCCCGAGAGCGATGGGTGTGATGATTAGGCTTCTTGTGCGGGCCCCGCGAGCCGGCATCCGCCTGTCGGCGGTGCCCTGGACTCGGGCGAGCAACTCGCCAGGGACTACCGCATACTTCGCAGAGCGGTCACCGGACACCGGGCCGCCCGTCATCACTGGCGGACGAGCGGGAGGAGGCCCGGCTGAGCCGCAAAGACGCTGACACGGTCCGGATCTCCGACGCGACCCGGTTCCGCGCGCCCGCCCCGAACCGCCCCGGCCGCTCCGACGACGAGTCCGAGGGCGGCCGCGACGAGCGGCTGGACCCCGTGGACGGGCACCCCGGCGGCCGGGACGGCGAGGCCGAAGGCGAGGACCGGTTCGCCGGCCGCGCGACTGGCCCGGCCCGCGACGAGGGCGACCCGGCCGGGCCCGACCGGCGCGGCTCGGCTGGCCTGCGCGACCGCGCCGACGGCACCGGCCCCGGCCGGGCGGCCCGCGGCCCCGGCGACCGCGCGCGCCCCGGGTACGGCCCGGCGGCCCGCACCGGTCGCGACCAGCAGGAGGAACGCGCGCGCGAGGACCGTCCCGGCCGGCGGGCGCCAGGCTGGGACGGGGAGGAGCGGCGCGACCCGCGCCGCGACGCCATCGCCCGGCCAGGCGGCGGGCGCCGCGACGACGAGTGGCCACCCGCCCGCCGTCCCGACGGCGACCGGCGACCGGTGCGCTGGTCGGACGAGCCCGAGGGCGACGACGGATTCTCGCCGCCCACGACCCCGGTGCCCCGGGGCCCCCGCTCGCGTACCGGGCCGAGCGACCGGTCCGAGGTGATCGCTCGCCGGCCGGACCCGACGTTCACCCGGCGGCCGGTCGCCGCGCTACCGCCCGGTCGCGCGGCCGTTCCGCCCGCCCGCGGCGAGGCCGCGGCCGAGGCCCGGACCGGCGGCCTGGCGCTGCTCGACCCGAAGACGGCCCCCCCGGCCAGTTACGCGATCGGGCCAGGGGACGCGGACACCACCGGCACGTTCCTCGCGCCGATCGTGCACTCCCCCGGCCTCGACGGACTGCGCGCCCTCGCGGTTCTCGCGGTGATCGCCTACCACGCCGGTATTCCGTGGGTGCGCGGCGGCCTGCTGGGCGTCGACACGTTCTTCGTGCTGTCCGGGTTCCTGATCACCGGACTGCTGGTGGCCGAGTACCGGGCGACCCGGCGCATCGACCTGAAGGACTTCTGGATCCGCCGGTTCCGACGGCTGCTGCCGGCGGTGCTGCTGCTGGTGCTCGCCGTGGCCGCGTACGCCCGCTGGCTGGCGGCGCCGAGCGACGTCCCCAAGATCCGCCTGGACATCCTGGCGACGCTGTTCTACGTGGCGAACTGGCGGTTCGCCCTGTCCGGCCAGAGCTACTTCGACCATTTCTCGGCGCCGTCGCCGCTGCTGCACACCTGGTCGCTGGCGGTCGAGGAGCAGTTCTACGTCCTCTGGCCGCTGATCGTCTTCCTGCTGATGCGCCACAGCGCCCGCACCGCGGACAAGTGGAAGCAGCAACGGCGCAAGGCCCAGTCGGCGGCGCTGTCGGTGGCGGTGCTGGGCGCCGAGGCGAGCTCGCTGATCGGCCTGGCCCTGCTGCTCGCCGGCGTCGACGCGTCGAAGATCTACTACGGCACCGAGGTACGCGTCCAGGCGCTGCTGACCGGCGCTGCGCTCGCCGTCTGGCGGGCGCAGCGCAAGGCCGGGTTCACCCCGCGGGGCAAGAAGGTCCTCGGCCACGCCGGCGGGTTGGCGCTGCTGGCCATGATCGCGCTGTGGGGGACGATCGACGGGCAGGCCCGCGGCCTGTACGCGGGCGGCTTCCTCGGCGTCGCCGTCATCGTGGGCGTGCTGGTCGCGGCGATCGTCGAGGTGCCGAACTCGCTGGTCGCGAAGGTGCTCTCGATCAAGCCGCTGACCTACATCGGCAAGATCTCCTACGGCCTCTACCTGTGGCACTGGCCGATCCTGCAGGTGCTCACCGCGTCGCGGACCGGGCTGCACGGGCCGGTCCTGCTGGCCGCCCGGATGGGGGCGACGGCCGCCTGCACGCTGCTGTCGTTCTACCTGCTCGAGAACCCGATCCGGCGCCGCCAGATCCGCTTCCCCAAGCCCAGGCTGACAGTGCCGGCGATCGTCACGGCCGTGGTGGCCGTCGCGGTGCTGGCGACCAGCACGACGGCGTCCACCGCCCGCAGCCCCGGCGACCTGGACAAGCTCGCGGCCCAGGTCGAGGGCAGCAACGGCACGGTCCCGACGGGCGCGGCGGGCGCCACCGACGAGCCCCCGCTGAAGATGCTGGTCGCCGGCGACTCACTGGCCACGACGCTGGTCGGCAGCCAGTTCACCACCGTCGCGGCGTCGATGAACGTGCAGGTCGCCGACGCGTCGATGCTCGGCTGCGGGGTCGCCCGGCTGCCGACCCGCAAGCTCAACGGCATCGCCGGGCCGACGACGACCGGCTGCGACCAGTGGCCGGCCCGCTTCACCACCCGGGTCAACCAGATCAACCCGGACGTCGCGGTGCTCCTCGTCGGCCGCTGGGAGGTCACCGACCAGCTGCTGAACGGGGTGTGGACGCACGTCGGCGAGCCGAAGTTCGACACCTACCTGGCCGGGCAGCTCGATCTGGCGATCACCACGCTGTCCGCGCGGGGCGCCAAGGTGGTCCTGTTCACCACCCCGGCGGTCGCGGCCCGCGAGGGACCGGACGGGACGCAGTTCCCGGAGACCAAGTCCGAACGAGTGGCGCAGTTCAACAAGCTGTTGCGGGAGGCCGCCGGCCGTCATCCAGGGATCGCGAGCATCGCGGATCTCAACGCGGTACTCACGCCGGGCAACCAGTTCACGGACCACATCAACGGGATCCTCACCCGGGACGACGGCGTGCACATTACCGCCGCGGGTGGACGCATCGTGGGCCAGGCGTTGCTGCCGGCGATTGTTAAGCTGGTTGGTCCGACACGCACGGATCGTACTCCCGTGGTGACAGCCACATCCCCCGGCTGACCTGCATGCTTTACCGAGCGCTAATCTCACGACCGGCGGCATGCCGACTCAGACAGGAGAGTGATCGTGCCTCGCGCGCTCATCACGGGGATCACCGGTCAGGACGGCCTGTACCTGGGCGAGCTGCTCACGACGAAGGGTTATGAGGTCTTTGGCCTGGTCCGAGGCCAGTCGAACCCGAAGGTCGCCACGGTCGAGCGGATCATTCCCGGTGTCGAGCTGCTCGAGGGCGACCTGACCGACCTGTCCTCACTGATCAGCGCGGTGGAGATCTCCCAGCCCGACGAGGTGTACAACCTCGGCGCCATCTCGTTCGTCGGACTCTCCTGGAAACAGGCCGAGCTGACCGGCGAGACGACGGGGATGGGTGTGTTGCGAATCCTCGAGGCGCTGCGGATCACGGCCGGCGCCGATGTCTCCCGGATGCGGTTCTACCAGGCCTCTTCGTCCGAGATGTTCGGGAAGGTCCGGGAGACGCCGCAACGCGAGACCACACCCTTTCACCCGCGTTCGCCCTATGGCGTCGCAAAGTGTTTCGGGCATTACCTGACGGTCAACTACCGCGAGTCGTACGGGATGTTCGCCTGCTCCGGCATGCTGTTCAACCATGAGTCGCCGCGGCGCGGAATCGAGTTCGTCACCAGGAAGGTCACCAAGGGCGTCGCCCGGATCGCGCTGGGCCTGCAGGACTCGATCACCCTGGGAAACCTCGAGTCCCGCCGGGACTGGGGCTTCGCCGGTGACTACGTCGAGGCGATGTGGCGGATGCTGCAGCAGGACTCCCCCGACGACTACGTGGTCGCCACCGGTGAGACCCACTCGATCCGCGAGCTGTTGGACGCGTCCTTCGCCCGGGTCGGGATCGCCGACTGGACGCCGTACGTCAAGCAGGACCCGCGCTTCTTCCGGCCGGCCGAGGTCGACCTCCTGGTCGGCGACCCGTCGAAGGCGATGGGCCAGCTGGGCTGGAAGCCCACCGTCACCTTCACGGACCTGGTCGACATGATGGTCGACGCGGATCTCGCGGTGGAGCGGGAGACCGCGGGGCAGGCGCTGACGGTTCGGTGACCGGTCCACCGCTGCGGCCCGGCGGGCGAGCCGCGCGCCGGGCCGACCGCCTTCCGCCGTCGGCCCGTGACCCGTCGACGGCCTACCGCGCGCCGCTCACCCGAGCTCGCCCCGCCGCGGTCGGTTCCGCCCATGCCCCTGCGAACGCCGCCGCGGACGTCCCCGTGACTGCCTCCGGGGCGCGAACGACCACGCTGCGTAACAGTAGCAGCATGCCACGGCGACAGGGTGCCACCGACGACGTGCCGCCGGCGTCCCGGCTGCGTGGCGCGCTGCGCGGCGCGACCCCGCTGGCGCTGGCCGGGATGCTGGCGAACGTCGCGAACCTCGGCGTCACCCTCGTGATCGCCCGGGCGATGAGCACCCGTTCGTACGGGGCCACCGCCGTGCTCTTCGCGCTTTTCATGGTCGTGTCCATGCCGGGCAGCGCGCTGCTCGTCGGGGTGGTCCGCAGGGTCACGACCTGGACCAGGACCGGCCGGGCCGACCTCGTCGTCGGCTGGGCGGCGCGGGTGCGTTCGGCCGGTCTGCGGACGGTGGTCGTCGTCGCCCTGCTCGCGCTCGCGGTGCGCGGGCCGCTCGCCCACGAGCTCTCGCTGCCCGGACCGGGCGGGGTCGCGCAGACGCTGACCGCCGGCGCGGCCTGGTGCCTGCTGTGCGTCGACCGGGGCCTGCTGCAGGCCACTCGCCGCTACCGGGAGCTGGCCTCGAACCTGCTGGTCGACGCCGCGGTCAAGGGGGCCGCGACGGTGGGTCTCGTGCTCGCGGGGCTGGGCCAGGCCGGCGCGGCGACCGCCGTGCTGTGTGGCGTGCTGGCCGCCCTCGTCCACGCCCGCCTCGCGCTGCGCCGGCTGGCGCCGGACGCCTCGTGCTCACCGGCCGCGCTGACCGCAGACCCGGCCCCGGCAGCCGGGGCCGGCCCGGCGGCGGCCCGGGAGCGGCGGCTGGCCGTCGAGCTGGGGGCCGCGCTGGCGGCGCTGGGGTTCCTGGCGCTGCTGCAGAACATCGACGTGCTGATCCAGGGCCGGCTCGCGCCGGCCGAGTCGGGCCAGTACGCCGCGGTCTCCGTGACCAGCAAGGTCCTGATGTTCGGGGCCGTCGTGCTGGCCGGTTTCCTGTTGCCCGAGGCGGCCGACCGGCGCCACCTCGGCGAGCACGCCCTGCACCAGCTCGGCGCGACGCTCGCGATCCTCGTGGCGCCCGCGTCCGTGCTCCTGGTGGTCGCGACCGCCGCGCCCGCCACCCTGCTGTCCCTGGCCTTCGGGCCTCGATTCACCGACGCGTCCGGCGCCCTCCTCCCGCTGGCCGGAGCGATGACCTGTCTCGGAGCAACTGTGCTGTTCACCCACTACCTGCTGGCCCTGGGCTCGCGCGCCGTGCTGGTCGCGCTCGGGATCACGGCCACGGCCGCCGCTGGGCTGATCACCCTGGCCGGTGGATCTCCGGTCGCCACCGCGCGGATGGACCTCGCGGTCCAGGCCGTGCTCGCCGTGGTCACCGGGCTGCTCGTCGTCGGCGCGGCCCGCCGCACGACCGCCGCCGCGGCCGCCGGCGCGCCCGCCACGGAGGTGACCGCATGAGCCAGGCCTTCCAGCTGGGAGCGGATTCGGCCGGATCCGCTGAAACGGGCGACGCGCAGCAGATCCAGGGCGCCAGCGGCGCGATCGGCCTCGCCGAGACGCCCCGCGCCGCGCGGATCGAGGTGCGGGAGCCGACGCTCGAGGAGCTGGTCGAGCGTTCGGGGCTGCGCCGGGTGCACATGCTCGCCTGGCGGGACCTGGACGACCCCGAGGCCGGCGGCTCCGAGCTGCACGCCGACAAGGTCGCCGCCGCCTGGGCCGCGGCTGGCGTGGACGTCAGCATGCGCACCGCGCACGCCCCGGGCCACCTGCCGCAGGCGACCCGCAACGGCTACTCGGTGGTCCGCAAGGCCGGCCGGTACGCCGTGTTCCCGCGCTCCGCGATGTCCGGCGCGCTCGGCCACGGCGGCCCCTGGGACGGCCTGGTCGAGATCTGGAACGGCATGCCGTTCTTCTCGCCGGTCTGGGCACCGTGCCCGCGGGTCGTGTTCCTGCACCACGTCCACGGCGAGATGTGGCGGATGGTGCTCAAGCCGCCGCTGTCCCAGGTCGGCGAGGCGCTGGAGAGCACGATCGCGCCGCCGTTCTACCGGCGGACCAGGGTGCTGACCCTGTCCGAGTCGTCGCGCCGCGAGATCATCGAGATGCTGCGGCTACCACCGGCGAACATCTCGGTGATCCCGCCGGGCATCGACGAGCACTACGCCCCGCTGGGCGAGCGCTCGCCGCACCCGATGGTGCTGGCCGTCGGCCGGCTCGTCCCGGTGAAGCGGTTCGACGTCCTCATCGACGCCCTGATCCGGCTGCGCCAGCAGCACCCGACGCTGGAAGCCGTCATCGTCGGCGAGGGCTACGAGCGCCCGGCGCTGGAGGCGCGGATCCGGGCCGCCGGCGCGACCGAGTGGCTGAAGCTGCCGGGCCGGGTCGACGACGAGGGGCTGCTGGCGTACTACCGCCAGGCCTGGGTGCTGACCAGCGCGTCCGCGCGCGAGGGCTGGGGCATGACGATCACCGAGGCGGCCGCCTGCGGCACGCCGTCGGTCGTGTCGAACATCGCCGGGCACACCGACGCCGTCGCCGACGGGCTGTCCGGGCTGCTCGTCGAGCCGAACGAGCTGGCCGATGCGCTCGGCCGGGTCATCGGCGACCAGGGCCTGCGCGACCGGCTCACCGCCGGCGCGCTCGCCCACGCCGCCACGTTCACCTGGGCGAACACCGCCCGGCGGACGTTCGCCGCGCTGGCCCAGGAGGCGGCGAAGCACCGCCGCCGTTCCCCGCGCCCCGGTGGCCTGGACCGGCTGCACGGGCCGCTGCGGTGACCCTGACGACCCACGGCCCGACCGGGCCCAACGGCTCGGGCACCGCGACGCTGCCGGCCGACCACCCCGCCGAGGAGACGCCGGACGCCGCCGCCGCGGACGGCGGGGCGCCGCGGCGCCGGTGGCGGCTGTGGCGGCCGAGCTGGGCCGCGCTGGTGCTCGCGGCGGTCGCCTACCTGCCGCTGCTGCGCACCTCGCCCGGCGAGATCGGCGCCGACACCAAGGCGTACCTCTACCTCGACCCGGGCCGGCTGCTGAGCCGGGCGGTGTCGATGTGGGACCCCGACGTCGGCATGGGCACGGTCACCCACCAGAACATCGGCTACCTGTTCCCGCAGGGCCTCTGGTACTTCGTGCTGCACGAACTCGGCTTCCCGATGTGGGTCGCGCAGCGGCTGTGGACCGGCAGCATCCTGTTCGCCGCGGGCGTGGGCGTGCTGTTCCTGCTGCGCTCGTTCGGCTGGCGGGACCGCTACTCGATCGTCGCGGCGTTCGGCTACATGCTCACGCCGTACTCGCTGGAGTACGAGGCGCGGATCTCGGCGATCCTGCTGCCCTACGCCGGCCTCGGCTGGTTCATCGGCATCACCGTGCGCGGCCTGCGCGAGGCCGAGCAGGGCAAGGGCAGCTGGCGCGGCGCCGAGGCGTGGCGCTGGCCCGCGGCCTTCGCCCTGGTCGTGACCGCGGTCGGCAGCATCAACGCCTCCAGCCTCATCCTGATCATGCTGGCGCCGGTGCTGTGGGTGCCGTTCGCGATCTGGGGTACCCGCGAGGCCACGCTGCGCGCCGCGATGGGGATGATCACCCGGGCGGTGATCCTCACCTTCCTGGTCAACCTCTGGTGGATCTCCGGTCTTTACACCCAGGCCGGCTACGGCCTGAACGTGCTGGCGTTCACCGAGACGGTCCAGACGGTGGCCAGCAGCTCGCAGGCCTCCGAGGTGCTGCGCGGGCTGGGGAACTGGTTCTTCTACGGCCAGGACGCGCTCGGCCCGTGGATCAGCCCCGCGTTGAGCTACACCCAGTCGCTCTGGCTGCTGGTCGTCAGCTTCCTGGTGCCGCTGATGGGCCTGTTCGCCGCGACGGTGATCAAATGGGGCCAGCGGGCGTACTTCGTCGCTCTCGTCGTGCTGGGCACCACGGTCTCGGTCGGCGTGTACCCGTACACCCATCCGTCGCCACTCGGCTACCTGTTCAAGACCTTCGCCGAGGACTCGACGGCCGGCCTCGCGCTGCGGTCGCTGCCCCGCGCGGCACCGCTGGTCGTGCTGGGCCTGGCCGTCATGCTCGCGGGAGCGCTCGGCGCGTGGACCGAGCGCCGGGTGGCCCGGGCCGCCGACGCCGACGCGGCGGCGGCCCGGGGCCAGACGCTGGCTCCCAACCGGATCGGCGGTCGCCACAGCGGCGGGCAGCGCCGGCGCCAGCTCGTCTTCAAGCCTCGGCCGGGCGCCCTGCTGCCGACGGCGGTCACCCTGGTCGTGCTCGCGCTGCTGGCGATCGACCTGGCCCCGTTGTTCCGCGGCCAGCTCATGGAGCAGAGCCTGACCCGGCCGGAGAACGTCCCCGACTACGAGGTCGCGCTCGCGAACGCGCTCGGCGCGAAGGGGAACGCCACCCGCGTCCTGGAGCTGCCCGGCGCCGACTTCGCCCACTACCGCTGGGGCACCACGCTCGACACGGTCACCACCGGGCTGACCGACCGCCCGACCGTCCAGCGCGAGCTGATCCCCTACGGCGAGGCCGGCAGCGTCGACCTGATCCGCTCGCTGGACCGCCGGCTGCAGGAGGGCGTCTTCGAGACGGCGTCCATCAACGACATCGCCAAGCTGATGGGCGTCGGCGACGTCGTGCTGCGCAACAACAACGCCTACGAGGAGTTCCGCGGGCCCCGGCCGCGCGCCGACTGGCAGCTGTTCACGTCGCCGATCCCGAACGGCCTGGGCAAGCCGACGACCTACGGGCCGCCGGTGTCCGAGGACACGAAGATCCCGTACGTCGACGAGATCGCGCTCGGCACCGACCCGACCGTGCCGGAGCCGCCGCAGCTCGCGGACTTCCCGGTCACCGACCCGACCCCGATCGTGCGCACCGCGACCACGCAGGGCCCGCTGCTCGTCAGCGGCAACGGCGAGGCGCTGGTCGACGCGGCCGCGACCGGGCTGCTCGACCCGGTCGTCGACAACAACCGGGCCGTCCTCTACACGGCGGCGCTGGCCAAGGACCCGGCCGGCCTCAAGCAGGCCCTGGACGACGGCGCCGAGCTGCTCGTCAGCGACTCCGACCAGCTGCGCGCCGAGCGCTGGACCGGCATCCGGGAGAACTTCGGCTACGTCGAGCAGCCGGGCATCGGCCCGCTGAAGAAGGACCCGAACGACAACCGGCTGCCGCTGTTCCCGGACCAGACCACCGCCGACCAGACCATCGAGGTGCTGACCGCCCCGGGCCAGACACCCCAGGTCGCCTCGGTCACCGCGTCCAGCTACGGCAACACGTTCGCCTACGGCCCGGCCGACCGCCCGGTGCACGGCATCGACGGCGACCTGACCACCGCCTGGCGGGTGGGCGCCTTCACCGATCCGGCCGGTGAGCGCTGGCAGACGACGCTCGCGGCGCCCACCACCACCGACCACGTCACGCTCACCCAGCCGCTGACGGGGCCGCGCAACCGGTGGATCACCAAGGCGACGCTGACGTTCGACGGCGGCTCGCCGGTGACCGTGGACCTCGGCGACGTCTCCCGGACGTCGGCGGGCCAGGTCGTGACCTTCCCGTCCCGGACGTTCACGACCCTGACGATCCGGATCGACGCGACGAACTACGGCCGGCTCCCGAACTACAACGGCCTGTCCGCCGTCGGCCTGGCCGACGTGAAGATCCCGATGGCGAATGGCCAGCCGGCCGTCGCGCAGGACCTGCTGCGGATGCCGACCGACCTGCTCTCCACCGCTGGCGCCGACTCGCTGGACCACCAGCTGGTGCTGACGATGACCCGGGACCGGGCCAACCCGGCCGAGCCGTTCAAGGAGGACACCGAGTCGACGATCGACCGGGTGTTCACCCTGCCGACGGCCCGGACGTTCAGCCTGACCGGCACGGCCCGGATCTCCTCCTACATCCCGGACACCACGGTCGACACGCTGCTCGGCCGGCCGGCGCAGGCGCCGGTGATCCTCTCGTCGGGCCGGCTGCCCGGTGACCTGGGCTCCCGCGCCTCGGCCGCCTTCGACGGGGACCCGAACACGGCCTGGCAGCCGGGCTTCGGCCAGCAGCAGGGCGGCTGGATCCAGCTGACCACCCAGCAGGGCCAGGCACCCGTCACGCTGTCCACCGGGCAGTTCACCTTCGTGACCGACGGGCAGCACTCGGTGCCGACCCAGCTGGGCGTCCTCGTCGACGGCCAGAAGGTCGGCGAGGTGACCGTGCCGCCGCTGGCCGACACCGCGAAGCACGGCGCCACCAGCACGGTGACCCTGCCGCTGCCGGCGGCCACCGGCCGGACCGTGCGCTTCGTCGTCGACGGCGTCCGGCAGGTGACCACCAAGGACACGATCTCCGAGGGCGTCTCGATCATGCCGGTCGGGATCGCCGAGGTCGACCTGCCCGGCGTGCTCGGGACCGGCTCCACCGCGGGCATGGCGGCGCCGCAGGGCCTCGACTCGAACAGCTGCCACACCAACCTGCTGACCGTCGACGGCCGGCCCGTCGGCCTGCGGGTCGTCGGCACGTCGAAGGACGCGGCCGACCGGCTCGGCCTCGACGTCGTCACCTGTGGCACGCCGGTCCGCCTCGGCGCCGGTGACCACGTCCTGCGGACCGCGAACGGGGCGGCCACCGGGTTCGACCTGGACCGGCTGGTACTCGCCTCCGACGTCGGCGGGACCACCTGGCCGGACGCGACCTCGTTCAACGCGCTGGACACCTCCCAGGCCCAGCGGCAGACCGACCTCGCGAGCCGGCCCGCCAGCGCCTCGGCGACGGCCGCGGGCGCCGGGGCCACGAGCGCTGGGGCCACGCCGAAGGTCCACGTCGACGTCACCAGCGCGACGACGTTCGTGCTGAGCGTCACCGGGGCCAAGCCGGGCCAGCCGTTCTGGCTCGTGCTCGGGCAGAGCCTGTCCGCCGGGTGGCACGGCAAGATCGACGACAACACCGACCTGGCGGCACCCCAGCTGATCGACGGTTACGCGAACGGCTGGCGGGTCAACCCGACGTCGGACAGCTTCAAGGTCCAGCTCACCTGGACGCCGCAGCGGGTCGTCTACGCGTCGCTGACCGTGTCCGTCGTCGCGGCGGTGCTGTGCCTGGCCCTGCTCGGGGTGACGGGCCGCCGGCGGCGCCGGGCCGGCTGGCCGCGCACACCGGCCGACCTGCCCCGGCTGGACTCGCCGCTCGCGGCCACCCAGCGGATCGGCCTCCCGCAGGTCGGGCTGCTGGTCGTCGGGATCCTGGCGGTCGGTACGTTGATCGTGAACCCGGTGGCCGGGGCGATCACCGCGGCGGTGACGCTGGTCGCCGCGCTGGCCCCACGCGGGCGGGTGCTGCTGCGGGCGGGCGCTGTCGGGGCGCTGCTGGTCAGCGTCGCCTACGTCCTGGAGGTGCAGGCCCGGTACCACCTGCCGGTGAACGGCGACTGGGTGTCGCAGTTCTCCAAGGTCGCGACGCTGTCGTGGCTCGCCGTGCTGTTCCTGGGGGCCGACGGCGCACTGGCGGTACTGCAGGGCCGCGCCGCCGGACGGCTCGCCGCGGCGACAGCTGGCGGGCCGGGCGACGCGGACGTCGCCGCCGGTACCGACCCGCCGGCACTTCTCGGCGAGCCCGACGCGGCGGCGGAGGCCGGGCCGACGGCGACCGCCACGCCACCGCAGCCACCGCCGGCAGACGGCGCGGACCCCGGAACGACCGGCTAGTCCACCCGGCCACGCGCCCAGGGCACCCAGCCGGGGCGGACGGGAACTCAGCGGGCCCGGTGCGTGGTGTCCGCTGGGCGGGGTCGGCGGGCGGGCCGGCCATCGTGGTCGCCGCCGACCCGGCCGTCGCCCCGCGTCGAGCCGAGGTGGGACCGGTCGTCGTCCCCTGGCGAGTCCGGCCCGGCCGTGCACGGCCGGGCGGACGGGCCCGACGCGCTGGCCGTGTCGGCGCGGCCGCCGAGCACGGCGGCGCTGCCCCGGCTCGAGCCACGCGGCCCGCCATGGCCGTTGGGCGAGGCGGGGCTGTCGGGAGAGGCTGGGCCGGTGTGCGGAGCGGGGCCGGCGGCCTTGCCGGCGGCGGTGAGCAGCCGTTCGAGGGTGTACCGGCCCTGCCGAGTGAAGAGTGTGACCGCGCGGAGCACGTCCGGATCGAGCCTGCGCATCGGCCTGACCCACCGAACCGCGACCAGGCCCTGCGCGCCACCCTCGCCCATCAGCGGCACCATCAACGCGGACGCGACCTCCATCTTGCGTGCCATCGACGACGAGAGCACGGTGCTCGCCTGGGCGTCCGGGACGAACACCGGCCGGCGTGATCCCGCCACCTGGCGCACGACCTCCTCGGCCTCCAGCGTGGTGCGCATCCCGACCGCCGAGACCGGCCTGGCGCCCTCGGCGACGGACAGTCCGGTCACCCGGAAGACCGACGAGCCAGGAAGGTCGGGCAGCATGACGGCCGCGGTGTCCGCGCCGCACAGCGATCGGACCGTGTCCGCGAACGCGGCGGCGGCGGCCGTCAGGTCCTGGCGGTGCCAGAACCGGTCCAGTCGGTCCAGACCGGCCTCGACCTCCTTGAGCAACAGCCGTTCCAGCCGGGCGTCCAGCAGCCGCATGGTGTGCGCGGCGAGCTCCTGGAGGGCGGCGCGCTGGGCGCTGGTGAGGCGGCGGGGCACGCGGTCGGAGACGCTCAGCGCGCCCAGGACCCGGCCCTCCGAGGTCCGGAGGGGAGCGCCGGCCACGAAGATCACATGCGCCGGCTCGATCCGGGCGAGGTGGGCATAGCGCAGGTCACGGGTGGTGTCGGCGATCTCGAGGAACTCGCCGGAGGCCACGATGTACGAGCCGGGCCCGACCCGGGCGCCGAGATCGGTCAGCTCGACGCCGTGGACGGCCTTGAACCACTCCCGGTTGACGTCGATGAAGACCAGGTAGCCGTACCGGCAGTCGGTGACCTGCGCCGCGAGGGCCGCCAACGCGTCGAACTCGGGCTCCGGCGGCGTGTCGAGGATGCGGTAGCGGTGCAGCGCCGCGAGGCGCTCGGTCTCGTCCGGCGGGTTGGGCGCGGTCATGCCCGTCTTGACCCACAGCTCGGTCGTCTCGTCGGGCACCACGAGCCGGGCCGCCTTCCGCGCCGCGGCGGCGGGGCTCTCGACCTCCTCCTCGCCGGTCGGGCGCTCCGTCTCCGGCATGGCCACCGCCGGCATGGCCACCGCCGGCATCGCCACCGCCGGCGGCGCCTCGGCCGGCGCGGTCAGGTCGGGCGCCGCCTCGGCCTCCTCGCCGGAGGCCGCGACGGGCCGGTAGCCACCCCGCAGCAGCGCGGCGAGCTCGTCGGCCGGCAGCGGCGGCGAGAGGGCGTCCCCCTGCAGCAGGTCGACGCCCAGCTCGATGAGCATCCGGGCGGACTCCTCGTCCTCGACGCCCTCGCCGACGACGCGCAGGCCGAGCCGGTGGCCGAGGTCGATGACCGAGCGGACGATCGCGACGTCCGGCAGGCTGCCTCGGGCGTCCGCGACGAAGCCCTTGTCGATCTTCATCTCGTCGAACGGGAGCGCCTTGAGGATCTCCATCGAGCTGTAGCCGGTGCCGAAGTCGTCGAGCGCGAGCTTCACCCCGGCGGTCCGCAGCTCCCCGAGCATCGTCGCGGCCCGGGCGGGCTGCGAGATGAGCGCGCTCTCGGTGATCTCCAGCGTCAGCATGTCCGGCGGCAGGTCGTAGGCCTCGAGCCGGCGGGTGATCAGCCGGGGCAGGTCGTCGACGACCAGCATGCGGGCGGACAGGTTGGCCGAGACCGGGATGTGCAGGCCTTCGCGCACCCAGGCGGCGCACTGGCCGAGCGCCTCGTCCAGCTCCCACCAGGTCAGGTCGATGATCAGGGTGGAGCGTTCGGCCATCGGCAGGAACGAGCCCGGTGGCAGCAGGCCGCGCTCCGGATGACACCAGCGGACCAGCGCCTCGACGCCGGAGACCCGGCCCGTCGCCGCGTCCTGCAACGGCTGGTAGTACAGGACCAGCTCGCGGTTGGCGATCGCCCGGCGCAGCTGGGCGTGCAGTGCCAGCTCCCAGGAGCGCACGCCGACCGTCCCGGCCATCCCGCTGGTCCACACCCCGACCCGGGCGCCGTCCCGTTTGGCGTTCGCGAGCGCGGCGTCGGCGCACGGCAGCAGCGCGGAGAGCCGGTCACCGTTGCGCGGGGCGGCCGCGAGGCCCGCCGTCGACTCGAGCTCGACGTCGATGCCACGGATGCGGACCAGGCCGTCGAGCTGGTCGAGCACCTCGCGGCCCAGGCGCCCCAGCCGGTCACGGCGTTCGTCGTCGTCCTCGGTGGTCAGCACCTTGCCGGGCAGGACCAGGACGAACTCGTCGCCGCCGAGCCGGCCGACGAACAGCGGCGTCGGGCTGACCCGCCGCAGCAGGTCGGCGAACTCCCGCAGCGCCTCGTCGCCGGCCTGGTGGCCGAGCGCGGTGTTGATCTCGCGGAAGCGGTTCACGTCGAGGACCATGAGGATCGCCGAGCGGCCGGCGAGCAACATCTCGGCGATGGCCGGCTCGGCGGCGTGCATCATGCCGGCGCGGTTCGTCAGCCCGGTCAGCGGGTCGTTGAACGCCTGGCCGCGGCCCCAGCCGAGGAAGCCGGAGGCGAAGGCCGCGGCGCCGATCGTGCTCAACAGGCACGAGACGTAGGTCAGCGGGATGGCGGTCAGGCCGCCGCGGATGGTCATGGCGACCGTGAGGGCGGCACAGATCACCCCGGTCACGGCGACCGCCGGGCCGCGCCGGGAGGAGACAAGCCCGGCATAGCTGCCCGCCCACGGGAACCAGAGCAGGAAGGCCAGTGGGGCGCGGGAGCCGTCGCCGCCGAGGATCGCGGTCGTCATGGCCGCCGTCATCGTCAGCGACACCACGAGCGCCTGGCGCCGTACGTCGTGGCGCCGGTCGAGCAGCAGGTAGGCCAGCGTGGCCGCCGAGACCACGAGGGCCGCGAAGGTCGCGGGGAGCATCTGGACGTCGGACGGCGCCACGAGCATGACGATGAGGAACAGCGTGCCGACCAGCGGGAGCGCGACAAGATAGCCGCTCCGCTGGACCGCCGCGCGCATCGCTCGCATCGCCAGCCCTCCCCGTGCCCGGACGCGCGAGTGCGGGACGCCGCCGTGGCGTCGGGGAGCATCCCTGCGCGCCGCGCGACGTGCCGCCGGCCAGGGCAACCCGTCCTTCATCGGGCGCGGTGCCGAACCGGACCGTCTCACTCCAACTACACAGCCCGTACCCAGCCAGTCACACCATCTCCCGCGCGGACCGCGGGGTAACCCGCCCCGACCACCCACCCTGCGCCCGCGCCGAATATCTGTCCACTCCTTGAATCCGCCCACTCACGCTCCGCGTCCGAGGGGGGACGAGCTGGCCGGCCCGCTCCCGCAAGATACGGAATCAACCGGACAACCGGGCGCGTTTCGACGACCCAGCCGCCACGGACGGGAAAACCGCTCGACGCGGCCTGGAAACGTCCCGCGGGCCTTCGGCCGCGCGGGCGGGCCGCCCCGGCCAGGATCCGCGGGGCAGCCCCCTAGTGGGCGGCGTCGTCCCAGGTGTGGCCGGAGCCGACCGAGACCTCCAGCGGGACGGACATGGTGTACGCGTTCGCCATCTCGGCGCGGACCAGGGCCTCGGCCCGCTCGCGCTCGCCCGGGGCGATCTCCAGGACGAGCTCGTCGTGGACCTGCAGGAGCAGGCGGGACCGCAGCCCGGCGTCGCGCAGGCCACGGTCGACGCCCAGCATCGCGATCTTGATGATGTCCGCGGCCGAGCCCTGGATCGGCGCGTTGAGGGCCATGCGCTCGGCCATCTGACGACGCTGGGAGTTGTCGCTGGTCAGGTCGGGCAGGTAGCGGCGGCGCCCGAGGATCGTCTCGGTGTAGCCGTCCTTGCGAGCCTGGTCGACGACGCCGCGCAGGAAGTCGCGCACTCCGCCGAACCGGGCGAAATAGGCCTCCATCTGGTCCCGGGCCTCGTCCGGGTGGATGCCGAGCTGGGTGGCCAGGCCGTAGGCGGACAGCCCGTAGGCCAGCCCGTACGACATCGCCTTGATCCGGCGGCGCAGCTCCGGGTCGACCTCGGCGACCGGCAGGTTGAACGCCTGGGCCGCGACGAAGGTGTGCAGGTCCTCGCCGGAGGCGAACGCCTCGATCAGGCCGGCGTCCCCGGAGAGGTGCGCCATGATCCGCATCTCGATCTGCGAGTAGTCCGCCGTCAGCAGCGTCTCGTAGCCGGGGCCGACCACGAAGGCGCGCCGGATCTGGCGGCCCTCGGCGGTCCGGATCGGGATGTTCTGCAGGTTCGGGTCGGTCGAGCTGAGCCGGCCGGTGGCCGCGATCATCTGGTTGAACGTCGTGTGGATCCGGCCCGCGTCGTCGATCATCGGCAGCAGCGACTCGACGACCGTCTTGAGCCGGGCGACGTCGCGGTGGCGCAGCAGCGTCGGGATGAGCGGGTGCTCGGAGTTGGTGGCCAGCCACGCGAGCGCGTCGGCATCCGTCGTGTAGCCGGTCTTGATCTTCTTGGTCTTGGGCAGGCCCAGCTCCTCGAACAGGATCTGCTGGAGCTGCTTGGGCGAGCCGAGGTTGAACGGCCGGCCGACGATCTCGTGGGCCGCCTCGACGACCTTGGTCACCTCGGTGCCGTACTGGGACTGCAGGTCGGCCAGGTACTCGGCGTCGGCGGCGATGCCGGCCCGCTCCATGCCGGCGAGCACGGTCAGCAGCGGCAGCTCGATGTCGCGCAGCAGCCGGGCGGCCGAGCGGCGCTCCAGGTCGCCGTCGAGCGCGTCGGCCAGTTCCCCGACGGCCCGGGCTCGGACCACGTCGACCTCGGCCTCGGCCGACTCCTCGACGCCCTCGACCTCGACGTCGAGGGTCAGCTGGCCGTCGGACGGCGCCTCGTCGGCCTTCAGCTCCCGGTGCAGGTAGCGCAGCACCAGGTCGCCCAGGTCGAACGAGCGCTGGCCCGGCAGCGCCAGGTAGGCGGCCAGCGCGGTGTCGCTCGTGACGCCGGCCAGGGTGAAGCCCAGCTCGGCCAGGGCGAGCATCGGGCCCTTGACGTCGTGGGCCGCCTTGGGCTTCGCCGGGTCGGCGAGCCAGCCGGCGAGCGCCTGCTCGTCGGCCGGGGTGAGCTGGGTCGGGTCGATCCAGGCCGCCTTGCCCTTGGGCGGGGCCAGGGCGATGCCGGCGACGGTCCCGGTGCCCCGGCCCCAGCCGCCGCGCAGGTGCAGGCCGGTGCGGGCGCCACCCGTGGTGTGCTCGGCGAGCCACTCGGTGACGTCGCCGGGCGCCAGCGCGTCGAACTCGACGGCGAAGCCACCGTCGCCGGCGGCCGGCTCGACGACCGCGAGCGCCTGGTAGAGCCGCTCGCGCAGCACCCGGAACTGCAGCGTGTCGAACAGGGTGTGCACGGCCTCCCGGTCCCACGGCACCAGGCGCAGGTCGGCAGGGTCCCGGTCGAGCGGGACGTCGCGGGCGAGCTCGGTGAGGCTCCGGTTGCGGATCACGTCGCCGAGATGGTCGCGCAGCGACTGGCCGGCCTTGCCGCTGACCTCGTCGGCCCGGTCGACCATCGCGGCCAGGCTGCCGAACTGCTGGATCCACTTGGTGGCGGTCTTCTCCCCCACCCCGGGGACCGACGGCAGGTTGTCGGACGGGTCACCGCGCAGCGCCGCGAAGTCCGGGTACTGCGCAGGGGTCAGGCCGTACTTGGCCTCGACCTCGTCCGGGGTGTACCGGACCATGTCGCTGATGCCCTTGCGCGTCATCAGGACGGTGACCTGGCCGGTGACGAGCTGGAGGGCGTCGCGGTCCCCGGTGACGATGAGGACGTCCATGCCGGCCGCCTCGCCCTGGGTCGCCAGCGTCGCGATGATGTCGTCCGCCTCGTAGCTGGCGGCCGAGAGGCTCGGCACCGCGAGCGCGTCGCAGACCTGGTGGATCAGGCTGATCTGGCCGACGAAGTCGCTCGGGGTCTCGGCCCGGCCCGCCTTGTACTCGGCGTACTGCGCGTGCCGGAAGGTCGGCGCCGGCAGGTCCCAGGCGACGGCGACGTGGGTCGGCTGCTCGTCGCGCAGCGCGTTGATCAGCATCGAGGTGAAGCCGTAGACCGCGTTCGTCGGCTGCCCCGTCGTGGTCGAGAAGTTCTCCACCGGAAGCGCGAAGAAGGCCCGGTAGGCCAGCGAGTTCCCGTCGAGCAGCAGCAGGCGGGGCACCCCCGGGGTGGGCGCGGGCCTGGCGGCCGACGCCGTCGTCCGCGCCGCCGGCCTGGCCGCTGCGCGTGAGCCCGGCGCCCGGGTGGCCCGCCGCGCGGGGGCCTTGGCCGGCGCGTCGGCGGCCGCTGGCGCCTCGTCGGCCGGCGCCGCCGGGGCGGGGGCGTCGGCGACCAGGGTCGCGTCGGCCAGGTCTGTGCTGCTTAGGTCTGTGCTGCTCGTCGAACCGGACACCCAGCGAAGTCTAGGCGCCCCTACCGACAATCCCGGACAGCGCCTGATCCCCTGGCCGAGGACACCGTGGTCCCGTCGGACGACCAGGTGGCGCCACCGCGACCTAGGCTCGGACGATGACTGTGGAGACCGGGCCGGCGGACGCCGCCGGCACGAGCGAGCCCGCCGACCTGCTCGCGCAGCTGAACGCCCACCGGGGCGAGCTCCCCCGGAAGCTGGGCATCGAGCTGCTCGAGGCCACGCCGGAACGGGTGGTCGGCCGGATGCCGGTCGAGGGCAACCGGCAGCCTTACGGGCTGCTGCACGGGGGCGCCTCCGTGGCGCTCGCCGAGACCGTCGGCTCGATCGCCGCGATGCTCAACGCGGGCCCGGGCCGGGCGGCCGTCGGCCTGGACATCAACGCCACCCACCATCGGGCGCTGACCTCGGGCACCGTCACGGCCGTGGCGACCCGGATCCACGCCGGCCGCTCGGCCGCGATGTTCGACATCCGCATCACCGACGAGCAGGGCCGCCCGGTCTGCACCAGCCGCCTGACCTGCCTGCTGCGCGACCAGCCGCCCGCCGGTGGCACGATCCCCGGCCGCGGCTGAGCCAGCCCCGCGGCCGGCAGGGGCCGTCGACCGGCCCGGCTCGGCCCCTCCGTGGGCCAGGCCGGGACCGCGACCGTCCGGCCTGGTCAGGCGCGTCAGGCTGTCGCGCCAGCGGTGACACCCGGGGACGGTCTTTGGTGCCGTCCGGACCTTCCCCGCGCCCGGACGTTTTCTACTCGTCCGACCCCCGGGTCCACCACCGGAAGAGACGGTAAGAGCGTTGAGTAACCAGGTCAACACGGCCCGCACATGTTCGCCGACTGTTGTGACTTCTCCGGCAACGCCGGCATTCCACTAGCTGATTGCGTTCCGCTGTCGACAGGCCCTCGAACCGGTCATGACGGAACCCGTCAGGACGCCGTGACCGCCGTGCCGAGATAGGCCTCCACGACGGCCGGGTTGGCCCGCACCTCGTCGGGGGTGCCGGTGGCGATCACCTTGCCGAAGGTCATCGCCAGGACCGTGTCGGCGACGGCGGCGACCAGCCGGATGTCGTGCTCGATGAGCAGGATGCTGACGCCGCGGGCCCGGATCTGGCCGATCAGCTCGACCAGGTCACGCCGCTCGGCCGCGGTGGCGCCGGCGGCCGGCTCGTCCAGCAGCAGCAGGGACGGCCGGGTGCCGAGCGCCCGGGCGATCTCGAGCCTGCGCTGGGCACCGTAGGGCAGGCTCGCCGCCGGCTGACCGGCCCGGTCGGCCAGGCCGACGAACTCCAGCAGCTCCCAGCTGGCCTCCGCGACCGCGCGGGCCTCCCGGCGCACGAACGGCAGCGGCAGCAGCGCCCGACCGGCCCCGACGCGCGCCCGTACCTCGACGCCGACCCGGACGTTGTCGAGCGCCGTCAGGTCGCCGAACAGCCGGATGTTCTGGAACGTGCGGGCGATGCCCAGCCGGGCCACCCGGTGCGCGGACCGGCCGAGCAGCTCGACCGGCTTGCGCGCGACGTCCGGCGCGGTGGCGGCCCGTCCCATGCCGGCCTCGTCCGGTCGCGGCGGGCCGCCGGGGGCCTCGCCGTTGGCCGCCGGAGCCGCGCAGGCCGGAACCGCGCCGGCCGGGGACGCCCAGGAGCCGACGCCCGGGACGCGGGTCGGCCAGAAGTGGGCGCTGCCTCGACGGGGCTTGTAGGTGCCGGTGAGGCAGTTGAACAGGGAGGTCTTGCCCGCGCCGTTCGGACCGATCACGGCCAGCACCGTCCCGCGCGGCTGGCGCAGCGAGACGTCGTCGAGGCTGGTCAGCCCGCCGAACCGGAGCGTGAGGCCGGCGACGTCGAGAATCGGCCGCGACGGGGGCTGCGAGCCCGGCGACGGCACCGTCGTCGCGTCCGGTGCCCAGCCGACCCGCGGACCGGGCCGGGCCGGCACGACCGGCGGCGGGAGGGCCGCGCGGCCGCGCGGCACCGGGATCGACCCGCCGGACCCGCCAGGCGGCTCGGGGACGGCGGGCCCGGGGACGGGCGGTTCGGAATCCGTCATGCCCTGCCTTCCCGGGGAACGGTCGGAACCTCGTCGGGCGAACCGGCCCCAACCGGTGCCCGCCGCTGGGCCGGACCGGCCGCGGCGGTGCCTGGCCCGGGCGCGGGGACCGGGCTGGCCCCGAGCGGGCGCGGCGGCAGGAGGCCCTGCGGCCGGAACACCATCATGATCATGACGATGGCGCCGAAGTAGATGAAGCGGTCGGCGGCCGGCACCCGGTCGCGCAGGAAGAACGCCAGGCCCTGCAGCACGACGGCGCCGACGACGACGCCGAGCCGGGAGCCCATCCCGCCGAAGATGACGACGGTGAGCACCAGCAGGGAGGCCTGCAGGCTGAAGGTCTGCGGATTGAAGAACTGCTTCGTGGCCAGCACCACCCCGGCGAAGCCGGACACGGACGCCCCGATCGCGAACGCCAGCAGCTTCATCCGCATGGTCCGCACCCCGGTGGCCTCGGCGGCGACCTCGTCCTGGCGGATCGCGGCCCAGGCCCGCCCGGTCCGCGACCTCTCCCAGACGCCGAGCACGGCCATCACGAGGATGACCAGGACGACCAGCAGGTAGTAGTAGGGCAGCGGTTCGAGGCCCCAGGCGTAGTGGAACCCGCCGGCGTGGACGGACAGCGGCGGCACGCCGAACACGCCGCGGGCGCCGCCGGTGATCCCGTCGGCGTTGTTCGCGAGCAGCTGCACGATCTCGCCGAAGCCCAGCGTGACGATCGCCAGGTAGTCGCCGCGCAGCCGAAGCGTCGGCGCGCCCAGCGCGATCCCGGCGAGCGCGGCGACCGCGACCGCGACGGGCATCGCGAGGAACGGGTTGATCCGCACCGGCGCGTGCCACGGCATCGCCGTCGCGGAGCACAGGTAGGCGGCCGTGTAGGCGCCGATCGCGAAGAAGGCGATGTAGCCCAGGTCCAGCAGGCCCGCGTAGCCCACGACGACGTTGAGGCCCAGCGCGAGCAGCGCGTACAGCCCGATGTCGTTGACCATCGACTGCTGCGCGGCCGTGGACACGGACAGCGGAGCGACGACGGCCGCGGCCAGCGCCACCGCGTACCCGACCGTCCGAACGCTCCGGCGGCCCCGACGTCCGCCAGCCGTCGCCGGGGCGGCCGCCGCCAGCGCCCCGCCGCCGTGGCCGCGTCCGCCCTGGGCCGGGACCGTCCATTTCGACCGGGCCGCCCAGGTCCGATGCCACGGCGCCACCTCGGGCGCCGCCGTGCGCTCGCCCGAGGCGGCGCGCGGGTCCCCTTCCTGAAGCGTCGCACCCGTGGCCTCGGCGGCCTGCCTGCTCGGTCGGGACAGCGCGTCGGCGAGCGACGGCCGGACGGGCCGGACGGCGGCCGGCCGGCCGGCCAGCCGGGCGCGCCTGCGCCGGCCCGCCAGCGGCAGTGCCAACCGCGCGCCGTGGCGGGCCGCGCCGGCCAGATCACGCGCCGCCTGGATCAGCCGTCGCAGCCGGCGGCGGTGGTGGCGGCGGCGCAGCCCCGCGCGGTCCCGGATCCCGGCGGCGCGTTCGCGGGCCCGGTCGGCGACCCGGCGCGGCGGGCCGGCGAGCCACCCGCGCAGCCAGGGCGACCAGGTGACCCCCAGCCAGGCCAGGACGGCCGCGGACAGGAAGAGCGCGCCCCGGGCGCCCGCCAGCGAGCCCCTGGCCCCGGCCAGCGGCCGGTCGCCGTCGCCGGACGGCCCGGTCGCCAGCGCCGCGATCAGGGCGAGCACCAGGCAGCCGCCCAGGCTGCGCCAACGGCTGGCACCCGTCCGGGGCTGGCCGCCCCGCGCCGGCTCCGCGGCCGCCGCGCGGCCCGAGGACGGACCGGCCTCGGACGGCGGCCAGGCCGGCGGCGGTTCGGGCGGGCGCGCCCCGCCGGAGCCCAGCCGCTCGACCAGGACCCGTACGTCCGGCAGCCCGAGGTCGCCGTCCCCGGTCTCCGGCGGCTCGCCGGCACCGGGGCTCGCCGGCGTCACGCGGGCCGTCCGAGGCGGGCGCCGAGCAGGCCGGACGGGCGCAGCAGCAGCACGCCGACCAGGACGACGAAGGCGATGACGTCCTTGTAGGAGGCCTCCAGCAGGTAGCCGCCAAAGCTCTCGACCACGCCCAGGAGCAGCCCGCCGAGCACAGCGCCGCGCACGTTGCCGATGCCGCCCAGCACCGCGGCGGTGAACGCCTTGATCCCCGGGACGAAGCCCATGGTGTACGAGGCGTTGAAGGTCATCGCGTAGAGGAAGCCGCCGGCGCCGGCCAGCAGGCCACCGAGCACGAACGTCGCCACGATCACCCGGTCGACGTCGACGCCGAGCAGGGTGGCGGTCTCGGCGTCCTCGGCGACCGCGCGGATCGACTGGCCCAGCCGGGTCGCGCGGACCAGCCGGTCGACGACGAGCAGCATCGCGAGCGCGGTCGCGCCGATCACCAGCGTGAGGGTCGAGACGGACGCGCCGGCGACCCGGAAGACCGTCCCGTCGCGGAACAGCGCGGGCACCGGCACGTTCTGGCGGCCGAACTCCTTGCCGGCCAGGTTGAACGCGAACATCGAGGCACCGATCGCGCTGATCAGGTACGCCAGCCGGGGTGCCCCGCGCCGCCGCAGCGGCCGGTAGGCGGCCCGCTCCAGCGCGAGCGCCGCGAGCGCTCCGGCGAGCCCGCCCGCGACGAGACCGACGGCGACGAGACCGACCGCGGCCAGCCCGCCGGGCGGGGCGCCCGCGCCGCCCGCTCCCCCGGGCACGAACGCGCGGGCCGCGAACAGTCCGCCGAACGCGCCCAGCATGAACACCTCGCTGTGCGCGAAGTTGATTAGTTGCAGCACCCCGTAGACGAGCGTGTACCCGAGCGCGATCACCGCGTACAGCGCGCCGACGGTCAGGCCGTCGACCGCGAGCTGCGCGATCGGCTCGCCGCTGCTCACCGGCCCACACCTGGCCCGATGTCACGGCCCGCACCTGGCCCGATGTCACGGCCCGCACCTGGCCCCAAATCACGGCCCACACCTGGCCGCAGGTCACGGCCCGGGCCCGGCCGGGCGCCACCGACGCCCCAGCGGGCCGACCGCACCCGTCCCTCCCAGCTGGAGGCCAGGTCGGCGAGTCCCGGCTCGCCCCCGGCCTCCGGGGCGGGATCGGCGGGCGCCGGCCAGGGGGAGACGACCGGCGCCCCCGCCGCGCCCGCGGGTGCGGGCGCGACGGGGGCCGGTCCGGCCGGCTGGCCGGCGACGTCGCCGGGGATCTGGGTGACGTCGGCAGTGATCACGGCTTTGTCAGCTGGTCCGTCGGGCCTAGGACGACCCGCTGTCCGTTGCGGACCTCGTAGACGTAGACCGTCGAGCCCTGGACCTCGCCCCGCCCGTCGAAGCGGATCTGCTTGGTGACGCCCGGGATGTTCACGCTCCGGAAGTCGTCCCGGACCGAGGTCCTGGTCGCCTTCGTGCCCTCGTGGGTGAGCACCGAGATGATCGCCTCGGTGGCGTCGTAGGCCTCGCCCGAGTACGTGCCGGGCTTCGCGCCGCTGTTGACGTCCTTGAACTCGGAGACGAACTTCGCCGCCTTCGGGTCGGAGTTGGCGTCGCCGCAGGCGCAGGTCAGCAGGGTTCCGTCGGCGGTGTCGGCGCCGGCCTGCCTGATGAACTGGTCGTCGTTCGCGCCGTCGCCGGCCATGATCTTGCCGGTGTAGCCCTTGCCGCGCAGCGCCTTCACCAGGAGGGCGAACTCGGCGTAGTAGCCCGAGTAGTAGACGGCGTCCGGGTGGTCGGCGATGATCTTCGTCGCCTCGGAGGTGTAGTCCTTCGTCGGGTTGATGCCGTCGTGCGTGACGGTCACCGCGTCGGCCCGCAGGCCCTTCTCCAGGGCCGTGGACAGGCCGGTGCCGTAGTCGCTGCGGTCGTCGAGCGAGAACACCCGCTTGGCCTTCAGCGCCTTCGCCAGGTAGTTCGCGGCGGCGGCGCCCTGGACGGTGTCCGGCGCGATCACCCGGTAGAAGGTCTTGAAGCCGAGGTCGGTGAGCTGCGGGTTCGTCGCGGACGGGCTGACCGACAGCAGCCCGGCCTGGCTGAACAGCGGTTCGCTGGACTTCGTCGCGCCGGAGAACACCGGCCCGACGACGGCGAGGACGTCCTTGTTGTCGACCAGCTTCTGCGCGGCCGTCGGCCCCTGCTCGGGGGTGCCCTGGTCGTCCGAGGCCACGATCCGCAGCGTGAACGGGAGCTTGGTGTTCCGGTTGGCCTCGTCGATCGCGGTCAGCACGCCGTTGTACGCGTTGATCCCCAGTTGCTGGTTCTCACCGGACAGTGGCCCCTGGAACCCGATCGCGTACTCCTTCTTCCCTCCGTTCGATGAGTTGGAGCCGTCCCCGCCGCAGCCGGCCGCGGCCGTCACAGCGGCCACCGCCGCGACGGTTCCGATGAGCCGATGCCGCCGCGTCAGACCGTCCATGGACTGTCCCTCTTTCGCCCGCGAATGCCCGCCGGTGGCGCCCCGGCCTGTCCGGGCTCACCACACGGGTCCGACGATCGCCGGACGGCCGCGAAACTAGCCGTTTGTCGCGCCATCCTAAAGCGCAGCGTGAGAGTGTCGTCACTTTTTGTAGTCTCATTGCCGAAGGCACGGCCGGTTGGCTACTCAAGGTGGCTATTGGCCGACTATTCGGGCGCGCCCGTCTGGGCCTGCGACCGGGAGCTTCGCGACCGCCCAGACCCCACCGACCACCTGCCCACGCGGGCGGCACTCTTGGGTTCCGTCTGACGGTCGACCGCGGGCGAGATTCGTCGGCGCCGGGTATGCCTCACACGGGCTCAAGGCCCGAAAATGCCGAAGATCTTGACCATGACCGAGACTCGACCAAGATCACACTGGTAGCCCGGGTGGGATTCGAACCCACACTGTCGGTGGTTTGAGCACCGTCTCTCTGCCGTTGGAGTACCGGGCCTGGCATCGATGTGGACCTGGGGAGTCTCCGGCGTGAACATCCCTCGCGGCTGCGGGGCGGATAAGGCGATGGAGGTGCTCCCCGTGACGACTCTAGCCGGGTAGGGTGCGATTCGACCTCTCGCCCCGCCCGTTTGGGGCCTGTGCGGTGTTCCGGGCCAGCCGTCGTCGGCGGCCCCCGGCGCGCCGGTAGCGGCCAGCCGCCTCGCAGCGGACGGAGCGTGGAGTCGAGACGACCGCGCTGGCAGCCGGCGCTCGCGCGACCGACCTGGTCGCCGGGCGTCACCGCCAACCATGGCGGGGGGCTGCCGCCAGCCGACCGTTGAGCGCAGCAAGGATGCGTCCAATGGACGGCAGAATGGCTACCGACGCCGACCGACCACTATCGACGCCGACCCCAGGAGATCAGACTCGATGAGCCAGCCATCCTCGACGCCGCGCCGGGTGCTGATCGCCGAGGACGAGGCGCTGATCCGTCTCGACCTGCGTGAGATGCTGCAGGAAGAGGGCTACGAGGTCGTCGGCGAGGCCGGCGACGGGGAGATGGCCGTGACGCTGGCGACGAAGCTGCGTCCGGACCTGGTCATCCTCGACGTGAAGATGCCGAAGATGGACGGCATCGAGGCCGGCGCGAAGATCGCCAAGGAGCGGATCGCCCCGGTCGTCATCCTCACCGCGTTCAGCCAGCGCGACCTGGTCGAGCGGGCCCGGGAGGCCGGCGCGATGGCCTACGTCGTCAAGCCGTTCCAGAAGAAGGACCTGCTGCCGACGATCGAGATGGCGATGAGCCGGTTCACCGAGATCGTGAGCCTGGAGGCCGAGGTCGAGGACCTGCAGGGCCGGCTGGAGGCTCGCAAGATCATCGAGCGGGCCAAGGGCGTGCTGCAGACCGAGCACAAGATGACCGAGCCGGACGCCTTCCGCTGGATTCAGCGCACCTCCATGAACCAGCGCCGGACGATGCGGGCGGTCGCCGAGGCAGTCCTGTCCGGGGAGGCCCTGCCCGGGCAGTGACCTCCCTGCTGCGACACGCCCATCCGTCCGTGGCCGCCCTGCCCATGCCGGCCGCCGCGATCCGCCGATGACGCCCGATGAGGAGCGTCCGGGCTTCGACGCGCCCGCGCCTCCCCCCGCCGAGCGAGCGAGCGCATCCTCGCTGCTGCGCAGGCTGGGCCGCTGGCTGTCCGGCGGTCCGGAGAGTGAACGCGCCGGCTCCGAACTGGTCGTCGCCGGTGGCGCCGACGGGCCGCTGGTGCCTGGCTGGGAGATCGCCGTCGCGGGCCTGCGCCGGTTCGCCGGCTGGACGGGCCGCGCGGCGCGGGCGACGGCCGGCTGGGTCGGCCGGCGCCGCGGCACCGGCCGCGGCCGGGCGTTGCTCGCCGGGCTGGTCACGCTGCTGGTGGCGATCCCGACCGGCCTGACCATCGGCCTCGTCGAGCTCGCCAGAGACCACGGTGACGGTGTGCCCGGGGCGTCCGACCCCCGGGTGCTGCGGCTCGGGGTGATGGCGCCGCTGTCCGGGGACCTCGGCAACATCGGCATCGCCGTGCGCGACGCGGTGACGCTCGCCGTCGACGACGCGAACAAGACCGACGCGATCCCCGGCTGGAAGGTCGAGCTGGTCGCCAAGGACGACCTGTCGCGCCCGGACGGCGGAGCGGCCGCCGCTGAGGCGTTCGCGGACGACTCGTCGCTGATCGGCGTCGTCGGGCCGCTCAGCTCGACCGTCGCCCGGGTGGCGCTGCCGGTGCTGGATGCCGCCGGGGTACCGGTCGTCTCACCGTCGAACAGTTCGCCCGACCTGACCGCCCAGGACGCGTCGGCGAGCACCCGCAAACGCCCCTACAGCCGCTACTTCCGGCTGTCCGGCACCGATGCGCTCCAGGCGAAGACCGGGGCCGACTACGCGGTCGACACGCTGCGCCGGTCCAGGATTCTCGTCATCGACGGCGGCCCGTCCTATGGCGAGTCGCTCGCCGAGCGGTTCACCCGGGACGCGACGGCCGCCGGGGCCGAGGTGGTGGCCAGCTACCAGGTGGACGGCGACGCCGCGGCGGCCGCCGAGGTCCAGTCGGTGGCCGACGGCATCCAGACGCTGAACCCGGACCTGATCTACACGACGACCGGCTACCTGTTCGCGAGCGCGCTGCGCAAGCGGATGGCCGCGGCGCAGCTGTCGGTCCCGTTGCTGGGTACCGACGCGATGCTCAGCGCCCGCTACCTGGACTCGGCCGGCGACACCGCCGAGGGGGACCTCGCCACCGACCTGGCGGTCCCGATCTCCAGGCTGCCGGCCGCCGGCGCCTTCGCGGCCGAGTTCCTCAAACGATGGGGCCCGGTCCTCGGTGGCCCGGAGCAGCCGGCCACCCCGGACAAGGTGCCGGACTCCTCGGCCACGCCGTCGGCGGGCACGGACGGGACGTCGTCCGAGGGTCCGCCGGCCGCCAGCGCCGCCGTGCGGCAGCCGGGGCCCGACGGGGGCGGGACCACCGGGTCCGAGCCGCCGACGCTGACCCCCCAGCGGGCCGAGATGATCCCGGCACTCGCCGCCTACGCCTACGATTCGGCCCGCGCGCTGCTGCGCGCCGCCGCCGTGGTCCTGCCGGGCCGGCTGGCCGTCGACGACGGCGCCCGCGCCGCGATCGCCGCGCAGGTGGGCCGCGGCTCGTTCGCCGGCGTGACCGGGCAGGTCTCCTTCGACGCCTTCGGCGACCGGCGCGACCCCTCGTCGGTCGTCTACGCCGTGCTGGCCGGCCGCTTCGTGCCGCTCGTCATCGGCGAGCCCTAGCTCCGGAAGGGTGACGAAACCTTGACCGCGCCACCGCGTCCCGGCCCGGCGCTGCGGGTCAGCATCCCCGCCCCGGCGCCGGCCGTCCGCGAGTTCCTCGCGACCGAGGCGGGCAGCGCCGTGCTGCTGCTCGGCGCCACGGTCGTCGCGCTGGTCTGGGCCAACTCGCCCTGGTCGTCCAGCTACGACCACCTGTGGAACACCCACGCGGCGCTGCGGGTCGGCGGCGCCTCGCTGGACCTCTCGCTGCACCACTGGGTGAACGACGGCGCCATGGCGATCTTCTTCATGGTCGTCGGCCTGGAGATCAGCCGGGAGGCGACCACCGGGGAGCTGCGTGACCGCAGGGCTGTGGCGGTGCCGGCGCTCGGCGCCCTCGGCGGCCTCGCGACCCCGGCGCTGATCTACTGGCTGCTCAACCGGTCCGGCAGCGGGGCATCCGGCTGGGGCATCGCGATGTCGACCGACACCGCGTTCGTCCTCGGCATGCTGGCGCTGTTCGGGCCGCGCTGCCCGGACCGGCTGCGGCTGTTCATGCTCACGCTCGCCATCGTCGACGACATCGGCGCCATCACCGTCGTGGCGGTCTTCTACACGAAGCACGTCAACGTCGTGGCCCTCGTACTCGCCGGGGTCGCGGTCGTCGCCATCGTCGTGCTGCGCTGGATGGGCGTCTGGCAGCTCACGCCCTACCTGGTCGCCGCGCTGCTGCTGTGGCTCGCGGTCCACGCGTCCGGCGTGCACGCCACGCTCGCGGGAGTGCTCATCGGGCTGCTGGTGCCCGCGACGCCACCCCGCCGCGAGCAGATCGAGAACGTGCCCGTGTTCGTGCGCGCGCTGCAGGAGGACTCGACGGCGTCGCGCTCGGCGCTCGCGGTGTCGGCCGCGCGGGCCGCCGTCACCCCGAACGAGCGGCTGCAGCACCTGTTGCATCCGGTCAGCGCGTTCGTCGTCGTGCCGCTGTTCGGCCTGGCGAACGCCGGCGTGAGCCTCGACGCGCACACGCTGCGGACCGCGGCGACGTCACCGGTGACCCACGGCGTCACGGCCGCGCTCGTGCTCGGCAACGCGGTCGGCATCACGGTGGCCGCGACCTGCGCCGTGCGAGGCGGCCTCGGCGTCCTGCCCGGCCGGGTCCGTTACGGGCACCTGCTCGGCGCCGCCGTGCTGGCCGGGATCGGCTTCACGATCTCGCTGTTCATCACCGAGTTGGCGTTCGACAGCGAGGAGCTGCGCGACCAGGCGAAGATCGGCATCCTGGTCGGCTCGCTGATCGCCGCGACCCTGGGCAGCCTGCTGCTGCGCTTCCTGGGCGATCGCATGCCGCTCTGCTCCCCCGAGAGCGACGGCCTTCCCCCACCGCTACCGCCCCAGCCGTGGCTCGCGCCAGGAATGCCCGTGCATCCGCTCGATGGGGCAGTGCTGCACCGGTAGGGCGGTCAGCTCCTCGACCACGGCAACCAGCGGCGATGGCCTCGGCGCGGTTCCTCCTGGGAGTCGTAGTCCAGCCTGGCGGTGTCGGCCGGAGTTAGGGCGTCGGCCGCAGGTGGGGCGTCGGCCGCAGGTGGGGGGTCGGCCGCGCTGCTCGCCGGCGCATCACCGGTCGGCTGGGAGTCATCGTCGGACAGCGGGACGCTGTCGAAATGCCCGGCACCGTTCGGGCCGTCGCCTTCGGCCACCCCGAGGACGAGGATCGGCGGCCCGTCAGGCACCGTGAGTCTGGGCAGCGGCGGGCTGGCCACGATCGCGGACGTGGCCGCCAGGTGCACCGCCCGGCGCAGCGCGGGAAGCTCCGTGCGGCCACGGTAAGCCTGGCCGTTGATGAAGATCGTCGGGGTGCCTCGCACACCGACACCGACGCCGTGCTCGTAGTCGGCCTCGACGGCGGCGCCATACGGCTGGGCCGCGGCACCGACGACAAGCTCCGGGTCCAGGCCGAGCCGCTCGGCCCGCATCCGCAGGTCGATGTCCTTCAGCCGGGACTGATAGGCGAAAAGCTGGTCATGCATCGGCCAGAACCGGTCGTGCGCGTGGGCCACCTCGGCCGCCAGCGCCGCCGTCAACGCGTACGGATGCACCTCGAACAACGGAAAGTGCCGAAAGACGTGCCGTACCAGTCCCCCGCAGGTCTCCACCAGCTCATGCAGCACCGGCGCGGCCTGCGCGCAGTACGGGCACTCGAAGTCCCCGTACTCGACGAGTACGACCGGCGCCGTCAACTCCCCCCGAGATGGCCGGTCATCCAGCCGAACCGGCGCGGCCAGCCCGTTTGCGCCGTCTCGGTCGACGGGCGCGGCAACCTCGCGGGACGTGGCGGCGACGGCCGGCGCCGGGCCCGGCGCCGGCTCGCTAGCCGCCGGCCTGGTCGCCACCTGGTCGACGGCCGGACCCGGCCGTCGCGCGTCGTCGATCGAGCACGCGGGACCGGCTTCTTCTGGATCGACCGCCTCCGTCGTCTCGGCGTCGGCACCGCCCGTCGAGCCAGGAACCGCGGGCCTGTCCACATCCGACACCGATGGCAGCTCCATACGACGAGTATCGCCTCGGCCACCCGCTCTATTCGCCGTGGAGCGGATCAGGCCTGCCTCACACCGAGACCGCCCCCGGCCCTGAGCCAGTAGCCCGAAGTGATCTCCGCGTTCCGCGGGACGCGACCGCCGGGCCGGAAGCCGGCATGGCGGGCCGGGCTCGTCACGCGCCTCGTCCGGCCGCCCTGTTAAGGCGTGCAGGACGTGTCAGCTGGCGCGGGAACGGCCGGCGGGGACGTCGAGGCCGGCGGCGGGGTCGACGGGCCCCCGGTCGCCAGGCGGGTGAACGCCCCCCCGAGGATGACGACCAGCCCATGGCGCGCGGCCGGGTCCGGGACGAGGCGGGCGCCGGGGATGAGGGCCGCCAGGGTGCGGGCAGCGGCCACACCGGCGCCGACGTCAGGGCCTGCGGAGCCGTAGTGGATCTCGGTCGTCGCCAGGGTGCCGTGCGCGTCGGCCACGGTCATCGGGCCGGTGAAGCCGCGCTCGCGCAGGTAGGCGGCGGTCTGGGCGGCCAGGCCGTTGCGGCCGGCGGCATTGCGCACCACCGCGATCGTCACCGCGCCAGGCGCCAGCGTCGGGCCGACGGCCGGCGCCGGTGTACCGGTCGCGCCGCCCGTCGTCGCGGGGTGCGCGGGCGCGCCCGACCGTCGGCCCGCGGTGGATCGCAGCGGGCCGACCAGGCGCTCGAACGCGTCCTGGTCGAGGAACAGCACCTGCTGGTGGGACGGGACCGTGCCCCGGTCGTCGATCGCCCCCTCGGCGCGGGTCGGGACGTGGGTCGGGATGGTGGTGAAGGTCAGCTTGCCGGGGCCGAGGGTGGCCAGCCGGTTCGCCAGCGCGACGAGCTGCTGCTCGCCGAGGCCCTTGTCGACGGTGAGCGAGCCGCCGACGGCGCCGAGCAGCGCGGCGAGCCGGACCGGGTTCGTCAGCACGCCGAGACCCGTCGCCTTCGCCAGTAGGCGGGCGAGGAACTGCTGCTGGCGCAGGATGCGCAGCCGCTCGTCGCCGAGCGCGTGCCGGGTCCGGACGAAGGCGAGGGCCTGCTCGCCGTTCAGTCGGTTCTCCCCCAGGTGGCCGTGCCACTGGGACCAGGCGTCGTTGAGGTTGCCGGTGCCACCGTCGGGCAGCGGCCGTACGCAGACGGTGACGCCACCGACGGCGTCCGTCATCGCCTTGAAGCCGGCGAGGTCGATGGAGATCGTGTGGTCGATCCTCAGGCCGGTCAGCGCCTGGAGGGTCGTGATCAGTCCGGGGACGCCGGCCAGGTTCAGGACGTCGGTGAGCTTCGACCTCCCGTCCGCGGGCACTCCGGCCACCCGGGGAACGACCGGCACCAGGGTGTCGCGCGGGAACGACAGCAGCGTCACCGCACCGTCCGCACCGAAGTGGGCGATGATCGTCGTGTCGGACCGGTCGCCGTCGACCTGGCCATACTCGCCGCCCGTTCCGGCCCGGCTGTCACTGCCGAGCAGCAACACGTTCATGGTGCCGGACGGGTCGCTCGCGCCGGCCAGGTTCCAGCCGTTCTCCCTGGTCAGGGCACTGTCGAAGCGGCGGTAGCCGGCCCAGCCGACCGTGCTGACGACCAGCACGGAGAACGACAGGACGGCCAGCACCACCAGCACCGGCCGCCGGAACGGGGACCGCCGGGTGCCGGGCCGGCGCGGCTCCACATCGGGCGGTGGCAGCAGCCGGCGCGGTCCCGTCCGCCCGTCTCGTTGCGCCATCCGCTCTCCGGCCCCCACTGACTCGGTCCCGCTCGCCTCGCCACGGCCGCCACGGACCGTGGCGGCGGCCCGCCTCATCCCTCGACGGGCACGGACGTCCGAAACGCTACATTTGCCCAGCGTCGCAACGGATCCACCGGTCGGCCCGCGTGGCACCGGTCGGCCGATCGACGACGCACAACCGAACGGCAAACCCGCCCGAAGCACACCCCGGGCGCCGCGAGCGAGCGGTGACGTCGGCCAAGCTGTCATCCCGCGAGCGGCACCCGGCGCCCAGGCCTGGCCGGCGATAGGGCCTGGCCGGGCCGGCAGCGGGCCACGCCGCGACCGGTCCGCGCTGGTCGGGGGCGGTTTCCCGCGGTCGGGCCGGGTACCCCGCCAGTCGGTGGAATCGACTCAACCGGGGTGTGCAGTGGGACGAGCAGCGACGAAAGTCCGCCGGGACCGGAGCAACGACGCGGATCTGCCGACCGCGACGTCGCCTGGACTGACGACGAAGCCCGATGCACGGTCCGACAAGGCCAAGAAGACGCGGGGCGGGAAGGGCGCTGGCCCGAAGGCCCCCAAGGCCGAGCTCAAGAAGTCGGGCGCGGGCAAGAGTGACAAGAAGTCCCGTGAGCCTTCGATCGAGGCCGTGGCCGGTACCCCCGCCGGGGCGACGAACAGCGTGGTGGACGCGATCATCGCGGCGGCGCTGGGCGAGGCGGTGGCGGAGTCGCTGACGGCCTCGCTGGCCGAGTCAATCAACGAGTCCTTCACGGAGATGATGGCCGGCGGCCTGGCCGGTGCCCTGGAGGAGGCGCTGGTCGAGGCGGTCTCGACGGCCGTCGCGCGCGACCTGCCCGACGCGTTCGCGAGCGTCGCCGTCGCGAGCCTGACGGGCCAGCCCGCCGTGGACCTCGACGCGCCCGGTTCCGGGGCCGGCTCCACGGCCCCGGCCGTGACACCTCCTGGCGAACCCGGCGGGAGGCCCGCCGCCGGGTCGGCCTCGTCGACACGCACCGCGCCGGGGCCGGCCCGGGCGTCGGACGGGCACGCGGTCGAGGTCGCGGCCGCCCGGTCGCTGTGGGAGGCGCTGCCCCCCAGGCGGCTGCCGGTGCTGCCGAGCCTCGACCTGGCTGCCCGCCGGCTGGCGGCGAGCGACCCGGACCGGGTCGGCGGCGACTGGTACGACGCCATCGCGCTCGACGCCGACGCGGTGGTGCTGGGCGTCGGCGACGTCGCCGGCCACGGTCCGGGCATGGCCGCCCAGATGGCGGAGCTGTGCCACGCGGCCCGCGCCTACGCGCTGCTGGACCTGCCGCCGGCCCAGATCACCGGCCGGCTCACCGAGGTGTTGCGGGCCGGTGGCCACCGCTCGCTGGCGTCGACCTGCACGGCCCGCCTCGACATCCCGACCGGCCGGTTGACCTGGTGCAACGCCGGCCATCCGCCGCCGGTCCTGATCACCGCGCAGGGCGACGTCTCGTTCCTCGGCGACGTGCACGGCCCGCTGCTGGGCGCGGCCCCGGGCGCTGGCCCCGGCACGAGCCTGGCCGGCGGGCCCGGGGTCGAGGGCGGGACCGAGTACGCGCAGAGCACCGTGACGCTGCCGTCGGGCGCGACCGTCCTGTTCTACGCCGCCGGCCTCGTCGATCAGCCGGACGCGCCGATCGCCCACCGTCTCGACGCGTTGGCCACCGCGGCGTCCAAGGCCTTCGGCACAGCCGCGAGCACCTCGGCCACGGGCAGCTCGGCCACAGACACCTCGGCCACGAGCACATCGGCCAGCGGCGGGGTCCAGCCCGGTGTCGACGTGCGTCCGCTCGCGGCGGCCTGCGACGCGCTGCTCACCGAGCTCTCGACCGCCAGGGCGGCATCCTCGGGCCAGTCCGACGCCGCCCGGCAACCCCGGCCGCGCCGCGACAGCGACTCCGTCCTGCTGGCGGCCCGTCTCCGCTGATCTGCTGACCTGCCTGGCTCTAGTTCGGCTCCATCGCGTCCCCCGATCGGTCTGGCGGCTACCGTCGCCGCAGGTGGCAGCGCCAGTAGAGCAGCGGCCGGACCCCCACATGTGGTCGAAATATGAGAGCTGCCCGATTTGGTGCGGACAGCGCCCTGATCGGGACGCTCGCCCGCACCGATGCCCGCGAGGGCCGGACCGCCCGGGGCTCCGATGCGGCGACGACAGCCGCCGTGACCTGCGGAGTGTCCACTTTCTGTCCGGCCGACAGCACTGGACACCCAGGTACCCGCCGAACGGATCTAGTTGTCCGCCGGCATGTCTCACAGGCCGGCGCGCCAAGGACGCATGCTCAGCTACGCGACCACGCGAGCCGGCCGGCGCCTGGTACGGGGAGGCGTCGGCCACAGGCTCGACGCTGGGCTCGACGGTCAGGAGCTCGCGTCCTGCCTCCGGCGGACATCCGTGGCGTGACGTTGGGAACCCGGCCGCCAGGACGTCGGTCGGACGTCGCGATCGGGGGAACGCGCAATGGCCAGAGAGGCCCAGGGCCCGAGATCAGGGGCGGCCGCCAGCGACCTGGGCGGCTGCACCGACGGGACGACCGGCGAGGACGAGGAGAAGGCCCACGCGGGGCCCGACCACCCGCCCGATACCCCACCGCGCCGCCGCATCGGTCCGGCCTGACCGACCGCGTGCGGACGCGGGCAGGGCTCGCGGATCACCTCGGCGACGCGGGGCTCCACTCCGCCGCGCTCAGGCCACGCCCGCCCGGACCGTGGCCCCGCGCCGTACCGCCGCCAGCCGGCGGCGGCTCACGACCACCGCAGGCCGTAACAGAGGCCGGAGGCCAGCCCGCTGAACCGCGCGAACGCCTCGCTGACCCCGTCGAGCGCGACCGCCGGCAGGTCGATGGCGAGGTCCTCGACGGCCCGCAACGGCAGGCCGTCCACCAGTTCGACCTTCGGGTCGGCATCCTCGGGGAACCGCACCCGCAGGTCGAGCGCGTCGCAGCGGATCGTCGGGTTGAGCGCGTACCGAGGCGCCATCGGCTGGCCGGCCGGCACCCGCCACGCGCAGCCGAAGTCGTGCCGCTCATGCCGGCCCAGCGCGCGCGGCAGCCGCAACACCGGCGAGTAGTGCGTGTCGCCCTGGCGGTCGATCCGCACCATCCGGCCGCCGAACAGCACATCGACATCGAGGTCGCGCGGGCTGGCGGGCGCGCCCGGCGGCCGCGGCAGGCTCATCGACAGCGCCAGCTCCCGCAGGCCGTCCTCCAGCGCGACGACCCGGCGCGTCTCCAGCAGCTCGGGCGTCGGCCCGTCGAGCCGCAGCACCGCCCAGACCCGTTCCACGTACCAGGCGCCGGCCGGCGGCCCGGCGAGCGCGGGCGGGGCGGGCGCGAGGCCCACGGAACGGGACCGGCCGGCCGGGACGTCGGGATCCACCGCGGCGGCCGTCTCGGCGAGCAGCCGGAACGCCTCCTCGCAGCGACGGCGGACCGTGCGCGGGTCGCGGTCGAGCTCGACCGCGAGCCAGCCGAGCCGGTCGGTCAGCAGCCGCTGGTCGGCGCGCGGGTCGAGCGCGAGCGCGAAGGCGACGACGATGCGCAGATCGGCGGGCAACACGGCGATCCGGTCGCGCAGCCAGGCGACGAGACGAGTCCGCAGCTCGATGCCGACGGACTCACCCAGCCCGGCATGCCGGCGCAGCGACGGACCGACCCGTGCGCCCAGGTTCGCGGCGCGAAGCCCACGGCTGCGCGCGAGCGATCGCAGCTCGTCATGAAGCGCCGCGGTGTCAGAAGCGTTCATTGTTCATCTCGGACGGGTCTGTCGGCCCGGCACCGTAAGGGCGGGGTATCTGAGTGTGACCGGGCGTGTCGGACAACAGTAGCGAAGCACGGCAGCGACGGCGGCGCGGAACACGACGAAGCCGGTCCGGCGGTACGCCGAGGTCGCCACCTATGGTCTGCAATTTTCATTATGCTGACGTTCGCCCGCCGCCGCGCTGGTTCGGCCGGCGGCCGGGATGCGATGATCAACCATCGCGGCCGCGAACCGGCGTCAGGGCAAGGCTGCCATGGTGGGACACGGGGGATCCATCGTGCGATTGACGGGGGAACTGGAAGAGACGGCGGTCGCCGGGTGGTACCGGTCCGCGCGTTTCCGGCCCGACCCGGCCCGGCGCGAGTCGGGTGGGCTCGTGCAGCGTCTGAACTGGCAGACCAGGACGAGGTACTACGAGACCCTGGTCGACCAGCTCCGGGCCACCGGCGGAACGACGGACGGCCTGGCGCGCGACGAGCTGGCCGCGGCGGCCGGCCAGCGCCGGCCGTCGACGCTCTACTACCTGGTAAGCCCGCGCAGCCCGGGCTCGCTGGCGGGCGCGCTGGTCGCCGCGTCGCCGCGTCGCCTCTACGAGAAGCAGCGGGGCGAACGGGTCCTCGACCTGCTGGTCGCCGAGACCAAGGTGTGGAGCTACTGGCCGCATCGGGAGGGCTGGCTGGGCGCGCTCGACGACCTGACCGTCGCCGACCGCTGGCTGGCCGCGGCGAGCCTCATCCGCGTCGTCGCGGACTGGGCGATGTGCTCCCGGTCCCTCGCCACCGCCGCCTCCTTCGCGCCACCGGTCGCCGCCGTCGAGGACCTGCTCAGGCTCGCCGACGGCGGCCAGCCCGGCGGCGCCGCTGCTGGTGACCGGCCCGGGGCCGGTGGGCCCGCCGTCCCGGCTGTGCCAGGTGCCGACCGGGCGGGCGGCCGTGAGGCGCCGCCGGCCGCCCGCCGGCCGGCCCCGCCCGTCGACCCAGGCCTGGCCGCGGTTACCGCCCTGCTCACGACGGTGGTGCGCACGGCGGTCGAGTCGAGCGGGATCGGCCCGGCCTTCGTGCTCGCCGCTGTGCATCCGAGCCTCACGAGCCTCGTCTCCGTCGCCGGGCCGGGGACCGAGAAGATCACCGCGGAGGTAGCCGACGTGATGACCCAGCTGGAGCACCAGCTGCCGCGGCTGGCCGCGGATGACCGCGTCCGGATCGCCGACGAGCTCGCCCCCCGGCTGCGCGCCGTCCTCACACTGCTGGCGGAGGGCCGATGAGCCGGCCCTCCGGTACCACCGCGGGCCCCGAGGACTGCGGTGAGCTGGCCCGCCGCCTGCGCGGCCGGGTCCAGACGATGCTCACCTACGCCGACCAGGCCGCCGACCCGCGGCCGCTCGTCGGACTGCTGGACGAGGTCACCGACCTGCTCGGGGCGGACAGCCCGCTCGCCCTCCTCGTCGAGTACACGGTCGAGGAGCTGCGCAGCCGGACCCGTTCGGTGGTCGAGTCGGCCCGGGTCTGGGACGACCTGCACGTCCGGGCCGACTCGTCGCTCGACCGCCGGGACACGACGCTGATGAGCATCAAGGCGCTGCATGCCCGGTACGTCCGGCTGTCCGGCGACCCGGTGGACCGGGACGCGGCCGTGCAGAGCTACGAGGTCGAGTGGCGCCGGCGGCTGGCCATCCTCGGCGCGCGGGCGCACCGGACGAGCACGGCGTACGCGAACCTGGCCACGGCGCTGCGTGAGCGGGGCACCTCCGACGACCTGAGCCGCGCCTGCGTGATCGCCCGGCAGGAGATCGCGCTCCGGCTGGCCGTCTGGGGCCCGGAGCACTCGTTCACCTGGATCCCGCAGATCATCCTGGCCCAGTGCCTCCTCAAGGCCGCCGAACGGGCCGTCCCGCGCCAGGCCGATGCCGCCGAGCCGGCGAATCCCGAGGCGAGCGCCCTCGGTCCGGACAACGCCCCCGGGCCGGCCGGCGCGGCCCAGGCCGGGACCGCCGCCGACAGCGTGGGCGGCGGAGCCCGTGGCGACGGGCCCGGCGGGTACCCGCGGGTCACCCGGGATGACCTGGCCAGGACGGGCGCCGCCCTGGTCGCCGAGGCACGATCCCTCGCGGAGGCGGTCGTGGCCGCGCGACAGGAGCGGTTCGGGCCGTCCTCGGGGGCGACGCTGCGGGCCCAGCTGGTGCGGGCGCACGCGCTGCTGCTGGCCGAGGAGCCCGCCGCCGCCGTGGCCGAGATCCGCTACGTCCTGGCGACCAACCGCCGGATCGGGGCGAACCTCGACCCGGGCTGGCCGGAGCTCCTGCTCGCCCGGGCGCTGCTCGCCGCCGGTCTCGCCAGCGGCGACGGCAGCCTGGACGACGCCGTGCGCCAGGCCCGTGCGGCCGTCGAGGCCCGCCTGGGCCGCTACCCGGCCGGGACCGAGCGGGTCGCCGAGGCCGAGCGGTTCGAGCGGGAGGCCAGGCGGCTGGCGAGCCAGGCGCCGCGGCCGCCCGCCACAGCCGAGGCTGAGGCCGCGCCGGGTGCCGAGACGCCCGCCGACGGCGTCGCGCAGGTCACCGACCAGGCCGACTATGGCGATGATCATAGCTTGGGTGCCGGAGGCGGCGGGTAGGTTCGCGAACCAGTACACGGAGTTCCGCGCGCCCGCTCGGCCGGTCCGGCCTGAGGCGGGCGGTGGCGCGCCGACAGGGTGCCGTCCGGCGTCCCTGCTGCTCAGGAGCGTCGAGCCCGGAGCAGGATGTGGAGCCAGGGGCGGCGCGCTGGCGCACCCAGATGACGGAGGTAGCGGTGGACACCGCGGCGACCGGCGAGGTCGGCTCGTTCCTGAGCCTGTTGACGCTTGAGCAGCCGGAGCCGGACCTCTTCCGCGGGGTCAGCCACGAGGGCGCGCCGCTGCGGGCGTTCGGCGGCCAGGTCGCCGCGCACGCGCTCGTCGCGGCCACGTCGACGGTCGAGCCGGGCCGCCCGGTCCACTCGCTGCACAGCTACTTCGTCCGCGGCGGCGACACCACGATCCCGATCGACTACCAGGTCGAGCGGATTCGCGACGGCCGGTCGTTCACCACCCGCCGGATCACGGCGATCCAGCATGACGAGGCGATCTTCGTCCTGTCGGCGTCGTTCCACCGGCACGAGGAGAGCCCGGTCAACCACCAGCGCACGGCGCCGAAGGCAGCGCCGCCGCCGGACGGCCTCGCGTTCTTCGAGGGCCGCCGGCGCGACGACGAGGGCACCGAGACCGGCCCGTCAGCGCGGGACACCCGCGACGACGACCGGCGGGAGGCCTGGGGCCGGCGGGGCTTCGAGGTGCGGGTCGTGGCCGGCTTCGGGATGGCCGGCACCGGAGCGGACGACCGGTACACCGGTGGCTCCGGGCTGACGGCGCCGGCCCGGCTGCGAGCCTGGCTGCGGGTGACCGAGAAGCTGCCGGACGACCAGCACACGCATGCCTGCGCGCTCGTGTACATGTCCGACCTGACGCTGTCGCATTCGATCATGGGACCGCACGGCGGGATGGCCGGTGGCATGGCGCTCACGTCACTCGACCACGCCGTCTGGTTCCACCGCCCGTTCCGGGCCGACGAGTGGCTGCTGTTCGACCAGGGCAGCCCGACCGCCTCGAACGGCCGCGGCCTGGCCTTCGGCGAGTTCTTCGACACCGACGGCGTCCTGGTCGCCACGGTCGTCCAGGAGGCCCTGGTCCGCCCGGTCCGGGCATGACGAACGGCCCCCGGCAGGTGCGCCGGGGGCCGCGTCGTTGGTCTACTACTACCGCGAGCCGGCCACGCGGCTGCGGGCCGCGTCGAGGACCTTGCGGGGAAGAACCGGCGCGTCCCGGCCGGTGCCCAGCGAGCCGGCCGGCTTCGCGGAGCCCGTCGAGCCGCCGTCCTTCTCCTCGTGGTACTCCTCCTCGACGTTGACCGACCAGACGTCGTGGGCGGTGCCCTTGACGATGTTCTCGGCGGTCAGCATCGCGGTGTACATCGAGTGGTCGGCGTTGTTGTAACGGAACATGCCGTTGCGGCCGACCGGGTGGACGTTGCTCGCGTAGTCGGTCAGCCAGCCCCGGATCACGTCGACGTTCGCGCCGTAGCGGTCGTCGTAGATCGGGTACGCCTTCGGCTGGCGGACGACGTAGCCGGCCTCGATGTCCTTGTAGGCGACCAGGCCGAGCTTGTCGAGTTCCTTCTTGCCCTTCTCGATGAGCTCGTCGTCGGGCGCGGTCCACTCGGAGTCGTTCTCGAACACCGTGTACTCCAGGCCCAGGACGTTACGGCCGTCCTTGACCAGGAACGGCGACCAGGACGCGAAGTTCTGGATGCGCATCGTGCGGACCGACGGGTCGTGGATGTAGATCCAGTTGTCGGTCCAGGAGACCGCGTTCGACGGCACGACCAGGGCCACGGTGAGGAAGTCGCGGTAGCGCAGGTCCTGCGCGGCCTTGAGCACCCGCGGCGGGACGGCCGGGCTCATGATCTCGATGAGCTGCGAGATCGGCATCGAGGAGATCACGTCGGTCGCCGGGTAGGCGGTGATGCCGCCGTTGGCGTCCTCGGCGACGACCTCGAAGGCCTTCCCGTCCTCGTGCCGGATCTCGACGACCTTCGTCTCCATGCGGATCTTCGAGCCCTGCGCGACGACCTTGTCGCGGCAGACCTCCCACATCATGCCGGGGCCGTACTTGGGGTACTCGAACTCCTCGATGAGCGAGGTGATCTCTTTCTGGTTCGTCTTCGGCTTGACCGCGTTGAGGATCGCGTTGCCGAGGTTAAGGCTCTTGATCCGCTGCGCGGCCCAGTCGGCCGGCATCTCGCTGACCGGGACGCCCCAGACCTTCTCGGTGTAGGTCTTGAAGAACGTCCGGTAGAGGCGCCACCCGAACCGGGCGACCAGCCAGCTCTCGTAGTCCGACTGGTCCTTCGGCGGGCTGATCCGGGCGCGCAGGTACGAGGCGATGCAGATCGCGGCCTCCTGCGGGCCGAGGTTCTGCAGCGCGTTGACCGCCTTGATCGGGTAGTCGTAGTACTTGCCCTGGTAGAAGATCCGGCTCTTGCGCGGCCGCAGCAGGAAGTCCTCCTGGGGCAGGATCTCGTGCCAGAAGTCCTCGACCCGCTGGACCTTCGAGAAGAACCGGTGGCCGCCGATGTCGAACCGCCAGCCGTCCCGCTCGACGGTGCGCGAGATGCCGCCCACCTGGGTGTCGGCCTCGAGGATCGTCGACGGGATCCCGTACCGATGCAGCTCGTAGGAGGCCGTGAGGCCCGCCGGTCCGGCGCCGATGACGACGACGTCCACGTTTTCCGACATCAAGACTCAGCCGTTCCTTGGGGTGTAAGACGAGAGCGACGACGCCGTCCGCGCCGTCGGTGCACCCGTGGGCCCCGTACCTGACACGGGGTGCGCTCCGAATGATCCATTTTGGTCACTCAACGCTACGGAACCGACGGCAGTGTCCCTCGCGGCGTACCCGGAATGCCACCGGTGGGGGCGCGTCGCCCGGTGACGGGCGATCGGCTCACGCATCGTTGGCTCCGCTTCTGGTTCCGGGGGATCGCTCGCGGGGACGGACTGGTGCGGAAGCGGCCGGGGTTATCCGCTTCGCGCACACTGTAACGGCCCGAACCGACGGCGAATCGCACGGGTCCCGCTCCCGGGCGCTCGGCCCGGTCGGCCCGGCGGGGCGCGCCGTGACCCGACCGCGGACCCCGGCACCACGCGGGTTCGGGGCCACACGCCCGGTCGGCGGCCCGCGCCGCCCCCGGCCGCCGGCCGGAGCGACCTTCGGGACCCGTCACGAAATGTGACGAAGCAGGGCCCCTGGAGGCCGGTCCACAAACCAACGGAACACCCGATTTGCCGCGTCGCTCGAACAGGTTCCAGCCCCGCCGGCCGCCGAACGGCCCTGTCGCGGCGGGTCAGCCGGCCCCGATCGCCCGACGCGCTGGGTGACCAACACCACCATCGTGCCATCAACCACGCAAGGCGTCGGAACCCGTCCAGGACGCCCTCGGTCCCTCTCGACGGCAGCCGGTCGGAGGCACCCAGGTCGGCCGAAGACGACTGCGCGTGCGGCCGAAGGTGCGGCCGGGTCAGCCGAAGGCGACGGCGAGCGCCGCGGCGATCAGGACCGCGGCGCCGATCGTCGCGCGCAGCCGGCCGCCGACGCGCACCGTCGCCGACTGCAGCGCACACGCCGCGGCGACCGCCTCCGCGGCGACGAGCAGCACGGCGCCCGCCCAGGCCAACGCGACGAGATGGCCCCGGTCCGGCCGCACGGCGGCGACGAGCACCGAGGCGGCCAGCGCCACGGCCGGCAGCGACACCACCAGCAGCGACGGTGTCCACCGGTCCGGCGTGAGCTGGCCGAGGGCCGAGCCCGGATGGGCCGTGAGCCCCGAAGGCCAGGCGGTCACCGTCCGGTTCCAGGCGCCCTTGACGAGCCCGGTCCTGCCCACCGCCGCGAGCGGTGCCCTCTTCGCGGGCCCGGCCTTGACCGGTGCGGTCCCCTGAGTGACCCGCGGGGGCACCGCCTTCGCCAGGCCGGCCGTGGGCGCGGCCTTCGCGCGCACCAGCGCCTTGGACGTCGTGGCCTTCCCCACCACGGCCGTCGTGGGCACGGCCTTGACCAGGGCGGCCTTCGACGTGGTCGCCTTCCCGGCCGCGGCTTTCCCGGCCACGGCCTTCCCCGCCACGCCTTTCCCGGCCGTGTCTTTCCCGACCACGGCCTTCTCCGCCACGCCTTTCCGCGCCGCGCTCTTCCCAGCCGTGCCCTTCCCAGCCACGGCCTTCCCAGCCACGGACTTGGCCGGCAACGACTTCCCGGGCACGGCCCTGACCTCGGTGGCCGCGGCCGGTGCGGTCGAGGTGGCCCGGACCGGGCCCTGGCCGGGAGCCGAACGCAGGGCACGCCGCGCGAGATCGGGGGCCGCGCCGGACCGGCCGCCGAGCACGACGATCCGGGCCAGCGCCAGCAGCGACAGCGGGATCGCCGCCAGCCAGCCGGCCAGCGCGGCCGCCAGCCCACGCCCGACCAGGCCGCCCTCGGTGGTGACGGCCGCCGCGAACAGCCCGGTGGCCGCCAGGTAGGGCAGGCCGAAGGCGAGCCACTGGACGGCGTCCGTCCCCGAGCTGAGCCGCCCGCCCGCGAGCACCATCAGCGCCGGGGTCAGCCAGAACCCGATCTGCGCGGCGGCGAGCAGCGGCAGGGCCGCGTCGCCGAGGTGGTGCGCCCGCTGCCGGGTGGTCAGGCCCGTCTTGGCCAGCGGGTTGTCGAACAGCAGTATCCGCAGCCGGTCGAGCGCGCGGGCGAGGGTGAGCCGCGCGGCCACCGCCGGCGGGCGGGCCGCGCGGGCGGTGACGACGTCCGGGTGGTGGACGCTGGCCCACCCGGCGGAGTGCAGCTCGTAGGAGGTCCGTGGCTCCTCGGTCGCGGCCCGGACGCCGAAACCGCCGACGGTCTCGAGCGCGACCCGGCGGTACAGCGTGCCGCTGCCCACGCCGGTGGCGGCACCGTCGCGGTCCCGGCCCGCGGCGACCATCCGGGCCAGCGCCGCCTCGGCCCGGTCGGGCAGCGGGCCCTGCCCCGACGCGGTCGGCCGCCAGGCCGACGAGACGAACCCGACCTGCGGGTCGCGCAGGTAGCCGAGCACCCGGTGGGCGGCGTCGGCGCAGACCGTGTCGCCGACGTCGAGCAGCAGCACCGCGTCACCATCGGTGACCGCCAGGGCGGCGTTGAGCAGGCCGGTGCGGCTCGGCGGCCCGTCGTCCCGGGTCAGGCAGGTGATGTCGCGCCGATCCGCCAGCGCCGCGGCGGCCCAGGCGCCACCGCGGCCACCGGGCAGCGCCGCGTCGTCGATCCGGGTGTCGACCAGCAGATAGGTGCGGTGCGGGTAGGTGATCGCCTGGGCCGTGCGCAGCGTGCGGTCGACGTCGGACAGCGGCTCACCGCGGCTGACGACGAACACGTCCAGCGTGCCGGCCGGAGCGGGCGCGCGGCGGACGAACCCGCGGTTCACCCGCGCCGCGCAGACCGCGAGGCCCACCACCACGAGGTAGAGCGCCAGCTCGGCGGCGAACGCGAGACCGCCCGTGAACCCGGTGCCCCCGAGATGGCCGGCGCGCCAGCCGAGGTAGACGGCGCCGGCGGCGCCGGCGACGAGCCCGGCGGTCGCGGTGGCCGCCGCGGCGAGCCCGGCCGAGCCCGCGACCAGGTGCCACCCCGCCCGGGCCGGCCGCGCGGTCCCCGGATCGGCCGGCAGGCCCGCGTCCGGCTCCGGCAGGCCCGCGTCCGGCTCCGGCGGGTCCGCGTCCGGCTCCGGCGGGTCCGCGTCCGGCTCCGGCGGGTCCGCCTGGGCGACGGGCCGCCGTCGCGGCGGCTGCGCCGGACCGGCTGGCTCGCCCTGCCGCGGCGCGGGTACGGCGGCACGGCGGGCGGACCCGTCTCGGCGCGATCCCCCGGACCCTCGGCCCGCCATGCCTACCCCCTCGAGCGATCAGTGCTGGATCTGTCACCGACAGTAACAGCGGCCTCGATCGACGGAAGGCATCCAGCCGCCCGCTCCCAGGCCTGGGCCTGGCCCAGGTGCGTGTGACCTCGACGCGCGGGGGGTCATATCGTGATCAAACGGCGCCGGCCCGCGGCATGGTTCGTGCCCGGAGTGGGCAATGCCGGTTCGGCCGCGCCCACGGCTCCGCCACACTGGGACCAGGGCTCCCGCGCCGCGGGCCCGGTGGCCGGGCGATCGTGCCCGCGCCGGACTCGGCGGCCGGGTGCCCAGGGCGCTCGCGCGGCACCCGACGCCACGCGCCGCCCGCCGGGTCGGCGCGCCACTGGTGGTGTGTCATGCGTTGAACCAGGCCGGCCGGGGAAGGCCCGATGCGCCGGCACAGGACGACGACGGAAGGGATCATGAACGACTCGGGCGATACCGGTTGTAGTCCGAACCGATCCGCGCGCGTGGGAGCGCCCGTGGGGGTCGACCGGTGACTCAGGCGCTCCTTCTCGTCGCGGGAGTCATCCTGCTCGCGGGCTGCGGCCTGTTCGTGGCCGCCGAGTTCGCCCTTGTCACCGTCGACCGCGCCACCGTGGAGCGCGCGGCGCGTGACGGCGACCGGGCAGCCCACGGCACCCTGCGGGCGCTGCGCACCCTGTCGACCCAGCTCTCCGGCGCCCAGCTCGGCATCACGCTGACCAACCTGGGCATCGGCTACCTGGCCCAGCCGGCGATCGCCGAGCTGCTGTCCGGCCCGCTCGGCCGGGTCGGCGCGTCCGGGCAGCTCGCGGACGACCTGGCCGTGGTGCTCGCGCTGGTGATCGCCACCGTCCTGACGATGGTGTTCGGCGAGCTGGTTCCGAAGAACGTCGCGCTCGCCCGGCCGCTCGCGACCGCGAACGGTGCCCAGCGCTTCCAGCGGGGCTTCACCGCCGCGGCCCTGCCGCTGATCCGGTTCCTCAACGGCGCGGCCAACCTGCTGCTGCGCCGGTTCGGGATCACCCCGCGCGAGGAGCTGGCCTCGGCCCGCTCGGCCCAGGAGCTGTTCTCCCTGGTCGGCCGGTCGGCGGAGCACGGCGCGCTGGCCCGGGAGACCGCGACGCTGGTCCAGCGCTCACTGCTGTTCGGGGACCGCACCGCCCAGGACGTGATGACGCCGCGGGTCCGAATGCGCTCGATCAGCGCCGACGAGCCGGTCGCCGCGGTGATCGCGCTGACGCGGCGGACCGGGCATTCGCGGTTCCCGGTGCTCGGCGAGGACAGCGACGACGTGGTGGGTCTCATCCACATCAAGCGGGCCGTCGCGGTGCCCGAGGAGGACCGCGCGACCACCCCGGTCCGCGCGGTGATGGGGCCGACGGTCACGGTCCCGTCCACGGCCCCGCTGGAGCCGCTGCTGGAGACGCTGCGCGCCGGCGGCCTGCAGATGGCGATCGTCGTCGACGAGTTCGGCGGCACCGACGGGCTGGTGACGGCCGAGGACCTGATCGAGGAGATCGTCGGCGACGTCGTCGACGAGCACGACCGGGTGAGCCCGCGCGCCGTGCGCCACCGCGACGGGAGCTGGGCGTTGTCCGGCCTGCTGCGCCCCGAGGAGGCCGAGGAGCTGACGGGCGTGCCCGTCCCGACCGACGACGCCTACCAGACGCTCGGCGGCCTGATGGCCGCGGCGCTCGGGCGCATCCCGGCCGCAGGTGACGCGGTCGAGGTGGCCGGCGTCGGCTACACCGTCGAGCGGATGGACGGCCGCCGGGTCGACCGCATCCGCCTCGACCCGCCGGCCGCCGGCCCGGCGCCCAGGCGCCACGGCAGGCGGGACGACCCCGAACACGCCCCGGAGGACGGCGGCCACGACCGTGACGACGCGGATCGCGCGGGCCAGGGCCGTCAGGGCGCGCGGCCGGGGGGCGGCTCGGAGCTGGCCGACGGCGACGTCGTCGTCGACCCGCGCCGCGCCCTGCCGCCGGCCCATCCCCCCCGTGGCAACGGCCGCGCGGCCGGCTGGGACGGCACCCGGTGAACGACGTGCTGAAGCTGGCGCTGGTCGTGGCGCTGCTGCTGGGCAACGCGCTGTTCGTCGGCGCGGAGTTCGCGCTGATCTCGGCGCGCCGCACGACGATCGAGCCACGGGCGCAGGCCGGGTCGTGGTCGGCCCGGATCACGCTGCGGGCGATGGAGCACGTGTCGCTGATGCTGGCCGGCTCGCAGCTCGGGGTCACCGTCTGCACCCTGGGGCTCGGCGCGCTCGCCGAACCGACCATCGCCCACCTCATCGAGCACCCGTTCGAGGCCGTCGGCCTGCCCGCCGCGGCGATCCACCCGATCGCGTTCGTGCTGGCCCTGGTGCTGGTCACCGTCCTGCACGTGGTGATCGGTGAGACCGTGCCGAAGAACATCGCGCTCGGCGCGCCGGACCGGGCCGCCCTGGTGCTGACCCCGCCGCTGGCCGGCCTGGTGCTGGTGCTGCGACCGGTGATCGTCGCGCTGAACTGGGTCGCGAACGCCAGCCTGCGACTGGTCCGGATCGAGCCGAAGGACGAGGTCGCGAGCGTCTTCACCCGCGACGAGGTGGCCGGCCTGGTCGACGAGTCGCGCCGCGAGGGCCTCCTGGAGGCGGACGAGCACGAGCTGGTCAGCGGCGCGCTGGCCTTCGACGAGCGGGCGGCCCGCGACGTGCTGCTGCCCCGGGAGGGCCTGGTCACCGTCCCGACGGAGATCACTCCCAGGGCGCTGGAGCAGCTGGCGGCCAGCACCGGCTACACCCGGTTCCCGGTGCACGACTTCGGTGGCCGGCTGATCGGGTATCTGCACCTGAAGGACATCCTGGAGACCCGACCGGAGCGACGGGCGTCTCCGGTGGCGGCGAAGTGGCTGCGCCCGCTGGTGCACGTGCCGGCGGACGCGACGCTGCGCCAGGCGCTGACGGTCATGCAGCGCTCCGGTGCGCACCTGGGCCAGGTGGTCGACGCCTCGGGCGAGTCCCTCGGCCTGGTCGCGCTGGAGGACATCCTCGAGGAGCTGGTCGGGGAGATCCGCGACGAGGCGGCCCGCCGGCCCGCCCGCCCGGTCGCGCCGGCCCAGCCCGCGGCCCGGCCCGTCTGACACCGGTTCGTCTGACACCGGGCCGCCTGACACCGGCTCGTCTGACACCGGGCCGCCTGATTCGGGGCCGTGTGGTTCGGGGCCACGACCGTCCCGCCGGTTCCGGTTCGGACCGGGATTGACGGCCGGAACGCCGGGCGCGGGTGCCCGGATGGGGGGTGCGCCCGGGGTTCGGTGTCGGCTGGGCGTCACTTAGGGCGATATCAACGCAATCGGCGTGCCGGGCGTCGAGCATGCGGCGTAGCGTGTGGTCCCTAGCCGGTCTGTTCCCCGGTATCGGCGCAGGCACTGGCGTGGCCTGCGCCGATAGGCAAAGTCTTTACTTGCGGACGCGGTCTCCCGTGTCAGGATCGACAATCGAAAAGCTGTAACTCGTCACGAGGGGGAGGGACCGGTGGCGGGATCGACACCACCCCCGGTATCCGGCAATGCCCCGGCCCCGCTGAACGCGGCGGATCCACGCAAGCTGGGCAAGTACGTGATCACCGGGCGGCTCGGCCAGGGCGGGATGGGAACCGTCTTCCTTGGTCACAGCCCCGACGGCGACGCCGTCGCGATCAAGGTAATCAAGCCGGAGCTCGCCGAGCGCCCGGAGTTCCGGGCCCGGTTCCGGCGGGAGGCTGAAAGCGCCCGCCGAGTCAGGCGGTTCACGACCGCCGCGGTGCTCGACGCCGACCCGGACGGCCCGTGGCCGTATCTGGTGACCGAGTACGTCGAGGGCCCGACCCTGTCGAAGATGGTCGGCCGCCGTGGCCCGCTGCGCCCGGCCGACCTGGAGCAGATGGCGCTCTCGGTCGCGACCGCCCTCTCCGCGATCCACGCCGCCGGGATCGTGCACCGGGACCTGACCCCGGCCAACGTCCTGCTGTCCCCGGTCGGCCCGAAGGTGATCGACTTCGGGCTGGCCCGCGACTTCGCGGGTTCCGGCGAGTTCTCCCGGACCGCCAAGCACGCCATCGGCACGCCGGGGTACATGGCGCCCGAGCAGATCATGGACTCGCCCGTCACGTCGGCCGCCGACGTGTTCGCGTGGGGCGCCATCACCGTCTTCGCCGCCACCGGCCGCCAGCCGTTCGGCGAGGGCCGCATCGAGGCGCTGCTCTTCCGCATCCTCTACGAGCCCGCCAACATCGACGGCGTCCCCGACGAGCTCGCGCCGCTGGTCGACGCCGCGCTGCGCAAGAACCCGGCGGAGCGCCCGACGGCCGAGGAGCTGCGGATCTCCCTGATGAGCGGCGCCGCGCTGCCCGCGGCCCGGCTGGCCGCCTCAGGGCCCACGGCGCAGGAGGCGACCTCCACCGACGGCAAGGACGGCGCCCGCCGCCGGCGCGGCCACCTGTTCGGCCGCGGTCGCCACCAGGACGGCGACGAGGCCGTGTCCGGCGCGCCGGTGTCCGGGGCCGCCACCAGCCTGCTCACCCCGGCTCCGGCGACGACGGGTGCCCCGCCGTCGCCGATCTCGGCTCCGCCGACCTCCGTCGGTCCGGCCGCCCCGGTCTCTCCGGTGCCGCGGCCGGTCCCGGCGCCGTCCGTCGCCCCCGGCGCGCCGGCCGGCCCGATCGCCCGGTCCGCCGGGCCTCGGCCGCCGTCGCTCGCGCCTCGGTCGACGACGTCCACACCGCCTCGCTCCCCCGCGCCGTCGACGCCGGCACCGCACCCCTCGGCTCCGCCGCCGGCCACTACTCCGTCCCCCGTGCCCGTCTCGCCGGCGCCGGCCGCGCCGCCTCGCCCGCAGGCGCGGCCCGCGGGCGAGCGGGCGGCCGCGGCGGTGACGGCGCAGGTCGCCCCGCCCGCCAGGCCAGCCGAGGAGGCCCGGCCGACGGGGTCCGGACGCGGTCGTCGCACCGTCGTGCTGGTCGCCGCTGGGCTGGTGCTGCTCGCCGCCGCGGTGGGTCTCCCGCTGGCGCTCACCCACGGGTCCGGCGGCAGCGGCGGCTCGTCGTCGGTGTCCCCGGCCCGGGCCGCCCAGCTGTCCGACACCCTCGCGAAGGCCGCCGACACGGCCCGGCCGACGGACCCGGCCCGCGCGGCCCGGCTCAGCCTCGCCGCGTACCGGATCTCACCGACGCAGGCCGCGGCCAGCGCCATGGTCGCGTCCTTCGCCGCCAGCTCCAAGGTCGACCTGCCGGGCTCGCCCGTCGCCTACACCGGTGTCGCCCTGACATCCGACGGCCGCCTCGGCGCGGCCACCGACGCGGCCGGACGGGTCCGGCTGTGGAACCTCGCCGCCGCGACGCCGGCCCTGCTCGCCGACATCGCCACCGGGGACGCCAGCGCTCCCACGGCCCCGGTGTTCCTGCCGACCGGCGACCTGCTGACCGGTGGCGGCATCGGGCACGCGTGGACGCTCGCCGACCCGCGCGCGCCCAGGGCGATCTCCGACGTGAAGCCGCAGGCGACCCAACCGCTGCAGCTGGCCCTCTCCGGTGACGGGCGGCTGCTGGTCACCGCGGGCCAGGACCGGATCATCGAGCTGTGGGACCTGAACAACCCGGCGAAGCCAGGCTGGCTGGGGCTGAAGGTGACCCCCGGGATCATCACCGACATCGCGCTCAGCCCGGACGGCCGCACACTGGCCGTCGCCGGCGTCGACGGCACGGTGTCCCTGTGGGACCTGAGCGACCGCCGGAACCCGGTCGAGCGAGGCTCCGCGGTCGGGCACCTCGGCCAGGTCACGGCGGTCGCGTTCCTGCCGGGCAGCAAGCGGATCGTCACCGGGGGAAGCGACAAGACGGTCCGGCTGTGGAACATCACGGACCTGGACGCCCCCCGGCAGCTCGGCGAGGTCACCCAGGGCGGCTCGCCGGTGGTGAACGTCGCGGCGCTCGACGCGAACCTGGTCGTCAGCAGTGACGCGAGCGGCAGCCTGCTCGGCTGGAGCGTCGCCGCGGCGAACCCCGCGGAGTCGTTCTCGCTGGGCCGGGGCAGCACCGGCCTCGACCTGGCCGTGGGCGGCGCCGGGAAGATGTTGCTGACCGCCCCGGCCGGAGGCTCCTCCGGTGCCGCGTCGCTCATCTCGACCGACCCGGCCCGGCTGGCGACGGTCGCGTGCGCGAATCCGGCGAACAGGATCGGCGAAACGGAATGGAAGTCCCTCATCGCCGACCTCGCGTATTCCGACCCCTGCGCCGGGCGATAAGGCATTCCAGATGGCACTCCCGCCCGCCCCGGTTCGACGGTTTCACCGTTACCGGGGCGGCGCGTCCCACACCAGGCTTGGTGCGACGGTAGTTCGGTGATCGAGAAGTCGGGCCGGCCGCGTCGCGCCCGTGTGACAGCAAAAGGGCACAGGTGACACAGCGATGGGCTACCAACTCGGAATCGACATCGGAACGGCGAACACCACGGTCGCCGTGGCGGCGGGTGACTGGCCACAGATTCTGACGGTCGCCGGCGGTCCGTCGATTCCGACGGTCCTTTACTTCCCGGCGGGCGCTCCGGTGGTGTTCGGCCGGGCCGCGGCGCGCCGAGCGCTCGCCGAGCCGTCGCGGGCGGCGCACGGGTTCCTGCGCAGGGTCGGCGACCCTGCTCCGATCATGGTCGGCGGGTCGGCGTACACGCCGGAGGGCCTGGTCACCCGGTTCCTCGACCGCGTGCTCGCGACCGTCACCGAGACCCGTGGCGAGGCGCCGGACCAGGTCGTCCTGACCTTCCCGACGAGCTGGACCTCGCGGCGCCGCGAGCTGTTCACCGAGGCGCTGGAACGCCTGGACGTGGACGTCCCGGTGCGGGCGGTGCCGGCGGCCGACGCGCTCGGCGCCGTGCTGGCCCGGCGTGCCGCGGCCCGGACTCCCGGCCGCAACGCGGACCTGATCGCGGTCTACGACTTCGGGGCCGGCGCGTGCGAGGCGGCCGTGCTGTCCGTCTCCGACTACGGAGCCGAGGTCGTCGGCACGCCGGCCGGGATGGCCGGCGTCGAGATCGACGACCTGCTGCTGGAGCACGTGCTGGCCGCCAGCGGGGTGGACGTCGCCCTGCTGGACCGGACCGAGCCGGCCACGGCCGCGGCGCTCGGCCGGCTGCGCGCCGAGGTCGTCGCGGCCAAGGAGACGCTGGCGGCCGACGACGAGGCGTCGGTCCCGGTCACGCTGCCCGGCGCGTTCGCCTGGGTGACGCTGCGCCGCGAGGACCTCGAACGGCTGGTCACGCCGGCCGTCGAGGACAGCGTCCGGGTGCTGGCCAGGACGGTCCGCTCGGTTCCGACGACCCCCGACGGGCTGTCGTCGGTGCTGCTGTACGGCGGTCTCGCGCGGATGCCGCTGGTCGGCCGGCTGGTGCGGGCCGCGCTGCCCGGCGTGCGCCGGTTCGAGGAGCCGCCGGCGGAGGACCTGGCGATCGGCGCGGCGCTGCTCGCCATCGGCCTCGCCGAGCAGGCCGAGCCGCCGGCCGGCGGCGAGACCGCGATGCTCGGCGGCGGTTTCGCGAGCGAGCCACCGGAGCTCTCCTCATTCCCCGGGGTGTCGCTGCCACCGTCGGGCTCGCTCGCCGGCGCGGGGGCGACGGTACCGATCGCCGCCGCGAGCGCACCGGACGACGCGGAGTCGACCGCTCTGATCACCGCGGCCTACGAGTCGTTCCCGGCCGCCGCCGGGGCGACGGCCGGCGCGACGGCCGGTGCCACCCAGGCGACCGGGCTCGCGGCGTGGAACCCGGCCGCGCCGGCTGGCCCGCCGGCCAGCCCCGGCGGCAGTAACGCCGGGGGCGCAGGCAGCCGGGGCGGCGGCGGCCGCAAGGCGCGGCGCGGCGGCCTCGGCGCGCTGCGGTCCGCGGGCGGGATCGCCGCGCTGGTCGCGGCCGTGGTCTTCATCGCCGGCGGCGCGACGCTCGGCGTCGTGCTCACGCAGGGCGGCGGCGGGGACGCGACCGTGGCCGGGTCGACAACGGCGCCGACGGTCGCGCCCGCGACGGTCGCGGCGCCCACCACCGCGACGGCGGTCACGCCCCCACGCAATGTGGTCCGGGTCGCGAACTCCGACGAGGTGGCCCCGATCCTGGAGAAGGCGTCCCAGGAGCTGGCGTCGAGCCAGCCGAACGTCACCGTCGCCTTCGACTCGACCGTCACCGACACCAACACGGCGTTCACCAAGCTCTGCTCCGGGGAGGCCGCGATCGCCGGCGCCTCGTTCGAGCTGGACCCGAAGTTCGCTCCCGACCCGAGCTGCAAGGACAAGGTGGTCGGGTTCGAGATCGCCCACCACACCCTGCCGATCATCGTGAACCCGGCGAACACCTGGCTGGGCTGCCTCAACCTGTCGCAGCTGAAGTCGATCTGGGCCCCCGGCTCGACGATCACCAGGTGGAACCAGATCAACAAGTCGTACCCGGACGAGCCGATCAACTTCGTCGGCCCGGCGAAGAACAGCGTCCAGGCCGAGGTCTTCAACTCCAGCATCAACGGCGACAGCACGAAGTCCCGGGACTACACCGTGAAGGACCTTGGCGGCGTAGCCTCCACCGTGCTGTCCGACCGGGACGCGATCGGCTTCCTGGACTTCCCGACGTTCGAGACGCTGGGCGCCCAGCTGCGCGGCGTGCTCGTCAACGGCGGTTCGGGCTGTGAGCCCCCGAACGCGATCACCGCCGGCACCGGGGTCTACACGCCGCTGTGCAAGCCGCTGTACGTCTACGTGCGGACCGACGCGCTGCGCGACCCGGCGACGGCGGCCTACATGAAGTTCTTCCTGGAGAACGAGCAGTCGATCGCGCAGGTCTCGCACTACGTCCCCCGCGACGACGCCACCGTCAAGGAGAACGTCGACAAGGTGAACGGTCTGACACAGGGGGTCGGACCAGTACCCGCCTGACCCCACAGCACAACCAACGACGCGAACGGCCTGACACAGGGGGTCGGACCAGTCCCGGCCTGACCGGGCCCTGAGCGCGCCGGAAGAGGTGACCGACCGGGTGGTCCAGCGCGGCGCGGAGCGGGGCCGCCCGGACGGGCTCGACGCTGTCGTCGTCGGGGCCGGGCCCAATGGGCTGGTCGCGGCGGTGACGCTCGCCGAGGCCGGCTGGCGGGTGCTGCTCGTGGAGGCGGCGGGCCGGCCGGGCGGCGGCCTGCGGACCGAGGAGCTGACGTTGCCGGGCTTCCGGCACGACGTCTGCGCCACCGTGCTGCCCCTCGCCCTCGCCTCACCCGCGCTGCGCGGGTATGGCGAGGCCGACGGGGTGCGCTGGGCGCACCCGGCGGTTCCGCTCGCCCATCCGTTGGACGCGGGCCCGGCGGCCCTGCTGCGCCGCGACCTCGCCACGACGGCCGCCGGTCTGGGCGGCACTGGCTGGCGGCGGCTGTTCGGGCCGCTCGTCGCCGCCGGCCCGCGGCTCGCGGACGGGGTGCTGTCGCTGCTCGACCTCCCGCCGGCCGCTCCGCTGGCGCTCGCCGGGTACGGCGCCGCCGGGGCCTGGCCCGCGACCTGGCTGGCCAGGGCAGCGCTGCGCGGTGATCGAGCAAGGGCACTGTTCGGTGGGCTGGCCGCGCATTCGATGCTCGACCTGGGCCGGCCGATCACCGCCGGGTACGGCCTGCTGCTCGGCGTGCTCGCGCACCAGGTGGGCTGGCCGGTGGCGGTCGGCGGCTCGGCGACGGTCGCGGACGCGCTCGTCGCCCGGCTGCGCGCGCTGGGCGGCGAGCTCGTCACCGACCACCCGGTCACGCGCCTCGCCGACCTGCCGCCGGCGCGGGCCGTGCTCCTCGATCTCACGCCCAAGCAGGTACTGCGGATCGCCGGCGACGCGCTGCCGGCCGGCTACCGGGCCGCGCTGTCCCGCTACCGGTACGGGCCGGGCGTCTTCAAGGTCGACTGGGCGCTCGACGGCCCGGTGCCCTGGCGGGACCCGGCCGTCGGCGCGGCCGGCACCGTCCACCTCGGCGGCACCCTCGCCGAGGTCACCGCGGCCGAACGCGCGGTGGCCCGGGGCCGCCATCCCGACCGGCCGTTCGTGCTGTTCGTCCAGGCCACGGTCGCCGACCCGACCAGGGCGCCGGCCGGGAAGCACACCGGCTGGGCCTACTGCCACGTCCCGCTCGGTTCGACCGTCGACCTGACCGGCGCGATCGAGGACCAGGTCGAGCGGTTCGCCCCCGGTTTCCGGGACCGCGTCCTCGCCCGGCACGTCATGGGCCCGGCCGCGCTGGAGGCGCACAACGCCAACGAGGTCGGCGGCGACATCGGCGGCGGCAGCGCCGACCTGCGCCAGCTGCTCGCCCGCCCGGTCCTGTCCCGCCGCCCCTGGGCGACCCCGCTGCCCGGCGTCTACCTGTGCTCCGCCGCGACCCCACCCGGCGCGGGCGCCCATGGCATGTCCGGCCACCACGCCGCCACCCTGGCGCTGCGCCAGGCGGACCAGCCCGGGCCGGGCCGGCCGGGCGGATGATGGGACGGTGCTGATTCGGGTGGAGGGAACCGACCTGCCGGGGCGGCGCTGCGCCGGGCCGGCCGGGTCGGCGGACTACGAGAACATCCACGTCGCCGTGCAGCGGCGCGAGCGGCCGGCCGAGTTGCTCGACCCGGTCGCGGCAGACGCCGCCACCGCGGTCTGGACGCTGGAGTGCACGGCCACGGTGACGCCCGGCGCCGTCGACCTGAAGGGCCGGTACGTCCAGGGCCGGCCGGGCGAACGGTTCATCTACCTCAACTGGGTCGCCGCCGACCCGGTGGGCGGCGGCTTCACGATGTTCCGCCGGGCCAAGCTGTGGCTGAACGCCGTCCCGGACGACGTACTCACGGCCGCGGTCCAGTCCGGCGTGCTCGTCGGACGCCTCGGCCTGACGGACGCCAAGGGCCACCCGACCTGCGCGTCGGTCCGTCCCCCGCAGATCACCTGGTCGGCGGCGACGGCCTGACCGCCTCGCCCTGTGATCTCCGCCGCGATCGCGAACCCGCAAGCGATTGTGACTGACAGTACATTGAAGGCTCCTCGGCGCGGGGGCCTCTACGATCCGGTCATGACCGTTCCCTCGGCCGATCTGGAGCTCGCCTCCCTGTTCCCGCCGGCGACGCGCGAGGCCTGGCAGAAGCTGGTGCTCGGCGTCCTGCGCAAGTCCGGAACCGCAGGTGAGCAGGCTCTCCCGGCCGACGCCGAGGCCCTCCTCTCGACCGCGAGCTACGACGGCTTCGCGATCCACCCGCTCTACACGGCGGAGGACACGCCCCCCGTCGAGGCCGGTCTGCCCGGTCACGCTCCGTTCGTCCGTGGCCGGCGGGCCGAGGGCGCGAACGTCGAGGGCTGGGATGTCCGGGCGCTGCACACCCACCCGGACGCGAAGGTGACGGCCGAGGCGATTCTCGACGACCTCGAGGGCGGGGCCACGTCGATCTGGCTGCGGCTGGCCGCCCCGTCGGCCGACTCCGGCGAGGTGCTCTCCGCCGAGGCGCTGCCGGACGTGCTGCGCGAGGTCTACCTCGACCTGGCACCCGTCGTGCTGGACACCGGTGGCGACGCGGTGACGACGACCGCCGCCGCGGACGTGCTGCTCGCGCTCGCCGGAGTGCGCGGGGTGGCGCCCTCGGCGGTGCGGGCGACGCTCGGCGCCGACCCGCTCGGCTTCGCCGCCCGCACCGGGCTCGGCGGCGACAAGCTCACGGCACACCTGGACGAGGCGTCCCGGCTGGCCCAGCGTGTCGCGGCCGACTACGCGGGCGTCCGGACCTTCGTCGTCGACGCGACGCCGTACCACGACGCGGGCGGCAGCGACGCGCAGGAGCTGGGTGCCTCGCTCGCGACCGGCGTCGCCTACCTGCGCGCGCTGACCGGGTCGTCCCGGGCGGCCGGCGAGGAGGCGGGCGCGCTCGACGTCGCCGGGGCGCTCGCGCAGCTGGAGTTCCGGTACGCGGCCACCGCCGACCAGTTCGCCACGATCGCCAAGCTGCGCGCCGCCCGGCTGCTGTGGGCCCGGGTCGCCGAGGTCTGCGGCGCGGCCGGCGCCGACCGGGCGCAGCACCAGCACGCGGTCACCTCGTCGGCGATGATGACGCGCCGCGACCCGTACGTGAACCTGCTGCGCACCACGATCGCCGCCTTCGCGGCCAGTGTGGGCGGCGCGGACGCCGTCACCGTGCTGCCGTTCGACGACCGGCTCGGGCTGCCGGACGGCACCTCGCGCCGGCTGGCCCGCAACATCCAGGCGCTGCTGCATGACGAGTCGAGCCTCGCCCGGGTGATCGACCCGGCGGGGGGCTCGTGGTTCGTCGAGTCGCTGACCGCGGAGCTGGCCGAGGCCGCGTGGGCGTTCTTCACCGAGATCGAGCGGGCCGGCGGGATGGCGGCGGCGCTCGCGAGCGGGCTGGTCGCCGAGCGGATCGACGCGACCTGGGCGCGGCGCCGGGAGGACCTGGCGCTGCGCCGGGCCCCGCTGACCGGCATCAGCGAGTTCCCCAACGTCGCCGAGACGCTGCCGGAGCGGTCCCCGGCCCCGGCGCGGGCGGCCGCGCCCGGCGGGCTGCCCGTCCGGCACTACGACGACGACTACGAGGCGCTGCGGGCCAGGTCGGACGCCCACCTGGCCGCGACCGGTGCCCGGCCGGTGGCCTTCCTCGCGACGATCGGGCCGCTGGCGACGTTCACGCCGCGGGCCACGTTCGCGGCGAACCTCTTCCAGGCCGGCGGGCTGGAGACCCCCGCCGCCGGCCCCGGCGACGACCCGGCCGCGATCGCCGCCGCCTTCACGGCGTCCGGGGCGAAGATCGCCTGCCTGTGCTCGTCGGACAAGATCTACGCGGCGAGCGCCGCGCCCGTCGCCGCCGCGCTCAAGGCGGCCGGCGCGACGCACGTCTGGCTCGCCGGCAAGCCGGGTGACCGGGCCGACTCCGACGCGGCCGCCGGCATCGACGGTTACGTAGCCACCGGCGGCGATGCCGTCGACGTCCTTCGCACCGCGCTCACGAAGGCCGAGGTCGCCTGATGCCCAGCAACCTGATCCCGGACTTCTCCGAGGTCCCGCTCGGCGGCGGCGCGGCGGCGCCGGTCGGCGTCGAGGACTGGCGGGCCGCGGTCAAGGCGTCGGTCGGCAAGGATGTCGACGAGCTCAGCTGGGACACGCCCGAGGGCGTCGAGGTCAAGCCGCTCTACACCGCGGCCGACACCGCCGGGCTTGACTTCCTGGGCACCTACCCGGGGATCGCGCCGTTCCTGCGCGGGCCGTACGCGCCCATGTACGTCACCCAGCCGTGGACGATCCGCCAGTACGCCGGCTTCTCCACCGCGGCCGACTCGAACGCCTTCTACCGGCGCAACCTGGCCGCCGGGCAGAAGGGACTGTCGGTCGCGTTCGACCTGCCGACGCACCGCGGCTACGACTCCGACCATCCGCGGGTGACCGGCGACGTCGGCATGGCGGGCGTCGCGATCGACTCGATCTACGACATGCGCCAGCTGTTCGACGGCATCCCGCTGGACCGGATGAGCGTCTCGATGACGATGAACGGCGCCGTGCTGCCGATCCTGGCGCTCTACATCGTGGCGGCCGAGGAGCAGGGCGTCGCCCCGGAGCAGCTCGCCGGGACGATCCAGAACGACATCCTCAAAGAGTTCATGGTCCGCAACACCTACATCTACCCGCCGAAGCCGTCGATGCAGGTCATCTCGGACATCTTCTCGTTCACCTCGCAGCGGATGCCGAAGTTCAACTCGATCTCGATCTCCGGCTACCACATGCAGGAGGCCGGAGCCAGCGCGGACCTGGAGCTCGCCTACACGCTGGCCGACGGCGTCGAGTACATCCGGGCCGGCCTGGACGCGGGCCTCGGCATCGACGCGTTCGCGCCGCGGCTGTCGTTCTTCTGGGCGATCGGGATGAACTTCTTCATGGAGGTCGCCAAGATGCGGGCCGCGCGCCTGCTCTGGGCGCGGCTGGTGAAGCAGTTCGAGCCCCAGAGCGAGAAGTCGCTGTCGCTGCGGACCCACTCGCAGACCTCCGGCTGGTCGCTGACCGCCCAGGACGTCTTCAACAACGTCGCCCGCACCTGCGTCGAGGCGATGGCCGCGACCCAGGGCCACACCCAGTCGCTGCACACCAACGCCCTCGACGAGGCGCTGGCGCTGCCGACCGACTTCTCGGCCCGGATCGCCCGCAACACCCAGCTGTTCCTGCAGCAGGAGTCCGGCACCACCCGGGTGATCGACCCGTGGGGCGGCTCCTACTACCTCGAGCGGCTCACCCACGACCTGGCGAAGAAGGCCTGGGGCCACATCGCCGAGGTCGAGGAGCGCGGCGGCATGGCCTCGGCCATCGACGCCGGCATCCCGAAGCTGCGGATCGAGGAGGTGGCGGCCCGCACCCAGGCCCGCATCGACTCGGGTCGCCAGCCCCTGATCGGCGTCAACAAGTACCGGCTGGCCGGCAAGGAGGACATCGACGTCCTCAAGGTCGACAACACCGCCGTGCGCGCCGAGCAGCTGGCCAAGCTGCGCCAGCTGCGCGAGGACCGCGACCCGCACGCGGTCGACGCGGCGCTGGCCGCGCTGACCCGGGCCGCCGACGAGGCGCAGGCCGGCACCCGCGCCGCCGGCCTCGACGGCAACCTGCTCAAGCTCGCCGTCGACGCGGCCAGGGCGAAGGCGACCGTCGGTGAGATCTCGGACGCCCTGGAGAAGGTCTACGGGCGGCACTCGGCCCAGATTCGTACGATCTCTGGCGTGTACCGCGACGAGGCCGGCCCCTCCCCGGAGATCGGCGAGGCGCGCCGGCTGGCCACCGCGTTCGCGGAGGCCGAGGGCCGCCGCCCGCGCATCCTGATCGCCAAGATGGGCCAGGACGGGCACGACCGCGGCCAGAAGGTCGTCGCCTCCGGCTTCGCCGACCTCGGCTTCGACGTCGACGTGGGCGCGCTGTTCCAGACCCCGGCCGAGGTGGCCCGGCAGGCCGTCGAGGCGGACGTGCAGGTCGTCGGCGTCTCGTCGCTGGCCGCCGGCCACCTGACGCTGGTGCCGGAGCTGCGCGCGGAGCTCGCGAAGCTCGACCGGGCGGACATCCTGGTGACCTGCGGCGGCGTGATCCCGCCGCAGGACTACGACGCGCTGCGCGCCGCCGGCGCCGTCGCGATCTTCACGCCGGGGACGTCCGTGGCCCAGTCGGCGATCGAGGTGCTCGGCATCCTCGCCGACCAGCTCGGCCACGACCTCGGCCCGGCCGCGTAGGCCTGGCCGCCGACCCGGCCTGACTTGGTGATCTACCGGTGACGGAGGTTCTCGCCCGCGTGCCACGGCCCGAACCTGGCCAGCCCGAAGCTGGCTCCCAGGTGCCAGCCCGCCGTCCCGTCGACGTCGACGCCTACGCCGAAGGGGTGCTGGCGAACAACAGGACCATGGTCGCGCGGGCGATCACGCTGGTCGAGTCCAGCCGGGCCGACCACCGGGCCGCGGCCCAGGCCCTGCTGGTGAAGCTGTTGCCGCACACGGGGAAGGCCCGGCGGGTCGGCATCACGGGTGTCCCCGGCGTCGGCAAGTCGACGTTCATCGACGCGCTCGGCACGATGCTGACCGGTCAGGGCCACCGCGTCGCGGTGCTCGCCGTCGACCCCTCGTCGACCCGCACCGGCGGCAGCATCCTCGGCGACAAGACCCGGATGGCCGACCTCGCGATCGACCCGAACGCCTTCATCCGGCCGTCGCCGACCGCCGGCACCCTCGGCGGCGTCGCCAAGGCCACCCGCGAGGCGATCGTCATCATGGAGGCCGCCGGCTACGACGTCGTGCTGGTCGAGACCGTCGGCGTCGGCCAGTCGGAGACGACGGTCGCCGACATGGTCGACACCTTCCTGTTCCTGACCCTCGCCCGCACCGGCGACCAGCTCCAGGGCATCAAGAAGGGCGTCCTGGAGATCGCCGATGTGATCACCGTGAACAAGGCCGACGGGCCGCACCTGATCGACGCGCAGCGGGCCGCCCGGGAGCTCGCCGGCGCGCTGCGGATGCTGCGCGCCCCCGACGACGGCTGGCGCGCCCCCGTGCTGACCTGCTCGGCGATCGAGAAGACCGGCCTGGCCGGGGTCTGGGAGCAGGTCGTCGCCCACCAGGACATGCTCGACGCCGCCGGCCTCCTCGCCGCCCGCCGCCGCCGCCAGCAGGTCGACTGGACCTGGGCGATGGTGCACGACCGGCTGCTCACCGACCTGCACACGCACGCATCGGTCCGCGCGCTCGCCCCCGACCTGGAGCGCCAGGTCCGCGACGGCACCCTCACCCCGAGCCTCGCCGCCGACGCCCTGCTCGCCGCCTACGGCACCGACGGCACCGACCGCTCGACACAGCAGGCGGCCCTTTAGCCGCTCACGCCGGCTGGTAGGTCTTGTGGAAGGCCTCGACGAGCGTGACCCAGTTGGCCGACGGCACCAGCTCGCCGGTCTGCGTGTGCTTGATACACGTGTCGCTGGCGAACGCGCGGTGCTCGTACACGGCGAGCCCTCCCTTGTCGGCGGGGAAGGCGCCCATGCCGTAGTACGTCGACTTGTCCTCGGCGCTCGTGGGGAACTCGTCCAGATGTGCGCGTTCCCGGCCTCGGATTCCCGGTGGCGGCGACGCGAGGTCCTTGGGGAGAGCCGCTCCCTTGTCGGCTGCCTGGCGCCCGTCAAGGACGCTGGCGCACCAGTCCTGGTACAAGGGGCCGCCATCAGTCAGATGCCAGTGGTCGACCTTCGTGCTGGTGTCGCGCACGCCGTCCTTCCAGCCGGTGCCCTTCCGGCTGACGGGTACCGGCTGAAGCCGGTCCTCGAGTGGGTCCGCACGGTAGGGAACGACCATCAGGATGAAGTTCCGGCTCCAGCTCAGGTCGGGCCACAGCACGTCACGCAGCACGTCCTTAGTGATCCCCGCCCGCAGCCGTTCCGGGATGAGCCGGAACATCGCGTAGAAGTCCGTGCGGTGGAGAATCTCGTACAGGGACTTGGGCGCGTCCCGGTTGACCGCGACCCGGCAGATGTCTCCGCGGCCCGTCTTCAGGGGAGCGCTCCCCTTGTATTTCAGCGAGGCGAGGTACGGGCTGTCCCACTCGAAGACCCGCCACAGGTCGTGGTCGCGGGGCAGCCCCGGGCGCCCCTCCTCGTCGACGGCATAGTACGGAATGTCGTAGACGAAAGACTTGAGGAGAAAGTAGTGGCAGGCGGCGAGGAATCCGTCCATCTCCGGGCTGCCGGCCACCTCCGGACTGATGCTGTGCTCCTTGAACCGAAGCGCGGCCATTTGGCGCAGCGACGTCAGCGTTTCCACGGTCACCAGCGCGCCGGTATTCGCCAACGCGGTGGTCAGGAAGCGGCGCATCGCCGGCAGCGCGACGCCTACCGTGACCTGCGGCTTGGCCGCGAAGTCGAGATTCTTGACGACCATTGACCCCGTTTTTACCCAGGTGCCTTTCTCGAATGTCTGCGTATCCCTGAACCTCACGACGCCCGCGTTTCCGCGGGCCTCCCTGGCGAGCGCCGTGGCCAGGATCTGGGCTGTCGCCGCCGCTTGGCGTGCCGTGTTCAGGTCCTTGCAGGGCGCCGTGACGAACTCCAGTTCCGCCCACCGGGGGTCCTCATAGGTCTCGTCACCTTCCAGGGTGACCAGACCGTCGTCCGACTTCCAGGCGACCTCACGCGGGCGCACTCCGTCGACGAAGTTGTTGCCGTTCGTCTGCAGCTCGAACCCGAACACCGCGCTCCCCCAGCCTGTCGCAGGACCCGCCGGCCGCGGGTGCCGGATGACCGTATGGCGAGCGACCGGGCGCCTGAGCCGCAACCGTCACGATGGACAACGTTCGCCCGGACGAGTCACCAGATGACCGAAATGCGCAGTCACGCCACACCGCCGCGGCGTGGACGTCTCGACGTCAAGCCGCGTGGGAGGCACCTACCTGCTGTCCGACTCGGAGTACGCCGCAGCAGTCCTCGCGGGCACGCTGCGAGTCGCGAAGCGGCTGGTCGTGGCGCCGGGGCAGCGCGACTCCCGCGCAATCCCGGCCGCTGTGAAAGCCGCCGTCTGGCAGCGCGACGGCGGCGCCTGCACTCAGTGCCGCGCGACCGAGTACCTCGAGTTCGACCACGTCATTCCGCACAGCCTCGGCGGCGCCACCAGCATCAACAACCTCCAGCTCCTGTGCCGCCGCTGCAACCAGGAAAAGGGCGCCCGTATTTAAGGTCAGGCGAGCTTGCGCCACAGGGAGATGTGGCTGCCGCTGGTGTTGGTGAAGGGCTCGCCGGACCAGGTGCCAAAGCGGGCCTCCAGCGTCAGGCCGGCGAGGGCGGCCATCAGATCGAGCTCGGCGGGGAAGGCGTAGCGCAGGTTGACCGGGTACGTCTCGATCCCGCGGGGGCTCAGGACGACGTGGTTGGCGCGGACCGTCTGGGCGTTGCGGTCATGGACCGCCGCGGTGAGGCGGGACTCGTCGCCCTCGATCCTGTCCGTGCTGAACCGGGTGCCTCGGGCGAAAAGGCTCTGGTCGGGCACGAACGCCTGGACCACGAAGGCCGCGCCGGGCGCGAGCACCTCGGAGGCTGCCGCGAACACCCGTACCTGCTCGGCCTGGGTCGGCAGCGCGAACAGCGTGTTGAACACGACGTAGACAAGGCTGACGTCGCCCGACGTGCCCGCCGCCTCGGCGAGCACGGCCGGATCGCCGAAATCCCCGAACGTCACCGGGATATCCGCGCCACCCGGCTTGGCCCACAGGCGCGCGACCATGCGCTCGGACGCGTCGACGCCAGCCACCTTGACCCCGGCCGCGGCAAGCGGCAGGGCGACGCGGCCCGTGCCTATTCCCAGCTCCAGCGCCTGCCCGCCCTTGGCCGTCTTGGCGAGTAGCTCGACGGCGGCGGGCAGTGCCTCATCCAGACCCTCGTACCAGTGGTCATACACGTCGGCGATGCGGTCGCCGTACTCGGCGGGCGCCCACCCGCCGAAAGGTTCGCCCATGCTCAGGGAGCCTGCCAGCCGCCTCCGATCACCGCACCCCATTTTCCCGCCGACCACCGCGAACGCCGCCGGCCAGACCCAGGCGATCCATCATGGCCGGCCGCCCCCCCCCGGCCGGGTTCGAGCCGTCATATGGCGCATGCGAAAGGCGCGAGGACGCCCTACCAAGGGCTCGATCGTCGATCTTCTGGCGCGCGGGCCTCAATGTGCGGCGCGGCGATACCGTCGCCGGCCCCAGTGCCCCCAGCCGAGGCTGGCGGCGGGCTGACGGTTGTGTTGCAAGTAGTGGACGAGGGCCTCGAGATAGGCGTTGCCGGTCCGGCGCGTTCCCTGGCGGGCCGGGTCGCGGGGTCAAAAGGGGCAGGGCTCGGTCGCTCGTGGTCCGGCGGTTGGCTGGCGGCTCGGACAGAAGGGCTCGGGCCTTCGCGGTCTGGCGGTTCGCGATCCGACGGACGGCGCGCGGCCCGGACTCGCCGGACTCGCCGGGGGATCTTCGGCGTGGATGTCCTTCGGGCGATGCTGTTCCCAGGGCAGCACAGCTTCTTCGTCGTTCGTGGTGGTGTCGGCGACGTAGGTGCGGCCGGAGGGGCTGGTCCAGCGGAAGGATCCGGGCGAGGGCTGATCGAGCCGCCAACCGCCAGCGACGTGCTTCGCCCGGTGATGGTGACGGCACAGCAAGCCCAGATTGTCGAGGGCCGTGCGGCCTCCCGCCGCGTGGGCCACGGTGTGATCGAGATCTGCCTGAGTCGCCGGCATCCCGCACCCCGGAAACACACATCGCCCCTGCCGATGGCGGACGAGACGGGCCAGCGCCGGGGTGGGTACTCGGCGGTGTCCGAGGTCCAGGACCGTGCCCGACTCCGGATCCGTGAGAACCCTCCGCCACTGGGCGTCCGAGGCGAGCGCGCGCCCGACGTTCGCGGGAATAGGCCCATAACCGACGAGCTCAGCCGGGTTGTCATCCAGACCCGCCAGGGTGCCGACGGGTGCGATGACCTGCAGCTCGACGGTCACGTACTCACGACGGTTACCCAGCAGCAGCGCGGCGAGGACGTCGGCGCGGCGAGCATCCAGTGGCCGGTTCTCCTCGGCCTCGCCGCCGACCCCCGTCGGCCCGGTCTGAGTGCGGCTCGCCCGAGCGAGGCTGTCGATGCGGTCGAACACGGCGCGAGCGTCCTCCGCGGCAAGAGTCGCCTGCAACAGGGCCATACCGTCGTCCAACGGCTCGATACTGACTCCCCGCCGGGCATGCGCCTCGGCGCGACGTCGAGTCAGTGCTTCAGGGGCGATCTTCGCGACGAGTCGACGGATCTTGCGCCGCCACTGTGGGGTGGACTTCAACCGGTTGCCGGCGAGCATCGTGTCCTCGACGAGGGATCGCTGCGCGTCGGACAGACCCATCGTGAGCTGCTGCAGCGCGGCCAGCCGCGGGTAGTCCAGCGTCCCGGCGGTCAATGCCGCCAGGCTCCCGGGAAGATGATGCGCGGTGTCCCAGGCCGTCGCGAGCCGTTCGGACTGCGCCCGCGGCGACTGGCCCAGCTCGGCGGCAAGCTCATCGGCTGCGAACTCCGAATACGGTTCGGCCGAGGGATCGGCCCAGTCACCAGCCGAGGGCGGGCGCAGCCGGGCCAGGTGAACCTGAGCATGGATCATCAACCCCTGCAGCCGCGCCGTCGTACGCGCGATCTCGGATACCAACGCCAACGTGTCTGCCGGATCGGACACCGCCAGCCTGGCCAGCGCAGCATCGATCGACGCATCCACCATTCCAAGCAGGCCGTCCGATCCCGGCTGCGACGCTGCGCCCAACCCCGACCACCGAGGTGGGGGCGTGTCCGCTGTCGCCGCCTTCAGCGGCTGTCGCCCCGACGGGGATAGGCCCGACGATCGGTTTCCGAGCAAGGCCCGATTCCCAAGCAAGGCCCGAGCCCCGAGCAGCGGAGTCCCGACCGACGGCCGAGTCCTGACCGTTGAAGTCCTGGCCGGCGGAGGTCCGACCGGCGGAGTCCTCGCCGGCCGAGGCCCAACCAGAGACCGAGACTCGACCGGCGGAGTCACGGCCGGCGGCCGAGATCCAACCAAAGGCCGAGGCCCGACCGCCTGGCGGGTCCTGGCCGATGGAGTCTTCAACGAGGACTGGGCCAATGGCGAAGCGTCCGACAAACGAGCGTTGGACGGCTGCGTGTTCAACGGAAGCCGGTCCAGCGGTCGAGCGTTCAACAACACGGTAGGGCCGCCGGCCCGCGTCGGGTTGTCAGCCCGCGCAGGACGGTCAATGCGCGCCTGGTCGTCGAAGCCCGTATCGAACATGCGCCCATAATAGTGCGCAGACGGCTCCCCGCAAGAGGCACTAAAATGCCAGCGTACAGCCTTCACGAACGTCGGGGACACAACTCCATTGCACCCTCCGGCCAAACTGGGAGGGCATTTAAACTGGCACCCTTGAAATTCACCACCCCCAGTCACACCGCGCCCTACCAGCGCCTACACACACGCGCGGCAGTGAAAGCCAAGTTGTGGGTCGCGATGCACGAGACGGTTCAGCGGCGGCCCGGCCGGGCAATCGCACTTCAACCGATTGGCTCCGCGCAGACACCTGCGGGCAGATCGCTTCCCTTGTGCGCCGATTATCTATCAGCTACGCCACGAGCGACTTACTCCTCACCGAACCCGTCGCAGGCGATATCCCTGGCAATAATTTCCGGGGAGGGCACCGATCATCCCGGATGGCCAGGGGTACGACCGAACCGCACCCTGCGCGACCGGCGGGCGGTCCGGCAAAGATGCCTTCCGCGCCGCCATCGCGCGTCACCTCACCGTCGCTCGACATCTCTCGGCGTCTCGCGCCGTCGCCGGCCGCGCGGGCGGTCAGGCCGGGGGGCAGGCGACATTGGCGAGCGAGAGGACAGCGCAGTAGGTGTCCCGGCCGACCTTCCAGTCCGGGTCCGCCGCGGTTCCCGCTCCGACCCGTACCGCCGTGCCGGTCCGCGGGGCGCCGCTTCCGGCGCCGGTGAAGCTGAGGGTGTACCGCACCGTGGCGTGATTGACGTCCACGAAGTCGATCTCGCCGACGACGATCCGGGACGAGCGCGCCGCGGCCGGGAAGCGCCTGATCAGCTCGGCCAGTGGGCGACGCATCGCGGGGCCGTCCTCGACCGCGGCGAGCGCCCAGCCGGCCCGGTCCGTCGGCCCGAACCCGGCGCCGCCGGGGGCGCTGGTCGTACCCGCCGGGTCGGTGCCGGTCAGCGCGCGGTCGAAGGCCGCCCGGATCGCGGCCCGGGACGACACCGCGTCCGCGGGGAGTACCTGCCCGCCGACCTGCAGGTTGTCCGGCCTCGTGGCCAGGCCGGTCGGGCCGCCGGTCTGGGCCAGGCCGGTCGGGCCTGTGCCGGGCCGGGCGGGGCCGGGCGAGATCAGGCCGGCCGCCGGATAGGCGGTGACGATCTCGGCCGCGCCGCCTGGGTCGACGTGGACGGTGACCAGCACCGGCCGCGTGGTGTCCACGGCCGAGGGCAGTCTGAGCACACTCGTCGTCGGCACGTTGTCGTCGGTGCACACCACCAACGCCTCGGACCGGGTGGGCCCGGACCGGGAGGTGGGCGCGAGCGGGGCGGCCCGGACCTCGACCGCGTGCCGGTCGACGACCGTCAGCGCGACCGGAAGGCTCGGACAGGAGCTGCTGCCCGACAGCGCGAGCTCCAGCCGGTGGTTCGGCCGGAGAAGCGCCACCGGGCCGGCACCGGCCGGGCTCGCACCGGCCGGTCCCGACAGGCCCGCACCGGCCGGCCAGCCCTGGTAATACCGCTCGACCAGCGGATTCGTGGCCTCACCCTCGTGGCAGGCAGTCACCAGCGCCAGTGTCGTCACGATCCCGGCCGCGAGCGCCCGGCCGGCCCAGCTTCGCCCGATCATGCCGATATTGACGTACTTCGGCCAGGTCCGGTTCGGTCGCGCCGGCACCGATCCACGATGTGAGTTGGCGCCGGTGGGGCCCGTGCCCGGTCACGGCCGGTGGGGACGTGAAATCCTGGGCCGCATGGGGATCGTCTCGCCGGGGTTTCACGGTCGGCGCCGGGGCAACACCATGCTTCCGCCCGGCCAGTACGAGGAAGAGGACTTTCCGGTGCTCTCGGCCGGGCCGACGCCGCGGGTCCCGACGGACCGGTGGCAGTTCACGATCACCAGCGAGACCGGCGAGCGGTACTCGTGGAGCTGGGCCGAGTTCCAGGCGCTGCCGCAGGAGACACCGACGGTCGACATCCACTGCGTCACTCGCTGGTCGAAGTTCGCCACCACCTGGAAGGGCGTCTCACTCGACACCTTGTTCGAGGACGTCGAGACGGCCGCGGACTACGCGATGATCCACTCCTACGGCGGCTACACCACGAACCTGCCGCTGGAGGATCTGCTCGACGGCCAGGCCTGGGTGGCGCACCGGTACGACGGCGAGGACCTGGACCCCGAGCACGGTGGCCCGGCCCGGCTCCTCGTCCCGCACCTGTACTTCTGGAAGTCGGCCAAGTGGGTCCGCGGGATTCAGCTCATGCCGGAGGATTCCCCCGGTTTCTGGGAGGCGGCCGGCTATCACGACCGTGGCGACCCCTGGCGGGAGGAGCGCTACCAGGGCGACTGATCGGCCGGCCCGGGCCGCGGGCAAAAGGAGCGTCTGAGAGCGGCGAGGCAGAGGCCCAGCCGAGAGTCACGCGCGACGGATGCAGCCGCGAACGAGAGCGACGAGCGACGGTCGCGGGTGAGAGTCGCAGGCCAGGATCGCGGGCGAGAGTCGCGGGTGAGAGGGGTGAGGCCGCGATGGCCGGACCGACGCGGGTCGGGGCCAGGATGGCGTGGCGGACCGGGCGGCTCGTCGCGATCGTCGACGAGACGCCGACCGCGCGCACCCTCGTCCTGGACGTGCCGGGCTGGCCGGGGCATCTGGCCGGGCAGCGGGTCGACATCCGGCTCACGGCCGAGGACGGCTACCGCGCGTCGCGCGCCTATTCGCTGGCCGCGCCCGCCGACGGTGACCGGGTCGAGGTCACCGTCCAGCGGGTGCCCGACGGCGAGGTCTCGCCCTACCTCGTCGAGGTGTTCGCGGTCGGCGACCCGGTGGAGCTGCGCGGCCCGATCGGCGGCTGGTTCGTCTGGGACCCCGCCGGCCCGCCCGATCCCGTGCTGCTGGTCGCCGGTGGCTCCGGGGTCGTCCCGCTGATGGCCATGATCCGGGCCCGGCGCGCCGCCGCGAGCCGGGTCCCGTTCCGCCTCGTCTACTCGGTGCGCGGCCCGGAGCAGGCCTACTACGCGGCCGAGCTGCGCCGCCGTCTGCCCGCCGACGGGGGCCTCGACGTCGCGTACGTCTACACCCGGACCGCCCCGGAGGGCTGGCCGGGCCCGCCACGGCGGATCACCGCGGCCGACCTCGGCGCGGCGGGCTGGCCGGCGGACCTCGCCCCACTGTGTTTCGTCTGCGGGCCGACGGGGTTCGTCGAGTCGGTCGCCGACCTGCTCGTGGCCGGCGGCCATGACCCGTCCCGCATCCGGACCGAGCGGTTCGGGCCGACCGACCGCTAGCCCGGCCTCGCGCGGCGGCGAGCGGGCACCGACCCCTGTGTGGCGGACCAGACAGGGCCGATGCGCTGGTACGAGACCGTCGGGGTCGTCAGGGTGGACTGGGCGCGGGTCGCGAGGTGGCGCCGCGGTGTGGCGAGGAGGCCTGGATGTCGTACGAGCTCTGGACGGCGGTCGACCACTACTTCGACGGCAAGCTGGTGGCGGCGGACCCGGCACTGGAGGAGGCGCTGAAGGCGACCGTGGCGGCCGGGATCCCGTCGATCCAGGTCTCCGCGACGCAGGGGAAGCTGCTGCATCTGCTGGCGCGGATCCGTGGAGCCAGCCGGATCCTGGAGGTCGGGACGCTGGGCGGCTACAGCACGATCTGGCTGGCCCGGGCCCTGCCGGCCGACGGGCGGCTCGTCACGCTGGAGGTCAGCCCGCGGCACGCCGCCGTCGCGACGGCCAACGTGGCGCGCGCCGGGCTCGCGGACGTCGTCGACATCCGGGTCGGCCCGGCGCTGGACACCCTGCCGAAGCTGGCGGCAGAGGCCGCCGGGCCGTTCGACCTGGTCTTCATCGACGCCGACAAGGTCAACAACCCGGCCTACTTCCAGTGGGCCGTGAAGCTCACGAAGCCGGGCAGTGTCATCATCGTCGACAACGTCGTCCGCGAGGGCCAGGTGGCCAACCCGGACAGCCAGGACCCGAGCGTCGTGGGCACCCGTGAGCTGCTCGACCTGATCGCCGCCGAGCCCCGGGTCAGCGCGACCGCCGTCCAGACCGTCGGCAACAAGGGCTACGACGGCTTCACCCTGGCCCTGGTCACGGGCGAATAGCCCCTGCCGGCCGCGCTGGTCAGAAGACCCGGAGCAGGCGGGCCACCGCCAGGGACGCCTCGTCGCCCGTCGCCGCCGCGCCGGACCGACTGACTGCCCGGTCCCACGCCCCCAGCTCCACCGAGGTCGTCTGGGGACGGGTCAGCCGGTGAGGGCGGACCAGTCGAGGACGCCGGCGCCCAGGTCGCGGACGGTGGCGAGAAGGCCCAGGCGGGTGGCGCGGATCTCCGGATCGGGGTCCATGACCAGGATGTCGTCGAAGAACTGGTTGACCGGAGCGACCAGGGGCGCGGTCGCGGCCGTGAACGACACCAGGTCGGGGGCGGCCCCGAGACCGGCCAGGCCGGCGCCGACCGTGGCGACGCTCTGGTGCAGGGCCAGCTCGGCCGGCTCGGTCAGGCGGGCCGGGTCGTAGCCGGCGGTGGTCGCGGCGGGGACGATGCGCCGGGCCCGGTCGAGAGCGGCGGCGACCGCGCGGAAGTCGTCACGGCCGCGCAGGTCGGCGAGCTGGCGCGCGAGGCGCTCGGCGTGGGCCGGCCGGTCGGCGTGCGGGAGGACCGCGCGGACGTGGTCGACTGGGAAGCCCTCGTCGACGAGCGTCAGCTCCAGGCGCCGGGCCAGGAAGGCCGCGGTCTCGTCCAGCAGGGCGGCGGTGACCGCGACGGGCTGGCCGGCCGCAGACGCGGCCAGCGCGTCCCGCAGTGACAGCCCGGCCAGCTCGGGGCGGGTGCGCAGGATCGCGAGCGCGCCCAGCGCGGCGCGGCGGACCGCGAACGGGTCGCTGGAGCCGGTCGGCAGGCCGACGGTCGCGGCCAGCCCGACCAGCGCGTCCAGCCGGTCGGCGAGCGCCAGCAGCGCGCCCGGGACGGTCGCCGGCAGTGGGCCGCCGGCGGAGCGGGGCAGCTCGGCCTCCAGCAGCGCGGTCGCGACGGCCGGCTGCTCGCCGGCGGCCTGCGCGTACTCGTGGGCCATCGTCCCGGCGAGGCTGGTCAGCTCGATCACCATCTGCGAGCCGAGGTCGAACTTGACCAGGTCGCTGGCCCGACGCAGCACCTCGCGGTCGGCGCCGGCCAGACCGGGGGCGAGCCGGCCGGCGAGCCCGGCGGCGAGCGTCGCGATCCGCCCGGCCCGGTCGGCCATCGAGCCGAGCTTGTCGGTGAAGGTGAGCCGGCTCAGCCGCTCGACCATCGCCGCGAGCGGGGTCTTCAGGTCGGCCCGGTAGAAGAAGGCCGCGTCCTCGAACCGGGCCCGCAGCACCGCCTCGTTGCCGGCCCGGACGGCGTCGACGTCGACGGTGCCGTTCGCGACGGCGACGAACCGCGGCAGCAGCCGGCCGGCGTCGTCCGGTCCGGCCGCGCCGGGGGCGGCGCCGGCCCGGACCGGCAGATACCGCTGGTGCTTGCGCATCACGGTGGTGAGCACGGCCTCCGGGAGCTCCAGGTAGCCGGGGTCGAAGCCGCCGAGGATCGGGGTCGGCTGCTCCACCAGGAAGCTGACCTCGTCGAGCAGGCGCGACTCGGCGGCGACGTCCACGTGCCCGCCGGCCTCGGCCGCGAGCCGGGCGGCCGCGGCGGCGATCCGCTCCCGGCGCTCGCCCGCGTCGAGGAGGATCCCGGCCCGGTCCAGCGCGGCGGTGTAGGCGTCGGCGCCGGTCAGCTCGACCGTCGCGGGGATCCCGGCCCGGCTCGGCTGGCCGGGCGCCACCCGGACCAGCGTGGTCCGCCGCCCGCTGACCAGCCCGCCGACCTCGATCGGGACCACCGACTCGCCGAGCAGGGCGACCACCCAGCGGATCGGCCGGGTGAAGCTGAGCTCCGGGTTGTTCCAGCGCATGTTCTTGCTGGCGCGCAGCTTGCGGACGACGTCGGCCAGCGCGGGCGCGAGCGCGTCGGTCGCCGGGCGGCCCCGCTCGTGGCGGACGACCGCCAGGTGCTCGACGCCGTTCTCGGTCGTCCTGGCCAGGGCCGTGACCTCGACGCCGTTGGCGCGGGCGAAGCCGGCGGCGGCCGGGGTCGGCGTCCCGTCCGGCCGGAACGCGGCGGTCACCTTGGGGCCGCGCACGACCCTGGTGGCGTCCGCCTCGCGGGACGCGACGTCGGCGACGGTGGCGACCAGCCGGCGCGGCGTGGCGGACACCGTCAGGGCGCCGTGCGCGAGCCGGCCCTCGGCGAGCTTCTTCGCCAGCAGCGACTCCACCTGGTCGCGGGCGGCGACCGCCTCGGCGGGTGGCATCTCCTCGACGCCGATCTCCAGCAGCAGCGTGCGCGAGCCAGCCGCGAACAGCGCGCCGTGGTTGGCGGCCGGGCGGGCGTCGGCCGCTGGCGCGCCGGCGGTCCCGTCACCCGCCCGTCCGGCGGCGGTGAGCAGCGGGAAGCCGGCGGTCTGACGGGTCGCGACCCAGAGCTGGGCGACGGCGCCCGACAGCCGGCGCATCCGGGCGAACTCGACCGCGCGCTCGGCGGTCGACACCGCGCCCCTGGCGTCGAGGACGTTGAACGCGTGGCTCATCTTGAGCACGTGGATGTGGGCCGGCACCGGCAGGCCGGCCTCGACGAGCCGCTCGGCCTCGGCGGCGAAGGCGTCGAGCAGGCCACGGGTGGCCGCGACGTCCGCGTCGTCGAGGTAGTACCGCGACATCTCGTACTCGGCCTGGCCGAAAAGCTCGCCGTACGACAGGCCGGGCGCGTAGGTGATGTCCTTGAAGTGGCGCACGCCCTGCAGCGCCATCAGGATGCGCTCCATGCCGTAGGTGATCTCGACCGACGGCGGGTCCAGGGGCTGGCCACCGGCCTGCTGGAAGTAGGTGAACTGGGTGATCTCCAGGCCGTCGAGCCAGACCTCCCAGCCCAGGCCCCAGGCGCCGAGCGCGGGCGAGGCCCAGTTGTCCTCGACGAAGCGGACGTCGTGCGCCTCGATGTCGATGCCGAGCGCGATCAGCGAGCCCAGGTAGAGCTCCTGGGGGTTGCCCGGCTCCGGCTTGAGGATCACCTGGTACTGGGTGTGCGTCTGCAGGCGGTTCGGGTTCTCCCCGTAGCGGGCGTCGTCGGGGCGGACCGACGGCTCGACGTAGGCGACCTTCCACGGCTCGGGGCCGAGCACCCGCAGCGCGGTCGCCGGGTTCAGCGTCCCGGCACCGACCTCGGTGTTCATCGGCTGCACGACCAGGCAGCCCTGCTCGCTCCAGTACGCGGCCAGGCGCGCGAGTGCGTCCTGCATGGTCAGCACGAGGTGGCTCCGATTTGCCCGAGGGAGAGACCGGCGGCGCCGCGCCGAGGCGACGCTGGGCGTCCCTGGCACGGCGGCGCTGACCGGCCCAGAATCCGTGACAGCGTGGTAGGCCCACTGTAGCCACGAGAGTCACGTCCGCAGGCGAGGGCCGGGCTGCCCGGTGCTAGCTCCCCACCTCGACGGTGATCAGATGGTCGCCCCGCCCCTCGGCGCTCAGGTGCGGAACACCCTCGCCGGCCAGGCGCAGAATGGTTCCGTCCCGGGTTCCGGGCGCGATCCGGATCCGCCGCGTGCCGCCCTCCAGGGTGGCGACCGACGCGATCGTGCCCTTCGAGGCCTCGCGCCGCCGGAGCCGCAGCCGGGAGCGGATGTCGTCGCCCTCACGGGTGAACGTCGGGTGCGGGGTCTCGACAGCCTCGACGTAGAGGTCGCCGGGCTGACCCGCGCCAGGTCCGACCTCGCCCTCGCCGCCCAGTCGGATGCGCATACCGTTCTCGATCCCGGCCGGGATCCTGACCGTCAGGGTGCGCACGAGCGGGCGCCGCCCGGCACCCGCGCAGGTCGCGCAGGGGTTCAGGACCAGCAGCCCGGCGCCTTCGCACTGCTCGCAGAACGCATCGTCGGCGAGCAGCGCGCCGCGGCCAAGACAGGCCTCGCACGCGACCAGCCGCGGATCTCCGACCGAGCCGACCGTCGCGCAGTCCCCGCAGGGCACCGCGGTCTCCACCCGGAGGGTCTTCTCCTTCCCGAACGCGATCTCCTCGAGGGTGAGGTTCAGCGGCAGAACGGCGTCATTGCCGCGGAGCCGTTTCGGCCAGGGAGCCCGGCCGAGCGTGGGCGCGGCGGGGTCGCCGGGCGGCTTCACCCGGTGGTGGGCGTCGGCGACGAAGATCCGGTACTCCAGCTCCGCCCACATCCGCGGTGACTGGCGCACCCGGGCCTGGCGGAGGTATTCGTAGACGTGCTCGTAGAGCTCGTCCACGGCGATCTTCCCGTCGCCGTCCCGGTCCGCGTTCCCGGTGGCCAGGCCGTTGACGATGGCGGCCGTGAAGCGGGACGGCTCGGGTTCGAGGCTGCGGGCGTTGTCGCCCTCCCAGGCGTACTCCGTCCGGCTGGTGGCGGTCAGCACGGCCCGCCCGAAGCCGGAGAGCTGGCCCTGGAGGTCGACCCCGTCGTCGCCCTTCGCGCCGGCCATGAAGGCCCCGCTGAAACAGCAGTCCAGCAGCAGGACGATCGAACGGGCGCGGCACCGCCGCATCTGCTCGTGGACGAAGGCCGCCGACATCGCGGTCGAGCCGAGGAAGTTCTTGTTCGTGTTCGTCGCGGCGAAGTAGAGCTCGCCATCGTCGTTCTTCAGGCCATGGCAGGACAGGTGGACGAGGAGCAGGTCGTCACGGTTGCGGCCGTAGAAGAACTCCTCGACGCGCTGGGCGATCTCGTACGAGCGGCCGTCGATGACCTTGGAGACGTTGAACCGGCCGATCGCCGGGTCCGCGAGCAGACGTTCGAGCTCCTGCGCGTCCCGGCTCGGCGATCGCAGCTGGGCGAGAACCGGGCTGTCGTAGCGCCCGGTCGCGATCAGCAGCGCGTCACGCGCCGGCGCGGCTGCCATCGGCCGGGGTCTCGCGCTCACGGATGCGGGTGACGAAGGCGTCGGCGAGCTGCCGCTGGATCTGCGGGGAGACCCCGTCCAGCTCGATCTCGTCGTCGCCGACGGTGAGACGGACGGACCGCGCCGACCGGCTCGTCAGCCACGCCTCGACGGTGCGGACGACCGCGTCGAGCACGAGCGGGGCGGCCGTGACGACCACGGCGCCCAGCTCAGCGGCGCCGCCAGCCTTGGCGCCGGCCGGCCCGGCCGTGCCCTGCGCCGGCACGACGTCGTCGACGTCCAGCTCCAGCAGCCGTTGGCGCAGCTGAGCGGTCAGGGTCTCGCGTTCGTCGTCGTCCTCGGCGTCCACCACGATCAGGACGCGGACCGCGTTGCTGGGCATGGTCCCCCTAGAGCCCGTTTCGGCGATCTTACCGGGATTGCCGCCGTCCCAGGGTTCGCCTTCGGGCCCTCCGCCGGATCGCCGCTAGTGGGCCGCGAGCTCGCGGTGCAGCAGGCCGACCCGGGCGGTGGCCCGGTCCCGGTCGGGGCCGGGCGGCAGGAGCCGGCGGCAGGCCTCCCAGACGTCGAGGTCGTCCTCGCCGGCCGGGCCGTCGGCCCAGCGCAGCAGCAGCGCCGGGTCGCGCCGGCGCAGCAGGCCGACCCGCACCTCGGCGCGCAGCCGGTCGCGCAGCACCGCGACCGCTGGCGCGGCCGAGCGCGGCAGCAACTGCCCGGCCCACCGGTCGAGGACGGCCGGATGGTCTCCGGCGGCGAGGAGCCGGCGCAGCTCGGCGACGTCGGTGTGCAGCGTGCCGACGAGGCGGTAGGGCCGCGACTCCACCAGACCGGGCCCGACGACGCGGCGCAGCCGGGACAGCTCGGCCCGGATGGTCACGGGGTCCAGCGCGCGCTCGTCGACCGCGGCGGCCAGCTCGCCGGCGGTCAGGCCGTCGGGATGCTCGGCCAGCAGCAGGAGCAGCTCGGCGTGGCGCGGGGTGACCGGCACCCGACGGCCGGCGACGACGAGCACCGGCGCGTCCGGGCAGGCGACCTGCAGCCGGTTGCCCGCCGGCACGTCATGGTCGGTGCCGGGGTCGGTCAGGCGCCGGATCAACAGCTCGCGCTCGGCGGCGGCGACCGTCGCGGAGATCAGCGCGAGCACCGCGGGCGACGCGGCCCGCCCGTCCCCCGTGACGTCGACGGCGCCGAGGACCCGGTGGTCGGCCGGGTCGTGCACCGGGCTCGCTGAGCAGCTCCACGGCCGGACGGTGCGGACCCAGTGCTCGGCGGCGGCGACCCGCGCCACGCCGTCGATGGCGAGCGCGAGCCCTGGGGCGTTCGTGCCGGCGTGGGCCTCGTCCCAGCCGGCACCGGCCAGGAAGCCCATCTCCTCGGCCCGGCCGCGCACCAGGTTGTCGCCCTCGACCCAGAGCAAGGTTCCGTCGGCGTCGCTGACCGCGACGATCAGCCCGTCGGCGCCGGCCCGCGCGACGAGCAGGTCACGGACCAGTGGCAGGACGGCGGCGAGGGGATGGGCCGCCCGCGCGGCCCGCAGCCGTTCCCCGGCCAGCCGCAGCGGCGGGGAGTTGCGCTCCGGGTCCACGCCGAACGACCGGGACCGGGCCCACGAGTCGACGACCGTGCGCCGGACGGCGGGGCGCGGCGGGCGCGTGGCAGCGAGGGGCAGCGGCGCGCCCGCCGCGACCGCCTCGTGTGCCTGCCGCACCAGCCGTGGCGCGGCCGCCTCTTCCGTCACGCTCGATCACCGCTTCGATCGAAGCGACTCCACCGGGAGCCATATGACGGGGATCACACTACGCCGCGGTCGTCCGCGCCGAAACCGTCCCGTCACGTGACGGGACCGGACAATGGCCCGTTCCGGTCATCGCCGGTCGCCTCGCGCCGAGGCGGCACGGCAGCCGGTCTGGCAACGGGATTGCAACGTCGGCGTGGCTAGCGTCCGGGACGCACCACGGCCCAGGGCCGCGGGACCCGGTGAGGCCCGCGCGGTCCTCGGCTGGCAGCGGCACCAGTCCTACGTCAGGAAGGACGCGCGATGGCCGTCTTCGCCCGTCCGGGGCAGCCCGGTTCTCCCGTCAGCTACGCGTCGCGCTACGACAACATCATCGGGGGCGAGTACACCCCGCCGGTCAAGGGCCGGTACTTCGAGAACCCGAGCCCGGTCACCGGGGAGACGTTCACCGAGATCGCCCGGTCCAGCGCCGAGGACATCGAGCTGGCGCTGGACGCCGCCCACGCCGCCGCGCCCGGCTGGGGCCGCACCTCCGCGGCCGACCGCGCGCTCGTGCTCAACCGGATCGCCGACCGGATGGAGCAGAACCTGGAGAAGCTCGCCGTCGCGGAGAGCTGGGACAACGGCAAGCCGGTCCGGGAGACGCTGGCCGCGGACATCCCGCTGGCCATCGACCACTTCCGCTACTTCGCCGGGGCGATCCGCGCCCAGGAGGGGTCGCTGTCGGAGATCGACGCCGACACCGTGGCCTACCACTTCCAGGAGCCGCTGGGCGTCGTCGGGCAGATCATCCCGTGGAACTTCCCGATCCTGATGGCGGTCTGGAAGCTCGCGCCCGCGCTCGCGGCCGGCAACGCCGTCGTGCTCAAGCCGGCCGAGCAGACCCCCGCCTCGATCAACATCCTGTGGGACCTCATCGCCGACCTCGTCCCGCCGGGCGTGCTGAACGTCGTCCAGGGCTTCGGCGTGGAGGCGGGCAAGCCGCTCGCGTCGTCGAGCCGGATCGCCAAGATCGCCTTCACCGGCGAGACGACGACCGGCCGGCTGATCATGCAGTACGCGAGCCAGAACCTGATCCCGGTGACGCTGGAGCTCGGCGGCAAGAGCCCGAACATCTTCTTCGCCGACGTGGCCGCGGCGGACGACGACTTCCACGACAAGGCGCTCGAGGGCTTCACCATGTTCGCCCTCAACCAGGGCGAGGTCTGCACCTGCCCGAGCCGGGCGCTCATCCAGCGCTCGATCTACGACGACTTCCTGGACAAGGCCGCCATCCGGACCAAGGCCGTCCGGCAGGGCAATCCGCTGGACACCGACACCATGATCGGCGCCCAGGCCAGCACCGACCAGCTGGAGAAGATCCTCTCCTACATCGACATCGGGAAGAAGGAGGGCGCCCGGGTGGTGCTCGGCGGCGAGCGCGCCGAGCTCGGCGGCGACCTGGCCGGCGGCTACTACGTCCAGCCCACGATCTTCTCGGGCGACAACGGGATGCGGATCTTCCAGGAGGAGATCTTCGGCCCGGTCGTCTCCGTGGCCGCGTTCGACGACTACGCCGACGCCATCAAGATTGCCAACGACACCCTCTACGGCCTCGGCGCCGGCGTGTGGACCCGCGACACGAACACCGCCTACCGGGCCGGCCGTGAGATCAAGGCGGGCCGGGTCTGGACGAACTGCTACCACCTCTACCCGGCGCACGCGGCGTTCGGCGGGTACAAGCAGTCCGGCATCGGGCGGGAGAACCATCTCGCGATGCTCGACCACTACCAGCAGACCAAGAACCTGCTGGTCTCCTACTCCCCCAAGGCGATGGGCTTCTTCTAACCCGCCCGACCAGCACCCCCGTTCGACCAGTACCCCCGGGAGGCCGTCATGGGCCAGGTTCGTCGGGTCGACGCGACGCCCGCCGCCGCGGCGATGCTCCGGTCGCTGACGGCGGCGCACGGCCCGCTGATGATCCATCAGTCCGGCGGGTGCTGTGACGGCTCCTCGCCGATGTGCTACCCGCGCGGCGAGTTCCTCGTCGGGGACGGGGACGTCCTGCTCGGCGTCCTCGACCTCGACGACACCGCGAGCCTCGCCGAGCCGGCGGCCCCGGCCAGTCCACCGGGGCGCGGCCCCGGCTCGGTGGACTGGCCGGACGACCCGGGGCCCTCCGGCGCCACCGTGCCGGTCCACATCGGCGGCGCACAGTTCGCGTACTGGTCGCATACCCGGCTCACGATCGACCTCGTCAGGGGCCGCGGCGGTGGCTTCAGCCTCGAAGCGCCGGAGGGCTACCGGTTCCTGACCCGCTCCCGCCTGTTCACCGAGGACGAGGCCGAGGCGCTGGAGGCGGCCGGCCCGCCGGCCCGCGGCCCGTTCGTCCCCTGAGGGACCGGTGCCACCTCCGACCGGCTTCGCCCGGCCCCTGCATCCCTTGATCGCCGTTTCCGCCCTCTGATGGTCGTAACCGGAACCGGTTCGTAGCCACCAGAGGGCGAAAACGGCGATCAAGGCGGGGGCAGACCTCGGGGGTCACGGAGCGACCGGATCAGGCGTAATCCCGGACGAACAGGATGACCGCGACGGCCAGGCCGAGGGTGATGACGCCCCGGCGCAGCCACAGCGGCGACAGCAGGCGGGCGACCCTGGCGCCCAGGACCCCGCCCGCGGCCGACGTGACGACGAGGATGCCCGCGTAGGCCCAGGCGACCTGGGCGCTGGCCAGGAAGACGATCACGCCGACCGCGTTGACGATGAACGACAGCAGCGTCTTGAGCGCGTTGGTGCGCTGCAGGTCGTCGACGAGCAGGATGCCCATCACCGCGAGCAGCAGGACGCCCAGGCCCGCGCCGAAGTACGAGCCGTAGGCACCGGCGACGAACACCCCGACCCGGGTCGGCCAGGTGACCGGCCGGGCTGCGCCAGCCACGGTGACGGCCGGCTGCGCCGGGGCCACCGCCGTCCCGACCGGGGCCGTCGCCGTCCCGGCGCCAGCCGGCTCCGCCGCGCCGACGGCACGTGCCGCGGGGCCCGTGTCCTGTGCCGCGGCCGGCCCCGGAGCCTGGGCAGCCGCCAGGGCCTCCTCCAAGGCCACGGCCTTGGCCGCGCGGCGGCGCGCGACGACTCCGGACAGCTTCGACTGGCTGGCCAGCAGCAGGCAGGCGATGAGGACGAGGAACGGCACCGCGGTCTTGAAGCTGTCCTTCGGCGTCACCAGCAGGATGACCGCGCCGACGATCCCGCCGAGGACCGCGGCCGGGGCGAGTGCCCGCAGCCGGGGCAGCTGCCCGGACAGCTCACGCCGGTAGCCGAGCGCGCCACCCGCGTAGCCGGTGACCAGCCCGGTCGACGAGGTGATGTTGGCGGTGACGGCTGGCAGCCCGGCGGCCAGCAGGGCCGGGAAGGCGATCAGTGTGCCTCCGCCGGCGACCGCGTTGACGGCACCGGCGGCAAGCCCCGCGCCGGCCGTCAACAGCGCGTCCATTCCGTTCACGGATTTACCCTATGCGGCGCAGTGCGGCGCGCTGGGCCGTCGTCAGAGGACGCGGGTGCGAATCAGCACGCCGCAGACAGCGGCGGACGGCGCCATCGGCAGCCAGGAGGTGAGCAGCCGGTAGCCGAGGACGGCCGCGATCGCCGTCGTCGTCGGCGCCCCGGCGCCGGTGAGCAGTGCCGTCAGCGCCGCGTCCAGGCCGCCGAAGCCACCGGGCGACGGGATGATCGCCGACAGCGCGCTGGCGACCAGATAGACCGGGATGATCTTCCCGGCACCGAGTGGCGCGTGCAGCGCCGCGGCGATGGCGCACAGGGTGGCGGCGTGCAGCATCGGGATCGCGATCGAGCCGCCCCACAGCAGCGCCGCGCGGCTGGTGCTGCCGCTGCCCGCCAGCAGGGCGCGCTGTTCGACCACGCGCCGGGCACCCCTCCGTACCAGCCGGCGGACCTTCGGCACGCAGGCGGCGGCGACCACCAGGACGCCCAGCGCCGCCAGCAGGTAGCCGGTCTGGCCGGGGATGCCCAGCTGTGGCAACGGAACGGCCCCGCACACCAGGAGGATCACGAGTACCACCGCGTGCGGCAATGCCCCGGCCGTCGCGTTGGCGGCGGTCGCGGCGACCGCCTCGGCCATCGAGAACCCGCGGCGCAGCAGGTAACGGGTCTGCAGGGCGGCGACGCCCATGCCGGCGGGTACGAGCACGTTCGGCAGGATGCCGGCGATCTGGACGGCGACGAGCTGGCCGAACGGGAGGTTCCGGGCGACCGCGCCCTTCATGCTGGCGGCCGCGGCGATGTAGGTCGCGCACGCGGCGATCACCGCGACGATGAGCCATTCGCCGTCGGCCGACTTGCAGGCCTCGAACGCCGCCACGAGCTCGTGGCGGTGGGTTCCCAGCCAGATCGCGCCGATGGCGGGCGCGACCACGCTGAGCGCCGCCATGATCCGTTTGGACCGACGCGACCGGGTGGACGCCCCGGCGGGCTGGTCCGCCGCGTCCTGCGCGGGCGGGTCCGTCGGGAGCGCCTCCACCAGCGGCTCGTCGGTCAGCGCCGCGTACGGGAGGGCGGACGGGAACGCGGCAACCAGCGCCGTCGCCGGCTGGGCCGACTCGTCAGGCTCCATCGTCGTGCCTACACGTGGTCCTGAGTCGCGGGCTCACCGACCGGCGCGGAGCCGACCAGCGGAGCCCCCGGCGCACGCGGCGGTGTGGCCTCGGCCGGCCCGGCGGCGAGCAGCGTCGCGAGGCGGGCACCGAGGTGCTCCCAGGTCCAGGCCGAGCTCATCCACGTCCGGCCGGCCGCGCCCAGCTGGCGCGCCCGGTCCGGGTCCGCGAACAGCTCGTCGACGGCGCGGGCCACCGCGGCGACATCCGTCCCGTCCACGACCACTCCGCTCTCACCAGGGATCACCACTTCGGGCGCACCCCCGTGCCGGCCGGTGATGACCGGCTTGCCGGTTGCCGCCGCTTCCAGCGACGACAGCCCGAGCCCCTCAAGGTCGAGCCCGCCCTTGCGCGGACGCGACGGCATCGCGAAGACGTCGGCCGCGTCCAGGTAGGCGGGTAGTTCCTCTTCAGCAACCGGGCCGGTGAAGACGACATTCCCGGTGACCCCGGCCGACGCCGCGATCCGGCGCAGCCGAGCGGCGTCGCGACCCTGGCCGACGACGACGAGCAGCGCGTCCGGATGGTGGCGCAGCACCGAGGGCAACCCCCTGATGAGGACGTCCTGGCCCTTGCGAGGGACCAGGCGGGCAACACACGTCACGATAGGCCGTCCGCCCCAGCCGTGCCTACGTCGCAGCTCGTCACCACCGGCGCCCGGGTGGAACCGGTCGATGTCGACCCCGCCGGTGAGCCGCTCGAACCGGGTGCCCTTCGGGGCGACCTTGCTGAGCCGGCGCAGCGTCACGTCGGTCAGATGGGTGACGACGTCGGCCTTGCCCGCCACCGACCGCACCAGCTGGTAGCCGTAGGGCAGGTGTGACCAGCCGTACTCGTGGCCGTGGGTGGACGAGACCACCCACTCGACGCCCGCCCGGCGCAGCGCCGGGGCGATCATCCCGCGCGGCGTGCCGGCCGGGAACCAGGCGGCCGTGCACCCTTCCGCCCGCGCGATCTTGCCGATGGCCGGGCCGACCCCGGGCAGCCGCAGGTTCGCCGCCGGATGCCGGACGATCTCGAAAGGCGCGTCGGCGTCGAGCTTCGGCGCGTCCGGATGCGGCGGCGCGACGACCAGGACCTTGTCCCTCGGCAGCATGGCGGCAAAGCAGTACGCGAAGGTCTGAATGCCACCCATCACCGGCGGAAACTTGTCCGCGACGATCAGCGTTCGGTGCATGGACAGTGTCTGCCGCCTTTCGGCGGACGGCGCGTCATGTCCGCGTTGGCTGATGGACGGCCGCTGGTCAGGCCCAGGAAACCGCCCGGTTGGACATACCGGAAGATACCCTGTGCCCGCTCCTGAACAGCGGCGGACGTGCCGCCGTTGTGGCCTTTTCCATCTCCGGCGGCGTCACCGCACCGGCCTTGTCACCGGACGTGCCGAGCGGCCCGCGCACCCCGCCCGCCCCTGCGCTGGGCGCTCTCGCCCGGGTCGGCTCCGGTGCCTGAGCGGTTCACTCCGCCGGGTCAGGCCCGGCCGGAACCGGGTGCCAGGCCGTTGAGGATGTCGATCGCGTGCGTCAGGTCGCCGATGTTGACGAAGTCGACGGCGACGAAGTTCGGCCGGCGGTGACGGACGTCCTCGCAGGTGCTGGCCCGGGCGACGACGGTGGCGCTGGCGTTGTCGGCGAGCGCGGCCCGCCGGCTCGGGGCGGCCGTCGTCAGCCAGTGGTTGACCAGCAGCAGCCTGGCGTCCGCCGACCCTCGCTTCACCGCGCAGCCGGTCAGGTCTGTCGCGGTGCGGGCGTCGAACGGCGTGTCCGAGCCGTAGCGGTAGAACGACCGCAGGAAGCTGCCCGGCGTGTCCTGGCTCTCGGTGAACATGACCAGCCGGTGGCCGGAGCTGATCATCTGCCCCAGCGTCGGCCAGGCGCCGCCCGGGTCGGCGGGCGGGGTGAGCACGGTCTTCCCGAGCCCCGCGGCCTCGACCGCGCCGATGATCTCGCTGGCCGGCGCCTCGTCCTGGATGATGACCGTGACGACCTCGGTCGGGTTCCGGTTGAGCCAGTCCCCGATCGCGCGCAGCTGCGCGGTGAAGTCGATCGCGCCGAGCTGGCACATGTCGTGGCAGAGCCACAGACCGGGCCGGGTGGACAGGGCCCCGCGGGTCAGCGGCTCCAGCGCCGTGCGTTCCGACGGGCTGAGCGCGGCGAGGGCCGTCTGGACCTCCGCGGGGGTCGTCCAGTGGTGCACGTCGATCAGCAGGCCGCGCACGCCGAGGTCGAGCTGGTGGACGATCGACGGGTCCTGCCCGGCGCCGAGGAACTGGTCCTCGCTGTCGGCCATCGCGTTGTGGCTGGCCGCGTAGCTGACCTCGTCGTAGTGCCGGTCGCACAGGCGGGCCGAGCCCTCGCACACCACCCGGGCGTCCGCCGCGGCGCCGGGGAACGCCGCCCAGGTGACCGCGATCAGCGTCGGGATGACCACGACGGTCGTGGCGACCACCCGGCGCCACCGGGCGTGGCGCTCCAGCCGGGCGGACAGCGCGACCAGCAGCGACACGCCGGTGATCGCGCCGCCGAGCACCAGCATCCAGATGGTCAGCCGCAGGAAGTCGCTCTCGATGCCGCGGTAGGCGGTGGCGCCGAAGTCGGTGAGCACGTGCGCGGCGCCGGGCGGCAGCTTCGAGCCGGGCTTGTCCAGCGCGGTCAGCGGGTTCGGCAGCGTCAGGCGCATCACCACGCCCAGCAGCAGCGAACCGGCCCCGGCGGCGAGCGCCGTGTAGCCGACGGCCCGGACCGGTGACCGGCCGCGGCCCCGGGCGATCGTGACCACGCCCACCAGCCCGCCGAACATCGCCAGCACGCAGGCCAGGATGATCACGGGCAGCCGCTGGGACAGGTCGTGCAGCCGCTCGACCGCCCGGATCGTCGGTTTGTGGCCCAGGTCCGACAGCGACACCCCGAGGTCGAGCACGGTCCCGTCGACCAGCTTGCCGCGCAGCTGCGCGATGGCCTGGTCGTCGCCTCGGAACAGCGGCGGCCCGAGGACCGCCAGCGCCCCGGCGACGTCACCCTGCAGCAGCAGGGCCCGGGCGGGCGCCTCGACGGTGGCCCTGGTCGCCGGGTCGAGCCGGGTGAGCACCGCGTCGAGGACCAGGTCGACGTCCTGCGGGCGCAGTCGCATCGTCGGCAGGTTCGTCGGCGGCTTGCCCGCGGCGACGGCGTCGAGCGCGGCGAGCACACCGTCGGTGAAGTCGGTGACGCTCGACACCTGGTAGGTGGCGCCCGCGCCGAGCTCGCCGGCGATGTACCGGTTGGCGAGGCCCGAGATGTTCGCGAACAGCGGGCGCAGGTCGGCGGTGAGCACGACGTTGTTCTGGTCGCCCCGCAGGTAGCCGACGATCCGGTCGATCTGCTCGTCCGTCAGGCCCTCGACCGTGGACGGCGGCAGCACCGTCCGCAGGTTCGCCGTGATCAGCGTGCGGTCGATCGGGAGGCCGGCCATCAGGTCGTCGACGGCGGGGTCGGGCAGGATCTCGGTGTAGATCCGGTCGTAGGCGTGCACCCGGGTGAGGCCCTGGGTGTAGTAGTCCGGCGACAGCACGGTGGCGCGCACGGTCAGGATCACCAGCAGCGGCAGCCACGAGAGCACCACGAGCAGGGTCAGCGCCGCCTGGGCCAGCAGCCACCAGCGGGTGTCGTCGCGGCCGGACCGGCGGGCGAGCCCGAGCCGCACCCGGCCTCCGCCGCGGACGCCGCGCCGGTCCGGGTCCTCGAGGCCGGCAGTCGGCGGCTCGCCCGCGGCCGGCGGCTCACCCGTCGACGGCGGTGCCTTTGTCCCGTTCCGTTGCCCGAGCCGCACATGCCCCAACCTACCGAGATCTCCGGCCTTCGATGATGACGTCCCGGCCAGCGCATTCGGCGAAAACCGGTTCGGACATTTCCCTACATAGCGGTAGAGTGACGCCATTCTGAAGATCGAGATCTAGCCGTTCCAGCCCGGAGACAGTGCCGTGACCAAGCTGAACCAGATCATCGCCATCGAGAAGGGCGTCAAGGCCCGCGCCGGCCGCGAGGTCACCGACCTGCAGAGCTCCACCCAGAAGGACGCGCTGCTCGCCGGCATCAGCCGCACATACCAGCCGCGCGACGAGGACGGCGACCAGCTTCCGGCCGAGGGCACGAAGGTCCAGGTCCGGGTCGAGGAGGTGCTGGCGCAGCTCTCGTCCGTGCTGGTCCGGCTGCTCGACGTGGTCGCCACCAAGGACATCGCCAACTGCGCGGCGAAGGCCGACGTCGTCGTCGACGGTGTGCCGCTGCTGCGCGACGTCCCGGTGTCCTACCTGCTCTTCCTGGAGAAGCAGCTCACCGACCTGCAGGCGTTCCTGGCGAAGCTGCCGGTGCTCGACCCGGCCGAGGACTGGTCCTGGGACGCGGCCGCCGGCGTCTACCGCACGCCGACGACGCGGACCGTGCGGTCGCGCAAGGTGCCGAAGGTGCTGGTCAAGTACGAGGCGACCGAGCACCACCCGGCGCAGACCGAGGTGTTCACGGTCGACGAGCCGGTCGGTGACTGGGCGACGGTGAAGTTCTCCGGCGCGCTGCCGGCCGAGCGGCGCACGCAGCTGCTGGACCGGGTCGTGCGGCTCGCGGAGGCCGTCAAGGTCGCCCGCGAGTCCGCGAACCTGTTCGACGTGACCGACCAGACCGTGGGCCGGCCGGTGTTCGACTACCTGTTCGCCCGATAGGCCCTGTTCACCCTGCTCGCCCGATAGGCCCGGCCGTCGGCCCGCCGCCCCGCCAGTGCCGCATCCGACAAGGCTGGCCTCGACCCGAGACCAGCAAGATCGCTGTTTTCGCCCTCGCGTGGCTGTAACCGCAGCAGTTTTGTAGCCACGTGAGGGCCAAAACGACGATCAAGCCAGCTGGCCGACCTGGCCGGACCCCGCGCTAGTCTCGGCGGCGGGCCGGTTGGCCCCTGATCTCCCGCCTGGAGCGGCGGGATGCGCCCACCATTGGGCGTGAAAGCTGAGACTCATACTCAAGATGACGACGGACGGTGTCAGTGGGGGTTCGACTCCCCCTCCCGGCTCACACCCGCCGGGATAGCCCAATGGCAGAGGCAGCCGGCCATGATTCTTAGTCTCTCGCTCCACAACTCAACACCGGGCCACCTCGCCAGACCGACCGACGGCCGGCAATCTCAGTCGAGGCCGCGGGTTCGACCCCCGCGCGGCGCTCCAACACGCGCCGCTAGCTCAATAGGCAGAGCGCGACTACTCCAGTCTGACCGGCCGCACCAACCTGGCCTGGCGTACGCATGGTGGCCACCCTCGGGGCCCAGGGAAGGGTAATCCCTGGGCTCCACCAATCTTCCCGCTCTTCGCGGGCGGGCCGGAACGCGCGGGACCCCGGCGCAGATCCGCGCCGGGGTCCCGATCCAGGTAGCTCAAGTCGTGTCGCTCACGCCACGTAGCTCACACCGGGTAGCTCAGACCGCGATGGCGGCACCCCTGGTAGCGAACGGGAGGTTGGCGGCGCCTCGGACGTTGGACGAGACCTTCATGACCGCGCGGGTCGGGTCGGCCACGAAGTCCGGGAAGCGTCGGAGGACCTCCTCCAGGGCGACCCTGACCTCCAGCCGGGCCAGGTGGGCACCGAGGCAGCGGTGGATGCCGAAGCCGAAGAACACCGTCGACGGCTCGTCCCGGCGGTCCAGGTCGAACACGTCCGGATTCTCGTAGACCCGCTCGTCACGCAGCGCCGAACCGGTGATCAGCATGACCCGGTCACCGGCCGGGATCGTGACGCCGTGCAGGTCGACGTCCCGTTTCGTGGTCCGGCCCTGGAGCTGCGACGGCGCGTCGAAACGGAGCGTCTCGCCGGCCGCCCGGTCGTAACGGCTCGGATCCGCCAGCAGCAGGCGGCGCTGCTCGGGGAACCGGGTCAACGCCATCAGCCCGTTCGGGATGGCCTTGGCGACCGTCTCATGGCCGGCCACGCTCAGCTCGATGAACCGGAAGGCGATCTCGTCGTCGTCCATCGCCCGGGTGGCGCCGTCCTCGTCGTCGGCGACCTCGGTCTCGATCAGCAGGCTGATCGGGTCGCCGGTCGGCTTCTTGCGCCGCTCGGCCACCAGCGAGAGGTAGAGGTTGAGCAGCGTCCCCGCGCTCTCGGCGAAGACCTGCTCGTCGTCGGCGCCGTCGCCGCGCGACAGCATCGCGTCGGCGGCCTCGTTGACGGTCGCGCGGTGCTCCTCGGGGATGCCGAGCAGCTCGCTGATCACGTCCAGCGGGAGGGTGACCGAGAACTCACGGACGATGTCGAACTCGTCGGAGTCGGCGAAACGGTCGAGCAGTTCGCCGGCCCGACGGCGGATGTAGGGCTCCAGGTCCAGCATCCGGCGCGGCGTGAACACCTTGCCGACGATCTTGCGGTGCCACCGGTGTTCCGGCGGATCCCGGAGAATGATCATCGGCGAGCCGGCCTCGGTGCCCTCGATCGTGACGCCACCGGCGCTGGAGTACGTGTCCCAGTCGTTGTGGGCGGCCAGCACGTCGGCGTGCCGGGACAGCGCCCAGAACTTCAGGTCAGGGTTGTGGAAGACGGGCGCCTCGTCCCGCAGCGCGCGGTACACCGGGTAAGGGTCGCGATACGTCGCAAGGTCGTACGGGTTGAACTCGACCATCCGCGCTCCCGAACAGATACCGGGCCACGCGGCGCTACGACCCGACGCACGCCCGGACGAGAAGGAGACCGCGCACCGCGGCCGCGGTGTCGCGCCAGGGCCCGAACTCGACCCTAATGAGCATAAAGTATCCAATCTTCGATCCCAGAGCAAGGCCCAAGCCCCTCGGGAGCGCCCAAAACGCCACGGATCCGGGCGACAGGACCGCACGACGCCCAGCTCCCGAGCGGCCAACCCGCGAAGGTCAGCACGGCACAGTGATCGCCGTTTCCGCCCTCGGACGGTCGTGAAGCGGGCCTGGTCGCAACCGCTTGAGAGCCAAACTCGCAATCCTGATCAAGAGACCGACCGCCGGGATCGTCGCAGCGGGAGGCCAGGAGATCAGACTGCCCGGCTCACAGATCGGCAACGGCCCACAGGCCGAACGGCCCGGTCCGGCTGCCTGGTGCGTCAGGCCAGGGAGGCGAGGACGGACTCAATGCGGGCTGCCACGTCGTCGGGGGTGCCTGAGCCGTCGATGGTGCGCAGGAGGCCGGCGCGGGCGTAGTAGGCGCGCAAGGGGGCCGTTCGTTCGGCGAAGACCTTGAGGCGGCGCTTGGCCGTCTCCTCGTTGTCGTCGAGGCGGTCCTCCGTGCTGGAGCGGTGGCTGATCCGGCGCAGCACGGTCGACTCGTCGACGTCGAGGTCGAGGACGACGTCCACGGCGCGGGCCGTCCCGGCGCAGTCGACCGGGGGCAGCCGAAGCTCCTGCGTCGTCTCGCGGTACGCCTCCAGGGCGGCGCCGAACCGGGCGTCGAACGCCTCGGCCTGGGCGACCGTCCGGGGGAAGCCGTCGAGCAGGAAGCCGCGGCACACGTCGGCGGCGACCGGCACCGGGGCGTACGCGCCCGGCCCGGCCAGGGCGGACAGCGGCACGGCGGCGGCGACCGGGGTGCTGGCGGCCAGGGCGGCCACGGGCTCGTGGTCGAGCACGGCGGCGGCGGACGAGCCGAACAGGCGGTCCGCGACCAGGTCGAGCACGAGCTCGTCGGGAACCAGCTCGCCGGAGCGGACGAACTCCTCGGCGCGACGGCCGAGTGGTGAACCAGCGGCGATCTCCGCGTCGAGCAGCCGGCCCGTGGAGATCGCCGGGATGCCGTGGCGGGAGCTGATCCGTGCGGCCTGCGTGCCTTTTCCTGAGCCCGGGGGTCCGAGCAGCACGACTCTCACCGAATGGACGCTACCGCGCACCAATCCCCCACATAGCTGGATGACCTGTAAGAAATATGACCTGACTTCGCGGGAACAACGGCCGGAATCGCCCAGACTCACGCGCCTAAAGGAGACGGCTAACCCAACTCGTCTCAGGCGTCTGGCGGTCCCGCCCAGGGGCACGGCCCAGGTCCGCACCGACGGCGTCCGCCGGCATGGTCGACTGCCTGCCGCGGCCCGCGCAGCCTATCGGTCAGCGTCGTCATACGTCCACCCGGAACTGACGCGGAACCGAGATCAATGCCCCCGGGCGGCGCCGAGCCGAGATCCACACAGGTCACCCACGCGGCCCGCCGACGATGCGCGCCAGCCTGGAAATCCCATTCTCGGATCTGCATGGCGCGCTCCGTAAAAGACCAGTGGCCGGTATGCCGTGTCGGAGAACACGCATACCGGCCACCCGCCGGGATCGTTTATCGCCGAGTAGGAGTGATCGGCTCCGGGAGGTCGGTCGCGCCGCTGAGGTACCGGTCGACCGCGGCGGCGGCCGAACGGCCCTCGGCGATCGCCCAGACGATCAGCGACTGGCCCCGGCCCATGTCGCCGGCGACGAAGACACCGGGGACGGACGACTGCCACCCCGCGTCGCGGGCCACGTTGCCCCTGGCGTCCAGCTCGACCCCGAGGCCCTCGACCAGGCCCTCGCGCTGCGGGCCGACGAAGCCCATCGCCAGCAGCGCCAGCTCACAGGGCAGCTCCGTCTCGCTGCCCTCGACCTTCTGGAACTTCCCGTCGACCGACTGGACCTCGTACATGCGCAGCGCGCGCAGCCGGCCCTCCTCGTCGCCGAGGAAGGACTCGGTGGAGACGGCGTAGACCCGCTCGCCGCCCTCCTCGTGCGCCGAGGTCACCCGGTAGAGCATCGGGTAGGTCGGCCACGGGTTCGCCACCGGCCGCGTCTCCGGCGGGCGCGGCATGATCTCCAGCTGGTGCACGGAGACGGCGCCCTGGCGGTGCGAGGTGCCGAGGCAGTCGGCCCCGGTGTCGCCGCCGCCGATGACGACGACGCGCTTGCCCTTGGCGCTGATCTCCGGCTCGGCGAGGTCGCCCTCCTGCACCCGGTTGGCCAGCGGCAGGAACTCCATCGCGAAGTGGACGCCGTTGAGCTCCCGGCCCGGCACCGGCAGGTCCCGGCCGATCGTGGAGCCGCCGGCCAGCACGACCGCGTCGAACGTGGCGCGCAGCTCCTCGACGGAGAGGTCGACGCCGACGTCACAGGAGGTGACGAACGTGGTCCCCTCGGCGGCCATCTGCTCGAGGCGCCGGTCGAGGACGGCCTTCTCCATCTTGAACTCGGGGATGCCGTAGCGCAGCAGGCCACCGATCCGGTCGGCCCGCTCGAAGACCGTCACGTCGTGGCCGGCGCGGGTGAGCTGCTGCGCGGCGGCGAGCCCGGCGGGGCCGGAGCCGACGACGGCGACCTTCCGGCCGGTCCGCACCGACGGCGGCACCGGGACGACCCGGCCCTCCGCCAGCGCCCGGTCGATGATCGAGACCTCGATCTGCTTGATGGTCACCGGGTCGTCGGAGATGCCGAGCACGCAGGCGGCCTCGCACGGCGCCGGGCACAGCCGCCCGGTGAACTCCGGGAAGTTGTTCGTCGCGTGCAGCCGGTCGATGGCCTCCTGCCACTCGTCCCGGCGGGCGAGGTCGTTCCACTCCGGGATCAGGTTGCCCAGCGGGCAGCCGTTGTGGCAGAACGGGATGCCGCAGTCCATGCAGCGTGAGGCCTGCGCGGTCAGCGACGGCGCCGGGAAGTCCTGGTAGACCTCCCGCCAGTCCTGGATCCGCACGTCGACGGGCCGGCGCGCCGGTAGCTCCCGGTGGTGCCGGAGAAACCCAGTCGGGTCAGCCATCCCTCTTCCTATCTCTGTGTTCGTGGCGGAGGGCGCGCTTGCGCGTGGGGCTGGTCAGGCTCGGGCCGCGGCCATGATCAGGTCGTCGGCGGGGACGCCCTGCTCCTTGGCCTGCGCCATCACGGTCAGTACCCGCTTGTAGTCGCGGGGCATGACCTTGACGAACTTGGCCTGCTCGTCCTCCCAGCTCGCGAGCAGGCCGGCGGCGACCGTGGAGCCGGTCTCGCGCCGGTGACGGGTCAGCAGGGAGACGAGCTGCGCCCGGTCCTCCGCGTCGAGTGGCTCGATGTCGACCATCTCGCCGTTGATCCGCTCCACGACCGGGTCGTACAGGTAGGCGACGCCGCCGCTCATGCCGGCGGCGAAGTTACGCCCGATCTGGCCGAGCACGACGACGGTGCCGCCGGTCATGTACTCGCAGCCGTGGTCGCCGACGCCCTCCACGATCGCGGTCGCGCCCGAGTTGCGGACGCAGAACCGCTCACCGACGGCGCCCCGGAAGTACGCCTCGCCCGCGGTCGCGCCGTAGAGCAGCACGTTGCCGGCGATCGTGTTCTCCTCGGCGCGCAGCGGCGCCTCCTTCGGCGGGAAGACGATGATCCGCCCGCCGGACAGGCCCTTGCCGGTGTAGTCGTTGACGTCGCCCTCCAGGGTGAGGGTGATGCCGCGCGGGACGAACGCGCCGAAGCTCTGGCCGGCGGAGCCGGTGAACCGCAGCGAGATCGTGTCGTCCGGCAGGCCGACAGCGCCGTAGCGCCGGGTGACCTCGTAGCCGAGCATCGTGCCGACGGTGCGGTTGACGTTGCGGATCGGCATCTCCAGCCACACCGGGCGCCCGTCCTCCAGGGCGCCCTCGCACAGCTGGATCAGCGAGTTGTCCAGCGCCTTGTCGAGGCCGTGGTCCTGGCTCGCGGCGTTGGACAGCGAGCCGCCGAACGGCGTCTCCGGGGTGTGCAGCAGCGGGCTGATGTCCAGCCCGGCGGCCTTCCAGTGCTCGACGGCGAAGGTCGCGTCCAGGATGTCGACCCGGCCGACGGCCTCCTTCAGCGTCCGGAAGCCCAGCTGCGCCAGGTACTCCCGGACCTCCTCCGCGATGAAGGTGAAGAAGTTCTCGACGAACTCCGGCTTGCCGGTGAACCGCGCGCGCAGCTCCGGGTTCTGGGTCGCGACGCCGACGGGGCAGGTGTCGAGGTGACAGACCCGCATCATCACGCAGCCGGCGACCACCAGCGGCGCCGTCGCGAAGCCGAACTCCTCGGCGCCGAGCAGCGCGCCGATGACGACGTCGCGGCCGGTCTTGATCTGGCCGTCGACCTGCACCACGATCCGGTCGCGCAGGCCGTTGAGCAGCAGGGTCTGCTGCGTCTCGGCCAGGCCCAGCTCCCAGGGCGCGCCGGCGTGCTTGAGCGACGTCAGCGGCGACGCCCCCGTGCCGCCGTCATGGCCGGAGATCAGCACCACGTCGGCGTGCGCCTTCGACACGCCGGCCGCGACGGTGCCGACGCCGACCTCGGCGACGAGCTTGACGTGTACCCGCGCCGCCGGGTTGGCGTTCTTCAGGTCGTGGATGAGCTGGGCGAGGTCCTCGATCGAGTAGATGTCGTGGTGCGGCGGCGGCGAGATCAGGCCGACGCCCGGCGTCGAGTGCCGGGTCCGCGCGATCCACGGGTAGACCTTGTGGGCGGGCAGCTGGCCGCCCTCCCCCGGCTTCGCGCCCTGCGCCATCTTGATCTGCAGGTCGTCGGCGTTGACGAGGTACTCGCTGGTCACGCCGAACCGGCCGGACGCCACCTGCTTGACCGCGGAACGGCGCAGGTCGCCGTTGGCGTCGGGCACGAAGCGCTCCGCGTCCTCGCCGCCCTCGCCGGTGTTCGACTTGCCGCCGAGGCGGTTCATCGCGATGGCCAGGGTCTCGTGCGCCTCCGCGCTGATCGAGCCGTAGGACATCGCGCCGGTGGCGAACCGCTTGACGATCTCGGAGACCGGCTCCACCTGCTCGATCGGGATCGGCCGGCGCAGGCCCGGGCGCAGCTCGAACAGGCCCCGCAGGGTCGCGTTGCGCTTCGAGAGGTCGTCGACCTTGGCCGTGTACTCCTTGAAGACCTCGTACTGGCGGGTCCGGGTCGCGTGCTGCAGGAGGAAGACCGTCTCCGGGTTGAACAGGTGCAGCTCGCCGTCGCGGCGCCACTGGTACTCGCCGCCGGTCTCCAGTGGCCGGTGCGTGAGCTCGGTGGCCACCCGCGGGTGGGCCCGGCCGTGGCGCGCGGCGACCTCGGCGGCGAGCACGTCGATGCCGACGCCGTCGATCCGGGACGCGGTGCCGGTGAAGTACCGCTCGATCACGTCGGAGCGCAGGCCGATCGCCTCGAAGACCTGGGCACCGGTGTAGCTGGCGATGGTGGAGATGCCCATCTTGGACATCACCTTCAGGACGCCCTTGCCGAACGCCTTGACGATGTTCTTCTCGGCCTGCTCCGGGGTGACGCCCGTGATCTCGCCGCGGCGGATCAGGTCCTCGACGGACTCGAACGCCAGGTACGGGTTGACCGCGGCGGCTCCGAAGCCGTTCAGCAGCGCGACGTGGTGCACCTCGCGGGCGTCGCCGCTCTCGACGATCAGGCCGACCTTGGTCCGGGTCTTCTCCCGGATCAGGTGGTGGTGCACCGCGGCGGTGAGCAGCAGCGACGGGATCGGCGCGAGCCGCGCGTCGGAGTCCCGGTCGGACAGCACGACGATCCGGGCGCCGTCGGCGATGGCCGCGCTCACGCCGGCACAGATCTCGTCGATCCGGGCCACCAGCGCCGCGCCGCCGCCGGCGACCTCGTAGAGGCCGCGTACGGTGACGGCCGCGAAGCCGGGCATGTCACCGTCGTCGTTGATGCCGATGATCTTCGCCAGCTCGGTGTTGCTGATCACCGGGTAGGGGATCTCCACGACGCGGCACGTCGCCGCGCCGGCGTCGAGCAGGTTGCCCTCCGGCCCGAGGTAGTGGCCCAGGCTGGTGACCAGCTCCTCGCGGATCGCGTCCAGCGGCGGGTTGGTGACCTGCGCGAACAGCTGCTGGAAGTAGTCGAACAGCAGCCGGGGCCGCTCGGAGAGCACCGCGACCGGGGTGTCGGTGCCCATCGAGCCGATCGGCTCCGCGCCGGACCGCGCCATCGGCGCGACGATGACCCGCAGCTCCTCCTCGGTGTAGCCGAAGACCTGCTGGCGGCGGGTCACCGACTCGTGGCTGTAGACGACGCGCTCGCGCTCCGGCAGGTCGGACAGCGCGATGACGCCCGCGTGCAGCCACTCGTCGTACGGCGCGGCGGAGGCCAGCTCGGACTTGATCTCGTCGTCGCTGACGATCCGGCCCTTGGCCGTGTCGATCAGGAACATCCGGCCCGGCTGCAGCCGGCCCTTCTGGATGACCCGGTGCGGCGGGATGTCCAGGACGCCGACCTCGGAGGCCATGACGACCAGGCCGTCGTCGGTGACCCAGTACCGCGACGGGCGCAGGCCGTTGCGGTCGAGGACCGCGCCGATCATCGTGCCGTCGGTGAAGGCGATCGACGCCGGCCCGTCCCACGGCTCCATCAGGGTCGCGTGGAACTGGTAGAAGGCGCGGCGCTTCGGGTCCATCTCGGCGTGGTTCTCCCACGCCTCCGGGATCATCATCAGGACGGCATGCGGCAGGCTGCGGCCGCCCAGGTGCAGCAGCTCCAGCACCTCGTCGAAGCTGGCCGAGTCGCTGGCGCCGTCGGCGCAGATCGGGAAGAGCCGGGCCAGGTCGCCGGGGATCAGGTCGCTTTCCAGCAGCGCCTCGCGGGCGCGCATCCAGTTCCGGTTGCCGCGGACGGTGTTGATCTCACCGTTGTGCGCGATCAGGCGATAGGGATGCGCCAGCGGCCAGCTCGGGAAGGTGTTCGTCGAGAAGCGGCTGTGCACGAGAGCGATAGCACTCGCGAACCGAGGGTCGTCCAGGTCCGGGAAATAGGCGGACAGCTGGTGCGTTGTCAGCATTCCCTTGTAGACGATGGTGCGCGCCGACAACGACGGGAAATAGACGCCCGTCTCCCGCTGAATCCGCTTACGCAGGCAGAACGCGCGGCGCTCCAGCTCAAGCTGGTCGAACGGGGCGTCGTCGTCGATGGGCGCGCCGACCGCCGCGCTGACCGCGGTGCCCGGCAGCGTCACGAACAGCTGACGCATCCGGGGCTCGACCTCGCGGGCCGCGTGCCCGACGATGTGGCTGACGACGGGCAGCTCACGCCAGCCGAGAACCCGCAGGCGCTCCTGCCGGGCCAGCCGGCCGATGGTGCGGACGGCCTCGTCACGGTCACCCGCCACCTGGGGGAGGAAGCCGATGCCGACGGCGTACCGGCCGGCCGCGGGGAGCGGGAAACCCGCCACGTCACGCAGGAACACGTCCGGGACCTGGACGAGAATGCCCGCGCCGTCACCCGTGTCCGGGTCGCTGCCGGAGGCGCCACGATGGTCAAGGTTGCGCAGTACTGTCAGGCCCTGGTCGACCAGTTCGTGGCTGCGGCGGCCGTGCACGTCGACGACGAAGCCGACACCACAGGCGTCGTGCTCGTACGAGGGGTCGTAGAGACCTTGCTTAGTCGGCATCCGGCGTGTCCTGTCCGTCTTCAGTGCCTGAAGGGTGCGGACGACGCTGTCCGGGAGCGCATCGACGACGACCAGGCGGCACCGGCGCCGCGCACCGGAGCCGTGACCCCAGGACGCCCCGGTTAGCCGGCGCTCGGGCGTTTCGGGAGCCCGGGTGCCGGGCGACCGGGTCCGCGCGGCCAGAGCCGAGACAGCTGGGACAGGGCGCGGTGAGCCAGCCGCGTCTTGCGCTCCACCGAGTGTGCCATGTCGCCGCCCGATTCGCTGAGATCGTCAGTGTCCGGCAGGTCACATGAATGTGACGGTTGTGTTCCAAGCGGGCGAGCCTTACCTTTGCTAACCTTCTTGTCCGCCGAGGTTAGAGCTGTTCTCACCTCGGGCTTAGGCCCGTCGCGGCGCCGGTGCCTCCGGCTAGTTGACGACGCCGCCGACGAGGGCGCCGACCAGGTACGTGGCGGCGGCGGCCAGCGCGCCGAGCAGGAGCTGGCGGCCTCCGGACAGCCACGGTGAGCGGCCGGTGAACCGGCTGACGGCCACCCCGACCCCGAACAGCGCGCAGGCGGCCAGCACCGCGCTCGCGAGGAACGTGTAGCCGCCCAGGACCCAGTGCGCGACCAGGTAGGGCAGCACCGGTACCAGCGCCCCGAGGGCGAACGCCGTGAACGACGAGAAGGCGGCCAGCAGCGCGCTCGGCAGCCGGCCCGGGGTCACCCCCAGCTCCTCCTGGCTGTGCACCGCCAGCGCGACCTCGGGGTCGTCGTGCAGCTGGCCGGCGACGGCCTCGGCCAGCGCGGGGTCGACACCCTTGCGGGCATAGGTCGCGGCCAGCTCGGCCCGCTCGTCGACCGGGAACTGCGTCAGCGCCTGCCGCTCGACCTCGATCTCCGCGGCCATCGCCTCGTTCTGCGACCGAACCGAGGTGTACTCCCCGGTCGCCATCGAGAACGCCCCGGCCGCCACCCCGGCGAGGCCGGCCAGCACCGCCGTCGAGTGGGACGCGTTGCTGCCGGCGAACCCGGACAGCAGTGCGACGTTGCTCACCAGCCCGTCCATCACGCCGAACACCGCCGGGCGCAGCCAGCCGCCGGAGACGTCACGGTGGGCGTCATGGTGGTGCTGGTGCATCCCGGGCCGGTAGGCGGCCTCGGACCGCGCGCCGGCCGGGCGAGCGGCCCGGGGGCCCTCCGAGCTCCCGTCGGCCGAGCTCCCGTCGGCCCGGCGTTCGTCAGCCATCGCCGCGGCCAGGCACGGCCGATTCGTCACCGCCGTCCACGGCGGGAGGCGCGGTCACGCCGGCTGGCTTCTCCGTGGCGATCCGGCCGCTCACGGCGGCGGCGGTGACAGGGGCGCCGTCCTCGTCGCCCGTGTCGTCGGCAGCGGGAGCCACGGCGATCTCGGCGGGCTCGGCCGCGGTGGCGTCGGCCGGGCTGACGTCCCGGTCGACGGGCTTGCGGATCAGCAGGTACATCGCCACGGCGCCCAGGAAGACGACGATGCTGGTCCAGTCGTTGAGGCGCAGGCCGAGGAAGTGCTCGGCGTCGTCGATCCGCAACGCCTCGATCAGGCCGCGGCCGACCGTGTACATCATGATGTAGAGCGCGAGCAGCCGGCCGCGGCCCAGGCGGGCCCGACGGTCGATGACCAGCAGCGTCACGCCGACCGCCACGTCCCAGATCGACTCGTACAGGAACGTCGGGTGGAAGGTCGCGTACTGCTCGTAGCCGATGGGCCGGTGCGCCGGGTCGATCTTCAGTCCCCACGGCAGCGTGGTGGGCCGGCCGAAGAGCTCCTGGTTGAAGTAGTTGCCCCAGCGGCCGATCGCCTGCGCGAAGATCAGGCCAGGCGCGGCGGCGTCGGAGAACAACAGGAACGGCACGCCGGCCCGGCGGCAGGCGAGCCACACTCCGAGCGCGCCGCCCGCGACCGCCCCCCAGATCCCGAGCCCGCCGTTCCACACGTACAGGACGTGGACCAGGTCGCCGTTCTTGCCGAAGTAGGCCTGCGGGCTGGTGAGGACGTGGTAGACCCGGGCGCCGATGATGCCGAGCAGCACCGCCCCCACGCCCGCGTCGCTGGCGAAGTTCGGGTCGACGCCCCGCGCCTGCAGCCGGCGGCCGGTGAGCCAGACGGCGACGATGACGCCAATGATGATCATAAAGGCGTAGGCGCGCAGCGGCAGGGGCCCGAGGTGCAGGACACCTCGAGAGGGGCTAGGGATCGCGGCTAGGACCACGGCGCAAGGCTACCTAGCGAGGACCCACTGTCGTCTACCCGTCCTGGAACAAAGGTTGACAACTCCGGCCAGTGTGGACGCCGCCGTGGCCAACCTCGCCCCGGGAGGGACCGCCGACCGGGCCGGTCAAGCCCAGGTCAGGAACCGGCGCGGACGCCGGCCGCGAGGTCGGCGGTGAGCTTGCGGACCGCGGCGATGCCAGCCTCGCGGCCGGCGCCGGAGCGTTCCGCGTCGACCAGGCAGCCGACCAGCGCGGTGCCGACGATCACTCCGTCGGCGAAGCCCGCCACGGTCGCCGCCTGGGCCCCGTCCCGGACCCCCAGACCGACCGCCACCGGCAGGTCGGTGACGCCGCGCACCCGGTTGACCAGGCCCTCGGCCGCGGCGCCGACCGACTCCCGGACGCCGGTGACGCCCATCAGCGACGCGGCGTAGACGAAGCCGCTGGCGATGCCGGTCACTCGTCGCAGCCGGGCGTCCGAAGAGCTGGGCGCGACCAGGAACACCGAGTCGAGCCCGTGCCGGCCGGCGGCCTCCAGCCACGGGCCGGCCTCCTCGGGCGGCAGGTCCGGCGTGATCGTGCCGGCGCCCCCGGCGGCGGCGAGGTCGGCGGCGAACCGCTCGACACCGTGCCGCTCGATCGGGTTCCAGTAGGTCATCACGAGCGTCGGCGCGCCGGTCGCGGCGACGGCCTCGACGGTGCGCAGCACGTCGGCGGTGGTCACACCGCCCCGCAGCGCCGCGTCCACGGCCTCCTGGATGACCGGCCCGTCGATCGTCGGGTCCGAGTACGGCAGCCCGAGCTCGACGATGTCGACCCCGGCCTCGACCATCGCGCGCAACGCGTCGATCGCGCCGTCCACCGACGGGTAGCCCGCCGGCAGGTAGCCGACGAGGACCGCGCGGCCTTCCTTGCGGGCCGCCGCGAAAACATCCGCGACCCGCCCCGGTGTGCCCTGTCCCACCACGTGGTTGTCCATCTCCCGGCCGGCTGGCCCGGCCGACCTCTGCGAGCCCGGTGTGCCCGGGCGCTGGCCGTTGTGCTGTCTGGCTGGCGCGGTCAGCCGTTGGTGGCCGGGCCGTCGGCGCCGTCGAGCAGGTCGAACCAGCGGGCGGCGGTGTCGACGTCCTTGTCGCCCCGGCCTGAGCAGCTCACGAGGACGGTCGCGTCCGGGCCCAGCTCACGGGCGACGTCGAAGGCCCCGGCGAACGCGTGCGCGCTCTCGATCGCGACCAGGATGCCCTCGGTCTTCGCGACCAGGCCTAGAGCGTCCATCGCGGCGGTGTCGTCGACGACCCGGTAGGAGGCCCGGCCGGTGTCGTGCAGCCAGGCGTGCTCGGGCCCGATGCCGGGATAGTCCAGGCCGGCGGAGATCGAGTGCGAGACCTGGGTCTGGCCGTCCTCGTCCTGCAGGAAGTACGAGCGCATCCCGTGCAGGACGCCGGACCCGCCACCGGCGATCGCTGCGGCGTGCCGGCCGGTCGCCAGGCCGTCGCCGCCCGCCTCGCAGCCGATCAGCGCGACCGAGGTGTCCGGGATGAACCGGTGGAAGATCCCCATCGCGTTCGAGCCGCCGCCGACGCAGGCGACGACCGCGTCCGGCAGCCGTCCGGTGATCTCGAGCACCTGCTCGCGCGCCTCGACGCCGATGATCCGCTGGAAGTCGCGGACGAGCATCGGGAACGGGTGGGGGCCCATCACCGAGCCGATGCAGTAGTGGGTGTGCTCGACGGTGGCGACCCAGTCCCGCAGCGCCTCGTTGATGGCGTCCTTGAGGGTGCGGCTGCCGGAGGTGACGGGGACGACGGTGGCGCCGAGCAGCCGCATCCGGGCGACGTTCAGCGCCTGGCGCTGGGTGTCCTCCTCGCCCATGTAGACGACGCACTCGAGGCCGAGCAGGGCGCAGGCGGTCGCGGTGGCGACGCCGTGCTGGCCCGCGCCGGTCTCGGCGATCACCCGGGTCTTGCCCATCCGCTTGGTCAGCAGGCACTGACCGAGGACGTTGTTGATCTTGTGAGAGCCGGTGTGCGCGAGGTCCTCGCGCTTGAGCAGCAGCCGGGCGCCGCCGATCCGCTCGGTGAGCCGCTGGGCCACGGTGACGGGGGTCGGCCGGCCGGCGTAGCTGGCCAGCAGGCCGTCCAGCTCGGCGACGAACGCCGGGTCCTGGCGGGCCTCGTCGTAGGCCGCGGTCAGCTCGTCGAGCGCCGCCATGAGCGCCTCCGGCACGAACCGCCCACCGAACGGCCCGAAGTGGCCCAGCCCGTCCGGGACGCTGGCCCACTCCCCCGCGCCCAGGTCAGCGGCGGCAGGCGAAGCGGCAAGACCGGTCGACCCGGCACTGGAAGCACTCACGGCCCCGACTCTATCGGCCACCGCCAACCGATTTTCTGGACGCGAGCCGGTTAACGGCCGACCTTGGTGGCGGGGTGGGCGCCGGCGGCGACGAGGTCGGCGACGGTCTGGCGTGGGTCGGGCCCGCTGACGGCGGCCTCGCCGACGAGCACCGCGTCGGCGCCCGCCTCCGCGTAGCCGAGCAGGTCACGCGGGCCGCGGATGCCGGACTCGGCGACCTTCAGGATGCCGGGCGGCACCAGGGGCGCCAGCCGCGCGAAGGTGTCCCGCCGGATCTCCAGCGTCTTGAGGTCACGGGCGTTGACGCCGATCAGCCGGGCGCCGGCGTCCAGCGCGCGGTGGGTCTCCTCCTCGTCGTGGACCTCGACGAGGGCGGTCATCCCGAGCGACTCGATCCGCTCCAGCAGGCCGACGAGGCGCGGCTGGTCGAGCGCAGCGACGATCAGCAGCACGAGGTCGGCGCCGTGCGCCCGCGCCTCCCAGATCTGGTACGGCGCGACGATGAAGTCCTTGCGCAGCACGGGCACGTCGACCGCCACCCGGACGGCGTCCAGGTCGGCGAGCGAGCCGCCGAACCGGTGCTTCTCGGTCAGCACGCTGACGGCCGCGGCGCCGGCGGTCTCGTAGATGCCGGCCAGCTTCCCCGGGTCGGGAATGTTGGCCAGGTCACCCTTCGACGGGCTGCGCCGCTTGACCTCGGCGATCACGGCGACCCGGCGGGCGCGCAGCACCGCCAGCGCGTCGCGCGGGTCCGGAACCTTCTCGACGCGCTGTTTGAGCACGTCAAGCGGGGTCTGGGACTCGCGTTCGGCCAAGTCGGCGCGGACGCCGGCGATGATCTCGTCGAGGACGGTCACAGCCGGGCTCCGGTGGCTCTCGCTGCCATGGCGCCGATGGTAGGCCCCCAGCCGGACATCGCACATCGCCCCCCACGCGCGCATCAACCCACTGACGGTCCGTAGTTGCCCACCGATTGTCCGGGCCGGAACCGTCGGGCCGATCAACCGCCAAACAGCCCATACCCAGCAGGGGGCGTACCCGAACCGGTCACGTAGCGTGGTTGTCCCCTTGTTGCCCAGCACACGGGCCCGGCGACAGCACGCGACGGGATTGCCACGGGGTGACGTTCGTGTCTAGCGCGCCACTTCCGGCGAAGCGGGCGCGGCGGCCGGCGCGCCGTTCGGCGTGTCGCCCGGCCATCCTCCGGCCGCCCCTCGGCCATCCTCCGGCCACCTCCTGGCGGGCTACCGGAGGCGGGCCGGGCTGCCCCCGGGCAGGCCGTCAGTCCGCCGAGACGGTCGGGTCCTGGCCACGCTCGATGGCCTCCCAGGCGTCCAGCGGGCGCGCCGACCTGGTCTGGTACCGGCCGCCCATCGCCGGCCAGGCCCGGCCGAAGGCGACGGCCAGCAGGCCGGCGCCGAGCAGCGCCACCCCGCCGACCAGCGCGAGCCAGGGCGCGGCCGACACCCGGATCGGGCCGACGCTCGGGTGACCGCTGGGAGCGAGGGCGATGACCGGCTGCGCGGACCGCACGACCGGGCCCGGGTCGAGGCCGACCCGGGCCGCGTAGATGATCACTCCGACGCCGGCCGCGGCCACGAGCAGCCCGACGACGCGCCTGGCCACCCCGCGGGTCGCGACCAGCGCGACCGCCGTCGCCAGGCCCAGCAGCCCGAAGGCGCCGATCGCCGGGGCCAGGTCGCCGCCGCCCAGCTTCACCGCCAGCGGCGCCGCCGTCGCCCCGCTGCCGGCCGTCGCCGCGTCCCGCACCCCCGTGTGGACCCAGGTGGCCGACGCGGCCAGCAGCGCCGCCGCCGCGCCCAGCAGACAGCCGATGACCGCCGCCCCCAGCCCGGACCGCCCGGCCAGCCGGCGGGCGGGCGAGCCGCCCCCCGCGCGCGTCGCCGGGTCGGTCGCGGGCACGGTCGAGGTGGCCTGTTCGGTGTCTGCGCTCATGCCTGTGGTCCCGTCGGTTGCGATGGTGGTCAGCCCGGCGCGCGCAGGGTCTCGGCGATCTCGATCGCACGCAGCACGGCGGCGGCCTTGGTCCGGCTCTCGTGATCCTCCGCGTCGGGCACCGAGTCGGCGACGATGCCGGCGCCGGCCTGGACGTACGCGCGGCCGTCCCGGACCAGGGCCGTGCGGATCGCGATCGCGGTGTCGAGGTCGCCGCCGAAGTCGAGGTAGCCGACGACCCCGCCGTACAGGCCGCGCCGGGTCGGCTCCAGCTCGTCGATGACCTCCATCGCCCGCACCTTCGGCGCGCCGGACAGCGTCCCGGCGGGGAAGGTCGCGGCGAGCACGTCGATCGCGGTGTGCTCGGGCGAGACCTGGCCGATCACGGTGGACACGATGTGGGTGATGTGCGAGTAGCGCTCGATCGTGGCGAACTCGACCACCCGCACGGTACCCGGGACGCAGACCCGGCCCAGGTCGTTGCGGACCAGGTCGACGAGCATGACGTGCTCGGCCCGCTCCTTCGGGTCGGCGAGCAGCTCGGCGGCCAGCGCCGCGTCCTCCTCCGGGGTCCGCCCGCGCGGCCGGCTGCCGGCGATCGGGTGCAGCAGGGCCCGGTCACCGGTGACCTTGACGTGCGCCTCGGGCGACGTGCCGACGACGTCGAAGTCCCCGAAGCGCAGCAGGTACATGTACGGGCTCGGGTTGGACGCGCGCAGCACCCGGTAGATGTCGAGGGCGTCGGCGGTGGTGGCCCGCTCGAAGCGCTGCGACACCACGATCTGGAAGCACTCGCCGGCGCGGATCTCCTCGATCGAGCGCTCGACGGCCTGCTGGAACTGGCCGGGCGCCATGGCGGAGGTGAACTGGCTGAGGTCCAGGGGCGCGACCTCGCGGGTGGCCGCGACGGTCGGTTCGGTCCATTTGTGCAGCTCGGCCGTCATCAGCTCCAGCCGGCCGACCGCGTCGTCGTAGGCGGCGTCGAGCGCTGCCTCGTCGAGCGGGACCGTCGCGGGCAGCCCGTCGGGCCCGGGCGGCGCGGCGGCGTGGGTGAACACGTTGGCGACCAGCAGGCAGGAGCCGTCGGCGTGGTCGAGGACCGCGAGGTCCATGCAGAGCAGCAGGCGCAGCTCGGGCACGCGCAGGTCGTCGACGGCATGCTCGGGCAGCCGCTCGATCCGGCGGACGAAGTCGTAGGACAGGTAGCCGACGAGGCCACCCATCAGCGGCGGCATCCCCGAGGTGCCTGCGCCCGGCCACACCTCGTCCAGCCGGGGCGCGCGCAGCGACCGCTCGACGGCGCGCAGCGCGGTCAGCGGGCTGCCGCCGGTCGGCACGCCGGGCGGGGCCTCGCCACCGGTCCAGCGGGCCTCGCCGTCGACCTCGGTGAGGGTGGCCGCCGCCCGGACCCCGACGATCGAGTAGCGCGACCGCATCCCGCTGTGCTCGGCCGACTCCAGCAGGAAGGTCCCGGGGCCGCCGCCGAGCTTGCGGTACATGCCGACCGGGGTCTCGCCGTCGGCGAGGAGCCGGCGCGCCACCGGGACGACGGTGTACTCGGCGGCCAGCGCCCGGAACTCGGCGCGGGTCGGGCTGATCTCACCGGTCGTCATGCTGGTCTCCCGCGGTCGGGTCCACGGCGGGGGCCGCGGCGGTCGGAGGCGTCGGCCCGGCGCGCGAACCGACGGCCGCGATCAGGTCACGGCCGTCGAAACAGGTCGACGTCCCGGTGTGGCAGGCCGGGCCGACCTGGTCGACCTGGACGAGCAGGGCGTCGCCGTCGCAGTCGAGCGCGACCGAGCGCACCCACTGGACGTGTCCGGACGTGTCTCCCTTGACCCAGTACTCCCGGCGGCTACGGCTCCAGTAGGTGGCCCGGCCGGTGGTCAGCGTCCGGTGCAGCGCCTCGTCGTCCATCCAGCCGACCATCAGCACCTTCCCCGTGTCGTACTGCTGGACGACGGCCGCGACCAGCCCGGCGGCGTCCCGCTTCAGCCGGCCGGCGACGGCGGGATCAAGCCCGGGGGACGTGGTACTCACGGTGCCATTGTGCCGGCCCGACGGGATACTGCCTCCCCCGCCCGGCGGGGCGGCACCTGGCTGCGCGGAGCTCAGCTGGTGGCGGCGTTCAGGATCGCGAGGTCCTCGGGGTCCAGGGCGGCCACTGGGCCGCGTTCGATGAGGGCCGCGAAGCCGTCGTCGGGGGCCAGGACCGTGAGCGTGTAGAGCCGGTCGGTGGCCGACGGGTTGACGATCCGGTGTACCGAGCCGGGCGGGAGCACGAGGACGTCGCCCGGCCCGATCTCCTGGGTGTGCCCGTCGCTGTGCGCCACGCCGTGCCCGGCGAGCACGACGAACGTCTCGGTCGAGGCCGGGTGCGAGTTCGGCGGCTGGGCACCGGCGGGCTCCCACACCTCGAACACCACGGTGGCCGGCGAGCCCTGCGCCGGCCCGGACAGCACGGCGAGCCGGACCGTGTCGCCGGGCGAGATCCGGTGCGCCGTCACCTCGGCCAGCGGCCGCACCAGCTGCGGCCCGGCGCGCCTCGCCTCGCTCACCCGAGCGGCTGGAGCGCGTCGGTGAGGTCGGCCGCCGTCAGGGTGAAGCCGAAGCACTGGCGGACGTTGTACACCGTCGCCCGCGCGCAGAACTCCGGCGAGGTCGTGCCGACGGCGTCCTCGACCAGCACCACGTCGTAGCCGAGGCAGGCGGCGTCGGTCAGCGTCGCGAGCACGCACTGGTCCGCGTTGACGCCGGCGAACAGCAGCGTGTCGACCCGGAGGTTGCGCAGCACGGTGTCCAGCGGGGTGTCCCAGAAGCCGCTCATCCGGTACTTCGACACGCGGAGGTCGCCGGGCTCGACCACCAGCTCGTCCACGACGGCCGCCGCCCAGGAGCCCTCGGTGAGCACCGGCGCGCCGTTCGGCAGCGGATCGCCGATGCCGGTACCGGAGCCGTCACCGTCGTAGACGTGCAGCACGCCCGGGGGCAGGTTGGCGCGGTCGGCCCGGTTGCCCCAGTTGAGCCAGACGACCGGGACGCCGGCCGCGCGCAGCGCCGGGAGCAGCGCGGCGAGCACCGGGATCGGCGCCCGGGCCCCGCTGATGTCGACGCCGAGGCCGGCGAGCCAGCCGTCGGGGTGACAGAAGTCGTTCTGCATGTCGACCACGACGATCGCGGACCGGGCGAGGTCGAACGTGAGCCGCTGCGGCAGCGCGGCCACCGTGACGGCGCGGTCGGGACGGGCCGGGCGGCGCAGGTCGACCGCCCCCGGCCCGACCAGCCAGCTGTTGACGGCGGTCGGGCCGAGGCGGACGGCCGGTCGCGGCCGGTCCTGGTCCGTCACCGGACGAGGACCTCGGCCGCGGCGTCGAGCAGCGGGCGGACGTCGCGGGCGAACCGGCGCAGCTGCTCCTCGGTGGCGTCGTAGCTCTCCCCCGGACCGGTCGGGAAGATCGTCAGGTCGGCCAGGCCACCGAGGTCGTCGCGCAGCCGCAGGATCGCGGCGGCGACCTCCTCGGCGGTGCCGACCGCCCAGACGCCCTGCTCGACCGAGTCCTCCAGGGTCGGCACCCAGCCGGCGGGCGGTGGGCCGCCGTCCGGGCCGAGGTAGGCCCTGGTCCAGCCGTAGGGGCCTAGGAAGCGCCAGAACTCGTCGTGGCCCGGCCTGGCCCGCTCCATCGCGTCCTCGTGGGTGTCGCCCACGTAGGTGTTGAGCACGACCATCCGCTTCTCGCCGGGCTCGGGAGCGCCGCCGTGGGCCGCCGCGTACACCTCGGCGTAGCGCTCCCACCGGGCCTGCAGCAGCGAACGGCTCACCAGCCAGAACACCCCGCCGAAGCCCCGGGTCGGCACCTCGGCCAGCGAGCCGGGGCTGCTGATCGCCTGCCAGATGTCGTACGGGTACACCGGCCGCGGGATGAGCGTGAGCTCCTCGACCTCGCCGCCCCGGTCGGGGATGCCGGGTGGCGGGGCCTGGAAGTACTGGCCCCGGTGGGCGAACGTCTCGTTGTCCAGGGCGGTCAGCAGCAGGTCGACCGCCTCGGCGGTGACCTGGCGGTTGACGGTGTCCGCGGCCCGCGCGTCCGGGTTGTCGGTGGAACCGATCGACACCCGGCCGAGCGACAGCGGCTCGATCTCGCGCGGCACCGTGCCCCGGCCGAGCCCCAGCACCGCCCGGCCGCCGGAGAGGTTGTGCAGCATGGCGAAGTCCTCGGCCAGGCGCAGCGGGTGCCACTGGCCGACGACGTTGAACATCGTGCCGATCCGGATGCGGCTGGTCCGCTCGGCGAGGAAGGCGCCGAACATCAGGCCGTTGGGCACGACCTCGTAGCCCTCGTGCTGGAAGTGGTGCTCGGTCAGCCAGAAGGAGTCGTAGCCGAGCTCGTCGGCGAGCGTCCCGGTGTCCAGGAGGCGCCGCATCGCCCGGAGCACCTCCGGCTGCCCGTAGCGGCGCGACGTCGGTTCGGTGCCGCCGGCGCCGAGCGTGTCGCCCATCTCGACGGCCCCGAAAAGAAAGACGCCGACGCGCATCGCGCTCCCCTCAGTCCGGGTGGGGCCGCGGCCTCGTGCTCGCCGCGCGGCCGGCGCCCGGGCCGGCCTGGGCCGGCAGGCGGTTGATTGTTGGTGTCATCAACACTGCCGGCCACGTATTTCAGCGCCGTCAAGCACCCGTAACAGCGCCGGACGGAGACCTTCCTCGGCGGCGCCGGCCGCGGCCCGCGGCCCACTGTCTCGGGACCTAGGCCTCTGGTCGCCGGACGCTGTTTCACCCTCCAAACCGCTGGTCAGCGCGCTCCGGGGCCGAACAGCGCCAGGATGCCAGCTGGTCCGCAGGACCGCGGCCCGCTCGTGCCGTCGCGCGACCTGAACTGTCATCCCGCGGTGGTCTACTGGGGCCGCCGGCCTCCGGGTACCAGGGGAGGCAGCCTGTCCCGGGTGCCTAAGGAGCATGTCTGTGTCCACCGAGGTCCGCTACTACGCGGTCGGCCAGCCCGGCGGCCCGACGGCGGCCGCCCCCGCCGACGACCCCGCCTGGCGCGCGGGTCTCGAGGCCGCGTTCTGGCGGTACGAGCACGCGCTGCTCGCGAACGACCTGGACGTCCTGGACGAGCTGTTCCTCGACGACCCGGCGACGCTGCGCGCCGACGGCGCCGGGGTCCTCGTCGGACACGCCCAGATCAGCCTGTTCCGACGGTCCAGGGGCGCGGGGGGCCGGCTGCCCGCGGCCCGGACCGTCGAGCGGCTGCACGTCCAGGTACACGGTCCCGCGGCGGCGCTGCTGGTCGCCGAGGTGCTGCGCGAGGAGGACGGGGGCCGCGGCCTGCAGACCCAGCTGTGGACCGCCGTCGCCACCGACGGCGGCGAGGCCCGGTGGCGCGTGGTGGCGGCCCATGTCAGCGCCGCCCCGGCGGCGTCCTCGTCGGCCGGCTCCGCGTCGTCAGCCGGCCCACGCTCGGCGGCCGGCTCGGCGCCTGACGAGACGAGCGCGGTGTGGCGCGTGCGTGGAGGTCCGCTGGTCGCGGGCGTGGGTGAGGGCCCGCTGCGTGGGCTCACGGTCGCCGTCAAGGACCTGTTCGCCGTCCAGGGCCACCGGACCGGGGCCGGGAACCCGACCTGGCTCGCCGAGGCCGCCCCGGAGCCGCGGCACGCGCCGGCCGTCGCCGCGCTGCTCGCCGCCGGCGCCGACGTGGCCGGCATCGCGCAGACCGACGAGCTGGCCTACAGCCTGTCCGGGACGAACGTCCACTACGGCACCCCGCCCAACCCGACCGCCCCCGGCGTCGTCCCCGGCGGCTCCACCAGCGGGCCGGCGAGTGCCGTCGCGCTCGGCCTGGTCGACGTCGGCCTCGGGACCGACACGGGCGGCTCGGTGCGGGTACCGGCGTCCTACTGCGGCCTGTTCGGGATTCGCCCGACCCACGGCGCCGTGTCGGCCGCCGGGGTCGTCCCGCTCGCGCCCAGCTTCGACACCGTCGGCTGGCTGACCCGGGACGCGGACACGCTCGCCCAGGTGGGCGCGGTGCTGCTGCCGGCGGACCCGGCGGCGGGAGCACCGACGCGGCTGCTGGTGGCCGACGACCTGGTGGCCGCCGCCGAGCCGGAGGTCGGGGCCGCGCTGGCCGCGGTGCTGCCCGCGCTGGCCGCGGCGGTGGGGCTGCCGACGCGGCACGTCCCCCGGGTGGCCGGCGGCCGGCTCGACGACTGGGTCACCGCGTTCCGCCAGAACCAGGGCTGGGAGGCCAACGCGACGCACGGCGCGTGGGTCGCGGCGCACCCGGGCACGCTCGGGCCCGGGGTGGCCGCCCGGTTCGCCGCCGCCGCGGCGGTCACCGAGGGGCAGCTCAGGACCGCCCAGCGGGTCCGGACCCAGGTCCGCGACATCCTCGGCGCCGCGCTGGCCGGCGGGACCGTGCTGGTCGCGCCGGCGAGCAGCAGCCCGGCGCCGCGGATGGACCTCGCCGTCGACGTGAAGGACCGGGTCCGGGCCGCCACGCTCACCCTGACCTCGGGCGCCGGGCTCGCGGGCCTGCCCGTGGTGGTGCTGCCGATGCTGCGCGTCCGCGACCGCCCGGTCGGCGTCGCCCTGATCGGCGCCGCCGGAACGGACCGCGCCCTGCTCGCCCTCGCCACCCGCGCGGCCGCGGCCTGCCCGCCCCAACAGGCCCACACCGCCGACTAGGGCAGGCCGGGCGGCCGGCGGCGAGCGCGCCCGCCGCCGGTGGTGATGGGACCATGAGCGGTATGGCAATCGACGCCGGAGCCGCCGGGGAGGACCTGAGCACCCGGATCGGGCGGTCGATCCGGGTGCTGCGCCGGCAACAGGGGCTGACTCTCGTCCAGCTCGCGACGAAGGCCGAGCTGTCGCACCCGTTCCTCAGCCAGCTGGAGCGTGGCCTCGCCCGGCCCAGCATGGCGTCGCTGCACCGGCTCGCGCAGGCCCTGGGCACCACCCAGCCGGCGCTGATGTCGATGGCGGCCGACGACGGTGCCGCGCTGTCCGCGGACGGGCGGGTCAGCCTGGTCACGGCGGGCAGCGGCGTGCCCGTCGACAACCCCGGCGGGGTCGCGAGGTCCCTCGTCGCCGGGGCCCGGGCGATCTACCCGGTTCTCTTCGACGGCGCCCCGGCCGAGTTCGGCCAGGCCTACACCCACCCCGGCGACGAGTTCGTCCACGTCATCGCCGGCACGATCGAGGTGGAGGTCCAGGGCGAGGGCCTGTTCGTCGTCGGCCCCGGCGACACCCTCTACTACCCCGGCGTCCTGCCCCACCGCTGGCGGCAGCTCGCCGGCCCCACCAGCCGCATCCTGCTGGTCCAGGACGCCCGCGCCCACTGACCCGGGGGCGTCTCGCGGCCCGGTCAGAGCGCGGCGACGCCCGCCGACCAGGAGGCGTGCAGGCGCTGGTAGACACCGGGGCGGTCGACCAGCTCCGCGTGCGTGCCCTGCTGGACGATCCGGCCGGCGTCGACGACGACGACCAGGTCGGCGGTCTCGGCGGTCGACAGGCGGTGGGCGATCGTCACGGCGGTGCGCTCGCGGGTGAGCTCCAGCAGCGCGGCGCCGAGGCGGACCTCGGTGGCCGGGTCGACGGCGGAGGTCGCCTCGTCGAGCACGAGCAGATCCGGGTCGGCGAGCTCGGCGCGGGCCAGCGCGATGAGCTGGCGCTCGCCGGCCGAGAGCAGCCCGCCGGACTCGCCGACCTGGGTCAGCACCCCGGCCGGAGTGCGCGCGAGCCAGTCGGCCAGCCCGAGGCGGGTGAAGGCCGCGACGATCTCCTCGTCGGTCGCGGTTGGCCGGCCGTAGCGGACGTTGTCGGCGATCGTCGCGTCGAACAGGAAGCCGTCCTGCGGGACCATCACGACCCGGCCGCGCAGCGACGAGAAGCGCACCTCGGTCAGCGGCACCCCGCCGATCAGGATCCGGCCCTCGGTCGGGTCCATCAGCCGGGTCAGCAGCTTCGCGATCGTCGTCTTGCCCGAACCGGTCTCGCCGACGACCGCGACCCGGGCGCGGGCCGGGACGCGCAGGTCGACGCCATGCAGGACGGGCGGGCCGGTCGGATAACGGAACGTCACCCGTTCGAAGGTCACGTCGAGGGAGCCGGGTGCCAGGTCGCGGCCGCCGGGCGTGCCGTCGGGGCCGCGCAGGGCCTCGGCGGGGTCGCGGATGTCGCTGGGGGTGTCGAGGATGTCGAGCACCCGGCGCAGGCCGGCGAGCGCGTTCGCGCCGTCGTTGAGCACCTCGGTGAGGGTCTGGACCGGCATGACGAACAGCGTCATCAGGAACAGGAAGGCCACCAGCCGGCCGGTCGACAGGTGCCCGCCGACGCCCAGGGCCACGCCGAGCAGGACGACACCGGCCAGCGCCGCCGCCGAGACCAGCTCGGCGGTCGAGAACACGACGGCGACCAGGACCTGGGCCCTGGTCTGCGCCGAGCGGTGGGCCTCGACGGTCTGGTCGATCCGGGCGGCGGTGCGGCCCTGCGAGCCGTACGCCCGGACCACCTGCGCGCCGACGACCGCCTCCGACACCGCGCCGAGCAGCTCCCCGACGCGGCGGCGCACGATCGCGTACCGGACCGCCAGCTTGCGCTGGAAGCCCCGGGTGGCGAGCACCATCGGGACGAAGCAGACGTAGACCAGCAGGGTCAGCGGCCAGGAGAAGACCAGCATCAGGCAGGTCGCGACGATCATCTGACCGACCGAGACGACCAGCATCACGCCGCCGAGCTGCAGGAACTGCGACATCTGGTCGACGTCGGTGGTGACCCGGGCGGTCAGCCCGCCGCGGGCCTGGGTCGCCTGGGTGAGCATCGCCAGGTCGTGGATGTGCCGGAAGGCGCGGACCCGCAGCGCCGCGAGCGCGCCCTCGGACATCCGGTACATCCGGACGTTCATCAGGTACGTCGCGGCCGCCGTCAGGACGATCGTGCCGGCGGCGATCTCGACGGCCGTGCGCACGAGGCCCAGGTCGACGCCGTGCGGCCCGGAGATGCCCCGGTCGAGCGTCTGCTGGACGGTCAGCGGGATGACGACCTTGCCGACGGTGGCGACGAGCGCCAGCAGCAGGGTGACCGACAGGCCGCGGGTCGCCTCGGGGGCGAGCCGGTGCAGCCGGCGGCCTGTGCCCAGCAGCCCCTCCCGGCGCCCGGCCCGGTCCCGTTCCTCGATCGCGGCGGCCGGCGGCGCCGAGCCGCGCTGCGGGGGGATCGCGGCGTCAGCCGTCATGACAGCACCCCCTCGTCGGCGGCGTCGGAGGTCTGAGCCGCGTCCGCGTCCTGGGTCATGACGGCGTCCTGGGCCGCGACGGACTCCCGGCCCGAGTCCGCGCCGGCCGCCAGCCGCGCGGCCCGCTCGTAGGCGGTGAGCAGCTCGGCGTAGCCGGGCGAGCCGACGAGCAACTCGTCGTGACGGCCCTGGGCGACGACCCGCCCGTCCTCCAGGTAGACGACCTCGTCGGCGAGCGCGATCGTCGCCCGCCGGTGGGCGACGACGACGACGGTCGACGCGGTGAGGCCGCGCAGCCCGGACAGGATCGACGCCTCGACCCGGGGGTCGACGCTGGAGGTCGCGTCGTCCAGCACCAGCAGCCGGGGGTGGCGCACCAGTGCTCGGGCCAGCGCGACCCGCTGGCGCTGGCCGCCGGACAGGGTGGTGCCGCGCTCCCCCACCTCGGTGTCCAGGCCGGCCGGGAGCGCCGCGACGAACCGGTCCGCCTGGGCGCGGCGCAGCGCGTCCCAGACCTCGTCGTCGGTCAGGTCGGCGCCGAGGGTGATGTTGGACCGGACCGTGTCGTCGAACAGGAACGCCTGCTGGGCCACCAGCGCGACGGCGCCGGTCACCTCGCCGACGGCCAGCTCGCGCAGGTCGGAGCCGTCGAGGCGGACGGAGCCGGCGTCCGGGTCGACCAGCCTGGCGAGCAGGCCGACCAGGGTCGACTTCCCGGAACCGGTCCGCCCGGTGACCGCGATGACCTTCCCTGGGGTGGCGTCGAAGGTGACGTCGGTGAGCGCGTCGGCGCGCTCGGCCCGCCCGGTCGGCTTGGTCGGCTCGCGGCCGTCCTCGGTCGAGGCGAGCGCGTCGGACTCGGCGGCCTGGTAGCGGTACCCGACGCCCGCCAGGCGCAGCGCGGCCGGGCCGGTGCCGGTCAGCCGGGCCGGCCCGAACACCTGCTCGCCACTCGCGGTCAGCACCGCCGACACCCGGCCCCAGCCGACGACCGAACGGGGCAGCTCGCTGATCACCCAGCCGATCGCCCGGATCGGGAAGGCCAGCAGCGTGAACAGGTAGGCCACCCGGACCAGGTCGCCGACCGACAGGTGCCCGGCGGCGATCCGCTGCGACCCGACGAGGAGCACGGCGAGCACCCCGAAGTTCGGCAGCGCCTCCATCAACGGGTCGAAGGCCCCGCGCACCCGGCCGGCCCGGATCATCGCGTCGCGCAGTTCCTCGGCCGCGCGGCGGAACCGGGCCGTCTCGTCGGCCTCACGCCCGAGCGTCTTGACGACCAGGGCGCCGTCGAACGACTCGTGGGCCACGGCGCTCACCTCGGCGCGCAGCCCCTGCACCCGGGCGAACAGCGGCGACACCCGCCGCGAGTAGAGGTAGTTGAGCACCCCGACGACCGGGAAGACCACGAACCCGACGGCGGCGAGCAGCGGATCGGTCGCGATGAGCAGGGCCACAGCCGCCGCGAGCATGACCACGACGCCGACCGCGAACGGGAACGGCGCGATCGGCGCCCACAGCGCCTCGACGTCGGCGTTCGCGTTGGACAGCAGCGCCCCGGTCGAGTGCCGCTGATGCCAGGCCAGCGGCAGCCGCAGGTACTGGCGGGTGACCCGGCGCCGGTAGTGCGCCTGCATCCGGTACTGCAGGATGCCGGCGGCGAACCGGCGGAAGAACATCCCGACCGCCCGGGCGGCGCCGACCGCGAACACCAGCAGCGCCGCGCCGACGACGGCGCCCCAGCCGGCGTGCCCGCTGTCCAGCGACGGGACGACGACCCGCTGGGTGACCTCGCCGAGGACGTACGAGCTCGCGACGGTGGCCAGGCCGAACAGCGCGCTGCCGGTGACCGAGAGCGCGAACAGCCGAGGCTCCTCACGGATCGCCAGGCCCAGGACCCGCAGGCCGCGCCGGATCACCGAGCCGGACGCGTCGACGGCGCGCGCCGCGTCGGCGAACCAGGCCGGGTTGACCGCGGAGCCACCGGGGCCGGCGGAGCTGGACCCTGTGAGACCGCCCGGTCCGCCCGGAGCGTCACCGGATGGGGACACCGTTCTCCTCTCGCGCGCTGCCGACGACGCCGGGTGCTGGCCTCGCCGTGCTACGGCCGTGTGACAGCGCCGTGCCATCAAAACGGCAACGCGAACGCGACGCCACGGATTTCCTGGCGCGTCAGCCGGCTCGCGCGGCTCCCGCCGCGGCCTCGGCCGGCGGGCGGGACGTCAGCGGACGGGGACCTCGGCGGACCGCAGCGCGGCCTTGACGTCGGCGATCCGCAGCTGGCCGAAATGGAAGACGCTCGCCGCGAGCACCGCGTCGGCGCCGGCGGCGACCGCCGGGGCGAAGTCGGCGAGCTGCCCGGCACCACCGCTCGCGATCACCGGAACGTCCACCTCACGGCGCACGGCCGTGATCATCTCCAGGTCGTAACCGTCGCGGGTCCCGTCGGCGTCCATGGAGTTCAGCAGGATCTCCCCGGCGCCGAGCTCGACGGCCCGCGCCGCCCAGGCGACCGCGTCGATGCCGGTGCCACGCCGGCCGCCGTGGGTCGTGACCTCGAAGGCCGGCCCGTCCGGGTCCGGGGAGCGGCGGGCGTCGACCGACAGGACGACGCACTGGCTGCCGAACCGCAGCGCGCACTCCCGCAGCAGCTCCGGGCGGGCGACCGCGGCCGTGTTGATGCCGACCTTGTCGGCACCGGCCCGCAGCAGCCGGTCCACGTCGTCCGCCGCCCGCACCCCGCCGCCGACGGTCAGCGGGATGAAGACCTGCTCGGCGGTGCGCCGGACGATGTCAAAGGTGGTCTCCCGGTTGCCGCTGGAGGCCGTGATGTCCAGGAAGGTCAGCTCGTCGGCGCCCTCGGCGTCGTAGAGCCTGGCCATCTCGACCGGGTCGCCGGCGTCGCGCAGGTCGAGGAAGTTGACGCCCTTGACGACCCGTCCGGCGTCCACGTCCAAACACGGGATGACGCGGACGGCGACGCTCATCGCGCGGCGCCGACCTCGCCGTTCGCGACGGCGAGCGCCTCGGGGAGGGTGAACGCGCCGGCATAGAGCGCCTTGCCGACGATCGCGCCCTCGACCCCTGGGACACCGGCGATGGCGGTCAGGTCGGCGAGCGAGGACACGCCGCCGCTGGCGACGACGGGCCGGTCGGTGGCGCCGGTGACCGCGGCCAGCAGCTCCAGGTTCGGACCGGTCAGGGTGCCGTCGCGGCGCACGTCGGTGAGGACGTAACGGGCGCAGCCGTCCGCGTCGAGGCGGGCGAGGACGTCGAACAGCTCGCCACCCTCCTTGGTCCAGCCGCGGGCGGCCAGCGTGGTGCCGCGCACGTCCAGCCCGACGGCGATCTTGTCGCCGACCCGGTCGATCGCCCGGCGCACCCAGTCGGGGTTCTCCAGCGCGGCCGTGCCGACGTTCACCCGGGCGGCACCGGTGGCGAGCGCCGCGTCGAGCGAGGCGTCGTCCCGGATGCCGCCGGACAGCTCCACGGCGACGTCGAGGGACTTCACCACGGCGGCGAGCAGGTCCCGGTTGGAGCCACGGCCGAAGGCGGCGTCCAGGTCGACGAGATGGATCCACTCGGCGCCGTCGCGCTGCCAGGCGAGCGCCGCCTCGCGCGGGTCGCCGTAGACGGTCTCCGACCCGGCCTCTCCCTGCACCAGCCGGACGGCCACTCCGTCCGCCACATCCACCGCGGGCAACAACGTCAACGTCACCCGCCCAGCCTACGGTGCGCCGCCCGCGGCGGAGGACCGTGCCGAGGCCGCGGCCGATGCCGAATGCGTCACCGGCGCCGTGGCGGCGCGTGATCCGGTGGCGGACGGCCGCGCCGAGGCTCCGGCGGTGGCCGGCGGGTGGGTGGCGCCGGCGGTGGCGGTCGGCCGGGTGGAGGCTCCGGCGGTCGCCGGCTGGCCGGTGGCCGGCTGGCCGGTCGCCGGCGGTCGCGGTGAGGACGGTGGCGCGGTGGCGGTGGCCGACGCGCGCGGCGTGGTGGTCGCGGGAAGCGACGCCGCGGTGGTCGCCGGCTGCGTCGTGGCCACCGCGGAGGTGGGCGTCGGTCCCGGCGCTCCGGGGGCCGCGGCCGGCTCGCGGGGATCACCGGAGCGCGTCGCCGCCCGGTCCGCGTCGAGGACGATCGAGCCCTCCGCCAGCCTCGGACGCGACTCGACGGAACCGTCCGAGCCGGCGGCCCGCAGCGGTTCGGGCGTCGGGGCCAGCCGCGCGGACGGCGCGGTCGACACGGCGGTCGACGCGCGCGGGTCGGTCATCGCGGGCGACGCGGGCGAGCCGGTCACGGCGGGCAGCCGACGGTCGGAGGCGGCCCGCTGCCAGGCGGCGGCCGCGCACATTCCGGCCAGGCACACCACGATCCCCGCGACGGCGGCCAGCAGCGCGACCTCGCCGTAGCTGAGCCGATGCGCACGGGCCCGTGGGGGCTCGGCGTGCCGCCCTGGCCGCGTGCGGGACGGCCACCCGGCCTGCTGGCCCGGCGGCGGAGGCTTACCCCGGGAGGGGGCCGGGCCGGGGCGTCGGCCGGTCTCGGCCGGGTCGGGCCGAGGCGGCACCGGGCCCGAACGAGCCGGCCCCGCGCTCGAGTGAGCCGGCACCGGGCCCGGACGGGTCTGCACCGGGCCCGAGACAGCCGGCACGGGACCCGGGCGGGCCGGGGCCGGGCGGGCCGGGTTCGCGACCGGGCCCTGTCGCGCCGGGGTCGCGCCGGGGGCCGCGTCCGCCGTGGGTTCGAGCCAGGGCTGCCGGCCCCGGTCGAGCACGAACGACGTCAGTGTCTCGGCGTCCGCGATGTCCACGTCCTCGGCCGACCGGACGGCGGCGCCGTCCGCGTCCTGCGCGGCCGAACGCTGACCTGTCTCGCCCGACGCCAGCCACGGGCGCGCGGCGCCCGCGGCCAGCCGCGGGCCCGGCCGGGTCATGCGGGCCTCATCCGGTCCCCATGGGGATCAGCGTGGCTGGATTCACCCAAAGGCGATTACCTAACGCGCCCGGACAAGTCGTTTGGGTAGTCAACCCTCCCGAAATGCGCACCGGCGACCTTTGTCAGCCCGACGGCACGCGCTCGGGCCGCGCCGGAACCTGGCGCGGACCCGCCGGGGCAGCCGGGGCGGGTGGCTGCCGGGTCGCGCGCCGCAGGCTGACGGAGAACAGCGCGAGCTGGTGGACCCGGTACCACAGCAGCCGCGCGGCCGGCGGGAGGGCGGCCGGCGTCGCGGCCTGGACCTCCGGCCGGGCGCTCCAGCCAGCCAGCTCGGCCCGGGTCGGGACCAGCCAGCGGCGCAGGATGGTGCGCCGACGCTGCGGCGACGCGGTCCGCAGGATCAGCTGGGCGTTCAGCAGCAGGCTCTGGTCGGCGAGCCAGAGCCTGCTGGTGAAGGGCACCCGCACCGGCAGCCCGAGCGCGTCCGCGAGCCGCCAGCAGGCCGGCGAGCCGGTCCGCAGCGCCGCGATGACGACCGCCCGGGAATCCAGCTCGTCGGCCACCTCCAGGGCGGCCCGCCAGGTCGCGAGGTCGAAGGCCGACACGGCGCGGTCGAGGTCCCGGCGGGCGCCCGACGTACGGGCCGGCGCCGCCACGGTGTGCAGGAGCAGGTGGAAGGCGTGCGCGGGCAGGTCCAGCGCGTCGACGACGGTCCCACCGAGCGCGAACGGCACCCGGTGGCGGGACAGCGTGGCCCACACCCGATCGGCCGGCGGCGACACGACCGGCAACGTCCAGTGCAGGTCGAGTACCTGGCCGTTCGGATGGCAGTAGGCCTGGGCGTGCGGGCTCGGTTCGCGCGGGCTGTGGCCGGCGGCCACGGCGACCGCCCGGGCCGCGGCCAGCCGACCGGAGGCGACGAGCAGGTCGCAGTCGGCCCGTGGCCGGTGCTCGCCGGGGTAGAGCCGCTGCGCCGTGACCGGTCCCTTGAGCAGGATCGGCCGGATTCCGGCCTGGTGCAGACGTTCGATCAGCACGGCGTCGGCGGCGTCGTGCACCAGCTCCGCCGCCGCGCGGGCGACCCGGCGCGCCAGGTCCCCGGCCCGGGGACCGCCCGGCTCCGGGCTGGGGTGGCCCCCGGCGGCCGTCTCGCCGGCGGCGGACGGCGCTGTTGGCACGGACATCGTCGCTCCCCTGGTCGCCAGCCCCGGCCGGATGTGCCCGCATCGTCACGGCGACCCGAGCGCACCGCCCCTGCCCACCGGCCGCGGCGGGCCGGCCCGAGATCCCCGATCTCGGGCACCGGCCGCCGCCCGCCGGATGTCACCCTACGACATCATCGATTACTGAACGTATCAGATCAACGATGCAGCGAAACGACCCGCGCCGTTGGGACACGCACGCGCGCCGATGTGTCGATGGCGAGTGTCGACACCTCACTCTCTGCATCCAGGATGCTTTCATTCTCGCTGCCAGGAGAACCGTGGCGGCCGTGCGTGCGCCGCCCCCGCGACCGTGACGGAGGTCTGGATGCCGGACGGCAGCCAGCAGGCACCAGCAGGCCCGCGCCCGGCGATCGGCGACGCCGGCCCGCGCCAGGCCACGGGCCACGCGGACCAGCGCCAGCCGGGTGGCGGGCCGGGCACCGACCGGGCCGACGACCACGACGAGGTCCGGATCGGGCCCGGCGTGCAGGCCGCCGACATCGGTGGCGAGATCGTCCTGCTGCATCCGGACGACGGCGCGTACTTCGCGCTGAACGAGACCGGAGCCCAGCTCTGGCGTCAGCTCAGCCCGACGGGGGTGCCTCGGGGCGCGGCCGTCCGCCGGGCCGCGGCGACGGTCAGCGACGGCTGGCTCATCGACCAGCCGCACGCCGAGCGCGACCTGCGCGAGCTCCTGGACGAGCTGGCCCGCCGCCGTCTCGTCACGGTCACTCCCCGACCGGCGACATGACCTCGGCCGGCGCCGCGGTGGCGCCGGGCCGGGCGCCCGAGGCGTGGGACCGGGTGGTGCGGGCGCAGCTGTGGCTCGCCGCCGGGCTGGTGGAGATCGCGCTGCGCCACCGCCGGGTGCCGGACCTGGTCGCCGCCGCCGGCCGCGCCGCCGCATCACCCGCCGCGCGCTGGTACCCGGCGGGGCGCCGGGCGCTCACCGGCACCCGGCTGGACGAGCTCGCCGCCGACTCCGGCGCGTTCTGGCGAGGCGACTCCGCGTGCCTGTCCAGGTCTCTCCTGCGCGGCTGGCTCGCCGCGACCGCCGGTCGCCGCGTGGCCCTCGTCGTCGGCGTCCGCCGCCAGCCGGGCACCCCGTTCGCGGCGCACGCCTGGCTGGAGGTGGACGGGGCGGTGCACGCCGAGGAGCAGGACCCCACCCTCACCTACCACCCGATCGCGACCTATCCGCTCGCCGAGCAGCGGAGGGCATCGACATGACGTTCTGCGCCGAGTTCCGCCTCGACGGCCAGCCGCCGACGACCGCGCTCGTCGAACGGATGCTCGCCGCCTCCAGCACTCCCATCGGCGGCGGCGTGCGCGCCTTCGTCGTCGGGCCGCTGGCCGTCGCGGCCGCGGCGGGCCCGGCGCTCGGGCCCGGCGCGGACGTCACCCGGACCGCCGGCGGCCTGCTCGCCGTCGTCGACGGCTGGTCACCGCCCGTGGCCGGACTCGCGGCGGACCCCGACGGCGCTGCTCTGGACCCACGTCGTGCCTCTGGCCAGCTCGCCGCCGCCTGGACCCGGTTCGGAGCCTTCGGCCTCGACCGGCTGCTCGGGGACTGGGCCGCGCTCGTGTTCGAGCAGCGGACCGGGCGGCTGGTGCTGGCCCGGTCCCCGCGCAGCATGCGCACGCTCGTGCTGCGCCCCGGAGCCGACCGGGTGCTGGTCGCCACGGGCCTCGCCCAGCTGCGGGCGGCTGGGCCGGCGTTCGAGGTGAACCAGACCGTGCTCGCGGAGACGCTCCTGCACAGCCCGACCACGGAGCACGAGACGCTCGTGCGCGGCGTCGAGCGGGTACCGGCCGGCCACCTCGTCAGGATCGAGGCGCGGGCCGGCGAGCGGCCCAGCCGCCGTGCCTACAGCTCGCTGTACGCCCTCGTTCCACCGCTGGCGGCCGAGCCCGTCGAAACGGCGGCCGCCCGGGTCAGGCCGGCGCTCTGGGCGGCCGTCGCGGACGCCGCCCGGTGCGGCTCGGCGAACCCCGGCCCGGACCTGGCCTCGACCCAACCCGGCCCGGAGCTGGCGGCGTCGAGCACCGGTCCGGGCCGCGCCGGGGCGGGCACCGGGCTGGTCGCCGTCGGGCTGTCCGGCGGGGTCGATTCGAGCGCCGTGACCGGGATCGCCGCCCGGCTCGCCGCCGCGGGCGGCCTCGGCCCCGATGGCTCCGCGCGGCTGCTGCCGATCAGCATGGTCTTCCCGGGGGAGCCGCACGACGAGTCGCGGTGGATCGACGCGGTCGAGGAGCACACCGGGGTCCCGGTGCTCCGGGTGAAGCCCGACGCCTACGACTGGGACCGCTGGCGCGCCTGGACCGCCACGACGGGTGAGCTGCCGCCCTGGGCCAACCTCGCCCTGGCCGACGCCGTCCGCGCGGCCGCGCGCCGCGAGGGCGTCACGGTGCTGCTGTCCGGCGAGGGCGGCGACGACTGGTTCAGGGGCGGGCGCGGCCACTGGCCGGACCTGCTGCGGGCCGGCCGGCTGGCCACGCTGCGCCGGCAGATCGGCCCGGTCGGCGGCCCGCGCGGGCTGCTGGCCAAGGCGCGCACGGCCCGCGCGCTGGCCGCCGCCGCGGCGAGCGCCCACACGGCGGGGCCGCCGTCCGTGGTGCCGCCGTGGATCCGGCCGCAGTGGCTGCGCCCGCTGTACCTGACCGACCGGCTCGCGGTGGCGACTGCGGCCGACACGGCGGCGTTCGCCTCGGCCGACCATCGGAGGCGCTGGGTCCCCGCGGCATACCGGGACGCGACGCCGCTGGTCGACACGGCGCGGACGTTCTACGCGAGCGCCGGCATCGACTGGCGCCATCCGCTGCACGACCGGCGGGTGATCGAGGCCGCGCTGTCGACCCCGGGCGCGACGATGTACCGGCGCGACCTGACCAAGCCCGTGCTGCGGGCCGCGGCGGGCGACGTGCTGGCGCCGGTGGTCCGCGACCGCGCGGGCCGTGCGCACTTCCTGCACGCGCTGGCCGACGCGGTCGACGGGGCGGGCGGCCTGCGGGCGCTGCTGGCCGGCGGGCCGCTCGCGGGCGCCGGCTGGGTCGACGTCGACGCCGCGACCAGCTGCTGGGACGCCGCCGTGGCCGCGCTGCGCCGCGGCCAGCGGCCGCCGGTGCCCGAGCACGGACTGGTGGCCCTCTGGCCCGTCGTCGCGGCCGACACCTGGCTCGCGCACAGCGGGGTGCGCCTGTGACGGCCGGTCGGGCCCGGTCCGGCGGTCAGCCCAGCGTGCGCAGCCAGTTCGCGAGGACGTGCGCGCCCGCGTCGCCGGACTTCTCCGGGTGGAACTGGGTGGCGCACAACGCGCCCCGCTCGACCGCGGCGGCGAACGGCTCGCCGTGCTCGGCGGTCGTGTCCCCGGCCGAGAGATCGGGTTTGGCCGCGTAGGAATGCACGAAGTAGAACCGGGTCTCGGCCGGCAGCCCGGCGAACAGCGTCGAGCCGGCCGGCGCCGTCACGGTGTTCCAGCCCATGTGCGGCAGGATCGGGGCGGCCAGCCGGCGGACCTCGCCGGCCAGCAGCCCGAGGCCCTCGGTCCGCACGCCGTGCTCGTCGCCCAGGTCGTAGAGGATCTGCATGCCCACGCAGATCCCGAGCACCGGCCGGCCGGCCGCCACCCGGGCCCGGACCGCCGGACCGGCGCCGATCCGGTCCACGCCCGCCATGCAGGCCGCGTACGCGCCCACCCCTGGCACGACGAGACCGTCCGCCTCGGCCGCCGCGGCGAGGTCGGCGGTGACGGTGACGGTGGCGCCGACCCGCTCGACGGCCCGCTGGGCCGAGCGCAGGTTGCCCGAACCGTAGTCGAGCACGACGACGTTCGGCTGGCTCATCGCGCCGTCCCGGCAGGCCGACGGCTCGGCCGGAGGGTCACAGGCCGCCCTTGCCGGAGGGTCACAGGCCGCTCTTGCCGGAGGGTCACAGGACGCCCTTGGTCGAGGGCACCCCGGTGACCCGGGCGTCGTAGGCCACCGCGTCACGCATCGCGCGGGCGACCGCCTTGAACTGCGCCTCGACGACGTGATGGGCGTTGCGCCCGGACAGCACCCGCACGTGCAGAGCGATCCGCGCCGCCGCGGTCATCGACTCGAAGATGTGCCGGGTCAGCGTCGTGTCGTAGCTGCCGATCATCGGTGCGAGGTCCGGCTCGACGTGCACGCAGTACGGCCGCCCGGACAGGTCGACGGCCACCTGCACCAGCGCCTCGTCCAGCGGCACCATCGCGTCACCGAACCGGCGGATGCCGACCTTGTCCCCGAGGGCGGCCCGCAGCGCCTCGCCGAACGCGATCGAGGTGTCCTCGACGGTGTGGTGGGCGTCGATGTGCAGGTCGCCCCTGGTCCGCACGGTCAGGTCGAAGCCGCCGTGCTTGCCGAGCTGGGCGAGCATGTGGTCGTAGAAGCCCACGCCGGTCTCGACGGAGCAGACGCCCGCCCCGTCGAGGTCCAGCTCGACCAGAACGTCCGACTCCAGCGTCTTGCGCTCGATCCGGGCGGTCCGCGTTCCTGCCATGTCCCCTACTCCCCCGCCAGCAGCGACGGGCTGGCGGCCAGCACGGCGCGCAGCGCGTTGACGAACGCGTCCATCTCGCCGGGCAGGCCGGCGGTGACCCGCAGCCAGCCGGGCAGGCCGAGGTCCCGGACCAGCACACCGGCGTCCAGCAGCCCCTGCCAGACCGCGCGCTGGTCGCTGAACAGCCCGAACAGCACGAAGTTCGCGTCCGACGGGACGACCCGCACGCCGAGCGTCGGCAGCTCGTCCACGATCCGGTCGCGCTGGGCCTTGACCGCCTCGACGGTGCCGAGCAGCTCGTCGGCGTGCGCGAGCGCGGTCCGCGCCACCGCCTGGGTGAACGACGACAGGTGGTACGGCAGCCGGACGAGCTGCAGCGCGTCGACGACGGCCGGGTGCGCGGCCAGGTAGCCGACCCGGGCGCCGGCCAGCGCGAACGCCTTGCTCATCGTCCGGGTGACGACCAGCTTCGGCTGCTCGGGCAGCAGCGTCAGCGCGCTGGGCACCCCCGACCGGCGGAACTCGCCGTAGGCCTCGTCGACGACGACCATGCAGCCGCCGATCTCCTCGGCCGCGACGCAGACCGCCTTGACGACGTCCAGCGGCAGCGCGGTGGCCGTCGGGTTGTTCGGCGAGCACAGGAACACCACGGACGGCTGGTGGCGGCGGACCGCGTCGGCCGCGGCGACCGGGTCGATCGTGTAGTCGTCGGACCGGTCCTCGGCGATCCACTGGGTCGCCGTGGCCAGCGAGATCAGCCGGTGCATCGAGTACGACGGCTCGAAGCCGAGCGCGCGCCGGCCCGGGCCACCGAACGCCTGCAGCAGCTGCTGGAGGACCTCGTTGGAGCCGTTGGCCGCCCAGAGCTGGCTGGTGTGCAGCCCGAAGCCGGCGTCCGGGGTCAGGTAGTAGGCCAGGTCGGCGCGCAGCGCCTCGGCCTCCCGCTCCGGGTAGCGGTTGGCCTCCGTGGCCGCGAGCGTCGAGGCCTTGCCCAGCGCGTCCACCAGCTCGGCCGACGGGGCGTACGGGTTCTCGTTGGTGTTCAGCCGCACGGCGACGTCCAGCTGGGGCGCGCCGTACGGCGACCGGCCGCGCAGGTCGTCGCGCAGCGGCAGGCTGTCGAGGGTCACCGGCCGCCAGGGCCGGTCCGTCGACGTCGTCTCGTCCGGGCGCCGGGCGCTGACCCGCACGACCGGGCGGCCCGACCCGAACACGTCCACGTTGTCGCGGCTCAGGGGGCTCACCGGGACACCGCCTGCGTCTGCTGGGGTCCGAACGCCGGGGCGGCGTGGCCGGTGGCCTGGACTCGGGAACTGGTCGTGGGCCTCGTCATTGAGAGCGCACCTCCACCGCGTCGACGTGGGCAAGCAGGTCCTCGGCCGCGCCGAGCGCGGCGATGCGCGGCGCGACGGCCGCGAGTGCTTCCTTCGTGCACTCGACGACGTGCACCTGGCGCTGGAAGGCGCCGACGGCCAGCCCGCTGGAGTGGCGGGCGGTCGCGCCGGTGGGCAGCACATGGTTGGAGCCGGCGAGGTAGTCGCCGAGCGGGACGGGCGCGTACGGGCCGACGAACACCGCGCCGGCGTGCCTGACCCGGGCGGCGACCGCCGCCGCGTTCTCGGTCTGGATCTCCAGGTGCTCGGCGGCCCAGGCGTCGACGACCCGCAGACCGGCGTCGACGTCGTCGACGAGCACGATGGCGCCCTGGCCGTTCAGCGCCTCCTCGACCCGCTCGCGGTGGCGGGTCGCCGGCACCTGCTTGCCCAGCTCGACCTCGACGGCGTCGGCGAGGTCGGCCGAGGAGCTGACCAGCAGGCAGGCCGCCAGCGGGTCGTGCTCGGCCTGGGCGATCAGGTCGGCGGCCACGTAGGCCGGGTCGGCGGTGTGGTCGGCGAGGATCGCGACCTCGGTCGGCCCGGCCTCGGCGTCGATGCCCACGATCCCCCGCAGCAGCCGCTTGGCCGCGGCGACGTACACGTTGCCCGGCCCGGTGACCAGGTCGACCGGCGGGCAGCTCTCGGTGCCGTAGGCGAACATCGCGACCGCCTGGGCGCCGCCGACGGAGTAGACCTCGTCGACCTCCAGCAGCTGGCAGGCGGCGAGGACGACCGGGTGCGGCAGGCCGTCCCTGGGGCCGGGGGTTCCGCCCGGGCCGGACAGGTCGCGCTGGGGCGGGGAGGCGACGGCGAGCGAGCCGACCCCGGCCTCCTGCGCCGGCACCACGTTCATCACCACGCTGCTCGGGTACGCGACCCGCCCGCCCGGCACGTACAGCCCGACCCGGTCGACCGGCACCCACTTCTCGGTGACGGTCGTACCCGGCGCGACCTCGACCGTCACCGCCTCGCGCAGCTGGGCTCGGTGGACCACGCGGGTCCGCCGGATCGCCTCGACCAGCGCGTCCCGGACCGCCGGGTCGAGCTCGTCGAGCGCGCGGCGCAGCGCCTCGGCCGGCACGCGCAGGCCGGCGGGGCGAACCTGGTCGAACCGCTCGGTGTACTCCAGGACGGCGGCGTCGCCCCGGTCCCGGATGTCGTCACAGATCGGCTGCACCGTCTCGACCGCCACGTCGACGTCGAGCGCGGCGCGCGGCAGCCGCCGCCGGATCTCGACGGGTGACAGCTTGGTCACGGTGGCGGCGTCGCCGCGCAGGTCCAGCCTTCTCCACACGCACACGAGGGTATCGGCCGGCGTGCGTGAAACGCGGATCTCCCGTCCACCGATATCACACAGTGGTCTCACAGTGAGCAGCGGTCGGCCGGCGATCAGCCGTCCGCGGCGGGCCCCGGCGGCCCGCGCGGCCGGGAAAGTCGGGTATCCGACGCTCGGTGCGGGCACGCGGCGCCGGTCCGCGCGGCGAGGGGTGGCACGCTGGACGGGTGACCTCCGGCGATCGACCCGCCACCGACGCGCCGCCGGCGGACGGCCCGGCCCGGTTGGCCGAGCTGCTCGGCGCCTACGGCCCCTACGGCCGGCCGCTGCGGTCCCTGCTCGTCCGGCTGGTCACCGCGACCCCGCTGGACGGCGAGGCGGGCTCGGCCGGCGTGGGCCGGCTGGTGCGGGCCGTCGGGCTGCCCCGGCGGACTGTCGAGGAGGTGCTCGCGGCCCTGGGTGACGACGTGGTCGAGGACCCGCGGAGCGGGCCGCGGCTACGCCCCGACCGGGTGGACGCCTACCGCCCGTTCCTCACCCCGGGCCGGCCCGGCTCGCTGGGGCCGGCCGACGAGGGGCCGGAGCCCGACCGGCGCGCCGCCCACGACGACCTGAGCGCGCTGATCGCCGCGGCGCCACGGCCACGGGCCGATCTCGACCACGTGGCGGCGACCGCGACGACCGCGCTGGCCAGGGCGGTCTGGCTGCGCGACACCTACGACCTCGCCGGGGCGCGGCTGCTCTGCGCCGGCGACCACGACCTGACCTCACTCGCCGCCGCCAGCCTCATCCCGGGCCTGCGGGTCACCGTCGTCGACGTCGACGAAGAACTGCTCGACTTCGTCGGCGAGCAGGCGGCGCGCCGCCGGCTGCCCGTCCAGACGCTGTTCGCCGACCTGCGGTTCGGCCTGCCGCCGTCGGTCGCCGGCGACGCGGACCTCGTGTTCACCGACCCGCCGTACACCCCGGACGGGGTCGCGCTGTTCTGCGCGCGCGGTGCCGAGGCGCTGCGCGACCGCGAGCGCGGCCGGGTGCTGCTGGCCTACGGGTTCTCCGACCGGACGCCCACGCTCGGCTGGAAGGTCCAGCGGGCCCTGTCCGACGCCGGGTTCGTGATCGAGGCCATGCTGCCCGGGTTCCACGCCTACGACGGCGCCGAGGCGATCGGCGCCCGCGCGGACCACTACGTCTGCCGCCCGACGCCGCACACCTGGCGCCAACTGGACCGTTCCACCGGCCCCTGGGCCGGCCAGACCGCGATCTACACGCGGGGCCGGGCCGCTCTGGAGTCCGCCGCGGCGCCGGTCGCCCTGGCCGGCCCGCCCGTCGCCATCCTGCGGGACGCCGCGGCCGAAGCAGCCGGTGGCCCGGACGGCGCGGAGCTTCGGCTGGTGGTCGTGGCGGACGCCCTGCCGGCCGAACTGGCGGGCGCCGGCCACACCCGGCTGGCGACGCTGCTCGCGAAGGGCCTGCCGGCGGCGAAGGGGCCGCGCCGGGTCGCCGTCGCGGCCGACCTGACCGACGACCCAGGCGGCTGGCTGCCCAGGCTGCTGCTGGCGGCCAACGCCGACGGCGTGGCCGCGCTCGTCCGGGCCGACCATCCGGTGCTGGCCCCGGGGCAGCCGGCGCCGGCCGCCGGGCAGCCGCTGCTCGCGGCGAAGTGGTGCCCGCGGCCGCCGCGCCCGGCCGGCTCCAGCCAGGACCGGGCCGAGCCGCTGTGGGTGGTCTCCTACACCGCCGTCGACGCCGATCAGAGCCGGCGGGTTCCCGGCTCTGATGCGGGCCGGCTGTCGCGGTACCTGCTGGACCGCGCGCACGGCCGGGTCGGCAACGTCTGGCGCGAGGGCCTCGTGCGGCTCGCCCGCGAGGCGACGGGCGCCGAACTGTCCCGTCGCGAGGCCGGCGAGCGGGTCACGGCCGCGCTGGCCGGCGGGCCCGCCGTGGCCGACGTGCTGGCCGCCCGGCTGGTCGACCTGCCGGGCCGGACGCTGGCCGCCGTCCTGACCGCCGCGGCCGCGACCGCCGACGCCGTCATCGCCGACACTGGAACAGCCGGTGCCGACGCCTACGCGGTGGGCGCCGGCGCCGCGGCGACCGGGCCCGAAACCCACCTGGCGGCGACCACGGCCACCCCGCGCGGCCGCGCGCGGGCGAGCGAGGAGGACCGACCGTGACGATGACGGCTCGGGTGCTGGATCTGGCGCCACCGGAGACCGCCGCGGACCACGCGGTGGTGCTGGTGGTCGAGGACGACGACGCGGTCGGCGTCCAGCTGGTGCGCGGGCTGGTCCGCGCCGGCTACACGGCGACACGGGTCGCCACCGGGACCGCGGCGCTGGCCGCGGTCGAGGGGCCCACCCCGCCGGACCTCGTCCTGCTCGACCTGGGCCTGCCGGACCTGGACGGCACCGAGGTCTGCCGGCGGATCCGCGCCCACGGCGACACCCCGGTGATCGTGGTGACGGCCCGGGGCGACGAGCCCGACCGGGTCGAGGTGCTCGACTTGGGCGGCGACGACTACCTCGTCAAGCCGTTCGGGTTCGCCGAGTTGCTGGCCAGGATCCGCGCGGTCCGCCGCCGGTTCGCCCGCGCGGAGGCCCTCGTCGACGCGGCCCGCGCGGCGACCTCCGGCGCCACCCCCGTGCTGGCCGACGACGAGGCGCCGGCACCCCGCGACATCGAGCCGGACGTCGCGGGCGCGGCCGGGGGCGGCCTGGACCCGGATGTCATCCGGCACGGCACCCTGGTCGTGGACCGGCGGACCCGGCGGATCACGCTGGCCGGCCGGCCGGTGGCCGCCACCGCCCGCGAGTTCGACCTGCTGGCGTACCTGGCCGCCGACCCGGGTCGGGTCCGCACCCGCCGGGAGATCTTCCAGGAGATCTGGGGCCCGTGGTTCGGCTCGACGAAGGTGCTCGACGTCCACATCGGGTCGCTGCGGCGCAAGCTCGGCCGGCCCGAGCTGATCGAGACCGTCTACGGCGTCGGCTTCCGGCTGGCCGACCCGGCCGAGCCGGCCGGCTGACCCGGGAACGAGGCGGCCGTGAGCAAGCGGGTCATCGCCATCCAGCTCCTGCTGATCGCGTTGCTGCTGGTCGGGGTGTGCATCCCGTTGGGCATGGACGCGGCCGAGCACGACCGCGACCTGCTGACGGCGCGCGCCGCGGCCGCCGCTGACGCCTACGCCTCCGAGGTGAAGTGGCGCCGGCTGTCGACCGGACGGGTGAAGCTGCCCAGTGAGGAGGACGACGACATGGCGCTCTACAGCCCGGACGGCGTGCTGACCTCCTCGTCCGGCCGGCCCATCCCACTGACGGCCGCGCAGCTGCACTCCGCCTGCACCGCCCGGGTGGTGCTGTCGCCGTCGGCCACGGACGGCGGGCGCGTCGTCGTCCTGACCCCGGTCACCAGCGACAAGGGCCTGTTGGCGGTCCTGGTGCTGGCCCGGTCCGACCACGCGACCCAGGTGGCGATCCGCAACAGGTGGATCCGGCTGTTCGGCGGCGCGGGGCTCGCGAGTCTGGTGGCGCTGGCGCTGTCGGTGCTGCTCGCCCAGTGGGTCAGCCGCCCGCTGCGGCGGCTGGAGCGGGCCGCGGCGACTCTGGGCGACGGCGAGCTGTCGGCCCGCGCGCGGGCGGTCGGCGGGCCGGGCGAGGTGCGCCAGCTCGCGGCGAGCTTCGACGCGATGGCCGACCGGATCGAGGAGCTGGTCGGCGGCGAGCGGGCCTTCCTCGCCGACGTCTCCCACCAGATCCGCACCCCGCTGACCGCCATGCGGCTGCGCCTGGAGCTGCTCACCGAGGACCTGCTGGACAACCCGGTGGCCGCCATGGAGGTCGGCGGCACGCTGACAGAGGTGCACCGGCTGTCCAGGATGGTCGACGGCCTGCTCGCGATGGCCCGGGCGCACGCCCGGGACACCGCCAGGCTGCCGGTGGCCGTCGACGAGGTGGTGGCCCAGCGGGCGGTGACCTGGTGGCCGGTCGCCCAGGCCGCCGGCGTCGAGCTGTGGACCGACGTCCGCGACACGACCGGCGCGCTGCTCACCCCCGGCCATCTGGAGCAGGTGCTGGACAACCTGCTCGCCAACGCGCTGGAGGCGAGCCCGCCGGGCGGCCGGGTGGTCGTGGCGACCGCCCCGGCCCCGGCCCTGGCGGGCGACGTCCCGATGCTGCGGCTGACGGTGACCGACGACGGGCCGGGAATGCCCGCGGCCGCCCGGGCCAGGGCCTTCGAGCGGTTCCGGTCGGAGACGGCGAAGTCCCGCCCGGTCCGGGCGGACCGGCGCGGGAACGGCCTCGGCCTGGCCGTCGTGCACGCGCTGGTCACGGCCGACGGGGGCCAGGTCAGGCTGGCGGAGGCGGCGTCGGGCGGTCTGCTGGTGGTGCTCGACCTGCCGGCCGCGCACACCGTGGCCGCCGTGGCCGCCGAGGCCGCCCCCGCCCCCGGCGCCGACCGCGGCGAGCGGCACGCGCGCGCGTCCGCTACCGGCTGAGGGCGGCCGCCGGCCCGCTCGGGTACGCCCGAGAGGGCCGGCGGCCGCGCGAACCGGTCAGGCCCGCCGCCTCAGGTCACCGGTCCCAGTGCTGGTCACGGCCTGGGTCACGCCCGCCGGCGCCTGGATCCGTGGTCGGGCCGGTTCCGTAGCCGCCCCGGCTCTCCTGTCCGTAGCCGCCGCGGCCCTCCTCCTGGCCGTAGGCGCCGCCATTGTCCGGGCCGCGGTAGGCGCCACGGCTCTCGGAGCCCTGGCCGCCACGGCCCTCGGTCTCGTAGCCGCCACGGCCCTCGGAGCCGTAGCCACCGCGACTGTCGGGACGGGACCGCTCGGCGGTCGTGCCGCCGGGGTGGCCGACCTCCTGGGGCTGGTCGTCGCGGCCGGCGTACTGCCGGTCGCGGTCGATGACCCGAGCACGCTCGGCGCCGCGGCCGGAGTAGCCCGACATCGACGCGTCACGCTCGACGTGGCCCTGGCCGTGGGTACGCTCACCGCTCGCCTTGAGCCGTCGAAGGGCGAGCAGCGTCATCACCAGCGAGGTGATGAGGCCCAGGATCAGGCCGTAGCGCGCCCCGGACGCCACCGCGGCGTAGCCGTAGTTCGCGTGCACGTGCGGAAGGGAGATCCAGCGGATCACGATCAGCAGCGCGGCCACCGCGCAGAGCGCGGCGATCGCGGTGGAATGGCTGGCGCCGCTTCCGGGCACCTTGCCCCGGCCCAGCAGGTGCGCCGCGGCGAGCCCGGCCGCGACCAGCATCAGCACGATCGGGATCCACGCCAGCGCGCCGGAATGCCACGCGTTGAGGCTTCCGGTCCAGGTGTGCAGCGTGCCATAGCCGTAGTTGTCGTAGGTGTAACCCCGGTATCTGGTGCCGAACCAGGGCAGGAAGCTGAAGATCAGGCCGAGAATCCCGAGGCCGATAATCGGGACGTCATGGGACGCGAAGCTCTGTCCCTTACCGCGGCCGGCCTTGGTCGCGGTGGTTCCGGGGCCATCTTGGGTCGCAGGACCGCGACCGGCCATATTCGCCATTGGCGACAACCTCGTCTCTCCCGAGCAACTTCTGGCGGCGGCTCTCGCCGTACCCGGAAGCTCGTGGTCGGAGGGTGTGATCGATCGAGCCTTTTCACCATCGTTTCGGGTCAGGCTGAAACCGGTGCGGTGGCGTAGGGGAACTCCCCGAATTCCGGCGCGCAGAAACTACGCCGGCCACTCGGCCGTGGCATTTCCGACCGGACCGTCCCGTTTTCCGCCGGGCTGGCCGTCAGGCACCCGGGCTGGCCGTCAGGCGTCCAGGACCGGCCGTCAGCCGCCCAGGTCTGGCCCGGACCCCGTGGACGCGTGCCGCACCGCCAGCGCGAGCACGTACGGGTCGAGGCGGGTCGCGGCGAACCCGAAGTGCCGGTAGAAGCTCCTGGCCTGGTCGGAGACGGCATGCGCCAGCAACAGCGGCAGACCGGCGGTCCGGTAGACGGTCGCCGCCCGCATCACCGCGTCCCGCAGCAGCCGGGCGCCGACGCCCTGGCCCTGGGCTGTCTCGTCGACCGCCAGCCGGCCGATCACCAGGGCCGGCAGCGGGCCGAGCACGGCGGCGGGCGCCCGGCGCGACCGCCAGCGCGACACGACCGGCGCCCGGGTGGCCTCGACGGCGCCGCGTGTGAGGCAGTAGTAGCCGACGACCCGGCCCGCGCCGGCCGTCACGACGAACGTCGTCACGCCCTCTTCCTGCTGTTCCAGGGCGTGATGGCGCAGCCAGCTGTCGAGGACCTCGTCACCGCCGCGGAAGCCGCGTGTGTCGTGCTGGTCGGTGAGCCGCGTCGGCGGCCCCGACGCGCGCGGGCTCACCGGGCTTCCTCGTCCGGCCCGTCCTCCAGCAGCTCGCGCAGCCGCGCCGCCTCGTCCGGCGCCGGACCGCCGAGCAGCTCGGCGAGCTCCTTCCAGGCGACGTCCGTCGCCCCGAACAGCCGCCGGTCCGCCAGCGTGTCAGCGGCATGGCGCCGCATCGCTTCCGCGGCGAAGTCCTCCAGCGTCACACCCAGGCTGTCGGAGGCCGAGCGCACCAGCTCAGCCGCCTCCCCCGTCAGCCGCACCGTGACCTGCTCGCCCTCGTCGGTTGCACCCACGCCCGCCAGTCTGCCCCTGTCCCACTCCCAGACCGGCACCGACCCGAGTGAACCGACGCACCGGCGCGGCCCGCGGGAGATCAGGAATCGGCCAAGAACGCAGCACACGTTAATTACGCGGTGCTAACCTGCGCGACGCGATGCCGCCATGTCCGGAACATCCACACAGTCCCGACCTGCCCGGGACCGGAGCCGGCGGATACGCGACAGTTCAGGGCCGCGCGCCGGCCGCGAGCGGGCCGAGGCGCGCGACGCGGCTGGTCGCGCGCCACGGAGGCACAGAGGAGAACGTGCATGGGGGACGCCGAGGGGCGGGTGGCCTTGGTCACGGGCGCGAGCCGCGGTATCGGCGCGGCCATCGCGATCCGGCTGGCCGCCGAGGGCGCGGCGGTCGCGCTGACGGCTCAGGCCGTGCACGAGGGCGACCCCCGGGATCCCGGCTCGCTGGCCGGGGTGCTCGCCCGGATCGCGGACGCCGGCGGCACGGCCATCGCGCTGGCCGCCGACCTGTCCCGGCCGGATGGCGGCCGCGAGGGGCTGGTCGCCGCCGTCGAGCGTCGCCTCGGGCCGCTGGACATCCTGGTCAACAACGCCGGCATGGGCGGCTACATGCCGTTCCTGGACATCGCCGACCAGCGGATCGACACGGTCTTCGAGGTGAACCTGCGCACGCCCTGGGAGCTGTGCCGCCAGGCGCTGCCCGGCATGCGCGCCCGCCGCCGCGGCTGGATCATCAACATCGGCAGCGCGGCGGCGGAGGCTCCGGCCGGCCCGCCGTACCGGAGCACCCTGCCGGACCTGCAGGGCTCGCTCTACGGCAGCTCGAAGGCGGCGCTGCACCGGCTGACCATGTCGCTGGCCGCCGAGGCGTACGCCGACGGCATCGCCGTCAACGTGCTCGCGCCGGACCCGGCCGTGCGGAACCGGGACGACTGGCCCTCCCCCGACACGAGCCCCGAGCCGGTGGAGACCATGGCCGAGGCCGCGCTGGCACTGGCGACCTGCTCCCCCGACGAGCTGACCGGCCGGGTGGCCTACAGCCTGTCGCTGCTCGTCGAGCTGGACCGCCCGGTGCATGGCCTCGACGGCGTGACCGAGTTCGCCGGCTGGCAGCCGCACGAGATCCCGCGCTCCCGCCTGCGCCAGCCCCCGGCGGGCTGAAGGCGGGTCCTGGCGGGGGCCGTCAGGCGCTGTGGGCGCTGTCCAGGCCGAGGACGGCGGCCGCCTCGCCGAGGACCTCCTGCTCGACGGGCGGGAAGGCGCCGTCGATGCGGCCCATCACCTCGCCGAGCCGCAGGACGGCGGTCGCCTCCGCCGGCCGGCCGCGCACCTTCGCGATCTCACCGAGCGCGTCGTGCTTGCCCGCCTCGAAGTCCGCGGCCAGCGCGGCCAGGCGCTGCTCGAACACCCGCTCCAGCTCGTCGGTCGGGAAGTACGCCATCACCGGGTCGGTCGCCAGGAACGCCCGCAGGCCCTCGCGCTCGGCCGGGTCGATCCGGCCGTCGGCGGCGGCCACCAACGCGCACATCGCCACAGCGGCATCCCGGAACCGCCGGCCGCGTAGCTGGTCGCGCCGGGCGGCCAGCTGGGCCCGGACCGCCGCGACCGGCGGGCGGCCGCCGTGCCAGGCCGCCTCGGCCGCCGCGGGCGCCAGCCGGCGCCAGCCCGGCCGGGCGTTGGCGAGCCAGTGCCGCGTGGCCCAGGCCACGGGCAGCGGCGCGAGCCTGGTCACCACCAGGTCGTCGACGCCGACAAGGCTGACCTGCTGGCCCCGCCAGGCCCGCGGGGCCTCGTCGCCGGCCGGCCACTCGGCCGCGAACAGCAGGGTCAGGACGTGCTCCGAACCCGGAGTTCCGTGAGCCCACGAGGGCTCGGCCCCGTCCGCCCCTGGCGAGTCCGGCGCGGAGGGGCCGGCGGCGGCCTCGCCCGCGTCGCCGGTGTGCTCGACGGCACCCGCGAACGCGAGCGCCCCGGCCGCCGGGACCAGCAGCCCGTCGAGGTGGCGGGCCAGCGCGCGTTCGGCGCCCTCCCCCGCCCCGACCGGGCCGCCGGGCAGCGCGTGCCAGAGCTCGGCCGCCGGACGGGTCAGCAGCACCTTGTCGTCGACGAGCGCGACGAGCCTCACGTCGAGCCGGATGGCGGGCGGCACGGCCATGTCCCCTCTCCTGGTGCGCGTCTTCCTGGTTGCCTGCGTCGTCCTCTGGTCGCCGGTGGCCGTCTCGACCGCGCGGCCTCGATCGCGCGGCCGCCGGCCAGCCGGGGCGTCAGCCGGCGGGCAGGCTGGTCCGCCAGGCCGGCCGGGCGTCCCGAACCCAGTCGAAGATCATATTCTTCAGGGCGGCCGGGCGCAGGTCGCGTCGAGCGAGGTCGTCGAGGTCGACCGAGAACAGATGCAGCTCCGGATCATGACTGATGATCTGCGCGGCCCACGGCAACGGCGCGGCGAACACCGTCATCAGCTCATGGACCTTGTCGGTGCCGACGGAGTAGTCATGCTCGACGCAGCCGACGAAGTCCAGCGCGCGGATGTCGAAGCCGGTCTCCTGACCGGTCCCTCGGCGCAGCGCGTGTTCGATGGTCTCGCCCGGTGAGAGCCGGCCGCCTGGCAGGAAATACCAGGTCCGCCCACGGTGGCCGGCCAGCAGCACCCGATCCTCGGTGAGGATCAGGAGCCGTGCGCTGATCTCGGTCCGATCGGCAGAGGGGGCCATGAACTCTCCGCTGTGAGGCGCCGCGCACCGCCTGGCCGTGACCGTCCGGGTGAAGCCGTGCGGCCGCGGGCGGCGTCGCGGTCAGCGTCCCACACGGTGGGCCCGTCCGTACATCTCATTGTTTGCGTGCGTTCGAAAGTCCGGCCGCGGGGTCGCACTGGCGTTCCCATTGGCGCTGAGCCCCGATTGCTCCGTTTACGTTTCTCCGGGCGTCCCCGCTCCTGGCGTCGCCGGACCGCGTGTATTGGGTCAGGGCGACGCAGGCGAGCACGAGCGCGGACACGGCGAGCGCGGCCGGGCTGACGTGCTCCCGCAGGAGCAGCGCCGACCAGGCCAGCGTGAGGACCGGCTGGGCGAGCTGCAGCTGGCCGGTCCTGGCGACACCGCCGCGGGCAAGGCCGGCGTACCAGGCGAAGAAGCCCAGGAACATCGACACGACGGTCACGTAGGCGAACCCCAGCCAGCTGACCGGCGCGGCGCCCGGCGGGTCGAGGATCGTCACCACGACGGTCGCGGGCACGGTCAGCGGCAGCGAACCGACCAGCGCCCAGCAGATGGTGCGAGCGCCGCCCAGCTCACGGGCCAGCCGGCCGCCTTCGGCGTAGCCGAGCCCGCACAGGCCGACGGCGCCGAGCAGAGCCAGGTCCGCCGGTCCGACGCCACCGGACACGGCACCCGAGGCCACCAGAAACGCGAGCACCGCGACGAGCCCGGCCAGCGCCGCGGCCCAGAACAGCGGCGGCGGACGCTCGCGCCCGCGCAGGACCGCGAACACGGCCGTGCACGCCGGCAGCACCGCGATGACGACGGCCGCGTGCGCCGCCGTCTGGGACGTCAGCGCGAGCGACGTCAGCAGCGGGAACCCGAACACGACACCCAGCGCCACCGCCGCCAGCCGCCGCCACTGGTCGCGGGTCGGCCGGGGTGACCCGGTCAGCCTCAGGTAGCCGGACGCGAGGAGGCCAGCGCCCACCGCCCGCGCGAAGGCCACGAACCAGGGGTTCAGGTCCTCGACGGCGACCCGGGTCGCCGGCAGCGACATGCTGAACGCCAGCACCCCCGCGCCGCCGAGAACCCGGCCCGATACCCACCAGCGAGTAGTAGCGCTACTCAGGCTCCTCATGGTCAACGATAGCGGAGCCGACCCGCCCCGCGCCTCGCCGCCGCCGTGTCGCGGCGCCGGACAGGGCGACGCCGGACACAGCGGCGCCGGACGCCTCCCGACCGCCATCCCACGGGCCGGCGGCGATCGCGGCGCGCGGGCGCGGCGCCTGTTGGCACCAAAGTGCTAGTCGATCAAGGGCATCGACGGCACAAATCGGCGGTCAGCGGCCGGCACACCGGACCACGGCTCGCCAGATCTTCCTGGTCAGCCTCCAGCGTCCGAGAACAACGCCGACCGCGAGCCGTGACGGGGCCGCAAGATTTCCTAGACATTTCCTACCTACCAGTAGGTAACTATCTCCACCCACCAGATCCGCTCCGGTCCGGCGCCCGGCCGGCCCGGGCGGCAGCACCCCGGAGGTCGCTCATGCTGGTCCACCGCCCGCGCCGCCGATTACCCCGACGCGCCGCACTGATCGCGCTGCCGGCGGCGCTGGTCACGGCCCTGTTCGCCGGCGGAGCCGCGACGGCCGCCGCCGCGTCGGCGGCGGCACCGCTGCCCGTCATCTACAACTTCCCGGCGGCGGTCGCGATCTCGCTGGCGCACCCGAACGCCGACCCGCCCGGCTCCAACGACTTCTCCTGCCGGCCGAGCGCGGCCCATCCGAGGCCGGTGGTCCTGGTCCACGGCACGCTCGCGGACAAGACGAACGAATGGCAGGCCCTCGCGCCGCTGCTGAAGAACGACGGCTACTGCGTCTTCGCGCCCAACATCGGTGGCGCCTCGCCGGACGCCTACATCCAGGCGACCGCCCCGATCGAGCAGAGCTCGGCCCAGCTCGCTACCTTCGTCGACCAGGTGCTCGCCGCCACCGGCGCGTCCAAGGTCGACCTCGTCGGCCACTCCCAGGGCGGCATGCTGCCGCGTTACTACATCAACAACCTCGGCGGCGACGCGAAGGTCAACTCGCTGATCGGCCTCGCGCCGTCCAACCACGGCACGACCCTCGACGGACTGGCTCAGATCGCCCAGGCCCTCGGCCTGTCCAGCACCGTCGCCTCGGCCTGCGCCTCGTGTGCCGAGCAGATCATCGGATCACCGTTCCTCACGGCGCTCAACGCCGGCGGTGGCACCCGGCCCAGCGTCCACTACACCGTCATCGAGACCAGGTACGACGAGATCGTCACGCCCTACACCTCGGCGTTCCTGTCCGGATCCAACGTCAAGAACATCACCCTGCAGGACAGCTGCATCCTCGACGGCTCCGACCACATCTCGATCGCCTATGACCGCGTGGCCCTGCGCTTCGTCGAGAACGCGCTCGATCCCCAACACCCCAAGCCGCCGATCTGCGTCCCGGTCCTGCCGGTCGTCGGCGGCTGAGTAAGCCCGTCCGGAAGGGCAGGCCGGCGCACCCATGCCGGGCCGCCCGGCACGGCAGCTCGCCCGGCACGGCACGAAGCCCCGCGTCGCGAGACGCGGGGCTTCGTGAATGTTCGGTCGACGCCACGTGAGGCGTGAGGCTCAGATCTTGTGGCCCCAGCAGCCCTTCGAGGCGTACCACGGGCTGGTGCCCTGCTGGGCGTAGAGCTTGTAGGCCTTGGCCCACTGCTCGGAGACCGAGGCGTTCTGCGGCAGACCCCTTCCGCCCAGTCCATGCCAGGTGGACGGCAGGAACTGGAAAAGTCCGCCGGCACCGATAGAGTTCACCGCGCGGGGGTTGCCGCCCGACTCACACGGCACCACGGCCGAGAGGAAATGCGCCGCCGACGGCCGGGCCGCAGCGGAAGCAGGCTGGGTGGCGACCAGACCGGTCCCGACGACCGCCGCGGCCAACGCCGGGGTAGCGATCATCGCACGGGCACGGGTGGAGAGGCCACGAAGCAAGATTGAAGTCCTTTCCCACGCCTCCGAAGACAGGCAGAAATCCGAGCGCACTCCAGCCCGGCGAAAATCGGCCTGGAATCCGTATCCCGGAAAGGGCATCGACACTACGATGCCAGGCGCCACCTCGGTGACGCGCCCACCCTCGGTCCCTGCCGAACAGGTCCGAAGAAAACGCCGTGACGCGGGGGCAAAGAAAAGGCGTCCCGCCCGGCGTGTGCCCCACCGTCCAGCGCGGCACGAGAACCACCATGACAGCCAGAACCCGGCCCTGGCAAACCCCGAAATCCCCGGTAACCCGACTCACACGCCAACGTGGAAGAACACTCGGCCCGACAAATCCCGACACGTTCCCGCGCCCTCGCCACCCACTGCCACCGGCCCCCCACCGCGGCCGACAAGCGCGCCGGGCGGTGACCGGGCCGCCCGCACCGGCCACGCCCCGCCCGCGAGGCGCTCACCCAACGTCGGCCACTGTGAGGACGGACACGGCGCCGCCGGCACCGACGCCGCGTGCCGGGGCCGACCGGAGCTGCACCGCCGGCCGGCGGTGCATACCGGCCGCTGCCGCGGTCCCGCCCGCGCGGGACCGCGGCCAGCGGGCCTCAGCCCTGCGGGTTCTGCGGCCAGCCGCCCTGCTGCTGACCCTGCTGCGGCGGGTACTGCTGCCAGCCGCCCTGCTGCTGGCCCTGCTGCGGCGGGTACTGCTGCCAGCCGCTCTGCGGGTCGCCGCCCTGCGGCTGCCCCTGCTGCCAGCCACCGGGGACCTGGCCCGGCTGCTGGCCCTGCTGCCACCCGCCCTGCGGCGGCTGCTGGTAGGCACCCGGCTGCGGGGCTCCCGGCTGCTGGCCCTGCGGCCAGCCCGGCTGCGGGGGGCCGTACGGGTACCCGGGCGGGCCGGCGGCCGGGGTCTGGCCGGCGCCGGACACGTGCCGCAGGGCGGTGAACGCGGTCAGCGCGAGCACCGCGAACAGCCCGAGGAACAGCCCGGCGCGCGCGCCGGACTTGACGTCGGAGTCCAGGTAGGCCGGCACGTCCGGCAGCGTGGCCCAACGGATCACGATGAGCAGCAGGGCGAACCCGCTGGCGATCGTGAACACCAGCGCCGGCGGGATCGGTCCCACGGCCGGCATCCGGAAGCGCCCGAGGACCTGGGCGGCCACCAGGCCCGCGATCGCCAGGCACAGCAGGACCGGGAACCACGCCAGGAAGCCGGAGTGCCAGGCGCTCCAGGAGTAGTTGTACCGGTTGAGCTTCACGCCGTACCACGGCAGGAAGCTCGAGATGAAGACGACGAGGCCAGCTCCTAGCACCCCGATGTCGTAGGTCGCGACATCGCGGCCTCCGATGCGTGCCATAACGTGAAAACCCCTCTTCGCTAGCGACGAACGATGTGGGCGTGCTCGCCCGGCCCATGGCCAGCCCGCCAGGAGCGGTCCAGGCCGCGTCCTGCCCCCCAAGCCCGCCCCCATGAACGAGAGCGCCACAACGTACCAAACGGGCATTTATCGCCCGGTTGGGGTGAGACTCCCAGAGGGCGAACCCAGGTCACGCCAATGTCCGGAAGCCGACAGCGGCTTTCCCGTGGTCCGGAACATCCGTCGCCGAAAGCGTGCGGGCGGCGCCGCTAGGCGGCCGGCGGCACGGACACGGACCGCGAGGGAGCGCGGCCGGCCCGAGAGGGGCCTCTCGCCTCGGCCGGCTCGCCGGGCGGTGCCGCGGGACCGCCCGCGCGCCCGGCGGACCGCCGGGCCGCGCTGGTCGGCACCGCGCCAGACCTCGAGGTGGCGCCGTAGAGCACACCACCGACGACGAGGACGGCGCCAGCGATCTCGGCGGCCGACAGCCGCTCGCCGACCAGGACCGCCGCGGCGGACAGCCCGACGACGGGCACGAGCATCGAGAACGGCGCGACCAGGCCGGCGGGGTGGCGGGCCATCAGCCAGCTCCAGATGCCCGAGCCCAGCAACGTGCCGATCACGACCGTGTAGGCGAGGCCGGCGAGGGCGCTCCAGAGGTGGCCGGTCGTGGTGAACGCCCCGGCGACCCGGTGCGGCCCCTCGACGAGCAGGGACAGCGCCAGCATCGGCACCGGCGGCACGACCGACATCCACAGGGTGAGGTGGAACGGGTTCGGCGCGTGCGCCCGGGCGTTGCAGACGTTCCCGATCGCCCAGCCGAAGCCGCCGGCGAGCACCAGCAGGAACGGGCCGAACGCGGCCGCGTCGTGCGCCCGGGTCCAGCCGACGACGCCGAGGCCGAGGACGGCGACCAGCAGGCCGGCCAGCCGGCGCGGGGTGACCCGCTCGCGGAACCCGACGGCCCCGAGCAGCACGGTGAACGGCGCCGAGGACTGCAGCACCAGGGACGCGAGCCCGGGCTGCATGCCGGCGTGCATGCCCCAGTAGAGGAAGAGGAACTGCAGCGTGCCAAAACCGAGCCCGTAACCGAGCAGCAGGCGCGTCGGGACGGCGGGCCGGGGCACCAGGAACAGCGTCGGAATCGCGATGACGCTGAATCGCACCGCCGCCAACAGGAACGGCGGGAAGTGCCGGAGCGAGGCGTCGATGGCGAGGAAGTTCAGGCCCCAGGCAATGGCGACGACGACGGCGAGCAGGCGGTGACGCGGCGGCATACCTCGACTGTCCCCGAGGCCACATATTAGGACAAGTGAAAGCTAATTCAATGTCTCTGTAGGCTGCCTACATGGACGTGCGCCACCTGGAGCTTCTGCGCGACCTCGCCGAACGCGGCAGCATCACCGCCGTCGCCGTCGCGACCCATCGCACGCCGTCGGCGGTCTCCCAGCAGCTGCGCACCGCCCAGCGGGAGTTCGGCGTCGGGCTGGTCGAGCCGCACGGGCGCGGCGTCCGGCTGACGGACGCCGGCCGGCTGCTCGCCGGCGCCGGCCGGGACGTCGCCCGCGTGCTCGCCGAGGTGCAGGCCCGGTTCGACGAGTTCCGCGGCGAGCCGGCCGGGCTGGTCCGCGTGGCGGCCCTGCCGAGCGCCGCGACCCTGCTGCTGCCGGGCGTGCTGGCCGAGCTGGAGACGACGGCGATCCGGCTGGAGTGCGACGACGTCGACCTGCCGGAGCAGGAGTACGGCCGGCTGGCGACGGACTACGACATCGTGATCGGGCACAGCCTGCACGCGGGCCCGCCGCCGGGCGCGGAGGGCCTGGTCACCGTGGCGCTGGCCAGGGAGCCGCTCGACATCGCCATGCGGGCCGGCCATCCGCTCGCCGACGGGCCGACGGTGACGGCGGCCCAGCTGATCGAGGTCGAGTGGTACGGCGTGCCGCTCGGCTACCCGTTCGACGTCATCCGCCTCGCGGTCGAGGCGGCCACCGGGCGGCCGGTCATGGTCGTCCAGCGTCTGCGGGACAACCGGCTGGTCGAGGCGCTGGTGGCTCGCGGCGACCGGGTCGCCGTCCTCCCCCGGTTCACGACCCCGACCGGCCACGGCCTGGAGCTGCGGGAGCTGGCCGGGCTGGACACCGGCCGGCATCTGCTCGCGCTGCTGCGGCCGGACCGGGCCGAGCGCCTCGCCGTCCGGCACGCCCTCGCCAGCTTCCGCCGCCACGCCGCGGACATCGCCGCCCGCCATGGCAGGGGTCCGGGGCACCCGTCAGACGCGGGAGGCCCCGGCGGCGCCCCCGGCCAGCCACCGGGAGCCGAAGGCGCGCGGTGAGAGCGTGCCGGCGCGGGCCGCGAGGGAGCCGACCGCATAGGCGCCCATCAGGCAGACCAGGCCCCACTCGCCGCGCGGCGCCCAGCGCAGGACCGCGCCGGCCAGCAGGGCGAACGCGGCCAGGTTGGCCAGGCCGGTCCAGGCGAGGTAACGGTTGTCGCCGGCGCCGATGAGCACGCCGTCGAGCACGAAGACCAGACCGGCGAGCGGCTGGCCCGCGGCGAGGACCAGCACCGCCGGGACGACGAGCCGGGCGACCGCGGCCGAGCTGGTGAACGCCGGCCCGAGCACCCAGGCCAGGCTCGCGAGGACGACTCCCACGGCGGCCCCGCTGCCCACACCCCAGGCCACACAGCGGCGCAGCACCGCCCGCACCCCGGCGAGGTCACCGCCGCCCAGCCGGTCACCGACGAGCACCTGGGCCGCGATCGCCAGCGCGTCGAGCGCGAACGCGGCCGTGGCGAACAGCGTCATCGCGACCTGGAACGCGGCCAGCTCGTCCGACCCGAGCGCGGTCGCCGTGTAGGTGACCAGCAGCAGCCCGGCCCGCAGGCTCGCCGTCCGCAGCAACAGCCAGAAACCGGCCCGCGCGCCCCGCAGCACCCCGACCCCGCGCGGACGGCCGCTCGCGCCGACCCGGCGAGCGTGCCCGGCGACCACCCCGAGGTAGGCCACGACCATCCCCCACTGGGCGAGCACCGTCCCGGTGGCCGAGCCGGCGATCCCCCAGCCGGCGCCGTAGATGAACGCCGCGTTCAGGGCGGCGTTCGCGCCGAAGCCGAGGGCCGCCACGACCAGCGGCGTGCGGGTGTCGTGCAGGCCGCGCAGCAGGCCGGCGGCGGCGAAGACGAGCAGCATCGCCGGCAGGCCCGCCATCGAGATCGACAGGTAGCGGGACGCCTGGGCGTCGACGGCCCGGTCCGCGCCGAACGCGCCCACCAGCGACGGGGTGACCCACCAGCCCAGCAGCGCCAGCCCCGCTCCCAGCCCGGCGGCGAGCCACAGCCCGTCCAGGCCCGCGGCCACCGCCGCCCGCTCGTCCCCGGCGCCGCGCAGCCGGGCGACCGTCGGCGTCGTCGCGTAGGCCAGGAAGACCATCAGGCCGACGGCGGTCCCGAGCACCGACGACGCGAGACTCAGCCCCGCCAGCGGCGCGGTGCCCAGATGCCCGACCATCGCGGTGTCGGCCAGCAGAAACAGCGGCTCGGCGACCAGCGCCCCCAACGCGGGCAACGCCAGCCGCATGATCGCCCGGTCCAGCCGGGCGTCCCGGACCGCCTCAGCTGGCGCGTCCCGCACGATCGCCGGGTCCAGGCGGATCTCCGCCGCCGGCGCGTCGTCTGCCAACCCCACGTCGCGAGCCTGCCTCCAGCTGGCCACGATCGGGACCGTCGATGACCAGTCTCACGTCCTCCTCGTCGCCCGTCACTGGGCGTGTGCTCGGCCCGAGCGCACTCGTCCGCGCCGGCCGCACTCGGGGGCCGCCTAGCCGAGCGAACGGGTGTTCGAGGATAATTCTCGATCGCGACCCGGGTGGCGACCATTTTCGCCGGAAGTGCGGGAAAAAGCGGTCTTCGGTGGGTATGTCGACGGTGCGTCGCGCTGAGTGCGCGGCGCGGTCGGTCCTGAGCACGTGAGGTGGGTTTTGGGGATGGCGTTTCGACTGCCGGACGAGAAGCAGGCGCCGGTGGGCAGCGTCGAGGCGCGGCGGCTGCTGGACGACGCCACCGCGCTGCGGGACCTCGCGGACGACGCGCTCGCCCGCGAGGAGGACGCCCGTACCGAGGTCGCGCGGCGTTTCCAGGTGGTGCGGGCGACGCTGGCGCGGCGCGACCTGGCGACGATGGATGTCGAGCGGCTGAAGGACACCGCCGACGACCGGCTGCCGTTCCCGGCGCTGCGCCGGGCCGGCTACCGCACGGTGGCCGACCTCGTCGACGAGCGTCCGGAGGTGCTCGACGCGCACCCCGGCATCGGCGCGGTGTCCGCCAACCGGGCGATCGCCGCGGCCCGGGCGCTCGACCAGGCCGCGCAGGAGCGGCTCGGCCTGCGGGTCGCGATGGACCCCAGCGACGAGCGGGCCACCGACCTGCTGCGCTGGCTGCGCCGCGTGGTGCAGCTCGCGGACGCGCTCGACGACGTGCGCGGACCGGCCGGGGTGCTGGCCAACGACCTGCCCGCGCTGGTCACGGCCGCCGCGCCCACGCGTAGCCGGACCCGGATGCTGTTCGCCGGCGAACGGCGCCGGGTCGCGGCCCGTCAGGTGCTTGACCAGGTAAGGCGGCTGCTCGACGACGCCGAGACGGCCGGGATCGCCGACCGGCTGACGGCGGCGGGCCGGCTCGCGCGCACGGCGCCGGGCGACACAGGCGTCTGGGGCGACTTCGAGCGCGCGGCGGTCCGCTACTACGGGCTGCTGGGCGAGATCGTCGGAATCCGGGACACCACCGACGCGGCGGCCGGTCAGCTGCCCGAGGACATCGCGGCCCGGGTCCGCGAGCAGCGGCTGGACGGCGAGTTCCGGACCGTGTCGCTGCGTGGGTACCAGGCGTTCGGCGCGAAGTTCGCGCTCGCCCAGCGCCGGGTGATCCTCGGCGACGAGATGGGCCTGGGCAAGACGGTCCAGGCGATCGCCGCGCTCGCCCACCTGCGGGCGCTCGACCAGACCCACTTCCTGGTCGTCTGCCCGACGTCGGTGCTGGTCAACTGGCTGCGCGAGATCGCCCGGCACAGCACGCTGACGGCGCACCGCCTGCACGGCCCGGACCGGGCCGACGCGGCGCGGCGCTGGTTGGCCGAGGGAGGCGTCGCGGTCACCACGTTCGACACGCTGAGCGCGCTGGAGCTCCCCACGGCGCTGCGGGCCCGGGTCGACGTGCCGACCCAGCGGGACCGGGTGCGCCGCAGGCGGACCGTCGCCGCCGGGCCGCCGGGGCCACGCATCGCGATGCTGGTCGCCGACGAGGCCCACTACGTGAAGAACCCGGCGACGAAGCGGGCCGAGGCGCTGCGGGCGCTGGTCAACCGAGCCGACCTCGTGGACCGGGTGCTGTTCCTGACCGGCACGCCGATGGAGAACCGCGTCGACGAGTTCCGCCAGCTGGTCGGGTACCTGCAGCCGAGCCTGCTGCCGGTCAACCCCGCGGCCCGCCGGCCGCGCGACACCCCGGAGCTGTCCCCGGCCCGGTTCCGGACGCTGGTCGCGCCGGTCTACCTGCGTCGCAACACCCACGAGGTGCTCTCCGAGCTGCCCGACCGGGTCTCGACCGACGAGTGGCTCGAACGCGGCTCACGCGCCGAGCAGGCGGCCTACCGCAAGGCGGTGCTGGACCGGAAGTTCATGGCGATGCGCCGGGTGGCCTTCACCGGCGACCCGGAGCACTCGGCGAAGCTCGACCGGCTGGTCGACATCGCCCGCGAGGCGGGCCAGAACGGCCAGCGGGTGGTCGTCTTCTCGTTCTTCCTCGAGGTGCTGGACATCGTCGGCCGGCGGCTGCGGGCGGACCCGGAGTGCGGCGCGGTGTTCGGGCCGATCACCGGCGCGGTCGCGGCCGAGGAGCGCCAGCAGCTGGTGGACGACTTCGGCCGGCGGCCCGCGCCGGCGGTGCTGCTGAGCCAGATCGTCGCCGGCGGCACCGGGCTGAACATGCAGGCGGCGTCGGTCGTCATCCTGTGCGAGCCGCAGGTCAAGCCGACCCTGGAGGAGCAGGCGATCGCCCGGCTGCACCGGATGGGCCAGATCCGGACCGTGCAGGTGCACCGCCTGCTGACGACCGACAGCGTCGACCAGCGGCTGGTCGAGATCCTGGCCGCGAAGCGCGTCGAGTTCGACGCCTACGCCCGCCGCAGCGACCTGGCCGACGCCGGCCCCGAGGCGCTGGACGTGTCCGACGAGGTGCTCACCAAGCAGGTGCTGGAGGAGGAGTACGCCCGGATCGCGAAGACCGGGGCCCGCGCCTGAGGGGGACTCCCGGCGACGAGCGGGCGTCGTGGGTGGACGGCCGGCCTGGCCCGCCCACCCACGACGCCGTCAGTGTCTCGTCGTGGTGCCCGTGTGGTGGTGCCCGCCGTGGCCGGCGACCAGGAAGCCGATCACGCCGATGACGATCAGCGCGGCGACCACCGCGAAGAAGATCTTCAGCTTGCTGTACGGCCGCTCACCCTGGATCTCGCCGGTCATGCCGTTGACGAGGATCTGCCAGCTGCGCCCCGCGTAGAGGAACGTGGCGATCCACAGCGGCAGCAGCATCAGCTTGAACGTGACGTTGTTGTGCTGCGTGTTCACGTGGTGAATCCGCTGCTCGTCACCGCCGATGTCGCGCCTGACGTCCTCGGCGATGACCGGGGCCATCCGGTTCTTCGCCTCCTCGAAGCCGGACTCCGGCTCGAGGTCGTAGCGCAGCGCGAAGTGCCCGGCGAGAAACTCCTGCTGGAACGGCTGGGCGGCGTCCAGCGGCCAGGGCGCCAGGTCGTCGACCTTCTTCGGCGGCAGCACCGAGCTGCCGGGCACCAGCACGTCGTCGAACACCCGGTCGACGTTGCCGCTCGCCCGGTGCCAGCGGGTCTTCTGCACCTGGCGGGTCTGCTGCTTGCCCTCGCTGTCGGTGTAGGACTCGGTGACCCAGTAGTGGTCGCCACGCTCGCCGTCGTAGCCGGAGAAGGTCCGCGAGTCGAACGTCCAGTGCGGGACGTACGTGCTCTTCATCGACTCGGTCTCGGTGACCTTCTTCAGCGCCTTCGGCGCGAACCACCGCGACGACGTCCACTTCCGGACGGCGTCACGCACGGCGCTCCGGTCGAGGCCGAACGGCAACACGCCCTCGGGCACGATCTGCCCGGTCGCGGCCGGGTCGATCACCAGCGGCGAGCCGCAGAACTGGCAGAGCGTGGCGGTCTCGTTCGACTCGCTGCGGGCCGCGCAGCGCTGGCAGACGTAGACGTAGGCGCCGATGCTGCCGACCGGCTTGCGGGGCAGCGTCGCCAGGTTCTCGATCGCGATCTCGTGGATCTCGCGGTCCCCCGCCGCGATCTCCTGGGTGAACCCGCAGTACGGGCACCGCATCGACGTCGAGCCTGGCGCGAACTCCAGCCGCGCTCCGCACCCACCGCAGGGATAGGTCGCCGACGCGACCGAAGCCTGCTGGAACCCTTGATCGGTCATTGCTTCCTCAGCTGTGGGGACGCGCTCAGGCCTGCGGCGGGAGCGGCGGGGGGACGCTTCCGAACAGCGGCGCTACCTCGGCGACCTGAGCCGCCGCCGTCCAGGCCGCCATGCCGTTCTTCCAGACCAGCGTGTCGGGCCGCAGCTGGCCGCCGGAGATCTGCTGGGCGAGCTGGCCGCGGTCGAACGGGCCGAGCTGCTGGCCGTTGACGCCGAGGAACCACTGCTCGGGCGTCGGCAGCGGCGGCGGGGCCGACGGCGCCTGCTGCTGACCAGGCTGCTGGTAGCCGGGCTGCTGCTGACCGGGCTGCTGGTAACCGGGGCCGGGCTGCTGATAGCCAGGCTGCTGGAACCCGGGCTGCTGGTAACCGGGCTGCTGGTAGCCGGGCTGGCCGACGCCGCCCGCGGCGCGCTGGCCCAGCGCCATCCCGAGCCCGATCCCGAGACCCTCGCCGGCGCCGCCCTGGTTCTGCGCCGCCGCCTCGATCGCGTTCGCGGTCTGGAACTGGGTGTACTGGTCGAGATTCCCGAGAATGCCCATCTGGCTGCGCTTGTCGATGGCCTCCTCGACCTCGGGCGGCAGCGAGATGTTCTCGATGACGAACTTGGGAATGGCGATGCCGTACGGAGCGAGCTCCTCCGTCAGCGCCTTGGCGAGCGTCCCGCCGATCTGGTCCTGGCGGGTGGCCAGGTCGAGCATCGGCACGTGGGCGTTCGCGAGCGCGCCGCCGAGCCGGCCGACAATCAGCTGGCGCAGGAACTCGGACACCTCTTCGGTGCGGAACTGCGGGTCGGTGCCGGCCAGTTCCTTCAGGAGAAGGCCCGGATCCACCACCCGCATGGAGAAGGCGCCGAACGCCCGCAGCCGGACCATGCCGAACTCCGGGTCCCGGACGATCACCGGGTTCTGGGTGCCCCACTTCAGGTCGGTGAACTGCCGAGTCGTGACGAAGTACACCTCGGCCTTGAACGGCGAGTTGAAGCCGTACTTCCAGCCCTTGAGGGTCGACAGAATCGGCATGTTCTGCGTCTCGAGGGTGTACATGCCGGGCGGGTACGCGTCGGCTATCTGACCCTCGTTGACGAAGACGGCCGCCTGTGACTCACGCACGGTGAGCTTGGCGCCCATCTTGATTTCGTTCTCATAGCGCGGGAAACGCCACACAATGGTATCCCGGCTGTCGTCGGTCCATTCAATGATGTCGACGAACTCGCCGCGGATCCGGCCCATGATATCCACGTTCGCACCACCCCCGGAGCCTTCGGCGCCTGTCGCCACACCACCTGTGGCGCAACTTCGTGGCGAACCATACCGTCCGGTCGGCTTGGGGGTGGATCGTGTCCGCTAGTTGTCAGACAGCAGGCGGGGATCTCCGGTGGTGGGCGCGACGCGGTCCAGGCGCCCGGCGAACCTAGCGCCCGGTGAACCGTGGCGGCTGCTTGGTCGGGAAGGCCTCGACGGCGGCCCGGTGGTCATCGATGGCGGCCAGCGCCGCGGGGTCGCGCCCCTCGGCGACCAGCACCTGCTCCAGCGAGGCGGCCCAGGCCTGTCGCATGGCGCTCTTGGCGATCGCGTAGGCCCGCGGCGGGCCGGCGGCGAGCCGGCGGGCGAGGGCGGCCGCCGCGGGCAGCAGTTCGTCGGCGGGCAGCACCCGCGCGACGAGTCCCCAGGCGAGCGCGTCGTCGGCGGTGAACGGCTCGGTCAGCAGCACGAGCTCGCTGGCCCGGGCGCCGCCGACCACCTTGACCAGGCTCGCGGCGAGGGCCGAGTCCGGGGTGAGGCCGCTGCCGGTGAACGCGGCGGTGAACCGCGCGCCGGCCGCGGCCAGCCGCACGTCGCAGGACAGGGCGAGGCCGAGCCCAGCGCCCGCGCAGGTGCCGTTGACCGCCGCGACCACCGGCTTCGGCATGGTCGCGAGGGCCGTGACCACCGGGCTGTAGTGGTCGGCGGCGCCGTCGAAGGCGTCGCGGCCCTCGGCGCGCACCGCGGCGGTGTGCTCGCGCAGGTCCCGGCCCGCCGAGAAGACGCCCCCGGTGCCGGTGAGCAGGACGGCGCGCACCGCGTCGTCCCGGGCGACCCGCTCGACCGCGTCGCGCAGGGCGATCTTCGCGATCTCGGTGAGCGACGGGGTGGTCATCGTGAGCGTCGCGACCTCGTCGGTGACTGTGCAGGTCACGGCGCCCAGCGTGCCGGGCCCGCTGCAGTGGCGACCGTCCATGCCGTCAGACTACTGTGTGTAATCGAATCGCGGTCATCCGTAGTCCAGGATGGGCCGAAGCGCGACCGTAGAATTCGCCCGGTGAACGTGGTCTCGCTCGGATTTCGGACCGACCTGATGCTGCGGCGGCTGGCCGGTGCCGTCATCACCGAGCGGCCGTCATACCTCGCAGTCCGGACTCCCGGCAATCCCGGGTTCTGGTGGGGGAACTTCGTGCTGGTCGACCGGCCGTTCGCGGCGGGCGACGCGGGCCGCTGGGCGGACGTCTTCGCCCGCGAGTTCCCGGGCGCCGCCCACCTCGCGCTGGGCGTGGACGGCATCGACGGCGACGCGGGCGACGCCGTCGAGCTGGCCAGGCTCGGGTTGACGGTCGAGGTGGACACGGTCCTGACCGCGACCCGGCTGACACCGCCCGCACGCCCGCCGGCCGGGGCCACGATCCGCCCGCTCGCGGGCGACGCCGACTGGGCCGAGGCCTTCGAGCTGCGGCTGGCCGCCCACGGAGAGCAGGACGCGTCCGCCGAGTACCGCCAGTACGTCGCCCGCAAGCTCGCCGAGGAACGCGCGCTCTGCGACGCCGGCCACGGCGCCTGGTTCGGGGTGTTCGTCGACGGCCGGCTCGGCGCCAGCGCCGGCCTGTTCGCCGACGGAGACGGCGACCGCCTGGGCCGCTACCAGAGCGTCGAGACGCATCCGGACCTGCGTCGCCGCGGGCTCGCGTCGGCCCTGGTCCACCGCCTCGGCGACTGGGGCCGCGGTGAGCTGGGCGTCCGCACGCTGGTCATCGTCGCCGACCCCGACTACCACGCGATCCGCCTCTACCGGGCCCTCGGCTTCACCGACACCGAGAAGCAGGTACAGCTCTACCGCGAACCCCCCGCGGCCGAGGCCTGAGCACTCGCGTTCCGCGGCCGAACGGGACCGACCCGGCCGAACGCGACGCTCAGGACCCGCGGGTCGGTCGGCCGCCGGGCACCGGCGGCGATACTGGACGGGTGGTGGCTCTCGCCCGTCATCTGCTGCGCGCCAAGGATCTCGCTGACGGCCGGTATTTCGAGGCGCTCACGGTCGCGGACCTCGCGCGCGCCGCCGGGCTGTCGCCGGCGCACTTCAGCCGTGAGTTCCGGGCCGCCTTCGGCCAGCCACCACACCAGTACCTGCTCACCCGCCGGCTCGAACGGGCGGCCGCGCTGCTGCGCAACACCGACCGCGACGTGACCGAGATCTGCTTCGCCGTCGGGCTGACCAGCGTCGGGTCGTTCCTCACGAGCTTCCGCCGGATCTACGGCGTCACGCCGTCGTCCTACCGGGCGAGCTTCCCGCCGGCACAGCGCCACATCCGGGTGCCCGACTGCGTCGCCCGCGTCTACGGCCGGCCGCGAAACCGCACGTTTCGAGAAGCCGGCGGCTGACCGGACGCCATAGCGTCGCGCCCAGTCGACCAGGGAGCAGCGATGATCAGGATTGCCAACGCCCAGTTCTGGGTGCATGACCAGGACGAGGCGCTCGCCTTTTACACCAGGAAGCTCGGCTGGGAGGTCCGCTCGGACGTCACGATGGCCGAATGGTCGTTCCGCTGGCTCGTCGTCGGGCCGGTCGGGCAGGACGACGTCGGGCTGGTCCTGATGCCCGTGCCGCGGCCGCCGATGTTCGACGCCGGCGTCAGCGCGGCGCTCGCCGACCTGGTCGCCAAGGGCGCGGGCGGCACGCTGTTCCTGGAGACCGACGACTGCCAGGCCTCCTACGACGACCTGTCCGCCCGCGGCGTCGTCTTCAACGACCCGCCGACGCCCCAGCCATACGGCATCGACACCTCTTTCCGCGACCCGTCGGGTAACAACATCCGGCTCACCCAGATCCTCGACTTCTCCCCCGACCGCCGCTAGCGGGCCGGCCCGGTCCCGGGCGGGCGCGCGTCGCGGCGGAATGGGCTGTGTGAGAGTGACGGACATGCCCGTCACGCCGACCGTCCCGTCGCCGGCCGCCCTCGCCGCGTACCACGGGCCGCCGGCCTTCGGCTGGCCGTCGGCGGCCGGCCGGTGGACGTTCGACCCGGCGCTGGTGGTGTTCGCCGCCCTCGCCGCCGCCGGCTACCTGCTGGCCCTGGCCCGCGTCCGCAGGGCCGGCGGACGCTGGCCGGTGGCCCGCACGCTCAGCTTCCTGGTGCCGGGGATCGGCCTGGCCGTGCTCGCCGGGCTGTGGTGGGTCGGCGTCTACGCGCGGGTGCTGTTCTGGGACTTCACGGTGCAGGTGATCCTGCTGCTGCTGGTCGCGCCGATCTTCCTCGCCTTCGGCCGGCCGCTGACGCTGGTGGCGGCCGGTGGCGGCCGGTCGGGCCGGTTCGTCGACCGGGTGCGCGCGAGCGGACCGTTCCGGATCGCGTCCCATCCCGCGTTCGGGCCGCTGCTGGTTCCCGTCATCGTCTGCGCCGTCTACTTCACCGGGCTGCTCGCGGCGGCGCAGCGTGACGCGGGCGTCGCGGAGATCATCCAGGTCGCGCTGCTGCTGACGGGTTTCGTGGTCGCGCTGCCGCTGGCCGGTGAGGACGCGGGAACCTCGACGACCAGCCTGGCGATCGCAGGGGGCATGTTCTTCGGGGTACTGGAACTGCTGCTGGACGCGGTCCCGGGCATCTTCGTACGGCTGCGCCACGGCCTGTTGGCGCCCGGGTACTACGCGTCCCTGCACCGGCCGTGGGGGCCGTCACCGCTGAACGACCAGCATGTCGGCGGGACGATCCTCTGGACGGTCGCCGAGGTCGTCGACCTGCCCTTCCTCGTCCTCCTGGTCCGGCGGTGGATCAAGGTGGACGCCCAGGAGGCGGCCCGGGTCGACCGGGAGCTCGACGCCCTCACGCTGGCCCAGCCCGCGTTCGCCGCGTCGTCCTCGGCCGACGGCGGGACCCCGGGCGCCGGCGCGGCCGAGGAGGCCGAGCGGACCCGGCCCTGGTGGGAGACCGACGCCGACTACTTCGGCGGCTCCCGCGCCGCCCAGTTCCGCCGCGCCGGCGCCGAGCGAAACCCGACCGAGCCGTCCTAGGCGAGAGCCACCGCCCGGGCGCCGATCGTCCGGCCAGCGGTCGTTCGGGCGGCAATCGTCCGGCGAGCGGCCGTCCGGACGGCAATCGTTCGGGCGGCGATCCGCGATCGCCCTTGCCGTTTGCGGTCTGGTAAAGGCACGATTCCCACGGTTATGTCGCCGGCTCAACGCTCCCTGTGGCGCGCCGGGGCCGGACGGCCAGGGCGTGACCGGACTTCGGGGGCAGGCTGTGACGCTGCTGCGCGACCGCAGGTTCCGGCTCCTGTGGTCAGGACAGCTGCTGTCGAACATCGGCGACTGGTTTCTCGTCGTCGCCGTACCGGTGTACGTCTTCCAGCTGACCGGCTCGACGCTGGGCACCGGGCTGGCCCTCGTCACCCAGATGGTCCCGGCCCTCATCTGGCCGCCGCTCGCGGGCGTCCTGGTGGACCGGATGGACCGGTTGACGGTGATGATCGCCGCCGACGTGGCCCGGGCCTGGATCATGCTGCTGCTGGTCCTGGCCGAGGCGGACCGGCTGTGGCTGGTCTACGTGGTGCTGCTCGCCCAGGCCTCGCTCGCGCAGTTCTTCCTGCCGGCCCGGCAGGCCGTCATCCCGGCGGTCGTCGGGCGCGGCAAGGAGCTCGGCCACGCGAACGCCTGGTTCTCCCTGTCCGGTGGGATCATGCGGATCGCCGGAGCGCCGCTGGGTGGACTCGTCTACGCCACGGCCGGGTTCCACGCGGCCGTGCTCGCCGACAGCGCGAGCTACGCCATCTCCGCGTCGACCCTCGTCGGGGTGCGCGCGCTGAGCCGGAGCCCCGGGACCGCCTGTGCCGCGACGCGCCCCGCTCCCCACCCCCAGGCGGCGGTGTACCTGCGGGAGGCCGTCGCCTTTCTGCGCGGCCACCGCGTCCTGTGGGGGCTGCTCCTGGTCTCGGCGGTCTTCGAAGGGGTGGACGGGGCGCTCAACGTCCTGCTCGTGCCCTACGCGGTCCACACGCTGAACAGCGGCTCCGGCGGCGTCGGCCTGCTGTTCGCCGCGCTGGGCGGGGGTTTCCTGCTGAGCGCCCCGGTGGGGCGGTGGGTGGCCGAGGCCCGTCTGCTGCGCGTCGGGGTCGCCGCGTGTCTCGCCGTCATCGACGGCTGCTTCGCCGTGCTGTTCCACACCCACGCGTTCGCCGTCGCGCTGGTCGCGATCGGGATCGTGGGCGTGCCCGGCGGCGCGTTCGTGCTCGTCGTCCAGGTCGAGCTCCAGCGCGGGACGCCGTCGGCACTGCTCGGGCGGATCGGTTCCGCGTTCGCGGCCGCGCAGATGACCGCCGCGCTGCTGGGCGCCACGCTGTCCAGCGTCGCCGTCCGGCCGCTGGGCCTGACCGTGGTCGCCGACGCGGCCGTGGTGGTCCTCCTGCTGGGCGCCGCCGCGGCCGTGGCGCTGCTCCCGGCCGGCCCGGTCCGGGCGAGGGCAGGCCCCACCCGGCGCCGCGCGGCCCACCCGGTGAGCGCGACGCCGGCCGGCGAGCCCGACGCCCCCGGGTGAGACGACCGGCCCCGCCGCGCCGGGCTCAGGGCAGCAGCAGGCAGCTGTCGCCGAACTCGTGCCACAGGTAGCGGGCCCGCACCGCCTCCCGGTAGGCGTCGGCGACCAGCGACGGACCCGCGACGGCCACGAGCAGGTCCAGGTGCGAGGCGCCGGGCGCGTGCCATCCGGTGACCAGGCCGGTGACGGCGCGGGCCGGCCGGTCTGGCCCGAGGACGAGGTCGGTCCAGCCGGCCGTGGGCCGGACCGTCCCGTCCGGTGCGGCCGCCGACTCCAGGGCACGGGTGACGGTGGTGCCGACCGCGACGACCCGGCCGCCCCACCGTCGGGTCGCGTTCACCAGCCGCGCGGTCTGCGGGCCGACCCGGAACCGTTCCGGCTGCGGCGGCTCGCCGGGTTCCTGGGAGGAGACCCCGGTGTGCAGCAGGACCGGCGTCACACCGATCCCCCGGCTGACCAGGTCGGTCACCAGCTCGGTGGAGAACGGGCGCCCGGCACTCGGCATCTCGGCGCTGCCCGGGTCGCGGCCGAACACCGTGCGGTAGGCCTCGATCGGCTGCGGGTCGGGCACGTAGGAGTAGCGAATCGGCCGGCCCACGTGGGCGAGGTAGGCCACGACCCCGCCGTCGACCGGGACGTACGCCCGCCACAGCCGGCGCTGGCCGGCCGGGTGCGGCCCGCGGACCGTCAGCCGGACGCCGGCCGGCAGGGCGAGCTGCTCCCCCGGGCGCAGGTCGGCGACCGGGCCGGTGACCGCCTCGCCCGCCGGGCGGACCTCGACGACCCAGTCGCCGTCGTCGAGAGCGGTGGCGAAGTGGACGGCCACCGTCTCGCCGCCCGCGCGGACGCCGGCCACCGCGGCGGGCAGCGTTCCCGACGTGTTGACGACCACCAGGTCGCCCGGGGCGAGCTGGTCACCGAGGTCGCTGAACCGGGCGTGCCGAAGGTCGCCCGGCCGGGCGACGAGCAGTCGCACGCCGTCCCGGCTGGGCGGCGGGGCCGCCGCCTCGAGCCCTGCCGGCAGGTCGAACACGACGGTGCCCGTGACGTCGTGACCGTGCTCCGCCGTTCCCCCGAGGACTCCGGTCGGGGGTGCCGTCCTGGTGGCGCCGGCCGCGCTCGGGCCGGTCATCGGGCCGCCTCCGCCAGGGCGGCGGCCGACGCCAGGACCGCGGCGCGATAGCGGCCGCTGGGTGGGCGTGTCTCCAGGAGGCGCAGGATGGCCGGCGCGACCAGCTCCGGGCGGGGCCGGTCGGAGATGTCCTCGCCGGGGAAGGCCCGCTGGTGCATCTCGGTCAGCATGTCGCCGGGGTCGACGGCGTACGCGCGGATCGCCGGCTCCTCCGCGCCGAGGACGGCGGTGAGGTGGTCGAGTGCCGCCTTCGTCGGCCCGTACACGCCCCAGCCGGGATAGGCCTCGACCGCGGCGTCCGAGCTAACCGCGAGCCACGTGCCGCCGCTCGCCCGCAGCGCCGGCAGCGTGAGCTGGGCCAGCGCGAGCGGGGCGAGGACGTTCGTCTCGTAGGCGGTCCGGACCGCGTCCAGCGGGGCGACCGCGAGCGCCGGCAGCGGGCTCGGGCCCAGGTCGCTGGCATTGGCGACGACGAGGTCGAGGCGGCCGAGGCCCGTCGCCGCGTCGACGAGGGCCCGCCGGTGGGCCGGGTCGGTGACGTCGCCGGCGACCGCGACGAGGGACGGCCGGGCGCGGACGGCCTCGGCGAGCCGCGCGGCGTCCCGGCCGTCCACGACGACCCGCCAGCCGCCGTCGGCGAGGGCGCCGGCCAGCGCGCGGCCCAGCCCCCGGGATCCTCCGGTGATCAGTGCTACTGGGTTGGTTGGCATGCCGCGATCGTGATTCTTCAAGTTAACTTGAAGTCAAGCGGGCGGCATCCGGGCTGTCCCTGGCGAGGAGGTTGGGCATGCAGGCGACGGATCTGCTGACCGTCGGCGAGGTGTCCGAGCGCAGCGGCGTCGCGGCCTCCGCGCTGCGCTACTACGAGGCCCAGGGGCTGCTGGCCGCGACCAGGACGTCCGGCAACCAGCGGCGCTACCCGCGCCATGTCCTGCGCCGGCTGTCGTTCATCCGGGCGGCGCAGAACGTCGGGCTCTCGCTGGACGAGATCAGGTCCGCGCTGGCGGCGCTGCCGGACGGCCGGACCCCGACCCGGGACGACTGGGCCCGGCTCTCCCGTTCCTGGCACGAGCGCCTCGACGACCAGATCGCCGCCCTGCGCAAGCTGCGGGACGGCCTGGAGTCGTGCATCGGCTGCGGCTGCCTGTCGCTGGACCGCTGCGCGATCTCCAACCCCGGCGACATCGTGGCCGGCAACGGCCCGGGCGCCGTGTACTTCCCCCGCGCCCTGCGCGGCGCGGCCCCGCACCACGGGTGACCTGCGCCGGAACTAGTTCTTGCCCGCGGGACGGGTCCGGCGATAGATGTCGTGTGACGTAGGTAACCTCGGTCGAGTCGGGTCGAGGTGGGCAGCGGCCGACCGGGTCACGGTCGGCGGTCCGCCCTCGCGGGACAGGAGCAGGCTGATGATCGCGCTTGGGCAGCGGCGAGACGCCACCGCCGGGACCGCGGCCAGGAGGAAGGGCGTGCTGGCCCTCGCCCGGATCACGGAGCTGGCCCAGACCGGCACGGTCCTCAACGACCAGCCGGAGGTCAGGCTCAGCCTCCAGGTGACCGGGCCGGGCCTCGCCTTCGGCACCGCCGCCCGGGTCGCCGTCGGCGGCGCACGGCGGGCCAACGTGGACGCCGGCCAGCTCGTCGTGCTGGTCGACCCGGCCAGCCGCGAGTACCAGATCGACTGGGACCGCAGCGCCCTCGTCAACGGGCTGGTGCCCGCGCGGTTCGCCTTAACCGGCGGCGGTGTCCGCGACCTGACCGGCCAGACCGGCCCGATCATGGAGATCCTCCAGATCCTCTGGGCCCACAACGTGTCGCTGAGCCGGATGTCGGAGCCCGGCACCGACCCCGCGGTGGGCGAGCAGGTCCAGGCCGTCCTGCGCGCGGCCGCGACGCGATAGGCCACCTCGGTCCGCTTACGGGCCGCACTCTGGATGCATGGCGCAGACCCTTGACGTCCTGACGGTTGCCGCCTGCCTGCGGGACGGCGTCGGCGGCAGTCCCACGGCGGTCATCACGGGCAGCCACGAGCTGGGCGACGCGGACCTCGCGCGCCTTCCCGCCCGGCTGGGCGCCTCCCATCTGGCGGTCGTGGAGCCGGGCGACCGCGTCCGTGCGCTCCGCTTCTTCACCAGCGCCGGCGAGCTGCCCAACTGCGGGCACGGCACGATCGCCGCGATCGCCGTGCTGGCCCTCGCCCGCGGCGGGTTCCAGGGCCGGCTGCGCGCGGCGGGCCGCGAGTTCGAGGCGGCCGGCATTTTCCGACCGCCGACGAGGCCGGCTGGGCCGGCGCTGTTCGACGCCTGGTTCGACCAGGGCGTCGTGGACAGCCGGTCCGCGACGGCGCCGGAACGCGAGGCGTTCCTCGCCGCCCTCGGACTTTCCCCGGACGCGCTGCACCCCGACGACGAGGTGTCGGTCGCTTCCCCGGGCCGCGAGCGCCTGCTGGTCCCGGTCGCGGACCGGTCCGTCCTCGCCGCCCTGCGCCCCGACCAGGACCGGCTCGCCGACGCGAGCCGCCGCCACGGACAGCTCGGCTGTTTCGTCTACGTCCCGCCGTCCCCCGCGACCTCCGCGGCGGCGCGGATGTTCGCCCCCGCGATCGGGGTGCCCGAGGACGTCGCGAACGCGAACAGCACCGGCTGCCTGGCGGGCCATCTCCTCGTCACCGGTCGGGATCCGGCCGTCACCGTCGACCAGGGTGACGCGCTCGGCCACCCGTCGACGGTGCGGGCGACCGCGACGCGGACCGCCCGCGGCATCGCGACCCGCGTCGGCGGGGCCGTGCAGGTGCGGCGCACCAGTCGCATCGCCGGCTCGCTCTGACCGCCGCACGGCAGCCGGGCGACGATGTGCGGAATACATAGACGCAGGTCGAGCGTTGCACCGGAGTTTGCGCCCCCCGCCGGGCCGATCGTCAACGCAGCGCCACCCGAGCCCTCCGATCTGAAGGACCCGAGTTGACCGCCTCCCTGGACACCGATGGCCTCGTCGCCGCCGGCGACCTCCCGTCCGGCGGCCTCGCGCCGGACCCGGCCGCCGCCGGGCTCGACGGCGCCCGCGGCCGCACGCCGCTCGTGATCAAGCTCTTGGTCGGCGCCACGTTCACGGTCATCCTCAACGAGACGATCATGACGAACGCCGTGCCGCGCCTGATGGTCGACTTCGACATCAGCCCGCGGGCCGCGCAGTGGCTCTCGACGGTGTTCATGCTGACGCTGGCCGCGCTCATCCCGGTGACCGGCTGGTTCCTGCAGCGGGTGACCACCCGGAGGGCGTACGGGGTCGCGATGGCGACCTTCTGCGTCGGGACGGTGATCGGCGCTGTCGCGCCCGTCTACCCGGTCCTGCTGGTCGGCCGGGTGGTCCAGGCCGCGGGCACCGCGGTGATGATGCCGCTGCTGATGACGACGCTGATGACCGTCGTGCCCGAGCGCGACCGCGGCCGGGTCATGGGCACCGTGACCATGGCGATGTCCTGCGCCCCGGCGCTCGGCCCGGCCGTGTCCGGCGTCATCCTGCAGCTCGGCTCGTGGCGGCTGATCTTCGTGTTCATGCTGCCGATCGCGGCCGTCGTGGGCCTCGGCGGGCTGCGCCTGCTGGAGAACATCGGCGAGACCCAGGCCACCCCGGTCAGCTGGATCAGCGTCGTGCTCGCGGCGGCCGGCTTCGGTGGCTTCCTGTTCGGGCTCAGCGAGGCCGGCGCCCTCAACAGCGTCTACGTCGGGCTGATCATCGTGGGTGGCCTGGCGCTGGTCGCGGCGTTCGTGGGCAAGCAGCTGCGCCTGCAGCGGGTCGGCAGCCCGCTGCTGGACCTGCGGACCCTGAACCACCGCACGTTCAGCGTCTCGCTGCTGCTGCTCGCCGCGGTCGACATGGCGTTCCTCGGCTCGATGTTCCTGCTGCCGCTGTACCTGCAGGACACCCGCCACCTCAGCTCGCTGGAGACCGGCCTGCTGGTGATGCCCGGCGGCCTGGCGATGGGCGCGCTCGGCCCGCCGGTCGGGCGCCTCTACGACCGGTACGGCGCCCGGCCGCTGGTCATTCCCGGCGCCGCCTGCTCGGTCGTCGCGCTCGGCACGCTCAGCCAGCTCGGCGCCCACACGCCGTACCTGCTGCTGCTGGCCGCGCACATCGTGCTGATGGCCTCGCTGGCCGCCGTCATGACCCCGGTCTTCTCGGTCGGCCTCGGCGACCTGCCGACCGACCTCTACGCCCACGGCAGCTCGCTGTTCGGCACGATCATGCAGGTCTCGGGTGCCATCGGCACCGCCCTGCTGGTCGTCATCTCCCAGTCGCGCGAGAGCCACCTGGTCCACGCGGGCGTGGCGTCGGCCGAGGCCACGGTCGGCGGCCTGCGCTGGGCCTTCGCCGGCGGCGCCGTCTGCGCGATCGCCACGACCCTGCTCGGCCTGCTCCTCCCCCGCACCACCGGCCGAACCACCGACCCCGACGCCACCGAGGCCTCGTCCGAGGCCGAGCTGGATCTGGCGCTGGGCTAGATCCTGACGGTGCCGGCGATCGTGGTGTGGGCGTCGCCGCCGAGGCCAGCCTCGCCTGACCTCGGCCGCTCCGCGCCATGAGCATGATTGCTAGTTGGGCCCTCGAACGGGTACGACCCGGCCCGATTCACGACCACCCGAGGGTCAAAACGGCGATCACTGTGCCGGGTCGACCTTTCGCGGGCGCAGCACTAGTCCGGGAGTTCGGCGTATCTCTCCTGGCAGGGAGAGCAGACGGGGAGCCTTCCGTGGTCCTGGGTGGGAACGAAGAAGGCTCCGCACAGCGCCCGGACGGCACGGCCCTCGATGGTCTTTCCCGCAAGGTGTTCACGATGGGCGTAGTGGCTGTGACTGCCCGCCTCGGATTCGGCGAGCTCACGGGCAGTGACGATTTTCTCGAGTTCGGCGAGGCGGGCGCTCCATGCCCCCGGTTCGGCGATGTTCGTGTACGAGTCCTTGTAACGGTCCCATCCCTGTTCGGGCGGACTCAGGCAGATAAGCGCTCGCACCGTGAGTTGCCACGAAATATTGCTACCTGCGTAGGCTGAGACCGGAGCGACCTCAAGCTCGATTTCATCAGCTCGATAACCGGGCTCGCGCACCAGTGCGACGGTGAGAGTAAGAAGAGCAAGTCTGCCCTGTTCCGGCCATGGATGATGGATATCAATACGGGCCGAGCCGCCGCCGTGTACCTCGCGGAGCGCGTCGAGCACCTGCTGCTGGACGGTCAGTTCCCATTCGGTGACGAGCCGCGCCGCGGTCTCCTGCTTGAGGAGGCGTTGATCCTCAGCTGTAGGCAACCAGCGGCTCGGATCGCCTTTGTCGCATTCCCTCTTGACCCGCATGTAAAAGTCGTCATGGTCCTGGTGCTCGCCCTTCGCCAGCCCAGCGACCAGCAACCAGTGAACTCCCGTCGCGCGGTCCGCCCAGACGCCGCCCCGCCACTGCGCGGTCTTGATCTCCAGGAGCGGCAGCTTTGAGCTGGCCGCGATGGGTCCGACAAAGTGGTCGTCGGCAGCACGGACACCGAAGGACTCGGCCGCTTTACGAACGATCGGATGTGGCAGCTCGCTGAGCGGGTGCAGCGACTTGAGCATGCCCTCGGCCAGGAGCCTCCTCGGCCTGGGAGACTCCCAGCCGTCGGCGAGATCCTCCGCGAGGAGGCGGAGGGTGGGCCGGGCACGACGGCTATGCACACAGACAATCATGCCAAACGCGATGTGTGAGGTTGCGAGCCCAACCGCCTTCGCCCCGAGGTCAGAGCAGGTCGGCGATCTCGTCAATCGCGTCGGCGTGCGTCCTGTCCTGCGTGGCGAAACGCTCGGCGAGCTCGCGCCGGTCGTGCTGTCGCTGGGCCTCGAAGGCGAGCAGGTCGCGCAGGTGAATGCGGCGGTCCCGGCCGACACGGTGGGAGGCGATCTCGCCGCGGTCAAGGAGCTTGTAGAGGTGAGTGCGGCTCATGCCGAGCCTTTCGGCGGCCTGGTTCGGCGTCAGAATGACGGAGTCGTCGACCACGGTGATCGTGGCGCCGTCGCGGATGCAGCGGCTGACGCTGAGGAGCAGGTCCCGCAGTTCGGGACCTGCGGTGGTCCGCGCATATCGTTCGAGTTCGTCGAGCTGCTCGGTCGGAATGTTGGCGGTTCCAAGGGCCTGCATCACGTCGCCGTTCCGCGAGCGTCGATGATCGACGCGTGACTTCAGATGTCACAGATGACACTACCCAGGGTGGCCCTGCTTGGCAACCGACGTCCAGCGCGCGCTGCCATGCACGCGGTTGGCGGCCGTGACCTGGCCCAGAGCGGCGCTCCTCCCCTGACCACCGGTTCAGCCACCCCCCGCGCGGAAGATCCACGCGTCATGCCTAGATCCTGATGGTGCCGGCGATCGTGGTGTGGGCGTCGCCGCCGACCCAGACCGTCCCGCCGGTGGTCTTCTCGATGTGGACGCGGCCGCGGCGACCGAGGGCCGTCCCCTGGGAGGCGATGTAGGTCGACGGGAGGACGTCGCCGGCGAGCCACTGGGCCAGGCTCGCGTTGAGGCTCCCGGTCACGGGATCCTCGGTGATGCCCAGGTGCGGGGCGCAGAACGCCCGCACCTCGACGGCGCACTCGCCGCCTTCCGGGTAGGGCCCGACCACCCCGGTGTCCTGCTCGATCGCCGCGAAGTCCGGGGCCAGGGCGAGGACCTGCCGGGCGGAGGCCAGCCGCAGCCCGACCCAGCCGGGGCCGTTGTCGCACCATTTCGCGTCGACGACGTCGGCGGGCTTGATGCCGAGCGGAGCGGTCAGCCGGGCGAGCAGGTCGTCGTCGACCGGGCCGTCCCGCAGCAGCGGCGGCGCGGCGAACGCGAGCCGGCTGACCCCGCCGGGCACTGGCGTCGTGGCGCCGGGCGCCGGAACGGGTTCTGTGCCGCCGGGCGCGGCCGCCGGGTCGGACGAAAGCCGGCGCAGCGGCACCAGGCCCGCGGCGCACTCCTGGACGACGTGCTCGCCGCGTGGCACACCGCCGGCCTCCAGCCAGGCGTGGGCGCTGCCGATCGTCGGGTGGCCGGCGAAGGGCAGCTCGCCGCCCGGGGTGAAGATCCGCAGCCGGTAGTCGGCCGTGGGAACGGTCGGCGTGAGCAGGAAGGTCGTCTCGCTCAGGTTGGTCCAGCGGGCGAAAGCGGCCAGCTCCTCGTCACTCAGCCCGTCGGCCTCGTGGACGACCGCGACCGGATTGCCCAGGAGCCGCTCGCGAGAGAACACGTCCACCTGGCGGAAGGGCAGCATTCTCTGACCGTAGCCAGTCGCGGCCCTGGATCATCAAGAATCGCGGCGAGAACAGAGCGGCCGGTCCCGCGCAGGCCGGCCTCGCCAACGGTACGGGACCGGCCGTTGTCGCCTGACCGGCCGGCCGGTGTCACCCGACCGGCCCAGCGCGGGACCGGGGTTGCTCAGACCCGGTAGAGCTTGGCGGCGTTCTCGCCCATGACCTTGCGCTGCGTCTCCGGACGCAGGGTGGAGATCTTCTCGCTGACCATCCCGACGGGGTCCGGGTGCAGCGAGGTCGGGTGCGGGAAGTCGGTCTCGAACATGATGTTGTCCTCGCCGACCTGGTCGATGAGGTGCTGCAGGTCGCCGCGGCCGGTCTCGAACCAGAAGGTCGCGAACCAGTTGTCCGTGAAGTACTCCGACGGCTTCTTCTGGAGCTTCTGGGCCCACTTGGGCGCGTTCTCGACCAGCTCGTAGTCCATCGCCTCGAGCATGAACGGCACCCAGCCGATGCCGCTCTCGACGGAGACCATCTTCAGCCCGGGGAACCGGTCGAACATCCCGGAGTACGCGCTGTTCAGCAGCAGGCGGGAGTTGTTCTGGAACAGCGACGCGCCGCCGATCGCGGGCTTCACGTAGTCGTCCTGGCTCGGCCAGTAGCTGTTGCCGAAGTAGCTCAGCGAGGTCTGGCTGGCGCCGATGTGGAAGTGCACCGGGATGTCGAGGCCGGTGCAGACGTCCCAGAGCCGGTCCCAGGCGGGGTCACCGAGGTCGGGCGACCCGGAGTCCTGCGGGTCGGCGGTCATGTTGATCCCGCGGGCGCCCTTGGCGGCGCAGCGCTCGGCCTCGCGGGCGCAGGCCTCGATGTCCCAGGCCGGCATGATCGGCATGGGCAGCAGCCGGTTGCCCGACTCGGCCTGGATCTCCTGCATGGCGTCGTTGTAGAGCTCGATGCAGAGCATGAGCAGGCCGGTGTCGGCGACCGAGTTGCGCAGGTTCTGCCCGCCGAGGCCGATGGCGTTCGGGTAGAGGACCTGCGTGCTGATGCCGAGCTCGTCCATCAGGCGCAGGCGTGCCTTCGGGTCCCAGGCCGCGGGGTGGACGTCGTTGATCCCCCACGGCCCGCCCTGCGAGTCACGGTGCGGGTGCTTCTTCCCGTCGTGGTCGATGGTGCCGCCCGAGCCCGCGCGGCCGAAGGTCTTGCCCTCGATGACCCACATGTCCAGGCCGTTGATGCGCTCGACGTGAGGCATCCGGTCCTCGTAGCCCTTGGGCGCCCGCTCGGTAAAGAGGTCGTGTCGCTCGGTCATATGAGAGTCGGCGTCGATCACTCGCAGACCGTCAGCCAGCTTGGCCACCGGAGCCTCCTTGCGTCCGCTTCACACACCCGTCTGATGCGCTGCTGAGCGTACGCTCACCACACGATGGTGACAATCTCCAATTTTGTATTTTTGATTGACGAACAGTGACCACGATCGGGAGGATGGCGGCGTGCTGGTCGAACCCGCGTTGCGACGGACGAAGACGAGCGCGGTCGTCGTCGAGTACGTCCACCGCGAGATCTTCGACGGCCGGCTGCGCTCCGGCGACCGCGTCGACGTCGAACGGATCAGCATCGCCCTTGATGTGAGCCCGACGCCGGTTCGCGAGGCCCTCGTGCTGCTCGAACGGGACGGCCTGGTCGCGACCCGGGTCCATCGCGCCGCGTTCGTCCAGCACTTCGACGCCCGCACGCTGCGGGCGGACTTCCACGTCCTCGGCCTGCTCGGCGGCGTCGCGGCCGCCCGGGCCGCGATGGACCGCGACCCGGCCGTGCTCGCCCAGCTCAGGAGCCTCCTGGACGAGCTGGCGGCCAGCGAGGCGGCGCCCGCCCGGCGTCACGACCTGGCCGCCGAGATCGTCCGGGTCCAGCACCAGGCTGGCGCGACGCCACGTCTGCTCGCCGAACTGCGCGGGCTGGGCGGCTTCCTGGAGTGGGCCGCCCGCCAGAGCGACCGGCGCGGCCACGGCGACGTCGTCGACGCGCACCGGCGCGTCATCGACGCCATCGCCGCCGGCGAGACCCGGCGAGCCTCGTCCGCCCGGCTCACGGACGCCCGAGCCGCCGCGGAAGCGGTGATCGGCGAGCTGACCCGCCGCGGCGTGCTGCGCGCCGACGGCACCAACGCCGCGACCACCTGAGCCGTCGGCACCGAACCCGCCTGCGGGCGAGTCACCAGTGACCGGAGGCCAAGAGGCCAGGGCCGGTGGCGCGAGACCGGCGGCCGCTAGCGGCGCCTAGCGCAGGCGGGTCCCGCTGATGACGACCACGGCGACGTCGACCGCGGCGATCGCCATGGCGACCCGGAACGCCTGCCGGTCATCCGGCCACAGGCCGAAGGCCACGGTCAGCGCGGCCACGGCCACCAGCACGACGAGCCGCCAGACGCTGACGCCCGCCGGGCCGAGCAGCGCGACGACCGAACCCGCCACCAGCAGCAGCACGGCCGCCCAGCGGGCACCGGTGGCCCCGACCCGCTGCGGCAGCCCGCGAACTCCCGTCCGGGCGTCGGTGGCGAGATCGGGCAGCGTGTTCGCGAAGTGCGCGCCGCAGCCGAGCAGGGCTCCCGCCAGCGGCAGCCACCAGGGCGGCAACGGGTGGCCGGGCAGCCCGAGCACGACGAACGTGGGCAACAGCCCGAACGAGACCGCGTACGGCAGGACCGACAGTGGCGTGGCCTTGAGGCCCAGGTTGTACGCCCAGGCGCTGGCGACCGCCACCAGATGGACCGCGCCGGCCGGCCAGCCCGACGCGAAGGACAGCGGCACGCAGGCGAGCAGCGCGCAGCCGGCGCCACGCGCGACCAGTCCCGGCGCGAGGCCGCCGCCGACGATCGGCTTCTCGGACCGCCCGCCGGTCTCGTCCCGCCTCCGGTCGAGGAAGTCGTTGCTCCAGCCGACCGACAGCTGGCCCGTCAGAACCGCCGCGGCGACCAGCACGACGCCGCTCGCGGTCCGCCCGACGGAGACCGCCAGCGCCGTGGCGAACAGCGTCACCGCGACGGTCGGCTCCGGATGACAGGCCCGTACCAGCGCACCGAACCGCCTCATAGCCGCAAGCGTCGCAGAACCACCCGGGCCCGACCCGGGTACCCCGGTCCCGCCGGACCGACTGTCCCGCGGCCGGCGCGTCCGGCGCCGGCCGGCTGCGGCCGGCTGTTGATCGCCGATTTGGCCCTGGCATGGTCGTGATCAGGGCGTTTCCACAACCACCCGAGGGCCAAGACGGCGATCATCGGCACGAAGGTGGTGTGCGGCTGGGCCGCCGGAGGAGGGACCGGCGGCCGGGTGGCCGGGCGACCTGCGGCCGGCGGCCGGCGGCCGGCGGCTGTCTGGCGGGGGGCCGGCTTCAGTCGGTCTGGCCGGTCACCGGCCGATTGCGGTAGCGCTCGATCAGCTCTCGGGCGCCGGGCTGCATCCGTACCGGCGGGAGCCCGCGCGCGAGCAGCAGGAGGTCGTCCCGGACCATCGCGCCAATCTCTCGGAAGGCTGCCGGGACGCCGCCGGCCCGATGCCCGGACAGCACAAGTCCGTCGAGCGCCCGGGCCGGATGGTCCAACGCGAGTGGTTCCTCGGGCCAGACGTCGACCGCCGCCCGGAGGTGACCGCCGGCCACCCGTTCAAGCAGGGCCTCGTAGTCGACCACCGGAGCTCGGCTGACGAGCACGAGCCGGGCGTCGGGCGGCGCGAGGGCCAGCTCGGCGGCCCCGAGCAGGTGCCGGTTCTCGGTCGTCGCCGCCGCGAGCACGAACAGGAACTGGCTCCGGCTGACCGTCTCGCCCAGGCTCGCCGGGAGCAGTCCGTGGTCCCGCAGCACCGCGGCCGGCAGCCACGGGTCGTACACCCGGATCGTCGGCCGGAACGGAGCGAGCAGCGGGTGCAGCGCCCGGCCCAGGTTCCCGAAGCCGATCAGGCCGACATCGGCCCCGCGCAGCAGCACGCCCCGCGACCTGCCGTAGGGGACACGGGCCTCCTCGCCCGCCCTGAACGCACGGTCCTCCCGGCTGATCCCGCGAGCGAGATCAAGCGCGAGCCCGAGGGCGTACTCGGCGACCGGCTGCGCGAACGCCGGACCAGCGGACAGGACGTGGACGCCGCGCTCGAAGCAGGCCCTGTAGTCCACGTTCGGCAGGAAGTTGCCCTCGACGTTGAGCACGGCCCGCAGCCGGGCCGCCCGGGCGATCCGCTCCCGGGGCAGCGACGGCTGCCCGACGATCGCGAACACCTCAGGCAGCACGGCGTCGAGCAGCGCCTCGTCCGCGTCGGGATCGATCCCCGGGAGGTCGACGATCTGGAAGACCTGGTCCAGCTCGGCGCGGACAGCGGCGTCGAACAGCTCGTCGTGGCGACGCGGCGCGGGACGCAGCACGACGATCGGCCGCCCGCCCGAGCCGGCCGGAGCCCCGATCCCGAGACCCAGGCCATCGGTCGCAGGCACCTCCACCAGGCGATCTTCCATCTCACTCCGTATCTGTCATGACGGGCTGGCCACCAATGGTCGCTCGCACTCCGGGTTTGATGGAGTCCGTCGGGCCATGAGGAGCAGCCGAGGATGAAGATCCTGGTCGTCAAGCTGGGTTCGAGCTCCGTCACGCGGGCGAGCGGGCCCGACCCCCGGCTGCTCACCAACACGCTCGATTCCGCGTTGGAGGCGCACGGCCTCGGCTGGGGCGTCGTGATCGTCTCGTCCGGGGCGGTCTCGTCCGGCACGGCACACCTGGCCAGGACCGGGGTCCCGGAGTTCAGCGGCCGGCTCGCGGCGGCGGTCGGGCAGCCCTACCTGCTCGCGATCTACCGGTCGGTCGCCGACATGTCCGGGCGCAACGTCGCCCAGATCCTGCTGGCCGACCAGGACCTGCGAAATCCGCGGAAGATGGCCGTCATCGCGCAGGTGCTGCGTGAGTCCGTCGAGAACGGCGTCATCCCGATCGTCAACGGCAACGACGCCACCGACGAGGCCGCGTCGGACAACGACGCGATCGCGGCCGGGGTCGCCGTGATGACGGGCGCGGACAAGCTCCTGCTGCTCACGGACGTCGACGGGGTCTACGAGCATTCGCCGGCGGTCGACGCGGCGCCGATCCCCGAGATCAACGCCCATGAGATCCATGAGGTCACCACCTACCGCGGTGGCACCGGACGGGGCGGCATGCGCTCCAAGGTCCGGGCCGCCGAGCTGGCCGCGCACAACGGGATCGAGACCATGATCGCGAGTGCGCGCCGGCCGAGCGCGGTCGTCGACTTCATCAAGGACGAACCGCGCGGGACGCGGGTGCGGCCGACCAACAAACGGTTCGACGTCGAGAAGCGGTGGATCGCCGGGGTGGCCGTCAGTCACGGCGCGCTCGTCGTGAACCTCGCGGCCGAGACCGGCATCGGCTGGGGGTCGAGCCTGTTCGCCTCGGGGATCAAACGGGTCCGCGGCACCTTCCGGCCCGGTGACGTGGTGGACATCGTCAGCCCGCAGGGACGGCTGCTGGGGCGTGGGGTCTCCCGGACCTCGGCACTGCTCGTGGAGCTGGTCCGTTCCATGAGCATCGAGGAGATCGCCCTGGTGCTGGTCGGCGTGCTGCGCCGGTTCGCCGACGCCGGAACCCCGCTCGCCGCGACGAGCCCGGCCCGGCCGGTCGTCCAGAACGCCCTCGCGCGGCTCGACCGCATGAGCCCGGAGAACATCCGGACGCTCGCGATCGAGATCCTCACGCTCTATCCGTCGGCGGCCGTGGCGGCGGTGCTGCCGAACGGGCAGCGGACCGCCTCGGACCGGCTTCTCGAACGGTTCGTCCACCTCGTCGGCGATCTCAGCTTCATCGACCGCTCCCGCCTGGTGGTCTACCACCCCTTCGCACCCGGCCCAGCCCCCGGCTGATCCCTCCCGTGGCCGAGCCGGCGGTCAGCGGCGGGCGGCGTAGATCCGGCGGACGACATCTTCGATGTCGGGTTCCTCGACGGTGAAGTCGAGGACCTCGGCCCGCTCGGCGACAGCCGCGAAGACCCGGGCGGCGGTGGTGGCCTCCGCGTCGAACGCGAGCCGCTGGCGCAGGCCGTGCGCCTCGCTCGACAGATGCCGGGTCGCGGATATTCCGACCAGATCCGGCGACGGCTCCGCGAGGTCGAGGACGAGAACCCGCTCGGCGCCGGTGGTCCGCCCGAGGCCGGGCAGGTCGCCGTCGTACGCCAGCCGGCCGCGGTCGATGACGAGAACCCGGTCGCACAGCCGCTCGACGTCGCCCATGTCGTGGGTGGTCAGCAGCAGGGTCGTGCCGTGGGTGCGCCTTTCCGCGATGAGGAACTCCCGCAGCCGCTGCTTGGACAGGACGTCGAGGCCGATCGTCGGCTCGTCGAGGATGACCAGCCGGGGCGCGTGCAGCAGCGCGGCCGCGACCTCGGCACGCATCCGCTGACCCAGGGAGAGCTGGCGGACCGGGGTGGCGAGGAAGTCGGCCAGCTCCAGGCACTCGACCAGCTCGTCGGTCCTGGCCCGCTCCGTGGCGGCGGTCAGCGTGTGGATGGCGGCCAGGATGCGGAACGACTCGCGCGCCGGAAGGTCCCACCACAGCTGGGACCGCTGCCCGAACACGACCCCGACCTGGCGGGCCAGCCGGCGTCTGTCCTTGACCGGGCGCAGCCCGCAGGTGGTCACCGTGCCGCGGGTGGGCACGAGGATGCCGGTCAACATCTTGATCGTGGTCGACTTGCCGGCCCCGTTGGCGCCGATGTAGCCGACCGCCTCACCGGGCTCGATCCGGACGGTCAGGCCGTCGACGGCGGTCACCCGCCGGCGGCGCGGGCCGTCGCGCACCGTGAACTCCCTCGTGAGGTCCGCGGTCTCGATGATCGCGGTCATCGGCTCCTGCTTCCCTTGGTGATCGTTGGCCTGCGGGGTGATCGTTGGCGTAGGACGGCGGCCCGGAGGTGGCTCATCCGCCGCCTCCTCGGTAGTGCCGGACTCCCCAGTGCCAGCACAGCAGGGCCATGGCCCACGCCCAGAGCGCGGCAAGCGGCCCGCACCAGCCCAGCCAGGTCGGCAGCCACGGGGGCGCCGGCAGGTCGAGCAGCCGCAGGGTCGGCAGGAAGCCCGCGAAGGCCATGGGGAAGAAGTAGCCGAACACGACCTTGAGCGGGCGCGACCAGACCGCCGCCGGCTGGGTGGCGGCATAACGGCCGCCGTAGACGAACGCGTTGGTCAGCTCCGCGCCGTCAACCAGAAAGAACTGCAGCCCGCCAGCCCAGACGAACATGGCCGCGAACGTCGCGCAGCCGCTCGTGAGGGCCACCGCGAGAAGGGCCACGTCGCCCGCGCTCCAGGCCACGTCATTGACGGCGAGACCGGCGCCCAGCGCGGCCAGGCCGACCCCGATCCGGCTCAGCCGGCGCAGGCTGATGTCACTGGTCATGAGCTGCGCCAACAGCGGCTGTGGCCGTAGGTAGAACACGTCCAGGGTGCCCGCGCGCAGGTAGACGGGCAGGGTGTCGCAATGGCCGACAGCCAGGTCGGCGACCGAGAAGGCCAGGTCGGCGAGGCCGAACACGAGCAGGATCTGGTGGAACTCCAGGCCGCCGAGCCTGGTCACCGCGTGAAAGAGCACCCAGACCTCGGCCAGCTCGACCAGCGTCGCCAGCAGCGAGCTCACCAGGTCGAGCGCGAAGTTCGACCGGTAGGACGTCTGGGACCGGACCCGGGAGGCGAGCACCATCCGATAGGGCCGCAGCCGAGTCCGCAGCAGGCCGGCCCTCCGACCCTCAGCCACCCGACCCTCAGCCACTCGCGCCTCAGCCACTCGCGCCTCGGCCACCCTGCACCTCAGCCACCCTGCACCTCAGCCACCCTGCACCTCCAGGCGGCGACGGCCGGCCCGGGTCAGCACCTGGCCGAGTCCCGCGACCGCGACCAGCCAGGCGACCTGTACCGCGAGCAGCCCCAGGGAGCCGGCGAGGTCGACCCGACCCGCGAGGACGTCGATCGGGTACATCATCATCGACGGGAACGGGGTGGCCTCGGCCAGGACCAACAGCCAGCGCGGAAACAGCCCGATGGGAACGAACAGCCCGGCCAGGAATCCCGCGATGACCATGTAGAAGACCTGCAGGCCCCGGGTCTCCACCAGCCAGAACCCCGCGACCCCGACCAGGTAGGCCGCCGCCACGGAGATCACGATCCCGAGCAGCAGGCTGCCCGCGCCAAGCGGATAGGCCGCCAGCGAGCCCGGCGGCGCCATGCCGGCGAAGACGCCGATCACGAGCATCGGAATCCCACGCGGAATCAGCGCGAACAGGGAACGCCCCACCTCGGTCGTGATCTCGGCGGCCTGCACGTCGAGCGGCCGCAGGAAGTCGACCGCGACCCGCCCATCCTTGATCCGTTCGGCGATGTCCGTGCGGCCGTTGAGGTTGAGCGAGCCGAGCATCGCCTGGGAGAGCCAGATGTAGGTGCTCATCCGCCCGACGTCGTACCCGGCCAGCTCGCCGCCCGCCGCGTGCACCGTCGCGACGAGCACCGCCACCTTGAGCAGGCCGAACGTCGCGTTGGCTACCACCCCGCCGACAGCCGCGAGCCGGTAGGTGGACTGGCGCCGGAACCCGGCCCCCAGCAATCGCCAGTAGACCCGGGCAATCCCACGCATTGGATGTCAAACGCTATGTGCCGCAGCGAGATCCGCGCAACTCCGAACCAGAACTGATTCGCCGGAACGCCGCGACTCAGCCCGCGTGGTGATCCATACCGGCGGCCGATTCGCATAGATCTTCGTTGCGTCCGGTCTATGCCGGCTTCCATACCCAGACGCGGATCGTCGGCGCCGCGGCGTCCAAGGATCGCCGGCCACCGCGCTGGTCATGATCGCCGTTTGAGCCCTGTGACGGTCGCGGAAACGCCTCCCCCACGACCATCCCAGTGCCAAACCCGCGATCAAGGTCACGGTAAGCACCGACCTATCGGCGAGCACAGACTCTGGGGCAGCCAGGCGCGGCCGAATACGCCAGCAGGACTGATAGAGGGTGACAGCGGTGATTACGCCAAGAAGCCGAGCTCGGCGGCCGGGCCGCGGCAGGCGAGCTCGGCAGCCGGGCCGAGGCGAGCGAGCCCAACGGCCGGCCTCGGGAAGCGGTCGGCGAACCTGCCTTCGCCGCCGTGTCCTCACCGGGCGATGCGCTGATCGCGATCTGGCGGCGGGGACCACGCGCGGGCAAGCTCGGCGAGGACGGCCTGTGCATGCCGGAGCTGGCCGAGTTCGTAGGCCCGGGCCTCGCCAGGAGTCACGCCACCGCCATGCAGCCCGGTGAGGGGGACGGGCTCAAGCGCGAGCAGCGCGATGATCGCGCGGCGGTACTCCCCCACCAGCCGGGCCCGCTCGCCGGCCGCGGCATCCGGTCGAACGGCGTCGCCGTCGGCAGGACCCGGCAGGCCGGGCGGCTGGACGTCGACGGTTCCGCCACAGCCGTCCGGGGTGGCGAGCCCGGCCGCGCCGCCGGACGCCAGGCACCCATCAACCCGGGACGGATCGGCCAGCGCGGTGGCCGGGCGGCCGCCGTTCGAGGCCGGCAGGTCGGCCGCGTTCGGTGCTGGCCGGGCCGGGCCTGCGACCGGGCGGAGCCGTCCGGACGGGCCGTGCCCACCTGGCTCGTGCCCACCCAGACTGTGCTCGACCTGACCGTTCCCGGCCGACGGCCCAATCCCCGCTGGCCCGCGCCCGGCCGACTGACCGCGCTCAGCCGACGGCCCAGGCCCGGCCGGACCGTGCCCAGCCGGCCCTGACCCGGCAGCCGGCCCGTCACCGGCGAGCGGGCTGGGACTGGCCGGGTCCGCCAGAGGGCCGGTGTCGAACACGAGCGGGCTGATGACATGGCGACCAAGGTCGTGGCGGTCCGCGAAGGCCGCGGCGGCCTGGGCGGACTCGAACGCGACGATCACCCTCGCGGCCTCGGGATGGTCGTCGTCGGGGAGGGCGACGACGGCGAACAGCTGGTCTGGCGCGGTCAGCTGGTACCTCCCTCAGGTCATCAGGCGCGGGCGCCCAGGCTGGCCCGCCGCGGTCGGGACGCGGCTGGCCGGTACGGGTTCGGAGGCGCGGGAAGGCTTCGAGCGCCGGCCGGCGACGACGGGATCCCGCCCCGCGTCGCGTCGGACGGCGTCGCCCTGTTCACCGAGCCGGCCGCCGAAAATTCCGGCGGCCGCGCGCGACGACTGCTCGGAAACAAAAGGCGGCGCGGTCTCCGGATATGCACCAGCCTCCGGCGATCCCAAACCAGACGCCATGGATGTCGCCTGTTCCCAGGCCGGGCCGAAAATATTCGGCGGCACGGCGGAACAGCGATCCATGATGCGTGCAGGATGGCCGCGGGCCAGAAAAACACCGCGCGTCCGGTCGGCGCGGTGTTCCTCGGGTGCGACGTGTGTCAGCTGCTCTATGTGTTGGTTGCTACGCCCTGGGTGCCACAGGCCTCAGATACTCGGCACCTAACATGCTACCCGGCTCAACTACCCGGCGCATTGATTGCTCGGCGAACTAGTTGCCCTGTACGTTGGTCAATCAGCAAGTCAGTCACTCAGCACACCAGTGGCAGCAGGTCGGCCGTCCAGCGACTATCTCACCCAGCGCGTAAGTCCCGAGCACCTAGTCCAGCGTGACTGTGCGGCCGCCCAGCGGGGTGCTGGCATATGAATAGCATCGTTGCCGCAACCCGGTCAAGGAGGCTATCGGCCATACCAGGGCCGACTCACAGGTCGACGACCGGCGGCTCGGTGCTCCACGGAAAGTTGATCCACCGGTCGGTCCGCCGCCACACGTACTCGCACTTCACCAGGGATCGCGGCTTCTCGTAGATGACCGCCGTACGCACCTCGGCCACATGGTCCTGGATGAAGTCCCGGACGAGTTCGATGGTCTTGCCGGTGTCCGCGACGTCGTCGGCGATCAGCACCTTCTTCGCCGAGAAGTCGACCGTGCTGGGCACCGGCGGCAGCATCACCGGCATGTCCAGGGTGGCATCCACTCCGTTGTAGAACTCGACGTTCATCACGTGCAGGTTCTTCACGGCCAGCGCGTACCCGAGGGAGCCGGCCACGAACAGGCCGCCGCGCGCGATCGCCAGGATCACGTCGGGCCGGTACCCGTCGGCGGCGACCGCCTGGGCCAGCTGCCGCGAGGCGATGCCGTAGGTCCGCCAGTCGAGGATCTCCCGCTCGTCCGCCATGCGACCGAACAGTACCGGTCCGGCCGGACAGCCCGGGGCACCGGCCGCCAGACGGGGTGAACTCGACCGGAAGCACCACCGGCACAAATGATCGTATTGGCCGCCAGGCGCCGCCCCGCTCGCGCGGACGCCGGCAGGCCGCCGCCGGGTCACGGTCGAAGCCGGTGCCCGGTGAGCGCCCGGCGGCGCGGCGGCCCGGGCCGGAGATCCCGGTGGGCCGGCGCCCGGCCTGGCCCGCCGCGGTACCGGGCCGCGACGGCCGACCGCCCGACGCGCCGCTGACCACACTGGTTCGGCGCCGCCCTACGGGCCGGCGTTCCCGTGGTCAATGCCCGATGGCATTCACCGTTTCCGGGGGTCACCCGCACCCGAACAGCTGACGGCCTCGGACATCGGCTCTCGGCTGGCGGAATTATCGACGTCGCGGGCGGGCCAGGCAACACGTTTCGCCGGGACCTGTTTCGGCTGTGTCGTTGCGGCAGTCGATCTACCGACCATGTGAAGCTCGGCGCGAATATCGAACACCGGGTGTCGCCGTAGCGGACACCATCAATGTTTCTACACAAACCGAAGGGGTGTGGGGAAATGCGACCGGCACGATTTGCCGCCGCCATTGGCGGAGCACTTCTGGCCTGCGGGACCATCATCCCGCTTGCGACGCCCGCTCTTGCCGCCGGATCGCCGGTCGGGCTGGACAACTGGCCCACGACCGTGCCCGGCGCGGGAACCTCGTCGCTGGGATGGCCCTACGACACGGGCTGGCCGACCGGTCAGTCCGGGCTGGACACCTCGTCCACCTCCTGGCCGTACAGCACGATGTGGCCTGGCTGGCCGACCGGTCAGTCCCGGCTGGACCCGTCATCCACGCAGTGGCCGTACACCACGGGCTGGCCCGGGTGGCCCTCCGGAATTACCGGAATGGACCCCTCGTCGACGCAATGGCCATACGGCACCAACTGGCCGACCGGCGAGACCGGCACGGACCCGGGCACGGCACAGTGGCCGTACGGCACAAACTGGCCCACTGACGAGACCGGCACCGACCCGGCCGCGACGCAATGGCCGTACGGCACGGGCTGGCCGACCGGCGAAACCAGCACCCAGCCGTCAGGCACCGACTCGACCGACCAGACCGACACGAGTGTCCCGTCGTCGGATTCGGGCGACCCCGCCACGGACCAGACCAACGCCGACGGGCCCACCACCTCCGACATGGCCGGCGGCCCGACCGACCAGACCGGCACCACCGACCAGGCCGGCCCGGCCGACGAGACCGGCCAGACCGATCAGACCGGCCCGAGCCTGCCCTGGTCGGGATTGCCGGGCTGGCTGTCCGGCCAGGGGAACGGAGCCACCTCGTCCTGGGACCCGACGAGCTGGCTGCGGAACATCCAGCAGTCGTTCTAGCCCTCGGCGGGCCGGCCAGCGCTGGCCGGCCCGCACCGTGGCCCCCGAGCGCTCACGTGACGGAGGCCGGCTCGGGTGGCCGGGAGCGTCAGGACGGCCCGGAACGGCCGGTGGGCTGGCGTCGGCGGCGGAGCAGCCGGTGCGCGCAGTCGAGGATGTAGCCGCGTAGCTCGGCGTCGGGGATGTCCGCCGCGCCGCCGGCCCCGACGCTCTTGAGGCCGGCGAGGAAGAGGTTGGCGGCCACGATCTGGCCCGGGTCGGGGTCCGGGCCGACGAGCGCGTCGACGAGCCGCTCGCCCAGGGGCGCGAGTAAGGGATCGGTGGCGAGGATCTGCGCCACGGCGAGGTCGCCCTCGAGGATCGCGTAGAGCCGCCGGTTGCGGATGAGCAGGTCGACGAGGCCGACGAGCAGCTGCTCGGTCCGCACCGCCTGCGATCGTTCCCGTTCGGCGTCCTCGACCACGGAACCGAGCTCCGCGAGCGCGGGCCGCACGACGGCGAGGACGATGTCCCGCTTGGCCTTGAAGTGGTAGTAGACGGCGGCCTTGGTGACGCCCAGGCGATCGGCGATCATCTGCAGCGACGTGGCGCTGACGCCGCGTTCCGCGAACAGGTCGAGGGCGGCGGCCACCACCTTCTCGCGACCGGCGCCGGCGCGGTGCGTCGCGGCGTCCAGCGTCGTCATCGCCATCCCCAGTCCTCTTCCTCACCACCGTCCCGACCGGCCGGTGGCGCGCTCCCACGGACGTGTCCACGGCCACGGCAGCCTACGTGACGGGGGCCACCGACCTTGGCCCGCGGGAGGAACGCCGTGGACCGGGCGTTTGATCCCACCGCGGAGTGTTAGCCGAACGACAAGGCAAATCCTAGCCGGTCGGCTGGTCAGTTCCTTGCCGGTCGGCTAGCGTCGGGACCGAGGAAATGGCGCCTGACCGCCGCCGAGCCGTCGATCCGAGGGGACATCCGTTGGCCACCTACCTGTACCGACTGGGGCGAGCGGCGTACCGGCGCCGGCGTCTCGTGGTCGCGCTGTGGGTCCTGCTTCTCGCCCTCGCGGGGGTCGGTGCCGCGACGCTGTCCGGATCGACCTCGGACGCGCTGTCCATCCCGGGAACCGAGTCGCAGAAGGCGATCGACCTGCTCAATGGGCGGATGCCCGGCGCCGGCGCGGATACCGCCGCGGCCCGGGTGGTCTTCACCCTGCCGGCCGGCTCGACCGGCTCGCTGGCCGATCCGGCCCGGCAGGGGGCCATCGAGCAGGCGGTCCAGGACCTGTCCCACGCGCCGCTGGTCGGCCGGGTCACCGACCCGTTCACGACCGTCGGCGGGAAGTGGGCGGCGGTGTCCGAGGACGGCCGGACCGCCTACGCCAGCGTGAACTACACGGTCCAGGAGCGCGACGTCACCGACGCGGCCCGAAACGCGCTGTTCGCCGCGGCCGGCCCGGCCAGGTCGGCCGGCCTCGGCGTCGAGTTCGGCGGCTCGGCCACGGCGGGCTCGGCCGCCCAGAGCGCGACCGAGGTGATCGGCATCGCCGTCGCGGCGGTCGTGCTCCTGATCACCTTCGGGTCGTTCCTCGCCGCCGGGCTGCCGCTGCTGAGCGCGCTGCTCGGCGTGGCGATCGGCGTGTGCGGCATCTCGGTCGCCACCGGGTTCCTGCACCTGAGCTCCAGCACCTCGACGCTCGCCCTGATGATCGGCCTGGCCGTCGGGATCGACTACGCCCTGTTCATCACCTCGCGGTTCCGCCACGAGCTCGCGGCCGGCGAGGACGGCGAGCAGGCCGCCGGGCGCGCGGTCGGCACCGCCGGGTCGGCCGTGGTCTTCGCCGGCCTCACCGTCGTCATCGCGCTGGCCGCGCTCACGGTGGCGGGCATTCCGTTCCTCACTCAGATGGGGCTTGCCGCCGCCGGAACGGTCGCCATCGCCGTCGCGATCGCGCTGACCCTCCTGCCGGCCGTCTTCGGGTTCGCGGGCCGGCGGCTCGCGGCCGCCGGGCCGGCGGACGGCGCGGCGTCGCCCGCTCGGCGCCGTGGGCGCCACCTGTCCCGACGCTTCGCCGGACTGCGGTCGCGGGACCCGGAGGCCGACGGCAACCGGCCGACGATGGGCGAGAGGTGGGCAAGGCTGGCGGTCCGGCGCCGCGGCTGGGTGGTCGCGGCCGCGGTCCTCGGCCTCGGGCTCGTCGCGGCACCCGTCACCAGCCTGCGCCTCGGCCTGCCCGACGACAGCACGGCGGCGCCGTCCAGCACCCAGCGCATCGCCTATGACCAGCTCAGCAATGGTTTCGGTGCCGGATTCAACGGGCCGCTGCTGCTCGTCGTCGACCTGGCCCACGCCGGCGACCGCACCGCGGCCGTCGCCAAGGTGGCCGCGACGATCCGCGCGCTGCCGGACGTCACCTCGGTCGGTCCCGCCACCTTCAACAAGGCACGGGACACGGCGACGTTCTCGGTCACTCCTGGCAGCGGCCCGAGCGAGGCCGCGACCGAGCACCTGGTGCACACGATCCGGTCGCAGGCCGGCGCGCTCACGGCGGCCACCGGCGCGGTCGCCATGGTGACCGGCACGACCGCGGTCAACATCGACATCTCCGAGAAGCTCTCGGCCGCGCTCATCCCCTACCTCGCGGTGGTCGTCGGCCTGGCCTTCGTGCTGCTCCTGCTGGTCTTCCGCAGTGTCCTGGTGCCACTCAAGGCGACCCTCGGGTTCCTGCTGAGCGTGGTCGCGACCTTCGGCGCCGTCGTGGCCGTGTTCCAGTGGGGCTGGCTGAAGGACCTGTTCGGGGTCAGTTCCACCGGGCCGATCGTGAGTATGCTGCCGATCTTCCTCGTCGGGGTCCTGTTCGGCCTGGCCATGGACTACGAGGTCTTCCTGGTCACCCGGATGCGGGAGGAGTACGTGCACGGGCGCGGCCCGGACGACGCGGTGACCGTCGGGTTCCGGCACGGCGCCCGGGTGGTGACCGCGGCCGCGATCATCATGATCAGCGTGTTCGCCGGCTTCATCCTGTCCAGCGAGCCGATCATCCAGTCCGTCGGCTTCGCGCTCGCCTTCGGCGTGCTCGTCGACGCCTTCGTCGTCCGGATGACGCTCGTGCCGGCCGTGATGTCGCTGCTCGGCCGGCGCGCCTGGTGGCTGCCCAGCTGGCTCGACCGGCGGCTGCCGGACATCGACGTCGAGGGCAAACGCCTCGACGGCCCGGCGGCCCTCGGCCCGGACGCGGCCGGCCAGCCGGACGCCGTCGCCACGGGAACGGCCCGCGAGACCGACGGGGGCCTGCCCAGCCAGCGGCGGGCCACCAGCGGCATCACGATCCGGTAGCCCGCGGCGCTGGGCGCCTGCCGGCGTGTGACCTGCCACGCCGCCGGCAATACTGCCCCGGGGGAGGGGGCCCGCCCATGCGATCCAGCAGCGTCGACGCCGGGAGCTCGGACCCGCAGGAGGTCCGCCCGGTTCCGGAGGGTGTGTTCCGGATGATGGCCGCCGGCGTCGGGCTGCTGATCGTGCTGGCGTTCGTGCCGCTGCTGTTCGAGGGGCAGCACCGGCTGAACGTCCAGGCGGTCTCGGTGGCGGCGTCCAACCTCGCCGCGGTGATGATCGCCGGCGTGGGCGTGGTCCGCACCCGCGGCGTCGAGCGGCGCTGGCGGCTGCTGACCTGGGTGACGCTGGCCTTCGAGCTCACCGGGGCCGCCGACTGGATCCGTCACTACCCGCTTCACCACGTCCAGCGGGTCGCGCTCGGCCCGGTGGACGCTCTCTACCTGGTGCCCTTCCTCATCATGACCGTCGCGCTGCTCCTGATCCCGACGGAGCCGGACCGCGACGTGCGGGGCCTGCCCCGGGGTCCCGGCAGCCGGCCGCGCTACTCGAACGCCCTCGTCGCGCTGGACGGCCTGGTGATCGTGGTCTCGATGCTGTTCATCATCTGGACCACCACCCTCAACGAGATCGTGGCCAGCGGCGTCGGCGGGATGGCGTTCGTCCTCGCCATGGCCCTCCCCCTGTGGGGCGTGCTCACCGTGGTTCTGGCGATGCTGCTGGCGACCTTCCGCCGGCCGCGCAACGGGCGGTCGGTGGCACTGCTGATCGCGGGGCTCGCCGCGCTGGTCGCCCCCGACACCGCCGTGGTCAGCCTGACCCTCGACGGCACCGAGAACCTCGCGCACACGGCGCCCTACTGGATCGGCCTGGCCGTCGGTCAGCCCCTGGTGGCCCTCGCGCTCGTCGTCCCGGAGCGCAGCGGGCAGGCCGGTGCCCAGGAAACCGGTGACCGGGAGTCCGGTGATCAGAAGAACGCGGCGGCGGCGAGGCTGGGGAAAGGCCTGGTCTGGCCGTGGGCCCACGTCTACGTGCCCTATCTCCCGCTCGGCGCCGCCGCGCTGCTCATCGTCGGGCTGGCGGTCAGCGGCACGACACTGGGCGGCGCCTCGCTGTACCTGGCCCTGCTGCTGGCCACCCTGGTCACGCTTCGCCAGATCATCACGATGGCGGAGAACGTCCGGCTGCTCGCGACCCTGCAGTCAACGCACGAACGGCTGCGCTACCAGGCGTTCCATGACGCACTCACCAACCTGCCGAACCGCGCGCTGTTCACCAGCGAGCTGGAACGGGCGATCGAGAACCACCGCGCCGAGCGGCAGGCGGTGATCGTGCTGTTCTGCGACCTGGACGACTTCAAGAGCATCAACGACACCCTGGGGCACGCGGCCGGCGACGACCTGCTGCGCGCCGTCGCCGGCCGGCTGCGCGGCGCGGTGCGGGACGAGGACCTCGCGGCCCGGCTCGGCGGCGACGAGTTCGCCATCCTGCTCACCGACCTGGCCGGGGCGGGCGAGGCACGGATCACCGGCGAGCACACCGGGCGGCGGATCCTCGCCGTCATGCGCCAGCCGTTCACCGTCCGCGGGAGCCGGCGGTACGTGCGGGTCAGCATCGGCCTCGCGATCGCCGACGTCCAGGAGCCGGTGGACGACGCCGAGCAGCTGCTGCACCGGGCCGACACCGCGATGTACACCGCCAAACACAGCCACAAGGGCGGTCTCGTCCTGTCACACGGCGGCGAGCCCGTGGCCACGAGCGTCGCGGCCACCATCGGCCCGTCGCTCACGCTCAAGCCGACGACCGACGGCACCACCGGCGAACTCGCCGTCTGTTACCAGCCGATCCGCCGCCTGGCCGACGGCCAGGCCATCGGGGCCGAGGCGCTGCTCTGCTGGGTGCGGCCCTCCGGCTACCCGGTGCCGGCCCACGAGCTGCTCCGGGCCGCCGAGCGGGACGGCTCCATCGCCGAGCTGGAGACCCGCCTGCTCACCCGGGCCTGCCGAGAATTGCCCGCGGTCCGCGACCGGCTGCGTGCCCCGGTCCGGCTGCACGTCAACGTCTCCCCGAGCCGGGTGGGCGGCCGGGAGCTCGCCGACCTGGTCGAGGGAGCGCTGCGCCGTCACGGGCTGGACGCCGGCGCGCTGGTCCTGGAGGTCGCCGGCACCGCCCACATCCCGGACCTGGCCGCCGCCGAGACGACGCTGCGCCGGCTGGTCGGCAGCGGGGTCGACATCGCGCTCGACGACGTCGGCGGCGCCGACACGTCGCTCGCCGCGCTCTACCAGCTGCCGCTGCGCCTCCTGAAGCTGGACGCCCTCCTCTCCGCCGACCTGGTGACCGCGCGGCCGTCGCCCTGGCCGAGCCTGCCGTCCGCCCGGGCCGCCGTCATCGGCTTCGCCGCCGCGACCGGACTGGCGGTGGGCGCCGACGGCATCGAGACGCCCACCCAGCTGGAGGACCTGCGCGCGGCCGGCTGCGGGTTCGGGCAGGGCAGCCTGCTCGGCCCGCCGCGGACGCTGGAGCTTCTGGCGGCCGCCCCCGGCCGCCCCGGCCCGATCTCCGACGGGCACGGCACCCCGCGGTCGGCCCGTTCCCAGGCCGGGGAGACCGAACGGCCGGGCCCGAACGCCGGGCTGCGCGGGCCCGCCGACCCACGGCCGCGTCCCGACGGTCGCGGCCGCGCGCCGCCGGCCGCCCACGCGCACGCCCGCGGGTCGAGACCACCTGCCCTGACCTGCGCACCTCCTCATAGACTGTCCCTGGCCACCAGAGACAGCGGGGGGTGTCGCCTGTGCGCCGGCTTGGTTCCCAATACGTCCTGCACGCCCCACTGGGCCGTGGCGCGAGCGGCGAGGTCTGGCGCGGCGTCCGCGAGGCGGACGGCAGCCCGGTCGCCGTCAAGATCCTGCGGGCCGAGCTCACCGAGGACCCCGAGGTCGTCGAACGCTTCCTGCGCGAGCGCAGGGTGCTGCTCGGCTTCGAACACCCGCATCTCGTCAGGGTGCGTGACCTGGTCGCCGAGGGCGACACCCTGGCGATCGTCATGGACCTGGTCGAGGGCACCGACCTGAGGCGCTACCTGCGCGCGTCAGGACCGCTCGACCCGACGGCCGCGGTCGGGCTGACCGACCAGGTTCTGGACGCCCTCACCGTCGTGCACGGCCAGGGTGTGGTCCACCGGGACGTCAAGCCGGAGAACATCCTCGTCGACACCACCGATCCCGGCCGCCCCCAGGCGATGCTCACCGACTTCGGGATCGCCCGGCTCACCTACGGCGCGGCGATCACCCGGCGAACCGGCCTGATCGGTACCCCGCGATACATGGCGCCGGAGCTGTCCGGGCAGACGCGGGCCACCCCCGCCGCCGACCTGTACAGCCTCGGCATCGTCCTCTACGAGCTGCTCAGCGGCCGGGCGCCGTTCGACGCCGACCATCCGATCGCGATGCTGCGCGCGCACCTGGAGCAGTCGCCCGCGCCGCTCGACGGCCTGCCCGGGACACTGTGGCCCACGCTCGCACGGCTGCTCGCCAAGAGCCCGACCGACCGTCCGGCGACGGCCGGCGAGGCCCGCGTCGAGCTCACGACCGCGCTGACCGCCACCCCGTCCCCCGGCCAGGCCACCGGCCCGCGCCTAGCCGTCCCCGTTACCGGTGCCGTCGCCGGTGCGGCGGCCGCACCGCCCGAGCACGACGAGACCGTCCTGTCGCCCCGGCCCGACGGGTTCCCGCCGCCGCTGGGCGAGATGACGTCCGAGACCGCGCTCGCCACGCCGGCTCCCGCGCCCGCCGCGGCGGGCGGCCCGGAAGCCGATCCCGCGCCCGCTCGGCCGGCCGGCGCGAGGCGCCCCGCGCGGCTGATCTGGGCGGCGGTCCTCGCGGCGGCCGTCATCCTCACCGCCGGGTCGTGGGCCCTCGCGGCGGCCGTCGGCGGCGATCACGGCTCGGGCGGCGCCACGCCCCTCGCGGCCACACGCCCCGCCGCCACGGCCCCGCCGGCCACGACCGCGACTGGTGACGCCGTCCCGGCTGTCGGGCCGAGCGCCTCGGCCGCCACCGGCCCGGCCAGCCGGCCCAACCACGCGCAGGCCGCCGACACCCCGGCCTCGGGGCAGGTCCAGCCGGCCGAGGACGACCACGCGACCGTGCCCGACGTACGGAAGCTGAGCCTCGACCAGGCCTCCGCCACCCTGAAGCAGGCCGGGTTCGGCAACCTGCCCTACCTGTACGGCTGCTACGCGGACAGCCCCGCCGACACCGTCGTCCGCCAGGACCCGGTGTCCGGTACCCGCGCCGTGCGCACCGACCCGGTCCACCTCTACCTGGAGGCGAACAACTGCGGGACGGTCCCCGACGTCCGCGGCCTGACCCTCGACGGCGCGGCCACCTCCCTCAAGGCCCACGGGCTCACCAACATCCCGTACGTGTACAAGTGCCTGGGCTCGCCGACCGCCGGCGTCGTCGTCAGCCAGGCTCCCGCCCCCGGCACGAACCAGCTCGCCACCGAACCCGTCAGCCTCGAACTGCAGGCCGACAACTGCGCCCGGTCCTGACCCCGCCGAACAGGCGTCCGGACGCGAGCGCGCAGCCGAGCTCGCGGACGCGGGCGGCCGCCGCCTCGTCGTCCACCCCGGCGGCGACCACCGTCAGGCCCAGCTGGCGAACAGCCGTCAGCAGGGCATTGAGCAGGATGGCGGTCCGCGGCTCGTGCCGGCTGCCGACGACCACCTCGGTGAACGACGGATCCAGCACGACGATGTCCGCCGGCAGGACGCGCAACGCGGCCAGGGACGTGTCGTAGCGGCCCAGATGGGCCAGCGAGACCGACATGCCCAGCGCGCGCAGGTGATCGAGCTCGCGTGCCGCCGCGGCCAGGTCCGGCGCCTGGGAGGTCGCCTCGACGCCGAGCACCAGATCCCCCGGACTCGTGCCCGTGACGTCGAGGGCCTCCAGCACCTCGCGGGTCGTCGCCTCGTCGGCGAACCGCTCCGCGGAGATCACGACATGCACCGGCACCGGTCCGCCGGCCTGGCCGCGCAGCACGGAGGCGTGCCCGCAGGCCGCGCGCAGCAACTGGCTGTCCAGCGCGGGGACAAGGCCCGCCGACCGGGCCACGACAACCAGTCGGCTCGGCTGCACCGGGCCCAGGTCGGGATGCATCCAGGTGAGCCGGGCCTCGTGCGCGACGGTCACCCGGCTGGCGAGGTCGACGATCGGCCGATAGTCGACGTCGAGCGTGCCCCCGGCCCGGTCGCCGCGCAGTGCGGCGCCCAGCGCCGCGCGCAGGGCGCTGGGCGAACGCGGGCCGAGCAGCTCCGGCCCGTAGATCGTCAGCGTCCCGGCAGCGTTCGTCTTCGCGGTGTACATGGCGACGTCGGCCCGGTGCAGCAGTGCCTCCGGACTGATCGGGCCGCTGTCCGGCTCCACGACGACCAGCCCGAGGCTCGCCCGGACGGTGCACTCACTGTCCGCGACGGTGATCGGCGCGCGGATCGCGTCGCCGACCCGGCGGCTGATCTGTTCGGGGTCGTCGGCCAGCGGCTCCAGCAGGATGGCGAACTCGTCGCCGCCGAGCCTCGCCACCGTGTCGCTGCCGCGCACCGCGCCCAGCAGCCGGGCGGCGGTGACCCGCAGCAACTCGTCGCCGGCCGCATGACCGAGCGCGTCGTTGATGTGCTTGAAGTCGTCCAGATCGCAGTAGAGCAGCGCCAGCCGGTTCGGCGCCCGGTCCCGCCGGGCGAGCGCCTGGGCGAGCCGGTCGGCGAACAGGGCCCGGTTCGCCAGGCCCGTCAGCGGGTCGTGGAACGCCTGGCGGCGCAGGGCGAGCCGATCCTCCTCGACGCGGGTGACGAGGTTCGTGTTGTCCGCCATCGTGATCATCTGGCGGATCAGGGCCAGCAGGAAAAGCGCCAGCAGGGCCCACACCTCGCGCGGCATTCCGGGCTGTCTCGGCAGGTGCGTCAGCGTCACCGCGGCGGCGACCGGCAGCGGGACGTAGGGCAGCGCCGCGTGCCACCAGCGCCGCCGAGCGCCCGTGTCGGCGGTTTCTGACAGCGGCCCCACCGCGGTGGCCGCCGGGGGCGCGGGAGCCGGCGGCAGCAGGGTCGCTCCCGCGATCAGGAGGGGCCCGACGGCCATCCCGAGGTTCAGCACCGGCCGGCTGTCGCCCAGGCCGTGGATCGCGGAATACAGCGAGGCGAGCGTCGACAGGGCGAAGGCCAGCTCACCGCCCCCGAGCAGCAGCAACCCGAGCGGACGGCGCGGCCGCCGGAACGCCGCGAGGAGGATCACCGCCACGACGAGCGTCTGGCCGATGCCGGTGGAGATGAAGTAATAGATCGCCGAGGACCGTGGCCCGGCGCCGAGAGCACGGTCGAGCACGAGGATCCAGGCGATCAGCGCGAGCGCCCCGGTCACGATCACGCTGTCGAGCGCGGCCACGAGATGCCAGCGCCGGCCCGGCAGCGCGTCCCTCCCGCGCAGGCCTATGTCGTAGGGATCGGCCGGATAGAGCATCAGCCCGGCCAGCCCGCACAGCCAGGGCAGGATCGGGGCCACCAGCAGGACGCCGTTCTTCGGCGTCGGGATGGCGCGTTCGGTGCCCAGGTTGCCGAGCAGGACGAGGGTGCCGATGAGGGCCCCGCCTAGCAGCATCGCTCCCATCAGCGCGCGCCAGAGCCGTTCCACGCCGCGTTGGCGGCTCGCCGCCCACAGGCACAGTCCGCCTCCGCCCAGCAGACCGACGGACAGGCTGACCCGCAGCAGGGCCAACGCCTGATCGACCGGCAGGATGACCGCGCACAGCATCAGCACCAGCGAGTAGACGACCGTGGCGACGGCGAACCGCCGCGCGCCGCTACCGGCCCGCGCCGAGACTGCCGCACCATCACCCATGACCGGCCGAGCTCCTCCTGGCCAGCAGGCAGGCGCGAACGGGGCGCCGAGCCGCCGCCGGCCTCCGGTCAACCCATTCCCCGCACTGCACGTAGGGAACACAAATAGTTACCTAAAGTGAACAGTTGCGAACGGGGCCGCGGCGCGGGTCAGCCGCCCGCGCCGCCGAGGACCACCCGCACGACCAGGTCGGCGTCGTCGGCCGTCGGTGGTTCCTGCCGGCTGAGCACGCGGTAGAGCAACGAGCCGATGAGCACGCCGGCGATCGTCGGCACCGGGGCCTGCGGCCCGAGCTGCCCCGCCACCCGGGCCAGCTCCAGCCGGTCGCGCAACAGCTGCTCGTGTGGCGCGGTGAACCGCTCGTACAGCACGTCGGCGACGGCATGGTCCTCCGCCGTGGCCGCGGTGAGGGCGAGGATGAGGCTGGTGCCCACGCCGGAGGCCAGCCGCGACGTCCAGTCGCGCAGCCAGGCCCGCAGGTCGGCCTCGATGTCCCCCGTGTCGGGCGGCGCGACCAGCGGCGGCGCGAGGCCGCCCTCCAGTGCCGCGTCGGCGACGACGGCACCCTTCGAGCCCCACCAGCGGTAGATCGTCTGCTTGCCGACGCCGGCTCGGGCAGCGATGGCGTCGATCGTCAGCCGCTCGTACCCGCGTTCGAGCAGCAGGTCACGGGCCGCGTCGAGGATCGCGAGCCGCGAGCTCTCACTGCGCCGCCGCCCGCCTGTCATCCCTTTGAGTCTAGAAGCGGCCCGACGCGACCCGCGGGCGTATAGTCCCGTTTCCGAGACTGGTCGTCTCGAAACTGGTGGTCTCGAAAGCGGACGTTTGGAGCACGGGCATGCCGAACGAGGTACTGGTGGTCATCGGCACGGGGGGCATGGGCGCCGCCGTCGCCCATCGCGTCGGCACCGGCAAGGCGGTGCTGCTGGCCGACTACGACGAGACCGCGCTGAGCGCCGTCGCCGAGGTCCTGCGCGACGAGGGCCAGCGGGTGACGACGCAGGTCGTGGACGTCTCGTCCCGGGAGTCGGTGTACGCGCTCGCGCGGGCCGCCGCGGCCCTCGGCCCGGTCCGGCACGTCGTCCACACCGCCGGGCTCTCCCCCGCGCAGGCGCCGGTCGACGCGATCCTGAAGGTCGACCTGCTCGGCACCGCGCTGGTGCTCGACGCGTTCGCCGAGGTCATCGCGGTGGGCGGCGCAGGCGTGATGATCTCCAGCATGTCCGGCTACCTCGCTCCCCCGCCGGCCCGCGAGATCGAGGCCGCCCTCGCCAACACCGCGACCGACGAGCTGCTGGCGCTGCCGTTCACGGCCGCCGACGCGTTCCCGAGCCCGGGCTACGCCTACTCCTTCGCGAAGCGGGCCAACCAGCTGCGGGTGCGGGCGGCGAGCGTCGCGTGGGGCGGGCGGGGCGCCCGGGTCAACTCGATCAGCCCCGGTGTCATCTCGACCAAGATGGGCCAGCAGGAGCTCGCGACCGAGTCGGGCGCCGGCATGCGCGCGATGGTGGCGGCCTCCGGGACCGGCCGGCTCGGCTCGCCGGACGACATCGCCGCCGCCGCCGAGTTCCTCCTGTCGGACGCGGCCTCGTTCGTCACCGGGATCGACCTGCTGGTCGACGGCGGAGCTGTCGCCGCGGTCTCGACGGGCCGGGTCGACCTGTTCGCCGGGAGGAGCTGACCGAGATCTGGCGCCTGAGGCCGGTTGCGGGCACCGTGTCTGCCGGGGAAGCAGCTCTCCCGCGGAAGTCAGCCGAGGGCAGGAGGAACCAGCCGTGCAGGTTGATCTCGCCGGCAAGGTCGCGCTCGTCACTGGGGCGTCGCAGGGCATCGGTGCCGCCATCGCGAGGGCGTTCGCCGAGAACGGCGCCAAGGTGATGCTGAGCTCGCGCAAGCGGGAGGGCCTGGAGAAGGCGGCGGCCTCGATCGACGGCGAGGTCGCGATCCACCCGGCGCACGCCGGCAGTCCGGCGGCTGCCGAGGAGACCGTCGCCGCGGCCCTCGCGACGTTCGGCCGCCTCGACATCCTGGTCAACAACGCCGCCACCAGCCCGTACGCGGGCCCGCTGATCGACATCGACCTGCCGCGGTTCGACAAGACCGTCGAGGTCAACCTGCGCGCGCCGCTCGTCTGGACCCAGCAGGCCTGGCGGCAGTGGCAGTCCGAGCACGGCGGCAGCGTCCTGAACATCGCCTCGATCGGCGCGATGAAGTACGGCGGCCCGATCGGCGCCTACGACATGACCAAGGCCGGTCTGGTCCACCTGACCAAGCACCTCGCGACCGAGCTCGGGCCACGTGTCCGGGTCAACGCCCTCGCCCCGGGCCTCGTCCAGACCAACTTCGCCCGTTACCTGTGGGAGGGCAGAGGCGCGGACCCGGCCGAGGCCGCCTGGCCCTGGCCGATGGCGCGACTGGGCCAGCCCGCGGACATCGCGTCGGCTGCCCTGTGGCTGTCCAGCGAGCACGCGGGCTGGATCACCGGGGAGGTCCTCGTCGTGGACGGCGGCTCCCTGCTCGGCTCGGGGGTCACCCCGGCGGGCTGAGCCACCGTCGCGGGCCTCCGCCGGGCCGCCCGACTCGCGAGGTCGCCGCCGCGGCGACCGGCCTCGGGTCCCCGGCCGGGCCGGTTCTCCGCTACCCGCCCCAGTGGGCGGCGGTCGTCGCGTTGACCGTAGTCGGTAGCCAGCCAGGAGCGGGACCTTCCCGCCTTGCTGAGGGACGCGCCCGCGCGTAACTTCAAGTAGTCCTTTGCGTACAGATAGCGATCTCCACGTCAACGCGCCCGTCGAAGGTGGATGTTCGGGGATGTGGGGGCGAACAAGGTCGCGGCGCCGGGGCTGGCTCGGCCGTGCCGCGCCGCTCGTCACCGGTGCCGTACTGGCCGCGCTGCTGGCACTGGCCGCGCTGCTGATCGGGCACTGGCAGCTGCGCCACGCCGAACGGGACCGGCTCGCCAACCAGGTCGACCTGGTCGAGAGCATCGCGAGCTACCGGTCGCAGACCGACGACCCCCGCATCCTCCAGACGATGGTCGACAACGCCGGCTTCAGCCCGACCGATGCCGCCCGCGACACCCTCCTGCTCGGGGCCTTCGACCTGACGCCGACGGGCAACCCGACCGTGGCCGTCGCGCTGGTCGACCCGGCCGGGCACGTCGTCGCGTCGCATCCGGCCGGGGCGGTGATCTCCACCGCGCAGCTGGGTGCCGCCTGGCCGGCCGCGCTGCGGGGCCAGTCGGGCTGGTCGTCGGCGTTCGTGTCGGGCGGCAAGGTGGTCCGCGCCGCGCTGGCCCCGGTACACGACGGCGACCAGGCGGGCGGCGGCGCGACCGGTCCGGGCGGAGGCCAGCCACGGGTCGTGCTCGTCTCCCTGTCGGTCGACACCGCCGGCGAACGGTTCCAGGAACGCCTCGGCGCGCTGGAGCGCGGCGCGGGCGGGCTGTCCCAGCTGGACCGCAAGGGTGTCGCGATCTCGTCGTGGAGACCGGCCGGCGTCGGCCAGCGCGTCCTCGAACCGGCCCAGGTGGCGCGGCTGCCACCAGGGCGCGCGACGGTGTGGCGGGAACGGGACGCGGCCGGGCATGAGCTGACCGTGATCGCGGCCCCGCAGCCGACCACCGGCTACGTCACCGCGTTCCAGGTGCACACCAAGCAGCTCTACGGCGACCTGCGCGACCAGCAGGCCAGCCGCGACCGGACGCTCGTCGGCCTGCTGGGCGGCTCGGCCCTGGGGCTGGTCCTGTTCGGCGCGCTGCGCGAGTCGGCGGTCCGCCGGACCCGCGCGCGGATGTACGAGCTGATCGGCAACACCCACGACATCATCGTGCTGGTCCGCGCCGGCCTCACGGTGGCGTTCATGAGCCCGTCCGCGCACCGGCTGCTCGGCCAGACCGGGACCGACTGGATCGGCCGGCCGCTGCTGGGCCTCGTCCATCCCGAGGACCGGGACCGGGTGGAGACGGCGCTGACCCGGCTGCCGTCCGGCGAGACGACGGTCACCGATGTCCGGCTGCGCACCGGCCCACGGCCCGCCGCCACCGAGGGCGGTGCGCCCGCCTCCGGTACCGGACCGGAGGCGGGCGGCGGGCTCGACGGCTTCCGCTGGTTCGATCTCACCGCGGTCGACGAGCGCGACGTCGCGGACCTCGACGGCGTGCTGATCACCTGCCACGAGGTCGGCGAGCGCAAGGCGCTGCAGGACCGGCTGTCCCACCAGGCCTGGCACGACCCGCTGACGGGCCTCGCCAACCGGGCGACCTTCCTCGCGCAGGTCGCCGGCGCGCTCACCCGCGCGGCCGAGGAGGGCACCCGGGACGCCCTGCTGTTCATCGACCTCGACGGCTTCAAGCCGGTCAACGACCTGCACGGCCACGCCGCGGGGGACGACGTGCTGCGGATCGTCGCCCAGCGCATCCTCGCCACCCTGCGCCCGAGCGACCTCGCCGGCCGCTTCGGCGGCGACGAGTTCGGCGTGCTGCTGCGCGACGCCGACCACGCCACCGCGGGCCAGGTGTCCGAGCGCCTCGTGGCGGCCATCGGGCGGCCGATCGTGCTGCCCCCCGCCGACGCGGTCGCCGGCGGCGGCCGGGCGGCCTCGCCGCGACGGATGCGGGTCGGGGCCAGCATCGGGGTCGCCCTGAGCGCGCGGCCCGCCGAGGCCACGCCCGTGCCGGACGTCCACGCGCTGCTGCGGGCCGCCGACCACGCCATGTACGAGGCCAAACGGGCCCGGTCGCAGGCGCGCACCGCGTTCGCGCCGGACCCGGCCCCGCCCGCCGAACCGACCGGGGCGCGGCCCCGCCCGGTTCCGCCCGCCGGTCCGGCCGGGACGCCGCCGGACCGGCCCGCGGCGGCGCGAACCGCGCGGCCGTCCCGGCAGGACCGCGCACCGAGCGCCTGGCCCTCGGCCGCGGCCGAGGGCGCCCGAGCCCGGCGGCTTTGGCCCCGCCGCGCCGCCTCCCGCCGCGCAGCCTCCCGGCACGCCACGGCGGGCGACCCGGCGGCCAGCCGGACCCGGCGTCCCTGGCCGGGCTGGCTGCACACCGTGAGCCTGCTGCTCACGGTCGCCGCCCTGCTGCTCGGCGTCGTCGGGATCCGGCTGCACCAGGAGGGCGACGCCCGGCGCACCGCCCGCGCCGCTGCGCTCGCCCAGAACCGGGCCGTCGCGGCCGCGTTCAACGACTCGGCGGCGACGATCCTGGACCCGCAGCGGCTGGTGCCCTTCGTGTCGGGCGCGCCGTGGACGTTCACGAACACCGCGGTCGACCGCGAGATCCTGCGCCGGTTCGCCGCGTCCGCGGTCGGCGGGCCCGACACGGACCTGCTGCTCACGTCGCTGACCGGCCAGGTTCTCTCGACGCTGCCGTCGACGGCCCGGCTGCCCGTCGACACGCACGGACCGCTCTGGCGCGCCGCCGTGGCCGGGCGGGCGCAGTGGACCCCGGTCACCACCGACGCGAGCGGAGCCCAGCGGGTGTACGCCCTCGAACCGGTGCTGCGCGGCGACCGGGCCGTGGCGATCCTGGTCATCGGGCGCTCGACCCACCACGGCCTGCCGACCGTGATCTTCCGCTCGCTCGCTCCCCTGGGCGCGCTAGAGCTGGTGGACGCGACCGGGCGCGTCGCCTTCGGCTCGGACAGCGCGGTCGTCGGCAAGCGCGTCGTCGATCCCGCCGTGCTGCGCGGGCTCCCCGCCGCCAACGCCACCGAGGTGCGGTCGGCCGACCCGCACGTGATCTCGTTCGCCATGCCGACGGGCACGATCCCCGGGTACTCCACCCTGCTGCAGCGCTACCGGGCCGTGGTCTTCGACGATCTCGGCAGCTCCCTGCCCGGCCTCGGGCTGCTGCTCGGCATCGTCGCGTTCACGCTGGTCGCCGTGGCCGTCGCCGACGACCGTCGCCGCCGGTCGGTGCGCCGCGACGCCGACTGGTTCGAGGCGCTGCTGCGCGGCGCGCACGACATCGTCGCCGTCGCCGCCCCGGACGGGCGGATCCGCGTCGTCGGGCCGTCGGTGTACCGCCTCCTGCACCAGCAGCCCACCGACTGGACCGGCCATGATGTCGCCGACCTCGTCCACCCCGACGACGCCGCCCGGCTGCGCGCCTTCGTCCTGGCCGCGGCGGCCCAGGCAGCACCGGGCGCCGACGGCCCGTCGCCCACCGACGCGCACGCGCCGCCGGTCCCGCGCCGGCTGCGCGACGTCCGGCTCCGGACCGCCGAAGGCTGGTACCGGTGGTTCGACGTCACGGCGTCGAGGCTGCCGACCACGCCGGACCCGGCGGCGGCCGCGGTGCTGCTGACGTGTCATGACATCGGCGAACGCAAGGCGCTCCAGGACGAGCTGACCGCCGCCGCGTTCCGCGACCCGCTCACCGGCCTGCCGAACCGCGCCGCGTTCGCCCGCCGCCTCGACGAGGCCGTGCTGCGGGTGGCCCGTTGGCGGGTCGGGCCGCCGGGCGAGCCCGCCCCGGCCCCGGACGAACCCGGCCCGGGCGGCGGCGCCGACGACGACGGGTACGACAGCGCGGCGGGAGTGGCGCCGGCCGGCGGGCCGGCCGAGGCGGGCTGGACGCAGACGGCGCACTTCGGCGTCCTGTTCATCGACCTGGACGACTTCAAACCGATCAACGACCGGTACGGCCACGGGACCGGCGACGAGGTGCTGGAGATCATCGCCCGGCGGCTGGAGGCGGCGGTCCGGCCGGGCGACACCGTCGCGAGGCTCGGTGGCGACGAGTTCGCCGTGCTCGCCGAGAACACCCACGAGGGCCAGCTGATCGAGCTCGCCGGCAGCGTCGTCGCCGCGTTGGACGAGCCGTTGCGGACCCAGGCGGGCCCGCTGAAGGTCGCCGCCACGATCGGGGCCGCGGTCTCGACCGCCTATCCCGACCCACTGCGGACGGTCCGCGCCGCCGACCTCGCCATGTACGACGCCAAGCGCCACGGCCGGGCGCGGGTCGCGCTGGCCGGCGCGGACGGTTCCATCAGGCCGATCGACACCGCGGCTCGCGACGAGACCGGCGAGCGCTACGGGACCGAGTGAAGGTTTAGGTGAGCAGGGCCTGCGCACGGGCATAACCAAGGCGTGTGTCGGCTGGCAACTCCCGTTGCGCGACCGAATTCAAGGATTTCCACGGGAATTCAGGAATGGACCGCCTCGGCCCCAGGGCCCCAAAGCGAGAGAAATGGGCATGAGGACGATGGATCCTGATATCTCGCCGCGACCCGCCGAAGGCTCGGACACGGAGCGAAGCGTGCTGGGCCTGCTCGCCGCGGCGCGCCACCGGCTCGGCATGGAGGTCTCCTGGCTGGACCGGCGGACCCAGGACCACGGTCTCGTCACCGACCTGGTCGACGCCCAGGGCTCGCTTCCCGGCCTGGTCCCCGGATTCGCGGACTGCTCCCCCGGCACCACCACCGGGGACGCCATGCACCACCGCAGGCCCTTCGTCGTCGCGACGGCCGACCGGTGCGCGTGGCCGGACGTGCGGGAGCTGGCGAGCCGCAACGGCGCGGGGGCCTATGCAGGCGCCCCGGTGGTGCTGTGCAACGGCTCGGTCTACGGGATGCTCGGCTGCGCCAGCCGGTCCCCGATGCCCGTCCCGCGTGAGCGCGACGCGAAGTTCCTCGCCCTGCTCGCCGGCGTCCTGGCCGACTGCCTGTGGCCGAGCCCCGCGACGGCCCAGACCCGGGACCAGATCTGGCTGCGGGTGCACCTGCTGATCGACGCGGGCGGCCCCGACATCGTCTACCAGCCGGTCTACGACGTCGTCGACGGCTCCGTCGCGGTCGTCGAGGCGCTCTCCCGGTTCCCGGCCGGCTCCGGCGGCCCCGAGCGGTGGTTCTTCGACGCGGAGACGGTCGGCCTCGGCCGCGAGCTGGAGACGGCCGCCGTCCGCAACGCCCTGCGCGTGCTTCCCGACCTGCCCGCGCCCGCGGTGCTCTCCGTCAACGCGTCCCCGCCCGTGATCGCCTCCCGCGGCCTCAACGAGCTGTTCGCGGCCGTCCCCGCCGGGCACCTGGCGGTCGAGGTGACGGAGCACGCCCGGATCGACGACTACGCCTCGGTCCGGGTCATCCGCGACGAGCTGCGCGGGCAGGGCATCCAGATCGCCCTGGACGACTTCGGGGCCGGCTACTGCGGCCTGCAGCGGATGCTGGAGCTGCGGCCCGACTACGTCAAGATCGACCGGGCGCTGATCTCGAAGATCGACGTCGACCCCGCGTACGAGGTGCTCGCGCGCGCGGTGGTCACGCTGAGCAAGGAGATCGGAGCCTCCGTCATCGCCGAGGGCATCGAGACCGCGGCGCAGCTCGACCGCGTGTCCAGGGTCGGCATCCGCTACGCGCAGGGCTTCCACCTGGCCAGGCCGTCCCGCCGGCTGGCCCTCGCCTCCCGGTAGGCGCGGGGCGTCCCCTCAGGGCTCGACCAGGATCTTCGCGCCGGCGTTCGCGGCCACCAGGTCGTCGAATGCCGCGTCCACGTCCGCGAGCTGGACCCGGCGGGCGAGCAGCAGCGACGGGTCGAGCGTGCCGTCGGCGAACGCGGCGACGACGGTCCGGAACTCCTCGGGCGTGTAGTAGACGGCGAAGCCGATCGAGACCTCCTTCATCAGCGCCGACAGCGACGAGAAGGGCGACGAGTCGACGGAGACCCCGGCGATGACGATGCGGCCCTTCACCCGGGTCGCGGCGACGCAGCCGTCCAGCAGCGTCGCCTTGCCGGCGCACTCGGCGACGACGTCGTAGGACGCCGGGGTGGCCTCGCCCAACGAGGCCAGGACGTCCGTCGCGCCGAACGACGTCGCGGCCTCACGCCGCGACGCCACCGGGTCGACCACGGTGACGCGGTGCGCGCCGAGCGCCCCCGCCCAGGCGGCGGTGGTGAGCCCGACGCTGCCCCCACCCACGACGAGGACGTCGTCGCCGGCCTTGATGCCGGCGGTCCGCGCGGTGTGCAGGCCGACCGCGAACGGCTCGACCAGGGCGCTGTGCAGCGGGTCGGTCCCGTCCGGCAGCGGGACGGCCGCGGCGGTGGTCACCACCGCGAGCTCGGCGAAGCCGCCCGAGCTTCCGCCGAGGCCGACCAGCCGGACCGACGCGCAGTGGGCCACGTGCCCGGACCGGCACCACTCGCACTGGCCGCAGGACAGCGCGGGCAGGACCGCGGCCAGGGAGCCGGTTCGCCACCCGGTCACCCCGGCCCCGACCGCGACGACCTCGCCGCCGAACTCGTGCCCCATCACCGTGCCCGCGGGCATCATGGCCCGCGCCTTGACGTCCGAGCCGCACAGGCCGCAGGCCGCGACCCGCAGCAGCAGCTCGCCGGGCCCGGGCGCCGGGTCCGGCACCGTGACGATCTCGAAACGCCCGCCCGAACCAGTGACCGCCGCGCGCACAGTGCCTCCTCAGGCCGCGCCGAGCACGGCCACCGAATCGAGAACGTATTCTTTATACGACTAAGGTCAGCCAGGCCGTGACGAGCGCGTTGAACTCGGCCGGCCGTTCCTGGTGCAGCCAGTGGCCCGCGCCCTCCCAGGTCACGACCCGGGAGCGCGGGTCGTCGAACAGGGCCCGCTCGGTCGCGGCCCGCGCCGGGTCCGCGTAGAAGGTCAGCACCGGGCAGCGCCGCCGCCGCAGGTAGGGCTCGCTCTGCGAGCGCAGCGCCATGCCGGACGTCTGCGCCTCCAGCGACTGGCGCAGCACGTGCGCGTCCATGCCCGCGATCCGGCGCAGCTGCCAGGTCCGCAGCGCCGGCTGCCGGGCCGCGGAGTCCATCCCGCCGCCCACGAGCTGCTGGACGAACGGGACCGGGTCGGCGTCGGCGATCAGGTCCAGCATCGGCTGGATACCACCGGCGATCTCGTCAGGGAACAGGTAGGCCGGGTCGACGGCGACGATGCCCGCGACGCGTTCGGGGTACTCCACGGCCAGGCCGCTGACCACGCTGCCGCCCATCGAGTGGCCCATCGCGACGACCCGCCCGACGCCGAGCTGGTCGAGCAGGCCGGCGAGGTCCTCGGCGAACTGGCGGGTCGTATAGCCCTTGGGCGGCGCGCTGGACCGGCCGTGGCCGCGCAGGTCGACCGAGATCACCCGTCGCGACGCGACGAACGACGGGAGCTGCCAGCTCCAGTCGTGCGAGTCGGCGGCGTAGCCGTGCACGAGCAGCAGCGGGAGGTCGCCCGCGCCCTCGTCCGTGTAGAACAGGCGGACGTCACCCACGTCGGCGAAAGGCACCGGGCCTCCTCAAGCTGGATACATCTATAGCTTTCCGCAGCGGGAGCCCATCGCGCAAGAGGTCCACTCCCCGGGCCGGGGCGTGGACGAGGCCGCCGGCCCGGTCGGCGCGGCTACGCCGGAAGGCCCTCGGCCTGGGCCGTCCGCGCGGGCGGGAGCAGCACGGGCTTGACGACCTTGCCCGACAGCGAGGCCTCCTCGGCGGCGTTGATCTCGTCGAGCGGGAAGGTCTCGATCAGCTGGTCGAACGGGAACTCACCGGCCCGCCACCAGTCGATCAGCTGCGGGATGACGACCCGCGGGTCGGCGCCGCCCTCCAGGATCCCGGACACGGTCTTGCCGATGAGCGCGATCGGGTCGAGGGTGAGCGGCTCGGTCTGGATGCCGACCAGGCCGCAGTGGCCGCCCTGGCGCAGCGCGCTGATCGCGTTGCCGATGACGGTGACGTTGCCGGTCGTGTCGAAGCTGAACTCGGCCCCGCCGCCGGTCAGCGTCTGGACCTGCTGGACGAGGTCCGCGGCGGCCCCGTCGAGCACGTGGGTGGCGCCCAGCTCGGTCGCCAGCGCCAGCCGGTGGGCGTGCAGGTCGACGGCGATGATGGTCGCCGCGCCGACGGCCCTGGCCGCCATGATCGCGGCCAGGCCCACCGCGCCCGCGCCGAACACGACGAGGCTCGCGCCGGCCGGCACGGCCAGCTGGACCAGCACCGAGCCGGCGCCGGTCAGGATGCCGCACCCGAGTGGCCCCAGCTTCTCCAGCGGCAGGTCCTTGTCGACCACCACGACGTTGCGCTCCGCCGCGACACAGTGGGTCGCGAACGAGGACTGGCCGAACCAGCGGGACGCGATCTCGCCGCCGTCCGCGTCCCGCACCCCCGTGGTCCCGTCGGCCCGGCGCCCCAGCAGGTTGCGGAACAGGAACTGGTCGCAGTAGGGCGGACGGCCGCCGCGGCAGTTCGCGCACTCGCCGCAGGTGTCGAAGGACAGCACGACGTGGTCGCCGACCACCACCCGCTCCACGCCGGCGCCGACGGCCTCGACCACCCCGGCGCCCTCGTGCCCGGTGATGATCGGGGGCGGCGAGAACGACGCGGCCTGACGCGGCACGACGTCCGTGTGGCACAGGCCCGCGCCGACCACGCGGACGAGCAGCTCGCCGGGCCCCGGCGGGTCGAGCTCGACCTCCTCCAGCACGTACGGCCCGTCAGCCCGGCGCAGCACCGCCGCGGTCATCTTCATCGACCGACCTCCGCTCATCCCAACCCTTTTCCATAGATATATATGTTTCAATCACCGAGGGCCACCGACCGTCGGCATGTCCGGCCCGCTGGCGCCGAGGCGGCCCTCATCGGACGGTACGCTCAACTGATCGTTTTGCTCCCGCCGATGGGGAAGGGGTCGAGCATGGTGGCCGAGCGCCAGGGAGCCCGCGGCGGCGAGCGTCCCGGGCTTCGCGAGAAGCCGCAGCAGATCGCCGACGAGCTCCGGCGGCTGATCGTCACCGGGGAGCTGGCCGACGGCGAGTCCCTCGGGCACGAGCCCGACCTCGTCGAGCGGTTCGGCGTCTCCCGCCCGTCGCTGCGTGAGGCGCTGCGCATCCTGGAGGCGGAAGGCCTGATCACCGTCAAGCGCGGTGTGCTCGGCGGCATCGTCGTCCACCAGCCCAACGGCCGGATGACCGCGCGCACCGCGGCGCTGCTGCTGCAGGCGCGCAACGTGCCACTGGCCGATGTCTACGACGCCCGCGGGCTGATCGAGCCCGTCGCCGCCCGGCTGCTCGCCCAGTCCCGGTCCCGCCGGTCGGCGGCGGCCGAGCTGCGCCGGCTCACCGCCGAGCAGCTGGAGGTCATCGACGACCCCGACGCCTTCGGCCGGGCCAACTCCGCGTTCCACGCCCGGCTCGTCGAGCTGGCCGGGAACCAGACCCTGAGCATCGTCGCCGAGATGCTCAGCGAGATCGTCGCCCGCGCGGTCGCGGCCGTCAGCCAGCCGGACGACGGCAGGGACACCGCGGCGACCCGGGCCCGCGGCCTGCGCTCCCAGGCCCGGCTCGCCGCCCTCGTCGAGGCAGGGGACGCCGCCGCCGCCGAGACCCACTGGGCCGAGCACATGAAGGTCGTCGGGCGGGTGCTGGTCGCGCAACGCGCGAAGACCGTCATCGACCTGATGCAGCACTACTGAGCGGCGCCCCGGCCCCGGACCTCGGCGCAACCCGTAGCGGCTCCGCGATAAATCTAGATATATTGCGGACCGACGGGATGGCGCCCGCGGGTGGACCACGGGCGGCTGGCGGCGGAGGTGTGGCCGATCATGACCATTGCAGTGGACTCCCCGGAAGCGGGGTCATCGGCGCCCGACTTCCCGGTGTTCGACGTGGACAACCACCTGTACGAGACCGAGGACGCGCTGACCCGGCACCTGCCGGCCGCGCACCGGGACCTGTTCCGGTTCGTCGAGCTGAACGGGCGCAAGAAGCTGGTCGTGCGCAGCCTGCTGACCGAGTACATCCCGAACCCGACGTTCGAGGTGGTGGCCCGGCCCGGCTCGCACATGGCCTTCTACGCCAGCGAGAACACCGAGGGGAAGTCGCTGCGCGAGCTCGCCGGCAAGCCGATGCGGACCGTCCCGGCGTTCCGCGAGCCCGCCGCCCGCCTGGCGCTGATGGACGAGCAGGGCCTCGACACCTGCCTGATGTTCCCGACGCTGGCGAGCCTCATCGAGGAGCGGCTGCGCGACGACCCGAAGCTCACCGACGTCGCCATCCACGCGTTCAACGAGTGGCTTCACGACGACTGGACCTACGACTACCAGGGGCGCATCTTCGCCACGCCGATCATCACGCCGACGACACCGGAGGCCGGTATCCGTGAGCTGGAGACGGTGCTCGGGCGCGGGGCGAAGGTCGTCCTGATGCGCCCGGCGCCGGTCACCGGCTCGCGCGGGCCGCGCTCCCCCTTCCTGCCCGAGTTCGACCCGTTCTGGGCCCGGGTGCAGGAGTCCGGGGTCATCGTCGCCCTGCACGCCTCCGACAGCGGCTACCAGGAGTACCTCAACACCTGGGAGGGCCGCGACGGGGAGTTCGTCGCGTTCAAGCCCAAGACCTTCGCCTACGTGGCGGACGGTGGCCGCAGCATCCAGGACACGCTCGCCTCGGCGATCTGCCACGGCATGCTCGACCGCTTCCCCCGGGTACGCCTGGTCAGTGTGGAGAACGGGGGCAGCTGGGTCGGCGTGCTGGCGAAGAACCTCGAGCTGACCTACAAGAAGATGCCGCAGGAGTTCCAGACCCACCCGTTGGAGCTGCTGCGGCGCAACGTGTGGATCAACCCGTTCTGGGAGGACTCGCTCGACGGCCTGATCGGCCTGATGGGGACCGACCGGGTCTGCTTCGGCTCGGACTACCCGCACGCCGAGGGCCTGGCCGAGCCGCTGTCGTTCCTCGACCGGATCACCGACCTTCCGCCGGCCGACGTCGAGCGGATCATGTCAACGAACCTCGCCGACCTGCTCGGCGTGACCCGGTCGGCCCCGGCGGCCGGGAAGGCCTGACCGCGCCAGCCGGCGGCACGGTTCCGCGCGGCCGGTTCCGCGCAGCCCCACCCCTTCACAGCGGGAGGTTCCCGGTATGGGATTCCAGACGATCCAGTACGAGGTCGCCGACCGCGTCGCGACGATCACCTTCAACCGGCCGGACCGGCTCAACGCGCTGAGCCCCGCCATGATCGGGGAGCTGCGCCAGGCGTACGCCGACGCCGAGGCCGACGACGACGTGTGGATCCTGCTGGTGACCGGCAACGGCCGGGCGTTCTGCGCGGGCGCCGACGTGGGCGAGATCCCCGCCGACGGCCGGGTGATCTACGACGAGCCGTACCTGTCGACGTTCGCGCAGTGGGAGGCGCCGCAGGAGGGCACCCCGCCGTTCCGGTCGATGACGAAGCCGATCCTGACGGCCGTCAACGGGCTGTGCTGCGGCGCCGGCCTGGACCTCGTCACCACCGGCGACATCGTGATCGCCTCGGACCGGGCCGAGTTCTTCGACCCGCACGTGAGCATCGGGCTGGTCGCGGGGCGCGAGACCGTCCGGCTGGCCCGGGCGCTGCCGACCACCGTCGCGCTGCGGATGGCGCTGATGGGCCGCCACGAGCGGATGTCCGCCCAGCGCGCCTACGAGCTGGGGCTGGTCTCCGAGGTCGTCGAGCACGACCGGCTACTGGAGCGGGCGCGGGAGATCGCGGCCATCGTCAACCGCAACGCCCCGCTGGCCGTGCGCGGCACCCGCCTGGCGATCCGCCGGGGCCTGGACCTGCCGATGTACGAGGCGGAGGTCATGGCCGAGACGTTCCGCGAGCGGGTCGTGCGCACCGACGACGCCAAGGAGGGCCCGGCGGCGTTCCTCCAGAAGCGCCAGCCGGAGTGGAAGTGCCAGTGACCGCAGCGAGCACGGAGATGACCATGGCCGACCCGGCAACCATCGACCCACGCCGCCCAGCCGCCTTAGCCCGGGCCGCCGCGTGACCGCCCCCGGCCAGACCAGGACGACGCCCGCCGACGCGCCCGCGGCCCCGCCCGGCCCGTCGACGGACTGGTCCCTGCCGGCACTGCTGGACGTGATCACCGACGCGGCGCCCGACCGGACGATGCTGGTCTGGGAGGACGTCCGGCGCACCTACGCCGAGGTCCGGGACCGCACCCGCCGCCTCGGCGCCTTCCTGCGCGGCCGGGGTCTCGGCGCCCACCAGGAACGGGCCGAGCTGGAACGCTGGGAGTGCGGCCAGAGCCCGGTCGCGATCCTGCTGTCCAACTGCCCCGAGTACCTCGAGGCGATGATCGGCGCCTACCGGGCCAGGGCCGTGCCGTTCAACGTCAACCACCACTACAACGCCGACGAGGTCGGTGCCCTGCTGGCGGCCGTCGGCGCCGAGGCGGTCGTCTACCACCGCAGGCTCGGCCCGCTGCTCGCCGCGGCCACCTCGTTGGAAGGCCGGGTGCTGCTCGACGTCGACGACGGCTCGGGGGTCGCGCCGCTCACCGGCTCCACCCCGTACGAGCAGGCGCTCGCCGGGGTGAGCGACGCCGAGGTCGACGCGCTGCCGACGGCGTCGCCCGACGACCTCTACCTGGTCTGCACGGGCGGCACCACCGGTAAGCCCAAGGGGGTGCTGTGGCGGCAGGGTGATGTCTACGTCGCCGCCATGGGTGGCTTCGAGGGAGCCACCGCGGACCGGATCGCCGCCCTCGTGGCCGTGCCCGGCGGTCCTGGCGGGCCGCGGTCGCGCGGCGGCGTCTGGTTCGCCGTGCCGCCGCTCATGCACGGGGCCGCGCAGTGGACCGCGTTCGCCGGCCTCGCCCTCGGGGTCACCCTCGTGCTGCACGACGACAAGACCCCGTTCGACGCCGGCGCGATCCTCGCCCTCGCCGCCCGCGAGGGGGTCACCATGATGACGATCGTCGGCGACGCCTACGCCCGTCCCCTCGTGGAGGAGCTGCAGGCCAGGTCCCACGACCTGGCCGCGTTGACGAGCCTGAGCACCGGCGGGGCTACGACCAGCGCGGCTCTCAAGCACGCGTTCCTGGAGCTGGTCCCGCACCTGACGATCGTCGACGGCTACGGCGCGTCGGAGACCGGCGGCATGGCGTTCGGCGCCTCGACGCGGGGCTCCGAGACCCGGCAGTTCACCCTCGGCCCGGGCGGGGCCGTCCTGTCCGCCGACCGCTCGCGGTTCCTGGGCACCGACGAGGCCGAGATCGGCTGGACGGCCCGCACCGGCCGGGTCCCGCTCGGCTACCTGGACGACGAGGACCGGACGGTGCAGACCTTCCCGATCGTCGACGGCCGGCGGATCACCGTCCCCGGCGACCGGGCCCGCTACGAGGCGGACGGCTCCGGGCGGATCGTCATGCTCGGCCGCGACTCGATGGTCGTCAACACCGGCGGGGAGAAGGTGTTCGTCGAGGAGGTCGAGGAGGCGCTGCGCCGCCACCCGGACGTCCTCGACGCCCTGGTCGTCGGCCGGCCCAGCGAGCGGTTCGGCCAGGAGGTCGTCGCCCTCGTCCAGCTGCGCCCGGGGGCCGCGCTGTCCCCCGCCGAGGTCCGTGAGTACGCGGCCCGGTCCGTCGCCCGGTTCAAGGCGCCGCGCGCGGTGCTGGTGTGCGAGACGATCGGCCGCCACGCCACCGGCAAGGCCGACTACACCTGGGCCAGAAAGGCCGCCCTGGACGCCGTGCCGGCCACCTGAGCAGCGCCGTCGGGCCCCGGGCGGCGTGGAAACCGCCGGGGCCCGACACCCGGCCTCAGCGGCCGGTGAAGCGGGGCTCGCGGCGCTCCAGGAACGAGCGGATGCCCTCGGCCATGTCCTTGGTGGTGTAGGCGATGTGCTGAGAGCGCGCCTCGTCCTCCAGGGCCTGCTCGAAGGTGAGCGAGCCGGCGGCGTCAAGCTGGCGCTTGATCAGGCTGAGCGTGGTGGTCGGCCCGTCCGCGAGCCGGCGGCCCCAGGCCCCGGCGACCTTGGGCAGTTCGTCGGCCGGCACGACCTCGTTGATCAGGCCCCAGGCCAGCGCGTCGTCGGCGCCGAGGATGTCGCCGAAGAACGCGAGCTGCTTGGCCCGGCGCAGGCCGACGTGGCGGGGCAGCGTCCAGGACGTACCGCCGTCGAGCGCGAGGCCTCGGCGGGCGAACACCTCGCAGAACCGGGCCCGGTCGCTGGCCAGGACCAGGTCGCAGGCCAGCGCGATCCCGAGGGCCACCCCGACGCAGACACCGTCGACCACGGCCAGCGTCGGCTTGGGCAGGCGGTGCAGCCGGTTGATGATGTCGCCGACGACCCGCATCTCGTGCAGGATCGCCTGGCGGCCGCGGCCGGTCAGCCCGCTGGTCGCGTCGCTGCTGCCGGACAGGTCGGCGCCGGAGGAGAAGTTCCCGCCCGCGCCGGTCAGCACCAGCGCGCGGTCGTCCGGGTTCGTGGTGACCTCGGTCAGCACCCGGTCGAGGTCGGCCCAGCTCTCGGCGTTCAGCGCGTTCTTCTTCTCCGGGCGGTTGAACGTGACGGTGACCAGACCGTCCTGGCGTTCAACGAGCGTCGCCGCCATCGAGCCTCCTCTGTTCGGCCCTGGCGCTAGTATCGAGGGCGTCCTCTTAGTATCTAGATATTTCAAAGATCACGTGCAAGGGGTGGCGCCGATGAGCACGGCTTTCTCCGGCAGCGCCGCGGGCGAGGCGGACCTCGGGTTCGACCTGCGGGCGGAGGTCACGGCCTGGCTGCGCGAGCACTGGGACCCCGAGCTGTCGGTCGAGCAGTGGTGGCGGATCGTCGCGGCGGCCGGCTGGTCGGCGCCGCATCTCACCCCGGAGCAGGGCGGCCGAGGCCTGCCGCAGCGGACCGGCAAGACGGTGCGGTCCGCGTTCGCCGCCTTCGGCGCTCTGCAGCCACCCGGCGGCCTCGGCCTGCTGATGGCCGCGCCGACCATCCTCACGCTGGGAACGCCGGAGCAGATCGCCCGGCACGTGCCGCCGATCCTGGAGGGCCGCAGCGGCTGGTGCCAGCTGTTCTCCGAGCCGGGCGCCGGGTCCGACCTGGCCGGGCTCACCACCCGGGCCGAGCGCGACGGCGACCGGTGGGTGATCAACGGCCAGAAGGTCTGGAGCAGCGGGGCGCGCGAGGCCGACTACGGCATGCTGCTGGCCAGGACCAACTTCGACGTTCCCAAGCACGCCGGCATCTCCTGGTTCGCGTTCAAGCTCGACCAGCCGGGCGTCACGATCCGCCCGCTGCGGGAGATGACCGGCGACGCCGTCTTCAACGAGGTCTTCTTCGACGACGCGATCGTCCTGGACGAGGACCTGGTCGGCGGCGAGGGCAACGGCTGGATGGCCGCGAACACGACGCTGCACTTCGAGCGGACCGGGATCGGCGCCGGCGGGGCGCACGCGGGATTCCCCACGCCCGGCCCGAACGGCGGGATCCTCGGGCTGAAGGCCGGTGACGCCGCGAAGCTGCGTGCGCCCGAGGGCCTCACCGTCACCCTCGCCGACCTGGTGGAACTGGCCAAGGAGCACGGCCGGGCCGGCGACCCGGCCATCCGCCAGAAGCTGGCGCGCCTGTACTCCTACCAGCAGATCGGCCAGTGGAACGCGGCCCGCGCCAAGGCCGAGACCGCCGCGGGCGACGCCGCCGCCGGCACGGCCATCGCCAGCACCGGCAAGATCGCCCAGACCCGGATCACCAAGCTCGCCGCCGAGATCGGCCTGGACATCCTCGAGGCGGGCGGCCTGCTCGCCGGGGCGGACGCGGCGGACGAGGGCAAGTTCAGCAACGCGTTCCTGTTCGCCCGGGCCTCCTCGATCTACGGCGGCACCGACGAGATCCAGCGCAACATCGCGGCCGAGCGCGTCCTCGGCCTCCCCCGCGACCCCAGCCCCGACCGCGGCCGCCCCTACCGCGAGGTCCTACGCGGCCGCGCCACCCGGGACGACGCCCCGCCGGCCGGCTAGCGCCGGCCAGGCGGAGAACCCGGGCCTTGATCGCTGTTTCGGCCCTCCGGTGGTCGCCGCGCCGGTCCAATCGTGACCACGCGAGGGCCGAAACGGCGATCACTGGCGCCAGGCTGGTGGCGCGTGAGCTTGGCCTCGCGCCGGTCTCGATGACACCGGCGAGGCCGGCGAGGGGGATGCCGCTCGGCGGCGGGACCGCGGCTACACGCCGATGCTGGTGGCCAAACGGTCGCGCCAGGCCGCCGGATCGCCGAAGAGCAGCTCGTCGGACTTGGCCCGGCGGAAGTACAGGTGGGCCGAGTGCTCCCAGGTGAAGCCGATGCCGCCGTGGACCTGGATGTTGTCGGCGGCGACCTGGGTGTAGGCCTCCGAGCAGTACGCCTTCGCGACCGCGGCGATCTTGGCCAGCTCATCCGCGCTCTCGTCGCCCGCCGTGGTCCCTGCGGCGCACCAGGCCGCGTAGTAGGCGGCCGACCGGGCCGACTCCACCTCCAGCAGCATGTCGGCGCAGCGGTGCTTCACCGCCTGGAAGCTGCCGATCTGGCGGCCGAACTGGACCCGGTCCTTGGCGTACTGGACCGCCATGTCCAGGGCGACCTCGGCGCCGCCGGCCTGCTCGGCGGCCAGCGCCACGGCCGCGAGGTTCAGCACGTGCTCGATCACCGGCCAGCCGGCGCCGTCCTCGCCGACCAGGGTGGCCGGCACGCCGGCGAGCTCGACCCTGGCCAGCCGGCGGGTCTGGTCCAGCGTCGCCAAAGGCAGGCGGGTCAGGCCCGGGGCGTCGCCGGGGACGGCGAACAGGGACACGCCGGCCGCACCGCGCGCGGCGACCAGCAGCAGGTCGGCCGTGTGGCCGTCGAGCACGTAGGACTTGGTGCCGGTCAGCGTCCAGCCGTCGCCCGACCGCGCCGCTACGGCGGTGATGCCGCTGACGTCCCAGCGGCCGTTCTCCTCGGCGAAGGCCAGCGTCGCGATGGTCTCGCCGGCCGCGATGCCGGGCAGCCAGGCCTTCTGCGCCCCGGCATCCCCGGAGCGCAGCAGCGTCCCGACCGCCAGCACCGCCGTGGACAGGTACGGCGCGCACAGCAGGCGTCGCCCCATCTCCTCGGCGACGATCGCCACCTCGACGAACGTGGCGCCGGCGCCGCCCAGCTCCTCCGGGATCACGAGACCCACCAGGTCCAGCTCGCCGGCCAGCTGCGCCCAGACCGCGGGGTCGTAGCCCTCCGGGGTCTCCATCAGGCGGCGTACCTCGGGCTCCGGGGCGGCCTGCTCCAGGAACGCGCGTACGGTCCGGCGCAGCTCCCGCTGCTCCTCGGTAAAGGCAAACGGCTTCTCGGCCATCCCCATCGCCCTTCTCGTCACGCGCGCCCAGCCCGGCGAGCCGTCGCCTCGTAGGTTATATCTAGATGTTTCGGCCGCGGCGGGTCACTCGGCCTTGGCGCGGTCGGCGAAGAAGAACGACATGGCGTTGTCGTGGAGCCAGGCCTGGCGGACCTCGTCGGTGAGGCCGAGGTTGGCCGCCTCGGCAAGGCAGCGCTCGAACGAGAGCACCGGGTGGTCGGAGGCGAAGATGATTTTGTCCCGGCCCCGGGTCGACATGTAGTGCAGCAGCGAGGCGGGCAGCCGCTTGGGCGACCAGGCCGAGGTCATCAGCCGCAGGTTCCTGTACTTGAGCATCAGCCGGATCGCGGTGTCCCACCAGGGGTCGGCCCCATGGATCATGCAGAGCTTCAGCTCGGGGAACCGGTAGCAGACCCGGTCGAGGTAGATCGGGTTCTGGACCTCGCCGGGGATCGGCGGCCCGGGCAGGCCGGTGTTCATGCACAGCGGCAGGTCGAGCTCGCAGCACTTCGTGTAGAGCGGGTAGTAGACGGCGTCGGTGGGCGGGTACATCCCGTCGCCCCAGAAGCTCGGCCCGACGGTGGCCGTCGCGACGGGGTAGTCCCGGACGTACGACTCCAGCGTGCGCAGGGCCTTCATCGGGCGCAGCAGGTTGAAGGTGCCGATGGCGAGGGCGAACCGGTCGGGGCGCTGCTCGGCGTAGCGCGCGGCCCGGTCCGGCCCCTTGTTGGCCCGCGAGACCAGGATCGCCCGCTCGACCCCGGCGGCGTCCATCGCGTCGATCAGCTCGGGCAGCTCGGGGCTGTGGAAGAAGGAGGCGCCACCCTTGAAGTAGTCCTCCTTGACGCGCACCATCCACTCCGGCTGCTTGTCGTCGCCGAGGTGGACGTTGACCAGGCAGTCGATGGCCTTCACGCCGGCCTCACCTTCCGGGATCTGACGACACCCTGCTCCCGCAGGAGCCGGCGCAGCGCGCCGACGTCGGCCTTGCCGCTGGCCAGTCGTGGCACGGCGGCCGGGTCGGTCACCACGAGCCAGCGGGTCGGGACCTTGAAGCTGCTCAGCCGCGACCTGGCCTGCTCGGCCAGGCCATCAGGTCCGGCCATCGCCTCAGAACCGTCCGTGGCGCCGGGCGTCACGACGACCAGGGCGGCGACGTGGCGGTCGCCGGCCTCGTCCGCGACGTCGGTGACGAACGCCTCGCGCACCCCGGCCAGGCCGCGCAGCGCCGTCTCGACCTCCAGCGGGTACACGGTCGCGCCGCTGACCTTGAACATGTCGTCCAGCCGGCCCCGGTACCAGAGGTAGCCCTCGGCATCGAGCACCCCGGCGTCGGCGGTCGGGTAGAAGCCGTCGCGGTCGAACACGTTCGCCCGGTGGCGCCCGCAGATGCCGCGCATCAGGTGCGGCCCGCGCAGCCGGATCTCGCCCTCGGCACCGGGCGGCAGCGGCTCGCCGGTGGCCGGGTCGACGACGCGGACCTCGACGCCCGCGAAGGGCTGGCCGCAGCTGCCGTGCTTGCCCGCGGGCAGGTCGGTGTCGAGCCGGGAGCCGCAGTACGGGCCGAACGACTCGGTCATCCCGAACAGGTTCGCCCGCGCCCCCGCGGCGGGTCGCGCCGCCGCGGGCAGGATCGCGCCGAGGCTGCCCGGCCGCAGCGAGGACAGGTCGACGGTCGGGAAGTCGGGGTGCGCCGCGAGCCGGGCCGCCTGGTCGGGCCAGCCGCGGAACAGCGTGACCCGCTCCCGTTCGAGGAAGCGCAGCGTGCGCCCGGGCTCCGGCTCCGCCTCGGTGAGCAGCGTGGCGCCGGCGACGAGCACGGAGAGCAGCCCGGCCCCGAACCCGCCGGTCCAGAAGAACGGCATCGGGATGTAGAGCCGCTCACCAGGGCCGACGCGCCGGGCGTCCAGGCTGCTGGCGACGGCGCGCAACGCGTTGCCGTGGGTGTGCAGCACGCCCTTCGGCCCGCCCGAGCTGCCCGAGGTGAACAGGACGACGAGGTCGTCGGCCGGCCTGACCACCCGTTCGAGCGCGTCGACCAGCTCGGCCGGGGCGGCGGCCGCGGGCAGTTCGTCCGGGGTCCAGACCGCGCGCAGCGACGGCACGGCCGGCTGCCGGCCGCCCGCGCGCAGGCGTTCGGTCAGGCCCGGCACCTCGGCGTCCAGCTCGGCGCGGTAGTCACGGCCGCGGAAGGCCGGCACCACGACCAGCTCGGTGACGGCCGCGGCGCGCAGCTGCGCGACCAGCTCCGGCGGGCGCAGCAGCGTCGACAGCGGGACGAGCACCGCGCCGAGCCTGGTCACGGCGAGCGCGTGCACCGCCCAGCCCACGCCGTTCGGCATCACCAGGCCGACCCGGCTGCCCTTGCCGACGCCGGCGGCCACCAGCCGGGCCGCGAGCGCCCGGCTCGCGTCGTCGAGCTCCCGGTAGGTGACGGCGTCGTCGTCGCCGACCAGCGCCCGCAGGTCGGCGTCCTCGCGCCGCCGGACCGCGAGCAGGCCCGGGATCGTCAGCGCTTCCGGGATCGTCAGCGGTCCCGGGGGCGTCAGCGGTTCCCGGATCGTCGGCGCCGCGGGCTCAGCGGGCGGCACGCAGCAGCTCCTTGAGGGCGGGCATGTCGATCTTGCCGCTGGACATCGTCGGCACCTCGTCGTCGGCGAGCAGGACGAACCTGCGCGGCACCTTGTAGGAGGACAGCCGCGCGGCGAGCTGACCGCGCAGCTCGTCGGCGTCGACACCCCGGCCGGACGGCACCCGGACCGCCGCCGCGACGATCTGCCCACGCGCCGGGTCCTCCAGGCCGACGACGTGCGCGGTGAGCCCCGCGACGTCGCGGATCACCGCCTCGACCTCGCTCGGCGACACGTTCGCGCCGCCGGTCTTGATCATGTCGCCACGCCGGCCGTGGAAGTAGTAGAAGCCCTCGTCGTCGACCGCGAACAGGTCTCCGGTGTGGAACCACCCGTCGGCGTCGAACACCTCGTGACGTTCCCTGCCGTAGTAGCCCTCCATCAGGAACGGGCCCCGCAGCCACAGCTCCCCCACCGCGCCGACGGCGCAGGCGGAACCGTCCGTGTCGACGACCCGGGCCTCCAGGCCCGGCGCGGGCGGCCCGAACGAGCCGCGGCGCCGCTCCGGCTGGTCGCCCTCGTCCGCGCTGACCAGGCAGACGCTGCCAGCCTCGGTCATCCCGAGCATCTGGTGGCGCCGCAGCGGGTCGGCGGGCCGGACGTCGGCCGGCATGATCGAGTACAGGTTGCCGCGGCGGATCGAGGACAGGTCCCGGCGGGCGAAGGTCGGGTCGTTCGGCAGGCCCGCCACCGACTGGGCGTAGCCGTTCACCATCGTCGGGCGCTCCCGTTCGAGCACGTCGAGCACACCCGCCGGATTCGACGCGTTCGAGCACACCAGCCGGGCACCGGCCACCAGTGTGCCGAGCAGCGCGTAGGCGAAGCCGCCGACCCAGAAGAACGGCGAGTTCGAGAAGAGCGACTCCTCGGGGGTGTAGCGGCGGATCTCGTTCAGGTTCGCCAGATGCCGGATCAGCGCGCCCTGGGTGTGGATCACGCCCTTCGGCGCGCTCGTCGACCCGGACGTGTGGACGATGACCATCCGGTCGCTCGGCGCGAGCGACTCCTCGACCGCCAGCACGAGGTCGTCGTCCACCGTGTCGCCGTGGCGCGCGAGCGCGGCGAGGGTCCGGCCCGGCCCGACCCGGCCGTCGTCGGCGCCCGCGCCTTCGGCGAAGAACACGTGCCGCAGCACCGGCATCGACGCGGCCAGCAGCGGCCCTTCTCCCTGGAGGTCAAGCTCGCCGGCGGCCGAGCCGAGCGCGGCGACGTAGTCGTGGCCGCGGAAGCCGCGCGCCGCCAGCAGCACCCCGACGTCCGCGTTGGACAACAGCCCACGCAGCTCCGCGCTGGTCGAGAACGTGCTCAGCGGGACGGTCACCGCGCCGACCCGGGCCGCGGCCAGCCAGCCGACGACGAAGTCGCTCCCGTTCGGGAACAGCAGCCCGACGTGGGTCCCCCGGGCGACGCCAAGGGCCAGCAGGCCCCGGGCCAGCTCCCGCGAGCGCCGGTCGGCCTCGGCGTAGGTGAGGACGTCGTCGTCGGACGCCAGCAGCACCCGCGGGCCGTACTGGGCGGCCCGCTCGCGCAGCAGGGCAGCGACCGTCAGCGGTAAGCCGTCCTCGGCCTCGATCGTCGTGGAGATCATGATCAGCGGCCGCCGAACTTGGGCTCGCGCCGCTCCTGGAAGGCCGCGAGCCCCTCCCGGAAGTCGCCGGTGCGGGACGACAGCTCCAACGCGTAGGCCTCCTGCTCCATCGTCTCGGCGAGCCCCAGCTCCAGGCCCCGGTTGACCGACCGCTTGGTCAGCCCGACCGCGACGGTCGCGGCCTGGCCGAGCTCGGTGACCAGGTCGGTGGTCGCGTCGTCGAGGTCGGCGTCGGGCACCGCCCGGTAGATCAGCCCCCAGTCGGCGGCCTCCCGGCCGGACAGCCTGCGCCCCAGGATGAGCAGCTCCTTCGCCCGCGCGATGCCGACCAGCCGGGGCAGCAGCCAGGTGGCGCCGCTGTCCGGGCTGAAGCCCCGGGCCAGGAACGGCTCCCAGAAGCGGCTGGTCTCGGCGGCGACGGTGAAGTCCGCCGCCAGCGCCAGCTGGAACCCGAGCCCGGCCGCGTGCCCGCGCACCGCGCAGACGACGGGCAGCTGGAGCTCGGTGATCAGCTGGACGAGCCGGTGGGCCTGCAGGGCCGTGCGCCGTTGCACGCTGCCCGTCCGCGGCCGCTCGCCGCCCTTGGTGTTCGACGCGACCCAGTCGGCGCCGGAGCAGAAGTCCGGCCCGAGGCTGGACAGCACGACGACCCGCAGCCCGTCGTCGACCGCCGCGTCCTCGAGGGTGGCGATCAGCAGGCGGACCGTGGCGGGGGCGAGCGCGTTGCGGCGTTCCGGGCGGTTGAGGCCGATCCGCAGCACGCCGCCGTCGCGTTCGACGACGATGCCAGCGGCCGTGGCGGAATCCATGTCGTTCACCACGGCGATGGTATCGAGGCGGCCCTAAAATATCTAGATGTATTGGCGCCCGCGCCGGACGGCGCCCCAGGACCGGGCCTGGTCACGCCAGTACGTCGGGCGGCAGCAGGCGGCGGGCGACCTTGCCGGTGGGCAGGCGCGGGAACTCGTCGAGGAACCGGACCGAGCGCGGCGCCTTGAACCGGGCGAGGTGCTCGCGGGCGTAGGCGATGAGCTCGGTCTCCAGCGCCGCCGGGTCGGCCGGGGGGCTCGCGGGCTGCACGACCGCCCGCACCGACTCGCCCATCTCCGCGTCGGGGACGCCGATGACGACGACGTCCGCGACCCGCGGATGGCGGACCAGGACGTCCTCCAGCTCGCGCGGGTAGATGTTGACGCCACCCGAGACGATCATGTTGGTGGCGCGGTCGGTCAGGTAGAGGTACCCGTCGGCGTCGACATGGCCGATCTCGCCGTAGGTGGCCCAGCCACGGTCGTCGAACACCGAGGCAGTCTTCTCGGCATCGCCGTGGTATTCAAAGCGGCGCGCGGCCTCGAAGAAGACCCGGCCGTCGGCGCCGGCCGGCAGCTCCTCGCCCGCCTCGTCCACGATGTGGACCTTGCCCTGCATCGAGCGGCCGACGGAGCCCGGGTGGGCCAGCCACTCCTCGGGCCCGATGAAGCAGAAGCCGACGCCCTCACTGCCGGCGTAGTACTCGTAGACGATCGGGCCGAGCCACTCCAGCACCGCCCGCTTGACGTCGACCGGGCACGGCGCCGCGGCGTGGACGAGCGTCTTCAGGCTGGACAGGTCGTGGCGGGCCCGCTCCTGCTCGGGGAGCTTCAGCAGCCGGACGAGGTGGGTCGGGACGACCTGGGCCATCGTGACCCGGTGGCGCTCGATCGTCTCGAGGAAGTCGACGGGCTCGAACCGCTCGGTCAGCACGACCGTCGCGCCGATCCGGTGCATGGCGTTGGTCCAGCCCGACGGCGCCGCGTGGTAGAGCGGAGCGGGGCTCAGGTAGCGGGTGTTCTCGTCGCCGCCGAACAGGAACCGGACCATCGCCGTGAACCCCATCGGCGTGCCCAGCGGGCCACCGACCTCGGGCGGCTTGATGCCCTTGGGACGGCCGGTGGTGCCCGACGAGTAGAACATCCAGGCGCCGTCCGCCTCGTCGTCGATCGGTGTCGACGGGTAGCCGGCGGCGACCTGCTCGTACGGCTCGAACCCCTCGATCGGCCCGCCGACGGACAGCCGGATCTTCGGGCCGGCGCCGGCCAGCTCGGCCACCACGTCGGCGCAGGACGCGGAGGCGATCAGCGCGTCGGCGCCGCAGTCCTCGACGATGTAGCGGGCCTCGGCGCCGGACAGGTGCCAGTTGATCGGCGTGACCAGCAGGCCGGCCCGCAGCCCCGCCCAGGTGATCTCGAAGTACTCGGCCCGGTTCTCCATCAGCACCGCGATGTTGGCGCCGACGCCCAGTCCGGCCGCGCGCAGCGCGTGCGCGAGCCGGTTCGACCGCGCCTCCAGCTGCGCGTAGGTGACCGTGACGTCCCCGGCGATCACCGCGGGCCGGTCCGGCGCCACGGCGGCGAACCACTTCGGATGCTCGAGCTGCGTCCCCACTGTCTCTTCCACGGGGCCGCCGTCAGCGACCGTTGGAGGAGGGCTTCGCGAGCTGCTCCTTCATGCCGTCGAGCAGCATGAGGATCGGCATGCCGCTCTCGGACAGCGCGTGGCCGTGGCCGGTCTGGTGGATGTCGAAGACCGACTGGACCGCCGCGTAGAAGCCCTGCACGTCGAGCGTCTGGTTGACGGCCCGCTTGGCCTGGCGCAGCGCGAACGGATGCTTGGTCGCGATCTCGGCCGCGAGCGCCCTGGTCGCCTCGCGCAGGTCCGCCAGCGGGACGACCCGGTTGACCATGCCGACGCGCTCCGCCTCGTAGGCGTCCATCTTGCGGCCGGTGAACAGCAGCTCCTTGGCCTTGCGCGGGCCCATCTCCCAGGTGTGGCCGTGGTACTCGACACCGCCGATGCCCATGTTCACGACCGGGTCGGAGAACGTGGCGTTGTCCGCGGCGATGATCAGGTCACAGGGCCAGGCGAGCAGCAGGCCGCCGGAGATGCACACGCCCTGGACGGCGGCGATCGACGGCTTCGGCACGTTGCGCCACCGCAGGCTGTACTCCAGGAACCGACGAGACTCGATCTCGTAGATCCCCTCCAGCGTCCACTTCGGCGGCGCCCCGTTCGACTCGCCGCCGACACCCTTGATGTCGTGGCCGGCGGAGAAGTGCCTGCCGTTGGCCTGCAGGATGATGACCCGGACCTCGGGGTCGTCGGCGGCCCGCCGCCACGCGGCGTCCAGCTCGTCGAGCAGCTCCAACGTCTGGGCGTTGGCTGCCTCCGGCCGGTCCAAAGTGATGGTCGCGACCGCGTCGCTGACCTCGTAGTCGATGAACGTCTTCGTCACGACCGGCCTCCAGGACTGTCGAGCACGGCGTTGTCTCGATTGACGCCGATGGGGACAACGTCGCGCAAGCGGTCAGAGGTCCGCGCGCCGTGTGAGGAGCAGGTGCTGGCCGCGACGCCGCGCCGGCGGCCGGTCGAGGCCGGCACGCCACCGCGCGTCACCCCTGAGCGCTTCGCACTGCGGCGATGCTAGCCAGCGACCCCACTAATGTCTAGATATATACGATGGGGTGCCGGCGGGGCATCCTTCCGGGTGGCGGCGGCGACGAGGAGAACCTGCGATGGGTCAAGGACAGGCGCGGGACGGCCGCGTGCTGCTGGAGCGTGACGAGTCCCGCGGCATCGCCCGGCTCACCCTCGACAACCCGGCGCGGCGCAACGCCTACGACCCCGCGATGCGCGACCAGCTCGCCACCCACCTCGACGCCCTCGCCGACGACGACACCATCAAGGTCGTCATCCTGCGCGGCAGCGACGGCGTCTTCTCCACCGGCGCCGACATGGGCAACGCCTACGCCTGGTACGGCAACGACGCCAAAACCAACCCCGACGACAAAGCCGCGCGCACCCGACGCCCCAGCCAACGCCGCCGCCTCGCCGTGGACCGCCGGACCTTCGACTTCTACCACCAGTTCCTCGGCTACCCCAAGGTCACCGTCGCCGAGGTGAACGGCTACGCACTCGGCGGCGGCTTCGAACTCGCCCTCATGGCCGACATCGCCGTCGTCGGCGCGAGCACCCAGGTCGGCATGCCCGCCACACGCTTCCTCGGCCCGGCGCTCGGATCGCTGCACATGTTCTTTCACCGCCTCGGGCCCGTCACCGCCCGACGCCTCCTGCTCACCGGCGACATCATCACCGCGGGCGACCTCGCCCACCTCGGCGTCTTCACCGAGGTCGTCGACGACGGCAGCGTCACCGCCCGAGCCGAGTACTGGGCCCGCAAAACCGCGAAGATGCCCGCCGACGGCATCACCATCGCCAAAGAAGCCTTCCGCCTCGTCGAACAACTCCAGGCCTACCAAGGCGAAGAAACCACCAGCTACCTCATCCACGCCTACGGCACCAACCTCCGCTTCGAAGACGACGAATTCAACTTCGTCAAAACCCGCGCCCAACACGGCACCAGGAAAGCCTTCCAACTCCGCGACGCCCACTTCGACATCACCGACGAACCACTCTTCACCACCCCCAACGGCCAGGCCCCCGAAAGCCAGGTCCCCGGGAGCCGGGCGCCCGAGGGCCGGGAGCCGACGTTCGGAGCACCCACCGGCTGAGGCCTCGCCGCCTCGCCTATCGTCGGGCCAACCCGCTGAGAGGAATCCACTGGTGCTCATTCCCTTTGACGACTACCCGGTGCACCAGACCGCGCTTCCACTCGCGCATGCCGGCGACGGCCACCCGGACCAGTACGACCGGTTCTGGTTCAACGGCTACGACGAGAACATGTACTTCGCGGTCGCGCTCGGCCTCTACCCGAACCGCGGCATCATCGACGCCGCGTTCAGCGTCGTCCACGACGGCGTCCAGCGGTCCGTGTTCGCCTCCGGCCGGATCCCGCTGGACCGCACCCAGACGAGAATCGGCCCGATCTCCATCGAGATCGTCGAACCCATGCGGGTCGCCCGGATCGTGGTCACCGCCCCGGAGCACGGGCTCGTGGCGGACCTCACCGCGACCGCCCGTACGTCCGCGTACGAGGAGCCCCGCCAGACCCGGCACGCCGGCACCGTGATGGTCATGGACGTCACCCGGGCCACCCAGCTGGTCACCTGGTCGGGCACCGTCTCCTCCGGTGGCACGGACATTCCGATCGGCGTGCCCACCTACGGCACCAAGGACCGTTCCTGGGGTATCCGCGGCGTCGGCGACCCCGCTCCGGCCGCTCCCCGCAACGTGCCGCCGCAGCTGTGCTTCTTCTGGGCCCCGCTGAACTTTCCCGACCAGTGCCTGCACTACCTGCGCTTCGAGGACGCCCGCGGCGTGCCGTGGTCCGAGACCGCGGCCGTCCTGCCCGTGCTGGGGGACGAGGCACCGATCTTCGGCGCCGAGACGGGGATTCGCCGGCTGGACGGGGTTCACCACGAGATCCGCTGGGCCCCGGGGCTGCGTCGTTCCGAAGGCGCCACGATCCGGCTCGGGGCCGGCGAGACCGTCGAGCTGGAGCCCATCCGGACGTTCCGGATGAAGGGCGTCGGCTATCTCCACCCGACCTGGGGCCACGGGAAGTGGCACGGTGAGCTGGCCGTCGGCGGTGAGGCCCACAAGACCGCCGACCTCGACGTCCTCGCGTTCGACACCGTGCACGTGCAGCAGGTGATGCGCGCGACCTGGGGTGACCGGACCGGCCTCGGCGTCCTCGAACAGGTCGTCATCGGCCCCTACGCCCCCGGCGGCTTCACCGAGCTCCTCGACGGCGCCGCGCCGAGGACGGCGCCCAGCTAGGCGGTGCGCAGCGAGTCGACGATCGTCGTCAGCTCGCCGATGAGCCGCAGGGCGGTCGGGATGTCGATGCCGTAACGCTGGAAGACCCGCTGCGGCACGTCGGCGGCCTGCGCCCGCAGGGCCTTTCCCTGTTCGGTCAGGGAGACCAGGACCCGCCGCTCGTCCGCCGGGTCCCGGGTCCGGTCGGCCAGGCCGAGATCTTCCAGGCGCTTGAGCAGCGGGGTCAGCGTGCCGCTGTCGAGGTGCAGGCTCGCGCCGATGTCGCCGACCGTCCGCGGCTCCTGCGCCTCCCAGAGCACCAGCATCGTGAGGTACTGCGGGTAGGTGAGGCCGAGCTCCGCGAGGACCGGCCCGTAGGCCCGGATCGCGTAACGGCTCGCGCTGTAGAGCGCGAAGCACAGCTGGTTGCCGAGCTCCAGCTGCGGGAGGCGATCGGCCATGCCGTAGACGTTACAGGTCACCCCCGGTTCATTTGGCGGCTCTGGGCGCTTGCTTCGCGACGGCTGCCTGCGCGGGGCCGATCCGCCGGCCGGTGCCTGACCGCCGACCCACGCCGTCCCGGTGCGCGGCGGGCGGCGCTAGGGATGGGCGAGGCGCGCGGCCGCCGTGAGCAGCTCCGTCGCGAGGGCCGCGTCGCCGCTGATCGCGGCGCGCGCCGCCTCGGGGGCCCGCCGGTCCGCGGCCACCAGGCAGAACTCGACCGTGTCGAGGACCAGCCCGGCCGTCGGCTCGGCCGCCCCGAGCCCGGCGGGCGGCGGGCCACCGACGTGGACGAGCCAGGCGCCCCCGCCAGGCCCGGTCAGCGTGAGGCGCACGGCACCGGCCGGCGCCGTGGCGGCGCGGGCCGGCAGGGCGCCGAGCAGTCCCGCCGCGAGATCGGCCATCGCGGCGAGGCTGTCGGCGGGCGGCGCCGGCACCGTCAGGCCGGCCGCGACGCCGAGGTCGCGGGCGTGGATCCAGGTCTCGAAGGCACGCGCGACCAGGTGGGAGCCGACGGGCAGGCGGAGTCCGTCGACCTCGACCCACGCGTCCGCGAGCTCGGGCTCGGCCCGGATCCGCTCGGCCACGGCCGCGATGCCGTCGCGCCACAGCCGCGCGACGCGGGCCCGCGGCCAGCCGTCCACCCAGCGCAGCAGCCGTTCGGTGTGGGCCACCAGGTCGACGCCCGCGGCCACGGGTGGGTCGACCGCGATCGCGACCGCGCTGGCCACCAGGGCGTTGCCCGCGGCCACGTGGGTGACCAGATCGCCCAGCCGCCAGGTGAGGACCGGGCTGGGCCGCAGCAGGAGATCGTCGTTCACCTCGGCGAGCACCACGTCGAGCATCGCGGCCGTCGCCCCGAAAGCGGCGGCGAACGCGGGCAGCTCGGGTGCCGGGCGCCGACGGGCGCGGGCGGCGGCGAGCACCCGCGGCAGCGCGGGAGCGGCTCCGGGCTCGGGCTCGTCCCCCGGCGCGCGCAGCAGCCGCTCGATTTCCCGGCGCTCGGCCTCGGCCCGCGCGCAGGCCGGGCAGGCGTCAACGTGGTCGGCCAGCGGACCGACGTCCGCCGCGTCGCACAGGTGCGACGCCAGCCTGGTCAGGTTGCCCGGATGCGGGTCGGACGCCGGCGCGCCGGCCGCGTGCCCATCAGAGGTCGTCATCCGCCGATACCTTCCTCGGCGAGAGCCCGGGCGATGCGCGCCAGTGCGCTGCGCATTCGTGATTTCGCCGTACCCTCCGGGATTCCGAGCTCGGCCGCTACTTCACGGTAGGTCATCCCCCGGTAGAACGCCAACTCGACCGCGGTCCGCAGGGACTCGGGAAGACCGGCGACGGTGTGCCGTACCCGGCAGAAGGTGTCTGCCACCTCCACTGTTTCGGCGGCACTCGGGACCGCCTCCTGCGGCGGCCCGAACCGCCCGGCCGCGGCCCGTTGACGTTCCTCCGCACGCACCCAGTCGACGGCCCGGCGGTGCGCCAGCATTGCCAGCCAGGTTCGCAGAGCGGCCCGGTTCGGGTCATAGCGCAGCGGCCGTTCCCAGAGATACCCGAACACGTCCTGAACGATGTCGCCGGCGGCGTCCCGGTCGCGGGTAACCCGCTGGGCAAGCGTATGAACAAGTTTTCCAAACAGCCGGTAGGCCTCGCACAATGCGGTCTCGTCACCGGCGACCAGCCGTCTGTGCAGTTCCGCGTCCGCCGACGCCGTCTCGGTCGTCGGCCGCGGGCGGTCCCCCGTCACCACACGTCCACCCCCCTGGAGGGAGGTGATTCTAACGTGGACGCTGTTCCCGACTGGGTGAACTTCTCGGGTCGGGGCCGCGTCGTGCCGGCTCACAGCCCGGCCCCGACCTCAGGAGACTTCAGCCGGCGAGCAGCGCGGCCCAGTGCGCGGTGTCGAAGTACTCGGTCATCCGTGTCGCCTTACCGTCGGCGAGCGCCCAGTCGTGGACGAAGCCCAGCGTGACGACGTGGCCGGAATCCGACCGGGCCTCCAGCAGGCCGAACGCGACGACGCGGTCCCCTGACTCCACGAACTCCAAAGGCCGCACCGCCATGTGCTCGCCATAGGCCGCGAGCACCTTGCCGAAGAAGGACTGCACCTCTCCGTGGCCCTTGTAGACGCCGGCCAGGTCCCGTGGCGACCCGGACGGAGACGTCCACTCGATGTCCGGCGCGAACCTGGCGAACAGGTCCACGACGTCGCCCCGGGAAAAGGCCTCGTAGCCGCCCTTGATGATCTCGGTGTTCGTCACCCGAAAGCCTCCGCTCAGCTCCCCGCCCCCGAATCGTGCGTGCGGGTCGCGAGCCATTCGCGTGGCGGGCGCCGACGGATCACCACCTTGCATGTGACCTGGATCACATGACGACCGGACTGGCGCCGTCCGGACCGTTGGGGATCAGCCGGCCAGGGTCTGGACCGAGACCTCCCACAGGCGGGCGGCGGCCTCGGGGTCGAGCGCGAACGGGGCGACGCCGTTGCGGGCGGTGAGCACGCCGACCTCCGCCTCGTTGCAATCCTCGAAGTAGCGCCCGCCGACGCCGTCGAGCAGCGGCGCGGTCGCGACCAGGACGGAGGTGGCGGCGCCCTGCTCGGGGGTCTTCCACTTCAGGCCGCCACCACCGGCCGCGGTCCGCATCTGCTCCAGCACCTCGTCGGGCACGTACCGCTGCAGGTTCGTGCGAATCCCGCCCGGCATGAGCGCGTTGACGGTGATCCCGTCGGTGGCCCACCGCTTGCTGGCCTCGACGGCGAACAGCACGTTGGCCGTCTTCGACTGCCCGTAGGCCGAGAACGGGTCGTACGGGCGGCGCTCGAAGTGGATGTCATCGAAGACCACCGGAGACCGGTGGTGCGCGCTGGAGCTGACCGACACGACCCGGGCCCGGCCGGCCGAGGCGAGCGCGTCGTGCAGCCCGACGGCGAGGGCGAAGTGGCCCAGGTGGTTGGTCGCGAACTGCATCTCCCAGCCCTCGGGCGTGCGCGCCAGCGGGGAGGCCATGACGCCGGCGTTGTTGACGAGGATGTCCAGCGGCCCGTCCCAGCCGGCGACGAAGGCGGCGACCGACGCCTGGTCGGCCAGGTCGAGCGGGGCGACCAGGATCTGCTTGCTGCCGGTGGCCGCCGTGAGGTCGGCGGCGACGCGGTCGCCGGCACCGACGTCGCGAACGGCCAGCGTCACTTCGGCGCCGGCGCCGGCCAGGGCCCGCGCCGTCTCGACGCCGATCCCCGAGGCACCGCCCGTGACGACGACGCGTCGGCCCGTGAGGTCGATGCCCTCGATCACCTCCGCGGCGGTCGACCCGGCGGAAAACGAGGTGGTGATCCGGTCGGTCATGGCGTGCTCCCGTCGGTACGCTTAACCGGAGGTTCCTCCGGTCCGTCGACCACACTAACCGGAGGTTCCTCCGCTTCATTCCGGAGGTGATGTGATGGCGGCCACGCGGGCCCTGCGCGCCGACGCCCAGCGCAATCGGGACCGGCTGCTGGAGGTCGCCGTCCGGGCGCTGTCCCAGGCCGGTCCCGACGTGCCGCTGGAGGCGATCGCGAAAGAGGCCGGCGTGGGGATCGGCACGCTCTACCGGCACTTCCCCAGCCGGGAGGCGCTGGTCGACGCGGCCTACCGTAACGAGCTCGACCGGCTGGCCGACGCCGTCGACGACCTCCTGCGCGACCTGCCGCCCGACCGCGCCCTGCGCGCCTGGATGGACCGGTTCGTCGACTACCTCGCCGCCAAGCGCGGCATGGGCGACGCACTGCGCGCGCTCATCGCCTCCGGTGGTGACCCGTTCGCGCACAGCCGCGACCGGCTGACCACCGCCGTCGGGACGCTGCTGCGAGCCGGAGCCGCGGCCGGGACGCTGCGCGCGGACGTGGCTCCCGACGACATCCTGGTCAGCCTCAGCGCGCTGTCCCTCGCCTCCGCCGACCGCGGCGACCGCGACCAGGCCGGCCGCCTGCTGGACCTCCTCATGGACGCGCTACGCGTCCGCGCCTGACCCCACAGTCGCGCCGGGAGCACGGAGACAGCGCCGCTCCCGCCAGGCCTTCCCGCTCCACACCTTGATCTTGATCGCGAGTTTGGCCCTCGAACGGTTGCGGCCAGGCCGGATTCACGACCACCCGAGGGCTTGAACGGCGATCACCGCGCCGGGCCGCGCTGGCCTTACTTCGGTTTCTGGGACGCGGCGGCGTCGGGGCGCAGGTCCGCGAGGCTGAGTTGATGCGCCGGCTTGTCGGGCACCGCGATCCGGCGGGTGATCCGCAGGTCGGGCCCGGCATGCAGCAGCTCGCCGGGCTCCATCGGGCGCCACGTCGGGCTGTCGTCCATCTGTTCGCTGGCGATGACGAGCGCGGGCGCGGCGGCCAGGTCGTGGGAGTGGACGCGCATCCGGCCGTTCGTGCCGCTGTGGTCGAGGTGCCGGTCGCCGTGGTGGCCGCCGGCCTGCCGTTCGAGCGTGTACAGCTGGTGGGTGTCGGGATAGCGCAACGCCCAGAGCTCACGCGGGGTCGTGACGATCAGGTTGAGGGAATAGAGCGGCAGGTTCGCCGCGACCCAGCGGGCCGCGCGTTCGATGCCGGTGGCCACGTCCCCGGAACTCCGGATCTCACGGGTGATCAGGGCGAAGAACCGCTCGGAGTCCGTGTCGCCCTTCACCAGTGCTCGGTCCGCGCCTAGTTCGGCGTCAAGCTGGTCCAGGCCCTCGAGCACCCCGTTGTGCGCGAACATCCGCCCCTCCTGCTCGAAGGGATGGGTGTTGCGCTGTTCCACCGCTCCGGTCGAGGCGAATCGGATGTGAGCGAGGAAGGTGGCTGATTCGACGTTCCGGGCCTCCTGCGCGAAGCCTCGGTCCTCGTAGGCCGCGATCGGCGCCTTGTACAGCTCCGGAGCGCCGTCGGGGTCGAAGAAGCCGATCCCGGCTCCGTCCGGCTCCTCGTGGCTCTGGTCGCTGAGGCTGTCCGGGGCGTCCAGTAGCCAGAACGTGGCGCGGGTGCGCAGTGGCGCGCTGCTCATTCCGAACAGACGACACATGCGGCACCACGCTCCCCGTCGGTCGTGCGCCGCCGGCCTGGGCCGACGGTCGTGGGCCGGGTGGGCCGGCCCGCGTGCATCATCGCCGACGACCGACCCGGCGGCCGCCACGGCGCGACGAGCGAGGGCCGGCCTGGCCGCGGCGGCGAGCCGACAGCCGGTAGGCGGCCAGCAGGGCGGCTGCCCCCGTCGCGCACCCGCAGACCGGGAAGACGATCAGGGCGGACGCGGCACCGGCGTGGTCGACGAGCGCGCCGGCCAGCGGGGCTCCGGCGGCGACGCCGACGCCGTTCGCGATCACCACCCAGCCGAAGCCCTCGGTCCGCCGGTGCGCCGGGACCAGTTCGCCGACGATCGCGGTGGAGCTGATGATCAGGGGCGTCAGCGGCAGACCGGCGATGACGACCGCGACGACCACGGCGTTGATGCCGCCGACCGAGGCGGCCAGCGGCGCCACCGAGGCGGTGACGGCGAACAGGCCTCCCGCCACCCCGAACCGGCGCGGCAGGCTGGAGCGCCAGCGCACCATCCCGTAGCAGATGCCGGCCAACAGGTTGGACGCCGTCAGTGTGCTCGGCAGCAGTCCGGACGCGGCTCCCCAGCCATGCGCGCGGCCGTAGGCCACCAGGGCGACGTCCGAGGCGCCGAAGAACATCCCGAGCGCGGCCGCCGAGGCCAGCAGTGGAACCAGCCCTTCGATCCGCCCCATCGACCGCTCCCGGCGGCCGGCCGCGCTGACCGACGACCCTTCGGTCGACGATGCCGCGGTCGAGGACGGCCCGACCGACGCCGGCCCCCCGCTCGCCGACCCGACGGCGGACCCGACGCCGGCCGGCGCGGCGGCCCGGTCCGCACCGGCGGGCCAGTCCGGCACGACAGCCAGGTCCGGCACGACGGACTGGGCCGGGAGCTGGTGGGCGGAGCCGGGCAGCGCCGTGAAGGCCGCGGTGCCGACGGCGGCGAGCACCAGCGCGGCCGCGGTCCCGGCGGACGGGGTGAGGCCGGCGAGCGCGCTGGCGGCGGCCGGGCCGGTGACGAAGGTGATCTCGTCGATCGCCGACTCCAGCGCGTACGCGGCGTCCAGCCGGGGCCCGACCGGCAGCCTGGCGGCCCAGCGCTGCCGCGCGACCGGGCCGACCTGCGGAAGGGTCGCGCCGGTGGCGACCGCGGCCACGAGCAGCACGGGCACCGGTGCGGCCACGACCGCGGCGACGAGGAACGCGACGCCAGCGACGACGTGGGCGGTGGCGAGCAGCGGAAGGACCGCGCGGGGGCCGAGCCGGTCGATGCGCCGGCCGATCACCGGGCCGGCCGCCGCGCCGGCCAGCGCGATCGCGGCGGTCGTCAGGCCGGCGAGGCGGTACGAGCCGGTGGTCGCCGCCACCAGCAGCATGCCGCCCACACCGATCATGGCGACCGGCAGCCGGGCCAGCAGCCCCGCGACCATCATCGGCCGGGTACCCGGCTGGTTGATCAGCCACCGGTAGGCGGCGGCGCCGGACTGGGGCGGTTCGGTGGCCACGGGCGCGCGCTGGGAACAGGCCTCAGGCCGGCGCCCGGCCGCGACGGGCCGGTCCGGCGCGGCGGGAATCGTGGGGACGGCGACAGTAGGGACGGAAATCGGTGCGGACGTGCTGAGGTCAGACGTGACGCTCATCGGGCATACCTCGCGACCGAGGCGCAACGGGCGCTCAGCCGGCGGGGTGACGGGTCCCGGATGCGTCGACTCGGCCACGCCCGACCGCCGGCACGCCGCGCAGCGGCCGGCGCCTCCGTCAAGGTGTCTCGGAGGCGGGCCTGGTCCGCGAAAGCGCGTCGAGCCTGAGGAGGACCTCGACTACTGACGGTCACGCGGACTACTGGTCGGCTCGGTGCGGCGCGGTCGCGTAGCACGAAAGCCGACAAATCATAGCATCGCCTGGCGGCTGGAAGGGAGCCCTCAACATCCCGGATTCAGCCACGCCCTGTCGCCAGGCCGGTCGGCTCCGCATAGCCTTTGCGGCGTGGCGCTGCACAGGCAAGCGGTGGGAGACCAGGCGAACGCGCGGCTGGCGGTCCGCCCGCAGTTCCGCTGGCCCGCGGGGCAGGCGCGCCCAGGCGAGGAGACCGGCGGCGAGCTGCCGCGCTACCGCATCCCGGCCGGGCCGACGGACCCGGAGACGGCCTACCAGCTGGTGCACGACGAGCTGATGCTCGACGGGAACGCCCGGTTGAACCTCGCCACGTTCGTGACGACCTGGATGGACCCGCACGCCGACCGGCTGATGGCCGAGTGCGCCGCCAAGAACATGATCGACAAGGACGAGTACCCGCAGACCGCCGAGCTGGAGGCGCGCTGCGTGAGCATGCTCGCCGACCTCTGGCACGCCGCGGACGCGGCCGACGCGGTCGGCTGCTCGACGACCGGCTCGTCCGAGGCGGGCATGCTCGCCGGTCTGGCGATGACCCGCCGGTGGCGGGCCGCGCGCCGCGCCGCGGGCCTGCCGGCCGACCGGCCGAACCTGGTGATGGGCGCGAACGTGCAGGTCTGCTGGGAGAAGTTCGCCCGCTACTGGGACGTCGAGGCCCGGCTGGTGCCGCTCGCGCCCGGGCGCACCCACCTCACCGCCGACGAGGCCGTCCGGCACTGCGACGAGAACACCGTCGGCGTCGTCGCGATCCTCGGCTCGACGTTCGACGGGACGTACGAGCCGGTCGCCGAGATCGCGGCGGCGCTCGACCGGCTCGCGGCCGGCGGCGGTCCCGACGTGCCGGTCCACGTCGACGCCGCGTCCGGTGGTTTTGTCGCTCCCTTCTGCGACCCAGACCTGCTCTGGGACTTCCGGCTCGACCGGGTGGTCTCGATCAACGCGTCGGGCCACAAGTTCGGCCTGGTCTACCCGGGCGTCGGCTGGGTGCTGTGGCGCGACCGCGAGCACCTGCCCGAGGAGCTCGTCTTCCACGTCGACTATCTCGGCGGGACGATGCCGACGTTCGCGCTCAACTTCTCCCGCCCCGGCGCGCAGGTCGTCGCCCAGTACTACTCGCTGCTGCGCCACGGCCGCGAGGGCTACCGGCAGGTGATCCAGGGCTGCCGGGACGTCGCGACCCGCCTGTCCGGCGAGATCGCCGAGATGGGGCCCTTCGCGCTGGTCTCCGACGGCGCCGGCGGCGGCATTCCCGCGTTCGCGTTCACGCTGCGCGACGCCGACGCGGCCGGGTTCAGCGTCTTCGACGTGTCGGAGCTACTGCGGACCCGGGGCTGGCAGGTTCCCGCCTACCGGTTCCCGCCGGCACTGCAGGAGCTCGCCGTGCTGCGGGTCGTCGTGCGCAACGGGTTCGGCCCGGACCTGGCCGATCTGCTGGTCGCCGACCTTCGCCGCGTCGTCGACCGGCTCACCGACGCGGGCCGCCCCGGCCCGCCGCCCGCCGAGGCCACGGCCGCGTTCCACCACTGACTCTCGGTGGCGGGCGCGCGGTGTGCAACTGGCCGGCGACCGATGAGTGGGCACGGGTTGCCCGGTCGAAAGAGGTGAGCGTGCCGGTGAGACGACGGCGGCTCACCCCCTACGAGCGCGGGAGCAGCCTGATGGCCACCGAACAGACCGTCGCGAAGATCCACGGACCGGCGTCCTACTTCCCGTCGATCGAGAAGAAGTACGGCCGCCCGATCGCCGAGTGGAAGGCGATCATCCGGGCGAGTGGCCTCACCCGGCACATGGAGCTGGTCGGCTGGCTGAAGAAGGAGTACGGCCTGGGACACGGCCACGCCAACGCCCTCGTCGCCGACACGCTGGCCGCACGAACCTGACCGGGCGCGGCGCGGGTCTCAGCTCCTGCGCCGGACGATCAGCGGGTCGGTGGCCGCCGCGACGGCGTGCGCGCCCAGGTGCACCGCGCTCGCGGGCAGTTCGGCGCCGGCGTGTTGGAACCCGAACTGGGTGTAGATCGCGCACTGGTCGGTGAGATCGAAGCCGTCGATCCGGCCATGGTTGGTCAGGGTGAAGGTCAGCACGTGCCGGTCGGCCGAGAGATGGAAGGTGTCGCCCTTCTCCAGCGCGTAGGGGTGGGCGGTGATGGTCTGCGCGCTGCGGACGGTCCCGGTGAAGACCTCGGGACTTGTCGAGGGGTGGGTGACGCGCAGGTGCCAGCCGGTGCCGTCATGCCAGACCCATACGCCGTCGACGCCGCCCGGGGTGATGCTCGGCGCGCCGATGACCTGGTCCGGCAGCGGCACGGAGCAGTGGTTCTGGCGGGCGTCGGCGGTGCCGGGCGCGGCCGGCGCGCCGGCCGCGGCCGCGCTGGTCGCGGCGACCGGGGCGACCGCGAGCGCGGGCTGGGCTGCCGCCGGCGCCGGATCGCCTGTGTCATCGGTTGCCGTGGCGGGTCGGGTCGGGACCGGGGCCGTCGTGGTCGCGCTGGAGGACGCGCTCTGCGCCTCGAGGGTGCCGGCCTGGCAGGCGGTCAGACCGGCGACCGTGGCGGCGGCAGCCAGGCTCACGAAGGTCGCGGTCAACGTGCGGTTGCGGTGGCGGGACATGTGGCTCCTCGACGTAGGCGTCGGTGACGACGACCAACGTGGTCCTTCAAGGCGAGAAGCGTGTGCGCGGAATGTTCGGGCTCGGTCAACCTCGGCTGGTTCTGGGCGGACGGGGCGTGGGCGGGTGAGGTCAGGCCGCCAGGAGCTCGCCCAGCCGGGTGACGGCGGGCCGCGAGTACAGGTGCAGCCTGTTGATGTCGAGCCCCTCGTCGCCCAGCACGACGAGCAGGTTGGTCTGACCGACGGCGTACACGACGATGTGCCCGCCCGCGCAGCGCGTGATGACCTCGCGCAGCTCGCCCATGCCGACCTCGGCGCCCGTGCTCTTGCCCAGGCCGAGCGCCACGGCGGCCATCGCGGCGAGGACCTCCGGGCGGACGTCGCTCGCGTCGTGGGTGACCAGCAGCCCGTCGACCGAGGCCACCGCGCTGTTGGTCACGCCGGCCACCTGCTCACGCAGCGTCATGAGTTCCGTGAGAACGGATTCGATATTCATCCGGCGCATTCATCGCATTCATTACGGGGCTCCCCGCGCAGAGAGCCGGACGACTGGTTCATCGAAGGCCAGGCCGTCACATGCTCAGTTCACGTTCGATCGCGCGCAGGCGATGGCGGGCCAATGCGAGGTTGGCGCGCGACCGGTCCAGCGCGAGGTAGAGGAAGAGCTGGCTCCCGCCACGGCTGAGCAGGCGGATGAGGTGGTACTGCCGGTCGAGGGTGATCAGGATGTCCTCGATCCCCTCCCGGACGCCCAGTGCCTCCAGGGTCCTGGCCTTGGCCCGGACGACCTCGGTGTTTCCCGCGGCGGCGATCTCCAGGTTCAGGGTGCGGCCACCCCCGGCGGCGCCCAGCATCATGCCGCTCTCGTAGTCGACCAGCGCCGCCCCCAGCGCGCCGTCGAGCCCCATTGCTTCCTTGAGCGCGGTCTCGATGTCCATGTCGCCGCCTTCCACCCGTGGGTGCTGGTTGATTGTCGGATGATAGTTTTTATAGTGTTATCTTTGGGAAGTTGTTGAGACACCTACCTGGGTTCAGTTTCGGCACCATATGCGGGAATCCGTAAACTTGTCGTAATGAATTACACGTTTGGGCTGGTGGCGTGACGAGACCGAGCTTCACGGTGGGTAGCGACCTGCTGCTGTCAGGGCTGTACCGCCTGGGCGAGACCGGGTTCTCCGGAGTGCTGCGGGTCGAGGGCGCCCGGGTCGGCGGGACGATCACGCTGAGCTCGGGCCTGGTGATCGCCGCCGACACCGCCGCGGCGCCCGGCCTGGAGTCGCTGCTGCTGCGCTCGGGCCGCGTCTCGGGCGAGGACTGGACCGAGACCTTCGCCGACGCCGCGCCGCGCGGCGAGCTGCGGGCCGCGCTGGTGCAACGCGGGCTGCTGGGCAGCGCGTCGATCCAGGTGCTCACGCAGACGGCCGCCGTGGACGCGGTGTTCGCGCTCGCGCTGGCCGAGGTCCACAGCTGCGTGCCGGAGCCGGCGGGATCCGTCCTGCCCCCGCTCGTGCCCATCTCGCCGGGGATGGACGTCGGGCGGATCGTGCGCGAGACACACCGCCGGCTGGCCGTCGTCGCCGGCTGGTACGAGCTCGGCCTGGATCCGCGGGTCCGGCCCTGGGTGACCACCGCGGCCCCACCGGTGGACCAGGCCCGCGCGGAGGTTCTCGCCCGCGTCAACGGCCGCCGGACCAGCCGCGACATCGCCTTCCTGCTCGGGCGCGGCCTGTTCGCCGTCATGTCCGACCTCGCGGTGCTGCTCCAGGACGGCCAGATCGCCCTCGCGCCGCCGACGACCGCCGCGACGTCCGCCCTGGCCGCGGCCAGCTGGCCCACCGACGCTGGCGCCCCCACGTCACCCGCCGAGGCCGCGTCACCCACCGAGACGGCGTCACCCGCCGAGGCGGCGGCCCCGGGCCCGGCCTTCGAGCCCACGGATACCCCGGCCGGCCCCCGGCGCAGGCTTCTGCTCACCCGCCGCAACCCCCGCGACGCCCCATAACCCCAGGCGACGCCCGGAGGCCTCCGCGCCGCGGGTGGATGCCGCGTGACCTGGGTTTTCTCGCTCGCTCCGAGGGGAGGAGCCCGCTTGCGTCGGCGCCGGCCGCCGCCCCTGATCTTGCTCGGTCCGGGGGGACGTCGTGAGACTGGTTGTGGACCTCACCCGCTGTCAGGGATACGCGCAGTGCGCGTTCCTGGCTCCGGACGTGTTCAGGATGCAGGGTGACGAGGCGCTCTGGTACGACCCGGAGCCCGACGACTCCCGGCGGGAGCAGGTGCTGCGGGCCGCGGCCGCCTGCCCGGTCCAGGCCCTGCGGGTCGAGCCGGCGCGGATGGGTGATGTCACCGCCGGTACCTGGTCGACCCGCGACCGGGCCGGCCAGCTCAACGGGGTCGCCGACGGCGCGCTGACGCGCACCGGCCGGATCGTGATCGTCGGTGCCTCGCTCGCCGGCCTGCGGGCCGCGGTGACGCTGCGCCAGGAGGGTTTCGCCGGCTCGCTGACGGTGATCGGCGACGAGCCGAACGAGCCCTACGACCGTCCGCCGCTGTCGAAGCAGGTGGTGGACGGATGGGTCGCCGGTGGGCACACCGCGCTCCCCCGGCCGGGTGACCTCGCGGCGCGGTGGCGCCTGGGCGTGGCCGCGACCGGCCTGGACCTCGAGCGCAAGCGGGTCCTGCTGGCCGACGGCGAGCAGGTCGAGTTCGACCGCCTGCTGATCGCCACCGGCGCGCGGGCCCGGCCCTGGCCCGAGCCCGCCCAGGCCGCGCTGGACGGCGTGTTCGTGCTGCGCGGTGGGGGCGACGCCGCCGGCCTGCGGCAGCGGCTGGCGGCCAGGCCCCGCCGGGTGCTCGTGATCGGCGCCGGGTTCACCGGTTCCGAGGTCGCCTCGTCGTGCCGCGGGCTCGGGCTGCCGGTCACCGTCGCCGAGCGGGGCCAGGCGCCGCTGGTCGGGGCGCTCGGCCGGGCCGTCGGAGCCATCGCCGCCGACCTGCACCGCGAGAACGGCGTCGACCTGCGCTGCGGCGTGACGGTCACGGAGCTCGAAGGCGACGGCGCCGGGCGGCTGCGCGCCGCGCGCCTGTCGGACGGGACCGTGCTCGACGTCGACGTGGCCGTCGTCGCGCTCGGCAGCGTGCGCAACGTCGAATGGCTGGAGGACTCCGGGCTCGCCGCCGGGCCGTGGGGTGTCGGCTGTGACACCGGCTGCCGGGCCTTCACCGTGGACGGCATGGTCGCCGACGACGTGTTCGTCGCCGGCGACGTGGCACGCTGCCCGCACCCGGTGTACGACTACCAGTTCCTCGCGCTGGAGCACTGGGGCAACGCGGTCGCCCAGGGCGAGATCGCGGCCCACAACATGATCAACCCGCAGACCCGGCGGTGGCCGCACCTGGCGATCCCCAGCTTCTGGTCGACCCAGTTCGGCATCGAGATCAAGTCGGTGGGGGTGCCCACCTTCGCCGACGAGGTCGTCTTCGCCCAGGGCTCGGTGGCCGACCGGCGGTTCGTCGCCGTCTACGGGTGTCGCGGCCGGGTCACCGCGGCCGTCGCGTTCGACCAGGGCAAATGGCTCGGCTTCTACGAGGGGCTGATCAGGCAGGCCGCTCCGTTCCCGCCGGAGTTCCGGACCGTGGACCAGGCCGACGGCCGGCGGCCCGTGCCGGCGGGGATCTCCGAGACGCCGATGCTGGTCCGCCAGGCCACCGTCGTCGTCACCGGCCACAGCCCAGCCCAGCGCCGAGCCCAGTACGTCCGTCGGGACCATTGATCCGGCGGCCGACCTGACCCTGCACGCTCTCGCCGCCGCAACCACCGGAGGGGCCGCCATGGCGCCGGCCAGCGTCTTCGACCAGATCCTCGACTACGGCAGTCGGGCCGACCCGTATCCGCTGTACTCCGAGCTACGTCACACACCCGTTAGCCGCTCCGACGACGGCACCTTCGTCGTGAGCACCTACGCGGAGATCGCCGGTCTGCTGCACGACCCGCGGCTCAGCTCCGACCGGCGCAACCGGGCCGACCCGGCCATGGTGGACGGACCGGGCCTGCCGCCGGCGTTCATCGGCCTCGACCCGCCCGCACACGACCGGATCCGCCGGCTGCTGACCCGGCATTTCGGGCCGCCGCACAGCCCGGGCCGCGTCGCCGGCCTGGTCCCCGCGATGGCCGAGATCGCCGGCAGCCTGGCCGACGACCTGGCCGGCCGCGACCGGGTCGATCTGGTCGACGACTTCGCCTACCCGCTCCCGGTCACGGTCATCTGCCGGCTGCTCGGGGTGCCGCCCGAGGACGAGCCCCGCTTCCGGGTCTGGGCGGACGTCTCCGTGGCGGCGACCGACCCCGCGACCGGGGACCTCGCCACCCGGCTGAACCGCCGGGCCGGGGCCATGGTCGAGCTCGGCGGCTACCTCGGCGCGCTCGCCGACGCCGGGCGGCGCCAGCCCCGCGACGACCTGCTGTCCGGGCTCGCCACCGACGACGGCCCGGACGGCCGGCTGACACGCGAGGAGATCATGGCCAACGCGGCGTTGCTGCTGATCGCCGGCCATGAGACGACCGTCAACCTCATCGCGAACGGGATGCTCACCCTGCTGCGGCACCCCGAGATCCTCGCGCGGCTGCGCCGTGAGCCCGACCTCGCCACCCGGCTGGTCGAGGAGCTGCTGCGCTACGAGCCGCCGGTGCAGTACCTGCCCAACCGGACCGCGCTCGACGACCTCGAGATCGCCGGGACCACGATCCCGCGCGGCGCGGCGGTCGCGCTCGTCCTCGCCGCCGGGAACCGCGACCCCGGCCACGTCCACGACCCCGACCGGTTCGACCCGGACCGGCCGAACCTCGAACACCTCGGCTTCGGGGGCGGCGTGCACTACTGTTTCGGCGCCCCGCTGGCCCGGCTGGAGGCGCAGCTCGCGCTCACCGAGCTGGCCCGCCGGCTGGTGAACCCACGGCTGCTCGCCGACCCGCCGCCCTACCGGCCGAGCCCGGTGTTGCGCGGGCCCCGCCACCTGCCGGTCATGATCGACGACGTGACGCGGGGGCCGGCCCGGCCCCGCCAGCTGGTCTCCACCGGGCCGACCCGACGGCAGGCGCCCTGACCTGGTCTCCCGACGCGCACGGAGCCGCGCTGGCCGGGCCCACTCAGCCGGCCGGGCCGCGCTCGGAGAGCTCGACGTTGCCGCGCTGCAGCATCAGCCGGACGGCCGGGCCCTGGCCCGTGGGCGGCGAGCCGGCCGACGGCGGGTTGGCGAAGTACGCGACCAGGTTGCAGGCATACGGCGCCGCGCCGACCGTGACGCGGTAGCGCACCGGGTGTGGGCTGTCCCAGTGCACCCGCACCCCGTCGCGGCCGGGCCCGAGCAGCTCGTCCAGCTCGGCGCGGTGAGGTCCGCCGCCGGTCGGGGTGATCTGGAGGTCGGTCACCGAACCGTCCCGCTCGGAGATCTCCAACCGGTCCACCCCCGCCGGCGGCGGCATCAGCAGCCGGTAGCCGATCGCCTCCACCAGTTCGCCGGTCAGGCCGAACGCGGCGATCACGCGCTCGGCCGGGCTGCCCGCCACCGCGCAGAGCCGATGCGCCCAGTCCGCCACGACGATCGCGTCGAACCTGCCGCGGCCGGCCCGTGCGTCCCCGGCGACGCGCAGCGCCTCCGGCCCGACGAGCGGCCTCGTCCAGGCGGACGGCCAGTCCTCCAGGTCGAAACCGGGCCGGCCGTCGATGAGCAAGGTGTAGAGCGGCTCGGCCGGAAAGTCGTTGACCCGGATCGTCAGCTCGCTGCCCGCATGGTCAGCGCGGAAGGGGAACTCACCGTTCCCGGTGCGGCTCCACGCGATCGGCTGCTCCGGGAGCCGGCCGAACCCCGTCGCCATGTCCCTCCCCGGCCCGCCGAACACTTCGCGCCGGCGGGGTCGGGCCGAAGCATAACGGCACCGGCCGGCCGCGGGACGGGCCGATGATCCAGGCCGAAATCCGCTGGGACACCGGGCCTCGACTCCTTACCATCGGGCCGGTGTCCACCGCGGCAGGCGTCGAGCTGGTCCCCGTCGGCCCTGGGGCGGTCGGGGTCACCCACCGCCCGAGGCTCGCCTCGTTACCGGGCCTGCGGACCTCGTCCGTCACCCATCTCGTGACGTTGCTGTCCGCCCGCGAGGGAGCGGAAGGACTGGGTGGCGCGGCCGTCGCCGCCGGGTTGCGCTGGGTCTGGCTGCCCGTGCCGGACGGGAGGGAACCGACCCCGGCCACCCGGGCCACCATCGTCGCGGGGCTGGTGGAGCTCGCCGGCCTCGTGCGCGGCGGCGCCCACCTCGTGATCCATTGCTCGGCTGGCATCCACCGCACCGGGATGATCACCTACGCGCTGCTTCGCACCCTCGGCCTTGCGCCCGACGAGGCAGGGGCCGCGCTCGCCAGAATGCGCTCCGTCACGGCCGGCGGGCTGGGCGACCATCGCCTCGCCTGGGCCGAACAGCTCGCCGAACTGGCCACCGAGAGGCACGCGGTGGGCGCCCCCGGGGGACCTGCCGCCGACCGGGCCGCCGTCGACGATCTTCAGATGGGCGCCCAAGCGATGGTCACGAGCCCCGACGGCGGCCAGCCCGGTCCGGCTACAGGCCAGCCCGGTCCGGCCACGACCCAGTGGCCCGCCGAAGGGTCCTGGATGTCCTGACTGGGGCTTTCGTGCTCAGGACCGGGGCGGCGGCTCTACGATCACGCCATGTCAGCCCCACCCGCCGACGCGCGGGACAGCACCGTCGACGGCCTCGCGGTGGCGACCCAGCCGGCCGGGACCGCCCAACCGGTGGGAACCGCCCAACCGGCCGGGGCGCCCGCGCGGGACCAGATCCGCTACCGCGACCCCGCGCGGCTGCCCTACCTGCTGTCGACGGTCGGGCTGGAGTGCATGACGGCGGTCGCGGCGCCGTTCTTCTCGCGCACGCTGCGGGCCGCGCCCTTCGCGCTCGCCGGCGTCGAGGCGGCCGGCCGGGCCGGTGGGGCGGCCGCCCGGTACGGCCGCAACCAGCTCGCCGACCGGCGTCCCGGCCTGCGCGGCGCGCTCGACCTGGCGGCGAGCGCGGGACTCGCCCTGGCCGCCGGCTTTCTCGCGGCCAGCGGCGCGCTGTGGCAGGCCGGGGCCTGCCGGGCCGGCTCGTGGGCGGCCCGCGGGCTCGGCACGCCGGCCCTGGAGGAGGAGGCGAGCGCGGCCGGCCCGGCGCGGCTTGGGCGCCGGCTGGGGTTCGAGCGGTCCGTCGGCGCGCTCGGCGGCGCCCTCGGTGCCCTGGTGACGGTGGCCCTGCTGGAGTTCACCAGCCCGCGCGGCGTCATCGGCTTCGCCGCGATCCCGATCGCGCTGGCGGTGGTGGTGAGCGCCGTGGCCATGGTTCGGGGCCGGGGCACCGCCGCCCAGGCGCCGACGGCACCGACCCAGATCAAGATCACCCAGCTGCGCGGCCGGGCGCTGGGCACGCTGCTGGTCGGGGTCGCCTGCTACGAGGCGTCCAACATCGCGGTGGTCCTGCTCCTGCTGCGGGCGTCCAAGGTCGTCGGCTCCAGCGGGACGCTCGCGACCGCCCAGCGGGTGGCGCTGTGCTACGGGCTCTACCAGCTGACGGCCGCTGTCTGCGCGGCCTGGGTCGGGCGGCTGGTGGACCGGGCCGGGACCGGCCTCGTGCTGGCCGCCGGCGGGGTGAGCCTGCTGCTGGCCTACCTGGGCCTGGCCACCATCACGGCCGACCACAACGTCACGCTCGCCGTCTGTTTCCTGCTCGCGGGCGCGGCGGCCGGCGCGGTCGACACCGCCGAGTACACGGGCGTGGCCCGGCTCGCCGGGCCGGAGAGCTGCCGCGCCGCGTTCGGGGCGCTCGCCGGCATCCAGAGCGCGGGCCGGGTGCTCGCGACACTGACGGCCGGCGGTCTGTGGACGCTGGTCGGGCCGAAGGCCGGCCTCCTGGTCTGCGGCCCGCTGCTGGTGGTCGCGACGGTCATCTTCCTGCTGCGGGCCGACCGTCCGCACCGCCAGGCTCAGGCCGAGCTGGCCGGCTGACGGCCAGACGTCAGGTCGGCTGGGCGCCGCCGAGCGCGGCGGTGACGGTCGCGGCCGCCGCGCGCAGCGCCGCGACCGGGTCGTCGTCGCCGCCGTCGAGCGGGCGGTGGACGCCGATCAGGGTGAGGACGAGGACGGCGGTGCCGTCGCGGCCGAAGACCGGCGCGGACAGGGTGCGCAGCTCGTCCGCGTGCCGGCGCGGCACCTCCGCCCTGGGTGACGCCGCCTCGGGTGACGCCGCCTCGGGTGACGCTGCCTTAGATGACGCCGCCTCGGATGACGCCGCCGCCGGCGACTCGTAGCCGGGCGGCAGCGACCGGATCAGCCGGCGGATGGCGTCGTGACCCGGGTCGGCCGGGTCGGTCGGGTCGGCCTTCGCGAGGACCGTGTTCAGCGCGCCGTGCCAGTCGCGGCCCCGGCCGACCGAGTAGCCGGCGGCCCGGACCTGCGCGAGCGTCGCCTCCAGGGCGGCGACGGTGCCGGGCGGGCTGTCCTTGCCTGCGCGGTCCAGCCAGGCGCGGCGCGCCAGCGGGCCGGCCCAGGCGACGAACGCGGTGCCGAGCGGTGGCAGGAACGGGATGCGCTGCCCGACCCGGGGCGCGAGCTCCCCCGACGACCCGGCGCTGGCGTTCGCGACCAGCACCATCTCGTCGCCGACCGCCGCGCTGGCCACGCATTCGGCGGCGAACCGGGCGGCCAGGTCCTCCAGCTGCGGCCGGGCCAGGTCGGCCGTGCGCAGCTGGACGGCGAGGTCTCCCTCCCAGGCCGCGAGCGACAGCGGCGAGAACCGACCGTAGCCACCCTGAAAGAACACCAGCGGCAGCACGGAGCGCCCGACGTCCAGGGTCCGGACCCGCCCGAGCACGAGGTCGTGGTCGCCGGCGGGATGGACCGCCTCCAGGTCGCAGTCGATCCAGGCGACGACGCCGTCGAGGACCGGTGCCCCCGACGGCGCCGAGCGCCAGGACAGCTCGGCGAACTTGTCCCCGCCCCGGACGGCGAACGTCCGGCAGACCGCCTCCTGGTCGAAGCCGAGGATGTTGACGCAGAACCGCCCGGTGGCGGCGATCCGCGGCCAGCTCGACGAGGAGCGGTCCGGGAAGAACGCGACCAGCGGCGGGTCGAGCGACGCCGACGCGAACGACCCGACGGCGAGCCCCACCGGGGCACCGCCGGCGTCGAGGCCGGTGATGACCGCGACGCCGGTCGGGAAGTTCCCCAGCACCCGCCGGAAGATCCCGGGATCGATCACGACCGGGCTCAGTCCTCGATCAGGCCGGACAGGCGCTGGGTGGTCGCGATCCATTCCTCGACGAGGCCGTGCACCACCTCGCCCGCGGGCCGGCGCGCGTTCATCCGCCCGACGATCTGCCCGACCGGGAAGCCGTTGAGCTCGGGCGTCCCGGCCCGGGTGAACCGGCGGGCCGCCTCGGCCCAGACGACTCCCTGCAGCGGCATCGGCAGCGTCTTCGGCGCGTCCGGCCGCTCCCAGGCGTCGGTCCAGGCGTTGCGCAGCAGGCGGGCCGGCTTGCCGGTCATCGAGCGCGACCGGACGGTGTCCCGTGAGCCCGCCCGCAGCAGGTTGTCGACGACGACCGGGTTGGTGTCCGCCTCGGCGACCGTGAGCCAGATCGAGCCGGTCCAGGCGCCCTGGGCGCCCAGCGCGAGCGCCGCGGCCATCTGCCGGCCCGAGCCGATGCCGCCGGCCGCGAGCACGGGCACGTCCGGTCCGACCGCGTCGACGACGTCCGGGATGAGCACCATCGTCGCGATCTCGCCGGTGTGCCCGCCGGCCTCGGTGCCCTGGGCGACGATGATGTCGACGCCCTGCTCGACCTGCTTGACCGCGTGCCGGGGGCTGCCGACCAGCGCGCCGACCAGGATGCCGTGCTCGTGGGCCCGGTCGACGACCTCCTTCGGCGGCGGGCCCAGCGCGTTGACGAGCATCCGGGTCGGGTGCTTGAGCGCGACCTCGACCTGGCCGGGGCCCTCCAGGTCGACGGCGAGCCCGGCGGCCTTGATGTCCCGGCCGTCCTCGGCCTCGTCCGGCAGCGGGGGGACGCCGTACTCGGCGAGGACGCCGTCGACGAACGTCCGGTACTCCGGCGGCACCAGGCCCGAGATCTTCTCCCGGGTGAGGCCCTCGCCCTTGCCCATGTAGGCGTTCGGCATGACGATGTCGACCCCGTACGGCTTGCCGTCGACGTGGTCGTCGATCCAGGACAGCTCGACCTCGAGCTCCTCGGCGTTGAACGCCAGCGCGCCGAGCACCCCGAACCCGCCGGCGCGGCTGACGGCCGCCACGACGTCCCGGCAGTGCGAGAACGCGAAGATCGGGAACTCGATGCCGAGCCGGTCACAGATGGGTGTTCGCACCACGATCCCTCTCGGTGGATGTCTCCGGGGATGAGCGGCGCCGGGGCGCGCGGGCGCCGGCAACCGCGTCAGCGGCCGTGCCCCGGTGGCCGGGTAGTGAGGGCATACAAGCATCTTTCGCCCTCAAATGAAACCCGTTCTAGTTTTTTCGCGACTGCCCGTTCCTGCCGTGGCCGCTACTGGACGCCGACGCGGAGCAGGATGGCTCACGTGACAGAGCGGATCCGGTGGGGCATTGCCGGCACGGGAATGATCGCGCGGGACTTCGCCCGCGACCTGGCCCTCGTCGAGGACGCGGAGCTGGTCGCCGTGGGCTCGCGGGCCGCGGCCGGCGCCGAGGCGTTCGGCGCCGAGCTCGGAGTGCCGCGCCGGCACGCCTCGTACGCGGCGCTGGCCGACGACCCCGAGGTCGACGTCGTCTACGTGGCCTCGCCGCACACCGGGCACCTGGCCCACACGCTGCAGTTCCTCGGGGCCGGCAAGCACGTGCTGTGCGAGAAGCCGCTCGCCGTGAACGCGGCCCAGGCCCGCGCGATGGCCGCCGCCGCACGCGAGGCCGGTCGGTTCCTGATGGAGGCCGTCTGGAGCCGGTTCACCCCGGGCTACCGGGCGATGCGGGCGGTCCTCGACGCCGGGGAGATCGGCGAGCTGCTGCTCGTCGAGGCCGAGTTCGGCTTCCGGGCCGACTTCGACCCGGCCCACCGGCTGTTCAACCCGGACCTGGCCGGCGGCAGCGTGCTGGACATCGGCATCTACCCGGTCCAGTTCGCGCACCTGCTGCTCGGCACGCCCGTCGCGGTGACCGCGAGCGGGGTGCTGGGCGCGACCGGCGTCGACGAGCATGTCGTCGCCGTGCTGCGGTACGCCGGTGGCGCCCTCGCCGTCGCGACGTCCTCGCTGCGGGCCGACCTGCCGGGCGCGGCCCGGATCGTCGGCACCCTTGGCTCGATCGAGCTGCCCAGCTCGATGTGGGCGCCGGAGACCGTCATCGTCCACGGCCCCGCGGCGCCGAGCAGGATCGGCGCGGACGACGCCGAGCCGGTTCCGCCGCGCCGGATCGACACGCCACTGGCCGGCATCGGGCTGCACTACCAGGTCCGGCACATCCACGACCGGCTGCGGGCCGGCCACCTCGAAAGCGACGTCATGCCGCTGTCCGAAAGCGTCCAGATCGCCGAGACCCTGGACGCCATCCGCGTCGCCGTCGGCGTCCACTACCCGGACGACGAGCAGGCCGAGCCGTCAGTCCGGTCCGGGACAAGCATTTGACCGACGGCCGGCGCCAGGGTCTCCCGACCGGTCACGCCGGGCGGGGTTCAGGAGCATGCTGGAGCTGACGTCGAGCGGGTTTCGACGGTGGACGGGCGCCGCCGGGCGCCTCGGGAAGGTGAGCGGTGATGCGGGACCAGAACATCGTCCGGCTGGTGCCAATCCTCGTCGTCCTCGCGGTCATCGTCGTCGGGACGGTCGTCGCCCGCCGTCGTGGCTACAACGTCGGCGGTCAGACGGTGGTCCGCTGTCGCGACGGGCATCTGTTCACGACGGTGTGGATCCCCGGCGGCTCGTTCAAGTCGATCCGCCTCGGCTGGTACCGGCTCCAGTACTGCCCGGTCGGGCGGCACTGGTCGCTCGTCGCGCCGGTCCGCGACGAGGACCTGACCGACGCCGAGCGCGGCTTCGCCCACGCGCACCACGACACCCGCGTCCCCTAAGCCCACGGCCGGACCTCCGAGCCCAGCCAGCTCGACCCGCCATGATCTCCGTTTTGGCCCTGGGGTGGTTGCAGAAACGTCCTCGACACGACCATCCCAGGGCCAAAGCGGCGATCATGAACTGGCGGCTCGGCGGACTCCTTGGTCACATCGCGGGCTGGGGTGACTATGACCTGGATCGGGCTGGATAGCGTCGCCCGGTGCGAGCGTCCCGGTTACCCAGGTCCGGGGCGGACGCGGTGCCGGCTGGCCGGCGGTGAGCGGCGCCGACCTGGTGTTTCTCGTCATCGCCGGGGTGCTCGCGGGGATCACCGGGACGGTCGGGCTCGCCTCGCTGGTCTCCTACCCGGCACTGCTCGCGGTCGGGCTGCCGCCGCTGGACGCCAACGTCACCAACACCGTGGCCCTGGTGTGCATCGCGCTCGGCGCGGTCGGCGGCTCACGGCCCGAGCTCGTCGGACAGGCCCCACGGGTCCTGCGGTTCGGGGCGCTGACCCTCGTCGGTGGCTCGGCCGGTGCCGTGCTGCTGCTGACCACCCCGCCCGGCGCGTTCCGGCTGGCGGTGCCGTGGCTGATCGCGGCCGCCGGGGTGCTGCTGGCGCTGCAGCCGCGCCTGGTGCGCCGGGGCACCGGCACGCTGGACGAGCATGGCCCGCCGATCCGGCTGGCGGTGCTCGGGGTCGGGGTCTATCTCGGCTACTTCGGCGCGGGTGGCGGGGTCGCGATGCTTGCCGTCCTCGCGCTGACGCTGCCGGAGCCGCTGGCCCGGGTCAACGCGGTCAAGACCGTCTCGTCGGGCTTCGCGAACCTGCTCGCCACGATCATCTTTGCCTTCTCCGGCCCGGTGCACTGGGCCGCGGCCGGCCCACTCGCCGTCGGCCTGCTCGCCGGCGGCTACGCCGGGCCCGCGATCGTGCGGGTCGCCCCGGCCACCGTGATCCGCCTGCTGGTCGCCGTCGCCGCGCTCGGCCTCGCGGTCTGGCTCGGCCTCGACGCCTACGGCGCCCGCTGACCGAGCCCGCCGTCGCCGGTGCTCGGGTCCATCAGCGCGTGGACCGGGTAGCCGTGGCTGGGGCAACGGCAGGTCACACCGCTCTCGCGAACGTCGAGGACGACGTCGGTGAACCGCTGCGCGCCCGCGTCCACCAGGCCCAGCTCGGTCAGCCCCAGATCCGGGACGACGGCCAGGCCGACGAACGACAGCACCAGATACGGCGAACGGATGGCGCACCCGAGCGCCACCGCCGCGTCCTGCGCGGCGGCGAGCGCGTCCCGGGTCCGCTCGAACGGGGCGTCGCTCATCAGCCCGCCGACCGGGAGCGCGACCGCGGCGAGCACCGCGCCGTCCGCCACGGCGACGAACCCACCGCCCAGCTCGCGCAGGGCCAGGACCGCCGCGACCAGGTCGGCGTCGCTCGTGCCGACGGCCACGACGTTGGCGTTGGTGCAGTTCGTCGAGATCGCCAGCGCCCCGGACCGCAGCGTGAAGCCGCGCACGAACCCGACCCCGGTCAGCCCGTCGCCGTGGTGGCGGTCGACCACCGCGATCTTCAGGACGTCACGCTCGACATCCGGCTGGACCAGGCCGTCGACGACCGGCAGCTCGACGTGGAACGCCCGCTTGAAGTAGCCGTCGTACATCTCCATCGCCTGCACCCAGGCCGTCCGCGCCGCCGGGTCCCGGGCCGCCACGGCTAGCCGGTCCGGGCCGAAGTCGTCGGCGATCCGGACCGTCTCGCGAGTCCAGGCGGGAATCTCGTCGGTGTTGGCGAACAGCGCCCGGCCGTTCTCGGCGACCACCTCGCCGCCGACGACAACCAGGTCCGGGCGGACGGCGGCCAGGTCGCCGATGATCGCCAGGTCGGCGAGCCGGGCCGGGATGACCGCGCCGACCAGCTGGTCGATCCTGTAGTACAGGGCCGCGTTCCAGCTGGCCATCCGGTAGGCGTCCGCGACCGGCACACCGGCGGCGATCGCGGCGCGGACGTGATGGTCGATGTGGCCCTCGGTCGCCAGGTCCAGGACGTGCTTGTCGTCGGCGCAGAAGCAGATGTGCCCGAAGGCCGGCCGGACCCGGTCGAGGTCGGCGAACACGGCGGCGGTGTTGTCGTTCATCGAACCGGCCATCAACGTCAGCATCGCGCCCAGGCGGATCCGCTCCAGCGCCTCGTCGGCGGTGGCCGCGTTGTGGTCGTCGCCGACCCCGGCGGCAAGGTACGACCACAGTGGCTCGCCGGAGAGGCGCGCGGTGTGCCCGGTGATCCGCCGGCCGTGGCGCAGCGCCGTGAGGTAGCGCTCGGCCGCGACCCGGCTCTCGTCGAACGGGCTGGACTCGCCGAGCGTCACCGACGTCGGCTCCGCCAGCCGTTCGAGCACCGCTGCCTCGGGGATGACCGCGCCGCCGCGTTCCAGCCCTGGGACGACCGGCGTCGTCGGCGAGACCTGCTCGAAGATCCGCAGCGGCGTGCCGGTCGTGCGCATGACGTCCATGCCGGCGGTTCCGGCGACGTTGGCCATGCAGTCCGGGTCGGTGAGCACGCAGACCGTGCCGCGCGGGACCGTGAGGCGGGCGAGCTCGCCCGGGGTGAGCATCGTGTACTCGATGTGCAGGTGCGCGTCGATGAAGGTCGGGACGACGTGCAGGCCGGCCGCGTCGAGCTCGACGGTGTCCGGGCCGGCGCTCATCCGTCCGAGCGGCGTGACGGCGGCGATGTGGCGGCCGGAGACGACGACGTCGCGTTCGAGCAGCTCGCCGGTGTGCACGGCGAGGACCCGGCCGCCGCGCACGATCAGATCGGCCGGCGCCGCGCCTGTCGCGACCCGGCGGGCCAGCATCAGCTCGTCGACGGTCGGCAGCAGCTCGGGCCGCGGCTGGCCGCTCATGACCGGGTCCGGCCGGCGACGAAACGATCCACGTCGGCCAGCAGCGCGGCCTGGAGCTCGGGTGGCGCGAAGCTGGCGGCGATCGACGCGCGGGCGAGGCCGGCGAGGTCCGCCAGGCCCCAGCCGTAGGCGTCCGCGCAGGCCACCCACTCGGACTCCAGCCGGTAGCCCATCGCCGCCGGATCGTCGGTGTTGACCGTGACCGCGACGCCGGCGGCGCGCAGGGCGGGCAGCGGATGGCTCGCCCGGTCGGGGTAGAGCCCGAGCGCCAGGTTCGAGCGCGGGCAGACCCCGAGCGGCACCTGGGAGTCGGCGAGGCGGCGCAGCAGCGTCGGATCCTCGGCGGCGCGGACCCCGTGGTCGATCCGCTCGGCTCGCAGCAGGTCGAGCGCGTCCCAGACACCCTGCGGGCCGGAGGACTCGCCGGCGTGGACGGTCCGGCGCAGGCCCGCGTCCGCCGCGCGGCCGAAGGCCTCGGCGAACCGTGGGCCGGTGCGCCCGGCGGCCCGCTCGTCGCCGTCGATCGAGAGCGCCACCAGCCGCGGCGGGCGGGCCTCGACGATCCAGTCGACCAGCTCGGCCGCCTCGGCCGGGGACTGCTGCCGCAGCAGCGACGCGCACAGGTTCACGACGCACAGGCCGTCCTGCTCCGCCTCGTCGAGACCGGCGGCGAACGCGGCGAACAGCGCGCCAAGCCGGCCGTGCCAGGCACCCCAGTGGGTCGGGTTGATGATCACGTCGGCATACCGGACGCCGGAGGCGCTCTCCCGGGCCGCGAACCGGTAGGCCGCGCGAGCGGCCTGCTCCGGCGTCCGGACCAGCCCACCCTCCCAGTCCAGGAACCGCAGGAACGCGGAGAGGGCGCCCGGGGCGCCACCTGGCACGTCGTGGGTGTCGACGTCGAAGAGCGTGGCGGCCGGGCCAGGCAGCGGTTCATCGGCGGCCCTGGCCAGCTCCAGCAGGTCGGCGAGGTCGAAGCACCCCTCCAGATGGACGTGGACCTCGGCCTTCGGCAGCGCCCTGACCAGCGTCTCGTCGATGGCCGGACCAGCGGTCTCCAGAGTCACGTCCGTGAGCCTTGGGATGGCGCCGTGGCCCTGTCAACGCGCGGGCGAAGACGTTACGCAACGGTCATACCCGCAGCTCGCCCGCCGGTTGCGGCAACGGTGCGGCAACGCCATGAGGGCCTGTCCTGAAACGCTCAGGGTCCGGTCGTGAGCCGCCGACGCCGGTCGGCCCAGAATGCCCGTCATGACGGACACACCCGCCGACGGGCTCCTGACCAGCACCGCCACCACGGCGAGCGCCGAAGCCGAGGCACAGGCCGGGGCCGGGACCTCGGCGCCTGCCGGGCTGCTCGGCGCGTTGCTGCCCGCCCAGCGGTGGACTCCCACGGAGGCGTCGCTGCTCGCCAGGCTCGACCTGGTGGCCGAGACCGAGCTGGCGCCGCTCGCCGCCGCGAACGACGCGGCCGGGCGCTACCCCACGGAGAGCATGGCCGCCCTGCGTGCCGCCGGCCTCACCGCGGTCAGTGTCCCGGTGGACCTCGGCGGGCCGGGCGTCTCGCATCGGTTCTTCCTGGAGGCACTGGTCCGGCTGGCCGCCGTCGACAGCGCCGTGGCGCAGGTCTGGAAGGTTCACGACGAGCTGACCAGGGAGATCCTCGTCTACTGCCCGGAGGCGGTGCGCCCGTGGCTCGCCGGTGAGCTCCTGGCGGGAAAGCTGCTCGGCCTCGCGGTCGCCGAGTCGGGCAGGACCGCCGCTGACCCGTGGAAGACCGTCGTCACGACCGCCGACGACGGCCGCCGGGTGATCAACGGCACGAAGATCTACACCACCGGCGCCGCCGAGGCCGACTACGTCGCGACCTGGGCGTTCGACCCCGTCGCCGGCGCCGGCGACCCGTTCCTCGGCTTCGCGCTGACCCTCGTCCCCGCCGGCACCCCTGGCCTGACCGTCCACCGCGACTGGGACGCGCTGGGCCAGCGGGCCACCGACAGCGGCACGATCACCTTCGCCGACGTCACCGTCGACCCGGACCTGGTGGGCAGCGTTCCCGGCCGGGCGCCGCTGCCGCAGAACTCGCTGCGCTACCAGGCCGGTTTCGCCGCCGCGCTGCTCGGCATCGGCCTCGGCGGGGTGAAGGCCGCGAGTGGGTTCGTCGCCGAGAGCGCCCGGCCCTGGGTGACCGCCGGCGTGGCGCGGGCCGCCGACGACCCGATGGTGCGCCGCCTCACCGGCGAGCTGGCCACCGACCTCGCCGCCGCCTACGCGCTGACGCTGGCCACCGGCGACCTCCTCGACGCCTTCGAACGCGGCGAACTGGACCGCACGACGCTGGCCATCCCGATCTACGCGGCCAAGGCGGCCGCCTCCCGAGCCGCCGTCCGTGCCACCAGCGAGATCTACGCCCTGATGGGCACCCGCTCGACGTCCAGCGGCCACGGCCTCGACCGTTACTGGCGCAACGCCCGCACCCTCTCCCTGCACGACCCCGTCGACTGGAAGCACGCCGAACTAGGCCAGTACCTCCTCACCGGCCAGCCCCCCGAGCCCGGCGTCTACACCTGACCGACGTGACCACGCCCTGATCCCGGTGGTCGGAGATCGCGTCACCTTGATCCGACCTTGAGGCCCGTGTTCGCTGTCGCCAGGCCCAGCGTTCGGCAGGCGGCGAGGAGCTTCCTGTCGCCACTGGCCACCACGAGATCATCGGAGGCCAGGAGCTGCGCGGCCGCGCAGTGCATGGCGTCGAAAGCGCGCAACGCCAGTTGTCTAGCGAGCGTCGCCGCCCTCGACACGAGCCCGTCGGTGATGGGCAGCAGGTCGAACTCGGCGTAGATGTCGTTCAGGCGCAACAGCGCCGCCTGGTGGGCGGACCCGCTCAGCTTCCCGAGCCGATTCGCCTGCGCGAGCGCGGCGGCGGCCTCGACGTGGAGCAACCTCGACGACACCACCCGGTCAGCCGCGTCCCAGATCCGAATCGCCGTGGCCGAGCCTGGCTCGTCGACCAGCAACGGAACAAACGCGGACGTGTCGAAATAGCAGATCATCCACGCTGCTCGCTGACGAGATCGCTGACGATGCCATCCGCCTCGACCGGTCTGGGGCTCGTCCGGGTGCGCGACCGGGCGGGTTCAACCACTCCCTCGGCGATCAGCTGTTCGAGCCGGGTGGGCTTTGCGACAGGCACCAGACGGGCGATGGCCCGGCCGTGATCGGTGATGGTCAGCGTGCGGCCCGCGCGCACCTCGGCGAGGTGACGGCTGAGGTTGTCGCGCAGGTCGCGGATACCGACATCCACCGGAGCCTCCAATGTGGCTACATCAACATAGATCATTGTGGCCACATGAGCCTCCTCTTGTCCAGCCGTTTCTACCCGAGCCATCACTGCTGACTCAGACCCTGTCGGAGGCAACTCTGCGCCCTGATCGGATCGGGGTCAAACGGACATGCGGGGCCTGTGCGACGGTCAGCGGACGGGGTGCAGGGAGAGGGCGAGGGCGGTCATGGCGTGGCGGTCGACGCCGCGGACCCAGATGCGGGTGTCGGCTCGGTCGAAGACGAGGTGCCCTTGGAGCAGCAGTCCGTCCGGCGGCCACCAGCTGGCGGGGGTGCCGTCCGGCAGCCTGATCCGTTCCCAGCCCGCGGTGTCGGCGATCCCGGCGCCGGCGGACTGGCTCACCGTGAGCAGTTCGCCGTTGTTGGCCGCCGGGAAGGCGACCACGACGGCTCCCTCCGGCCGCCGTTCGATCCGGCCGACGAAGGCCCGCCCGACCGGCACGCACAGCCGGAAGTCCACCTCGCCGGCCAGCTCGGCGAGCGGGCGCGGGCGGGCCGGGACCGCGGGCTCGCCGACGGCAGACTCCCCCACGCCCACCGGCTCCGCGCCGGCTCGGGAGGGGACGAGCACCGCCTGGCTGGGCGGCCCGGGGGACCTCGGTTCCGCCGGTCCGGCCTCACTGGACGATCCGCCGGCGGGAGGCCGCGGGGCCTCGGGCCGGCCGGCCGCGCCCAGGTCGAGGGCGGCCAGGTCGAACAGGCGGGGATCGGCCGTGTCGCCGACGGTGAGCCGGCGCAGCGCGACGCGCTCGATGAGCCGGCCGCGGAAGAACGCGGCGAGCTCGACGACGACGCCGGTCTCATCGTCGACGACCAGGTCGAAGCGCTGCGCCCCGTCGGCCAGGCCCGAGAGGACGGGCGGACGAGCGCCGGGCCGCGGCACGGCGGACAGCCGGGTCGACGCACGGCCTCCGACCTGGACCGACGCCGTGAGCCGGGGCCGCAGCCAGGCCAGCAGCAGCCAGGGCCGCACGAGCAGCTGCTCCCGCACGACGACACCGGGCCGGCGCGGTGAGCCCGGCCTGGCCGAGGCCGCGCCGACGGTGCCGGTTCCGCTGATCTCCTCGCCGCGCCGCCGTCGCCACAGCTCTCCGTGCACGACGGTGACCTCGTCCTCGTCCGGCCATTCGACCCGCAGCATCCCGTCACCGGCGAGCAGCCGGCCTCGGCGCACCACCGGATCGGTCGCGTCCTCACCCGGAGCGGGCGCCGCCGGCACCGGCACGAAGCCGAACGCGGGGATCGGCGGGGCGACGACCGGGCCAGGACCGGGCGGCAACCCAGCGCCGTCGCCGGCGCCCTGGCCGTCCAGGTCACGTACCTGTTGCGAGCGGCGGGCGTCCGCCGCCGCGCCGGGGTCGTACCGGTGCACGAGCTCGGCGTGGACGGAGGGCCACCGCTCGCCGCAGGTGACCATCGCGGCCAACACGTCGCCGAGCGTCCTCATGTCGCGATGTTGACACAGAAAGCGACCGGCGTTTCGTTCATTGTCGACCCCGTGCGGTCACCGACCGCCCCGTCGGCGACAGTCCCGGACGGACCGGTCTCACCCGGTTACCGGCCGGACCTGCGGCGACACCTGCGATCAGGCCGGGACGAGTCAGGCCGGGACGAGCCGGACCTGCATCTCCTTGATGCCGTTGATGAAGTTCGAGCGCAGCCGGCGCGGCGCGGCGGTCGCCTCGACCCGGGCGACGCGACGGGCCAGGGTCCGGTACATGATCTCGATCTCCAGCAGCGCGAGGTGGCGGCCGAGGCAGAAGTGCGGGCCGCCACCGCCGAAGCCCACGTGCGGGTTCGGGTCCCGGCCGACGTCGAACGTGTGCGGGTTCTCGAACACCGTCTCGTCGAAGTTGGCCGCCGTGTAGTACATGAGGATCTTGTCGTTCTCCCGGATCAGCTGGCCGCCGAGCTCGACGTCGCGGGTGGCGGTGCGCCGGAAGGCCATCACCGGGCTGACCCAGCGGACCATCTCGTCGGCCGCCTTGCGGGCGAGCCCGGCCGGGTCGGCGCGCAGCCGCTCCCACTGGTCCGGGTTCTCGATCATCGCCTGCATGCCGCCGGAGATGGCGTTGCGAGTCGTCTCGTTGCCGGCGACGATCAGCAGGATGAAGAACAGGTCGAACTCCAGCTCGGAGAGCTCCCGGCCGTTCTCATCCGGCACCACGAGTCTGCTGACGATGTCGTCGACCGGGCAGGCCCGCTTGGCGGCACCGAGCTCGTTGGCGTAGGCGTAGGCCTCCACCGCGGCCTGCATCCCCTCGTCGGGGGCCGGGGCCAGCTCCGGGTCGTCGGCCGAGAGCATCCGGTTCGACCATTCGAAGATCTTGTAACGGTCCGCGTTCGGGACCCCCATCAGCTCCGCGATGACGACGAGCGGCAGCTCGGCCGCGCACATCGTGACGAAGTCGCCGGAGCCCGTGGCTAACGCCTTGTCCACGATGATCTCGCAGGCCTGCTCGATCTTCTCGGCCATCCGGGCGGCCGACCGCGGTGTGAAGCCGCGGTTGAGCAGGCTGCGCAGCCGGGTGTGGTCCGGCGGGTCCAGGTTGACCATCATCATCTGCTGCTCGGCCAGCGACGTCGGCGTCTGCTCGTTGAGGAAGCAGGTCTGCCGGTAGGACGAGAAGATCTCCGGGTTGCGCGAGACGAAGGTGACGTCCGCGTGCCGGGTGACCGACCAGAACCCGTTCGGCTGCTCGAAGTCCGGGTGACGGAAGACGGGGGCCTCGGTCCGCAGCACCGCGAACTGGTCGTGCGGGAGGCCCTTGACGTACAGCTCCGGGTCGTAGATGTCGATGCTGTCGAGGCTGATCTGACCTGCCATGGGGACCTCCGGGTGCGGCGGCGACCGGTACGCCGAACGACGGGTAAGCGGGAACGCGCCCCGTGCGGGCGGCGCCCGTGACGGCCGACTCTGGCGCTGCCGCCCGCCCCCATGGCCATCACTAGAACACGTTCTCACTTGTCATGACACCTGAGCCGTCGTCAGATTGCAAGCCCTACGGGCCTTCCAGTGGAGGGCAAGTTTGTAAAGTTCTCCGACCTGCTACAGCCCTGTCAGTGCAGAGCAACTTTGTAAAGCCGCCAACGGACGCTCAGCGCAGCTCGTCGACGTGGGTGTCGGTGCCCGGCAGGGTCGGGATGAACGGCGCGACGAGCTCCAGCCGCCCGGCGCCGCCCCGCTCGGCCTCCTCACCCGCCCGGGCGAAGGCGCCCTCCCACACCTGCCGGGGGTCCGTCTCCAGGAACCACAGCGCGGTGACCCGCCGGCCGAGGCCTTCCACCTGCTTGACGTAGGACATCCGGTTGTCCGGCAGCGGCAGCGGTGTGAAGTACAGGCCCATCGCGGCCCCCGACGCCCCGAGCACCCGGGGCGCTCGCTCGGTCCGCAGCCAGTCCAGGACCCGGGCCACCCCGGTGCCGTCGCCCCCCTCGCTGACGGCCGCGGAGTCGGCCGGCGCGTCGATGACCTCGACCACCAGGCCCTGGTACGGGTACTCCAGCGCGTGGATGTCCCGTGGCTGGGCTGGCTGCCCCGGCGCCGGCACGTCCCGGTAGCTGACCCCCAGGTAGCGCTGGAACGCCGTGAACACGTGGTCGCGGTCCAGGTAGACCCGGCCGTCCGGGAGCAGCCGCTGGTTGGTGGCCACCGTCCAGCGCATGTGGTCCTCCTGGCGGCCCTTCGTGATCCAGTAGGTCGCGAGGTAACAGCCCAGCGTGACCGGCTGGGCGATCACCGAGTCGTGCGGCCGGCGCAGCAGCTGCAGCTCCCGGGTGGCGACCCAGCGGCGGCCGGTGAACATCCACGGCATCGCCATGGCGCCCGCGAAGAAGTGGTCGTCCTCGTACCAGCGGTTGTAGGCATGCTCGTGGCCCGGCCGCGGCTCGACCATCGTGATCAGCGCCGAGCCGATCTCCACCGAGTACGGGCCGACGGCGGCCAGATCCGTGTAGGCCTGGTCGGGCTCGGCCCAGGCCACCGGACCCGGCTGGTCCTCGGGCTGGCCCGTCGTCCGGCCCGGCTCGCTGGTCGTCGTCATGGCGGCTCCTTCGTGAAGATCACCCAGGGGTCCGGCGGACGGCCGCCGGCCAGGCCAGGTCGTGGGCCCGGGAAGCGTAGGTCACCACGACCGGGCGAATCTGTCGACCCGTCAGAAAATCTTCTACACTCCGGCCCCGTGAACGCGACCGCGCCGCAGCCGGCGCCCCTGCCCGCCCCCGGTTCCCTCGCCTTCGGCCTGCAACTGCCGGTTCAGGCGCAGAGCACGCTGTTCGCCGAGCCATGGGAGCGGGCCGCCGGGCCGGCCGAGCTCGCCGCCGTCGCCGTCGCCGCGGACGAGGCCGGTTTCGACTACGTCGGCGTCTGCGACCACGTCGCGATCCCCCAGCGGCTCGCCCCGGCGATGGGAACCGTCTGGTACGACACCGTCGCCACGCTCGGCTGGCTGGCCGCGCGGACCACCAGCACCCGGCTGCTCTCGCACGTCTTCAACATCACCTACCGGCATCCGCTGCTCACCGCGAAGGCGTTCGCGACCCTGGACGCCCTGTCCGGCGGACGGGTGATCCTCGGCGCGGGCGCCGGGCACGTGCCCGAGGAGTTCGCCGCCCTCGGCGTGGACTTCGCGCGGCGCGGCCGGCTGCTCGACGCGGGGCTCGCGGGCGTCGCCGCCGCACTGCGCGACGAGTTCCCGACCGTGGCCGGCAGCGAGATCCTCGGGCTCGACGGCAGCCTCGGGCAGGCGCCCCGGCCGGTCCAGTCGCCCCGGCCGCCGATCTGGGTCGGCGGGTCCTCGCCGGCGGCGGTGCGTCGGGCGGCCCGCTACGAGGGCTGGCTGCCGCAGGGCACGCCGCGCGGCGAGATGCGGCCGCTGGTCGAGCTGTTCGCCAAGGAGCGGGCCGCCGCCGGCCTCGAGGCGCCGGCCGCGATCGGCACCGTCACCGAGTGGCTCTACGTCGGCGACCCCGGCTGGGACGTCGACCGGCCCTGCGTGAGCGGCGCGCCCGCGCGGCTGGCCGAGAACCTGCGCGAGTACGCCGCGCTCGGCGTCACGCACCTGCAGGTCCGGTTCCCCAGCCGCACCCCGGCCGAGCTGGTCGACCAGGTCGCCGCCTTCGGAGCCGAGGTCGGGCCGCTGCTCGCCCCCTGAGAACCCCTGGCGCTCAGAACAGCTCGGCCAGCGCCCGCAGCTGGGCCGGGTCGCGCACGCCACCGACCAGGAGCGTCGTGACCGGCGAGTCGCGCCACAGGGCCAGCCGCTCGCGGATGCGGGCGAGCGGGCCGACCAGCGCGATGCCGTCGGCGAGGTCGTCCGGGACCGCCGCGGCGGCCGCGGCCCGGTCGCCGGCGAGGAAGAGCCGCTGCACCTCGGCGGCCTCGTCGGCGTAGCCCAGCCGGCCCATCAGGTCGTAGTGGAAATTGACCGTCCGGGCGCCCATCCCGCCGATGTAGAACGCGACGGTCCACTTGACCAGCTGGAGGCCGGCGGAGACGTCGTCGGTGATGGACACCGTCACCGGGCAGGCGATCTCGAAGCCGGGCCGGGCCCCGGCCAGCGCGTCGGCGTAGGCCTTCGGGCCACGCTCGGCGTGGTAGAAGATCGGCACCCAGCCGTCGGCGATCTCGGCCGCCAGCGCGACGTTGCGCGGCCCCTCAGCCCCCAGGTAGATCGGCACCTGGGGCCGCAGCGGATGCAGGATCATCTTCAGCGGCTTGCCCAGGCCGGTACCGCCCGGGTACGGCAGCGGGTAGTGCGGGCCGTCGGCGGTCACCGGTTCGTCCCGGACCAGCGCCTTGCGGACGATGTCGACGTACTCGCGGGTGCGCGCCAGCGGCTTCGGGAACGGGACGCCGTACCAGCCCTCGACCACCTGCGGCCCGGAGACGCCGAGACCGAGGATGACCCGGCCGCCGGAGAGGTGGTCGAGCGTGGCCACCGTCATCGCGGTGCACGCGGGGGTGCGGGCCGAAAGCTGGATCAGGCCGGTGGCGAGCTTGATCCGCTTCGTGTGGGCGCCATACCAGGCCAGCGGGCTGACGGCGTCGGAGCCCCACGCCTCCGCGGTCCACAGCGAGGCGTACCCGCAGTCGTCGGCCGTCGTCACCAGTTCCAGCTGGCCGGGCGGCGGGCTCGCCGGCCAGTAGCCGAGGTTGAGGCCCAACTTCAGGTCCGCGGTCATCGCGTCTCCTCGCTTCGATCACACGACTTCGATCACACAGCTTCGATCACCCCAGCGCCGGCGGCCGGCCAGGCGGGCACCGGGACAGCGTTGCGGATTTCTAGAACTCGTACTAGTTTTTCGGCATCTGAACCAGTGACGCAGGCCACTCCCCCACCTCGCCGGCCCGGCCGGTAGACGGAGGCGACGATGCAGGTCCAGGACCGGCTGTTCATCGGCGGCGGCTGGGTGGCCCCTGCCGGGGCGAACACGATCGAGGTGGTCTCGCCGCACACCGAGGAGGTGGTCGGCCGGGTTCCGGAGGGCACGGTCGCCGACCTCGACGCCGCCGTCGCCGCCGCGCGGGAGGCCTTCGACAAGGGCCCCTGGCCGCGGTTGTCCCCGGCCGCGCGGGCCGACGCGATCGGGCGTCTGACGGCCGTGCTGAACCGGCGCGCCGAGGAGGCCGCCCGGGTGATCAGCACCGAGATGGGCAGCCCCGTGAGCTGGGCGCTGTTCGGCCAGGTCTACTCCGCGACGTTCGCGCTGGACTACTTCGCGGGCCTGGCCCGGACGTTCTCGTTCACCGAGGTGCGCGCCGGCATGCTCGGCCCGGCCCTGGTACGGCGGCTGCCGGTCGGCGTCGTCGGCGCGATCGTGCCGTGGAACGTGCCGCTCTACGTCACCGCGCTCAAGCTCGGGCCGGCGCTGGCGTCCGGCTCCACCATCGTGATCAAACCGGCGCCGGAGACGCCGCTGTCCGCGATCCTGCTCGCGGAGGCGGTCGAGGAGGCCGGGCTCCCGCCGGGCGTCGTCAACATCGTGCCGGCCCACCGCGAGGTCGCCGAGCACCTGGTCCGCCATCCCGGCGTCGACAAGATCAGCTTCACCGGCTCCACGGCGGCCGGCCGGCGGATCGCCGCGATCTGCGGGGAGCGGCTGGCCCGCTGCACCCTGGAGCTCGGCGGCAAGTCGGCCGCGCTGCTGCTCCCCGACGTCGACATCGAGGCCGCGCTGCCGGCGCTGCTGCCGGCGGCGCTGATGAACAACGGCCAGGCCTGCGTCGCGCAGACCCGGCTGCTCGCGCCGCGGGAACGCTACGACGAGATCGTCGAGGCTGTGGTCGCCAAGGTGGCCGCCATGAAGGTCGGCGACCCGCTGGACGCCGCCACCGAGATCGGCCCGCTGGTGGCCGCCCGGCAGCGCGAGCGGGTCGAGGGCTACATCGCCGCCGGGCGGGACGCGGGCGCGAAGGTCGCGTTGGGCGGCGGCCGGCCGGCCGAGCTGGACCGGGGCTTCTACGTCGAGCCGACGGTCTTCTCGGAGGTCGACAACGGCATGAAGATCGCCCAGGAGGAGATCTTCGGGCCGGTGCTGGCGGTGATCCCCTACTCGGGCGTCGACGAGGCCGTCTCGATCGCCAACGACTCCCGCTACGGCCTGTCGGGCTCGGTGTGGACGGCCGACACCGACCGCGGGCTCGAGGTCTCCGCCCGGATCCGCACCGGCACGTTCAACGTCAACACGTTCATGCTGGAGAACGCGGCGCCGTTCGGCGGGTTCAAGGAGTCCGGCGTCGGCCGCGAGCTGGGGCCGGAGGGTCTCTCGGCGTACCTGGAGTACCAGTCGGTGAACCTCCCGGCCGGCTGGACTCCCGCCGAGCCACCAGCGCCTCGCGACGGAACGGACGCCGCCGGAGCGCGGGTGTGACCGCCGACGCGGCCCCCGCCGCCTTAGCCGCCACCAGCACCGCCGCCGGCGACGGCGCGACGGACGCCGCCGGGGAGATCCTGCTGTTCCTGTTCACCCGCAAGGACGGCCTGTCCGACGAGCAGTTCCGCGACCATTACCTCGGGGTGCACGCACCGATGAGCGTGGCGCACTCGACGGCGACCGGTCGTTACGTCGTCCGCCTGGTCGAGGGCGGCCACGGCGCCCTGCCGCTGCCGGTGGACGCGATCACCGAGATCCACACGGCGTCCGTCGACGCCTTCGTCGACCCGGACCAGGGCTGGGACTCGGCGGAGAACTGGAAGGCCGTGATCGACGACGCGGCGAGCTTCCTCGTCGGCTTCCACATGTACCGGGTGAGCCGCGAGGTGCTCGTCCCGACCGCCGGGCCGGCCGGGCCCACCACTGTGCGGGAACGGACGCCCGGCGTGGTGATCGCCCGGATCTTCCTCGACGGCGCCGAGGCGGAGGAGGCGGCCGACGAGGCGGGCGGCCCGGACGCGATCCCGGGGACGGTCCGCTACCGGGTGCTCGGGACGCTCAGCCCCGGCGCCCCACCGGTGCACGCCGTCGACCTGGTGACGCTGCCGGACGCCACGGCGGCGCGGTACCGCTCCCACGCGTACGTGCTCGGCGAGTACGTGCAGCAGCCGTAGGAGACGCAACGATGATCTTTCCGGCGCCGGCTTGTCAGCAGAGAGCGAGGCCCTGAGGCCATGAAGACCAAGGCTGCCGTGATGTGGGAGCTGAACCAGCCGTGGGTCGTCGAAGAGATCGAGCTCGACCCGCCGAAGGCCGGTGAGGTGCTGGTCCGGTGGCACGTCGCCGGGATGTGTCACTCCGACGACCATCTGCGCACCGGCGACATGGGCGCCGGCACGCCGATCGTGGGTGGCCACGAGGGTGCCGGCGTGATCGAGGCCGTCGGCCCAGGCGTCACCGGCCTCGCCGAGGGCGACCACGTGATCTGCACGTTCATGCCCAGCTGCGGCCAGTGCCGGTGGTGCGCCAGCGGCCGGTCGAACCTGTGCGACCTCGGCGCGAACCTGATGATGGGCTACGGGATCGACGGCACCCCCCGGTTCCACTCCCGCGGCCAGGACTGCTCGGCGATCTGCTTCCTCGGGACGTTCAGCGAGTACGCGGTGCTGCACGAGCGCAGCGTCGTGAAGATCGACGACGACATCCCGATGGACGTCGCCGCGCTCGTCTCCTGCGGCGTTCCGACCGGCTACGGCTCGGCGGTCAACACGGCGAAGGTCGTGCCGGGCGAGACCGTCGTGGTCATCGGCGCCGGCGGGGTCGGCATGAACGCCATCCAGGGCGCCCGGATCGCCGGCGCGGAGCGGATCGTCGCCGTCGACCCGGTGGCCGGCAAGCGCGACTCCGCGAAGCTGTTCGGCGCGACCCACACCGCCGCCGACTTCGACGAGGCGACCGCGCTGGTCCGCGACCTGACCCTGGGGGCGATGGCGGACGCCGCGATCATCACCATCGGCGTCGTCCGGGGCGAGGAGCACATCGCGCCGACGATGGGGCTGGTCTCCAAGGGTGGACGGGTCGTCGTCACCGGTGTGACCCCGGTCTTCGACGCGGACGTGAAGCTCTCTCTGTTCGATCTGACGATCTTCCAGAAGGAGCTGCGCGGCAGCCTTTTCGGTGCCTGCAACGCGCGTTCCGACCTGCCGATGCTGTTCCGCCTGTACCGGTCAGGCCAGCTCAAGCTGGACGAGCTGATCACCCACCGCTACCCGCTCGAAGAGATCAACACCGGCTACGAGGACATGCTCGCGGGGCGCAACATCCGCGGCGTCATCGTCCACGACGTGAGCTGACGGAGGCGCGCGTGGCTGACACCCCGAAACCTGTCGGCGCGGCACCCGTCGACGCAGCACGCGTCGACCCGGTCGACCTCGTCGACCGGACGATCCTGGTCACCGGGGTGACCGGGCAGGTCGCCCGGCCGCTGGCGATCGCGCTCGCACGCAGCAACACGGTCTACGGCGCGGCCCGGTTCAAGGACACGGCGCTGCGCGACGAGCTGACGGCAGCCGGGGTGCGCTGCGCCCCAGTCGACCTGGTCAGCGCCGACCTCGCCCAGCTGCCCGAACGGGTCGAGTTCGTGCTGAACTTCGGCGTCGTCAAGTCGAACCGGTGGTCCGTCGACCTGGACGGCAACACCGGGGGGACGCTCGCGCTGGCCGAGCGGTACGCCGGGATCGCGACCGCCTTCCTGCACTGCAGCTCGGGCGCGGTCTACGCGCCGGACCACGACGGCCTGCTCGGCGAGGACCACGACCTGGGCGACAGCCACGCGGTCTGGCCGTTCCTGCACACCTACAGCATCTGCAAGATCGCGGCCGAGACCGCGGCCCGGTACGCGGCCCGCCGTCACAACCTGCCGACGACGATCGCCCGGCTCAACGTCCCGTACGGGCCGACGGCCGGCGGCCTGCCCGACTACCACCTGCAGATGATGGCCGCCGGGATGCCCGTGCCGGTCTTCGGCGCGAGCGAGGCCGCTGCGACCCCGACCCGCTACCAGCTCCTGCACGACGACGACACCGTCGCCATGATCCCTGGGCTGCTGGCGGTCGCGGGCGTGCCGGCGACCGTGCTCAACTGGGCCGGTCCGGAGACGGTCAGCGTCCAGGAGTGGTGCGCCGAGCTCACCGCGCTGACCGGCCTGCCCGCGACGTTCGACTACACCGAGGCGACCCTGGGCAGCGTCGTCATGGACCTCACCACCCTGCACGAACGAGTCGGCGTCGCCCGCGTGCCGTGGAAGGAGGGACTGCGGGCGATGGTCGCCGCGCGCCACCCGCACCTGGCGCGCGCCGGGGCCGACGCCCCGTCACCGATCGGATGACCTGACCGGGCGTCAGCGTGACGGCGCCCGGACCGCCCTGGGCCAAGCGCTTGGTGACCGACAACCCTGCCGGTCACAGGCTTTGGTCCGGGGACTACGCGGTGACTGGTGAACACGGTCACATGCCGGGTTCTGACGCGCCGTCGGGTCGTCGCCTTACGCTTACCGCGTGTCCCCCACCGACGCACCCGCCCTGGACAAGCCGGCCCCCACCCGTGCCCGCGCGCGATCCCGCACCGGGACCGCGTCCGCGCGCCTGAAGGTCGGCACGGAGTCCGACCTCCAGCCCGACCCGGCCGGCTCGGCGGCGACGCCGGAGACCGGCCCCGGCAGCGGCGAGCAGGACCCGAGGACGACCGCGAACGGCCCCGCACCACGCGCGGCCGACGGCCGGGTCCCCGGCCGGCGCGGGCTCGCGACCAGGGCCCGGCTGCTGGAGTGCGCCGCGACGATGCTGGAGAGCACGCCCTACCGCGAGTTGACCGTCACCGACATCAGCCGCGAGGCCGGCACGTCACCCGCGACGTTCTACCAGTACTTCGTCGACATGGAGACGGCGATGCTGGTGCTCGCCGAGCAGGTCGCCGACCAGGGGGCGCAGCTGTCCGACCTGGTCGGCACCAAGCCCTGGCGGGGAGCGACGGGACTGCGCGGCGCCGAGGCGCTGGTCGACGGGTTTCTGTCGTTCTGGACGACGCACCAGCCGGTGCTGCGGGTCGTCGACCTGCTCACCGAGGAGGGCGACCTGCGGTTCCGCCGGGCCCGGGTCCGGATGCTCAACGCGATCACCCGGGCGCTCGCCGCGGTGATCGAGGAGGCGCAGACCCGGGCGGGCCGCAGCGCCGAGCTGGAGCCGATGGCGATGGCCGGAGCGCTCGTCTCGATGCTCGCGCACGTCGCCGCGCACCAGCCCGGCTTCGAGTCCTGGGACATCCACGTCAGCGACCTGCGCGAGGCGATGGTCCGGCTGGTCTTCTGGGGCGTCACCGGCCCGAAGGTCCCCCGCGTCCTCTAAGAGGGGACCCCGCGCGACCGCCCCCGCCGTCAGCCGGCGGGTCCGCCCCACTGGCCGGGCGCCTGCGGGGAGCCCGGCTGCTGCGGCCACTGCATGGCGCCACTCGGCGGGCCGGTGACCGGCGGATACGCGCCAGGCCCGGCCGGCGGCGCGTAGCCGGGAGCGGCGTAGCCCGGCGCACCCGAGGACGGCCCGGCGTACGCGGCGACGGCACCGGCGGCGACCCCGACGGCAGCGGGCCGGCCGACCTTCGGCTCGATCCGGCGCAGCATGACGGTCGTCAGGTAGAGCATCACCGCGCCGATCACCATCGCCAGGACGATGTCCAGCAGCCACACACCGGCGGTGTGGTTCCACAGCACGTCCCGCGGGTCACTGTCCGGCGTGCGGCCGAGGAACTCCACCGCGTTCAGGTCGTCGGTGGACGCCATCGCCGCGAAGCCCCAGCGGGCCGGGGCGAGCCAGCTCAGCTGGGCCAGCCCGACCGAGTTGCTGACGGTGATCAGACCACCGGACAGCACCAGCTGCGCCATGGTCACCAGGACCAGGAACGGCATCGTCTTGTCTGCGTTGTCGACGAGCGTCGAGACGAACAGGCCGATCATCATCGAGGCGAGCGCCGCGACGATGATCGCGACCAGGCACTCCAGCAGCGGCGAACCGAGCACCGCCGCCTCGGGCGGAGTCCGTCCGAGCAGGCCGATCAGCGTGAACACGAAGCACTGCACGGTGGTGATGCCGGTCAGGACGACGACCTTCGAGCCGAGATAGGCCGTCCTGGACAGGCCGATCGTGCGTTCTCGCCGGTAGATGTCCCGTTCCTTGACGATCTCGCGGACCGAGTTCGCCATGCCCATGAAGCAGGCGCACAGCATGAGCACGACCAGCACCTTGGCCGCGTCGCCGTTGGGCCGGTTCGCGATCACCCCCAGCCCGTGCGGCGCCGGGATCACCCGGGGGATCACGCCCAGCAGGATCGGGAACAGCGCGATGAGCCGCAGGTACGAGCGGTCCGCGATGATGACCTTCAGATAGCGGCGGGTCAGCGTCGAGAGCTGGAAGGACACCGGCTGCTGGCGCACGCTCGCCAGTGCCGGCGGGGCCGTGCGCACCAGCGGCGCGACCATCGCCGACGGCACGTAGTACTCCGAGCCCCGGAACTGGGCCGCCATCTGCTCGCCCGGGGTCTCCTCCAGCTCGCGGAACGTGTCGACGAAGTCCTTGAAGTCGGCCCGGTGGAAGTAGCTCAGCGCGCCGTCCGGCGGCCCGAAGTAGGCGATGTAGCCGCCCGGCGAGAGCACCAGCACGTAGTCACAGCGGTCGAGGAACAGCACGCTGTGGGTGACGACGATGACGGTCCGGCCCTGCTCGTCGGCGGACCCGGCGCCACCGCCCTTCGCCAGGTTGCGCAGCGTGTCCATGACAGCCTTGTCGTTCGCCGGGTCGAGGCCGGACGTCGGCTCGTCCAGGAACAGCAGCGACGGCCTGGTCAGCAGTTCGAGCGCCACGCTGGTGCGCTTCTTCTGGCCACCCGACAGCCGGGAGACCGGGGTGTCGGCGTGCTGCGTGAGCCCCAGCTCCCCGATCACCTCGTCGACCCGGACGCGGCGCTCGTCCGCCGTCGTGTCGGCCGGGAACCGCAGCTCCGCCCCGTACTCCAGCGCCTCCTTGACGGTCAGCTGGGCGTGCAGCGGGTCGGCCTGCGGCACGTAGCCGATGCGCCGGCGCAGTTCGTCGTACTCGTCGTAGAGGTCCCGGCCGGCGTACCGGACGGTACCGGCGTCGGCCGGCCGGAAGCCCGTGAGCGCGTTCAGCAACGTCGACTTGCCCGCGCCGGACGGCCCGACGACGCCCAGCAGCGAGCGCGCCGGCAGCCGGAACGTCATGTCGTGCATGAGCTGCTTGGTGCCGGCCCAGACGTTGAGGCTCTGCGCCTCGAACGCGACATCACCGGAGTCGCGGTACTCGACCAGCGACGCGCCGTCGAGCTGGAAGAGGTGGTGCCCGACGGCGATCACGTCGCGCTGGCTGATCGGGGCCCGGGCCACCCGCTGGCCGTTGACGAACGTGCCGTTGGCCGTGCCGAGGTCGACGACCTCGGCCGCGCCGTTCGGGTGCAGGTAGATCTCGGCGTGGTGGCGGGAGGCGAGCAGGTCGGGCACGGTCACGTCGTTGTCCCGGGACCGGCCGAGCCGGATCCGCCCGGCGGAGATCGCGTGGACCTTGCGGGCCGTGGGGACGGCCGGGTTCGCACTGGTCGACAGGTCGATCGCCCCGCTCGCCGGGCCGCCCGGGCCGTGCTGGCCCGCCTGGCCGTGCCGGGACGTGCCGCGTGCCGAGAGCTCCGCCGCGTCCGACGGCGCGGGCGCGCTACCCGAGGCGGGCTGGAGCGGCGCGGCTGGCCTGCCGGGGCCGCCCGGGCCCGGGCCCGGGCCGGCGGGGCTGGGCAGACCTGCGGGGCTGGACGGGCGGGCGGGGCTGGACAGACTGGCGGGGCCGGCAGGGCTGGCGAGGCCGGCCGGCGGCGCGGGTGACGCGGCTGCGGGGACCGCGGCGAGTACGACCTCCGGGCCATCCACGCCGCCGAGCCGGATCCGGGCCTCCTCGCCCGAGGCGAGCTCCAGCTCGGAGATCCGCCGGCCGTCACGCCAGATCCCGTTGGCGCTCTTGTCGACGGCCCGCCAGCCGGTGGCGGACGGCGAGAGCAGCACGTGCTGGCGCGACACCTTGCTGTCGTTGACCTGCACGGCCGAGTCCCGAGATCGGCCGATGGACACGGGTTCAGGACCTTGCAGCCGCACCTCGCCAGAAGATGTCGTCACTCGAAGCGTGGTGCTGCCCACCCGGATTCCCCCAAAGAAGTCGACCTTTGGCCTGACAGGCTAGTGCGCCTAGGTAGCCGACGGAACGGACAGATGCCCCCCAGCCTGTCTCGTTTGCGACCCGAAAGGCATCTGGCGCCCAGTTACCTCCCGCTATCGGCAAAAGCCCGCCCCGGCCCGGTCGTGCCCCACGCCGCGACGGGCCGCCCGCGCGAGGCCCCGCCCGGACCCGCCCGGGCCCCGGCCCGCCCGCGCGAGGCCCGGCCGCGCGAGGCCCGGCCCTCCCGGCGCCCGACGCCCGGCCGCGCTCCCGACGCCGGGCGTCCGGCATCCGGCATCCGGCGCGCCACCCCGAACCCGCGCGGCAGGACGACGCCAGGCCTGCACCAGCGGCGTCCAGATTGCTGCCCGAGGGGGAATCAACCTGCCTGTTGGTCCGTTCGTAAGACTGAGCGTCCTGGACTCAAGTTTTGTAAGCTTCCAGGAGTGGTAGCGGACCCGGGGCACGTCCGGGCGATGAGAGGGGCGTTGTGGAATGAGCACCTACGTGTGGGACCCGTTCGCGGTGCTGGACCGTCTGGACCGGGAGTTCGACGCCGTCGTGCGCGGCTCGTTCGGGTGGGACCGGCCGCGTGCCAGGCGTGCGAGCCTCGCCCCGGCAGCGCGGACCGCGCCGGCCGGCAAGGCCGTGGCGACCTTCGGCCCCGGGTTCCGGGGCATCGTCCCGTCAGCGGACGTCGTGACCGCCGGGGATGACGTCGTGATCAACCTTGAGTTGCCGGGCCTGGACGTCGAGAAGGACGTCGCGGTCGAGATCGCCCGCGGCCGGCTGGTCGTGCGCGGGGAGCGCGGCAGCTCCACCGAGTCGGCGGAGGGCGGCCGGATCCGGCGGGAGAGCTGGCATGGTTCGTTCCGTCGCGAGTTCTCGCTACCGGAGAGTGTCGCCGCCGACAAGGTCGTCGCGACCTATGACCGCGGCGTGCTGTCCGTTCGCCTGCCAGGCGCGGGAGCGGTGCCCGCGAGCACTCGGGTCCCGGTGACGACCGCGGTCCCGGCCACCGAGGTTCCCGCCGGCGAGCCGGCCCCGGTGACGACCACCGCGCCTGTCGCCGAGGTTCCCGTCGGCGAGCAGGTCTCCGCCGGTCCGGCGGCCGAGGTCGGTACCTCCGCGGAGTCCGGGGACCAGGCCGCGGCCTGACGCAGCACCAGCTGGCGGTCAGCTCGACGGCGGCGGAACCAGCCGCCGGGGGCCCCGCGCGGTCAGGGACCGCGCCGCCAGCCTCACCCCGCCGGCAGCGGGCCGGGCCTCCGCCAAGGAGGCCCGGCCCCCCGCTGCGCGTCCGCTCCGGTCAGTCGCCCGGTGACAGCCACGCCCGCCGCCTCACGGCACAAGGCGTCAGCCACACAGTCCCCTGGCCCGAGCCCCGGTCGAAGAACCGCGTCTGGATACCCGGACCGGTGCACATGGGTTCTGGTCAGTCGCCGGTGGCGGGTGGGCTCGCCGCCTTGCGGCGCATGGTCGCGGCCGCGCGGTCGCGCTGGCCCGAGCCCCGGCCGGAGGAACTGCGGGCGGACGGGGGCGGGACCATCGGGCCGATGTCGCCGTCGGGCGCCGTGTCGAGGTCGACGATCACCGGGGCGTGGTCGGACGTGCCGGTGCCCTTGCGGGCCGCTCGGTCGACGTAGACCGCGGCGACCCGCTTGGCCACGTCGGCGCCCGCCAACGTCAGATCGATGCGCATCCCCATGTTCTTGGGGAAGCACAACGCGCGGTAGTCCCAGTACGTGTAGACGGTCTCGTCTGGCCAGCGGGCCCGCAGCACGTCGATGAGGCCGACGCCGGTCAGCTCCCGCAGGGCGGCCCGTTCCGGCTCGGTGACGTGGGTGGCGCCGACGAAGTCCGCCGGGTCCCAGACGTCGGCGTCCGTCGGGGCGATGTTGAAGTCGCCGAGCGCCATCACCGGCTGGTGCGCGGCGACCTCGGCCACCGTGTCACGCAGGGCGGCCAGCCACCGCAGCTTGTAGGCGTAGTGCGGGTCATCGGGGGTGCGGCCGTTCGGCACGTACAGCGACCAGACCCGGATGCCACCGCAGGTCGCCGCGATCGCCCGCGGCTCCGGCTCGGGGAAGCCCGGATCGCCGGCGAAGCCACGCGCGACGTCGTCGAGGCCCGCGCGGGACAGCAGCGCGACCCCGTTCCAGCGGCCGTCGCCGTGATGCGCGTACCGATAGCCGCGCCGGAACAGGTCCTCGTCGAAGTTCTCCGCGAACGCCTCGTCGTCGAGCTTCGTCTCCTGCAGGCAGACCACGTCGGGCTGGGCCCGGTCGAGCCATTCGATCAGCCGAGCCTGCCGCGCCTTGGCCGAGTTGATGTTCCACGTCGCGATCCGCACATCGAGAACGTTAGTCCCCCGGTCCGACAACCCCGAGATCCCACCCGGAACGGTGACGGGAGGCCTGCGCCGGTCCCCGCAGCCGCGGTGCCTGCTTGATCGCTGTTTCGGCCCTCGGGTGGTCGCGAATCGAGGTCAGGAACGACCACGGGAGGGCCAAAAAGCCGATCAAGCTGGACAAGTGCGCGGCCGGCCGGCACCGGGCTCCGAGAGTGGCCTGTACGGCGACAGGCCGGCACCGGGCTCCGAGACTGACCGGCGCCGGGCTCAGGGACGGGCCCGGGTCGCAGGGGTCAGAGGCTGGCCCGCGCTGGCAGGTCGGGCAGGGCCTCGAGGACCTCGAGCCGCGCGTCCGGGTCCGAACCGGCGCCGGCGTCCGCCTCGGCGATCGTCTCGGCGACCTCGGCCTGGCGGGCGGCGAGATCCGCCTCGGCCCTGACCTGCTCACGCTCGCGGTCCAGGTCGTCGGCGGCCCGCTCGTCCGCGGCCATCAGCGCGCCGAGGTCGACGTTCGCCATCTCCAGTACGCCGAGCTTCTCGTAGGCGTCCCGGATCGTCGGCCCCCACAGCCCGATGTCCCGCATGCACGGCACGATCCGGCTGAACAGCAGCGTCTGGAACATGCGCATGTAGTCGGACCGCTTGACCAGCTCGGTGCTCTCGGCGATGTCGAGCCCCAGGGTCGCCCACACCTCGGAGCCGTTGATCCGCTCGTACATCAGGTAGCAGCCCTCGGCCGCGAACTCCTCGCGCTCAGCCCGCTCGGCGTCGGACAGCTGCCGGTAGTAGTCCCGCAGCGCGAGCCGGCCGAACGCGACATGACGCGCCTCGTCCTGCATGACGTAGGCGAGGACCTGCTTGGGCAGCGGCAGCGGCGTCAGGTCCCGCAGCACCCCGAACGCGGCCAGCGCCAGCCCCTCGATGAGCACCTGCATGCCCAGGTACGGGATGTCCCAACGGCTGTCCGAGAGCGTCTGGTCCAGCAGCGCCTTCAGGTGGTCGTTGATCGGGTAGACGAGGCCGAGCTTCTCGTGCAGGAAGCGGGCGTACACCTCGACGTGGCGTGCCTCGTCGATGGTCTGGGTCGTCGCGTAGAACTTCGCGTCCAGGTCGGGGACCGACTCGACGATCCGGGCGCTGCAGATCATCGCGCCCTGCTCGCCGTGCAGGAACTGGCTGAACTGCCAGCTGGCGAGGTGGCGGCGCACCTCGTCGCGCTCCCGGTCGTTCATCTTGTCCCAGACCGGGGTGCCGAAGAGGGCGACCGACTCGTCGGGCAGGCCCAGTGGCCGGCCGTAGGGGACGTCGAGCGACCAGTCGATGCGGGTGCCCGCGTCCCACTGCTTGTCCTTGCCCTTCTGGTACAGGGCCAGCAACCGCTCGCGCCCGTCGTCGTACTCCCAGCTGAACCGGGCGGCGCCGGCGGCGGGAACGTCCCAGGTCCGTGGCGCGACGGGAGCGATGTACTGCGGGAAGGTGGACATGGCGCGCGGCCCCCTCACGGCCCGCCGGCCAGGCGCGGCGGACGGAGTTCGGTTCGGTTCCTGCTCGGTGCTCGCCGAGGTCAGGGAACGTCAACAGAACACCACCCCCGATCGTGCCAAATCCGCCGCCTCCGCACATCCCCTCGCCGCCGATCCGTCGAATCGGCCCGGGCCCGAGCACCGGCACGGGGTGATCGCCCGCGGGGGTCAGCGGCCCTCGTACTGGGCCGGCCTGCGCTCGACGAAGGCGGTGACGGCCTCGTTCAGGTCGTGGGACGGCAGAAAGGCCGCGTTCCAGGTGGAGACGTAACGCAGCCCGGCGCCGACCGCGCCGGCCCGGCCGACCTCCAGGATCTCCTTGACGCCCTGGACGACCAGCGGCGGGTTGGCGGCGACGGCGTCGGCGAACTCGTGCGCCGCGGCCAGGGCCGCGGCCTGGTCGGGCAGCACGTCGTTGACCAGGCCGATCTTCTCGGCCCTGGCGGCGTCGATGTCCTTGCCGGTCAGGGCCAGCTCACGCAGATGGCCGTCGCCGATGATGGCGGGCAGCCGCTGGAGACTGCCAAGGTCGGCGACGATCGCGACGCGTACCTCGCGGATGCTGAACCGGGCGTCCCGGCTGGTGAACCGGACGTCGCAGGCGGCCAGGAGGTCGACACCACCGCCGATGCACCAGCCCGACACCGCGGCGGCGACCGGCTTGCGGCACTCGGCGACCGCGTCGATCGCGCGCTGCAGCGTCCGGATGTTCCCGAGCATCGCGGTGCGGGCACCGGCGAGCCCGCCGTCCCGTGAGCTCGTCCCGGTCAGGTCGCCGAGCATCGAGGCCAGGTCGAGCCCGTAGCAGAAGTTCGGCCCGGAGCCGGCCAGGACGACGGCCCGCACCGACGGGTCCGCGTCCAGCGCGGCGAACACCACGGGCAGCTCGGCGAAGAACTCGGGCCCCATCGCGTTGCCCTTGCCGGGGCCGAGCATCGTCACCTGGGCGACCGGGCCGCGGCGCTGGACTCGCAGGGCCTTGCCGGCCGCGACGGGATAGTCGGTGAGCTCGCCGAGCGAGCCGTCGGTCGCGCGGTCGTCCGTCGTCGTCATCGCGGCGCCTCCCAGGTCCCAAGAGCCAGCAGCCGCACCGCGTCAGGAGCTGGCCGCCCGACGCCCGCCCGGCCTCCGCCTACCGTCGCACAATGAGGCGCCGCGAGGCCTCCCTGCTCCCGAACGCAGCAGCGGGCTGGGTCCACGACGACCCAGCCCGCGGCGAGAAGCCTTACTTCTTGTCCTCCTCGAAGGTCACGGTCACGTTCGTGTAGCCGAGGGCGCCGAGCAGGCCACGCAGCATCCCGGCCGTGTTGTCCTTGCCCAGGTTGACCAGCTGGCCGTCGGCGGAGGCGGCCGAGGTCATCTGCTGGGTGGCCTTGACGTAGACGTTCTTGTCCGAGCTCTGCCCGCCGAAGAAGTTGCCGATCCGGGTGAGCGCACCCCGTTGGCGGGCGACCACGTAGCTCTTCTGCAGGTCGAGGTTCGGCTTGCTCAGCGTCGGTGGCGGCAGCGTGATCGTCACGGACTTCCCGTCAGGCGAGACCTTGACCCGGCTGGCGTCGAGGCCCTTGAAGCTGACGACCGAGTCGACGGTGCCGACGCCGACGAAGAGCACCTGCTCGCCCGACAGCCAGGACGGGATGTACTTGGTGGAGCTCTGGGTGTCGACGACGACCTCGAAGTGCCCGCTGGCCGCGTGGTAGTCGTTGATCGTCTCTAGGGAACGCAGCACGGCAGGCTCACTGCGGTCGATGGTCTGATGCTTGAAGGGGTTGTGGAGGAAGGAGGGCCGCCAGCCGGCGACGAAGCTGATCGCGCTGACGGCGACCGCCAGCACGACCAACAGCGCCACGAGCCTGATCAGGCCCCCGAAGCCGGGCAGCTGCGGGCCGCGCCGGCCACCGCGGCCGGAGGCGGCATCTGGGGTGGTGGGAGGCAGGGTGCCGGTGGACTTGGTGTCCCTCCGGCCGGACTCGTCGCTCATGGCGCGGAAAGTACCCAGAAACCCTGCTATCACGCAGGTTCGTCACCTGCAAGACAATCGCCGGGCTACAGGTTTGCCAAGATCCGGCCCAGCCACCCCCACCATCGGGCGAGCCGGCCGCCGCGACCTGCTCAGACGTCCGGATCCGACCGCGGTGGCGACGCGGCTCAGGCCCGAAGCTGGCCGTCGCCCGACAGCGAGAGCGCGATCGCGGTCCGGTCGTCGCTGGGCCGGCCCGGGGAATGCCGGCGCACGGCGGCGAACACGTCGTCAAGCAGCTGGCCCGGGGTGCGCCCGCCGACCCTGACCAGCTCGTCGACGAGGCGATGGCGCCCGAACAGCCGGCCCTGGTCGTCGCGGGCCTCGACCAGACCGTCGGTGTAGACGAACAGCACGTCCCCCGGCGCCAGGCTCAGCCGGCCGGCCCGCCAGGCCTCGGGCGCGGCGACCAGGCTGGACATCAGCGGTCCCGTCGATGCCAGCGGCTCCACCTCGCCCAGCCGCGCCAGCTCGTCGAGATCGGCCAGGTTGACCTCGCCGGCCAGGATCTCGAGGTCGGCCTCGCCAAGTTCCGCGCCGGCAGCCGGCTCACGGGCGACGAGCGCGCCGGCGTCCAGGCCGGCGCCGAGACCGTCGGGGTCGGCCGGGTGGTCCTCGATCGCCGCGGCGGCCATCGCCGCGTGCGCGCCGACCCGCGGCCGGGGCCGCGGGACCGCCGTCCAGTCGGCCCGGAGCACCAGTGCGTCCGGATGGCCGGCATTGGCGTAGACCACCTCGCCGCCACGGGGGTCGACCAGCGCGACCAGCGCGGTCGCGAACGTCTCGCCGGTGTCGCCGAGCGCCTCGACCACCCACTGCACGGCGGCAGCGGGCTCCATGCCCCGGGTCAGCGCCGCGGTGAGCAGCTGCTTGAGGCGCAGCGCGAAGACGCCGGACGCGGCCCCGTGCCCGGCGACGTCGCCGACGACCACCGCGACCTGGCCGCCCGGCAGCTCGATCGCGTCGAACCAGTCGCCGGCCAGCTCGCCCTCGGCCGGGTCCACCCGGCCGAGCAGCTCCAGACCGGCCGTGTCTCGCAGCGAGGTCGGGGTGAGCGCGTCGCGCAGGGCGAGCACCGCCGGGCCCTCCTGGGCGAGCGCCTCCCACGACCGCTCGTTCTGCCGGACCAGCGTGACCAGCTGGGCGCGCATCGCCTCGACGTTGTCGGCCAGGTCGATGATCTCGCGGGGGCCGACGGCCGGGATGGTCGTGTCGTACCGGCCGGCGGCGACCGCGTTCACCGCCCAGCGCAGTTCGTTGATCGGGACGAGCAGCCAGCGCCGCGACAGGATCAGCATGAGCGCGGACATCGCCAGCAGCACCGCGACGATCGTGCCGAACGAGCTGAGCATGATGTCGCCGGAGCTCTTCACCCGGCCGGCCGCCTCGGTCTGCTCGGCGGTGATGGCGCCGTCGAGCTTCGTCACCGCGGCGCGCAGGGCGACGAACCGGTCCCGGCTGACCGTGCCGAGTTCGAGGGTCTGGGCCTGCGCCTGCTGCCCTGCTCTCATCAACGCGATCTCGGGGATGACCGAGTCGGTCTGCCAGCGCCGGTAGGTCTCGTCGACCCGGTCGATCTGGGCGAGCAGTGTCGGGAAGTCACCCAGCCGGGCCCGCAGGTCCCGGCCACGGGCCGCGATGTCGTCGAGCGCCTTCTCGTAGGGGTCCAGCCGGTCGGAGTCGGCGGCCTGGCCTCCAGGCGACTGCGCGGCGCCAGGCGACCCGGAACCATCGGACGTCGCGGAGCCTGTCGCCGTCCCGGTGAGAACCGGCGTCACGGGGTCGCCGGAGGACATCAGCAAGCCGCGCAGCGCGTTGCGCTCGTCGACGTACGCCGTCTGCAGCTGGGCGGTCAGCGTCTCGGCCGGGTCGAGCCGGTCCGCGCGCTCGGCGGCGGCGTGGTTGGCCCGTTCCGACGAGTAGAGCGTGAGCAGCAACGTGGCCACGATCGCGATGCCGGCGAGCCCGACGACCACCCGGATGCCGTGGCGCAGTCCCGTGGATTCACGCACGGTCTCACCCCTCCTGGCATCCGCGGCGGCGCTGCCCGATGCGCCGGCACCTGCTCGGCGCGGCCCCGCCGCCCAAGCGCGAGGCCGCTCTGGTCGGCCGTTGGGTCGTTCGCCCGCCTCTCACGACGTCCGTCACCCGAGTGGGCTGGCAGGTCCCGGCCAGGCGGACATTGAGGGCCATTGTCGCCCGGCCCTCGTAGCGGGGCGCCGCGGGGCCGATGCCATGACGCGCCGTCACGGGTGCGGGCGGCCCCACAGATCCGTTGCTCCGCGTCGGTGACCAGGCCACACCGGACCGTGCGGCCCGGTACGGCCAGCCCAACGGTGGGTAGGTCTCGACCACAGCCACCCACCGTTACCGACCGAGAGCTTCGCGTACCGATCGACAGCCGCCACGCCTGGCAACTTCCGGCCGGGACAGCGAGACCTCGCGGGAGGAAGCACTCCGATGACGCCGGGCGACCGCAGAGACCTGGGCCGGCGCGGACGGGGCAACCGGGTCGCCGAGGTCCGGGAGCCGAGCCGCTCGATCTTCCCGAACCTGGAGAACCTGCGGCTACCGCACCCGATCCACGGCCACCTGCACCTGCCACACCTGCACCTGCCGCACCGGGACCCGCACCGGGACCCCGCGTCGGGCGCCGGGCGCCGGCCGGACGCGGCGATCTGGACCCGTGGGCTCACCAAGTGCCACGACCACCGCGTCTCGGTCGACCATCTGGACCTCGACGTGCCGGTGGGCTCGTTGTCCGGATTCGTCGGGCCCAACGGTGCCGGGAAGTCGACGACGCTGCGGATGCTGCTCGGGCTGGTCACGCCGACAGAGGGGGTCGGCTACGTGCTCGGCGAGCCGGTGAGCCACCCGGAGCGGTACCTCTCCCATGTCGGCGCCATGATCGAGGGCCCGACCTTCCACCCCGGGCTGTCCGGCCGGCAGAACCTGCGCCAGCTCGCGTTGCTGCGCGGGGTGGACAGGCACCGGATCTACGAGGTGCTGCGGATGGTCCGGCTGACCGGCCGGGCCGGCGACCCGTTCGCGACCTACTCGCTGGGCATGAAGCAGCGGCTCGGCATCGCCGCCGCGCTGCTTCCCGACCCGGAGCTGCTGATCCTCGACGAGCCGACGAACGGGCTGGACCCCGCCGGCATCCGGGAGATCCGCGCGCTGTTGCGCGAGCTGGCGGACGGCGGGATGACCGTCTTCGTCTCCAGCCACCTGCTCTCCGAGATCGAGCAGATCTGCGACCACGTCGTCATGATTCGCGGCGGCAAGCTGCTCTACCAGGGCCGGACGGGCGACCTGCTCGCGGTCGGGGACCCGCACATCCTGCTGGCGCCCGAGTGCGGCGCCGACGCGCGCCGGCTGCTGCACGTGCTCGCCGGGTTCGGGGTGCGCGCGGAGATCAGGCTGGACGGTCCGCCGAAGGTGGCCGCCGGCTCCTGCGACCAGCGCACCCTGGTGGTCGCGCACGCCCCGGAGCGGATGGCGGCCGACCTGAACCGGGCCGCGATGAACGCCGGCATCGCGCTGCGCGGGCTGCGCACCCACCGGCCCAGCCTGGAGGAGACCTTCCTGCGCGCCACCGGCGCCGCCGACGGAGACACCGAAGCGGCCGAGCAGGCGACCGAGGCCGCACCGCGCCGCGGGCGCGCCGGCCGCTCGTCGACAGGGCCGCGGCCCAACCTGCTGGCGCCTCCCTACCCGTCCGAAGAAGGGGAACCGGCGAGCGCCGGGCGGCCGCGACGGCGCTGGGCCCGCCCTCACGCGTCCGAGCCGTACCCGCACGACGGCGACCCGGCCCGACCGGGCGCGAACCACCGGGCCGGGACCAGGCGGCCCAGGGGAGGTCACTGATGTTCCGAGCGTTCCTGGCCGAATGGCCCCAGCTGCTGCGCCGGCGGTTCGTCGTCGGCACCTTCGGCGCGACGGCGGCCATCGCGGCGCTCGGTGCCGTGCTGACCTTCGTCGCCAGCGACGGGCGCCAGATCTACGCCGAGATGCCCCGCAACGACGAGCTGGCCCGGCCCGAGGGCATGGTCCAGGGGCTGAACGCGATCAGCATCCTGCTCGGCGTCGTCGGGCTGTGCGTGGTCGCCTCCTCGCTGGCCGGCGACTACAGCCGGGGGACCCTGCGCAACCAGCTCGTCGCCCAGCCCCGCCGGCTGCGCCTGCTGCTCGGTAAATGCCTGGCGCTGGGGGCGTTCATCGCGCTGGTCGTGCTCGCGGCCGCGGTCGTCAGCGTGGCGCTGTCGTTCGCCCTCGCGCCGATCAAGAACGTCTCGACGGGTGCCTGGACCTCCCTCGCGGGGCTGGGCGAGTTCGGCAAGGCGGTGCTCAACAACATGCTGAACGCCTGGGGGTTCGGCGTGCTCGGGGCGCTCGCCGCGATCGTGTTCCGATCACCGGCGGCCTCGATCTCGGTCGGGGTGGCCTACGTCCTGCCCATCGAGATCATCGTCAGCGGAATCTGGCGCCCCGCCGAGAGCTGGCTGCCCGGCCAGCTGCTGCAGGACATCGCGAACGGCGGCTACGGCTACGCCACCGCGTACGGGGATGCCGGCCTGCGGGTCCTGTGCTACGGCGCGGTCGCGGTGCTCATCACCGCGCTGCTGTTCCGCTACCGGGACATGACCTCCTGAACGACCGGGACCCCCGGCTGGGCCGGCACCGCCAGCTCGGCGCGCACCGCCGGTCGGGACGCCACCCGGCCGGCGTGCAGCAGGCGCACCACCAGCGCCCCGGTCAGCATCGCGGCGAGGGTCTGGCACACGAGGCCGGCGACCGCCGTCCTCATGATCGCCCCGTCCGCCAGCGTGAGGACCACGATCGTCAACGGCGTGCAGACCGCGAGGACCCAGACGACCTTCCGGTAGCCGGCGCCCAGCAGGTAGGAGGCGAACATCAACGTGACGGACAGGGCCGTCATGGCGAGCGCGAGCACCGGCAGCGCGGGGGCGGCGGCCGTCAGCTTCGGCCCGAACAGCACCGCGAGGATCCCGTGGCCGGCGACCACGCCGGCACCCGCCAGCAGCAGCCCGGGCGCTACGACGATGCTCAGCGCCATCGCCAGCGCCCGGCCAGCCGACTCCCCCGCCTGCCGTCGCCGCGCCGCCTCGGCGAGCAGGTAGTTCGCCACCGCCAGCCCGATGAAGACCGGGATCTTGCTGGCGGTCGAGATCGCCGCGTAGCCGCCGACGCCCTCCGGGTTGCGCCAGCCGACGATGACCACGTCGATGTTCTGCAGCACCGCGAGCGGGGCCAGCGTGGCGAGCGCCACCGAGGTGTCGGCGATCAGGACCTCGCGGGTCCGCCGCGTGACGGCCGGTGCCGCCAGCGCCGGCCTCGGCGCGGCGGGAACGGTCTGGTCCCCGCCGGTCGCCCAGCCCGGGGAGGGTGTCCGGGCCGCCGTCCACCGGGCGAACTCGCCGGCCAGCGCGAGGCCGAGCACGAGACCGAGCCCGGCGCCGTTCACGCCGAGCCCGACGGCGGCGAGCACGACGATGCCGACGAACCGGAACGCCGCCTCGAGGATCACGTTGCGCGCCAGCCCCAGGTAGTTGCGCCGGGCCTGGAGCAGCCCGCGCTCGACGCACACGCCGACCCACACCGAGGCCGCGATGGCCGCCTCGGCGATCGCGAACGGGTGCGGGTAGGACAGCAGCACGGCGACCGGCTTACACACCGCGATCGCCACCACCGCCGCGCCAACGGTCGAGAACCCGATCACGTTCCGGAGCTTGCGGATCCAGCCCCAGCGCAGGCTGCGGGTGTTGTCGAGCTGCCCCAGGTCACGGTGCACGACGGCGTTCAGCACGGCCAGGCCGACAACCGAGAGGACCATGTAGATATTCGTCTGCTCGACCACGGCGCCGTAACCGCGCGTGCTCAGGACTCTGGCCAGCACGAGGTTCATCACAAGATTGAAGAAGTTCGCGACGGCCCCGGCCGCGGCAAGTGCCACCGGCCCACGCAACAGCTCGGCGACCAACTCGCGTCGCGCCGCCACCGCCATCGTCGGACCTTTCCCCGTGACCTTGCCGGCCAATATCATCCGGACCCGGACAATCCTATTCGCCCGTTACCTCCGCGGCCACCGCGCCAATCTCGTCGCGATATCAATGAGAACCACCGTGCGCGGATCGCGCGGCGGCGACGGCCTCGGCCGGCACGCCCGGCTCCGCGAGTTCGGACACCGCGGCCAGAAAAAGACCGACGAACTCGCGCGCCGATCTCCCGTCGAACAGTTCATGGGTGTGGCAGAAGGTCAGATGGAGGCGGCCACCCATCCGGGTGGCGTGCAGGACCAGGCCCTGCGGCATCCGGACCGTCGCCGTGAAATGCAGGTCCAGCAGCCGGGGGCCGTCCACGCCGACGGTCAGGTCGGCCGGCACGTGGCCGAGGCTGCCCACCGCCGCCGTGGGCATGAGCGCGGGCCGCACCGCCGCGACCGCGAGCCGCAGCAGCGCCAGGCGGGGGCGGGCCGGCGCCGCGTGTAGCAGCCGCTCCACCAGGAGGCGCGCCCGGCCCGGTGCGGCCGGCGCCGGGCGGGCCTTCAGCGCCGTCGTCCGGTCGACGACGAGCGCGAGCAGCCGTGACGGCGTCGCCCGCAGCACCGCGTCGCTGGAAATGATCGCGAACCCGGTGGACACCCCGTCGACCTGGCCGGTCTCCACCCCGCGGACCGGGACTCTGACCCGCAGGGTGGCGCTGGCCTGGCCACGCCGGGCGTTCCACCGCTCGGCGGCGAGGTGCCCGGCCGCGACGAGCACGTCGTTGACGGTGGGGACCCGGCCGTCGGCCAGCCGCGCGGGCCGCGGCGCGGAGATCACCTCGGGCACGAAGGCGAAGCCGGTGAGCCCTGGGCGCCCGACCGGGCGCAGAAACCGCCTGCGCGGCGTGACCCGGCGCAGCACTCGGGCGCGCAGCCAGACCCCGGCGCCCGCGCGGGGCGCCGGACTCCGGTCACGGGCGCCGGGCGAGGCGGCGGGGACGGCCGGCGGCTGGTAGGCCGCCATCGTCTCGGTCAGCAGGGTGAGCAGACCGCTGCCGTCCACCGCCAGGTGGTGCGCGGCGATGCCGATCCAGTCACCGTCCGCGTGGTGCGCCACGAGCAGGTGCGCCAGCGGTGCCCGGCGCAGGTCGATGCTGCGGATGACGTCGCCCAGCTCGCGCCAGGCGTCCTCCCGGGTCGCCGCGGCGACCTCCGTCACGGCGGCGGCCCGCGGGTCCGGCAGGTGCAGCCAGCCGCCGGAGCCGGCCCGGTCCGTCAGCTCGGACCTGGTGGCCCGGTGGAGGGCGAACACGGTCGACGCGGCCGACGCGAGCTCGCCCGCGTCGAGGTGCCCGTCGGTCCGGCCCAGCAGCGCGACGGCCACCGGGGCGTCGCGTCGATCCGACGCCAGCAGCACGTGCTCAGGCAACGTCAGTGGACGTCGCGTCCCGCCGATTGCCGCCGCGTTCACGGTTCCCATCTCCCCCGGCACGTCAGTGAATCCAATCCGTTCATGGGCCGCCGGCACGACTGCCGGGCCGGCTGTCCCGGACGGGGCAGAGCGCGACCAGGACGGCCGCGAGCGCTGTCGCCCCGGCCGCCTGCGCGAATCCGCCGAACGCGCCCACACCCTCCCGAGGCGTGCCATCCGGGGTCGCGAGCATAGCGACCCCGGCGGCGGTCATCGCCGCCGCGGCGGCCCAGGGCATCAGGCCAGGCCAGCGCCGGGCGACCACGGCGAGCGCCGGCACCACGACCGCCACGGGCCCGGCCACCAGCGCGACCGCGACCGTTCCCGCGAGCATCGCCACCCACCAGTCCGGCAGCCGGTCCCACCACCGCGTCCCGGCCGCCAGCCGAGCGCCACCGTCCAGCCGCGAGGACCGGTGCCTGCGCCTGCGCCGGCCCGGGACGAGCGCGACGGCCAGCAGCACCGCGACCAGCACGAAGCCGACGACGAGGCCGGTTCGGTAGGTCTGGCCGGGCCGGTTCTCCAGCACGACCGTGCCGCCGGCACCGGCGGGCACGATCCAGCCCTGCTGCCAGCCGTCGAGACGGATCGGCGTCAGCCGCACGCCGCCCAGGGTGGCCGTCCAGGACCTGTTCGCGTTCTCCCGGACCGCGAGGAACGCCTGCTGCCCCGGTCCGACCGTGACCGTGCGGCGCTCGGCCGTCCACCTCCCGACCGTCGTCGAGCGCTGCGTGCTCGCCGGCTGGCTCGGCGCCGGGCTGGCCAGCGACAGTGTGTCGACGAACACGGTCGGGGCGGCGGCGGGTGCGACCGTGAGCACATGCTGGCCCGCGGGTAACGCCACCGAGCCGTCGGGCGTGCAGAGGGTGACGCGCATCGGCCGGGCGGCGGCGATGTCGCCGGACCGGCCCTCGACCCGGAGCTGGTAGGTGGTGCCGTCGATCCGGACCTCGGGGCCCTGGCCGCAGTCGAAGAGCACCCGTCGGTCGCCCTGGGGCTGGGTCCCGGTCTGGAGGGGCGCCAGCGTCGCCGTCCCCGTCAGGGTGAGCCGCGTCGGGCGGGACGTCTCGAACCGGCGGGCTATCGCCGGCTCCTCCGAGGCGCTGAACGGCGCGAGGATGTCGGACCGCGCGCGGTCGAAGGCGAACGCCGTGGAGCCGCCCGTCGTGCCCGCCAGCAGCCCGGTCGCGTCGGAGGGGACCTGGGCGTAGTGCTGGAAGCTCTGCCCCGGGACGGTCAGCTCGCGGATGCCGGCGCCCAGGGCCGTGCCGCCGTTCGGCGCGACCCGCAGCAGGGTCACCTGGTACCACGAGCTCTTCCCCGGCGGCACCGCCAGCCGCTGGGCCTGCTCGGTCCTGGTGACGCGGGTGTCCACCGAGCCGTTGGCCGTGGTCACCCGGACCACCTGCGGGACCGACCGCCTGGCCGACTCGGCGAGCAGCTGGACCTGCAGGTAGGGCACGGCCACCGGCGTGCCGACGTCGACCCGCAGCCAGGCGCCCTCGGTCCCGGTCTTCGGGTCGGCCCGCGCCATCCACCAGGAGTAGGGCAGGCCGTCGACGGCGCTCGCCGGCCCGAGCTCCGGAGCGGCCCGCAGCGCGTAGCCGTAGGACGACGCCGTGACGGACTTCCCGTCCAGGTAGCCGCCGACGGTCTGGTGGCCGGCGGGCGGACGGTCGGTCCAGTCGTGCGGCGGGGTGACCGAGCCGGCGACGTCCTCGTCCGGGCCCAGCAGGTAGGACGCGGAGGCGTGGACGCGGCCGAAGATGTAGTCACGCCGGTCGAGGGTGTCGGTGACGGCGAGCCCGGTGGTCGGCGTCAGCACCTGGCTGGCCGGCACCGTGTCCGCGGACGGCGCGACCACGCCACCTGCGGTGCTGACCTCGCCGGGCCCGGTGAGGTCGTCGGCCAGCACCACCGCGCGGTCCGCCGGCAGCAGGCCGTGCGCGGCGAGCTGCAACGTCGCCTCCGGGCCGCCGGCGACCACCAGAGCGTCCGCGGCCGAGTAGGCCTGGACGAGGCTCGCGCCACCGGGCACCGTCCAGACCTCGAGTGCCGGGACCTTGCCCACGGCGGGGCGCCGGGCCACCGGCACGGACAGCTCCGTGGTCCCGAGGTGCGCGGCGACGGCCGGGCCGAAGGTCGCGGCCTCCCGCAGGCCCGACGCGGCGAGGGCCCGGTGGATCTCGCTGGTCGACGGCGGGGTGTCCCAGGCGTCGGCCGCCAGGTCGTTGCGCACGACGATCTGGCCCACCCCGGCCCGGGCCAGCGCGGCGGCGAGGCCGGCACCGTCGCCGCGCGACAGGGCGTCCTCGACCGCGTCGAGCCAACGGGTGATGCCGACGCTGCCGAGCGGGATGAGGTTGCGGACACCCCAGGGGGTCGAGGACAGCCACTGCATCGGTTCGTCGAGCGGGCGCCCCCAGCGGTAGTCGCCGAACGGAGCGCCCGGCAACAGCAGCGTCCGCCCCCCTTCGGGGTTGGCTCCGAGCCAGTCGGCCGCCTGAGTCCAGTAGCCGGGCACCTGGGCGAACGGCTTTGGCTGCAGCGCGTCGCCGTTGAGCATCGGGGTCGAGCCGGCCACCAGCGCGGCCACCGTCAGGACGACCGCGCCCGCGGCGGCCGCCCGCCGGGGGCCCGTGAGCCGGTCCGCCAGCGCGAACTCGCCGCGGCGCAGCCGGTCGCCGGCACAGGCGAGGGCATGGGTGAGCCCGAGCGCCATCGGCAGGTGCACGACCGGCTGGAACTTGAACACGTTGCGCAACGGGCTGAGCGGCCCGGTGAGCAGGTCCCGGACGTCGGCGCCGACGGGGCTGCCCAGGCTGCCCGGGTAGGCGGTCGCCGTCACGACGACGCCGACGCCGAACATGACCACCAGCAGCCGCCTGGCCGGAAGATCGCGGCGGGCCAGGCCCCACAGCGAGAGCGCCGCGGCGGCGACCGAGCCCACGACCGCGACCCAGGACGTCGCGTAGTCGGCGGCGGCCGGCAGCCAGGCGGTGGGCAGGCGCAGGTACGCCATCCAGTCGGCCGTCCCGCGCAGCGTCTCGTTGACCGAGGCCGCGGAGGTCGCGGTGTTGACGGACTCGGTGAACGGCAGGAAGTTCAGCCCGTACCGGCCGAGGGCCAGCAGCCCGACCGCCCACCAGGCCGTCGCGAGCAGGGCCGCGAGCAGCCACCAGCAGCGCAGCGCCCAGGCCCGGCGGCCGCCGCCCGCGAGCGCCAGCAGCACGACAGGGCCCAGCATCGCGGCGGCGGTGACGCTCGCGTTGACGCCGCCGGTGCCCAGGACCGCGAGGCCTGACAGCGCGGCGGCGCGGCGCGGCGAGAGCCGGGGGTCGGCCGGCGCCGGGGACCCCAGGAGGTCCGCCGGGGCGGCCGGCCGCAGGGCCCGCAGGAGGGGCACCAGCATCCACGGGAGCATGGCCGCGCCCGCGAGCGCCGCCGAGGTGGAGCCGATCTTGCCCAGGAACATCGGCGAGAGCGCGTACCCGAGGCCGCCGAGCAGCCGGCTCGCCGGTCGCCCGATCCCCAGCGTGTCCGCGAGGCGCACGACGCCCCAGGTCGCGACGGTGAGGACCAGCGCCATCCACAGCCGCTGGGTGATCCACGGCGGGATCGCGAGCACGTGGCCGGCGAGGAAGAAGGGCCCCATCGGGAACAGGTAGCCCCAGGGCTGGTTCTGGATGGACCCGAAGCCCGATCCAGAGTTCCAGAGGTGGGTCGCGTCCGCGAGGAACCGCGTCGGCGCGGCCGCAAGTTCGATCTTGGTGTCGGCGGTGAGCTTTCCCGGTGCCTGAAGCAGGAACAGCGTCGCGTAACCCAGGGCGATCCACAGCAGGTGCAGAAGCGAGGTACGGGCCGGTAAGCCAGCCGGGGAGGCGTCACCCGGTGGCCCGGTCCTTCTGGCCGAGGGGCCGGAGCGTCCGCTGGCCGGGCGTCGGGAGTTGGTCGGGTTCGGCTCGTCCGGCGGCGGGCGGCCAGCCTGGTCCGGGCGGTCCCGGAGCCGGCGCGTCGACGGCTCGACCCGGCTGGCCACGTCGACGCCCAGGCCCGGGCGCCGCGTCGGCGAAGGCCGTTCGACCAGGCCGCCGGTGTGCGGCTTGCCCAGTGGGCCGGCCGTCGCCTGGGCCAGCGCGACCTCGTGCGCCTTGGCGAATCCGCTTAACTCGCCGCGTGGCCGGACGAGCCGTGGCGGCCCGGCCGTGGCGAGGCCGGCCTGCCGGACGGCCCGGTGGACGTTGCGGCGGGCCCGGACCACGTCGGCCAGCATCGCCGGGGTGTGCCGCAGGGCGTTGAACGTTCCGTGTGGCTGCTCGGTCCAGCGCACCGGCACCTCGGCGATCCGGTAGCCGAGCGACCGGGCGATGGCCAGGACCTCGATGTCGAACGCGAAGCCGGCGACCTGCGAGAGGCCGAAGATGACCTTCGCCTCGGTGTGCCGGAAAGCCTTGAATCCGCACTGGGTGTCGGCCAGATCGAGGGGGATGAACATCCTGGTCACCTGGTGGAACACCCAGCTGCCTAATCGGCGCTTGGCGGAACGTTCGGCGCCCCCGCCGAGCCGGCGCGACCCGAGCGCCACCTCGGCGTGGTCCAGGGCCGCGAGCAGCGCCGGGAGATCTGCTACATCGGAAGCGAGGTCGGCGTCCATAAAGACGATCGCCTCGCCCGCGGCGGCGGCCACGCCCGCGCGGACCGCGGCGCCCTTTCCCCGGTTGCGCGGAAGCCTGATTACCCGGCTGTTTGGCACGTCGCGCAGCAGGTCAGCCGCTATCCGTGCCGTGTCGTCGAGACTGCCGTCATCGACGACGATCACCTCGGCGTCAGGAAGATGAAAGCGCTGTAAGGCAGCCGAAAGCACGGGAAGCGACGATGGTAACCGGCGACTCTCGTTGAACGCCGGGATGACAACGCTTACTGGTACTCGGTCCAAGTCCAGACCCACGCTGCAGACCCCCTCAGCGACGGCTGCCCGTCGCCGTGAACGGGTGACCATCTTTGCCCTCATTCGAGAGGAGTCGACTATCGCACAGGACGCCCGACGTGTCGCATTTTGTCTGGGAAGCTAACGATCCGGCGAGATCGTAGACCCATCAATGAAACGTGTGCGGTTGGAAGACCCGCTGGTCCAAGCATTGCCACGGGGCGCGGTAGGACTGGCACGCACCATCCCAGCCCGGAAAGAGATCGGAACCGCGCGGCGCCCCGAGTCGACCGCGCACGGCGCAGGCAAATGCGTCCGGCGACCGCATTACCGGCCTGCTTCTCGGCGGCGGCGCGCTCCTACCCGGACGCGGGGCCGGGTGCGTCTGCCGCCGGGGCCGCCGGCCCGGGCCGGCGGCCGGAGGACGACCTCGGTGGCGCCAGCTCGGCGAACACGATCCGGGAGCCGGCCGCCGGCCGGCGCCGCGCGACGGTCTTCTCGTAGGCGCCGGAGCCCGGCCGCGCGGCGGGCGGCTCGCCCAGCGCGGCGGATCGCGCCGGGTCCGGTGGTGGCGCGGCGCCGGCGAGGTCCGCGTCCGCCAGCCGGACGGCCTCGTCGCGGGCACGGTCGCCCGCCGCGGCGAAGTGCCGATGGTGCAGCCGGTACACCAGGGCTCCCGCGACGGCCGCGGTGAACGCCTGGCAGGCAAGACCCGCCGCGGCCGTGCGCCCGATGTCGCCCCCGGCCAGCGTCAGCACGGCCGCGGTCAGCGGTGTGCAGCAGGCGAGGGCCCAGACGATCTTGCGGTAGCCGGCGCCGAGCAGGTAGGTCGCGAACATCAGGCTGGCCGCGAGGTACGTCATCGCGAGAGCCAGCACCCACAGGTCCGGCGCGGCCCCGGCCAGCTTCGGGCCGAAGACGAGCGAGAGGACCAGGTGGCCGGCGACCGCGCCGACCGCGGCCAGGAACAGGCCGGGCGTCACCACGCACACGAGCGCCATCGTGAGGGCCCGCCCGGCGGGCAGGCCCTCCTTGCGGCGGCGGGCCGCCTCCGGGAGCAGGAAGTTCGCCACCGCCAGGCCGATGAACACCGGAACCTTGCAGGCGGTGGAGATCGCCGCGTAGCTGCCGACCCCGTCCGGGTTGCGCCAGCCGACGATCACGATGTCCATGTTCTGCAGCAGCGCGAGCGGCACCAGGGTGGCCAGCGCGACCGACGCCTCGGCGATCAGGCTGTCCCTGGTCCGCCGCGGGGTCGCCGCCGCCGGCATCATCGGGATCGGGCCGGTGGCGGTCGGGGTCGGGGTGACCACGTCGTCGCCCCCGCGCAGCCGCGAGCGCGCGGACGGGGACCGGCGGATCAGCGACGGGGTGCGGGCGACGGCCAGCCGGGCGTGCTCCCCGCCGGCCAGGCAGCCGAGCGCGAGCCCGATCCCCGCGCCGTTGACCCCGAGGCCCGCGGCGACCAGGACCACGACGCAGGTGATCCGGAAGGCCGACTCGAAGACCAGGTTGCGGGCCAGCGCCGGGTAGTTGCCCCTGGCCTGCAGCAGGCCGCGCTCGACGCAGAGCCCCACCCAGATCGCGGCCGCGATGGCCGCCTCGGCGATCGCCAGCGGATGCGGGTAGGACAGCAGGAGGGAGACCGGTTCGCACAGGGCGAGCGCGAGCAGCGAGGCCAGCAGGACCCCCACCAGGGTCACGTTGCGCAGCTGGCGGATCCAGATCCGCCGCTCCCGGCGGGTGTCGCCGATCTCGGCCGACTCGCGGTGCACGGTGGCGGTCAGCACCGAGTTGCCGACCACCGACAGGATCATGAAGATGCTCGTCTGGACGCCCACGGCGCCGTAGCCGGCCGGGTCCAGCGCACGGGCCAGCACCAGGTTCATCACCAGGTTGAAGCCGTTGGTCACCGCGCCGGCCGCGGCCAGCGCCATCGGGCCCCGCAACAGTTCCGCGACGAGATCCCGCCGCATCACCACCGCGAGCCCCATGGACCGCCTCCGCGTCGTGTCGCCGCCGGCCGTACTGGCCCCGGACCCGGGCAATCGTACGACCCAGGGTGGATGGGATATTCCTCGGCTAGGTTGGCCAGGCACTCCCCGCGCGCCCGACGCCCGCACCGCCGACCCCGAAGGCGAGGACCGCCCCCGTGCCCTCATCAGCGCCCGCCACCGCCGGCCAGACCGGCGGTACGGCCGCGCGGCGCGCCCTGGAGGCGCTCGCGGGCCGGCACGTCGTGTTCCTGAACTGGCGCGACCTCGACCATCCGCAGTCCGGCGGCGCCGAGCTGTTCTGCCAGTCGGTGGCGGCCCAGTTCGCGGCCGCGGGCGTCGAGGTGACGCTGCTGACCGCCCGCCCGCGCGGCCTGCCGGCGACGGCGACCGTCGACGGGGTCGCGGTCCGCCGCGGGGGTGGCACCTTCGGCGTCTACCCGGCGACGCTCGCCCGGCTCGCCAGGCTCGTCCGGTCCGGGCGCGGGGTGGACGCGGTGGTCGACTGCCAGAACGGCATCCCGTTCTTCAGCCCGCTCGTCCTGCCCGGCCGGACGCCGGTCGTGCAGGTCCTCCACCACGTGCACCAGAAGCAGTTCCCGCTCTACTTCCCCGGCCCGCTGGCCCGGGTGGGGCAGCTGCTGGAGAAGCCGGGGAGCCGCTGGGTCTACCGGCGCCGCCCTGTCGCGGTGGTCTCGCCGTCGACCCGGGACGAGGCCCGCGGGGTGCTGGGCCTGCCCGGGCCGCGATTCCTGGTGCCCAACGGGGTGACCACCTCCCCCACGGCGGGCCGGGGTGCCACCGGCCCGGGTGCCGGTGACCGCGCCGCGGTCCCGACGATCGTGTGCGTCGGCCGGCTGGTCCCGCACAAGCGGATGCATCTGCTGATCGAGGCGATTCCACGGCTGGCCGCGCGCCACCCCGGCCTGGTGGTCCACTTCATCGGCGACGGTCCGGACCGGGAGCGGCTGGCCACGCGGGCCGCCGAGCTGGGGGTCTCGCAGGGTGGCCCGGCGACCGGGGCCGCGCTGCGCTGGCACGGCCACGTCGACGCGGCCACCAGGGACGCGGTGCTGGCCTCGGCCTGGCTGACCGTCAACCCGTCCCACGGCGAGGGCTGGGGCCTGTCGGTGCTGGAGGCGGGCGCACTGGGGGTGCCGGCGGTGGCGTTCCGCGTTCCCGGGCTGCGCGACGCCGTCCGGGACGGCGAGACGGGCTGGCTCGTCGACGATCCGGACCAGTTCGGCGCCGTCGTCGACGCGGCCCTGACGGAGCTGAGCGACCCGGCCCGCGCGGCCGGGTGGCGGGCGGCGGCCAGCCACTGGGCGGGCGGGTTCACCTGGGAGACGAGCGCGGCCCTGCTCGCGACGGTCCTCGCCGGCGAGCTGGCCAGGGCGGGCCGCCGCGACCGGCGCCGGCTCGACGACGCCGTGACCCGGGTCTGGTTCCCGCTCGGCCCCGACGACCCGGCGCCCGCGCTGCGCGGCACCGACCTGCTGTACCGGACGAGGCCGGCAGCCGCCGGCACTGCCGTGGCCGACACTGTCGAATCCGCGGGGACGCCCGAACCGGACACCGACGAGCCCGGTGCCGTCGCGCTGCTCTACGGCGCGTCGCAGGCGGCGGCCCGGACCGCGCTGACCCGGCTCGGCATCGCCACGGGTACGGCACGGCTGCGCCCGGCCAGCGGAGCGGACCTGCTTGTCGGCACCGGACGCGCCTGGGCCGCGGACGGCCCGGGCCGGGCCGCGTCCGCCGCGGCTGGCCGCGACGCGCGCTGACCCAGGCTCGCGGGCTCGGCCGGAGCTGGCAGGGCCGGAGCTGGCTCAGCCGGAGCTGGACGGGCGGGCGCGCGCGACGCCCTCGGCGGCCGAGGACCGCAGCGAGTTGCCCGAGCTGATCGGCGCCGGCTGCGCGTGGCCGCGGTCGAGCGGGATGACGTCGGCGCCGGCCGCCGGATCGTCCGGCCGGCCGCCGGGTCCAGGCCCGGTGCCGCCCGGCTCGGCCGCCCGCAGCGGAATGGGCCGGCCGGCCTGGCGCAGGTAGCGCCGCGCCCTGGCCAGGTCGACGATCATGGACGGGGTGTGCCGGATGACGCTGAACGTGCCGCCCGGCTCCTCCGACCAGCGCACCGGCACCTCGACGATCCGGTACTCCATCGCGGTGGCCATGGCCAGCACCTCGACGTCGAAGCCAAAGCCGGTGGCCCGCGCCATGCTGAACAGGACCTTGGCCTCGTCCCGCCGGAAGGCCTTGAAGCCGCACTGGGTGTCCGCGAGGTCGATGGCGGTGAAGGACCGGGTCAGCTGGTTGAACGCCCAGCTTCCGAGCTGGCGGACGTAGGGGCGGGTCGCGCCCTCGCCGACCCGTCGCGACCCGATCGCCACCTCGGCGTCCGACAGGGCCGCCAGCAGCAGCGGCAGGTCACTGACGTCCGAGGCCAGATCGGCGTCGGTGAAGACGATCGCCTCGCCCGTCGCGGCGGCCACGCCGGCCCGGATGGCGGTGCCCTTCCCGCTGTTCCAGGGAAGGCGGATCACCCGGCCGGTCGGCAGGTCGCGCAGCAGGCGGGTCGCGATCCCCGCGGTGTCGTCGGAGCTGCCGTCGTCGACGACGATCACCTCGGCACCCGGGAAGTCACGCAGCGCGGCGACCAGGACCGGGAGCGAGAAGGGAAGCCGGCGCGACTCGTTGAAGGCGGGAACCACAACGCTGACGGGAACCCTCCGCACGTCTCACCCCCAGCATCGCAAGAGATCAACAACGTCCGCTCACCCGTGGGTAAAGCGGGATCAACCGTCCGAACAACCCGCGAAACATCATGAGGTCGGCATTGCGGGCTGCAAGGCACGGTACCCGTCGGTGCCATGAGGCACGACCTAAGGTCCACCAAACGCAGCGACGTTGCGAAGCTGTTGATCTATGCCCTTGCGTGACGGTCGGGGCCGGGGAAGCGCGGACCGGCGGGTACGAAAGGGAACTTCGTGCCTGGGCGCCCGGTCCGGCGGACAATGAGCTCGCTCACACGCCGACGACCGAGCGCCCGTTGGGAGGGAGGCGACGATCGTGACCGAACTCGGCCAGCCCGGCGCCGACGACGCGACCGAGCCCGGCCGGCCCTCCGAGACCCCCGCCGGACCGATGCCCCGGCCGGCGCAGGGCCAGCCCGACGAGGATCCCGGCGGCGACGTCCGCGGGCGCGCCGGCCCACCCCGGCCAGCCGGCACCCGCTGGCGCCGGTCCGGCGAGGACGGCGAGGGCGCGCTGCGTGGCCTGCTCGACGGCGGGCGCAGCAAGATCACCCTCAGCTCCGCGATGCGGGCCCGCGACGTGGCCCGCCCGGACGCCGACGACCTGGCCGACGCCGAGCGGCTGATAGCCGGCAGGATCGCCGCGGACCGGGCCAGGGCGGCCAGGCCGGCCATCCGGCGGCCCCCGCCGCCGGGCAGGCGCCCACCGCGGCCGGCGCCGCCCGGCCGGCCGGACGAGGCGGACCCGGGCCGGGCCTGAACCTCAGCCCGGCCGCTCAGACAGCCGGCGGGGCGGGCGCTCCGGTCGGCACCGGCGGCAGCTCCCCGGTCCGCTCGTAGCCGGTCAGCATCCGCAGCCGGCGGGTGTGCCTGGACTCGTCGGAGAACGGCGTGTCCAGGAACACCTGCGCGAAGCCGATGGCCTCGGACACCTCGTGCATCCGGGCGCCCAGGCTGAGCACGTTCGCGTCGTTGTGCTGACGGCCGAGGCGGGCGGTCTCCTCGCTCCAGGCCAGCGCGGCCCGGACGCCGTCAACCTTGTTGGCCGCGATGGCCTCGCCGTTGCCGGAGCCGCCGATGACGATGCCGAGGCTGCCCGGCTCGGCGGCGACGGCCGCGGCAGCCGCCATGACGAACGGCGGGTAGTCGTCGTCGGGGTCGTAGTCGCTGGGGCCGTGGTCGACCGGAGTGTGGCCGAGCTCGGCCAGCCGCTCGACGAGGGCGGCCTTCAGGTGATAGCCGGCGTGGTCAGAACCGAGATGGACGCGCACGACGAGTCATCATGCCCGCCCCGCCGGATCGGCGCGCAGGGCGGGCGCCCGTCCGCTCAGATCGTCAGGTTGTCGAAGGACGGACCGACGTCCCGGCTGCGCTTGAGCTCGTAGAAGCCGGGGGTCTGGACGACGAGCAGGAAACCGTCCCAGAGCTTGCCCGCGGCCTCCCCGGTCGGCGCCGGCGTGATCACGGGGCCGAACAGCGCCGTGTCGCCGATGGCGATCACCGGAGTGCCCACGTCCATCCCGACCCGGCCGATGCCGTCGGCGTGGCTCGCGCGGACCGCCTCGTCGAAGTCGGTGGAGTCGGCCGCGGCGGCGAGCGCGGTGGGCAGGCCGACCTCGGCCAGCGCCGCCTCGAAGACGTCCTTGGACCACTCGGCCTTGTCGATGTGCCGGCGGCGGCTGAGCGCGGTGTAGAGCGGGCCGAGCACCTCGTCGCCATGCGCGGCGGCGGCCGCGACCGCGACCCGGACCGGGCCCCACATGCCCGGGATCATCGCCTTGTAGACCTCGGGGATGTCGTCCCGGCCGCTGTTGAGCACCGCGAGGCTCATGACGTGCCAGCGGATCTCGACGGCCCTGACCTTCTGGACCTCCAGCATCCAGCGGGAGGTCAGGAACGCCCACGGGCAGCTCGGGTCGAACCAGAAGTCGGCGACCACCGGTTCCCCGGCGCCGGTCTCCCCCGCTGGCTCCGACCCGGTCCCGACAGCTGACGCAGTCACATGTTTCTCCGTTCGCCGGCCCGCACTGGCAGCGCCGGGCAGGCCCCGACGCCGGTGGGGAGGCCCGAAACGGTCGACATCCCGCCGTCGGCGCCCCCGACCGACGCGGTGCGCTAATCCGCCCCGAGTTCCCCGCCGGGGTCAACCTTCGGCTCGGGCGGTGCCTTCCCGCTCGCGGCGAGATATCCCGCCACGCGGTTGATCACCGCCACGGTCGGCACCGCCGCGATCGCGCCCGGGATGCCGGCGAGCACGGCACCCGCCGACAAGGAGATCACGATCGCCAGTGGGTGCAGGTTCACCGCCCGCCGCATCACCAGCGGGTGCATGACGTGCCCCTCGAACTGTTGAACGACGACCACCACGCACAGCACGATGATCGCCGGCACCAGGCCCTTCGCGACCAGGGTGACCAGCACGGCCGCCGTCCCCGCCACCGTCGCGCCGACGATCGGGATGAAGCCGCCGAAGAAGGTCAGCAGCGCCAGCGGCGCCACCAGCGGCGTCCCGACCGACACCAGGCCGATCGAGATGCCCAACGCGTCGGTGAACGCGATCAGCACGGTGCCCCGGATATAGCCGGTCAGCGTCGCCCAGGCCTCCCGGCCGGCGCCCCGGACCCGCTCCTCCGCGGACGGCGGGAACCGGCTGACGATCCAGTTCCAGATCCCCGCGCCGTCATAGACGAAGAAGAAGGTCGCGAACACCGTCACCAGCAGGCTGGCGAGCACCTCGACCAGCACCGAGGCCGTCGTGATGACCTGCGAGACGACCTTCCCCCGGTTCGCGGTGAGCGAGTGCTGCACGCTGTCGATCAGGTCGGTGATCTGCTTCTGCGACAGGTGCAGCGGGCCGTTCGTCAGATAGTCCCTGACCTGGCCGATGCCGTTGTTGACCTGGTCGACGACGGTGGGCAGCTCGTTGGCCGCGTTGAAGCCGACTCCGACGGCGACCCCACCCAGGATGACGAAGAAGGTCAGCAACGCGAGGAACGCCGACGCCAGCCGCGGCACCCCCACCCGCTGCAGGCGCTGCGCGATCGGAACGATCAGCGCGCTGATCAGCAGTCCGGCGACGACCGGGATCACGATCGACCGGACGCGCCCGATCGCGATCACCACGACGTAGACGGCCGCACCGATGACGAGCAGCCGCCACGACCAGCCGGCGCTGACCCGTAACGCGACCGGCACCGCCCGCTCGGCGCGCTCGTGCGGCGACTCCGCGGTCGTCACGCCGTAGTGGCGGACCGTCCGGGGCGCCACCGGGCCGCCCGGGGGTGCCGTGGCGGTGGCCGCCTCGGCCTCCCGCGCGGCGGCGAGCCGGGCCGCGCCGCGCTCGGCGAGCCGGGCGATGCGCCGTCCGGCGCCGTTCGCGCCGCCGGTCCCATCGCGGGCGACCCGCCTCACCACGTGGCCTCCCTCGGCCTGCGGGCCACTCGCCCAGCCATCGCGATCAAAGTCTCCTCGACTGCCATCCGGCCGGTCTGTACCCCTTTGGCGGAGTATCTACCGGGCCACGCGGCCGAGAGTCGCGGCGGGTACGCCGGCAACGCGACCGGCCTGCCGGACACGCGGCCTGAGACTACGCCGCAACGGTGACATCTCCGTCGCCGGGTGCGGCCGCGTTTTCGCGTTCGCAACGGGCCGGGAACGCGCGCGCGGCCCGATCGCCCACGCAGCGTGGAAGACTGGCGGAAGTGGTTCTTCCGTCGCGGCCGCGGCCGCGCGGCCGTCGCGTTACCGCCGCGCAGCCGTCGCGGTGCCTGCCGTCTGGCGGTCGCGCCGGCCATCGCGGCTGTCCTGCGAGGGTGGTCTGAGTCCCGAGAGGATCCGAGTGCCGAACAACCTCACCCGCGACGAGGCGCGCGAGCGCGCCCGCCTGCTGAACGTCTCCTCCTACGACGTCGAGCTCGACCTGACGACCGGTCACGAGACCTTCACCTCGACGACCACCGTCACGTTCACCGCCACCGAGCCCGGCGCGACGACCTTCATCGAGCTGGCCGCGCCGACGGTGCGCGAGGTCGCGCTCAACGGCGTCGCGCTCGACCCGGCGGAGGTGTTCGACGGGGACAGGATCACCCTGCCGAGCGTGGCGGAGTCGAACCGGCTCACGGTGCTCGCCGACTGCGCGTACTCCCGGACTGGTGAGGGCCTGCACCGGTTCGTCGACCCGGTCGACGAGGGGGTGTACCTCTACACCCAGTTCGAGACGTACGACGCACACCGGATGTACGCCTGTTTCGACCAGCCGGACCTCAAGGCGACCTTCACGCTGAGCGTCACGGCGCCGGCCGACTGGAAGGTCATCTCGAACAGCGCGGTCGCCGCCGTGGCCGAGGCCGCGATCGGCGTGCGGGTCACCCGTTTCCTGCCGACCCCGGTGATGTCGACGTACATCACCGCGCTGGTCGCCGGCCCGTACCACGAGGTGCGCGACTCCCACGACGGGATCGACCTCGGGCTGTACTGCCGCGGCTCGCTCGCCGAGTTCCTCGACCCGGCCGAGCTGTTCGAGATCACCAAGCAGGGCTTCGACTTCTATCACCGGGTGTTCGACTACCGGTACCCGTTCGGCAAGTACGACCAGCTGTTCGTGCCCGAGTTCAACGCCGGGGCGATGGAGAACGCCGGCTGCGTCACCTACCTGGAGGACTACGTCTTCCGGGCGAAGGTGACCGAGGCCCGCCGGGAGCGCCGGGCCGAGACGATCCTGCACGAGATGGCGCACATGTGGTTCGGCGACCTGGTCACCATGCGCTGGTGGGACGACCTGTGGCTGAACGAGTCGTTCGCGACCTACGTCTCGGTGCTCGCCCAGGTCACCTCGACCCGGTTCACCAACGGCTGGACGACGTTCGCGAACGCCGAGAAGGGCTGGGCGTACCGCCAGGACCAGCTGTCCTCGACGCACCCGATCGTCGCGGACGCCGTCGACATGGACGCGGTGCGCACCAACTTCGACGGCATCACCTACGCCAAGGGCGCATCGGTGCTCAAGCAGCTGGTGAGCTGGGTCGGCCAGGAGGAGTTCCTCTCCGGCCTGCGCACCTACTTCCGCGCCTACGAGTACGGCAACACGACGCTGCGCGACCTGCTCGACGAGCTGGAGAAGGCCAGCGGCCGTGAGCTCACCGGCTGGTCGAAGGACTGGCTGGAGACGACGGGCGTCAACACGCTGCGGCCGAGGTTCGAGACCGACTCGTCCGGGCTGTTCACCTCGTTCGACGTGGTGCAGGAGCCGGCCGCGCATCCGCCGACAGCCTCGAAGACGCTGCGGCCGCACCGGATCGCGATCGGCCTGTACGACCGGGACGGCAACGGCGACCTGGTCCGCCGCGAGCGGGTCGAGCTGGACGTCACCGGCCCGCTGACCGAGGTCACCAAGCTGGTCGGGGCGCGCCGGCCCGAGTTGCTGCTGCTCAACGACGACGACCTGTCGTTCGCGAAGATCCGGCTGGACGACCGGTCGCTGGCCACGCTGATCTCCGGCATCGGCAACGTCCGGGCCTCGCTGCCCCGGACGCTGTGCTGGGCCGCCGCGTGGGACATGACCCGGGACGCGGAGCTCGCCGCCCGCGACTACGTCACGCTGGTGCTGTCCGGCGTGGACGCCGAGGACGACATCGGCGTGGTGCAGACGCTGCTCGCCCGGGCCGCCCTGACCCTGGACAGCTACGGCGACCCGGCGAACCGGTCGGCGGCGCTGCGCGCGCTGACCGGCCGGGCCGAGCAGCTGATGCGGGCCGCGGCGCCCGGCAGCGACCTGCAGCTGGTGTTCACCACGACCTTCGCCCAGGCCGAGGACCCCGAGCAGGTCGAGAGGATCAAGGCGATCTTCGAGGGCCGCGACGTCATCGAGGGCCTGGCGCTGGACACCGAGCTGCGCTGGACGTTGCTCACCCAGCTCGTCGCCCGTGGCGCCTACGGCGACGCCGAGATCGACGCGGAGCTGGCCCGGGACGCCACCGCGGCCGGCGAGAAGCGGGCGGCGACGGCGCGCAGCGCCCGGCCGACCGCCGAGGCCAAGGCCGCGGCCTGGGCTGCCGTCATGGAGTCCGACACGCTGTCCAACCACCTGGCGGTCGCGACGATGAGCGGCTTCTGGGTGGCCAGCCAGCGCGAGCTCACCAGGCCCTACGTCGACCGGTACTTCGCCGAGATCGCGGAGATCTGGAAGACCCGCAGCTTCGACACCGCGCAGACCGTCACGCAGATGCTGTTCCCGGACGGGGTGATCGAGACCTCGACGCTGGACAAGGTGGACGCCTACCTCGCGAACGAGGACCCGGCGCCGCCCCTGCGCCGCGCGCTGACCGAGGGCCGGGACGGCCTGGTCCGGGCGCTGGCCGCCCGCGCGAAGGACAGCGCCGCCGGCTAGCGGCGGTCAGCCGGCCGAGCGTGGAGAGGCCAGGCCGGCCACGACATCGTCGTCGTGGCCGGCCCGGCCTCGGCTCTGTCCCACGGCCGCGGGCCTGGTCAGGCCGGTCCCCGCGCCGGCCGGCGGGCCATCAGGCCGAGCGCAGCCACGGCGGTGGCCGCGAGCGAGGCCGCGGCGCAGAACCACCAGCCCGCGTGGAAGGCGCCGACGACCGTCCGGGCCGACGGCGAGCCGATGACGGCGATCAGAATGGCGACGCCGAGCACGCCCCCGATCTGGCGGGCCATGTTCACCACCGCGCTGCCGGTCGCGAACCGGTCCGCCGGCAGCGCGGACGTCGCCGCGGCGGTCAGGGTCGGCAGCGCCAGGCCGACGCCGAAGCCGACGATCAGCAGACCGGGGAGCATGGCCGTCGCGTAGTCGTGGGCCAGCCCGGTCCGCCATGCCCACCAGGCAGGGCCGACGGCGAAGGCAAGCGTGCCGACCGCCGCGACCGGACCGGCTCCGAACCGGCCGACCAGCCGTCCGGTGAGCGCCAGCGCCACCGGCGGCACCATCGCGGGCCCGGGGGCGAGCGCCAGCCCCACCAGCAGTGGCGACCAGCCCCAGGCGGCGTCCAGGTACGCCACGATCGACAGCAGCATCGCGGCGAAGGCCACGCTGAACAGCAGCAGTGCCCACACCGCCGGCCCGAACCCCCGCGCGCGCAGCACGGAAAGCTCCACCACCGGCGCCGGATGGCGCGCCGACCGAACGACGAGCCCGGCCAGCAACAGCGCGGCCACCGTGAAGCTGCCGATCACCTTCGCCGACGTCCAGCCCCAGGACGACGCCTGGACCAGGCCGAGGGCCAGCAGGCCGACGCCGGAGGTCAACAGCAGCACCCCCAGCGCGTCGGGGAAGGAACCGGACACCTCCGGCCGCCGTCGCGGCAGAACCCGGATGGCGGCCACCAGCGCGACGACCCCGAACGGCACGTTGATCAGGAACACCCACCGCCAGTCCGCCTCGACGAGCAGGCCACCCACGACCGGCCCCAGCGCCGCGGCGAGCCCACCGACGGCCGCCCAGCCACGCACGGCGGCGGGCCGGCGTTCGGGCGGGGTGACGGCGAGCAGCAGGGCCAGGCTCGTCGGTATCAGCGCCGCCGCGCCGACGGCCTGCGCGACCCGGGCCACGATCAGTGCACCCAGGCCGGGGCTCGCGGCGCAGGCGGCACTCGCCACCGTGAACAGCCCGAGGCCGAACAGAAAGCCGGCGCGATGCCCGTGGCGGTCCGCGAGGCGGCCGGCGGGCACCATCAGCGCGGCGAAGACGATCGCGTAGCCGTTGAGCACCCAGGACAGCGTCGAGAGCTGGCCGCCCAGCGCCCGGTGGATGTCCGGGAACGCGACGTTCACGACGAACAGGTCCAGGTTGGACAGGAAGACGGCCGCGCAGACGACGGCGAACACCGCCCGCGGGGCCGCCGCCGGGCGCGCGTGCCGGGCGCCGCGGGACAGTGCCTGCGTGACGGGCTCCGGCGGCGGCCCGACCGGCTGCCGCAGCACCACGGTCGGTTGGTCCCGGCTTCCCGCGGCCCACACCGGGGGCCGGCCGCCGGCCTCCCGCCCGGTCCACGCCGGCGGCGGAGCCGGTGGATCGGGCAGCTCCACCGTGGTCAGCTCGTGCTCGGCCGACCGCCTCGACGGCCCGGCGGCTTCCGGTCGCCCCTGGTTATCGGACCACCATTCCGTGGCCACGACCTCGTTCATCACATCTCCTCGCCGCCGGCGAATCACCCGGGCAGCCAGGACCAGACCTTCCGAGCTCACGACGAACTCGGCGGCGGGAATGGAGCCCGCCGGATTCCAGGAAGCCTCGCGCCAGGCCGGAAAAGCCGGTCACTTACTCAAGCCAGCCGGCAGGGCCCGTCAGAAGTTCCCTGCTACCAGCGAGTATGAACGAAAGATGTTCGTCCGCAGCGACCCGGACTGATATCGGACACGGGTCGACGAGAACCCGTTCGCCGACGTACCCTGCGAACTCATTGCTATTTACCAGGCGCGAGATAATAGCCAGCGGACCACAAGGAGAATTCCAAGAAGCGGTAAAATTCTGGAACACCCGAGAACAGTGACGAGCCCCTGATCCGGGCGGCTCCGGGTCGCCGGCGCGACCACGAATCCGCCCGGATCAGGAAGGGCGCCGGGCTCCCTCAGTGCCCAGCCGCCGCCGGGCGGGCCGGGCCGCGAGACAGGCCGGTGAAGGCGGCGAGACCGGCGGCCAGCGCGGTCGCGGCGACGAACCACCAGCCGTGGTGGAACGAGCGGACGACCTCGTCCCGGCCGGGCGAGCCGACGACGGCGACGAGGATGGCGACGCCCAGCACGCTGGCGATCTGGCGCGACATGTTGACCACCGCGCTGCCGGTGGCGAAGCGGTCCGGCGGCAGCACGGTGCTGGCACCGGCCGTCAGCGTCGGCAGCACCAGGCCGACGCCGATGCCGGTGAGCAGCATGCCCGGCAGCAGGCTCGACGCGTACGGCGAGTGCAGGTCGATCCGCAGCGCCCACCAGGCGACACCCGCGGCGAACAGGACCGAGCCGGTGCCCGCGACCCGGCCGAGGCCGAACCGGCCGACCGCCCGGCCGGCCAGCAGCAGCGCCACCGGTGGCACCATCGCCGGCCCTGGCGTGATCGCCAGGCCGATTCGCAGCGCCGACCAGCCCCAGGCCTCGTCCATGTACTGCACGACCGACAGCAGCATCGCCGCGAACGCCACGCTGAACAGCAGCAGCGCGACCACCGCCGGCCCGAACCCCGGCGCGCGCAGCACCGACAGCTCCACCACCGGGGCGGGATGCCGCGCCGAGCGCGCGACGAAACCGGCCAGCAGCACGACCGCGGCCGTCAGCGCGCCGATCACGCGGGCCGAGCCCCAGCCCCAGCTGGACGACTCGACGAGGCCGAGGGCCAGCAGGCCGATCCCGGCGGTCAGGGCCAGCACGCCGACGAAGTCCGGCAGCCGGCCCGCCGCCGCCTTCCGCAGCCGCGGCAGCACCCGGACGCCGGCCACCAGCGTGAGGACACCGACCGGGACGTTGATCAGGAACACCCACCGCCAGCTCGCCTCGACGAGCAGGCCGCCCACGACCGGCCCCAGCGCCGCCGCGAGCCCGCCGACCGCGGCCCAGCCACGCACCGCGGCCGCACGCCGGGCCGGCGGCGTCGCGTCCAGCAGCAGCGCGAGGCTGGTCGGGATGAGCACCGCCGCGCCGGCCGCCTGGAGCGCCCGGCCGGCGATGAGCGTCTCCAGGCCGGGGCTGGCCGCGCAGACCGCGCTGGCGAGCGTGAACAGGCCGGTGCCGAGCAGGAACCCGGCCCGGTGCCCGTACCGGTCGGCGAGCCGGCCGGCCGGCACGAGCAGGGCGGCGAAGACGATCGCGTACGCGTTGAGCACCCAGGACAGCGCCGACAGGCCACCGCCCAGGTCCCGGTGGATGTCCGGGAAGGCGACGTTGACGACGAACAGGTCCAGGTTCGACATGAAGATCGCGGCGCACACGACGACGAACACCGCCCGGGCCCGTCCGGCCGCGACCACCGTGGCGCCGGCCGCCACCGCGCCGATCCCACCAGCGCCGATCCCACCAGCGCCGGGCTCGGCCGGCGCCCCGGGCGCCCGCCCGGCCGGCGCAGCCGCGGCGGGCTCCACCGCGGCGACAGCCGTGGTACCGCCCGGGTCGTCCTGGCCGCCGGCACGTCCGCCGGTCACCACGAGGTCGTCCATCGATCCGTCTCCCGGGTCCGCTGGGGTCACCTACCGGCAGGACCGTACCATCTAAGTTCAACTTCCGAACCCAGACGAGCGACGAGACTCACACCAGGGACGATCTGCCTGCGGGCGCGACGGAACACGGGCACGGCGTTCGACGGCGCGGGACCCGGACGGATGCGCGCGGACGTCGCGGCGTTGGCCTGGGCCATCGGCCCGCCGCCCCGCGGCTGCCGGCCGGGCGGCCGGCCCAGGTCAGACGGCTCAGGTCAGACGGCTCAGCTCAGACGGCGCTGATCGGTGCGCGCCGGCCCAGCCGCGCGGTCGCGGCGGCCGGGCTCGTGGAGCCCTGCGGCGCCGCCGGGCCGGAACCGGTCGGCGCGGAGGCGGGTGAAGCGGGGTCACCGGACGGAACGGGCTGGCCCGGTGGCCGGCCCGGCCGGCCCGCCGCGTCCGCGAGCTGGCGCAGGCCACTGACCAGGCCGCCGACGAGATCGCCCACGGCGAAGCTGGAGGTCATCGACAGCGTCGCCAGCGAGGCCGCCGCGTCGGAGATCCGGCGGCGCGCGGTCGGAGTGGTCACGACCCGGACGAACCGCTGCCCCGGCGAGACGACGACGAGGACGTGGTCGCCCGCCAGACGACCACCGACGATCTCGGTGAGCAGTCGGTCGGCCGCGGCCTCCGGTTCGCCGGAGACCGCGCCGACCCGGACATGAAAGGCGATGCCCGTCTGCCGCTCGGCGAGCAGCCGGGCCCGGTTCAGCCGGTCAAGCTGGTCCTGGCGGAACGCCTCACCACTTGCCACTGGCTCCACCGGAACCCGGTGTCGCCGTGCCGGCGGTCTCCTTCGGCGCGTCCGCAGCGTCCTGGTCCGCGGCCTCGCCACCGAGCCAGATCGAGTCGTGCTCCCAGCGCTGCCCCGGGCGGTACCGCGCGGAGCTCTTACGGCCCGCGAGCGCGGTGAGGACCAGCGCGAGGAGGAAGCCACCGACGATGGTGCCGCCGTAGATCAGCCAGGTGTCCAGCGGCGACAGCGGATCCGGGTTGTACTTCGTCCCGATCTGCCCCGTGTCCGCGAGCGCCGCGGCGGAGAGGAGCGGCACGGTCAGGGTGGTCAGCACGGCCAGCGTCGCGGCACGACGCGCGCCACGACGCACGGGCCGGGTCTTGGCCCCGGATGACACGGGCCCGATCTTGGCCCCGGATGACACAGGCCCGATCTTGGCCTCAGACGACACAGGACGGCGAGTCACGGTTCCGAAGACTACCGGCATCGGCCTGACCACGAGACACCACGGTTACCCATGTGGTGCACCGGACTCGCTGGCTGGCTGGCGGGCGGCCTCGGCGAGGACGGCGACGAGGCGGGCGACCCGCTCGTCGGCCATCAGCTCCTCCAGCGTCACCTGGCGGCCGTCGGAGTCCCGGACCGGAAGACGCCAGTTCGGGTAGCTGTCCACCGTGCTCGGCAGATTCGGCTGGTGACGGTCGCCGACGGCGTCGCCCGGCGCGGCGAGGATGATCCGGGCCGGGGTGGCGACCAGTAGCCGGTGCATCCCGACGGCGGCCTCCTGGACCACCTCAGGCGCCAGCTCGTCCCCGGTCTCCGGCTCCGAGGCCGGCGCGAGCAGGCCGTGGGCCCGCAGGTGTGCCAGGAGGGCATCCCGGCTGGCGCGCCACTCCGCCGTCTCCGCGGCGACCGGCCGGGCCAGCAGGCCACGCTCCGCGCGGGCGCGGATGTGCTCGCCCAGCAGGAAGCCAGCCGCGGTCGGCAGGTCGTGGGTGGTGACGCTGGCCATCGTCCGGGCCCGCCACTCGGCCGGCGGCAGTGGGACTCCGTCGGCGTCGTTCTCGAACCACAGCACGGAGGAGCCGAGGACGCCGAAGTCGGCCAGCGTCGTGGCGACCGTCGGCTCCACCGTGCCGAGGTCCTCGCCGACGACCAGGGCCCCGGCCTTCGCCGCCTCCAGCGCGAGCACGCCCAGCATCGCCTCGGCGTCGTAACGGACATACGTGCCGTTCCCGGCCCCGGCGCCGGCCGGGATCCACCACAGCCGGAACAGGCCGAGGATGTGGTCCACCCGCAGCCCGCCGCCGCGCCCCAGCACCGCGGCGATCATCCGGCGCAGCGGCGCGTAGCCCGTCGCGGCGAGCCGGTCGGGCCGCCACGGCGGCAGCCCCCAGTCCTGGCCCTGCTGGTTGAACGTGTCCGGCGGGGCGCCGATGCTCACCCCGACGGCGTACGCGTCCCGGTCGGCCCAGGTGTCCGCGCCGGCCGGGTCGACACCGACGGCCAGGTCGTGAACGATGCCGACCCGCATCCCGGCGGCCTCGGCGGCCGCCTGGGCCGCGGCGACCTGCTGCTCGGCCCGCGCCTGCAGCCAGTGGTGGAACGCGACCCGGTCGGCGAGCTCGCTCCGCGCGGCGGCCAGGGCGGCCGGCTCCCGGTCCCGCAGCGGCGCCGGCCAGACCCGCCAGTCGGCGCCGTGCCGCTCGGCGAGCGCGCACCAGAGGGCGAACTCGGCCACCTCGGCCCCGGCCCCGGCCGCGCCGGCACCGGGCGACCCGGCGAACAGCAGCTCGAGGGCCGCGCGCTTGGACTTCCAGACCGTGTCCCGGTCGATCAGCTCACCGAACCCGTCGGCGGCGAGGTGGGCCTCGCGCGCGGCGGCGGCATGACCGTCCACGGCGGCACGGGTCGCCGCGTCGGCGGCGGCGTACTCGGGCGTGTCCTCGGGGCGCAGGTAGAGGGGCGAGAGGAACCGCCGGCTCGCCGGGTAGTAGGGCGACGACTGGACCGGCAGCGTCGGCGCGGCCGCGTGCAGCGGGTTGACCAGCAGCACGTCCGCGCGGCCTCCGGCGGCCGAACCGGACCAGGTCGCGAGCGTCGCGAGGTCGGCGTAGTCGCCCATCCCCCAGGAGCCGGCCGAGCGCAGCGCGTACAGCTGGACCATCCAGCCCCACATCCGGGCGCCGGGACCGCCGTCCCCGCCGGGCCGCGAGGAAGGCTCCGCCTCGGCGGGCGAACCGGCACCGGCCGCCTGGCCCGGGCTCGCGGCGGGCCAGGTCGGCTCCGGCACCCGGTCGGGAACGGCGACGACCTGTGTCGTCGACTCCAGCTCCCCGGCGCGCACGCGCAGGACGTGGTCGCCGAGTGGCAGCCCGGCGGGCAGCGGTGCGGGCCGGGCGACCAGCTGGGCCCCGTCGACCTCGCGTCGCTCACCAGCCGGTCCGGCCGTGACCGGGAGGACCGCTCCGTCGGCCAGCACCAGCTCGCAGCGGACGGCCTCGGGGGCAAGCCCGGCCGGCAGCCGCAGCGTGACGGCGGTCGGCGCGGAGGCCTTCACGACGACGCTCGGCGGGCCCAGCCGCCGCCACGGTGCCGCCTGCGCGGCCGCCAGCGCGGCGGCCGGATCGGCCGTGTCGACGCCCATCAGCTCCAGCACCCGGCGTACGGCGTCCGCCGCGACGGCGACCGGCTGGTCCCTGGCGTCGAGGTAGCCCGCCGCGACGCCGTACATCGCGGCGAGCCGGGCCAGGGCCGGTTCGACGTCGCCGAGCGGCCCGGACGGGTCCGGCGCGACTGCCGCCGGTTGGGAACGGGGAGCGCCCGCCTGGGTGGCAGCCGGGTCGCGTCGGGTCGTGGCGCGCGCGGGATCGTCGGAGGTCACCACCCGGATCCTGCCGCCCGTCGGCCCGGCGGCCTCACCTGGGCCTGGTCGGCCCACCGGTGTCGCCGGGTGCCCACGGCTCGGCGGCCTCCGCCGCGCCGTGCGCCACCGCGAGGTCGGCCGACCCAGAGCCGGCGGGTGCCAGGCCTGCCGGGGCCGGTCCGGGCGGCCCGCCCGGCGGCGTCGAGCCGGCCGGCGGCAGCGCCGGGGGCAGCTCCACCGGCGGGCCAGGCGCCAGCGGCAGCCACATCCGCATCCGGGCGCCGCCACCGGGCGCCGTCCCCGCGGCGACGGCGCCGCCGTGGGTCCGCACGGCGTCGGCGACGATGGCGAGCCCGAGGCCGGAGCCGGGCAGGCTGCGGGCGTCCATGGACCGGTAGAAGCGCTCGAAGACGTGCGGCTGGTCGGCGACCGCGATCCCCGGGCCCTCGTCGCTGACGATGACCTCGCCGATCGCGGTGTGCACGCGGACGGTCGAGTCCGCCGGCGAGAACTTCACCGCGTTGTCCAGCAGGTTGGTGACCGCCCGCTCCAGCATGCTCGGCCGGCCGTCGATCCAGGACGGCGCCGACGTCACCTCGATCACGATGCCCTTGGTGGTGGCCCGCCGGCGCGCTCGGGCGACGGCCGCGGCGACGACCTCGGCCAGGTCGAGCCGCTCGACCTCCTCGACCGGTGCCTCGTCCCTGGCGAGCTCCACCAGCTCGCTGACCAGCCCGGTCAGCTCCCGCATCTGCCCGTCGACGTCGCTGAGCAGTGCCGTCCGGTCGGCCGCGGGCAGCGCCCGGGTCGGGTTGGCCTCCGAGCGGATCAGCAGCTCGATGTTGGTCCGCAGGCTGGTCAGCGGCGTGCGCAGTTCGTGGCTCGCGTCGTCGATGAGCTGGCGTTGCCGCTCCTTGGAGGCCTCCAGCGCCCGCAGCATGCTGTTCAGGCTCTCCGCGAGGCGGGCCACCTCGTCGGTGCCGTTCACCGGGATCAGCGCGGAGAGGTCCTGGGTGCGGGCCACGTGCTCGGCGGCGGCGGCCGCCTCGTCCACCGGTTTCAGTGCCGCGCGGGCCACGAACATGCCGGCGAGCATCGACCCGCCCACCCCCAGCAGGCCGACCACCAGCATCACCAGGCCCAGCTCGCGCAGGGTCTGCTGGACGTCCGACATCGGCCGGGCGAGTTGCACCGCGAGGTTCAACGGCGGCGGCGGGTTCTGGAGCGACCCGATTCCCAGCTCGCGGATCTGCTCGTCGGTCGAGATCCGTTGGGACGCCGTGGCGACGCGGTACTCCGTGCCCCCCACGGTGACGGTGCGCAGCCGGGTCCCCTCCAGCTGGTCGCGGGCGAACGCGATGTCCTCGGAGTCGACCGGCAGCCGGACGTAGCCGGAAATGGGCCACTGCGGCGGGACGATCGAGCCGTCGTCCTGGATCACCTGCAGCGGCAGGCTGAAGCTGACGCCTACCAGGTGGATGGTGCCGCCCGGGATGTCGGGCCCGAGCCGGACGCTGTGCGCGGCGAGCTGCGCCTGGCTGCTGAGCTGGGTGTCGATCGCGTTGCGCAGGACGATGTTCGTGACGCCGAGGGCGACGCCGGCGACCACGGCCATGCCGCAGGTCACCGCGATCCCGACGAGGACCGCCATCCGGTTGCGCAGGGCCAGCCGGGAGAACCAGCGCTGGCGCCGGCGGCCGGCCGGCCGGGACCGCGCCGTCCGGCCCGCGCCGGGACCGGCGCCGCCAGGGCTGGTCCCGCCGGAGCCCGGTCCACCGGTCCCGGTGCCGCCGGACCCCGCGGGCGCGGGCGGCGCCCAGGCCTCGCCGAGAACGACGACCGGGTCGGTCACGGCGACGGCTCGCGCGGTGGCGCCGCCGCCTGCTCCCGAAGGACGTAGCCGACGCCGCGGACGGTGTGCAGCAGGCGCGCCTCGCCGCCGGCCTCCAGCTTGCGGCGCAGGTAGCTCACGAACACCTCGAGCGAGTTCGACGACGGGCCGAAGTCGTAGCCCCACACCCGCTCCATGATCATGGACCGGGACAGCACCTGCCTCGGGTGGGTCAGGAACAGTTCGAGCAGCTCGTACTCGGTCTTGGTCAACGTCAGCTCGCGCCCGTCGCGGGTCACCTGGCGGCTGCTCTGGTCGAGGACGACGCCGCCGTAGGTCAGCGGCGCCGGGCCGCCGCTGACGGCCGCCCCGCCACGGCCGGCGCCAGCCCGGGCGGCCAGCGCCGACCGGCGCGAGAGCGCCCGCAGCCGGGCGAACAGCTCCTCCAGCGCGAACGGCTTCACCAGGTAGTCGTCGGCGCCGACGTCGAGGCCGGAGACCCGGTCCGCCAGACCGTCGCGGGCGGTCAGCATGAGCACGGGCAGGTCGTCCCCCCGGGCCCGCAGCTGCCGGCAGGCCTCCAGGCCGTCCATCCGGGGCATCATCACGTCGAGCACGGCGATGTCAGGGCGCTCCCTGGAGATCAGCTCGAGCGCCGCCAGGCCGTCGGCGGCGGTGGCCACCTCGTACCCTTCGAACCGCAGCGACCGCTCCAGCGACTGCCGTACCGCCGCGTCGTCATCTACCACCAGTACCCGCACGTGCCCAGTCTGCCTGCGCCCCGGGCCCACCCGGGTGGTCCGGGCCAAGGCTCAGGGACATCTGCGGCCCCGTTCAGGATGTCTTCAGGCGCCGCCAGCGGACGCCGAGCCGGCCCCCGCCGCACCCGGCTCACCGCCGGAAGCGCCTGCGGCGTCTGAACCGCTGGAGCCGGCCCTGGCGGCGGCCCGGCCGCCGTGCCCGCCGCTGGGACCGGAGGACAGCGGGCCGGGCTGGGCCGGCGGGTCGATCCGCGCCGGTGTGTCGGCACCGAACTGGCCGGAGCCGTCGTCCTCGTCGTCGCCAGCATCGTCATCGTCGTCGTTGACGACGACGACGCTGTGCTGCACCGCGCCCAGGGTGATCCCGGCGTCGCCGAGCGCCAGCCTGACCCGTTCGCGCAGCTCACGGGCGACGTCCCACTGCTTGAGCGGCAGGGTCTTGATCGCGACCCTGAGGTCGTAGCCGTCGGCCGTCATCGCCTCGATGCCCCAGACCTCCGGCTCCGCGATGATCACCGCGGCCCAGTGGTCGTCGTGCCACATCGACTGCGCGGTCTCCAGGAGGACCTCCTTCGCCCGCACGACATCGGTGTCGTAGTCCAGCGGGACGTCCAGCACCGTGCGGGCCCACTGCTGGCTCTTGTTGCCAATCCGGGTGATCTCACCGTTGCGCACGTACCAGACGGTTCCCTCGACATCGCGCAGCCGGGTCATCCGGAAGGTGACCGCCTCGACGGTGCCGGAGACCGCCCCGACATCGACGACATCGCCGACGCCGTACTGGTCCTCCAGCAACATGAAGATTCCCGAAAGAAAGTCCTTGACCAGGTTCTGCGCGCCGAATCCGACGGCGATTCCGAGGACGCCGGCGCTGGCGACGATCGGCGCCAGATTGATGCCCAACTCGCCCAGTACCAGGATGAACGCGATCCCGAACACCACGATCGACACGACGCTGCGTAGCAGCGACCCGACCGTCTCGGCCCGCTGGCGGCGCCGTTCCAGCAGGACGGCGGTGTCCCCGAACGCGCCGAGGAAGTTGCCCCGCAGCAGCCCTCCGTGGTTGGCGAGCCGCCGCGTCGTCCGCCCGATCACGCGGTGCATCAACGCCCGGATCACAGCGGCGACCAGCAGGATCAGCACGATCGTCAGCGGGGTTCCGAAGAAGACCTCGGCGCTGGACGCGAGGTAGTTGCTGTGGGTGGAGTCGTAGACCGTTCGGCACAGGAACCCGGGCGTCTGGCCGCAGGCGTCCATCAGCGCGCCCTTGACGCTCGCCAGCGTCACGTCGGGCAGGCTCCCCGAGCTCGGGGAGACGGTCGGAGTCGCACCGGACGGCAACGACGCCGCGGGGCTCGACGGGGTCGCGAGGCCGGACGGCGTCGCGCTGGCAGCGGCGACGATCAGCGGCAGGGACACGGCCTTGGGTCCTCCATCTGCGTGGCTGGCGGCCCGGACGGGCGCGGAGCGCCCGCGGGCCGCCAGCCTGGCTCGGACGCTGAGCGCCCTCGCCAACGTGGTTCGGGGCTGGCGGAGAGGTGCTGCCAGGCGCTTGTGCAGGGTCGGGATCAGGTTTGGGAAGCACCCGGCTGCCAGTCACAGGAGCCGCCGCCGGGTTGCTCGGCGCGAGACGGCCGCCCCTTGCCCGGGCCCTCGGCGCCGTTCTCAGGCCTCTGGCCAGCCACCCTATAGGGGGCTCCGGACGGGTCCGGCCGGTCGGGATCCGGATCGTCACGGGTTGGTCAGCCTGGCGACGGGCCGTCGCGGTCAATCGACGCAACGCGACGCAGCCGTGATCCCAGCGACATACAGTGGTGACAAAGACGGCCAGATATGCCCATCGCCACTTTCGCGCGGCAGATGACCATGCAAACACGCTCGCGTTCGGCGCCGGAACACGCTTGACTATCCATTGTCACCGGAGACGCTGGTTAGAACGGGCTCCCGAGGGCGCCCGCCTCGACTCGGCTGAGGAGGTCGGCGCGTGGCAGAGGCGCTGGTTCTCAATGCCACGTACGAGCCTCTGTGCGTGGTGTCCCAACGTCGGGCACTGATACTTGTCCTGACGGACAAGGCGGTGATGGTCGAGGCCGGTGGGCAGGTGCTGCACTCCGCGGCCTCGGCCGTCGAAGTCCCCGTCGTCGTGCGGTTAGCGCGATTCGTCCGGGTGCCGTACCGCTCGCAGGTGCCGCTGACCCGCAAGGGCGTGCTCGCCCGCGACCACCACCGATGCGTGTACTGCGGCGCCCCGGCGACGTCGCTCGACCATGTGATCCCCAGGTCCCGAGGGGGCCCGCACGTATGGGAGAACGTCGTGGCGGCCTGCGGCCGCTGCAACCATATAAAAGCGGACCGCGCCGTCGCTGATCTAGGCTGGCGGCTCCGCCAGGCGCCGCGCGCGCCGAGCGGAGCCGCCTGGCGCATTCTGGGGAGCCGTCGGATGGATCCGCGCTGGTCCCAGTACCTCAACACCGACCTCGGCGAGGCCGCCTCCGCTTAAGGCGACGAGGCCGCGTCGTCGGGTGGGGTCTGGCGGAGCAGGTCGAGGTCGAACCAGACGCGCTTGCCGTCCGAGGTGGTCTGCACGCCCCAGGCGTCGGCGAGGGCCTCGACCAGCAGCAGGCCCCAGCCGGACTCCGCCTCCGGGTCGCCCTTGGCGGCCCGGCCGGGTTTCGGCAGGGTGGCGCCCTCCCGGTCCTCGACGCTGATCCGCAGCCGGGACGACTCGGCCCACAGGCGCACGGTCAGCTCGCTGCGGGCGTGTTTGATCGCGTTGGTGCAGATCTCGCTGACCAGCAGGGCCGCGTCGTCCGCCCGGCCGAGGTCCTGCTGCTCGACTGCCGCGCGGACGGCGGTGCGCGCCTGCCCGGCGGACGCGGCGACGGGGGGCAGCGCCAGCTCCAGCAGCGGCGGCCCGGCCGACTGGATCGTCAGCACCAGCAGCGCCGTGTCGTCGTCGGTGTCCTCCGGCAGGTCGGCGGCCAGCAGGCTGAGCTCCAGCAGCGCGCGGGCCGCGTTCTCCGACCAGCGGGTGTCGTCGAGGTCGACGGTGTCCGGGCCCGACCAGCTGCGGACCGAGAACCCGCCTCGGCTACGCCGGCGCCGGTCGTTGCCCCGGCGGCGCTCGATGCCCCCGGGCGGGCGGCCGGGCCCGGGCGCCCGGCGGTCCCGGGAGGCGCGCCGCTCGGTACCGGCCCGCCGCTCGGTACCGGCCCATTCCCCCGGCCCGCCGGCCCGGCGGTCGATCGCGGGCTGGTCCCCGGGCACGGGCGCGGTCCCCTCGGCGCCGGCCGCTGAGGATGTGGCCTCCCCGGGTGTGGCGGCCGGGCCGCCGGCCGGCGCGTCGGTCGGCGGCGCCGGCGGGCGCAGGTCAGCGCCGGACGGGTGCCGCCGACGGGACGCGGCCTCCTGGCTGCGTCGCTCCGCGGCCCTGCGGCGGTCGAGATGCTCGCCGACCCGGGTGCGCAGCAGGTCCAGCCCGTCGGAGATCGGCTGGTGGCGGGACTCGACCAGCCCGTCGGTGAAGAAGACGAGGCTGGAGCCCGGCGGCAGGTCCACGGCCGTCTCGGCGAACCGGGTGCCGTCGCCGACGCCGAGGGGCAGGCCAGGGTCCAGCTCGACGTACCGCGGCGCGCCGTCCGGGCAGACCAGCAGCGGCGCCGGATGACCGGCGCCGGCGAGCAGGACCCGGGCCGGGCGGTCGGCGGGCTCGCCGGCGCCCAGGTGGTCGTCCTGGGAGCCGGCGGCCCCGCGCGGCGCGACGGCCGGCTCGTAGACGCCGTACAGGCAGGTCGCCAGGGCCAGACCGGGCAGCGAGGCGACCATCAGGTCGAGCCGGGCCAGCAGCTCCGCCGGCGGCCACTCCTCCAGCGCGTAGGCCCGCAGCGCCGCGCGCAGCTGGCCCATCACCGCCGCGGCCCGCAGCCCGCGGCCCATCACGTCCCCGATCGCGAGCCCGACCCGGCCGCCGGGCAGCTCGATCACGTCGTAGAAGTCGCCGCCGACCTCGGTGCCCGCGGTTCCCGGCCGGTACTCCATCGCCACGTCGGCGCCGTCGAGGGCGGGCGGGTGGGCCGGCAGCAGTGAGCGCTGCAGGGCCCGGCCGGCGTCCTGGGACTCGCGGAACATCTGGGCGTTCGCCAGCGCGAGCGCGGCCCGCCGGGCCAGGTCCTCGGCGATCGTCGCCTCGACGTGGTTGCAGGGCGGGGCGCCGGGACGCCGGCTGATGGTGAGCGCGCCGGTGACCCGCTCGCCGTAGTGCATCGGCACGGTGATCGAGTGCCCCCAGCCGAGCCGGCGGAACCGGGCGTACTCGACGGGATCCGGAAACAGCGGGCGGCGCAGCTCCGCGGTCAGGTCGTCGATCCACATCCGCTGCCCGGTGCGCACGACGACACCCGGGCTGTAGTCATCGGTGATCCGCGCCGGGCGGGTCGCCGTGAGGGCGCGCATGTAGGCGGCCGCTGCCGGGTCGACGTGGTCGACGGCGGCGAGGTCGATGATGTCGCCCTCGGGCGAGCGCAGCCAGAGCATGACGCCGTCGCCCAGCCGCCTGGCCAGCGCGACCGTCATCTCGATGATCTCGTAGGGCTCCAGTGAGCCGCCGAGCTGGAGGCTCGCCTCGGACAGGAAGGACAGGCCCTCCAGCGCTGCCCGCTCGTCGGCGTGCCGGCCGCGGGCCCGGCGAACCGAGCGCAGCGCGTCCCGGACGACGCCGACGCCGAGTTCCAGCGCGCCGGCCCAGGCCGCGCCGGCCCCCGCCGGCGGGCCAGCGATGGTCTCGCTCGGGCCGCCAGCCGCGTCCTGGCCGCCGGGCGCCGCGGACGGCTGGGCGTCGCCTGCTCGGGTGCCCGGGCGTCCAGGGCCGGTGGCCGCGCCCTGGCCGTTCGCCGCCGCCTCGCGGTCGGCGCGGCCCGCGGCCAGCTCCGTGCCGCTCGCGCGGTGGGACCGCCGGAACGCGCGGACGCCAGTCCGGCGGTCTCCGGGAACGGACCGCCACGGCGCCAGACAGCCGACCACGGACGGCCGATCGGCCGGGACGACCCCCCGCGTGGTGCTCGGCCGCTCGCCGCTCCGGGTGGCGCCCGTCGTCGCCCCCACCGCCGGGATCCCGCGATCCTCTCGAAGGGGGCTCCTCGGATGGGACTGATTACTAGCAGTCACATCATCCACCCGGGAAGTGTAGTTCAACCACCTCAACACCCGCCTGTCGAACGCATCGACCACAGCCCACTACAAGCCGACACCGTCACCCGGCAAGACCATGCCGATCGGCGCCGAACGCCTGCACAGGCGGAGGAGCCGGACTCGCGGACAGGCCGGCTCGCGGCCGATTGAATGGCGGGTGTGGCCCTGACCAGTGGCTGGTGGCGCGACGCGGTCTTCTACGAGGTCTATGTCCGCAGCTTCGCGGACGCGGACGGCGACGGCGTGGGCGACCTCGACGGCGTCCGGGCCCGGCTGCCCGAGCTCGCCGAACTCGGCGTCAACGGCCTGTGGCTCACGCCGTTCTACCGCTCGCCGATGGCCGACCACGGCTACGACGTCGCCGACCACCGCGACGTCGACCCGCTGTTCGGCGACCTGGCCGCGTTCGACGCCCTGCTGGCCGCGGCGCACCGGCTGGGGCTGGCCGTCCTGGTCGATCTGGTCCCGAACCACTCCAGCGACGCCCATCCGGCCTTCCAGACGGCCCTCGCCGCGGCGCCGGGAGACGCGGCCCGGCACCGCTACCTGATCCGGCCCGGCCGAGGCGCTGGCGGCACCGAACCGCCCAACAACTGGATCTCGGTCTTCGGCGGCTCGGCCTGGACCCGGCTCGACGAGGCCCGCCGGTTCCCCGAGCCGGCCACGACGGACCTGTCCACCGGGCCGCTCACCGCCCCCGAGGTCGCCCCGGCCGGCCCGGCGGGTGCCGGTCCGGCCGAGTGGTATCTGCACCTGTTCGCGCCGGAGCAGCCGGACTGGAACTGGGCGGACCCGGCGGTGCGCGCCGACCACGAGGCCACGCTGCGGTTCTGGCTGGACCGGGGCGTCGACGGCTTCCGGATCGATGTCTCCCACGGCCTGGTCAAGGACGACGAACTGCGCGACAACCCGGCGGGACCGCCGGCCACCCCGGAGACCGGCTTCCGGGAGAAGCTGGAGCCGCACAGCTGGGACCAGGACGGCGTCCACGACGTCTACCGCTCCTGGCGCCGGCTGGTCGACGGGTACCGCAGACGCGACCGGCAGGACCGGATCCTCGTCGGCGAGACCTGGGTCGAGGACCCCGAGCGGCTGTCGCGCTACGTCCGCCCGGACGAGCTGCACCTGACGTTCTCGTTCTCGCTGCTGTCCGTCGAATGGTCGGCGGCCGCCTGGCGCCGGGCGATCGTCGACGGGTTCACCGCCACCGGCGCCGCCGGGACGCAGCCGACCTGGGTGCTGGCCAACCATGACGTCGTCCGCCCGGCCAGCCGCTACGGCGGCGGCGAGGCCGGGCTGCGCCGGGCCAGAGCGGCCCTGCTCACCATGCTGGCGCTGCCGGGCGTGGTCTTCCTCTACCAGGGCGACGAGCTCGGCCTGCCGCAGGTCGACGTACCGCCCGCGGCCCGCCAGGACCCGGTCTGGGAGCGCTCCGGGCACACCTCACCCGGCCGCGACGGCTGCCGCGTGCCGATGCCCTGGTCCGGCACCGAGCCGCCGTTCGGCTTCGCGCCCGACGGGGTCGCGCCCTGGCTGCCGCAGCCGGACGACTGGGCAGCGCTGACCGTGGCCGCGCAGCGCGATGACCCGCGGTCGACCTGGCGGCTCGTCCAGGCCGCGTTGGCCTTCCGGCACTCCCACCTGCGCGTCACCGATCTCGGCTCGCGCATGACGAGGTGGCGCGCCGGCATGCCCGACGGGGTGCTCGCCTTCGACCGGATCGCCCTGGCCCCCGGCGGGCGACTGCCCCGGCTGCCGCGCCCGCCGGGCGACGGCGGACCGGCCGCCCCGACCGGCCCCCGGGGCCGCCAGCTCGGTGCCCCGCCACCCCGGCCGGCCGGGGCCGGGGTGCTGACCTGCGTGCTCGCCGCCGGTACGCCGGCGACGCTCGCCATGCCCGGCCGGGTGATGCTGGCCAGCGGCCCGCTCGAGCACGACGGCCAGACGCTCGTCCTTCCGGCGGACACCGCGGCCTGGGTCATGCGCGGCAGCGCCCCGCGGACGACCCCAGGCCGGCGTTGATCCCCCACCGCCCCGGACCACGCCGAGACGCGTGGCTGCCGCCTGGGACGCGCCTCGCCGCGGATCCGGCCCGGGAGCGGACCGGCCGGTGGGCAGAATGGAGGGGTGAACCAGTCGTCGCCCGCACAGCCGACCCCACCGCGGCCGATCCCGTCGTTCTCGGCACCGCCGGCGGAGACGTTCTTCGAGACCGTCGGCGGTGAGGAGACCTTCCGCCGACTGGTGGCGCGGTTCTACGAGGGCGTCGCCACCGACCCGGTCCTGCGGCCGCTCTACCCGGAGGAGGACCTCGGCCCGGCTGAGGAGCGCCTGCGGCTGTTCCTGATCCAGTACTGGGGCGGCCCGGCGACCTACCACGAGAAGCGCGGCCATCCCCGGCTGCGGATGCGGCATGTCCCGTTCGCGATCGGCCCGGCGGAACGGGACGCCTGGATCGCCCAGATGCGCGCCGCCGTCGACTCGCTGGACCTGCCGCCCGAGCAGGAGACGACGCTGTGGGACTACCTCGTCTACGCCGCCCATTCCATGCAGAACCGGGCCTGAGCCGAGCGGCCCGACCCCGGACCCGCGGCGGGGCGTGGCGGCTGACTCGCCGCCACGCCCCGCCGTCCGGGCCGTCTACAGCCCGCTTGAACTACAGCCCCGCTTGAAGCTCCAGGCCCCCGCTGACCTGCGCCGGCACGGCCACCGCCCAGTCGGACGCGTCGCTCGCCGCCAGGGCCGGCGACCCGGTCGCCCCAGCGGAGGCGACGCGCACCGGGCCTGCCACCACGACCGCCGGCGCGGCGTCGCCGCGCGGCAGCAGCAGCGTGCCGACGCCCGCGATCGCGACCGCGACGAGGCCGATCGCGATCGACGCGACGAACCCGTCGGCCAGCCCGTCCCGGGCCGAGACCGAGAAGAACACGGTGCCCACACCGGCGACGCCGAGCGCCGCCGATGCCTGCTGCGTGGTCGTGAGCAGACCGCTGACCGCGCCGCTCACATCCGCGGGCGCCCCGGCCAGCACCGCGGCGACCAGCGCCGGGATGATCAGGCCGTTCCCGACGCCCATGGCCAGCAGCGGCGGCATCAGCGCCGCCGTCGGCACGCCGGCCCCCTGGACGATGACGAGCACCAGCAGCACGGCGAGGCCCACGAAGCTGATCGCGGCGCCCGCCGTGAGCGTCCGCGGACCGTACCGGGCCACCAGGCGCCGCGCCGCCATGGAGGACAGCGCGAACGCGACGCCCAGCGGGCCGAACACGAGGCCCGCGTTCAGCGGCGAGCGGTGCTGCCCGTCCTGCAGGAAGATCGTCGCCGCCAGCAGGAAGCTGCCGAAGAAGGTGAAGAACCCGAAGCTCACCAGCAGCCCCGCGATGGTCCGCCGCGAGCGCAGCACCGCGGGCGGGACGATCGGGTAGCCGCCGGTCCTGGCGAGCCGGACCTCCCAGCGGCCGAAGGCGCCCAGCACCACGACCCCGGCGCCGAGCGTCAGCCAGACCCAGAGCGGCCAGCCCTCGTCCCGGCCGAGCGTCAGCGGCACCAGCACCAGGCCGAGCCCGGCGGCGAGCGCCGCGAGCCCCGGCAGGTCGAGCGGCTCGGGCCGGGCGGCCTTCGACTCGGCGAGCAGCCGCCAGACCACCGTCATGGCGACGATCCCGATCGGAACGTTGACCAGGAAGATCGGCCGCCAGGCGAGGCCGAAGAGGTTCAGGTCGACCAGCAGACCGCCGATGACCTGCCCGGACACGGCGCCGAGGCCGACGGTGACGCCGAAGTAGGCGAACGCGCGGGCCCGCTCGGCCGGCGGGAAGATCACGTTGATGATGGCCAGGGCCTGCGGCACCATCGCGGCCGCCCCGGCGCCCTGCGCCAGCCGGCCGACAATCAGCGTCGTCTCGGTCGGGGCGAACCCGCACAGCGCCGACGCGACCGTGAACAGGGCCATTCCGGCCAGGAACATCCGGCGCCGGCCGGACCGGTCACCCAGGCGTCCACCGGTGATCAGCCCGGCGGCGTAGGCGAACGAGTAGCCGGCGACGATCAGCTCAAGGCCGGCGTTCGAGGTCCTGAGGTCGGCGCCGATGCTGGGCGCGGCCACGTTGACCACGAAGATGTCGAACAGGGACATGAAGGTCGCGACCAGGATCGCGGGCAGCACCCGCCACCGACGGGGGTCCGGCTGCGCCGCCTGGCCCACCGGGGCCGGCTGCGCGGGAAGGGTCGAGGGTGACGCGCTGGTTGTGGTCGGTGGTGCCAGTGTCGTCGCGGCGGCCGGTGCGGACGTCGTGGCCGCCGGCTCGCCGACTCTGTTGGAGACCATCAGGCTCCTCAGGCTCTTAGTTCGAGATCTGTTGAACTAAGCAAAGGCACCCACGCCCCCAGGCATTCCCGGGAAGGCCAACGAGCCTCGGAAAGTTGTCCGTTGTGGTTGGGTGATGCCACAAACGGGCGCGGGGCGCCCGGGGACGTGGGAGGTGGACGAGATGACCGTGCTGCCGGGCCCGGCGGTCGAGGACCTCGACCTGGTCGCGGTGCTGGGCGCGCTGAGCGAGCCGACGCGGCTGGCGGTCGTGGTGGAGCTGGCGCAGTGCTCCGAGCTTCCGTGCGGGCAGGTCCTCGGCGGGCGGATCGGCAAGTCGACCCTCAGCCACCACCTGCGCGTCCTGCGCGAGGCCGGTGTCATCGCGACCCGCGCGGAGGGCACCTCCAAGTACTCCCGGCTGCGCTGCGCGGACCTCGACGCGCGGTTCCCCGGCCTCCTCGCCGCGGTCCTGGCCGGCGCCCCAGCCCCCGAGAGGCTCAGCGCGGCCACCGCGCCGTGACCTGAGCCGGCCTACGGCGACGGGATTCGGCGGGGCTCGATCACCGCCTCGCCAGGTCCGGCCCGGCTACCAATAGGGTTGGCACATGGCCCAGTACGTCTTCCAGATGCGCAAGGTGCGCAAAGCCCACGGCGAAAAGGTCGTCCTCGACGACGTGACCCTGGCGTTCCTGCCCGGGGCCAAGATCGGCGTGGTCGGCCCGAACGGGGCGGGGAAGTCGTCCCTGCTCAAGCTGATGGCCGGCCTCGACCACCCCAGCAACGGCGACGCGCTGCTCTCCCCCGGGTACACGGTCGGGATGCTCGCGCAGGAGCCGATCCTCGACGAGACCAAGGACGTCCGCGGCAACGTCGAGGACGGCGTCGCCGAGATCCGCAAGGTCCTCGCCGACTACGAGTTCATCAACGAGAAGATGGCCGACCCGGACGCCGACTTCGACACGCTGCTCGCCGACCAGGCCGCGCTGATCGACAAGATCGAGGCCGCGAACGCCTGGGAGCTCGACAGCCAGCTCGACCAGGCGATGGACGCGCTGCGGCTGCCGCCGGGCGACGCCGACGTCTCCAAGCTCTCGGGTGGCGAACGCCGCCGGGTGGCGCTGTGCCGGCTGCTGCTGGAGGCTCCCGACCTGCTGCTGCTCGACGAGCCGACCAACCACCTGGACGCCGAGTCGGTGCTCTGGCTGGAGCAGCACCTGGCCCGCTACGCGGGCGCCGTGCTGGCCGTCACCCACGACCGGTACTTCCTGGACAACGTCGCCGGCTGGATCCTGGAGCTCGACCGCGGTCGGGCGATCCCGTACGAGGGCAACTACTCCACCTACCTGGAGAACAAGGCGGCCCGGGTCAAGGTCGAGGGCCAGAAGGACGCCAAGCGGCGCCGGATGCTGGCCCAGGAGCTCGAATGGGTCCGTTCGAGCCCGAAGGCCCGCCAGGCCAAGAGCAAGGCCCGTCTCTCCCGCTACGAGGAGCTCGCGGCCGAGGCCGACAAGTCCAGGCCGCGCGACTTCGACGACATCCAGATCCCGCCCGGCCCGCGCCTGGGCAACCTGGTGATCGAGGCGAAGAACCTCACCAAGGGCTTCGGCGACCGGGTGCTGATCGACAACCTGTCGTTCAGCCTGCCGCGCGGTGGCATCGTCGGGATCATCGGCCCGAACGGCGTCGGCAAGACCACCCTGTTCACCATGCTCACCGGCCAGGCCGAGCCCGACTCGGGCGCGCTGAGCGTGGGCGACACGGTCGACATCTCCTACGTCGACCAGTCGCGCAGCGGCCTGGACGGCAAGAAGAACGTCTGGCAGGTCGTCTCCGACGGGCTCGACCACATCATCGTCGGCAAGGTCGACTTCCCGAGCCGGGCGTACGTGTCCTCGTTCGGCTTCAAGGGCCCGGACCAGCAGAAGCCGGTCGGGGTCCTCTCCGGCGGTGAGCGCAACCGGCTGAACCTGGCGCTGACGCTCAAGCACGGCGGCAACGTCCTGCTGCTCGACGAGCCGACCAACGACCTCGACGTCGAGACGCTGCGCTCGCTGGAGGACGCGCTGCTGGAGTTCGCCGGCTGCGCCGTGGTCATCTCCCACGACCGGTGGTTCCTCGACCGGGTCGCCACGCACATCCTCGCCTGGGAGGGCGACGAGCAGAACCCCGCCAAGTGGTTCTGGTTCGAGGGCAACTTCGCCGACTACGAGGCCAACAAGCTCGAGCGCCTCGGCCTGGAGGCGGCCCGCCCCCACCGCGTCACCTACCGCAAGCTCAACCGCGACTAAGCCCCGGCGGCGCAGCCGTGGTGACCGAAGAGCCGGGCCGCCGTCCCGTGAGCGACGGCCCGGCAGCCGAGCCCTGGTCCGTCCCGGCGGTTGTCCTGATCACCGGGATCCAGGCGGCCGGGAAGTCGACTGTCGCGCAGGCGCTGGCCGAGCGGTTGCCACGTTCGGTCCACGTCCGGGGTGACGTGTTCCGGAAGATGGTGGTCGGCGGCCGGGCCGAGATGACGCCCGACCCGTCGCCCGAGGCGGTCGGCCAGTTGCGGCTACGTCACCGGCTCACGGCGACGGTCGCCGGCGGCTACGCCGCGGCCGGCTTCACCACGGTCGTCCAGGACATCGTCCTCGGTGAGCATCTGACCGAGATGGTCACGGCCATCGAGCACCGCCCGCTGCTGGTCGTCGTCCTCGCGCCATCCCCGGACGCTGTCGCCGCCCGTGAGACGGCCCGGTCGAAGTCGGCGTACCGCGACCTCTGGACCGTCCGGGTCCTGGACGCGGTCCTGCGCGACGAGACGCCCCGGCTGGGCCTCTGGCTCGACACCTCGGACCAGACTCCGGCCGAGACCGTGGAGGAGATCCTTGCCCGCGCCTGGACCGACGCCCGCATCTGACACCGCTCGGGGCGACCGCCTGGAGATCGTGCCCGCGCCGACGGCGATGAGCCTTGTCGATGACGGCGACGGACTGGTGGCGGTCGCGGATACCGAGATGCCGCCGCTGAGAGCCGATCTGGTCCGGGAGACGATGGAGCGGACCCGGCGATGAAGGCGGTCGACGCCAGTGTCGTGGTCGCCGCTTTCGCCAGCTGGCACGAGCATCACGCGATCAGGGAAGGCGCGTAAGCACCAGGCGCTCTTCGGGCCTTGAGTCGGTGCTCTGTCCTACGTGGTGGTGGCGAGTCTCGCCTGCGGCCTATCTCGGGCGGGGGTCGGGTCCTCGCCCGGGGCGTCGAGGGGCCCCGGGCGGCAGCCGGGTCGGGCCGGCTTCGCCGGTGGGGGCTGTGGCGCCGGCCGGGTCGTCCAGGTAGGCGGCGGCCTGGAGGGAGAAGAGCTCGGCGTACTGGCCGCCCTGGGCCATCAGCTCGTGGTGGGTTCCGGACTCGGTGATGCCGCCCTCGTCCAGGAAGAGGATGCGGTCGGCCTGGCGGACCGTGGAGAACCGGTGCGAGATGTAGAAGGCCGTGCGGTTGGTCGCGAGCGCGCGGAGGCGGGCGAACAGGTCGTGCTCCGCGCGGGCGTCGAGTGCCGCGCTCGGCTCGTCGAGGACCAGGATGCGGGCCTCGCGCATGAACCCACGGGACAACGCGACCTTCTGCCACTGGCCGCCGGAGAGGTTCACGCCGTTGCCGAACCACCGGCCCAGCGACGTGTCGTAGCCCTGCGCGAGCTCGCGGATGAACTCGTCCGCGCCGCCGGCGACCCCCGCGCCCTCGACGCGGGGCCGGTCCTCCAACTCGTCGAGCTGGCCCAGGCCGATGTTCTCGGCGGCGCTCGCCTGGAAGGAGACGTGGTCCTGGAAGACGGCGCCGAACTGCGAGCGGAGCACGTCCGCGTCCACGTCGGCGATGTCGACGCCGTCGATGAGGATCCGGCCCTCGTCCGGCGAGTAGAGCCGGCACAGCAGCTTGATGAGGGTCGACTTGCCCGCGCCGTTACGCCCGACGATCGCGATCGTCTCCCCCGCCGCGACCTCGAAGGTGACGTCGACCAGGGCGTTGCGGTCCGTACCGGGGTAGTGGAACGAGACGTGGTCGAACACGACGTCGCCGCGTAGGGGGACGGGTAGCGGCGTCGGGGTGAACGCCTCCACGACCGACCTCGGGATGGGCTTCGGCGGTGGGCCTCCGGCCGTCCACGGGCTTGGCTTCATGAGCGCGAGCGCCGATCCGCGTGAGGGCTTCGGGAGCGTGTCGTCGGCCGGGCGCCGCGGGGGCGGCGCGACTCCCGGCCCCGGCTGTCCTCCTGCCGGCTCGGCTGTCGCCAGGCCCGCCCGGCCCGCTGCCCGGGCCGCCTGAAGCTCGGCCTCGGTCGGCGCCGCCAGCAGGCGGTACAGATCGTCCACGTAGAGGTTGTTCTCGTACATCTGGGTCAGCGAGCTGAGCATGCTGGACACCCCGCCCTGCACGCTGGAGGCCGCGGTGCCGTAGAGCGTGAGATCACCGAGGGTCAGCGCGCCGGCGGCGGCCTGGAGGGCGACGTACAGGTAGCTGCCGGAGCGGGCGATCTCACTGACCAGGCTCCAGCCCAGCTCGGCGAGCTGACGGCGGATGGACAGCTCCCGGAGCCGCTGGTTGTAGTTGGCGGACAGTAGGCGGAACCGGTCGACCAGGTAGGGGCCGAGGTTGAAGAGCTTGATTTCCTTGGCGTCGTTGTCCGTCGTCAGCAACCGCTGCAGATACATGATTCGCCGGTTGACCGGCGAGGTCCACCGGCTGCGGGCGTAGGTCCACGAGCCATACCGGGTGTCGACGACGAACGCCGGGATCGGGGCGACCAGCACGATCAGGCCCAGCCACGGGTTCAGGCCGATCAACAGCCCGATCATGCTGGCGAAGGTCACCAGCGTCTGGAGCAGCCCGAAGAACGTGGTGAGCGTGTTGAACGGCCTGGTGCCCTGGTCGGCCGCCCGCTGCAGCAGGTCGTAGGACTCGGACTGCTCGAAGAAGCTGAGCTCCAGCTGACTGGCCTTGGCGACGACCATGGTCGAGACGGTCAGCGACAGCCGGTCGGACAGGACACGCTGGACGATCGACCGCGCCGCCGTCAGCACCTCGCTGACCGTGTAGACGACGAACTGGGTGACGGCCAGCCAGAAGACGACGCGGGTGGTGGACGTCGTCGCCAGGTGTGGGCTGCCCGGCAGCGGCAGCACCAGGTCCGCCCGGTCGGGCCGGTGCGACGCACGGATCTCGACCGCGTGCACCACGGCGTCGACGAGCAGCCGGGCCGTCGACGCCGTCAGCGCGGGGAACAGGCCGACCACGACGGTCAGCAGCGCGAGCATGACCGTCGCCCACGGGCTGGCCTGCCAGCACAGGCGCAGCACCCGGGGCAGCCCGGCGGCCGTCGCGACGGCGCTGCGGACGCCCTTGCGGAATCGTTCTCGCCGCGGCAGCCGCGCGGGTGGCGGTGGGTCGGGGATGTCGACCGGCCCGGTCAGCCCGCTCGGCAGCCCGGAGTCGTCAGGTTCGGGTGCGCCCCTGCCACGGCGGCGCCGCGGTCCCGGCATCCATCCCCCTTAGCGGATCGCCGGCCCCGACCGGCTGGCCACCAGGCAGCCGGTGACGAGTCTCGTGGCTCGCGCCACCTCTGACGGACGCGACACCGGTCGCCGTTCGGCTCCTTGCCGGCCCATCCTGCCTCGCCACGGTTGTCGGATACGTGCCGTTCGCGCACAGCCGACGTTCCGCGACCCAGCCACCGGCACGAGTACCGGGCGCGGGCCCGGTCACGCGCGTCGCGACCGCGGCCCAGCGCCCGACTACTTTCGGTTACCAGGATCGCGAGTCGGGTAGGGGCGAGGTTATGCGTGAGAGTCCCTCAGCCCGGCACGGGCAGGGCGGACGATCGCCAGCCGCGGCGCGCCACGACCCCGCACCCGACGGGTCCGCCTGGCCGGCGCATCCGCCGGACCCGCTGGCGGCCGCCGTGGCTCGCCGCCAGCGGCCGGGGACCGCGACGCCGAAGGCCACCCGGGTCCGCCACGCGGGCGCCACCCGGCCGGGCCGGGCCAGGTCCCCCCTGGCTCCCGCGCCCACCGTCCCTGCCGAGCCCAACCTGCCCGCAGCTGTTTGGAGCGCCGCGCCGGCGGCCGAGTCTCGGCCGTCGGCCTGGCGGCGGTGGCGGGCCATCGTGCTCCCGCTCCTGACCCTGGCCGCCGTGATGGGCGTCGAGCTCAGCACCCGGCAGTGGACCTACATCGGGTACACCGTGCTGGTCCCCATGGTCGGCGCGAACCTCGCCGGGCCACGGTTGACCTCGATCTTCGCCGGTCTCGCGCTCGCCGCGGGTGGGTTCTCGGTCTGGTGGGAGGACCTCTGGGATCCGTCGCACGGCGGGGTGCCGGCGCTGACCGCCCGCATGGTCGGAATCCTCGTCGGCGGGGCGATGGCCGTCCTCGCCAGCCGCTACAACACGGGCCGCGAGACGAAGCTCGCCAACATGACGCAGGTCGCCGAGGCGGCGCAGCGCACGATCCTCTCGGACATGCCCGCGAGCTCGGCCACGGGACTGCGCCTCGCCGTCCGCTATGAGAGCGCCGCGACCGAGGCGATGGTCGGCGGTGACCTGTACGAGATGGTCGACAGCCCCTGGGGGACGCGGCTGCTGCTCGGCGACGCTCGGGGCAAGGGACTGGACGCGGTGCGGCTCGCCAGCCGGGTGCTGGGCTGTTTCCGGGTCGTCGCCCGTGCCAGGCCCGATGTCGGCATCATCGTGGCGGATCTCGACAGCGAGGTCCGCTCGTCGGCTGGGCTGGACGACTTCGTGACCGCCATCGCCGTCGAGCTCGGCCCGAACCAGCTCACGCTCGTCAACGCCGGCCACCCCGACCCGGTGCTGTGGCGCGACGGCCACGCCCGGCTGCTCGCCCCGCCGGAACGCCAGCCGCCGCTCGGGCTCGGCGCCGCCGCGGTCGGCGCGCTGACCGTCAGGCTGCGGCCCGGTGACCGCCTGCTCCTCTACACCGACGGGATCGCCGAGGCGCGCGACCGGGCCGGAGCCTTCTTCCCGCTGCTGACCGCCGCCAGCCAGGAGCTCGGCCGGGCAGGCTCGCTCGAACAGGCACTGGGGCGACTGGTCCGGACGGTCCAGGACTGGACCGGCCACGGCTTGCACGACGACATGGCCCTGCTGGCGGTCGAGGTGCCGCCGGACCTGGGCCCATCACACCGAATCGACGCAGGAGGACGGAGGCGACGGTGATGGCACCATCTCTGACCGAGCTGGGGGTGCGCCTGCCTGAGCCGGTGCTCGACCACCGGCCGGGCGAACCGGTACCGGAGGCCGAGTTCATCGAGGCCGCGATGCGCTGGCACTTCGACCCGGCCACCGGCTCGCCGTTCTGGCTGCGGGTGGCCGACCAGCTGGGCTTCGACCCGCGGCGCGACGTGCACAGCGTCGCCGACCTGGCGAAGTTCCCCAACCTGGTCGACCTGCTGCGCGAGATCCCGGCCCATGACCTCATCCCCCGCGGCTACGGCCCGGACCCGGGGATCACCGGGGTGTACGACAGCGGCGGCACGACCGGGCCGCCCAAGCGGGTCGTCTTCCTCGACGACTGGATGGACTGGCTGAACGACTACCTCACGGCCGACATGACCGCCCGCGGCTACCCCACCGGCGTCGACTGGCTGGCGGTGACGCCGAGCGGCCCGCACATGTTCGGCGCCTTCCTCGAACGGGCCGTTCGCCGGGTCGGACGGATGAGGTTCACCATCGACCTTGACCCCCGCTGGGTGAAGCGGTCCATCGCCGAGGGCCGGCCCGACGAGGCCGACCGCTACGCCGAGCACCTCGTCGACCAGGCCACGCATGTGCTCACGGCGCAGGACATCCGGATCATGGTCATCACACCCCCGCTGCTGGAGCGACTGGCCCGCCGCGAGGACCTGGTGGAGCTCGTCAACGCCAAGGTGCGGATCATCGAATGGGGCGGCGCGCACCTCGACGCGGACAGCCGCTACCTGTACATGACCGAGATCTTCCCCGAGGTCGCGCTCTACGGCCGCTACGGCAGCACGATGATCCTCGGCGCCGCCGTCGAGCGCCTCGGGATCACGGCGCAGGACCGGTGCGTGTTCGACCCGCCGTCGCCCTACATCACCTTCTCGGTGGTCGACCCGGACACCGGCCGGCCGGTCGAGTACGGCGCCCGCGGGCAGGTCGTGATGAACCACGTCAGCCGGTCCGCGCTGCTGCCGAACAACCTGGAGCGTGACGAGGCCACCCGCGTCGAGCCGGTGCCGGGGTCCATCCAGATCGGCGACTCGGTCGCCGACGTCGCGCCGCTGCGGGAGTTCGGCGGCGGGACCGTCATCGAGGGGGTGTACTGATGACCGCCGCCGGCCTGTTCCAGCTGGACGCGCTCGGTCCGAACGGGCCCTTCCGGTCGAGGGAGCCACTGACGATCAACGACGTGGCCGGGGCGCCGGTCGCCGAGCTGAGTCTGGTGCCCAGGGTGTTCGTCCACCGGGCCATGGCCGCCCTGCGCCGGGCGCCGACGATGCCGTACGAGGAGCGGCTGGCGGCGCTCACCCGCGCGGGCGAGGCGTTCGAGCGGGGAACGCCGGCCGGGCTCCCGACCGAGGACTACGCGCGGCTGGTCAGCCGGATCTGCGGGATGCCGATCGCCGTGGTGCGCGAGGCCGCGAAGCAGATCGCGCGCAGCCTCGCCGGAGCCGGCCCGGACGCGGGCTGCGCCCGGCCGACGGCCGCCGTCGAGAGCTGGCGGGACCCGGCGACCAGGTACGGGCGGGCCGTCTGGACCCGGCGCGGGGACGTGTTCGGGGTCCACGCCGCCGGCAACCACCCCGCCGTGCACGCGCTGTGGCCGGAGGCGCTGGCCCTCGGCTACCGGGTCGCCGTCCGGCCGTCGCGCCGCGAGCCGCTGACCCCGTTCCGCCTGGTCAGCGCGCTGCGCGACGCTGGCTTCGGCGCCGACCAGGTGGTGCTGCTGCCGACCGACCACACCGTGGCCGACGACATTCTGCGCGAGGCCGACCTGTCGATGGCGTACGGCGGGGACGACGTGGTCCGCAAGTACGCCGCCGACAGCTCGGTCCTGCCACAGGGCCCGGGCCGTTCGAAGATCCTCGTCTCCGGCGGCGACTGGCGCCCGCACCTCGGCATGATCGCCGACTCGGTCGCGGCCGGGGGCGGCACGGCGTGCGTGAACGCGACCGCGGTCTTCGTCGACGGCGACCCGACGCCCCTGGCAGAAGCCCTCGCCGAACGGCTCGGGGAGCTGCCGTCCCTGCCCTCGACGGACGAGCGGGCGGTGCTGCCCATCCAGCCGATAGCCCAGGCCCGGGCGATCGAGAGGTACCTGCTCGACCACGCGGGCGACGCCACCCCCCGTCTCGGTGGAACGGGGATCGTCGACCCGCTGCCCGACGGTGGCGCCGCGCTGCGGCCGGCCGTCTTCCAGGTCGACCGCTCCGACGCCCCGCAGACCGGCATCGAGCTGGGTTTCCCGTGCGTCTGGGTGGCCCCGTGGTCGGCGTCCGACGGGGTCGGGCCGCTGCGCGACAGCCTGGTGCTCACCGCGCTCACCGACGACGCCGAGCTGGTCGACCGCCTGGTGGACGACCCGACGATCAGCAACGTCTACCTCGGGGACACCCCGACCTACTGGATGCGCCCCGACGTCCCGCACGACGCCTACCTCGGCGAGTTCCTCATGCGCACGAAGGCCGTCGCCCGCCCCTGACGGCCCGCCGGGGCCGCCCGTCCGCGCCGGCCCTTCCGTCATGATCGCCGTCTGCGCCCTCGACTGGTCGTGAGCTGGCTCAGCCAGCAACCACTTGAAGGCGAAAACACCGATCACTCAGCCTCCGACACAGCCGAGCCTCGCACCCGCCGAGCTGGGGCGCGCCGACGCCGGTCAGGCCCGGACAGCGTCCGGCCGCCGGAGCGGGGCTGGACTGGCCCGTCATCCTGTGGCCAACCCGCAGGCGGCTTCCCGCGGGCTGCGGCTCAGTCGCCCTCATAGAGGCGGCCCAGGTCGACCAGGACGACGCTCGGGTCGCTGGCGGCTCCGGCGCGCAGTTCGTCCGTGAATCCGACCGCGGAGAACAGCAGCAAGCGGGTGTTGGACACGTCGAGGTTGTTGGTCCGCTCGACCAGGTGCGTGCCTCGGCGCAGCCGGTCCAGGTGTTCAAGACCGAGCTGGACGCCCCACTTCGCCTCGCCGAGGGCGACCAGCCGGCGGCGCTGGCCGTCGGCCGGCCCAAGCGCCACCACGTCGAACTGCATCAACGCCCGCTGGTCGTGATCGTGAATTGCACCATGTCCGACTTCGCCGAGATCGTCAGTACCCAGGGTCTCCGCGGAGGCGTACCCCGAGGTCCAGGTTCGGCAGATCTCCTCGAAGTTGGGGCCGAGGACCTGGGAGGCGAACGTCGCCCGGCGTCCCGACCAGGTCCGTGCCGCCTGTCCCCGAGCCTCCAGCTGGCCGAACACAGGGCGCACGACGGCGTGGTAGAACGCGATCAGCGGCTCCGCGATGCGCCAGACCGGCCGCCGGTCACGCAGCAGGTCGTCGGCCTTGATCAGGAAGCCGGCGTCCGCCAGCACCGTGAGCGGGTGGCCGAGTTCGTCCGCGCCGCGGCCGACTGCGTTCGAGATCGCTCCCCGGGTGACCGCACCGGTGGCCACGGCTGCCAGCACCGAGCTGTACAGCCCCGGGTCGCGCAGGTCCGGCTCCTCCGCGAGCAGGTAGCGGGCCTCGCGGAACAGGGGCGAGTTGCGGTTGAGAACAGTACGGACGACCCAGGCGTCGAAGTCGTCGACACCACGCGGGGCGTCCCGGCGCGCGAAGTCACGGTAGGCCGGCGTCCCGCCCACGACCGCGTGCAGCCGTGCCGCGAGCAGCGGGTCCTCGATTTCCCAGAACTCTCGGGCCAGGCGGAAGTCCAGCGATGGAACGACGAGTTCGAGCGCCGCCCGGCCGCGCAGAGGCGCCGATCCGGCCAGGAGCCGGCCCATGACACTCAGCGCGGAGCCGCAGAGAATCAGGCGGGTTCGTGACGCGGTTCGCTCGGCGCGGCGTGGACCGAGTGCCGCCTGCACGGCCGACGGCAACTCGGGCACGGCCTTCATGAGGTACGGGAACTCGTCGATGACGACAGTCGTGGGCGCTCCGGAGCCCAAGCCAAGCACGGCGTCGATCGCGTCCGGCCACGAACTGAAAGCCAGCGGAGCGGCGGCGCCGGTGTGGGCTGCGAAACGCTCGCCGAACAGCCGCAGCGACTCGGCCGCGGTTCCCTCCAGAGCCTGGTGGTAGAGACCGCCGGTCTGCTCACAGGCAGCCTCCAGCAGGAAGGACTTCCCCTGCCTGCGACGCCCGGTGACGACTCCCAGCGTGGCTCCGGGAGTGGAGTCCTCGCAGAAGCCCTCGAGCGCCGCCCACTCCTCGTCCCGGTCGAACATGTCCGCAGGACGTTCCATGCCCACCGCCAGCCTAGTGGAACTGTACTTACAGTAAGTGTACTTCCACTAGGCAACCCCTGGTGGGAGGCATGATCCGCGGTCTCAGGCAGGGCGGGCGGGGATGAACCGGGGGTCGGTATCAGCCCAGGGGCGTGCCGTGGAAGTCGACGATGGCCTGGGCTATCGGGACGAGGTCCTCTTCGAGGGCGAAGTGGCTGGTGTCGAAGAAGCGCAGCTCGGAGTCGGTGACCGCCTGGTGGATCGCCTCGGCGCCGGCCGGGACGAAGAACTGGTCGTTCCTGCCCCAGGCGATCAGGGTCCTGGGCTGGCGCTCCCGCAGGAAGGCCTGCCAGGCCGGATACAGCGCGATGTTCGTCGGGTAGTCCGTGATCAGCGCGCGCTGGATCCGCTGGGAGTCCGGGTGCGTCAGCGCGTAGGCGTCGAGGTTCCAGGCGTCGGGGCTCAGCAGTTCCGGGTCGCGGGCCCCGGCCTGGTAGAGGAACTTCGCGAACTCGACGGTCACGGTCTTGTCGGCCATGGATTCCTGACCAGCCTGATCCTCGTCGCCGGGCGCGGCGGCCTGCTGGGGTGGGAACCCTTCCAGGAACAGGTTGGCGTTCTGGACCACCAGCCCGGCGACCCAGTCCGGATGCCTCACCGCGAGTCGGAAGCCGACCGGGCCGCCGAAGTCCTGCATGTAGAAGACGAACCGGTCGAGGCCGACCTTCTCGACCCACTGCTCCATGACGTCAGCCAGGTTGGCGAATGTGGGTACCCACTTGTCCTCGGCGGGGAACTCGCTGTTGCCGCTTCCCGGATAGTCGGGAGCGAGCACGTGGAAATGCGGGGCGAGCAGCGGGATCAGGTTGCGGTACATCGACGACGAGGAGGGGAACCCGTGGAGCAGCACTATCGCGGGCCGGCCCGGGTCGCCCGCCTCACGGTAGAAGACACGAATGCCCCCGACGTCGACCGTGCGATGGAGGACGGGCGGGGCTGAGGCGACGACTTTATCGGTCAAGGGAGGCTCCTTTGCCGGGGAAGTACCGGCGGAAACGCACGGACGGTGCGTCCGTCGCGGACTGGCTCATGACGCGTGCTGGAGCCTGAGAAAGCGCGCTCCCGCGGTGCCGGTCATGATGGAGTACGAAGACCGGGCCGCGAGGAAGACGAGCGTGCCGGGAACGACACTCTGATCGAGCACCCGCATCTCGCCTTCCAGCATGAAGAAGAACTCGCTCTCCGGGTGGCTGTGCTCACGCTCGTGATGCCCGGGTTCGTACTCGACCAGCATCGCGAGCGGCACGATCGGAGATCCGGTCTGGAAGCGCTTGAAACGCACTCCTGGCTCACCCTCTGCCGACTTTCCCCGCCAGGCGTCGGGAACCTCTTCCCAACCGAGCTCATTGGTGTCGGTGAACGTTGCGGCCATGGCAGTCCTTTACCGTGCGGAAGGCTTCGTCCGTCCACAGTGTGTGAGTCGCGGCCGCCTCCCGTCGCCGCGCTGGCGGCCAGAGATTCGACTCCGCCGGCCAGGCCGCGTCACGGACCAGAGTCGACCGCTCCCGGCCCGCCACGGCCCTGCACCGTCCCGACCCCGCTGCCGGCAGGACCCTCCGCACCGGCCTTCTGCTGGCAGGACGCTGGTGTACGTGTGTCCTAGAGTTCCGGACGTGACCGCCTTCGCGCCGCCAACCGCCGTGCACCAGATCGACATGCGACGGGGTTCGGACGTCCGGGCCGGCGTCTACCGGTTCGACATCGGCGAGGACGTCGTCACGGGCTGGCACACTCATCACTTCCACGAGGTCGAGTACGCGATCGAGGGTGTCGCGGAAGTCGAGACCGAGTCCGCGCGATTCCTGCTGCCGCCGCAGCAGGCCATGTGGATACCCGCGGGCGTGGCTCATTGCCCCACCCTGACGAGGGTCAAGACCGTGGCGGTCTTCTTCGACCCATCCATGGTGCCCGGGACCCACGACCGGGCCAGAACCCTGGCCGCCGCCCCCGTCATTCGCGAGATGATGATCTATGGCGAACGCTGGCCGATCAACCGGCCTTCCGGTGACGCGACGGCGGACGCCTACTTCGAGGTGCTGGCCACTCTCGTCTTCGACTGGCTCGACCACGAGATTCCGCTCAGCCTGCCCACCACGACCGACCCCGTCGTCAGTGCGGCCATGGACTACACGAATGCCCATCTGGACCAGGTGGAGCTCTTCGACGTCTGCCGCGCCATCGGGGTATCAGACCGGTCGCTGAGGCGGGCCTTCTCGGCCGTCACCGGAATGGCCTGGCGCGACTATCTCCTGCAGAGCAGGCTCATGCGGGCGATGGCCATCCTGGCCGAGCCGGGCCCGACCATCCTGGAAACCGCCACCAGGGTCGGCTTCGGAAGCGTCAGCGCGTTCACCCGGGCGTTCCGGCGGCACACGGGCGAAACCCCGACGTCCTACCGGCGCCGGGTGCTGGCGGGCCGAGAGCGTTCGACGGTCTCGCGTTGACCGGGAACACGAGTCCGGCCGCCGGGTGAGCCCGGCGGCCGGATCGGTGTGAGGCAGGGCTACCGCCCCGCGGTGGGTCAGACCCAGCCGGGCATCGGGTAGTTCGCGGTGAGGTCGCGGACCTCGCCGGCGATCTGGGCCAGGACGGCCTCGTCGCCGTCGGCCGCCGCCTTGACGGCCTGGTCCATCCACGCGGCGATCTGGGCCATCTGCTCCGGCCCCATGCCGCGGGTGGTGACGGCGGCGGTGCCCAGCCGCAGGCCGGACGGGTCGAACGGCTTGCGGGTGTCGTACGGGACGGTGTTGTAGTTCAGCTCGATGCCGGCCCGGTCGAGCGCCTGGGCGGCCGGCTTGCCCCCGATGCCCTTGCTGGTCAGGTCGACCAGGATCAGGTGGTTGTCGGTGCCGCCGGACACCAGGTCGAAGCCACGGTCGGCGAGCGCGGTGGCCAGCGCCGCCGCGTTCGCGACGATCTGGTGGGCGTAGGCGCTGAACTCGGCGGTCGCCGCCTCGCGCAGCGCGACCGCGATGGCCGCCGTCGTGTGGTTGTGCGGGCCGCCCTGCAGGCCGGGGAACACCGCCTTGTCCAGCGGCGCGGCGTGCGCGGCGTCGGACATCAGCATCGCGCCGCGCGGGCCGCGCAGCGTCTTGTGCGTGGTCGTCGAGATGACCGGGGCGTGGCCGACCGGCGACGGGTGCGCGCCACCGGCGATCAGTCCCGCGATGTGCGCGATGTCGGCGACGAGCACGGCGTCGACCTCGGCCGCGATCTCGGCGAACGCCGGGTAGTCGATCGTCCGCGGAATCGCGGTGCCGCCGCAGAAGATGACCTTCGGCCGCTCGGCCAGCGCCACCTGGCGGACCTCGTCCAGGTCGACCCGGCCGGTGTCCTGGCGGACGCCGTACTTGACGCTGCGGAACCACTTGCCGGTGGCCGAGACCGACCAGCCGTGGGTGAGGTGGCCGCCCATCGGCAGCGCCATGCCCATGACGGTGTCGCCGGGCTGCAGGAAGGCCAGGTAGACGGCCAGGTTGGCCGGCGAGCCCGAGTAGGGCTGGACGTTGGCGTGCTCGACGCCGAACAGCGCCTTGGCCCGCTCGATCGCCAGCGTCTCGATCGGGTCGATGAACTGCTGGCCCTCGTAGTAGCGCTTGCCGACGTAGCCCTCGGAGTACTTGTTCGTCAGGACCGTGCCACTCGCCTCGAGAACCGCGTTCGAGACGTAGTTCTCCGACGCGATCAGGCGAATCTTCTCGTACTGGCGGCGGGCCTCGGACTCGACCAGGTTCGCGATCTCCGGGTCGGCGCTGGCCAGGTCACGGATCGATGGCTGGTGCATGGGAAGACCTCCAGGAAGTGGCTGCCCGGCCCGCCCGCGTCCACACGGCCGGTTCCGCCAGCGGTGCCTGGCAGGAGTGTCGGTTTCGCGTGGGCCACCGGCGGACGATCGCGCTGCGGGCAGGAGTCGTCCGGCCGACGGCACCAGATAGCCGGTGCCGCTTCGGCGGCACCCAGGCGCACGGTGCCTCGCCGATCGGTCGCTTCCCGGTGGTTGATTCCACCCGAGCACGCCAGTCGCGACTCACCCCGAAGTCTAGCCGGTCGCCCCTCAGGAGCAGACGGTGCCGGGCTTCGGTACGACGAGATTCACCAGGTAGTCATCCACCGCGTCGTGGACGCACGTGCTCGGTCCCTCGTAGGCGCCGTGCGTGTACGAGCGCCACGTCAGCAGCACGCCGCTGGACAGCTGGGACGCGAGCGAGCGCGCCTCCGGGTACGGCGTCGCCGGGTCGCCGGTGGTGCCGACCAGCAGGATCGGCGGAGCGCCCTTGGCCAGGAAGGGCCCGGTGTAGCGGGAGGCCGCCCGGACCTTCCAGAAGGCGCAGGTCAGCCCGCCGAGGGCCAGCGTGTAGCCGATCCGGGGCGCCGCGACGGCCAGCCGCGCCGCGAAGCGCCGGTAGGCCGCGAGATCCGTCGGGTAGCTCTGGTCGGCACAGTTGATCGCGGTGTTGGCGTCGAACGAGTTGTCGTAGCTGCCGTCGGGCCGCCGGCCGGACTGCTGGTCGGCCAGCGAGAGCAGCACGGAGCCGTCGTTCGCCGTGTCGGCCAGCCCCAGCGCCAGCGCCAGGATCGGCCACTGCTGCTGGCTGTACAGCAGTTGCAGGACGGCGGAGGTCAGCACGCCGCTGTCGACCGGGCGGGTCGTGTCGACGTCCTTGCCCTGGGCGTAGATCGGGTGTTTCGCGATCCGGGCGACGAGCCGGTCGTAGTGGCCGAACGGGTCGCCGTCGCCGAAGGGGCAGGTGGTGTCGCGGGCGCAGGCGGTGAGGAAGGCGCTGAGCGCGGCGTCGAAGGCCTTGGCCTGCAGCAGGGTCTCCGCGAAGGGATCGGTGGTCGACATCCTCGGGTCGACCACCGCGTCCAGCACCAGGGCACGCAGGTGAGTGGGGAACAGCGCGGCGTAGGTGGCGCCCAGCTCCGACCCGTACGAGGCGCCATACGCGGTGAGCCGCCGGTCGCCGAGCGCGGCGCGCAGCACGTCCACGTCGCGGGCCGCCGCCTCCGTCGACAGGTAGGGCAGCATCCTGCCGCTCCAGCGCTCGCAGCCCTCGGCGACCCCCCGGTCCGACGCCGCCGTCCCGCCGAACCCGGCGGGCACACTCCCCTCCGTCGATCCCGGGACGGCCCGGCGCGCCGGCACGCCCACCAGGACGTCGGTGAGCTCCGTGGCCTTCTGGGCGTCGGTCAGGCAGCGGACCGGCGCGCTCGCGCCGACCCCCCGCTGGTCGAACCCGACGATGTCGAACCGGTCACCCACCACGGTGTCGAACAGCTGCGGGTACGTCTTGATCGAGTTGACGCCCGAGACGCCCGGCCCGCCCTCCAGGTAGACCAGCGAGCCGATCCGGCGGGCGGGCTCGCGGGCCGGCCGGCGCACCACCGCGAGGCTGATCGTGCCGGCCGCCGGGTTCGCGTAGTCGAGCGGCACGGGAAGCGTCGCGCACTGCACGCCGTCGCCGCAGGCCCGCCAGGCCGACAGCCGGCCGACGCCGGTCGACGGCTCGGCCGCGCCGGCCGCCGGAACCGGCCCGGCGGCACCCGCCACGGCGATCACCAGCGCCGCCGCCCACGCTCGGGGCCGGCCGGGCAGCCGGCGCCGCATCCCACCCGCGCCCGGCCCGCCCGCGCCGGGCCCACTGGCACCGGATCCATTGGGGCCGCCGTCCTGGTTGCGCCTTGGCTGGTTCACGGGACCTCGGCTTCCGCTGGAAGGCTTGCGGTCTGTGCCAGCGGCCGGGCCACCTCCACCCGCCCGGCACCTCGACCGCCTCGACCGCAGGTCACGTTCCGTGACGACTGCGTCGGCTCCGTCCCCGGTCCCGGGCGCGGGCAACCCTCCGGCACCGGAACCGCCCGGGCCGCGTGACCCGTCCCGAGACGATCCCGGCGAACGCTCCGAACAGGCGCTGGAGCGGACGGGTTGGTGCGTTCGGAGCGTCGAACCGAGAGACTCCAGGGCATGGACTATCCCGCGATGTTCCAGACGCAGGCCGAGGCGCTCATCGACGCCGCGGCGGGGAACCTCGACGCGCCCGTGCCGTCCTGCCCAGGCTGGGACAACCGCCGGCTGGTCAGCCACGTCGCCCGGCTGCTGGCCTCCACCGCGGCGCACCTGCCACGCGGGGTGGTCGACCCGCCGGCGTTCACCGAGCGGCCGCCGGCACAGGACGAGGCGCTGGTGGCGCACTACCGGGCGTCGCTCGCCGCGACCCTGGCGGCGTTCCAGGCCGTCGATCCGGCTGCTCCCGCCTGGAACTTCACGAACGCGCCGCAGGTCGCCGGTTTCTGGCCGCGCCGGCTGACTCACGAGCTGCAGATCCACGCCTGGGACGCGGCGAACGCGGTCGGACCGGCGCCCGAGCTCGATCCGGCGCTGGCCGCGGACGGCATCGACGAGGTGCTGCGGGTCCTGCTGCCGGCGGCCCGCGCGGCCGGGCTCACCTCCCACGCCGAGGGCACGGCGCACGTCCACCTCACCGACCCGCTGTTCACCGGGACGCCGTCGGTCACGGACGAGGCCGCCGCGCCGCCGGCGCCGAGCGGTGAATGGATGGTCGCGCTGGCCGGGGACTCGGTCGAGGTCAGCGAGGGGCACGAGAAGGGGGACGCGGGCCTGCGTGGCCCCGCCGGCCCGGCGCTGCTGGCGATCTGGGGTCGGACCGGCTTCGACGGCCCCGGCCTCACCGCCTTCGGCGACCAGGACCTGCTGACGGCGCTACGGCCCGGCCGCTGACGCCGACCCCCTGGCCCGGGTGACGGGCGGCCGGCCCGCCGGCCAGATCAGGAGCCGAAGTTGGCCTGGATGCGCTGCAGAAGGTAGTCGCGCGCCGTGATGTCCGGATAGCGCCCGGACGGGCTGGAGATGACGACGTCGGTGTTGGCCTGGGCGAAGAACGCCAGCGAGTAGCGCGGCCCGGCGTACTCACCGGGCACCGGTAGCCGCACCCGGTGGAACGTCGAGGGCAGCGCGTCGTCGCTCCAGCGCATCAGCATGTCGCCGATGTTGCAGGTGATGGCGTCCGCCGTGGCCGGGACCGACGTCCACCGCTCGGCGTCGGCCTCCTTGCCGGGCAGGACCTGCAGGCCGCCCTCGCCCTCGCGCTGGAACAGCAGGGTCAGGCAGTCGAAGTCGGTGTGCGCGCCGGCCCGCCAGAGCCCCGGCGTCGCCTGGGCCTCGGGCGGCACCGGGAAGTAGTGCAGCAGCCGCAACGTGCTCTGGTAGGTCGGCGCGGCCGGGTCGTGGGCGGCGGTGAAGAAGTCACGCGGGAAGCCGAGCCGGTCGGCGAAGCAGGACAGCACGAGCGTCGCCACCTCCCAGCACCGGCGCTCGAAGCCGAGCATCGTCGCGGCGAAGCCGTCGAGCTCCGCGTCGGTCGGCCACAGCCCGGCCATCCGCGGCCGGGTGACCTGGTAGGACTCCTTCTGGTCCGGGGTGCCGGTCGAGGGACGGATCTGGGTGAGCTTCTCCCAGCCGGCGTTGGTGCCCTTCAGCAGCGCGTACTGGCCCTTGACCTCGTCCGGCAGGGCGAACAGGGCCTCGGCCGCGCCGAAGGCCCGCTCGACCTCGGCGAGGTCGATCCCGTGGTCGACGAGCTGGAAGAACCCGATGTCGGCCGCGGCGGACCACAGCTCGCCGGTGATCGCCTCGCGCCGGGTCTCGACGTCGCGCAGCGAGACCCGCCGGATCTCCCGGTCGGTCGCCTCGGTCCCGGCGCCTCCCATCCGGCTCTCGCGCGCCAGTTCGGTCAGGGCGTACTCCGGTGTGGTCATCACGTCGCTCCAGGTCGGACGGCTCGGCGGCGCGCACCGCCCCTTTCTAGGTTGGGCTGGGGCGTCTGGCTCCGCCGGGGTTTCTACCCATGGCCTGCGACACAGTCGCGGGCTACCCGCCAGGCCGGGTGCCGCGCAGGTGCCGGCCCGCGGCCGTCGTGACCGCGGCGGTCAGCCGGTCGAGCAGCGGGGAGTCGAGCCGCCAACGCTGCCAGTAGAGGGGGACGTCGACGTGGGTGTCGGTCAGGGTCACCAACCGCCCGGTGGCGAGGTCACCGTCCAGCTGGGCGTCGGGCAGCATGCCCCAGCCGAGACCGAGCCGAACCGCCTCGTGGAAGCCAGCCGTGGTCGGCACCCGGTGCGCCGCCGGTGCAGCGGCGAGGACACCCCGCTCCCGCAGCAGCTCGTGCTGAAGGCCGTCCTTCTCGTTGAAGACGAGAAGAGGCATCCGGTCCCAGCGGTAGTCCGCCGCACCGTCGGGCGGTCCGTCCGCGCACCAGCGGGCCGCGAACTCCGGGGTGGCCGCCGGGCGGTAGCGCAGGGTTCCGAGCGGCTCGCACCGGCAGCCCTGGACGACGACCGGGTCGCTGGTCACCGCGGCCAGCGCCTCGCCGCCGCGCAGCAGCCCGGCGGAGAACGCCTGGTCCTCGACGTGCAGGCGCAGCACGACGTCGTCCCAGCGCGCGACCTCGGCGACGACGTCGCGGAACCAGGTCTCGAGCGAGTCCGCGTTGACGGCCACCGACAGCTCGACCCGGGCCGACGGGCGGCCGCCGAGCGCCTCGACGGCCTCGGCGTGCAGCAGCCTGGTCTGGCGCGCGAGCCGCAACAGCGCCTCGCCGGCGGTGGTGGGCCGACACGGCAGCGAACGCCGCACGAGAACCTGCCCGGCGGCCGACTCCAGTGCGCGGATCCGCTGGCTGACGGCGCTCGGCGTCAGGTGCAGGTGGCGGGCGGCGGCGTCGAAGCTGCCCAGCTCGACGATCGCCACGAGCGTGGCCAGCTGGGCGGGCGGCAGCTCCAGGTCCATGAAGTGATGCTAATGAATCTGAAGAATCTTTCGCTGGTCTTCATAGGGGCCGCGACCTAGCGTGGCCGCCGTGCTCGCCGCCGCCACCACCGGTCTGCTGACCGGGTTCTCGCTGATCGTCGCCATCGGGGCGCAGAACGCCTACGTCCTGCGGCAGGGGCTCGCCCGCGACCGCGTCGGGACGGTCGTCGTGATCTGCGCCGGCTCGGACCTGGCCCTGATCACGGCCGGGGTAGGCGGCGTCGCCGGCCTGCTGGCCCGCGCCGCGCCGCTGCTGGTCGCCGTCCGCTGGCTTGGCGTCGCCTTCATGCTGTGGTTCGCCGCCACCTCGCTGCGGCGGGCCGCGCGCCCGCGCGCCAACCCGGCGGGTGGCCAGCAGTCGCCAGGTCCGCTCGGTGACCCTGGACCTTCCGGCCAGGACCTGGCCGCCGGCAGAACGGCCGTCGCCGCGCGTGCCGCGGCCTTCACCTGGCTGAACCCGCACGTCTACCTCGACACCGTGCTGATACTCGGCACCGTCGGCGGCCGGGATGGCCCGACGGGACGATGGTGGTTCGCCGTCGGGGCGGGCCTCGCGAGCATCGTGTGGTTCGCCAGCCTCGGTTACGGCGCCCGCCTCGTCTCGACCGTGTTGGCCGGCCCGGCGACCTGGCGCGTCCTCGACCTGGCGATCGGCGTCACGATGCTGTTCGTGGCGGCCCGGCTCGCCTTCGGCTGACCCTCAGCGCGACCCACGGGACAGCAGCTGCTCGACCCGGCCGACCGGGAGTGCCTGGGCGTGGTGGTTGTCGCGACCCGTCAGCGAGGTGGCGGTGGTGAGGACGTTGACGACCGCCTCCTCGACGGCCTGCACCGCCGCCTCGTAGAAGGCGTCGAGCCGGCCCCAGGGGATGAACCGCAGGGCCGCGTAGTCGTCGGCGGTCGGGTCCGCCGTCGGGAAGGCGCTGGTCAGGGCACCGCGGTTCGCGGTGGAGAAGGCGAGGACGAGGTCGCCGGAGAAATGCGAGCCGGTGGTCCCGGTGCGGGCGAGCCCCAGCGGCGCGCGGCGGGCCAGCGACGCGCACTGGCCGGGCAGCAGCGGCGCGTCGGTCGCGAGGACCGCGATGCAGCTGCCGGCGCCGGGGGGCGCCGCCCAGTCGCCGTCCCACCCGCGTGCGCCGGCATCGGCGTCGGCGTCGGCGAGCAGGCGACCCACCGGAACACCGGCGATCCGCAGCTCGTCGCGGCGGCCGAAGTTGGCCTGGACGAAGGCGGCCACGGTATAGGTGTCCGGGCCGTAGGGCACGATCCGGGACGCGGTGCCGCTGCCGCCCTTGAAGCCGTAGCACATCATTCCGGTGCCGCCGCCGACGGCGCCTTCGGGGACCGGCCCGCCGACCGCCGCGTCGATCGCGGCGACGGCGTGGGCCGGGGTGACATGCGCCCCGTTGATGTCGTTGAGGTAGCCGTCCCAGGTCTCGGCGACGACCGGGAGCAGCCAGCCGCGGGCCAGATCCGGCCGGTTGGCGACCACCCAGTCGATCACGCCGCGGTGACAGGGGCCGATGGCGTGGGTATTTGTGATCATGACAGGCAGCGAGAGGCTTCCGGTCTCCGCCAGCCAGGCGTTGCCCGTCATCTCGCCGTTGGCGTTAAACGCGTGCACACCGGCGGCGACGGCCGAGCCGATCCCGCCGCGGCCGGCCGGCAGGATCGCGGTGACCCCGGTCCGCACCGGCCCGTCGCCGACCCGCAGCGGCCCGTCACCGCTGATCAGCGTCGTGTAGCCGACCTCGACGCCCGGGACGTCGGTGATCGCGTTGAACGGTCCCGGCGTCCCGTCGAAGGGGATGCCGTGCTCGCGGGCCCGTCGGCGAGGCTCAGCCACGAGTCTCGATCCTGCCGGGCCGGGCCGGGTGGCGACAGTCCTGCGCCGCCGATGTGACCAGGCGTGCCTCGGCATCCCCCGCCTGGCCGGGACGAGGCCTGATAGCAAGTCGGGTATGCGCCTGACGACCGAACGCGGCACGACCGCCGTCCTGCACGACCTCGGCGGGGTCGGCCCGGGGGCCGGGCCGGCCGTGCTGATCTGCCATGCGACCGGGTTCTGCGGCCAGGCCTACCGGCAGCTCGCCCACCAGCTGGGCCCGCGGGCGCACGTGTGGGCGCTGGACCTCCCCGGCCACGGCGAGACCCCACCGCCGGCGGACGGTGACTTCGACTGGCGCCGTTGGACCGCCGAGGTGACCGCCGCCGTCGCGGCGATCCGGGCGACGGGCGCGGCGACGGTGCACGCCGTCGGGCACTCGATGGGCGGCGCCGTCGCGCTCGCCGCCGAGGTCGACCGGCCGGGCCTGTTCGCCTCGGCCTACCTCTACGAGCCGGTCGTCACGGCCACGCCCGCCCCGGCGTCGGGTACCAACGTGCTCGCCGGCGGAGCGCGCCGGCGGCGGGCGGAGTTCCCGTCCCGGGCGGCGGCGCTGTGGCGCTACTCCTCGCGCCCGCCGCTGGGCGACCTGACCGCGCAGTCCCTGGCCGCGTACGTCGAGCACGGCTTCACCGACCTGCCCGACGGCACGGTCGTGCTGCGCTGTCTGCCGGAGCACGAGGCGCTGACGTTCGAGGCGAGCGGGCGGATCACCTACGAGACCGTCGCGGCGGCGAAGCTCCCGGTGCTCATCGCCGTGGGCGCGGCGGAGCCGGTAGTGCCGCCGGCCACGTTCGCCCCGGGGCTCGCCGCCGCGCTGCCGGCCGCGACGCTGACCTCGCACGCCCATCTGGGCCACTTCGGGCCGTTGCAGGCACCGGCCGTGATCGCCGCCGACATCCTGCGTCACATCCTCGACCTGCGGTAGCCATCGCCGGCCGCCGAGGGGGACGATTCGCGGGTGACCGCGGCGACTGAGCGAACAAGCGACCCGGCGGAGCGCGTGTGGGACCCCACCCGGGCATTCGGGCTGATCGAGCCGCCTCCGCTGGCGAGCGCGACCCTCATCCGCGACGAGTTCCTGCGCCTGGACACCGCGCGCCAACAGGCCGGCTGGGCCAAGGCCCAGGTCGTCGTCCTCGACGCCACGGGGCGGACCCCGGTCGAGCTGCCGGCGCCGCCGGCGGTCCGGCGCCCGGGCGAGCTGGGCGACGCGGGCGACGGCCGGGCCCGGCTGGTGACCCGCCCGGCGACCGAGCTGGGTGACACCCCGCCGCCCGCCGCGGTGCTGCTCGGCGAGGCCGACGGCGTCCTCTACTGGGCGCAGCGCGTCGAGCCGGCCGAGCCCGCGGGGGACGCGCGCTGGCTGAGCCTGTTCACGGTCGGCGGGGAGCTGGCGCCGCTGGACGCCGCCCTGCTGACGACCGCGATCGCGCTGCTGACCTGGCACGACCGGGCCCGGTTCTGCGCCAGGGACGGCTCGCTGACCCGGCCGACGAAGGCCGGCTGGGCGCGCGAATGCGCCGCGGAGAACCACGAGGAGTTCCCCCGCACGGACCCGGCGATCATCTGCCTGGTCCACGACGGGGCCGACCAGGTGCTGCTCGCCCGCCAGACCACGTGGCCGGCCGGCCGGATGTCGGTGCTCGCCGGCTTCGTCGAGGCAGGCGAGTCGTTGGAGGCCTGCGTCGCCCGGGAGATCGCCGAGGAGGTCGGCGTCGACGTCCGCGACGTCGGCTACCTGGGCAGCCAGGCCTGGCCATTCCCCCGCTCGCTCATGGTCGGCTTCCAGGCCGTCGCCGACCCGGCGCAGCCGATCCGGCTGGACGGCGCCGAGATCGCCGAGGCGAGGTGGCTGCGCCGCGGCGACCTGGTGGAGGCGCTGAAGCGTGGCGACTGGGGCGTGCCGGCCGACGACGGCCAGCTGTTGCTGCCGGGCCGCATGTCGATCGCCCGTACGATGATCGAGTCCTGGGTCGCGGCCGGCTGACCGGTCCGGCCCGGGTCAGGCCTGGGTCGCCGGGGCCTGGGGCGCAGAGACCTCGACGCCGAAGCCGGCGAGCAGCCGGCGCAGCGTCCTGGTCGGCAGGCCGATGACGTTGTCCAGGTCGCCGTCGACGGCGGCGACCAGCCGGCCGCCGAGCCCCTGGACCGCGTAGGCGCCGGCCTTGTCGAACGGCTCGCCGGACGCGACGTAGGCCCTGATCTCGTCATCGGCGAACGCGCGCATCCGCACCGTGGACGTCGCCGCCTCCTGCCGAAGCACGCCGGTCGCCGTGTCCAGGACGGCGAGCCCGGTCACGACGCGATGGGCCCGCCCGGACAGCCGGCCGAGCGTCGCGAACGCCGCGGCCTCGTCGGCGGGCTTACCGAAGATCGTCCCGTCGAGCTCGACCACGGTGTCCCCACCGATCACGAGCGCGTCGGTCACCCGTCCGGCCACCGCCTGGGCCTTGCGGCGCGCGAGCTGGAGCGCGAAGTCCGCCGGGCCGTCGTGGCCGGCGACCGTCTCGTCGACGTCGCTGGTCAGCACCTCGAACGGGATCCCCATGGCCGCGAGCAGCTCGCGGCGGCGCGGCGAGCCGGACGCGAGCACGATCCGTCTGGCGCGCATCGGGCTCCTCTCCTTCCGGGGACCTGGCGCGGCGGTCAGCCCTCGGGTGCCGAGGAGCGGGCGCCCGCGGGCAGGTCGCGAATCGTCATTCTCGCGTAACCCACGGGGTTTCCTCCGCAGATACCTTGTTTCTCGCTAGGACGCGCCCCGTCGACGTGGCGTGGATCCGCCCTCGGTCCGGAGCCGCTGGAGCCTGACGTGACGATCGACGGAAGCGCCCCCCTCACCGACCCCAACGGCGCGGCCACGCCCGCCCAGCCCGATCTCGCCGCGCAGGCCCGGGCGGACGGGATCCGGTTCATCCTCGCGATGTTCGTCGACCTCGTCGGCAAGCCGTGCGCCAAGCTCGTGCCGATCGAGGCAGTCGACGCGCTGGTCACCGACGGCGTCGGGTTCGCCGGCTACGCGGTCGGGGCGATCGGCCAGCAGCCGTCCGACCCCGACCTGATGGTCATCCCGGACCCGGCCAGCTACACCCCGCTGCCCTGGGTCAAGGAGGGTCTGGCTCTGGTGCACTGCGACCCGCATGTCGAGGGGCGGCCCTGGCACTACGCGCCGCGGGTGATCCTCAAGGCGCTGCTCGCCGCCGCCCACGAACGGCGCCTGGAGCTGTTCGCGGGCGCGGAGGTCGAGTACTTCCTCGTCGACCGGGGCGCGGACGGCGTGCTGCGGCTGGCCGACCCACTCGACGTCGCGGCCCGTCCCTGCTATGACGCCCGGGGGCTGACCCGGATGTACGACCACCTCACCGAGGTGTCGACGGCGATGAACGCGCTCGGCTGGTCGAACTACGCCAACGACCACGAGGACGCCAACGGCCAGTTCGAGCAGAACTTCGCCTATGCCGACGCGCTGACCACGGCCGACCGCGTCATCACCGCCCGCTACCTCATCTCGGTGCTGGCGGAGCGGCGTGGCATGACGGCGACGTACATGCCCAAGCCGTTCGCCGACCGGACCGGCTCCGGTATGCACCTGCACCTGTCGCTGTGGCACGCGGGCACGCCGCTGTTCCCGGCCGGCGACCCCGACGCGCCGTTCGGCCTGTCCGACGTGGCCCACCGCTTCCTCGCCGGCGTCCTGGAGCACGCGCCGGCCCTGCAGGCGGTGCTCGCGCCGACGGTCAACTCCTACAAGCGCACCGGCGCCACCTCGACCCGGTCGGGCGCGACCTGGTCGCCGCGCCGGGCCAGCTACGGCGGCAACGACCGCACCCACTACGTGCGCATCCCGGACGGTGACCGCATCGAGCTGCGCGGCGGCGACGGCTCCGCGAACCCCTACCTGGCGCTGGCAGCGGTGCTCGCCGCCGGGCTCGACGGCGTCGAGCGCGCGCTGGACCCCGGCCTGCCCGGCGACGGCGGCCCGGTCCGGCCGGACCTGCCGCCGACCCTGCTGCACGCGGTGGAGGCGCTGGGCGCCGACCCGGTCGTCACGGCAGGGCTGGATGCCGCCGGGCCTGGCGTCGCCGACTACTTCGCGGCTCTCAAGCGCGCCGAGTTCTTCGAGTGGCACTCCGCCGTCGGCCCCTGGGAGCACGACCGCTACCTGACCGCCTTCTGAGCCGCTCGCCTACCACTCCCTGACCGAGCGGGTCAGGCACGACGGGTGGAGGACCGACCATCGAAAGGAGGCGGGGCCTGTGTGCGGGATCGTCGGGCTCCATCTGCGCGACCCGGAGCTCTACCCCCAGCTCGGCCGCCTGTTGGAGACCATGCTGGGCCAGGTCGCCGAGCGTGGTCCCGACTCGGCCGGCGTCGCCGTGTACGGCGACCGCCGCCGCTGCCCGGAGGGTCACACCGCCGTGTCGGTGCTGCTGCCAGGTGACGGCCAGCTCTCGGACGCGGCCCGGGCGGACCTCGGCACCGCCGTGCGGGCCGCGCTGGCGGGCACCCCGGAGATCCTCGTGACGGCGGCCGGGGCGACCACCGTCCTCGCGGCGCCCGTCGCCCTCGACGCGCTCGGGGACGCGGTCCGCCGGTCCGCCCCGGACGCTCTCGTCGTCGGCGCGGGCCGGGACCTGACCGTCTACAAGGGCATCGGCAGCCCGCGGAGCCTCGCCAGGACCTACGACCTGGCGAACGCCCAGGGCTGGCAGGGCCTGGCGCACACGCGGATGGCCACCGAGTCGGCCGTCGTCCCGGAGGGCTGCCACCCGTTCTCGGTCGGCCCGGACCAGTGCCTCGTGCACAACGGCTCGTTCGCGAACCACGCGACGATCCGCCGGGAACTGATCGCCGAGGGCGTCCGGTTCGACTCGGAGAACGACTCCGAGGTCGGCGCCCGGTTCGTCGCGGCCCGGCTCGCCGAGGGCGACGACCTGGACAAGGCGCTGCGCCTGCTCTGCGAACGGTTCGACGGCTTCTACACGCTGCTCGTCACCAGCGACGACGGCTTCGCGGTCGTGCGGGACGCCATCGCCTGCAAGCCCGCGATCATCGCGGAGACCGGCGCCTGGGTCGCGATGGCCTCGGAGTTCCGGGCGCTGGCCGACCTGCCCGGCATCGACACCGCCCGGATCTACGAGCCCGAGCCCGAAAGGGTCTACGCATGGCGCCGCTAGCCGGTCAGACCGCCGGCATCGTCACGGTCGACCTGGCCACCAGCTCGTTGCGGGCGCTGAACGGCGAGCTGCACGCGCCGACGGGGTGGCGCTACGAGGTGCTGCACCCGCAGGGAGCGCACGCGATCGCCGCCGGGGTCCGGGTGCCGCTGACGATCGACGTGCGCGGCCACGCCGGCTACTACTGCGCCGGCATGAACGACGGGGCGACGATCACTGTGCACGGCAACGTCGGCACCGGCGTCGCCGAGAACATGATGTCCGGCGTCGTGCGGGTCCGCGGGGACGCCTCGCAGTCGGCCGGCGCGACCGGGCATGGCGGCCTGCTGGTGATCGAGGGCTCCGCGTCGATGCGCTGCGGGATCTCGATGAAGGGCGTCGACATCGTCGTCGGCGGCGGCATCGGACCGATGAGCGCGTTCATGGCGCAGGCCGGGCGGCTGGTGGTCTGCGGCGACGCGGGCGACGGCCTCGGCGACTCGATCTACGAGGCGCGGGTCTACGTGCGCGGCAGGGTCGGCTCCCTCGGCGCGGACTGCGTCGAGAAGGAGCTGCGCGCCGAGCACGCCGCGGAGCTCGCCGCGCTGCTCACGGCCGCCGGCCTCGAACCGGCCGGCGAGCTCGCGCCCGAATGCTTCCGCCGGTTCGGCTCGGCCCGCCGGCTCTACCACTTCGCCGCGGGCAACTCGGCCGTCTACTAGGAGGGCTCCATGGCTGCATCACCTGGGGCCAAAAACGGGCCCACATCCCCTGGGCCCAGGACCGGGCCCACACCACCTGGGGCCACCAACGGGCCCGACCCGGCCTCGCTCGGGCTGCGGGAGTCGCACACCTTCGACCGGGCCACGATCGCCAGCATCCAGCGCGCCGCGGCGACCGGGGTCTACGACATCCGTGGCGGGGGCGCCAAGCGCCGGCTGCCACACTTCGACGACCTGCTGTTCCTGGGCTCGTCGATGTCGCGGTACCCCCTGGAGGGCTACCGCGAGCGGTGCGGCACCGACGTCGTCCTCGGCGACCGCAACGCCCGCTACCCGCTGCGCCTGGACATCCCGGTGACCATCGCCGGGATGAGCTTCGGCGCGCTGTCGGCCCAGGCGAAGGAGGCGCTCGGCCGGGGTGCCAGCGAGGTCGGCACCTCCACCACCACGGGCGACGGCGGGATGACGCCCGAGGAACGCGGCCAGTCCAAGCACCTCGTCTACCAGTACCTGCCGTCCCGCTACGGCATGAACCCGGCCGACCTGCGCCGGGCCGACGCGATCGAGGTCGTGCTCGGCCAGGGCGCCAAGCCCGGCGGCGGCGGCATGCTGCTGGGCCAGAAGATCTCCGACCGGGTCGCCGAGATGCGCACCCTGCCGGCCGGGATCGACCAGCGCTCGGCCTGCCGGCACCCGGACTGGACCGGCCCCGACGACCTGGCCATCAAGATCCTGGAACTGCGCGAGATCACCGACTGGGAGAAGCCGATCTACATCAAGATCGGCGCGTCGCGGACCTACTACGACGTGAAGCTCGCGGTCGCCGCCGGCGCCGACGTGGTCGTCGTCGACGGCATGCAGGGCGGGACGGCCGCCACCCAGGACGTCTTCATCGAGCACGTCGGCATCCCGACGCTGGCCGCGATCCCGCAGGCCGTCCAGGCTCTGCGGGAGCTGGGCCTGCACCGCAAGGTCCAGCTCGTCGTCTCCGGCGGGATCCGGACCGGGGCCGACGTCGCCAAGGCGATGGCGCTCGGCGCCGACGCGGTGGCGATCGGCACCGCGGCGCTCATCGCGCTCGGCGACAACGACCCGCGCCACGCCGAGCAGTACGCGGCGCTCGGCTCGGCGGCCGGCTTCTACGACGACTACCAGGACGGCCGCGACCCGGCCGGCATCACCACCCAGGACCCGGACCTCGCCGCCCGGCTCGACCCGGTCGAGGGCGGCCGGCGGATCGCCAACTACCTTCGGGTGCTGACGATGGAGGCACAGGCCATCGCCAGGGCCTGCGGCAAGTCGCACCTGCGCAACCTGGAGCCCGAGGACCTGGTCGCCCTCACCATCGAGGCCGCCGCGATGGCCCGGGTCCCGCTCGCCGGCACCAGCTGGATCCCGGGGCAGGGGCTGTGAGCCCGGCCGCCGACGTCGTGATCATCGGCGGTGGGCTGGAGGGCACGTCGGCGGCCTGGAACCTGACCCGGCGCGGCGTCACCGACGTCGTCGTCTGTGAGCGGGCCACGGTCGGCTCCGGAGGCACCGGGAAGTCCAGCGGGATCGTGCGCTGCCACTACGGCGTCTCGTCACTGGCCGCGATGGCGACGAGCAGCCTGGAGGTGTTCGAGAACGCCGCCGAGCTGCTCGGCACCGAGATCGGCTTCCACCAGACCGGCTACGTCGTCGGCGTCGGCGAGCCCAACGTCGACGCGCTGCGGACCAGCCTCGCCGCCCAGCGCGCCGTCGGGGTCGACACCGAGGAGATCGACGCCAGTGCGGTCGCCACGCTGTGGCCGGCGGCCCGGCTCGACGACTTCGCCGCCTTCGCCTGGGAACGGCGTGGCGGGTACGGGGACGCCTACTCGACGGCGCAGGCCTATGCGGCGGCGGCCCGCCGCGCCGGGGCGACGGTCCGACAGGGCTGCCCGGTCGCGCAGATCCTCGTCGCCGGCGGCCGGGCCACCGGGGTGCGGCTCGCGGACGGCTCGACGATCGGGGCCGGCACCGTCGTGCTCGCGGCCGGGCCCTGGTCCGTCCCGCTCCTGGCGGCGCACGGGCTCGACCTGCCGATCACGGTGCACCGCGAGGAGATCGTGCTGATCGACCCGGGCGTCGACCTCGGTGTCGTCCCGGTGCTCTCGGACCTGGTGTCGCTGCAGTACGTCCGGCCGGAGGCGTCCGGGGCGATCCTGTTCGGCAACAGCGACCTGTCCGTCCCGTCGCCCGCGGACCCGGACACGTACTCCAACCAGGCGACCGAGGCGTGCCTGGAGCGGGCCGCGGCCAAGCTGTCCCACCGTTTCCCCGGCCTCACGGGCGCGGGCGTCACGAGCTGCTACGCCGGCTGCTACGACGTCACCCCGGACTTCAATCCGGTGATCTCGGCGAGCCCGATCGAGGGACTGATCATCGCGGCCGGCTTCAGCGGCCACGGTTTCAAGATCTCACCGGCGGTCGGGCGGCTGGTCGCGGACCTGGTCGTCGACGGCCACAGCCACGACCCGCGGATTCCCGCGTCCGACTTCCGGTTCACCCGCTTCGCCGAGAACGACCTGTTGCGCAGCCCCCATCCCTACGTCGGCGCGGGTGAGATGCGCTGACCCGGCGGCTCGTGCCTGGCCCACGGCGCCCCCAGGCCGCCCGGCCGCTCGACCGGGAGCCTCTCCTGGCCGCCGACCCCTATCCTTCGATCATGGACGGCCAGCGTGCGTGACGACGAGCCCGAGGATCTGCCAGCCGAGCCGGCGGCGGGCCCGGCGGCCCGGGAGGTCGACGCGGCCGCGTCGCAGGAGGGCCGGCTCGAACGGCTCATCGCGGCCCAGGTACGCCGGCTGCGCCAGGGCGCCGGCCTCACGCTCGCTGAGCTGGCCACCCGCAGCGGCATCTCCAAACCCATGCTCTCCAAGATCGAGAACGCGAACACCAGCTGCAGCCTGACGACGCTCGCCCGGCTGGCCGACGCCCTCGACGTACCGGTCACCGCGCTGTTCCGCGGCGCCGACGACCAGCGCGAGGCCGTCTTCACCCCGGCCGGCGCGGGAGGCAGGATCGTCGCCCGCGGCACCCGGGTCGGCCACGACTACACGCTGCTCGGCGGCCTGCGCGGCCCGCACAAGCGGATGGAGGCCCATCTGGTCACACTGACCGAGCGCAGCGAGACCTTCCCGCTGTTCCAGCATCCAGGCACCGAGCTGCTCTACATGCTCGACGGCGAGATGGTCTACGGCCATGGCGGTTCCAGCTACACCCTGCGCCCAGGCGACGCCCTCCAGCTCGACGGCGAGGGCGTCCACGGCCCTCAGGAGCTGATCTCCCTGCCCATCCGGTTCCTGTCCGTCGTCGCCTACGGCACCTCGGAGGAGCCCCAGTAGCGGCCCCTCGGGCAGCCCCAGCCCAGCCATATGCCATGGTGTCCCGGTCCCTGCGGCCCTGCCCAGTCAGGCGCCATGCCGTCATGATCGCCGTTTCGGCCCTGCGGTGGTCGTGGAGACGCCCTCGTCGCGACCATCCCAGGGCCAAAACCCCGATCAAGGTCACGCCAGAGCACCGAGTCACTCGGGCTTCTCGCACGGGTTTGACTGCGACGTCAAAGTTGCAGTTGGGTTTGGGAGAGGGTGGGGCGGTGAGGAGGTCGCGATGACTGAGGCCAACGAGCACGGCGGCACGCCGGCTGTCGATCTGTTCGAGGCGATGCGGACCGCGCGCTCGCTGCGACGTTTCAAGCCGGACCCGGTGCCCGACGAGGTGCTGGCCCGCTGCCTGGAGGCGGCCACCTGGGCGCCCAGCGGCTCCAACCGCCAGGGCTGGCGGTTCATCGTCCTGCGCTCCCCCGAGGCCCGAGCGGTCCTCGGCCCCGCCTTCCGAGCGGGCTGGGATTGGGTCTGCACCAGCATCTACGGCTACGAGCCACGGCCGGCGCCCGACGACATGTCGAAGGCGGCCCGGCTGACCAGAACGATGCTGCACCTCGTCGAGAACTTCGAGAACGTGCCGGCCTACGTGCTCTTCTGCCACGAGCCGACCGGCTTCGTCGGCGACTTCCTGGAGGCCGGCTCCATCTTCCCCGCGGTGCAGAACTTCCTGCTCGCCGCCCGCGCCCACGGCCTGGGCACCGTCCCGAGCACCTGGTTCACCTTCGGCGAGAAGCAGCTGCGCGAGGTCGTCGGCATCCCCGACGGCTGGCAGATCGCCTCCCTGGTCGCCGTCGGCTGGCCCGAGGGCAACCACGGCCCCGTCCGCCGCAAGCCCGTAGCCCGCGTGACCGCCCTGGACACCTGGGACAACCCCCTGATCAAGGACGAGAGCTGACCGACGCCCGCCGTCCGGCGACCGGGTCAGCGCACTGAGGCCGGTAAGATCGAGATCATGCGGCTGGAGAAGGTCAGGCTCTCCGGGTTCAGGTCCCTGCGCGACCTGACCCTAGAGCTCGGCGACCTGACCGTCATCACCGGCCCGAACAACGCCGGCAAGAGCAATCTGTTGGCGGGCCTCGCCTTCCTCGGCGACGTCTACGCCCGAGGCCTCGACGCGGCCATGCAGACCGCCGGCGGCTACGACCGTATCGCCTACCGCCGCGGCGGCGAGGCGGTGGGATCCGTCGGGTTCGATGTCGACGTCACGGATCCCGCCACGGATTCGGCTCGGCCAACGAGCACGTCGTCGGCCATGCAGAAGTCGCCTGGCGACGTGCGGATTCGTCATCTTTTTAACATCGACGCCGAAGCCACCGAGACCGTGTCGAGCTACGCCCTGGGCTCGAATCATCTGCGCATCTCGGGCACGGCCGATTCGTTTCCTCTCGCTACCGCGCTGCACGTCGACAGCTCAGGTGTCGTGACAGACTTCGCAGAACTACCGACGGCGCGCGAAGAAGCAGAGAATGCTGTCTCTGAAATATTGGCCGAAATCTTTGTCAAGAACTGGCCAACCAATCTTGCAACCCTCTTCCGCCCGGAAGACGCGGACAACAAATTTTACGCAATCTCCGAACCAGCCCGCAATCTAGCATCCAGAATGCGCGGGGTTGTCGCCGGGATCCGCATTCTCCGGCCAGTTCCACATCTATGCCGTCAGCCGGCCGCGCCGGGGCCGAATGTTCTGCTCAGTCAGTACGGAGAGAACCTTCCCGCCGTAGCCGACCACCTTCGGCGGGCAGCCCCTGCCACCTGGCTCTCCGTCCAAGAGGTCATGACCACTGTCGTTCCAGGCCTACTCAAGATCGACATTGTCCCGACCGAGGACCGAAAGCTAGCCCTGCGATTCGAAGAGCGTGGCGTCGGCCGGCCATGGACGGCCGGCGAGGTGTCCGACGGTACCGTTCAGGCGCTGGCGCTCGTCCTGGCACTATTCGACGACCGGATCCCGCTGCTGGGTATCGAGGAGCCTGAGAACGCACTGCACCCGTGGATCCTCCGGGAGATCCTCAAGGTCTGCACGAGGCAGGCTGGAAAGCAGGTCGTCATGACGACCCACTCGCCGGTCCTCGTCGACTACGTCCCCGCCGAATCGGTGCATCTCATGTGGAGAGAAGGCGGCCAGAGCAAGATCGGGAAGATGCTCGAGCTGGACACCGACGTACGCAAGGTCTGGGAGGGCGGCGGGACCAACCTGTTCGAGCTCTATGACTCGGGCGGAATACCACAGGCGACCCCGGGTGATGCGGAAAATCAATGAGAATCGCGCTACTGGTCGAGGGAATCGGCGAGTTCAAGGCTTTGCCTCGGCTCATACCCTCACTGGAGCACCGCAGCGGCCAGACGCTCCTACAGCCAGTCCAGCTGAATGTTCATCCGCTGGCTCCGCCGAACGTGATTGCCAGTTCACTCGCAAAGAAAATGCAAATCCTCGAACAACGCCGCGCCGATCAGGCTGTCCTGCTACTGGACCGAGAGGACGCCGAGGAATGTCCGGGCACGCGCGCCGAGCAGGTCGCAACAGCCATCGCCAAGCATCCCAAGATCACACTTCCCGTCCAGGTCGTTCTCAAGGACCGCACTCTGGAGAACTGGTTGATAGCCGACCTGACTGCGCTGCGGACCCAGCCCGGACGTTTCAAGGTGACTGAGGCGCTCACCAAGCGCGTCGAGCCGGACAAGGCGGACCGCCTGGCGGCGATCGATCTACTCCAGTCGGCCAGCATCGGCAGGACCTACCACAAGGTGGACGACGCGGTCGAGATCTGCGCGCGGTTGGATCCAGCACGGGCGGCACGGCATTCCCGCAGCTTCCGCCATCTCCTGCATGTCCTCGGAGATTCCACTTTCGATGCAGGCTGCCGGCGCCCGCCTGACGGGCTACCGGTCGCGCAGGCTCATGCCGTCCGGGGTCCATTCCAGTGACCAGCCGTAGCGCAACGCGGCCTCCGCCTGGGGGCCGGTGAGGAACACGTCTTCCCGGCGGATGACCAGGTCGTCCTGGGCGACGTGGAAGGACGCGACTACGCAGGTCCGGGACCCGGCCGGCGCGTCTCCGAGGCGGATCTCGAGGCTCTCGCCGGTACGGGCGCCGACGGTGAGGACCGGGCGCAGCAGGTCCCATTCCGGCGCTCCGTGCAGGCCGTAGGCGAAGACGAAGAAACGTTTGAACGTCGCCAGGGCACGGAGGTCGACGAACATCGTCTGGCCCTCGTGCTCGTCGCGTGAGGTCAGAGCGAGGACCTGCCGGCCGGACGCGCCGGCGCCGGGCGCGCTGGTGGCACCGCCGAGGGTCTGCAGCACGCCGGAGGCGCCGTCGAGCGCCTGCCACAGGCAGCCGAGCTGCAGGTCGCTCGGGCGCGGCAGCCCGGTCCTGGTGGTCAACGCGGTCCAGCGCAGCGTGACGGTGAGCGAGCCGGAGCCTCGTTTCTCCGCGGTCCAGGCGGTCACGGGGTGGCCCTCGTCGAGCGCGGTGACGTGCTCCAGGCGTTGCCGGTAGCGGGCCGACCGCTCGCCGAACGTCACCGGGCGCGGCCCGTCGCCCGACGACGCGCCCGATCGGCCGGCGCCGGACGCGCCCGGGCGGCCGCCGAGGTCGAGCGCCGAGGGTCCCGGCCCGTGATCGGCGGGGGCTGGCGTGTCATAGCCGCCGCCACCGAGATCCAGCGCCGATCCACCACCAGCCGCGCCGGGGTGTCCGGCGGCAGGCGGCCCGGCGGACGGCGGCGCTGGCTGGGCGTCGCGGTCCAGGTCGAGCGGCGAGCGGCCAGGGGCGGACGGCGGGGCGGACGGATGTGGTCCGTGCCCGGGGCCGCCGAGGTCGAGCGCGGAGCGGCCGCCCGGCGCGGCCGGCGGCGCGGACGCACCGGGTGGGGCCGGCGCGGCGTCGTCCAGGTCGAGTGGCGACCAGGTGGCGGGCCGGGACGGCGCGGGTGGCTCCGGGCGGGGCGGCGCCGGCGGTCCCGGCCGGGGTGGGGCGGCGGGCGGGCGTGGCGTCACCGGCGGCCGGGAGAACGCCGGTCCGCGTTCGCCCGGCCGGGCGGGCGCGGCCGGCGGACGCTGGGCCGACGGCCGGGACGGCGCGGGCCGGCCTGACGCCGGGCTGGCCGCGGGCGTCGGGCTGGCGGCCGGGGCCGTCGGCTGGGGCGGATGCAGGTGGTCGGCGACCTTGCGGCGCGAGCGGGTCGGCGAGGAGCGGGTCAGGAAGGCGGCGACGTCGGCCGGGCGGGCCGGCTCGACCTCGTGGCCGTGTTCCACCAGCCCGCGCAGGCCGTTCGTGTAGCCCTGGCCCACGGCGCGGAACTTCCAGCTCCCGGCGTGCCGGTAGAGCTCGCCGAAGATCATGACCGTCTCCTGGCCGGTCTCCGGCGCCACGTCGTACCGCGCGATCTCGGCCCCGTCCGCCTGGTTCAGCACCCGGATGGACGGCTCGCCCACCAACCGGAAGGTCTGCCCGCGGGCGGCGGCGTCGAAGATCGCCGCGCCGAGCCGCAGCCGGATGATCCCGGGCGGTATCGCGGCCAGGGTGACGACGAGCGTCTCGGCACCGGGCCGGCCGGCGGCGGGTGCCGCCGAGGTCACCGCGCCCTCCCCCGGGTTCGGCGTCTGGTGCGCGAGCAGCACCTCCGGCGACCCACTGGCCGCTCCGGCATGCTCGACGATGACGACGCCGTCCACCTCGAGGGCGCCCGCTCCGCCCGGCAGGTCGCGCCAGCCGAGCTCGACGCGGACCTGCTCGATGCCGGGGGCGGCGTCGGTCAGCCGCAGGTTGCCGCCCTTGGGCAGGGTCACGCTCATCGGACACCGGCCCGGTCGTGGGCGCCGGCAGGTGCCCCGCCCAGGAGCTCGGGCGACGGCCCGGCCGTCACCGGGTCGGCGTCTTCGGCTGGACGCGGACGGTCCAGGTCTTCAGTGGTCAAGGCGGGTCGCCCGGTCAGTCGAGGTCGAGGTCGGAGCGGCGGAACTTGGAGTCCAGGAACCGCGCCTGGATCGCGAGCTTCGCGGCATCTCCGGTGTACACGAGATCCTGCAGCTCGTTCACGCCTTCGTCGAGCAGCACGAGCTGGCGCAGCAGGTCGTCGGCGGGCGAGCTGCCGGTGAGCCCCGGCCGTTCGGCGTACCGCGCCGGCAATGCCAGGTAGTCGCCGAGCGCCCGCGGCAGGTAGTCGCTGATGATCGCGGTGAGGTTGCGCAGCTCCTCGGCCTGCGCGGACCGGGCCTCGATGTAGCGCAGCAACGGGCGCAGGACGTCGTCGATGTCGCGTACGACCGGGACCGCGCCGGGTGGCAGCCTGGCGCCGTCCCGGTCCGCCTGGGCGACGATCCCGGCCAGCTCGGTCCCCAGCTCGCGGGCCCGCCCGGCGGCCGCCGTGCGCGGGTCGTTCTCGCCGGGGGCGACGCGGGTGCCGCTGCCTGGGTCCTCCGCGTCTCGCCGTCGCCGGAACACCGCTCCTCCTGTTCGTCACTCAAGCCGAGCGGTTCCGCGCGCGCCGGACCGCCGACGGTCGGCCCGCGTTCGCGGTCAGCGCTCGTTCGCGCGGGCCCGCTCCAGGTACGACTTCGATCGTCCCACCTGGGTCTCCAGCGCGGCGACCGTCGTGGCCATGCTGTCGACCGCCTTCGCGCGGTAGGTGTCGATCGCGTCCATGGTGGCGAAGATGTTGTCGAACGCGGTCTGCAGCGCCTCGACGCTGACCGTGCTCGAGGCGGCCTGCTCCTGGATCTCGGCGGACTGGGTGCGCAGCAGCTCGCTGGTCCGCACGATCATGTCGTTCGTCGTGGCGTTCAGCGCGTTGATCTGGTCGAGCACCAGCTTCTGGTTGGCCAGCGCCTGCGCGACGATCACCGCGGTGCGCAGCGCGGCGACCGTGGTCGTCTGGGCCCGGTCGACGCCCTTGATCAGCTCGATGTTGTTCTTGCGGACCAGGTCGAGGGCCAGGTAGCCCTGCACGCTGACGGCGAGCTGGGTGAGCAGGTCCTGCTGGCGCTGGCGGATCGGGAACAGGCCGTCGGAGCTGAGCGCCTCGGCCGCCTGCGGGTCGGTGTACCGCAGCTGCTCGACCTTCGCCGTGACCGCGCCGTCCAGCGCCTTGGCGAGGGTGGCGTACTCGGTGAGCTTGCCCATCGCCGCCCAGAGGTTCGCCTTCTCCTGCTCGATGGCGGCGTTGTCCTGGCGCAGCTCGTCCTGGCCGGAGCCCAGCGCGGTGATGATGGCGTCGAGCTGCTTCTGGGCCGACTGGTAGCGCTGGAAGTAGGCGGCGATCTTGTTGCCCATCGGCACCATGCCGAGCAGCTTGCGGGCGCCCTTGAGGTCGGCGCGGCCCGGGTCCAGGTCGGTGACCGTGTGCCGCAGCTCGACGAGCGTGCCAGCCACCCGGGTCTGGGCGTCGCCGACCGGGCCGCCGCGGCCGCGGCTGGCCTTCATCGCCGCCGCCGGCCGGTCGAGCATCCGGTTCGACACCCGGGCGGACGCGATGATCTCGCGCTCACCCATCCGGGCGATGTCGTTGATCTTTTCCTGGAACGCCGGGCTGCGCGGGTCCTGGCTGGCGAGGTCGTCCGCGAAGGCGGCGGCCCGCTGGCGCAGCTGGGCCCGCGTCGACTCGTCGATCGGGACCATGCTGTCGACCTGGTCGTCCGGGATCACGGCCACCGGCGCCGGCGGAGTGAGCTGTACCGGGCTCACGCCGGGCTTGGTCGTGGAGACGGTCGGCGGCGTCAGCGGCCCGCCGAGATTCAACGCATCCGACATGTCGGCCCTCCCGCCGCGCCCCGCCATCCGTCGCTCCGAGCAGTGCTCGCTCTCGAGCTCACGCGGGGTGTTCCACTGTGCTCGACCCTACGCCGACATATCTAGCAGACGGTCTCGCGCGCGTCGGTCGTCCAGCGGACAGGCTGGCAGCGGTGGGTGTCCGGGCCAGCGCGGTGATCGTTACCGGCTCGCCGGGCGGTGTCGGGGCGGGCGTGGCCCCGGGACAGCCGTCGGGCGTCCCGGGGCCACGCGCCCGTCGGGTCAGCCCATGATCGGGCCGACGGTGAGCTGCTGGACCGAACGGTTCAGGCAGGCGTTCGTGCCCTTGGCCGACAGGTAGCGCGGGAAGCCGCCGCGCGGGGCGGTGATCCGCAGGCCGGCCGCGGGGCGGTAGGTCTTCGCGGTCTCACAGCCGACCTGCAGGCCCGCGTGGACCTCGCGCAGGGTGATCGTCGCCTTCCCGCCGGGCCGCAGCGTCACGAGCTTGGGTGGGCCACCGGTGCGGGCGGCCGTGGCGCCGAGCTGGTGACCGTGCCCGTCCACGAACGCCACGCCCGGATAACCGCTCACGAAGCAGGTCCGCGACCCGACGTTGCGGTAGGTGATCGTCCAGTAGGTGCTGCCGGCGGCACCCTCGGTCTCGGTGACCGACGGGCTCAGCGCCACGCAGGGAATCCCTCGGTGCTCGGGGACCGGGTGCTGGGCCGGCGGTCCGCCCGCCGCGGCTCCGGTGGCGGCGGCGCACACGACGCCAGCCGACAGGGCTGCGGCCACCACAGACTGACTGATCCTTCGCATGGCCTCTCCCTTCGCGCCCACAGGCGCGCCGTCGCGACGGTCACGACGGTCGCCACGACTTCCCGCGCGGCGGCCCCGGTGACGGACCGCCAGTCGACGGTGACGCTCCGAGTCAGCCTCGCGAGAGCGTCCTTCCCCGTGAGCCGTCCGCCGAACACAGACAGTGACCGCGAGACTCGCCGCCGGGCCCACGCCACCACCCGGGAGGCGCACCGGCCAGGGCAACGCTCCGCGCCGTCGCGGCACCCTCACGGCGGATGCGCCCGGCTACGTAGTAGCTTGTAGTAGTCCAGGCGGCCGACGGGCGGAGACGATCGTGGTGCGTGCGGTGACGTCTCCACGAGTGGCGCCGACCAGCCCGCGCTCCCGCCCCGGCCGACGGCAGCGCGACCGGGCCTCGCGCGGGAGCCGCTGATGCGCGGGGCGGTCGCCGTCGTCGACGACGACCAGGTGCTGCGCGCGACGATCGTCCGGATACTGCGCCTGGAGGGGTTCGCCGTCGCGTGGTCAGCCGGCAGCGGAGGCGAGGCCCTGCGCCAGGCGCAGGGCTCGGCGCGGCCGGACGCCCTGCTCCTGGACATCGCGCTGCCCGACACCGACGGCCGCGACCTGCTGGGCGCGCTGCGCGGCCGTGGCGTCGCCGCGCCGGCGCTGCTGCTCTCCGCCAAGGGCTCGGTGGCCGACAAGGTGCTCGGCTTCGGCGCCGGCGCCGACGACTACCTGACGAAGCCGTTCGCGATCGACGAGCTGCTCGCGCGCCTGGACGTGCTGGTGCGCCGCTCGCCGGTGCCCGCGGCGCGCGAGCTGGTGCTCGACCCGGTCCGCCACGTCGTCGCCGGGCCGCACGCGGCGGTGCCGCTCTCGCCGACCGAGTACCGCCTGCTGGCCGCGCTGGTCAGCCGGCCAGGCGAGGTCGTCCGCCGGGCGAGCCTGATCTCCAGTGCGTGGCCGCCTGGCGCGGTGGTCCGGGAGAACACCCTGGACAGCTACGTCACGCGGCTGCGGCGCACCCTGCGCGTCGTCGGGGCTCAGGCGTCGATCGCCACCGCCCGTGGCGTCGGCTACCGGCTCGACTGATGCGCCGCCGGCTGGTGCTGCTCACGGTCACCGTGCTGGCGGCGTCACTCGCGCTGTTCACGGTCGCGTTCTGGCTGCTGCTGCACGGCTGGCTGCGCCACGACGCCAGCGCGCTGCTCGCCTCACGCGCCAGGGGCGCCACGGCTCTGGTCGCCGTGGACGGTGGCCGCCTGGTGCTGGAGGAGACCCCGGGAGACGAGGCGGTCGAGCCGGTCCTCTGGCTGTACGACCCCGGGCTGACGCTGGTCGCCCGCCCGCCTGGCGATCGTTCGCTCGACCAGGCGGCCCGGGCGTTGGCGTCCGGTGGTCCGGGCACGCGGGTGGTCGGCCAGGTGGAGCTGCGCGCCGTCGGCGTCCAGGACGGGACCCGTCACGTCGGCATGGTCGTCGTGGCCCTGAGCCTCGCCCCGTACACCCACAGCGAGCGGCTGGCCGTGGGTGCGGCCGTGCTGCTCGACGTCCTGGTGCTGGCTGGGGCGGCGCTGCTCGCCCGCCGGCTGGTCGGTTCGGCGCTGCGCCCGGTCGCCGCGATGACGGCCTGTGCCCGTGACTGGGGCGCGCACGCCCCGGACCAGCGGTTCGGGCTCGGACCGCCGCGCGACGAGATCACCGGCCTCGCCGCGACCCTGGACGGGCTGCTCACCAGGCTCGCGGCGAGCCTGCGCCACGAGGCTCTCGTGACCTCGCAGATCGCGCACGAGCTGAAGGCGCCGCTCGCCCGGCTGCGGGCCGTGGCGGAGACCTCGGCGCGCTACGACGCGGGCAGCGAGCCGTTGCGCGCCACCCTCGGCCAGGTCGTCGACGAGGTCGATCAGCTCACCGGAGTCGTCGAGACCCTGCTGAAGGCCCACGGCGGCTCCGCGACCACCGGCCGGGTTGATCTCCTCGCCGTCGCCACCCAGGCCGCGGGACCCGCGGGGCCCGCAACCGTGGTCAGCGTGAGCGGGACCACCGCGGTGGCCCTCTGCGACCCGGGGCTGGCCGAACGCATGCTGGCACCGATCGTGGCCAACGCGCTGCGCTACTCCCGTGGGTCGATCGTGCTCCGCCTGGACCAGCCCGGCGCGAGCGCCGGCTGCCGGGCGGTGGTCCGGCTCGCCGTCCTCGACGACGGGCCGGGGTTCGCCGCCGAGGAGGCGGAGGCGGTGTTCGAGCCCGGCTACCGGGGCAGCGGCGCGACCGGTGACGGCGCCGGGCTCGGCCTCCCGCTCGCGCGCAGGCTGGCGCGGCTCGCCGGCGGCGATGTCCGGGTGGTGCCCGAGGCCCGCGGCCACGTGGTTCTCACGTTGCCCGCGCTCCCGGAAACCGGCTGGGACGACGCCGGTCCCGACGCCACCGGACGGCCGCTCGCCGCCGCCGGCACCCTGGGGGGGCAGGGCGCCAGCGGCGGCGAGGTCGGAGCGACCGGATGACCGGCCGCCGTCTACCGCTGGCCGAACCGGCCAGCCGACTCGTCCATCCAGCTGTCGTCCCGCGACCCCGCGGCGTAGTCCCGGGCCGGTGGGATGACCGACGGGTCGGCTACGGCGGCACCGCTCGCCCGGCCCGCCTGGACGACCTCCGTCCGGTCTCGCCCGGTGATGCTCAGGTAGACCACCGTCAGGGTGATCGCGGCCAGGAACAGCAGGCTCGTACCCAGCGTGCCGAGGCCCGCGCCACCCTCGTCGGGGCCGAGGCTCAGGTAGTCCCCGGTCGAGCCACCGAGCGGACGGGTCAGCACGTAGGCGATCCAGAACGACACCATCGGCCCGAGGCCGAGGAACTGGTACGCCGCGAAGACGACCGCGAGCGCGGCCGCGTAGGTGATGACCGCGGTCAGCGGGGAGAAGCTCAGCCGGTCGATCAGCAGGTCACCGGCGGCCGTGCCGAGGGCGAAGGCGAACAGCACGACGAGCCAGTAGTACGCCTCACGCCGGCCGGTCACGATGCTGTGGATCGACAGCGTGCCCTCGGACCGGTACCAGAACGCGAAGGTCAGCGCCAGGAGCGCGGAGAACGCGATCGTGCTGACGATCAGGCTCACGTGCAGGCCGTCGGTCAGGTTGTCGGTCACCAGGGTGCCGACGACGCTGATCAGCACGACCGCCGTCCAGTAGACGCCCGGAACATACCGGTCCAGCCTGAACTGGGCGACCAGGGCGATGACGAGCAGCACCGCCATCACCGCCGTCGTGTTACCGAGGCCGAAACCCAACGTGCTGTTGATGTAGTCGGCGGCACTTTCCCCGACCGTCGTGCAGAGGACCTTGATTATCCAGAAGTAGACGGTTATCTCGGGGACCTTGTTGAGCATCGTCCGGCCCGCGCGCCGCCTGCTTCCCGCCGAATTTGTCAGGTTCACGGTCGAGACACTCGCAGCATCGACCTGAAAACAACCTGACCAGCCCCGACCGGCGGTGGGCCTGGGCGCGGAGCCAACCCGCCACGCTGATATGTATCAGTTCACGCGCCCTTTGACCGACAAGACCGAACAACCGCCTGGTGCGCCGCGACCGCGCGGCCCCCACCGGCTGCGACCCCGAAAGGAGCGCAATGACTTCGTCATCTCACGGCGGGAGATCCCAGGGCGGGAGGCACCACGCGGCACGGCAGGTCGCGGCGAAGGTGCCCGAGATCACCGTCATGTTCTGGATCGTGAAGGTCCTCACGACGGGAATGGGTGAGGCCGCGTCCGATTTCCTCGCGAACAAGAGCGTCCCGGTCGCCGCGGCGCTCGGGCTGCTCGGGTTCGCCGTCGGCATGATCCTGCAGCTGCGCACCCGCCGGTACGTCACCGCCGTCTACTGGTTCGCGGTCGCGATGGTAGCGCTGTTCGGCACGATGGCCGCCGACGGCTTCCACAAGCTGATCGGAATTCCGTATGCGGTGGTGACCGCCGGCTACGCGATAGCCCTGGCTGTGATCTTCTATCTGTGGCACCGGTCCGAGGGCACACTGTCGATTCACAGCATCAACACCCCCCGCCGGGAGATCTACTACTGGCTGACCGTGCTGGCGACGTTCGCCCTCGGCACGGCCGCCGGTGACTTCACCGCGTTCACGCTGAACCTGGGCTACGCGGCATCCAGCGTCCTTTACGCGGTCTTGATCCTGGTGCCGCTCATCGCCTACCGGATGCGTTGGATGAACGAGGTCGTCGCATTCTGGTTCGCCTATGTGCTCACCCGGCCGCTGGGGGCGTCGATCGCCGACTGGCTCGGCAAGGACAAGACGAAGAACGGCCTGGGTTACGGCGACGGGACCGTCACGATCGTCGCCGCGGTCCTGATCGCCGTCTTCGTCGCGTACCTGGCGTGGACCGGGGCTGACGTCCAGGCCCACGACGCCACGATGCCGGCCGCACCCGAGCGGACCGCACAGGGACGGACTGCGCCCACGCGAACGGTGCCCGGCCAGTACGGCGAGACCTACCGCGATGCCCCCTATGGCGAGCCCTACGGCAACCGGCGCACCGTCGAGGCGGAACCGACAGACTGGTGAGCGGCCGCGGACGCGCGGCGAGAGCGGGAGGTGGCGGGTGCGGGTAGACGGCACACTCGGCGGCCTGGAGACGGCGGCGCACCAGGCCACCGCGGCCGAGGCGGCGGGTTACGACGGGATGTGGACCGGCGAGGTCAGCTCGGACCCCTTCCTGCCGCTGGCGGTCGCGACCCCGGCCACGTCGCGGCTGCGGCTGGGCACGTCGATCGCGGTCGCGCTGGCCCGCTCCCCCGTCGCGCTCGCCTACACGGCCAACGACCTGCAGCGGTTCTCCGGTGGCCGGTTCTCTCTCGGCCTCGGCTCGCAGGTGAAGGCGCACATCACCCGCCGGTTCTCGATGCCCTGGGGCCGGCCCGCCGCGCAGATGCGGGAGTTCGTGCTCGCGATGCGGGCGGCCTGGACGAGCTGGGAGCAGGGCACTCCGCTCGCCTTCGAGGGCGAGTACTACCGCCACACGCTGATGCCGCCGGCCTTCGTGCCGGCGGCACACCCGTTCGGGCCGCCGCGGATCCTGCTCGCCGGGGTCGGCGACGGGATGACCAGGGCCGCGGGCGAGGTCGCGGACGGCTTCTTCTGCCACTGGTTCACGACGCCGCGCTGGATCCGGGAGCACACGATTCCCGCGCTGGCCGAGGGCCGCCGGCGCGCCGGCCGGACGCTGGAGGACTTCGACATCGTCGTCGGCGGCTTCGTCGCGACCGGCACCGACCAGGAGATCACCGAGGCGGTCGGGCGGATGCGCGCCCAGATCTCGTTCTACGGCTCGACGCCGGCCTACCGCGCGGTCCTCGAACTGCACGGCTGGGGGGACCTGGGCACCGAGCTGACCGCCCTGTCCAAGCAGAACCGCTGGACCGAGATGGCCGCCCTCGTCGACGACGAGGTGGTCGAGACGTTCGGCATCGTCGCCGCGCCGGACGACCTGCCCGCCCGCGTCGCGCAGCGTTACGGCGACCTGGCCACCCGGCTCACCCTCAACCCGCCGGCGTCCTTCACCGCCGAGCAGACCGGCGCGATGATCGCGGCCATTCAGGCCCTGCCGGGCGCCACACCGAAGACACTCGCCGCGGCCGCCGCGCCCACCTCCTGAGCCGGGCGCGTCCCGCGGCGTGGCGCCCGCCTCAACCGCCCGCGCCGCCGAACGGGGAGGTCAAAGGCCCAGGTCACTCAGCCCGGGATGGTCGTCGGGCCGGCGGCCGAGCGGCCAGTGATAGAGGCGGTCGGCCTCCGCGATGGGCAGATCGTTGATGCTGGCGTGCCGGCGGACCATCAGGCCCTCGTCGTTGAACTCCCAGTTCTCGTTGCCATACGAGCGGTACCACTGCCCGGAGTCGTCGTGGCACTCGTAGGCGAACCGCACCGCGATCCGGTGCCCGCCGAACGCCCAGAGCTCCTTGATGAGGCGGTAGTCCAGCTCCCTGGTCCACTTGCGGGCCAGGAACTCGGTGATCTCGGCCCGGCCGTTGACGAACTCGGCACGGTTGCGCCAGCGGCTGTCCGCCGAGTACGCCAGCGCGACGGCACCGGGATCGCGGCTGTTCCAGGCGTCCTCGGCCTTGCGGACCTTCTCGCGGGCGCTCTGCGCGGTGAACGGCGGCAACGGTGGGCGGGGTGAGTCGGGCATCGCCTCTCCTCGGGTGCTCCCGCGCGGCACCTGGCACCGCCCGGCCGGCTGACGACGACCACGATAGACAGCCCGCCACCGCGCCCCGCCACGCGACGCGGCCGACCCGGGCCGTACCGCGACCGCCCTCGATCCCATGATCGGGGTGACTCGACCGTCGACGGCACCGGCGGAGGACCGGTGACGCGCCGGGCGAAACGAACGTACGGTGACGAACAGGCAGCCATCGTCCGTCTGACCACGCCTGACCGGCGGTGGGCCCGCTGTCGCGCGCACCGCGACTGGCTCGGTGACCGGTGGTCCACGGCGACGGGAGTCGGATGCTGATCTTGACCTGGCAGGCGGCCGTCGTCGTGGCGGGCGTGCTCCTGGCGGCGGCGCTGACGTGCGCGGTGGTCAATCACTTCCGGCCCCACCGCGCGCTGGAGATCGTCTCGGCGGCCGCCCGGGAGTCGGGGATCATCCTCGCGCTGTTCGGGCTGTGGCAGGTCGTGCGCATCCTCGCGATCACCCGCGTGGCCGGCGGGATCCGCAACGGGGAGTGGCTCTGGCACACCGAGCAGCGGCTGCGCCTGCCCAGCGAGCTCGGCCTGGAACGGTTCATGCTCCGGCACGAGAGCGCGCTGCGGCTGGCCAACACCTTCTACAGCAATGTGCACTTCCCGGCCATGATCGCTTTTCTGTGCTGGCTGTTCATCCGGCACCGCGCCTGCTACCCGTCGGCGCGCAACACGATCGTGCTGCTGACCGGCTCGTGCCTGCTCATTCAGGTCTTCCTGCCGGTGGCGCCGCCGCGGATGCTCACCTCGGTCGGTTTCGTCGACGAGGCGGTCCAGCTCGGCCAGTCGGTGTACGGGGAGTTCGGCAGCGGCGTGGCCGCCCAGCTGTCGGCCATGCCGTCGGTCCACGTCGCGTGGGCGTTCCTCATCGCGGTCGAGGTGATCCGGGTCAGCCCCAGCCGCTGGCGCTGGCTCATCGTCGTGCACCCGGTCCTCACGACGTTCGTCGTGGTCGTCACGGCCAACCACTACTGGGCCGACGGGATCGTCGCGGTCGTCCTGCTGGCGCTGGCCGAGCTGGGTAGCTGGGCCATCGCGGAAGGGCGGCGCCGCCACTGGCCGGCCGGGACCCTGCCGGCCTGGCCCCGGCAGCGGGTCGGCCAGAGCCAGCCGAGCGGCGTTCCGGGGTCACGCACCAGCACCGACGAATGGGCGGTCAACGGCTGACGTCGAACGGCCCGCCACGCCGGGCCGCGGCGGCGCGGCGGCGCCGGGCCTGTGGCGCGCGGGGCGAACGTCGCGACGGACCGCGATAGTGTGCCGACTGACCTGGGGAGTGTGGATGAAGTACCGCAAGTTCGGCCGAACCGGCGTCGAGGTCAGCAGCCAGTGCCTGGGCGCGATGATGTTCGGGGTCATCGGCAACCCCGACCACGACGCGTGCGAACGCATGATCGGCCGGGCGCTCGACGCCGGGATCAACTTCATCGACACCGCCGACATCTACTCCCGCGGCGAGAGCGAGGAGATCGTCGGCCGAGCCGTCAAGGGGCGGCGCGACGACGTGGTCATCGCGACCAAGTGCTTCAACCAGATGGGCGACGACCGCAACCAGCGCGGCGGGTCCCGGCGGTGGATCATGAAGGCCGCCGAGGACAGCCTGCGCCGGCTCGGCACCGACTATCTCGACCTCTTTCAGGTCCACCGGCACGACTGGGACACCGACCTCGAGGAGACCCTCGGCGCTCTCACCGACCTGGTCCGCCAGGGCAAGGTGCGCTACCTCGGCTCGTCGACCTTCCCGGCGGACTGGATCGTCGAGGCGCAGTGGGCCGCCCAGCGCCGCGGCAGCGAGCGCTTCGTCAGCGAGCAGCCGCAGTACTCGATCTTCGCGCGGTCCGTGGAGCAGTCCGCGCTCCCGGCCTGCCTGCGCCACGGCATCGGCGTGATCCCGTGGAGCCCGCTGTCCGGTGGCTGGCTCACCGGCAAGTACCGCCGCGGCCAGGCCGAGCCGGCCAGCTCCCGGTACGCCGCCGGCAGCGTGTTCGCCCGGGGCCGCACGATCTCCGCCGACCCGGCCTCCGAGGACAGGTACGACGCGGTCGAGGAGCTGTCGAAGATCGCGGCGACGGCCGGCCTCTCGCTCACCCACCTGGCGCTCGCGTTCGTCGACCGCCACCCGGCGATCACCTCGACGATCATCGGCCCCAAGACCATCGAGCAGCTCGACGACGTGCTGGCCGCCGTCGACGTGGTCCTCGACGACGCCACCCTCGACGCCATCGACCAGGTGGTCCGCCCGGGCACCGACATCGCCGGCGTCTTCCACATGACCGGAGACCCGTCGCTGCGCCCCGAACATCGCCGCCGGCCCTGACGGGCCTCGGGCTCCGTCAGGCCGGGTGCGTGGACGGCGGGCTCACCGGCGCAGGGCGGTCTCCCGCTCGACGCGCGACAGCTTCTCGGGATTGCGCACCGCGTAGAGCCCGGTGATGAGGCCACCGTCGATCCGTACGGCCACGACGGTGTCGATCTCGCCCCCCAGCCGGAGCACCAGCGCCGGGTAGCCGTTGACCTGGACCGGCTGGAAGGACGCGGCAGCGACGGTCTTGCGAAGCCCGCCGGTCAGCAGGCGGGCCACCTTGTCGGACCCGACAACCGGGCGCGGCACGGCCTGCCTGACGCCCCCGCCGTCGCCGAGCAGGACGACGTCCGGGGCCAGAATGTCCAGCAGGCTCTGCAGATCGCCGGTCTCGACGGCTCGCTGGAACGCGTCGAGCGCCCCTCGGGTCTCGGCCGCCGAGACGACCTCACGCGGGCGGCGCGCGGCGACGTGCGCCCGGGCCCGGTGCGCGATCTGCCGGACCGCGGCCGGGCTCTTGTCGACGGCCTGCGCGATCTCGTCGTACCCGAAGGCGAACACCTCGCGCAGCACGAACACCGCCCGCTCGGTCGGCCCGAGCGTCTCCAGCACCAGCAACATCGCGATCGAGACGCTGTCCGCCAGCGCGACGTCCTCGGCCACGTCGGGCGCGGTCAGCAGCGGCTCGGGCAGCCACGGCCCGACGTAGGACTCCTTGCGCCGGCCGAGCGTACGCAACCGGCTCAGGGCCTGGCGGGTGGTGATCTGCACCAGGTAGGCACGCGAATCCCGCACCGCGTCGAGATCGACGCCCACCCACCGCAGCCAGCTCTCCTGCAGGACGTCCTCCGCGTCCGCGGCCGAGCCGAGCATCTCGTAGGCGACGGTGAACAGCAGGTTGCGATGGGCGAGGAACGCCTCGGTGGCGGGGTCCGGGCGGCCGTCCTGGTCCATTCGCTCCTCGCGATCTCCAGGCGCGGTCCTCGACGTGCCGGCCATGGGTGACTCCTGTTCGCGCTCGACGGTGTCACCCACCAGACGCCCGGGCCAGCCGGTTTGTGACACCGCGGCACGTCGTCAATCGGGCCGCGCGCTTGCCCGCCCCGACTGGGCGCGTCGACGGCAGGGCCGCCATGGTGACGCAGGTCACGCGGGCCGGGCCGTCACAAGGACCGGGGTCGGCGGCATCTGGTGCTCGTCCGCTGCGGCAAACCCGCGACGACCGAGGTGAGGACGACATCATGGAAGCCCGGTTCAACCTGTTCGACAACGAGATCTCCGCCAAGTTCGGCAAGCGGTTCGCCGGTGCGAGCCTGGTGATCGACCAGTCGGAGCTGCCGAAGGCCACCCGAGAGCTGGTGTCCCTGCGCGCCAGCCAGATCAACGGCTGTGGCTTCTGCGTCGACATGCACACCAAGGAGGCCGCGGCCGCCGGTGAGACCCCCGTCCGGCTCAACCTGGTCGCCGCCTGGCGCGAGGCCACCGTGTTCACCGACGCCGAACGGGCCGCGCTGGCGTTCGCCGAGGAGGGAACCCGGCTCGCCGACACCCACCACGGCGTCTCCGACGAGACCTGGGCCCACGTCCGCAAGCACTACGACGACAACCAGCTCGCCGCGCTCATCTCCCTGGTCGCCCTGATCAACGCGGCCAACCGGTTCAACGTCATCGTGCGCAACCCGGCGGGGTCCTACACGGCCGGCCTGGCCGCCAGTCTGAAGAGCTGACCGGCCGCCGCGTCCCGGCCCGACCTCGCGCGAGGCGGGCCGGGACGCCTGGCCCAGCCGTCAGCGGCTCTCGCCTTCCTCGGCGTAGACCCGGGCGGCGTATTCCTCCAGCGCCCGCTCGCAGGCGTCGAGGGCCTCCAGGGTGGATCTCGCGCGGGAGGCGCCGAAGACGTCGCGGGCGCGGACCTTGGCGTACCAGTTGCGCAGCTTGGTGAGGTCCTCGTCGTTCTCCTCGAGCTCGGCATAGGTGAAGTGGCTGGCGGCGTACTCCTTGCGCAGCTGAGCCTGGAAGTCCGCGCATTTGTCGACGATCTCGTCGTACTCGTCGTTACGCGCCGCCTCGAAGGCGGCGAGCACGTCGGCCTCGCCGGCCATCACGTCGCAGCCGAGCAGGTGGGCGGTGCCCCCCATGTCGGTGATCTCCTTGCGCAGTGTGCGCAGCGCACGCTCGCCGCCCGGGGTGATCACGGGCAGCGCGGCGACCGAGTTCTGAAGATAGATCGCGCCCAGTCCCTTGAGCTTGCGCCATACCCCGGCGCGCAGCCGGGTTGGCTCCGAGGGCACCCGGTACACGAGCAGCAGCCACCGGGTCCCGTCGGCCGCACCGCCCGCGGCGTCCGGACGGTCCTGTTCGGCGGGCGCGGCCCCGTCATGTGGCCGAGTGGGTGGCAAGATTGACCTCCAGCGAGCCGGCAACAGACGAGGCGGGCGAATATGTACGGAGTCCGACACCCGGCCGCCAGCCTATGACGCGCACACCGGGGCAGGCCTCCGCCGGTCCACCGGAGGGTGGTCCGCCGGAGGTCACGAGTGCCGGTCAACTATCGTCGCTGTAGTAGATGATCAGCCAGCGTTCACCGGGCCGCCATGCCCGTTCTCATTGCGGTACACGTCCATGCTCGATGTTTTCGTAACAGCCGTTACATCTTGAGTGAGACGACTCGTACTGGGAGAGAACGATGGCTGCTCGACGTCACAGGTGGGGCTTGGCTGTTGGCGGGGTGAGCGCCGCCGTCGCGGTCGCGCTGACCGCTGCCTGCGGCGGTTCGACGACCGGCGGCTCGACGCCGTCCGCGGCGGCGACCGCTGGCGCGTCCGGCGCGGCGAAGGTCCCGCTGACGGTGTACTCGGCGCAGGGCTACGACTCGGACGTGGTCAAGGCGTTCACCAAGGCGACCGGCATCGACGTCAAGCTCGTCGACGACTCCACCGGCCCGCTGCTGACGAAGATCTCGGCGGAGCGCAACAACCCGCAGTGGGGCCTGCTCTGGGTCGACGGTGACACCGCGTTCGCCGCACTGGACAAGCAGGGCCAGCTGCTGCCCTACACGCCGTCCGCGCCCCTGACCGACGTGGGCCAGCAGATCGTGCCGTCCGACCACGCCTACGTGCCCACCGGCACCACGGTGATGGCCGCCCTCATCTACAACGCCGCCAAGGTCACCAATGTCCCGACCTCCTACCAGGACCTGCTGACCCCGGCGTACAAGGGCCTCGTCGGCATGAACGACCCGTCCCAGTCCGGGCCGACCTACCCGTTCATCGCCGGCCTGATGAACCAGCTCGGCGGCCAGGCCGACGGCGTCGCCAAGGGCGAGGACTTCTTCACCCAGCTGAAGAAGAACGGCCTGCACGTGAACCCGACCAACGGCGACACGCTGCACGCCCTGGAGACCGGCCAGATCCAGTACGGCCTGATCCAGAGCTCCGCCGCCACCGGCGAGACCCTCAAGGCCCAGAAGAGCGCCACCTTCGACCCGAAGGTCGTCTACCTGCCCAAGTCGACGCTGCTGCCCAGCGTCATCGGCATCGACAAGGCCGCGCCGCCCGCCGAGCAGGCCGAGGCCAAGCAGTTCATCGACTTCGTGCTGTCGCCGGCCGGCCAGAAGGTCATGCAGGGCGCCGACGCGACCGGCGACTCGCTGTTCTGGCCGGTCGTCCCGGGCGTGACCGCCCTGTCGGGTCTGTCGGCCTTCCCGACCGACTACCAGAAGATCGACCCGTACTTCTGGGGCCCGCTGGAGGGCCAGGTCAACTCCTGGTTCGACGGCAACATCAAGTAACCCGGTGACCTCTGCCGTAAAGGACGATGCCCGGGCCGACACGGCCCGGGCATCGTCGCGCCTCTCGCGCCTACGTGGCGTCCCTGGCTTCGACCCGACCAGAGCGCGGCTCGCGGCCTCCCGGCTGGGCGGGACGCCGCTGGTCGCGTTCTGGCTGCTCATCGTCGCGATCCTCGTCCTGCCGATCGTCCTGTTCCTGTTGAACGCCTTCCTGCCGCGGCTGTTCGGCCAGGGGCAGGCGTGGTTCACCCTGGCCGGTTTCCGCGCCGCGTTCACCGGCGTCCTGCTGCGCGGAACGCTCGACTCCCTGCTCGTCGGCGTGACCAGCGCGGTGGTCGCGACCGGGGCCGGATTCGCGGTCGCCTGGCTGACGGGGCGTACCGACGTGCCGGGCCGTCGGCTGTGGCCGGGGGCGATGTTCGTGCTGCTGCTCGCCCCGAGCTACCTGATCGCGCTCGGCTGGGAACGGCTGCTGGAGCCGGCGGGTGTGCTCGACCTGTTCGGCGTTCCCGACGCGACGGCGCGACGGCTGCTGTACGGGCCGGTCGGGGTGATCGTCGTGCTGACCGTCAAGGGCGTGCCGTTCGCGTACCTGGCGATCTCGGCGGCGCTGCGCGGGCTGGGCGAGGAGTTCGAGGCGGCGGTCCGGGTGCACGGCGGGGGCCGGGGCGCCGCGTTGCGGGTCGTCGTCGCGCTGCTCGCCCCGGCGGTCTGGTCCGCGCTGGCGATCGTGTTCGCCGAGTCGGTCAGCGACTTCGGCGTCGCGGCGACGCTCGCCAACGACGCCCACTTCCCAGTCGCGACGTACACCCTCTACAACGCCGTCGACGCGTTCCCGGTGCGGTTCGCCGTCGCGGCGGCCGTCGGCTGGGTGCTGCTGGGCCTCGCGGGGATCGCGCTGGCCGCCCAGTCGCTGGCCCTGCGCGGCCGCAGCTACCAGGTGCTCGGCGGCCGCAGCCGACCGGCGCGCCGGCACGTGCTGTCGCCGCCGGCGAAGGCGGGCGCCGTGGCCTTCCTCGCCGCCGTCGTCATCGTCGGGCTGGGCGTACCAGCCTTCGGCGCCGTGTCGGCCTCACTGATCAACGGGCTCGGCTCGCTGGTCGGTGGCCACGGCTTCACTCTCGCCAACTACGACCGCGTGTTGCGGGACGCCGACATGCGCGCGTCCCTGGCCTTCTCGGCCAGGCTCGCCGCGATCACGGCGACCGCGGCGACCGCGCTCGGCCTGGTCACCGCCCGGCTGCTTACCCAGCGAGGGAGCAAGGTCGGTGCGCGCGTCCTGGACATGGTGCTGCTCACCGCCGTAGCGCTGCCCGGGATCGTGTTCGCCGCCGGCTACATCTTCACCTACAACCTGCCGTGGGTGGCCCACGCGGGCATCCACCTGTACCAGACGACGACGCTGCTGGTCCTCGCCTACGTCGCCACGGCGCTGCCGCCGGTGTCCCGCGTGCTGGTCGGCGCGGTCGGCCAGGTGCAGGACTCCCTGCGGTCCGCCAGCCGGGTCCACGGCTCGGGCGCGCTGGGCTCGTGGCTGCGGGTGGTCCTGCCGCTGCTGGCCCGGCCGTTGGTCACCGCGTGGCTGCTGACGTTCGCCGCGACGCTGCTGGAGTTGCCTGTCTCGCAGCTGCTCTACCCGCCGAACCATCCTCCGGTCGCGGTCGGCATCGAGAAGGCGCTGGCCAACTACGACTTCGGCGGTGGCACGGCGATGGAGGTCATCGCGATCGGTCTCGCGCTGGCCGTCGTCGCGGTGGCCTGGGGCCTGTACCGGCTGCTGTCCCCCGCCGGCTGGCGCCGCGTCGGAACCACCCGATGAGCGTGGCCCTCGACCGCGACCGCCACCCCATCCGAGCGGAAGGAAACCTCGTGACGGCTACCGCCGCATCCGACGCTCCTTCGAGCCGCGGCCATCGGCTGCGGGTCGCTGGAGCGGTCAAACGCTACGGCCAGGTCACCGCGCTGCGCGACGTCGGGCTGGACATCGCCGCCGGCCGGTTCCTCGTCCTGCTCGGCCCGTCCGGCTCCGGCAAGTCGACGCTCGCCCGGCTGCTCGCCGGTGTCGAGAAGCTCACCGACGGCACCATCCGCCTGGGCGACGCCCTGGTCGCCGACGGCCGCAGCCACCTTCCGCCCGAGCGGCGGGACCTGGCGATGGTCTTCCAGGACTACGCGCTGTGGCCGCATCTGACCGCCGCAGGCAACGTCGGCTACGCGCTGCGCCGCCGCAGGCTGCCGACAGCCGAGGCCCGCCGCCGGACCCACGCCGCGCTGGAGCGAGTGGGCCTCGGCGCGCACGCCGACCGCTACCCGCATGAGCTCTCGGGTGGTGAGCAGCAGCGGGTCGCGCTCGCCCGCGCCGTCGTCGCCGAGCCGGGCCTGCTCCTGTTCGACGAGCCGCTCTCCAACCTGGACGCCGACCTGCGCGAACGGCTGCGGGTCGAGATCGCCACGCTGACCCGTGAGTGCGGCGCGACCGCTGTCTACATCACCCATGACCAGTCCGAGGCGTTCGCGCTGGCCGACGAGATCGCGGTTCTCGACCGCGGCCGGCTCGTCCAGCTGGCCACCCCCGAGACGGTCTACCGGCGACCGGCGACGCCGTTCGTCGCCCGCTTCACCGGCCTCGCCGGCGAGCTGCCCGGCAGCCTCGCCACCGCCCGCGACGAGATCGCGACCGTTCGCGTCGCGGGACGCACCGTCACGGGCCGCCTGGCCGGCGACGCCAGGCCCGACGAAGCCGTCAGTCTCCTGGTCCGTCCGGCCGCCACCCACCTGCTCCCGGCGAGGCCCGGCGACGGGGACACCGCTGGCGACGGGCTACCCGGCACGGTCCTCGACCTCGCCTACCGCGGCCGCGGCTACGACCATGTGATCGTCACTCCCGCCGGCACGCTCACGTCCGTCTTCGACCAGCACCCGCATGCCCGCGGGACCGCCGTCACGGTGTCGCTCGACCCGGACGGTTGCTTCGTGTTCCCGGTCAGGCCTGAACCGGCCGGCCTGGTCAGCGTGCCGGATCTGCGCTCGCCGCCGCCCGGCGCGAGTTCGAGCCCGCTGCGCATCCCAGCGTGATCCGTCCTGGCGAGCGGCGGACGTCGACCCGGTCGTCCTGATCTTCGGACCAACCGACCACCTCGCCTACCTTCAATCGTTCGCTGCCAGATCTAACAGCCGTTAGACTTGCGACGAATTGATCGGGCGCCCGCCGAAGGACGCCCGCACACGATGCGTCGAAGGGCGACGGCGTCCCAGTCCAGGCATCGTGGTCCGAGTGAGCCTGTCCCCACCGGGGCAGCTAGGAGGTCACATGACCACCGCATCGCTGTTCATTGCCGTGTTTCTCGCCTGCGCGGTGGAGGCCGTCGAGGCGACGACGATCGTGCTGGCCGCCGGTACCGCCCGCGACCGGCGTTCGACGGTTCAGGGCCTGTTCTGCGCCCTGATCGTTCTCGCCGTGGTCGTCGCCGCGCTCGGACCCGCTCTCACCGCCGTGCCGCTGGGGGCGCTGCGCGTCGTCGTCGGCACCCTGCTGCTGATCTTCGGCCTGCAGTGGCTGCGCAAGGCGATCCTGCGCGCGAGCGGGCACAAGGCGCTGCACGACGAGAACGCGCTCTACGAAGAGCAACTGGCCGAGGCCCGGCTGGCCGCGGCGACGAGCCGTGGCGTGGTCCGCGACTGGTACGCCTTCACCCTGTCGTTCAAAGGTGTCCTGTTGGAGGGCCTGGAGGTCGCGTTCATCGCGGTCACCTTCGGCTCCAACCAGCACGACATCCCGACGGCCGCGATCGCGGCCGTCGCCGCCGTTGTCGTCGTCGCGGGGGCTGGGCTCGCGGTGCGAGCGCCACTGGCCCGGGTGCCCGAGAACACCATGAAGTTCGTCGTCGGCGTGATGCTGACCGGCTTCGGCACCTTCTGGGCCGCCGAGGGCGCCGGCGGCCGCTGGCCCGGCTCCGACGCGGCCCTCCTGATCCTCGTGCCGGCCATCGGCCTGTTCGCGCTCGGCCTCGTCGCCGTCCTGCGCCGACACCCGGCTTCGCCGGCCCTGAGCGCCGCCGCGCCCGCCACGAAAGCGAGCTGACCGATGACCGCGAAGATCCGCGCGTTCTTTGCCTTCTGGTACGACTTCATCGTCGGTGACGACTGGCGCGTCGCCCTCGGGGTCGCGCTCGGAGTCGCCGCCACCGGTGCGATCCACACCGCCATCCCGGCCTGGTGGCTGCTCCCACTCGCGGTGGCCGTCCTGCTCCCGTTCACCCTCTGGCGAGCGAGCCGGTCGCACTGACTCGCCGGGTGGTCGGTCCCGACAGGGCCTGCCAGCAATGCAACAGCGCCCTGCGAAACCACTGGTCAACGGCCCGAAATCGAGTTCGGGCGCGGCTACGTGAAGAAGGACGGAATACGGATCTTCCCGATGTCGATCTTCCAGTCCTTGGCCGGACCTGGTGGTCCGGGAGGCCCAGCCGGCCCGGTAGGTCCAACGGGTCCGGCAGGTCCGGCGGGCCCCTCGGGTCCGGCAGGTCCGGCGGGCCCACTGGGTCCTGCGGGTCCAGCAGGTCCTACCGGTCCTGCGGGCCCAGCGGGTCCGGCAGGACCAGCCGGACCGGGCGGCCCAGCGGGTCCGGTGCCGGAGTGCAGGGGGATCGAGGTGATCGAGGGCTTCGAGGTCACCGTGGAGCCCGAATTTGGCGTCGCGCTCGCGGTCGCCACGTTCTCGACCTTCCCCGCGTCGACGTCCGCCTGCGTGGTCACGTAGTTCGCCGTGCAGATCGTCGTCACGGCGACGGCGAGAGTCGTCACCGGGCAGTCGACGGCCGACAGGCCGGGCATCGGGTCGTTGACCACGAGCTTGCTGAGTGTGACCGGGCCGCCGTTGGTGATGATGTAGAGGTAGGTCAGCCGCTCACCCGCCGCGGTGAAGGACGTCGCGTTGACGGTCTTCACCAGCGACAGGACCGACACCGACAACGTCGTGATCGCCGGCTCGGAGACGGCCGACAGACCGGACGGTGGCGTGCCCGCCGCCCACGCGCTGTTGCTGAGGGTGCCCTTGTCGACGTCGGCCTGTGTCGTCACGTAGCTGGCGGTGCAGCCCATCGACTGGTTCGCGGCGAGGGCCGTCGCGTCGCAGCGCAGCGGCGACACACCCGCCAGCGCGTCGTACACGAACACGTTGGTCAGCGGCTGGCTGCTGGTGTTCGTCGCACGGTAGGTGTAGTCGATCTGCTCGCCCGGCCCGGTGAAGGACCTCTGGGCCGTGGACTTCGTCAGCGAGATCGTCGCTGGCACCAGCGTCGCGGTCGTCCGGAAGGGCGTCGAGGTCACCGGTGGCCCGGAGGCGCCCTGGCCGGTCGCCACCGCGAGGCTGTACACCGAGCCCCGGGCGAGGTCCTGAGCGTCCGTGGTGTGCTGGGCGGTGCAGATCATCGACACACCAGGCGGCAGTGGTGGACCGCTCGGGCATGACACCGGAGTCGTGTGCAGCGCCTCGGTGAGCCTCACATCCAGCGGGACATCGCCGGTGTTCGTCACCAGGTACGAGTAGCTCAGCGACTGGTTCACGGCGGAGAAGGTGGTCGGCTGCACCTGCGCCACCAGGGCGATGCCTGGACTGGGCTGTCGCGCGGGTGGGCCCGGCGTCGTCGTGGCCGCCGCGGCGGAGACCACCGGCGGAGCGCCGGGCACCGATCCGTAGGCGAACGCGACGTTGTTGACCTGGCCGGCGTTCGCGGCGGCGTCGCCGGTGACGTAGGAGGCGGTGCAGGTCATCGCCGCTCCGGCGGCCAGCGTCGTCGCCGGGCAGGTGACCGGGCTCAGCCCAGGCAGGCCGTCCAGGATGCCGATGTTGGACAGCCCGACCACGCCGGTGTTCGTCACCAGGTACGAGTAGCTCAGCGTCTGGCCCGTGCCGGTGAACGTGGCTGGCGCGACGGACTTGGCCAGGGAGAGCGCGCCAGTGGCGGGCGGGACGGGCGGGCCACCGGTGCTCGGCGTGGCGGTGGCCGACGGCGGCGACGCGACCAGCACGCCCGCGGGGTCGAACCCGACGAAGTAGGCGACGTTCGCGAGGAAACCGGCGTTGACGTCGGCCTGGGTCGATACGGCCGAGAGACTGCAGGAGGTGCGTTGGCCCGCCGGCAGTGTCTGCGCGCAGCTCACCGGTCCAGAAGTTGATCGGGACGACACGAGTCGCACCCCGGTCAGGGTGACGTTTCCGCTGTTGAACGCGCTGTAGGTGATTTCGACCCGCTGGCCAGCCGCGCTGAAGCTACCGGCAAAAAGCGGGGTCAGCTGAAGGCTCGGCTTCTGAACGGCGGCCACGGAGGCCGTCGCCGGTGCCGAGGTCACCCACTGGCCGCCCGGGAGCCGGCCGCTGGCGACGGCGCTGACGTAGATCGCTCCTCGGTCGAAGTCCGCGGGAGTCGAGGTTGTCTGCAGGGCGCAGGTCATCGACTGACCGGGCGCGAGTACCTGCGCCGGGCAGGTGGCCGCGGGGCCGGGCCGGCTCGTCTCCAGGATGGAGACCTCGCTCAGCGGCGCGGCGCCGGTGTTGGTCACGACGAAGGTGAAGCTCAGTGGAGTGCCGCTGGCGCTGAAAGAGGGCTGATCCGCCGAGCCAGTGATGCTGAGCGAGCCGGGCAGCGCGGTGGACGTGAGGCTGTGCGCCGGGTCGGAGGTCACCGGAGGGCCGGACGGCGGCGTGCCGTTCGCGACCGCGGTGTTCACGACCCGTCCGCGGTCGACGTCCGCCTGGGTCGTCACGTAGGTGGCGGCGCAGGTGGTGGTCGCCCCCGGGACCAGTTCCGCGGCCGTGCAGGTCACCGGCGACACGCCCGCGAGCGCGTCGTGGACGACGACGTTCGTGAGCGGGGTGTCGCCGCTGTTCGTCACCAGGTAGGAGAAGTCGAGCGTCTGCCCGGCGCCGGAGAACGAGCCCGGGGCCGCGGAGGTGGCGACCGTGATCGCGGGAGTCAGCGTCGCCGCGGCGAGTGGGAGTCTGCCGGAAGCGGACGGATCGCCGGCAGCGGGCCTCGCGACGGCCATCGCCGGCGCCGCCGTCGCAGTCAACACGGTCAGCGCGACCACGGCCGCGACGAGCCAGGCCATTGGGCCCGCGGATCCGGCTGATGCGAGCAGCCGCTCGCGGCGCCCCGCTGGACGTCTCGACATGCTCGCTCCTCGGCGTGGCCACCCGCCGAGACCCGAGACTCTGGCGGGCCGGCGGCAGACGTTGATGGACCGGCACAGCGCGGTCCCACGTCCCAGCCAGGTCCGGGACGCCCGGCGAGGATTACACAGAGTGATCGAAGATCGGCGGAGCTCGTACGCGGCGAGTCGGGTCTCGGGCCGAGCCCTCGGAAGCGGCGGCTGACGTCCGCCACACCCGTGCGCGGACGCGGACCGAGCCGCGGAGATCGGCGCGCTACGGCGATTTCGTCGCGACGACGACCGTCAGCACCTGGGAGCGCGATCTCCGCAACCTTTTCGCCCTGGGCTGGCCGAGCAGGAAGTTCGCGGGCCGCAGGGTGAATTCCGGGGCCCTCGACAGCGCGTAGACCCTACGGTCGGTCAATCCGTGGCCGCAGCCGTGCCTTCAGCCGGCCGTGATCGGCTTCGATCAGTTGTTCGCGTACCGGGCGTCCACGTGATGGGCAGCGGGCAGCTGCTCGTCGAGGACCCGTGGGTAGGCCGCGGCCCGGTCGGTGGTCACCTCGACCGGCCGGGCTGTGGCGGCACGGCCGGGCCACGTCGATCAGCAACGGCGTGAACCGTGCCACCCACCTGTAGACACTGACGTGATCGACCACGATGCCGCGCTCGGCCAGCAGCTCCTCCACGTCTCGGTAGGACAGGCCGAAGCGCAGGTACCACCCGACTGCCAGCACGATCACTTCCGCAGGGAACCGGAACCCCGCGAACTCGGAGGCCGGAACCACGGGACGGACACGCCGACGATGCACCGGCCGATCATGCCCGAGCGGCTAGCCGGATCACGGCGCCCCGCCAACACAACAGGGCCACCTCCGACCGCGACCCATACACATCAGAACGATCTTCGCAACCGTACGCACAGGCATGGCGACGGTACGCAGGTTCGCACCTTGCCTGGATTGGCGCGCCCGGCAGGGATCGAACCTGCGACCCAGTGCTTAGAAGGCACTCGCTCTATCCGCTGAGCTACGGGCGCTCATGTTCCATTGTGCGGCCTCGTGTTCGCCACACCGTGGGACGAGACGGCCCGCGTCCGCGCCAGTCCGGAATGTCGGATCGCCCGGGGCGATCCACGGTGGCTGGCGGGAGTCGGAGAGCGCTCAGAACAGGTGCTTCCGGCGTCCTCCTGCGGGCCGCGCCCATGATGCCCGGACAGAGGCCCCGGCGCCACAGGCTAAAGGTCCCGACGCGCGACCCCGCTTGACCTGAGTTCGATCACTCTAGCGGTGCCGTCGTCTGTCCCGGGACCGGGCGCGCTCGGAGCGCCCGGTCCCGGACAGGCGGACCACAGCCGAGTCACCAGCCGCCGAGGCTGGCCTGGCTAGGTCAGCGGCCGGCGGCCTCGAGGGTCTCGAACTCCTCGTCGGTGAGCGTGATCTCCGCGGCGGCGACGTTCTCCTCGAGGTGGGAGACCGACTTGGTGCCCGGGATCGGAAGCATCACCGGCGAGCGGCGCAGCAGCCAGGCAAGCGCGAGCTGCGCCGGCGTCGCGCCGTGTGAGGAGGACGCCGCGTCGAGCGGGCCGCCTGGGCGGGCGAGAGAGCCGGTGCCGACCGGGAACCACGGGATGAAGCCCAGGCCCTCGCGCTCCGCGTACTCCAGCACGTCCTCGGAGGCACGGTCCGCGAGGTTGTACCGGTTCTGCACGCTGACGACGTCGACGATCGACCGGGCCTGCTCCAGCTGGTCGACGGTGACCTCGGACAGGCCGATGTGGCGGATCTTGCCCTCTTCCTGCAGCTTCTTCAGCTCGCCCAGCGACTCCTCGACCGGGGTGCGCGGATCGATCCGGTGGAGCTGGAACAGGTCGATCCGCTCCACCTTCAGCCGCCGCAGCGACATCTCGACCTCCTGGCGGAGGTACGCGCCGCGGGCGAGCGGAACCCAGACCGACGGCCCGGTCCGGAGGAGGCCGGCCTTCGTCGCGATCACCAGGTCTTCCGGGTACGGGTGCAGCGCCTTGGCGATCAGTTCCTCGCTGACGTACGGACCGTAGGAGTCCGCCGTGTCGATGAAGTTGACGCCAAGCTCGACAGACCGCCGCAGCACCTGGACCGCGCCGTCCGGGTCCGCGGGCGGCCCCCACACCCCCGGCCCCGTGATCTGCATCGCGCCGTAGCCAAGCCGGTTCACGGTCAGGTCGCCGCCGAGCCGGAAGGTCCCGCTGGCGATGGCCGACGGCTGTGACGTGCTCGTCGCACTCGACATGTTCGTCCCCTCACTGGTCAGACAGGGCTCGCACTCCGCCGGGTCCCCGCCCCGGCCCGTGCGGGCGCGGCGTCGCGCAGGCCCACGCCGCGGGGGCTACGCCGACCACCGATCGCTGGCAACCGCGGCTCCGGGGTCAGTGTTCCCAGCTCGACCGGATCGTGCTCGCCGACCCGGCCGAGCTGTGGACAGATCGGCGTCGTCCACAGCCGGCACCGGCCCTCTTCCCTCGCCTTCCGCGAACAGCCACTCTGGCGGCGCGCCGGGGGCCCACGCTCCCCCGGCGCGACCACCCCTCGCGCACCAGTCCCCAGCGAACCCCGTGTCCCGGGAGGTCGGCATGCTCGACGCGAACATCACCCTGGTCGGCAACCTCATCGACAACCCCAACCTGAGGATCACCCCGACGGGCGCCTACGTGTGCTCGTTCCGGATCGCCTCGACGGCCCGCCGGTACGACCGCGCGCAGGACCGTTGGATCGACAGCGCCCCGCTGTTCATCGACATCATCTGCTGGCGCCGGCTCGCCGAGCACGTCGCCGCCAGCCTCGGCAAGGGCGACCGCGCGCTGGTGTCCGGCCGGCTCCAGCAGAACGAGTTCCAGACCCTCCAGGGCGAGCGACGCCGTCGTTACGAGATCTACGCGGAGGCGGTCGGCCTGGAGCTCACCTGGCATCCGGCCCGGATCAACCGCGCCGTCCGTGGCGACGGGACCATGACGGTCCAGACCGGCCGGGCGGACGCCACCCCGGCGCCCGGTGGCCCGCCGGACGCCGTCACCCAGGACAGCTCGGCCGAGCTCGCGGACGTGTCCTGGGCCGACGGGGACATTGCGGCGGAGGTCGACGACGGGCTCCCGTCGGTCCCCGACCTCGACGAGGCGGCCGGGGAGGTCGCCGCTGGCTGGGCGGCCGTCGGCGAGGACGACCAGCCATGACGGGCACGCTCCTGACGGCCGGCGCCCGACCCATCCGTGGGTCGGCGCGCCGGCCGCCAGGCCTCGGAGTTGGCGCCCGCCAGCGCTCCGATGGCGAGAAACCACCGTCGGCCCAGCCTCGCCCGGCGCAGGGGCTGTCCGCCTGGGCGGATACGCTCACGCTGGTGGAGAGCGTGCGGGATGACCGGGAAGGGCAGGCCGCGGCGGCCGCCGTCCCGGGGCAGATCGTGACTCTGCCCGCCGAACGAGACGGCGAGGCAGCCGAGCCCGCCATCGACGACGCCGTCGACGGTCCCCGCGGCGCCGCCGTCGAGCAGACCCCGGACACTCCTCCGAGTCCTGCCGGCCGACGGCGACTCGTGGCCATCATCGGCGGCCGGGTGCGAGCCGTGAGCCCGACCGGCTGGTACGTCGCGGCTTTGGCCGTGGTCGCGGCCGGGATCGCGCTGCTGGTCAAGTACCTGCTGTTCCCGCACCTGTCGATCAACAACGACGAGGCCCTGTACCGCCTGCAGGCGCAGACGTTGGCCTCCGGGCACCTGTTCCCGCGGGCCGGAACGCCGGCCGGGTCGTTCGCGCCCTGGCTAGCCAAGGGCGTGCACGGCCACTACGTCCTCAAGTACACCCCCTTCGTACCAGCGCTTTTCGCGCTCAGCCTGCTGGCGACCGGTGGCTTCGGCACCGGGCTCGCCGTGATGGCCGCGCTGGCCGTCGTGGTCACCTACCGGCTCGGGCTGGCGCTGTTCGACGATCGACGGGTGGCGGCGGTGGCCGCCACGCTGTTCACCACGTCACCGTTGGTCGTGCTGCTCGACGGCATGCTGCTCGCGTACCTGCCGGTCCTGGTGATGATCGAGCTGGCCGTTCTCGGCCTGCTGCGTGGCGTGGCCGCGGCCCGGGCACCGGCGACGCGGCGCGGCTGGCGGGACCGGCGCGGCTGGGCGCTGGTCGGCGCGGGGCTGGCGGCCGGCATCGCGGCCGCGGTACGGCCCTTCGACGTGCTGACCCTGCTGGCCCCGCTGGCGGTGTGGGCCGTCGTGACCGCCCGCGGCGGGCGATGGTGGCTGGCCGGCCGGGCGGGCATCGGCCTCGCGGTGCCGGCGGCGCTGTTGCTCGCCTTCGACGCGGCCGCGACCGGATCGCCCTTCCAGCTGCCGTTCACCTACCTCGAGTCCGAAGACAAGATGGGCTTCGGGGTACGCCGGCTCTACCCGACGGACCGGGCACACCACTTCACCCTGCTCGACGGCCTGTCGTCGGTCGGCCTGCACCTGTTCCTGCTGGGCGGGTGGGCCTGCGGCGGCGTGGTGCTGCTGGGCTGCGCGATCGGTGCGCTCGCCCGGCGCCGGATCGGCGGTGCCGGGGTCATGCTCGGCATCGGCGCGCTGGTCTTCCTGGCCGGATACGTCGCCTTCTGGGGCGCCTGGAACGCGGCCTTCCTGTGGGGCGGCATCCGTTTTCTGGGACCGTTCTACGTGCTGCCGGTGCTGGCCGTCCTGGTCCAGCTGGGCGCTCGGGGGCTGGTGGACCTCGCGGCCTGGCGGCCCAGGCTCGGCGGCGCGGCGGTCACCGTCATCGCGGGACTGACCTGCCTGGTCCTGGCGACCGCGGTCCCGGCCAACGCGACGCTGACCCGGCATGACCGCGACCTCGACCGGATCGTCGACGCGCTACCGGGCCGCGCGGTGATCTTCCTGTCGGTCGACCCGATCTATCTGATGCACCCGACCTCGCTGGCCGCCAACCCACCGGGCCTCGACGGGCGCATGTTGTGGGCGGTGACGCGCGGCGGCGGTCCCGACGAGGCGGTGCTCGCCAGATACGCCGGCCGGCCGGCGTATCTGTTGCGCATCCCGGCCGCGTACAACCGGACCCCGGACTCGCCAGCCGGCGCGCGGCTCGAACGCCTGGCCAACCAGGTCGGTGCCGAGGTGACGCTGGACGTGACCATCGACCCGTCGCGCGACCCGGCGAAGGCCGCCCGGCTGGTACTCACCACCGACGCCGGCGACGTCTCCTACCCGATCGACCCGACCCGGCCGGTCCACGCCCAGCTGGTCATCACCGCGCACGGAACGACGCTGCGCGGCCTGACGGCCTCGACCGGTCTGCGGGGCACGCCACGGTGGCTGCACCACAGGAAGGCGCCCGCCGCCAGCAAGGTCGGTACCCGCACGGTCGGGCTGGCCCTCTACACGACCCCCACCGCGTCCGGGAAGGAGCAGTGGGTCGACCGGGAACTGGCACCGACCGTCGTCGGCCGGGACGGCCAGGTCGCCGTCCTGGCCTCCACAGGTCAGGTCAGTGCCACGCCCGACCCGGCCGCCCCCCCGATCCATCTGGCCGCGGCACACTGACGAGCACGCTGACCGGCCCTGCCACGGCGATGCAGCTGGGATGACCCAGCTCTGCAACGGCGGTGCCGCTGGGGTGGCCGCGGCCACCTGGCCGCCCGGCCCGGTTCGGGCCCGGCGGACCGAGGGCGGCCGCGGCGAGGAAGAGCGGAGCTAGCCGAGAAGGGCTTCGAGGTCCGGGCGGATCTCGTCCGGGGTCACCGACGGCTCGTAGCGCCGGATGACCTCACCGTCGGTGCCGACGAGGAACTTGGTGAAGTTCCACTTGATCTGGTCCGTACCGATCCGATCCGGAAAGGTCGTCGAGATGAAGTCGTAGAAGCCGCCGAACTGCGGCCCGAAGTCGCCGGGGGCCTCGGCCCGCAGATAGCCGTACAGCGGCGCGGCGTCGGAGCCGTTCACGTCGACCTTGCTGAACACCGGGAAGGTGACGTCGTACGTGGTCCGGCAGAAGTCCTGGATCTCCGCGTCGGTGCCCGGCTCCTGCTCCAGGAACTGGTTGCAGGGGAAGCCGAGGATCTCCAGGCCCTTGCCCTGCAGGTCCTGGTACAGGGACTGGAGGCCCTCGTACTGCGGCGTGAGGCCGCACTTGCTGGCGACGTTGACGATGAGCAGGGCCTTGCCGGCGTAGTCGCCAAGCGAACGGGTTCCACCGTCGGCGGTGGCGACCGTGTAGTCGTAGACACTCATGATGCGGTCCGACACTCCCGAAAGGTCCGAATACTGACAGTCCTGACGTCCAACACGAAACGCCGACTTGCCTCTCGTCAATTCCCGCCGCGGAAGGCCATTTTTTCCAGCAGCGCCCGGCGGTCCGGTGGGACCGGGGTCGTCGAGCCCTCGACCCGGTGGACCAGGACCGCGTCGGCCAGCCCGAGGCACCGGCCGTCGCGGAACAGCCCGGCGTAGTAGATCACCGACGACCGACCGATCGGGCCGATGGCGACACCGACCTGGAAGGTGCCCGGGTAGTGCGCCTCGGCGAGGTAGTCGACCTTGGACTGGGCGACCAGGAAATGGAACGGTCCGGCCTTCGCCGAGCCGTGGAGGCTGAACAGGCCGAGCAGTTCGTTGTTGAACGTCGCCCGGGCGTCCTCGTAGTACGAGACGACCGCGACGTTGTTGATGTGGCCCAGGTTGTCCACGTCGGCGAACCGGGCGCGGATCTCATGCACCCACGGGTACCGCGCCAACTCCCTGCGTTCAGGGTCCGGCGTCATCCGCACCGGTGTCTCCACACCTGCTCCTCTGACTCGGAGGTTCGTCTGAACGAGTCAGACCGCGGCGGTGACCGCGGCGAGAAGCTCCGACCACAGCGCAGGCTCGGCGTCGTAGCCGCTGTAGAACGTCAGGCGCTCGTAGACCTTGCCGACCTTCGCGACGAGCTTCGGCCCGACCTCGGCGGGAGTGCCGACGACGGAGAACTCGTGCAGCATCTCGTCGGTGATCACGTCCGCCATGTCGTCCCAGCGGCCCTGCTTGGACAGCGTGTTGAGCTCGTCCTGGGCCTCGCCCCAGCCGTGCAGCTCGAGAACCTGGCGGTAGGCGGGCGTCGAGCCGTAGAAGGCGATCCGGGCCTTGGTGCCCTGGATGGCGGCGGCCAGTTCCTCCTCGGTGCGCCCGATGGTGACGAACGAGGGGCCGTTGATGACGAAGCCGTCCAGGCCGTCCTTGCCGGCCTTCGCCCGGCCGCGCAGCAGAGCGGGGACGGTCACCTGCTCCAGGTACCGCATGGTGGTGAACGGATGGACGAAGAAGCCGTCCGCGACCTCGCCCGCGACCTCGGTCATCTTCTCGCCCACGGCGGCGAGGAAGACCGGCGGCGGTCCATACTCGTGCGGCTCGGGGGTGAAGAACGGCGTCATCAGGGTGTGGGAGTAGAAGTCACCGCGGAAGTCGAGCTTGACGCCCTCGTGCCAGGTGGCCCAGATCGCCCTGGTGGCCAGGATGAGCTCCCGCATCCGGGCCGCGGGGGCTGACCAGGGCATCGAGAAGCGCCGCTCGATGTGCGGCTTGATCTGGGAGCCCAGGCCCAGGACGAACCGGCCTTCGGCGTAGCGGGCCAGGTCGTAGCTCGTCGAGGCGAGTGTCATCGGGGAGCGCGCGAACCCGATCGCGATGGCGGTGCCGATGGTGATCGACTCGGTGGCCATCGCGGCCTGCAGGCACTGCAGGAACGGGTCGTGCTTCGTCTCGGACGTCCAGCCCCCGGCGTAGCCGTCGCTCTCGATCTTCGCGGCCGCCGTCCGCGTGGCGCCGATGTCGTCGGACAGGCTCGCGTCGATCTTCATCCGGTTTCCTCCCACTGGCTGCCGTCTGAGCATGGCCCGCCGCCGAGAGCCAGGGGCGCCGGCCCGGCCTGACGGCGTGGTCCCGGCCCACGCTCCCGCCCGGCGGGCGGATGGGGCAACCGATCGGGTGCTCGGCCGTGGTGTGACATCCGCGACGCCCGCGCCACCGACGGGCTCGGGTCAGGAGTCGACGCAGGGCGACGCGAACCAGTCGCACGCGGCGCAGCACCCCGGAGAACGGGCCTCCGGGGCCGGCATGCCGCTGAGCGCACCGATGGAGGCCGAACGCGCCACTCCGACCGGGTAACGGCGAAGCGCGGTGTGTCGCGCCCGAACCGCCGAACGTTGACTACCTAGCGCAATCAATCGCTACTCTGCGTATACGGTCGCGGCGTTCAGGAGTAAGACGGGCCTACGGATGGCCAACCAGAGTCATCCGGCCCGGGACGAAGGGATGATCTGTGCCCCTGGGAGCCGCCGGCGAGCCGACCGAACCCACCTCTGCGCCGGTCTCGGCCGGCGGCCAGGTGGCCAGACGGGGGGGACCGCCGGTGCCTGCGGGGAGACACCGCCGCCGGGCCCGCGACCCGATCCTGGCCTGGCTGGGCGCCCCTGCCGCCGACGCGGCCGCCCCAGGCCCCGCCGCCCGCGCGGCGCGACGCCGGCCGCGGCCGGGGTCGCGACTGCGGCCACGCCTCACCAGCCTGGCCGTCCTGACCGTCGCGCTGGTGCTCGGCGCGGTCGTGACCCCGAACGCCGTCTACGCCGCCTCACCCGGGATCCCCGGTTCGGATGTGGACCCGAGCACCCTGCCCGGAGTCCTGCGCAGCGCGGCGCCGCCGCCGACGATGACCGGGATCAGCCAGGTCCCGATCCTGACGACCACCGCGCCGGCCACCGAGCCACTCGCCGACGCCGACCTCCAGCACACGATGATCCAGACCGGCGGGATCACCCCGCTCGCCGCCACCCAGTCGGCCGTCATCGAGGACACCAACGTCGGGGCCGGCGTCGGGCGGGTCAGCTACGGCGGGAACTGGACCGTCTGCGGCGGCTGCGTGCCGTCAAGCCCGAACCGTTCGTTCGAGTACTCGCTGGCCGCCGGTGACACCGCCACCGTCCAGTTCACCGGCACCCAGGTCAGGATCTACGGCGTCAAGGAGCGGGCCGGCGGCCTCGCCAGCGTGCAGGTCGACAACGGGGCGACCACCAACGTCGACACCTACGCCCCCAACTCCAGCAACGCGCTGCTCTACGACTCGGGAACGCTCCCGAACGGCGTCCACACGGCGGTCCTGACCAACCTCGGGCAGCGCAACGCCGCCTCGGCCGCGTTCGCCGTCTCGTTCGACCGCGCGGAGATCTTCACCGACCCGGGCTCGGGCAGCGGCGGGACCAACCCGCCGCCGACCGGAACCAAGACCACGATCGAGGACACCGCGATCGGCGCGGACAGCAACCAGGTTGTCTACAACGGGAACTGGACGCTGTGCGGCGGCTGCGTGCCGTCCACGCCGAACAGGTCCTTCCGCTACTCGCTGACCGCCGGCGCCACCACCACGATCCGCTGGACCGGGAACCGCATCCTGATCTACGGCGTGAAGGAGCAGGCCGGCGGGCTGGTGACCGTGAGCGTGGACGGCCGGGCGACCGCCACCGTCGACACCTACGCGCCCACCTCCAGCAACGCGCTGATCTACGACTCGGGCCAGCTGTCATTCGGTGACCACGTCGCGGTCGTGACGAACATCGGCCAGCGCAACTCCGCCTCCGCGGCCTTCGCGGTGTCGTTCGACCGCGCCGAGACCTACACCAGCGCGGACACGGGAGGCGGCGGCGGCACGGGCGGGGGCGGCACGGGCGGCGGCGGCACGGGCGGGGGCAACCGGTCCGGCCAGCCCTGGCTGTCCGGCGCGAACGGCGACCCGCTGATCACCCCGCAGGACGTCGACGGGTTCTGCTCGTTCCGCGGCAACCTGTGCGACATCGCGCAGGTCTACGTCGCGCGGGACAGCTGGTCCTCGATCGTCCAGCCGTCCTTCGCCGAGACGAACTTCAACGGCTGGCCGGGCAAGCTCGTCCTGACCGTGCCGCCGTTCCCGGAGGACCACACCTCCAACCTGGCCACCTGCGCGACCGGCGCCTACAACAGCTACTGGCAGCAGTTCGGCCGGACGCTCAACGCGACCGGGAGGCAGAACTCGATCGTCCGGCTGGCCTGGGAGGCCAACGGCGACTGGTACCCGTGGGCCGGCACGAACGCCTCCAACTACATCAACTGCTTCCGCCAGGTCGTCAACGCGATCCGCTCGACCGCGACCACCAGCCCGCTGTTCGACTGGACGATCAACGCCCACTACTCGCAGAACCCGCCGAGCCACGTCCCGACCGACCTCTACCCCGGCGACCAGTGGGTCGACATCGTGTCGATCGACGCCTACGACCACTTCCCGCCGTCGTTCACGCTCGACCAGTTCAACGACCAGGCCGAGGCCATGGGCGGCATCACCTGGCTGTACAACTTCGCCCGGGCCCACGGCAAGCTGTTCGGCGTCCCCGAATGGGGCGTGGCCTCCGGGTCGGGCGACGACGGCGGCGGCGACAACGCCAGCTACATCCAGTTCATGCGCGACTGGATGGTGGCGCGCGCCGGTCACGGCATGTACTACGAGTCGTACTTCAACAACTGCGAGATGGAGAACGTCGGCTCGAACCTCTTCCGGCCGGTCGGCGATCACTGCCTCTACCAGAACACCGCGGCGGCTACCCGCTACGCGCAGCTGTGGTGAGGTCGGTGACGGCGCGGTAGCACCGCGCCATCACCAGCAAGGCGTCGGCGCGCCGCTGGGCCGGGTTCCTGGCATCACCCGGCCCAGCGGCGACCCGCGCGGCCAGGCGCAACGCGTCCAGCAGCGTGCGGGCATCGTCGACGGGAACCGTCCCGCAGATCGTCACCCGGCCGTCCGGGCAGCCGGCGGCACCAGCCGGGACCGTCAGCAGTGACAGCGACCGGGCCCGCCGGGCGGCCTCGGCGTCACCCGCCACCCCGCGAGGGTCGACGTCGCGCAGCCACCGGTCGACGGCGGCGCGGACCTCGCCCGGGTCGGCCCGGCGGGCGAGCGCCGTGAGCTCCGCCTCGGCCGGCCCGGCCAGCGCGACCAGCCTGGGGGCCGACGCCGTCGGGATCGTCAGGGCCAGCACGTGGTCAAGCCCCACGTCCCCGCGCCGGAAGGCGTCGGCCAGCACCGGCAGGGCGGCCAGCGCCCGCGCCGCGACGAGCAGCGCGGCCGCGGCGGCCCACGTCAGCCGGGTCCGCTGGGCAAGCCAGCCGGCCGGTTGCGCGGCGTCGCCGTCGGACCGCGGCCCGGCGGCTCCCGCCCGGGCGCGCGAGCCGGCCGCGGCGCCGACCGCCCGCACCAGCGCCGCCTGCGCGGCCGCCACGACCCCGACCAGCTGGCCGATCAGCTCGGCGGCCGCCTCGGGCGGGAGTGCCGTGGGCTCGATCGCGGCCAGCGCGCGGCGCAGCGCGGCCAGGGAATCCCGCTCCTCCTGGTCCATGTCATCGTCCTTCGAGCCCCCGAAGGTCCGGACGGCCGGGCAGCCGCCAACGCGTCCGATCTCGAACGCCTGTTCGATAATAGGTCAGCCTGGGCGCCGCTTCAACCGGCCGTGCCACCGGGTGGCCGCTGCCGGTCGACGAGGACGTCGACGAGATGGTCCAGCTCGGCCGCCGGGTCGGCGGTGACGCCGGTGTGCACGGGCGACGTCTGCACCACGGTGCTGCGCGGCGCCGTGAGCCAGCGGAACCGCTCCCCCGGCGACATCACGCCGGCCGCGCCCGCCGCCGGACCGCCGACGCACACCTTGTGCAGCGCGTCCAGGTGGGTGCGCACGGCGCCGAGGTCGAGGAACGGGTCCAGCGCGGCGAGCCGGTCGCCGTCCAGGAGGCAGCGCAGCTCCAGGTAGCCGGCGCCCTGGCACCACAGCAGCACGCCGACGTTCATGCACTCGCCGCGCTCGACCCGCGGCACGACCCGCACCAGCGCGTACTCGAACAGCTCAGCCACGGCGGTCCTCCCGGGCCCGGGTGAGCGCCGGGCGCAGCCACGCCGGTGGGGCCCGGCGCTCGTCCGCGGCCGCGGCCTCCCGCCGGGCCGCGGCGACCGTCCCCGGGTGCACCGCCGTCATGGCCTCCAGCCAGGGCCGGTCCCCCGCGACCCGGGCGGTGAGCCAGTCGACGTACCGCCCCGGCTCGACGTCGAGCCAGCTCGCCTGGACCGCGGCCACCACCGGGGCCAGCAGGTCCGGGCCGACCAGCGGCGCGAGCGCGGCGTCGGCGGCCCGCAGCGCGCCGGCCGGGTCGTCGCCGAGCGCCGGCAGCAGCACGTGCTCCTCCCAGCGAGGCAGGACCCGCAGGTCGGGTTCCGGGGGCGGCCCGGGCGCGGGGTCCGGCCCGGCCGACCTGGCCACCCAGCCGTGGTGGGGGTACAGCGCGGCGCCATGGTCGATGAGCCACAGCCGGCCGCCCCAGACGAGCAGGTTCGGGTTGCGCCACGACCTGTCGACGTTCAGCGTCAACGCGTCCAGCCAGATCACCCGCGCGGCCAGCCCCGGGTCGACGGTGAACGCGAGCGGGTCGTAGGTGATCGAGCCGGGCAGGTAGTCGATCCCCAGGTTCGGGCCGGCGCTGGCCCGCAGCAGGTCCTGGATCTCCTGGTCGGGCTCGACCCGGCCGAGCACCGGGTCGACGTCGATGACGACGAGCTCGGGCACCGGGAGCCCGAGCGCGCGGCCCAGCTCGCCGACGACCACCTCGGCGACCAGCGCGCGCACGCCCTGCCCCGCGCCGCGGAACTTCACCACCCAGGTCCCGAGGTCGTCGGCCTCCATGATCCCGGGCAGGCTGCCGCCCTCTCGCAGCGGCGTGGCGTACCGGATCGCGCGGACCTCTCGCAGCACCACCTCTCGCCGCACCTCTGCCACCACCGCTCCGCCAGACCTGGGCCGACGCCGTTCCACCGGGCGCGCCAGCCAGGCGGGGGCGGGCCGTGCGGCGGGAACCCCGGGCGCAGGTCGCCCACCGAGATCCAGCGTGTTCGGCGTCGAAGATTACCCGGGGGGCAGGCCGGCCGCGATCCGCAGGGCCGGCAGGTCCCGGATCTTGATGCGCCGGTAGCCCCACTCGATGACCCCGTCCTGGCGCAGCGCGCGCAGCGCCTTGTGCACCGTCGGGTCCTTGGCGCCGACGAGGGCGGCGAGCTCCCCCTGGGTCAGCGGCATGCCCAGCGCCCGTAGCCCGCCGCCGTCGTCGACGCCGTAGGCGCGGTCCAGCTCGACGAGCACCCGGGCCACCCGGACGGCCACCGAACAGCCGGCGAACTCGACCCGCCGGCGGATGCTGAACCGGGTCTTCGCGACGATGCTGTGGCTGATCGCCGCCGCCGCGCTCGGGTCGGTGGCCAGATAGGCGGCGAACTCCTCCGCCCTGATCACCTTGGCCAGCACCTTGCCGACGGCGGTGACGGTCGCGGAGCGCGGCTGGGAGTCGATGCCCGCGAACTCGCCGACGACGTCACCCCCGTGCCGGACGGCGAGCAGCGCAACGCCCCCGTCCTCGGTCAGCGCCGTCACCTTCGTCCAGCCGCGCAGCAGCACCGCGACGAACGTCGTCGGGTCACCCTCCCGCATGATCGGTATTCCGGAGGTGAACTCCCGGAACCCGCCGAGGGCGAGCATGCCCGCCTGCGAGTCCGCCGGCAGCCGGCCGAGCAGCGTCTGCTCGGGCCAGCGCCGGGCGGACCCGGCCGACCACTGCGCGTGTGCGTCCTGCTCCCCCACGGTGCCCCCAGCCGCCGGCGCGGAGCACCCCGCCGCCGCGTCGCAGATGTCGGCGCCCGGCCTGCCCGTCGCGCCCACACAGTCCAGCCATAGTGACCTATTTCTGGAACTTGCACCGGCCGATCGGCCAGCCGGAGCGACGGATCACCCGCTCCAGCTGGCCCCTGCGCGCCTCTCCACGCCGGTCGGGGCACCGCCGGCCGGCGTCAGCCGGTCAGACGCGGTGCGGCATGAGGGCGTTGGCCGGGATCACCCCGAGCTTGCCCTTCTGGAAATCCTCGACGGCCTGCTCCAGCTCCTGGCGGGTGTTCATGACGAACGGGCCGTACTGCGCGACCGGCTCGCGGATCGGCTGGCCGCCCAGCAGCAGGACCTCCAGGTTCGGGGTGTGCGCGTCCTGGTGGGCGCTCGCCGCGAAGACCAGCCGGTCCCCGGCGCCGAGCACGGCCAGCTGACCGGTCTCGATGGGCGCGTCCTTCGGGCCGATGGTCCCGGCACCGGCGAGCACGTAGGCCAGCGCGTTGAACTCGGTGTTCCACGGGATGTCGACCCGGGCGCCGGGGCTGACGGTCACGTGCGCGAGCGTGATCGGGGTGTGGGTCGAGCCAGGGCCGCGGTGGCCACCGATCTCGCCGGCGATGATCCGCAGCAGCGCGCCGCCGTCCGCGGTGCTCACCAGGCCCGCCTGGCCGCCCTCCAGGTTCTGGTAGCGCGGCGGGGTGAACTTGTCCTTGGCCGGCAGGTTGACCCACAGCTGGATGCCGTGGAAGAGGCCGCCGCTCTCGACGAGCGCGGCCGGCGGCGTCTCGATGTGCAGGATGCCGGCGCCGGCGGTCATCCACTGGGTCGCGCCGTCGGTGATGATCCCGCCGCCGCCGTGCGAGTCCTGATGCTGGAAGGTGCCGTCGATCATGTAGGTGACCGTCTCGAAGCCCCGATGCGGGTGCCACGGCGTGCCCTTGGGCTCGCCGGGCGCGTACTCGACCTCGCCCATCTGGTCCATGTGGACGAACGGGTCGAGGTCGGCCTTGCTCACCCCGGCGAAGGCCCGCCGGACCGGGAAGCCCTCGCCCTCGTAGCCGAGAGGAGCAGTAACGATCTTCCGGACGGGGCGCGGGATGTCTCCGAGCCCCGGCCCGGCAAGCCGAGGCAACGAGACGGTGTCGGCGGTGACGGCGGGCATGGGACTTCCTCCTTGATTGCACGCGCAACTATCGACCACTGTAACGAAGGTCGGCCCCCCAAGCTTCCGCGTCCCCCGGGGGGCGTTTTCCAGCGAGACGGCCCGGTCCGGCCGATGTCACGGCCGGGGTCGGACGGGCACCGGGCCCGGCACGACGACCCCGGCCCGCGGGGCACGGTTCCCTCACTCCGAGTAGCGCCAGAGCACCACGGGACTACGCCGCGTATGGCCAATGCGAGTGATGACCCGGTCCGCGTCGCTCATGACACGCCGGGACTTTGGTAAACACCGTGTGACGATGGACACCGGATGCTCGACGGAACGCTACCTTCGGGGACGTGGATCGCCGATGCTCACGGCAAGAGCGGATCATCCAGGAACGCATCCTGGGCGTCAGCCGGCTACGTGGGCGCCAACGCCCCCGTGACAACCGCGGCGGCGCGCACCTCGCGTCCCGGCCGCCGGACCGTCGCCGGCCTCGCTGACCTGGCCCGCGGCCGTTCTGGTCGCGCCGGACGAAGCCCGCACGGGTTCGCCCGCGGCACGTTCGGGCCAGTCAGCCCGAGCGCCCGGCCACGCCCCGGAACGGGGCCGGGCCGGCTCGAAACCCTGTTGTCGCTCCGGCCGTTCCGCCCGGTACTATGGCGAAGCCCAGTCAGGACGGTCTTGCGCCGCCCCGCATCGGGCCGCCTTCACCGGTACTCCGGCGAGGCATGGTGGGTGTAGCTCAGCTGGTAGAGCACCGGGTTGTGGTCCCGGTGGCCGCGGGTTCAAGTCCCGTCACCCACCCCAGTTCAGCGGGCAACAGGCCGGCCGCGAGGAAGCCCTCGCGAGGCCGGCCACCGCCGCCGCTCCCAGGAAGATCAGTCCGCCGTCGGGCCCGCGGTCGCGGGCGCCGCGTCGGGGGCGCTGCCGTTGTCCGATGGTGCCGCCGCCAGCTCGGCGTCGGACTCGGCCCGAATCTCGGTGGCCGCCGCGCGCGCCTCGTCGGTCGTGGGACCGGGCGCGCCGACGAAGACAGTGCGGCGGTAGTAGCGCAGCTCCTCGATGCTCTCGCGGATGTCGGCGAGGGCACGGTGGCCGCCACGCTTGGCGGGGGCGGCGTAGTAGGCACGCGGGTACCAGCGGCGAGCCAGCTCCTTGACCGACGACACGTCGATCATCCGATAGTGCAGGTAGCTGTCCAGCTCAGGCATGTAGCGGGCGAGGAACGTGCGGTCGGTGGCGATCGAGTTCCCGCACAGCGGCGCCCGCCGGTTCTCCGGGACGAGGGTGCGCACGTAGGCGAGCACCTGCTGCTCGGCCTCGGCGACGGTGAGTGTCGAGGCGCGGACCGCCTCGGTCAGCCCCGAGGTCGCGTGCATGTCCCTGACCACCGGCACCATCGTCTCAAGGACCGGGTCCGGCGCGGAGATGACCAGGTCGACCCCGTCGCCGACGACGTTGAGCTCCCCGTCGGTCACCAGGCAGGCGACCTCCAGCAGCACGTCCGAGGCCGGGTCGAGGCCCGTCATCTCACAGTCGATCCACACCAGGCGGTCCATCTGTCTGACACTAGGGTTTCCCCGCGTCAGCGTCACGCGGCCCCCACCTGACGGCCACCCTGACGGGCCAGTCCGGGCCGGTCAGGGATTCTGGACCAGGAAGTGCACGGAGCGAGGACTGATCTGGGCGTTGAGGGGTGTCGCGGTCAACGTGTAGTCGCCGTTCGAGACCTGCGTGGTGCGCCAGCCGCCCGGATGCGGGGAGAAGAGGTAGGGCGAGCTCTCGGCCAGCCACTGGCCGGGGGCGCCGGCCAGGGTGTAGTTGATCGGCCCGACGTCACCGGTGGTGATCAGCGTGATCGCGACGTCCCCGCGTAGTGTCTGGCCGTCCTCGACGCCCTGGAACGTGACGATCACCGGGCGGAACTCGACCGGCGCGGTCGACGCGCCCGTGCCGCCGCCGGCCGGGGCCGGCAGCGAGGCGCCGGCCAGGGCGGGAGACTTCGCCCCGCCGTTGTCCGTCTCGGTCTGGCGGTGGTAGTCGATGACCAGCAACGGCATCAGCACCAGCGCGATGATGAACAGCATCAGGCCCAAATATCCACGCCTGACCGCGTCCATGCTGCTCGTACCCTTCCGTCGGCACCGACCGGAATGTGGTCCCTGGGGGTGTCACTGTAGCCCGCCGCTCCCGGTGACCTTGACACCAGCCCGCCGTCCGACCCGCCCGCCCAGCCCGCCGCCCATGGCCGTCAGCCGGGGGTGCGGTCACCTCGGAGCGCGGCCGGGCGACGACGGGCCGGCGCCCAGCACGCAGTCCTCGCAGACGGCACGGGCGCCGCCCTGGGCCAGCCGGTAGATCAGGCAGCAGCTGCGCCGGCGGAACCGGGCCGGGCCGACCCGCCCCCCGGTGTCGAGCAACGGGCCGCCATTCCCGCCGCACAGCTCGTCGACGACGCGCCAGGCCGCCGCGGCGAACGCCGGCTCGGCGAGCCCGATCATCTTCGCGGCGCCGGCCACGGCCGAGGCGACGTTGCCCCACAGCACCTTCTCGGACACCGGGTAGCCCCGCCCGACGGCCTCGACGATGGGCGCGACGACCGGCAGCAGCGTCCCGGCCGCGAACCGCTCCGCTCCCCCGGGCTCCGGGGCGTCGCCGGCGGGAGGCGACGGCGCGTCGGTGAAGGCGAGGGGGAACGGTCCGCCGAGGACGTCGCGCCAGTAGAGCCTGCGCGGGTCGAGCGCGAGCGGGCGGCCGACCACCGTCAGCGCGAGCGCCGGCGCGACCAGCCGGGCGCACAGACCGAGCTGGGCGACGGACACGGCCACGCGCTCGTCGACGGTCTCGGCCGGGCCCGAGCGGGCGGCGGCGAGCGCCGAGCGGACCGCGCGGACCCGCCTGTCGAAGGCCCCGGTCGCGGGGTCGGCCAGGTCGGCGACCACCGCCCAGCCCGCGGGTGGAGGCCCGCCACCCGGAAGCCGGTCCAGCGCGAAGTACGGCCCGAACCGCGCTCCCAGCTCGGCGGGCCCGCCGGGGTCCTCCCGCACGCCGACCATGCTAGGCCGGGCGCCCGCGGACAGGCCTGCCCCGCGGGCCCGGTCCTGCCCGTCCGGTGGGTCAGGCCCGGTCGGGACCGCGGCGGGGGTCCGGGACCGGCGGGGCGAGGACCTCCAGCCGCGAGCCGACCTCGGCCAGCACGTGGGCCCAGGCGTCCCGCAGGTCGTCGTTGCCGTCGGGGCACAGGTCGTCGATGGAGAGCATGATCACACTGCCGTCGCCGGCCGGCAGGACCTCCCAGGTGACGATGACGGTCGCGTCCACGCCGTCGGGCAGCGGCGCGCCGAGGGTGTAGGTCAGCCGGTGGGGCGCCGTGGCCCGCAGCACGGTGCCGAAGACGTCGGTGCCGCCGGCGGTCAGCCGGACCGGCGAGCCGGCCTGCCAGTCGGACACCAGCCGCCGGTCGGGCAGCATGGCGCCCGGTCCCTCGACGCCCGGCTCATCGTCACCGACGAGCACCCACCACACCTCGTCCGGCCCCGCCGCCACGGACGTGGACAGGAAGCTCGTCCGGAACGGCTCACGCATGGCTCTCATCCCTTCAGCCGCACCTGGCCCCGCTGACACAGGTGGACGCGCGCGACAGGGCGCGTGAGGACCATGCTGACGTCCGGATCAGGCCGCTGAGCTGCGCTGTCGCGCCGCGGACGTGTAACGACACGGACACCACCCGTTCCGCGCGGCCCGGCGGCGCCGGCCGTCGAGCCGGTGGACGGATCGGCGGGACCGGCCCGGCGTCGCCGGTGCCAGGGTCCCGGCCGCGGGCCAGGGGCCATGTGTCGAGCCGGTGAAGCCTTGGCGAGATCGGCGGAATCAGCTGGACCGCGGGGCCGGTGCTCATAAGGTTCACCGGGGGGTGATGGGAGGAGGCTGGTGACCACCTACGCGGCGCTGTTGCGGGGGATCAACGTGGCCGGGCACGCGAGCGTCGCGATGGCGGACCTACACGCCGTCTTCGCCGGCCTCGGGTTCGCCGGTATCTCGACCTACCTGCGGTCCGGCAACGTGCTGTTCGGCACCGAGGCACCGCCCGCCGCGCTGGCCGCGGACATCGAGGCGCGGCTGAACCGGGAGATCGGGGTCCGCACCACCGTCCTGCTGCGCACCCGCGACGAGCTCGCAGCGCTGGCCGCCGCGAACCCGTTCCTGGACCGGCAGGACGATCCGACCAAGCTGCACGTCACCTTCCTCGCCGAGGAGCCGGGCCGGGCCCGGGCCGCCAGCCTCGCGGCGCTGGCCGGCGCGGGCGAGGAGGTCACGGTCGTCGGGCGGGACGTCTACCTGCACTGCCCGAACGGCTACGGGCGCACGAAGCTCAACAACACCAACATCGAGAAGAAGCTCGCGGTCACCGGGACGACCCGCAACTGGCGCACCGTCGTGGCGCTGCGCGACCTCACCTGCGCCGTCTGACGGTCAAGCGCTCGACCGGCGTGGGGCGCCACGCGAGGATCACGCTGTCCGACGCCGCCGCGACCGGCTGCCGCGAGCGCCGACGGACCGGAGTTCGCGGTAGGTGTCGGCGTCGTCGCCTTTGCGCGCCGGCTGGGAGGGTTCACGATGAGGCGTGGCTGAGCGCGGGCAGACCGCCGGATGGTCGGGCGGCCGGGTGGTCGTCATCGGTTCGATCAACATGGACGTCGTCGTCACGGTGGAGCGGATGCCGCTGCCCGGCGAGACGGTCGCCGGCGGCTCGGTGCACCAGATTCCCGGCGGCAAGGGCGCGAACCAGGCGGTCGCCGCCCGCCGGCTCGGCGCCCCGACGGCGTTGGTCGGCGCGGTGGGGGCCGACGGGTTCGGCGCGGTGCTCGCCGGCTTCCTGGGAGCGGAGCGGATCGACACCTCGCTGGTCCGCATGGAGCACGGGCCGTCGGGCACGGCCCTGATCACGGTCGCCAACGGCGGCGAGAACACGGTGATCGTGGTGGCCGGGGCGAACGGCTCCGTCAGCCCGGCCCGGGTGGCCGAGGCGACGATCCGGGCCGGCGACGTGCTGCTGCTCCAGGACGAGATCCCCGGTGAGACGAACGAGGCCGCCGCCCGCGCGGCCAGGGCCGTCGGGGCGAGGACGGTCCTCAACCTCGCGCCGTTCCGGGCGCCGAGCCCCGGCCTGTTGGCCGCGACCGACGTCCTGATCGTCAACGAGACCGAGTTCGCCGAGCTGGTCGAGGCCCCGCGTGCCGACGCCGCGGCGATCGCCGAACGCCTGCGCGCCGAGTTGACCGCCTGCAACGGCCAGCCGGTCGGCGACGTCGTGGTGACCCTCGGCGCGCAGGGCGCGCTGGCCCGGATCGGCGGCGAGGTGCTGGCCCTGCCCGGCCGGCGCGGCCCGGTGGTCGACACGACCGGCGCCGGGGACTGCTTCTGCGGCGCCTTCGGCGCCTCGCTCGCCGCCGGGCTGCCGGCCACCGCCGCCCTGGAACGGGCCAACGCCGCCGCGGGCCTCGCGGTCGGCCGCTTCGGCGCCGGCCCGGCCATGCCAACCGCGACCGAGGTCGACGCCGCCCTCAGCGGCGTCTAGCACCGTGTATGGCCACAGCCAGCCGGCGTGATCGCCGTTCGGCCGCTACGTCTCCGGGTACAGGCCGCTACGTCTCCGGGTACAGGGAGTAGGACGGGAAGTTGCCGTAGAGGTGCTCGTGGGGGTCGCTGCCGACGGTGACGGCGTGGACGAGGTGTTCGCCGCCGACGAAGGCGCCCTTCCAGGAGGCGCCCCGGCCGCCGAACGGCTCGGCGCGGTCGCCGCGGGACCGGGGCTTGTTGATCCCGATCTTGAAAGCGGCCAGCTCGGCGGACATCCGTCGGGCCTTGTCCTCGTCGTCGCAGGCGAGTGAGGCGACCAGCGCGCCGTTCGAGGCGTTCATCGCGGCCAGCAGCTCGGCCTCGGAGTCGACCAGCACGATCGTGTCCACCGGCCCGAACGGCTCCGCGTGGTGCAGCGCGCAGGAGGTCGGCGGGGACAGGATGGCCGTCGGTGTGGCGTAGGCGGCGGTGTCCTGGCCGGAGAGGAACCGGCCGTCGGCCAGGCTGCCCCGATAGAGCGGGACGCCCCCCTTCGCGATCGCCTCGTCGACCCGGCTGGCGAGCTCGGCGGCCTTCACCGAGTTGATCAGAGGACCGAAGTCGAGATCCGGCAGGTCCTCGTCGTCGGCGCCTACCGCCAGGGGGTGGCCGAACCGGATCGACTCGACGACCGGCAGGTACATCCTCAGGAACTCGTCGAACAGCTGGCGCTGCACCACGTAGCGCGGATAGGCCGTGCAGCGCTGCTTGGCGTACTCGAAGCCCTTGCGCAGGTGCCCGGCGAGCAGGTCCCACTGCGAGAACTCCCAGATGCCCCAGGCGTTGAGGCCCTCCTGCTCCAGGAAGTGCCGCTTGCCGGTGTCGACGAGCGCGGCCGCGACCTGGCCGCCGGCCGAGCGGCCGCCGACGAACGCGAGTGCGCCGATCTCGGGCGCCCGGACCAGCGCTCCGGACAGCCGCGAGCCGGGGCCGGACACGAGCGAGACCGGCAGCCCGGCCCGGTGCGCGAGCGCGCACGCCAAGGTCAGGCAGGCCGCGCCGCCGTCCGTCGGCGTCTTCGCGATCGCCGCGTTGCCGGCGAGCACCTGCACGAGCATGGCGTGCATGAGCACGCTCATCGGGTAGTTCCAGCTGGCGATGTTGCTGACCGGCCCGGGCAGCGAGGCGCGTCCGGCGACCATCCCGCCGATCTCGTCGAGGTACCAGCGGACGCCGTCGATCGCCCGGTCGACGTCGGTCCTGGCCAGCCGCCACGGCTTGCCGATCTCCCAGACGAGCAGCTGCGCCAGCGTGTCCCGGTGGGCGTCGAGGGCGTCGACCGTGGCGGCCACCCGGGCGGCGCGTTCGGCCAGCGGCACGTCCCGCCAGGCCCGGTGGTCGGCGAGCGCCGCGCCGATCGCCTCCCGGGCCTCGCCGAGCTCGATCATCGGCGGGCCGGCGATCGGGCGGCCGTCGACAGGCGAGACGCTGCTCGACAGCGGGACACCGGTCGCGCGCCAGGTACCGCCCCACAGGTTGAGCAGCCGGCCGTCGCGGAACGCCTCCGGCGCCGCCGTCTGGGCCCGGGCGAGGACGTCGTCCCAGCCGGTGCCGGGCTTCAGCCGCAGGCGGCGGCTCGCGGCGGGATCGACCCGGCCGGCGGGCTGATCGCCGGCGGCGGTGCTGGTGGCGCGACGCGCGCCCGCGGCGGTAACCATGTCTGCACGGTGCGCCATATCGCGGCCGGACGCCATCGGGGACAGCCGGAGTCGATCAGCCAATGGTCGCGCGGATATCGCTGTGACGCGCGGACCCGCGGCAGGCTCACGGCAATTCGGCATCCAGTGCAGAAAATACGTAAAGAAGTCTGATGGAAAGAGGAGGCCTGGTTACGGCCCGGCGATCATCAGACGAGCGCCGCTTGGGACCGACGTCACGCCGGTCCGCGTGAATCCAGGGAACCGTCCCGTCTGGTCGGTGTTGTGGCAAAAGATTCCGGTTCACAGAGGTATCATCCGGTCATGTCGGAAGCGTTCCGCCCGGAGGCGCCCAGCAGCGGGCACAGCTCGCTGGCCAGCACCATCGCGCGTCGGCCGACGCTACCGACGGACATCTTTTGATGACGCGGGATTCAGCCCGGCGGTGCCACCGGGACTCGCGGCATGACACGGCACGAACGTCGACGCAACCACTGGTACACGTCTCATCACGTAGAGTGGACAGGTACTCGAACCGCTATTCGCCGGTAGTCCCATTAGTTACTTCCGAACGATCCGTTCGTAGATTTCCGGGTGTGTGATGACGGCCAGTGTCGTTCCGCCGTCGGCCGCCGCCGAGGCCGACCCGATCCGTCAGACGAGTCCGATCCGGGTTCTCGTAGTGGACGACCATGAGCTCTTCCTCCAAGGCCTGCAGACCGTCCTGGAGATAGAAGATGACATCCGCGTCGTCGGCCGCGCCGGCAACGGCCAGGAGGCCGTGTCGCTGGCCGCCGGGACCACGCCGGACATCGTGCTCATGGACGTCCGGATGCCGCTGCGCGACGGGATCGCCGCCACCGGTGGCGTGAAGAGGGCCGTCCCCGGCGTGAAGATCGTCATGCTGACGGTCAGCGACGAGGAGAACGACCTCTTCGAGGCGATCAAGGCCGGCGCCGTCGGGTACCTGCTCAAGTCGATCCCGCCGCACGAGGTCGCCGACGCGGTCCGCTCCGTCCACCACGGCCAGAGCCTGATCAGCCCGTCGATGGCGTCCAAGCTCATGGCCGAGTTCGCAAGCATCGCCCGTGGCACGGACGACCGGCCCCGGCTGCACACCCCGCACCTGACCGCCCGCGAACTCGAGGTGCTCAAGCTCGTCGCCGAGGGCCGGGCCAACCGCGAGATCGCGCGCAAGCTGTTCATCAGCGAGAACACGGTCAAGAACCACGTCCGCAACATCCTGGACAAGCTGCAGCTGCACTCGCGGATGGAAGCCGTCATGTACGCCGTCCGTCAGGGCCTCTTCGACATCGAATAGGGCCGCGCCGGCGGCAATTCGCCGCCGGCGCGGCCGGTCGGGCGCCGAGCGCCCGCCCAACGCCTGCTGTCCCATCATGTGGACGTCGATGGCCGGGCTGATCAGGGGTCGGTGTCCCGGCGCGACACGCTTCGCGGTGGCGGCGGTGGTAGGTGATCGCTCTCGCGCTCAGGAAGGTCTGCCGGTGTTCGACCGCGCGTGTCACGATGTTGTGGGCGGCAACGACGCACCGTCGACGAGGGTGCGGCCCCGGGCCCCGGGAGGTCAGATGGCGAGCGCGGCCAGGGCACGGCGGGCGGCAGGAACGGCGGCCATGGCCGTGTCGACGGCGACAGTCGCCGTGTCGGCGGCCGCGACGGCCGCCGTCGTCGGCTCGGTGGCCGCCGTCGCGTTCACCGCGCGGGTCGCCGCCGCGGTGGCCTCGGGCGCCCTCTCCGCCGCGTCCGGGCCCGCCGCCGCGGCGTCGTCACGGGCTGCTGCCGCCGCCGCGAGCGTCACCGCGGCCACGCCCGCGACCGTCGCCGCCGCCTCGGCGGCCCTCGCGTCGGCCGCGATCGCCGTCCGCGCCCGCTCGGCCGCCCTCGCCGTCCGGGTCGACAGCCGGTCGGGGGCATCCTCGGACGGGTGAGCCTTCGACGTTTTCCGCCGTTCACCCGTCGAGCGGCCCGCGCGACGGCGCCGGGCCGCCGGGTCCTGATCACCGGTGGTGCGCGGTCCGGCAAGTCCCAGCTGGCCGAGGACATGCTCGCCGGCCGGGCCCAGGTCGTCTACCTGGCGACCGGCGCCGTGCCCACGGCCGACGACCCCGAATGGTCGGCCCGGGTCGCGACGCACCAGGCACGCCGGCCGGCGAGCTGGACCACGGTCGAGACCGCGGACGCCGCAGGCATCCTCGCCGCCGACCCGGCCGCGGCCGGCCCCCGCGCGGTGCTGTTCGACTGCGTCGGCACCTGGCTGACGGCCGCGATGGACGCCAGCGGGATCTGGGCCGCCGACGAGGCCGGCGGCACCGTGGCGACCACAGCGGACGCGGCGCTCGCCCAGGCCCAGGACCGCCTGGTCGCGGCCTGGGCGGGCACCACGGCCGACGTCGTCGCGGTGACGAACGAGGTCGGGTCTGGAGTCGTCCCGGCGACCAGGTCCGGCCGCCGGTTCCGCGACGAGCTCGGCCGGCTCAACACCCGGCTGGCCGCGGTCGCGGACGAGGTCTGGCTGTGCACGGCCGGTATTCCGCTACGTATCCGGTGACTTCTCCGACCATCGCAGGAGTGTCGGGCTTGGGTGGCCTGCCCGAGATGGGGCAGGATGATCAGGGACCACCTGGCGCGGAGCGTGCATGGGCACGCGAAAACCACCTTGTACGTCGATACCGTCGAAAGCGGCGGCAGAGGAGGACCGGCCATGACGACACCGGACGGTGGTGGCGGCCCCGGCGACGAGCCTGGCTACCCGAACGAGCGCTATGCGGGCTTCGACCCCGGCGACGACACCGGTAACTACACCCAGCCCCTCGGCGGCGCCGCACCCAGAGGCCCGGCGCCCGGCGCCCCGATACCCGGGGGTGGCGACAGCTGGCGACGCGGCGACGTCGAGGACGTGGGCGTCGAGGGCCTGCTGTCCTACGGCGACCAGGACCTGCCCGACCAGCGCCAGTCCCGCCGGGGCTGGAAGGTCCCGACCAGCGGCGGTCACCGGGCCCGGCCGCGCGCCGACGGCTACCCCGCCGACGCCCCCGGGACACAGCCCCGTTCGGGGCAGCGCCCGCCGACCCAGGCGACGGCGGCCTTCGGCCGTCGGGTCGGCGACGGTGTCGGCTGGGTCCGCGAGCGGGCCGCCGGCGGCGTGACGGCGCTGCGCGGCCGCCGGGCCGAGACGCCGGCGGCGAGCCGGCGCCGGGGCGCGGGAGGCGAGCCGGCGGCGCTGCGCGCGCTCCCGCTCGCCGTCGGCATGTTCACCGTGATCCCCCTACCGGCCAGCCGGTCCGGACGCGACGCCGTCGACACGGGACTCGCCGGGTGGGCGCTGCGCTGGCTGCCGGTGCTGGGCGGGCTGCTCGCCCTGGTCGGCTGGGCGGTCTCACTGATCTTCTGGCGCGGCTACGGCACCGGCGCTGGTTTCCTCGGCGCGGTGGCCTGGGTCGGCGTCATGGCGCTGCTCACCCGGGGGTTGCACCTCGACGGGCTGGCCGACCTGGCGGACGGGCTCGGCAGCCGGCGACCCGCCGAGGAAGCCCTGACGATCATGCGACGCTCGGACATCGGGCCGTTCGGGGTGACCTCGCTGATCGCCGTCCTGCTGCTGCAGCTGGGCGGCGTGCTGACGGTGATGGCGTCGGCGAGCCGGGCCCAGGGGCTCGTGGTCCTGGTGGTCGCCGCGGTGGCCGGCCGGCTGGCCGCGCTCGACGCCGCCCGCCCGGCCGTCCCACCGGCCCGGCCCGGCGGCTTCGGCGCGCTCGTCGCCGGGACCGCCCCGGCCGCCGTTCGGGCGGCCGCCGTGGGCGCGACCCTGCTACTCGGCTGGCTGCTGCTCGCGCTGACCTCGACCAGCCTCGCGCGGGCCCTGTGGCTGCCGTTCGCCGTCCTGGTCGGGCTCGCCGCCGGCCGGCTGGTGACCTGGCACACTGTCCGCCGGCTCGACGGCATCACCGGTGACGTCTTCGGCGCCGTCATCGAGATCACCACGACCGTCACCCTGCTGGCGGTCGGGGCGATCATCGCCTGGGGCGGCATCTAGCCGCCCGCGACCGGCCGTGGCCGGCTCCCGCGTGCAGGCGCGGGGCCGGTCCCGGCCGGGACCGCGGCGTTCGGGAACCGCGGTCCGTCGGTCACGTTCGGCCGCCGTGCACCATGGACCTTCGGTAACGTCCGGGCCGGACCGAGGGAGGCGCCAGATGAGTCCCGAATCGCCGGACACGGCCATGCTCGACGCGTTGATCGCCCGTATCGAGGTGACCGACCCGACCGTCGCCCAGGCCGCGCGGGAGCACCAGGACCGGCTGACCAAGCCGCGCGGCTCGCTCGGCCAGCTGGAGGACGTGTCGGTCCGGCTCGCCGCGCTGGCCGCGGTGGTGCCCGCGCCCGTGCCGGCCACCCCGGCCGTCGCCGTGTTCGTCGGCGACCACGGGGTGCACGCCCAGGGCGTGTCCCCGTGGCCGCGCGAGGTGACCGGGCAGATGGTGGCGAACTTCCTGGCCGGTGGCGCGGTCGTCAACGCGCTCGCCCGCCAGGTCGGCGCGACGGTCCGGGTGGTCGACGTCGGCATGTCGCCGGAGGCCGCGGCCGTCGTCGCCGCGGCACCGGGGCTGGACCGCCGCTCGGTGCGCGCCGGTACCGGTGACATCACGGTCGAGCCGGCGATGAGCCGCGCCGAGGCGCTGGCGGCGATCGCCGCCGGGGCCGCGGTCGCCGAGGGCCTGCTGGCCGAGGGGCACGACCTCCTGGTGACCGGCGACATGGGCATCGCCAACACCACGCCGTCTGCCGCGCTCGTCGCCGCGCTGCTCGGGGCCGACCCGGCCGCCGTGACCGGGCGCGGCACCGGCATCGACGACGCGACGCTCGCGCACAAGGTCGACGTCGTGAGCCGCGCGGTCGGGCGTGCCACGGCGGACGGTGTCACGGCGGACGACCCGCTCGGGGTGCTGGCGGCGGTCGGCGGCGTGGAGCACGCGGCGACGGTCGGGTACCTGCTCGCGGCCGCGGCCGCCCAGGTGCCGGTCGTGCTCGACGGGGTGATCGCCTGCTCGTCCGCGCTGGTGGCCGCGCGGCTCGCGCCCGCCGCCCGCGCGGCGATGTTCGCCGGCCACCGGTCGGTCGAGCCCGGCGCGTCGGCGGCCCTGGCGGCGCTCGACCTGGTGCCCCTGCTCGACCTGGGCATGCGGCTGGGCGAGGGGTCCGGCGGGGTGCTGGCCGTGCCGGTCATCCAGGCCGCGGCCCGCGTCCTCGCCGAGGTCGCCACGTTCGACGGCGCCGGCGTCACCGACAAGACCGCCGGCCAGGAGTAGTCCCCCGGCCGGCGTGGGCCCGTCAGCCTGACGGGACGTCCGACGTGCCCGGGCCCCGATCGCGGAGCCCGGGCACCTGGTCAGCGAACGTCGCCGGTGGCGCCGCGTGGAGTCGCCGGCTGGTTCTCGCCGCCCGCGCGGGTGGCGGTTCGGCGCGGTGTGCCGGCCGCGGCCCGGCCCGAGCCAGTGGCGGCCCGGCCGGAGCCAGTGGCCGCTGCCTTCGGCGCCGTGATCGTCGCGGCCTTCGTGGGCCCTCGCCTCGCCGTCGCGGCCTTCGCCGGCCCAGGCTTCGCCACGGCGGCCTTCAGGGTCCCGGTTCTCGCCGTCCCGGGCGCCTTCACCGCCCCGGGCGTCACGGCGGACGGCTTCACGGCGGCGGCCTTGGACGTCCCGGGCCTGACTGTCCCGGCCTTGGCTGTCCCGGCCTTGGACGTCACGGCCTTGGACGTCACGGCCTTGGACGTCACGGCCTTGCCGGTCGCGGACCTGGCTGTCGCCGACTTGGCGGTCGGGGCCTTCACCGGCGTCGGCTTCACGGCCTCAGGCTTCACGGCTCGCGTCTTCGCGGGCTCGGCCCTCAGCGTCGCCGCTCTCCCGGTCGCCGCTCGCGCCGTCGCCGCCTTCGGGGTCACCGCCTTCGGGGTCACCGCCTTCGGGGTCGTTCCCTTCACGGTCACCGGCTTTCGAGTCGCCGCCTTCGAGGCCTCGGACCTCGGCGTCCCGGGTCTCAGGGAGCCGGCCGCCGTCGAGGACGGGGTCACGGCCCGGGTGCCCAGGCGGCTGGCCGCTGTCCCGACCGCGTCGGCGGGGCGGGCGACGGGGCGCCGGGCGACGCGCTGGGCCGGCGCGCCGTCGGGGATGCCGGCGTGCGCGCGCCAGGTGCGGGCCAACGCGCGGCCGGCCAGGTCCGCGATCCTGGGGTCGTTCCAGTACCAGACGTGCGACAGCGGGCCGCGAGCCGCCCACCAGGGCCCCACCGTCATCCGGACGTCCTCGCGGACCGCGAGCCGGTACTCCTCGGACAGCGGCCGCAACGGCTGGCTGACGAGGTCATACGGCGAGTAGACGTTCACCCAGCCGCCGGCCCCCGTCCGGCCGGGCGCCTCCCGCCGCCGTGGGCTCGTCGCCAGGCCCTCGGGGTCGCCGTCGAGGCCGGCGGCCGGCGCCGGCACGAGCAGCGGCCGGTGGAAGCCGCGCGAACGCAGCGAGTAGAGCCCCAGCGGACTGCCCAGGGTGATCAGGTCGGTGAGGGTCTCGCCGCGCTCCAGCCGGGACGGCGTCGGGCCGATCGCCAGCCTCGTCGCCGCCGGGATCAGCCGGCGCGGTGTCGGCTGTTCGTCGGCCGCGCCGCGCAGCTGCGGCGGCACCCGGCCGGGACCGGTCGGGACGCCACCGCGGGCGAGCGGCCCGCCGCGCGGGTACTGACCGTGCTCGACCTGCAGGTCATAGAAGTAGTTGCTCGCGATCACCGAGCCGAGGCTGTGCCCGAGGACGCACAGCGGCGCGTCCGGGCCGGCCGCGACGGCCAGTTCCCGCAACGCCACCGCGACCCGGGTGTGGATCGCGTCGTAGACGGTGTGGTCCCGCTCCCCGGCGATCTGGTAGGCGATCGCGTCGCCGGCGAACTCGGTGGTCACCCAGCGCAGCGTCGGCCACGGCAGCGGGCCGGCGAACGGGACCCGCGGCAGCAGCGCGGACGACGACAGCGCGAGCATCGCCAGCCGGGAGCCATGGTCGACCCGGCTGGTCTGGCGCTTCAGCCAGCGCACATAGCGTGCCTGGCCCGGGCCGAAGCAGCGCTGGAACAGCTCGTCCTCGGCGGACTGGAGCACCGGCGCCCAGAAGGTCGGGCGCACGATGAGCGCGTCGTCCGGGTCGGCGCCGGAATGCTTCGCGAACGCCCGTCGCAGCAGCTCGACGGCCCGGTCGCCGTAGCCGGCGTCGGCCGTCTCCACGCCGTGGATCAGCGTGACGGCGATCCGCGGGGTGGCCGTCATCGGGCCACCGCCGCCCGGCGCGCACCGGCGCCGCCCGTGGCGGCGCCAGGCACCGCACCGCGCACCGCCGAGCCGGCCGGACCGGCGGCCTGGAGCGGCACGTCGACCGCCGTGGCGGCGCCGGACCTCAGCCCGCTCGCGTCGACCGGTCCCTTCCCGGCCGGGCGCTCGCCGGCCGGTCGGCTGGCCACGCCACGGCCACCGCTCGACGCCCTGGTACCCGCGCCGCCGGCCTTCGCCGTGCTCACCCGGCCAGCGGCCTTCGCGGTGGACGCCTGGCCAGCGGCCTTCGCCGTACTGGCTCGGCCGGCGACCTTCGCCGTGGTCGACCGGCCAGCCGAAGTCTTGGACATCGCCTGACCGGCCGGCTTCGCCGTTCGCGCCGGCTCCGCGATCTTCGCCGTGGTCGCGCGGCCAGCGGACGTCGTGGTCACCGCCTGACCGGCCGGCTTCGCCGGGCCGAGTGCCTTCGCCGGCGTCGCCCGGCCCGCGGCCTTCGCCGCCGTCGCCCGGCCAGCAGGCTTCGCCGCCGCCGTCCCGCCGGTGGCCCTCGTCCCGCCGGTCCCGGTGCTCTGCCGTGCCTGGGTGGTGGCGGTCCTCGTGCCCGCCGCCCGGCTCCCGGTGGGGGCCGTCGTGGACGCCTTCATCGCCGTCGATCCCTTCGTCCCGCTGCTCGTTCTGGGGGCGGACGTCCGGCCGCCCGCGCTCGTGGCCGCTCTGGACACCGAGCCACCGCCGTGAACCGAGCCACCGCCGGCCGCCGAGGCGCCGGCCCTGGCGGACGTCGTCGACCGGGCCGTCCTGGTACGGGTCGTGCCGGATGGAACGGCCAGGGCGCGAGTGCCCGGCGAGGTTCGCGGCCGGGGCACCGTCCTGGCACGGCGGCGGCCGTCGGCGACCATCCGCTGGGCGGCCCGGTCGGCGAACGCCGCGATCGTGAGCGCGGGCGCCGCGCCGACCGGACCGGGGAAGACCGCCCCGTCCACGACGTACAGGCCGGGATGCCCGAACACCTGCCCGAACTCGTCGACGACGCCGTCCCGCGCGCTGGTTCCCATCGACGCGCCGCCGAGCGGGTGCGCGGTCGTCCGCTGGTGCGCGGTCCCCGGGCCTGCCTCGAAGCGGCCGCCGAGTTCCGCGGCCAGCTCGGCCATCGTCGCGCGGACCCGCTCCAGGTACTCGTCGTGGCCGGCCCCGGACCGCTCGACGGCGAGCCGGTCGCCGTCCAGTCGCAGCACCCCGTCGGTTCCGGCCCGGCCCACCGCTAGCAGCGCGAGCAACGGCTCGGCGGCGGCGCCCGCGTCGGCCAGCCGGGCGAGCCGCCCTCGCAGGTCGCCGCCCGCGCCACCGAACAGCCGCGCCGCCACCCATTCCCGCGCGTCCCTGGCCAGCCGCAGCGAGCGGCCGACACCGGGTAGCCCCAGACCGGCCGGCAGTCCGGGCACGCCGTGGCCGCCGGAGCCGTGCAGGGCCACCTCGCGGGCCGCGAGCAGCCAGGACAGGAAGGCCGGGACGCCCGCGTCGTGCAGGACGAAGCCGGGCCCGCTGCCCTGGAGCGCGGCCGGCAGCTGGACCGCGCCGGTGATGGTCGGGGCACCGCCGGCCGGCCAGGCCGGCCGGTCGCCGTGCCGGGCGCCGACGACCAGCCCGAGCACGTCGCCGTTGCCGCTGAACTCGTGGCCCAGCAGCGGGCTCACGGCCGGCAGGCCCGGACGGGCCCGCAGGAGCAGATAGGTCGAGCCGAGCGCACCGGCCGCCAGCACCACCCGCGAGCAGCGCACGGCCCGCATCGGCAGGGCGACGGTGTCGACAGGTGTGCCGTCGACGGCCCGATGGTGCTCCACATAGCTGACGACCCAGCCGCCCTCGCCGTCGGGCGCGATCCCACGCACCTCACAGCGGGTTCTGATCTCCGCGCCGTGGTAGGCGGCGGCGGACAGATAGGTGTGGTCGAGGCTGTTCTTGGCGCCGTGGTTGCAGCCGAGCACGCAGTCGCCGGCGAGCTGGCAGGTGGTGCGGGCTCGGCCGTGCACGTTGCCGTAGGCGGCCTCCGGCAGCGCGAGCCCCGGTGCGGTGGTTCCACGCACGCCGAAGCTGACGGCGAGCGCGGGCGCGCGCCAGTCCAGCCCGGCGCGCCGCGCGGCCGCGCGTACCGCGGCGGGCCGTCCGGCGTTCTCGTAGCCCGGCCGGCCGGCCGGGAACGGCGTCGCGCCGAGCATCCTCTCGACGGCGTCGTAGTGCGGCTCCAGGTCGGCGCGGCCGACCGGCCAGGGCTGGCCAGCGGTGGCCCGGCGGCGGGTGGAGCCACGGCCGGCCCCGCTCCCCCGCGAGCCGGCCCCGCCGCGGGCCGCGCCAGCGCCCGGCGGGTCCGCTCGGGCGAACCAGCGCTCCTCGGCTCGCTCCAGCGCGTTCGCGAAGATCAGCGAGCCGCCGCCCAGCCCTGCGGACACCACGGCGTCGCTCCCGCCGAGGGACCAGACGTCGAAAAGCCCGTGCCTGCCGGCATCGGGGTCCCAGAAGGCCCCGGCCAGCTCGGCGGGCGAACGAGGAAAAGAGCCTGGCGGGTACGCCCGGCCACGTTCTAGCACCAACACGTCGCGCCCGGCCTCGGCGAGCCGGAACGCGGTGACCGATCCACCGAAGCCCGACCCTACGACGACGGTCTCGACCTGTTCGGGCGCGGACTTGCGGACCATGCGGCCTCGGCCCCTTCGCTGCGACAGTCGGTCAGCACCGATTCGTAGCGCACGGTAGTCGACTGGCTGCCGTCTGTCGAAGGGGCGGGGACCCGCGCCGAGCGTCCGCGCTCCGCGCCTCGTCTCGACCCGCTGCGCCCCAGCGCCTCCTCACGTCGCCGGGCGCTCATGACCGGCGGCCGGTCGCAGGGGCGCCCGGTCTCCCAGCCGGGTCACGCCACAAGGTCGGTCGCGGCGCCGTTACCCGATGGTGGTGACCGGCGCCGACCAGCTGAAGTCGGCAAGCCGACTGGATTGGCGACATGGCCGAGGTGAATGAAGTGGCGGAGCGCACGGGGCGTGGCGTAAAACACCCGGAGCCGGCCAGGCAATCCTGGCCGGCTCCGAAAGGTGCGCCGCCGCCGGCATCGGCCGGCGGGTTTAGGCGGGCCATCCGAGCGGCGCCTGACGGCCGATCGGATGGCTGTTACCAGGCCTCTTGCCCGGCCGCATTCGAGCCGAATGACCCTCCGCACAACAACGGCCGTCGGGTACTCGGGTAAAGCGGCTCTCGAGAGGACGAAGAAAGGTGACAGAGGCCACTGGGGAGCCGTGGGCGGGCCGCCCACGGCTCGGCGGGCGTTCTTACCAGGCAGCGCCCTGGCGGAAGAGGATGACCTCGATCTCCTGCCGGGCGTTCGGCGACAGGGCGTCCTGGGACAGGTAGGTCTCGAGGGCCCGGCGCTCGCGACGGGCGGCACGACGGGCGCTGGCGGTGGTGAGCAGACGCTCGATGGGGGAAGTCTCGTTACGCATGTCTGGCTCCTGGGACAGGTGTGGCGGCTAACGCTTTCCGATGGCCGCACATTTATTCTGAACCTTCTTTCCGGACTTTTCGAGCTTCCGCGACGTGAGCTGGAACGCATACCAGAAGCGTGTGCGGAACGCCATCAGTGCGACGTGGCCCGGACCACAATCACCTGGGAATACCGTCCATTTCAGTGGCGCCGGTCACAGGCTTTCCCATTCGGTCCGTACTCCACGCATTCCTTTGGATTGGCCGCCGCCAGTCGGACCGCCCGACGCCTTTGCGCAGGTCATCGCCGGGAATCGAGCGAGCACCGCGGGCCGCCGACGAGCTCGGTCCGGCGGGGTCGCGGGGTCGTGCCCGGCTCGGCTGGCCGGCACCGCCCGTCGAGGCGACTGGCCACCGAGCGTGACCACGCGATGCCATCCAGCCGATTCGGGAGGCGGGCTCGGCCTCGACAGAGGGCCAACCGAGGACAACACGGCGAGCCACGTCACAGCGTCGCCATTCCTTTACTGTCTGGTAGAAGTTCGTTGCAGGGAGCGAACGGCCAGACCGGCGGACCGCGGTGACGCGGCGCCGACGCGACGGGAGGTTGCGTGTTGCGCCACCAGCTGCGGCGGGCGGCCGCGGTCATCGCGGCGGCCAACGACGAGGACCTGCTGCGCCTGCGCGGCGGCGAGGACCAGGCCGAGGGCCGGGCGGTGTACCGGTGGCGCCGCGTCGGCCGGCCGCCCGCGCCGCGCGAGGCGCCCGACCACGCGGGCCACTGGCACCGCGGCGCCCGGCCGGCCTCCGACGCCGTCTGACCAGAGCTCCGGCGACCCGCCGGCCCGACCATCGCCCCGGACCGCCCGGCCGAGGGTAGCGGCGGTCACGCCGGACCCAGCCCGACCATGATCGACCGATACGTTCGCGTAGGACGTTCGACGAACGTCGCCTGCCTGGTCACGTCCCATCGCGCGCGGAACGCACGGCGCGCCTCGGTCGACGGGCGCGCGGCCCGGCGACGCGGTGGACGTGGGGCTGGCAGGGAGGGCGGTGGGCGAGCGATGAGCACGGTGGGCGGGCCGAACGGGGCCGAGGCGGTCAGCCTGGACCCGGCTAGGAATGCGGGCAGGCCGTTCGACGACGGGACCGTGCCGCCAGGCCAGGCCGGCGTCACCCTGCTGGATCTGCTGGATCTGGAGGAGCTCGACCGGGACCTGTACCGCACCACCGCCGTCTTCGACGAGCCGTACTCGCTGTTCGGCGGCCAGGTCGCGGCGCAGGCGCTGCTGGCGGCCGGCCGGACGGTGCCGGACGACCGGCTGCCGCACTCGCTGCACGGCTACTACCTCAGCCGGGGCAACGCGGCCCGGCCGGCGATCTTCCGGGTGGAGCGGGACCGGGACGGACGGTCGTTCTCCGCGCGCCGGGTGGTCGCCATCCAGGGCGGCCAGGTGATCTTCAACATGTCCTGCTCGTTCCACCGGCCGCAGACCGGCCTCGACCGGCAGGCCGGGCCGCCGCCGGCGGCCGAGGCGCCCGCGTCACTGCCGCCGCTGCAACTCCCCCGGCTGTTCGACGTGGAATGCCGGCGCCCGGCGCAGCCGTATCCGGACGCCGACTGGGAGACCAGGTTCTGGGCCCGCGCGACCGTGCCGCTCACCGACGACCCGCTGCTGCACGCGAGCGTGCTGACGTACCTGTCCGACGTGTCCGGTGGGCTCGCCGCCTGGCACGACGGACGCTCCCACTCAGGCGCGAGCCTCGACCATGCCGTCTGGTTCCACCGCCCGGCCCGGCTGGACGACTGGGTCCTCATGGACGTCACGCCGCTGTCCGCCGCCGGCGGCCGTGGCCTCTACAACGGCACCATCCACTCCGGCGACGGCCGGCTGGTGGCCACCATCACCCAGGAGTGCCTGTTCCGCGACGTCGCCTGAGCGGCGCTGGGCCGGCACCGGCTCGAACCGCAGCTCGGGCCCGCCGACCCGGCCGAACCGCAGCGCGCGCACGTCGGCCAGGTAGTTCATCCGGGTCCGCCACGGCCCGCGCTCGCCCTGCCTGGGCAGTTCGGCCGCGCCTCGCAGCACGTAACCCGAGCTGAAGTCGAAGAACGACGCCTCGCCCGCCTCGCCCGCCCCGGCGGGTGGATCGGCGGGCTCCGGGACGAAGGCCTGGAGCCGGTGGCGGTCCAGATGGCGCAGCAGGCGCGCGAGGTGCTCGCCGACGAGGTCGACCTTCAGCGTCCAGGACGCGTTCGTGTAGCCGAAGGCGAAGACGAAGTTCGGCACGCCCTCCAGCATCAGGCCCTTGTACATCCGCCGGTCGGGTACGGGCACCAGGGCGCCGTCGACCGTGAGCGGGATGCCGTCGAACATCTTCAGCCGCAGGCCGGTCGCCGTGACGACGAGGTCGGCCGCCAGCTCCGCGCCGGAGCGCAGCCGGATCCCGCCCTCGACGAACGTGTCGATCTCGTCGGTGACGACGTCGACGCGCCCGCCCCGGATCGCGGCGAACAGGTCGCCGTCGGGCACGAGGCACAGCCGCTGGTCCCACGGGTCGTAGCGGGGGGTGAAGTGCCGGGCGACGTCGTAGCCGGGCGGTAGCGACCGTGCGACCCGGGCGAGCAGCGTGCGGCGCACCAGCTCCGGGCGCCACCGGCTCAGCCGGAACAGCAGCTGCTGGCGCACGATGTTGCGCCAGCGGACCAGCCAGGCGGCCCAGCGGTCGGGCAGGACGCGGCGCAGCCGGGTCGTCGCCGGGTCGACCGCGGGCATCGAGACGACGTAGGTCGGCGAACGCTGCAGCATGGTGACCCGGGCGGCCCGTTCCGCGAGCGCGGGCACCAGCGTCATCGCGGTCGCGCCGCTGCCGATCACGACGACCCGCGCGCCGGTGTGGTCGAGGTCGTCCGGCCAGTGTTGCGGATGCACGACCCGGCCGGTGAACGCGGCGCGGCCGGGGAAGTCCGGCTCGTAGCCGCGGTCGTAGTGGTAGTAGCCCGTCGCCGCGACCAGCACGTCACAGCTGAGCTGGATCCGGCGCGGCCGCTCGCCGGGCGGCACGGACGACCCGGCGCCCTCGGCCGACGGCCCGGCCGCGTCGCGGGTGAGCTCCACATCGACGGTCCAGCGGGCCCGCTCGCTCGACCAGCTGGCCGCGACGACGCGGTGTCCGTAGCGGATCCGCTCGTCGATGCCGTGCTCGCGGGCGGTGTCGGCCAGATAGCGCAGGATGGCCGAGCCCTCCGCGATCAGCCGGGGCTCGGTCCACGGCCGGAACCCGTAGCCGAGGCTGCTCATGTCCGAGTCCGAGCGGACGCCGGGGTAGCGGAACAGGTCCCAGGTGCCGCCCAGCGCGCCGCGCGCCTCCAGCAGGGCGACGGCCCGGTGGGGGTGGTGGTCCTTGAGGTGGACGGCGATCCCGATGCCGGACAGGCCAGCCCCGATGATCAGTACGTCCAGGTGCTCGACCGGTCGACTCACCATTGCCACCCCCGACCCCTGACCTGCCCTATCGCGGCAAGTCAACCCGAAGACGACGGTAGGTCGCGCAGCGGCCCTTCGGGCGGAATCCGGGTGGGAACGCGGACATCGGCCCAGGTCGGGCGGCCTGGGCGAGCGGGAGGCCACCTTTCGTGCCCATCAGCTGACCGTGAGTGCGGCCATCGGTCGGCAGCGCGCCGGGGAACGGCCCGACGCCCGACGGAGAGCCTCAGGAGGTCTCGGCGTCGAGGGCGGGCCGGGGACGCACCCGCGGGCTGTCGGCCTGGCGCAGGAAGTCCTCGAAGCTGGGTGGGTCCGGGAGCGGTCGCCCATCGGCCGCGGCGCGCAGCTGGTCCACCAGCGACGAGACGTACCACCGCCGGAATGCCCAGTGCTGCGGCGGCGCCTCCAGGGTCAGCAGCCGGGCCTGCCGGGCGTACTCGTCCGCCTCGTCGAGCGCCGTCAGGTAGCGCTCGCCGGCGTCGGCGGCGCTCGCCGGCAGCGAGAGCTCCAGGCGGGTGCTGCGCTGCCCGGCGGCCGCGGCCTCGATCGCCTGCTGGCGGATGAGCCGCCTGGCCTCGGCGAACCCGGTGGTCACCTGGCTGATCAGCTCGGCCAGCCGGGGCGGGACGGCCGAGCTCTCCCCGCTGGAGGCGCCCGACGCGGCCAGGGCGAACTCCCGGACGATGCTGTCGACGTGGCTCTTCGCCGCGAGCAGCAGCTCCGTCGAGACGTCCCCGAGGCAGACCCGGTATCGAGGCTCCGGCGCCGGTTCGGCCTGGCAGGGCGACCACGGCTGGGCCGCCACCGGCGACATCGGCGTCCCGGGTCCGGCGGCCGGCCGCGCCGGGGTCGGCACGACCGGCTGTGGTGCCGTTTCCGGTGGTGCCGTTTCCGGTGGTGCGGTTGCCGGTGGGGCGGTCGGCTGTGGCCCGACCGTCAGCGGCACCGGCGAGTCGGCGAGATCGAGCTCGGCCCAGACGACCTTGCCGTGACCGTTGAGCAGGGTGCCCCAGCGCGCGGCGAGGCCGGCCACCAGCGCGAGGCCTCGGCCGGTCATCATGTCGGCGCCGCCCCGGGCCCGCAGCGGCGCCACCGGGCTGGTGTCGGCCACCTCCAGGCGCAGGCAGTCGGGGCGAGCGACGACCCGCAGGTCGACCGGCGGCGCTCCATGCAGTACCGCGTTCGTCAACAGCTCACCGGCCAGCAGCTTCACATCCCCGACCAGGTCCCGCACCGGCGCGGACCCGTTCGCGAGCCCGGCGCCGAGTACCCGCCTGGCCAGCGGCACGGCATCCGGCGACGCGTCCACCCGTAGCTGCACGAGGACCTCACCGTCGGGTCGGCCACCGCCGGGCGGCTCCCCTTCGGGGACCGCGCCCCGCGGGCTCGGGTCGCGGTCGGTCACTCGCGTCCCCTGGTCGGCGGACCACTGGACAAAGCGCGCAAAGGTCTTCCCCGTCGCTCCGTAGGTCCTTCGGGATTATTTCCGTGCTTATCCCGGCCTACCCGGTCGAAGGATGGGCGAACCGCCGAGTCGCCTCCATGACAGTCAGGCCGATCCGCGGACAGCGGCCCCAGGGCGCTCAGCCGTCGACGGTCACCAGCAGCGTCGTTCCCAGCGGCAGGCTCGCGCTGGACGGGCCGACGCGCAGCTCGAACGCGCCGGGCTCCGCCAGCCAACCGGCGTCGGCGCCGGGGGCGGCGGGCCGCCAGTGCTCGAAGACGCGGCCGGTGAGGCGGACGGGAACGGTCACGGTCTGGCCGGCTGCGGCGTCGACGGCCGCGAACCCGGCGAGCCAGAGCGCCGGGCGCTCCACCCCCGACTCGGGCCGGCTCAGGTAGGCCTGGACGACGGTCCGGCCGGGCCGCGCGCCGGTGTTGCGGACGGTGACGTCGACCTGGGCCGACTCGCCGGCCCGGACCACAGCCGGCCCGTCGAGCGCCTCGTACGACCAGGTGGTGTAGCCGAGCCCGTGGCCGAACGGGTAGGCGGGCGCGGGCCCGGTCCGCCGGGCCCAGCCGCGGTAGCCCACGTGGATGCCCTCGGCGTAGTCGAGCGCCCCGTCGACGGGGGTGACCGACAGGACCGGGCAGTCCTCGGCGCGGTCCGGCCAGGTGGTCGGCAGCCGGCCGCCTGGCTCTGCCCGGCCGAGCAGCACGTCGGCGAGCGCCGCGCCGAACTCCTGGCCCGGGAACCAGGACAGCAGCACCGCGGCCACCTCGCCGCGCCAGGGCAGCGCCACGGGCGCGCCCGCGTTCACCACCGCGACCGTGCGCGGGTTCACCGCGGCGACCCGGCGGACCAGCTCGTCCTGGCCCTCCGGCAGTGCCAGCCCGGCGCGGTCGACGCCCTCGCTCTCGGCCCGGTCGGAGGTGCCGACGACGACCACCACCGCGTCAGCCGCCGCGGCCAGCGCGACGGCCGACTCGAACTCCACGTCCGGTGGCGACGACGGCTCCTCGGCGAGCAGCCCGAACGAGGCGACGGGCATCCCGGCGAGCAGATCGTGGCGCAGTGTGACCAGTGCGTCCTGGCCCTCGGTCAGCCGAAGACCGTCCCACCAGACCGAGGGCCGCATGAAGCCGGCGACGAGGTCCCCGCCCGGCGGCTCCATCATCCCGTCGAAGAGCACGGTCTCGGCGCCGTCGACCGTGACGGTCAGCGCGAACCTGCCGGTGCCGGCCATGCCGAACGAGTGACGCCCGGTGGCCTGCGCCCGGACCAGCGCGGTCACCTCGATCCGGGCGCAGTCGGCCAACACCGGGTCGTCCATGAACAGCAGCCGGCCGGCCAGCCGGCGTTCCACCCGCAGCTCCTGGCCGCGCGTCCCGAGGAAACGCAGCCGCAGCCCGGGCTCGCCGGACACGGGGTCACGGGCGTTGTCGCTCGTCAGCGGCGCCGGCCAGGGCTCGGCGCGCACGCCGGTGGCGGTCACCACCTCGACGTCGTCGCCGAGCGCGGCCCGCAGGCCGGCGGCCGGGCCGACCAGGTGCGGCGGGAAGACGGTCGCGCTACCGCCGCCCTGGCCGCGTGGCAGCGTCGCGTTCGGCCCGATGACGGCGATCCGCCGCCGGCGGGCCGCGCCGGCCGTGACGCCGGCACCGGCGCGGGACCGCTCCGAGACGGGCGACGCGAGATCGTCCCAGGGGAGCAGGCCGCCCTCGTTGCGCAGCAGCACCATCCCGGCCGCGGCGGCCTCCCGCAGCAGGGCGCGCGCCGGCGGCCCGGCCGGGTCGGCGCCCTCGTTCACCGCCCGCTCGACCGCCGGCGGCGCGGGGGTGGCCACGCCCGAACCGTCAGGGGCCGGGTCGGGCAGCGCGCCGACACGGGCGGCGAGGCGCAGCAGCCGCCGGGCCTTGTCCTCGACGATCTCCGCCGCGACCTCGCCGGACTCGACGGCCGCGACCAGCGCCGGCCCCCACGGTCCGAACGGGCCGGGCATCACCAGGTCCAGCCCCGACAGCGCGGCCGGGACCGCCGAACGGGTCGCGAACCAGTCCGAGACGACGACGCCGTCGAAGCCCCAGAGGTCCTTCAGCGGGTCGCGCAGCAGGGGGTTCTCGGTCATCGTGACGCCGGCGACGCTGTTGTAGGCGGCCATCACCGCCCAGGCGCCGGCCTCCGTCACCAGCGACTCGAACGGCGCGAGGTAGACCTCCCGCAGCGCGCGCTCGTCCACCCGGGCGTCGACGGTGAACCGGTCGGTCTCGGACTCGTTCGCCACGTAGTGCTTCACCGTCGCGGCGACCCCGCCGTCCTGGATGCCGCGGACCAGCGCCCCGCCGGCCCGCGCGGTCAGCAGCGGGTCCTCCGCGAGGCACTCGAAATGCCGGCCGCCGAGCGGGCTGCGGTGCAGGTTGACGGTCGGTCCGAGCACGACGTGCACGCCCTTCGCCCGGGCCTGCGCGGCGACGAGGTGGCCGACCCGGCGCAGCAGCGCCTCGTCCCAGGTGGCCGCGAGCGCGGACGGGCAGGGCAGGCTCGCCGAAGGTTCCCGTTCGTCGGCGCGTTCGCCACGCACGCCGGCCGGGCCGTCGGACAGCACCATCGCCTCGAGGCCGACCTCGGGCGCCGGCCGGGTCCGCCAGAAGGTGGCCCCGGTCAGCAGCCGGACCCGGGCAGCCAGGTCCAGCCCGGCAAGCGCCTCGACGACGACCTTCTCGACTGTGTCCGTCACGCGCTCATCGTCCACCCGGCGGGCCCCGGCCGTCTCTCGTCCAGGGGGGTGGTCGTCGGGCCCCCGCGGGGCTGGCCATCGCGCGGGTTCGGGGTCGCGTCGGGACGCGGTCCAACCTTCCACACGCAAGTAGTAGTAAGTTCCAGTAACTGGAGAGTTCTGCCGAACCCACCCCTAGGACCTCGTGCGCACCCACCCGCGGCCGCCCGCTCGCGGATTCCGCGCGCGCCCGAACCACGCATCGGGCACGGGCCCGATGCAGGTACCCGGAACCCGCCCGGTCCCGACGCCCGATCGACTGCCCCGATCTGGTCAGCGGGGCGCCCGGCGGGGTGGGCTACGGACGGACGCCCGGCTGCAGCGGCAGGGACGCCGCCCGGCCCTGGCCGGCGACGCCCGGCGTCGAGCACGCCGCGTCGAGCGTCCAGCGCCAGGCCCGCAGGGCCAGGCTCTCCGGCACGGACACGTCGGCGAACCGCACCGTCTCGCCGGCGGCCACCGGACGCTCGACGGTCGCGCCGGCCAGCAGGCCGATCGGCACGTGGTCGGGCTCGTCGGCGATCAGCACCGCCTCGCCGCGCACCTCGAACCCGCCGATCGCGGTCTCGATCCGCTCCCCCGCCGCGAGCGGGCGCTTGGCCACGGCCGCCACACCGACCCGCGGGCGCGGGCCGTTGTTGAAGGCGACCGGGTCGCCGCGCAGCAGCCGGTCGACCGTGAGCGGGACCTCCAGGTTGCACAGGTGGAACGGCCGCTCCAGGAGCACGTAGGGCGAGTCTCCGAGCCGGACCTTGTAGTACCGGAGGAACTCGCCGAGCTCCTCCTCGAAGGTCGCGACGACGAACACGCCCGGGTTGCCCCGCTCCGGGAGCACGTAGTCGGCGATCGGCGTGCCAAGGGTGGCCGCCGCCTCGGCGAGCGGCAGGGCACCGGTCGGCACGGAGTCGGTGCGCGGCCCGAGCAGGCCGCGGCGGGCGATCGTGGCCCCCAGGCCGTTGGCGACCAGCGCCTGCTCGATCTGGAGCTTGGTGCCGTCCGTGAACGACGTGACCTGGGTCAGCGAGATCCCCTGGCGCTCGGCCCAGTAGGCCATCTCCGCCGGCTTCGGGTGATGGTTCAGGAAGCCCTTGATGTTGCCGTAGACCAGCGGGGTCAGGCCCATCTGGCGGACCTCGTGCGCGAGCAGGGCGAGGCTGCCTGGCTGGTCGCCCTGGGCCTCGACGACCACTCCGAGGCTCGCCAGGTAGGAGCCGGCGGTCACCTGCAGCTCGGCGTCCATCGTGATGACCGGCAGTCTGGCGGCCAGGGCCTGGACGGCGACCTCGGTCCCGTGCACCGGGTCCCCGGTGGTGATGATGACGAGGTCCGACTGGGCGATCAGGCGGTCGGTCGAGTGCGTCAGCAGCCCGGCCCACGGCCCGTCGACCTCGTCGATCGGGCGCCGGGTGAGGACGCTGGACACGGTCAGCCGCGGGGTCCGGCTCAGCACGTGCGCGAGGCCGCGCGCGGTGTAGCCGGTACCGACGATCCCGACTCTGACATCGGTCGGCAGCAGCATCGGCGCCGCGGCGGCGGCGGTCGGCCACACGACGTGGGAGGCGGATCGCACGGTTCTTGTAGTCATTCAGCGCTCACTAGTCGTCAGAATGCCGGCGCGCAGGCCGCCGCCATTCGGGCTGAAGAGGACACACCACCACATTCCGGGCATCAGTGACCTCCCTCACATACCATTCCCCACAGTTGGCTGTGGACTCGTCACGCCCACAGCCGCCGCCGTCCCACCGGCTCAGGGCCGGGTCAGGTCAGCACCACGAGTGGGCCCTCCCGGGCCGCGTGCGCGACGAACTCACCCAGGTCAGGGGCGAAGTAGCGGGCACCGGCCGCGGTCCGCGCCGGGCCGGCGAGCGAGCCGTCGGGGAAGTACGTCACCGCGCCCGCGCCGCCGGGTCTGGACCGGGTGATGGACCGCAACGTGCCGCCCGCGGCGTCGACCGTGGTCGTGCCGGCGGCGTCCGGCCAGCCGGCCGCCCGCAGCACCCGGTGGCTCGCGCCGAGCAGCGCCGGGGTGGCCAGCGCGGCGGCGTCATCGAGGCTCTGCTTGCCCCAGTGCGCGAGGAACGCGCCGTCGCCGACGTTCCACATCCCGTGGGCGCCGTAGCAGTAGGCCGCCGCGCCGGACAGCATCGACACCCAGTAGGCGAAGAGCTGGTCGTCGGTGCCGAAGTCGTCGAGGATGCCCTCGTACCAGGGCTCCAGGTTGATGAACGGCCGCCCGGGGAAGCGCTCGGCGACCCGCGCGGGCCACTCCCAGAGCAGGCGCCGGCTCGCCGGGTCATGCCCGGTCTGCACGGTGACGGCGGCGAGCAGGTCGTCGCGGTCCAGGGCGTCGGCGCTGGTCTCGCCAGAGATCACGTGCGCGAGCAGCGGCCGGTCGGTCGACGTGGCGAGGCCGGTCAGGACGGCGTCCCAGCCCGCGCGGCGGGCCCCAACGGCGCCGGCATACCGGTTGTGGACGTAGGAGCGCCACAGCCGCCGCAGCACCGCCCGCGCCGCCGGGGACCCACGGTGGGCCAGCACCCGGCTGGACAGCTGGCTCCTGACGGCGGCGGGGATCAGGTCGTCGGTGGTCCGGTCCGGCAGCAGCAGGGACTCGGTGCCGATCCACAGATTGGTCTCGCCGCTCACGCAGTACAGGACGTCGAGGTCGTCGAGCCGCTCGACGAGGCGGTCCCACCAGCGCTGGGCGCCGGGCACGCCGAGCCAGGCGAGCTGATGGCCCCAGCAGCCGTAGACGACCGCGGTGAGCCCGGCGGCGTTGAGGGCCTGGATCTTCTCCCTGGCCCGGTCGAGGTACCCGGGGTTGGGGCGCCCGTCCGGGAACCAGGCCGGCCCGACCGTGCTCCAGGCGTTGCGGTTGCCGGGGCCGACCTCGGGCGGGATGCCGACGACGAGCTGCACGGCGGTGAAGCCCTGGGCGGCGCGCAGCCGGGCCAGCTCGGCGAACCGGTCGTCGGAGAGGCGCCCGGTGAGCGCGAACCACCATGTGTCGGCCAGGAAGCATGGAACGCCCCGGCGGGACGCGTCCGGCACTCCTGACGACGGCATGGACCTCAAGGCACTCCAGAAACCAGTCACTCGCGTCGCACGAGGCGCGGACCGTGGTCGACGAGCGAGGCCAGACGGATCACCACGGCCGGGACATAAGGCAACGATCGTGGGCAGCCCGAACTGTACCCGGGCACTCTGAGCCTCTGGCAGCACGTGTCTGTTGACGGACAGCGAAACGGCGTGCTAACGCAGGTCCGGACGCCTGTCGAGGCGCCGGCCGCGGTCAGGCCGTGACCGGCTGCGGGCGCTCCTGGTCGGGCTCCGCGGGCGACGCGGGCGTCCCGGAGGCGGACACGGGACGAAGCAGATCCCGGACGGCCGAGCGGAGCTCCATCCGCAGCTCGTCGACCGGGAGGTCGTCGAACACCTCGCTGGACATCGCCATCCCCGCCGCCACCGCGCCGAACGCGAACGACAGCCGCAGCCGCTGCGCGCGCGGCACGCGGGTGTCCGTCAGCAGCGCGCGGAACCGCTCCTCGATGTCGTGGTTCGCCTCACCGTGGGGATGCGAATGCGCGATCTTCTCCAGCGCCGCGTGGTTGCGCATGTGCAGCAGGAACAGCTTCCGGTTGTCGAACAGCTGGTCGATGAACTCGTCGAGCAGGCCCACCCAGTCGCCCGGGGCGACCCGGTCCCAGTCGAACCGGTCGATGGTGGCCTGACCGAGGTCGTGCAGCCGCAGATGCAGAGCCAGCAGGATGTCGTCCTTGCTGGCGAAGTGGTAGTAGAGCGCCGCCTTCGAGAAGCCCATCCGCTCGGCGATCTCACGCAGCGACGTCTTCTCGAAGCCCTCCGTCGTGAACAGGTCCAGGGCGACGTCGAGGATCTGTTCCCGCGTGCTCTTCTCGCCCGCGGGTCGTGCCGGCGGCCTGGGCATCACCCGATGTTACCCGTCTGACGTTCGACAGCCAGGGTTCCCGGAGCACTTACTTGACGACCGGCAGGTTTTCAGGTCCGCTTACCGTGCGGCAAGTAAACAACCCGAACGGGAGACCCCGGTGGCCCAGCTGATGATCGAGGCCGAGAGCCTCAGCAAGCGCTACGGCGAGACGCAGGCGCTCGCCGGCATCGACCTGACCGTGCCGGCCGGCACGATCCTCGGCGTGCTAGGCCCGAACGGCGCCGGCAAGAGCACGGCCGTGCGCATCCTGACCACGCTGGCCAGGCCGACCGGCGGCTGGGCCAGGGTGGCGGGCCACGACGTCGTCACCCAGGCCGGCGAGGTCCGCCGCCGGATCGGCGTCACGGCCCAGGACGCGACCCTCGACGACGCCCTCACCGGCCGGCAGAACCTGCGGATGGTCGCCGAGCTGGCCGGCCTGCGCCGTGGCGCGGCCGCGGCCCGGGCCACCGAGCTGCTCGACCGGTTCGAGCTGACCCACGCGGCCGAGCGGCAGGTGCGCGGCTACTCCGGTGGCATGCGCCGCCGGCTCGACCTCGCGGCGAGCCTGGTCGCGAACCCGCCGGTGCTGTTCCTCGACGAGCCGACGACCGGCCTCGACCCGACCAGCCGGGCCCGGATGTGGGACGTCATCCGGGAGCTGGTCGCGGCCGGGACCACCCTGCTGCTCACCACCCAGTACCTCGACGAGGCGGACGCGCTGGCCGACCGCGTCGTGGTCATCGACCATGGCCTGATCATCGCGAACGGGACCCCGACCGAGTTGAAGAGCGCCGTCGGCGGAACCCGCCTGGAGGTCACGCTGACCACCGCCCACCCGGGGGCGGTCGGCGCGCTCGCGCCGCTGGTCGGGGGCCGGGTCGACGTCAGCCAGGACGGCCGGCGGCTGCGGGCCGCGGTCGACGCCGGAGCCGGGGTCGCCACCGCGGTGATCCGCGCGCTCGACGCGGTCGGCGCCGTCGTCGACGACGTCGCGGTGCACGCGCCGTCCCTCGACGACGTCTTCTTCGCCCTCACCGGCACCGACAGCACCACCCAGCCGACCACCGACGAGCCCACTGCTCCGCTTCAGCGAAGCGGGACCGACCAGGCCGGCGCGTCGGCCGACGCCTCCTCCGACCAGTTGCAGGGAGCCTTGTGATGACCCAGCTCGCGCCGGCGCTAGACGGCGCCACCATCCCCTCCGTCGGCACCGCCGCCCGCTCCGGCGGCCTCGCCCGCGCCGCGCGGGACGTGATTGTCCTCACCCGCCGCAACCTCATCCACATCGCCCGCGAACCACTGCAGCTGTCCGACGTGCTCATCCAGCCGGTGCTGTTCACGCTGTTGTTCATCTACGTGCTCGGCGGCGGGATCTCGGTCCACGACGCCTCGTACAAGGACTTCGCGGTCGCCGGGCTGATCGCGCTGAACCTGACCACGGCGTCGATGGGAACGGCGGTCGGGCTGACGTCCGACCTGTCGACCGGGGCGATCGACCGGTTCCGGGCGCTTCCCGTCTGGCGGGCCGCGGTTCTCGTCAGCCGCTCGCTGTCAGACCTGCTGTCCGCGCTGCTCTGCGAGACGATGGTGATCCTGACCGGGCTCGCTATCGGGTGGCGGCCACACACCTCGGTGCCGGAGTTCATCGCGGCGATGGCGATCCCGCTGCTGTTCACCTACGCGTTGACCTGGGCGACGGCGTGCCTCGGCCTGGTCAGCGAGGGGCCGGAGAGCGCGCAGGGCATCGGGCTGGTCATCCTCTTCCCGTTGGCGATCGTGTCCAACTCGATGGTCCCCACCTCGGGAATGCCGGCGGTCGTGCGGGCGATCGCCGACTGGAACCCGGTCAGCTCGGTCGCCGCGGCGACCCGCGACCTGATGGGCAACCCGAACCCGTCCGCGCAGGTGCACGCCTGGCCGATGCAGCACCCGGTCGTCGCCGCGGTCCTCTGGTCGCTGGCGATCCTCGCGGTCTTCGCCCCGCTCGCGGTCAGCCTCTACCGCCGCCGGACCACCGACTGACGCGAACGGGGGCACAGCCGGGCGCGGGCTGGAGCACAGTCTGACGCGGGCTGGGGCACAGCCGGAGGCGTCGCGCGATCGGCGCTAGTAGCTTGCCTTCGACGGAACGGGCCGGCGGTCAGCCCGCCGGACCGTTCCCCGCGTTCCCCACCCGCCTCACCGCACAGGGACGGACCATGAGCGAGATCCGTTACGAGGTCAGCGACGGTGTGGCCGTCGTGACGCTGGACGCGCCCACCCGGCGCAACGCCCTCACGCTGGCGATGGCGGCGGAGCTGGTCGCGGCGCTCGACGAGGCCGACGCGGACCCGCGGGTCGGCGCGGTCGTCATCGGCGGCGGCGCGTCGTTCTGCGCGGGCGCGGACCGCGCGGTCCTCGGCGCGGCCGGCACGGACCCCGCCGCCGACGACCACTTCACGGCCATCGAGGCGATCTACCAGGCCTTCCTGCGGGTCGGCCAGGTGAAGACGCCGACCATCGCGGCGATCCGCGGCGCGGCTGTCGGCGCCGGGATGAACCTGGCGCTGGCCCCCGACCTGCGGGTCGTCGCCCACGACGCCCGGCTGATCTCCGGCTTCCTGCGGATCGGCCTGCACCCCGGCGGCGGCCACTTCGCGCTGCTCGACCGCGCGGCCGGCCGGGAGACGGCGGCCGCCATGGGCCTGTTCGACGCGCAGCTGTCCGGAACCCGCGCGGTCGAGCTGGGCCTGGCGTGGACGGCCGTCGAGGATGGCGCTGTCGACGCCACCGCGTTCGAGCTGGCCGCCCGCGCCGCCGCCGACCCCGCCCTCGCCCGGCGCGCCGTCGCCTCCTTCCGCCGCGAGACCGGCAACCCGGGCGTCTCCTGGGACGTCGGCGTCGAGGTCGAACGCTCCCCCCAGATGTGGTCCATGCGCCGCAAAGCCAAGCCCTAGCCGGGCGGCCCTGGCGTTATGCACTCCTAGCTTGATCACGGATCGCAATTCGCCCGCGTGATCTTATGAACAGGCCCGGTCGGACCATGCCTTGTCGATGATCCGGCGGGTCCGAGGCCTCAGAACGCTAAGCAGCCCCCCAGTTGACCGGGGGGCTGCTTGCGATCAGACGAATTGGGGCGACGACTAGATCGCTTGCGTCCGCTGAGCTGAGATGACGACGCACTTGAACTGGCCAGGTGGCTGTTTGAACGACTGGGCCTGCTCGGGCTGCTGCTGCCCCGCCGCCAGGGTGTTGATGATCGCGTAGCCGTCGCCGTACTTCTGTGCGCCGTCGACCGACTGGAACGCGATCTGAATCGAATAGTTGCTGGCCTTCCCCGACGTGTTGTGGACGAGGACCTGGGCGGTCATCATGCCGAGATCGTCGGTGCCGCAGCTGGAGATCGTGACGTCTTCAGGATGCTGGAACAGGCCCTGGGCCTGCGTCCCGCCCTTGGCGGCGGTACTGGTCGCCGAGGCGCCGGCCGTCCCGGTGCCACCGCCGCCGCTGGAGGCTACCGCGGCGACGCAGGACACGAGGATGATGCCGACGACGGCGAGCGCGGCCCAAAGCGGCCAGCGGCGCTTCTTCGCAGGGGCCGGCGGTGGGGTTTGCTGCTGGTAGCCATAGGTGGGCTGGTAGCCGACGGGCTGCTGGCGGCCGTCGCGGTCGCGGTAGTCGCCTCGCTGGTAGGGCTCTTGGTATCGCGGTTGCCGGTCATCGTGGTGGTGGCCGCGGCCGCTCTGGTCGCTGTACCCGCCGTCGTCGCCGTAGTCGTAGCGTGGCATCCCTGTGTCCCCCTGTAGATGGTCCGGGAACGCTAGCGCACGCTTGCTCGCCAGACAGCGACAAGGGTGTAGCGGATCGTCGGCGTGTCTGAAGGTCCTCCTGGTGCACGCGGGTAGTTGTCGGGATAGTGACGCCGGGCGGCGTCCTGTCAGCCTGTGCGATGCTGGGCGAACAGCAAATGATCTGGCGCGTCGGACCCACCGAATGGCGCCACGTGCACCCATCGAGGGTCACGCCTCCCGGTCGACCGTTGCTTCAGCCGTCCGGCGGCCTGTCTAGCCGGTAGAGGATCTGATCCTTCCAGGGCCCGACGCTGCCATGGCCGGTGACCTCGAAGCCGAGCTTGGCCGCGACCCGCTGTGAAGCGATGTTGGCGGGGTCGATGATCGAGATCAGATGGTCCGCTGGCAGAGTCGCCCAGCCCCAGGCGATGGCCGCGGCCCCAGCTTCGGTCGCCAGGCCCGAGCCCCAAAGGTCGCGTCGGATCGACCAGGCAGCTTCGACTGACGGCCACTCGAAGGCGGCGTAGAGGCCGGCCCTACCGACGAACTCCCCGGTCTCGCGCAGCTCGACGGCCCACATTCCGAAGCCGCGCAGCGCCCACATGCCGATCAGGTGGGTGACCAGACGCCACGTGCCGGCAGTGTCGAACGTGCCGCCGTTGTGCTTCATCGTCTCTTCGTCGGCGTTCATCGCCGTATAGGGAGCGATGTCGTCTGGACACCACGCGCGCAGGATCAGACGGTCCGTAGTCACGGTGGGGATCGTGAAGGAAGTGCCCGCGGACGTCATGACGCTGGGCCCGCGGTGAGGGCAAGCATCGCCGGGGCGTCGTGCATCCGGCCGTGCAGTTCCGTGACAGCCTGAACGGATCGGTGCGGCGCCATGATGCCGGCAAGTTCACCAGCTCGCGCCCAGACGGTGTAAGTCGGCCGCCCGGCGACGAGGTCGAGTGCCTGCGAAGCCGCGTCGGCTGCCGCGGGGACGTCGGCGCTCAGTAGGGCGCGGGCGTGTGCGAGCAGCGCGTTCGCGTGCATCTCGTAGGAGGCATCAGGTCGGCCCTCGTACGCGGCGACGGATGCGGCTGTGATCGGAAGTGCCTCGTCGTGCCGGCCGAGCCGGGCAAGGGTTCCACCGGCGATGAGCTGGCCCCAGGCCGCGGTGTAGGGCTCGCCCGACGGTTCAGGCACCGCTGGGTTCGGCGAGCGGTCCATCAGCTCAAGGGCCCGCATCGCCCCGGTCTCGTTGCCGAGCGCGCCGAGCGCTCGGGCCTCATATGCCGCGAGGGTCGCCGTGTCATACGAGTACCCCCAGCGCCGGCCCTCAGCGGCGACCACTGCGGCTTCCCGGTAGTCACCCGCGTAGAAGTGCAGGGTCGACCACATCGTCGTGACCGCGGAGGACAGAGCCGGATCGCTGGTGCCGACGGCGTGCTCTTCGGCAAGTTCGAGGAACGTAGCCGATCCCGCCGGGTCGCCCATATTGAAGGTAAGCCGGCTGAGCAGATAGGCGAGCTGTCCGGCCGCGACGCGGAACGCGGGGCGTAGCCGGTCGGACTTCCAGGCGTCCGCGACGATCCCCTCCGCGAGGTGCCAGTGCTGTCCGACGACGGGTAGCAGGGCTGCATGCGGCGTGACTCCGTAGGTCTCGGTCACGGTGCGGATGGCGTGCTGGAGAAGAAGCAGATCACCGCGGCCGGGGGCTGTCCGCCCGGTTCGGATACGAACCGTAATTTCACCGGCGCTGGCGATCAGTCCGGCGAGAAGATCACGACGATTCGTCGGGTCCACCTCCTCGTCTACCCGAGGGCAGTCGTTTCGTCCGTGCCGCTCATCGTCGTACGCCCGCCACGCCTCAGTCAGGATGTTCCGTCCGCCAAGCCCCCGATCAAGCGCGGCGGCCAGGTTCTGGGACATGCCCCTGCCCTGGCGGGCACGGCGGATTGCCGAGCCGTCGACGTGGCACAGCCGCTCCACGTCGGCCCAGGTCCGGTCACCTTTCAGGCGTTCCAAGACCCGCAGCAGGTTCCGGTGTGCCGACGGCAGCGACTGGTCTGTCACAGATTCTCCCTGGTCAGCAGCCTGGCCGGGTGGGAGGACAGCTAAGTTCTCCCGGGAGAACACCAATGTTCTCCCTGTCACCGAATGCCTCCAGATTGTGTCATGGCGGCTGTCGGAACCGTGCAAAACCGGGCGCACGACAAAGCAGGCTAACGCCACGTCATGTTGTTCGACTTCGCCGGCCGAATTCAGGCACTACCGCCCGACAGTGACCCGCGTCCGCCCCGGGTGATGACCCCGTCCCGGGGCGGACCCGCTCACACCGCGTAGGAGGCATCGTGACAACCCTCGCCCCACCACCCACCGAAACTCCGCCGACGGCACGACATGGCCGGGACATCCTCGACCCCGACCTGTTCGCCCGGCTCACCGCCCGGCTCGGAGCCGACCATCCGGACGTTGCCGACAATGCGGAACGGATCATCGACCAGACGTCCGCGTTCCTCGCGACCTGTGCCGCGAACCCCGACGCCCGCTTCAGCCCTTCGGCCGCCGTCGATCTGGGCTGGCACACCTTCCTGCTGTTCACCTGGGACTACGCCGTCTTCTGCCGTGAGCAGGCCGGCAGATTCCTGCACCACGTCCCCGACGAGCCCGGCGAGGCACCGGCCGGCGTCGCCGACCGCGGCGCTACCGTGGCCGCGATCCGCCAGGCCGGATACGAGGTGCACGCCGACCTGTGGTTCGCGGCCGGGCAGTGCAGCCAGTGCTACCAGGGTTGCCACGACGACCCGAAGGGGGTCTGAGTCATGCCCCGAGTCACCTGGACCGACCTTCCGGAAACCACCCGGACCGCCGTACAGGCCGTGTTCGGCGAGGCGAAGCGCGTCGACGATCTCGCCGGCGGGCTCATGCCGGGCATGGCGTGCCGCCTTCACGCGGACAACGGCATCGTCTTCCTCAAGGCGGTTCGCGCCGACAGTCCGGCTTTCCGTCTATATGTCAACGAGACGAGGGTGAATGCGGCCTTGCCGAACGACGCACCCTCGCCGCGACTGCTGTGGACGGCGGAGCTGAATGGCTGGCTGCTGCTGGTGTTCCCGTGCCTCGAAGGGCGGACCGTGGACCTCAGCCCGGCATCACCGGACCTGCCCGCCGTCCTCGACACGCTCGCCCTTCTCGGCAAGGCTCTGACCCCATCGCCGTGGCCGACCGCGCCGGCCGTCGCGGCGAACATCACCGCTCTGCAGGAGAAGGCTCACCGGCTTCTGACCCGTCACGACGTCGGGCTTCCCGGCCGCGACCTGTTCGCCGACCTGCTGTCCGGACTGGACCTCGACGAGTTCGCCGGCGGCAGCCTGGTCCACTACGACATCCACGCGGGCAACCTGCTGGTCACGGAGCAGGGCGTACAGGTCCTCGATTGGGCGTTCGCCGCCGCCGGTGCGCCGTGGATCGACGCCGCGATGCTGGTACCCCGCCTGATCGAAGCGGGCCACTCCCCAGCCATCGCGGAGGACCTCGTCTCCCGCCTGCCGGCTTGGGACTCCGCGCCGTCGGATGCCGTCACGCGCCTCGCCGCGCTCTGGACACTGTTCCGCCACTACAAGGCGCTGTTCGGACCGGCGGACGCCCGCGAGGCCCGTGTCCGGGCCACCACAGCTGGCCGGGCCTGGGTCGAGCACCGGATGGCCCTCCGGTAGGTCAAGAATCCTGCCGTCGAATCAGCCGGCCGGCGCGATCTAATCGCGCCGGCCGGCTCCACGTTTCGACCGAGATCTCTGCGCTAAACGCGGCCGGACGATGCTCATCAGCTCGCGGGCGGTCCGACCGTCGAGACCCTGCCTGCGGCCGAGTAACCGTAAGGGCCGGTTTGCCCCCTTCGGGCCGCCGTCACACGACACCACGGGCTTGGGGTCTCCCCCAGCGGGTCCACCAACTCACTGAACATCCGAGCTTCCCTGCCGCCGCCTACGAGGTACTCAGGGCGGGTCGGATCTGGCTCACCGAGGAGGTGGAGGCGTGGATGCACGCGACAGGACGGCCGATGGACTACTGGGGCAACGCCGACTTCCACGACAGGCGGCGCTCTGAGCGAGGCAAGGACTGCGGACGGCGACGCGGTGGGCATTCGCCCCTTCAGCCCAGAATGGCGTCTGCTGCGGCCGTCACGGCGGCCTTGTCTTCCCCGCCGACGGCCCACAGGTCGCGCTTCTCAACCGGGTAGCCGGTGGCCGTCACGAAGGTGACCCAGGCGTCGCGCTTGGCGTGATCGGTGAAGGCTGCGATCTGGATCGACTTGCCGTTGGTCGTCTGGCAGTCGCCGGACGTCGGGGTGATGGCGTCGCCAGCCCGATCGGTCAGCGTGCAGCCAGCCCGGCGTGCCAGTTCGTCGATGCGGACCGTGCCGGTCGGACCGCTTCTCACGCTGCCACCGCATGCGGCTACCGCCACCGCTAGCGCGAGTACCGCCAAGCCACGACGCATCAGGCACCGATCGCCGTCGCGAAAGTCTCCGCTCCTGCGGCCCCGATGGACCCCGCGGCCCACCGGTCTCCAGTCTTCGCGGTCATCCCGAGACCTTCACCGAAGCTCACCCACTGGTCGCGCTTGGCGTTGTCGTCGAAGGTCGCGACGGTGACCTCCTGACCGGCGAGGGTGCAGCGGCCCACCTCGCGCGAGTAGAGCTGCGGATCGATAACCCTGCCCTGGCAGCCGGCCTTGGCCATCAGGTCGGCGACGGAGCGCGGCGCAGCGGCGACACCCTTGAGGGGCACGTAGGCGCCGGAGTAAGACGCGCTTGAGCTGGGAACGGCGCCGACGGCAGTCCCATCGTCACTCCCGCACGCCGTGATGACCGCGAGTGGGCCCAGGACGAGGCCAGCGGTGGCGAGCAGACGGGTTCGACGCATGACAAATCCCCCTCGTGTCGTAGCGGGGACACCCTAGACCGTGCGTCAGAGTTGCGGCGCTGCCCCTTGTCCAAGACCAACCGCACTGCCACCTTGGTCCGATTGGACGCGCAGAGCGCGCGATCTCCCGCCCTGTGACGTCCCGGGGGGACAGGGGAACACAATGAAGACACGGATCGTGGCTGCGGTCGCGTTAGCGATGACGCTGGCGGCCTGCGGCGGGTCAGGCTCGGGCGGCGGGCAGGCAACAGCCGCGACGCGGAGTGAATCGGCGACGGCGGCGCCCGAGACTGCTACTGACACGCTGGGGGCGAAGGTCGACGATGCGTCGGCGGCTGTCTGTGTGGCACTCCGCGATGGCAACGCCGGCTCCGTGATCTCGAACATCGGGAACTACTTGCAAACCACCCAGACTGCCGCCACAGCGCTCGTAACCGCGATCGCCGCGGCCCGCTGCTCGGATCTGTTGGTACCTGCGGATCCGACGACCGGGCCCACCACGGTCCCGCCTGCGGCGGAGACGACCATCGGGCCGGGCACATGGCTGGTCGGCAAGGACATCCAGCCGGGCACTTTCGAGACCACGACCACCGGCACGGGGATCGGTAGCTCCTGCTACTGGGCGCGGCTGTCCGGCACGTCCGGCGACTTCAAGGAGATCCTCGCGAACGGCAACGTCGAAGGCCACGGCATCGTGACCATCAAGCCAACCGACGTGGCGTTCCAAACCCCCTGCACGTGGACGAAGATCAGCTGATCCGAGGGCGACGAACACCGATGCGTCTCAGCGAGATACAACGCCCCTGATAGCGACCACTGGAGGGCCAAAACAGCGATCATGGAGAGGCCGGGACCTGGCGAAGCTCCTCGATGGCGTCGATCAGACCCCAGCGCAGGGCTGTGGGGGCGTCGAGGAAGGTGCCGGTCAGGACGAGCCAGGCGGTGCGGCGGCGGCCGATCCGGCGGGTGACGCTGACGGTGCCGCCCGCGCCGGGGACCAGGCCGAGTGCCAGCTCGGGCAGCTGGATGGCGACGTCGGGGGCCGCGACGACCCGGTCGGCGAACGCGGGGATCTCGATGCCGGCCCCGACGCAGGCGCCGTGGAGGTGGGCCACGACGCGGTGCGGGCAGCGGATGATCTCGGCGCCGGCGCTCGCGCCCGTCCTGACCAGGTGTGCGCGGGCCAGGTCGCCCGCGGTGCCGAACTGGCTGAGGTCGCCGCCGGCACCGAAGGACGGCCCGTTCGCCGTCAGCACGACCTCGGTCAGCGTGGCGTCGGCGGAGGCCTCCCGCAGGGCGGCGACGAGCGCGTCGCGGGTGAACGTGTCGAAGGCGTTGCGCGCCTCGGGGCGGTTGAACGTCAGGACCAGGCGGTCGCCGTCGCGCCGGCGCAGCAGCGGCCGGTCGGCGTCCCGATGGGGGCGTGGGCCGCGGGCGGCGAGCCAGCGGGCGAAGTCCCCGCCGGCTAGCAGTGTCGAGTAGGCCAGCGACTCGGCCACCAGCCCATCCAACGGTTCGAGCCGTGGCGTCATCCGCAGCAGGCCCACCAGCGCGACCGCGGCCTCCGGATGGTCCGCGACGGCCCGGTCGAGGGCGGCCACCGCGGCGGGCACGTCGTCGCCCGGCCTGAGCACCTCGGGAAGCAGCACGTCGAGCGCCCCCTCGGCGCCCCTGCCGGGATCACCATGACGGCCGGTACCGCTGTCGGCGCCGGGGCCGACACCGACCAGCAGCAGGGGCGGGCGGCGGGCGGCGAGCGCGGTCAGGTCGTCCGGGTGGGCGTCCGCGAGGTCGACGCAGAGGATCGGCGCGGGGAAGAGGTCGGCCAGGTCCGCCGGTTGGAGCGACCTGACCAGGTCCAGCGCGGTCGCCGCCGGCAGCGGCTGCGCACCCAAGGTCGCTGTCACGGCTCTACCGTAGGCCTGCGCGGTTCCGCGAGACCGACGACCGGTTCGCCCGGTTGAACCGGCCGCCCGGTTTCGCCGGTCCGACCGGTTGAGCCGCGCCGTCGTGTGACCAGCGGCCAGGCTGCCGGTCCGCCGGCCTCGCCCGGGCTGCGCTCGGCGGGCGTCGGCTCGGTGCGGCTGGCCTCGGCCGGGCGATGACGACTTGTGGGCATGGGGGTGGCGACGATGGTGGGGGCCCTGCTGGACTCGGCGCTGACCGACTGGGCCGCCGACCTGCGGGCCGGCCGGATCGGCTCCGCCGGATGGGCTGGCGGTGTCGAGCCCGCCTGGGCGGCCAGCGGCGCGATGGCGCTGACGGGACAGCCCGACGGACCGCCGCTGGGGCTCACCGTGCCGCTCGTCGCCCGGCTGGACGCCGCACTGGCGGTGATCCGGACGCTCGCCGCCGGCCTCGGCCACCCGTTCCCCCCGGCTGACGCGTCAACCGGGGGTGCACCGCCCAGCGCGGGCCCGCTGCTCGGCGAGCGCGCCGCCGCCCTCGGGCTGACCCGCGGCGGGGTCCTGTCCGCGGGCCGGGCGGCCCGGCTGGTCCAGGCGGCCGACGGCTGGCTGGCGGTGAACCTGGCCCGGCCCGACGACGTCGACCTGCTGCCCGCCTGGCTGGAGGCGGAGGTCGAGCCGACCGCCGCCGACCGCGCCGCCGACGTGCGCCCGGTGGCCGAGCGGACCGTGGCTGCGCCGGTCCGGCCCTGGACGAACCTGGCCGCGCTGGTCGCCACCCGCCCGGCGGCGTCGCTGGTCGAACGGGCAGAGCTGCTCGGCCTCGCGGTCTCGCTCGCGGTCGATCCGGCCGCGGCGGCGGCCGACGAGCAGGCGAGGGCTCGGGGCCAGCGGTTCCCGTTCGCGCCCTTCCTCGTCGACGGGCTGCCGCCCGAGGCAGCCGCCCGCGCCGCGCCGCGCCGTCCGGAGGCCCGCCGGGACGGAGGGTTCAGCGTCGTGGACCTGTCCTCGTTGTGGGCGGGGCCGTTGTGCGCGCAGTTGCTCGGGCTCGCCGGCGGGCAGGTGGTCAAGGTCGAGGGGGCGGGCCGGCTCGACGGCGCCAGGCAGGGGCCGCCCGACTTCTACGACCTGCTGCACGCCGGGCAGGCCAGCGTGACCGTCGACCTGCGGGCGCCGGCCGGCCGGGCGGCGCTGGTCGGGCTGATCGAGCGCGCGGACGTCGTGCTGGAGGCCTCCCGGCCGCGGGCGTTGGAGACGCTCGGCATCGACCCGACCGCCATGATCGCCCGCAACCCGCGGCTGACGTGGGTGAGCATCACCGGCTACGGCCGGACCGGGCCGTGGCGGCAGCGGCCGGCCTTCGGCGACGACGCGGCGGCCGCGGCCGGTGCGGTCGCCGTCGACGGGGCCGGCGGCCCGGTCTTCCTCGGTGACGCGATCGCCGACCCGGTGACCGGCGTCCTCGCCGCGGCGGGCGCGCTCGCCAGCGTCGCGGCCGGTGGTGGCCACCACCTGGACGTCGCGCTGCGCGAGGCCGTCGGGTCCCTGCTCGCCGGTCGGCCGGTCCTGCCGGACCGTGACCCGACCGCCGCCGACGGCTCACCGGTCCGGGTCGCGCCGCCGCGGCTGCGCGCGCCGCGCGGACGGGCCGCGCCCGCGGGCCAGGACAACGACCGGCTGCTCGCCGGAGCGGGGCCGTCGACCATCGCGGGGCAGTCGTGACCCCGGGCACCGCGCACGCGTGGACGGGGCCGTCATGCTGATCGTGAACGCGGAGATCGACGGCCGGGGCGGCCGGGCCGTGCGGGTCGAGAACGGGCTGGTCGTCGCGGTGGGTGCCGGGCCGGGCGACAACCCCCGGCCGGGCGCGGCCGAGGACGTCGTCGACGCGCGCGGCGGGATGTTGCTGCCCGGCCTGCACGACCACCATCTCCATCTGCTCGCGCTCGCGGCAGTCGCCTCGTCGGTGCCGGCCGGCCCGCCGGCCGTGCGGACCGCGGCCGAGCTCGCCGCCGCGCTGCGGGCGGCAGCGCGGCCGGGCGGCTGGGTGCGAGCGGTCGGGTACCACGAGTCCGTGGCGGGCGATCTCGACCGGGCCGCGCTCGACGCGATCGTCGGCGACGTCCCCGTGCGCCTGCAGCACCGGTCCGGGGCGCTCTGGATCGTCAACTCACCCGCGCTCGCGGCGCTGCGCGCGGCCGGCGAGCGGGACGGCGCGGGCGCGGGTGGCGCGCTGCCCGCGGACGGCCGGCTGTTCCGGTCGGACGAGCGGCTCGGCCGGCTGCTCGGGCTCGCCGGGGCCGGTGGCGGCGTCGAGCTTGCCGACCTCGCGGTCGTCGGCGCCCGGCTGGCCGGCTACGGCGTCACCGGGCTCACCGACGCGACGGCGACCACCGGTCCGGCACAGGTCACGACGCTGCGCGGGGCGCTGGAGACCGGCGCACTCCCGCAGCGTCTGCTGCTGACCGGGCCGCCCGGCGTCGACGTCGCCGGAGCCAGCGTCTCCCCGGGGCGGCTCAGGCTCGGCCCGGTGAAGATCGTGCTGGACGACGGGCAGCCGGTCGACCTCGACGAGCTGGCCGAGACGGTGCTGGCGGCGCGGCGACGGGCCCGGCGGGTCGCGGTGCACTGCGTGACGAGGCTGCAGCTGGCGCTGGCCCTGGCCGGGTTCGACGCGGCCGGCGGGACGCTGCCCGGGGACCGGATCGAGCATGCCGCCGTGCTGCCGCCCGACCTGCTGGACGCGGTCGTCGCGGCGGGGCTGACCATCGTGACCCAGCCACACTTCCTGGCCGAGCGCGGCGACGCGTACCTGGCCGACGTCGACCCGGACGACCTGCCCTGGCTCTACCGGTGCGCCGGTCCGATCGCCGCCGGCGTGCCCCTCGCCGCGGGTACCGACGCTCCGTTCGGGGGCGACGACCCGTGGGCGTCGATGCGCGCCGCGGTCCACCGCGCGGCCCCGTCCGGCCGGGTCCTCGGCCCCGACGAGACCCTCACCGCGGCGCGGGCGCTGGAGCTCTACCTCGGTGACCCCGCCGACCCCGGCGGACCACCGCGCCGCGTCGTCGCGGGGACGCCGGCCGACCTGTGCCTGCTGGCCGAGCCCCGCCGCGCCGTCCTCGCCGATCTCGACCCCGGCCCAGCCGTGCTGACGATGGTCGACGGCACCGTCGTGCACCACGGCCGCTGACGTCCGCGACCCGCCACGCCCCCGCGGCCGAGCCGGCCGAGCACCGGGGCGGCCGGGAGCATTCGCGCATACGTGCCGTTCTTCCCGTCGCGGGACAGTCCCCTGCTCGACATCTGTCGGCCACGTACAGTCCACCGTATGGTTAACGGCTTCGGCCCACGGTCCGTCGCACGGCGGCTGGGCCCCGCCGGTTCCCTGCTGGTCGGCACGGCCAGGCTCACGAAGGCCGACGACGGCCCCGTCGCCTCGCGCGCACGGCAGCTGCGCGCGGCCGCGCGCCTGCGCCACCGCCAGCTTCTCCAGCTGATCGACCCGCCCGGGCCGCACGGCCGGGCGACCGAGATCAGCACGCTGTCCGGCGCCGCGCGCCGCTTCCTGACCCACCCCCGACCGCCCGTGCTGCTCGGCGTAGTGGGCACCCTGGCCGCGGCGCGGCTGACGCGCGGCGACTTCCGCCGGTCCGACGCGGCCGTCGCGCTGGGCCTGGCCTCGGCGCAGCCGTTCGTCGAGTGGGGCATCCACCGCTACGTGCTGCACGCCGCGCCGACCGGCCGGCTCGGCCGCGCCGCCTACCAGAGCGCCGGCTGGGGCCACGCGCAGCACCACGAGGACCCGGCGAACCTGAACTCCATGTTCATGCGCGGCCAGGACGTGCTCGGCGCGGGCGCCCTCGCGCTGGCCGCCGGGACTTTCGGCTCACCCCGGGTCTCGACCGGGATGCTGTGCCTGGGGGTTGCCGTGTTGGCCTACGACTGGACCCATTTCCTGATCCACACCCGCTACCAGCCCACCTCGGAGCTGTACCGGCGCATCTGGCGCAGCCACCGGCTGCACCACTTCCGCAACGAGCGCTACTGGCTGGGCGTCACGTCCCCCATAGCCGACCTGGTGCTGCGCACCAACCCGGCGCGCGAGGACGTCCCCGTCTCGGCGGGCGCCGCCCATCCAGAGATCCACCCCGTCCAGCGACGGGCCGGCGCGGACCCGGGCGGCTCCGCGCGGCCGGCGGCCGGATCACCCAGCCCAGCCTGACGGGCCGAGCCGGCGAGCCGCAGTGGCCCGCCGGCCGAGACCCGCGGCTAGAACCCGGTCTTGCGGAAGTCCCAGCTGACGACCTTCTCGGGGACCAGCTTCAGCCAGGCGTGCCGGCCGTCGATGTGGAACTTGCCGTTGCCGTACTTCTCGCCGAACAGCCGTTCCGGCTCGGCGAGAAGCTCGGTGTTGGCCGCGTCCCCCGTCCGCGGCGCCTCGCCCACCACGGCGACCTTGCCGATCAGCTCGACGCCGCGCAGCTCACCGAACCCGTGACCGGTGTCGATGATCACCGAGACCCGCGGGTCACGGATCACGTCGGTCCAGCGCTGGCTCTTCACGATGCTGTTGAGCCAGAACGCGGAGCCGTCCCAGACGAACCACAGCGCCGACGTGTGCGGAGCGCCATCGGCGCCGACGGTCGAGACCCGGCAGGTGCGCTCCTCGGCGAGGAACGCGTCGACCTCCGCCGGGGTCATCGCGATCCGCCGGCCGCGCCGCTGCTGGCGCGGCGCTGCCGCGGCCTGGCCGTCCGTCGCGGTCTCGAGACTCATCCTCGTCGCCCTTCGTCGCTTGACCGGAACCCCTAGGTCTGTCTGCATCCGGGCAGACCCGTTCCCGCCTGCGACTTTAGTGTGTCCCGCGGCGTGGACGCCCGAACTGCGACCGGCCCAGCAGGCGGCTACCGCAGGCCCCCGAGCCACGCCGGTACCTGTTCCCAGGTAAGCAGCTCCCAGACGAGCCGGTACTGCGCCCGCCCATCGACCTCGACCCGGACCTCGTGCGGGACGGCGGTCCGGCCCAGGCCGAGCGGCGGGCAGACCGCGCAGGTCACCACCGGCGTCTGCACCCCTCGTCGGTCGCGCAGGAGGTCGGCGACCGCGAGCGCGAGCGCCGTCCGCCCCGGCGACACCCCCACCGGGCACACCACGACCGCGCCCACGTGCCCGAGCCGCGCCATGCTCAGCGCCACCCGGGCCAGCTCGCCGGCCCGGAGCTCGACGAAGTGCAGGTCGGCCCGCAGCTCGCCGACGACGTCCCGCGAGCGCTTCGCCAGCAGCTTGTCCGACCGGTCCGCCTCGGCGGCACGCCGCTGCAGCAGCAGCCCGGCCCGGTCCGGCAGCGCGAGGCTCACCAGCTCGGTCCGCCGGGCACCTCCCGCCGCCCCGACGCCGGGCACGTCGATCCGCGCGACGTCCAGCCGCGCCCTGGTGACCATCTCTTTCGTCCCCCGTTCCATCGTTGGCTCCCTCGGGTCAGCGGAACAGCGAGCGCCACGGCCGGGCGGGCCCGTCGGCGGTGGCGCTGGACCAGAAGAATGACGTCGCGAACTCCTCCTCGGGCTCGGCGTCCGCAGGCTCAGCGTCCTCGGGCTCGGCGTCTTCGGGCTCGGCGTCCTCGGGGTCGGCGTCCGCGGGCGCGGGCAGAGCCGCCGGGCTGCCCGGCGCGGGGTCGTCCGCCGGCGTGGCCGCCAGCACCGCGTCCGCCACCTCCTGAGCCCACGGCACCTCGCCCGGCGACGGCCGGGCGCCCCGCGGGCCGAGCCTGGAAGCGAGCCCAGACCGCCTGGTCCTGGGTCCTCGGGTGTCATGGGGCGCCGTCGACGGATTGGGGTCGACCGCTCCCGTCTGTTCCTCGTTGCCGGCCTGATTCGGGTTGCGCATGGCCTCTCCTGACGCTCCTGGCACTGCCGTAGCAGACAGTGTCGCACCCGTCAGTTTTAGCGTCCGCAGGCGTGGAGCGCTTCGTGACTATCGGCTACCTGATGAGGCGGCTAAAGGTGTCGCGTACGCGCGCCTACCAGCTCACTCGCCGTCCGTCGTACCCCGTCCCGGCCGGCTTCGCCGACCACATGCGGATCTGGCGCAAGTCCGACGTCGACGCCTGGCTGACCGCCCACCGCCCCGATGCCCTGCCCGACGAGGAAGCCGCGCCGGACGACGAACCCGAGTGACCGCTGGCGGGTTAGCTACCCGCCGGCCGCGACGGCGGCGCAGAAGTCGATGAGGTGGCGGCACTCCTGCTCGTCAGGGATGGTGCCCGCACCGACGTGCCGAGCCAGGGTGCCGATCACCGCGCGTTGCACGACCCGGGCGTCCAGCTCGGGATGCGGGCGGCCCGCCGCGGCGAACGGGGCGATCAACAGCTCGCCGAGCTGGTCGTCGAGCACCGCCCGACCGGCCGGGTTGCCGCCGACCGACAGGCGGCTGAGCGCCGCGTCCGGACGGGCCGGGTCCGGGCGGGCCAGCGGCGCGAGCAGCCCCTCGACCCAGGCGGCGACCTGGTCGGCCGGCTCGCTCTGCTTCGACATCTGGTGGCGCAGGTAGGAGCGGGTGCGCACGACCCCGCGTTCCATCACGGCGTGCAGCAGCTCGTTCTTGCCGGCGAAGTACCGGTAGAAGGTCTGGTTGGACGTGCCGGCCTCGGCGACGATGTCGGCCACCCGTGGCTCGGCGGGCGCGATCCGCTCGACCACCCGCATGGCGGCGTCGAGAATCTGCTCGATCTCCTCGAGCGCGTCCTGCTGGGCGCGGCCGAGCGCCCGGTCCACCGCGGCCCGTACGGAGTCAGGCATCCGCTCCCAGTCCACCCCGCGAGTGTCCCGCGCGGTCCGCGCGCGCTCCGCGCCGGTGGTCGTCACACCGGAAATATAGTTCCCTCAAGACGGAAACGCTATTCTGCGCCCGACTCAACGCCGCTGCGGCAAGGCGCGCCCCACCAGCTCCGCGCGGCCCGCCAGGCGACGCGAGGCCGCCAGGTCCCGACGCCTCCCGACCCGAAGCCTAGAAGACGAGCGCCCCGCGCAGGATGCGGCCGGCGGCGAGGTCCGCGTAGCCCTCGTTGACCTGGTCGAGACGATAGGTCTTCGTGACCAGTTCGTCGATCTTGAGGATGCCGGCGCGGTAGAGGTCGAGCAGCTTCGGGATCTGCGCCCGCGGGCTGCTGGAGCCGTACAGGCAGCCGCGGATGTCCTTGTTCATCATCGCCATCGCGAACAGGTTGAGGTCGGTCTGGCCCTGCGCCATCGGGGCCACCGACGTCACGACGCAGGTGCCGCCCTTGGCCGTCAGCGTCAGCGCGGGCTCCAGCAGACCGCCGAGCATGACGCCGAACGTGCAGATCACCGCGTCGCACATCTGCCCCCGGGTGAGCGCCCCGACGCCGGCGATCGCCTCCTCGATCGAGGCGTAGACGTGTGTCGCGCCGAACCGCTCGGCCTGCTCACGCTTGAACGCGACCGGGTCGACGGCGATGATCTGACGAGCCCCGGCGATCTTCGCGCCCTGCACGGCGTTGATGCCGACGCCGCCGACCCCCAGCACCGCGACGGTGTCGCCGGGACGGACCTCGGCCCGGTTGACGGCCGAGCCGAACCCGGTCGCCACGCCACAGGACACCAGCGCCGCGGCGGTCCACGGGATGTCCTGGTCGATCTTCACCACGCTCGACTCGGCGAGCAGCTGGTGCTCGGCGAACGCCCCCAGCTGGGTGAACCGGGCGACCGGCTCCGTGCCGATCCGGTGCGCCACCCGGCCGTCGGTGATCATCCCAAGGTCGAACAGCTTCATGCCGTCGTCGCAGAGGTACCCGCGGCCGGACCTGCAGGACCGGCACCTCCCACAGGACGGGATGAACGACATCGCCACATGGTCGCCGGGCGCGACCGAGGAGACGCCCGGGCCGACCGCGACCACCTCGCCGGCCCCCTCGTGGCCGCAGATCACCGGGTAGTGCGGCATCAGCATGTCGCCGGTGCGCGCGTGCTCGTCGGAGTGGCACAGGCCGGTGGCGCGCAGCTCGATGAGGACCTCGCCCGCGCGGGGCTCGTCGATCTCGATGGTCTCGATCTTGTAGTCCTGACCGATGCCGAACAGCAGTGCCGCCCGCGTGCTGACCATGCCGGCCGTCCTTCCGTACGCCGCGCGACGGCTGGCCGCCGAGGCGCCCTCTGAGGGTGAGTCAGATCGACGGATTCTGTCACCCAGCGGCGTCGTGGCGCATCCCAGCAGCCGGTTCAGGCGCGGCGGGTGGCGGTGAGCAGGCCCCGGCCGAAGGCCTCGGCGACGGCCGCCGCGCGGTCGTTCACGCCGAGCTTGGCGTAGATGTTGAGCAGGTGCGTCTTGACCGTGGCCTCGGTGACGAACAGCTGGGCGGCGACCACCCGGTTGGTGGCGCCGGCGGCGACGAGCTGGAGGACCTCCAGCTCGCGCTGGCTGAGCGGGCCGGTCTCCGGCGTCCGGACCCTGTTCATCAGCGTCGCCGCGACCGACGGGGCCAGCACCGCCTCGCCGCGCGCCGCCGCGCGGACCGCCCGCAGCAGGTCGTCGCGCGCCGCGTCCTTCAGCAGGTACCCGGTCGCCCCGGCCTCGATAGCCGGCAGCACGTGGCTGTCCGTGTCGTAGGTCGTCAGCACCAGCACCCGGGCGCCCGCGCCGCCCCGGGCCAGCTCCCTGATCGCCGTGACGCCGTCCATGCCGGGCATCCGCAGGTCCATGAGGATGACATCCGGCCGCAGCCGCGCGGCGAGCTGGACCGCCTGCGCGCCTTCGGCGGCCTCGCCCACCACCTCGACGTCGGGCTCGCGGGCGAACATGCCGATCAGCCCGTCGCGGACCACCGGATGGTCGTCGACGACGAGCAGCCGGATCCTCGGAGCGTCCGCGTCGCCGGCGGTGCCCGTCACGCGCCGGCCCCCAGCGGCACCCGGGCGGAGATGCCGGTGCCGTGGCGCGGCCGCGACTCGATCTGCAGCGTGCCGTCAAGCGCCTCGATCCGCTGGCGCATGGCGACCAGGCCGAACCCGCCGCCCGCGTGCGGCCCGCCGGTCGCGCCCGGGTCGAAGCCCCGGCCGTCGTCCCGGACGTCGAGCGCGACCTCGTCGTCCAGGTAGGACAGGGTGACGCCGACGCGGCTGGCCTCGGCGTGCTTGGCGACGTTGGCCAGCGCCTCCTGGGCGGCGCGCAGCAGCGCGGCCTCCGCCTCGGGGCGCAGCGGGCCGGGTGCGCCGGTCGTCGTCACCTGCACCGCGAGGCCGTGGCGCGCCGACCAGCGGCCGGCGATGTCCGCGATCGCGGCGCCGAGGGCGGCGCATTCCAGCTCCTGCGGCCGCAGCGCGTGCACCGAGCGGCGCGCCTCGGCCAGGCTCTCCCGGGAGAGCTGGGCCGCCAGGGTGACGTGACGGCGCCAGCCGGCCCTGTCCGCGGGGTCCTCGGCCGCCAGGTCGTCGCCGGCCGCCTCGGCCGCCCGCAGCTGGGCGACGATGCCGGTCAGGCCCTGGGCGAGCGTGTCGTGGATCTCGCGGGCCAGCCGCTCGCGCTCGTCCCGGATGCCGGCGGCGCGGGCCTGGCCGACCAGCCGCTCCTGCAGCGCCGCGTTCTCGGCGAGCGCCGCCGCGAGCCGCTCGTTGGCCGCGCGGGCCTCGTCGAGCGCGCGCAGCCGCTCCTCCTGCCGCAGCCGGTCACGTTCCAGCGCCCAGGCCAGCGCACACATCGGCACCACGTTCACGACGACGACGGCGGCCCAGGTCAGCACGCCCGCGACGGTCGTGCGCGGGATGCCGGACGCCTGCGCGGTCCCGGCCACCACCGCGAACGCGCAGATGCCGCCCAGCCGCCACGGCCAGCGCAGCAGCCGGAAGGCGTAGACGTACCCGGCCGGGGTGAACACCCCGAACCACGGGTCCCGGACCACCAGGACCAGCGTGATCGCGGCGAGACCGACGAGGAAGACCGTCATCAGCACCGGCCGCTCCCGCCAGCCGGGCCGCACCGTGACCAGCGCGAGCATCCACAGCGCGGTCGCCGCACACAGCGCCAGGTCCACCGTGAGGGGGCCGGGCTCGGCGCGGCGCTGCGCCACCGTGTAGGCGGTCAGCGCCGCGAGCAGCGCGTACGGCCCGACGGCCACCAGCCGCAGCCAGGCCGTCACGTCCCGCACGACCGTCGCCGCCGGGTCGCGGATCGTCAGCTCCGCTGTCATGACCGGATGCTCCCGTCTGACCGCACGACTGGATTCTCCCGCGCCAAGGCTATTCGGCGGTGGCCGCGAAGACACCGCGCAGGTGGCGGCCGCGGACCAGCCGGACGACCCCGAGCAGGAGCAACCCGCAGACGCCCTGCTCGACCTTGAGCCACAGCGGGAAGTCACCGGGGATGGCGACGATGACCACGATCGCGACCACCATGACGGTCGAGACGATCCGCAGCCGCCGGAACGCCCCGCGCGAGCCTCGGGCGGTGGCCGCCGCGAAGGCGAAGGTCAGCACGGCGCTCACGGTCACGATCGTCGTGCGGGTCCAGACCGCGCTCGTGACCAGCGACGGGTGGCCGCGCAGCAGCACGACGGCGGCCATGGTCAGGACGCTCAATGTCAGGTAGCCGCCGGTGAGCAGCCGGACGGCTCGCAGCGCCGCACGGGTGCGCTGGTCGTCGAAACGGTCGAAACGGTCGCCGGCAACGGTCTGGCGCGGGGCTGCGGCAAGCTGGGCCATGGGAGATGCCTCCGGTCTCGGGCGAAATCGTCCGGACCAGGGTCGCCCGAACCGGCCCGCCCCCACATCGGCCGGTCTTCCGGTTCGCCGGTGGAACCGCGGCTCCACCAGACGGCTGAGCCGCTCCACCGACCGGTGGAGCGGCTCAGGAGCTCGGGCCAGGACCGCCGCCGTGGGCCGGGCGCCGACATCAGGCGGCGGTGTCAGGCGGCGGCCTCAGGACCCGACGGACTCCGCCTGGTCCGCGACGAGCGCGGCGACCTGGTTGCGCAGCAGCTTTCCGGTCGGGGTGTAGGGAAGCTCGCCGAGGAAGACGACCTCGTCCGGGGTCCGCGAGCCGCGCAGCTTGCCGCGGACGTAGTCGCGCAGCTCGTCGACCGTGGCGGTCTCGCCGTCGTGGAGCACGACCGCGGCCACGATCCGCTGGCCCCACGTGTCGTCCGGCGCGCCGTAGACGGCGACGTCGCGCAGCTTCTCGTGCCGGCCCAGGACGTCCTCGATCTCGGCCGGGGCGATGTTCTCGCCGCCGCGGATGATCGTGTCGTCGCTGCGACCGGTGATGAAGACGTAGCCGTCGGCGTCGACGAAGGCGCCGTCCTTGGTCGGGAACCAGCCCTCGGCGTCGAGTACCGAGCCGAGGCCCTCGTACTCACCGGAGACCTGCTCGCCGCGCACCCACAGCAGACCGGGCTCGCCGACGCCGACCGGGGTGCCGGCGTCGTCGCGGATCTCGAACTCGACGCCGGGCACCGGGCGCCCCGCCGAGCCGAGCCGGGCGCGGACCGCCGGGTCGTCGCTCGCGAACGCCTCGCGGTGGTCGTCCGGGCCGAGCACCGCGATCGTCGACGAGGTCTCGGTGAGGCCGTAGGCGTTGACGAAGCCGGTCTCCGGGAACGCGCCGAGCGCGGCCTCGAGCACCTTGCCGGGCATCCGGGCGCCGCCGTAGGCGATGGAACGCAGGTGCGGGGCGTCGGCCGGCTTGCCGCCGAGCGTCTCGACGACGCGCACCAGCATCGTCGGCACCAGCATCACGTTGGTGATCTGCTCGGAACGCACCAGGTCCAGCCAGGCCTGGGCCTCGAAGTTCGGCAGGTAGCAGATCCGCCGGCCGGAGTAGAGGTTCGTCAGCACGGTGCCGATGCCCGCCACGTGGTAGGGCGGGACGCTGACCAGGATGGCGTCGTCCTCCTCGGCCGAGGCGAAGTCGACCGTGCCGAGCACGTAGGAGACCAGGTTCGAGTGCCGCAGGATGACGCGCTTGGGCGCGGACGTGGTGCCGCTGGTGAACAGCAGCACGGCGGTGGCGTCCGGGTCGACGTCCGGCGGGTCGAGGTCGGTGAACGGGTCGGCGCCCTCGACCGGGGTGGCGGAGGCGGCGAACCAGTCCTCGGTGCTGACGAGGCCGGCCACGCCCTCGACTCCGCTGACCGTGTCCAGGTAGGCGGTGTCGGCGACGACGAGGGCTCGGCCGAGCTGGGCGATCTGGCCGCGCAGCTGGTCGGCGGACAGCCGGTAGTTCAGCGGGGCGATCGGCACCCCGGCCGACGCGGCGGCGAACAGCAGGACCGGGAACGCCGGCCCGTTCACCCCGACGAACACCACCCGCTCGGCACCGGACTCCCTGATCGCGGCGGCGCCGGAGGCGACTCGGGAGCCGACCTCCTCATACGACAGCCCGCCGCCGGAGCGCGAGCCCAGGGCGACTCGGTCGCCGTAGGCGCCGCGGGCCATGTCCAGCAGCATCGCGATCGTCATCCGTACTCCCGCTCCTTAAGGGTCACCGGAACATCCGAACCGAGCGTCCCTGGCGGGCGCCGTCGGGCGCGATCTCAGGGACCCTTGCCCAGCTCAGGGCAGTCGGTGGTTAGACGCTTGCACCCACTGGTCTACCCGCGCAACCGTTCGAAGCGATCGTCACAGGCCTGCCCGGGGGGCCGGGCGCGGAAGCCACAGATCCACGCAGGATCGAGATCACCACGACCGCTCCGAAACGACTACTCGCCGCCTCGAACCCCGATTCGGCTTGCCAGATTGCCGTTCTACGGTGGTACCCGGGGCGGGCGTCGATCGGGCTGGGCCGACAGCCGTGATCTGCGCGAACGGCGGAGCCCAGCCGGAGCGGCCCGGCCGGGGAGTGAGTGGGGTAGCCCGCGATTGGTCGATAGAATTGCATTTCAGATTGCGCGCGTCTCAACGCCGACGGGTATCCACGCAATCGGGTCGTCGCCTGCCGAATTAGCGCGAGTGCACTATCACCGCGTGGCATCACTTTTCCGCCGGGCGAGAATGTGATTCTATGGCGACTACGGTCGCGGACGGCCTCCCCAGGGCGGCCGGCACCTGGCGCGACCACCTCACCCGACATTCCGCGCCCCGCCGGCCTCACGAGGCTCCCGGCGGGCGTCCCGCGAAGGAGCTGCCCATGTCCGTCGACGTCGAACGGCGCGGCCCGATCACCGTCGTCACGATCAACCGGCCGCAGGCCGGCAACTCGCTCGACGGCGCGACCATGACCGGGATCGGCTACGCCTTCGAGGAGGCGGCGAAGGACCCCGAGGTCCGGGTGGTGGTCCTCACCGCCGCCGGCGAGAAGATCTTCTGTGCCGGCATGGACCTCAAGGCGTTCATGACCCCGGGTGCCATGGAGGTGCAGGGCCCCGGTCTGGGTGTCTTCATGCGCCAGGCCTTCCCCAAGCCGGTCGTCGCGGCGGTGAACGGGACCGCGGTCGGTGGCGGCTTCGAGCTGGCGATGTTCTGCGACATCATCGTCGCGGCCGAGACGGCGAAGTTCGGCCTGCCCGAGGTGTCCCGCGGCCTCATCGCCGCCGGTGGCGGCACCCGGCTGCCGACCCGGGTTCCGCTCGCCTTCGCGCTGGAGCTGGGCCTGACCGGCAAGCCGGTCCAGGCCTCCCGGCTCTATGAGGTCGGCCTGGTCAGCCGGGTCGTCCCGGCCGCCGAGGTGCTGGCGGCCGCCCTGGAGATCGCCGAGGCCATCGCCGACAACGGCCCGCTCGCCGTCCAGGTCACGAAGGCGCTGATGGTCGGCGAGGTCCCGGCCGCCGACTGGGACGCCATCGGCAAGGCCGTCGCCCCCGTCTTCGCCAGCGACGACGCCAAGGAGGGCGCGACCGCGTTCGCCCAGAAGCGCAAGCCGAACTGGGTCGGCCACTGATCTTCCCCGCTCGGCGCTCGGCGGGATGATCGCCGTTTTGGCCCTCGCGTGGTCGTAAAAGTCCTCCGGCCGCGACCATTCGAGGGCTGAAACGGCGATCATGACCGGCCGGTGGGGCAAGGCCGGGCCCCGACATGACGGGGAGTGGTCGGGCGTCCGGCGGACGCTGGGCGCCGACGTCGCGATACTGGCCCGATGGATCCGATCGCGCCGTCGGGGCGTCAGCTGGAGCTCGTGCACGGGGACGCCGCGGTCACGATCGTCGAGGTCGGGGGCGGCCCGCGTGACTATCGGGTCGGCGGTGTCGCCGTGCTCGACGGTTATCCCGTCGACGCCATGGCCAGCCACGGCCGCGGCCAGCTGCTCGTGCCGTGGCCGAACCGGATCGCCGGAGGCCGTTACCGCTGGGACGACGCGACCCTGCAGCTGGCGATCAGCGAGGCGAAGACGGGCAACGCGATCCACGGCCTGGGCCGCTGGTCGGCCTGGGAGCTGGAGCGGGTCGGCCCGGCCACGGCGACCGCGTCGTTCATCGTCCGCGCGCAGAGTGGTTATCCGTTCACCGTCGCGTTCCGGGCTGCCTACGTGCTCGGGGACGACGGCCTGACCGTGGCGATGACGGCGACCAACCTGAGCGCCCGCCCCGCCCCGGTCGGCATGGGCGCCCATCCCTACCTCTACGTCCCGGGGCCGAACGGCACGCCGGCCCGCGCCGACGACGCGCTGCTCACCGTGCCGGCCGAGCGCCGGCTGCTGGTGGACGAGGCCCTGATCCCGAACGGCGACGAAAAGGTCGCCGACGGGCCGTACGACTTCCGCGCCCCCCGCCAGGTCGGCGATCTCGTCATCGACCACTGCTTCTCGGAGCTGCGCCGCGACCCGGACGGCAGGGCCAGGGTCATCCTGGCGGGCGACGGCGGCGCGGTGACCGTCTGGATGGACGAGGCCTGGGAGTACATCCAGGTGTTCACCGGCGACACGCTCAGCGCCGACCAACGGCGGCGCAGCATCGCCGTCGAGCCGCAGACCTGTCCCGCCGACGCCTTCAACAGCGGCCACGGCCTGCGCACCCTCGAACCAGGCGAGACCTTCACCGGCACCTGGGGCATCACCCCGACCCTGTAGGCCGACGTCGCCGGGTCGGCTGCTCGCTAGAAGTCGCTGCCGCCGTCGACGTTGATGTCTGCGCCGGTCATGTAGGTGTTGAGGCGGGAGCCGGCGAAGGCGATGACCGGGCCGATCTCCGCCGGGTCGCCGGCCCGCGGCAGGAAGGCCGGATGGCCGAAGTCCTCCTTGATGACGCGCATCGCGTCGGTGAGGCTGTCGGGGTCGATACCGCGCTCGGCCGGTAGCGCCCGCAGGTAGCCCTTCATCCCCTCGGACAGGAACGACCCGGGCGAGACGGTGTTGACCAGGATTCCCTCGGGCGCGAGGGTCTGCGCCAGGTTCTTGCTGAGGCTGGTCAGCGCCGCCTTCGACGCCGTGTACGCGATCAGGCCCGGTGACTGACGGCGGGTCGAGTGCGCCGAGACGTTCACGACGCGGGCCCACTCGGCGGCGCGCAGCAGCGGCAGGGCGGCGCGCACGGTGCGCACGGCCGAGAGCGTGCCGATCTCCAGCGTGGCGATCCACTCTGCGTCGTCGGAGCCCTCGAAGCCCTTGAGGCCGGACTCGACCGGCCCGGCCGCGTTGACCAGCACGTTGAGCGAGCCCCACCGGGCGCCGACCTCGTCCAGGGCGGCCGTCACCGAGGCGCTGTCGGTGAGGTCGGTGCCGATGCCGAACGCCTCGGCCGCGCCGAGCGCGAGCGCGCGCTCGGCCGTCTCGTCGAGCGCCGCCTTGCCGCGGGCGAGGATCGCCACCCGAGCGCCCTCACGGGCGAAGCGCTCGACCGCCGCCCGGCCCATCCCCTTCGAGCCACCGCTGACGACGACGGCCGCGCCGCCCAGACCCAGGTCCATGCCGTTCCTCCCGCGTGCTGGTCGGTCGATGCGTGCCGGTCAGTCGATCTTCTCGAAGATGGCGGCGATGCCCTGGCCGCCGCCGATGCACAGGGTCTCCAGGGCGTAGCGGGCGTCCCTGCGGTGCATCTCGTGCAGCAGGGTGGCCAGGATCCGGCCCCCGGTGGCGGCGACGGGGTGGCCGAGGGAGATCCCCGAGCCGTTGACGTTGAACCGGTCCCAGTCGGACTCGGTGAAGCCCCACTCGCGGGTGCAGGCCAGCACCTGGGCGGCGAACGCCTCGTTGAGCTCGATCAGGTCGATGTCCGCGAGCTTCAGGCCGGCCCGCTCCAGCGCCTTGGCCGTCGCCGGGACCGGGCCGATGCCCATCGTCCGCGGCGGCACTCCGGCCACGGCCCAGGAGACGAGCCGGGCCAGCGGGCGCAGCCCGAGCCGCTCGGCCTCGGCCGGATGGGTGACGACGCAGGCCGAGGCGCCGTCGTTCTGGCCGCTGGCGTTCCCGGCGGTGACGGTGGCCTCGGGGTCCGCCTTGCCCATGATCGGCTTGAGCCGGGCCAGGGTCTCCAGCGAGCTGTCCGGGCGGGGGTGCTCGTCGGCGGTGACGACGACGTCCTGCTTCCTGCCCGGGACGGTCACCGGGATGATCTCGTCGTCGAACAGGCCGGCCCGCTGCGCGGCGACGGCCCGCTGGTGCGAGCGCAGCGCCAGCTCGTCCTGCTCGGCGCGGGAGATGCTGTACTCGCGGCGCAGGTTCTCCGCCGTCTCGATCATGCCCCCGGGGACCGGGAAGTTCTTGCCGCCGGCGGTGACGCGGCCCCGGGCGAGGGCGTCGTGGAAGGTCAGCCCCGCGCCGCGGATGCCCCAGCGGCCCTCGTGGGAGAAGAACGGCGCGTTGCTCATGCTCTCGGCGCCGCCGGCGATGACCAGATCGGCCACCCCGGTCTGCACCTGCATGGCGCCCAGCGTCATGGCCTGCACGCCGGACCCGCAGCGCCGGTCGAGCTGCAGGCCCGGGACCTCGACGCCCAGGCCCGCGTCGAGCCCGACCACCCGGCCGAGCGCGGGGGCCTCCATCGACGGGTAGCAGCAGCCGAACAGGACGTCGTCGACGTCCGCCGGATCCAGGTTCGTCCGCTCGACGAGCCCGCGCAGCACGGCCGCGCCCAGCTCGTGGGCGGCGAGCGGCCGCAGGGCGCCGCCGTACCCACCGACGGGCGTCCGCACCGGGCTACAGATCACGGCGTCACGCATGAAGTCCCTCCACCGCCAGACGACTCGGGCCACCCGGGCGGTCACCCCGGCCACGGGCATTCGGCCCCCGCCCGCACGTTAGCCGGGTGGGGCCGCGGCTGGCTTCCGATCGATCGGCCAGCTGCCCGCTGCCGCGCCGACGGTGAGGAACAGCCCTGGCCGCCTCGACCGGTGCGACCCGCACCGCGCACGGGACGAGCGACCCTGCGAGGGCCTGCCGCCGACCGGCGCTCGGCGGCAGGCCCGACGCGCATCCTACGCAGGATTACATACAATATGCAACCGAGGTCCGAGCGCACTCGGAGTGCGACCGAAAGTCGGATAACTTATACAATCTCTGGCGACCACGAGAAGCGGGAGAGCCACGTGACCGACGGCGTGTGGGGCAGCGCCCCCCGGCACACGACCACAGCGCTGTTGCTGGCGCGCGTCGAGAAGGACCCGGACTCGGAGTACCTCGACGTCGGCGGCACCACGTTCAGCGCCGCCGACGTCGCCCGGGCCGCGGCCGCGCTCGGCGCGGCGCTGGTCGAGCTGGGGGTGCGGCCCGGCGACCGGGTCGCGAGCCTGATCGAGAACTCGCCCGAGGCGCTGCTCGTCTGGTGGGGCACCCAGTGGGCCGGCGGCATCGCGGTGCCGATCAACACGGCGTACAAGGGCGAGTACCTGCGCCATCAGCTGCGCGACTCCGGCGCCACGGTGCTCGTCATCGCGGGCGACCTCGCGGACCGGGCCGTGGCCGTCACGGGCGACCTCGACGCGCTGGCGCATGTCGTCGTCACCGGGCCGGACCTGCCCGAGTTCCCAGGCAGCACCGGGCACCGCTGGGACGACCTGCTGACGACCGCCCCGCTGGCCGCCCCGGTCGACCGACGGCCAGCGGACCTGGCGACCTTCATCTACACCGGCGGGACGACCGGCCCGTCGAAGGGCTGCATGCTCAGCCACAACTACCACGAGGCGCTGGCCACCCAGATCGGCGTCACCTGGGGCCGGACCGCGGACGACGTGCTGTGGACGCCGCTGCCGCTGTTCCACTTCAACGCGCTGACCACCGCGGTGATCGGCGCACTGGTCTTCGGCGGGCGCTCGGCGATCTACCGGCGGTTCTCGGTGTCGAACTTCTGGCCCGAGATGAACCGCGCCCAGGCGACCCTCACGTCGACCCTGGGCACGATGGCCTACCTGCTCGCCCATGACGTCGACCGGCCGGAGATGCCGAAGTCGGGCGCCCCCGAGGCGAACACCTCGCTGCGGATGATGGGCGCCGCGCCGCTGCCACCCGAGGTGGACGACATCATCCGCGGCAGGTTCGGCATCGACACGTTCTCCGGCGCCTACGGCGTCACCGAGGCAAGCCTCATCTCCTCGCTGCCGACCGGCGTCCGCAACAAGCCGAGCGCCGCCGGAATGATCAACAAGGACTACTTCGACGTCCGGATCTTCGACGACGACGACAACGAGCTGCCGCGCGGCACCGACGGCGAGATCGTCGTCCGGCCGCGGCTCGCCCACGTGATGTTCGAGGGCTACTGGGGCCGGCCGGAGGCGACCGTCGAGACCAGCCGGAACTGGTGGTACCACACCGGCGACATCGGCCGGGTCGACGAGGAGGACTTCCTGTTCTTCGTGGACCGCAAGGCCGACTACCTGCGCCGTCGCGGCGAGAACATCTCCAGCTTCGAGGTCGAGCGCGTCATCATGGGCCACGGCGACATCGCCGACGTGGCCGTGCACGCCGTCTTCAGCAAGCTCACCGAGGACGACGTCAAGGTGACCGCGACCCTGGTCGAGGGGGCCGCACTCACCCCTGAGGCGCTTTTCCGCTGGTGCGTGGACGCCCTGCCGTACTTCGCGATCCCGCGCTATATCGAGTTCCGGTCCGAGCTGCCGCGCAGCCCGGTCGGCCGCGTCCTGAAGCGCGAGCTGCGCGCCGAGGGCGTCACCGCCGGCACCTGGGACGCCGAGGCCGCCGGTGTCACCTACGAGAAGCGCTGACCCGCCGGCTCAACGACGATCGCCTCGCTCGTTCCCGGCGGGAACGAGCGAGGCGAGGACCCGGCAGAGCGGCTAATTCTCCGGCGCCCAGAGGATGTTCCGGGACTGCAGCAGGTCGACGACGAGGTCGCCGTGGCCGCGCAGCATCCGCACGAACTCCTGGGAGGCCTTTACGCCATTGCCGGCCTTGATGGCCCGGTTGACGGCGGCAATACCCCGCTTCTGCGGCTGGATCGTGCCGGGAACGAGCGCGAAGAAGTTCCCCGGAATGACCCCGGTCATCAGCCGGCCGAACGACGACAGCCGCGGCGAGTGCGCCATCGCGAAAATCTGCCGGAGATACGCCTCGTTCGCGTGCAGGATGTCTTCCGGGTCCTCGGCGTCACGCAGCGCGCGCTCGGCCGCGGCCAGCGCCTCGATCCCGTCCTCGTCACCACGCTCGGTCGCCCGCTCGGCGGCCAGCCCGTACAGCTGGCCGAGCAGCGCGTAGTGATCGCGCACCGAGTTCAGGTCCAGGCCGTGCACGAACGCGCCGCGGTGCGGCTCGATCGAGATCCAGCCCTCGCTCTCCAGCGCGATCATCGCCTCGCGCACCGGGATGCGGCTGACGCCCAGCTCCTCCGCGATCTCGTCCTGGCGGACGTGGTCACCCTGGCGGAGGGTTCCGGCGAAGATCAGGCCCCGGATATGGTCGGCGACCTGGCTGCCGCTGCTCCTGCGGTCGACAACGGACCGTTTGCCCGGGGCATGGTGCGAAAGCGGGCTTACGGCGGTCGCCGTCCGACGGTTGGGAGGGATGACCGTGCTCCTTCAGCTGAGGGCGAGGGTGTCCGTTGCGCGCGCCCGTTCACCTGATCGAGCCAGCCGATCGAGTCATGTCGCGAGCAGCGGACCGCGAAGTTGCAGGAAGTATACGACCGCACTGCTCCGACAACGCGGACCTCGGTGTTCGGTGCGCGCATTAGATCCATCACGTCCGGCTAGTCCTGTGACCCTTCGCACTGATCCCACGGGACGTGCCGCAAAGGCCCGTTGCCGGCTCCCCGCGCGTTCGTCCCGAGTGTCGACCCGCGCGTTCGAAATGCACCGGGAAACGGGACGGATCAGTCCTCCCCGTCCCGGCCCGGCGCACCCGAGGTCGCGACGGCATCGCGACGCCCGATCGGGGCCGTCGCCGACGAGACGGCGGCGCCGGGCGCGTCGGGCGCGATACCCAGGTAGGCGGTCGCCAGCCGGTCGGCGTCGACCTCGGCCGACGGCCCGGTCCAGGTGATGTGGCCGACGGTGAGGAAGGCGACCCGGTCGGCGATCGCGAGCGCGTCGCGGGTCTTCTCCTCGGCGATGAGCAGTGCGGTGCCCCGGCTCTGCAGCGCGCCCAGTGCCGCGAAGATCTGCTCGATGATGAGCGGCGCCAGGCCGAGCGACGGCTCGTCGGCCACCAGCAGCTTCGGCGGGCGGACCAGCGCCGGCGCCAGGGTGAGCATCTGCTGCTCGCCGCCGGACATGGTGCCGGCGGCCTGGCCGCGGCGGGTCTTGAGCACCGGGAAGGCGTCGAAGGCGGCCTCCCGCTCTGCCGCGTCCCGCAGCCAGATCGTGAGGTTCTCCTCGACGGTCAGGTCGGGGAAGATACCCCGCCCCTCGGGCGCCAGATAGACGCTGTCCCGCTCGCGCCGGCGCGCCGGCACCTGCGTGACGTCGCGGCCGGCGAGCCAGACCGAGCCGGCACGCGCCTCGACCAGGCCGCCGACGACCGAGCACAGCGTCGTCTTGCCCGCGCCGTTGCTGCCCAGCAGCGCGACCGCCTGGCCGGCACCGATGGTCAGGTCGAGCCCGTGCAGCACCTCGATCTCGCCGTAGCCGGCCTTCAGGCCGGAGACCCGCAGCACCGGCTCGGCGGCGTCGGCGGCGCCCGCGTCGAACGAGGCGGCCGGGGCGGTCGTCGCGACCGGGACGTGCCTCGCCGCGGCCGCCTTCGCGGCCCGGCGGACGGCCCACTCGCGCCGGGCCCGGGAACCGGCGGCGAGGCCGCCGTCCGGGTCACGGGCCAGTGAGATCGCGCCGAGGCCGAACACCATCTGCATGAAGTAGGTGGACGCCGGGACATGCTCCAGCACCTGCGGGGCGAGCGCCGAGACGAGTCCGGCCAGCACCGCGCCGGCAGGTCGGCGGATCGACAGGGTCACCGTCGTCGCCAGCCAGACCAGCCCGAGCAGCACGGTGAAGTCGGTCCGGGTCACCCTGCCGTGGGCCGCGGCCAGCATCACGCCGCCGAATCCCGCGATGCCCGCCGAGATGACGAACAGCAGCAGCTTCATCCGGTCGACGGCGATGCCGCTGGTACGGGCACCCACCTCGGAGGAACGGACGGCCAGCATCGCCCGGCCCGTGCTGGAGGAGCGCAGCGCGTGCACGACCCAGACCCCGAGGCCGACCAGAAGCACCAGCAGCAGCACGAGCCAGCGTGGGTTGGACGTGTCGAGGCCGCCGATCCTCGGCGGGGTCACCGGCCAGCCGCTGGAGCCGTTGGAGATGCTGTGGATCTGGAACAGCAGGTTCTCGCCGATGAACGCGAGCGCGAGCGTCGAGAGCGCCAGCGGCAGGCCGCCGAGCCGGCGGGTCGGCAGCGCGACGACGAGGCCGACGAACGCCGAGACCAGGGTGCCCGCGATCAGCGCGGGCACGAACGGCACCCCGTGCCCCAGCAGGATGCCGGCGGTGAAGGCCCCGGACAGCACGAAGGCCGCCTGCGCGAGGCTCACCATGCCACCGATGCCGGTGACGACGGTGAAGGACAGCAGCACGATCGCCGTCGCCAGGCCCTGGGCGAGCAGGCCGGCCCAGAAGTCGGTCGCCCCCCAGGCGGTGTAGGCGAGCAGGCCGACCACGGCGATCGACCACAGCGTCCGGCGCCGCCACCGCGCGGCGTCGACACCGAGCTCGTCGGCGGACGGCTTCTCCTCCAGCGTCGTGCCGGCGCTGCGGCCCCGCTCGGCACCGAAGTAGATCAGCAGGCCGAACAGGATGATGAACGGCACGGCCGTGGGGAACCCGGTGATGTCCAGGGTGACGTAGCCGTTGACGAGGTTCTGCACGACACCGAGGAGCAGGCCGCCGAGCATCGCGATCGGGATCGAGGCCATCCGGCCGAGCACGACCGCGGGGATCGAGATGAACAGCAGCGTCGTGTAGCTGAACGAGCTGAGGCCGAACATCGGCGCGAGCAGCACGCCGACCAGGCCGGCCAGCCCGCAGGACGTGATCCAGGAGACCGCGGACGCGCGGTCCGGGTCGACGCCGCGCAGCGCCGCGAGGTTCGGCCGGCTGACCGCGGCCCGCATCTCCAGGCCGATCCGGGTGTGCCGGACCAGGTACCACAGCAGGACGGCCGCGAAGACCGCCGCGCCGAGCATCGACAGCTGGTCGCTGTCGATGATCAGGCCGTTGCCGATCGAGTGGATCTTCTTCGGGCTCGGGCCGAGGCCCGGAATCCGGAAGACGTCCTCGATCTCGGGAACGCACCGGGCCTTCGGGTTCTGCTGCGAACAGCTGGAAAGATTCAGCCAGTCCTTGAGCAGGGCGACGATCCAGAGCCCGAGCGACGGGAGCGCGATGAGCAGGCCGAGCGACGCGACCATCTTCGCCGCGATCGACGACTCCCGCAGCGGGTTGAACAGCACTAAGTGCAGCACCCAGCCGAGCAGCGGCGCGAAGATGCCGATACAGATGATCGCGCTCACCACGACCGGCAGCTTCTGGCCGGTGTTCAGCTGGAAGAACAGGTAGGCGGTCGAGAAGGCGACACCGCCCTGGCCGAAGTTGAAGACCCCGGACGTCTGATAGCTCAGGGTGAGGCCGGACGCGAGGATCGCATAAAGGGCGCCGGTGACCAGCCCCGCGACCACCAGGTTGACGAACTCGGTCACGAAATTCTCCTCAGCCGAGATAGGCGTCGCGGACGGCCTCGTCGGCCTGGATCTCGGCCGGCGTGCCCTCCGCGAGCACGGAACCGAGGTTGAGTACGGCGATCCGGTCACACATCCGCATGACGAACCCCGCGTCGTGCTCGACCAGGAGCACCGCGGCGCCTCTGCCGCGCAGCGACTGGATCAGCTCCCCGAACCGGTCGGACTCGCCGTGGTCGAGCCCGGAGGTCGGCTCGTCCAGCAGCAGTAGCCGGGGCTCGTCGACGATCGCCCGGGCGAGCTCGACCAGCCGCTGGAGGCCGAGCGGCAGCGAGCCGGCGGCCACCCGGCGGCTGTCGGCCAGGCCGCACCACTCGAGCACCTCGTCGACCCGCTCGCGGCGGGCCTTCTCCAGCGAGCGACGCTTCGGCCAGGCGACCAGGTCGGCGAGCACACCACCCCCGCCGCCGTGCCACTCCAGCGCGGCCAGCACGTTGTCCTCCACCGACAGCCAGCTGAAGACCTGGGCGCGCTGGAAGGTGCGGCGCATGCCGAGGCGAGCGCGGCCGGTCGAGCCCTGCCGGGTGACGTCCTGGCCGGCGAACTCGACCCGGCCGGTCGTCGCCGGGGTGATGCCGGAGATGACGTCGAACAGCGTCGTCTTCCCGGCGCCGTTCGGACCGATCAGACCGCGCACGGTCCCGGCGGTGACGTCCAGTGAGACGTCGGTGAGCGCCTGGACGCCACCGAAGCGCTTGCTGATGCCGGTCAGCCGCAGCAGGGGCCGGTCACCGGTCGCCGCCGGCGTGGTCGCGGCCGGTGCTGGCTTCGAGACGCCAGACGGCATGAGGCCTCCAGAGGGTGGATCACCGGGCCGCACGGGATCTGTCGCGCCAGACCAGGTGTGATAGTGGATACTATATGCAATCTCACCGCACGGTAACAAGTACTAGTCGCTGGACTAGTCGACGCCGAGCAGCACCGTCGAGGTCGAGGAGAACCAGCCGCCGGTGCCGTTCACGCACGCCACCCGCGCATGCGGCACCTGCCGGCCGGTGGCCTCGCCGCGCAGCTGCTTCACGGCCTCCACCAGGAGGAAGATGCCGCGCATGCCCGGATGGCACGACGAAAGCCCGCCGCCGTCGGTGTTCGTCGGCATTCGGCCACCGACGCGCATGGTCCCGCCCTCGAGGTAGGCCCCGCCCTCACCTCGGCCGCAGAAGCCGAGCGCCTCGAAGGTGAGCAGGACGGTCGAGGTGAACGAGTCGTAGAACTGGCAGACGTCCACGTCCGCCGGGGTGAGGCCGGCCCGCTCGAACGCGAGCTTCCCGGACACGGCCGCCGGCGAGACCGTGAAGTCGGTCCACTCCGACATAGTCGTGACGTTGCTGGCGGTGCCGGTGCCGAGCACCCGCACGACCGGGCGCCCCAGGTCGGCGGCCCGGTCGGCGGCCGTCAGCACGACGGCCCCGCCGCCGTCGCTGCGAATGCAGCAGTGCAGCTTGGTGAACGGTGTCGCCACCATCGGCGCCGACAGCACGTCGTCCACGGTTATCGGATCCCGGTACATCGCGTCGGGGTTCAGCCCGGCGTTGTACCTGGTGTCCACGGAGATGTTCGCGAACTGTTCGATCGTCGTGCCGAACTCGTGCATGTGCCGTCGCGCCGTCATCGCGTACTTGGCGATCAGGGTGTGGCCCCACGGCGCCTCGAACTGGCTCGGGCCGCGGGTCGACAGCGACAGGTTCGCCGTGCGCAGCCGCTTCTTGAGGTCGGCGCGGGCCGTCGAGCCGTAGACCAGCAGGACGGTCTTCGCGGTGCCGGCCCTGATCGCGTCGACGGCGTGCTCGACCATGACCTCCCAGGTCGACCCGCCGACGGCGGTCGAGTCGACCCAGGTCGGCCGCAGCCCGAGGTACTCGGCGAGCTCGACCGGCTGCAGTACGCCCAGCCCGGTCGAGCCGAAGCCGTCGACGTCGGCGTGGCTGAGGCCCGCGTCGGCCAGCGCGCGCGCCGCCGCCTGGTAGTGCAGCGCGAACGGCGTGGCCGTGTCGACCCGCCCGCAGTCCGACAGCGCCGCCCCGACGACAGCCACCTCGCCCGGCATACGCCCTCCCGTGGCTCATCCAGCTCCGGCTGCCGGTGTCGGCAGCCCAGGTTCGCGGTCCCGGCCGGTCGCGGTGGGCCGGCCGTTCGACGGCTGCCACCTGCCCCGGGACTGCAGTTTGTATATACTATGCGATTATGGGATCGGTCACCGCCTCGGACAACGACGCTTCGGAAAAGGGCGTCTACTTCGAGGACCTTGAGGTCGGCGGCAAGGCACCGGTACGCACGCTGCGGCTCACCCGCACGGACCTGGTCCGGTACGCGGGCGCGTCCCGCGACTTCAACCCGATGCACCACGACGACGAGCGGGCTCGCGCGGCCGGGATGAAGAGCGTCTTCGGCCACGGCATGTTCAGCGCGGGCCTGCTCGCGACGGCGCTGACCGACCTCGTCGGCATCGGCAACCTGCGCGGCTACAAGGTCCGTTTCACCACCCAGGCGTGGCCGGACGACGTCCTGTCGACCGACATCACGGTCACCGGCCGGGACGAGACGACCGGCCTGGTCGAGCTGGACTGCCAGGTCCTCAATGGGGACGGGGCCACCGTCGTCGCCGGGTCCGCCGTGGCGTCCCCCGCCCGCAGGCCAGCCAGCACGCCAGCGGCGGACACGCCGTCGGCGAGGCCCGCACTCGGCCCTGAGAAAGACAGGAGTCAGGCATGAGCGGTCCGCGGTTCGACCTGCCGACGATCGAGGAGGAGACCGCTCCCTGGTGGGAGGCCGCCCGCAAGGGCGAGCTGCTGATCCGCCGCTGCGGTGACTGCGGGAAGGCGCACCTCTACCCGCGGCCGTTCTGCCCCGCCTGCTGGAGCGAGAACGTCACCTGGGAGCGGGCCGCCGGCACTGGCACCCTCTACACCTGGTCCGAGGTCCGCTCGAACGACCTGCCTCCGTTCAAGAGCCGGGTCCCGTACCTCGCGGCGATCGTGGACCTCGACGAGGGCCCCCGCCTGGAGACCACGATCGTCGACGCGGCCGAGGCAGACCTCACCATCGGCATGCGGGTGACGGTCGACTTCCAGCACGACGACGAGGCAGACCTGACCATCCCCGTCTTCCGCATCCCTGGCTGAGGAATCCCGTGACCGTCACCGACCTGATCGGCACCGAGCTGCCCGCGGCGACCGTCGTCGTGGAGCGCGGCGCCGTCGCCGCCTTCGCCGCGGCCGTCACCGACACCTCGCCGGTCTACCGCCGCGCGGACGCCGCCGCCGCGGCGGGCTTCGACGCCATCCCCGCGCCGCCGACGTTCACCTTCGCCGCCCGGCTGATCGGCGCGTTCGAGGACCTCCAGCCCGAGCAGCCCGCTGGAGCCCTCGATGTCGCCGAGGTCATCGCCGAGCTGCGCAAGGACGGCGGGCTGATCCTGCACGCCGAGCAGGAGTTCACCTACCACCGCCCGGTGCTGGCCGGCTCGACCGTCCACGTCAACGGGCGGGTCGAGGACGTCCGGGTCACCACCAACAGCCGGGGCAAGCAGCTGACCTTCGTCAGCATCCGGACCGACACCCGTGACGAGGCTGGCGAGCTCCTCGTCACCGAGGTCATGACCCTCCTGCACCGCGCCTAGCCGGCAGGACCCTCAGCCGAGCACGACCTTCAGCCGAGCACGGCGAGGACCATCTCGGACAGCGCGGCGACGTCGGCGTCGACCATCGGCTCGCCGGTCATGCCCATCCGGTGGAGCAGGGTTCCGACCACCACGTCGACGAAGAACAGGACCCGGTGCTCCGGTTCGCCGAGTGCGTCCTGGAGCGCGAGCCGATAGGGGTCCTGCAGCCGCGCGGACAGGATCTCGCGCAGAGCCGGATCGCTGACCGCGTCGCTGAACACACCGGCGAACGCGTCGCCGACCCCGGGTTCGCCGATCTTCGCCGCGACCCAGTGGATGGCCGAGGACATGATCTCGGCCTTGCCGCCGCCCTCCAGTGGCGCCGGGCCGAACGCGTCCAGCAGGCAGTCCACGATCAGCTCGCCCTTGGACGGCCAGCGCCGGTAGATCGTCGTCTTGGCGACGCCTGCCGCCGCGGCGATGCGCTCGACAGTGGCCTGCGCGTAGCCGAGTTCGTGGACCGTGCTCAGCGTGGCGGCGAACACCGCGGCGTGGACGCCGGCGCGCGGGCGGCCGGGTGATCTGGCGGAAGTCGCCGATGCCATTGCCACACGCTACCTGTTTTCGCTACCGTAGGTTTCGATACCTCGGGTAGCGAAACCTACGGTAGCGGCTGGAGTGGTCATGACCGATGGCAAGACCGACGGCAGGATCGACGGCGCGGCCCTGGATGGGGTGGCTGCCACGTGCCTGTGGACGCTGCGCAACCGCGCCGAGGAGTCGATGCATCCGGGCTCGGCGTTCGACGACCCGCTGGCGGAGCGCCTGTACCGCGGGATCGACTACGACTTCGAGCGGTTCGGCAAGCCCAGCCAGAGCCATCCGCTGCGCGCCCTCGCCCTGGACAGCGCCATCCGCGGCTACCTGGAGCGGCATCCCGCCGCCACGGTGGTCGCCCTCGGGGAGGGTCTGCAGACCACCTACTGGCGCCTGGGACGACCCGGTCTCGACTGGCTGTCCGTCGACCTGCCGCCTGTCATCGACCTGCGCCGACGCCTGCTCCCCCAGGAGCCAGGCCTGACCGCGATGCCGACCTCGGCGCTGGACCGCGCCTGGATGGACGTCCCCGACCCGGGCCGTGGCGTGTTCATCTCCGCCGAGGGCCTGTTCATGTACCTCGAACGCGACTCGGTGATGTCCCTGATCGCCGAGTGCGCCGCGCGTTTCCCCGGCGGGCGGCTGTTCTTCGACTCGATACCCGCCGCGTTCAGTAGTCGGACGATGAAGGGCTACCGCATGTCAGACCGCTACACCGCGCCGCCCATGCCGTTCAGCCTGTCGGTCTCCGAGGCCGCCCGCCTGCCCACCCAGATCCCTGGCGTGGCCACGGCCGAGGACCTCCAGCCGCCGCCCGGCCGCAAGGCCTGGCGGTCACGGACGCTCCGGAAGGTCGCGAACCTGCCAGGACCACGCGATCTTCGCCCTTCGATCACTCTGTTGAGCTTCGCCACCGCCCCCGGGCAGTAGGCCCCGAGCGCTGTCCGGCCGCGGCCGCGCGTCGTGGTGGTAGTCGCATTTGGGCGTCGAGGAGCCGCGCGGAATGCGGGCGGGCGCTCGTCACGGAATGATGCGAACGTGACGACTTCCGCCTCGACGACCGAGTCCGCCCCTTCCGCCGAGCCCGTCGAGCCCAAGGCCGGCCCTGGCGCGCTGCCGCTGGCCGGGCTGCTCGTCGTCGGCTTCGAGCAGGCCGTCGCGGCTCCGCTGGCGACCCGGCACCTGGCCGACTTCGGTGCCCGCGTCATCAAGGTGGAGAACCCCAACGGCGGCGACATGGCGCGCTCCTACGACGGAGCCTGGCATGACGAGATCGGCGCGCACTTCGCCTGGCTGAACCGGGGCAAGGAGTCGTTCGCCGTCAACCTGCGCGACGAGCGCGGCGCCGCGGCGCTGGAGGAGCTGCTCGCGAAGGCGGACGTCGTCGTCCAGAACCTGGCGCCCGGTGCCGCCGCCCGCCGGGGCCTGGCCGCCGAGCAGCTCGTCGAGCGCTTCCCGCGGATCATCGCCGTCGACATCTCGGGCTACGGCGACGGCGGGCCGCTCTCGCACAAGCGGGCGTACGACCTGCTGGTCCAGTCCGAGTCCGGCTCGTGCGCGATCACCGGCCACGAGGGCCACCCCGCGAAGGCCGGCATCCCGCTCGCCGACATCGGCGGCGGCATGTACACGCTCACGTCGGTGCTCGCCGCACTGCACGCCCGCACCGCGACCGGCCGGGGCGCCGCGATCCAGGTGAGCCTGTTCGACGCGGCCGTCGAATGGATGGGCTACGCGCTGAACTTCACCATGGGCTCGGGCCTGGTCCAGGAGCCGAACGGCGTCAGCTCCCCCGCGGTCTCGCCCTACGGCAACTACCGCACCAAGGACGGCCAGGTGCTGGTGCTCGGCACGACGAACAACGGCGAATGGCAACGGCTGGCCCGCGAGATCCTCGGCAGCGCGGACCTCGCCGAGGACAAGCGGTTCACCGAGAACGACGACCGGGTCCGCCGCCGCGCCGAGCTCGACGTGCACCTCGCCGCCTGGGCGCGCAGCGTGACGCTCGCGGACGCCCGGGACCAGCTCGACAAGGCCGGCATCGGCAACGCCCGCCTGAACACCGTGCCGGACGTCGTCGACCACCCGCACCTGGCCGCCCGGGACCGCTGGCGCGAGGTCGCGACCCCCGCGGGCCCGATCCGGGCTGTCCTCCCGCCGCCGGTCAACAAGGACTGGACCTTCCCGATGGGCGACATCCCCGCCCTCGGCGCCCACACCACGTCGATCCTCACCGAGCTCGGCCGCACCCCCGACGACCTGGCCGCCCTCCACGCCGACGGCGTCATCTGACCGCCCGGCGCCTGCTCCAGGTGCCGTAACGGGCGCTCACGCCGCGTCTGACGAGGTTGGCCTTGTCCCGCCACGAGCAAGATCGCAGTTTTCGGCCTCGTCCTGCCGGTTCGGATACCAGTCCGGCGATCTTCGACCGGTTCGGGGCCGGTCATCGTTCTTGATCGCAAACCTGGTATGGATAAATACGACAAAAACGACACAGGACGACGATTTCGATACCCGGTTGGGGATCATGGACCGAGACGGCCGCCATCGGGGCCAGTGACCGCCGGTTGGGTATGGAAACCGGTGCCCGACCGGGGCCGCGACCGGGTGGACTTGCTCTGTGTGACCGGCGGCGATCAAGCCATCGGGCCGGCCTTGCCGGACCCGCGTTGACTTACGTGGCACGTGAGTTACGTGCCACGTAAGTCACGCAGCTCTCGGTCCTGCTGGGCTCAGCCGCCGACGGCGCGGTAGGTGGTGGGCTCGCCCTTGCGGTCGAGGTCGGTGACGAGGCCGCCCTTCACGCAGACCGCGGGGGTCGCCGGATTGGCCTTGCCGCCGCACTGGAACTTCATCGGGTCGGCGCCCGGCAGCGGCTGCTCGGGCATCGACTTGATGGCCGTGGTGATCGAGGCCGGCGTGACGTCACCCGTGAGGCCCGTGGTCGCGGACTGCAGGGCGGCGACAACGGTGAACATGCTCAGCGAGCCCTGCCGGTTGATCTCGATTTTCGAGTCCTTGCCGTATGTGTTCACGACCGCGGCGAACAGCCGGGTGGACGGGTTGTCGGTCCCGATCGGCGCGGTCGCGGTCACGGTGACGCCCTTGAGCACGGAGCCGGGCACCGCCTTGCGGGTGGCGTCGGTGATGCACTGCGCGATGGCCGTGACCGGCCCGGTGAACCCGACCGTGTGCAGGCCGTTGAGGGCCGCGATGCAGAACGAGTCGCTACCGATCACCTGCACGACCCGCGGGCCGGCGGCGGCGATCCGCTGCATCTGCGGCGTCATGTCGGCGGTGCCCGGCGGGACGGCCACGACGTCGAGCTTGATACCCGCCGCCTTGAACGCGGCCGGCGCGATGGTCTGGTAGATGCTCATGACGGCCGGCACGTCGATGGCGACGGCCGAGACCGTGTCGACCTTGTGTTCCTTGGCCAGCTGGATCGGCAGGGTGACCAGGCCGAACAGCGCGTCCGCGAGGACGAACGACGAGTCCTTGTCGGTCATGATCGACGCCGAGTTGGCGCCGCCGAACAGCACCGGGATATGCGCCTGGTGCAGTGGCGGCCACATGCCCTCGCTGACGGCCGTGGAGCCGACGACGACCGCGGCCACGTTGTCCTCGACCATGCGGTTCGCGCAGTCGGTGCCCTTGGCCGGGTCGGCGAGGGTGTCGCACTTGACCAGCTCGATCGGGTGGCCGGCGAGGCCGCCCTTGCGGTCGTTGAGGTACTTGACGGTCACGTCGGCCACGGCGCTCTCGAAGGACAGGTCCGTGACGGCACCCTTCCCGTCCGAGATCATGCCGATCTTGACGGGCGTGCCCTTGGCCTGGTTGACCGGGCCGAGCAGCTGGTCGGCGGCGGCGCCGGCACTGGTCGCCGCGGGCGACGTCCCGGAGCTCGCGGTGCTTCCGCCGCAGGCGGCCAGCGCCAGGGTGACGGTCAGGGTGGCTAAGGCGGTCAAGCCGAGGGCGCGCTTCGGTAACCGGCCCGGGCGCGCCGCGGCGTCCGGCACGGCCCGCGGGCCTGCTGAGATCCCCAGGTGAGGCATGCGAGGTGTCCATCTCTCGTGGCGTAACAGGGTGTGGCGAGTGAGAGTGAATGCTCGCGTACCAACACATCGACGTCAACGGGTCAACAAGACCTCTATGTGAATTGCGTCAAGTTTCCACCGAGGCCGTCCTCGGAGACCCTAGCCGGCGCCAGGACGCCGGAACCGCGAAACTGGTCCTTCTCACCATCACGTCGGCCCCGACCTGGCTCTCCAGCTCACGGCCAAGCGAGTGGAGGCTCATGATGGTTCTGGAAGGGAGCACGGCCATGGCGACGGGACCCGAGACCCGGTTACGGGCGGACGCACGGCGCAACCGCGACCGGATCATCGCCACCGCGAAGCTGGCCTTCGCCGACGACGGCCCGGACGTGCCCATGGAGGAGATCGCCCGGCTGGCCGGCGTCGGGGTCGGCACGCTCTACCGGCGGTTCCCCGACCGTGACGCCCTCGTCGTCGCCGTCGTCCGCGACAGCCTCGCGACCGCGCTGGCCCGCGCCCGCACCGCGGTCGCCGAGGCCGAGGAGCCGGCCCGCGACGCGACGGGCCCCGACCTCACCGCCCGGCCCGGGACTGCCCCGAGCGGCGGCACCGGCCGTGGGCCGGCAGGCGCGCCGGGTTCAGGGCGAGCCTGGAAGACTCTCGTGCACAGCCTGAGCAGCCCGCGCGAGCTGCGGCTGACGATGCGGCTGGCCACCCTGTTCTCCCCGGGGACGGCCGCGGCGGTCCAGGCCGACCCGTCGATCCAGCAGATCCGCCGGGAGTACGCCGAGACGCTCGACAGCCTGGTCCACGCGGCGCAGGCCGAGGGGTCGCTGCGTCCGGACGTCGGCGCGGGCGACGTCGCGCACCTGCTCTCGCTGGTCGCCTACAGCCTGAACCGCGCTCCGCACGAGAACGCCGAGATCGCCTTCGAGCGCGCCCGCGCGATCGTCCTCGACGGCCTGCGCGCCCAGCCCGCCGCCCCGCTGCCCGGCCGCCCGCTCACCACCCGGGACCTCGGGCCGGAGTAGCCGGACGAGCGTTGGTTTCGGGGCTCTCGCGCGACCCTACCCTCGGGTGGTGCGGATCCCGGATGCCACTGACCCGACGCCGGTCGCCATCAGCCACGCGACGCTTGCCGACGTCGACGAGCTGCTCGCGCTGTGGCAGGTCGCGGCGGAGAACGACGCGCGGCCGACCGACACCCGCGAAGCGGTCCGCGCGCTGCTCACCCGCGACCGCGAGGCCTGCCTGGTCGCGCGGGAGAACGGCCGGATCCTCGGCACTCTGGTCGCAGGTTGGGACGGCTGGCGAGCGCATCTGTATCGCCTGGCAGTGCACCCGGACGCTCGTCGGCGCGGCATCGCGCAGGCCCTGCTGGAAGCGGCCGCGTCGAGGCTGACCGCGCTCGGCGCCACCCGCCTGGACGCGATGGTGCTCGAGGGCAACGAGCTCGGCCACGCCTTCTGGCGAAACTCGGGATACGCACCGCAGCCAGAATGGCGCCGCTGGGTCAAACCAGCCACCAGCCGGCCGGCTTGACCCAGCGGCGGACACGTTTGATGTTTGGTCAGCCCAAGGTTTAGTACGGTCCTTGCTGAAAGCTGGATGGGAACATATCGGTCGCTACCGTCACCGATGCCGAGGTCAGCTGCCCCGGGACGTCGGCCACGCGGGCACCTCATCCTCGCGATTCGGGGACTGGAAACGTGAACAGGATTCGTCACACCACGGCTGGCATGTTCCTGCTGCGCTGGCCGGCTTCGGAAGCTCGTTGGGTGCTGGAACTGGTACGCCGTCCCGGCGAGGCCCGGTGGACCCTTCCCGGTGGCCACGTCAAACCGGACGAGAATCCGGCGCAGGCCGTACTTCGGACAGTACGGGAGGAAACCGGCTATTCGGCGGTCCTGGTAGCTCCACCCCATCAGGTCCCGGTGCCGGCCGGTTTCGGGATCGGTAGGCAGAAAGCAATCCAGGTGCCCTGGTGGATCGTCCAGGAACCCGTGGCGGGCGACCGGCAGCCGGGACCTCACATTCACGTGGACTATCTGTACGTCGGCCTCATCGACGTCGGATGCCCGGTCACTCGAACGGGGCCACGACCCGTGTTCCGCTGGGTCGGGGTCGACGACCTGCCGGGCCTGGACCTGCTCGACGGCACCCGGCTGCTGGCCACGGACATCCTGGACCGGGCCGCGGCCGGCCACCTGGTCCCCCGGCCGGCACGATCAGGACGCCGCGACGAACCAGACCCTGGCCGCCGCCCGGCGTCCAGACCGTGACGAACCAGGGTCAGGTCGCCCTCGGGATCAGGTCGCCGTCGGGACCACGAGGGCGTCCACGGCCACCACGCCCTTGCCGGCGGGGCGGACCAGGATGGGGTTGATGTCGAGCTCGGCGATCGAGTCGCCGAGGTCCTGCGCGAGCGACTGGAGCCGCAGGATGACGTCGACCAGGGCGTCGATGTCGCCGGCCGGGCGCCCCCGGGTGCCATGGAGCAGCATGGCTCCCTTGGTCGACTCGATGACCTTCCGCGCCCGGTCGGCGTCGAAGGGCGGGACCGCGAAGGCCACGTCCTTGAAGACCTCGGTGAACACGCCGCCCAGGCCGAACGTGATGGTCGGGCCGAACGGGTGCTGGTGGGACAGGCCGAGGATCACCTCGGCTACTGCGTCGGTGACCTGCTGCGCGACCAGCACCCCGTCGAGCGTCGCCGAGGGCGCGGCGGACGCGGCGGTGGCGAGCAGGCGCTCGTAGGTCGCGCGGACGCCCGCCTCGTCGGCCACCCCGACCACGACGAGGCCGAGGTCCGACTTGTGCGCGATGTCGGCGGAGACAATCTTCATCACGACCGGGAGGCCGAGCTCGCGCGCCGCGGCGACGGCGTCGTCGGCAGACCCGACGACCCGCTCCCCCGCTACCGGGATGCCGTAGCCGGCGAGCACCTTCTTGGAGTCGGCCTCGTTCAGGCCCACCCCGGCGGCGCCGGCGAGCAGGTCACGCGCGGCGGCGGCGCCGGCGGCCCGCTCGGTGGCGGACGGAACGCCGGTCTCGATCCCGAACGGGCTGCGGTACTCGCGGACGAACCGGGAGAAGCGGCCGAGCTCGGAAAGGCCGCGCACGGCCGCGTTGAACGAGTGGAAGACCGGCACGCCGGCCGCGCAGAGCGCCCGGTAGGAGTCGTCGCGGATCGGCGAGATCCAGGCGGCGACGACCGGCTTGCCCTCGCCCGCGAGAAACCGCTGGTGCAGCGCGATGAGATCCCGGGAAAGGGCGTCGCTCATGCCGGGGAAGACACCGGTGATCGGCGCGAACAGCACGTCGGTGTTCGGGTCGTCGAGCATGAGCTGGAGGACCTCGCGGTTCTCCGGGCGGGCGGTGATGACGCCACCGGAGTCGACGGGATTGTCCCGGCGCAGATACCAGGGGATGTACTTTTCCAGCGCGTCGACGGTCGATGTCTCGAACTTGGGAATCCGCACCCCGGCGGCGCCGAAGAGGTCGGCGACATGAGAGGCGGTGCCGCCGGACATCGCGTAGATCGCGATCCCGCCGGGGCCGTCGAGCAGGCCCGTCTGGCAGAACAGGTTCGAGATCTCGATGACCTCGTCGAGGTCGTCGACCCGGATGATGCCGTACTGGTCGAAGACCGCGTCGTGCACGGCGTCCGGGCCGGTGAGGTGGCCGGTGTGCGCGGCGGCCATCACCCGGCCCTCCTCGGAACGGCCGATCTTGATGGCGACGATCGGGATGCCGGCGCGCACGCAGGCGTCGGCGGCGAGCATCAGGGACTCGCCGTTCTGAAAACCCTCGACATAGGTGGCGATCGCGCCGACGTCGGGCCGGTGCTCGGCGAGGTAGCCGGCGAAGTCGGCCCATTCCAGGTCGGCCTCGTTGCCGATCGTCGCCCAGATCTCGATGCCGGTGCCCAGCGCCTGGGACTGGGTGATCGGCCGGCCCTGGTAGCCGGACTGGGTGATGATGGCGAGCTTCTTGCGGCTGGGCAGGTCGGTCGGCCAGGGCTCGAAGATGTTCAGGTTGGTGTTCGGCCCGAGGATTCTCGACTTACCTGAGGCCAGCTCCTTCAGCCGAGCCTCGGCGGCGTCACCCTCCGCGGTGCCGAGCTCGCCGAAGCCGGCCGAGAAGACGACGACGAACGCCGCGCCCCGCGCGACGGCCTCCTCGACGACCGGCAGCGGGTCACGGACCAGCACGATGACGATGTCCGGGTCGGCCGGCAGCGCCGTGACGCTCGGATACGCCGCCACCCCGAGGATGTCCGGCTTCTTCGGGTGCACCGGGATGACCTCGGCGCCGAGCGCGCCGAGGCGCTGGTGGACCTGGGTCCACTGGGCCCGCTGCGGGCTGCCCGCGGTGTCGGACGCCCCGACGACCGCGACGACCTTCGGGGAGAACAGCCGCGACCAGTCGACCTGTCGCAGCTCAGGGTGCCCCGGCTCGGACATGAGGATCCTCCTTGTGCTCGGTCGAGGGTCAGAAGCCGCGGAAGCGCGTGGGCCTGCGCTCGACGAAGCTCGCGACGCCCTCGCCGGCGTCGACCGTGTTGGACAGCACGTCGACGATCCAGGCCTCCTCCTGCGCGAGGGTGTGCCGGTCGACGTCGAGGGAGCGGTTGAGCAGCCATTTGTTGGCGGAATGCGCCCTGGTCGGTCCGTCCGCGAGCCGTCTGGCGATGTCGGCGACGGTCGGCGCGAACTCCTCGGCCGGCACGGACCGGGTGATCAGCCCGATCTGCTCGGCCCGGTCCGCCGTGACGTCCTCGGCGAGCAGCACCAGCTCACGCGCCCGGGTGAGGCCGACGAGCCGGGGCAACAGCCAGGTGCCCAGCCCGTCCACGGCCAGGCCGCGGCGGGCGAAGACCTCGATGAACTTCGCCTTCTCGGTGGCGATCACGAGGTCGCAGGCGAAGGCGATGTGCGCGCCGATGCCGGCGGCGGTGCCGTTGACGGCCGCGATCACCGGCTTCTCGCAGTCGAGAATCGCGTGGATCAGCCGGATCGCGCCACGCAGCATGCTGCGCCGGACGTCGCCGACGAGCTTCTCCGGGACGTCGTCCGGCCGGGCCGGCGGTGGCGCGGAGTTGCGCAGGTCGGCGCCGGTGCAGAAGAACCGTCCGGTCGCGGTCAGCACGACGCAGCGCACGGTCGGGTCCTCGTTGAACCGGTCCAGCCAGCTGATGATCGCCTCGCGTTGGTCGCCGGTCAGCGCGTTCCCTGCGTCGGGTCGGTTCAGCGTGATCGTGGCGATCCCGTCGGAGATGTCGAGGGTGACCTCCGGGGGCGGAACGTCAGCCCCTTCGACACCCTCGATGACGGCCGAGCTGGTCATGCGGCGTTCCTTTCTCTATGGCGCGAACGGGCGGCACGGCGGCGAGGGAAGGTCATCGCCGCGCTCCGACCGGTCGGTTGAGGGAGTTCGCGACCGTGTCGGCCGCCTCCTCGGGAGTGGTGAACGCGTTCTGCAGGAGCCACGCCCGCTTCAGGAAGAGGTGAATGGTGGTCTCCCAGGTGAAGCCCATGCCGCCGTGGACCTGGATCGCCGTCTTCGCGTTCTGGGACGCGGCCCGCGCGGCCAGCACCCGGGCGCCGGCGACAGCGCGGACCGGATTCGCGGTCGGGTCGGCGAGGTCGTCCGCCAGATCGCCGGTGGCGTCGTCCAGGGCTGCGTCGTCGAGAGCTACAGCCGCCGCGTCGACGGCGACCCGGGCGACCTCGGCGCGGGTGAACGCCTCGGCGAGCAGGTGCTTGACCGCCTGGAAGCCGCCGATCACCCGGCCGAACTGCTCTCGCTGCCTGGCGTAGGCGGTCGCGAGGTCGACGGTCCGCTCGGCGTTGCCGGCGAGCAGCGCCGAGCTGAGCACCGAGCCGCGCAGCTGCCAGGCCCGCGCGAGCTCCGGGCCGCCGACCCGCTCCCCGGCTGGGACGACGTCGGCCAGCCAGACCGGGGTCGCCGGGTCGAGTGGTTTCGGCACCGCCTGGCCGTCGATCGCGGCGGCCTCGACCCGCGACACGCCCTCGTCGTCCAGGACGTAGACCGCCTCGGCGAGGTCGAGATGCGGGATCACCCAGGGGCCGCCGGAGCGGGCCGGGCCGGAGCCCGCTGGTGGCCTGGTCACGACGGTCACGAGGGCCTCGCCGGTGGCGACCCGGTCGTCAAGGTCGGCGACCAGCGCCGCCGCGACCAGCGGCCCGGGTACCAGCTCGGCGCCGAGCACCTGGAAGACCAGGCCGGCCTCGGCGACACCCAGCTCCAGTCCGCCGCGTTCCGCCGGCTGGGTCATCGTGAACGCGCCCAGCTCCGCGAGCGTGCGCCAGGCGTCCCGCCCGAAGCTCGCGGCGTCCGTCCAGTCTCGGGTCCGCTCCAGCGGGAGGTACTCGACGCACAGGTCGCGGACGGTCGCCCGCAGGGCGAGGGCGTCCTCGTCAAGATCGAAGTGCATCGCTCAGCGCTCCCGGGGCAGGCCGAGGACCCGCTCGGCGAGGATGTTCTTCTGGATCTGCGAGGTGCCGGCGCCGATGCTGATCGCGAAGGCGTGCAGGTGCTCCAGCAGGTGCCGCCCGGCCGGCAGCGTCGCGCCGCCGGGCAGCTCCAGGTCGTCCAGGCTGACCGCGTAACGCTCCAGCACCTTCATGGCGACCTCGCCGAAGTGGTGCAGCGCCTCCGAGTAGGTCAGCTTGAACGCCGAGCCGCCCGCCGGCGGGACTCCACCGCCGCCGGCCGCCCGGGTCACGTTGCGCCGGGTCAACGCCCACATCGCGTCCAGCTCGGCCGCGACCTGGCCGATCTCCCGGCGGATCGCGTCGTCGTCCCAGGCGGTGCCCCCCTGACCGTGCCCAAGCGTCTTCGCCAGCGCGGCCAGCTCCTCGACCATGGTCATCGCGGTGAGCAGCTCGCGGACCAGGGCCGTGCCGCGCTCGAAGCTGAAGGTCACCATCGCGACCCGCCAGCCGTCGTTCTCCCGGCCGACCAGGTTCTCGACCGGAATGCGCACGTCATCCAGGAACATCTCGGCGAACTCGCTCTCGCCCTGGATCGTGCGCAGCGGCCGGACGTCGATGCCGGGGGTGTCCATCGGCATGATCAGCCAGCTGATGCCGCGGTGCTTGCCGGCGTCCGGGTCGGTCCGGACCAGCAGCTCGCAGTAGTCGGCGGCGAAGCCGTACGACGTCCAGATCTTGCTGCCGTTGACGACGTAGTGGTCGCCGTCGCGGACCGCGCGGGTCCGCAGGGCGGCCAGGTCGCTGCCGGCGCCCGGCTCGGAGAAGCCCTGGCACCAGATCGACTCGCCGCGCAGGATCTTCGGCAGGTGGAACGCCCGCTGCGCGTCGGTCGCCTCGGCGATCAGCGTCGGGCCGGCGTGCAGCTGGCCGACGAAGTGCACGCCCAGGTCGGGAGCGCCGGCCGCGGCCGACTCGGCCAGGAAGATCAGCTGCTCGGACGCGGTGGCGCCACGGCCGCCGTAGGCCGCGGGCCAGTCGATGCCCGCGTACCCGGCGTCGAAGAGCATCCGCTGCCAGCGCTGGTCGTAGGCCTTCTTGGCCGGCCAGTCACCGTAGGGGGGCGGCGGCCCGAGGGCCGGTGAGTTCTCGGCCAGCCAGGCGCGCACCTCCTTGCGGAACCTCGCATCGGACTCGGAGTCCCGCAGCCGCATCGTCCACCTCGTCTCGTCCCCGCCACCGGCGACACGCACCCGGTGTCCCGCCACCGGGCGGCGGCTCGACCGGTTGGCCACGCAGATCGTATACATTATGCTGGAGTCGAGCCAGGGTTCCACGGGCCGCGGCACGGCCTGAACAGGAACCCGTTCTATTCACGTGGACAGACCGCGGCCAGGGCGAACCAGCCAGGGCCGGGCAGGCGACGACAGCCACCAAGGACGACCGAGCCGGATCGGCGGTGCGATTGCCATGACAGACCTCGCGACAGACCAGGCGAGGCCGGGCCTCGAGGCCGACCTCGACGCCTCGGTCGTGGCCAGAATCCCGGACATCGTCGACATGGACGCCCATGTCGTGGAGCCGCCGGACGTGTGGAGCTCACGGCTGCCCGCGAAGTACCGCGAGGCCGGGCCGCGCATCCTGCACGCCCCGGCCGGCGAGGTGAAGCTCGTCGGGTCCAGCTACATCGAGGCGCCGGGCACCGAAGGCCCCGAGGTGGCCTGGTGGAGCTACGAGGGCAAGCTGACCAGCCTCAAGCGGTACATCGCGGCCGCCGGGGTCCCGGCCGACGAGGTCACCATGGACGGCATCACGTACGCCGACATGCGGCCCGGCTGCTGGAAGGTCCCGGACCGGCTCGCCGACATGGACCTCAACGGGGTCCACGCGCAGCTGGCGTTCCCGAACTACCCGCGCTTCTGCGGCCAGATGTTCCTGTGGGGCCAGGACAAGGAGCTCTCGAAGCTCTGCGTCGAGGCCTACAACGACTGGATGGTCGACGAGTGGTGCGGCACGTCCGGCGGACGGCTGCTGCCGCTGTGCCTGGTGCCGCTGTGGGACGTCGAGCTCGCCGCCGCCGAGGTGCGCCGCAACGCGGCCCGGGGCGTGCGCGCGGTCGCGTTCAGCGAGCTGCCGGCCTACCTGAACCTGCCGAGCCTGCACTCCCGCTACTGGGACCCGTTCTTCGCCGCCTGCGAGGAGACCGGGACCGTCGTCGCGATGCACATCGGCTCCGGGACGAAGACCCCGCAGACCTCCCCCGACGCGCCGGAGGCCGTGCAGGCGACGATCCTGTTCGGCAACAGCGCGGCGAGCCTGGTCGACTTCCTGTTCGCCGGGGTGCCGCACCGGTTCCCGAACCTGAAGCTGCTGTACGCCGAGGCGCAGATCGGCTGGATCCCCTACGTGCTCGACCGCGCGGACGACGTCTGGCTGACCCACCGGGGCTGGGCGCACGGCCAGCAGAACTGCCCGGAGCCGCCGTCGACGTACTACCGCCGGCAGGTCTACAGCTGCTTCTTCAAGGACCCGGTCGGCGTCGACCTGCTGGACCGGGTGGGTGTCGACAACGTGGTGTTCGAGACCGACTACCCGCATCAGGACGGCACCTGGCCGGACTCGAAGAAGGCGGCGGCGCGCCAGTTCGGCCACCTGCCGCAGGCCGACATCAACAAGATCGCCCGTGACAACGCAGCGTCGCTGCTGGGCCTGACGCTCCCGACGCCGTGACGCGCCCCATCGACCAGACCGTCGACCAGACCACCGCGCCGCCGGCGGACCGGGAGCGCAGGCCGGGCGGCACGATCACCGACGAGGGGATCGCCCGGCTGCGGGCCCGGATCGGGATTCCGGAGCCGCACACCGCGCCGCCGCAGTACCGCCGCCCGAACGTCGACGCGTTCCGCAACGTGGCCCGGTGCTACGGCGACGACAACCCGCTGTGGTGCGACGAGGACTACGCGACCGCCTCCGTCTGGGGCGGGCCGATCGCGCCCCCGCCGCTCGTCGGCGGCGACACCCTCGTCGGCGAGGACGAGGTCACCAGCATCCCGGACGACCTGCGTGCCGTGATGAAGGGCGACCCGCTGCGGGGGGTGCACGCCTTCTACTCGGCGGCGTCCCGGGAGTGGTGGGCGCCGCTGCGCCCGGGGCTGCGGGTGTTCCGCCGCAACGCCCTGGTCGGCGTGCACGACAAGGCCAGCGAGTTCGCCGGCCGGGCCGTCCACGAGTGGGGCGGCCAGGTCTTCATGGACGAGAACGGCACGCCGCTGTCCGGCCAGTACCGCGACATGGTGCGCACCGAGCGGCGCAAGGCCAGGGAACGCGGGAAGTACGCGAAGATCGAGCCCGCCCGCTACACCGACGAGGAGATCGCCGAGATCGAGGCGGCCTACGACGCCGAGGTCGCGGCCCGCCGGGGCGCTGAGCCGCGGTACTGGGAGGACGTCCGGGTCGGCGACGAGGTCGGGCCGATGGTGAAGGGCCCGCTGCGGGTCACCGACATGGTCTGCTGGCACGTCGGCATGGGCATGGGCCTCTACGGCGTCGCGCCGCTGCGCCTCGCGCTCACCAACCGGCGCCGCATCCCGTCCTTCTACTACCGCGACGACCTGAACATCCCCGACGTCCAGCAGCGGGTGCACTGGGACCCCGAGCTCGCCCGCCGCGCCGGCAACCCGACGACGTACGACTACGGCCGGATGCGCGAGACCTGGCTCATCCACCTGTGCACCGACTGGATGGGCGACGACGCCTGGCTGTGGAAGCTGTCCTGCCAGTTCCGCAAGTTCAACTACGTCGGCGACACGCAGTGGCTGCGCGCGACGGTGGTGAAGCACTACCTGGCGGACGGTGGGCGCCCGGCCGTCGACCTGGAGCTGTCCGCGACCAACCAGCGCGGCGAGCTCACGACACCGGGCACCGCGACGATCCTGCTGCCGAGCCGGGAGCACGGCGCCGTCCGGCTACCCGACCCGCCCGGGGGCACGGGCAGTCTGCAGAACACCCTCGACGCGATCGTCGAACAGTTCCGGTGAGCGCGGACACGGATCCCGGGCAGCCGGAGCAGGCCTGGGCGGCGCGGAGCGTTCCGGGGCTGGACGTCGCGCTGGACGGCTCCGCCCTGCGGCTCACGCTGGACCGGCCGACGAAGCGGAACGCGATCAACGACGTCATGATGGCCGGCCTGATCGCGGCCGTGGAGCAGGCCGGGACGGACGAGGCCGTCCGGGTGATCGTGCTGCGCGGCGGCGGGGCGAACTTCTGCGGCGGCGCGGACATCGTGGCCCGCAACGCCGCCGGCGGGGCCAGGCCGCGGGCCGGCTCGATCCAGCGCCGGCTGCCCTACCAGGCACACCGGCTGATCCCGCTGATCCGCGAGACGCAGACCCCGGTGGTATGTGCCGTCCAGGGCTGGACGACCGGTATCGGCCTGGCGCTGGCGGTCGCCGCCGACGTGACGATCGCGGCGAGCGACACCCGGTTCTGGGCGCCGTTCAGCGAGCGCGGCTTCACCCCGGACAGCGGGCTGACCTGGCTGCTGCCACGGCGGATCGGTGAGGTGCGGGCCCGGCGGATGCTGCTGCTCGGCGAGCGGGTCGACGCGGCGACCGCCGTCGACTGGGGCCTCGTCCACGGCACGGCGAGCGCCGACGAGTTCGAGGCGACGCTCGACGACGTCGTCGGGCGGCTCGCCACCGGGCCGACCGTCGGCCTGGGCCTGACGAAATGGCTGCTGCACGCCGGGGCCTCGAACACCCTCGACGAGCACCTGCGCAACGAGGCGTTCGGCATGGAGCTCTCCAGCCGCAGCGAGGACTTCCGGGAGGGGCTGGCCGCCTTCGCGACCAAGCGCTCCCCAGACTTCCGGGGACGGTGAAGGTCATGGCCATGGCACCTGGTACTGAACCCGCACCAGGCACGGAGCCGGCGGCTGGCACCGACACAGCGGACAGCGGGCCGGTCCCGAAGGGCGCGGCCGACGCCCGCGGGCCGGTCGGGCCGGACGGGCGGCTGCTGCTCGCCGCGGACGCGTCCCCCGACCAGGCCCGCGCCCTCGTGACCGAGTGGGTCGAGGCGAACGTGCCGGCGGCCTGGCGGGCGGCCGCGGCCGGCGGCCGGGCGGCGATCCGCAAGGCGCGCAGCCGGGCGGACTACGAGCGCTGGTACCCGGTGTTCGGCGTCTCCGGCCTGGTCGCGGCCCGCTGGGCCCCCGAGTTCGGCGGGCTCGGCCTCTCGGCCGACGCCGCGAAGGCCGCCGACGAGGTGCTGCGGCCCTACAACCTGGGCCGGCTGAACCCGCTGGGCCTCGCCAACGCGGCCGCGGCGTTGTTCGCGCACGGGACCGAGGAGCAGAAGCGCCGCTTCCTGCCGCCGATCGTGCGCAACGAGGAGGTCTGGTGCCAGCTGTTCTCCGAGCCGGGCGCCGGTTCCGACCTCGCCTCGCTGTCGACCAGGGCGGTGCGCGAGGGTGACAACTGGATCCTCACCGGCCAGAAGGTCTGGACGACCTGGGGCTTCCTGGCCGACTACGGCGTCGTGCTGGCCCGCACCGACCCGGACGTGCCCAAGCGCAACGGCCTGACCTACTTCCTGCTCGACATGCGCCAGCCGGGCGTCGAGGTGCGCTCGCTGCGGCACATCACCGGCGAGGTCGACTTCTGCGAGGTGTTCCTCGACGAGGCCGTCGTGCCGGACGGCCAGCGCCTCGGCGCGGTCGGCGACGGCTGGCGCGTCGGTAACTCGACCCTGTCCGGCGAGCGGCAGATGGTCTCCGGTTCCGGCTCCGGCGGGGTCGACCGGATCGGCGGCTCGGGCGCTCTGCACCTGGTGAAGCTCGCCAAGGACGTCACCGCGGCCGGCCGGCCGGGTGGCTGGGCCGAGCCGACGGTCCGCCAGGAGATCGCCAAGCTCTACAGCGAGGAGCGGATCCGGGGCTGGACCAACGAGCGGATCCGCGCGCGCCTGGCCGCCGGGCTCGCGCCGGGCCCGGAGAGCTCGATCGGCAAGGTCCACCAGGGCGACCTCAACCAGCGGACCCAGGCGCTGGCCGCGGACCTGCTCGGCGCCCACGGCGCGGCCTGGGAGTCGGAGCTGCTGCCCGGCACCGAGCACCTGGGCGCGGACGGAGCGCCCCTCGACCCGGCCGAGGTCTACGCCGACTCGCTGCCCCACGAGGTCAGGGGGATGCTGCGCAGCCGGGCGAACACCATCGAGGGCGGGACGTCCGAGGTGAACAAGAACATCCTCGCCGAGCGGGTGCTGGGCCTGCCGCGCGAGCCCGACCCGCACCGCGGCAAGCCCTGGAAGGACGTCCCCCGCAGCTGACCGGAGTCGAGCACATGTCTGAGAAGTACCAGACCCTGCGCGTGTCCACGGACGGGCCGGTCGGCTGGCTGGAACTGCACCGGCCGAAGGCCGGCAACGCCATGGACGGCGCGATGTTCGAGGAGCTGCCGCGCGCGTGGGCCCAGCTCGACACCGACCCGTCCGTGCGCGTCATCGTCAACGTCGCCGCCGGACCGGACTTCTGCACCGGTCTCGACGTCGTCCAGCTCAACCGGGACCCGGCGGCGCTGCGCGCGCAGTCCCGGCGGACCAAGCGGTCCGAGCTCCAGATCACCGCCTGGCACTGCGGAGTCGTCAAGCCGGTGATCGCGGCGATCCAGGGCCGGGTCGTCGGTGGCGGGCTGCACTTCGTCGCCGACGCGGACATCGTCCTCGCGGCGGCGGACACCCGGTTCATCGACACGCACGTCTCGGTCGGGCAGGTGACGGCATTCGAGGGGATAGCGCTGACCCGCAAGCTCGCGGCCGAAACGATCATGCGGCTGGCCCTCGCCGGCCGCCACGAGGCGCTGGGCGCCGACCGTGCCTACCAGCTGGGCATGGTGAGCGAGGTGGTCGACCCGCCGGGCGAGCTGCGGGCCCGGGCCGGCGACCTGGCGGAGAAGATCGCCCGGAACTCGCCGTCCGCGATGGCCGCGACCAAGCGCGCGCTCTACCGGGCGCTGGAGGACGGCCTGACCACGGCCTGCACGTCGGCCGCGGCGGATCTCGTGGACCTCTGGGGCCACCCCGACCAGCTCGAGGGCCCGGCGGCGTTCGTCGAGCGCCGGCCGGCCCGCTGGGCGCCACTCGACCGCGAGCCGGAGCACGCCAAGGTGCTCGCCTCCCGGCACCCGGACCAGGCGGCCACCCGGCCCGGCGCCTGACGCCGGCCCATCTTCGGAGTACAGGAGCGTGACGGACATGAGCGTGACGGATTCGCGCCCCGCGGCGCCGCGGCCCGGGGCCCCGGGGACCCCGGCGAGCGCGGCCGACTTCGACCACGTCTACCCGGGCTACGAGACGCTGCTCGTCGCCCGGCGCGGCCACCTCGGCTGGCTGATCTTCAACCGGCCCAAGCAGCTGAACGCGATGAACAACCGGATGCGCGACGAGCTGGCCAAGGCCTGGCTGGAGCTCGACGATGACCCGGAGGTCCGGGTCATCGTGCACACCGGGGAGGGCCGGGCCTTCCAGACCGGCGTCGACGTCGCCGAGATCGCCACCGACGGCCTGGGCATGGAGCGCTACCGGGCCGAGGCCGAGGTCTTCGACCTGCACTTCACCGCCTGGCACCAGCGGGTGGAGAAGCCGGTGATCGCCGCCGTCAACGGGCTGTGCGGCGGCGGCGGGTTCCACTTCGTCGCGGACGCGGACATCGTCATCGCCGCGTCCGACGCGAAGTTCTTCGACCCGCACGTGTCGGTCGGCCAGGTGGTGTCGTTCGAGCTGATGGCGCTGCTGCGCAAGATGCCGTTCGAGCCGGTGATGCGGATGGCACTGGTCGGGGCGCACGAGCGGATGCCGGCGTCGCGGGCCTACGAGCTGGGCATGGTCAGCGAGGTCGTCGAGGATCCGGCCCGGCTGCGCGAGCGGGCGACCGAGATCGCCGAGCTGGTCGCCCGCAACTCACCGGTCGCGATGCGCGCGACCAAGCGCGCGCTGTGGGGCGCCCTGGAGGACGGGCTCACCGCCGCGTGCAAGGCCGGCGCCGCGCACCTCGTCTCGGTGTGGGGCCACTCCGACCAGCTCGAAGGCCCGGCGGCCTTCGTCGAGAAGCGGCCGGCGCGGTGGGCCGAGCTCGAATCCGACCCCAAGCCGGCGACCGCCATCGCCGCGGCGAGGCGGGCCGACGAGACGGTCGTCGCGCCCGAGTCCGGGACGGGCCAGGCATGAGGCTCGTCGACCTGTTGGAACCGCGTGACGGCGACGAGACGACACCCGCCGTCTTCGTCGAGGATCGGGCGGTCACTCGGGCGGCGCTGCGCCGCGGCGCCGAGGCGCTCGCGGCCGAGCTGCGCGCGGCCGGGGTCCGTCCCGGCCATCCGGTCGCGGTCATGCTGCCGGGTGGGCCCGAGGTCGTCGCGGCGATGTTCGGCGTGTGGACGGCCGAGGCGGTCTACGTGCCGCTCAACCCGCGTACCTCGGACGCCGAGATCGCCTACCTCGTGGAGGCGGTCCGCCCGGCGGCCGTCGTGACGCTGCCCGAATGGGCCGACCGGCACACCGGCGGCGCACTCCCGGTGGTCGTGGCGACGAACGCCCCGGACTCGGCCGAGCTGAGCTGGGCCCCGACCGAGCCGGGACGCGTCACACCGCCGGACGTGCCGGCGCACGACCTCGACACCGCGCTCGTGCAGTTCACCTCCGGCACGACCGGCCGGCCGAAGCCGGTGCTGCTGCGGCACTCGGGCTACCTGGCGCTGCTGGAGCCGGTGCTGGCCAAGCTCGTCGGCGACAAGGCGAAGGACGCCCTGGCGGCGCGCCGGGCGCCGATGCCGAACCTCATCCCCACGTCGATGGCGCTGTCCGCCGGGATCTACAACGTGCTGTTCGCGTTCCGGGTCGGCGCCCCGGCCGTGATCATGCCGGCCTTCACCACGGCCGCGTTCGCCGCCGCCGTGGGGCGCCACCAGATCCGGTCGACGGTGCTGCCGCCACCGGCGATGAACATGCTGACCGACGACCCGTCGATCACGTCGCTCGCCCCGCTGCGGATCGTCCGGGGTATCACGGCACCGCTGTCGCCGCTGCGGGCCCGGATGTTCAAGGACAAGTTCGGCGTCACGGTGCTCAACTGCTACGGCCAGACCGAGATCGGCGGGGAGATCGTCGGCTGGAACGCGGCCGACGCCCGGGAGTTCGGCGACACCAAGCTCGGCTCGATCGGCCGGCCGCATGCGGGCGTGACACCGCGCATCGTCGGGCCGGACGGTTCGGACGTCGAGGCCGGCGGCCAGGGCGAGCTGTACGTGCGCACGCCAGCGGTCTCGGCGGGTTACGCCGACGGCAGCGCGCTCGGCGACCGGCTCACCCCGGACGGCTGGTTCCGCACCGGCGACATCGCCCGGATCGACGCCGAGGGCTTCCTCTGGATCGAGGGCCGAGTCTCCGACATGATCAACCGGGGTGGGCTGAAGGTCTTCCCCGGCGAGGTCGAGGAGGTCATCCGGCTCTCGCCCGAGATCGCGGACGCTGCCGTCGTCGCCGTGCCGGACGACCGGCTCGGCGAGGTCCCGTGGGCGTTCGTCGTCCTGCACCCGGGAGCGGCGTTCGACCCGGCGGCGCTGACCACGGCGGCCCGGGAGCGACTCCTGCCCTACAAGATCCCGGCCCGCTTCATCCAGCTCGACGAGCTGCCCCGCACCGAGGTCGGAAAGGTCCGCGCGACCGACCTCATCCAGATCGCCAAGGAACACGTCTAAGACACCGGCTTCCGCTACTCTGCCGGACCTGTGACCAGTGACGGCGCTGGGGCGCCAGCAGGCCAGAACCACCCGACGACCGACCGCGGTGCGGTCTCGGATACCAGCCGGAAGACCGGCCCGCATCGGCGCTCGCTCCTGTTGGGTGGGCTGGGGCTGGGTGCCACGGCGCTGGCCGTGGCCGCGTGCGGCGGCTCCGACAGCGCCACCCCGCCGGCGGCGCCACAGCTGCGCGCGGCGACGCCCGTTCCGGGCGTGGCTGAAGGAGTCTTCGGCCTCGGCGTGGCGAGCGGTGATCCGCTGCCCGACGGGGTGATCCTCTGGACCCGCCTCGCGCCTAAGCCGACCGCCGGCGGCGGGATGCCGGCTCGGGACATCCCGGTCGACTGGCAGGTCGCCACCGACGCTGGCTTCCGCTCGGTGGTGCGCGCCGGCACGGCGACGGCGCAGCCGGCGTTCGCGCATTCGGTCCACGTCGACGTCCGCGGCCTGCAGCCGGGGCGCGACTACTACTACCGGTTCCGGGCCGGCACGGTGCTCAGCCCGGTCGGCCGCACCCGGACCGCGGCGGCGCCGGGAGCCGGCCCGGAGGCGGCCGGTGGGTCGCTGGCGTTCGCGCTCGTGTCCTGCCAGGACTTCCAGAACGGCTACTGGCCCGCGTTCGACGCGATCGCCGCGGACCGGCCGGACCTCGTCGTGCACGTGGGCGACTACATCTACGAGTACGACCCGGACAGCAAGTTCCCGGACCGCCGGCACACCACCCCGCAGACGCCAGGTCTCGACCAGCTCCAGACCCTGGCCGACTACCGGAACCGCTACGGCCAGTACAAGGCCGACCCGGCGCTGCAGGCCGCCCACCGGGCCGCGCCCTGGGTCGTCACCTGGGACGACCACGAGGTTGAGAACAACTACGCGAACCTCGTCGACGAGCCCGGCGACACCGGGGCCAAGCACCAGGACCCCGCGACGTTCGCCCGCCAGCGCGCGGCCGCCTACCAGGCCTACTACGAGCACATGCCGATCCGCGCGACGCTGCACCCGGGCTCCCCCGACCTGCAGATCTACCGCCGCCTGACCTTTGGAAGCCTGGCGACGCTGAACGTCATGGACACCCGGCAGTACCGCACGCCAGCGCCCGGCAACTTCGCCTCCGCGATCGGACCGGCGGCCCTCGGCGCCGACGACACCACCGGCACGATGGCGGGCGCCGCGCAGGAGAAGTGGCTACAGGACGGACTGGCCGGCTCCCGCACCCGCTGGAACCTCATCGCGCAGCAGACGATGATGGCCCAGCTCGACGGCCAACTGCCGCCAGGAAGCGGCCAGATGCTGACGAACCTCGACCAGAACGACGGCTACCGCCCCTACCGCGCCCGGGTCCTGGCCGGCGTGCGCGACAGCAAGGCGCTCAACCCGATCGTCCTGTCCGGGGACCTGCACTGCGCCTGGGTGAACGACCTGCGGGTCGACTTCGACCGGCCCGACACGCCGGTCGTCGCGACCGAGTTCGTCTGCACGTCGATCAGCTCGGCGTTCTTCCTGGTCAGCGACGAGTTCGTCCGCGACAACAACACCCGGCTGAACCCGCACGTCCGCTACTTCCGCGGTGACCGGCGCGGCTACACCCGCTTCCAGGTGACGCCGACGGAGTGCCACGCCGACCTGCGGATCGTCGCCGACATCTCGCAACGCCACTCCCCCGTCAGCACCGACACCTCCTGGGTCATCGAGGACGGCCACCCCGGCGCCAGACCCGCCTGACCCGCGGCGTCACCCGCGCAAGTCACCCCGCGAACCCACGGTCGTCGCCCGGCCCACGCCGGCGCGGCTCAACCGGTGTACACGGCCGTCCCCGTCGCCATATATTCAACTCAGTTCAAAATTGGGCGAGGAGGCAACCGTGGCTTATCGGGTCATCCAGTGGGCAACCGGGACGGTCGCGAAGGAGGCGGTGCTCGGCGTTCTGGGTCGCCCCGACCTGGAGCTGGTCGGCGCCTGGACCCACTCGGCGGACAAGGACGGCCGCGACCTCGGCGACCTCTACGGCTTAGGAGAGCTGGGCGTGCGCGTCTCCGCCGACAAGGAGGCCGTCCTCGCGACACAGGCCGACGCCGTCCTGTTCATGGTCGGCCGCAACTGGGTCGACACCCCGGAGGAGTCGTTCGACGACCTGCTCCAGATCCTGCGGTCCGGCAAGAACGTCGTGAACCTCTGGTGGCCGACCCTGGTGTACCCGCGCGGGCTCGCCGGCGACTACTACGAGCGGCTGGAGCGGGCCGCCCAGGAGGGCGGCTCGACGTTCTGCACGATCGGCATGGACCCCGGCTACGGCACCGGGGCGCTGGGCCTGTCCGCGCTCGGGCTGTCCCGCGAGGTCCGCCAGGTCAGGCTGCACCAGGTCATGAACAACGCCTTCTGGGAAGGCCCGGGCATCACCAAGTTCTTCGGGTTCGGCCAGCTCGACACCGCGGGCACGCCGATCCTGCAGCCGGGGGTGACCACGAGCTACCACGAGACGACGATCCATCTGCTCGCCGACGCCCTCGGCGTGACGGTCGACGAGATCGTCGAGGAGAACAGCGTCATCTACTCCGACGTCGCCTTCGACGTGGCGTCCGGGCACATCCCGCAGGGGACCATCTGCGGGCTGCGCTACGACGTCAAGGGCATGGTCGGCGGCGAGCCTCTGATCGTCGTCGGGCACCTGGAGCGGCTGCGCGAGCACGACTTCGCCGACTTCGACTTCCAGGGCGACGGCTACCGCGCCGAGGTGACGGGTGAGCCCTGCATCCGCCTCGATATGAAGATCTCGGCGCTGCCCGACTTCGTCGGCGACCCGATCGCGGTCGCGTCGGCGATGAGCGCGGTCAACGCCGTTCCCCGGGTCTGCGCCGCGCCCGCCGGCGTCACCTCGCTGCTCGACCTGCCGCCGTTCCCCTCGAAGAACACGACGATCAAGAGCTAGCCGCTCGACGCCGCTTCGTTCGCCGGCCCCGGCGGGTCAGGGCTGGGGCCGGCGCACCGTTAGCCGGCGCCGAGGCGGGTGCCGCACCACTCGTTCGGGTCGGGGGCGCCGACGCTGGGCACCACCTCGAAGGCACTCCCGGCGTCGTTGACCCGCACGAAGCTGTAGCACAGGTTCGGCTCGCCGAACCGGCTCAGGTCGGTGACCGGGATCAGGCCGCCGGCGTCATAGTTCTTCAGCGCGCGCAGGTTGGTGATGAAGGCCGCGCGGGTCGGGCAGGCCCCGGCGAGCGCCAGGCCGCGCAGGAACTCGTCCGTCGTGATGTAGGCGCCGAGGGCGACCTCGTTCGTCGGCTGGTCGAGCTCGGGCGCGTACTCGCTCATCGCCGCCTTGTAGTCCCGCAACGCCGTCGAGTCGACGCTGAACGGGATGTGCGGCGTCAGGATCGACATACCGGCCATGCTCGCGCCCTGGCTGGACAGCAGCTGCGCGTCATAGCCGGAGGTCGCGAGAGCGACCTTGAACGTCAGCCCGGACTGCCGCGCCGCGGTGTAGATCGGCAGGAAGTCGTCGGCCGAGAGAATGCTGATCAGCGAATCCGCCCTCGACGCCCTGATCTGCGTGACGACCTTGCCGGGATTGGTCACGGTGGGGTTGTAGACGATCGGGTCCGCCACGGCGATGCCCTGGGACTGCAGGCTCTCCGTGAACAACTGCACCAGCGCGGTGGCCGACTGGGACAGCGTGTCGTTGTAGACGATGGCCGCGCGGGTGGCGTTGAACCGGTGGGCGTAGAGCCCGAAGGTCGTCACCGACGAGCTCGCGGACCGCGTCGCCCCGAACGTGAAGCCGAACGTGAACATGTTCCGGTGCTCGGTCCACACGCTCTCGCCAGGCAGGCCGGTCACCGGGATGCCCTGCTTGTCCAGTTGCTGGGCCGTGCCGCCCACGGAGATGCTCTGGGCGATCAGACCGAAGTCCTTGTCCTGCGCGAGCAGGTCGCTCGCCGCCACGGCGAAGCCCGAGGTGCTCCCCTCGTCGTCGTGCCAGTCGAGCACGATCTTGCGCCCGTTGATGCCGCCGGCCGCGTTCGCGACCGCGACCCTGGCCTCGGTCCCGCTGCGGGCCGCGCGGAATCCCGGGGCGATCGCACCGCTGTCCGGGTAGATCAGGCCGACGTGAACCTCGGTCGGGCTCACCCCGGGGCTGTCGCAGGAAGCAACGGCGCCCTGGCCGGATTTGGTGCATCCGGCCAGGGCGAGGGAGGCTGCGACGGTGCAGACGGCTGCCGCGGCGAAGTGCCGTCGGCGTAATTCGACAATCACGTTGTGCATCTCTCTACTGGCAGGGGGAAAGGGCGCCCGGCTCTGATCGGGTGCCGGGCGCCCTCTGACACAGAAGATTCGGTGGCTCAGAAGATTCGGTGGCTCCGAAAACTCGGTGGCTCAGAAGATTCGGTGGCTCACGCGAATGCGGTCGGTCTACCTCAGACGGCCGCCTTCTCCAGGACGTGCACGCCGCAGGCGCTGCCCAGCCCGATGACATGGGCGAGACCGACGCGTGCGCCCTCGATCTGGCGGTCCCCGGCCTCACCGCGCAGGTGATGGCAGATCTCCCAGACGTTGGCGATACCCGTCGCCGCGATCGGGTGTCCCTTCGACTCCAGGCCGCCGGACACGTTGACGGGCGTCTTCCCGTCGCGCCAGGTCGCGCCCGAGTTGAAGAAGTCGACGGCGCCGCCCTCGGCGCACAGCATCAGGTTGTCGTAGTGCACCAGCTCCGCCGTGGCGAAGCAGTCGTGCAGCTCGACGAGGTCCAGGTCCTCCGGGCCGATGCCGGCCTGCTCGTAGGCCCGGGCGGCGGCCCGCCGGGTCAGCGTGTTGACGTCGGGGAGCACCTGGCAGGCCTCCTGCCAGGGGTCGCTGGTGAGCACGGAGGCGCTGACCTTGACCGCGCGGCGGCGCTGCTCCAGCGACAGCGTCCTCAGCTTCGCGTCGCTCACCAGCACAGCGGCGGCCGCCCCGTCGCAGTTCGCCGAGCACATCGGCCGGGTGTTCGGGTAGGCGATCATGACGTCATTCATGATCTCTTCGACGGTGAACCGCTTCGAGTAGGCCGCGAGCGGGTTCAACGTCGAGTGCGCGTGGTTCTTCTCCGAGATTCGGGCGAACAGCTCGAAATCAACGCCGCCGTATTTGTAGCCGTACTCCAGACCGATCTGGGCGAACACTCCCGGCATGGACTCGGTGCCCGTCCTGCCGTCAAGCCCGGCGACCGCGCCGAAACGACCCTCCGGCACCCAGCGGTCGTTCTCCTTGCGGCGGCCGGCCGGGCCCAGCAGCCCTGCGCCGGAGAGCTTCTCGACGCCGACCGCCAGGCCGTAGTCCGCCTCGCCCGACCGGATCGCCATGATCGCGACTCGCAGGGCGGTCGCGCCGGTGGCGCAGGCGTTGGCGACGTTGTACACCGGGATTCCGGTCTGGCCGATCTGCTTCTGCAGCTGCTGGCCGAAGGCCGACGTCCCGGCCATCAGGCTGCCCGCGGCGAGCACGTCCATGTCGCGCATGCCGACGCCCGCGTCCGCGAGCGCGCCGAGCGCGGCCTCGGAGGCCAGGTCGACGGTGTCCTTGTCCTTGTGCTTGCCGAACTTCGTCATCGAGATCCCGAGGATCCAGACGTCCTGGCTCACCGCGGACATCCTTTCGTCTTGTCCGGCACGTCAGGCCGGCTCGAATCCATAACCGACGGCCTCGACGCCCGCCTCGTCCGCGCCCAGGGAAACGGTGGCGAGCCGGACCCGCATACCCGGCCTCACCTGCCTGGGATCCGGCTCCACATTCACCAGGATTCCGCGCGCGGTGATTCCGTCGCAGTCGACGACGGCCGCGACGAATGGCACCGGGACGCCCGGGCCGGCGGTCGACACGATCGTGAAGGTGCGCAGCGTTCCCTCGCGCGGGACATTCACCTCGCGAAAGGCGGTGGCGCCGCACGAGGCGCACGCGTTGCGGCGGTCGAAAAACCTCGCCGCGCACTGCTCGCACTCGTGGGCGACCAGCCGCGGATCGTCCGAGAGAACCAGGTAGTCGACCAGCGGAATCCGATCTGCCACGAACAGCTCCAAGCGCCGGGTGCGCGTCTGGACGACGTCGCACGAATGAATCTCGGTCAGGCTCCCCCGGGCCGCGGCGGCTCACTCGCGGCCGGGGATCCAACGGATCGGCAACCGCGGCTCGACACGGGCCCGTGGGCGCGGCCGGCCGCATGGCCTACGCCACACCCGCGTGCCCTTTCCCGGCCGCCGGGGCGCCCGGGAACCCTCTTTCCGGTCGAGCCACATGCGCCCAGGGTGACGACGCCGCTATACTTTGGGCGATGAGTACCCCACCAGCCCCGCGCCGAGCCCGTCTTATGCAGGAGCGCTCCAGGGAGACGCGGCGCCGTCTGGTGCGCGCAGCGCTTCAACTGTGGTCCGAGCGTGGATTCGAGACCGGGATCGAAGAAACGACGGCCGAAGAGATCGCCCAGGCGGCTGGCGTCACGAAGGGCACGTTCTACTTTCATTTCGCCCACAAAGAGGAGATCCTCCTCGAAATGGGCTATGAGACTGCTTCCGTGCTCAGCGAGGAAGCCGCCCGCTGTATCAAGGCGGAACGCCCTCTCGAGGATTCGCTGCGCCTGCTGATGAACGCGCTCGCGCGGGCCATCAAGGCCGCTGACCCGGCCGCCGTCACCCGTGCCCTCGCCGAGTTCCGGCGGCCCCGCAGGTCCGACAGCGAGACGCCGTCCTTCACCCCGGCTTTCGCCGAGGCATTCGAGGTGCTGTTCGAGCGGGCGCAGAAAGAAGGCGAGGTCACCGACCAGGTCGAGCCTGCCGAGATGGCGCAGATCGTCGAGGCGCTGGTCGTGGACTCCCTGCTCGAATGGGCGGGCGGCCGCCTTCCCAAGCTCAACGTCTCGCTGCACCGCCGGACGGCCATCGTGCTGGCCGGGCTGCGCCCGGACAACACTCTCACGTTCTGACATCCGCCCGGCGGTTCCTCTCGTCTCCCTCACGTCAGATCTGTATCTGCACCACGTCGTCCTGAATGCGGACCGGGAACACCATCAGGTCCTGGTTGAACCCGTCGGAGTTCGACGGCCGGACGCAGGCACCCGAACGCACGTCATAACGACTGGCGTGCGTCGGGCAGACGATGAAGCAGCCCTGGTCCAACGAGCGTCCGCCGAGTTTGCTGCCCTGGTGTGGGCAGAGGTTCTGGAAGGCGAAGTACTCGCCGTCCACGTTGGCGACGGCCACTGGAAAACCATCCACCATGACGGTCGTCGTCTCGCCCGGCTCGATGAAGTCAATCGGCAGGGCGTCATAGAACTCGGCCACTGAAATCTCCGGCGCCCGCGCCTAGTAGCTGCGGGCGCGAACGACGTCGAGCTTCTGGCCGCGCGGCCGGGTGACGATGAACACGTGGACGTCGGCCACGCTTTCGACCGTCATTCCGCCGTGCTTGCCAATCACTCGGTTGACAGTTCCCTCGGCCTGCAGCCGCGGCCAGACCAGGTGGGTGTGCTCGCCGCTGTCCACCCAGTCGGTCGACCCACCGCCCTCGCCGAGGGCGACGCCCTGGATGAGCGTGGTGACCCGGATCTCCTCCTTCTCGAACTCCAGGGACAAGGCCTGGCCCAGCGCCTCGAGGCCCGCCTTTGTCGCCTTGTAGATGGCCTCGTACGGGAAGACCTCGAGGGTGACCTCGGACGAGGTGTTGACGATGTCGCCACCACCCGCGGCCCGCAGCAGCGGGATCGCCGCGCGGCAGGTGTAGACGGGGCCGAGCAGGTTGCACCGTACGACCGTGAGGATCTCGTCGTCGGTGAGCACCTCGAACGGTGCCGGCCGGTGCAGGCCGGCATTGTTGATGAGGACGTCCAGCTTCCCGAACCGGTTCTTGATGGCGTCGAAGCTGGCCTGGACGCTGTCGGGATCACCGACGTCGGTCGTCAGGCCCAACGCGCGCGGCCCGAGCTGTTCCTCGAGGGCCTTCAGCCGGTCGGCGCCACGAGCCAGCAGCACCACGTCGGCGCCCTCGGCCGCGAACCGCCGCGCGATGGCGAGCCCGGAGCCGCTGGTCGCCCCGGTGACCGCGACGACCTTGCCGGCGAGCTGTCCCGCGCCGTTGCTCTCGCTCATGCGCTCAGCACCCCGATCCCCGCGGCCTCGTTGCGGCGCCGCCACTCGTTCTTGGACATCCGGGTGACGTCGACGTGCGCCGCGCTGGCCCGCGCCCGCAGCGCGCCGACCGTGGCGTCCTCGCGCGCGATCGTGGTGAAGGGGTCGAAACCGAAGAACCGGCAGGCGTTCTGCCAGGTGATCTTGTGGGTCTCCTCCTCGGTCACCCCCGCGTCAGTCAGCTCGCCCCACAGCAGCTCGGGGGACTCCGGCCAGGTGGTGTCCGTGTGCGGGTAGTCGGACTCCCACGCGATGATGTCGATCCCGATCTCGTGCCGGTTCTTCAGGCCGATCGGGTCGGTGATGAAACAGCCGAGGACGTGCTCGCGGAACAGATCCGACGGCAGCTTGCCGCCGAAGTCGTTGTGCAGCCACACCTGGTTCTTGACGTGCCGGTCGGCCCGCTCCAGGTAGAACGGGATCCAGCCGATCCCGGCCTCCGAGAAGGCGATCTTCAGCGTCGGGTACTTGAGCAGCACCCCGCCGAAGATCAGGTCCTGGGCGACCAGCGTCATGATCTGGGTCGACAGGATGATCGAGTGGTCCGGCGGCGCCTCGGTCGGCAGCTTGAGCAGGCCCATGCCACCGCCGATGTGCAGGCAGAGCACGGTCCCGGTCTCGACGACCGCCTCCAGCAGCGGGTCCCAGTGGCCGGACAGCAGGCTGGGGTAGCCCTGCGCGTGCGGCGCCTCCAGGAAGCTGACCGCCGGGCAGCCCTTCGCGGACAGCCGGCGCACCTCGGCCGCGGCGATCGCCGGGTCCCACATCGGCAGCATCCCGATCGGGATGAACCGCCCGGGCGCGCCGGCGCACCACTCGTCGATGTGCCAGTCGTTGTATGCCTGCAGCATGATCAGCGAGAGCTGCTTGTCCGGGGCCTCGGCGAAGGTCCTGGCGTTGTAGCCGGCCATGCTGGGGAAACACATCGAGGCGAGCACACCGTTGGCGTTCATGTCGTCGACCCGGGCCTTCAGGTCGAAGCAGCCCGGTCGCAGCTCGGTGTAGGTGCCGGGGTCGCGGCCCCACTCCTCCGCGGGCCAGCCGACCGTGGCGGCCATGCCGAACGGTGTCGAGGTCGCCGCGCCCTGGAAGACCCACTGGTCGATCCCGCCGGGGGTACGGATGACCTTCGGCGCCAGGTCCCGGTACTTGGCGGGCACGTGCCGCTCGTACATGTCGGGCGGCTCGATCGAATGATCATCGATACTCACGAGGATCATGTCTTCTTTTTGCATCCGCACGTGACCTTTCGTGCTCCACGATCGGCACTGTCAGTATTTTGACTCAGTTTAACTATGAGTCGGCTTCTCCGCCAGCGGCGGCCCGTCGGCAGTGCTCAGGCGCCCACGTCCTGGCCCAGGTAGGCGCGCTCGATGCGGCGCAGGTTCTGCCGCGCCTCGTCGGCCGAACCGGACCAGACCAGGCTGCCGCGCTGCAGGATGTAGGCCCGGTCGGCGACCGCGAGGGCCTGGCGGGCGTGCTGTTCGACCAGCAGCACTCCCGTTCCCCGGTCGGCCGCCCCGCGCAGCGCCTGCATGAGCCTCGTGACGATCTTGGGCGCGAGCCCCAGCGAGAGCTCGTCGGCCAGCAGGACGGCGGGGTCGGCCGCGAGCGCCCTGGCGGTCAGCAGCATCCGCTGCTCACCCCCGGACAGCAGGCCGGCCCGGCGGCGCAGCAGCGGCCGAAGCTCGGGGAAGAGCTCCAGCGCGTGCTCGATCGGCCCGCGCCCGATCCGCAGGTTGTCGTGCACCGACAGCCGGGAGATCACCGAACGCTCCTCGGGGATCACCCCCAGGCCGGCCCGGACCCGGTGGTGCAACGCGGCCTTCATCGGGCTGTCGCGCCAGAGCACCTCGCCGCCGAGGCCGGGCAGCGCCCCGGCCATCGTCAGCAGGGTCGTCGTCTTGCCGGCCCCGTTCGGGCCGAGCACGACGACGATCTCGCCGGGACGCACGTCCAGGCTCACGTCCCGCACGCACGGGACCTTCCGGTAGCCGGCGAACAGGCCCCTGGCCTCCAGCACGGGTGCCGTCTCAGCGGGCATCGCCGACCACCTCCTGCTCCCGGACCTGCTGTTCCTGGCCGGCCGGCCGCTCGTCGTCCGGCTCGTCGTGGCGCTCCTCGCCGAGGTAGGCCGCGACGACGCGCGGGTCGTCCCGGATCTCGGCCGGCGTCCCGGTGGCGATGACCTTGCCGAAGTCCATGACCACGATCCGGTCACAGACCCGGTTGAGCATCGCCACGTCGTGCTCGACCAGCAGGATGCCGATGCCCCACTCGTCGACCAGCCGGCGCACCAGCGCGGACAGCTCCTGTGTCTCGGTCTCGTGCAGGCCGGCGGCCGGCTCGTCGAGCAGCAGGATCGACGGCTCGGCCGCGATCGCCCTGGCGATGGCGACCTGGCGGCGCCGGCCGTACGGCAGCTCCGACGGCACCCGGTGCAGGTCGCCGGCCAGCTCGAACATCGCGATGGCCGACCGCGCGGCCGGGGTCAGCTCGGTGCGGCGCGGCACGACCAGGTCGGACAGGTAGGACGCCGAGTCGCGCGGGTCCGAGGCGGTCCGCAGGTTCTCCAGGACGCTCAGCTGGTCGAACAGCTCCAGCGACTGGAACGTCCGGCCGATGCCCAGCCGGGCCCGCCTGCGGGCGTTCAGCCCGTCGATCCGGACGCCGTCGAGCAGGATCGTCCCGCCACCGATGCGGTTGAAGCCGGTGACGGCGTCGATGAAGGTGGTCTTGCCGGCGCCGTTCGGCCCCATCACCCCGACGACCTCGCCGGGGCGGACGTCGATCGACACCCCGCCGAGAGCCTGGACACCGCCGAAGCGGACCGAGACGTCCTGGACCTCCAGCACCCGCGGCGTCACCCGGCGCGGGACGGCCGGCGACGCGGCCGCCGAGGCGACCAGCTGCGCCACCTCGGCCGGAAGCGCCTCGGCCGGCGTGCCGTCGCCGGGCGGCGTGCCGTCCGAGGCCGCCGCGCGGCGCGTGGGCAGCCGGACCCGCGACCACCGCAGCGTGACGATCCTGGCGGCCAGCCCGTTCGGATAGCCCACCAGCGTCGGTACCAGCAGCACGGCGAGCGCCAGGGTCACGTACTGGTTGATCGAGCCGCTGGTGATCAGCGAGCCGAAGATCTTGGTGGTCAGGCCACCCGTCACGTTGGCGCCGGCCAGGACGGTGCCGACCAGGAAGCCCACGCCGCTGATGACGGTGTTGATGATCACCGAGATCGAGTTGAAGACGTTGTACTGGCTGAAGTCCACGTAGCTCGCCTGGAAGGCCAGCAGCACGCCGCCGAGCCCGGCGATCGCCGCCGACAGCGCGAACGAGTAGAGCTTGGCGCCGTAGACGCTGATCCCGAGCGAGGCGGCGGCCCGCTCGTTGCCGCGGACGGCGACGAGGCGCCGGCCGGACCGTCCTCGCCGGATGTTGCCGGCGACCAGCGCGGCCAGCAGCAGCGCGACGAGACAGACGATCGCGTACCGCTTGGGGTGGTTGACCGCGTCGATGTCCCAGCCGAACAGGGTGGGCGGGTTGACGACCGTGCCCTCCAGGCCGCCGGTCAGCGGCACGCTCTGGAACAGGATGCTCTGGAACGAGTACGCCAGGCCGAAGGTCGCGATCGCGAGGTGGATGCCCCGGGTCCGCAGCGCCGGCAGCCCGACCAGCACGCCGACCGGCACGGCAGCGGCCACGCCGATGACGAGCGCCAGCAGAAACGGCAGGCCATGGGTGGCGGCGAGCCGCGAGGCGACGTAGCCACCCCAGCCGGCGAACGCGTACTGCGCGAGAGACAGCTGGCCGGCGTAGCCGGTCACCACGACGAGGGAGACGCAGATGATCGCCCCGATCGTCGTGGCGGTCAGCGCGTCGTTCCAGTCGTTGGGCGTGGTGAGGATCAGCACCACCCCGGCCGCGACGGCGACCGCCAGCCGGGTCGGGCGCAGGACGCCCGTGCCGATCTCGGGCAGCAGCTCGTTGACATGGCTGCGCAGCGGCAGGCTCTGGCCCCGGGCGACGAGCACCAGGATGACCAGCAGGAACGGGACCGCGTCGCCCCAGCCCGCGGCGCGCACGTAGTTGGTGATCTCCGACTGCGCGATGCCGATGACCAGGGAGGCGATGAGCGCGCCCACGAAGGAGTCGAACCGGGCCACCATCGCGGTGGCCAGGGCCGGGATGATCAGCAGGACGAGCGTGTTGATGTCCAGCCCGGCGATCGGCGCGATCAGGATGCCGGCGAGCCCGGCGAGCATCGCGCCCAGGGCCCAGTTCACCGCGGCGATGACGTCGGGCGAGTGGCCGGCGAGCTGGGCGGCGCGCTCGTTCTCGGCGACCGCCGAGGTGATCGCGCCGAACCTGCTGTACCGGTAGACCGCCCACAGCGTCGCCGACACCACGATCGCGAGGCCGAGCAGGACGAAGCGGTCCAGCCCGACCGCCGCCCCGCCACCGATGTCGATGCTCTTCGACGGCAGGAAGGACGGCACGATCCGGATCGAGGACCCGAACACGATGCGGCCGAGCTGCTGCAGCATCACCATGACGCCGAGGGTCGCGATCACCCTCGTCAGCGGCGGCGCGTTCCGCAGCGGGCGCATCACCAGGAAGTGCATGAGCAGCCCGGCCACACCCGAGATGAGCAGGGCCACCACGACGGACGGAACGGTCGGCAGACCGGCCCGGACATGCAGGTCGTAGTAGGCCAGGGCGCCCACGGCGGCGAACGCGCCCTGGGCGAAGTTCAGGACACCCGAACCCCGATAGACGAGGACGAGGCCTTGGCCGGCAAGGGCGTAGATGCCCCCGAGTCCCAGGCCTAGGAAAAGGAAGCGGATCACAGGACCACCCCCTGCCCGCGGGTCGTTACCGACCCGCGGGCATCGCGGCTGTCAGCCATCGAGTTCGTCACGGATTGGCGTTCGTTACGGCTTGGGCGTGAAGATCGGCACGTAGCCGTCCGACGTCTGGACGAGCTTCCCGTCCTTCACGACGCCCTCGACGATCTGGTGGTTGAACAGGCGACCGAGGCCGGGGAAGTCGAAGTCCTTGGTCGTCGTGTAGCCGTCGGGGAGCAGGCCGAAGACGTTGAAGTTGGTCAGGTTGCTCAGCGCCGCGAGCATCGAGGCCCGGGTGACGGGACCGGTCACGGTCCGGGCGACCTGCGCGAACGCCCAGGTGCTGAGCCAGGCGTTCAGGCTGATCGCGTCGACGGCAGCCTTCGGCTGGTACTTGGCCATCTCGGCGCGGAACCGGACGATGCCCGCGTCCGAGCTGGTCACCAGCGGCAGTCCGGCGGAGACCAGCACGCCGTCGGCCTTGCCGCCGAGCGCCGAGAGGGTGCTGGCCGTGAGCGACGCAGCGCTGGTGGAGATCTTCTGGCTGAAGTTGCCGCTCTTGGCGACGTTGAGCCAGGCGGCGAACTGGGTCGGCATCACGGCCAGCGCCACACCGTCGCCCTTGGCCCCGCTGGTCACCTGCGGGGTCAGGTCGGTGGCGGACACCTCGATCGGGATGCCACCCATCAGCTTCAGGCCCCGGCCCTGCTGCAGCACGATCTGGTTGAACGGCACCGCGGCAGCGGCAGCGGCGACGTTGGTGTAGGCGACCTGGATCTGCTTCGCGCCGCTGTCGGCGAGCACGGTCGACAGGCCGGCCCCGTCCGACCCGGCGAGCGGGAAGGAGTTCTTCGCCGTGAGGATCGACTGGGCCGTCGGCGAGGCGCCGATGTTCGCGATCTTCGCCGCGTTCAGGATCGTGTTGACCTGCTCGGGGAACGCCTCGTAGTCGCCGACCTCGGCGAGGACGTTCGGGTCCGAGACGATGCCGCGGGCGCAGGTCACCGCGGCGGTCGGGCTGTCGGTGCCCTTCGCGTCGCAGACCTTGACCTGGAGCGGGTGACCGTTGATGCCGCCCGACGCGTTCACCGCCGCGGCGGCGGCCTGGGCCGCCTGGTACGCCTCGGTACCCGGCGTGACGCTCGTCAGGGTCGTGATCACCTCAACGGTGTACGGCGTGCCCTTCAGGCCGTTCGTCGAGTTGTCCGTGCTCTTCCCGTCGCTACCGCCACAGGCAGCGACCAGTGCCGCTAACAAGCCAGCGGCGGCGGTAAGCGAGATCAACTTGTGGTTCTTCACGCCGGGACTTCCCTTCGAATACGGACTTTCTCCGCGATGGCGTTCGGAGACTTGTTGCGGTGAATTGCTGCAGGACTTGTTGCGGTGGCCGTTCGAACTCGGCGCCGCGACCCGCGCGACACCGTCGGCTCCTCACGAGTCGGGCGCGGCCAAGGCCCGGACTTGCATTGATCGTTTACTTGGCTGCCGGACAGCGGAAACTGGCCGTGCCCGCGTTCGCCTCGGCCCCACGCCACCCCTCCCGGGCGCGGACCTCCCAGGCCTGGACCTCCCGGGCTTCGCCGGCGCGGGCCGTCAGGTTTGTACTGAGTACAAGATCTGAGGGGTACTGTTTAGCAGGTGGCGGCAGGTCGCACAAGGCTTCGCCGCGAACCCACGGCCCCACAGCGGCCCGCGACGGCACGGCGGCTCCGCCGGCCCGCTCGCCCAACCTGGGCCCAATATGGGTGGCGACCCCAACGTTCACGCATCCCACGGCCACCACACCGACATGGCCGGCACCCGCCGCGCGGGACCGGCCGCGCTCCGCCGCGGACCGCGCGCCCGGCCCACCGCCACGCATGGAAGCCGGCCGGCCACGAACCCGCCGCTTGTAAACTTATACTCAGCCTAACTATGGTGTTCCGTGACGAGCCGTTCGCCGACCCACCCGAGGTCCGACCGGCTTCCAGCCGTACGTAGGAAGGACCGCGGATCCGTGCACCAGCCCATGGCAGGCGTCAAGATGGTCGAGGTCGCCCAGTTCACCTTCACCCCGGCCGCGGGTGGGGTCCTCGCCGAGTGGGGCGCGGATGTGATCAAGGTCGAGCACGCCGAGCGTGGCGACGCCCAGCGGGGAATGGTGAACCACCCCAAGGACGGCACGTTCCACCCGATCATGGATCACCCCAACCGGGGCAAGCGCAGCATCGGCCTCGACCTCGAGAACCCCGCGGGGTACGAGGTGCTGCTGGAGTTGCTCAAGGACGCGGACATCTTCCTCACCAACTTCCTGCCGGACGCCCGCAGGCGGCTGAGGCTGGAGGTCGAGGACATCCGCAAGGCCAACCCGGACATCATCTACGTGCGGGGCAGCGCCCACGGCCAGCGTGGGCCGTGGGCGGAGAAGGGCGGGTACGACGGCTCGTCGTTCTGGTGCCGCATGGGCAGCGCGTGGGGGGTGACGCCACCGGACAGCCCTCGGGTCATCTCCATGCCGGGCGGCGCCTACGGCGACTCCATGGGTGGGATGACGATCGCCGGCGGGATCGCCGCCGCGCTCTACGGCCGGGCGACGACCGGCGAGACGTCGGTCATCGACGTCTCGCTCATGAGCGTCGGAGCCTGGGCCTTCGCCCTCGACCTGAGCAACGCGGCGCTGAACGGGCCCGAGAAGGAACCGATCTCCATCAACCAGATGATGGCGAACGCGCCGCTGAACCCGACGGTCGGCCACTTCCGTACCTCGGACGGGCGCTGGATCAACTTCACCATGATTCAGCCCTTCCGGTACTTCGCCGACGTCTGTCGTCACCTGGGCCTCGACGAGCTCATCGACGACGAGCGCTTCAGCACGGCCGCGAAGCTCATGGCCAACGCGACCGAGGCCGCCCGGTACATCACCGACGCGATCGCCCAGCAGCCGTTCGCCTACTGGACCAAGCACCTGCAGACGCTGGAGGGCCCCTGGGCCCCCGTGCAGGGCCCGTTGGACATCCTCGACGACCCGCAGATGGAGGCCAACGGCTACATCCGGCCCGTCCTGGACAGCGAGGGCAAGGAACGCCGGCTGGTCGCCAACCCGGTGCAGTTCGACGCGCAGCCGCCCACGATCGACCGTGGTCCCCTGTTCGCCGAGCACACCGACGACCTGCTGCGCGAGCTCGGCCACTCGGAGGACGAGATCCTCGACCTGAAGATTGCCGGCGCCGCCACCTGACGGTTCCACCCGGGCCGTGGCCCGCCCCCATGATCGCCGTTTTGGCCCTCCGGTGGTTGCGAAATGACCGCGAATACGACCCCCAGAGGGCTGAACCGGCGATCATTCCGCCCGGAGAAAGCCGCGAGAGAGGCAGCAACGTGAGCTTCACGATCGACCTCGGTGAACGCACAGCTCTGGTGACGGGTGGCGGCCAGGGCGTAGGCCGCGCGGTCTGCCTGTCCCTCGCCGCCGCGGGGGCCAGGGTGCTCGTCAACGACTTCGTGCCCGAGCGGGCCGACGAGGTCGTCAAGGAGATCGAGGCCGCTGGCGGGACCGCGGCGGCCCGGCCGTTCGACGTCTCCGACTACGCGGCCGTGACCGGCGCGATCGGCGCCGACCAGGTGGACATCCTGGTCAACAACGCCGGGAACGCGGGGCCCGGCGGCTGGGACGTGAAGGCCCCAGCCGCCGGTTCCAAGGGGGTCTCGGTGAGCGTCGGCGCGTTCGCGACCACCGAGCCGGCCGACTGGGACCGCTACTTCGCCGTCAACCTGTACGGCGTCATGAACTGCACCCGGGTCGCGCTTCCCGGCATGATCGCCGCGGGCGAGGGCCGGGTCATCACGATCGTGTCCGACGCGGGCCGGGTCGGGGAGCCGAACATGGCCCCCTACTCCGCGGCCAAGGCCGGAGCGGCGGGCTTCATGCGGGCACTGGCCCGAGAGGTCGGCGGCGGCGGCATCACCGTCAACAACGTGTCGCTCTCGACCGTGGACACCATGGGGCTGGAGGAGCGAGCCCGCGAGGACGACCAGCTGGCCGACCGCCTGCGCCGCCAGCTCAAGCGGTACATGGTCCCGCGGCTGGGTCGCCCCGACGACGTCGCCGGGCTCGTCACGTTCCTGGCGAGCCCGCTCGCCGCGTGGATCACCGGCCAGACCTACCCGGTCAACGGCGGCTACTCCGTCTCCGTGTAACGGCCGGGCCCCGGCCACAGGCCCCTGACCTCCATGCTGCCCCGCCTGGCCAGGCAACACGTGAGGCCGCTTAACGGCGAACGTAGCCTCCGTAGACCCGTAAGATGAGGGCCATGGTCGGCGACAGAGCCTCGCACGCCACGCCGTTGTCGGTGGCGCGGTCGCTGCGTCTGCTCGGTGAGCATGTGTCGACCTGGCGGAAGCTGAACCGGCTGACCGCGGCCCAGGTCGCCGAGCGAGCCGGGATCTCACGGGACACTCTGCGCGCCATCGAGCAGGGCAAGGGCACCGCGAGCACCGAGAACCTGTTCCGGGTGCTACGCACCGTCGGGATCATGGACGCCGTCGTGCGGGCCACCGACCCGTACGAGACCGACATCGGCCGCCTGCGCATGGACGAGATCCTGCCCAAGCGAGTACGGCGCTGATGGCCGGGCGGGATCCTGTCGAGGTCACCGTCGAGATCGACGGACAGGAGACGGTCGCCGGAACGTTGTGGCTTCACGACCGTGGCGGACAGAGCGCCACGTTCCGATATGCCGACGCCTACCTGACCAACCCGGCCGGATATGACCTCGACCCGGCGTTGGCCAGGGCTGCCGGTGTCTTCCACACGCCGCCCGGGTCGGCAATCTTCAACGCGTTCGCAGACAGCGCCCCCGACCGATGGGGTGAGAACCTCATGAGGCGTGAGGAGCGCGAGCGCGCGCGTGCCGCCGAGACCACTCCTCGCACCCTCGGCAAGGCCGACTTCCTTCTCGGGGTCCGGGACGACACCCGCCAGGGAGGTGTCAGGTTTCGCCGGCCGGCAACCGCCACCTACTATTCGACGCATCGGCACTCGGTCCCACGGCTGATCGACCTGGCCCGGCTCCTGCGAGCAGCCGACCGTGTCCGGGCGGAGGGCGACTTCGACCGCGACCTCGCGGACCTCATCGACGCAGGTAGCTCGCTCGGCGGTGCGCGCCCCAAGGCAGCGGTGCGGGACGCGTCCGGTCGGCTCTCGATCGCCAAGTTCCCGCGTCTGGACAGTGACGAATGGGATGTAGCCGGTTGGGAGGAAGTACAACTGAGACTCGCTCGGAGAGCGGGGCTCACGGTGGCCGAGTCGGAACTGCTGACCGTTGCCGGCCGGCACGTACTACTCCTGAGCCGTTTCGACCGCATCGGCGCGCGGCGTCTGGGGTTCACGAGCGCCCTGACAATGCTCGAGGCCGCCGACGGGGACCTCCGCAGCTACCTCGAGATCGCCGAGGTGATCGAACGCTACTCGCCACGAGCTGACGCTGACCTGCGTGAACTCTACCGACGGATCCTGTTCTCCATCCTGACTGGGAACACCGATGACCATCTACGCAATCATGCGTTCCTGCGTGAGCGGGACGGTTGGGCGCTCTCTCCTGCCTATGACCTCAACCCGAATCCCGACTCCCCAACCCGACTGAGCACCGCCGTCGATCTCGACAACACCGACGCAAGCATCGACGTCGCGCTGTCGGTAGGCACCTACTTCCGTCTGTCGCCGCCGAGTGCCCGCGACCTCGTCAGGGAAGTGGAGACTGCCACGGCGGGCTGGCGGCAGGCCGCCGCCGCGCTCGACATCCCGAAAAGCCAGGCCGACCGGATGGCGGTGGCCTACGAGAGCGACCAGCGGCGGATCGCGCGCGCGCTCAGCGTGCCTTGACGATCCGTGCAGGCGCGCGCACTCGCGGCGGAGCCTTCCCGACGATCCGGTAGGTGATGTTCCGGTCGGGTGCTTCGCGTGGTCGTTCGCCCGCTGGGCTGGTGTGGCGGAGGTCCTCCCGGGTGGGTCCGGGAGGACCTGCGCCAGGAGCTCAGACCTTGGTCTCGCTCATCAGGAAGTCGATGGTCGGCTTGCCCGCCTCCCAGGAGCCGGCGATGGAGGCTTTGACGTGGCCGTAGTCGACGAGGACGCTCTCGCCGCTGAGCCCGATCGCGGCGTCGCTGTTCAGGAAGGCCATCACGTTGCCCATCTGCTCCGGCTGCAGCGGCGGGGCACCGACGGCCTCGCGGTACTGCTGGTCGAAGCCGCCCCAGGAGTTCGCCTTGGCCAGCGGTGTCTCGGTCGGCCCGGGGCAGATCGCGTTGATCCGGATGCCCTTGCTGGCGTACGTGTAGGCCGCCCGGGCCACCCAGGTGTTCACGGCCTGCTTGCTGAACATGTAGGTGTCCGTGTCGGCGTGGGAGGCCACCCAGGCCTCGGCCTCCTCGTAGGACTCGGTCGCCAGGAAGTCGACCAGCGCCGGCAGGTGGTTCGTCCAGCCGAGGCCGGCGACTGACGAGATCAGGCAGATCGCCGACCCGGCGCCCAGCCGGCCGTCGGCGATCAGCCGGTCGACGATGTGGCGGTGCGAGATGAAGTTGACCCGCATCGTTCCCGGGCCGCCGCCGATCCCGGCCGCGGCGAACACCGCGTGCACCGGGCCGGGTACCTGGTCGAGCGCCGCGTCGATGCTCGCGCGGTCGAGCAGGTCGACCTCGATCGACTTCGCGACCGCGTAGTCGACCGGCACCCGGTCCAGCACCGTGACCTCGGCTCCGAGGGCCGCGACCGCGTGCGCCGCGGCGGCGCCCATGCCGGTCGCACCGCCGACTACCAGGGCATGTTTCCCGTCGTAACGGAAGGCCTGCGCATCGCCCATCACTCTCTAACCTCCGGGATCGCCAGTCAGCTCCGGTCCGTGCTAGAACCGTGCAACACGGTAAATTATACTGAGTTGAAACTTCGAGCGCCAGGACGGCTCGGGCACGCGCGGCCAGGCCCCCAGGCAGGCACGGCGCGGCACGAGACCTCCGAAGGGAACAGGCATGGACCCTGATCTCAGCTCCGACCAGCGGCTCCTGCGCGAGACCACTGAGCGGTTCATCGAGGCGAACCTGCCGTTGGACAAGCTCCGGGAGCTGATCGACACGGGCCGCGAAGTCGACCCGTCCTACCGGCTCGACGGCGCGGAGCTCGGCTGGTTCGCCTTCCTCGCCCCGGAGTCCCTCGGCGGCGGCAGCGTGTCGGGCGACGGCGTGCTCGACCTCGTCATCCTGGCCGAGCTGCGCGGCCGCCACCTGCAGCCGGGCACGTTCATCGACACCAATCTCGCGGTGGCGACGCTGTCGCGCGAGGGCTCCCACGAGCACCACGACACGGTCGTGCCCGCGCTGATCGCCGGCGAGCAGGGCGTGGCCTGGGCCGCGGCGGACCTGACCGGCGACTGGTCCGGCCCCGCCGGGGTCGACTGCGCGCCGGTCCCTGGTGGCTACCGGCTCACCGGCCACAAGGGCCTGGTCGTCGAGGCGCAGTCGGCCGAATGGCTGCTCGTGACGGCCGGGACGCCCGACGGGCCGACGCAGTTCCTGCTACGGGCCGACACCCCCGGGGTGACCGTGGAGGTGCTGGCCGGCCTGGACCTCAGCCGCCGGCTGTGCCAGGTCCACTTCGACGACGTCGAGGTCACCGACTCCGCGCTGGTGGGCACACCCGGTGGCGCGGCGGCGGCCGTCGAGAGCCAGCTGCGGCTGGCCAGCGTGCTCAGCGCCGCCGAGACCGTGGGCGCCATGCAGTACCTGTTCGACCTGACCGTGCAGTACTGCAAGGACCGGACCGCGTTCGGCCGGCCGATCGGCTCGTTCCAGGCGGTCAAGCACCAGCTGGCCGACACCAGCCTGGCGCTGGAGATGAGCCACGCCGTGGCCACCGCGGCGGCGCGCGACTCCCAGCGGGAGACCGACGGCGCGGCGCACGCGGCGAGCATGGCGAAGGCGTTCGTCGGCGACGCGGCGGTCGAGCTCGCGCACAAGTGCTGGCAGCACTTCGGCGGCATCTCCTACACCTGGGAGCACGACTTCCACCTCTATCTCCGTCGGCTGACCACCGACCCGGCGCTGTACGGATCGCCGACGTGGCACCGGGAACGGCTCTGCCAGCTCGCCGGCCTCTGATTCACAACAGGCTCTGAGGCCGAAGGGAAACGAGGAACCACGATGACCGACACACCGGAGATCGCGCGCTACCGCGCGGCGGCGAGGCAGTGGCTCGCCGCGAACCTCGAGGCACGCGACCCGAGCCAGCCCCACAACGTGCGCGGCGCCGGCGAGCTCAGCCCCGAGGAGTACCGGGCCGAGCGGGCCCTGCAGAAGAAGCTCTACGAGGCCGGGTACGCGGGCATCAACTGGCCGAGCGAGTACGGCGGCCAGGGGCTGACCGACCAGCACGCCCGCGTCTTCGCCGAGGAGGCGGTCCAGTACCGCACGCCCGAGCTCGGCCACGCGGGCGGGACGACCTACGGGCCGTGCGGGCAGACCATCGTCCGGCACGGCTCACCCGAGTTCCTGACCAGGCACGTCCCCCGGATGCTGGCCGGCGACGAGCTGTTCGTCCAGCTGTTCTCCGAGCCGAGCGCCGGCTCCGACATGGCCGGCATCACCACCCGGGCGGTGCGCGAGGGCGACCGGTGGCTGATCACCGGGTCGAAGATCTGGACGAGCGGCGCCCACTACGCCGACTACGGGATGTGCCTGGCCCGCACCGACTGGGACGCGCCCAAGCACCGCGGCCTCACCTGGTTCGCCGTCCCGCTGCGGGCCAAGGGCGTGGCCATCCACCCGATCCGCGAGATCACCGGCGACGCCGAGTTCTGCCAGGAGTTCCTCGACGAGGTCGAGGTCGGCGACGAGGACATCATCGGCGAGATCAACCAGGGCTGGACCGTCGCGCAGACGCTGCTGCTGGTCGAGCGGGGCGCCGGTCGCGACGACCCGCTGAACATGCCGGCGGCCCAGCCCGCCGTCATCGACCCGCAGTTGCTCAGCCTGACCCGGGCCGCCGGGCGGGCGCAGGACCCGGTCGCCCGCCAGACCGTCGCGCGGATCCACACGGCCGACTGGGCCAAGGCCATGCTCGGGCAGCGGATCACCGGACTGCTCCGATCGGGCGAGAAGCCCGCGGCCGGCGTCGCCTCGTACTGGAAGCTCGCGGCCGGCATCTACAACCCGGAACGGGCCCGCCTCGTCCTGGAGATCGGCCAGGGCCTCGGCCTCGTCTGGAAGGACGGCGACGAGGAGGGAAACCGCGCGGCCCTGGACTACCTGAACAGCCGGGTCTGGTCGATCGCCGGCGGCTCCAACGAGATGCAGCGCAACGCGATCAGCGAGCAGGTCCTCGGCATGCCCCGGGAGCCGAGCTTCGACAAGGGAAAGCCGTTCCGGGAGGTCGTGAACAACGCCCGCGAGTGGCTGAAGTCCTGACCGGGTAGCCAACGCGCCGCCATTTTCGCGGCGACACCACGAATTGAGGCGCGAAGCCGCCTCGACCGTTTGCGCGCCCTGCTGCCGGCGGGGTGCTCGTAAGCGCGCCTTATTGCTGACCGAAGTGCGGGCCACGACACCCCCGGCGGGGTGGCGTCCGACGCCCGACATAGTTAGACTCAGTCCAAATACACGGTATCCGTGAACTACCTAGGAGGGCCCGTTGACCGACACGCCTCAGCTCGGATCACGCGGTATTTACGTGGCGGATGTCGAGCAGAGCCTCCCGTACGGCATTTTCGATGCCGACCATCACCTGTACGCCCCGGCGGACGCGGTGACGCGATACCTGGCTCCCGAGATGGTTGAACGGGCCTGGCTGCCGGGCGAGCCGCGCATGCTGACCGAGGAAGAGCACGACGAGGACGTCGACCACGAGCGCCGGACGCTCGGTGTGCACTCCGCGCCCGAGGGCGGCTTCGGCGGTGTCGACCTCTCCCAGGTTTCCGGGATGGACGGGAACATCCCGATCCCGGGCGCGATGCTCAACAAGCTCAACCCGATGAAGGACCTCGACCAGCTCAGCCGCGAGCAGCTCATCGAGCGGTACAACGCCATGCGGCCGGCCTTCGAGAAGAAGGACCCGCGGCTGGCCCTCATGGACCTGCAGAACGTCGAGCTCGCCGTCCTGCACACGGTCGGTACCGGCTGGGAGAGCGCCTTCGGCCGGGGCGACATCGAAGCCGGCTACGCCGTGAACCGGGCCTACAACGACTGGCTCTTCGAGGACTGGGGCTTCGCCCACGAGAACCGCATCCTGGTTCCGGTGCCGATCCCGCTGCTGGACGTCGACTATGCGGTCGCCGAGCTCAAGCGGTCGCTGGAGCGCGGCGCGAAGTTCGTCGACCTGCAGCCCGGCCCGGCCTGGAACGGCCGGTCGCCGTTCGACCCGTACTTCGACCCGTTCTGGAATCTCGTCAACGAGTCCAACACCCGGGTCGCCGTCCACCTCGGCGGGACCTACGCGCGCCACGGCGCCGAGTGGGGCGAGAAGGCCGACGCCCGCTACGTGGAGTTCAACGGGTTCCAGTGGGTGTCCTACTGGGGTGACCGTCCGATGATGGACACCCTGACCTCGATGTTCTACCACGGCATGTTCGGCCGCTTTCCCAACATCAAGGTGCTCATCGCCGAGTTCGGAACGGTCTGGCTGCCGTATCTGCTCCGCAAGCTGGACCACGCGATGCTGCTCGGCCGCAAGCCCAAGTGGGGCACGCTGCCGGGCCGGCCGTCCAGCGTCTTCAAGGAGCGGTGCGTCATCGCCCCGTTCCCGGAGGAGGACATCAACCGCGGTATCGACACCGTCGGCGCCGACTGCCTCGTCTTCGGGTCGGACTTCCCGCACTCCGAGGGCGTTCCGGACCCGATGCAGTACGTCGCGCTGCTCAAGGATCTGGACGACGCGACGATCCGCAAGATCATGCGGGACAACCTCGTCCGCTTCATGGGCTGACCGACCAGCGCCGCACCGTGCCTCCACCGCCGTAACCCGGGCGGTGGGGGCGCGGTCGTTATGGTCCGGACAGCGATCCGTCCTGCCCACGGTCTGCGAGGAGAAAGCCATGCCCGACCCGAAGCTGCCCTTGACCGGCGTCACGGTACTGGACCTCACGCGGCTGCCGCCCGGGGCGTTCTGCACCGTGCTGCTCGCCGACTTAGGCGCGGACGTGATCCGGGTCGAATCGCCCAAGGGGCGGATGTTCGACGGCCCGATCGGGCTGAACCGCGGCAAACGCTCGGTCGCGGTCGATCTGCGTCATCCACGCGGACTTGAGGTGCTCCGACTCCTGGCCGCGCACGCCGATGTTCTGGTGGAGAACGAGCGGCCCGGCGCCCTGGACGAGCGGGGTTTTGGCTACTCCCACGCCTCGAAGGAACTGCCGAAACTCATCTGGTGCTCTATTTCCGGCTACGGCCAGGATGGCCCGTACGCGCAGTGGTCTGGGCACGATCTGTCGTTCGCGGCCCATTCTGGCCTGCTGACCGGCCTGAGCCCGGAGCTGCCCTGGCACCCGCAGCTGATCCTGCCGATTCCGATCGGGGCCCTGATGGCCGGCGTCGGAATCCTCGCGGCGCTGCGGGAGCGGGACCAGACCGGTGCGGGGTGCCAGCTCGACATCAGCCTCTCTGAGTCCGCGACCTGGCTGCTCTCCTCGGCGGATGGAACGTTCGACCGCGGCGGGCGGGGCGTCCCGATCGGCCCGGACCGGCGCCTGTATGCCTGTGCGGGTGGGACCTGGGTCGCGGTGACGGCCGCCGAGCCCCGCACCTGGGGGGCGCTCTGCGACGGGCTCGGCCTGCCGGACCTGAAGGGCTCGCTGCACCGGTGGGACGACCCGGACGGCGTGACGCGGCGGCTCGCGGCTGTCTTCCTGACCCGCCCGGCCGAGGACTGGGTCGCCGAGCTCGGGCCGCAGGGCGCCAGCGTGGTGCGGGTGAACCGGGGGCCGGACCTGACCAGCGACCCGCACGCGACCGCGCGCGGAGTGCTCCAGCAGGTCGGGGACCTGCTGGTCCCGCGCACCCCGATCAGGATCCGCGACGAGGACGGCCCACGGCCCCCCGCGGAGACCTACCCGCCGCCCCCGGCCGGCGCGCACACCCGCGCGGTGCTGGAAGAGGCCGGACTGGCCCCGGCCCTCATCGACGAGCTGGAGGAGTCCGGCGCCGTCGGGCCGGACAGCTGACATGATCGCCGTTTGCGCCCTCTGGTGGTTGCGATCGAGCCCCGATTACAACCACCAGAGGGCCGAAACGACGATCACTCGGGCCGAGCCGGGCTGAGCCGGGCCGGCGTCGGCGTCGGCGGGCTAGGTCAGGCGCTGGAGCTGGGGAAGGGCGTCGGGTAGGCAGATGACGTTCTCGCTGGCCAGCGTCTTCATCTCGGGCTCGGTTACGCCCAGCTCGGCCAGGATCTCGACGGCCTGCGAGCCGACCGCGCCGGGGCTCGCCCCGACCCGCGGCGGTGTCTCCGAGAGCCACCGCCCGATGCCAGGCCGCGCGACGTCCTCGCCGTCCAGGCCGCGTTCGAAGTAGACGACGCCCCGCCGGTGCAGGTAGGCGACCGCGTCGTCGATGGGGACGAGGATCTGCACGGCGATGCCGGCCTCCGTCAACAGGGCCACCCAGTGGTCGGCCGGCTCGTCGGCGAACCGGGAGGCCAGCATCTCGGCCAGGACTCCGCCCGGGTTCCGCCAGCTGTAGTCCGACTGGCTGCCTTCCAGGCCCGTCGCGCGCAGCAGCGCGACCAGCTCCTCCCGGCGCGCCGCGAGGAAGATCCACCGATCCTTGGTGGCGTAGAAGCGGTACAGCGCGTGGGCGCCGTACTCGTTGCGCAGCCGGTCGGGACCGCCGTCCCTCACATCACCATCCCTCACCTCACCGTCCCGCAGGTCACGGTCGGTCACCTGCGCCTCGGCCGTGAGGTAGGCGGCCTGGTGCAGCGTCGAGCCCTGGGCGAGCGAGGCGCCGACCTTCTGGCCGCCACCGCCGCGCAGCCGCGCGAACAGGCCGACGGCCACCGCGTAGGCGCCGAGGATCCCGGTGTCGGCGTCGTTGATCGGCGTCGGCTGATAGAGCGTCCAGCCGAAGCGTGAGCCGTAACGCCAGCTCATCCCGGTCGCCGCGTTGCACTGGTTCTCGTAGCCGCGGCGGTGCGCCCACGGGCCGGTGAGGCCGTAGGCGGTGATGGAGCAGTAGACGAGCCCCGGGTTCAGCCGGCTGGCGCGGTCGTAGTCGATGCCGTACCTGGCCTGCGACTTCGGCGTGAAATTGGTGACGAGGACGTCGGCGGCCCGGATCAGGTCGCCCGCGAGCCGCCCGCCCGCCTCGCTCTTCGCGTCCAGCAGGATGGTGCGCTTCCCCCGGTGCAGCTGGCCGACGATCCCGTCGGTGACCGCGGGAACCGTGTTGCCGACCTTGATGACGTCGGCGCCGAAGTCGGCCAGCAGCCGGGCCGCGGTCGGGCCGGCCACGGCCTGGCTGACGTCGATGGCCTGGTAGCCCTCCAGGGGTAGGTCGATCGCGCCCACGGCCGGCCCGCCCAAAGGCGTGGGCCCGGCGGGGATGGCGCCGAGCTCGGCGAGGATCGCGGCGCGGTCCTGATCGGGCAGGTGCCGCGGCCGGGGTGCCGGGACCGCGGCCAGGTCGAAGCCGCGCCCCGGCAGGACGATCGGGCCGGCCAGCGGGTCATCGAGCGTCACGACGGCGCCGGACTCGGCCGCGTGCTCGGTGGCGACCCACTGCGCCGGAGTACGGACCATGGAGACCGGCATCTCCGCCTTGGCCGCGACCTCGTCCCACCAGGTCGCCGGGTGGCTACGGACCAGCTCGGTGAACATCGCCATGGCGGTGTCCCGCTTCGCCCGCGAGAACGTCCGGGCCGCGACGTCGATCAGCCCGAGGCGCTCCCACTCCGGCGCGACACCTGCGGCCACGAGCAGCGGGATGACGAACTTCGAGTAGGGCGACAGGTCGATCATCCCGCCGTCGGCGCAGGTGTAGGTCAGGTCGCGCAGCATGTGGTTGTCGCCCATGAGCGGGTTCTCGTAGACCCGCATGCCGAGCATCGTGCTGTAGGCCTCGGCGTAGGCCTCCGCGAGCGGGACCTCGACCCGCTGCCCGCGCCCGGTGCGCTCGCGGGCGATCAGCGCCATGACGACGGACACCGCCCCCATCAGGCCGCCGAAGTTCGACGCCGTGGTGATCGGGGTGAACAGCGGGGCCGCGGGGTCCTGGACCGTCGCCTTGTTGCGGCCGGACGGGTCCCAGTGCTCCCTGAGCGGCCGGTACCCGGCGACGGCCGTCTGGATCACGCCTTCCCAGCCGGCCAGGCCGGCCTTCTCGTCGTCGGACGCGAAGCCGGGCAGCGAGCAGTAGACCAGCCGCTCGTTGAGGTCCCGCGCCGCCGCCGGGCCGAGGCCGAGCCGGTCCATCACGCCCGGCCGGAAGTTCTCGACCACGACGTCGGCACGCGCCACGAGGTCCCGGGCGGTGGCCCGGTCGGCCGCACCACGCAGGTCCAGCGTGATCCGCCGCTTGCTCCGGTTGAAGAACGCGTCGGTCGGCCCGGGCGAGCCGGCGGAGCGCGGGGAGTCGACGTGCACGACGTCGGCCCCCGCCTCGGCCAGCAGCAGCGCCGCCAGCGGCCCCGCGATCTGGTGGCCGAAGTCCACCACCCGGACCCCGGCCAGGCCCGCGCCGGGCTGGCCGGGGCTAGTTGACGGCACGGTCGCGGCCCTCCCAGTAGGGGGCGCGCAGCTTGAACTTCTGCAGCTTCCCGGTAGCGGTCCGCTCCAGCGCGTCACGCAGCTCGACGGACGTGGGGCACTTGTAGTGCGCCATCCGGTCCCGGCAGAAGGCGATCAGCTCGGCCGGCTCGACCCGCTCCCCCGGCCGCAGCACGACGAGGGCCTTCACGGTCTCGCCCCACTTCGGGTCGGGCACCCCGATCACGGCGGCCTCGGCCACCGACTTGTGCAGGTACAGGCAGTCCTCGACCTCGATCGACGACACGTTCTCGCCGCCGGTGATGATCACGTCCTTCTTCCGGTCCGTGATCGCCAGCGTCGCGCCGTCGAGGGTCCCGCCGTCGCCGGTGTGGAACCAGCCGTCCTCGATCGCGAGAGCGGTCTGCTCCGGCTGCTCCCAGTACCCGTCGAAGACGTGGTTCGAGCGAGCCATCACCTCGCCGGAGGGGTCGAGCCGCAGCCGCACACCCAGCGCCGGGACGCCGGCCTGCGCCAGCAGCCGCGACCGCTCGTCGACGGCCAGGCCGTCCCACTCGGCCCGGGACCGGTTGATCGTCAGCAGCGGCGCGGCCTCGGTGAGGCCGTAGATCTGGATGAACTCCCAGCCCAGCAGCTCCTCGACGCGCGCGACGACGGCGCTGGGCGGCGGCGCGCCGGCGACGACTATCCGGACGGTGTCGCGCCCCGGGACCGGCTGGCCGGCCTCCAGCCGCGCCGCGGCGGCGTCGAGGATCGAGGCGACGACCGCGGGGGCGCCGCACAGCAGCGTCACGCCCTCCCGCTCGACCCGGGACAGGATGTCCTCGCCGTCGATCTTGCGGATCGCGACGTGGGTGCCGCCCATGCCGGTCACCGCGAAGGGCATCCCCCAGCCGTTGACGTGGAACATCGGCAGCGTGTGCAGGATGACGTCCCGGTCGGTCACCGTGGTGTGCCAGCCGAACGAGACCGCGTTGAGCCAGTTGTTGCGGTGGGTGAGCCGCACGCCCTTGGGGCGCGCGGTCGTCCCGGACGTGTAGTTGATCGTGCAGACCGCGTCCTCGTCGGGCTCCCAGGCCACCGGCGTCGCGCCGGGCGCAGCCTCGGCGAACAGCTCGGCGTCGGCCACGCCGTCCAGGACGATCCGCTCCTTCGCCTTCACCCCGGACAGCACGTCGTCCAGCTCCGGGTCGACGAGCAGCACCGACGCGCCCGAGTGCTCCACGATGTAGGAGACCTCAGCCGCGGTCAGCCGGTAGTTGATCGGCACCAGGACCCGGCCGTACCCGCTCACCCCGTAGAAGCTGATCAGGAAGCGGGCGCAGTTCGGCGACACGATCGCGACGCGCTCGCCGGCGGGGACTCCCAGCCGGTCCAGCGCCAGCGCCATCCCGCGGGCCCGCGCCGCCACCTCTCGATAGGTGAGCCGCCCGAACGAGCCGGGCCGGCCCGGCTCGTCGACCACCGCGAGGCGCTCCGGGTACACCGCCTCGGCCCGATCCAGAAAGTCCGCGACCGTCAGGGCAACCTTCATCAGCCAGTCCCTCCTTTGACCGGGTTGAAACTAGCGGTTCTTCAACTTAGTGTAAATATGGGCGGCAACGGTCCAGGCTGGGCGGGCACAGGCCCCGGCCAGGACGGGTTCCAGTGGGCAGGGTGGAAAGGCGCTGATGATCGACTCGAAGTACCGGTACATCACGTACGAGTCCCTGGACGACGGGACGATCGTGCGGATCATGCTCAACCGCCCCGAGACGAGGAACGCCCAGAGCCGGGGTCTCCTGGTGGAGCTGGGCGAGGCTTTCCTGCGGGCCGAGGCGGACGACACGGTCCGAGTCGTGATCCTCGGCGGCCACGGCCCGATGTTCTCGACGGGCCACGACATGGGCTCGAAGGAGGGACGGGCGGACCACGCGCCCGGGCCGAACCAGCACCCGTCGGCGACCGTCAACGGCGCGACCCGCCAGGGCGCGGAGAAGCTGATGCTGCAGGAGTGGCACCACTTCTTCGAGAACACCCGCCGGTGGCGCAACCTCCGCAAGATCACCATCGCGGCGGTGCACGGGCAGGTCTACGCCGCCGGCCTCATGCTGATGTGGGCCTGTGACCTGATCGTCGCGGCCGAGGGGACGACCTTCGCCGACATGGTCGGGACCCGGCTCGGCATGTGCGGGATGGAGTACTTCGCGCACCCGTGGGAGTTCGGCCCGCGCAAGGCCAAGGAGCTGCTGCTGACCGGCGACTCCATCGACGCCGACGAGGCGCACCGGCTCGGGATGGTCTCCAAGGTCTTCCCGGCGGACGAGCTGGCCGACAGTGCCGTGGCCCTGGCCCGGCGCATCGCGGGCATGCCCACGATGGCCGCCCTGATGATCAAGGAGTCGGTCAACCAGACCGTCGACAACCAGGGCTTCTACAACGCGCTGAACGCCTGCTTCACGCTGCACGAGCTGAACCACGCCCACTGGGCCTGGGTCCACCAGGGCGGTTTCCCGGTCGCGACGCCGGCCGAGGACGGCGTCCCGGACTGGCGGACCAGCCCGCCCGTGCTCCCGGCGCTGCGTGGCTTCGCCGCGGCCCCCGACCCGGTCGGTTGACGCCATGGAGAACACGGTGAGCGCTGAGGCCGCCGAAGTCGACCTTGACGCGAGAATTCGTTGCAGCGACTGGTCCCGGGTCACCTCGCTGTCCCCGGCCGGGACCGCTGGGACCTACCCCGGCTACCTGCTCGTCGAGCTCCCGCTGCCCTGGCCCCGCGATGTCGCCGAGGCCCCCGAGGCCGCCGCGCTCGCGCCGCTGCTGGCCTCGACCGGCTACCGGCTGCAGGCCGTCGTCCCATCGGACCCGGCGGCGGCGCCCGCCGAGCGTCGGGTGATCCTGCACGCGCGCCCGCCCGGCCAGCGGTGGTTCGCCGGCTACCGCCGGTTCGAGCGCCCGGTCGGCGTGTCGCTGCCCGAGGCCGTCGCCGACCTGCTCGCGGCCGCCGCCGAGCCGGGGCCGTCGCGTCTCGAAGCGCCGGCGATCGACGTCCTGGTCTGCGGCCACGGCACCCGGGACAGCTGCTGCGGCCGGCTGGGCGCCGGGCTCACGGCCCGGCTCGGCGCCGTCGCCGCGCCGGACGGCGTGACGATCTGGCGGACGAGCCACCTGGGTGGCCACCGGTTCGCCGCGACCTTCCTGCTGCTGCCGGAGGGCACGTCCTGGGCCTACGGCGACGTCGAGCTCGTCGAGACCGTGCTGCGCCGCAAGGGCGACTTCGACGCCGTCGCCGGCTACTACCGCGGCTGCTCGGGCGTCGACGGCCCGCAGGCGCAGGCACTGGAGGGCGAGGTCGCGCGCCAGGTGGGCTGGAGCCTGTTGGACTCGCCCAGGACCAGCACGTTCGACGGCTCGCGCGCGGACCTGACCTGCGTGTATGACGGCGAGACGGTCACCTGGTCCGCTCAGGTCGGCAAGGGCCGTGCCGTCTCGATGCCCGACTGCCAGAGCCCGCCCTCATCCGCGACCAAGACCCAGTCCGAATGGGCGGTCTCGGCGATCACTCGCGACCAGCACCTGCCATCACCTGACGGAGGAACCACATGACTTTCGCGGGACTGAACGTCGCCAAGCTGCTCATCGACGGTCAGCTCGTCGATGCGGAGGGTGGCGCCACCTACGAGAACATCAACCCGGCGACCGAACAGTCGATCGGCGTCGCGGCGGATGCCTCGACAGGCGACATCGACGCGGCCATCGCCGCGGCCCGCAGGGCCTTCGACGAGACCAGCTGGAGCACGGACGTCGCCCTGCGGATCCGCTGTCTGCGTCAGCTGCACGAGGCGCTGTCGAAGCACGCGGAGCCGTTCAAGGCGATGATGACCGCCGAGGTGGGCCTGCCCACCAAGATGGTCGGCTCGACGTTCGACATGCCGGTCGAGAACGTCGGCTGGGTGACCGACCTGCTGGAGAAGTACGAGTTCAGCCAGGACCTGGGCCTCGGCAGCATCGAGGGCTTCGGCGCGCACCGCTGGACCGAGCGGGAGCCCTATGGGGTCGTCGGCGCGATCGTCCCGTGGAACCAGCCGCTCCAGGTCGCCCTGGCGAAGGTGGCGCCGGCGCTGGCCGCCGGGAACACGGTGATCCTCAAGGGCCCGCCGACCACTCCGTGGTGCGTCAGCGCCCTGGGCAAGCTCGTCGCCGAGTACACGGACATCCCGGCCGGCGTCTTCAACGTCATCACCAGCTCGGCCAACGATCGGGGCGAGGAGCTGATCACCGACCCGCGGGTCGACCTGATCAGCTTCACCGGCTCGACCGCCGTCGGCCGTCGCATCATGGAACTCGGCGCCCAGACCGTGAAGAAGTGCTTCCTGGAGCTGGGCGGCAAGTCCCCGAACATCGTCTTCGAGGACGCCAACCTGCAGCAGGGGATCGGCATGTCGACCTTCATGGTCTGCCTGCACGGCGGCCAGGGCTGCGCCACGCTGTCGCGCCTGCTGCTGCCGCGGTCCATCTTCGAGCAGGGCGTGCAGATCGCCACCGCGATGCTCTCGGCGATGCCGTACGGCGACCCGCTCGACCCGAACAACGTGATGGGCCCGCTGAACAGCGCCCGGCACCGGGACAGGGTCGAGGCCATGGTCGACCGGGCGGTCGCCGCCGGCGGCACGCCGATTCTCGGCGGACGGCGCCCACCGCAGCTGGAGACCGGCTACTACTTCGAGCCGACGCTGTTCGCCGACCTGCCGGAGGACGCGGAGATCGTCCAGAACGAGGTCTTCGGCCCGGTTCTCGTCATCCAGGCGTTCGAGGACGAGGACGACGCGGTCCGGATCGCGAACAACACCATCTTCGGGCTTTCCGGCGCCGTCTTCTCCGGCGACCACGAGAAGTCCAAGCGGGTGGCCCGCAAGGTCCGCGCCGGCACGATGATCGTCGACGGCGGCATCTACTACGGCTCGGACGTCCCCTTCGGCGGTTACAAGCAGAGCGGCATCGGGCGCGAGATGGGCCAGATCGGCTTCGAGGAGTACCTCCAGGTCAAGGCGCTGTGCGAGCCGGCATGACCGTCAGCACCACAGGTCCCGGCGCCCCGGGAGCAGCAGTGTTATCCGCACGTGTACCTGTTGAGAGGAACTCCACGTGAGCGCCGCCACGGAGATCTACTACGACCCGTACGACTTCGCGATCGACGAGAACCCGTACCCGGTCTGGAAGCGCATGCGCGAAGAGGCGCCGCTTTACTACAACGAGCGCTACGACTTCTACGCGGTCTCGCGCTACGCCGACGTCGAGGCGATCTCGGTCGACTGGCAGACGTACACGTCGTCCAAGGGCATCCTCATGGAGATGGTCAAGGCGGGGATTCCGACCCCGCCCGGCCTCTTCATCGCCGAGGACCCGCCCGAGCACGACATGCACCGGCTGATCCTGAGCCGGGCGGTCACCCCGAAGCGGGTGCTCGTGCTGGAGAACCGCATCCGCGAACTGTGCGCCGAGTACCTCGACCCGCTGGTCGGCAGCGGCCGGTTCGACCTGATGCAGGACTTCGCCAGCCAGCTTCCGATGCGGGTCATCGGCGCCCTGGTCGGCATTCCCGACGAGTACCTGCTGACCCTGCGCGACCAGGTGGAGGAATCCGCCCGGCTCAAGGAGGAGAAGCCGCAGGAGGAGCAGCGGCTGCCCAGCATCGGCGAGCCGTACGCGCCCTTCCTGGAGTTCAAGAAGGCCAATCCCGCCGACGACTTCCTGACCACGCTGATCGAGGCCCGGTTCAAGGACGTCCTCACCGGTGAGCAGCGTGGCCTGTCCGACGCGGAGATCCTCAACTACGTCGGCATGCTCTACGCCGCCGGCGTCGAGACCACGGCCAGGCTGATCGGCTGGCTCGGCAAGACCCTCGCCGACAACCCCGACCAGCGTGCTCTGGTGGTGGCGGACAAGTCCCTGATCCACAACACGGTCGAGGAGACGCTCCGCTACGAGGTGCCGTCGCCGATCCAGGTGCGGGTGACGACCAGGCCCGTCGAGCTGCACGGCCAGACCGTGGAGGCCGGGAAGATCGTCACCTTGCTGACCGGCGCGGCCAACCGCGACCCGGCCGCCTTCCCGGACCCGGACACGTTCGACATCCGCCGGAAGATGGACGCCCACATGACGTTCGGCAAGGGCGTCCACTACTGCTTCGGCGCCGCGCTGGCCCGCATCGAGGGCCGGATCGCGCTGGAGGAGATCCTGGACCGCTTCCCGAAGTGGGACCTCGACCTGTCCGGTGCCGAGCTCATCCACACGGCCACGATCCGCGGCTACCACAAGCTGCCCGTGGTGCTCTGACCAGGCTGGACCGCCCCGGCCGGCCAGGCCCGTTCGAGCCTGGCCGGCCGGCGTCCCCGACAAGGAGAGACAACGTTGCAGATCAAGAGCGGCGCCCGGCTCCGTAGCCAGGTAGACGCCACCGAGCTCGTCGTCGTGCGCCCGATTCCCGGGGATGTCGAGCTGACCTGCGGCGGCCACCCGGTGGTCGACATCAAGGCCGAACCGAGCCCCGGCCTGACCGCCCTGGCCAGCGCCACCGGCGGGACGCTGCAGGGCAAGCGCTACACCCTCGCCGACACCGGTCTGGAGATCCTGGTGACCAAGGCCGGCACGACCTCCCTGGCCATCGGCGCCGAGCAGTTGGTCCTCAAGGAAGCCCGCCCCCTCCCCGCCAGCGACTGACCCCGGCGCGGCCCTCGCCGGCGGCTTGATCGCCGCCTCCGCCCTCAACTGGTCGTGAGAAGGCCGCAATCGCAGCCACCCGAGGGCCGAGACGGCGATCAAGCCCCGCGCCGGAACGGCGCGACAGCGTCAGGCCCGACGATGTCGAACAGGTTGCCCTCGGGGTCTGCGGCCTCGTAGCGGATCCCTCTCGTGGATCACGCGTCAACGCCCGTTTCCCTACCCATCTGGCGATCACACGCGCCCTACTCCACCCCCGAACGCCATGATCGCGAACTGCGCAGGGAAACGGGCGTTCCGTGCCCCGATTTGCACCTTTCCTCCCTGCGCAACTAGCGATCATGACTGGCCGGGGGCTCGACGCCGGGCCAAGATCCGCGTCTGGGTAGGGAATCCGGCGTGGATACGCCCGGTGGCGTATCCACGCTGGGGCCTGTCAGGCGCCGACGATGTCGAACAGGTTGCCCTCGGGGTCGGCGAGGGTTGTCCAGACCGAGTGGTCGGCCACCCGCTTCGCGCCGAGGCCGATCGCCCGGTCGACCTCGGCCGAAGGGCTGGCCGCGGCCAGGTCGAGGTGCAGCGCGTTCTTGCCGGGCGTCCGGTCGGGGACGCGGGCGAAGCCGATCGGGGGCGTCGCCGCGACCGTGGCCCAGTCGGCGCTGGCGCCGTCGTCGATCGGCGCGCCGAGCAGCTCGGACCAGAAGCGGGCGAGCGCGAGCGCGTCGGCGCAGTCGACGACGACGCTGGCAAGGGCGATTGACATCGGAGATTCCCTTCGTTCGAGCAAGGCGCGTCCAAGCCAGGCGGCCTGGACGGTCGGGTCAGGCGGCCTGGACGGGCCAGTAGACGTCGGTGCGGTAGGACGCCGGATCGGGGGTCTCGGCCGGTCCGACGCGGTAGAACTCGCGGATCGGGTCCGAGAGCCCGACCGCGTGGCGGACGACGTGGCTGCCGAGGGCGCCGTACGTCCGGTCGAAGTCGTCGAACCCACCGAGGTGTTCCGCGACGGCGAACCGCCCGCCGGGAAGCTCGGTGCTCGCCACCCCGTCCGGTGCACCCGAGCGGGCCCCAGCCCGCACCGGCACGAAGGCGACGATCTCGCCGCGCTCGTCCTCGAAGTACTCCCGCGCCCAGGTCGCTCCATGCGGACCGGCCGCGCGCACGCCGGCCTGGCCGAGCGCGGCGTCGAGGCGAAGCCGGGCGTCGTCGTACCACCGGCCCGCGCCGGCCGCGTCGACGACCGCGCGCAGCGCGAAGACCGGCTGTGCCGGCACCTCCACGAAGGTCACCGCGAGCGGCGACGCGGGCGAGAGCAGCTCGCGCAACGAGGCGACGACGGCCCGTGTTCGGGCGAGCTCGGCCTCCATCCGTTCGAGATGCGCCCGCAGCGTGGCGTCGCGCGACGCCACATCCGGGGCGAGCAGGACGGCACGGACGTCGGCCACCGGCATGTCGAGGTCGCGCAGGCGCCGGATCAGGTGCGCTCGTCCCACCTGGTCCAGCGAGTAGCGGCGGTAACCGGTCGACGGGTCGATCGACGCCGGCTCCAGCAGGCCGACCTCGTGGTAGTGGTGCAGCGTCTTCACGCTCAGATAGGTGAGCCGCGAGAACTCACCGATCGGCACGACGTGGGCTGGCTCGAACATGGCCCCAGCCTCACCCCTCCGGTAACCGGAGGGTCAAGCCGGGTCATCGCGCTCCGGCCCACCGCCGCCCTTCGTGGCCTCAGCCGGCTGAGCGCCGAACCGGTCGTGGCCCGTCGGTGCCTGTGATCGCCGATTTGGCCCTCCGGTGGTCATAGACGGACCCAGACGACAACCACCAGAGGGCCAAAGTAACGATCAAGGCACCAACGGGCGGTCGCCAGCTCAGGGCTCGGGCGCCAGCGGCTACCAGCCTTGGCCAAGCCGCGCCGGACAGGCCGGGGGCGAATCCGGGCTGGCCGGCGCGGCGGTCTGGCCGACGATCTTGCCGACTGCCGGCGACATGGCCGGAGGGCGGGGGGAGACCGCGCCTGGTCAGGGCTCTACGACGACGCGGAAAGTGCCCTTGGATCTGTCTCGGGCGGCCTCGAAGGCGGCGGGGGCGTCGTCGATCGGGTAGCGGCCCGTGATCAGCAGTTCGGGCAGCTCGGGGCGGGCGACCAGGAGGTCGGCGACCTCGGCGAACTCGCGCCGGCCGTCGGGGCTGCCGCTGTACCCGAGCGAGGGCCGCAGCGCGACCTCCTTCAGCGCCAGCTTCGAGTGCGGCAGCGCGGTGTCCTCGAAGATCCCGACGTAGACCACGGTTCCCCGCTGCCGAGCGAGCTCGATCGCCCGGTGCAGGGCGGCCTCGCTGCCGCCGGTCTCGATGACCACGTCATAGAGACCACGGGGCTCGCCCGCGCCGAGGCGTTCGCGGGCCGCGTGCTGGTGCGGATGGCGAGCCTCGACGGCCACCTCGACGGCGCCCAGGGCCTGGGCCGCGGCGGCGGCGAGGATGCCGATCGCGCCGGCCCCGACGACCGCGACCCGGCTGCCGGGCCCGACCCCGCCGAGCCGGCAGGCGTGCCAGGCGACCGACCCGGGCTCGACCAGGCAGGCGTTCCGGACCGCGAGCCCGGCGGGCAGCGTCAGCAACGCGCGGCGTGGAGCGCGGAAGTACTCGCACATCCCGCCGGGCGCGGTCATCCCGAGCGCGGTCTCCAGCAGGTTCGCGCAGAACTGGTAGTTGCCGTCTTCGCAGTGCTCGCAGTGCCCGCAGCCGGTGATCGCCTCGACGGCGACGGGGGTGCCGTCACCGAGGACTCCGGCGATCTCGTGGCCGGCGATCTGCCGGCTCCCGTAGCGCAGGTAGAGGAAGTCCGAGGCGCAGATGCTGACCGCGGCCACCTTGACCAGCTCACCGTCGCCGGTCGGCTCCTCGACCTCGACAACCTCGACACCTGGCGGCGCGTTGCGGACCGCCTTCATGCGCCCGCCTCCTGGACGTCGGCCGGCGTCGCGGCGAGAAGCACCTGCATGTCGCGCAGCACCGAACGGTTGACCACTTCGATCCGCAACCCGGTGCCGGTCGTGTGGTACGCGAACCCGCTCGGCCGGGTCGGGCCCCTGCCGCACATCTCCAGCGGCAGGCCGGCCTCGGCCAGCGCCCGGGACGACGCGACGAGGTCGTCCACGAAGTAGCCGATGTGGTGGATCCCGCCGCCTGGCGCCGGCACCCAGGTCGTGCCGGGGACCTGTTCGATCAGTTCCAGGAGCGGCTCGTCCAGCGAGTAGACCATCCGCAGCGGCACCGCCGACTCGCCTGCCGGGGTCCAGACGCCGGTCAGGTGCTCGACCACCGGCCTCCACCGGTAGCCGGCCAGCCAGGTGAGCTGCTCCATCGAGGCGCGCAGGTCCTCGACCACGACGCAGGCGTGGTAGAGGTCCGCCGCGTGCAGGGGCAACGGGCAGGGCTGATCCATCTAGGACCTCCGCAGCAGGATCGCGCCGGCGGGGGCGAGCCCACCGGTGCTGACGGCGACGGCCGAGCAGCCGTCGACCTGGCGGGCTCCGGCCTCACCGCGCAGCTGGACCACGGCCTCGTGGATCATTCCCATGCCGTGGGTGCGGCCGGCCGAGAGCTGGCCTCCGTGCGTGTTCAGCGCGACGACCCCGCCCTCGCGGGCGATGTTGTGGCCGCCGGCGACGAAGTCGGCCGCCTCGCCGATGCCACAGAACCCCAGCGCTTCCAGCCAGGACAGGCAGTTGAAGCTGAACCCGTCGTACAGCTCGGCCACCTGGACGTCGGCCGGCCGCAGCGAGGTGCGTGACCACAGATGGGCCGAGGGCCCGAGCGTCTGCGGTTCGTGGCTCATCGTGCTCTGGTGCCAGAGGAACCGCTCGGTCGTCTGGGTGCCGACCGCCTCGACCAGAACCGGGGGGTTCGCCAGGTCGGGCGTCGTCTCGACCGCGGAGACGACGCAGGCGAGGCTCGCGTCCATCGGCACGTCACAGTCGTAGAGCCCGAACGGGGTCGTGATCATCCGGGCGCCGAGGTAGTCGTCCATCGTCAGTGGCTCGCGGTAGACCGCGTGCGGGTTGAGTGCCGCGTTCGCGCGCTGGTTGATCGCGATCCAGCCGAGCGCCTCGCGCGTCGCGCCGTAGCGGTGGAAGTAGTTCGAGGCGATCATCGCCAGGTTGATCGCGACCGAGCCGACCCCGTACGGCGCGACGTAGCCCTGCGCGCCTTCGACCCGCCCGACCCGGCCGATGCCGTAGGGGCTGCCACCGCCGGGGTTCGCCGCCCGCGCCCGAGCGGCGTACGTCGCCTGCCAGACCGTCCGGAAGCACAGGACGTGGCGGGCCAGCCCGCTGGCGACGGCGAGCATCGCGGCGACGACGGCGCCGCCAGGGCCGAAGGTCTCCGAGCCGCCGTTGTACCAGGTCGGCCGGATGCCGAGGGCGTCCGCGACCGCGGTCACGCCACCCTCGGTGAAGCCGCCGATCAGCTCGCCGCCGGGGAAGGTGGACAGCCCGTCGATGTCGGACAGCTCGAGACCGGCGTCCGCCACCGCGTCCTTGGCCGCGGCGACGGCCAACGTGATCGGCGGCAGCATGAGCCGGCGCCCGACCGGGGACATCCCGATCCCGGTGATCGCCACCCGGTCCTCGAACTTGTCGGTCCGCGCCATCGGCCGGATCCGGCCGGCATGCTCGGCCGGGGAGATCGGGTCGTCGGGCAGATCCCCGACCACTGTGCCGGCGGTGTCTCGGACCGGTGCGAACACGGGTAGCCAGACGTCCTCCGCCGGCTCGAACCGGACCCGCACCCGCATCCCGACCGCGGCCTCGTCGAGCGCGACGTCGACCAGGTTCGTCACCAGCCGCACCCGCGGGTCGTCGTCAAGGGCGACCCACGCGACGACGAACGGCGGCGGGAAGGCGGGCTCCCACGGCTGGTGGTTGACGGTCGTTCCCACGACCGTGCCGAGCCCGCTGACCTCGGCCGGGTCGAGGCGCTCCGAGTGGCAGTAGCAGCAGACCGGCTGTGGCGGGTGCACCAGCGACGCGCAGTCCCCGCAGCGCTGGATCCGCAGGACACCGTCTCGGCCGGCCGTCCAGAAGAAGCCGTTGAGATCGTCGAGCGCCGGCAGGGGGCGGGGTGGAGGGCCCGCGTCGGACGTCATGGCCAAATAATATATTTTCGACTTGAGACTTGCTACTTTAGATCCGGCGAGTCCGGATCCGGCTGGCGGAGACCTGACCAGCGCGGATGCCGCGATCGCGGATCTTGTGACGTGCGACAGTGGCCGACCACGGAGGCGCTACGTGTGGGAGTTCGAGACCGAGCCTGAGTTCCAGGAGAAGCTCGACTGGGCCGAGAGGTTCGTCCGGGAAGAGGTCGAGCCGCTGGACGCGCTCTGGCGGCACCGGGTGTTCGAGCGCCCGATCGACCCGACCATCGGAAGGATCGTCGGCCCGCTCAAGCAGCAGGTGCGCGACCAGGGGCTGTGGGCCTGCCACCTGGGCCCCGAGCTCGGCGGCCCGGGCTACGGCCAGGTGAAGCTGGCCCTGCTGAACGAGATCATCGGGCGGGCCGCCTGGGGGCCGGTCATCTTCGGTACGGCGGCGCCCGACACCGGCAACGCCGAGATCCTCGCCCACTACGGCACCGAGGAGCAGAAGCGCCTCTACCTGAAGCCGCTGCTGGACGGCGACATCGTCTCGTGCTTCGCGATGACCGAGCCACAGGGCGGTTCCGACCCCCGGGTCTTCACCACCCAGGCCGTCCTGGACGGCGACGAGTGGGTGATCAACGGCCTGAAGTTCTTCGCGTCGCACGCCAAGTGGGCCGCGTTCTACATCGTCATGGCCGTCACGAACCCGGACGTCGACATCCACCGCGGCGCGTCGATGTTCATCGTGCCGAAGGAGACGCCGGGCATCGAGATCGAGCGCAACATGGCGCTGTTCGGCCACGAGCCGGTCGGCGAGGGCACCCACGGCCTCGTGCGCTTCACCGACGTGCGCGTGCCGGCCGAGAACATCCTCGGCGGCGAGGGCCAGGCGTTCGCGATCAGCCAGACCCGGCTCGGCGGCGGCCGCATCCACCACGCGATGCGCACGGTCAGCCAGGCCCGCCGGGCGCTGGACATGATGGTCGAGCGGGCACTGAGCCGCGAGACCCGGGGCAGCCTGCTCGCCAAGAAGCAGTCCGTCCAGAACTACGTCGCCGACTCCTACGCCGAGCTGATGCAGTTCCGCCTCTTCGTGCTCTACGTCGCCTGGCGCATCGACAGGATGAAGGACTACCAGGCCGTCCGCCACGACATCGCCGCGGTGAAGGTGCTGACCCCGCAGGTCATGCACAACATCACCCAGCGGGCGCTGCAGGTGCACGGCGCGCTGGGGACGACGAGCGACCTGCCGCTGAACGAGTGGTTCTCCGGCTCGATGATCCTCGGCCTCGCCGACGGCCCGAGCGAGGTCCACCGCCTCACGGTCGCCCGCGCGGTCCTCGCCCAGGGCAAGCCGGCCGAGGGCATGTGGCCGACCGCGTGGCTGCCGCTGCGGCAGGAGGCGGCCCGCAAGAAGTGGGCCGAGTTCCTCGACGCCGACGAGGTGAACGCATGACGACCGAGACGCCGAGCATCGACGTCGCCGCGCTGGGGGCCTGGCTGGACACGCTCGACCTGCCGGGGAGCGGCCTGCCGGTCGAGGCGCGGCTGCTGTCCGGCGGGCGGCAGAACGAGATCTTCGAGATCCGCCGGGGCGACTTCGCGGCCGCGCTGCGCCGGCCACCCGTGGCCGCCCCGGCCGAGCGCGACGCCGGCATCCTGCGGGAGTGGCGGCTCATCGAGGCACTGACCGGGACCGACGTGCCGGTCGCCGACGCCATCGCCGCCTGCCCGGACCCGACCGTGCTCGGGCGACCGTTCTACCTGATGGACGTCGTCGACGGCTGGTCGGTCATGAACACGCCAGGCTGGTGGCCGGAGCCGTTCGACACCGACCGCGCCGCCCGCGACCAGCTGGCGTACGAGCTGATCGAAGGCATCGTCCGGATGGGCGCCGTCGACTGGCGGGCCCGCGGCCTCGGTGACCTGGGCCGGCCGGACGGCTACCACGACCGGCAGGTCGAGCGCTGGACCCGCTTCTACCAGCGCATCCGGGCCAGGGAGATCCCCGGGTTGGACGAGGCGACGGCCTGGCTGGCCGTACACCGGCCGCTCGATTTCGTGCCGGGCGTCATGCACGGCGACTACCAGTTCCCCAACGTGATGTTCCGCCACGGCGCGCCCGGCCGGCTCGCGGCCATCCTCGACTGGGAGATGGGCACGGTCGGCGACCCGAAGCTGGACGTCGCCTGGGCGCTGCACAGCTGGCCGGAAGACCCGGACGGCCCGTCGGACAACGAGTTCCTGGTCGGCATGCCGGGCCGCGCCAAGCTGCTGGACTTCTACGCGGAGCGCTCGGGGCGGCAGGTCGACGACTTCGACTACTACCTCGTACTGGCAAAATGGAAACTCGCGATCGTCCTCGAGCAGGGCTACCAGCGGGCGAACGGCGATCCCAAGCTCGAGGACTTCGGCGGCTACGTGGTCACGTACATGCGGGAGGCGGCCGACATTGCCGAGTCGAGCGACTACCCCGCGGTGTCGTGACCGAGATCTGTCGTGACGGAGATGAGGACATCGGTGGCAACGGCCCCGACCGGGCTCACCGCCGTGTTCGGGCCGCTTCGGCCCGGCGCGGCGGCGACGCCGGCTGACCGGGCGGCGAGCCAGCCGTGAGCACCCATGACGTCGACCCGAGGCTTGCCTCGGGTCGACGCCCCTACGGCAACCTCAAGGACGAGGCCGCGAGCTTCCTCCGCGACGCGATCGTCTCCGGTGCGCTGCCGCCGCACAGCAAGATCGACCAGGACCAGGTCGCGGACACGCTCGGGATCAGCCGGGCCCCGGTCCGCGAGGCCCTCATCGAGCTGGCGCAGAAGGGCTTCGTCGACGCGATACCGCGCCGCGGCGCGTTCGTCGCCGCGGTGACCGTCGAGGACATCGAGGACCACTACGAGGTGGTGGCGCTCGTGTCGGCGATGACGGCGAAACGGGCGGTCAAGCGGCTGACCCCGGCCCAGATCGACGAGCTGCGCCGGCTGGACCAGGAGATCGCCGCGACCACCGACGTGGTCCGGGTACGGGACCTCGACCGCCGGTTCTTCCACCTGATCGCGAACGCGGGCCGGTCACCGCGCCTCGACACGATTCTGCGGTTCCTCGGCGGCGCCCTGCAGGGCAGCTTCTACTTCGACGCGCCCGGCTGGGCCCCGCACGAGGCCACCTACCGGCAGCAGATGCTCGGCGCCATCGATGCGGGCGACGTACTGGCCGCGGCCCGGATCAGCGAGGAGCACGTCCGCCGCTGCGCCACCCTGTCCGTCGACCACCTCCGCTCCCGCGGCTACTGGCCCGACGCCGCCTGAGCGGTAGCACCTTGGCGCTGGTGATCGCGGTTTACGCCCTCGTGTGGTTGCGATAACGCCCCAATCACGACCACCCGAGGGCCCAAACGGCGATCAAGGGCCAGCCTGCGAAGCCGGACCGCGGCTAGGTGGCCGGGCTACGACGCCGCGGCCTCGGGGGCTTCTCTCAGCTCGGCGAGGGTGCGGCGGTTGATCTTGCCGGACTCGGCGCGGCCGACGTCGTCTACGAGCTCGAAGGTTCTGGGCACCTTGTAGGGCGCGAGGTGGCCGCGGCAGTGTGCGCGCAGGGCGTCGGTGAGGCCGTCGCGCTCAGCCTCGGGCCGGGGCTGGACGATCGCGTGGACCCGGCGGCCCCACTCGGGGTCGCGCAGGCCGATCACGACGGCGTCCTCGACGTCGGGGTGGCGCAGCAGCGCCGCCTCGACCTCGGAGACGTAGACGTTGGCGCCGCCGGTCTTGACCAGGTCGGTCCGGCGGTCGGCGATGTAGAGGTAGCCGTCCTCGTCGACCCGGCCGAGGTCCCCGATCGACTGGTAGCCACCGGGCAGGGTGCGCGGCGCGGCGGCGCCGACGTACCGGACCTCGCGGGTCCCCTGGACCGGACGGAAGTAGAGCTCGCCGACCTCGCCGGCCGGCAGGGGCGCGCCGTCCTCGCCGACGACGAGGATCTCGGTTCCCACCGGGCGCCCGACGCTGCCCGGGTGGCGCAGCCACTCGTCGCCGCGGATCTGGGCGCTGCAGACTCCTTCGGAGGATCCGTAGCCCATGATGAAGCGCTCCGGGCCGACCAGGTCGATCCATTCTCGGACCACCCACTCGGGGCAGGCGCCGGCGCCCTGGATGACCCGGCTGAGGCTGGACAGGTCCCGGTCGCGGATGCTCGGGCTGCGTAACAACCGGATCAACATGGTCGGCACGAAGGCCGCCATCATGACCCGCTCGGACTCGATGAGATCCAGCACCACTTCCGCGTCGAAACGGGAGACCAGAACGTTCCGGTAACCATCGACCAGGGTGTGGTGCAACATGGCGAAGCCCTGGGTGTGATAAAGCGGTGAGCAGACCAGATTGACGGGATGGCGCGCGCCGGCGTTCTCATGGAAAAGCGCGGCGCCGACCGAACGCGCGCCGGTGGGCACCACCGTCGACGCCGAGGAGGCGATCAGCTTCGGCGCCCCGGTCGAGCCGCCCGACGCGATGAGCCAGGCCGGGTTCGCCACGACAGGCGCCGGGTTCGCCACGGCGGGTGGGAGCGCAGCGGCCGGTCCCTCGCCGTCGCTCAGCAGCCGCGCGGCGGAAATCTCCTGGTCGGCGCCGGGCTCGCGGCCCACGAGGACGAGGGCGGGACGGGCGAGGGCGACCAAGCGCTGGCGTTCCGGTGCCGGCAGGTCCGGGCGCAGCGGCAGCACCGTGGCACCCAGCCGCCACGCGCCGAGCGTGCACAGAACGTGCGCGGCGCCATTGGGCAGCTCGACGCAGACGATGTCTCCCGGGCGAATACCGAGCTCGTTCAGGTGTGCGGCGGCGAGAGTACTGCGCCGGGAGAGCTCGCCCCAGGTAAGGGTTTCACCACCTAAAGCCGTGGTCCTCAGGGCAACGATTTCCGGATCGGCGGCGGCGAGCTCGTCGATACGCTCCGGCCAGGTGAGGTGACCGACCGGCGCGATAATTCCCGTCATGAACAGATCCTACGGCCGGGGCGCACGGACATTCCACGGAATGATGGCCGGCGGGAATGTCGGGCACTGATTTCGGACCGGCGGGCGACGCCCGGTGACGGCCGCCCGGACGCTGTCCGCCAGCTGGATCGACGTGTCGCCGAGGTGGGCGTGGGCAGGCCTCGCGACGGCCAGGACGATCCGCCGAGGAAACCCAGCCGCCGCACCGGTTCCGAGCGCGCGTCCGTCGAACCCCTTGACCCTCGGGCCGGCCACGCGCTAATCAGACGTTCAGTGCCGGCGATCCGTGGCCGGCACGCCGACGCAGACGCGGAGGATCCCCATGACCGACGTTTCGATGATCATCGACGGTGAGCGCCGAGCGGCGCCGTCTACCTTCGGTGTCGTCAACCCCGCGACGGGCGCGGTCCACGCCGAGGCGCCGGACTGTTCGCGCGAGCAGCTCGACGAGGCATTCGCCGCCGCGTCGAAGGCCTTCGTGAGCTGGCGCCAGGACGAGGACGCCCGCCGCGCGGCGCTGAAGGCCGCCTCGGCGGCCATGCGGGCCGCGGGTGACCGCATCGCCCCGGTCCTGACGGCCGAGCAGGGCAAGCCGCTGAAGTCGGCGTACATGGAGGCGGCCGGCTCCAGCTACTGGCTGAAGTACTTCGCCAACCTGGAGCTGCCCCGCGAGGTCATCCAGGACGACGCCCGTGCCCGCGCCGAGGTGGTGCGCCGCCCGATCGGCGTCGTCGCCGCGATCACCCCGTGGAACTTCCCGGTCATGCTCGCGACCTGGAAGATCGCCCCCGCGCTGCTCGCCGGCAACACGATGGTGCTCAAGCCGTCGCCGTTCACCCCGCGCAGCACGCTGCTGATGGCCGAGATCCTCAGCGAGGTGCTCCCGCCCGGCGTCCTGAACGTCGTCTCCGGCGGCGACGAGCTGGGCCGGTGGATGACCGCCCACCCGGTCCCCCGCAAGATCAGCTTCACCGGCTCGGTCGCGACCGGGAAGCACATCGCGACCTCCGCCGCTCCGGACCTCAAGCGCGTCACGCTGGAGCTCGGCGGCAACGACCCGGCGATCCTGCTCGACGACGTCGACCCCGAAGCGATCGCCGGGAAGCTGTTCGCCGGCGCCTTCGACAACAGTGGGCAGATCTGCTCGGCCATCAAGCGCGTCTACGTGCCGGAGTCGCTGCACGACGCCGTCGTCGAGGCGCTGGCCGCGCGGGCCGCCGCGGCGAAGGTCGGCGACGGCATGGACCCGGAGACGGAACTCGGGCCGGTGCAGAACCGGCCTCAGTTCGAGCGGGTCCGCGACCTGGTCGCCGAGGCGCTCGCGGGGGGCGCGAAGGCCGCCACCGGGGGCGCGCCCCTCGACGGGCCCGGCTTCTTCTACCAGCCGACCGTGCTGACCGGCGCCGCCGAGGGCACCCGGATCGTGGACGAGGAGCAGTTCGGCCCCGCGCTGCCCGTCATCCCCTACCGGGACGTCGACGAGGTCGTCGCCCGCGCCAACGCCACGATGTTCGGCCTGTCCGGCTCGGTCTGGTCCGCCGACCCCGACCGGGCGGGTGCCGTCGCCGAGCGCCTCGACTGCGGGACGGCCTGGGTCAACGCCCACGTCGCCCTCGGCCCGCACCAGCCGTTCGGCGGGTTCAAGTGGAGCGGCCTCGGCGTGGAGAACGGCCCCTGGGGCCTGGCCGGCTTCACCGAGATCCAGGTCCAGTACCGCGCCAAGGGCTGAGGGCTGAGGCGAGTGGCCCGGCTCCGCGCGGGAGCCGGGCCACCCTGCCGTCCGTCTAGGCGACGACGCCGTTGACCTTCAGTTCCACGATGGCGTCCCAGTCGAAGCCGAGCTCGGCGAGGATCTCGTCGCCGTGCTCGTTGAACTCGGGGGCGTGGCCAGCGGGCGCCGCCTTCCCGCCGAACCGCACCGGTGCTGCGACCATCTGGAACGGCTTGCCGGCCGCGGTCTGGGTGTCCTGGATGTAGCCGTTGGCGACCGACTGCGGGTCGGCCGCCGCCTCCAGGGTGTCCTGGACGACGGTCCACTGGCCGTCGAAGTCCGCGAGCAGCTCGCGCCACTCGGCCAGCGGGCGAGCGGAGAACACCGAGCGCAGGACGTCCCCGGCCTCCAGGCCGTTCGCCATCAGCGTCTGGTGGCTGTCGAACCGGGGGTCGGTCGCCAGCTCGGGCCGGCCGACGGCCGCGCACAGCGCCGGCCAGTACTTGCCCGCCTGCAGGCAGCACAGCGCGACCCAGCGCCCGTCCGCGGTCTGGTAGTTGGCGACCAGCGGGTTCGTCCGCATCATCTCCGCGGGCGGCGGCTGCCAGGGCACGTTCATCAGGAGCGACAGCGCGAACGCCTGGCCCATCGCCCACATCCCGGTGCCCAGCAGCGAGACGTCGACCTCGGTCGTCTCGCCGGTCCGCTCCCGGTGGAACAGCGCCCCCATGATCCCGCCGGCGATCGTCATCGCGCCGATCGAGTCGCCGAACCCCGGCCCGGGCGGCGAGACCACCTGGCCGTACTCGGGCCGGCTGAGCCCGACGGCCGTGCCGGACCGGGCCCAGAAGGCCAGCGAGTCGTACGAGCCACGGTCGGCGTCGGGGCCTTCCTCGCCCTGACCGGTGCCGCTGGTGTAGATGATCCGCGGGTTGTGCGCGCGCACCGAGTCCAGGTCGATCTTGAGCTTGTTCCGGACCCGGGGCAGCTTGTTGGTGAGGAAGACGTCCGACGTGGCGATCAGCCGGTGCAGGACGTCGAGGCCCGCCTCGCTGGTCAGGTCCAGGCCGAGGCTGCGCTTTCCGCGGTTCGAGTGCTCCAGGAGCACGTGGACGTCGGAGGGAAGATCCACCACGCCGCTGGACGCGAGGCCCCGCATCGCGTCGCCGCGCTCGACGTGCTCGATCTTGATGACCTCGGCGCCCCAGTCCGCCAGCAGCGCGGACGCCGCCGGGACGAAGGTGTGCTCGGCGACCTCAAGAATCCGAACACCGTGCATGATCGCCGTCATCGACCATCTCCCTTGCTGTAGGCCGCTACGGGCCAGAAATGAGCCACCAGGCGCCCGAGCCCGCGCAACGGCGCAGGTAGATCACCTGAAGCGGCCGCCCCGGCAACGCTAGACGGATGCTCAGCGCAATGTCGAACAGTTGCCCAAATCGTCCCGGGGCCGAGCTGGGCCGGGAGTCGTGGAACACCCGCGGGGTGCCGGCCGGGCCGCTCGGCCGGTCGGCACCCCGCGGCTGGTGTCCGGCCGCGGATTACTTGATCAGCGTGCCGGCGTCGACCGGCAGGGTCACGCCGGTGATGAACCGGGCCTCGTCGGAGCACAGGAACAGCGCCGCGTTGGCGATGTCCTCGGCGTCCACCCACGGCGTGGGCAGCACGTGCAGGGCCTGCGACCGCGCCGCGAAGTCGTCGACGGTCGGGTTCTCCAGCTCGGGGCAGAACATCTTGTAGGTGAGGTCGTGCAGCACCATCGGCGTGCTGACCTGGGTGGGATGCAGCGAGTTGACCCGGATGCTGTGCCGGCCGAGCTCCAGCGCCAGGGTCCGCATGATGCCGACCACGCCGTGCTTGGCCGTGACGTAGTGGCCGACGAACTGGTTGGCCGACAGCCCGCCGACGGAGCTGGTCAGCACGATCGAGCCGCCCCGCCTGCCGGCGATGATGTGCGGGATCGCGACCTTCGTGGACAGGAAGACACCGGTCATGTTGATGTCGATCGTGTCCTGCCAGGTCTGGTGGTCCATCTTGTGCATCAGCGAGCCGTTGGGACCGATGCCCGCGTTCGCGATGACGATGTCGAGCCGCCCGAACTGGGCCACCCCGTCGTCCACCACGGCCTTCATCGCGTCGTAGTCGCGCACGTCCGCCTGCACGGCGTGGATGCGCCGGCCGGTCTTCTCCACGAGCCGGACCGTCTCGGCCAGGTCCTCCGGCGTCGACATCGCGAACGCCACCCGCGGGAGCTGCTGGCAGACGTCGATCGCGATGATGTCGGCGCCTTCCTGGGCCAACCGGACGGCGTGGGCACGCCCCTGGCCGCGCGCGGCGCCGGTGATGAAAGCGACCTTGCCCTCGACTCTTCCCGCCATCGTTCCCTCGCTGTTCTGTCGCGCGGGCCGCCGCCACGGCCCCACAAGATCATGCTGAGCGACTGCCAAGCACGTCTGCTCGGTGTCTAGCACCACGCGGACCGGCTCTCAAGGGATCGAGCGGCCTCAGCCGAGGAACGGCTCCCAGATCCGGCGGGAGACGGCCTCGGGGTCGGCGACGACGTCGATCGGGACGTCCCAGCGGCGGACGAGGCCGCCCTCCCCGGAGCCGACCACGCCACCCTCGGCGGAGCCGGCCACGCCACCTTCGGCGGAGCCGGCCACGCCACCTTCGGCGGAGCCGACCACGCCACCTTCGGCGGAGCCGAACTCGGGCCAGCCGGGGTCACCGTCGGTGGCGAACGCGAGCCAGGCCCTGCGGATCTCCTTCGACAGCACGACGGCCTCGGCCGGCGTCGGGCTGCCGAGCAGCAGGTCGGTCATCCCGCCGTCCAGGTTCCCGAACGTCAGGCCGACCTCGATGCCGTGGCAGGCGCCGAGCGCGCCGCCGAACGCCGGAGAGGGCCAGGTGAACTCGTAGCAGAAGGCCCGGCCGGGGTGGTGCCGCGCGCACCACAGCGACGGCATCCGGAAGATCCGGTCGCTCAGCACCAGGTTGTGCAGGTCGAGGTCGGAGATGCCGGGGTGGGCGGCGCGGTACTCGGCCAGCGCCGACGGCGGCAGTCCGAGGCCGGCCGCGGTCGCCGCGGGGTCGGCCGTGGTGAGCCCCTCCAGCATGGCGAAGAGCCGGAACTCGTCCCGGGTGAAGCCGACGACCAGGTCGACCTCGGCGCGCAGGTGATGCCAGGGCAGCCCGAGGACCAGCTCGCCGTCCAGCACCGGCCCGTACGGGGTGATCTCGCCCGGCCGGCCCTGCACGGCGTGGATCGCCTCGGCCGGGACGGCGGCGAACCCCTCGGCCGTGGCGGGCACCCCGAGCGCCGCGGCGATCCGGCCGGTGACCGCGAGGGCCTCAGCCTCGGTCTTCACGGTGCCGGCGACACTCTGCCCGATCGCCCGGCGGAACAGCCCGCGGCCGGCCTCGGCGGCGACCAGGGTCACGACGGACGTGGCCCCGGCCGACTGGCCGAACACCGTCACATTGCCCGGATCACCGCCGAACGCCGCGATGTTGTCCTGGACCCAGCGCAGCGCCGCGAGCTGGTCGCGCAGCCAGCGGTTGGCGGGCCGGCCGGGCAGCGCGCCGAAGCCCTCCAGGCCGACCCGGTAGTTCAGGGTCACCACGACCGCGCCACCGGCGGCCAGTACCGCGCCGTCGTAGTCGGGCTGGCTGCTGGAACCGATGATGAACGCGCCGCCGTAGAGCCAGACCAGGACCGGCAGGCCGCCCGCCCCCGGATCGGGGGTCCAGACGTTCACGCTCAGGCAGTCGTCGCCGTCACCGGGCGCCCACAGCGGCGTCGGCGCGCCGACGAACGCCGGCTGCGGGACGCCCGGGCTGAACCGGGTAGCGTCCCGCGTCCCGTCCCAGCGCTCGGGCTCCCCCGGCGCCTCGAACCGGGCGGGCCCCGCGATCGGCGCCGCGTACGGAATGCCCTTGAAGGCGTGCACACCGCCGACGGCCGTGCCCCGTACGGTGCCGTGGGTGGTCAGGACGGTAGGCGCCTCGCTCGGCATACAGCCACCTCCGCGGTCCGGCGCGGGCGGGCACCCACGCTGCGCAGTCGGCGGCCGCGGGCGGAGCCACCCGACGCCTGGCCCCGCGAACTCACCGTCTCTGGGCCGAGTCTCTGCGCGTGGTGCCGAATTATCCAGACAGGACGGGTCAAGGACCCGGAAAGCCGGCCGCCCCGGTCACTCCGCCGGGAAGAGGTGGGCCATGAAGTGGGCCGACCAGTCCACCGGGTCGGCGGGCACGTAGTAGCCCTTCTCGTCGTTGATGGCCGCCCAGTTCGCGGCGATGTCCTCGACGCCGACCTGGGCGGGCTCAGGGCTGAGAAAGCCCTCGGTGACGCCGACGAAGAGCCGGGAGAACCGGCCGCCGCCGGCCAGGTAGACCTCGCCGCTGACGTCGCAGCTCTCATGCCCGAGGTAGGCGACCATCGGCGCCACGGCGGCGGGATCCAGCTCCGGGATCGGGCGGAAGTCGGCGCTCGCCGCCTCGCCACCGGGCTTTCCGGCCAGCCGCGTCAACGCGTTCGGGCCGATGCAGTTCACCTTGATGTTCCTGCCGGCGGCCGACGCGGTCATGCTCCTGGCCATGCCGAACATGGACGCCTTCGCCGTCGCGTAGCCGAGGTTGTCCTCCAGCCCGAACATGCCGATGGACGTCGTCAGCACGATGCGGCCGTAGTCCTGCTCCAGCATGTGCGGCCACGCGGCGCGCGCGGTGTTGAACGAGCCCTTCACGTGCACGTTCAGGTGAGATTCGAGGTTCGCCAGGTCGGCGTCGGGCAGGCCAGCCCACACCATGTTCCCGGCGTTGTTCACGACGACGTCGATGCGCCCGAACTCGGCCAGCGCGGCGTCGATGACCGACTGGCCGCCCTCGGCCGTCGAGACGTCGCTGAAGTTCGCGACCGCGGCGCCGCCGGCCGCGCGGATCCGGTCGACGACCTTTGTCGCCGGCGCCGTGTTGGCGCCCTCTCCGGTCGGCGAGCCGCCGAGGTCGTTGACGACGACCTTGGCCCCGAGCTGGGCGAACAGCACCGCGTACGCACGGCCGATGCCGCGCCCGGCGCCCGTCACGGCCACGACGCGACCGTCGAAGGTGAACCTGCTCATCGGCTGGTTACCGTTCCTCTCGGCTGTGGGGCTGGGCTAGTCTCTGTTGGACCGACCGGTCAGTCAAACGACCAACGGGAGACGGCAAGATGAGCTCCGACTACGGCGACGCCGCGGCGCGGATCCGGGACACCATCGCGGCCTATGCGCAGGCGGTGGACGACGCCCGCACCGAGGACATCGTCGCCACGTTCCTGCCCGACGGCTGGGCGTCCTTCCCTGGCGCGGAACCGGCCCGGGGCCACGAGGGCATCCGGGCGACATACTCCGCCCTGACCTCGGACCGGGTCCAGCGGCACGTCGTCACCAACATCCTGATCAGCGACTTCGACGGCAAGTCGGCCAAGGTGACCAGCGACCTGCTCTTCCTCGTCAAGGGCGAGAAGGGCTGGTCGGTCCGGCTCGTCGGCCGCTACACCGACCACCTGCGCCAGGACGGCGAGGCGTGGCTGTTCGAGAGCCGCGAGCTGGTCTTTCTCTGACCTGACCGAGAGCCGGGGCCACCGACTGGCGGCCCCGGCCCGGTCGACGTTCGGGTCAGGCAAGGAAGCCCGCGTAGTCGCCCTCGGCGGTCTTCGTCATTACCCGCAGCAGCACCGGGCGGCCGGCCGGGTTCAGCAGGAACCGGCGCGGCTTGCCCGGCACGTTCTCGCCGTAGTACTGGCCGTGCTCGACGAAGCTGGAGTACGGCAGGGCCTTCGCCATCGTGTCGGCCCACCGTTCCTCGACCTCCAGCGGGACCTCGACGCGGGTCTCACCACGCTCGCGGGCGTGGTTCAGCAGGTCGGCGACGAAGTCGACCTGGTCGCCGCCGTAGCGCGGGTTGTTGCCCGCCGCCCCGTGCGGGCCGCCCGGGAAGAAGAAGTTCGGGAACTGGTGGCACATGACGCCGAGGAAGGTGCGCGGGCCGTCGGACCAGTACTCGTTCAGCGACAGCCCGCCCACGCCGCGGATACCCATCCGCAGCATCGCCCCGGTGCCGAAGTCGAAGCCGGTCGCCCAGACGACGAGGTCGAACTCCCGAAGCCCGTCGGTCGTCTCGATGCCGGTCGGCGTGATCCGGACGAACGGCGTCTGCCGGGTCGAGACCAGCTCGACGTTCGGCTTGTTGAACATCTCGTAGAAGCCGGCGACGAACGGCGGCCGCAGGGCGCCGTAACCGTGGTCCGGAACAAGCCGGTCGGCGACGGACTGGTCGGCGACGATTCCGCGGATCTTCTCCTCGAGAAAGTCGCACCACTCCTTGTTCGCCTTCGGGTCCAGCACCATGTCGTCATAGTTGCTGGACATCTTGGCGAACCCGGGGCTGTTCCAGATGGTCTCGTAGAACGCCCAGCGGTCGTCCTTCGAGTCCTCGAAGGTCTTGCGGCCCGACGGCTCGTGCAGGAAGCCGGCGACCGCCACCGCGAGGGCGTCGCGAATCTTCTCGTAGCTGCCCTTGAGCTCGGCCTGCTGCTCGGCCGAGATCGGGTGGTTGTTCAGCGGGGTGCACCACGACGGGGTGCGCTGGTACACGGTCAGCGACGCCGCCTCGTCGGCGATCAGCGGCGCGACCTGCACACCGCTGGAGCCGGTCCCGATGACCGCGACCCGCTTTCCGGCGAGTTCCACGGGCTCCGCCGGCCAGCGGCCGGTGTGGTACTGCTCGCCGGTGAACGTCTCGCGGCCGGGGATGTCCGGGTAGAACGGCACCGAGAGCACGCCCGTCGCGCTGACCAGGTAGGTGGACTGGACGACGTGCCCGTCCTCGGTCCGCGTGGTCCAGGTCCGCGACTCCTCGTCCCAGTCGGCGGCGACGACCTTGCTGCCGAACCGGATCGACTCGCGCAGGCCGAACCGGTCGACCACGTGGTTGACGTAGCGCTCGGTCTCGGGCTGGCCGGCGAACTCCTCGGTCCACTCCCAGTCCCGCCAGAGCTCCGGGGAGAAGAGGTAACCGTAGGTGTAGCTCTCCGAGTCGAAACGGCACCCCGGGTAACGGTTCCAGTACCACGTACCGCCGGCCCCGTCACCCTGCTCCAGCAGTTGCACGGAGTACCCGTCCTGGCGCGCACGGTAGAGCTGGTTGATACCGAGGATGCCCGCACCCACGATGACGATGTCGACGCGTGCTTGTCCCATGTCTCCTACAGCCACATCGCAGTAGTGCCCGCACCGGCTATGGTGGTGCCCGCACCGATCTTTTGTACCAACCGGTCCATAGAGGAGCTGACCGTATCCGACCCCTCCAGGAGGGTCAAGGAGTCAAGGTCCCGCCCCAGGCCGGGTGGTATCGACCATTGAATCGGCGGCTCAATACCGCTACCGTCACGCTGTTTGTACCGGGCAGTCAAACCAAGGGCAGGCGAGATGAGTACTCCGGACATGAACTGGGTCGGCGTCCTGGAGCACCACGCGGCCCGCGCTCCCGAGAAGCCATTCGCCCAGTACGAGGGCGAGACGGTGACCTACCGGCAGGCGCTCGACCGCGCCGCGGCCGTCGCCGCCGGCCTGCGCGAGCGCGGCATCGGCCGGGGTGACGTCGTCGCGCTGCTGGCGTACAACAGCACGGACTTCCTGACGACGATCTTCGCGGCCAACCACCTCGGCGCGATCGTCATGCCGCTCAACTGGCGGCTCGCGGCGCCCGAGCTGGAGTACATCCTCGATCACGCCCAGGCCCGCGCGCTCGTGGTGGACGAGGACCTGCTCGCCCTCGGGGCCGACGCGACCAAGCAGTTCCCCGACCTCGCGCGCGTCGTGCGGGCGCCGCAGGCGCCGGACGGGTGGACGCGGTTCGACGACCTGGCCGCGGGATCGGCGGGCCCGGTCGGCTCGGACGGCCCGGCGGAACGGCGGCAGGTCGCCGGCGACGACATCCAGCGGCTCATGTACACCTCGGGCACGACCGGGCGCCCCAAGGGCGTGATGATCACCTACGCCAACCTCGCCTGGAAGAACTACGCCCACATCACCGAGTTCGGCTTCACCGCCGCGGACATCGGCCTCGCCTGCGGCCCGCTCTACCACGTCGGCGCGCTCGACCTGGTGACCACGTCGATCATCGCCGTCGGCGGGACGACCCACATCCACCGGACGTTCGACGCGGCCCGCGCGGTCGACGACATCGAGGCCTCGCGGATCACGGTCGTCTGGCTGGCCCCGGCGATGGTCCGCGCGATCCTCGACCTTCCCGGGATCGAGGACCGCGACCTGTCCAGCGTCCGCGTCCTGATCGGCGGCGGCGAGAAGATGCCGCTCCCGCTGATCGACCGGATCCAGAAGGTGTTCCCGTCCGCGTGGTTCGCGGACGCCTACGGCCTCACCGAGACGGTCTCGGGCGACACGTTCCTCGACGCCGCCAGCATCCGGGCCAAGCGCGGCAGCGTCGGGCGCGAATGCCTGTACCTGGAGCTCGACATCTGGGACGACGCCGGCCGCTCGCTGCCCGCCGGTGAGGCCGGCGAGATCGTCCTGCGCGGGCCCAAGGTCTTCAAGGGCTACTGGCGCGACCCCGAGGCGACCGAGCGGGCCTTCGCCGGCGGCTGGTTCCACACCGGCGACATCGGCATCCGCGACGAGGACGGCTACGTCTTCATCGTCGACCGGCTCAAGGACATGATCCTCTCCGGCGGCGAGAACATCGCCGGCTCCGAGGTCGAGCGCGTCCTCTACGAGCACCCGGCGGTGCTCGAGGCAGCCGTCATCGGCCGCCCCGACGAGAAGTGGGGCGAGGTGCCGGTGGCGTTCGTCGCGCTGCGGCCGGGAACCTCGGCGACCGCCGACGAGCTGGTCGAGCACTGCCGCGGCAGCCTCGCGAAGTTCAAGGTGCCGAAGGCCGTGACGTTCATAGAGGCGCTCCCCCGCAACCCGTCGGGCAAGGTCCTCAAGCGCGAGCTACGGAGCCCGACCAGCTAGCCAGTCCCGAAGACCTTGACTCTTCGGCCGGCCGCCACCACTCTCCCAGCGACAACCCCGCCAGGGAGGACGTGAGGCCATGTCGGTCGTAGCCGGTGCCGGGCCAGGTCAGGCCGTCGACGACATCGACCTGTCCGACCTGTCGTTCTGGGTCCGGCCGCGGGCCGAGATCGACGCGGCCTTCGCGTTGCTGCGCGGGACGCCGTCGTTGCCCTTCTACGCGGAGCCAGAGCCGGCCAGCGAGATGATCGAGTCCGGGCCCGGCTACTACGCGGTCACCCGGCACGCGGACATCGTCCGGATCAGCTCCGAGCCGGGAACCTTCTCCTCCGCCCGCGGCGCGACCTCGATCCCGGACCTGCCCCCGGAGTTCCTGGAGTTCTTCGGCGGAATGATCAATATGGACCCGCCCCGGCATCACCGACTGCGCCGGATCGTCTCCCGCGCGTTCACGCCGCGGTTCATCGCCCAGACCGAGGACGACATCGCCGCGCTCGCCCGCGGGATCGTGACCGAGCTGCGCGACGAGGGGCCGGGCGACTTCGTGTCGCGGGTCGCGGCCCGGCTGCCGCTGGAGGTCATCTGCCGGATGATGGGCCTGCCGCCCGAGCGCTACGGCGACGTCTTCCGCTGCACCAACGTCATCCTCGGCTCCGGCGACCCCGACTTCGTCCCCCCGGGCGCCGACATCGTCGCCGCGCTGCTGGGCGCCGGAGCGGAGCTCGCCGAGCTGCTCCACGAGATGGCCGTCCGCCGACGGGCCGACCCGACGAACGACCTGACCACCGCGCTCGCCCTCGCCGAGGTGGACGGCGAGCAGCTCGACAACGCCGAGATCGTCTCGTTCTTCATCCTGCTGCTGGTCGCCGGGAACGAGACGACCCGCACCGCGATCAGCCACGCGCTGCTGGCGCTGACGGCGTTCCCGGAGCAACGGGACATCTGGCGCGACGACCTGGCTGGCGTGAGCCGGACGGCCGTCGAGGAGATCGTGCGCTGGTCGAGCCCGGTGCGTTGGATGCGCCGGACGGTCACAGCAGACGTCGACCTCGCCGGCCAGCGGCTTCAGGCTGGCGACAAGGTCCTGCTGTTCTACTCGTCCGCGAACCGCGACGAGGCGGTCTTCACCGACCCCGACCGTTTCGACGTCCGCCGCGACCCGAACCCGCACCTGGGCTTCGGCGGCGCGGGTCCGCACTTCTGCCTCGGCGCCCACCTCGCCCGCCGCGAGATCTCCGTCATCTGGCGTGAGCTGCTCACCCAGCTCCCCGACCTCCACGCCTCCGGCGACCCCGAATGGCTCGCCAGCAGCTTCATCAACGGCGTGAAGCGACTGTCAGCGGACTGGTAGGACCCCGGCCCGGGACCTGGCTGGCTTCACAGGCAGGAGGGTGTGACGGGGGTGCCGGCGAAGCGCGGCCGCCGGCCCGCCGGCACGTTGGTGCGGTCAAGGACCGGCTAGTCCGGCTGCCGGCGGCGTACTCGGCCCCGCCGGGCCGGCCCTCTCCGGGCCGGGCCTGCCGGCCGGCCGGCCGGGACGAGGGCTAGACCGTCGCGACGGGGGTGAGGGGGCTGCCGGCGGTGCCGGGGAGGCGCAGGGGTGGGGCGGTGAGCAGGAAGCTGGTGCGGTTGTGCTCGCGCAGCCAGGCGGCCAGGTCGTTGAGGTACCAGAGCTCGCCCAGCGGCACACCGAGCTTGAACAGGCACAGCTTGTGGATCGGCAGCAGCGTGTGCGGCTCGGGGCTCGCGGGCGCCCAGCCCTCGACGGCGTAGTTGTCCGCGATCAGCGCCGACATCCCGGAGTCGATGATCCACTGCAGGATCTCGTCGTCCTGGGCGTCGAGGTAGGGGTACATCGCCTGGATGCGGCTGTCGTCCGGCTTGCCGTTCCACTCCAGGATCTTGGTGGCGAACCCGGTGTGGATGAGGACCATGTCGCCGGGCCGGATGTCGACCTTGTCGGCGTCGATGATCTCGCGCAGGGTCTTCATGCTGACCGCGTGCCACTCCTCGGTCTGGCCGAGGTGATGCGCCACGTCGATCAGGACGGCGCGGCCCTGCACGCCGTGCGCCGCCATGTGCTCCATGCCGAGGTGCTTGGCGAAGCTGACGCTGCCGCTGCCGTCGCCCTTGGCGTCCTCCTTCGGCCCGATCACGTCCTCGCCGGGCCGGAAGCCGTTGTAGTACACCGGCTCGTCGACGCCGTCGCCGTCCGCGTCGAAGAGCCCGCCCTGGTGGACCAGCGCGTCCCACTGGGTCGAGTACTGGAGCCAGAGGGTCACCATGTCGTCGGACCACAGGTCGGTGAAGGAGTAGTGCAGCTTCTCCTTCGCGACGACGTTGAAGAACGTGTCCGCGTTGTGCTTGAGGTCCTCGGTGGGACGCAGGATCGGCGGGTAGCGGCGCTGGTTGAGCCCGCTGCCGCCCGGAAGGTCGAGCGGGAGGCTCAACGAGAACGCGACGCCAGCCTGGACCTCGCGGACACCCTCCAGCACCTTCTGCGAGGTGATCAGGTTGATCCGGCCGAGCTCGTCGTCGTCGCCCCAGTCACCCCAGGTCGAGTCCTCCGGACGCTGCTTCCACCGCTTCGTCACAATGCCTCCATCAAGCCCGCGTCCAGCGTCACGCCCGGGCCGGCCACCGCCGTGCCACGGCCGGCTGACTGCCTCAGCGAACGTAGCCAGCTTTGTACCGGTCGGTCAACTTCAGGCCGCGTATCCTGACCGGGCAGGACCCCAGGGGCGAGCACCAGGCGAGCACAGGCTGAACGGAGCGACGACGACGGCCATGACCGAGGTCCAGGTTCGGCGCAGCGCCAAGTGGGAGCTCAGGCGCCAGGCAATCATCGACACCTCCGCCCACGTGTTCGCCCAGCGCGGCTTCCACGCGACCAGCACGGCCGAGCTGTGCCAGGCCAACGAGATCGGCAAGGGCGCGCTCTACTACTACATCGGCTCCAAGGAGCAGCTCCTCGTCGCCATCCACGACCGGGTGATGGACGAGGTCCTGCTGTCCGCGGACCGGGTGGCGAGCACCGGTGGCACCCCGCCCGAGCGGCTCGCCCTGCTCGGCGCCGGGCTCCTCGATGTGATCCACAGCTTCCCCGACCACGTCTGGGTCTTCCTGCACGAGTTCCCGGCCCTCACCGGCGCCAACGCCGAGGTGTTCCGGCGCCGGCGCCGGGAGTACGAGCAGCGCGTCGAGCAGCTCTTCGAGGAGGGCCAGCGCTCGGGCCACTTCCGCGCGATCGACCCGCCGATGGCGGCGAAGGCGTGGCTCGGGATGCACAACTACACGTATCTGTGGATGCGCGCCGGTGGCCGGGTCGGCGTGCAGGATCTCGCCGCGCAGTACGCCGACATCTTCGTGCGGGGCATCTCGAACCCGCTGGTCGGCGGCGCGGCGGCCACGCCGTCGACCGGCGCGGCCGCCCCGGCCCAGCCTGGCCCGAAGAAGCGGGGCTACGGCGCGGCGTAGCCGCCGTCAACGACGATCGCCGACCCCGTCGTCCAGCGGGAGGCGTCGCTGGCCAGGTAGGAGTAGGCGCCGACCAGGTCGTCGGCCGAGCCGAGCCCGAGCGGGTGCTTCGACGCGATCGCGTCGACCGCCGCCTCCGACAGCTCCTTGTGCATCCCCGACAGGAAGGTGCCGGGGCAGACCGCGTTGACCCGGATGCCGTCGCGGGCGTACTCGACCGCGGCCACCTTGGCCAGCTGGATCACCCCGGCCTTGGTGACGCAGTACGGCCCGGAGTGGCTCCACGCCGTCATGCCGGCGACGGACGCGGTCAGGATGATCGACCCGCTGCCCTGCTTGCGCATCGGGCCGACGGCCGCGTGGACCGCGTTGACCGCGCCCATCACGTTGATCCGGAACGAGCGGTCCCAGTCCGCGGTCGTGAGGTTGTGGATGCGCCCGTTCTGCGCGAGCACGCCCGCGTTGCTGATGAGCACGTCGAGCCGGCCGAAGCGCTCGACGGCGTGGCGCACGACCGCCTCGACCTGCTCCAGCTCGCCGACGTCGGCCAGCGCGGTCTCCACAGTCGCCCCGGCGCCCGCCACGCTCTCGGCCGCGGCCTTCACCGCCGCGTCGTTGACGTCGGACAGCACGAGGTCCGTGTCGGGCTCGCTCGCCAGCTTGCGGACGAGGGCACCGCCGAGGGTGCCACCCGCGCCGAGGATCACAACCACGCGTCGCTGCTCGGTCATCAAACCCTCATTTCAGTAGGTAGCCGCCGTCGACGTTGAAGACGGAGCCGGTGACGAACTCCGCGGCGGCCGAGGCCAGGAACAGGTAGGTCCCGACGAGGTCGCCGGGCCGTCCCCATCGCTCCAGCGCCGTGTGGCCGAGGACGGCCTGTTCCAGCTTCTCGTTGGACTTCCAGCCGGCGGCCAGCGGCGAGTCGAACCAGCCCGGCGCCACGACGTTCACCGTGATCCCGCCGTTGGCGAGGTCCAGGGCCAGTGCCTTGGCCATGCCGACCAGACCGGCCTTGGACGCGCTGTAGGCCGCGAGGCCGCGGGCGGGCCGCTCCCCCAGCACGGACCCGGTGAAGATCAGGCTTCCGCCGTTCTTGCCCATCACCCGGGCGGCCGCGCGGGCGCCGAGGAAGGCCCCCGTGAGGTTGACCTCCAGGACGTCCCGCCAGACCTGCGGGTCGGTCTTCAGCGGTCCGGCGACAACGGGCGAGATGCCGGCGTTGCAGATCCACACGTCGACCCCGCCCCAGGCGGCCACCGTGCCGTCGGCGACCGCCTCGTTGAAGTCGGCGTCGCGCACGTCACCGCTGAACTGCAGGACCGGGCCGGGCAGGGCGGCGGCGACCGTCTTGAGGTCTCGCTCGGTCCGCGCGACAAGGGCGACGCTGGCGCCGGCACGCGAGAACGCGTGCGCGAGCAGCTCGCCAAGGCCACGGCCGGCGCCGGTCAGCACCACGCGCTTGCCGCGGACGTCGCCCGGGTTGGGGAAGGTCTCGGGAATCTCGATGCGGTCCGTCATTGCGCGCTCCATCGGGGAGGCCGCTTCTCGATGAACGCGGCGAGGCCTTCCTTGGTGTCTGCCGAGCCGAGCAGGGCGTCGAACTCCCGGTCCGACATCGCCCGCAGCGCCTCGTCGTCGGCCGTCGCGGCGGCCCGCATGACGCGCCGGCTGGCCCGCACGGCCAGCGGCGCGGCGGCGGCGATCCGCTCGGCCACCCGCAGCGCCTCGTCGAGCGAGGCGCCGGGCTCGACCAGCCGGCTGACCAGGCCGAGCGCGAACGCGCGCTGGGCGTCGATCGGCTCGCCGGTCAGGATCGCGTCCATCGCCACGGCCTGGCCGACCGCCCTGGGCAGCCGGAACAGGCCGCCGGACGACGCGATCAGGTTGCGCGTCACCTCGGCGAGCCCGAACGCCGACCGGGTGCTGGCCACGACCACGTCGGCGGCCAGCACGATCTCCAGGCCGCCGGCGGTGGCCAGCCCGTCGACCGCGACGACGACCGGCTTGACCCGCTCGCGGAACGCGAAGCCCGCGAAGCCGCCCCGCTCGGTGAACAGGGTGTCGAGCTGGCCCGACTCGATCGCCTTGAGGTCGGCGCCGGCGCAGAACACCGGGCGGGCCTGGCCCGAGGAGTTGGCGCACAGCACGCCGACCCACAGGTCGGGGTCGTTCTCCAGGGTGTCGATCGCCGATTCCAGGGCGGCGGCGACGTCACGGTTGACGGCGTTGCGCGCCTCGGGCCGGTTCAGTGTGATCACCGCGACGCGTCCCCGCGTCTCGATGAGGACGGCGTCAGTCACGGGCGACCGAGATGGCCTGCGTCGGGCAGCCGGTCACCGCGCTGGCCAGCTCCGCGTCCGAGTCACCGTCGGGGTCGACGACGGTCGCGATCGCGTCGTCGTCCAGGTCGAAGGTGTTCGGCGCGTAGATCAGGCACTGCCCGGAACCCATGCACAGGTCACGGTCGATCGTTATGTGGCGAGCCACGTTGGTCCCTCCCGAGGGGCCTCGTCGGCGTCAGGCAGTGGGGGTCAGCTCCACATGCAGGTTCATCAGGCCGTGGAACAGGTACGTCGGCATGTACTGGTAGCGACGAGCGTCGGCCGGCCCGTGGGCCTCCTCGGAGATCGTGATCGCCGAGGTGCGGTCGAAGAGCCGCTCCAGCACGATGCGGACCTCGGAGCGGGCCAGCGGCGCGCCGGGGCAGGTGTGCGCGCCGTGCCCGAAGGCCAGGTGGCGGCGCGCGTTCGGGCGCTCGATCCGCAGCTCGTCCGGGTTCTCGAACTGGCGCGCGTCCCGGCCGGTCGCGGTGTGCATCAGCAGGACGACGGTCCCGGCGGGCAGCTCGACGCCGCCGACGCTGGTCGTCCTGCGCACCAGCCGGAAGGCGCTCTTGATCGGCCCCTCCAGGCGCAGCGACTCCTCGATGAAGCGCGGGATGAGGTCACGGTTGTCGCGCAGCTGCTGCTGCAGCTCCGGGCTGTCACCGAGCAGCCGCAGGCACGCCCCGAGCAGGCGCACGGTGGTCTCCTGGCCGGCGGCGAACATGTTGGCGCCGATCCGGGCCACGTCGAGCAGGTCGGGGGTGGTCCCGTCGGGGAACGTCGCCTCCGCCATACCGGTCAGGACGTCGCCCTGGGGGTTGGTCCGGCGGCTGCCGATCCGCTCGATGAAGTAGTCGTAGATCGGGTCCAGCGTGTGGTGCCCGGCGTTGGCGCCGCTGACGTTGCCAGGCATGTCACCGATCCCGGTCGCCTCCAGCAGCTGCGGGTGGTCCTCCTCGGGAACTCCGAGCAGGTCCGCGATGACCAGCAGCGTGTAGGGCTGGGCGAAGTCGTTGATGAACTCGCAGCGGCCCTTGGCGAGGATCACGTCGAGCTGGCGGTCGGCCAGCCGCCACATGAACTCCTCGTTCTCCTTGAGCCGCTTCGGCGTGATCAGGCCCATCAGCAGCGCGCGGTGGAACGTGTGCTTCGGCGGGTCGAAGGTGACCAGCTGGTCGCTCTGCGGCAGCACGTCGCGGTGCGCCTCGATCAGCTCGGAGATGTCGTCGCCGACGCCCTTGATCGGGACGGGGAAGGCCGGCCGCGGCCCGGCGATCAGGTTGCAGGACGAGAACGTGTCCGGGTCCCGGAAGACGGTGAGCGCCTCCTCCCAGCCGGAGACCATCGCGACGCCGTAGTTCGGCTCCAGCCAGATCGGGCGGTCGGACAGCAGGAAGTTGAAGTACGCCCACGGGTCGACGGCGACCTGCGGGTCGCGGAAGAAGTTGACCGTGCTCAGGTCCGTCATCTGACTGCTCCGCTTCGGTCGTGCTCGGGGTCGGGGGGCGGGTCTGTCTCCTCCGGCCGGCTGGCGCCCCGGTCAGCCGGCGGGTTGGTGTTCCAGGTCGTCACGCGACGGGCGCTTGGACGAGACGCCCGCCCGATCGGCGGGCCGGGGTCCGCGGACCTGGCGCGGGCCCGGCGGTCGGGGCTGGGCCCGGGTGGGGCTAGGCGCCGGCTGACTCGCGCACCGCCGCGGCGATCCGTTCGACGCTCGGCAGCCAGGCGCGTTCGAGCGACGGCGCGTAGGGCGCCGGCGTCGCCTCGGCCCCGACCCGGATCACGGGGGCGTCGAGTGTCCAGAAGCCCTCGCGCACCGCGGCCGCGGCCAGCTCCGCGCCCACCCCGAACGGCGTCACCGCCTCGTGCGCGATGACGAGCCGGTTCGTCCTGGCCAGCGAGCCGAGCACCGTCTCGTAGTCCAGCGGCGCGATCGTCCGCAGGTCGATGACCTCGACGCTGATCCCCTCGGCGGCCAGCTGCTCGGCGGCCGTCAGGCAGTCGTTCACCATCCGGGAGTAGGACACGAGCGTGACGTCCGTGCCCGGCCGGCGGATGGCGGCCTTGCCGAGCGGCACCAGCGCGTCCGGCTCGGGCCGCGGCCCCTTGCGGCCGTAGAGCAGGCGGTTCTCGATGAAGATCACCGGGTTGGGGTCGCGGATCGCGGCGCGCAGCAGGCCGTAGGTCTCCGCCGGCGTCGACGGCATGACGACGGTGAGCCCGGGAATGTGCGCGAGCAGGGCCTCCAGGCTCTGCGAGTGCTGGCTGCCGGACGAGCGGCCGGCCCCGAACTGGGTCCGGATCACCAGCGGCAGGCTGACCGCCCCGCCGCTCATGAAGCGCAGCTTCGCGGCCTGGTTCATGATCTGGTCCAGGCAGACGCCGATGAAGTCGAGGTACATGACCTCGACCACCGGGCGCATGCCGGCCATCGCCGCCCCGACCGCCGTCCCGATGACCGCGCTCTCCGAGATCGGCGTGTCCCGCACCCGGCCCGGGTACCGCGCGGCGAGCTTGCGGGTGAGCCCGAAGACGTTGCCGCCGGCGCCGACGTCGATGCCCGCGACGAAGACGTCCGGGTCGTGGCCGAGCTCGTAGTCGAGCGCCTCGTGCACCGCGTCCATCGTCCGGAAGATCTCGCCAGTCGGCGCCGGCGGCTCGGCCACGGCCTCCCGCGGGCTGGAGACGAAGTGGTGCAGCGTCTCCGGCTCCGGCTCGGGTGCCTCGGAGGCCGCCGCGACCGCCTTCTCGATCTGCTCGTCGATCTCCCGGTCGATCGCCGCGACCTGCGTCGGCGCCATCCGGCGCGCGAGGACCACCAGCGGGTCGCGGGCCTTCCAGGTGTCGACCTCGGCGACGTCCCGGTAGGCCTCGGGGTCGCCCTCGTAGTGGCCGTGCCAGCGGTAGGTCTCGGCCTCGAAGAGCAGCGGCCGCGCGCCGAGGCGCAGGTCGCGCACGTGCCGCGACATGGCCTGCGCCACGGCGACGACGTCGTTGCCGTCGACGTGCGCGTACCGGATGCCATAGCCCTGGGCCCGGTCCGCGAGCGATGAGCGGCTCTGGTCGGCCGCCGGCGAGAACTCGGCGTAGTGGTTGTTCTCGCACAGGAAGATCACCGGCAGGTCCCAGACCGAGGCGAGGTTGACCGCCTCGTGGAACATGCCCTGACCGACCGCGCCGTCCCCGAAGAACGCGACGACCACGCCGCCCGACGCGCGCAGCTGGGCCGCGGTGGCCGCGCCGGCGGCGATCGGCAGCCCGGCCGCGACGATGCCGTTCGCGCCGAAGATTCCCTTGCGCGGGTCGGCGATGTGCATCGAGCCGCCGCGGCCGCGGTTCGTGCCGGTCTCGCGGCCCATCAGCTCGGCGAACATCTCGGTGACGTCGAGGCCCTTGGCGATGCAGTGCCCGTGGCCGCGGTGGGTGGAGGTGATCACGTCCCGGTCGTCCAGGGGCCAGCACGCCCCGACGGCCGAGGCCTCCTGGCCGATCGACAGGTGCAGGAAGCCAGGAATCTGGCTGTCGCGGTAGAGCACCGACGCGCGTTCCTCGAAGCGTCGGATCAGCCGCATCCGCCGGTAGAGCTCACCCAGCGTCGCCGGGTCGAGACCGGCCTCTTCCACGTCGATGGACGTCACCGCCTGCTGCCTTCCTTCCGGCCGGGTTGGCCTTCGGCCAAGATCGGGCCCAGTAGCCTTCGGCCAAGATCGGGCCAGTGGCCTATGGCCACGAGCGGGCCCAGCGGCCAACGGCCAGGTACGGGCCGTGATCTTCTGGGGCCAGGTGCGGTCGCGTAGGCCACCGCTTGACATCGAGCGACAACGCGCCATTCTTGTACCGCTCGTTCCAAAACACAACCCTTTGCAGCTGCGGGAAGGCGACCATGGACTTCGATCTCCCCGAGGAGACGCTCGCCCTGCAACGCGTGTGCCGAGAGTTCGCGGCCAAGGAGATCGAGCCGTACGCGGCCGACTGGAGCGAGCGCGAGTACTTCCCGGCCGAGCTGTTCGGCAAGCTGGCCGATCTCGGCGTCATGGGCATGCTGATCGACGAGGAGTACGGCGGCACCAACGCCGGCTACGTCAACTACGTGGCCGCGATGGAGGCCATCGGCGGGGCCGACCAGTCGATCGCGGCCGCCTGGAACGCGCACTCGACGATCGCCTCGCTGCCGCTGGCCGCGTTCGGCACGCCCGAGCAGAAGAAGCGGTGGCTGGAGCCGCTCGCCACCGGCCGCAAGCTCGGCGCCTTCGGCCTGACCGAGCCGACCGCCGGCTCCGACGCCGCCTCCATCCGCACCCAGGCCCGCCGCGACAACGGCGGCTGGCTCATCAACGGCACCAAGATGTTCATCACCAACGCGGGGACGCCGATCAGCCTCGGCGTCACGATCCTCGCGGTCACCGGCGTCTCGGACGACGGCAAGAAGCGCTACGGCACCTTCTTCATCCCGGACGGCACCCCGGGCTACGAGAAGGGCAACGCGCTGCGCAAGCTCGGCTGGCACGCGATGGACACCCGCGAGCTGGTCTTCCGCGACTGCTGGATCCCCGACGACCACCTGATCGGCGAGGAGGGCAACGGCCTGCGCCAGTTCCTGGAGGTGCTCGACGGCGGACGGATCAGCGTGGCGGCGCTCGGCCTCTCGCTGGCACAGACCGCGCTCGACCTGGCGCTGCGGCACGCGAACGAGCGCGAGCAGTTCGGCTCGAAGCTCAGCCGGTTCCAGGCGATCGGGCACAAGCTCGCCGACATGGCCACCGAGATCGAGGCCGGCCGCGCGCTCGTCTACCGCGCCGCGTGGCTCGGCGACCAGGGCCGGCCGTTCAGCAAGGAGGCGGCGATGGCGAAGCTCTACACCTCCGAGCTCGCCAACCGCGCGGCCAGCGCGAGCGTCCAGATCCACGGCGGCTACGGCTACGTGCGCGAGTCCGCGATCTCCCGGTTCTACGCCGACGCCAAGGTCCTGGAGATCGGCGAGGGCACCAGCGAGATCCAGCGCAACGTCATCGCTCGCATGATCACGACGACCCCGCGTCACTGACCTGCGGGGACGCGCCGTCGGCCCGCAGGCGGTCGCGTCCCAAGAATACTTTGAAGGCCAACAGTATTGACGCCGCCTATCGGGCGGGCGTAGACAGGATTCGACCGGTCGGTACAGCCCGACCCGATGGGGTGGTGTGAATGTCCAAGGACTTCGTCGTCTCGGCCGATGGGCACATCCTGGAGCCGATCGACCTCTTCAAGACCCGCATGCCCGAGCACCTGCGCGAGCGTGCGGTGTGGGAAGAGGACTTCGAGGTCGAGCCCCTCGTCGAGGGCGGCGCCCGGGTCTTCCGGCGGCTGCACACCCCCGGCTTCGACGGCTGGACGATCTCCCGCTACCGGCAGACCTCCGGCCGCACGCCCGAGGGCGACCCGGAGCACATCCTCGAGGACCTCGACTCCGACGGCGTCGACGCCTGCGTCATGCACCCGAACCTGTCGATCTTCGGGCTGTACTCCGACGACCACGAGCTCTCGATCGCGCACGCCCGGGTCTACAACGGGTACCTCATCGAGCGGTTCCTGCCCTACCGGGACCGGATCGCCCCGACCTGCCCGATCCCGCTGACCGACATCGACGACGCGGTCGCCGAGATCGAGCGGGTCACGAGCGCCGGCTTCAAGACGCTGCTGCTGCCGGGCATCCCGCCGACCACGTACTGGGACCCCGAGCTGGACCGGGTCTGGAACGCGGCCAGGGACGGGGGCGCGCAGATCTTCTTCCACACCCAGACCGGTGGCGTGAAGATGAAGAACCCGTCGTCCTCGACGATGCGGGTCGTCAAGGAGAACGCGCGGCAGGTGAACCAGCCGGTCACCCCGAAGTCCGCCGCCGAGCGCCTCTACACCCAGTCCGTCCTGTCGACGCTCGTGCCGCAGAAGGTGATCTGCGACCTGATCGGCGCCGGCGTGCCCGAGCGCTTCCCCGAGCTGCACTTCAGCCTCATCGAGTTCAACGCGCACTGGCTGAGCTCGCTCGTGGGCGCCATGGACAAGGCGTGGACGACCGGCATCGGCCAGGACTCGGACTGGTGGATCGGCTCCTGGGACGACGACGCCCCGGCGACCGTCGAGGGCCAGAGCACGATGTCCCGGATCTTCCTGCTGAACGAGAAGTGGCCCTACCCGCTGATGCCGAGCGAGTACGTCCAGCGCCAGTTCCACGTCTCGTTCTCCGACGACCCGGCCGCCGTCGCCGCCCGCCACGTCACCGGCGTCAGCTCCCTGATCTGGGGCAGCGACTACCCGCACGCCGAGGGCACGTTCCGGCGCAGCCAGGAGCTCATCGCCGACCAGTTCAAGGGCGTCCCGGACGACGAGCGCAAGGCGATCGTCGGCGGCACGCTGGCCGACGTCCTCGGCTTCAAGCAGCCGGCCACGGTCTGACTGCGCGCCCGACTGACTGCGCGCCCGACTGACACCGCGCCCGACTGACACCGCGCTAGCCTCAGTCCGATGCCCAAGCGCTGGAACCGCGACCCCATCCAGGCGGCCTACGACCTCTGGGTGGGCAAAGGGTGGGAGGACACCGCCGACGGCATGACGGCGGTGACCTCCCTCCTGCGGGTCCATCAGCTGCTCACCCAGCGCGCCGACGCGATCCTCGCGTCGGTCGAGCTGACGTTCGCCCGCTACGAGGTGCTGGTCGTCCTCTACTTCAACGAGGACGCGGTGCCGCTGTCGTACCTGGCGCAGGCGCTGCAGCTGCACCAGGCGAGCGTCACGAACCTGGTCGACAAACTGGAGAAGCAGGGCTACCTGGAGCGGAAGGCGCATCCGTCCGACCGCCGTGTCACGCTGGCCCAGATCACCCGCACCGGGCGGGCCCGCACCCGCACGGCCATCCGGCGGCTGAGCTCCGAGCTGTACGCGCAGCTCGGGCTCACCGTCGAGGAGACGCGGGCGCTGGTCACCATCTTCGCGAAGATGCGGCACGCCTGGGGCGACGTCGAGGAGAACGGAGAGGCCGATGCCGCTGGCGCTCTGCTGCATGTCGCACAGTCCACTGCTTGACATCACGACCCAGAGCGACGAGCTGGAGGCGTCCGTCCGCGGGGCGCTCGGCACCGCGCGGGACTTCGCCGCGACCGTCGATCCCGACGTCGTCGTCGTGTTCGTCCCGGACCATTTCAACGGCTTCTTCTACCGGACGCTGCCGCCGTTCTGCCTCGGCGTCGCCGCCAGCGCGATCGGGGACTACAACAGCCTGGCCGGCGATCTGGCCGTGCCGACCGCGCTGGCCCGCGAGCTGGCCGCCGCCGTCCTCGACGCGGGTGTCGACCTGGCGGTCTCGCACCGGATGCAGGTCGACCACGGCACGGCGCAGCCGCTGCGCGAGCTGTTCGGCACCCTGGACGCGCGCCCGGTGATCCCGATCTTCCTCAACGCGGCGGCACCGCCGCTCGGGCCGTTGTCGCGCTCCCGGGCGCTGGGCGCGGCGATCGGGCAGTTCTTCGCCGGACGTGACGAGCGGGTGCTCTTCCTCGGCTCCGGCGGGCTCTCGCACGACCCGCCGGTCCCGCAACTGGACACCGCTCCCCCGCCCGTGGCCGAGCGGCTCGTCTCCGGTCGTCCCCTCACCGCCGAGGAGGCGGAGCGCAAACACGTGGGCGCCATCGCCGAGGGCAAGGCGCTGGCGGCGGGCACGAGCGCACGGCTGCCGCTGGCGCCGGACTGGGACGAGCACGTCCTCGACCTGCTCGGCGCGGGCAAGCTGTCCGAGCTCGACGGCTGGACCAACGACGAGATCGGCGCCCACGGCGGCGGCGCCCACGAGATCCGCACCTGGCTCGCCGCCCATGCCGCGCTCGCCGCGGCCGGGCGGTACGAGGTCGCCTACCGCTACTACCGCCCGGTCCCGGAGTACATCGCCGGCTTCGCGGTCACCACCGCGCTGCCGGCGGCCTGACCTGTTCGGTCTGCCCTCGCGCGGCGCTGCGCGAGGGCAGGCCGTTCAGTCGGTTCGGGCGGCTCGCGCACGCTCGCTCTCGGGTACATGACGTCAGGTGCCGTCGTTGACGAAGCGACTGGCCACACCGTCGAGGAAGAGCGCCATCCCCTGACTGAAGACGTCGTCAGCGGACGCGGCCAGGAACGTCGGCCCGGCCTTGCGCAGCGCCGCGAACTGGTTGGCGGGCAGGCTTTCCCCAAACGCGGCGCGCTCGTCGGCTCCCGCGGCTCCGTCCGGCCCGCGGCCACCGCCACGCTGGATGGCGGCAGCACCGAACACGAAGTCGATCAGCGCGGTGGTCGCGTACGTGGCCTGCTCGTCGGTGAGCCCCGCGTCGAGGAACAGGCCCAACGCGGCGTCGATGATCCGCAGTGTGTTCGGTCCCCAGATGGCCCTGCCCAGCGCGGCCGACGGGGGCAGCGGCTGGTCGATCAGGATCCGCCGCATCTCGCGCATGAGCTCCTCGACGCCGGCCCTCCAGCCGCCGCCGCCGCGCCCGATCCGCACGTCACCCAGATAGTGATCGGCGATCAGGACGATCAACTCGTCACGGCTGGCGATGTGCTGGTAGAGCGAGCCGCTGCTGGTGGCGAGCCGATCGGCGACGGCACGCACGGTCAGCGCCTCGAACCCGTGCTCACGCAGCACGTTCAACGCCGCTTCCACGACGCGAGCGGTGGACAGTCCGCCCGCGCGCGGCCTGCGGCGATCCGCGGCCGCGGCCCGCTCGGCCCACCAACGGCTCGACCCGGGCTGGGGCGTCCCGGCCTCGGGCCTTCCGGGCGCCGCGCGCGACGGCCCCGCTACGTCCTCCACACCGCTTGACGATATGCGAGCGCTGCTCGGATACTTCGCCGACCAGCTAATACGAGCACTGCTCGAATAACCCGGCGCGGCACCGCTCGACGGGAGTCGCGCCGCGGCGCGCCCGCGCCCGTCTATCGGAGGTCAGCACATGACAGGACGCGTCGCGGCTGCGTTGGCGCTCTGCCTGGTCACGATCGGTCTCGGTGCCTGCTCCAGCGGTTCCTCGCCCACGCCGACGGCATCGACATCACCGCCGACCGTCACCAGCGATTCGACGTCCTTAGGCGCGCCCACACCGCGCCAAGGAGATCGTTACGTCGCCCTCGGAAGCTCGATCGCCTCCGGCTTCGGGATCAGCGAGCAGGACGGGTCGTCGTGCGGCCGCTCGAACCGCGACTACTCCCAGCTCGTCGCCGCGAGATACGGGCTGAAGCTCGTCGACGTGTCCTGCGGCGCCGCGTTCATCCCGAACGTCGTGGACACCAGGCAGGGCGACAACCCGCCCCAGCTCGACGCCCTCACCGCCGACACGAGGCTGATCACCATCAGTGTCGGCGGGAACGACATCGTCTTCAACGGCACCGCGTTGGTCTGCGGAAACCCGGCGACCCACTGCACAGCCCCTGCCGACCTCGACGCCAAGCTGGCGGCACTGCCCGGACAGCTGCGGACCATGGTCGACGCGATCCGGGCGAAGTCACCCTCAGCCCGCATCGTGTTCGTCACCTACCCGCGGGAGATGCCCGCGACGAACTGCCCGGCGATGTCGCTGGACGACGACGAGCTCTCCATGCTCCGTTCCATGGGCGACAAGCTGGAGGCGACGTTCGTCGACGTGTTCGCCAAGTCGAACGTCGTCCTGGTCGACCCCTACGCCGCACCGGGTGATCACACGGCCTGCGCCGCCCCGTCCGAGCGCTGGACGAACGGCTTCACCGTCCCGACCGGCGAAGGATTCTCGTACCACCCGACCGCCCTCGGGCACCGCGCGATGGCGGATCTCATCGAGAAGGCCCTCGCCGGCTAGCCGTTCTGTCCGGCCGCGGCGCTCCGCGGGTCGGGGCGTCGGATCGCGCTCAGGAAAAGCTGGACGGCGTCGTGCGTCCGGCGGTCCCGCGTCTCGGCGTCGTGCAGAATTCCGAATGACGCCATCCGCGCGGGAGCCATCGCCACCATTCCGAGGAAAAGCTCGGCCAGCTGGTCTGGGTCGTCCGCGCGGATCGTCCCGGCGGCGGCGTGCTCGCGCAGCAGGCTCGCGACGGCTTTCTGCCGCGGCCAGATGCGGTACGCCTTGTGGGCGATCTCGGGAAACCGGTCAGCCTGCGCGATCACCAGCCGCGAGAGCGCGACCATCTCGGGATCGAGCACCCGGCGCACGACGTTTTCCGCGACGGCCAGCAACGCGGTCTCCAGGTCGCTCGTGGACACGTCCTCCGCCGTTTGCGGGCTGGGCCAGTCCGGCCGCTCGATCGCCCAGTTGAGAACAGCGGAAAAGAGCTCCTCCTTGCCGCGAAACCGGGCGTACAACGACTGCTTCGTCGTGCCCGCGGACACGGCGACGTCCTCCACCGAGGTGCCCTCATAGCCGCGGGCCAGGAACAGGCGCAGGGCCGCTTCCTTGATGTCCCGTTCGAGCCGCGCCGCTTCCGCGCTGGTAGGGCGCCCACTGCCCCGGTTGGCGGGCGTCGCCGACCTCGTCATACGACCAGTCTGGCAGGCGCGCCACCATCCCCGCCGGGCCCGAGGCCAGCCGCGCCGGACCATTCGCCGTTCGTTGATCGCTGTTTGGGCCCTCTGGTGGTCGCGAAAAGCGCCTCGCCACGACCACGGGAGGGCCCAAACAGCGATCTTGGCCCGAACGTGGCTCCGAGGCTGGCCGGCGGCCAGCGGGGGCGGGCTAGGGCCGGGCCACGAGTTTGCCGAAGAGGTCGCCGGCGAGCATGGCCTGGAAGCCGGCCTGGGTCTCGGCGAGCGGGATGACCTCGTGGATCGGCGGCCGAAGATTCTGGTCGACGACCAGCCGGACGAGCTGTTCCAGGTCGTGGCGAGATCCCATGGTCGTACCCACGATCCGCAGGTTGGCCAGGTACACGCGCTCGATGTCGAGCGGCGGGTGCGATCCCGAGGTCATGCCGGCGACGACGATGATGCCGCCGGCTCGCACGGCCTTCATCGAGTGCGCCCAGGTGGCCGCGCCGACGGTCTCGATGACCGCGTCGACCCGCTCCGGGAGGCGCGCCCCGGGCGGGAACGCCGCCGCCGCGCCGAGCGCGACGGCCCGCTCGCGCTTCTCCTCGGACCGGCCCGTCACCCACACCCGGACGCCGGCGGCCTTGCCCAGCATGATCACCGCGGTCGCCACGCCGCCGCCGGCGCCCTGCATCAGCACCGTCGTGCCCGCGGTCGCCCCGGCCAGGACGAACAGCATGCGGTAGGCGGTGAGCCAGGCGGTCGGAAGACAGGCCGCGTGCTCGAAGGACAGCCCGGCCGGCTTCGGCACCAGGTTGCGCGTCGGCACGGCGATGCGCTCGGCCAGCCCGCCGTCATGGAAGTCCGACAGCATGGAGATCCTGGGGTCGAGCACCTCGTCGCCGGTCCACGCGGGATCGTTGATCAGCGAGTGGATCAGGACCTCGTTGCCGGACTCGTCGACGCCGGCCACGTCCGAGCCGAGCACCCGCGGCAGGGGCGCGTTCCGGGGGCCGTGGCCACGCAGCGACCAGATGTCGTGGTGGTTGAGCGACGCCGCCCTGACCGTCACGACGCTCCAGCCCTCGGGAGCCGTCGGCTCCGGGTGCTCACCGACCTGGAGCCCCGCCAGCGGGTCGTCCGGATCCACGCGGTTCATCGTCGCGGCCAGCATCAGCGGACGATCCCGATGTCACAGACGTCGGCGACGATCACGATTCGCTTGTCCTTGTCCATGAAATTCTCTTCATCGTCGCGCAGCACTTTCCCGTCGTCGCCAAGATACCAGCGGTTCCAGACCGCCAACTGGTCCCGGTCGACAAAACCGATCTCCGTCACACAGTCATACAACGTGTCCGTACTACCGCGCCCGAGCGTGACCGCGTGGTTCTGCACATAGTGCACGATGGCGGTCGCCACCTCGTCCGGGATTACCCGGTGAAAGAGCGGGGCGTGCCGATGCTCGTAGTAGTCGCGGAACTGCTCACGAGTCAGGTCCGGCCGTCTTTTGATGAGGGCGACGATTTTAATCATCGCGCCCGCCCGGCGGGAACCAGCCTCTGGTCCGACGTCACCCGATCTCCTCCTCGCCGGTGTGGCACCACCGCAGGCTACCGGCCCTCTTGGCTAAAATCAACCGCAGCAGTATGATTAACGGCACCGCCGAACGGTGACCACACCCGGGCGCGCGGCCTCCCACCCCTCGACGGAGTCGAGGAACCACAGACGTTCATGAAACCGGCGAGCCGACGGGAGCAGAACAGCGATGTCTCTGATGGATGTGCGTAGCCCGGCCGAACGCCTCGCCGAGCTGACGGCGACGGACCCCGAGCTACAGGCCCTGCGGCCCGACCCCGACGTCACCGCGCGGGTCCGTCGGCCCGATCTGTCGTACCAGCAGGTCATCACGACCGTCCTCGACGGCTACGCGGCACGGCCGGCCCTGGGCCGACGCGGCTACGAGGTGATCCAGGACGAGGCGGGACGCGCCCAGCGGTCCCATCTGGCGGGCTTCGACACGATCACCTACGGAACGCTGCACGACCGCGTCCAGCGCCTGGCCGCCGCCTGGCGGCACGACCCGCGCTACCGGGTTGATCCAGGTGACTTCGTCTGCGTGCTCGGTTTCACGAGCACCGACTACGTGACGGTCGACCTGGCGGCCGCCTACGCGCTCGCGGTGAGCGTCCCGCTGCAGGCCACCCTGGCGGCCGCGAACCTGGGCGACATCCTCACCGACACCGCGCCGACCCTCCTGGCCGCAGAGCTGGCCGACCTCACGCTGGCGGCGACGCTGGCCGGGGCGCACGCCTCGGTCCGGACGGTCCTCGCGCTCGGGTTCGACGCCCGGGTCGACGAGGACCGCGAGCGCCTCGCCGCGGCGGCGGCGGAACTCGCCAGCAACGGTTCGGCGGCGCGCCTCGTCACCCTCGACCAGGTGCTGGCCGACGCTGCCGGGCTGCCCGCGTGGGAGCCGCTGCCGGCCGCCGGCGCGGGCGCCGACCGGATGACGCTGCTCATCCACTCGTCCGGGAGCACCGGCACGCCCAAGGGCGTGATCATCACCGAGCGCACGACGAAGGCGCAGTGGGATCCCGGGGAGCGCCCGGCCCCGGTGATCCGGCTCGCCTTCGCGCCGCTGAACCACATGGCGGGCCGCAACGTCGTGTACTCGGCGCTGGCCCGCGGCGGCCGGGTGAACTTCACGGCGGCCAGCGACCTGTCCACGGTCTTCGAGGACATCCGGCTGACCCGCCCGACCGAGGTCCTGGCGTTTCCCCGGATCCTCGAACTGATCCACCACCACTTCGTCCGCCAGGTCGTCCGGCGCACGGCCGACGGCCTCGACGTCGACGTGGCCCGCGCCGAGGTCATGCGGCTGATGCGCGCCGAGTTCCTCGGCGACCGGGTCTGCACGATCGGTGGCGCGGGCGCGCCGGTGACACCCGAGGTGGGCCGCTTCACCGAGGAGTGTTTCGGGGTGCGGCTGGGCGGCGGCTACGGCTCGACCGAGGCCGGCACGATGGCGGTCAAGGGCCGGGTCCTGCGCCCCCCGGTCCTCGACTACCGGCTGCGCGAGGTCCCGGAGCTCGGCTACCTGCTCACGGACAAGCCCTATCCGCGGGGTGAGTTCTGCGTCAGGAGCGAGCGGGCCACTCCCGGCTACTTCAAGCGGCCGGAGGCGACGGCCGCCCTGTTCGACGCCGACGGGTTCCTGTGCACCGGCGACATCGTGGAGGAACGCGGCCCGGACCAGATCGAATGGATCGGGCGGCGCAACGACGTGCTGAAGCTCTCCCAGAGCGAGTTCGTGGCCGTCGGCGCGCTGGCCACGACGTTCGAGAACGGCAGCCCGGTCATCGACCAGATCTTCGTCTACGGCAGCTCGTCGCGTTCCTTTGTGCTCGCCGTCGTCGTCCCCAACGCCGACGTGGTGCGCGACCGCCTCGGCGGCGGCGCGACCGAGGCCGCGGTGCGCGACCTGATCCGGGCCGAGCTGCGCGCCGTGGCGTCGAAGGAGGATCTGCGGACGTTCGAGGTGCCCCGTGACTTCCTCGTCGAGCACGAGCCCTTCACCCACGAGAACGGGCTGCTCTCCAGCGTGCACAAGCGCATGCGCCCCGCGCTGGAGGCCAAGTACCGCGCTCGGCTCGAAGAGCTGTACACGGAGCTCGAACGCCGCCAGACCGAGGACCTCGTCGCGCTCCGCGATCTCGACGGCACCACCAGCGTCCTGGACAGGGTGGCCCGAGCGCTCGAGGTAGCGCTGGGCGTCACCGGCCTCGACCCGGCCGCCGAACTCGGCTTCGTCGACCTAGGCGGTGACTCACTGGGCGCGGCGACGTTCGCCGCGATGCTGGCGGACATCTTCGGCGTCACCGTGCCGGTCAGCGCGATCCTCAGCCCCGCGGGCGGCCCACGGAGCTGGGCTGCTCTGATCGAGTCCGCTCTCGACCCGTCCGTCACCCGGCTCGCGACCTTCGAGCGCGTGCACGGCCCGGGTGCCCGCCGCCTGCGCGCCACCGACCTGGGTCTCGCCGCCTTCCTCCCGGCCGGCACGCTCGCGAACGCGCCGGTCGAACCGCCGCCAGCGGTGTCCACCTGCGTGCTGCTCACCGGGGCCACGGGTTTCCTCGGTCGCTTCCTGTGTCTCGACTGGCTCGAACGCCTCGCGGTGACCGGCGGGACGCTCGTCTGCCTGGTGCGCGCGACCGACGAGGCCGCGGCCAGGCGTCGTCTCGCCGCGGTGTTCGACACCGATCCCGACCTGCGGCGGCGGTTCGCCGCGCTGAGCGACGCCCGGTTGGAGGTCGTCGTCGGCGACGTCGCGCAGCCGTGGCTGGGGCTGACCGAGCAGGAGTTCGACCGCCTGGCGCGGGACGTGGACCGGATCGTCCATCCGGGCGCGCTCGTCAACCACGTCCTGCCGTACGAGGACCTGTTCGGACCGAACGTCGCCGGGACGGCGGAACTGGTCCGGCTGGCGCTGACGCGGCGGCAGAAGCGCTTCGACTTCGTCTCGTCCGCCGCGACCACCTATCTGATCGACCAAGACCCCTCAGCGGACGATGCGGACTCGGTGCCTGATGAGACCGCGCCGCTGCTCGATGAGATCGACCTCGACCGGTTCCGAATGGGCTACGGCGTCAGCAAATGGGCGGCGGAGCAGGTCCTGCTGCAGGCGCACCGCGAGTTCGGGCTGCCGGTGAACATCTTCCGCGGCGACATGATGCTCGCGCACCAGCGGTACCGGGGGCAGATCAACGTGCCCGACGTCTTCACCCGGCTGCTCACGAGCGTCGTTCTGACCGGGCTCGCGCCGGCCTCGTTCTACCGGTCCGGAGCGACGGCCCAAGCGCACTACGACGGCCTCCCGGTGGATTTCGTCGCCGCGGCGATCGCGGGAATCGGTGCCCAGCCGAACGACGGCTTCGGCTGCTATCACGTCATGAACCACCACGCGGACGACGGCATCTCGCTCGACACTTTCGTGGAGTGGATCGTCGAGGCGGGCTACCCCGTCGAACGGGTGCCCGACTACGGCGTCTGGCTGGACCGCTTCGAGACCAAGCTCAAGGCGCTGCCGGAGGCGAAGCGCCAGCACTCGTCCCTGTCGGTCCTGGCCTCGCTGCGCACGCCCCGCCCGGTCGAACCGATGCCCGGCACCGAGCGGTTCCAGGCGGCCGTCGGCACCCTCCCGACCGGCCCCGCCGTACCCGGCCTGACCAGGGACTTCCTCCGCAAGTGCCTGACCGACATGGCTCACCTCGGTCTGATCCCGCCCCTGCCAGCCTGACGCCGGGGTAGCGAGTCGTACCCCCATCAGGGCCACCAGGCCTGGGAGCGCCGAAGAGCCGAGATCACCGAGGCGCCCACGGCCTCCGCGGCTACCACCTTGTCACGCAACATGATGAGGACGACGCGCATGATCGTCGATCGACCGTCCAGGGAGGCCGTCGTCAGGGTCTGGCGGAGGACCTCGTCACGCTCGACGGCAGGCAGGTGCGGCAGCAGGCCGGCGAGCGCCTCGGCCCGCAGGCGCAGGAGGTCGACGGCGTACGCGGCGGCGAGTGCCTGGCGCAGAACCGGCGCACGGTCGCGGGCCGGCATTTGTGCCGCGAGGTTGGCCAGGCTCCGCGCCCAGACATAGGGCTGGTCAACGGTGACGTCCGGCAGGGCGTCCCGGATAAGCGCGTCAACCTCGCCGGCCGGCTGGCCTGTCCATTGGTCCGCCCAGAGGTACCCGTCGCCGATGGTCCTGGCGGCGGAGAGCGCCTGACGCAGCACGCTATCGCGTTCCGGGGCCGGCACGTGTGGCGCGAGGCCGGTCAAGGCCCACGCTCGGCGCCGTGGCACGTCAATGGCGTTGGCGGCGGAGAGCGCCTGGTCGAGGACCGCGTCCGCCGCCGCGGGTAGGCATGTCGCGATATACGTCATCGCCCGCGCCCGCCGATGGGGCGACCGAAGGGAGGCGGCCGCGGTAACCGCCTGCGCGGTTATCCGGTCTGGCGCGGAGTGCGGCGGCCAACACGCCGCCACCTGAGCGAGCGTCCTCGCCAGTAGGGCCGGCTCGGCGATCGCGACCGCGCCGGCCAACGCGCGAACGAGAAGCTGGTCGCGTTCGGTGGCCGGTGAAGCGACCGCCCCGCCAATGAACAAGCCCGCGCGATCGTAGGGATCTTTAACGGTGGCCGCGATGGCAAGACCTCGGCGTAGAACAGCGTCGGCGTCGGACGCGGGCAGGTACGGCGCCAGGCCGATCAGGGCTCTCGCCCGCACGGAAGGCGGGTCGAGGCGTGCCGCGATCGATACTGCTCGCCCGCTCAACGCGCCGGTTAGATGCGGCGCCATACGGATCAGCACATACGTCTGATCATGAAGTGTCATACCATTTTCATCATCCCAGAAATCGAGTACGTGTTCGGACGCGAAGATCGTTGGGGCAATTCTGTCGTCAAGCCCCCACACTTCGTGATCGATGGTCGTGGTGATATCCAGGGCCCGGTTCAGGATCTGGTCGCGTTCAGCGGCAGGCAGATACGTGGCGAGCTCGGCTAGCTTCAATGCCTTGAAATAGGGCATCAGCGGCTCGTCCGCCAGGGCAGCCGCGACGTCCCGCAGAATCGGGTCGCGTTCGGACGCGGGCAGTTGCGGCGCGAGGTCGATCAGGGCCTCAATACGCTCGTACGGCCCCCTCAGGGCCGTGGCGACGGCCAAGGCTTGGCGAAAGATTACCTCGCGATCGGTGACGGGCAGGTAGGGCGTCAGTCCGATCAGAGCTTCGACCCGGAGATGCGGGTCAGGGGTCGCCTGAGCGTAGGCCAGAGCATGGGCCGGCAGCCAGATCCGATTTTCAACCAACAGGGCGATCAGTTCGGCTGGGATATTTTCCGCGAGGCTCGCGATCGAACCGATCAACAGGGAATAGGTGACCAGCCTGACAAACATTGTGGCGTCGTCCGCCGGGGCCTGGCCCTCGGTGTATTTCGAGGCAGCACGGATGGACGCCAGGTAGACGTTGGCCGTCCCCTGGTTCTCGTGAGCCGCGTGCCAGATGTTCACGGCCCTGCCGTCCGGGCCTTCGCCCCCGAGAGACAGGAGACGGTCGACGATGACGAGGCTGTCGGCGGCGAGCAGATGCTCGACGAGCGAGGTCAGGCCATACCTGTCGAGGTCATCGCGAGCGCCGCCGTCCCGGAGGCGGGGCAGATCGTCCGCCAGTCCGCCCCAGCGGTCGAGCAACCAGGCCGCGAGTCTGCCGTGAAGGCCCGCGAGCTGGTCCCGGGTCAAGGCGCCTCTGGCGAAGTCGAACAACAGGTCATGGAGGGTGACCGTCGAGGTCGCCCGATCGAGCCGGAGCAGGCTGCGCCGCGAGAACAGGTCCAGGAGATCCTCGGCGTCGAGGCCGTCGAGGCCGCCGGTGAGATTCCAGAAGCCCAGGACGACCTCGGCCGGAACAGGGCCGCGGCCTTCGAAGGCCGCGAGCTCACGGAACCGCTGCGCCTGGGCCTCCGGCAGGGCCCCGACCGAGGCGTCGAGCGCGACGAGAAGAGAGGGATGCGGATAGTGGGGAAAGCGGGCCTTGATGGCGTCGAGGTCGGCGCGGCGCAGGCGTTCGGCCACGGTCTCCCAGCGGCGGCCCGTTCCGACCATCGCGCCGGTGAGCGCCAGCGCGAGGACCAGACCGTCACATCGTTTCAGGACGAGATCGGCCGCGGGCGGTAGATCCTCTACCTCACAACGGGCATACGAGGCCAGAATCCGCCGAGAGGTCATCGGATCGGCGGTCGCCAGCTCGTAGACGTCGGCGTCCCCGTAAAGAGTGTCCCGGGATCGGGTGGTGACAAGGATGCGCGTCCCCGCGGGGACCTGGAGCGCGTCGAGGACGCCGATGTCCCACACGTCGTCGAGGACAAGCAGGGCACGCGCGTCGACGAGCACCTCGCGCAGCCGGCGCGAGCCGTCAGCCGGGTCGAGCACCTGAGCACGGTCCCCGAACGCGGTCAGAACCTCGCCGAGAAGGCTGATCGGATCCGGACGCTGGCCGACGCCAAGCCAGAGGATCCCGTCAGGGAATGCCTCCCGCACGGCGGGGTCGTGCGCGATCGCCATCGCGAGCGTCGACTTGCCCACGCCGCCCATGCCGACGACCCCGACCACCTGACTGGCGCTGCCCGCGACCAGCCTCGTCCGGACGGCCGCCGTGTCCACGGTCCGCTCGACGAAGAAGGCCGGAAGCGTCGGCACCCAGGCTGGTGCTGGTATCAGGCGTCGGCGGCTGGCTCCCCCCGTCGCCGCGGTGGCGAACACGGGATTCGCCGGCCACCGTTCCGCGGCCGCCGCGAGCAGGCGACGGCGCCCGTCGGCGACGAGGCCACCTTCCAGCTTCTCCGCCACCTCGCGCCAGAACGTGTCGGCGTCGATCATCCACACGGGCATTCGGCCTGGCCGCCAGCCGGCGGCGACGAGCAGGTGACGAGCGGAAACCGGATCCGGATAAAGATCCGCGAGTTCGCGGACCTCCTCCTCCGACAGCCTGTCCATCAGCGTTCACCCCCGTCGCCGCGAGGCCCCGCGGCAGTCGGCGTGAACCCAACCGCATCATTCCACCGCGCGCCCGCGCTCTGCTCCGGCGCGGCGGCGTTTGACTTCCACCTCCGGCACATGCAAACTTTTCCTTGCTGGTGCCAAGGAGGTGTTGTGGGACAGACTGAGATCACCGGAGACGAGCTGGTTCGGGTCTTCGCGGCACTTGCCAACCCCCACCGCCTCCGGACGATCGCGGCGCTGGTCGGTGGGCGCGCCTATGTCAGCCAGCTCGCCCGGGACCTGGGGATGAGCCGTCCCCTCCTGCAGGTCCATCTGCGCCGGCTGGAGGCCGTCGGCCTCGTCTCGCCACACATCGAGGTGTCCGACGACGGCAAGGCCATGAAGTTCTACGAGGTCGCGCCCTTCGCGCTGACCGTCACGCCCGAGATTCTCGCGGCGGCCGCCGCGACCCTGACCACCGACGCGGACGGAGCGTCTGAACGGCGCTCCGCCGAATCACGCGAGAACGGAGACTGACGTGAACACGACGTGGGCGGACGCCGCCTCGGACGCACATTCCTGGTCGATCGACGGAATGGTGTGGACGTTCGGCTCGATGATTATCTCGCTGTTGTTCGTCGGGCTGCTGGCCTGGTTCCTGGTGGCTCGGTCCCGCGCCAAGGTCGCCCTCAGCAAGGAATCCAGCTACCGCACCCTCGCCAACGACGCGACCGACGCCCAGTACCAGACCTCGGAGAAACTGACGGACATCGGCAAGCAGCTCGCGGACCTGACCATCCGGTTGACCAGCGTGGAACGTCTCCTGCGCGAGGTCGAATGACTCGGCCATGAGGCCACCGGTCACAACTCGACGCGGCGCCCCACGGAACAGCGTGCGCACCGGATGATGATCGCCGTCTTGGCCCTCGCGTGGTTGTGTTCAGGGGCGCGTTTACGACCACCCGAGGGCCGAAACAGCGATCATGGCCGGGGGGCGGCGGCCGGGGCCGGGAGCCGGCGGCAGGTCAGGCCGGGCCCGGGGCGAAGGCGGTGGCCAGAGCCGCGTACACGTCGCGCAGGAGCTGGGCGGTGCGGGGGGTGCGCGGGACCGCGACGAAACCGCCGTGAATGACCCCGGGGTAGACGTGCAGCTCGACGGGGACGCCGTCGCGGGAAAGGCGGGCGGCGTAGGCGAGGTTCTCGTCGAGGAAGGCGTCGACGTCGCCGATGCCCAGGTAGGCCGGCGCGAGGCCGGACAGGTCGGTCGCGCGGGCCGGGGCCGCGGTCGCCGGGACGTCATCTCCCGCCAGGCCGCCGAGGTAGGCCTCCCAGCAGAGCCGGTTGGCGCGCAGATGCCACAGGCCCCAGTGGCCCGGATCCTCGATCGCGCGGATCGACGGCGTCACCTCGCGGTCGTCGAACATGGGGTAGACGAGCAGCTGCAGAATCGGCTGCGCGCGGCCGGTGTCGCGCAGCCGCAGGCAGAGCGCGGCGGCGAGGCCGGCGCCGGCGCTGGCGCCGCCGAGGACCAGGCGCGCGGGGTCGACGCCGAAGGCCGCCGGGTCGTCGACCAGCCGGCGCCAGACCGTGTCGGCGTCGTCCAGCCCCTCCGGGTACGGATGCTCGGGCGCGAGCCGCCAGTCGACCGACACGACCGCGCAGCCGAGCTCGATGACCATCAGGTCGAAGCGGTGATCGTTCTCCTCTAGGTTGCCCATGATGTAGGCACCGCCGTGCAGCCAGAGCAGGCAGGGCAACGGCACGCCGGGGTCGGCGTCGGCGGGCCGGTACCACCGGACGCGGACGTCCGGCCGGCCGTCGAGGCCGGCGATCGTCTCGTCGGTCCTGGTCACCAGCGGGTTCGGCGGCGTCAGCGGCGCGGCCACCTTGGCGTAGGAGGCGCGGATCGTGTCGATCGAGGTCAGGTCCCAGCGGGCCAGGCTGTCGAGGATCGCCAACGTTCCCGGCTCCACCCGCGCATTCACGTCGATGGCGGGACCTTGTGAGCCTCTTGCGTCGTTTTCAGACACCGCGCATCCTCGCTCGATTCCAGAGCCGGACTGGCCTCGCGACAGGTAAGCCACGAGCCGGACCGACCACGAAGGGTGGCCACGGGCCCGCGCCGCGGGGACGGCGGCGCGAGCCCGGGCCTGGTCCCGATCAGCCGGTCTCGGTCAGCCAGCGGTCGGCTTCTCCGGGTCGACCGGCTCGATGCCCTCCTCGATGGCCTTGATGAGCAGGGCCATGAACCGGGTGTAGAAGCGAGCCATCCGGATGAAGCCGGTGCCGAACCAGAGCCCGGGCTGGGCGGAGCGGCGCCAGGTGTTGGCGTACTCGCCGTCGGCGGCCCGGCCGTAGGCCTTGTCGATCTTCTCGGCGGCCTTGCCCAGCACGGGCTGCAGGTGCCCCCAGAACTGGTGGTAGCCGGTCGCGAAGACGATGAGCTCGACGTCGTCGAGGGTCGTGCCGTCGGTGTAGATGACCTTCTTGCCCTGGATCTCGGCCACCTCGACGCCCTGCTTGAGGTGGACCCGGCCGTCGGCGATCAGCTCTGAGGCGCCGATGTTGATCTGGTAGGCGTCCCGGCCGGACATGTGCGCGCCGATGATGCCGGTGCCGTCGGGGCCCCACTCCAGCTTGAAGCCCTGCGCCTCCAGCTGGTCGAGCAGCGGGCGGTCGGCCGCGGCCGCCTCCTTGACCAGTCGCTTGTTCAGCTCGTCCACCCGCTGGTTGGGCAGCGAATAGGTCATCTGGTCGGCGAAGTCCGGGGTGTACGGCATGTACTCGGTGAACAGCGTCGACCAGAACCGGTGGTACGACTCGTAGGTGACGACGTAGGTCGCGCTGCGCTGCAGCAGCGTGACGTCGGCACCGTGCTCGAAGAGGTCATGGGCGAGCTCGTGCCCGCTGACGCCGGCCCCGATGACCAGGGTCTTCTTGCCGGCGAAGTCGGCGCCGTTCTGGAACTCGTCGGAGTGCGACCAGATGCCCTCGTAGGAGTCGAGCCCCTTGATCGGCGGGATCTTCGGCGCGCCGAACATGCCGCCGGCCACCACGAAGTGGCGCGGGTGCAGCTCCTGGATCGCGCCGTCCTCGCGCCGGATCTGGATCGTCCAGCGCTGCGTCTCGTCGTCGTAGTGACCGCTGAGGAACGTCGTCGAGTGCCAGATGTTGATGTCCATCAGCTTCGCGTACGACTCGAGCCAGTCCGCGAACTTGTCCTTCGGCGTGTGCGCCGGCCAGTTCGGCGGCAACGGCATGTACGGCAGATGGTCGCCGAACACCGTGCTGTGCAGCGCGAGCGACGCGTAGCGCTTGCGCCACTGGTCGCCGACCCGGGCCTCCTTGTCGATGACCAGCGTCGAGACGTCCAGTGCGCCGAGGCGCGCGGCGATCGACAGGCCGTTGTGGCCGGCGCCGAGAACCAGCACCGTCGGGTCGGCGTCGGCGAAGGAGGCTTCCTTCTCCCGGTCGTCGGTCCAGCGGGTCCGGCCCGGCACGACGCCGTAGACCTTCCCCTCCCTGCGGCGGTGGCGGATCAGCTCCGGGTGGTCCTGCAGGCCGATGACCTGGGTCTGCAGGATCTGGGCCCGGTAACCCTCGCCGTCCGCGACGAGCATCACGTAGCCGCGGTCGTGGCGGTCCTTGGTGGTGAAGTCGAAGAAGGCGTTGATCGCACCGTCGGTCACCACGGGCGCCTGCTCCTGGCTCACCGCGAAGTCGGCGGCCTGCCACGTCTTCGCGAGCTCCAGGAGACGCGGGACCGTCTCGTCACGCCCCACCGTGTGGTGGAAGTCCCAGAGGAAGGCCATGAAGTCACGCCACGACGCCTCCTCGGTGAAGAGCTCAGCGAGCGCGGTCTCCGAGCCGCTCCGCACGGCCGCCGCCAGGCCAGTGACCCAACTGGCGAAAATCGGCTCCGCTTCCCGAGCGGTGAGCTCCCGCGACGCGTGGTCAACCGTCTGTGTCATCCATCGTCTCCCTGTCACACGTAGGGCAAGAGCGGCCTGGGTCACCTGTCGCCGACAGAGTCGGTAGCGACACCTGAAACAACAGCGCGGTCGCGCACGGCGGCGCGCCCGGCGCTCATCCCCCACACTCCGGCGACCGCGAGGGTCGCCCCGGCACCGCCGTAGACCATGCCGGTGGGGCTGGCCATGACGTTGCCGGCGGCGTAAAGCCCGGGGATCACGTCCCCGTCGACGTCCAGGACGCGTCCCGTCCGATCGGTCCGTGGGCCGCCCTTCGTCCCGAGCAGCGACGACTCGACGCGTACCCCGTAGAAGGGCGCCGTCTCGACCGGGCCGAGCGTCGAGGCGGGCGAGTCCGGGTCGAGCATCCGGCCACCGGGGAACCGGTCGAAGGCGCTCTCCCCACGGCCGAAGTCGGGGTCGGACCCGGCCCTGGCGTGCTCGTTGAAGGCAGCGACGGTGGCCTCGACCTGCTCGCCGGGAAGGCCGAGGGCCACCGCCAGTTCACCGAGGGTGTCCGCGCGGGTCACCCAGTCCGGCGCCGGGGTGCCCGGGCCACCGCCCAGCACCCCGAACCGGTCGACCACCGCCTGGTCGAAGATCAGAAAGCTGGGCAGGTTCGGGTACTCGAAACGGGACGCGTCCAGCTGGTGGAAGGCGCCGCCGAAGGCGTTGTAGTTCGCGGCCTCGTTCGCGAAGCGGCGCCCGTACCCGTTGACCATGACCGACCCGGGCAGCGCGCGGTCACGCGAGGCCAGCAGGCCGTTCTCCCCGCCGTCGCGGCGCACGCCCGGGAAGCTCACCGCCGGCGCCCACCACGCCTCGCGCATGTTGCCCAGCTGGGCGCCGACGCGCATCGCCATCCGCAGGCCGTCGCCGGTGTTGCTCGGCGCGCCGAGCGGCCTGGTCAGCGGGCCGCGCAGGAAGTCGCGCACGAGGGCCGCGTCGTACTCGAAGCCACCGGTGGCCAGCACGACCGCGCCGGCCGGCATCGCGGTGACCCCGGCGGAAGTCTCGATCTCGACCCCGGTGACGGTGCCGTCCTCGGTCAGCAGCCGCAGGCCCCGGGCGTTGGTGGAGATCTCGACGCCGGCGCGCAGGCAGGCCTTGAGCAGCCCGGCGACGAGGCCACGGCCGAGTCCTTCGGAGCCGGCCCGCGTGCGGTCGGCGAGCACGTCCGCCGGGAGCACGCCGGTCCCGCCGCCGAGTGGCGTCTCCCGGATGAGCAGCCGGTTCGGGAGACCGGCGATCCGGTCCGCCCACTCGCCGAGCTCGGCCAGGCCGACGAGGCCGACCTCGATCGAGCGCCCGCCGCGCGGCAGGCCGCCGGGCCGTTCGGGGTGGTAGTCCGGGTAGCCCTCGACGAGCTGGAAGCGCAGGTCGGTGTGCGCGTGGATGAAGTCGACGTACTCGGGGCCGCCGTCGACCAGCGCCTCGGCGAGCTCCGGAAGGATCATCCCGTAGGAGAGGCTCGCCAGGTACTCCAGGCCACGGGCGCGCGAGTCCTCGACACCCGCGTCCCGCGCGGGCTGGTTGTTGGGGATCCAGACGGTGCCGCCGGACAGCGCGGTCGTGCCGCCCAGCAGGTCGGCCTTCTCGAAGAGAGCGACCCGAGCGCCTTCGACCGCCGCCGACAGCGCGGCGGTCAGTCCGGCGGCGCCCGAGCCGAGGACTAAGACGTCGTAGCTGTTGTGCATAGCGAGCCCTCACTGCCACGAGACTGCGCAGCTATCAGCGTGCATGGGTGTGCAGAGTGCATAGTGTGCAGATAATGCACTCGACTGTTCTGATAGTGCAGCAAACGGAGATTACCTTCGGTGGTCAGATCGAGGCAAGACCTCGCCGTCGCACTCCTGGCGGGCACCCGGCCAGGTCCGACGAGGGCATGGTCGGAGCACGTCACCCGCGCCGCGGCACTGCCGCGGCGGGCCCGCTAGGACTGGCGGCGCAGCACCCGCGCGACCTGGTCCGCGGCGCGGCGCATCTCGGGCCCGGCGGCGGCCGCGACGTCCTCGCGGTAGGTGATGAGGTTCAGGCAGGCGCGCGTCGCGGTGCCGGTCAGCGGGATCCACGCCGCGACCGCGAACTGGCCGGACTCGATCTCCGCGTGGCTGCGGGCGAAGCCCCGTTCCCGCGCCGTCGCGACCGGCTCCGGCTCGCCGGGCAGCGGCGGACCGGCGGCGAGGATCGCGTAACCGGCGGCGCCCCGGGTCAGCGGCGTGCGCATGCCGAGCCGGAACGCCAGGTGGTGCGACGCCGTCGTCGGCTCCGCCATCGCGATCGCCACCGCGTCCGGGCCCTGGCCGACGAACAGCATGATCGTCGACTGCAGCCGGTCCGCGAGCGAGCGCATGACCGGGCCCGTCACGTCACGCAGCGTTGGCAGGAACGCCTCGGCCAGGGTCGCGAGCCGGGCGCCAGGGATGTACGTCCCCTCGCTGCTGCGCGCGGCCAGGTCGAAGTCGACCAGCGTCTGCAGCATCCGGTACGCGATCGAGCGGTGGACGTCCAGCAGGTCGCTGACCTGCTGGACGGTCATCCCCCGCTTCGAGTCGGCGATCGCGAGCATGACGCGCAGCCCCCGGGCGAACGTCTGGTTCCCGTCGCGCACCTTGCTCGGTTCGCCCGCGCTCAACTCCGGCACACCGCTCAGCATAGAGACGACTCCCGGACCGCCGCGGCGGCGATGATCACCACGCGGCTCAGGACGCCTGGGCCTGCAGCGTCAGCGCGATGTCGGTGAGCATGTCCTCCTGGCCGCCGACGAGCTTGCGCCGGCCGGCCTCCAGCAGGATCTGCCGCGCGTCCACCCCGTAGGTCGCCGCCGCGATCTCGGCATGGCGCAGGAAGCTGCCGTAGACCCCGGCGTAGCCGATCGTCAGCGTCTCCCGGTCGACCCGCACCGGCCGGTCCTGCAGCGGGCGCACGATGTCCTCGGCCGCGTCCTGCAGCGCGAACAGGTCACAGCCGGTCTCCCAGCCGAGGATGTTCGCGACCGCGATGAGCGCCTCGATCGGGGCGTTGCCCGCCCCGGCGCCGAGGCCGGTCAGCGAGGCGTCGACCCGGAAGGCGCCCTCCTCGACAGCGGCCACCGAGTTGGCGACCGCCAGCGAGAGGTTCTCGTGCGCGTGGATGCCGACCTGCGTCTCCGGCTTCAGCACCTCACGGTAGGTACGGACCCGCTGGCGGACCTCGTCGACGGTGAGCCGACCGCTGGAGTCGGTGATGTAGACGCAGTGCGCGCCGTAGGACTCCATCAGCAGCGCCTGCTCGGACAGCTCCTTGGCGCTGATCATGTGCGCCATCATCAGGAAGCCGGAGACGTCCATGCCGAGGTTGCGGGCCTCGGCGATGTGCTGCGCGGCGACGTCGGCCTCGGTGCAGTGCGTCGCGATCCGGACCGAGCGGATGCCCATCTCGTAGGCACGGCGCAGGTCGTGGATCGTGCCGACGCCGGGCAGCAGCAGCGTGGTGAGCACCGCGCTCTTCGCGTGGGCGGCGGCCGCCTCGATCCACTCCCAGTCGGTGTTGCTGCCGGGGCCGTAGTTGAGGCTCGATCCACCGAGGCCGTCACCGTGGGCGATCTCGATCGCGCCGACGCCGGCCGCCTCCAGGTTCTCGACGATGCGCCCGACCAGCTCCGGCGTGATGCGATGGCGAATCGCGTGCATGCCATCGCGCAGCGTCACGTCCTGGATGTAGGGCCTCGGAGCGGTGCCGGAGGCCTCCGAACCTGCCGGGGCTCCGGTCGTCGGGGCTTCGGTCATCAGGCCACCGCCTTCGCGCGCTGTGCGATCCGCTCCGCCACCCGCATAGCGGCCGACGTCATGATGTCGAGGTTCCCCGCGTAGGCGGGCAGGTAGTGGGCCGCGCCCTCGACCTCCAGGAAGACGGAGACCTTGGTGTCGACCGGGCCGGCGCCCGCGGGCAGCAGGGTCGCCACCTCGGCCGGGTCGACCGGCGTGAACTGGACCTTCTGCACCAGCCGGTAGCCCGGGACGTAGGTCGCCACGTCGGCCACCATCGCCTCGATCGACGCCCGGACCTCGTCACGAAGGGCGCCCTCCCCCGCGGCGCCGCCGATCAGGCACAGCACGGTGTCCCGCATGATCAGCGGCGGCTCGGCCGGGTTCAGGATGATGATCGCCTTGCCCCGGCTCGCGTTGCCGACCTTCTCGATGGCCAGCGCGGTGGTCTCGGTGAACTCGTCGATGTTGGCCCGGGTGCCCGGGCCGGCCGACTTCGACGCGACGGACGCGACGATCTCGGCGTAGGGCACCTCGGTCACCCGGGACACCGCGGCGACGATCGGGATCGTGGCCTGGCCCCCGCAGGTGACCATGTTGATGTTCGGCGCGTCGAGGTGCTCCTCGAAGTTCACCGCGGGGATCACGTACGGGCCGATCGACGCGGGGGTCAGGTCGACCAGCCGCAGGTTGTAGGGCTCCAGCAGCTTGGCGTTCGCGAGGTGCGCGCCGGCGCTGGTGGCGTCCAGGACGATCTCCACCTCGCCGAACTCGGGCATCTTGATCAGCCCGGCCACGCCCTCGGCCGTCGTGGCCACGCCGAGGCGCTGGGCGCGGGCGAGGCCGTCGGAGCTCGGGTCGATGCCCACCATCGCGACCACCCGGAGGTTGGTGTCGCCACGCAGGATCTTGATCATGAGGTCGGTGCCGATGTTGCCGGAGCCGACGATCGCGACCCCGGTTTTCTTCTCCGTCATCCCTGCTAGTCCTTTCCGGAGAACCGTGCCGTGACCGTGCCGAGCGGCGCGATGTCGGCTTCGAAGACGTCGCCTGGCGCCACCGCGACCATGGGCCCGAGCGCGCCGGAGAGCACCAGGTCGCCGGCCCGCAGCGGCGTCCCGACCTCGATCAGGGTCGCGGCCAGCCAGGCCAGCGCGTTGAGCGGATCACCCAGGCAGTCGGCGCCGGTGCCGGTCGAGACGACCTCGCTGCCACCGTCGGCTCCGGCCCGGCGCATCGACATCGTCACGTCGATCGGCTCCACCTCGGCCAGCGGAGTGCCGGTCGCGCCGACGACGAAGACGCCGGACGAGGCGTTGTCGGCGACGGTGTCGGTGATGCCGATCTTCCAGTCGGCGATCCGGCTGTCCACGATCTCCAGCGCCGGGAACGCCAGCGCCACCGCGGCGCGCACGACCGCCGGGTCGGAGGCGTCGTCGATGTCGCTGGCGAGCAGGAACGCGACCTCGGCCTCGGCCTTGGGCTGCAGCAGCCGGCCGACCGGGATCAGCTCCCCGTCGGCGTAGCTCATGTCGTCGAACAGCACGCCGAAGTCGGGCCGGTCGACGCCGATCTGGCGCTGCACCGCGGCCGAGGTGAGGCCGATCTTGCGACCCACGATGCGGGCCCCGGCGGCGATCCGGCGCTCGGTCAGCTGGCGCTGCACCTGGTAGGCGGTGTCGATGTCACCGTCGACGAGCAGGTCGACGAGCGGCGCGCAGGCGATGCCGCTGGCGGCCGCGAGCTCCAGTCGTTCGACGGCCGCGTCGATGGCCGCGTCGACGGGTTCGGTACCGGCGGTCATGCGCCCCTCCCGAGGAACTCCAGCGCGATACCGTCGAACTCCTCCTGTTGCTCCCACTGGGGCCAGTGGCCGGCCTCCTTGATCAGCCGGAACTCCCCGGCCGGGATGCGCTCGGCCATGTCCAGACCGGCCTTCGCCGGGCCGGACGGGTCGTCGCTGGTCCAGATCACCAGCGTCGGCGCGGTAATCGCGGCCAGCTCCTCGTCGGTCACCAGGTTGCGGCGGCGGACCTCCGGGTCCTGCAGGCAGAGGATGTGACGCATCGACGCGGCGAACCCAGGCCGGCTGTACACACCGCGCCGGATCGCGACGAGCTCGTCGGTTACGGAGCTCGAGTCGGCCATCAGCCATTCCAGGCGGGTGCGGATGCGCTCCTCGCTCGGGTCGTCGGCGGCCGCCTGGCTCAGCGAGCGGATGCGCTCCATCACCTCGGGCGTCGCCATCGTCCCGCCCGGGGTGTTCAGGACGAGCCGGTCGACGCGCTCCGGGTACCGGGCGGCGAACTTCACCGCGACCCAGCCGCCGAGCGACTCCCCGGACAGGTGCGCCTTCTCGATGCCGAGGGTGTCCATCAGCCCGACGAGGTGCTCGCTGTAGTCGTCGATCTCCAGGTCGCGGGTGGTGGTCGTCGTCCACCCGTGCCCCGGGTAGTCGTAGGCGATCAGCCGGTAGTGGGCGCCGAGCGCGCGCAGGTTGCGGGTGAACGCCTCCAGGTGGCCGCCGGTGCCGTGCATGAGGATGAACGGCGTTCCGGCGCCGTGCTCCAGCACCCGGGTCGACCACGGCCCCACGTCGACATGGCGCACCGTGTAGTCCAGCCCGGCGAGGTCGGTCCAGAGCGTCATGCGTTCCCTCCCACAGCGTTCCCAGCCACAGCGTTCCCTCCAACGGTGGCGGGCCGCGGGTCGGGAGCCCCGACCGCGGCGTCGAAGGCCCGGACCATCTCGGACGCGGCGTGGGCCGGGCTCGCGCCACCCACGATGCGGTCCGGGCGGACCAGCAGCACGGACTCGGGGTGCGCGTCGAACCAGCGCTTGAGTGAGCCGTCCAGGTCGCCGACCACCAGCACCGAGTCGTCGGGGGCGGTGCCGTCCAAAGTCGTGCCGTCGGCCGCCGGGGCGTTCCAGTGCAGCTGCGTCGCGGGGCGCGCCTCCACCACGCGGACCCCGCTGCGGGCCAGCCGCCGCCGCGCGTCGTCGTCCAGGATCTGGCGCGGGTCGTTGTTCCAGGCGATGAGCGCGAACCACGGGCCGAGCGCGTCGTCGAGCTTGGTCGAGGGTACGGCGCGGGTGCTCACGGTCGGCTGGATGAACAGGCGCCCGACCGGGCTCGGCTCGCTCACCGACCCGACCCTGGTCAGCGCGCCCTCGCGCATCGTCGGCATCGGCTTGAACTTCATCGTCACGATGTAGGTCTTCGCCTTCGGGATCGCCGAGAGCGACCGGAAGAAGAGGTCACGCGCGAGCGCGCCGAACCGGTTGGTGACGGAGACCGCCTTCCCCACCCGGGTCGAAAGGTCGATCATCGCCTTCGCGTGGTCGTGCCGCTCGGACTCGTACGTGTCGAGGACATGGTCCGCGGCCAGGCCCCGGTGCACCATCGCGATCTTCCAGGACAGGTTCAGCGCGTCCCGGATGCCGCTGTTGTAGCCCTGCCCCTGCCACACGGGCATCAGGTGCGCCGCGTCGCCGATGAGGAAGACCCGGCCCGAGCGGAAGTGCTCGGCCAGCCGGGAGTGGTGGGTGTAGACGCGCCGGCGGATGATGTCGACCTTCGCGCTGGCCGGGACGATCGGCTCCAGCAGCCTGGCGAGGAACTCGTCGGTCATCGCGTCGGCCTCGGTCTCGCCGGCCTTGAGCATGAACTCGAAGCGCCGGATGCCGTGCGGGATGCTGATCGAGACGTACGGGCGCCGCGGGTCGCAGCAGACGTAGGCGCCGGGCCGGCCGAGCGGGTCGTTGCGCACGTCGATGACGAACCAGTTCGCGGCCGACGACGTGCCCTCGAAGCCCAGGCCGAGCGCCTTGCGGGTCGCGCTGCTCCCGCCGTCCGCGCCTACGGCGAAGGCCGCCCGCAGCGTCTGCTCGCCGTCCGGGGTCTCGATCGTCAGGCTCACCCCGTCCGCGTCCTGCGCGACGTCGGTGACCCGGGAGGAGAACTGGATCTCGACGTCGTCGAAGCGGGCCAGCCCGTCGAGCAGCACCCGGTCGGCCAGCGGCTGGACGAAGCCGTTGCGCCGCGGCCAGCCGAAGTCCGCCTGCGGGGGCGCGAGCCGGGCCAGGTCGCGCTGCTTGGCGTCGACGAAGACCAGCAACTGGTGCGGGATGGTGTGCGGCAGCACGCGCTCGACCAGGCCGGCGGTCTGGAACGTCCGCAGCGTCTCGTCGTCCATGCCGACGCCGCGCGGGAAGTCGATCAGCGCGGGCCCGGCCTCGATGACCCGGACACGCAGCCCGTGCAGGCCGAGCAGGTTGGCGATCATCAACCCGGTCGGGCCCGCGCCGACGACGGCGACGTCGATCGCCTCATCGGGTGGCAAGGAGCGGGGCTCTGTCGTGCCGACCTGCGTGGACACCGCGGCTCCTCGGGTGGCGGGTGCTCTGTCTGCCGGACAGACAAGGCGTCTCCCAGCCAGAGTGCACTATCTGCAACAGGCTATTCAATAGCTGCGAAAAAACTAGTAATGTCCGCGCAACCCGTCAACCCGGTCTGGGACGTGCGAACCCGGCCCCGCTCACCGAGGGACGATCATGCCGACCGATGCCTCGCAGCCGTGGCTGGCCCGCTACCCCGCGGGGATCGATCCCACGCCGAAGATCGCCCACGCGTCGGTCGTCGAGGCGTGGCAGGCCCGGGTCACCGCCAACCCCGCCCGTCCGGCGGTGCGGTACTTCGACGGCTCGCTCAGCGCGGCCGAACTCGACGCGCACGCGGACGCCATGGCCGCCGAGTTACAGGCGCGGGGCGTCGAGCGGGGCGACCGGGTCGGCATCTACTTACAGAACGTGCCGTACTACCCGATCAGCCTGCTGGCGATCTGGAAGGCCGGCGCCACGGCCGTCCCGCTCAACCCGATGTACCAGGGGCCGGAGTTACGGCGTCTGATCGAGGACTCGGGCACCCGCGGGGTGATCGTCGCCCGGGGCACCGACCTGGAGACCCGCGCGTCGCTCGCCGGCACCGCCGTCGGCTGGCTGCTGTCCGCCTCGTCGCGCGACTTCCAGACCCGCGACGACCCACGCGTCTTCACCGGGCCCGGTGAACCGGAGCCGTCACCCGACGGCGATCTCGGCGCCATCCTGGTCGCCCGCGCGGGCCAGCGCCCGCGGCCCGTCGACGTCGACCTCGACGACACCGCGTTCATCACCTACACCTCCGGGACCACCGGCCCGCCCAAGGGCGCGCTGAACACCCACCGCAACTTCCTGCACTCGGTGCAGAACTACGCCGGCTGGCTGGAGCTCGAACCCGGCGACGTCTCCTTCGCCATCGCGCCGCTGTTCCACATCACCGGGCTCTCGCTCAACGCCGGCATCGCGCTGCTGAACGACGCGACGCTCAGCATGAGCGGCCGTTTCGATCCCGCCGTCGTCCTCGACGCGTTCCGCGAGCACGAAGTGACGACGACGATCGGCTCGATCACCGCCTTCAACGCGTTCTTCCGGGTCCCGGCGGCCGGCCCCGAGTACTTCACGACGATCAGGCGGCTCTACTCCGGCGGCGCGCCCATCCCGCCGTCGACGATCGACGCCTTCCGCGCCCGCTTCGGCCCCTACCTGCACAACATCTGGGGGATGACCGAGACGACGGGCGGCGGGATCGCCGTGCCGCCAGGCGCCGCCGCTCCCGTGCACCAGCCGAGCGGCACCCTCTCGATCGGCGTCCCGATGCAGAACGTCGACGTCGAGATCATCGACGCCGAGGGCACCCCGCTGCCGCCCGGCACCGAGGGCGAGCTGGTCTTCACCGCGCCGCAGGTGATCCCCGGGTACTGGCGCAATCCCGAGGCGACGGCGCACGCGCTGCCCGGCGGCCGGCTGCACACCGGCGACGTCGCCGTGATGGACGCGGACGGCTGGATCTACCTCGTCGACCGGATCAAGGACCAGATCAACACCTCGGGCTTCAAGGTCTGGCCGCGCGAGGTGGAGGACGTCCTCTACGAGCACCCGGCGGTCTTCGAGGCGGCGGTGGTCGGGGTGCCGGACGAGTACCGGGGGGAGGCGGTCGCCGCCTACGTCTCGCTACGCGACGGCGCGGCGGCCAGCGAGCAGGAGCTCGTCGACTTCGCCAGGGAACGCCTCGCCGCGTACAAGCGCCCGCGCAGTGTCGTCATCATTCCGGCGTTGCCGAAGACCGCGACCGGGAAGATCCAGCGAGCCGCGCTGCGGGAACGGCCAGCGGCTGGATCGCGCTAGTGGCCGGCCGCAGGCCGGGTCACGCCGACGGCCCGGCCGGGCTCGGACCGTGACGCGGTGACGCGCATCACCGATTGGAGCCAATACCGCTCCCCTAATTGGAGAATCTTCGTGCGTCTCCAGGAGAATGGTGTTCACAACCGGTGTAACGTTCGCCTCCATGCCCCCGGAGCCGACGGCCGCTCGCCCGGGGGCGCCGGCGGGGTGACCGTCCGGCCGCCACACCAACCAGGTTCCTTCGCCAACCAGCAACAGAATGAGGGGAAGCAGTGATCCGTAAGCCCAGGACTGTCCTCGCCGCCGCGGCGGCCGTCGCGACGGTGCTCTTAGCGGCAGGCTGTGGCTCGTCGGGCTCGGGCGGTTCCACCGCCGGCGCGACCGGTGCGGCCACGAACAAGACCATCACTGTCGGCGTCATCGCCGACATGACCGGCGCCGCGGCCTCCGGCAACAAGTCTGTTGTCGAAGGCGTCAAGGCCGGGACGTACTACGCGTCCCGCAACGGGTACACGATCAAGTACATCGTCGGTGACACCGCCACGAACCCGGCGACCGCGCTTGCGGTCGCGCAGAAGTTCGTCACGCAGGACCACGTCTTCGCGGTCCTCGCCAACTCGTCTCTTTTGTTCGCGGCCGCGCCCTACCTGACCGCGCACAACGTGCCGGTTATCGGCGCCGCCGAGGACGGCCCCGAGTGGATCACGTCGAAGAACATGTACTCGATCTTCGGCGCGCTCCAGACCACCAAGGTCGCGACGACCATGGGCAAGTTCTTCAAGATGGAGGGCGTCACCAGCCTCGGCGTCGCCGCCTACTCGCTCCCGATCGCCTCGGAGTCCGGCGCGGCCGCCGCGGCCTCGGCGGAGGCCGCCGGGATCAAGGTCGGCTACCTGAACGCGAAGGTCACCCTCGGCTCCGACGTCGCGCCGATCGTGCTCGCGATGAAGAACGCCAAGGTCGACGGAATCGTCATGCAGATGGACCCGGACACCGCGTTCGGAATCATCAAGGGCCTGCGTGACCAGGGCGTGAACCTGAAGGCCGCGCTGCTGCCCACCGGCTACGGCGGCGACCTGCTCCAGGCCGGTCCGGGCGCGCTCGCCGCGGCCCAGAACGTCTACTTCCTCTCCGGCTACGAGTTGATGGAGATGGGGACGCCGGCGACCAAGTCGTTCGCGGCCGACCTGAAGAGCGCGGGCGTCAACGGCACCCCCGCCTACGGCATGTACAACGGGTACGTCTCGGTCGGCCTGCTCGTCCAGGGGCTCAAGGCCGCCGGCGCGAACCCGACGTCGGCCTCGCTGCTGACGGCCCTGTCCGGTATCCACGACTTCACTGCCCTTGGTCTCTACGGCAGCCACAAGCTGGACATCAACGACCGCGAGAACATCGTGGCCGGTGCGGACAACTGCCAGTGGATCGCGAAGCTGGAGGGCAGCACCTTCAAGCCGGTGCCGAACGCCATCCCGGTCTGCGGCGACATCGTCCCGGGCAAGACGGTCTCCGCGGCTACCTGATCCGCCGCTCCTGACCCGAACGACAACTGGCCGGGGTCGGCGCGCTTCCCGCGGGAGGCGCGCCGGCTCCGGCCGTCGACGTTGCGATCTCAGCGGGCGACGTAGCCGCCGTCTACGGGCATCGCCACGCCGGTCATGTAGGAGGACTCGTCGCTGGCGAGGAACAGTGCGGCCGCGGCGAGCTCGCTGGGCCGCCCGAAGCGGGCCATCGGGTTCGGCACCTTGATGTCCTGCGGCGGCGCGGGCGCCTGCGCTTCGGCCATTCCCGTCCAGGTCATGCCGGGGCAGATCGCGTTCACCCGGATGCCGGACTTCGCGTAGTCGAGCGCGGCCGACTTCGTCAGCAGCACGACGCCACCCTTGGCCGCCGAGTAGCCGGCCTTGCCCTTCCAGCCGACCATGCCGGCGTTCGAGGCCGTATTGATGATCGACCCACCGCCGTTCTCCAGCATCCTGGGCACGGCGTACTTGATGCCGAAGAACACGCCCTTGATGTTCACCGCGAGCAGCTGGTCCAGGATCTCCTCGTCGAGCTCGTGGATGAGCCCGGACGGACCGGAGATCCCGGCGTTGTTGAAAAGCACGTCGAGCTTGCCGAAGGTGCGGACCGCGGTGTCGACCAGGTTCGCGACCTGCTCGCCTACGGCCACGTCCACCTGAACCGCGACGGCGTCGGCGCCTATCTCGGCGGCCGTGGCCTTCTCCGAGCCGTTCCGGTCCGCGCAGACGACCCTGGCGCCTTCCCGCGCGAAGAGCAGCGCGGACGCCTTGCCGATTCCCGAACCGGCGCCGGTCACGATCGCCACCTTGCCGTCGAGCCGTCCCACCGCATCCTCCGTCACCCGCGTTACCGCGTTCGAAGACTTTTTCCGACGGCCGCCCCGCGGATCCCCTTCCCGCCGGCGCCGGTACGGCGGCGGGCCTGAGGAATCCGCGGGACGACGCCCTGCTCAGGTGTTGCGGCCGCCGTTGACGCCGATGACCTGGCCGGTGATGTAACCGGCCTCGTCACGGCACAGGAACGAGGTGGCCGCCGCGATGTCCTCGGGCTTTCCGGCCCGGCGCACCGGCGTCTTCTTCTCGTGGTCCTCCACGCTTCCGCCGAACATGCCGCGACGCTCGGACTCACGCATCATCGGCGTGTCGACGAAGCCCGGCGGAATCGTGTTCACGGTGACGCCGTGCTCGCCGAACTCCAGCGCGAGCGACTTCGTCATACCGATCAGGCCGGCCTTGGAGGACACGTAGTGCGCCATGTACTGCTGGCCGCCCTGGGCCGAGGAGGACGAGATGTTCACGATCCGGCCCCAGTGCGCGGCGATCATGTCGGGAAGAACCGCCTGGGACAGGTAGAACGGGCCGGACAGGTTCACCGCGATAATCTTGTCCCAGGAGGCGTCACTGATCTTCAGGAACTCCCTGAACCCGGTGATGCCCGCGCTGTTGACCAGGGCCAGGACCGGTCCGAGCTGCGTGCGGACACTCTCGACCGCGGCGTTCACGGCGGCCCGGTCGGACACGTCGACCCCGCCGACGGCGATCGCCTCGTGGCCGGCCTCGATGATCTCCTCGGCCACCTGCTTGGTCGTGTCGGAGTTGAGATCCAGGACAGCCACCGCGAAGCCATCCGCGGCGAGCCGGTGGGCGCACGCACGCCCGATTCCCGAGCCACCGCCGGTGACGAGCGCCGTTCGTCGTTCGGTCACTGTTCCGAACCTCCTGGGTCCTAGATGCGCCAATGATCAGCAGCAGCGTGGGTGCCCGTGAGACGGCCGGCTGACGGAGTCGGCTGGGTCACGGGCACCTGCCCGGGTGCACGCCACGGGGCGTACCTCGTCGGACTGCTGTCAGGCGATGGCTTCGTCGCCGACGATCGAGGTGCGATGCATCAGCCGGCTGGAGCCTTCGCCGTAGGGCATCGCCCGATGCAGCATGCCCGTGTTGTCCCAGATGACCAGGTCGCCACGCTGCCACTTATGGCGTACCACAAACTCGGGCGCGGTCGCTCGTTCCAGCAGCCGATCCAGCAGCGGCCGGGCCTCCCCGGGGGCCACCCCGACGACCTCGCCGGCGGTGGCGCCGAGCAGCAGCGACCGCCGGCCGCTGCGCCGATGCCAGACGAGAGGATGTTCGCGGGACGGGATACGGTCCCAGACCGCCTTCTCCTCAGGACTCGGGTTCGGGTAGACGTTGCGCTGCGAGTTCTCGAAGCTGTGCACCACCCGCAGGCCCGCCAGCTCGGCCTTCTCCTCGTCAGTGAGCGAGTCGTAGGCCGCGTAGGTGTTGGCGAACTCGGTGTCGCCGTCGTCGTCGCCGGAGACCTCTCGCGCGGTGAGCAGCGTGTACTTGTCCGGCAGGGTGTCCGTCGAGCCGTCGAAGTGCCACCAGAACGTCGCCTCGCGGTACGCCGCCATGTTGCTCTTCGACGCGTCGCGAGTGATCGCCTGGACTTCCGGGTGGCCCTTGACCTTGCCGTACTTCGGCGGCACCACCTCGCCGAGCAGGCGGCTGAACGCCACCAGCTCGGCGTCGTCGACGTTCGCCTCCCGGAAGATCACGACGCCGCCCGCGTCCAGGGCGGCCAGGGTGTCGTCGGCGACCGCCCGGTCGACCAGCGCGGAGCCGGACAGACCGGAGATCTCCACGCCGGTCGTCGGCGTGATCTTTGTCTTGGTAATACTCACCTGCGCCTCGCTTAGATGGCCGGCTCGACGACGTTGTTGAAGAACGCCGCGCCCGAGTCCGGGATGCGGGGCTGCTTGAAGATGTTCACCGGGTAGGAGACGAGGATGAACGAGTAGAGCAGGTTCAGCAGCCGGGTGGCGTCCTCGGGCAGGTCGTTGATGTCGAGGGTGTCGAGGTACTCGATCGCCTCTTCCGCCAGCGGCGCGACCGCGTCGTAGAACGCGGACAGCTCGTCGATGTTCTTCGACAGACGCATGGCGTACCGCTCGGTCCGGGTGGCCAGCGACCAGTCGGCGACCCAGGAGTCGAGAACGCTGAACTTCTCAGGCAGCAGGGCGCCCGTGGTGGTGGTCATGATGTCGGGCTCCCTTACTTGTCGTTGCCGGCCTGGTGGGCGGCGACGGCCTGGCGGACGACGTGGTGGAACTGGCGGATCATCAGCTCCATGTCGGACAGGTGGAACTGCTGCAGCGCCCGGTTGGCCAGCGCCGAGTAGGACGCCTCGACCGTGTTCGTGTCCTGCATGGCGAACTCGATGGTCGAGTCGACCACGACCTCCTGGGCGAGGCGCTCGGAGGCGGTCTTCGGCTCGGGGAAGTAGATGTCGACCTCGTAGTTGTGGCCGCCCACCGAGTCCGGGATGTACTGGTAGGTGATGACGTAGCCGCGGCCCCACAGCTGGATCGACAGGTTCGGGAACAGCCAGTACTGGTCGTTGCTCCAGTACCGGACCTCGCCCGGGTTGCGCTCCGGCGTGAGGTACCCGAGGTCCTCGCGCAGGTCGTCCGGGCCGAACAGGCCGGCGCGGAACAGCTTGTAGATCCAGTCCTCGTTGCGCTCGGGCGGGCCGACGGAGCCCTGCTTCTTCTTCAGCGGCGGCGGGCCGGGCACCGAGGTCAGCATGTGCGGCGCGAACAGGTCGTAGTGGTAGCTGTCCATCGGGGGGACGAGCTTCTCGGCCTGGTTCACGTCGACGTCGAGGAAACGGCCGTGCACGTAGGCCGGGTGGTACCACTCCAGCAGCGCGTCGATGCCGATCTTCCAGTTGCCCTTGACGTAGGTCCGGAACGACCAGTGGTTCGTGAACTTCTCGTACGGCCAGCACTCCAGCTCACGGACGAGCTTCTCGCCGAGGAACTCGCGCAGCGGCGGGGCGTCCGGGGAGAAGTTCACGAAGATGAAGCCGGCGAAGACCTCGCACTGCAGCTGCGGCATGCCCAGCTCGTCGTCGGGCAGCGAGTCGAAGAACTGGTCCCGCTTGGTGACGTAGCTGCACTTGCCGTCGAGCCCGTAGCGCCAGCCGTGGTACTTGCACTGGAACTGGCGGGCCGAGCCCTTGGACTCCTCGGCCGGGTGCTCCTGCCAGACCACCTTGTTGCCGCGGTGGGCGCAGATGTTGTGCAGCGCGTAGACCTTGCCGTCGGTGTGGCGGCTGATCACGATCGAGCCGAGGCCCTTGAGCTCGCGGGTGAAGAACGTGCCGTTGCGCGGCAGCTGCTCGATCCGGCCGACCTTCAGCCAGGTCCGCTTGAAGATGGCCTCACGCTCGGCCTCGAAGAACTCCTCGGAGATCGAGTCCTCGTAGCTGACCGGTCCGGTGCCAAGCTCCGGGTAATCCAGCGTGTACTTCTCGCGGCCGGTAGCCAGCTTGTCGATGCTGGACATTCTCCACCCCCTCCTCGGGATGATCTCGGCCCGGAGCTGTTCCGTCCGGCGCCGATGTGCGGTGATGGGTCAGGTGTGGCCGGGTCGGTGTGGCCAGGTCTGGTGGCGCACCCGGACCGCGTGGCTAGACCACGCCGTCCGCGCGCAGCTGGGTGATCTCCTCGACCGAGCGGCCGAGGATCTCGTCGAGGACGCCGTCGGTGTGCGCACCGAGCTCGGGGCCCAGCCAGCGGATCTCGCCGGGCGTCTCGGACAGCGTCGGCACCACCCCGGGCACGGCGAGCGGGCCGATCCGGGACTCCTGGGTGGTGATCGTCCCGCGGTGGGCGTACTGCGGGTCGGCGAAGATGTCGGCGATCGAGTTGACCTTGCCGGCCGGCACGTCCTGCGCGCGGCAGCGGGTCACGACCTCGTCGCAGGTCAGCGAGCCGACCCACTCCGCCACGATCTTGTTGACCTCGTCGCGGGCCGCGAGCCGGTTCTGCTTCGGCCCGAACCGGTCCGGCGCGGACAGCTCGGGGCGACCCATCGCGAGCGCGAGCCGGCGGAACATGTCGTCGTGGGAGCAGGCGATCGCGACGTACTGGTCGTCGGCGGTCCGGTAGTGGCTGTGCGGGACGACGTTGACCGTGTCCGCGCCCATCCGCTCCCGGACGTAGCCGTACCTCTGGTAGGCCGGGGCGAGCTCGTCGAGCGCCCGGAAGATCGTCTCGAACAGCGCGATGTCGACGACCTGGCCGCGGCCGGTGGCGTCCCGGGCCCGCAGCGCCATCAGCACCCCGATGACGCCGTACATCCCGGTCATGTAGTCGGCCAGCGAGGTGGAGCCGGGGGTGACCGGTACCCGGTCCGGCTCGCCGGCGAGGTAGGCCAGCCCCGAGAACGCGTGCGCGATCCGGGCGAAGCCCGGCAGGTCACGCAGCGGCCCGCTCTGGCCGTAGGCGGAGACCCGCAGCATGATCGCCCGCGGGTTGATCTCCTGGACCGCCTCCGGGCCGAGGCCCCACTTCTCCATGACCCCGGGACGGAAGTTCTCGATGACGATGTCGGCCCAGGCGATCAGCTCGCGGACCAGCTCCAGGCCACGCGGGTCGGCGAAGTTGATCGTGACCGACCGCTTGTTCCGCGCCTCGGACAGCCAGACCAGCGTGTCGCCACACTCAGTGTCGGTGCCGAAGCGACGCAGGTGGTCACCGCCACCGGGACGCTCGACCTTGACTACCTCAGCCCCGAACTCCCCCAGCACCGTGGCGCAGAAGGGCCCGGCGATGAACGTGCCGAGATCGAGAACCTTGACGCCGTCGAGCGCGTGCATGCCGTAACTCCTCCATTCGCGTCCCCAGAACCGCCACTCTGACCTGCGAGAACCATCATTCCACAAATCTGAGAACGGCGCTACCCTGGATCGGACGTCGTCTTTCGCGTGAGCGAGCATGTTATGTTCGGAGGGTGATAATGGTCCGCCCGTTCCGCTTTGCCGTCCAGGGGACCAAGGCCAAGTCCGGCGCCGAGTGGCGCGACCTGGCCCAGGAGGCCGAGGACCTCGGGTACTCGACCCTGTTCGTGGCCGACCACTATCTGGGCGGAGGGCCGGCGAACCGGGCTGCGAGCATGCCGCCGCAGCACCTCGCCCCGATCAGCTCGATGGCGATGGCCGCGGCCGTCACCACGACGCTGCGGGTGGGCTGCCGGGTCTTCTGCGCCGACTACCACGTTCCCGCCGCACTGGTGAAGGAGGCGGCGACGATCGACCTGCTCTCCGACGGCCGGATGGAGTTCGGCATCGGCGCGGGCTGGAACGAGATCGAGTTCGACGCGATGGGGCTGACCTACCTGCCCGCGCCGCGCCGCATCGACAAGCTCGTCGAGGTCGTAGCGCTGGCCAAGGCGCACTGGTCCGGCGAGCCGATCGAGCTGGACGGCCAGCACGTCAAGGTCTCCGGCTACCGCGGCCTCCCGTTGCCGGTCCAGCAGCCGCGGCCCCCGATCATGGTCGGTGGCGGCAAGAAGCGCATCCTGTCGTTCGCCGCCCGCGAGGCCGACATCGTGAGCATCTCGAACACGCCGTTCGTCGCGATCAACGAGGACGGGCTGACCCCCTCCGAGGAGCTCGCCCGCCGGGTCGGGTACGTACGAGCGGCCGCGGGCGACCGCCTGGAGCAGCTCGACATCGAGGGCTCGCCATGGTTCGCCGAGATCACCACGGACACCGTCGAGGCCACGGAGCGGATCGCGGGCTGGGCGCAGACCACCCCCGAGGTCATCGCGGCGCATCCGAACGTGCTACTCGGCACCCTCGACGAGATCATCGAGCGGCTTGTCGAGCGCCGGGAGGCCTTCGGCGTGAACTATGTCAGCGTCCAGCAGGGCCAGCTGCGGACGTTCGCGCCCATCGTCGCCGCGCTGGCCGGGAAGTAACCGCGCCGGCCATCCGGCCCGACCGCTCCCCAGTCCGACCGCTACCCCAGCCCGGCGGCCGTCCGGGCCAGGGGATGAGAACCTCGCCCGATCGAACGCGGCCAGGCAGAGCGCCGGCCTCGCACAGAACAGCAGGAGGATCCGTGCGCGAACCGCGTGCCCGCCGCTCGGAGCTGGCCACCCCGGCCAGCAGCGAGAAGATGTGCATGAAGGCCGGCAAGTCCGGAGCCGACCTGGTCTTCCTCGACCTCGAGGACGCCTGCGCGCCCCCTGTGAAGGAGTCCGCCCGCGCCATCGCCGTCGCCGCGCTCACCGGGCAGGACTGGGGGCACACCGTCCGGGCCGTCCGGGTGAACGGGCTGGACACCCCCTGGTGCCACGGCGACATCATCGAGATCGTCACCGGCGCCCGGGAGTCGCTGGACGTGCTGATCGTGCCCAAGGCGCGCTCGGCCCGGGACGTCTGGTGGGTCGACGTGCTGCTCACCCAGCTGGAGACGAAGCTCGGCCTGCGCAAGCGGATCGGCCTCGAGGTGCTCATCGAGGAGGCCGAGGGCCTCTCGAACGCCCCCGAGATCGCCAAGGCGAGCCCGCGGCTGGAGGCGATCATCTTCGGCGCCGGGGACCTGTCCGCCTCGCTGCACGCCCGGGTGGACGGCAACTTCGACCCGGTCGGGGAATACCCCGGCGACTTCTGGCACTTCGCCAGGGTGCAGGTGCTCGCCGCCGCCCGCGGTGCCGGCATCGACGCGATCGACGCTCCCTACCCCGCCTACCTGAACCCGGACGGCTACCGCCAGGCGGCGACGCACGCGAGCCTGCTCGGCTTCGACGGCAAGTGGGCGATCCACCCGTCGCAGGTGCCGATCGCGAACGAGGTGTTCGCCCCGACCGAGGCGCAGATCGCCGAGGCCCGCGACTCGATCGAGGTGTACCGGGCCTCCGAGCGCGACGGCGTCGGGGCGATCGGCCGCGGCGGCCAGCTCGTCGACGCCGCCCACATGCGCCTGGCCACGAACACGCTGCACCGCGCGGTGCTCGCCGGCCTCATCGACGAGGTCTGACACCACTTCCGCCCGGCCCCGGCCGGGTAAGCCCCCGGAGGGTCACATGCAGGTACAGGATCGACTGTTCATCGGTGGCGAGTGGGTCGCGCCGAGCGGCACCGACACCTTCGACGTCGTCTCGCCAGCCACCGAGGAGGTCATCGCCCGGGTCGCCGAGCCGACGACCGTGGACGTGGACAAGGCGGTGGCCGCGGCCCGCGCCGCGTTCGACGAGGGTCCCTGGCCCCGGCTGCCGGTCGCCGAGCGGGTGGCCGCGGTCCGCCGCCTCGCGGCGCTCTACAAGCCGGGCCGCGGCGAGCTCGCGAAGATCATCAGCTCCGAGATGGGCGCCCCGATCAGCTTCGCCAAGCTCGGCCACGTCGCCATCCCGATGTTCATGATGAACGCCTTCGCGGGCATCGCCGAGAACCTCGAGTGGGAGGAGCGCCGGCCCGGCTTCTACGGCCAGGACATCCTGGTGCGCAAGGAGCCCGTCGGCGTCGTCGGCGCGATCGTCCCGTGGAACATGCCGATGCACCTGACGATCGGCAAGCTGATCCCCGCGCTGCTCGCCGGCTGCTCGGTGGTGCTGAAGCCGTCGCCGGAGACGCCGCTGGACGCCTACTGGCTGGCGGACCTGCTCACCAGGGCCGAGCTGCCGGCCGGCCTGGTCAGCATCCTGCCGGCCGGCCGCGAGGTGGGCGAGTACCTGGTCTCCCACCCCGGCGTCGACAAGATCTCGTTCACCGGGTCCACGGCCGCCGGCCGCAAGGTCGCGGCGGCCTGCGGCGCGAACCTCAAGCGGGTGGGCCTGGAGCTCGGCGGCAAGTCCGCCGCCGTGGTGCTCGACGACGCCGACCCGGCGGCGATGGCCAAGGGCGTCCAGGTCGCCGGCCTGATGAACAGCGGCCAGGCCTGCGTCGCGCAGACCCGGGTCCTGGTTCCGCGGTCGCGCTACGCCGAGTACGTGGACGCGCTGGCCGCGATGGTCGCGGGCCTGCCGACCGGCGACCCGTCCGACCCGAGCACCGAGGTCGGCCCGCTGGTCGCCCAGCGCCAGCAGGACCGGGTCCGGGGCTACATCGAGATCGGCCAGAAGGAGGGTGCTCGGCTCGTCACCGGCGGCACCGACCTGCCGGCCGGGGTCGACCGCGGCTGGTACGTCCGCCCGACGCTGTTCGCCGACGTCGAGCCCTCCATGCGGATCGCGCAGGAGGAGATCTTCGGCCCGGTCCTCTCGGTGCTCCCGTACACCGACGAGGCCGAGGCCATCAGGATCGCCGACGCGACCGAGTACGGCCTGTCCGGCTCGGTGTGGACGGCGGACGTCGAGCGCGGCCTGGGTGTCGCCCGGCGGGTGCGCAGCGGCACCTTCGGCGTGAACGAGGCCTACAGCATGGACCCGGCGGCGCCGTTCGGCGGCGTGAAGGCGTCCGGCATCGGCCGCGAGCTGGGTAAGGAAGGTATCGAGGGCTTCCTCGACTCCAAGTCGATCTCGGTCGCCGCCGGTCGCTAGGCCAGCGGCTGGGCCGGGCGCCGCCAGGTTGCCCGGCCCAGCCAGAGCGCGACTGGAGCGGGCGCCGCGTCCGGTGCGGTACGTTGTGGATGTCAGCTTTCCGTTTCGGAGAACGCTGCTCTCGCTTAGAATAACGTCGTTATCCTCGTCACAGCCGCGACGAGAACCCCCGTCCCACGCCCGGCCGGCGTCGCGGCGTCGAAGGGAGCACCTGTGTCTGCTGAGGCCAAGAACGGGCCGGCGGCTGCTGAGGCCGAGAACGGGCCTGAGGCGTCTGAGGCCAAGACCGGGCCTGTGGCGAACGACCTCGAGTCGTTGGACTTCTTCCTCGGCAGGGACCTCGTCGACGATCCGTACCCGTACTTCGACGAGCTGCGGTCCAAGTGCCCGGTGTACCGGGAGCCGCACCACAACGTGCTGATGGTCACCGGCTACGACGAGGGCGTCCAGGTCCTGCAGGACGTCGAGAACTTCTCCTCGGTGACCTCGGTGACCGGCCCGTTCCCCGGCTTCCCGGTCCCCGTCGAGGGCCGCGACGACGTCGCCGAGCTGATCGCGCAGCACCGCGACTCGCTGCCCTTCAGCGACCAGCTGCCGACGATGGACCCGCCGACGCACACGGACCACCGTGCACTGCTGATGAAGATGATCACCCCGAAGCGCCTCAAGGAGAACGAGGAGTGGATGGGCGGGATCACCGACCAGCTCCTCGACACCCTGCTGGAGCGGGGCAAGGGTGAGTTCGTCGGCGAGTTCGCCGGGCCGCTCGCGCTGCTGGTCATCGCCGACCTGCTCGGCGTGCCGCCGGAGGACCACCCCGAGTTCATCAAGCAGCTCAACCGCTCCAACGTCGGCGGTGGCATCGGCTCCAGCAGCGGCGAGTCCCTGGCGCACAACCCGCTGGAGTTCCTCTACGGGAAGTTCGCCGGCTACATCGAGGACCGCCGCAAGGAGCCGCGCGGCGACGTGCTCACCGGCCTCGCCCAGGCGACCTTCCCCGACGGCACGACCCCCGAGGTCATCGACGTCTGCCGGGTCGCCGCCAACCTGTTCTCGGCCGGCCAGGAGACCACGGTCCGGCTGGTGAGCACCGCGGCGAAGCTGATCGCCGAGGACCCGGAGCTGCAGGCGACGCTGCGCGCCAACCCCGAGAAGGTGCCGAACTTCCTCGAGGAGGTGCTGCGGACGGAGAGCCCGATCAAGGGCGACTTCCGGATGTCCAAGTGCCCCGTCTCGGTCGGCGGGGTCGACGTCCCGGCCGGTGCCACTCTCATGATCGTCAACGGCGCCGCCAACCGCGACCCGCGCCACTTCGACGACCCGGCGACGTTCGACATCAGCCGGGCGAACGCGCGGCACCACATCGCGTTCGGCCGCGGCATCCACACCTGCCCAGGCGCCCCGCTGGCCCGGGCCGAGGCGAGGGTCGCCATCCAGCGGCTGCTGGAGCGCACCAGCGACATCCGGCTGGACCCGGGCCTGCACGGTTCCGCCGAGAACCCCAAGTACCGCTACATGCCGACGTTCATCCTGCGCGGGCTGCTCTTCCTGGGCCTGGAGGTCACGCCGGCGCAGGTCGCGGTCGAGGCGTGATGAAGGTCTTCATCGACGACGACAACTGTCGCGGGCACGGCGTCTGCGCGGCCGAGTGCCCGCAGGTCTTCGTCGTCAACGACGACGGCTACGGCGAGGTGATCGTCGACGAGGTGCCGGCCGAGTTGGAGGACGCGGTCCGCGTCGTCGCCACGCACTGCCCGGAGCGTGCCATCACAGTGGAGTGACCTGGCGCGACGGCGGGCGGTGGCGGGTTCTCCCGCCACCGCCCGTTTGGCGTCCTGGGCCGGTCTCAGAGGCCGGTTCGGAAGCCGGTTCAGAAGCCGGTGATGATGGCCGCGTTGCAGTCGGCCGCGGCCTGGCGCAGCGGGATCGCCTTGGCGTAGGCCTCCGACGTGTACCAGGCCTTCGCCTCCTCGACCGAGTCGAACTCGAGGATGACCGTCTGGTTGCCGTGCCACTCCCCCTCGAGGACCTCGGTGGCCGGTCCGACGGCCAGCGGCCGAGCGGTGTGGCCCGCGAACGACGCCATGGCCAGCTTGCTGTACTCGGCCATCCCGTCCGGGTCGTTGATCGCCTCGGTGAAAACGACATACGCCTTCGGCATGCGCTCGGCTCTCCTCAGGTCAGTTCGCAGGTCCAGACGTCGTCGACGTCGCTCCGGCCATCCTCGTCCGTCCCCACCATCCGGCGCGACGTCTGCAGCCCACACGGGACAAAACGGAGATGATCGCCGTTTCGGCCCTCGGGTGGTTGTGATCGGGGCTGGTTTACGACCACGGGAGGGCCGAGACGGCGATCAAGGAGGCGGATCCGCCGAGCTCATGGCCGGCGGGGCGGGAGGGGCCTCGGCTGCGGGAGGGGCCTCGGTCAGGAGAGGTACGTGGCGCCGAAGGACTCGATGAAGTCCAGCGTCGTCTCTCGCGACTCGGAGTGGCAGGAGATGATGCACCAGGTCGCGCCGACCTTCTCCAACTCGGCGAACTGCTCGCGGTGCCGGTCCGGGTCGACGGTCGGGGACGAGCCGATCGCCGGGTCGCTGTAGGAGCAGGTGAAGTCCAGCGGCTCGGTGCGCCCGGCCGCGGCCGCCGCGTCCTTCACGCCCTGGATCAGGCCGGCGAGCTCGTCGCGGGAGTTGATCGCCGTCGTCTGGGCGGTGACCGCGACCGACGGCGGGGCCATCATCGGCAGCCAGCCCTGGCCCTTCTGCGCCGCGCGGCGCCGGGCGGCCGGCGTGTTGCCACCGATCCAGATCGGGATCGGGTCCTGCACCGGCTTCGGCCGGGCGATCACGTTGCGGGCGTTGAAGTGGCGGCCCTCGTAGCTGAACGGCTCGCCCTTCCAGTGCAGCGGCAGCACGTCGAGCGCCTCCTCGAACAGGGCGCCCCGCTCGGCCGCGTCGACGCCGAGCGCGAAGAACTCCGACTTCTGGTAACCGGCGCCCAGGCCCAGGATGAGCCGCCCGCCCGACAGCTTGTCGACCGTCGCCGCCGCCTTGGCCAGCAGGAACGGGTTGCGGTACGTGACCACGGACAGGTTCGTCATCAGCCGCAGCCGGGTCGTCGCCGCCGCGGCGAAGCCGAGCGCGACGAACGGGTCGAGGCTCTGGTGGCCGCCGGTCTCCAGCCAGCCGGCCCCCGGGATCGGGTGCTCGGTCAGTGAGAGCGCGTCGAAGCCCGCCTTCTCGGCCGCCGCGGCGACCTCGTCCAGCGGCCCGGCGTCGAGCATGTCCCGGTCGGTGCCGTTGGTCTCCGGGTAGTGGAGGATGAAACGCATCGAGGTCCCCTAGCGCGCGTCGGTCGGGTCGAGCGGCGCCCCGCCGTCGCCGGCGACGGAACACCACGGGTCGGTCAGGTGCTCTGGCAAGCTGCCGAAGGCCGCTTTCGCGATCCTGCCCGCAGGCGGGTGCCCCGCGCACGAGATGCCGGACGGCCAGCTGCCGGCAGCGCCAGGCTGCCGGCCAGGACAGACTGCCGGCTAGGACAGGCGGATCGGGAGCTTCATCCAGCCTCGGGTCGTCGACGTGTGGTCGAGGACCGCGTTGTCGTAGTCGACCTCCCAGTCGGTCCACCGCTTGAGCATCTCGTCGAGCACGACCCGGCCCTCGGTCCTGGCGAGGCCGGCGCCCATGCAGAAGTGGATGCCGTGCCCGAACGACAGGTGCCGCTCCGGGGCGCGGTGGAGGTCGAAGGAGTCGGCGTCCGGCCAGTGCCGCTCGTCGCGGTTGGCCGAGGCGTTGAGCAGCAGCAGGGCGCTGCCCGCGGGCACGGTCTGGCCGTACAGCTCGACGTCGCGGGAGAGCACCCGCGCCTGCACCGGCGACGGCGCCTCGAAGCGCAGCGTCTCCTCGACCGCCCTGGCGACCAGGCCGTCCCGGTCGGCCGCGACCTGGCGGCGCTGGTCGGGGTGGTCGCCGAGCAGCTGGCCGGTCCAGCCGATGAGCCGGCGGGTGGTCTCGTTGCCTGCGCCCGCGAGCAGCGCGGTGTAGATGAGCACCTCGGTGCGGCTCAGGCGGCGGCGAGTGCCGGTCTCGTCGGTGAACTCGACCGTGAGCAGCGCCGTCATCAGGTCGTCGGACGGGTTGTTCGTCCGCCAGTCGATGTACTCGGCGAACGCCTGCATCGAGATCTCGGGGTCGCTCGCCTTCGGCGCCTGGCCGGCCTCCAGATGGTGGCGCTCGTGGCCGGCGTCGCGGATCGCGGCCTGGTCGCTCTCGGGGATGCCGAGCATCATGCCGATGACACGCATCGGGATGAAGGCGCCCAGGTCGACGACGAAGTCGAAGCCGTCGGTGCCGACGAACTGGTCGAGCGTGTCCGCCACCAGCTGGCGCACCTGGGGCTCCAGCGCCGCCATCCGCCGGGGCGTGAACACCCGGGAGATCAGCGCGCGGTGCAGGTCGTGGATCGGCGGGTCCTCGCCGAGGACCATGCCCGGCGGCACCCCTCGGCCCGCCTTGATGATCTCCAGGACCGAGCCCTGGCCGGAGATGTAAGTGTCATGGTCGGCGATCGCCTCGTCGACGTCGTCCCACCGGCTCAGCGCGTAGAAGCCGTGCGCGTCGTTGTAATAGAGCGGTGCCTCGTCGCGCATCCGCTTCCAGACCGGGTAGGGATCCGAGTCGATTACTACGTCATAGGGGTCGTAGTAGATCTCCCGGTCCGCCGTGGCACTGGCTAAGCCGAGCTCCACCCGCCGCCTCCTTCCGCGTCGCCGGCGACTCGGAGGCTCGCCCTCCGGTTCGTGGCAGCAGCATGTCATCAACCTGAACCCACGGGCAACCCGTGCCCGCCAGGGCGGCGGCTAGCCATCTGAGCCCTTGCGTCCCCCACGCGCAGCCACAACTATCAATCGACGTCGATGTTAAAACGCTGGCCGGCGCGATGCCCGCAGCTCGGGGCGGCCGGCGCACGGGAGGAGCGCCAGATGACGACCGAGCCGCAGGCTCCGACGATCCCCGCTCCGCACGGTCCCCTGGCGGGGGTGCGGGTCGTCGAGGCCGCCTTCGGCACCAGCGTCGTGGGCGCCGGGCTCGCCACGAGCCTGCCGGGCGCGCTGTTACGCGACTTCGGCGCCGAGGTGACCCGGGTGCGCTCGACGACCCGGTCGACGCTGGACACCGGCATCGAGTTCGACCACGTGTGGGACCGCGGGAAGCGCGTCGTCGAGGTCGACGACGCCGACCCGGCCGCCGCGGCCGCCGTCACCGAACTGGCCCGGGGCGCCGACGTCCTGTTCCTCGCCGGACCGCACGAGGCGATCGAACGCCAGGGACTCGACTATCCCGCGCTCGCGCTGCTCAACCCGCGGCTCGTCGTGGTCCGGCTGCGTCCCGGCCACACCGCCCGGGGCGCGGTCGGTGACCTGGAGCTGCTGCTCGACGCCCGGCTCGGGCTGCTCACCCAGATCCGCCACCATCAGCCCGGCAGGCCGGCCTTCCCCGATCTGACCGTCGCCAGCGCCGGGGCGGGGCTGGCCGCGACGGTCGGCGCGCTCGCCGGCCTGTACGAGCGGGTCGGCACCGGCCGGGGCGGCTGGGCCGAGACCTCGCTGGCCGACGGCCTGCGCGCACTGCTTCCCATGATCATCGGCCGGGTCGAGCACCCGTCCCCCACCACGACGCTGCTGTGGCGCGACCAGGGGCCGAAGGAGAGCCTGGCCTACCGGTGCGCCGACGGCGAGTACCTCCAGCTGTGGTTCGGGGCGAAGGGCGCCTACGAGGCCTTCCTCGCGCATCTGGGCGAGCCGCCGAGCGAGCGCGGCTACAACGCCGACCTGATGAGCGGCGCGATGGTCGAGCGCGGGGCCCGCTGGGCGGCCGCGTTCGCGCGCCGGCCCCGGGCCGAGTGGCTGGCGGAGTTCGCCGGCCACAACTTCCGCTGTGAGCCGGTGCTGCGCCCCGGCGAGGCGCTCGCGGACCCGCACGTCCGCCAGACCGGCCTGTCCGTCACCCACGACGACCCCGACCACGGCGCGGTCACGGTCCTCGGCCCGATCGCCCGGGTGACGGCGTCCGACCCGGCTCGCGCGGGCGGGACGCGCCCCCCGGCCGGCGACGGGCGGCTGCTGTCCGGGGTGCGCGTGCTGGACCTGTCGGCCTACCTGGCCGGGCCGGTCGCGACGGCGGTGCTGGCCGAGCTGGGCGCCGACGTCGTCAAGGTCGAGCCGGTAACCGGGGACGTCCACCGGACCATGGAGCCGATGTTCGCCGCCGGCCAGCGCGGCAAGCGTGCTGTCGCGCTGGACCTGAAGGCGCCCGGCGCCGACCGGGTCCTCGCGGCGCTGTTCGCCGGTAGCGACGTCGTTCACCACAACTCCCGGGTCGGCCTGGCCGAGCGGCTCGGCTACGACGAGGCGACCGTGCGCGCCGCCAACCCGGACGCGGTCTACTGCCACGCGAGCGGCTTCGGCGCGACCGGCCCGCGGGCGAAGCTCCCGGCGAACGATCACCTGATGCAGGCCCTGTCCGGCGTCGAGGGCGCCCAGGGCGGCGCCGGCCAGCCGCCGACGTTCCTGGTCTGGGGCGCGATCGACTCCGCGAGCGGCTGGGTCGCCGCCTGCGGCATCCTCGCCGGCCTCTACGCGCGGCGCCGGGGTGGCGGCGGGCAGTCGGTCGCGACGTCGCTGCTGGGCGCCGGGCTGATGCTCAAGTCCGGCGCGTTCCTCGCCGGCGATCCCTCCGCGGCTGCCCCGCACGTCATTTCCGGCCCGGTGCTCGACGCCGAGCAGACCGGGTACGGCGCCGCCTACCGGCTCTACCAGGCCGCCGACGGTGGCTGGCTCGCGCTGGCCGTCCCGGACGCGGCCGCGTGGCGCCGGCTGCGGGACGCCGTCCAGGCCGGCCTCGCCGTCGCTCCCGCGCCGGGCTCGGCCCGCCCGGCGACCGCGGGCCGGCCGGTCCCGTCGCTGGCCGGCCTGCCGGCCGAGCCGCCGCCGCTGCGGACCGCGCCGGGTGACAGGCAGCCCGCCGAGGAGATCCTCGAAGCCGCGTTCGCGGCGGGTGGGACGGCCGCGGGCTGGGTCGCCCGGCTGCGCGCGGCCGGCGTGCCGGCCGAGCTGGTCGCCGAGGTCGACCGGTCCGGGTTCATCGCGAACGTGCTGGACGACCCGGTCGACCGGGAGATCGGTCGCACGGTCGCCTTCGCCTGGGGTGCGCGCGGCCGTACCGAGCAGCCCGGCTTCGCGCTGCGGCTCGGCCCGGCACCGCGGCCGGCCGTGCGGGTCGCGATCCCCGGGCTGGGCGAGCACACCGCCGAGGTGCTGGCCGCGGCCGGCTTCGACGCGGACGCCCAGGCCACGCTGGCCGACGCGGGCGCGATCCCGCCGAGCCCGCTGCCCGCGGCCGCCCGCGGCTGAAGCATCGACCCCCGTGGGGTGACGGGCCAGGCTGACTCGTCACCCCACCGAGGCCCCGCCGCGCGGGGCGGCGTCAGCTCGTCGGGCGGGCCGATGGGGGGTTGACGAACCAGACCAGCTTCTCGGTGAGGTTCGCGCTCTTCCAGCCGTCCGGCGTGCGCACGAAGTCGTGGAAGTAGTAGCCACCGCAGGAGCTCTGCTCGGCCATCCCGGGCACCTGCATCGGGTTGAAGAACTGCGCGATCACCTTCGCCTTGTCGCCGTCGAGGGTGATCTCCACGTTCGTGATGTAGTGGATCTTCATCGGCATCTGGCCGAGACCTGCCTCGAGGTGCGCGGCCATCTCGTCGCGCCGGAGGACCGGCAGGGTGGCCGACGTCGAGGTGTAGTCGATCAGGGCGTCGGGGGTGAACACCGACTTCCACAGTTCGTAGTCGTTCGTGTCGACGCCACGCGCGTAGCGGGCAAGCTGCTCCTGGATCTCGAGCTTGTCCGAGACCGCCTGCAGATCCATCGGTTCTCCTCGCTGACCGTGCGTGCTGTGCTGCCTGTGCGGGGCTGCCTGTGCGGGCCGGGCCGGCGCCCGGGCTAGCTGACGGTGAGGCCGTTGTCGACGACGTAGACCGCGCCGGTGATCGACCGGGCCTCGCCCGAGGCCAGGAAGGCGAACAGCGCCGCGATCTCCTCTGGCATCGTGAGACCCCGGTAGCCGGCCATCCGGCGGGCCAGGTCCGGGTCCAGGTCCTCGGGGAAGGTCACGTCGCGGGCGATGTTCGTCAGGGTCCCGGCCGGCGCGATCGCGTTGACCCGCATCGGGGTCTTGATGAACTCGACCGCCATCGACCGGGTCAGCTGGATGAGCCCGCCCTTGCTCGCGGCGTAGGCGGCCGAGTACGGAGTGCCCTGGATGCCGGCGTTGGAGGCGATGTTGACGATGTTGCCGCCGCTCTCCAGCAGGTGCGGGATCGCCGCCTGGGAAAGGAAGAACGGGCCGTCGAGGTTGACCGCCATCGTCTGGCGATACAGCTCCAGCGACGTCTGGGCCGTGTGCGCCGGGCGGTAGATCCCCGCGACGTTGCCGAGCACGTCCAGCCGGCCGAACTCGGCGACGGTGACCGCGACCGCCTCCGCGCAGGCCGCGGGATCGCCGACGTCGACCTGGCGCAGCGAGACCGGCCCGTCCGCGAGCGTCTTCGTCTCCACGAGCGCGCCCTCGTTGATGTCGATGGCCAGCACCGAGGCACCCTCGGAAGCCAGGCGAATCGTGGTTGCCCGGCCCATTCCGGAGCCCGCGCCCGTGATCAGCGCTACCTTGCCTTCAAACCGTCCCGCCATGCCCGTGTTCTATACCCGGGAGCCATCGGGCGCACCCGTTGGCGAATCTTGACGTCGAAGTCGATTCGTGGCGCAGACCACTCCGTCCACGGCGTTCCGTCGGCCCGGCCGTGAGGCGGCCAGACTCAAAGCCACGCAGGTCAGCGTCTCCGGTACCGGCGGCGCGTCGGCGGCCCCGTACCGGCGGCGGGGCGGCGTCCTACCTGTCGATTGACAAACTTCGACGTCGAAGTCGATAAATGAAGGACCGCCCTGAACGGGCGGTCATCACCAGCTAACCACACGGTCCCTGACGACGGCGACCGTCACGCGCGCTCGCCCAAGCTGCTCGACTCTTTCGATCGAGGTAACCGAATGCTGCTAGAGCTCACTCCCGACCAGGAGGTCTTCCGGGAGGCGACCGCGCGGTTCCTCGCCGACCGCGTGCCCCCCGAGGAGATCCGCCGGCTGCGGGACGACCCCGCCGGCTTCACGCCGGACTACTGGCGCGCCGGCGCCGAGCTGGGCTGGACGTCGCCGCTGGTGGCCGAGGAGCACGGTGGCGGCTCGATCAGCGGGGCCGGGCGCACCGACCTGACGATCCTGGCCCACGAGTTCGGCGCCTGCGCCGCCCCCGGCCCGCTGGCGGCGGCGAACGTCGTCATGTCGGCGCTGTCCGGCGCGCTGGCGCTGGAGGGGTCCGGCGGCGAGGCCCACCTCGCGGTCCTGGAGTCGTTGCTGTCCGGCGGCTCGTTCGCCACCTGCGCGCTCGGCGAGCCCGGGCTGACGCTCGGCGTGCCGGACCAGGTCCGGGTCCAGGTACGGGCCGACGGCGGCGACGTCGTCCTCGACGGGCTGGCGCGCCCGGTCGAGTCGGCCGCGCAGGCAAGTCACATCCTCGTCACCGCGAAGGTCGCCGGGTCCGAGACCGGGTTCGCGCAGGTGCTGGTCCCGACCGCGACGCCGGGCGTCACCGTCGCGCCGCTGCGGACCGTGGACCTGACCAGGCGGTTCTCCGTCGTCACGTTCGACGGGGTCCGGCTGCCCGCCGAGGCCGTCGTCGGCAGCCTCGGTGACGCCGCGGAGCAGATCGAGCGGCAGTTCCAGGTCGCCGCGATCCTCGCCTGCGCCGAGAGCGTCGGCGCGATGCAGACGTCGTTCGACACGACCGTCCGGTGGGCGTTCGAGCGCTACTCGTTCGGCCGGCCGCTGGCCTCCTACCAGGAGCTCAAGCACCGGTTCGCCGACATGAAGATGTGGCTGGAGGCCAGCCACGCGATCTGCGACAAGGCCGCCGCCGCCGTGGACGCCGGCGCCCCCGAGGCGGCCGAGCTGGTCACCGCGGCGAAGGCGTACATCGGCGAGTGCAGCACCGACCTGCTGCAGGACTGCGTCCAGATCCACGGCGGCATCGGCGTGACCTTCGAGCACGACCTGCACTTCTACCTGCGCCGGGTCACCGTCAACCGGACCCTGTTCGGCACCCCGGCGACGCACCGGGCCCGCCTGGCCGGAATCTTCGAGCACCTCAAGGAGCAGGCCGCATGACCGAGAGCACCGAAAGCCTTGAGGAGTTCCGGGCTCGGGCTCGGGCCTGGATCCGCGCCAACCTGCGGCCGCTGGAGGCCAACGAAGAGGTCGGCATCCTGCGCCCGACGCGGACCGACGAGCAGGAGCTGGCCGCGGTCGCCCGCGACCGCGAGATCCAGCGGATGCTCTTCGACGCCGGGCTCGCGGGCCTCTGCTTCCCGCGCGAGTACGGCGGCCAGGGCCTCAGCTACGAGCACCAGCGCGCGTTCAGCGCGGAGATCGCCGGCTACGAGTACCCGGCCCGCCTGCAGGTGCCGACGTTCGCGCCGTGCGCCGCGGTGCTGCTGGAGTTCGGCACCGAGGAGCAGAAGCTGGCGCACATCCCGGCGATCCTCAAGGGCGAGGAGATCTGGATGCAGTTCCTGTCCGAGCCCTCCAGCGGCTCGGACGTCGCGGCCGCCCTCACCACGGCGACCCGGGACGGCGACGACTGGATCCTCAACGGCTCCAAGATCTGGACGACCGGCGCCTGGTGGTCGGACTGGGCGCTGTGCCTGGCCCGCACCAACTGGGACGTGCCCAAGCACCGCGGCCTGACCGTCTTCATCTTCCCGCTGAACTCGCCGGGCGTGGACGTGCAGCGCATCGAGATGCTCAACGGGGGCATGGAGTTCTGCCAGGAGTTCATGACCGACGTCCGGGTCCCGGACACCGCCCGGATCGGCCAGGTCGACGACGGCTGGACGGTCGGGACCCGCTGGATGTTCCACGAGCGCACCTACGCCAGCTCGCCCTACACGATCAGCACGGGCGGCAACTCGATCCACGGCGTCAGCTCGTCCTGGGTGCTCGACATCGCCCGTGCCACCGGCGGCCTGGCGGACTCGCGGGTGCGCGACCTGGTCGGCGAGGGCCGGACCCTCGACCTCGTGCGCGACGCGCTCCAGAACCGGCTCGCCACCGGCATGCGCAGCGGCAAGATGTCCGACCAGTCGGCGGCCATCGCCCGGCTCTGCGCGGGCGTCACGTCCACCCGGCTGACCTCCCTCGCGTTCGACATCGTCGGCGAGCTGGGAGCCGCCTGGTCGGCCGAGGACGGCGCCGGCGGCGAGGTCGGCGCGGACTTCCTGATGCGCCAGACGGCCACCCTCGGCGGCGGTACGACCGAGATGGCTCGCAACGTCATCTCCGAGCGGGTGCTCGGAATGCCGCGCGAGCCATCGCTCGACCGTGGCCGTGCCTTCCGCGACGTCCCCCGGGGCGGCCGGAGCTAGTCGCCGGCCACCGCGAGCGCCGCGGACAGCCGCTCCGCCTCGAGCTCGGCCTCCGCCGCCGAGCTCGGGGCAACCGGGCTCGGGGCGCTCATGGCGACCGAGCCCGGGATCGCCGGGCCCGGGATCGCCGGGCTCGGGGCGCTCGTGGCGACCGGGCCCGGGGTCGCCGGGCTCGGGGTCGCCAGCGCCGCGGCCGCCCGGTGGCGCGGGAGCGCGCAGGCGATCAGGCAGGACAGCACCGCCGTCCCGGCGCCGATCATGAAGCTGACCTGCAGCCCGGAGTGCGAGGGCACGCGGACCGGTCCGAGCGAGCTGGTCATGCTCGACATCACCGCGCCGAGGACCGCACTCGCCGTGGACGTGCCGATCGCGCGCATCAACGTGTTCAGGCCGATGGCCGAGGCGCCTTCCTCAGCCGGCACGGCACGCATGATCAGCGTCGGCATGGCGGCGTACGAGAGCCCGACCCCGGCGCTGATGACGATGCAGAACCCGAGGACCCCGGCCGGGCTGCCGGACAGGACCAGCGTCAGCAGGTAGCCGCCCGCGACCACGGCCGCGCCGCCGATCAGGGCGGTCTTCGGCCCCCGCGCGGAGATCAGCCGCCCGGCCACCGGCGAGATGGCCATCATCGCCAGGCCCGCCGGGCCCATCCACAGTCCGGTGGCCAGCAGCGACTGGCCGAGCCCGTAGCCGGTCTCCTTCGGCAGCTGCAGCAGCTGGGGGATGACCAGCGACTGGGCGTACATCGAGAAGCCCAGCGCGATCGACGCGACGTTGGTGACGATCACCTGGTGGCGGCCCATCGTGCGCAGGTCGATGAGCGGCCCGTCGACGCGCAGCTCGAACAGGCCCCACAGCAGCAGGACCAGCACCCCGCCGCCGAGCAGGCCGAGCGTCAGCGCGCTCCCCCAGCCCCAGTCGGCGCCCTTCGAGATCGCGAGCATCAGACCGACCAGGCCCAGGGACAGCAGGATCGCGCCCGGCACGTCGAATCCGCCGGTGGCTCGCACCGGCGACTCGGGGATGACCCGGGCGATCAGCACTGCCAGCACCAGGCCGACCGCGGCCGAGATCCAGAACAGCACGTGCCAGTCGGCCTTCTCCGCGATGATCGCGGCGAGCGGCAGGCCGAGCGCGCCGCCGACGCCCAGCGAGGAGCTCATCACCGCCATCGCCGAGACCAGCCGCTCGGCCGGCAGGAGGTCGCGCATGAGGCTCACGCCGAGCGGGATCACGGCGATGCCGATGCCCTGCAGCGCCCGGCCGGCGACCAGCGGGACGATCGACGTGGCCAGGGCGCCGACGACCGAGCCGACCAGCTGGGTCGAGACGGCGACCAGCATCATCCGCCGCTTGCCGAACAGGTCACCGAGCCGGCCGAAGACCGGGTTGGCGACGGCGCCGGCCACCAGCGTCGCGGTGATCGCCCAGAACGCGTTGGACGACGACGTGTGCACGAGCGCCGGCAGCTTCGGGATCAGCGGAATGATGAGCGTCTGCATCAGCGACATCGACGTGCCGACGGTCGCGAGGACCGCGACGACGGCGTCCGCCCGCACCGGCGGAGCAGCCAGGGCCGGGGCTGCGGCGGCGGTGGTCCGGCTGGCGCTCATGGCGGCCCTCCTAGGCATGTGCAGAGTGCACACAATATGTATCACGCATATCGCTCGGTTCCCAGTGGCGAATCGTTCGGGGGGCCGGTGACTTTGCCCACCCGACATGTCAGAATCGGATTCTGATGACACAGAACGCTGATCGACTCCTGCCCGGCGGGCCCGGGCACGTCCCCGCCCAGGATCACGAGGTCCCGACGGCCCGCGACGCCTCGGCCTCGCCGGGCGGCAAGGACGTCGCCGCCCGGACCGCCGCGCGCACCCTGGCGGCGCGCACCGCCGGCTACACCAACGAGGTCCGCCGGCTGCTGGACGCCGGCCTCGTCGTGGTCATCCGCAACGGCACCTCGTCGCGGCCGCGGGTCGCCGACATCGTGGCCGAGGCAGGCCTGTCGAACGACGCGTTCTACCGCCACTTCCCGTCGAAGGACGCCCTGGTCGCCGCCCTGATCGAGGACGGCGCGGAGCGGCTCGCCAGCTACGTCGACCATCAGATGAGCAAGGAGCCGACGCCGGCGGGCAGGGTGCGCCGCTGGGTCGAGGCGGTGCTCGCGCAGGCCATGGGCGACGTCGCCGAGTCGACCCTCGCGGTGCTGTGGAACGGCAGCGGAAGCGGGGACGTCGCCTCGGGCCGCCACCCGGCCGCGGGACCGCTGGCGGTACTGCTGCACGAGCCGTTCGCCGCGCTCGGCAGCGAGGACCCGGCGCTGGAGGGCAGCCTCGCCGCGCACGCCACGCTCGGCACGTTGTCCGACCATCTGTGGCGCCGGGCCGAGCCCACCGAGGCCGACGTCGAACGGATCACCCGCTTCCTGCTGCGCGCGGTCAGCGGCGCCCCCGCGCCGGACGCCCCCTGACCCTCCCCCGCCGCACCGCGCCTCCAGCCGGCACCCCCACCAGCACCGCCCTCCCCACCAGCACCGATCGCCAGCACACGAGTCCCCAGTCAGGGAGCGCCCATGAAAGCTGTCCGAGCGACGGACGGCGCCGTCGCCGTCGTCGAGCTCGACGCGCCGCCAGGCATCGGTGGCGAGTTAGTCGAGATGAAGTCCGCGAGCATCTGCAGCTCTGACCTCATGTACCTCAGGTACGGGCTGAACAGGGTCGTGGGCCACGAGCTGGCCGGCATCCGCGCGGACGGCACGGCCGTCGTCGTCGAGGCGGTCCTCAGCTGCGGCGAGTGCGACCACTGCCGCAGCGGCCGCTACAACCTCTGTCCCACGCACTTCACCCAGGCGCTCGGCGCGACCACCGACGGTGGCATGGCCGAGCAGTTCCAGATCCAGTCGAACCGGCTCATCCCGCTGCCGAGCGGGCTGGACGTCAGGGATGGCTCGCTGGCCGAGCCGACCGCCGTCGGCTGGCACGCGCTGCGCCTCGCGCACACCGGTCCGGACACGTCCGTCGCGGTCGTCGGCGCCGGGGCACTCGGCCTGCTGGCGGTGGCCAGCGCGTACCGACAGGGCGCGACCGAGGTCGCGCTGGAGGCCAGGCACCCGCACCAGGTCGCCGCCGGCGAGCGGCTCGGCGCCAAGATCGGGGCGACCGGACGCTACGACGTGGTGCTCGACGCGGCCGGCACGATGGAGAGCCTCGCCCGCGCGGTCGAGCTCGTCGGCCCGCGCGGCAGGGTCGTCTCGGTCGCGACGCATCGCGGTCCGGTGCCGATCGACTGGAGCACCTTGTTCCATCTCGAGGCGAGCATCCTGCCGTCGATCGGCTACTGCATGCACGATCGCGGCGACGGCGAAGCGGTGGCCGAGATCGCCGAGGCGGCCGCGATGCTGGCCGACAACCCCGAGATCGCCCAGACCCTGATCACCCACCGGTTCCCGCTGGAGGACGCCGTCGAGGCGTTCCGAGTCGCGGGCGACCGGGCATCCGGTGCTATTCGAGTAGTGGTGGAGCTGTGACGACCCTTCGGCCCGAGAACCTGTACCACGTCGGGATCATCGTCGAGGACTTCGAGTCCGAGCTGAAGCGGCTCACGGAGCTGTTCGGCTACGAGTGGTGCGACGAGCTGGTCGCGGACACCAACGTCCGGATCCACACCGCCGACGGCCCGGTCGAGAAGACGATCACCAACCGGTTCACCTACTCGGTCAACGAGCCGCGCCTGGAGATCATCCGGCCGATCCCGGGGACCGTCTGGACGCCGTCCAACTCGGGCGCGCACCACCTGGGCTACTGGTCGGACGACGTGGTCGCCGACTCCGCCGCCCTGGTCGCGCTGGGGATGCCGCTGGAGGTCGAGGGCGTCGGCCCGGACGGGCTGCCGTACTGGACCTACCACCGCGGCACCCAGGGACCGCGCGTCGAGCTGGTCAGCAGCGCGATCAAGCCAGGCCTCGAGGGGTACTGGGCGGCGGGAGCGGCCCGGTGACCGTCGCCGGCTCGCTCGATCTCGCCGAGTTAACGGACGGCAAGGGCGTCTACCTGGCCTCGCCGGTGCCGGCCGACCTCGCCGGCGTGGGCTATGTCGAGCAGGAGTTCACCGCGACCGGGACGGCGACGGCCTACCGGCCCGCCGGGCCGCTGAGCTCCGACGGCCGCTGGTCGTTCGAGCCGGCCGGCACGGCGCCCTACCGCACCCGGATCGTGGTGCGCCGCCCGGCGGCGCCCGCGGACCTCAGCGGTGTCGCCATCGTCGAGTGGCTCAACGTCAGCTCCGGGCACGACTCGGATACCGGCTGGGCGGCCGCCACGAGGAGATCACCCGGCGGGGCCACCTCTGGGTTGGCGTGTCGGCGCAGCTGATCGGCGTCGCCGGTGGCCCGGTGACCGCGTCGACCATCGAAGGCTCCGAGGCTCCGGGCCTCGTCGGCACCGACCCGGAGCGGTACGGCGGTCTCGTCCACCCCGGCGACGGCTTCGCGTTCGACATCTTCACCCAGGCCGCCCGTGTGGTCCGGACAGGCGGCGAGCTGTTCGGCGGGGTGACGCCGTCCGTCCTGCTCGCCTGGGGCCAGTCGCAGTCGGCCTACGCGTTGGTCACCTATCTCAACGGGGTCGAGCCCAGCACCCACGGGCTCTTCGACGGCTATCTGCTGCACAGCCGGGGTCTCGGCGCGCTGAACCTCGCCGCCCCCGGCCGGCCCGCCGGCCTGCAGGAACTGGCCGCCACCAGCCCGGTCGTGATCCGCGCGGACACGGCGACGCCCGTCCTGATGGTGCAGGCCGAGGGCGATCTCAACCAGGTGCTGCACTCGCTCGGCTCCCGCCAGGACGACACCGAGAAGGTCCGGACCTGGGAGGTGGCCGGCGCCGCGCACGCCGACCGGCACACGGTCGGGGCGTTCGCCGATCTGCTCGGCTGCGGAGTGGCCATCAACGACGCCCCGACGCACGTCGTCATCAAGGCCGCGCTACGCGCGCTGGAGGGCTGGGTGCGCGAGGGCATCGAGCCCGCGACGTCGTCACGGATCGAGACCGCCGGCGGCGACATCGTCCGGGACGACGACGGCATCGCCCGGGGCGGCATCCGGGTGCCGCCGGTGGAGGTCCCCGTCGACGTCCTGTCGGGAATCCCGGGGCCGAACCCGTCGCTGATCTGTCAGCTGCTCGGTTCGACCGTGCCGCTGCCCGCCGAGCGGGTCGCGGCGCTGTACCCGTCGCGCGACGAGTACCTCGCCCGGTTCACCGCGTCGGCGGACCGGCTGATCTCGTGGGGGTTCGCCCTCGCCGAGGATCGCGACGCGCTGCTCGGGTACGCCCAGCCTGATCGGGTCGGTTGAGCGACGGGCGGCCCGACACGACGAGGGGTGACCGGATGACCAACGACACGCTGACCGGACCGGCGGCACCGGACGGGCCGGCCACCGCCACGCCGCCACGGCGGCCCGGCCTGGTCCGCCGCACGACGACCCACGACTCGCTGCGGCTGTCCGGCCTGCGCGGGCCGGTCACCCTCGACGCGCGCGGCCGGGACCTGCGGGTCGAGCCCGACGGTTCGACGTCGATCCTCGCGGCGCAGCGCGTGATGGTCGAGGTCACCTTCCCGGAGCGCGCGATCGCCCGGATCGACACCGATCCGGGCGAGCCCCGGCTCGGAGCCCTGCTCGGCGCCCGGGCCGCGTCGGGCTTCCGGCAGAAGGTCATCGAGGCGTTGCCCGGCGAGGGGGAAAGCCGCTCGGTCCGCTTCCAGCTGCTCGACGACCTCCCGACGGCGCTGCTCATCAGTGGCTACGCGCTGCAGAAGCAGGTGGCCCCCGCGCCGTTCGACCGGGAGCGCAAGGCCGCCGGGCTGACGCTGCAGTACCCGGACCTGTGCGCGGGCTGGATCACCGGCGGCACGATCGTCCGGGGGCTGGAGGAGACCGGGCAGGTACCGAGGCCGGTCGGCCCGGCGGTCGGCCCGATCGCGGGCACGGACCCGGACGGCTGGCACGAGGTCGGCCCGCTGCCGGCGCACGGCATGCGCCGACGCCGGCGTCTCGACGTCTGGTGGGAGCCGGGCGAGCCGGACGCGCGGGTGGAGTGCTTCTTCCGCGACAGCCACATGGACGCGGGCGGCGTCGAGACCGCGCTGCACGAGTACACCGTGCACGCGACCGTCGACCCGCGGTCGGGGACGTTCACCAGCTGCACCGCCGACTTCGGCGCCCTGCCGTGGCAGGAGTGCCCGGTGGCGCTGGCCAGCGCCGGCCGGCTGGTCGGGCGGCGCCCGGACGGCCTGCGCCGCCACGTCCGCGACACCTTCACCGGCATCTCGACCTGCACCCACCTCAACGACACGCTGCGCTCGCTGGAAGACGTCGGCGCGCTGATCGACAAGCTGCCCGCGCATCACGCCGGGTAGGCACCCGGGCCGAGGCGCCGGCCCACCAAGTCGGGTTCTGAAGATCCAGACTTGTGTTTGGCAACATCAGAATCGTATTCTTCGAGGGACGACGAGGAAGGACACACAGCGATGGCGTGGGACTTCGAGACCGATCCCGAGTACCAGAAGAAGCTCGACTGGGCCGATGAGTTCGTCCGCAACGAGGTCGAGCCGCTCGACCTCGCCTTCCCGGACCTGCAGTTCGTCCCGCTGACGGAGACCCGCCGCCGGCTCATCGACCCGCTCAAGCAGCAGGTGCGCGACCAGGGCCTGTGGGCGACCCACCTCGGCGCGGACCTCGGCGGCCAGGGCTTCGGCCAGCAGAAGCTGGCGCTGCTCAACGAGATCCTGGGCCGGTCCTCGTGGGCGCCGATCATCTTCGGCTGCCAGGCCCCGGACACCGGGAACGCCGAGATCATCGCGCACTACGGCACGCCGGAGCAGAAGGAGCGCTACCTGCAGCCGCTGCTCGACGGCGAGATGTTCTCCAGCTACTCGATGACCGAGCCGCAGGGCGGCGCGGACCCGACGCAGTTCACCTGCAGCGCCCACAAGGAGGGCGGCGAGTGGATCATCAACGGGTGGAAGTACTTCTCGTCGAACGCCAGGACGGCGAGCTTCTTCATCGTCATGGTGGTCACGAACCCCGACGTGAGCGCGTACCGGGGCATGTCGATGTTCCTGGTGCCGTCGGACACCCCGGGCATCAACATCGTCCGTAACGTCGGCCTGGCCGGCGAGCCCCTCGGCGACGGAATGCACGCGCTGATCCACTACGAGGACGTGCGGGTGCCGGAGTCGGCGCTGCTCGGCGGCGAGGGCCAGGCGTTCGCCATCGCCCAGACCCGCCTCGGCGGCGGGCGCATCCACCACGCGATGCGCACCATCGGCCAGGCCCAGCGGCTGCTGGACATGACCTGCGAGCGGGCGCTCTCGCGCACCACCGCGGGCAGCAAGCTCGCCGAGAAGCAGTTCGTGCAGGGCTTCATCGCCGACTCGTACGCCCAGCTGCTGCAGTTCCGGCTGCTGGTCATGTACATCGCCTGGGAGATCGACAAGTACCAGGACTACAAGCGGGTCCGCAAGGACATCGCCGTCGCGAAGATCGTCATGCCGACGATCCTGCACGACATCGCGTGGCGGGCGATGCAGATCCACGGCGCCCTCGGCACCACCAACGAGATGCCGTTCTTCAAGTCGATCAACGGCGCCGCGGTGATGGGCCTGGCCGACGGCCCGACCGAGGTCCACAAGGTGACCGTCGCCAAGCAGGTCCTGCGCGACTACAAGCCGACCGACGGCATGTGGCCCACCGAGTGGATCCCCGCGAAGCTCGAGGCCGCCCAGGCCAAGTACGCCGAGTTCCTCGAGCACGAGGTCGGCAACCAGTAGGGCCGCCAGGTCCCCGAAACCAGATCCAGCACTCTTGAAATGGGGAAACACCTGTGAGCGACGCGGACCCGACACCGCTCGACTTCGACAAGCTCGCCGCTTGGATGGACACCCAGGGGCTGCCGGGCGCTGGCGCCCCGCTCTCGTCCAAGTTCCTGTCCGGCGGGACCCAGAACGAGATCTACCTGCTGACCCGCGGCGACTTCCAGTGCGTCATCCGGATCCCGCCGGCCAAGGCGCCGGCCGACCGGGACGCCGGCATCCTGCGCGAGTGGCGGATCATCGAGGCGCTCGACGGCACCGACGTCCCGCACACCGCGGCGGTCGCGGTGTGCACGGACCACTCGGTGCTCGGCCGGACCTTCTACCTCATGGGCTTCGTCGACGGCTGGTCGCCGATGAACATGAAGGACCGCAAGTGGCCCGAGCCGTTCGACAGCGACCTGGACCTGCGCCAGGGCCTGGGCTACCAGCTCGCCGAGGGCATCGCGCTGCTGTCCAAGGTCGACTGGCAGGCCAAGGGCCTGCAGGACCTGGGCCGGCCCGACGGCTTCCACGAGCGCCAGGTCGACCGCTGGACCAGCTTCTTCGAGAAGATCAAGACCCGTGAGCTCGAGGGCATGGACGTGGCCACCGACTGGCTGCGCAACCACCGGCCGCTCGACTACATCCCCGGCCTGATGCACGGCGACTACCAGTTCGCCAACGTCATGTTCAAGAACGAGGTCCCGGCCAAGCTGGCCGCGCTCGTCGACTGGGAGATGGGCACGGTCGGCGATCCCAAGCTCGACCTGGCCTGGATGGTCATGAACTGGCCCGAGAACCCGCTGGACCGGGACGCGGTCAAGGCGGGCTACGTCGACCACTTCGGGATGCCGACCCGGGACAAGATCGTCGAGCACTACGCGAAGGTCTCCGGCCGCCAGGTCGACGACCTCGACTACTACCTCGTGCTGGCCCGTTGGAAGATCGCGATCGTCCTGGAGCGCGGCTTCGCGCGGGCGGGCAACGACCCGAAGCTGCTCGCGTTCGGGCCGGTCATCGAGCAGGCGATGCGCAACGCGGCCGAGTTCGCCTCGACCACGGACTACAAGCACACGGGGAAGTGAACCCATGAAGGCTGCGGTCTGTGTGGAGTACGGCGGCCCGGAGGTCATCGAGGTCAAGGAGATCGACACTCCGCCGGTCGGGCCGGATCAGGTCCGGGTCGGCGTCCGGGCGGCTGCGGTCAACTTCCCGGACGTGCTCGTCATCGCGAACACCTACCAGGTGAAGGCACCCGTGCCGTTCGTGCCCGGCAGCGAGTTCGCCGGTGTCGTCGAGGAGGTGGGCGCGGACGTCACCGGCCTCGCCCCCGGCGACCGGGTCGCCGGGACGGTGTTCGTCGGCGCCTTCGCCGAGCAGGTCGTGTGCAGGCCCGAGTCGTTGCGTCCCATCCCCGACGGGGTGGACGACCGGTCGGCCGCGGCCTTCGTCGTCGCGCACCGCACGTCGTACCACGTGCTGCGCTCGATGGCCCGGGTCCAGCCGGGCGAGCGGGTGGTGGTGCTCGGCGCGGGTGGCGGCGTCGGCCTCGCGGCCGTCCAGCTCGCCGTCGCCCTGGGCGCCGAGGTGACCGCGGTGGCGAACGCGGCCGACAAGCTCCAGATCGCCGCGGCGAACGGCGCGACGACGCTGCTCGACAACACGGTCGAGGACCTCCGGAAGGCGCTGAAGGTGGCGCACCCGGACGGCGTCGACGTCGTCGTCGACATGGTCGGCGGGGACCTCTCGGAGGCGGCGCTGCGGGCGCTGCGCTTCGACGGGCGTTTCGTGACCGTCGGCTACGCGTCGGGAACCATCCCGCGTATCCCGCTGAACCTGGTGCTGCTCAAGGGTGCGCACATCATGGGCTTCCAGATGCGCGATTTCGCCACCCACCGGCCGGACGAGCTCGCTCGCGACGACCGGGAGCTTACGGAGCTGCTCTCGTCGGGGAAGGTTCGCCCGTACATCGGCTCCGTCTTCGACCTGGACGACACGGCCGGCGCGCTGCGGCACGTCGCCGACGGAAAGGCGATCGGAAAGGTCGTGCTCGACGTCGCGCCCTGACCGGAGGAATTGTGACGCGCCGCGCAATGCGTGTCACCGCGACGGCGAGCTGAGACCAGTCCTACTTCGAGGTTCACTCCTGGCGACAGGTCGGGGGCGCCCGGGTTTCATCGGGCGCCCCTTCTCTTTTAGAACCCTCCCCACGCCAGCATCGAGTCGATTTCGACCACCGAAAAGCTGCAGGAGAATCACCATGGCGCCGTTCCGATGGCGGAGCTCATCCCGGACGAAAGCCGCATTACTCGCCGCGGCCACCGGGCTCACGATGCTGGTGGCCTGCGGAGGCCCAGGCACGACGGCCGCCGCGGGCTCCTGCACCTCGTCCGTCGCCGGAATCACGCCGACCGGCGTCAAGGCGGGAATGGTCTGGAGCGATACCGGGCCGTCGGCCGAGACCATGCGGGCCTTCCGCGCCGGAGTCGACGCCAGGATCGATGCGGCGAACGAACAGGGCGGCATTCTCGGCCGCAAGGTGACCTACGCCTGGCGCGACGACCAGGCCGACAAGTCCCTGAACCTGCACGGCACCCAGGACCTGGTCCAGAACGAGAAGGTCTTCGGCATCATCGCGATGCCGAGCGCGACCAGCGCGGAGACCTCGGACTGGCTCGCCAGCCAGGGCATCCCGGTTACCGGCCTGGCCAGCGACGCCAGCTGGCTGGGCAAGAACAACATGTTCTCCTGGTTCTATCTCGGCGACGGCTCGGTCACGACCTGGGGCGACTACGTCAGCCACGAGCACGGCACCCGGGCCGCCGTCATCGCCGTGTCGGCGAACGCGTCCAACGGCGACTTCACCCAGCAGATCGTGGCCAGCCTGAAGGCCGCGCACATCACGGTCGTCAGGACCTTCGCCATCTCGGACACCACCACCAACTACGCGTCGCTCGCGCAGCAGATCAAGGCTGCCGGCATCGACTCCCTGGCCGGTGTCCTGCTACCGGACGCCGCCGCCCAGCTGATCCCCGCGCTCAAAGAGGTCGGCCTGAACCTGGGCCAGAGCCTCAAGGTCGCGCAGATGCCACTCGGCTATGACCCGACCGTCCTGGCGAAGTACGGCAGGACGCTCGCCGGGGTCTCCGTCGCCACGGCGATCAGGCCCTTCGAGGAGGGCGCCCCCGGGCAGCGGGCGTTCACGTCCGCGATGGAGCTCTACGCACCGGAGATCCAGCCCCCGACGCAGGACAGCGCCGTGGACGGCTGGATCTCGGCGGACCTGTTCATCCGGGGCCTGCGGGCCGCCGGCGCCTGCCCGACCCGACAGTCATTCATCTCCGGGCTGCGCGCGGTCAAGGACTACGACGGCGCAGGCATGTCCCCGCTCGCGAAGAACGATCTGTCGGCCAACTACAAGCAGACGACGAGCTGCTACTACTTCTTGAAGATCAGCCAGGACGGGGCGGCGTTCCAACCCCAGAACGGTGGGCAGCCGTTCTGCGGGAGCCCGATCAGCCCGGCAGAGGTCGCCGCCGCCAACCAGTGATCGGACGGATGCGCCCGGCGAGAGGCCGGCGCGCATCCTGGCGTCTCCGTCCCCACGCGGCTCCGCACACACACCGCGTCCATCGCAATGACTACCGCCGAACACGGGGTCAAAGCGCGACAAGGGGCGTCCGGCATTCACCGGGCGCCCCTTGTCGGTTACGGCAAAGCCGGCGATTACTATCGACGTTATATGGACGCCGTTGAGAAACCATCGCGCCGAGACCAGGTGACGCGCTAGGTTTCCGTCCATCCGACGCGGTGTCGCGATGCGCGCGACGTCCGCCCCCTCACGTCGCGGCGGCCCTGGGGCCCCGGACGTTCGCATCCGCACCAGAGGAGCGATGAAGTGTCGTCACCCGGACGCAGTCGGTTAGTTCGCGCTGGCGCGCTAGCTGTGATCGCGACAAGCCTCGCGGCTGGGCTGGCCGGTTGCGGCAGCTCCGGCTCCGCCACTTCCGCGGCTTCCTGCTCGACGCAGGTGCCGGGCATCACGAGCACCACGGTCAATGCGGGGCTGCTGTGGAGTGACAGCGGCGACGGCGCCAGCTCCATGCCGGACTTCCGCTCCGGCGTCGACGCTCGCTTCGGGCTGGCGAACGAGTCCGGCGGCGTCTTCGGCCGCACCGTCAGCTACGCGTGGCGCGATGACCAGAGCAGTCAGGATCTCAATCTCCTCGGTGCCCAGGATCTCGTCGGCCGTGGGCACGTCTTCGGCATCATCGAGGCCCCTGGCGCGAGCAACGGTTCCATCACCTGGCTCAACCAGCAGAACATTCCGGTGACCGGGCTGGCCAGCGACCCGGGTTGGGTCGGCCGGAACAACATGTTCTCGTTCTATTACCTGAGCGATGGCTCGAGCACCGTGTGGGGGGACGTCATCAATGCGGCGGGAGCCTCCCGTGCCGCGGTGCTCGAGGTCTCCGGGAACAAGTCCAACTCCGATTTCAGTCGCCAGTACGAGGCGAGCCTGCTGGAATCCGGCGTCAAGATCGTGAGAGAGTTCCAGATCGCGGAGGCGGTCACCAACTACCAGGCGGTCGCGAAACAGCTCAAACAGGACGATATCGACGCGCTGGTTGGCGTCCTGCTCCCGAGCACGGCGGCCAAGCTCATCCCGGCGGCCCGAAGCCTGGGCGTCAACCTCAAGATCACCATGATGCCGCTCGGCTACGACCCCGCCGTGCTGGCCAGCTCCGGCAAGGCGATCGCCGGCACGATCATCTTCACCGAGGTCCAGCCCTGGCTCGACACCCCGCGCCAGCAGACCTTCGAGGCGGCGATGGCGAAGTACGCCCCCGAGATCCAGTCGGTGCGGTCGGACAGCGCGGTCGACGGCTTCGTCGCCGCCGACATCTTCATCCGCGGCCTGCAGGCGGCCGGGAAGTGCCCGACGAGGGAATCCTTCATCTCCGGGTTGCGCGCGGTCACGAACTACGACGGGTTCGGCCTCGTTCCGGCACCGGTCAACTTCGCGACGAACCTGAAGGCGCCGCAGTCCTGCTACAACTTCATCCAGGTCCGCGCGGACGGCTCCGCCTTCGACCCGATGTTCGGAGGCCAGGCCAGGTGCGGCCGGCCGATCTCCTCCGCCCGCATGAACCAGCTGCTGGACCCGGGCTCGTCCTGACCCGGGCGGGCTCAGCCGGCCGACCTGGGCGGCTGGGCCACGCGAGGTTCGTCCGTCACCCGGCGAGGGGACGGACGAACCCTCCGGCGCAGAAGTTCCACACCTCGTCGCCGGTGAGCGGGTGGGCGCCCTCGCTGTCCGCCACGACCGCCGTGGACTGGGCCAGGAACATGACCGACTGCATCACCATCGCGGCGGCCCGGCGCGGCCGCAGCTCGGTGCGCAGCTGACCGGTCGCGTCGACGCGGCCCATCAGCTCGGCGAACAGGGTGAGCATTGGCTCGTGCGCGGACCGCACCTCCGCCGGGTAGCTCACCAGAAGCTGCGTGGCGAAGTCCGTGAACAGCGGATGACTGCTCTCCGGGCCCGGGAGCGAGCTCGCGAACAGCATCCGGACGGCGAGCTCGAGCCCGGCGAGCGGGTCGACCTCGGAGGTGGCGGCGGCGCGGATCTCGTCGGCGGAGCGGCGCAGGGCGTTCTCGAACAGGGCAAGCAGCAGCTCGTGCTTGCCACCGAAGTGCTGATAGAAGCTGCGCAGCGACTGGTGCGAGCGGTCGACGACCTCCTGTACGGTGAAGTCGGTCGACCCCTTCGCAACGATGATCTCCTGGGCGGCCTCAAGGAACTGCTGGACCTTGCGCTCGGCACGCAGCCGCGCGGCCTTGGTGGAGCGCTCGACCGCACGCTGCTTCCAGGCCGGCTCTTCACTCAGCGTGCTCACGGCAAGCTCCTGATCCTGCGCCATGGGAAGAACGTACTCCCCACTATGCGTGCAACCACGTGTGCTCTTGGCTCCCTCCACCCGCGCAACTCGCGAGAGGATGCTTCCATCTTTGGAGAATGGTATTCTCGCACGAGTCCGAGCGAAATGTCGGTAGGAGGGCCCTCGTGGCTGAAAAGTCACTAACCGTCAGTGGGAGCCGACATGCTCTTTGAGTTCGACGAGGACCAACAGCTGCTGCGCGCCACTGTCCGCGACGTGTTGTCGAAGGAGTGCCCGCCGGCGCTGGTCCGTTCCGTCGCCGATCAGGGCGTCGACCCGATGCCACTGTGGCGGACCTACGCCGAGCTCGGCTGGACCGAGCTGACCGGGACGAGCGAGGCGGTCGAGCTCGCGATCGTGCTGGAGGAGCTCGGCCGGGCGACCGACCCGACGCCCTACCTGGCCACCATGACCTGGTTCGCGCCGCTGGTGGCCGGGGTTACGGACGGGTCGGCCGCCGGCGACGGTGAGACCGGCACCGCCGTGTTCGACGGGGTCAGCGCGCATCTCGACCCACACGGCGACGGCGCCTGGATCCTCGACGGCACCGCGCACCACGTGCTCGACGGCGACCGGGCCGACTGGTTCGCGGTCGTCACCGACGCCGGGGTGTTCACCGTGCCCGCCGCCGACGCGACGGTCCACCGCACCGAGGCCTTCGACCCGCTGCTGCACGTCGCCGACGTCAGCTTCTGGCAGGTCAGGGTCCCGGCGGCGCGGCGGGTCGAGGCCGACGTCGAGCTGGCCCGCGACATCGCGCTCACCGGTCTGGCCCTGACCATGGTCGGCGCCTGCCGGCGCGTGCTGGAACTGACGCTCGACCACGTCCGCACCCGCGAGCAGTTCGGCGTCCCGATCGGCTCGTTCCAGGCGGTCAAGCACAAGGCCGTCGACATGCACGTCGCGATCGAGCGGGCCACCGCCCTGGCGTACTTCGCCGCCCTCACCCTGGCCGAGGAGGACCCCCGCCGGGCGACCGCGGCGGCGATGGCGAAGGCCGCGGCCGGCGAGTGCACCTCGCTGGTATTCGAGAGCGGCTTCCAGCTGTTCGGCGGCATGGGCTTCACCTGGGAGAACGACCTGCAGTTCGCGTTGAAGCGGGCGCTGGCCGGCGAGCTGCTGCTCGGCGGGGCCGACGTGCACCGGGCCAGGATCGCCGCCGCCCTGCTCGACGGCCCGGCGACGGCCGGCGACCAGCCCGCGAAGGAGCGTCATGCAGCTGCGGTTTGACGACGACGTCGAGGCGTTCCGCGCCGAGTTCACCGCGTTCCTCGACGCGAACCTGCCGGCCGTCGAGGAGGCCGCCGAGCGGCCGACCTCGACCGCGCACATGCCGGCCTGGTCACGGCGCTGGCAGCGGCTGCTGTTCGACAACGGCTGGCTGCTGCCCGGGAACACGCCGGAGTTCGGCGGCCGCAACGCCAGCCTGCTCCAGCAGTTCGTCCATCTGGAGGAGCTGGGCAAGCGGCGCATCTACCACAGCTTCAACCCGCAGGGCCTGGGCATCATCGCCGCGTCACTGCTGACCTTCGGCACCGACGAGCAGAAGCAGCGCTGGGCCGTGCCGATCCTCAAGGCCGAGATCACCGCGGCGCTGGGGATGAGCGAGCCGGGCGCTGGCTCGGACCTCGCCGGCCTGCGCACCCGGGCGACGCTCGACGGCGACCACTTCGTCGTCAACGGGCAGAAGATCTGGACGTCCGGCGCGCATGACGCCGACATCCTGCTGACCTTCGTGCGCACCGACCCGGACGCGCCCAAGCACAAGGGCATCAGCGTTCTGGTGATCCCGACCGACCTGCCGGGCCTCACCTGCCGGCCGTTCGGCTCGATCCTGGGGACCGACGACCAGGACTTCAACGAGGTCTTCTTCGACGACGTCCGCGTACCGGCGGAGAACCTCATCGGCGAGCTCAACAAGGGCTGGCACGTCGCGAACGGCTCGCTCGGGCACGAGCGCACGATGCTGTGGCTGAACTTCGCCGACCGGCTCGACGAGTTCGTCGAGGACTTCCGGCCGACGACCACGCTCGACCGGGACCGCTACGCGACCCTGGCGATGGACGCGACCGCGCTGCGGCTGCTCGGCTCGGCCGCGCTGGCCAAGGCTGCCCGCGGCCAGGAGGACGTCGCCTCGATCTCGGTGCTGAAGCTCCTCGGCTCCGAGGCGGTCCGGACCACCGCCCGCCACGCCCTGCTCGCCCAGGGCCCGGCCGGGCTCGACGGCGCCGTGAACTCGCGGCCCTTCGAGCACATGAACCTCGACTGGTTCTTCGCCAGCTGGTTCAAGCGGTACGCCCACAGCTTCTCCGGCACCATCGCTGGCGGCACGTCGGAGATTCAGCGCACGATTGTCGCCGAGCGGGTGCTCGGCCTGCCCCGGAGCTAACCGGTCAGCGAAACGGTCATGGGAGTTACCGACTTGTACATTCTCTACGATGTCGCGGACAGCATCGCGACGATCACGTTGAACCGTCCGGAAGCGGCGAACGCGCAGAACGGCGCGCTGCTGGAGGAGCTCAACGACGCCTGGGTGAAGGCGGCCGAGGACCCCGAGGTCAAGGTCATCATTCTGCGCGCCGAGGGCAAGCACTTCTCGGCCGGGCACGACCTGAAGCCGGACCCGTCGACACCGACCCCGGCGAAGATCACCCTTGAGGACATCTACAACATCGAGGCGCGGCGGTACCTGGAGTTCTCGCTGCGCTGGCGCAACATCCCGAAGCCGTCGATCGCGGCGGTGCAGGGCCGCTGCATCGCGGGCGCGCTGCTGCTGTGCTGGCCGTGCGACCTGATCATCGCGGCCGACGACGCCAAGTTCTCCGACCCGGTGGTCGCGATGGGCATCGGCGGCGTCGAATACCACGGCCACACCTGGGAGCTCGGGGCGCGTAAGGCCAAGGAGATCCTCTTCACCGGCCGCGCGGTCACCGCCGAGGAGGCCGAGAAGGTCGGCATGGTGAACAAGGTCGTCCCGCGGGCCGACCTTGACGCCGAGACCCGGGCGCTGGCCGCGCAGATCGCGGTGATGCCGTCGTTCGGCCTGCGCCAGGCCAAGCGCGCGGTCAACCAGACCCTGGACGTGCAGGGGTTCTACGCGGCGATCCAGTCGGTCTTCGACATTCACGAGACCGGCCACGGCAATGCGCTCTCCGTGTCCGGATTCCCGGTCCTGGTGAACCTCAACCAGATGAAGGACACCATCAAGTCCGTCAACTGACGGCCCGCACCAGTCGATCAGCACCAGTCACGAAGGCGGCCGAGCCCAGCCAGGGCCCGGCCGCTTTCGCGTTTCCTTCTCGTCGTCGCCACTGGTGCGGCGCGGCTGTTGATCGCCGTTTGGGCCCTCGGATGGTCGTGGCCAGGGCGTTTGTGCGACCACCCGAGGGCGAAAACGACGATCACGGCCCGAAGGTGGAGCCGTAGGCCAGGCCGCGGGCAGGTCTGGTGCCGGTTCCTACAGCTGGGCGATGCGGGGGGCCGTGCGGCGGGCGCGGATGAGGGCGCCGGCCTCGCGGGTGAGCTCGCGGCTGTTGCCGAGCAGGCCGTCGAGGGTGAGGGCGCGGCGGATGTGGTGGTGCAGGTCGTGCTCGGCGGTGAAGCCGATGCCGCCGAGCACCTGCTGGCAGTGCCGGGCCGCGTCCAGCGCCGCCTGGCCGGCGGCCGCCTTCGCCAGCAGCGCGCCGAGGTCGTCGTCGGCCGCCGACAGCGTGGCCTCGGCGCCTTCGAGCGCGACGTACGTCTCGGCGAGCCGGTGCCGGACGGCCTGGAACCCAGCGACCGGGCGGCCGAACTGGTGGCGGTCCAGCGCGTGGGTGCGGGCCAGGTCGAGCATCGCGCGCCCGGTCCCGACCAGCCACCAGGCGAGCGCGCGGCGGCCGGCGGCCAGCGCCACCGGGTCCGCCGCGACCTTCCCGCCGTCGGCCGCGCCCGCGTCCACGACCCGCAACGGCACGGGACCGTCGAGGATCGTCCCCTCGCCGACGACGTCGGCCCGTTCCCAGACGACCGTGCGCCCACCCGCGTAGGGCAGCGCGACGACACCGCCGATCGGCGAGCCGATGGCGGCGAGCAGGACGTCGTTGACCAGCGGGGCGTGCGCCCCGGTCTGCCCCAGCAGGGCGAACACCAGCGGGATCGCGTCGGCGGACTCCTCGGCGAGCAGGTCCGCCCAGCCGAGCTCGGCCAGCGCCACGTCGAGCGCCGCGCCCGCCGGGGTGTCGGTCATCGTCCCGCGCAGTGCCTCGGCGAGAAGGTCCCGTTCCTGCGCGTCCACGCCTACTCCTTGCCCAGGTTCAGCAGCCGGCGGGCGACGATGTTGCGCTGGATCTCCGCCGTGCCGCCGTAGATGGTCGCCGCCCGCGAGTACAGGTATTCGGTCCGCCAGTGCGCGTCGGTCAGCTCGATCGCGCCGGGCAGCACCTCGCGGGCCGTGTCGAAGAGCTTCTGGTCCGCGGTCGCCAGCAGGATCTTGTCGACGGACGTCTCCGGGCCCAGGTGCACACCGGCGGCCAGCTGGCGCTGGGTGTTGCGCGACCGGCTGCGAATGGTGTGCAGCGCCAGGTAGGCGGCGCCGAGCGCGGCGTCGGTCGTCGCGGCGGGTTCGGTCTCCTGCGCCTCGACGTCGGCCAGCAGCAGGTCGAGCCGGGTGAACAGGTACGTGATCCGGTGCCAGAAGCAGGTGGACCGCTCGTACGGCAGCAGGTCCATCGCGAGGCTCCAGCCGTCGCCGACCTTGCCGAGCAGCCGCTCGGCCGGAATCACGACGTCGTCGAAGAACACCTCGGCGAACTCGTCGACGCCGTGCATCGTGCGCAGCGGCCGGACGGTGACGCCGGGGGTGTCCATGTCGAGGAAGAACGCGGTGATGCCGGCGTGGCCCGGGCCGGTCCTGGTGAGCAGGACGCAGCGCTGGGCGTACTGGGCGAGCGACGTCCAGACCTTCTGGCCGTTCACGACCCAGCTGCCGTCCTCGCGCTGCGTGGCGCGGGTCGTCAGCGAGGCGAGGTCGGAGCCGGAGCCGGGCTCGGAGAAGCCCTGGCACCAGTGCTCCCGGCCGGACAGCAGCCGCGGCAGCATCTCGGCCGCGAGCTCGGGCCGGGCGTACGAGATCATCGTCGGCGCGAGGACCTCGATCAGCGAGTAGTTGGTGGCGTCGGTCAGGTCACGGTTCGCCACCTCCTCGCCGAGCACGGCCCGCAGCACGTCCGGGCCGCCCAGACCGCCGGCCTCGACCGGCCAGCCGTACCGCATCCAGCCCGCGTCGTAGAGCGCGCGACGGACCTTGCCGAGCTGGGCGACCTCCGTGTCGAGCGAGTGGTCGTCCACCGGCTTGGCCAGCTCGGCCGCGTGCTCGTCGAGCCAGGCCCGCACCGCGGCGCGGAAGTCCTCGACGGTGACGGTCTCGCCGTCGACCGGCGGAACGAACCCGTCCGGCACCAGGCTGGTCAGACTCACAGGTTGATCCGCTCGATCACATGCGGGATCCCGTGGTCGTGGGCGCCGCTGCGGCGGATGAACGTCATCGACCGGGTGCGCAGCCGCCAGCCGTCCTCGGTGCGCAGGTAGGTGTCCCGGTAGTAGCCGATGCGCATGTCGTGCGCGGAGTGCTCGATGAAGCACAGCGGCTGGGTGCCGGTCGCGTTGACGCCGTCGTCGGCGAAGTCGATGGCCGGCGTGCCGGTGAGGAACAGGCCCTTGGGCGCGGCCGCGACGAGCGCCGGGAAGTCCTTGAGCGCGAACGTGTCCCCGAAGGCGCTGTATGTGCCATCGGGGGTGAAGACCTTGACCAGACCCTCGATGTCGCCCTGGGTGATGGTCACCGCGTAACGGGCGAGGGTCTGCTGGATCTCGACCAGATCCTCGATGCGGTTCGGCTTGGTCACGGTCTACTCCGAACTTGGGAGCGCGGAAGCTGGGGTCTCGGCACTGTCGACGTCATCGCGACCGTCGAGATCAGTAGCTGAATGTCAGTAGATGAACTGCTTACCACCCTTCATGACGAAGGGGACGCGGGTCACCACCCGGATGTCCTGGAGCGGGTTGTCGCTGACGGCGATGACGTCGGCCAGCAGGCCCTCGGCGAGCCGGCCGCGGTCGGTGACGTCGATCAGGTCGGCCCCGACGATAGTGGCGGCCTGGATCGCCTGCAGCGGAGTCATGCCGCGCTCGACCATGGTGACCAGCTCGTTGCCGTTCTTGCCGTGCGGGATCGCCGGCGCGTCCGAGCCGATGGCGATCTTCACGCCGGCCTCGATCGCGTTGCTGATGGAGGCCTTCGCCTTCGGCCAGTCACGGGCGGCCTTCGCCTGGATCCGAGGGTCGGAGGTGTTGAGCACCTGCATGCCGTCGATCAGCGCCTGTGTGGCCACCAGGTAGGTGCCCCGCTTGACCATCAGGTCGATGGTGTCGTCGTCGATCATGAAAGCGTGCTCGATGCAGTCGACGCCACACTCGATCATCTGGGTCACGGCCTCGGAGCCGTGGGTGTGCGCGGCCACCCGCAGCCCGCGCCGGTGCGCCTCGTCCGTGATCGCGAGCACCTCCGCGTCGGAGTAGTGCTTCGCGCCGGCCGGGCCGGTGAGGGTCATGGTGCCGCCCGAGCCGCACATCTTGATGACCTGGGCGCCGTGCTTGATCTGGTGGCGGACGGCCTTGATGACCTCGTCGACGCCGTTGGCCAGGCCCTCCTCGACCGTGAGCTGCAGGACGTGCGGCGCGAACTGGCCGAACATCGTCGGGTCGAGATGACCGCCGGTCGGCGTGACCGCGTGGCCGGCGGGGACGATCCGCGGGCCGTCGACCCAGCCGTTGTCGATCGCCTTCATCAGGGCCACGTCGAGCAGGTAGCCACCGGTCTTGCAGAACAGGCCCAGGTTGCGGACGGTCGTGAAGCCGGCGCGCAGGGTGCGCCGGGCGTTCTGGGTGGCGCGCATCATCCGCAGCGGCGGGTCGTCGCGCATCTGGCTGGTGAACTGGTTCTCCCCCGGGCCACCCATCAGGAGGTTGAGCTCCATGTCCATCAGACCCGGCAGGAGGACCAGGTCGCCGAGGTCGATGACCTCACCCTCGGGCTGACCGCCCACGCCGACGATGTACTCGCCCTCGATCTTCAGGATGCCGGGCCGGATGATCTCACCGGTGTCGACATCGAGCAGGCCAGCGGCCTTGAGCGTCAGCATCCCGCGTCCTCCTTGACTTCAGGGCCAAATCCGGGCCCCTGACCTCAGGGCCAAGATCGGGCCCGTGACCTCAGGGCCAGAACCGGGCCCGTGACCTCAGGACCGAAACCGGGCCCCGTCGGCGTTGCCGTGTCTGGAACGCGGCCTCGGACCGCATCGTGGTCTCGCGATCGTGGTCCCGCGCCCGCGCACCAGCCGTCCCCAGCCAGGCGGAGAACCACGTTCTCAGAGTTGAGTCTCAGATTCTCACGCGGTCGGGAGTCGAGTCAAACGGCGCGACCCGGACCCGGGCCACCACCAGCACGGACGCGGCCGTCGGCCATCCGCGCCGGAGATCGCATGTTTGATTCTCACAGGGCGAGAAGCTAGTTTCCAGCCAGGAAGGCCAACGGCCCACCCGGCCTCGCGATCGCGAAGCAAGATGAGGCGTGAGCGACGCTGGGCCGACCCGGCGGAGATCGACATGGTGTTCGGGAGCGCGGACGCACAGGAGTGTGCCCGCGCCTGCGCCGAGCACCGACCGCCCGGTGTGGAAGGGAAGGTGGTTCCGGTGAGCGTCACCGATATCCAGAACGCGGCCAGGCGGCCGGCCGTGGCAGCCGAGACCCGGCGGCACGACCACTGGATCAATGGCCGGGCCGTGGCCCCGGCCGAGGGTGCCTACTTCGCCACCCACAACCCGGCGACCCGCGAGCCGGGCGACACGATCGCCGCGGGCACCGCCGCCGACGTCGAGCTTGCCGTCACCACGGCGGCGGCCGCCTGGCCGGGCTGGGCCGCGCGGCCCGCGCGCGAGCGGTCCGACGTGCTGCACGCCGTCGCCGACGCGATGGCCGCCGCGAGCGACGAGCTCGCGGAGCTCGAATGGGCCTCCACGGGCAAGGTTCCCGGCCAGGTCGCCTTCGAGATCGCCATGTCGGTCGACTACTTCCGCTACTACGCCGGGGTGGTCCGCGCGTTGAACGGGCGCACCATCGACCTCGGCGCCGGGGCGCACGCGTACACCCGCCTGGAGCCGTACGGCGTCATCGGCGCGATCACCCCGTGGAACCTGCCGCTCAACCAGGCGTCCCGCGCGCTCGCCCCGGCGCTGGCCGTGGGGAACGCGATCGTCGCCAAGCCGAGTGAGTTCACCGCCACGTCCACCGTGCTGCTGGCGAGGCTCGCGACCCAGGCCGGGCTGCCCGACGGCCTGCTCAACGTCGTCACCGGCACCGGGCCCGAGGTCGGCTCCCCCCTCGCGGCGCACCCGCTCGTGCGCAAGGTGGCGTTCACCGGCTCGGTGGCGACCGGCCGGCACCTGGCCCAGCTCGCCGGGGACCGGCTGATCCCGTTGACCCTTGAGCTCGGTGGCAAGTCCCCGGTCGTCGTCTTCGCCGACGCGGACCTGGACCGGGCCGCGGCGGCAGCGGCGGCCGCGATCCAGACGAACTCCGGCCAGGTCTGCTCGGCCACGACCCGCCTGCTGGTCGAGGGCTCGGTGCACGACGAGGTGGTCGCCCGGATCGTCGAGCGGCTCGAACGGCTCCGGCCCGGCGTCGACTTCGGCCCGATCATCACCGAGGCGCAGTTCGGCAAGGTGCTCGCCGCGTTCGCCGACGCGTCTCGGGACGGCCTCACCCCGCTGACCGGTGGCGCCGCCTACGACGACGGTCCCGGCGCCGCCGGCCAGTACGTCCGCCCGACCGTCTACGCGGACGTGCCCCTCACCCACCCGCTCGCCCGCGAGGAGGTCTTCGGCCCGGTGCTGGTGACCCGGCGCTTCAGCGACGAGCAGGACGCCGTCGCCGCGGCCAACGACACCGACTTCGGGCTGGTCGCCAGCGTGTGGAGCGGCGACGTCGCGCGCGGGCTGCGGGTGGCCGAGCGGATCGACGCCGGCCAGGTCGCCGTCAACGGCGGGCCGCTGACCAACGAGACCCCGTTCGGCGGCTACAAGAACAGCGGCTTCGGCCGGGAGAAGGGCCTCGAGGCCCTGCACGACTACGCCCAGACCAAGACCGTCAGCCTGTCCTTGGGCTGACGGCCAGCGCCTACCCCGGCAGGCGCCGGACTGCCGGGCCGCCCGGTGGCCGACGTCGGCTCTTTTCGCGCCGCCTCCTTCGGTGGCGCCGAGGATCGGAGGAACGACCGTGGACGAGGCACTGAGCGCTGCCTACGAGTTGCGCCGGGCCATGCTGGGCGACGCCTACGTCGATGCCCAGAAGGCCGAGACCGACCCGGTCGCGCAGGACTTCCAGGACCACATCACCCGCCAGGCCTGGGGGGTGTGGACCCGCGGCGGAGCGCTCTCCAACCGGGATCGCAGCCTGCTGGTGCTCGCGATGACCGCGGCCCTCGGTCGGATGGAGGAGTTCAAGCTGCACGCGAGCGCCCAGGCTCGCACCGGGGTCAGCGACGCCGAACTCGACGAGTTGCTCTTCCAGGTCGCCGCCTACTGCGGCGCCCCCGCGGCCATCTCGGCCAAGCGGGCACTGCGCGAGGTGCGAGCCACCCGCGCCACCGACGCCGCGCCCGCGAACACCACCGCGCCGACGGAGGCCTGAGATGACGGTCGGAGCGCCGGTCGTCGGCTTCGTCGGGCTGGGCAACATGGGCGCGGCGCTGGCGAACAACCTCGTCGTGGCTGGCTTCGACGTCGTCGCCTTCGACGTCGCCGGGCCGGACCGGGCACCCGAGGGCTCGACCTTCGCCGCCGACATCGCCGGGCTCGCCCGCGCGGCCGACGTCGTCGTGTTCAGCCTGCCCAACGGCATCGTCTCCGAGTCGGTCGCCACCGAGATCGCCGGCACCGCCGAGCGCCGGGTCGCGCACCTCATCGACACGTCCACCATCGGCGTCACCGCGGCCAAGAAGATCACCGGACTGCTCGCCGATGCCGGCATCGGCTACGTCGACGCTCCGGTCTCCGGCGGCGTCGCCGGCGCGAAGGCCCGCCGCCTCGCGGTCATGTACGCCGGCACGGACGACACGGTCGAGGCCGTCCTCCCGGTGCTGCGGGGGCTGTCCGACAAGCTCCGGCGCGTCGGTGGCCAGCCGGGCCTCGGCCAGGCGCTCAAGCTGGCGAACAACTTCCTCTCCGCCACCGCGCTCGCCGCCACCAGCGAGGCGGTGGCGTTCGGCGTCGCCGCCGGGCTGGACATGGCGACGATGATCGAGGTCCTGAACACGTCGTCCGGGCGCAGCGCGGCCACCGACGACAAGTTCCCCAACGACGTCCTCACCGGCCGCTACGGCTCCGGCTTCGCCAACACGCTGATGGCCAAGGACGTCCGCCTCTACCTGGCCGAGGTCCGCGACGCCGCCACTCCGCACACCGTCGGCGACGTCACCGTCGACATCTGGCAGCGCTTCGCCGACGCCGAGCCAAACGTCGACTTCACCCGCATCTACCCCTTCGTGGAGGGCTCCGCCTGATCCCAGCGGCAGCGGCAGCGGCCATGATCGCCGTTTCGGACCTCTGATGGTTGTCGGCGGGGCTCGTTTATGACCACCAGAGGGCGGAAACAGCGATCTGTGGCCGGGGATCGGCCGCCGGGGACGCGGTCGATCGCCCGGTAAGGTCCGTCGGGCGACGTCGGCCGGACGCGGCGAGCCGGCTCGACCACGTCGAGAGGACTGAGCATGCGTTTCTCGGTCAACGTGCCGAACTTCGGGGATTTCGCCGATCCCCACGTCGTCGCCCAGGTCGCCGCCGCCGCGGAGAGCGCCGGCTGGGACGGCTTCTTCGTCTGGGACCACGTCGTCTGGCACAAGGACAGCGGCCATCCGTTCGGCGACCCGTGGATGCTGCTCACCGCCGCCGCCCTCGCCACCAGCCGAATCCGGCTCGGCGCCCTGATCACGCCCATCGCGCGCCGCCGCCCTGAGCAACTCGCCCGGCAGGTCGCCACGCTGGACGCCGCCAGCCATGGCCGCGCCATCTTCGCCGCCGGCCTCGGGGCACCGCTGGAGGACGAGTTCGGCAGCTTCGGCGACACCACCGACCCGATCGTCCTGGCCGAGCGGCTGGACGAGGGCCTGGACCTGCTCGCCCGTTACTGGACCGGCACACCCGTCAACCACCGTGGCCGCCACTTCCAGGTCGACGACGTCACGCTGCTGCCCGGCACCGTCCAACGACCCCGGCCGCCGGTCTGGATCGCCGGCCGCTGGCCGAACCGGCGCCCACTGGAGCGCGCCGCACGCTGGGACGGAGTCGTCCCGCTCTTCGCCAGTGCCACCCACGGCGTCCCGCCGGCTCCCGACGACGTGCGCGGGGTGGTTACCCGCATCGCCGAGTCTCGACCCGAGGCCGCCGGCCCCTTTGAGGTCGTCGTCGGCGGCCAGACAACACCGGTCACCGCCGCCGACGTCATCGGCCCGCTGGCCGACGCCGGCGCCACCTGGTGGGACGAGCGCCAGCACATCCAGAGCCCCGACCTCTACGCGCTGGCCCCCGTCCTGCGCCGCGTCGAACAGGGCCCGCCAGTCTTTTGATGCGGTTCGGTCAGTGAGGCCGAAAACCATACCCAACTGGTGATCTTCAGCCGTTTCCGATCTCCGGAACCATCATGATCGCGAACCACGTATGGATAAACCAGGCATACCGGACCCGGTGCGCCAATTTGCATACCAAGTCCGCGATCATCACGCCGACGAGGCCTGACACCAGCCGATGATCGCCAGTTTGGTATGGAAATTGCCGCGCGAGCCGCCGCCAGGAGCGGGCCTCGGTTACCTCCTGGATCTTCGGCCGGCCATCTTGACCCACGGGAAAGCTCCCAGCCCTACACTTCTCCGCCCGGGTCAAGCAGGGAAAGGGCGAGGCGAAACCGGACCGTTGTCGCGCGACGAGCCGATCAGTCCTTACGCAGCGTTGACGCCGGCCTGGCTTGGACCGGTCGGCGCGGATCGCGATCAGGGGCTGGACCGTCCCTGGACCGTCACACCAGCGAAGACCACGAGGCCAGGCCAGATCACGCTAGGTGCCGTGATGCTGGTCCGAGCCAGATCCAGGATCCGCGCCGTCCGTGCTACAGGCCGAGGTCCTTGGCGATGATGGTTTTCATGATTTCGGAGGAGCCGCCGTAGATGCGGCCGACGCGGGCGTCGGCCCAGGCGCGGGCGACGGGGTATTCGGTCATGTAGCCGTAGCCGCCGAACAGCTGCAGGCAGGCGTCGACGACCCGGCCCTGCATCTCGGTGACGAACAGCTTGACCTTCGCCGCGTCGGTCGGGGTGAGCTCGCCGGCGTCGAGCGCGACCAGGGCCCGGTCGAGCATCGCCCAGCCGGCCTCGACCTGGGTGGCGCAGTCGGCCAGCACGAACTTGGTGTTCTGGAAATGGCTCAGCGTCTTGCCGAAGGCTTTGCGGCCGTTGACGTACTCGACCGTCTGGGTGACGACCGACGCCGCCGACGACTGCGCGTTGACGGAAATCGACATCCGCTCCTGGGGCAGGTGCGAGGTCAGGTAGGTGAAGCCCTGGCCCACCTCGCCGAGCAGGTTCGCCGCCGGCACCCGGACGTCGTCGAAGAAGATCTCGCACGCCTCCTGGATGTGCAGGCCGATCTTCTTCATCGGGGCGCCCCGGGAGACACCGGGAGCCGTCGCGTCGATGACCAGGAGCGAGAGGCCTGCGTGACGCTGGGTCGGGTCGGTCTTGACGGCGGTGAGGAAGATGTCCGCGTTCAGGCCGCCGGTGATGAAGGTCTTCGAGCCGTTCACGACGTACTCGTCGCCGTCGAGGCGGGCGCTCGCCGAGAGGCCGGCGAGGTCGGAGCCCGCGCCCGGCTCGGTCAGCGCGAGCGCGCAGACCAGCGACCCGTCGGCCAGGCCCGGCAGCCAGCGAGCCTTCTGCTCCTCGTTGGCGTGGTCGACGAAGTACGGCACGGAGATGTCGCAGTGGATGCGCAGTGGGCCGAGGCCGAGGCCGAGGCGTCCGGCCTCCTCCGCGACGACCGCGTTGAACAGGTACGAGGCACCGCCGCCGCCGTACTCCTCGGGAATTCCGAGGCCCATGATCCCGAGCTCGCCGCACTTGGTGTAGAAGTCGCGCGGCGGCATGCCGCGCTCCTCCCACTCGTCGTAGTGCGCGACGACCTCCTTCTCCAGGAAGGTCCGGACCGTCGCCCGGAACGCGTCGTGCTCCGGACCGTAGACCGTGCGTCGCATCCGGTCGTCACCCCTCAGAACCAATCAGGAAAACGAGAACTGTGCGGCCGGCCGCCTCGTCGGCGGCTGCCGTGATCGCCGTTTCGACCCTCTCGTGGTCGTAACTGCCACCGGATCGCGACCATCAGAGGGCGAAAACGGCGATCATCCCGGCGGACCGGCAGCCCAGCGGACCGGCAGGCCGCCAGGCCGGGTCAGGACTTCTTCGCGGTGAGCTTCGCCATGATGGCGGCGAAATCGTCGGTGGTGAACGACACCTGCTCGGCGTAGTTCGCGTAGTCGAGCGAGGCGAGGACGTTCTTCTCCAGCTGCAGGTTGAGCAGCCGCTTGGTCGCCTCGACGGCCTGCTGGGGCAGCGCGGCGATGCTCTTCGCGCATTCCAGGGCCTCGGCCACCGGGTCGGCGACGATGTGGTTCGCCAGGCCCATCTCCAGCGCCTTCTCGGCCGAGATTCGCTTGCCGGTGATCGCGTATTCCTTCACCCAGTGCATGCTGGTGTTCATCGGCCAGACGAGCGGGCCGCCGTCGGCGGCGACCAGGCCGACCTGCACGTGCGGGTCGAGCAGGTAGGCCTTCTCGGCTATGTAGACGATGTCCGAGAGCCCGACCAGGCTGCAGCCGAGACCGGCCGCCGGGCCGTTGACGGCGGCGACCACCGGGAGCCGGCAGCGCAGCATGCCGAGGATGATGTCCCGGCCGTGCATGATGGTCAGCTTCTGCAGCTCGGGGTCCTGGCGCAGCACGTTCAGGTAGGCGAAGTCGCCGCCCGCCGAGAAGGCCCGGCCCGCGCCGGTGATGACCGCGGCCCGGGCGCCGAGGTCCTCGTTGAGCTGCGTCCAGAGCCGGGCGAGCCCGACGTGCAGGTCGTGGTTGACCGCGTTCAGGTTGTCCGGCCGGTTCAGCGTGATGATCCGGATCGGGCCGTCGGCCCGGACCTGAACTTCGTCCGGGAGGTCGTAAAGGTTGTCGGACATCCGCATCCCCTAGCTGGCCGGCAGGCCGAGGATGCGGCCCGCGACGATGTTCTTCTGGATCTGCGACGTGCCACCCATGACGCTCTGGGACCGGCTGTACAGATAGGTCGCGAGCATCTCGGCGTCGCGGGTGCCGGTGACCGCGAGGGCCGCGTGGCCGACGGACTGCTCGACCCACGTCATCAGCAGCTTGTCCAGCGAGCCGTCCGAGGTGTGGGTGACCCCGTCGAGCTGCTCGGACAGGCGGCGGCGGACGTGCAGGCGCAGCATCTCGGCCTGCACGGCCCCCCAGCGCAGGTCGTCGGGCACCGTCTCGCCGGCAGCGGCCGCGGTCTTGGCCAGCGCGCGGACGGTCTTGCCGTAGCGGGCCGAGAAGCCCAGCGTGGACGGCTCCCGCTCGTGGCCGACCACCGTCATCGCGAGCTTCCAGCCGTCGCCGGGCTTGCCGACCATGTTCGCGGCCGGCACCCGGGCACCGTCGAACAGCACCTGGCCGAACTCGGCCGAGACCCCGTTGATCATCTTCAGCGGGCGCTGCTCGATCCCGGGCTGGTGCATCGAGATGATGAAGCCGGAGATGCCCTTGTGCCGCGGAGCGTCCGGGTCGGTGCGGGCCAGCAGCAGGCACCAGTCGGCGACGTCCGAGTAGCTCGTCCAGATCTTGTGGCCATGGATGACGTACTCGTCGCCGTCCAGCTCGGCCCTGGTGGTCAGGGAGGCGAGGTCGGAGCCGGCGCCGGGCTCGGAGAAGCCCTGGCACCAGCGCTCGGAGCCGTTGATCATGCCGGGGAGGAAGCGTAGCTGCACCTCGTCGCTGGCGTGCGCGCCGAGTCCGTGCGCCAGGTAGCCCAGGCTCGGCCGCGGCGGCGCGCCGGCGATCGCCAGCTCCTCGTCGAGGATGACGTCGTAGACCGGCGCCAGGTCCTGCCCGCCGAACCGCTTAGGCCAGCTCAGGCCGAAGAAGCCGCCCTCGTACAGGGCGGTGTGCCAGCGGCCCGCCTGGTGCCAGTAGTCGTCGCCGGTCGCCTTGAAGTCCGCGACGTTGCCGGCCAGCCATTCCCGCAGCCGCGCGCGGAACGCGGCTTCCTCCGCGGAGTCACGAAAGTCCAAGGTCGATCTCCTCCAGCTTCGCGGGGAACAGCTCGGCGGACGTCAGCACCCGCCGCAGGTAGACGTGAGCGAGGCACTCCCAGGTGTTGCCGATGCCACCGTGCACCTGGATCGAGGTCTCGCAGATGGTCCGGGCGGCCCGCTCGACGTAGACCTTGGCGATCAGCGCCGCCTGGACCGCCTCGGCGGCCGACAGCTCGTCGACGGCCCAGGCCGCGTGCCGCAGCACGCTGACCGAGCCCTCGACCAGCGCCAGCGCCTCGGCGAGCAGGTGCGCCACGGCCTGGTAGGAGCCGATCGCGTGGCCGTACTGGGACCGCACCTTGCTGTACTCGACGGCGAGCGCCTGCGCGCCGCGGGCCGCCCCCAGCATGTCGGCGGCCGTGACGACCAGGGCGAGCGCGCGGGCCTTCGCCGCCGCCTCGCCGTCGACCGTGCCGACCGCCGCCAGCGCGGTGGCGGGGCCGCCGACCAGCCTGGTCAGGTCGACACCGAGCTCGGTCGCGCCGAGCGTGCCGGCCAGCACCGCCGTGCCGTCGAGGCCGAGCAGGCCGTGCATGCCCTTGGCGTCGGGCGCGAGCCCGTCGACGACGACGGTCGTCAGGCTGGACACGGCGGCGTCGAGTGCGGCGGCGTCGGCCACCTCGCCGTCCGTGGTCAGCCGGCTGTGCAGGTCGTCGGCCAGCACCGGGCCCGAGAACGGCACGTCGACGAGCCCGCGAGCGAACTCCTCGACGACCAGTGCGACCTCGACGCCGGAGGCGCCGTCGGACCGCAGCGTCCGCCAGCCGGTCGCGGCGATCGCCTTCTCCAGGCGGGCGGCGCGGTCGTCGTCGGCGAGGTCGAGCACGGAGCCCGGCCCGAGGTCGTCCGCGAGCCGGGCGGCCGCGTCCCGCAGCTCGCGCTGCTCAGTCGTCAGACGAACGTCCATGCCGCTCCTTGAAGTTTCCAGCGTTCTCTGCAGCCAGCCGCGGGCGTCTGGCAGCGCCCGAACCACTCGACGATCACGACGTCGTTCGCCCTGGCGGCCAGGTGGCCGCCAGCCTCGCCGCGGCACCAGCGCGGCGATCGCGTCCGGGCCGCCCCCGCCCGCCCGTATGTCTATATTGACGTCAAGTCTGGTACCGGTCTACCGCACCCGTCGCGGTCGCGCCGCGCGATGTGAGCAGAAAGTGGCGGGGGCACCGACGGCGGCCCGGCCGTCACCCGGGGGCCGGCGGGTCGACCGCGACGTCCAGTACCTGGTCGCGCAGGAGGCGGCGCAGCACCTTCCCGGAGGGCAGCCGCGGGATCTCGGGGACGAACACGATCCGCCTCGGCCGCTTGTAGGACGCGAGCCGGTCACCGACCAGCGTGACGAGTTCCTCGGCCAGGCCGGCCGGGTCGGCGCCGCCCGCGACGGTGACCGCGGCGACGATCGACTCCCCGTCCGCGGGGTCAGGGACCCCGAACACCGCGCAGTCGGCGACCGCCGGATGACCGTGCAGCACCGTCTCGACCTCGGCGGGCGCGACCTGGAAGCCGCGCACCTTGATCATCTCCTTGCGCCGGTCGGTGAGCCGCACCCAGCCGTCGGCATCGATGGTCCCGACGTCACCGGTGCGGTACCAGCCGTCCTGGAACGCGTCCGCGTTGGCCTCCGTCGGCAGGTAGCCGATCATCAGCGACGGCGAGCGGGCCTGAATCTCCCCGGTCTCCCCCGGCGGGACGGGAACGCCGGTCTCCAGGTCCACGACCCGCAGCTCGACCCCGGGCGCGGCCAGGCCGACGCTGTCGAGCCTGGCGCCGTCCAGCGGGTTGCAGGCGATGACCGGCAGCTCGCTCGCCCCGTAGGCGGGAAGCCACGCCACCCCGGCGCGGCGGGTCACGGTCTGCGCGACGCTGGCCGTCACGGGCGTCGCGCCCCACATGATGTAGCGCAGCGACGACAGGTCGAACGACTCCAGCTTCGGGTGCGCCGCGATCGCGAGCGCGATCGGCGCGACGGCCATCTCGATGGTGATCCGGTCGTCCTGGATGCAGGCGAGCACCGTGTCCAGGTCGAACCGGCGGTGCAGCCGCATCCACGCGCCCGTCTCCAGCGCGGTGACGATGTTGAGGATCCCTAGGATGTGGGACGGCGGGGTGGCGACCTGGATCCGGTCGGCCGACGTCATGCCGAGCACGGCGCGCCAGTCGTCGACGGCGGCGGCGAACGAGGCGTGCGTGTGCCGGACGGCCTTGGGCAGGCCGGTGGTGCCGGAGCTGAACACGAACACCGCGTCGGCGGCCGGGTCGGGCGCGGGAACCGGCGTGACCGGGGAAACACCGGCGTCGACACCCTCCAGGGGCTCGTCCAGGTGCACCATCGGCATCAGGTCGGCGAGAACTGGATGGTCACCGATGGCATGCGCCGGCTCGCTTACCGCCAGGGCGTGCGCGACGTCAGCGCGCTTCCAGGAGGGGCTGAGCAGGACGACGGCGGCCCCTAGGCGCCAGATGGCCCTAACCGCGATGATGAACTCGGGCCGGGTCGACGACATCAGCGCGACGCGGTCACCGGGGCGGACACCGCGGTCCGCGAGCCTGACAGCCAAGGCGCCGGTCAGGGCATCCAGCCTGGCCAGGCTGTACTCCTGCTCCTCGAAGACGAGGATCGCCATGGGGAGGCTCCCGTCTCAGCTCCTGCCAGGCGCGCGGAAACTGTATTCTCACCTGGATAGAACCTTAATACCAGAGGATGCCGTCACATGCCGAGACCTCCGCTCTTCCAGCGTGCGACCGTGAGCCGGGTGATCGAGGAGACCGCGGACGCCCGCACGTTCGCCCTCGTACCGCTCGACGGTCCATGGGAATACCGCGCCGGTCAGTTCTGCACGTTCAAGGTCACCATCGGCGGTGAGGAGCTGCTGCGCAGCTACTCGATGTCCAGCGCGCCGGAGACCGACGGCGAGCTGGCGGTGACCGTCAAGCGGGTGCCCACCGGCGCGGTGTCGAACTGGCTGATCGACAATCTGGCCAAGGGCGACGAGGTCGAGCTGACCAAGCCGCACGGCGTCTTCTGCCTGCGCGAGACCGACGTCCCGCTCATCGGCTTCTGCGGCGGCAGCGGGATCACCCCGGTCATCTCGCTGGCCAAGAGCGCGCTCGCGACGACGAACCGCCAGGTCCGGCTGCTGTGCGCCGACCGCGACCAGTCGGCGGCCATCTTCTGGCAGGCGCTGACCGAGCTGGCCGAGCAGTACCCCGGCCGGCTCACCGTGACCCGGCATCTGGACGCCGACGCGGGTTTCCTGGACCCGGCCGCGATCCGGGAGTTCCTCGGTGACGACGTCGGCGCGGACATCTACATCTGCGGGCCGACGCCGTTCATGGATCTCGTCGAGGCCGCCGTGCCCGGGCCGGGGAAGCTGTTCATCGAGCGGTTCGGCGGCACCGCGCCGCTGCCGCCCCAGGAGGAGGAGCCCGCGGCCGGCGCCGGCTCCGAGGCCAGCAAGGTCCTCGAAGGCAGCGTGACGATCATCCTCGGCCGCAAGAAGGCCACCGTGCCGCGCCGGCCCAACGAGACCCTGCTCGAAAGCGCGCGCCGCGCCGGCCTCACCCCGCCGTTCTCCTGCGAGTCGGGCACCTGCGCGACCTGCATGGCGCACGTCGAGGAGGGCGAGGTCACCATGCGGGTCAACGACGCGCTCACCGAGGACGAGGTCGCCGACGGCTACGTCCTGACCTGCCAGGGCCTCCCCCAGTCCGAGAAGGTCATCGTCAAGTACGAATAGCCCCGAGTGCACGACGAGCCCGGCCCCTCGTGGGGGCCGGGCTCGTTTCGTTGGGGCTCAGGCGGTGCCGTGTTCGCCGAGGGTGGGGGGCGGGCCGTAGGACGTCGTGTGGCCGTCGATGCGGATGGGGTTGGCGACCAGGCGGTAGCCGGCGGTCTCGATGACGCGGTCCGGGGCCTCGGCGAGCGCCTCGGGCAGGGTGCGGACCGCGGCGACCGGGATGCCCAGGGGGCGCAGCCGGGCCTCCCAGCCGCGCGCCGTGTCGGCCGCCAGCGCTCTGGTGACGGCTTCCACGACCTTGTCCCGGTTCGCCGACCGGTCGGCCATGGTCGGGAAGGCGGCGATCTCCGCCTCGGGGACGGCGGCCTCGGTGACGAACGTCCGCCAGTAGCGGTCGTGGGTCAGGAACATCGCGAGAAAGCCGTCGGCGGTAGGGAACAGCTGGGCCGGCACGTAGAACGGGTGCGCGCCGAACGGGTGGCGGACGGGTGGCGCGCCCTCGTTCAGGTAGGCGGACGCCTTGTAGTTCAGCTGCGAGAGCATCACGTCGCGCAGGGACACGTCGATCTGGCCACCCCGGCCGGCGATGATCTGGGCGAGCAGGCCGAGCGCGGCCGTGAGGCCGGCGGAGTTGTCCGCCGCCGAGTAGCCCGGCAGGGTCGGCGGGCCGTCCGGCTCGCCGGTCATCGCCGCGACGCCGGTGGCCGCCTGGATCACGTAGTCGAACGCCGGGTCGTCGCTGCCGTAGAGGCCGTAGCCCGTGACGGCGACACAGACGATCTTCTCGTTGTACTGCTTCAGCGCCTCGTAGGTGAGCCCGAGCTTGCGGATCGCCGACGGCTTCTGGTTGACGATCAGCGCGTGCGCGTCCGTTACCAGCTCGTGCAGCTTCTCCTGCCCCGCCGGCCCGGTCAGGTCGAGACAGACGCTGCGCTTGCCACGGTTGAGGCTGGCGAAGTAGGCGTCGCTGACCTGCCGGGACATGTCACCGGTCGGCGGCTCGACCTTGGTGACCTCCGCGCCGAGATCCGACAACATCATCGAGGCATACGGACCGGCCAGAATATGGCCGGCCTCGAGGATCCTGATCCCGGCGAGCGGCCCTTGGCTGCCGGCAGAACTGCTCATGGTGTCCCGATTGCGTTCCACCAGCGCACCCCCTCCGCGCGCGGCACGCACCGCCGTGTGGCGGCAGCGCTCTGGCGCAGCGTCAACTCAGCCACCCCATCGACCCGTGACCAGCCGGGCCACGCTGATGGACCTCGGCCTCGAACCACGTAGGAGGGCGCCTAGCGCCCGACGGCTGGCGCGCAGCGCCAGCCTCACTTACGGAGGTCCGCGGCGATCTGGGCGTAGACCTCGCGGGTGCGGCGCTTCGAGGCGACCAGCTCGTCGCGGTTGTCGCCGATCGGCAGCAGCCGGGCGGAGACGTCGGTGACGCCGGCGTCGATGAACCGCTGGATGCGGGCGGCGATCATCCCCTCGTCGCCGACGGCCGCGAGGTCGCCGACGTCCTGGGCGTCCCCGGCGTCGAGCAGCCGCTGGTAGTTCGGGGACACCTCGGCCTCGCCGAGGATCCGGTTCGCGCGGGCCTTGGCCTCCTCGACCTCGTCCGGCCGGCACAGGCAGACCGGGAGGCCCGCGACGATCCGCGGCGCCGGCTTGCCGGCACCCTCGGCCGCCTTGGTGATCTTCGGCGCGATGTGGTCGCCGACGGCACGCTCGTCGGCGAGCCACAGGACGGTGCCGTCGGCCTGCTCGCCGGCGATCCGCAGCATCACCGGGCCGAGCGCGGCCACCAGCACGGGCAGCGGCCCGATCGGGGTCAGGCCCAGCGGGTTGTGCACCGTGAAGGTGGCGTTCTCGACGTCGGCGCTGCCGGTCCCCGCGAAGGCGGCGTTGAGCACCTCGAGGTAGTCGCGGGTGAAGGCCGCCGGCTTGTCGTAGGGCAGGCCGAGCATGTCCTTGACGATCCAGTGGTGCGACGGGCCGACGCCGAGCGCGAGCCGGCCGTTCGTCGCGGCGTGCGCCGACATCGCCGAGCGGGCCAGCGCGATCGGGTGCTGCGGCTGCAGCGGCACCACCGCGGTACCCAGCTCGATCCGCTCGGTCACCGTGCCCATCAGGGCGACCGTGATCAGAGCGTCGAAGTCCGTCGGGACCTGGGGAATCCAGGCGGTGTCCATGCCCGCGCTCTCGGCCCAGCGGACGTCGTCGAGCATCCGCGCGGCCTTGCGCGCGGAGTCGCCACGCTCGGGGCCGATCATCACGCCGAACCGCACCATGTCTCCACCTTCACTCTGCGAGCAGCCAAACCTGGCGTGCCTTCTCCCGCCCACGCCGGCCGAGGCGCGGCTCGGCGACGACGGCGGGAGAGGCTCAGTCTCAGCTCACCGGCCGGTGAGCGGTAGTCACGCGGCGCTGGCCGCGCCGGTGACCGCCCGGACGCCGGAGACGACGTCGACGAGCGGGGTGCCCGTCGGGAAGACCGCCACGGCGCCGAGCTCGCGCAGCTTCGGGACGTCCGTCAGCGGGATCGTGCCGCCGACGACGACCGCGATGTCGTCGGCGGACGCGGCCTTCAGGCCCTCGATGACCCGGGTCGTCAGCGCCATGTGCGCGCCGGACAGGATCGACAGGCCGACCAGCGCGACGTCCTCCTGGACGGCCACCGCGACGATGTCGTCGACCTTCTGCCGAATCCCCGTGAAGATCACCTCGAAGCCGGCGTCCCGCAGCGCCCGCGACACGATCTTCGCGCCTCGGTCGTGGCCGTCGAGACCGGGCTTGGCGACGAGCACCCGCACGGGAGTGGCCAAAGGAGTCTCGGCCGGGGTCGCCGCGAATGCCTCGGCCGGGGTCGCCGCGAATGCCTCGGCCGGGGTCGCCGCGGGAATCGGCGCGTCAGTCATCAGAACACCACCGGCTGCTGGAACTCGCCCCAGACCGACTTCAGGGCGGCGACCATCTCGCCGACCGTGCAGTAGGCGCCGGCGCAGTCGATCAGATGGGGCATCAGGTTGGCGTCTCCCTCCGCGGCCGTCGTGAGGGCCGCGAGCTTCTCCTTCACGGCGGCGCCGTCCCGGTCCGCCTTGACCTGGGCGAGCCGCTTGAGCTGGCGGTCGCGGCCGTCGGCGTCGAGCTCGTAGGTGGCGAGGTCGGGGGCCGGCTCCTCGGAGACGAACCGGTTCACGCCGACGATCGGGCGGGTGCCGTCCTCGATCTCCTGCTGCAGCCGGTAGGACTCGTCGGCGATCATGCGCTGCAGGTAGCCCTCCTCGATGGCGCGGACCATGCCGCCGCGCCGCTCGAGGTCGTCCATGATCTCCTTGATCCGGGCCTCGGTCTCGTCGGTGAGCGCCTCGACGAAGTAGGAGCCACCGAGCGGGTCAGCGGTCCGGGTCACGCCGGTCTCGTAGGCCAGGATCTGCTGGGTGCGCAGCGCCATCGTCGCGGAGTCCTCGCTCGGCAGCGCGAACGGCTCGTCCCAGGCGGCGGTGAACATCGACTGCACGCCGCCGAGCACCGAGGCCAGCGACTCGTAGGCGACCCGCACGATGTTGTTCTGCGCCTGTGGCGCGAACAGCGACGCCCCGCCCGACACACAGCCGAAGCGGAACATGGCCGCCTTGTCGCTGGTCGCGCCCCACCGCTCCCGCACCAGGGTCGCCCAGCGGCGCCGGCCGGCCCGGTACTTGGCGATCTCCTCGAAGAAGTCGCCGTGCGTGTAGAAGAAGAAGGACACCTGCGGGGCGAACTGCTCGATCGTCATCCGGCCCCGGGCGAGCACCGTGTCGACGTAGGTGACGCCGTCGGCGAGGGTGAACGCCATCTCCTGGACGGCGGTCGCGCCCGCGTCGCGGAAGTGCGCCCCGGCGACCGAGATGGCGTTGAAGCGGGGCACCTCGGCGGCACAGAACTCGATCGTGTCGGCGATCAGCCGCAGCGACGGCTCGGCCGGCCAGATCCAGGTCCCGCGGGAGGCGTACTCCTTGAGGATGTCGTTCTGGATGGTGCCGGTGAGCTTGGCGCGCGGGACGCCCGCCTTCTCGGCCGCGGCGACGTAGAACGCCAGCAGGATCGCGGCGGTGCCGTTGATGGTGAAGCTGGTCGAGATCTTGTCGAGCGGGATGTCCGCGAACAGGATCTCCGCGTCGGCCAGGGTGTCGATCGCGACGCCGACCCGGCCGACCTCCTCGGTGAACTCCGGGTCGTCGGAGTCGTAGCCGCACTGGGTTGGCAGGTCGAGCGCGACCGACAGGCCGGTGCCGCCCTGCCCGAGCAGGTAGCGGTAGCGCTCGTTGGACTCCTCCGGCGTGCCGAAGCCCGAGTACTGGCGGAACGTCCACAGCCGGCCGCGGTAGCCCTTGGCGAAGTTGCCCCGGGTGAACGGGTACGTGCCCGGGTCCGGCGGCTCGGCCGTCCGGTCCGCCGGCCCGTAGACCGGCCGGATCGGAATCCCGGAGTTGGTCGTGATCTCGTCGGTCATCGCAGCTGGTCCTTCACGACCTTGCCGGTGGCGTTCAGCGGGAGCGCGTCGAGGAACTCGACGAACCGGGGCGCCTTGAAGCCGGCCATCCGCTCCTTGGACCAGGCGATGATCTCGTCGGCCGTCACCTCGGCGCCCGACCGCTTCACGAGGAAGGCCTTGCACACCTCGCCCATCCGCGCGTCGGGCACGCCGATGACGGCCGCCTGGGCGATGGCCGGGTGCTCCAGCAGGTAGCCCTCGATCTCGGCCGGGTAGGCGTTGAACCCGCCGACGATGAACATGTCCTTCTTGCGGCCGATGATCTTCACGTAGCCGCGGTCGTCCATCGAGCCGAGGTCGCCGGTGTGCAGCCAGCCGTCGGCGTCGATCGTGTCGGTGGTCGCCGCCGGGTTCTCGAAGTAGCCCTGCATGACGCTGTAGCCGCGGATCAGCACCTCGCTGTCACCCGCGATGGCCACCTCGATGCCGTCGCAGGGCGCGCCGACCGTGGTGGCGATGTCCTCGAACGAGTCGCCGGGCCGCGAGGCCGTCGCGGTGCCGGCCTCGGTGAGGCCGTAGCCGGTCATGATGTGCTGGAACGGCAGCTCCTGCTTCATCCGGCGGATCAGCTCCACCGGGATGTCCGCCGAACCGGTGACCGCGCAGCGCAGCGACGACAGGTCCCGGCCGGCGATCTGGCCCGAGCCGATCGCCTCCAGCAGCGACTGGTAGACGGTCGGCGCGCCCGGCAGCATCGTGATCTTCTCGCGCTCCACGATCTCGGCGACCGTGGCGACGTCGAACACGGCCAGCGGGAACATCGTCGCGCCCTTGATCAGGGACGCGATGAGGCCGGCCTTGAGCCCGAACGTGTGGAAGTACGGGTTGATCATCAGGTACCGGTCGCCCTCGCCGAGCTGGGCCTGGTACGTCCACTCGCTGTAGAGCCGCAGCGTCTGGCGGTGGTTCATCATCACGCCCTTGGGGCGCCCGGTCGTGCCGGAGGTGAAGATGATGTCGGCGATGTCGCCGCCGTCCACCTTGCGCTCGAACGGCGAGCCGGACGTGAGGAAGTCCGACTTCAGGTCGACGCCGGTGACGCCGGCCGGGATCTCGTAGTCGATGCCGAGGAAGCCGGGCTGGGTGAGCACCGCCTTCGCGCCGCTGCGCACGATGATGTCCGCGGCCTCGGCGGCCTTGTACCGGGTGTTGACCGGGACCAGCACCCCGCCGGCCGTGAGCAGGCCGAACGCGGCGATGGCCCACTCGGCCGAGTTCGGCGCCCAGAGGGCCACCCGGTCACCGGCCTCGACACCCAGCTCGGCGAAGGCACCGGCGGCCGCGCGGACCCGCTCGGTGAACTGGACATAGGTGAGGCGCAGGTCGCCGTCGACGAGCGCCTCCGCGTCGCCGAACCGGGTGGCGGTGCTGAGCACCATCTCCGGGATGGTGTCCCACGGCAGGCCCTGGAAGGTCGGGCTGTCCGTGGTCCCCGCGATCCGCAGGTCGCCTTCGACCCTGACGTTGTCTGTCACCGGGCCGGTCAGCCGTCGATCAGCTTGGCGAGGTTGCCACCCATGACCTTGACCTTGTCCTCCTCGCTGAGGTCGCCCAGCTCCGAGACATGGGACACCGGGTCACCGAGGCCCTCGGGGTGCGGGTAGTCCGAACCGAACAGGATCCGGTCGATGCCGAGCAGCTCACCGAGGTCCGCGTAGCTCTCCTCCCAGAAGGGGGAGATGTTGACGTTGCGGCGCATCACGTCGAACGGGTGCTCGTCGAAGCCCTGCGGGTACTTCTTGTACGCGTCCTTGAGCGACTTCATCAGCGGGGCGACCCAGGAGGCGCCGTTCTCGATGACGGCGATCTTCAGCTCGGGGAACCGGGACAGCGCGCCGTGGCAGACCATCGCCGCGACGGAGTCCTCGATCGGGCGCCACTGGCTGACCATCTTGAACACGTCCGGCTTGAACGGCAGGTACTCGCGCTTGTTCGAGTCCCAGTCGCTCTGGTACCGGACGTAGCCGCTGTCCGAGGAGTGCATGCCGACCAGCACGCCGTGCTCGACGACCTTCGCCCAGAACGGGTCGAACTCCGGCAGGCCGAACGAGCGCGAGCCGCCGAGGCCGGGGACCGGCGCGGGCCGGACCAGGATGACGCGGGCGCCGCGGGCGACGACCCACTCCAGCTCCTCGATCGCCTTCTCGACGATCGGCAGCGTGATGACCGGGGTGGAGTAGATCCGGTCGGCGTAGTTGAACTGCCAGGTCTCGTACATCCACTCGTTCAGCGCGTGGACGACGGCGTGGGTCAGCTCGGGGTCGTCGCGCATCCGCTCCTCGAGCAGGCTCGCGAGCGTCGGGAACATCAGGGTCCGGTCCAGGCCCTGCTCGTTCATCAGCTCCAGGCGGGCGGCCGGCTCACGGAACGCGGGGATCGCGCGCATCGGCTTGCCGACGATCTCGCGGTAGGACTTGCCCTCCGGGTTGCCGACGCGGAAGTAGTCCTCCTGGGCGCCCGGCCGCGCCACGACGTCGAACGTCGGGTTCGGGATGTACTCGCTGATCTGGCCCCGAATGGCGATCTTGGTGCGACCCTCGACCTCCACGTACCGGATCGCGCCCTCGAACTCCTTCGGCAGGTACTTGGTGAAGGCGTCCTTGGTCTCGTACATGTGGTTGTCCGCGTCGAAGACCGCGTACGGCGAGCGCGGCGTCACCGAGTTCGTGGACATGAGACCCCTCCTTGCTGAATGCGAGAATCCTATTCTCTGGTCTGTCCGGTCGCAATGTCCCGCCGGAGCAGCGCCTTCTGGATCTTGCCACTGGGGGTGCGCGGGAAGTCCTCGACGGTGTGGATCTCCTCCGGCCACTTCTGCCTGGCCAGGCCCACGCCCTGCAGGTGCGCCCGCAGCTCCTCCAGCGTCGGAACCGCGTGCCCCGGCAGCAGCCGCAGGACGGCGGCGGCGTGCTCCCCCAGCCGCGGGTCCGGGGCCGCGACCACGGCGACCTCCGCGATCGCGGGGAGCGTGAGCAGTGCCTCCTCGACCTCCAGGGCGCTGATGTTCTCGCCACCGCGGATGATGAAGTCCGCCTTGCGGTCCACGATCGTCAGATACCCGTCGGCGTCAAGGGCTCCGACGTCGCCGGTGTGGTACCAGCCCTCGTCGTCGAAGGCCCGCGCGGTCAGCTCGTCGTCGAGGTAGCCCAGGCACAGGTCCGGGCCGCGGCTGAGGATCTCGCCGTCCTCGGCGAGCCTGATCTCGACGCCCTCCATCGGGTCGCCGTCGGTGAACAGCCGCTTGTCCCGCGGGGCGACGTACCGGGAGCCGGTGATCGACGGGTGCTCCGTGCTGCCGTAGGACCGGAAGACGGTCACGCCGAGGTCGGACAGGCGGGTGGTGACCGCCGCCGGCACCGACGATCCGCCCAGGCCCGCGTAGCGCATCCCGTCGAGGTGCTTCGCCACCTCGAAGTCGGGGTGGTCGATCAGGCTCGTGACGAAGTACGTCGCGCCGCCGCCGATGGTGAGGCCGTCGGCCAGCAGGGCCAGCACCTTGCCCGGGTCCCAGACGTCGAGCAGGTTGATCGGCATCCCGTCGAGCACCGGGATCAGCAGCGCGTTGAGCATGCCGATGAAGTGGCCGACCGGCGCTCCGGTGACCTGCGCGCCCCGGTCTGCCGGCATCAGGCCGGCGAGCTGGCGGGTCTCGAACCCGAGCGTCTGGTGGCTGTGCACCACGCCCTTCGGGTCCTTGGTCGTCCCGGAGGTGAACGCGATCACCGCGGGTGTGGCCGGGTCGGCCGCCACGACGCCGGCCAGCGGCTCGTCGGCCAGCAGCGCGTCGAAGTGACGGCCATCGAGGTCACGGCCGACGACGCCGACGACCGGGATGTCGGCGCACAGGTCCGGCTGGAACTCCAGCCGGCCGAACCGCTCCGCGGTCAGGAAGACCTTCGGCTTCGCCGTCCGCAGGATGTAGCCGAGCTCCTTGCGGCCGTAGAAGTGCACGATCGGCACCGTGACCGCGCCGAGCAGCGCCGACGCCCAGAAGCCGGCCGCCGCCTCGACCCAGTTCGGCAGCTGGAGCGCGACGACGTCACCGGGGCCGATCCCGCGGGCGCGCAGCCCGGCGGCGAGGCGGCGGGCGAGCAGTTCCACGTCACGGAAGGTGCCCTCGTAGGGCCGGACCGCCGAGTGCACCCGGAACTGGGCGTCGGGCGCGGCAGCCAAGCCGGTGGCGAGCAGGTCGCCGAGGGTCTCGGGCTTCCACCACCCGGCCGCCTCGTACCGCTTCGCCAGCTCCTCGGGGATCGTCCGCATGCCGGGACACGCTCCGTTCAATCAACAACGATGTTCGATCAACAGCGAGGTCGTGCGGTGGTGTCAGCCGGTCGGCATTCGCTCGGTACGCGCCCGCCTCGGCGGCAGTGAGACGGTACTCTCGCCAGACGAGAACGTTAGTCCCAATGGCGGAGAAGGCACAGTGATCGATCTCGAACTCGAGGCAGGCCTCGCGGTTGTCACGATCAACCGGCCCGAGGCGCGCAACGCCATCTCGCGGGACACCATGGACGAGCTGGAGAAGGTGCTCGACGCCGTCGACTCGTCCGGAGCGCACGCCCTGGCGATCACCGGAGCCGGCGAGCGGGCCTTCATCTCTGGTGGCGACCTCAAGGAACTGGCCGCGATCCGCACCTTCGAGGGCGCGGTCGACATGGCGCTGCGGATGCGCGGCCTGTGCGACCGGATCGCGAACTTCCCCGGCCCGACGATCGCGGCGGTCAACGGCCACGCCCTGGGCGGCGGCGCCGAGGTCGCGGTGGCCGCCGACATCCGGATCGCCGCGGAAGGCATCCAGATCGGCTTCACCCAGGTGATGCTCGCGATCATGCCGGCCTGGGGCGGCTCGGAACGGCTCGCCGCGATGGTCGGCAAGGGCAAGGCGCTCATGCTCGCCGGCGGCGGCCTGGTCGTCGACGCCCCCGAGGCCGCCCGCCTGGGGCTGGTCGACAAGGTGCTCCCCCGGGCCGAGTTCGACGCCGGGTGGCGGGCGATCGCGCGGTCGCTGGCGCATCAGCCGGCCGTCGAGATCAAGCGGATCATGTCGGGCGCGACCACCGCGCAGGAGGCCGCCGAGGCCTTCGGCCGGCTCTGGGTCGCGGACGAGCACTGGGCCGAGGTCGACAAGGTCTTCAGCCGCATGAAGAACAAGTAAGCCTTCCCGGAACCACAGCCGTTCCAGAATCACAGCCGTTCCAGAATCACAGCAAAGGGGGCCGCCCGGTGGGGCGGCCCCCTTTGTCGTGTCCGGCCGGCGCCAGATCAGGTGATGGCGCCGGCTTCCTTCAGTTCGATGATCTTCTCCCAGTCGTAGCCGAGCTCGAGGAGGACCTCCTCGGTCTGGGCCGCGAAGTCCGGCGCCGGGGCCGCCGCGGGGGCGGTGACGTCGAACTGGACCGGGTTGGCGACCAGCTCCATCTCGCCGGCGTCGATGATGTACTCGTTCGCCCTGACCTGCGGGTCGTAGCTGACCTGCAGGGAGTCCTGCACCGGGGCCCACGGCCCGGACAGGGTCGCGAGCCGCTCGGTCCACTCCGCCAGCGTGCGCTTGCCGAAGGCCTCACGCAGCAGCGCGACGCCTTCCTCGGTGTGCTGGCCGATCAGCTCCGCGGTCGCGAACCGGGGGTCGTCGATCAGGTCCGGGCGCTCCACGTGGCGGCACACGTCGGCCCAGAAGCGGGCCGGCTGGAGCATGACCAGCGAGATGTAGCGGCCGTCCGCGGTCCGGTAGAGCCCGGACAGCGGATTGGTCGGCGCGCCGTGCTGCCCCGGCATGACCGCCTCGATCGGCATGTCGACGAACTTCGACAGCGCGACGCCGTGGCCCATCGACCACACCCCGCTGCCCAGCAGCGAGACGTCGACGATCGACGGCTCGCCGGTGCGCTCGCGGCTGAACAGCGCCGCCGCGATGCCACCGGCGAGGTTCGTGCCGGAGATCGTGTCGCCGTAGGCCGGGCCGGGCGGGTTGATGATGCCCTCCAGGCCGGCGGGAGTCAGGCTCTGCGCCGTCGACCCGCGCGACCAGAAGGCGGTCATGTCGAACCCGCCCCGGTCCGACTCCAGCCCGCGCGGGCCCAGGGCGCTGCCCCGCGCGTAGATGATCTTCGGGTTGACGGCGCGGATGTCCTCGACGTCGACACGGAGCTTCTTGCGGACCTTCGGCAGGTGGTTCGTCAGGTAGACGTCGGCCTGCTTCGCCAGCTCCAGCAGGATCTCCCGGCCCAGCGGGTTGGCGATGTCCAGGCCGACGCTGCGCTTGCCCCGGTTGCTGTGCCAGATGTTGGGGTTCGGGCCGGCCGGGTCGACCTTCATCTTGCCGATCTGGGTGAGCCCACGCTGCGGGTCACCCGTCACGGCGTGCTCGATCTTGATGACCTGAGCGCCCCACTCCCCGAGGACCGCGCCACCCGACGGCACGAAGCCGTACATCGCGACCTCGAGGACGCGGACGCCCTCCAGCGGCCGAGCACTCACTTGACCGGCACCGCCAACGTCTTGCGCTCGAGGAACTCCTCCAGTCCGGCGACGCCCATCTCACGGCCGATACCGGACTGCTTGTACCCGCCGAACGGCGAGTCGGGAGCGAACCAGTTGCCGCCGTTGACGCTGACGGTTCCGGTCCGGATCCGCCGCGCGATCGCGATCGCCCGGTCGTCGTCGGCGCCGAAGACGGAACCGGAGAGACCGAAGATCGAGTTGTTGGCGATCGCGACGGCCTCGTCGTCACCGTCGTAGGCGATGATGGCCAGCACGGGGCCGAAGACCTCGTCCTGGGCGATCTCGCTTTCCGGGTCGACGTCGGCCAGCACCGTCGGGGCGTAGAAGTAGCCGGGGCCGTCGATCTTCTCGCCGCCGGCGACGAGGGTGGCGCCGGCCGCGACGGCCCGCTGCACCATCGCGTCGACCTTCTCGCGCTGGTCCGCGCTGATCAGCGGGCCGACGTAGGTCTCCTCCAGCGCCGGGTCGCCGATCTTGACGTTGCCGATCGCGTCCTTGACCTTCGCGACGAACTCGTCCTTGCGCGCGGCCGGGACGAGCAGGCGCGAGGTGACGGCGCAGCCCTGCCCCGCGTGCGAGCAGATCGTCATCGTCGCGATGAGCGCCAGGAAGTCGGCGTCCGCGTCGTCGACGGCGATGAGCGCCGACTTGCCGCCGAGCTCCAGGAAGACCTTCTTGACGGTCTTCGAGGCCACTTCCATGATCCGCCGACCGACCGGCGTCGAGCCGGTGAAGGTGATCATGTCCACGTCGGGGTCGCTGGTGAGCACCTCGGCGACCTCGACCGACGGCGAGGTGATCACGTTGACCACGCCGGCCGGGATGTCGGTCTCGTTGGCGATGATCTCACCGAGCGCCAGGGTGATCAGCGGGGTCTGCGGCGCGCCCTTGAGGATCACGGTGCAGCCGGCCGCGAGCGCGGGAGCGACCTTCGCGATCGCGATCTGGGTCGGGTAGTTGTAAGGAATGATCGCGGAGACGACGCCCGCGGCTTCCTTCTCCACCCAGCGCCGGTTCTTGATCCCGTAGGACTCGACCTCCGGCAGCTCCTCGGTGAACGAGTAGCCCTCCAGCAGGTCCGTGTAGTACTTGACGATGTCGATCGGGACGTCCAGCGCGGCGCCGTACGTCATCTGGCGCGGGTGGCCGACCTCGGCGATCGTCAGCTCGCGCAGCTCCTCGCGGTGCTTGACCAGGCCGTCGTAGAACTGCCGGAGACACCGGACCCGGAACTCGACGTTCGTGGACCAGTCCGTGGTGTCGAACGCGCGCCGGGCCGCCGCGACGGCGGCCTTCGCCTGCTCGACGCTGGCGTCGGGCGCCTCGCCCAGCACCTCACCGGTCGTGGGGTTGTACGACACGGTGGTCCGGGGCGCCTCGACCAGCTGCCCGTCGATCAGTAAGCCCTTCAAGGGAACCCCTCGCCCTCGTATGTGTTTCACCTGTGCTGGCGGGTGCGGGACCTGCGCCGCCGACGTGCGGCACGCCAGGTACTTCCCGTTCTGGAAGCTACATTCTCACCAGACGGGAATCAAAGTTTCGGAACTGTGGCACCTTGCTGGACGCTACCCCGCTACGGGCGGCGGTGCCCGGTTTGAGCGGGGCGGACGCCCGCGGCCGACAGGGGCCGGCCGCGGGCGTCGCGCGGGCCGGGCGTCAGACCGTCGCGGGCAGCGCGACCGGGACGTTCATCAGCTTGGCCAGGTTCTCGCCCATGACCTTGCGGATGAACGGCTCGGGCTGGCCCTTCAGGTCGTCGATGTAGCTGACCGGGTTGGCCAGGCCCTCCGGGTGCGGGTAGTCGGAGCCGAACAGGATGTGCTCCTCGCCGAGCAGCTCGGCCAGGTCGGCGAAGTTCTCCTCCCAGAAGGGGCTGATGTAGATGTTGCGGCGCAGCCCCTCCAGCGGGTTCTCGAGGAAGTCCTGCGGCATCTTCTTGTAGAGGTCCTTGAAGGTCTTGATCAGCGGCGCGAGCCACGAGGCGCCGTTCTCGACCACGGCGATCTTCAGGCGCGGGAAGCGCGTCACGGCGCCGTGGATGACCAGCGACGCCACCGCGTCCTCGATCGGCCGCCACGAGTGCAACATCCGGAACGCGTTCGGCTGGAACGGCAGGTGCTCGGTCGCCGAGCCCGACCACTCACCGGTGAAGCGGGAGTAGCCCGAGTCGGAGGAGTGCAGGGCGACGAGGATGTCGGCCTCCTGGACCCGAGCCCAGAACGGGTCGAACTCCGGCAGGGCGAAGGAGCGCGGGCCCTTGTAGCCGGGCACCGGCGCCGGGCGGACCAGGATCACCTTCGCGCCGCGCTCCAGCACCCAGTCCAGCTCCTTGATCGCCTCGTCGACGATCGGCAGAGTGATCACGGGCGTGGTGAAGATCCGGTCGAGACCGTTGTAGTTGAACTGCCAGGTCTCGTAGAGCCACTCGTTGAGCGCGTGGATGGCCGCGTGGGTCAGCTCCGGGTCGTCGCGCATCCGCTCCTCGAGCAGGCTGGCGAGCGTGGGGAACAGCAGCGTGCGGCCGAGGCCCTGCTCCTCGTCCATCAGCTTCAGCCGGGCCGCCGGCTCCCGCCAGGCCGGGATGCTGGGCACCGGCTTGCCGAAGATCTCCCGGCGGGACTTCCCGTCCGGGTTGCCCTTGCGGTAGTACTCCTCCTGCGCGCCCGGGCGAGCGACCACGTTGAAGGTCGGGTTCGGGATGTACTCGCTGATCGTCCCGCGCACCATGATCTTCGTGCGGCCGTGCACGTCGACGTAGTCGATCGCCTTCTTGTACCGCTCCGGCAGGTACTTCGTGAACGCGTCCGTGGTCTCGTAGAGATGGTTGTCCGCGTCGAACACCGGGATCGCGGTGTCACCTGGGCCAGTTGCGGTCATCGTCGCGCCTCCTGCTGCTCTGGCCGCCGGCTGTCTGCTCTGGCTGCCGCTCCAGTTAATTCATAATGCATCTTCGCTGGCCGGCGCTCGGGGGCCGGGCGAGTGGCGGCCGTCACTCGGGATTCGCGGAAGCCTCGGCCGGAGCCGGCAGCGCGGCGCTCCTGGCTGCTCAGCCTGCGCGGCGAGCGCGTGAACGCTTACTTATCAAAACTAACGACCAGAACGGCGCCTTGCCTCGTTCCGAGCCTGCGCCCATCCCCCGTTTGCGCAGGTCACGGCCGCTCCGGTGACCAGCGGCGCCTGACCGGCGTTGACGTTCCCAGGGCGAGCGTGTATTCACTAGCCACGGGCCGAGCCGCTGTGACGCTCGACACATGGTGTCACGAAACGCCCGAACGCGCGGCACCCCGCCCGCCCATTCCGTCATCCGGGCACCAGGTGGCCGTTGGACGACGTCGGGAGATCCGGATGAGTCATCTCGCCTCGCTTCTGCTCGGGCTCGGCAACGGCGCGGTGTTCGCCGCCCTCGCGCTCGCCCTCGTGCTGACCTACCGCAGCTCAGGAGTGATCAACTTTGCGACCGGCGCGATCGCGCTCTACGTCGCCTACACCTACGCAGACCTGCGCGACGGGCAGTTACTCGTCCCGATTCCCGGGTTACCGACCACCGTCGGGCTGGGAACCGACTCCCTCGGTTTCTTCCCGGCGGCGCTGGGAGCGCTCCTCATCGGCGCCTTGTTGGGCGCACTGCTCTACGCGGTGGTGTTCCGCAAACTCCTGGACGCGCCACCACTGGCGAAGGCCGTCGCCTCCCTCGGTGTCCTGGTGGTCATCCAGTCCGTCATGGTCATCCGCGTCGGCGTCGCCCCCGTCAGCGTTGAGGCGATCTTCCCGGCTGACCGGTGGAAACTCGGCTCGCTGCTGGTCCTGTCCGACCGCTTCTACCTCGCCGTCGCCGTCATCGTCCTGACGCTGGTCCTCACCGCGGTCTTCCGCTTCACCCGGTTCGGCCTGCTCACCAGGGCCACGGCCTCGTCGCAGACAGGCGCCTACGTCTCCGGCGTCTCGGCGAACCGCGTCGCGCTGACCAACTGGATGATCAGCTGTGCCGTCGCGGGTGCCGCCGGCATCCTGATCGCGCCGGTCAGCCCCCTGGCGCCGACGACCTACACCCTGTTCGTCGTCCCCGCCCTCGCCGCGGCGGTCGTCGGCGGGTTCCAGAACCTCGTCCCCGCCGTCATCGCCGGACTCGTGATCGGCATGGTCCAGGCCGAGGCGCTCTCGCTGGCGGCCCAGCACTCCTGGATGCCGAGGACCGGGTCCGCCGAGCTGGTGCCCCTGATCGTCATCGTGGTCGCGCTGCTGGCGACCGGGAGGGCGATGCCGGTCCGCGGTGGCCTCGTCCGCCAGTCCCTGGGCCTCGCGCCCCGGCCGCGCGCGCTCACCCTGCCGACCGTCACCGGCACCGTGATCGGCGTGCTGGCGCTGCTGCTCACCCACGGCTCGTGGCGGGCCGCCGTGATCGGCACGTTCATCGCCGCGATCATCGGGCTGTCGCTCGTCGTCGTGACCGGCTACGCCGGCCAGGTCTCGCTGGCCCAGCTCGCGCTCGCCGGCGCGGGCGCGTTCCTGCTCTCGGGCCTCACCCAGAGCTGGCACGTCCCGTTCCCGTTCGCGCCGCTGCTCGCCGCCCTCGGCGCGACCGTCCTCGGCGTGGTCATCGGCCTGCCCGCGCTACGGCTACGCGGACTCACGCTCGGCGTCGTCACGCTCGCCCTCGCCTACGCCATCGAGGCCGTCTGGTTCCGCAACACCCAGATCGTGTCCACCGAGGGCGGCAAGGTCACCCAGCCGAAGCTCTTCGGCCTCGACCTTCAGATCGGCTCCGGGCACGCGTTCCCCCGGCTCGCGTTCGGGCTGCTCGTGCTCGTCGTCCTGGTCGCGGTGGCGTTCGGCGTCGCCAGGCTGCGGATGAGCGCGCTCGGCTCCGCGATGCTGGCCGTCCGGGCGAACGAACGCTCCGCGGCCGGCATCGGCATCAACGTCGTGCGGATCAAGGTGATCAGCTTCGCCATCGGGTCGTTCATCGCGGGCCTCGGCGGCGCGCTGCTCGCCTACCGGTTCGGGGTCGTCACGTTCGACTCGTACTCCGCGGTCGGCGGCCTGTCCCTGCTGACCGTCGCCTACCTCGCGGGCGTCACCTCGGTCTGGGGCGGCGTCAACGCCGGCATCCTGTCCAGCAGCGGCATCATCTTCATCGCCATGGACCGCTGGGTCCACCTCGGCACCTGGTTCTCCGTCATCACCGGCATCGGCCTGCTGGCCGCCATCGTCGGGCACCCCGAGGGCATCGCCAGCGACGGCCACAAGCTCGCCGCGCGCCTCACCGGCTGGCTTGGGAAGCTGCGCCCCGCCTCGGCGGGACCGGCGGGCGTGCCGGCACTGGCCGGCGCCGCGGCGGGCGGGCCAGCACTGGCCCCCGGGCCGGCGTCGGACGTGGCCGCGTCGGAGGGGTCCGGGGTGGCCGTGCCGGCGCAGGGTGTCCCGACATCCGCGCCGGGGGCGGAGGCCGGCACCTCGCGCACGCCGCGTGCCGAGGTCCTGGAGGTCGAGGGACTCACCGTGCGCTACGGCGGCGTCGTCGCCGTCGACGACGTCCGGTTGCGGGTCGAGCCCGGCAAGATCGTCGGTCTGATCGGCCCGAACGGCGCGGGCAAGACCAGCGCCCTCGACGCGATCACCGGTTTCGCCCGCGCCACCGGAACGGTCACCCTCGGCGGGAAGCGGATCGACGGCCTGCCACCGCACGCCCGGGTGCACCGCGGTCTGGCCCGGACCTTCCAGTCCCTGGAGCTCTACGACGAGCTGACCGTCGAGGAGAACGTCTCCGCCGCGCTCACCGGCGTGCGGGGGGCCGAACGCCACCGCCGGCTGCACACCGCGCTGGAACTGACCGGCATCACCGACCGGGCCGGCCGCAACGCCGGCGAGCTCAGCCAGGGCGAACGCCAGCTCGTCTCCATCGCCCGCGCCTGCGCGAACAACCCCGGCGTGCTCCTGCTCGACGAACCGGCCGCCGGCCTCGACAGCACCGAGTCCGCCTGGCTCGGCGAACGCATCCGCGGGATCGCCGCGAACGGCACCGGCGTCCTGCTCGTCGACCACGACGTCGCCCTCGTCCTCGGCGTCTGCGACCACATCTACGTCCTGGAATTCGGCAAGCTCATCGCCGAAGGCGACCCCGCCGCGATCCGCGCCAACCGCGCCGTCGCCGACGCCTACCTCGGCAACACCCACACGGCCGAGCCCCCGGCGCCCACCACCACCGAACCGCCGCCAGGTCCCACGGCGGAGCGGCCGGCAGACCCGGCAGACCCGGCGGGCGCCGCGCCGGCCGACGAGCCAGCCCACGAGACTCCGGCGGTGACGGCATGACCACGGCCCTCGACCCGACCACGACCCAGACCGCCACCGCGCGGCTGGAATGCGTCGGCCTCACCGGCGGGCGCGGCACGGCGACGGCGTTCCGCGACGTCGACCTGTCCCTCGCGCCCGGCCGGGTGCTCGCCCTGCTGGGCCCGAACGGCGCAGGCAAGACCACGATGCTGCTCACGCTCGCCGGCCTGCTGCCACCGCGGGCCGGCGCGATCCTGGTCGACGGCACGAAGCTGCGGACCGGCCGGCCGGCGACGGCGAACCGGGCCGGGATCGTGCTCGTCCCGGACAACCGCTCGCTGTTCACCACCCTGTCCGTCGAGGAGAACCTGAAGGTCGCGGCCCGCCGCGGCGGGCCGAAGCCCCGGGACATGCTGGAGATCTTCCCCGCGCTCGCCGACCGGTGGAGGCTCGCGGCCGGGGCCCTGTCCGGCGGCGAGCAGCAGATGCTCGCGATGGCCCGGGCGCTCATCCAGCAGCCTCGGGTGCTGCTCATCGACGAGCTCAGCCTCGGCCTCGCCCCGCTCATCGTCGAAAGCCTGTTCCAGGCGGTCCGGCGGATCGCCGCCGACCACGGCTGCGCCGTCGTGCTCGTCGAGCAGTACGCGAAGCTCGCGATCGCGGCCGCCGATGACGTCGTCGTGCTCTCCCGCGGCCGCATCGTGCTGCGTGGACCGGCCAGCGAGCTCGGCGACCAGGTCGACCGCCTGGAGACGCTCTACTTCGACACGGCGGCGCCGACCGAGGCCTGACTGGGACTCCGAGACACCCGACTGGGGAGAGCGTGAAGCTGTCATTCCCGATGCCGCACCTGGTCCGGCTCAAGGCCAACCACCAGCCGTGGGAAGCCGCGGTGACGGGCGCGGACCAGACCCGCCTGGCGAAATGGGCCGACAAGCTCGGCTACGCGATGATCAGCGTTCCGGAACACCACATCATCCCGAGCGCGCACGTCGAGCTCTCCGGCGCGCACTACCTGAGCGCCTACCCGAGCATGGCCTACTTCGCCGGGGCCACCGAGACGATCCGGGTCAACTCCTGCATCGCCATCCTGCCCGTGCAGCACCCGATCGTGACCGCGAAGTCCCTGGCCTCGATCGACTGGCTGTCCGGCGGCCGGGTCACCGTCACCTTCGGCGTCGGCTGGCTGGAGGACGAGTTCAACCTGCTCGGCGTGCCCTTCCACGAACGCGGCGCCCGCAGCGAGGAGTACATCCAGGCGATTCTGGAGCTGTGGACGAAGGACTCCCCCGAGTTCACGGGCCGGTTCGTGTCCTTCAAGGACGTCGCGTTCGAGCCGAAGCCGGTCCAGAAGCCGCATCCACCCGTCTGGTTCGGCGGCGACGCGCCCGCCGTCCTGCGCCGCGTCGCGCGCTACGCCAGCGGCTGGTGGCCGTTCCTCACCAGGCCCGAGGACATCCCCTCGAAGATCGACTACATCAGGTCCCAGCCGGACTACAACGGGGCGCTCACCGACGTGTTCTACGGCCTCGGCACCGCCCGCGTCGGCGAGGGCCACACCGTCCAGAAGGACCCGCACGCCCGCCCCGGCATGACCAAGGACGAGCTCGTCGACCGCCTAGGCTGGTTCCAGGAGCTGGGCGTCACGATGAGCGCCGTTCCCCTGCCCAGCCTGGCGAGCATCGAGGAGTACTTCGACTATGCCCAGTGGGTAGCCGAGGAGATCATGCCCGCCGTCGCCTGACCGGCGCCGCGTTGGGATTTTCCCAACCGATCTAGTAGCATCGGGGCATGCAACGCATCGGCGCGCGGGCGCTGGAACAGATCCAGCGGGTCCACCCGGGTTCCCTGCAACGGGACCTCGCGGTGGCCATCGACATGACACCAGACGCGTTCTCCCGTGCCCTGAACGACAAGCGCGCCTTCTCCTCGCTCGAGCTGGCCCGGCTGGCCGACCTCCTGGGCGCCGACATCCACTGGCTGATCACCGGCGAGCCCGACCCCTACCGGATCGTGGTCGCGGCCCGTCATGAGTTCGACCACGCGACGAGGCGGCGGGATGTGCCCGGCCGCGAGACCGACGACCAGGCCCTGCGCGACATCGCCCTCGCCTACCGGCAGACCGATCCGAACCCGCGCGCGGCCGTTGCCCTTCCCGGCAGTCCTGACGCCGTCCGCGCCGCGCTGGGTGACGATTTCGTGCGCCCGTTCGCCGACCGGCTGGAACACCGGCTCGGGGTCGACGTCGTGCGGGTGGCCGACCTGTCCACCGCCTACTCGATCGTCGTCGGCGGGCGGCGGGTGATCGCGCTGCCCGCGACCGGCAACTGGTTCTGGGAGAACTGGTCGCTGGCCCACGAGCTGGGCCACCTCGTGCTGGGCCACCATGACGAGCCGATCACCGAGGCCGAACGGGATCCGCGCGAGGCCGCCGCGAACGGATTCGCCGCCGACCTGCTCCTGCCCAAGGACGCGATGGCCGCCGTCGACTGGGACCAGATCGACCTGGCCGGCCTGGCCGATCTCGTCTGGCGCTGGGGAGTCTCCACCGACGCACTCGCCCGCAGGATTGCCGCCGTGACCGGATACCTGCCCGAGCTGGTCAGGACGTGGGCCGCGCAGCCCACCCAACGCCTGCTGCGCCGACACCGGCCGGGCGACGGCGGCGTCGACGAGATCACCGCCAGGATGGACGCCGCGGCCCAGCGCCGGTTCCCCCGCGCCCTCCAGGAGGAGCATCTCGAACGGATCGCGGCCGGCGCGCTGGGTAAGGGGACACTGGCCTGGATGCTCGGCATCGACCCCGACTCGCTGGAGGTCGACACCCCCGCGGTCCCCGAGGTCCCCATCGACGATCTCGCCAGGGCTCTCGGCCTCTAGCCGGTGGCCGTCCTCCTGTTCCCGGACAACACCGTCCTGATCAACTTCGCGGTCATCGACCGTATGGACCTGCTCGGCCGGCTGGCGAACGACAATGGCCGGTGGTGTCCGACAGTCGCCGCCGAATGCGCGGCCTCCGGACGTCTGCCCGACCTCGGTGCGCTCGCCCACGCGAGAGAGATCTTCGGCGCTCCACTGGCTCCCACCCCCGCCGAGCTGCGGGATGCCCAGCTCCTGCGAGCCCAGCTGGCGAAACCGGGTGACCACCCGCACAAGCACCTGGGTGAGGCCGAGACCGTCGCCATCATGACCCGACGCGACGTCGACGGCTTCTTCGTCACCGATGACAACGAAGCCGCACGGCTGGCGACCCGGCACGGCATCCCGGTGATCCGCACCTGGCAGCTGCTCCGGCTCACGGTCAGGGCAGGCTGGGCCGAAGCGGACACCGTCTGGAGCTATGTCCAGCTCCTGCGGGCTCGCCAGCGCGGCGGACCGCCGGGCGTCACCGACCGGCCGTCGTTCGACAAGTGGCTGCAGTCCTGACCGGGTGTCGGCCGCGGTCCTGGGCGGGTGCGCGGCTAGAGGACGCCGCGGGCGGTGAGCTCGGAGATGACGCGCTCGCCGGCGACGCGGAAATCGGCGGTCCGCTGGCGGGCGGCGCCATCGCCGTCGCCCGCGATGATCAGGGCCAGCACCCGTTCCTGCTCAGCGATGATCTCTTCGCGGGTCAGCCCGCTCTCGACACGGAAGACCCACGGCAGGAAGCCCGCGAAGGCGCGCAGCTCGGCCCGTAGCCGCCTGGAGCCCCCGGCCCGGTGCTGCGTACGCAGGATCTCCGGGACGATCTCGCCGATTCGGTCGATCGAGCCGGCGGACCTCAGCTCCTCCACCAGCCGCTCCAGCTCCGCGACCACGGCGGGGTCCCGCCGCGCCGCGAGCCGCGCCACCGCGACGCCGCTGAGCAGGCCCATGACCTCGAAGTCGTCCATCACCGACTCGGCGTCGAACGGCTCGACGAACACCCCTCGGTGGTGGCGGATCGAGACGATCCCGTCCCGTTCCAGCATGACCAGGCCCTCCCGGACCGGGCTGCGGGACAGGCCGAGGGTCTCGCCGACCTCGACGAGGTCGACGCGCTGGCCGGAGCGCAGCCGTCCCTCGAAGATCTCCTCCATCAGGTAGTCGACGACGGCGTTGCTCGCCTTCGCGAGCTTGACGGTTCTACTGGGCGACACGGCGGCGGTCCTAGGGCGATCGGCCGGAACCGGCGCTGCGCGCCTTCGGCCACTCCGCCTGGTTCGGGCGCTGAGCGCCCTCTCCTGTGTGGTTCTCGGCTGGGGCGGCAGATGCGGGTGGGCGCTGGTCCAGGGTTCGGATCTTGGTTACGTCTCGTCTTCAACCCCTCAGTGGAACTGCGCTGTTGCGCCTGACGAGGTGGTGTGAGGTCTGAGGGCAACAAGTGTACGGGGCAGGATCTTGACGGGGTCGTGGCCGAGGCCGGGGAGCAACCTCACCCATGACCTGGGTCTGGATGCTTAGATGAGGTAAGTGAATTATGAATCAAAGTTGACGGGCAAGCGCCCCCGAGTCGGAGCGTCACGCACATGCTGATCGAGCTGAGCCCTGACCAGGAGATCCTCCGGGACACCACCGCGCGCTATCTGGACCGCGAGGTGCCACCGGAGGTGCTGCGCCAGCTGCGCGACGACGCCGACGGGTACCGCCCCGGCTACTGGAGCGCCGGCGCCGAGCTCGGCTGGGCCGCGCTGCTCGTCGACGACGAGCTCGGCGGCGGCAGCGTCAGTGGCGCGCCGCTCGTCGACCTCAGCCTGATCGCCTACGAGTTCGGCCTGCACGCGGCCCCCGGCCCGCTGATCGGCACGAACCTCGTCGCCGCCGCGCTCTCGGCGGCGATCAGCGCCGGCGGCGCGGACTCCAGCCTCACCGAGGCCCTCGACGCGCTGCTCGCCGGCGAGGCCACCGGCGCCTGGGCGCTCGCCGAGCCGCCGCCGCACGACGCCTACGGCACGGTGACGCTCACCGTCCGGGCCGATGGCGACGAGGTGGTTCTCGACGGGGTGAAGCGTCCGGTCGAGGGTGCCGCGCTGGCCGGCTACCTGCTGGTCACCGGGCGCACCGGCGACGGGCTCACCCAGGTGCTGGTCCCGGCCGACGCCGCCGGTCTGACCATCGCGCCCATGCAGACCGTCGAGCTGACCCGCCGGTACTCGGTGGTCACCTTCGACGGCGTCCGGCTGCCACGCACGGCGGTCGTCGGCGCGCTGGGCGGGGCCGACGAGGCCGTGCGCCGCCAGCTCCAGCTGGCGCTCGTCATCCTCGCCGCCGAGTCCGTGGGCACGATGCAGAAGGCCTTCGACATGACCGTCGCGTGGGCCTTCGACCGGTACTCGTTCGGCCGCCCGCTGGCGAGCTACCAGGAGATCAAGCACCGGTTCGCCGACATGAAGCTGTGGCTGGAGGCCTCGCACGCCGCGGCCGACGCGGCCGCGGCGGCCGTCGACGCCGGCCTGCCGGAGGCCGACGAGCTGGTCAGCGTCGCCAAGGCGCTGACCGGCAAGTACGGCTCCGAGCTGATCCAGGACTGCATCCAGATCCACGGCGGCATCGGGGTCACGTTCGAGCACGACCTGCACCTGTACCTGCGCCGGCACACGGTCAACCGGTCCCTGTTCGGCCTGCCCGAGGAGCACCAGCGCCGGATCACCGACTTCGTCGTCGCCCAGGCCAACGCACAGGCGGCGCAGACGCGGGCAGCCGAGCTGGAGCCGGCCGAGGTGTCGGCGCCGGCCGGCCCGGTGGCCGTCGAGCGCCCCGCCGGCGCCGAGCTGGAGGACGTCGAGAGCTTCCGCGAGCGGGCAAGGGCCTGGATCCGGTCGAACCTGAAGCCGGACCACCGGTTCCGGTCCCTGCGCATCCTGAAGAGCGACGAGGAGGAGTTGGCCGAGGTCACCCGCAGCCGCGAGGTGCAGCGGATGTTCTTCGACGCGGGTTTCGCCGGGATCACGTTCCCCAGGGAGTACGGCGGCGCGGGCCTCACCGACGCGCACCAGGAAGCCTGGAACATCGAGATCGCCGGCTTCGAGTACCCGCGTGTCCTCCAGGTGCCGACGCTGGTGCCGTGCGCCGCCACCATCCTCGAGTTCGGCACCCACGAGCAGAAGCTGCGCCACCTGCCGGCGATCCTGCGCGGCGACGAGATCTGGATCCAGTTCCTCTCCGAGCCGTCCGGTGGCTCCGACGTCGCCGGCGCGCTGATGTCCGCCGTCCGCGAGGGCGACGAGTGGCTGCTGAACGGTTCCAAGGTCTGGAGCACCGGAGCCTGGTGGTCGGACTGGGCGCTGTGCCTGGCCCGCACCAACTGGGACGTGCCGAAGCACCGCGGCCTGTCGGTCTTCATGCTGCCGGTGCACCAGGACGGCCTGGAGATCAACCGGATCGAGATGCTGAACGGGTCGCGGGAGTTCTGCCAGGAGTTCCTGACCGACGTCCGGGTGCCGGACAGCGAGCGCCTCGGCGAGGTCGACGGCGGCTGGACCGTCGGTACCCGCTGGATGATGCACGAGCGGATGGCCGGCAACTCGCCGCTGGCGACGCACCCCCGCCGGTCGCAGCGGTCGGGCGAGACCTTCGCCGTGCCGCTGGTCGCGATCGCCGAGGGGGTCGGCAAGCTGGACGACCCGCGGGTGCGTGAGCTGATCGGCGAGATGCGGATGCTCGCCGTCACCATGGAACGGCTCGGCCAGCGGCTCGGCGCCGGCATGGCGAGCGGCAAGATGCACCCGCAGTCGTCGGCCATCGGCCGGCTGATCTCCGGCATCGCCGGCGTCCGCCGCGACACGATCGCCTACGAGATCGCCGGCGCCACGGCCGCCGCGTGGACCGACGAGGACGGCGCCGCCGGCGGCAAGGGCCTGGACTTCCTGATCCGGCAGGTCTCCGAGCTCGGCGGCGGGACCACCGAGATCGCCCGCAACGTCATCAGCGAGCGGGTCCTCGGCATGCCCCGCGAGGCCGCCCCCGACCACGGCGTCGCCTTCCGCGACGTCCCCCGTGGCGCCCGCTCACGCTGAGGCCGAGCACCCGTCGCGGAGCACCCACCCGTGCTCCGCGACGGCTGGCCCGCCGTCAGCGCCAGTAGCGGGCGGTGGAGTCGTAGGCCCGGCGGGCGAACTCGGGCACCGGGAGCTGGCGTAGCTCGGCGTTGAGGACCTCCACGCTCACCAGGCCGTCGAAGCCCCGCTCCAGCAGCGTCGTCGCGAAGCGGTCCAGGTCGAGTTCGCCGTCGCCCGGCATGACGCGACGATGCAGCGTCTCCGAGGTCGGGCTGCCGACCGGCGGTGGGGCGTCGTCGAACTGCAGGTAGGCGATCTCCTCCAGCGGGATCGCCGCGAGCTCGTCCCAGGTGCTGGCGCCGCGGAAGAAGTGCCAGGTGTCGATCAGCACCCCCGCCCGGCCGGGGCCGGCCGCCGCCACGACGTCACGGGCTGCCGTGATCGTCGGCACGAAGCCCAGCGGGCTGAACTCGACCGCCAGCCCCGAGCCGGCCTCGGCGAGGATCTCGGCGCAGCGGCGGATCAGCGGCGCCGACCGCGCGTCCAGCTTCAGCCGGAAGGCGGTCAGCACCCAGCGGGCGCCGATGGCCGCGGCGGCCCGGGCCAGCTCGCCCGCCTGGCGGAGGGTGGTCTCCTCGTCCTCGCCGACAAGGAGCGCCAGCAGCTCGTGGCAGCGAAGGCCGGCGGTCGCGAGCGCCTGTGCGCAGTCGGCGTCGGCGTGCGCGGCGGCGATGCCGACGGAGGTGAACCCGGCGCCGCCGGCGGCGGCCACCAGCCCGGGAGCGTCGATGTCCCAGCGGGAGTCCGGAGTCAGCGCGATCTCGACCGTCATCCGCGCCCCGGCCTTCTCTCTCCGTGCGCGCTCACGGTCAGGCCCGCGGCATCACGGTCACCGACGGGACCGTCCCGCCGCACCGCAGCACGCTGTCCAGAACGCGTACCAGCTCCTCGACGTCGAGGAGGGCGCCGCTCTGGTAACCGCGGCTTACCCACACCGGCCGGACCTCGGCCAGGTAGGTCCAGTCCCAGTCGGTCGGGAACCCGCTGACCGCGTCGCCCTCGCCGCCGGCGCAGTCGCCGACGACGACCCGGGTGAAGCCGACGTCCGGGTGCTCGGCACGGTAGGCCTCGACCAGCTTGTCGAGCGCGGCCTTGCTCACGGCGTAGGCGCCGAACCCGGGCCAGACCGGGGTCAGCGAGGCGCTGATCGAGGACAGGTAGGCCGCCGTGCCGCCGGTGGCCTTCAGGTACGGGAGCGCGGCGGCGGTGACGAGCGCCGCCCCGGTGACGTTGGTGTCGAAGGCGCGCCGCCAGGTGGCCGCGTCGATCTTCTCGATCGGGGACAGCGGGCCGATGCCGGCGCTGTAGACGATGGCGTCGATGCCGCCCAGCCCCGTCGCGGCCTCCTCGACCGCCGCCTGGCAGCTCGCCTCGTCGGTGACGTCGCACGCGATCGCGAGTGTGCCGGGGCCGGCCTCCTTGGCCGCGTCGACTAACCGCTCGCGCCGGCGGGCCAGCAGCGCGACCTGGTCGCCGCGGCGGCCCAGGTCGACTCCGATGCATCGGCCGAGTCCGCTCGAGGCGCCGACCACCACGATCTTCATGGGTTTCCTTCCGACCGCGAGCCGCGCCTGCCCAGCGAGCCGGCGGGCACTTCCACCGCAAAATGGATTAATGATTCATACCGTCTGTGCACGGAAATGGCCACCGTCGTTCTGGCCGAAATGGATCATTGGCGGGCCCTGCGATCGCCTCAGACGCCGCCGACTCTGACTGCCGGCCCGGTGATCGCCGATTTGGCCCTCGCGTGGTCGTGGCCAGCGCGTTCCCACGACCACGCGAGGGCGCAAACAGCGATCACCGGCACCAAGGTGGCCGGAGGCCTCGCTAGAGAAGGAAGGGGAGCTTCTCGTAGCCGCGGACGGTGCTGGTGTGCAGCCGCACCGCGTTGTCGTGGTCGACCTGCCAGGCCGGGAAGCGGCGCAGCGTCTCCTCGATGGCGATCCGCCCCTCCAGCCGGGCCAGGCCCGCGCCGAGGCAGAAGTGGATGCCGTGGCCGAAGGTGACGTGACTGTCGAACTTGCGGTGGATGTCGAACTGGTCGGCGTTCGGGTACTTGCGCTCGTCGCGACCAGCGGAGCCGGTCAGCAGCAGCACCTTCGACCCGGCCGGGATCTCGACGTCGTGGATCACGACGTCGCGGGTGGTGGTGCGGCCCTGGACCGGCGACGGCGGCTCGTAGCGCAGCAGCTCCTCGACCGCGTTCGGGATCAGCGACGCGTCGGCGGCGAGCTCGGCGCGCTGGTCGGGGTTGGCAGCGAGCACCACGCCGAACCAGCCGAGCAGCCGGGCGACGGTCTCGGTGCCGGCGCTGACGATCTCGTTCGTCACGGCCGCGGCCTGCTCGGTGGACAGCCGGCGCGGCCCGTCCTCGGTCGCGACCTCGGCCTCGGCGAGGCCGGTGATCATGTCGTCGCGGGGCGTCTTGCGGCGGGCGTCGATCTGCTCGCGGAAGTAGCCGTTCAGCCGGCCGACGGCCTCCCGGGCGACGTCGTTGACCATGCCGGCGCTCTCGTCATGGTGGAACGTCAGGTCGATCAGCTGGCGAACGTGCTCGCGGTCGGCCGGGTCGACGCCGATCAGCTCGGAGATGACCTTCGACGGCAGCTGCGCGGCGAAGTCCTGCACGTAGTCGAACCCGGACCCGCCGACCTGGGGGTCGAGCATCTCGGCGCACAGGTCCCGGATGGCGCCCTCGAGCCGCGCGACCCTGCGCGGGGTGAACGCCCGCGAGACCAGCGTGCGCAGCGTGTTGTGCAGCGGCGGGTCGGTGAAGATCATGAACGCGGGCGGCATCGGCTCCGACGTCATGATCTCCAGCACGGTGCCGTAGGCGGAGCTGTAGGTCGCGGCGTCGCGGTGCGCCTCGTCGATGTCGGCGTGCCGGGAGTAGGCGTAGAAGCCGTGCCGCTCGTTGCGGTAGACCGGCGAGGAGTCCCGCAGCCGCCGCCAGATCGGGTACGGGTTGGTGTCGATCACCTTGTCGAACGGGTCCCAGTACAGGTCGGCCTCGGCCAGCTGGCTCATCTCAGTCCTCGCATCGGGGTCGCGCGGGAAGTCTGCGGGATCGTTCGCACCTCGTGGCCGTCGCTCCACCCGTCGAGAACGCGTGCCCTCCAGCGAGGGAATCACATTCCCGAACCAGAGACGACCAGTCCGCCAAATTTGATTCTTAATGAAAGCGAGTGACCGCCGAGAGTCAGCGGCCAACCCGGGCCGCGCCGATGACGCGACCCGGGTACCTCAGGAAGAGGCGCTTAGACGAGGTCCGTGCCGATGATGAACGGCAGGTCGAGGGTGGTGCGGATGCCGGGAGCCGCGGCGACGAGGGCCGCGACGGCGTTGACGGCACGGTTGGCGGTGAAGTTGGGGGACGTCTCCGCCATCTTCTCCAGCGGCACCGTGAAGGTCAGCGCGATGTCCATCGGGGAGTCGCCCTCCACGGTGATCCGCCAGCCACTGTCCAGGAGGTCATCCCAGGCGGGCTCCAGGTCCTTGGTGCAGTACCAGTTGGCGTGGAACTCGAGGAACGGCTTCCCGCCTCGCATGCCGACCACGCTGACGCGCTGCGCGGCGATCGAGCCCTTCGGCAGCAGACCGGCGGCGATCTCGATGTCGTCAGCGGCGGCCGCCAGCTCGCCGCCGCTGACGAACTCGTCGATCGGCATCCCGAGGGCGTCCGCGAGCAGCGACAGCGACGGGCCGAACGCCCCGGCCAGGTACTCGGCGCGGACGGCGTCGAACGGGCCGATCGGCTTCCCGTAGCCCATGACGTCGAACAACAGACCGGGCGAGTCCCGCTTCGACATGTCGGCGTACTCGTTGATGACGATCCGGTCGAGCCGGCGCTGGAGCGACGAGAGCACGAGCGGCACGGCCTCGGAGATGAACCCCGGGCTGCTGCCGGTCGAGTGGACCGAGGTGCCGCCCTCAGCGCAGGCCTTCTCGATCTGGGCCCGCAGCCCGGGCTCGATGCTGGCCGGGCGGTGGAACTCACCGCGGGTAGTGACGATGTTGGCGCCGGAGGCGAGAATCCGGGCGACCTCGTCGCCGTCGAAGTACCGCGGCATGTAGAGCACGCAGTCCGCGCCGAGGGCGAGGATCTCGGCCACGTCCCTGGTCGCCGCGACGCCGGTGGCCACGTCGAGCCCGGCGAGCTCGCCCGCGTCCTTGCCGGCCTTGGCCTCGTCATAGACGTACAGGCCGACCAGCTCAAGCCGTGGATGGTTGATCACGTGCATGAGCGACCGGGTACCGATGTTGCCGGTCGCCCACTGCACGACGCGTAACGGGGCGCCGGTCGGCCCGGATTCGGACAAGGTGGCCTCCGATGTCATGAGTCTGCCCTCCGTAGCAGGAACACGCCGCCGGGCGCGCCGCCCCCGGTGGAGACGACGGCGGTACGGGCATGGGCGACCTGGCGGTCGCCGGCCTCGTGGCGCAGTTGCTTGATCGCTTCATGGACGAAGCCGAAACCGTGCAGCCGGCCCTCGGAGAGCTGGCCGCCGTGCGGGTTGAGCGGCAGGTCGCCGTCGAGCGCGATCCGCCGGCCCTTGTCGAGCCAGTCCTGCGCCTCGCCGAAGCCGCAGAATCCGAGCGCCTCCAGCCAGGAGATCGCGTTGAACGTGAACCCGTCGTAGAGGCAGGCGAGGTCGACGTCGGCCGGGGTCAGGTCGGTCCGAGTCCACAGGTGCTTGGCCGGGCCCATGACCAGGGGCTCGTGGGTCATCGTGTCCTGGTCCCAGGAGACCCGTTCGAGGATCTGGGTGCCGACGGCCTCGACCTTGATCGCCGGGTGCGGCAGGTCGCCCGCGACGTCGACGGCCGAGACGATCACGGCGACGGCGCCGTCGCAGGGGACGTCGCAGTCGTAGAGGCCGAACGGCGTCGAGACGAGCCGGGCCGACATGTAGTCGTCCATCGTCATCGGCGCGCGGTAGATCGCGTCCGGGTTGCGCCCGGCGTTCGCCCGGCCGTTGAGGGCGATCGCGGCGAGCATCTCCCGGTCGGCGCCGTAACGGTGCATGTACTGGCTGGCCTGCATGGCGATCCAGCTGGCCGCCGAGATGGCGCCGAACGGGTGGCGCCACTCGCTGTTGAGGCCGGTGACCCGGCTGGGCATCCCGCCGAGGCGCAGCTCGCGGTGGGTCGACTCCCAGACCGTGCGGAAGCACAGCACGTGGCGGCACAGGCCGGCGGAGACGGCGAGCATGGCCTGGGCGATGGCACCGGCCTGGCCCGGGAGGTCGCCGCCGCCGTTGATCCAGGTCGGGTGGATGCGCAGCGCCTCCTCGACCGAGGCGACGCCACCCTCGCTCATGCCCATGGGCGCCATGCCCGGGTAGGTCGAGAGGCCGTCGATGTCCTCGACCGTCAGGCCCGCGTCCGCGATCGCGTTCAGGCAGGCCTCGGTCGTCAGCGACAGCGGGTCGACCATCAGGCGGCGGCCGATCTTCGAGCGGCCGATCCCGGACAGGACCACGTCGTGCTCGAAGCGGCGGGACGACAGCGGCGGCCGGGGAGCCGGCAGGTTCGGCTCGCCGACCAGGTCACGGGTCTCGTCCGGCTCGCCGGTAGGGCTGAACACCGGCAGCCAGACGTCCTCGTGGTGCTCGAAGCTCACCTGGACCCGCTGGCCGATGTGGACCTCGGCGGGCTCGACGCCGACGATGTTCGTCGTCAGCCGGACGTCGTCGCTCTCGTCGATCGTCACGACGGCGATCACGTACGGCGGGGTCATGTCCGGCAGCCACTGCTGGATGTTGACCGTGAAGCCGACGACGGTGGCCCGGCCGGAGACCTCGCGCGGTGCCGAGGCGGAGCTCCGGCACTTCGGACAGACCGGTACCGGCGGGTGCACCAGCGTGCCGCAGTCGTCGCAGCCCTGGATCCGCAGCTTCCCGTCGGCACCTGACGTCCAGAACCACTCGCTGGCCGGGGTCAGCGCGGGGAGAGGCCGCATCGCAGCTCCTTGTCGCTTCGTGGGTGACCGCGCGGTCGGTCGCCGGGCGACCAGGGCCTGGTCCGTCGCCGCGCTGGGACCTGGCAGGGCCCGCGGCCTGCGACGGAACGGGCTACTTGTCGCCCAGTGAGTCGTACCACGGTTTCTACGTCGACGTCGAAATACGCTGGCGGCCGAGATCGACCGTCACGGCCCAATCACATAGCACCGACGATGACTGCCAGTACACTCGGTGCGGGTGACCCTACTCACTGAACACCGACCCCCTGGGCCACACCACGCGGTCACGCAACGTAGGACTTTCGTGGCGCGAGGGCTGACATCGCGTGAGCCGTCGCCCAACGTCACCTCGACCTCCGGTGAACAGGAGCAGGCATTGGCGACGGTGGTGCCAGTCGACCGGGACAAGCCCAACGGGCCCCGCTCACGCAAGGGCGCGGCGACCAGGGCCCGGCTACTGGAGGCGGCGAAGGCGGTGTTCGAGGAGGACGGCTTCCTGGAGGCGCGGATCTCGGACATCGCCGAGCGCGCGGGCCTCTCCCACGGCTCCTTCTACCACTACTTCGACTCGAAGGAGCAGATCTTCCGCGAGGTCGCCATGGCCCTCTCGGACCTGCTGCACGCGCCGCTGAGCACGATCATCTTCGACCCGGCCTCGATCGCGTCCCCGCAGGAACGGATCCGCGCCGGCAACCGCCGCTTCCTGGAGAGCTACCGGCAGGAAGCCCGGATCATCGGCGTCATCGAGCAGGTCTCCCGCTATGACACGCTGCTGAACACCATCCGGTTCGAGCACCAGCAACGCGACCGCGACCGGATCTCGAACTCGATCGCCCAGCTCCAGCAGCGCGGCCGGATCGACCCCACCCTCAACCCGACGGTCGCCGCCTCGGCGCTCGGCGCGATGGTCACCCGGTTCGCCGAGATGTGGCTCGTCCAGGGCCTGTTCGACACGGACTTCGAGGAAGGCGTCGAGCAGCTCACCCGCCTGTTCCTGAACGCCCTGGGCCTGCGTCACAAGCCGGCCGGCCTCGACGGCGACTCCTAGGACCGCGGCCGTGCCGCACGCCGGACGACCGGCCGGTCCCAGCCGAGGCTGCCCTGCGGTTCCCGTCACCAGGCGTTCCGGGTAATTCCGACTCTGACGTCAACGTCGTACACTTCTCGTGCTCCGGACCTGGGCGCTTTCGACGCTCCGGTATCGACACGGAAAGTGAGCCCACGATGCGAACGGTTGTGGTCGGCGCCTCCAGCGGGTTAGGACGTGCCATCGGGATCGGCCTCGGCCAGCGGGGTGCCCAGGTGGCGCTGCTGGCCCGGCGCAAGGACCGGCTGGTCGACGCGGCGCGGGAGGCCGGCGACAGCGCGATCGCCGTCGCCTGCGACGTCACCGACGAGGCCTCGGTCCGGTCGGCCGTCGAGGAGGCGGCGACGACCCTCGGCGGGATCGACGCGCTCGTCTACGCCACCGGGATCGGGGTGCTGCGCCGTCTGGTCGACGTCGACGCGAGCACCTGGCGCACGGTCTTCGAGACCAACGTGATCGGCGCGTCGCTGGTCACCGCGGCTGCCATCCCCTACCTGCTCGAGTCCGGCGGGGTGGCCGCCTACCTGTCGTCGATCACCGGCTCGGTCACCGAGCCGTGGCCGGCGCTCGGTTCCTACGCGGTCAGCAAGGCCGCGCTCGACAAGCTGATCGAGGCCTACCGGGTCGAGTACCCGACGCTCGGCTTCACCCGGGTCACCGTCGGCAACTCGGCCGGTGGCGCGGGCGAGTCGGCGACCGAGTTCATCACGAGCTGGGACCCGGCGCTCGCCGGCGCGGTGCACCCGATCTGGATCGGCCGCGACTACGTGCACTCGGACTTCGTCGACGTCGAGGACCTGACGAACGTCGTGCACACCGTCATCACGAACGGCGCCGCGATCAAGTCCGTCGTCGTGGACGCCCGCCGCACCGTCCCGCTGCCGCTGAACATCCCCGCGCAGACCTCCTGAGCATCCCCTCCGCTCAGGACACGCCATACGAGAACGGCCGCCAGGTTGAACCTGGCGGCCGTTCTCGTGTTCTCGGCTGTCTACCCGCAGGTCAGGGAGCGGGGACCTCGATCACGGTGGCGCTGGCCATGCCGCCGCCGGCGCACATCGCGGACAGCGCGAGCCCGCCGCCACGACGGCGCAACTCGTGGGTCAGCGTGATGATCTGCCGGGCGCCCGTCATCGCGATCGGGTGGCCCAGGCTGCAGCCGCTGCCCAGGAAGTTGACGATCGAGTCGTCGATGCCGAGCAGCTTGCACGCGGCGGCCGGCACCGAGGCGAACGCCTCGTTGATCTCCCACAGCGCGATGTCGCCGACGCTGAGCCCCGCGCGCTCCAGGGCCTTCGGGATCGCCTTGACCGGCGCGAGGCCAGTCTCGGCCGGCGGGACACCGGCCGACGCCCAGGACCTGATCACCGCGAGCGGCTCGAGGCCGTTCGCCTCGGCGAACGCCCGGGAGGTCAGCACGACCGCGCCCGCGCCGTCGTTCACTCCGGAGGAGTTGCCCGCCGTGACGCTGAAGCCCTCGATCTCCGGGTGCAGCACCTTGAGCCCGGCCAGCCGCTCCAGGCTCGTGTCGCGGCGCGGGTGCTCGTCGGTGTCGAAGGTGAAGGTGGTGCCGTCCCGCCGGGTGACCTCGACCGGGACGATCTCCTCCTTGAAGGCGCCCGCGTCGATGCCGGCGACGGCGCGCTGGTGCGAGCGCAGCGCCCAGGCGTCCAGGTCCGCGCGCGACAGCCCGGCGGCCTTGGCCGCGTTCCAGCCGACCGTGATCGACATGTCGAAGTTCGGTGCCTCGGGGGTGTTGCGGTGCGACGGCGAGTACCAGTCGACGACGTCGTCGGTGCCGGGCTTGCGCCGCTGGGAGCGCGGCGAGGTGGACGAGGAGTTCGTGCCGCCGGCGACGACGACCTTGTCCATCCCCGCGATGATCGACGCGGCGGCCGACTGGATGGCGGCCATGCCGGAGGCGCAGTGCCGGTTCTGCGCCACGCCGGGCGCGTTGACCAGCCCGGCCTCGATCGCCGCGTACCGGGCGATGTCGCCACCGCCGTACAGCGCCTCGCCGAGCACTACGTCGTCGACCAGCTCCGGGTCGATCCCGGCCCGCCGGACGACCTCGCCGACCGCGAGCGTGGCCAGCTCGAAGGCGTCGACGTCGGCCAGGGATCCCTTGCGCGCGGTACCCACCGGCGTCCGGGCGGTAGCAACAATCACCGCTTCATTCACGTCAGCTGCGCTCCTTCATGGCCCAAAGGTAAATGTCGATCTCGCTCTGCTCGTCAGAGCCGGTGACTGCCCGCCGCCGCCGGAGCCATCGCGCGGATCATGCTGTCCTGGACGTACGACGCGACCAGCGCGCCGTCGGCCGCGAAGATGTCGCCCCGGCCGTAGCCCCGGCCGTGCCCGGTGTACGGGACCCGGGTCGAGAGCAGCAGCCAGTCCCCGGCGGCCACCGGCTCGTGGAACGTGATCGTGTGCGACAGCACGCTGGTGGAGATGGTCCGGTGCGACAGCGCCTGGCCGACGCCGGGGTGCGGCCGCATCGCCGTGCCGATCGAGAAGCCGTCGGTCACGAACGCGACCAGCGCCTGGCTGATTCCGCGGTCCTCGGGCGCGCCCGGCCAGCGCGTCCAGACGTCGAGCTCGGCCGGGCCGATCGCGTCCGGGTCGTTGAGGTCGACGGCGCCGACGATCGACGCCTCCCAGTCACCGGGAGAGTCGGGCCGCCCGTGGCCACCGTTGAGCTGCTCGCCCGGCTTCGGCGGCTCCAGGCCGACGCGGCTGTCCTCGTGCCGGATGAAGTCCGGCTCGTCCACCGACAGCAGCACGGTCGACTGGCTGACCACCTTGCCGTTCTGGCTGATGGTGACCGCGCTGCTCGCCATCGTGCGGCCCGAGCTGAGCCGCTGGACGGTGACATCGAGCGGCAGATCCGGCCGGCCGGCGCGGGCGAAGACGGTGTGCAGCGTCTTGACCGCCTTGCCGTCCTGGCCGGCGAGCCCCGCGGCGATCGACTGGGCGAGCAGCTGCCCGCCGTAGACGACCGGGCCCGGCGAGGGGACGTTGCTCGCCCGATAGCTGTCCTCGCCGACCGGCTCTAACGCGAGCGAGCCGACGACGGCGTCGACGTTGAACACGACCGGGCTACTTCGCCGGGAAGCGCAGCGCGCCGTCGAGCCGGATGTTCTCGCCGTTGAGGTACGGGTTGCGCGCGATCGACTCGACGAGCAGCGCGAACTCCTCCGGGCGCCCGAGCCGCTTCGGGAAGACGATGTCCTTGGTGAGCGCCGCCAGCATCTCCGGCCGGATGCTCTCCATCTTGGGGGTGCCCATGGTGCCGGGAGCGATCCCGCAGACCCGGACGCCGAGCACCGAGAGGTCGCGGGCCATCGGCAGCGTCATGCCGAGGACGGCGGCCTTGGCCGAGCCGTAGGCGATCTGCCCGGTCTGGCCCTCGAGGCCGGCGAGCGAGCCGACGTTGACGATCACGCCGCGCTGGCCGAACTCGTCCGGCTCGTTGTCGGCGAAGGCGCCCGCCGCGACGAGACGGCTGAAGTTGAAGGTGCCGGTCACGTTCATCGCGAGGGTCGTGACGAACACGTCCTTGTCGTGCGGGGTGTTGCCCTTGCCGACGGTGCGCCCGCCGCCCGTGGCGCCGCCCGCGACGTTGACCAGCAGCGACACCGTGCCGAGCGCCTTGCCCGCCGCGATCGCGGCGGCCACGTCGTCGTCGTCGGTGGTGTCACCGGCGACCGCGACCGCGACGCTCTCGTCGAACTCCTTGGCGACCGCCTCGGCGGCATCGCCGAACTTGTCGACGACCACGACCTTCATGCCGACACCGATCAGGTGGCGCACTGTCGCCGCACCAAGACCGCCGCCGCCGCCGGTCACGATCGCCACGCGTCCGTTCAGGTCCAACGTCCCCAACCCCTCTGTTCGCTTGCCAACGCGCTAACACACCGACATTACTGACACCGACGTCAATGTTGGTACACTCACACCCTGTGACGGTTGCCGGATGTGACGGCCGCCACGGAGGGAGCAGCCAGGTGGCGATCTTTTTAATGCGGTTCGACTTCCGCAATCCGCCTATAGCCCAGACGAGTATGTCCGAACGCTACGGTGCCGCGCTTGACATGGCCGAGTGGGCCGACCGGCTGGGCTTCTACGCCTTCGGCCTCTCCGAGCACCACGGCTCCGACGACGGGTACCTACCCAGTCCGCTCGCGATGGCCGCAGCCGTCGCCGCCCGGACCAAGAACGTCCGGATCATGATCGCCGCACTGATCACCCCGTTCCACGACCCGCTGCGCCTCGCCGAGGACACCGCGGTCATCGACCACATCTCCGCGGGCCGGCTCGATCTGGTGCTCGCCGCCGGCTACGTGCCCGCCGAGTTCGAGATGTTCGGCGTCCCCGTCAAGGAGCGCGCCAAGCGCGTCACCGAGACCGTGCACACGCTGCGCGCGGCGTGGACCGGCGAGCCGTTCGAGTACCGCGGCCGCACCGTCCGGGTCACGCCGGCCGCCTACTCCCCCAAGGGCCCCGGCATCACCCTGGGTGGCAGCTCCGAGGCCGCCGCCCGGCGCGCCGCCCGCCTGGACATCGGCTTCACCCCGACCGACGGGGACACCTGGGAGTTCTACCGCGACGAGACGATCAAGCTCGGACGGCCGGACCCGGGGCCGCACTTCGGCCGCACCGCGACCTTCATCCACGTGGCGCACGACGTCGACGCCGGCTGGGAGAAGATCGCGCCCTACGCGCTGCACGAGTCGAACGCCTACGGCGCCTGGCTCACCGCCGGGGGCAGCGGCACCGCGAGCGTCTACCAGGCAGCCGAGTCGGCCGAGGCGCTGCGCGAGACCGGCCAGTACCGGGTGCTGACCCCCGCCGAGCTCGTCAACGAGCTTCGCGAACAGGGCCCATTCGCACTGTGCAACCTCACGCCGATGATGGGCGGCATCCCGCCGGAGATCGCCTGGGAGAGCCTGCGCCTGATCGAGAGCGAGGTCATTCCCGCGCTCGCGGCGGAACAGACGGCGCAGCCGGCGGGCGGGTAACGTTTATCCATCACGGTCACTTGAGTCGCGTTCGAGAGGAATGTAGTTTCCGCTTCGTACCGGGCGTAGCGCGGCTTAGGCGGCGGGACGACGCGTCCACCCCGTCCGCTTCTCCGCCGGCCGCGACGTGCCGGTGCGTTCGTCCATGGCTCACGAGTCCGTGGCACAACTGAAGGTCCCGGACCCGGATCGACGCCGCTCCCGCCTGGTGAGACGCCCGGCCACGGCCGTCGCTCGGCCGGGCGCCGCCGTGGCGCCGGCAGGCACCTACCGCGGCCGGGGGCACCCGCCCACCGGCATCATTCGTTTCGACCCGAGGAATGAAGGTCACGGCCGTGACGGAACTGTACTGGGACCCGTTCGACAAGACGATCGACGTGGACCCGTACCCGGTGTGGCGCCAGATGCGCGACGAGACACCGGTCTACCGCAACGAGAAGTTCGACTTTTACGCGCTCTCGCGGCACAAGGACGTCGACGACGCCCACCTGGACCCGGACACGTTCAGCTCCGCACACGGAACAGTGCTGGAGATCATGGGTCCGGACGCCCTGGACACGGGCCTCATCATCTTCATGGACCCGCCCGCGCACACGATGATGCGCGTGCTCGTCTCGCGCGGCTTCACGCCGCGGCGGATCGCGGCGCTCGAAGAGCACATCCGCAAGCTGTCCGCCGAGATGCTCGACCCGCAGATCGGCGGGTCCGGTTTCGACTACGTCCAGGACTTCGCCGCGCAGCTGCCCTCGAAGGTCATCTCCGAGCTGATCGGCGTCGACCCGGCGGACCGCGAGGAGGTTCGCGAGGCGATCGACGCGTCCTTCCACCTGGACCCGGAGAAGGGGATGATCAACGACATCTCCTTCATGGCCCAGATCAAGCTGCACGAGTACTTCTCGGAGCAGATCGACGCGCGCCGGAAGAACCCGCGCGACGACGTGATGACCGCGCTCACCGAGGCCGAGATCGGCGTCGGCGCCGAGGCCCGCCGGCTCACCACCAAGGAGGCGGCGGACTTCACCAACCTGCTCGTCTCCGCCGGCACCGAGACCGTCGCCCGGCTGCTCGGCTGGGCCTGCTCGCTGTTCGCCCAGCACCCCGACACCCGCGCCGAGCTCGTCGCCGACCCGTCGCTGCTGCGCGGCGCCGTCGAGGAGACGCTGCGCTACGAGGCGCCGTCGCCCGTGCAGGGCCGCTGGACCACCCGCGACGTCGAGCTGTACGGCGAGACGATCCCGGCGAACTCGAAGGTGCTGCTGCTGACCGCGTCGGCGAACCGCGACGCGCGCAAGTACCCGGACGCCGACACCTACGACATCCGGCGCTCGTTCGACAGCCACGTGGCCTTCGGGCACGGCCCGCACTTCTGCCTCGGCGCGTCGCTCGCCCGGATGGAGGGCCGGGTCGCCCTGGAGGAGACGCTCAAGCGGTTCCCGACGTGGGAGATCGACACCCCGAACGTCGAGCGCCTGCACACCAGCACCGTCCGAGGCTTCGCGAAGCTCCCCATCCTGCTGTAGCTCGCCCTGGGCGCGCGGTGGCCGACCGGGCCGCCGCGCAGTGGCGACTTGATCGCCGTTTGAGCCCTCGGGTGGTCCTAATTCGGTCCCGGTGACAGCCACTGGAGGGCGTAAACGGCGATCACCACAGGGCTCGACGGCAGGATTCGAAGGCCGCGCGATCAATTCGATCGCGCGGCCTTCGTCATGCGGTGCCTAGTGGCGGATCTTCCCTAGACCGAGAGGATGGCGACGCCGGCGGTGCCGGGGGCGCCGTAGAGCTGGCCGTAGCCGACGCGGGGGCTGCCGGGGACCTGGCGGTCGCCGGCGGTGCCGCGCAGCTGCTGGGTCAGCTCGTAGACCTGACGCAGGCCCGAGGCGCCGATCGGCTCCCCGTTGGCGATCAGGCCGCCGTCGGTGTTGACCGGGAGGCTGCCGCCGATCTCGGTCGCGCCCTCGGCGTAGAGGCGTTCCTGCTCGCCGTCCTTGCACAGGCCGTTCTCGGCGAGGTGGATGACCTCGGCACCGGCGTCGGTGTCCTGGAGCTGGGCGACGTCGACGTCCTCGGGGCCGAGACCGGCCATCTCGTAGGCGGCCCGGGAGGCGTAGACCGTCGGGGCGTCGTCCTGCTCGATCGGCAGCCACGGGCTGTGGACCTCGAACGCCCCGAGCTTGCGGGTCCGCACCACCGAGGCCTTCAGGTAGATCGGCCGGCTGGTGTACTTGTGCGCCTCGCTGGCCTTGCACAGGATCACGGCCGCCGCGCCCTCGTCGGGCGAGCAGAACATGTACTGCGTCAGCGGGTCGTTGACCATCCGCGCGCCCAGGATCTGCTCCTCGGCCATCGGGGTGCGCCGGAACGCGTCCGGGTTGATCGAGCCGTTGCGGTAGTTCTTCGCCGCGACCTTGGCGAGGGTCTGCGGGGAGATCCCGTGGTCGTGCATGTACCGCTGGATCTTCATCGCGAAGAACTTCGGCGTCAGGAACAGGCCGGTCTCGCCGTACCAGGCCGGCAGGCCGTATTCCTCCGAGTAGGAGGCGAACGCCCCGGTCGGGTGCTTGTCCATGCCGATCGCGATGCCCAGGTCGTACTCACCGAGGCGGATCGTGTTCGCGGCCTGGGTCAGCGCGCTGGCTGCGGTGGCGCAGCCGTTGTAGACGTCGGTGATCGGGATCCCGGTCAGGCCCAGGAAGTTGATCACAGCGTCGGGGTTGTCGACCTCGAAGCTGCCGGCGAAGCCGAACTGGATCTGCTTCCACTCCAGGCCCGCGTCACCCAGCGCGTTACGCACCGCCTGGGCGCCGAGCTGGATCGCGGTCTGGCCGGGGAAACGACCGAACGGGGTCCTACCTACGCCGATGATGGCGACATCGTCCATGGCGGGCCCCTCAGTTCTTCTCGACGGGACGGAAGGCGAAGGTCAGCACCTCGGTACCGTCGGCGTCCGTAGCGAACGGGACGACGACCAGCTCCATCTCCTGGCCGATCTCCAGCGGCTCGTCGACGCCGACCGCGAGCCGGGCCTCGATCCGAGCCTCCGGAAGCTCCACGTAGCCGACGCCGTAGCCGACGAAATCCGCCGCCGGCTCGGTGCCGAGGTAGGGCGGGTTCTTCGGCTGGAACCGCTGGCGGGTCCACGTCCACAGGGTGCCCCGGGTGGACAGCCGCGTCTGCGCGGTGTCCAGGGAGCCGCACCGCGGACAGTTCGGGTATGCCGGGAACGCGACCAGGCCGCAGACCTGGCACTTCGATCCGATGAGCCGGGGCTCGTCCGACGGCCAGTCGAACAGGCCCTCCGCGACGACGCGCTGAGCGACCACCTGCTGGGCCACGGCTGCCCCCTCCTCCGAATTTGACATCAGCGTCAGCATAGAGGGGCCGGTCGGACGTCACCACCGTTCGGAATTGATCGCCGATTTCGCCCTCCGGTGGCTGCGATCAGGGCTCGCTCGCGACCACCAGAGGGCTGAAACGACGATCATGGCGCCCAGCGGCGGGAGCCGCGACGTGGGGCCGGCTAGCGGGTCAGAGCAGCTCGAGGATGGTGGCGTTGGCCTGGCCGCCGCCCTCGCACATGGTCTGCAGGCCGTAGCGGATGCCGTTGTCGCGCATGTGGTTGACGAGCGTCGTCATGATCCGGGCGCCGGAGCCGCCGAGCGGGTGGCCGAGCGCGATCGCGCCGCCGTTCGGGTTGAGGGCCTTCACGTCCGCGCCGATGTCGGCCAGCCAGGCCAGCGGCACCGGGGCGAACGCCTCGTTGACCTCGAACGCGCCGATGTCGTCGAGCTTGAGCCCGGACCTGGCGAGCACCTTCTGGGTCGCCGGGATCGGCGCGGTCAGCATCATGATCGGGTCGGCGCCGGCGAGGACGGCGGTGTGAATCCGGGCGAGGGGGGTGAGGCCCAGCTCGGCGGCCTTCTCGCTGGTCATGATCAGCAGGGCGGCCGAGCCGTCGGAGATCTGCGAGGAGTTGGCGGCCGTGATCACGCCACCCTCCTCGACCTTCTTGAACACCGTCTTCAGGTTGGCCAGGCCCTCGACCGTGCCGCCGCGGCGGATGCCCTCGTCCTTGCTGATGACCGTGCCGTCGGCGAGGGTGACGGGCGCGATCTGGGCGTCGAACCGGCCGTCGTCCTGGGCCGCGGCGGCCTTCTCGTGCGAACCGATCGAGAACTCGTCGCACTGCGTGCGGGAGAAGCCCCACTTCGCGGCGATCAGCTCGGCGCCGATGCCCTGGTCGGGGAAGACGTTGTTGTAGCGGGCGAGGTAGCGCTCGCCAAACGGGATCTGGCCCATCAGCGACGTGCCCATCGGCACCCGGGACATCGACTCGACGCCACCCGCGATGACGACGTCGTACTGCCCGGCGACCACGCCGGCGGCGGCGAAGTGCACCGCCTGCTGGGAGGACCCGCACTGCCGGTCGACGGTCACCCCCGTGACGGTCTCCGGAAAACCGGCGCCGAGCGCCGCGTTGCGGGCGATGTCGAAGGTCTGCTCGCCGACCTGGCCGACGCAGCCCCAGATGACGTCCTCCACCAGAGCCGGGTCGACGCCCGCCCGGGCCACCAGGGTGGCGAGCACATGCGCCGACAGGTCCGTCGGGTGTACCCCCGACAACCCGCCGTTCCGCTTGCCGACCGGCGTCCGAACCGCCTCGACGATCACCGCATCACGCATGTCGACGTCCCCTCAGAGAGCAGCGTTACTGAGTATGCATTCACTCGGGCCGCCGGCACCACCGACGACTAGTGTTGCAACGTGTCCGACTCTCTCGCAATGCCAGCCAAGGAGCCCGCCGGAGACGACCAGCGGCAGGCTCCGGCGCCCGCCGCCCCGCCCACCGCCGCGCCCGGGACGACCCGGGTCGGCTGGATCGGGACCGGCGTCATGGGCGCGGCGATGGCCGGCCACCTGCTGCGCCAGGGCTACGGGCTGACGGTCACCACCCGGACGAGAGACCGGGCCAAGGAGCTGCTCGACGCCGGCGCGGACTGGGCGGACACCCCGGCCGACGTCGCCGCGGCCAGCGACATCGTCTTCTCGATGGTCGGCTTCCCCGCGGACGTGCGCGAGGTCCTGCTCGGCCCGGCCGGCGCGCTCACGACGGCCCGGCCCGGCACCGTGCTGGTCGACCTGACGACGAGCGAGCCGGCGCTGGCCGTCGAGATCGCCGCGGCCGCCGCGGACCGTGGCGTGCTCGCGCTGGATGCCCCGGTCTCCGGCGGCGACGTCGGCGCCCGGGGCGGAACCCTCTCGATCATGGTCGGCGGCACTCCGGAGGCGCTGGAGGCCGTGCGCCCCTGTCTGGAGGCGATGGGCCGGACGATCGTCCGCCAGGGCGGGCCGGGCGCCGGCCAGCACACCAAGATGGTCAACCAGATCCTGATCGCCTCGACCATGGTCTCCATCAGCGAGGCGCTGCTCTACGCCTACCGCAACGGCCTCGACCTGGAGCAGGTGCTGGCCTCGGTCGGTGGCGGGGCGGCGGGCAGCTGGTCGCTGACGAACCTCGCGCCGCGGGTGATCGCCGGCAACTTCGCGCCCGGCTTCTACGTCGACCACATGGTCAAGGACCTGGGCATCGCGCTCGCGGAGGCGCGGCGGGCCCGGCTCGCGCTGCCCGGCCTGGCGCTCGCGGAGCAGCTCTACGTCGCGCTGCAGGCCCAGGGACGGGGCCGGGACGGCACGCAGGCCCTCGTCCACGCGTTGGCCTCGTTGTCCGGCCAGCCGTTCCCGCCGTCGCCGCACCAGGCCTAGCCGGCCGCTCCGGCCTGGCGCCGCCGTACTCGGCCTGGCCGCCGTCGCGGCGCGGCTGGCCAGGGCGGTCGTCTCTTGCACCGCGCGGGGCATCGCGGGGACTATGAGTTTTGACGTCGATGTTGAAACCCCGGCCCGGCGGGCTCCCCGGGCGAGGTGGGCTGGGAGGCTCTCGATGACCGCGGTGATGCAAGGTGTACGCGTCCTGGAGGTCGCCGAGCATACGTTCGTACCCGCCGCGTCGGCCCTGTTAGCCGACTGGGGCGCGGACGTCATCAAGATCGAACATGTCGAGCGCGGCGACGCGATGCGCGGCCTGGCCGCCTCCGGCACCGTGGACATCCCGTCGGACGTCCACGTGCTGTTCGAGCACTCGAACCGCGGCAAGCGCAGCCTCGCCCTCGACCTCACCTCGCCCGAGGGCCTCGACATCGTCTACAAGCTCGCGGCCACCGCGGACGTCTTCCTGACCAACAAGCTGCCCCTGGTGCGCACCAAGCTGAAGGTCACCCTTGACGACATCCGGGCGCAGAACCCGAACATCATCTACGTCCGCGGCACCGGCCAGGGCGAGCGTGGCCCCGAGGCCGACCGCGGTGCCTACGACTACCTGGCATTCTGGATGCGCAGCGGCGCCGCCCTGGGGGCCACCGCCGCCGACGCGGCCGTCGTCAACGGGCCGCCCGGGCCGGGCTTCGGCGACTCGATCGGGGCCCTGACGATCGCGGGCGGGATCATGGGCGCCCTGTTCCACCGGGAGCGCACCGGCGAGGCGACCACGGTCGACGTCTCGCTGCTCAGCGCCGGCCTCTACACGATGGGCCAGGCGGTGGCACTGTCGATGCTGACGAAGAAGCCCTGGCAGGGGCCGCCGTCCGGCCACCGCAGCAACCCGCTCGTCGGCAGCTACCAGACGAAGGACGGCCGGTCGCTGGCCTTCTCCTGCCTGCAGGCTGGCCTCTACTGGGGCCCGGCGTGCGCCGCGATCGGCCGCCCGGAGCTGGCCACCGACCCGCGCTTCGCCGACCACGGCGCGCTGATGGCCAACAAGATGGAAGCCTCCGAGATCCTGGCGGCCGAGTTCGCCTCCCGAGACCTGGACGAGTGGAAGGAACGGCTCGCCGACTTCCCGGGCCAGTGGACCGTCGTCCAGCACACCCTCGAGGCCGCCGCAGACGCGCAGAGCATCGCCAACGGCTACGTCCAGGAGCTGGAGAACGCCGCCGGGGTGCCGTTCCACCTCAGCGCCGCACCGGTGCAGTTCAACGAGGAGGCGCACCACCCGAGGCGGGCGCCGGACTTCAACGAGCACGCCGAGGAGATCCTCGGGGAGCTCGGCCTGGACTTCGACGCGGTCCTGGACCTCAAGGTCCGCGGCATCGTCGCCTGAGCAGGGGTTTCCGAAACGGTTCACCCTTCGAGACGCCCGGAGGCAGTGCGTCATGGATGCCGAGGTCACGCCGGTCAGCATCGGCGCCCGGATTCGCCAGCTCGGCGCCGAGCAGCCGGAGACCACCGCGTTGTGGTCCGTCGCGCTCGACGGCACCGAGTCGTCGTTCACCTGGGCCTGGCTGGACCGGCGGTCCAGCCAGCTCGCCGGCGCGCTGGCCGCCCGCGGGGTGCGGTTCGGGGATCGCGTCGGGCTCGGGCTGCGGAACTCGCCGCAGTTCGTGCTCGCCGCCTTCGCCGCCTGGAAGCTCGGCGCGATCCCGGTCCCGGTGCGCTGGGACGTACCGGAGTGGGAGCTCGCCCGCGTCCTGGAGGTCATCGCCCCCCGGGTCCACCTGGGCGCGGGCGACCTGGGCTGGATCGACGCCACCGACACGGGCGAGGCCCCGGACCTGCCCGACGTGACCGCGCCCCACCTGCAGGGCATCTGCTCGTCGGGCTCGACCGGCCTGCCGAAGGTGATCGTCGCCGAGCGGCCGGCCCTGTACGACTACCGGATGGCCACCCCGATGGTCGCCGCCTGGCGCGAGGTGGCCCGGCCCCAGAAGATCCTCGTGCTGGCCCCGATGTACCACGCCAACGGGTTCACCACCCTGTACAACCTGCTCGCCGGCGAGACCCTCGTCGTGCTGACCAAGTTCCAAGCGGCCCAGGCCGTCGACGCGATCGAACGCCACCGCGTCACCCACTTCACCGGCGCCCCGACGATGCTGCAACGGATCGCCGACCTTCCGGGGGTCGACGACCGTGACCTGAGCTCGGTCGAATGGATCATGCAGGGGGCCGCGCCGATGCCACCGTCGCTGGTCCACCGCTGGGCGAAGCTCATCGGCCCCGAGAAGATCTTCATGATCTACGGGATGACGGAGGGGCTCGGCTGGACCGCCCTGTTCGGGGACGAGTGGATGAGCCACGAAGGCAGCGTCGGACGCGGTATCCGGGGCACCGAGATCCGCATTCTCGACCCGGCCGGCGACGCGCTCCCGGTCGGGCAGATCGGCGACGTGTACCTGCGCAGCGCCCACATGGGCGGGTACCAGTACCTCGGCAACGCACCCCGGCTCCGCGCCACCGACGACGGCTTCATCACCGCGGGCGACATGGGCCACCTCGACGAGGACGGCTACCTCTACCTCGCCGACCGCCGCGTCGATCTGATCATCACTGGCGGGGCGAACGTGTTCCCGGCCGAGGTCGAGGCCGCGCTCATCGACCACCCCGCGATCGCCGACGTCGTCGTCATCGGACTGCGCGACGAGGAGTGGGGCCGGCGGGTGCACGCGCTGGTCGAGCCGGCCGATCCGGCCACCCCGCCGACAACGGCCGAGATCGTCGCCTATGCCAAGACCAAGCTCGCCGCCTACAAGGTCCCCAAGACCGTCGAGTTCCTCGACCGCATCCCCCGCAGCGAGGCCACCAAGATCAACCGAGGCGCCCTCATCGCCGCCCGCGAGAGCTGACCAGGCCGCCCCCTGCGGAATGATCGCCGTTTCGGCCCTTCAGCGGTCGCTATCCGGTGCGGATCGCGACCAGCTGAGGGCCAAAACGGTGATCATGCAGCGGCTAGTCGGGGATGGCGCGGAGGTACTTCGCCATGGCCAGGGGGGTGACGGTCAGCACGCCGGAGTCGACGGGCAGGGTGACGCCGGTGACCCAGCGGGCGGCATCGCTGGCCAGGAAGGCGACCGACTCGGCGACGTCCCAGCCGTCGCCGGGCGTGCCGAGCAGGCCGGCCTCGTTGCGCAGCGTCGTGACGTACTGGCTGTCCTGCCCGGGGATCGACCGGACCATAGGGGTGACGATGTGCCCCGGGGCGATGGCGTTGACCCGGATGCCCTGGCGTCCGTGCGTGTACGCCATCTCGACGGTCATGGCCAGCATCGCGCCCTTGGCGGCCGAGTAGGCGATCGTGCCGTCGCCGCGCAGCGCCGAGATCGACGAGATGTTGACGATCGAGCCCGAGCCCTGCGCCGCCATCACAGGCACCGTGTACTTGCAGGCCAGGAACATCGTCCGCAGGTTGATGTCGAGGGCCCGGTCCCACTCCTGCTCGGTGATGTCGACGACGTCGCCGACCGAGGCCATGCCGATGTTGTTCACCAGGATGTCGACGGTCCCGAACGCCTCGACGGCGGCGGCGACCATCGCCTCGCAGGCCGCGGCCTTGGTGCAGTCGCCGGCGAACACCTCGGCCCGGCCGCCGTCGGCCTCGATCAGCTTGCGGGTCTCCTCGGCCCGCTCGGCGTGCAGGTCGACGAGCAGCACGCTCGCGCCCTCCCGCGCCAGCACGGCCGCGCTGGCCTTCCCGGTCCCGACGCCCTCCCCCGGTGTCGAACCAGCCCCCGTCACGATCGCGACCTTGTTAGCCAGTCGCCCGTCGGTCCGTCCGCCCATGGTCACCGCTTTCCTGTCGTCGTCGTTTCCGCGTCGTTCCGTCCGGTCAGCGCGGCCAGCTGGTCAGCGCGGCCAGCTGGTCAGCAGCGCCGCCCCGGCCTCGTAGCCGCCGACGCTGGTCACGGCCGCGACCCGCGCGCCCGCGACCTGCCGCTCGCCGGCCTCACCGCGCACCTGGCGGACCGCCTCGGCCGTGTGGCCGAAGGCGGCGTGCAGCCGCCCGCCGGACAGCTGCCCGCCCCACGTGTTCAGCGGCAGCTCGCCGCCGAGGCTGATCCGCTTGCCGCCCTCGACGAACGCCCCCGCCTCGCCAGGCCCGCAGAAGCCCATCGCCTCCAGCCACCAGACGGCCTCGATGGTGAAGCCGTCGTAGAGCTCGGCGACGTCGACGTCTCCCGGACGCAGGTCGGTGCGGGCCCACATCGCGGCGGCGGTGGCGTAGCCGACCCGGCCGAAGTCCTCCCACTGCTCCCAGCTCGGCCGGCCGTCCACCACGCCGGCCATCGTCTCGATGCCGACCGGCGCCCGCAGGTCGGCGGCGGCCTCGGCCGCCGAGACGACGATCGCGGTGGCGCCGTCGAGCGGGACGTCGCAGTCGTACAGGCAGATCGGCGACGAGATCATCCGGGAGGCGAGGTAGTCGTCCAGCGTGAGCGGCGAGCGGTAGACGGCGTCCGGGTTCAGCGCCGCGTGCGCCCGCTGCGTCACCGGGATCCAGCCGAGCTGCTCGCGGGTCACGCCGTACTCGTGCATGTACCGGGCGGCGTACGGCGCGAGCTGGCAGACCGGGGACAGCGCGCCGACCGGCAGCAGCCAGGCGAGCGGCCCCTCCGCGGTCGGGTTCGTCGAGCCGTACGCGGGCCGGCCGCCGGCGTTGCGCGCGGCGCTGCCCTCCTTGACGGTCCGCCAGATGACGACGTGCCGGGCCTGGCCGGTCGCGACCGCCATCGCCGGACCGTAGAACGGCAGGCACATCCCTTCGATGATCCCCTGCCGCCAGCTGGTCGTGATCCGCAGCGCGTCCTGGATCTCGTAGAGGTTGCCGTTCGCGTAGCCGGGCACGTTGGCCTTGCCCCCGCCGGGGAACATGGCCAGCCCGTCGATGTCGTCGACGGTCAGGCCCGCGTCGGCGATGGCGGCCAGGATCGCGTCGATCGTCAGCTGGAACCCGGAGCGGTCGAGCTGGCGCCCGATGGCCGACTGGCCGATCCCGGAGATCACCGCGCGCCGCTCGAACAGCTCGCTGCCCACGGCGCTCACGCCCCGGCCACGGCGACGAAGCTGGGGACCGAGTAGGCCCGCTCCTGGCCGTCGAGGAAGCAGGTGCCCGGTCCGGGCTCGAAGCCCACGTCGACGCTCATCCCGATCGTCGCCTCCTCTGGTGGGCAACCGCGCAGCCGCCCGAGGACCCGGACGCCCGGGTGGCCGTCGAACTCGACCAGGACCAGCGCGTAGGGCACCTCGAGCCCCGGCAGCCAGCGCTGGTAGTTGACCGTCAGGCTGTAGACCTGGCCGCGCCCGGTGATCTCGACCGGTTCGGTCGACCGGCTCCGGCAGGTCCTGCACACTCCGTACGGCGGGAACGACTCGGCGCCGCAGTCCTGGCAGCGCTCGACCAGCAGCCGCCCCTCGGCCGCCCCCGCCCAGAACACCGCGGTCTCCTCGGTGACGGACGGTGGGATGCCGGGAACCACCGCGGCCGAGTCCGGGCTGGTAGGGCCGTTGGCGGTCATGGGCACCCTTCGAGCCGGTGACAGCGAAGACTTACGGAGTGTACGCTCACTTAGCAATCTAGCGCCTCGACGCCCCGGGTACACCGTTCGTCGTGCAGTGCCTGTTTGACCTGCACAGCCCTGGTCGTCGTGCACAGTCTGTCCGTCCTGAGCGCGGCGCCCGTGCCGCGCTCGACGTGAAGGAGCTCCGGTTGCCTGATCGCATCGTCTTCGGCGCGGCCGCGCTCCCCGAGCCGGAGCGCCACTGGCTCGCCGCCGTCGAGCGCCTGCCCATCGAGTCGGTCTGGCAGGGCGGCCACGTGCTGCCGCCGACCGGCACCGGCGAGGCCATCACCCGGCTGGCCCTGATGACCGCGTGGACGGAACGGGTCCGGGTGGGCACCGCGATCCTGCTGCTGCCGCTGTACCAGCCGGTGATCGTCGCGAAGCAGCTCGCCGACCTGGACGCCCGCTCCGGCGGTCGGGTCTCGGTCGGGCTGGGCGTCGGCGGCGAGTTCAAGCACGAGTTCGACTCGGTCGGCGTCCCGATCACCGAGCGGGGCGCGCGCACCGACGAGGCGATGGTGCTGCTGCGCGAGCTGTGGCGCGGCGAGCCGGTCACCCACCACGGGAAGTACTTCGACGTCGAGGACGTGACGCTGCGCCCGGTCACTCCTCCGCCGCCACCGGGCTCGACCAGTGGTCCCGCAGGCGGCCAGCCCGGCGGCCCGCCGCTGCTGGTCTCCGGGCGCAAGGCCCCGGCGATGCGGCGCGCGGCGCGGCTGGGCGACGGCTGGATGCCCTACCTGATGTCGCCGAGCGCCTATGCCCGCTCGGTCGAGACGATCAGCGCCGAGGCCGCGGCCACCGGCCGGGACCTCGGCGGGTTCGAGTGGATGATGTACGTCTACTGCTCGGTCCGGGCCGACGGCGACCGGGCCCGCGCCGACGTGGCCAGCTTCCTCGGGGGTGCCTACGGCGACAAGCCCGCGTCGATGCTCGACAAGATCGCGCCGTCCGGGACGCCGGAACAGGTCGCGGCCCGCCTGCAGGAGTACGTCGACGCGGGCGTGCGGCACTTCGTCATCTCGCCGGCCGCGCACGAGGACACCCTCGAGGTCGTCCAGCTCGCCGCCGAGGAGGTCCTCCCCCGGCTGACCCTGCCGGCCGGGGGCGCCGCTGGACCGGTGATCACTACCGCCGGGGCCGCGTCATGACCCCGGCGGCACCCGGTCCGCTCGCGGGGCTGCGGGTCATCGAGATCGCCGTCGGTGCCAGCGACCTCGGGCTGGGCCTCGCGGGCGGGGTGCCCGGGATGCTGCTGGCCGGGCTCGGCGCGCAGGTCACCCGCGTCGTCGGGACCGCGCCCCTCGCCATCGACGCGGGGCTGCCGTGGGGCGAGGCCTGGCACCGGGACAAGCGGATCGTCACGACCGACGACGCCGAACCGGTCCGCACCCTGCTCGCGGACGCCGACGTCGCGCTCGCCTACGGGCCCGAGGACCTGGTCGAGGGCCGCGGCCTGGGCTTTCGGGACCTGACCGGCGTCAACCCGCGCCTGGTCTACGCCCGCTGCCGGCCGAGCCGGACGTCGCTCGGCGCCGTCGAGGACTACGGGCTGCTCGTCGAGGCGCGGTCCGGATTCTGCACGCAGCTCACCGGCCATCGACCGGGCCCGATCTTCGTCGACGTCCGGGCGCCCGGCACCGGCACGGCGGGCCTGCTGACCGCGTCGGTCCTCGCGCTGCTGCGCCGCCGGGTCCTGACCGGCGCGGGTGGCTGGGCCGAGACGTCGCTCTACGACGGCATGCTCGCCACCCTCGGCTGCATGATCGGACGCTCCGAGCGGGCCAGGCCCGAGGTCGAGGGGTACTGGGAGTTCGGCTCGACCTTCCCGAACTTCCTGTACCGCTGCGCCGACGGCGAGCTGCTCCAGGTCTGGTTCGGCGGCAAGGGCATGTACGCCAAGCTCATCGACGTCCTCGGCGACGAACCGTCGACCGAGGGCTACTACGCCGACCAGTCCTCCGGGAAGCTGCAGGATCGCGCCCTGCGGTGGCGGGCCCCGTTCGCCCTGCGTCCCCGCGACATCTGGCTGCGCCGGCTGCGCGACGCCGGAATCGCCTGCGAGCCCGTCCTCAACCCGGGCGACGCGTTGACCGACCCGCACCTGGCCGAGACCGGCCTCGCCGTCACCCGCGACCGCGACGGCCACCGCGAGACCTTCGTGGGCTCGCCCCTCTCCGTCGGCCCGCTGCCCTCGGCGACCCCCGCCGACCAGCCACCGGCTCCCGCCGGCCCGGCGCAGATTCCCGCCGACCCGGCGCCGGTGACCGAGGCGCCAGCGGGCGGCTCGGGCGGCACCGCGGTGGGTGGACTGCTCGCCGGGGTACGCGTGCTGGACTTCTCCGCGTTCGTGGCCGGTCCGCTGGCCGCGCAGGTGCTCGCCGATCTCGGCGCGGAGGTCGTGAAGGTCGAACCGCCGGAGGGTGAGGCGATGCGCGCCGCGGCCTACGCCGTCGCGGCCTGCCAGCGCGGCAAACGCAGCCTGGCGATCGACATCACCGCGCCCGAGGCCCGGCCCGTGGTGGAGAGCCTGGTTCGCTGGGCCGACGTCGTGCTCCACAACTTCCGGGTCGGCGTCGCCGAGCGCCTCGGCATCGGCGCGGCGGACGTCGCCGCGCTCAACCCGTCCGCCGTCTACTGCCACGCCAGCGCGTTCGGCGCGCACGGGCCGCGGGCGAAGCAGCCGGGCAACGACGCGCTGATGCAGGCGGTCACCGGGCTGGAACAGGCGATCGGCGGCGACGGCAACGAGCCGATCGCGGCGACCTGGATCCCGATCGACGTCGCCGGTGGCTGGCTCGCGGCCACCGGCATCCTCGCCGGCCTGTACGCCCGTGCGACGACGGGCACCGGCCAGCAGGTGGGCAGCAGCCTGCTCGGCGCCGGGATGCTCATGCAGTCCGGCTCGTTCCAGCGCGACGGCGAGCTTGTCCGAGGCCCAGCCCTGGACGCGGCCCAGACCGGCTACGGTCCCGGCTACCGCCTCTACCAGGCCGGCGACGGGGAATGGTTCGCGCTGGTCCTTCCGGACGAGCGCTCCTGGGCCACGCTGCGCGGGCTGCTCGCTGCCAGCGGGCCAAGCGCTGGCGAACCTGCTTCGCCGGCCGGTCCGGAATCCCGTGCCGACGACGTCCTGGCGACCTGCGCGCCACTGCGCGGGGGCATTCTCGACCAGGAGGCTCGCGAGGCGGAAAGCCTCCTGGAGAAGGCCTTCTCCACCGGTACCGCCGCCGAGTGGGTGGCACGGCTACGTGCCGCGGGCCTTCTGTCCGAGCTGATCGCGCCGGCGACCAGGGACGACTTCCGCCGTGGCATCCTGGACGATCCGCTGAACCGCCAGCTCGGCCGGGTCGCGGCGTACGACGTGGCCGACTGGGGTCATTTCGAACAGATCGGCCCGCTCCCCCGGCACGACCAGAGCCCTGCACGGCCTTCCCAAGCGGGTCGCGCCGAAGCGCGGGGCCCAGGGCTGGGGCTGCCCAGCATCGGCGAACACTCCGTCCAGGTCCTGGCCGAGCTCGGCCGTCCCGCCGACGAGATCGACGCCCTCCTCGCCAACAAGATCGCCCGCCAGCTCTAGGAAGCCGTGATCGCCAAGGTCCGTCCGTCGCCTTGATCGCCGTTCCGCCCGCCGATGGACTCTGCTGGCCGTGCGGCACGCCTCCAGTGGATCTTCAGGTCGGCTGCGGCGTCAATTTCCATACCCGATCGCGGATCTTCGACCGGCCTCCGGGCGGCGTAACCGGCAAGATCGCCAGCCTGGTATGGATAAAAGGCGCATATCTGGCGGGGAGCGACCGTTTCGATACCGGACTGGCGATCATCGCAGGTGAACGCGCCACTGACCGCCGATGATCGCCGCTCTGGTATGGAAATCGGCGTGGGGCCGAACGTCGAGAGGCGCCTGGCCAGTGACGACCGCCGGGCCAACGGTCGATAAGTAAGCGAGTGTTTGCTAATTTGTTGGAGGCTCGGTTCGCCGTCTGACCGTGGGAGCGTTGATGGACCTGTTGCTGCGCAACGCCACGCTGATCGACGGGACGGGAGCACCCGCCCGTCCAGCCGAGATCGCCGTCACCGGTGACCGGATCGCCGCCGTCGGTGAGCCGGGGTCGCTGACGCCCGACGCCGCCACCGTCGTCGTCGACCTCGGCGGGCTCACGCTCGCGCCCGGGTTCGTCGACGTGCACACCCACTACGACGCGCAGATCCTCTGGGACGGCGACCTCACGCCGTCGAGCTGGCACGGCGTGACCAGCGTCGTCATGGGCAACTGCGGGTTCGGCGTCGCGCCCACCCGGCCCGAGCACCGCGACCTGATCGTGCGGCTGCTCGAGAACGTCGAAGGCATGTCGATGGACGCGCTGAACGCGGGGATCGACTGGTGCTTCGAGACGTTCCCGGAGTACCTCGCGGCGCTGGACGCCCGGGCCAAGCGGCTGAACGTCGGCGCGTTCCTCGGCCACTCGCCGCTGCGGCTGTTCGTCACCGGCGGCGAGGAGCGGGCCGCCACCGACGAGGAGCTGGCCACGATGCGCCGGCTGCTGCGCGAGGCGCTGGACGCCGGCGCGATCGGTTTCTCCACCTCCCGCCAGCCCGCCCACCAGGGCGCCTACGGCCGGCCGGTGCCGAGCCGGTTCGCCGAGGTCTCCGAGGTCTACGAGCTGGCCGGGGTGATGGGCGAGGCGGGCAAGGGCGTGCTCGCCGTGTCGATCGGGCCCGGGCTCTTCCTCGACCAGTTCTCCGAGATCGCCACCCGCTACGACATCCCCGTCACGTGGACCGCGCTCGTCACCCGGGCCGAGAAGCCGGGCTCCGCCCTGCGGACGGTCGAGCGGGGCGCGGCGCTGTCGGGCGAGGTCTACCCGCAGATCGCCTGCCGGCCCATCGTCATGCAGGTCACCATGGACGACCCGTCGCCGCTCGGCCAGGTGGACGAGTGGAAAGAGGTCCTCGCCGTCCCGCGCGAGCAGCGCCCGGCCCTCTACCGGGATGACGCCTGGCGCGACCGGGCCAGGGAGACGACCCTCGCGGCCTGGAGCCACCGCTGGCACAAGGTCGACGTCGAGGAGACCGTCACCCACGGCGCGCTCACCGGCATCCCCCTCGACCAGCTGGCCCGCGACCGCGGCACCACCCCGTTCGACCTGATGCTCGACCTGGCCCTCTCCGACGCGGGAACGACGCGCTTCCGGGTCGTGCTGGAGAACGACGGCGACGCGGAACTCGCGGACCTGCTCGCGGACAAGCGCACCCTGCTGGGCCTCTCCGACGCCGGCGCGCACGCGACCCAGCTCTGCGACGCCTGCTACTCGACCCACCTGCTCGGCCACTGGGTCCGCGAACGCAAGGCGATCTCGCTGGAGGACGCCGTCTGGCGGCTGACCGGCCAGCCGGCCAAGGCGTTCCGCCTCGCCGAGCGCGGCCAGGTCAAGCCCGGCTTCTTCGCCGACCTTGTCGCCTTCGACCCGGACACCGTCGGCACGACCGCGGTCGAACGGGTCGACGACCAGCCCGGCGGCACGGAGCGTCTCGTCGTGCGCAGCACCGGCGTCGCCCACACCTGGGTCAACGGCGTCGCCACCCGCTTCGACGGCGAGGACCTCCCCGCCGCCACCCCGGGCCGCCTCCTGCGCGCCTGACCAACCAGCCCTGTCATACCTGGCGGTCGCAAAGGTCCAGAACCCGCGACCGCCAGGTATGAAGCCAGCCGTCCGGCCCGCGGCCGGTACGGCACAAGAGCCTGCCCTGACGACGAGATGCCCCCGCCGCCGGCAGAGGCCCATTGGTGCTGGTGATCGCGGTTTTGGCCCTCGGGTGGTCGCAGAAACGGCCTGGTCACGACCAGGGGAGGGCCAAAACGGCGATCAAGGACCGGCCGGCCGGCCGACCGACCGCCGCCTACAGGGCGATTGCCGGCCAGTCGGCGCCGTGTGGGAGGGGCTGGCGGAAGAGCCTGGCGGCGTTGCCGCCGGCGATCATGACGGCCTCGTGCTGGGGGAGGTCGGCGAAGCGCTTGCGCAGCAGGTCCTGGGAGCCCGGCCAGGTCGAGTCGGCGTGCGGGAAGTCGGTCTCGAACAGGATGTGGTCGATGCCGATCATGTGGCGCTGGTCGAGCGTGCCGGGGTCGTCGAGCATGCAGAAGTAGAAGTTCCGGCGCAGCGCCTCGCTCGGCGTCACGTCGTACGTCCACGGAGTGCCGCCGGTACCGGAATGCGCCAGCACATAGTCGAGGCGGTTGATCGCCATCGGCACCCAGCCGATCCCACCCTCGCTCAGCGCGATCTTCAGGTTCGGGTAGAGCGCCGGGATGCCCGCCCACACCCAGTCGACGGCGGCGCAGAACGCGGTGGCCGGGAAAAGCGACGTCTGCACGTTCAGGCCGGCGCCGGGCGAGCCCTGAAGGACGAAGCCGCTCGCGCCGCAGTGCAGCGAGATGACCGTGTCGGTTTCCTCGCACGCCTTGAAGAACGGCTCCCAGTGCTTGTGGTTCGTGATCGGCGGCAGCTTCAGCAGGTGCGGCGACTCAAGGAACGAGACCGACGTGAAACCCAGCTCGGCGTTGCGGCGCACCTCGTCGCCGGCGACCTTCGGGTCCTTGAACCACGGGAGCTGCATCGGGATGAAGCGCTCCGGGTAGGCGCCGTGCCATTCTTCGAGCATCCAGCTGTTCCACGCCCGGACCGCGGCGAGCCCGATCTCCTGGTCGTCGTTCATCGACAGCACCCGGCCGGTGAAGCCCCACGCTCCGGAGGGGAAGCACAACGACGCCCAGATGCCGTCGAGATCCATGTCCTTCACCCGGGCGTGCACGTCCCACGCGGACCGGCGCATCTCGCCGAAGTTCAGCGGGTCGAGCGTCCACTCGGACTTCGGGCGGCCGGCGACCACACTCATGCCGTTGTCCCGGTAAAGCCGGTCGCGGTAGACCCACGCCTCGGAACCATCCGGGGTCGTGATCACCTGCGGCGCCTTGTCCCGCAGCTTCGCCGGAAAACGCTTGACGAAGAGGTCGGCGGGCTCGGTGAGATGGTCGTCCACCGAGATGATGGAGTAGCTGCGCTCCTGGGGCTCGGGGTCCGCCAGCAGCTTCCAGTCAGGCCTCGGCATTACGCGCTCCTCGTTCCGGTCGAGCCGTTGGGCAGGACCTTCTGGTCGAGACGGCCCGGCAGACCGTAGCCACCGCGGAAGTACAGCAGCGGCCCGTGGTCGCGCAGCACCCGCATCTCGCGAACCGCGCCGACGACGATCTGGTGGTCGCCGCCGTCGTGCGCCGCGTCGATCTCGCAGTCGACCCAGGCGAGGACGTTGTCCAGGACCACAGCGCCACGGTCGGTGACATGCCAGGGAGCGGCGTCGAACTTCGCCCCGGTCCTGGCGCCGAAGGCCACCGACACGTCCTGCTGATCCTCGGCCAGCACGTTGACGGTAAACCGTCCGGCCCGCTCGATGCGTGGCCAGCTCGTCGAGTTCCGGCCAGGGCAGATGAGCACCAGGGGCGGGTCGAGGGAAAGCGAGGTGAACGACTGGCAGGCGAGCCCGGCCGGAGCGCCGGACTCGTCCATACCGGTCACGATCGTCACGCCGGTGCAGAAATGGCCCAGCACCTGGCGGAAGACGACCGGGTCGACGCCTTCGAGCTCCGTACCGCGCGCGGCGACGTCGGTCATCGCGTTCCCCGTCCAGGACCGGAACGCGCGACGGCGGCCTTCCTCAGGAAAGTGCGCTCGACCATCGTGGGATGTCTCCTTGGACGTCGGCGTTCGGTGCGGCGGCCGCCAGCAGCGGCCGGATGGCCGCCTCGACGGCGGCGGGGTCGTCGACCGCCGGCCCGGTGGGCCCACGGTGCCAGCCTTCGGCGATGGCCAGGCGCACGCCCGAGCTGACGATCACCCTGCCGGTGACGTCGGCCGAGAGCGGCGAGACGAGCCACGCCAGCGTGGCCGCGACCCACTTGGGGTCGTACTGGCCGGCGCGGGCCGCGTCGCTCTCGCCCAGCCCGACGGCCTCGGTCATCGGCGTCAGCGCCGTCGGGCACACCGCGTTGACGGTCGCCCCGTAGCGGGCGAGCTCCATCGCGGCGATCACCGTGAACGAGGCGATCGCGCCCTTGGCCGCGCCGTAGTTGGCCTGGCCGACGTGGCCGTACAGGCCCACCGACGACACCGTGTTCACGACGCGGGCGTCGACGCTGTCGCCCGCCTTCGACCGTGCACGCCAGTGGTTGGCGGCCCGCTGGGTGACGAGGAACGTGCTCTTGAGGTGCACGCGCAGCACGTCGTCCCAGTCCGACTCGGACATGTTCACCAGCATCTTGTCGCGCGCGATGCCGGCGTTGTTCACCACCGCGTCGAGGCGGCCCCAGGTGTCCGTGGCAGTGGCGATCAGGCTGTCGGCGCCCGCCGCCGTCGACACGTCGCCGGTGTGGCCGGTGGCCTCGCCGCCCAGGGCGCGCACCCCGGCGACCACGGACGCGACGGCGTCGGCGTTGACGTCGTTCACCACGACGCGCGCGCCCTGCGCCGCGAGCGCCTCGACGTAGGCGCGGCCGATTCCCTGGCCGGCACCGGTGACCAGGCAGACCCGTCCGTCACACAAGCCCATGAGAACGCGCTTTCAGGAGACGGCTGTCGGGGTGGCGGCATAGGTCACGCCGATGTCGCCACCGGCGTCGTAGCCCTTGAGCTTGGGAAGCACCTCGGCCGAGAACAGGTCGAAGCAGTCCTTGGCCTCCTCGGCGGGCATGCCGCCGAAGCAGAGCGGCAGGACGATGCCACCGGCGTCGGTCATCTCGGCGTACTCGAGCAGCTTCTCGGTGACCTCCGCGGGCTTGCCCCAGACCTGGAGGTCGGCGAGGAAGCCGTTGAACTTCTCGAGGCCGTGCTTCTGGATGTTCTTGGCCAGGCCGGCGTAGTACTCGTAGCCCTCGATCTCGGCGAAGCCGATGTTGTCGAACTCGTAGTGCTCGACGGTCGAGCGGGCCCAGCGCTGGAGGTAGACGTTGCGGATCTTGTCGATCTGGGCCTGGTTGTCGGCGACGCCGGCCACGATCACGAGGACCGGCTTCGGCGCCTCGGTGCCGTTCAGCTCGAAGTAGCGCTCGCGGTACTTCTTGAGCTCCTCGATGGCCGTCGGCCACGGCTTCTGGGCGATGACCATCAGCCCGACGCCCATGCCGGCCATGATCTCCATCGACTCGGGCGAGACCGCCGAGGCGAAGGTCCGGCCCTTGAAGCTGGCCACCGGACGAGGCCGGATCTCGACCCGCGGCTGCTTGTAGAGCTCGCCGTCGTACTCCAGCACCCCGGTCTCCAGGGCGTTCAGGAGGGCGGCGCTGTACTCCTTGAACCGGCGGCGGGACTCGCCCATCGGGACGCGGAAGCCGACGAACTCCTTCTGGCCGAGGCCACGGCCGAGGCCGAGGATCGCGCGGCCGTCGGAGAGGTGGTCGAGCACCGAGAAGCTCTCGGCCACCCGCGCCGGGTCGTTCCACGGCAGGACGGTGACCATCGTGCCGAGCTTCAGCTTCGTGGTCCTGCTCGCCAGCCAGGCCAGCACCATCGACTGCTGCGAGGTGAGCTGGTAGTCGGAGAAGTGGTGCTCCGAGAGCCAGACCGAATCGAAACCAACCTCTTCGGCCCGTGCTGCGAGGGCCATCTCCGACCGGTAGACGTCCGCGTCGGTGACGTTGGGATCAAGATTGGCGAGTTGGAGGCCGAATCCGATGTGCATGAGCGCTCACTTTATACGTTGAGGACGGTGGGAGCCAGCCCCGCTGCGGGCTACCGGACGGCGCCGGCAGCCCGCAGGCTGGTTACTTCTTCGGCCGAGAACCCCCAGTCGGACAGGGCCTCGTCGGTGTGCTGCCCGGGGGCGGGCGGCGGGCCGGCAACCGCCGGCGGGGTCCGGCTGAACCGCGGGGCCGGAGCCGGCTGGACCACTCCGGCGACCTCCGTGAAGGTGCCGCGGTGGCGGATGTGGGGATGGTCCGGAGCCTCGCCCGGGTCGAGAACCGGGGCGAAGCAGACGCTGGTGCCGTCGAACGTGGCGCACCACTCGTCGCGGGTCCTGGTCCGGATCACCGCGGCGAGGCGCTCCTTCGTGGCCGGCCAGGACGACCGGTCGTCGGCGCCGGGATCGACGTCGGTCAGCTCCGCGAGCTGCCGGCGGGCCTTGGGGTCGATCGCCCCGAGCGAGAGGTACCGGCCGTCGGCCGTCTCGTAGGCGTCGTAGAACCAGGCGCCGCCGTCGAGGAGGTTGGTGCCCCGCTCCCCCCAGTCGCCGGCCGCCCGCAGGCCGTGGATCATCCCGGACAGCAGCGCGGCACCGTCGACCATGGCGGCGTCGACGACCTGCCCCTGGCCGGAGCGGGCGGACTCGAGCAGGGCGCACACGATGCCGAAGGCGAGCAGCAGCCCGCCCCCACCGAAGTCGCCCACGATGTTGACCGGCGGCACCGGCGGGACGCCCGGCCGCCCGACCATGGCCAGGGTGCCGGCGAGAGCGACGTAGTTGATGTCGCGCCCCGGCGCCTGCGCGTACGGGCCGTCCTGGCCCCACCCGGTCATCCGCCCGTAGACGAGTCCCGGCCGGCGGGCCAGGCAGTCGTCGGGCCCGAGCCCGAGCCGCTCGGTGACACCCGGGCGGAACCCCTCGATGAGCACCTCGGCGTGCTCGACCAGCCTGAGCACGGCCTCCCGCCCGTCGGCGTGCTTGAGGTCGATGCCCACCGACCGACGGCCGCGGGCGTTCACGTCCCAGGAGGGCGCCTCGGCACCGACGCTGTCGGCCCGGTCGACGCGGAGCACCTCGGCGCCCATGTCGGACAGCATCATGGCGGCGAACGGCCCGGGGCCGATGCCAGCCAGCTCGACGACGCGGTAGCCGCGCAGCACGCTCATACCGCCGCCGCCTCTGATAAGCGTGCGTTCACTCTGCAAGCCCTTCGATGCTCCGCCTCACGGGTCCCGACCTGGTCCTCGCCGGTGGGCCGACGCCCGGCCTCAGCTGCCCGCGGGCGCGGGGACGTCGAGGACGACGGCGGTGGCCATGCCGCCACCGGCGCACATCGCGGCGATCCCGATGCCGCCGCCGCGCCGGCGCAGCTCGTGGGTCATCGTGATGATCATCCGGGAGCCGCTCATGGCGACCGGGTGGCCGAGGCTGCACCCGCTGCCGGAGACGTTCACGATCGTGTCGTCGAGGCCGAGGATGCGGGTCGTGCCCACGGCGACCGAGGCGAACGCCTCGTTGATCTCCCACAGCGCGACGTCGCCGATCGTCAGGCCGGCCCGGTCCAGCACCTTCGGGATCGCGAGCGTCGGGGCCAGGCCGGTCTCCTCCGGCAGGACGCCCACCGAGGCCCAGGCCCGGATGACGCCCAGCGGCTCAAGCCCCTGCCGCTCGGCGAACTGGCTGTCCGCGAGCACCATCGCCGCGGCGCCGTCGTTGACGCCGGACGCGTTGCCGGCCGTGATGCTGAAGCCGTCGATCTCCGGGTGGATGGGCTTCAGCGCGGCCAGCCGCTCCAGCGTGGTCGTCCGCCGCGGGTGCTCGTCGACGGCGAACGTCAGCGTGGTGCCGTCGCGCCGCGCCACCTCCAGCGGGAAGATCTCCTCGGCGAAGCTGCCCGCGTCGATCGCCGCGACCGCCCGCTGGTGCGACCGCAGCGCCCAGGCGTCCATCTCCTCGCGGGTGAGGCCCGCCTGCACCGCCGCGTTCCAGCCGACGGTGATCGACATGTCCCGGCACGGCGCCTGGGGCGTCTCGGGGTGGCTGTAGGCGAGCCAGTCCTCGTCCCAGTCGTCGGTACCGGGAAACCGCCAGCGGACACGCGGCTTCGTGGAGGCCGACTGCACACCCCCGGCGATGACGACGCGGTCCATCCCGGAGCGGATCGACGCGGCAGCACTCTGCACGGCGGCGAGGCCGGAGGCGCAGTGCCGGTTGTGGGCGACGCCCGGTACCTGCGGGATGCCGGCGTTCACCGCCGCGTACCGGGCGATGTCGCCACCGCCGTACAGCGACTCGCCGAGCACCACGTCGTCTACGAGCGACGGGTCGACCCCGGACCGGTCGAGCGCCTCGGCCACCGCCCGGGTGCCGAGCTCGAACGCGCTCACCTCCGTGAGTGAGCCCTTGTACGCCGTCCCGATCGCCGTCCGCGCCGTCGCCACAATCACCGCCTCAGACACCGCGGCTGCCCTCCTGGGTCTCGTGGCTCGGTCGCGTGACTGCCTACCGGCCGTTGGGTCGCTTCCCATCGATCTGGGTCGCGTCGAGCTGCGTTGCGGCCAACCGTGTTGCGCCAACCGTGTAGGCGGCGAACCGAGTTGCGAAGTATCTGCTCACTCACGATAGGGACGGAGCGACCGGCGGCGCAACCGGGTCGTGGCCGCGACCGCTGTGGCCCCCCTGACACACTGCGACCGCGAGCTTGACGGGACGCCACCCTCCGCCATACTAAATGAGTACTCGCTCATTAGCAGATCGAAGGTGACGGGCCGTGGACTACGCTCTGATCGACGCGGACGGGCACTACTACGAGCCGGACGACTGCTTCTCCCGGCACATCGAGGCCCGGTACAAGGACGCGACCATCCGGGTCGACCGGGCCGAGGACGGCCTGGGCCGGGTCTTCGTCGGCGACCGGCGCACCTTCATGAGCGTCATGCCGGGCGACTACGCCTCGGCCCCCGGCGCGTTGCAGGGACTGTTCGCCGGCGGGGTCGCGGACGGGTTCGCCCATCGCGAGGTGCTCAACGCCAGGGACTACCCGGCGTTCACCACGCGGGCCGAGCGGCTCACCCTGATGGACTCCCAGTCCGTCGAGGCCACGATCCTGCTGCCGACGCTCGGCATCTCCGTCGAGCGGGACCTGGAGCACGACGTCGAGCTCAGCTACGCGAGCCTGCGGGCCTTCAACCGTTGGCTGGAGGAGGACTGGGGCTACGCCGCGCAGGAGCGGATCTTCGCGGTGCCACTGCTGTCACTGCTCGACATCGACCACGCGGTCGCCGAGCTGCGCCGGGTGATCGACGCCGGCGCGCGGCTGGTCCATCTGCGGCCCGGGCCCGTCGGCCACCGGTCCCCCGCCGACCCGGTCAACGACCCGTTCTGGGCGCTGTGCGCCGAGGCCGGGGTGCCGGTCGTGTTCCACACCTCGAACTGCGGCTACGCCGACCTCTACGGGACGCACTGGTCGGAGGACCCGCGCAACCCGTCCCACCTGCAGTCGCCGTTGCAGTGGGCGCTGTGCAACACCGAGCGGCCGATCGTCGACACCATGATCGCGCTGACCCTGCACAACCTGTTCGGCCGCCACCCGGACCTGCGGATCCTCTCGATCGAGAACGGCAGCAGCTGGCTGCGCCCACTGCTCAAGACCGTCGACAAGGCCGCCTCCCTCGGCCGGCGCGGACCGATGATCGGTGGGAGGCTCCCGGCGAAGCCCAGCGAGGCGCTCACCGATCACCTGTGGGTCGTCCCGTTCCCGGAGGACGACGTCGACGACCTGCTCGACGTCCTCGGGCCGGACCACGTCCTGTTCGGCTCCGACTTCCCGCACCCCGAAGGCCTGCGGGAGCCGCTCGACTACGCGACGAGCCTGGGCCGCCAGGACCCCACCACCACCCGCAAGGTTCTGCGCGGCAACACCGCCCGGCTGCTCGGCATCCCGGACCGGGCGCCAGCGGCGGTCTGAGCTTCGACATCACGAAGGCGGCGGCCCACCCGGGCCGCCGCCTTCGTCGTCTGCCTGGCCCAGTCAGGCGGCCTCGTCGACCCCGCCCAGGTAGAGGCGCTCGATCTCGGACTCCCGGGCGGCCAGCTCGGCGGCGGGGATCTCGGCCCGCACGAGACCCTCGTTCATGATCAGGGCGCGGTCGACGAAGCTCGCCGCGAAGTGGATGTGCTGCTCGACGAGCACGACCCCGGCGGACAGTGCCGTGGCCACGGCGCGCAGCCGCTCCAGGATGCGCTCGCTGACGGCCGGGGCCAGTCCGAACGACAGCTCGTCGATGAGCAGCACCGTCGGGTGACGCCCCACGGTCCTGGCGAGCGCCAGCATCTGCTGCTCGCCGCCGGAGAGCACCCCGGCCTTCAGCGGCAGCTTGGTGCGCAGCTCGGGGAACAGCTCGACCGCCTCGTCGACGGGGGCGCCAGCCAGTTGGAGGTTCTGGCGGACGGTCAGCGACGGGAAGGTGCTGCGTCCCTCCAGCACGATGCCGACCTGGCCGCGGCTGCGCCGGTAGGCGGGGCCGACCAGCGGCGTCCCGTCGACGCGCACCTCGCCGCCGTACCTGCCCAGGAAGCCGGCGATCGCCATCAGCGTGGTGGTCTTGCCCGCGCCGTTGCGGCCGAGCAGACCGACGATCTCGCCCCGTCCTACCGAGAACGACACGTCGTGGATCACCGCGAGCGAGCCGTACCCGGCCGTCAGCCCGCGGACCTCTAACGCCGCCCCTGCCGCGTCCTCGGCCATCTGCGCTCCCTGCTCTCGTCGTGCTGTCGTGACGGTCTGCTAGTCGTGTTCAGCCCGCGTCGACGGTCGCGGCGGACGCCACGACCACCTCGCGGACCGCCAGGTACTCCGACCGGCCGAACAGGCCGCCCGTGGGCGGGTTCTGCTGGAACCAGCCGACCCGGCCGCGCAGGCCGGCGAGATCGGCGAAGTAGACCTCGTTGACGGCGTCGTAGACCGGCTCGTCGCCCGTCGGGTGCGGATGGTTCTGGACGTAGGCCTGGCCACGGGCGGCCTCGGGGATCACCGCGGCCGCGCCGGACGTCTGGACCACGCCGCCGTGCTCGGCCCACAGACGGGAGAACTCGGCCCGGGTGAGGCCATCGGCCCGCCGGGACAGGGCGATGTGCTTGAAGGCGCCACCACCCGACGCGGCGTGGGCCGCGAGCCAGTCGGCCCCGCGCGCCACCCGTTCCCGCGCGACGACGCTGCTCGTGACGAGGCCGGCCGCCGGGGCGTCGGTGGCCGCCTGCCAGGCCTCGAAGCGGGCGAGGCACTCGGCGTCGGGAAACCACAGAAAGCTGACGACGTCGTGGCTGGTGCCCGAGCCGGGGCGCTCGGCCGGACCGGACAGGCCGGCCAGCACGGTGGCCAGCGTGACCCGGGCCGGCCGCGCGTCCGGCGGCGCCTCGGCCGCGCGCCGCGCCTCCCGCCGCCAGGCGGCCTCGAACGCGTCCGCCGACCACGCCGGGCCGGCCGCCCCGAACCGGATCAGCTTGATCATGCGCCGGTCGATCCCGCTGGCAGCAGGCCCGCGACGTCGGCGCGCCACCGCTCGACGGCCGCTTCCTTGATCGGCCCGTAGCCCTTGATCGCCATCGCCGACTCGGCGGCCCGCACCTGGTCGGCGTAGGGCAGCTCGCCCGCCAGGACGGTGCGCAGCAGCCGCTCGTACTCGACGACGACCGCCCGCTCGGTGCGCCGGTCCGGGTCGAGGCCGAACAGGTCGAACGGGGTCCCGCGCAGCCGGCGAGCCGCCCGCAGGCCCCGGAACGCGACCGCGTAGGGCCGGCCGGCCGGCAGCTTGTGCTTGAGCCCGAAGCGCCGCAGCGTCGGCGGATGCAGGTGGTAGGTGACGCGGTACGGGCCGTCGATGCCGAGCTCGGCCGCCGTCTCGGCGTGGTCCGCCAGCAGGTGCAACCGGGCGACCTCGTACTCGTCCTTGTAGGTCAGCACCTTGAACCAGCTCTCGGCGACGGCCCTGGTCAGGGCCCAGCCGTGGCCGGCGTCGTCACGTCCGGCGGCCTCGGCCACCAGCGCGAGGAACCGGCCGGCCCGGCGGGCGTCCTGGTAGTCGACCGTCTGCGCGGCGCGCCGGCCGAGCAGCTCGCTCAGGTCGGCCGGCAGGTCCGCGGGCAGTGCGGCCCCGTCAAGAAGCCCGGCGGCGGCCGCGAGCGCGTCCGGCGACGGGTCGAAGATGCTCGGCTTCGTCACCGTGGGAGTGTCCCCGCCGACGGCCGCGAGCGCGGCCTCGACGGCCGCCGGGTCGTGGACGGCCCAGCGGCCCCAGACGAAGGCGGCCCGGTTGTCGGTCGCGGCCCGACCGGTGCGGCTCATCGCCTTCTCCAGGTCGGCCGGCCCGAGCGGCAGGCCACCAAGCTGGAACGCGGCCCCGAGCAGCACGATGTTGGCCAGCAGCTGGTTGGCGAAGACCTGCTCGGCGATCCGCTTCGCGTCCAGGAACGCCGCCTGTCCACCCCCGACCCGCTCGGAGATCGCGGCGCGCATCGCCGCGTCGTCGGGCGAGGCGATGTCACGTTGGAGCATCGCGGCCGTCGGAACCACGGTCACGTCGACGACCGCCACGGTCTCCCCCGGCCGCACGGTCGCCAGGTGCTTGGCCGACGCGGCCTGCAGGATGTCGCCCGACAGGTAGAGGTCGGCCCCGCCGGCGCCGACCGTCGGCGAGCCGAGCGCGCCGTCCTGGCCGGCCACGGACAGCTGCAGGTGCGAGACGACCGCGCCGGCCTTCTGCGAGAGCCCGGTCTGGTCGACACCCGCGACGGTCAGGCCGGCCGACTTCGCGGCGGTCGCGAGGATCCGGGCGGCGGTGATGACGCCGGTACCGCCGACGCCGGTGAAGTAGATGCCGAACCGGCCGTCCACGACGGGCCGCACCGGTTCCGGCAGCCCGCCCGACGGCAGCGCCGGGCGCGGGTGCGCCTTGGGCTTCGCCGCCTGCGTGCGCGGCGAGCGGCGCAACTTGCCGGGCTTGCGCGGGGTGATCGTCACGAACGACGGGCAGTCGCCCTCGAGGCAGGTGTAGTCGCGGTTGCAGGACAGGTCGTCCACCCGGCGCTTCTCGCCGAGCTCGGTCTGATGCGGCAGCACGGACAGGCAGTTGCTCTTCACCGAGCAGTCGCCGCAGCCCTCGCACACCGCCTCGTTGATGACCACGCGGCGCGGCGGCTCGGGCAGCAGGCCACGCTTGCGCAGCCGGCGTGACTCGGCGGCGCAGCGCTGGTCGTAGATGACCACCGTCACGCCGGGCACCCCGCGCAGCTCCTCCTGCACCTCGTCCAGCCGGTCGCGGCCGAGCACCTTCACGCCGGGGGCGAACCGGGCCCGGCGGCCGTAGTGCTTCGGCTCCTCGGCGCAGACGACGACCCGCTCGACGCCCTCGGCCTCCAACATCCGGGTCATCGCCGGGACGTCCATCAGGCCGACGACGTCCTGGCCGCCGGTCATCGCGACCGCCGCGTTGTAGAGGATCTTGAAGGTGACGTTGGCCCTGGCGGCGACGCTGGCGCGGATCGCCAGGATGCCGGAGTGGGAGAGCGTCCCGTCACCGAGGTTCTGGATCAGGTGTGGCTCGTCCACGAACGGCGCGAGGCCGATCCACGGCACGCCCTCGGCGCCCATCGGCGTCGGTGGGAGGCTCTTCATGCCCTGGTGCCGGGCCTCGAAGTACATGATCCCGTGACAGCCGACGCCACCGCCGACCAGCGCACCGTCGGGGAACACCGTCGAGCGGTTGTGCGGGCAGCCGCTGCAGAAGCCCGGCGGCCGGGCCGGCAGGTCGAGCACCGGCAGCGCCAGACCGGGCGACGCGAGCAGCGGCAGCGACCGCCGCCGGGGTGACCCGCCCACCGAGGCGCCGTTGGCGGAAGCGCCCACGGCCGCGCCGACCGTGGCCAGCTCGGGCAGGACCCGGCGCAGGACGGCCGCGACCTTCGTCGCGTCCAGCTCGCCGGCGGCCCCGACGAGGGCGCGCCCGGCGCTGTCCCGCTTGCCGGCGAGCCGAGTGGCGTCGCCGGCCTCGTGCAGCACTGCGCGCAGCTGCGTCTCGACGAACGGCCGCTTCTCCTCGATGACGACCAGCTCGTCGACGGAGCGGGCGAACTCCAACGCCGTCTCGGCGACCAGCGGATAGGTCATCCCGAGGCGCAGGATCCGGACGCCGAGCGTCTCCAGCTCGGCGGCGCCGAGCCCGAGGTCGCCCAGCGCCTGCATCACGTCGAAGTAGGTCTTGCCTGCGCAGACGATGCCGAGGCGTGCGCCGGGCGCGGCCCCGCTGACCCGGTCGAGGCCGTTGTGCCGGGCGTAGGCCGCCGCGGCGCGCAGCCGCAGGTCGAGGACCTGCTCCTCCTGCGCGGGCGCGGTGTGCGGCCCGACCGCGGTCCCGGGCAGGTGCCGCCACGGCCGCGGCACGCCGGCCGCGTCGTCGATCGTGAAGCCGTCCGGGTCGCTCGGGGTGTGCCGGTCGAGGCCGGTGTCCACGGTGCCGATGCCGTCGGCCACCGCCGTGACGACCTTGAGGCCGACCCAGGCGCCGCTGTACCGCGACAGCCGGAACGCGTGCACGCCGAGGTCGAGGATGTCCTGCTGGTCGCCGGGGACGAGCACCGGGACGCAGGCGTCCTCGAAGGTGTACTGGCTGTCGCAGGCGAGCGTCGAGGACTTGGCCGACGGGTCGTCGCCGCAGAACATCACGACGCCGCCGTTCGGGCCGGAGCCCATGGCGCCGGCGTGCTTCAGGACGTCGCCGCAGCGGTCCAGCCCGGGTGTCTTGCCGTACCAGGCGCCGACGACCCCGTCGAGGCTCTCGTCGGGCACCGCGTCGCTCGCCTGCTCGGGCGCGCCGGTCGATGGCGAGGACGCGGACCGCAGCTCGCGGCCGGTGCCCATCTGGCTGCCCCAGACCGTGGCCGCGGCCAGTTCCTCGTTCAGCCCGGGGCGGTGCAGGACGCGGTGCTCGGCCAAGGCCGACCCCGCGCCGTCGAGCGTCATGTCGAACGTGCCCAGCGGCGAGCCGGGGTAGCCGGAGACCATCGTCGCGGTCCGCAGGCCGTCCCGGCCGTCGACCTCGGTGCGCACGAGCAGCAGCCGGACCAGCGTCTCGACGCCCGACAGCAGCTCCCCCGCGGCCGGCGGCGCGACGCCGTTCGCGGAGCCCGTCACAGGTCCGGGGCCGGTCACGCGTACACCGACGGGTTGACGTAGGCGAGCTCGCCGTTCTTGAAGACCGCGCGGCGCCGGGCCGGGTCCTTGAGGATCGAGACGTCCTCGGTCGGGTCGCCGTCCACCACGAGAAGGTCGGCCAGGTAGCCGGCGCGGACCTGCCCGGTCTCCAGGCCGGCCAGCGGGCCCAGCTCCCTGGTCGCGGAGTGGATCGCCTCGGCTGGCGTCATGCCGACGAGGTCGACGTAGCGCTCCAGCTCGGCCGCGTACGTGCCGTGCCTCGTCCACTGGTGGCCGAAGTCGCCGCCGGCGGCGATCCGGATGCCGGCCTCGCGTAATCTCCGCAGCCCCTCAACCTGGGCCTTGAGCTCGTCCCGGTAGCCGGACAGCTCGATCTTCTCCGGCGTCATGCCCCACGGGTTGGCGTGGCCGTTGACCACCGCGTACAGGTAGTGCAGCCCGGGGCAGACCCAGACGTCGTCGCGGCGGGCCTCCAGCTCACGCACCGCCTCGTCGTCAAGGAAGCAGGCGTGGTGGATGAGGCGGACGCCGGTGCGGGCGGCCATCGCGACGCTGGCCGAGCCACGGGCGTGCGTGGTGACGAACGCGCCGTACTTCGCCGCCTCGTCCACGGCCGCGGTGAGCATCTCGTCGTTCATGTAGACGTCGTCGGACGGGAACTCGGGCACGATGCCGTCGCCCGAGATGAACAGCTTGATCGCCCGCGCGCCGGCCTCGCACTGGCGCGCGACGATGTCCCGCAGCTCATGCGCGTCGGCGGCGACCACGGACATCGGGGTGCCGTCGCTGATCGCGCCCGGCGACGTCACGAGCAGGTTGCCCGGCACGATGCGCGGCCCGGGGATCAGGCCGCGCTCGATGGCGTCCCGCGCGGTCACGTCGTCCAGCGGCTGCAGGACGCTCGCGCTGATGATGAGCGTGTAGCCGCTCTCCAGGAAGGTGCGGACGACCGCGGCGACGTCGAGCGCGTGCGGGGCCGGCGCGGACGCGGCGACGCCGGCATGGTCGAAGACGAAGTCCAGCGGCCAGCTGATGTGCGTGTGCGCGTCACCGAGCCCCGGCAGGACGGTCGCCCCCCGCACGTCGATCACCCGCACGTCGTCCGCGGGCCCCCCGACGGCCGCCGGGTCCAGCCGGCCGGCCGCGACCCGCTCGATCCGGTCGCCGTCCAGCAGGATGTCCCCGTCGACCGGGCGCTCGGCGGCGTCGCCCGTGCAGGCCAGCACTCGGGCGTTCCTGATCAGTGTGCGCCGTTGCATCCGAGCGCTCCTTCCCGAAGAAGCCGGGGCCGTCGAAGGGCGGCCCGGCCGGCCGTGGCGATGGAGGGTCTAGACGATGACGGTGCGGATTCCCTCCGCCGCGTGGGTCAGCTCGACGCCCTCGTTCACGTCTTCCAGCTTGATACGGCGCGACACCATCTGCCCGAGATCGAGCCGGCCGGCCTCGGCCAGCCGGATGAAGCGGGGGAAGTCGCGCAGGATCTGCGAGCCGCCGACCGGCGAGCCGACCAGCTTCTTGCCGGAGAACACCGCCGGGATCGCGGGCAGCGTGACGGAGGCGCCCATGGCCGGCATGCCGACCAGCGTCACCGTCCCCTCCATCCTCGCCATCGCGTACGCCTGCGTCATCAGCTCGGGAAGGCCCACGACCTCGAAGCTGTAGTCGGCGCCCCGCCCGCCCGTCAGCGCGCGGACCTGCTCGACCGGGTCCGCCTCATCCGGGTCGACGGCGTGCGTCGCGCCGACCCGCAGCGCGGCCTCCCGGCGCGAGGTGGCCGGGTCGATGGCGATGATGACGGCCGCGCCGGCGATCCGGGCGCCCTGGATGACCGACTGGCCGACGCCGCCGCACCCGATGACGGCCACCGTGGAGCCGGGGCTGACCTGGGCCGTGTTCAGCGCAGCGCCGACGCCCGTGGTGACCCCGCAGCCGAGCAGGGCCAGCTGCTCGTCGGGCAGGTCGGTCTGGACGGCGACGACGCTCGCCTCGTCCACGACCATCGCCTCGGCGAACGAGCCGCAGCCGCAGACCGCGCGGGCGGTGCGCCCGTCGTCCAGGGCGAACCGGGCGGCGGTCTGGACGAGCGGCCCGCGCTCGCAGTGGTTGGACATGCCGTTGACGCACCACCAGCAGGAGCCGCAGGCCGGCGACACCGAGGCGAGCACCCGGTCGCCTGGCCGGACCCGCCGGACCTCGGCACCGACCTGCTCGACGAGGCCGGTGGCCTCGTGGCCGGGCACGATCGGCAGCTGCAGCGCCGAGCGGCCCTCGATGACGTTCAGGTCGGTGTGGCAGATCCCGCTCGCGGCGATCCGGACCAGCACGTCGCGCGGCCCGACCGTGGGGATCGGGAGATCCTCAAGCACGAGCGGCTTACCGGCCTCGTAGGCGACGGCGACCCTCATCGACGACCTCTCCCGTCTTCGTTGCCAGGCGTCTTCGTTGCGGCGCACAGCCCCTGCGGCGTCAGCTGCCCCGCTGCGTCCGGGACGCCCGCGAGCCAGGCCGCGGGGCGGCGGGCGCGAGCGTGACACCGGGCACGGCCGGCTGGTGGCTGGACCGGATCGCCCGACAGTAGCTCAGTAACCGCTCACTCCACAAGCGAGCCTAACCGCGCCTGGCCTCGGCCGCGAGGTGTCCGCGCGGGCACCGTCGAGCCGGACCGTGAGACCTCGATCGCGGCCCCGCGGCGGGCACATCGGAGCAGGTAAGTATGTGAGCGCTCTGTTAGTATCGGCGCGCTGGCAGCCGCCGGCGAGCCCGGCCGGTGCCGGTCGGTCCGACGAGTCGATCGCGAGGTAGCCGTGGGTTCGTTGGCCGGCCGCGTCGCGGTCGTCACCGGTGCGAGCCGGGGCATCGGCGCGCACATCGCCGAACTGCTCGCCGAACAGGGGGCGGCGGTCGCGCTCGTCGCCCGGACTCTCGACGCCGGTTCGTCGCCGCTTCCCGGCTCGATCTCCGAGCTGGCCGCCCGGATCACCGCGAACGGCGGCCGGGCGGCGGCGGTCCAGGCCGACCTGACGTCGCCCACCGACGTCGAGACGATCGTGGCCCGCGCGCAGGACGCGCTCGGCCCGGTCGACATCCTGGTGAACAACGCGGGCGTCAACTTCTACGGGCCGGCCCTCGACGTGACGCCCAGGCGTTTCGAGCTGATGTTCCGGATGATGGTGCACACGCCGTTCCGGCTCTGCCAGCTGGCCGTCCCCGGGATGGTCGAGCGCGGCCAGGGCTGGATCGTGAACATCACCTCCAAGCAGGCCCGCCACCCACTGGGCCCGCCCTATCCGGACTGGGCCCGCGACGGCTGCGTCCCCTACGGCATGTGCAAGAGCGCGCTGGACCGGCTGACGACCGGCCTCGCCGCGGAGCTGGAGGGGACCGGCGTCAGCGTGAACGCGCTCGGCACGTCCGGACTCGTGCTGACGCCCGGCGTCGCCGTCGTCGCGCCGCACAACGCGGGCAACGCGCCGGTCGAGCCGGACGACGCCATGGCGCAGGCCACGCTGCGCCTGGTGAGCACGCCGGCGGGAACCGTCACCGGCCGGATCGTCTACAGCATGGATCTGCTCGGCCGCCCCTTCCCGGACGGTCCGTGGGCTTTGTCCGCTACGTTCTAGCCTGCCCGGCCGCGTGGACGCGGCCCGATCGAAGGGATGGGGGCGCCATGAAGGCCGAGGTCGACGCCGCCAAGTGCCAGGGACACGCGCGCTGCTGGGAGATCTGCCCCGAGGTGTTCGCGCTCGACGAGGAGGGCTTCGGGTCCGTCGTGGATCCCGAGGTGCCGGTCGAGCTGGAGGCCAAGGCCCGCGAGGCCGCCGACAACTGCCCCGAACGCGCGATCGTCCTGGCCTAGGCCGAAGGCGGGGCGCGTCGCGTCCCGCCGCCAGGAGCCCCCGCGGCTCGCGGCTACTCGCTGCCGCTGTCGCGGGGGCTGGTGAGCTCGACCAGGGTGCGCAGGAACTGGTCCTGGCCGACGCCGTTGAACGGGTGGCCCTGCATCGTCGAGAACAGGTGGTAGCCGCCGAGCGCGGCGACCGCGATCGCGTCGACGACGTCCTGGCCGCGCGGGTCGGCGAGGACCGGGCGCGCCAGCGCCGCCCAGATCGCCGTGCGAAGCTCCGGAACTCTGTCCCCCTCGTTGAGCATGAGGCGGAACAGCCGGTCGAAGCGGCGCAGGTCGTGCAGCAGTTGGTCGTACGTGCGCAGCCGGTGCTCGACCGGGTCGCCGGACGCCGGCAGCCCGGCCCTGGCCTGCGCCATCTCGTCGCGCAGCCGGCTGACCTCCCGGTCGACGGCCGCCGTGAGCAGCGCCTCCTTCGACGGGAAGTGCCGGTAGAGGCTGCCGGTGCCGACGGCGAGGCCGACCCGGCGCTCGACCTCACTGATCGTGGCCCCGCTGAACCCGGACTCGGCGAAGACGTCCATCGCCGCTTCGAGAATGCGGTCCCGGGTCGTTCCGCGCGCGCCCTGCCGTGTGGTCACCCGGCCAGCGTAAGCAGCACGGCCGACGGCCCCCGCGGCGATGCGCCGCCGGCCGGGTCGGCCGTCATCAGACGGGCTCGAAGACCAGCGGAACCGAGGCCGGTCCCCGGGCCTGCAGGCTGAAGTAGGTCACCTCGGCGCCGGCCGGAATGTGGAACGGCCCGAGCCGTTCGAGCAGCCGGCGGACCGCCACCCTGATCTGCAGCCGGGCCAGGTTGGAGCCGACGCAGCGGTGCGGGCCGGCGCCGAACGTCAGGTGGCGGTTGCGCGGCCGGTTCAGGACGACCTCGTCGGGCCGCTCGAACACGTTCGGGTCACGGTTGGCCGCGCCGAAGAACAGCCCCACCTTCTCGCCCTTCCTGATGAGGCGGCCGGCGATCTCGACGTCGCTCGTCGCCGTGCGGAACATCAGCGGCAGCGGGGTCTCCAGCCGGATGCACTCCTCGACCAGCGCGGGGACGAGGGAGAGGTCCGCCCGGACCGCCGCCTGCAGGTCCGGGCGCTCGGCGAGAATGCGCATCGTCGCGCCGATGGCGCTCGCGGACGTGCCGATCCCGCCCTGGATGAGCAGTTGCAGGCCGGAGAGGAACTCGTGGTCGACGAACGGCTCGTCCGACCCCTCGTCCTGGCCGCCCCGGAAGCCGTCGTTCAGCCGCTGGACGGCGGTCACGACGTCGTCGCGGGTCGGCTCGGTGCCGCGGCTCGCGAACAGGCCGGCGACCCACTGGCGCAGAACGCCGGCGCCGGCCGCGGTCCGGTAGGGGTCCGACTCGAAGCTGATGGCGCGGGCCGCGGGCTCGGCGATCCGGAAGTCCTCGTCGGTGGTCTGGAACAGCAGGCGGAACATCACCGTGCCCGGGAACGGGCGGGCGAAGTCGACCGCCAGGTCGCAGGCCCCGGCGTCGGCGAACCCGTCGATCAGCTCGTCGGCGACCCCCCGGATCCGGTCCTCCAGGTCGGCGAGCGCCTTCACCGTCAGGTGTGGGTTGACCTGGCGGCGGTAGGCCCGCTGGCGCGGCGGGTCCAGCTCGATCGGGACCAACTGGGGCATCAGGTCGAACCCAGGCCTGGTGATCGACACCCCCTGCGTCGAGGTGAACGACTCCCAGTCCTGGGCGAGGCGCAGCACCAGGTCCAACGAGGTCGCGGCCCAGTAGCCGCCACTGCTGCTGACCCAGGTCAACGGCCCGAGGCTGGCCAGCTCGCGCACCGCGTCCCAGTACCGCGGGCCGGCGACCTCGGGCGCGAGGTGATCGAACGTGGACGTCTGGACCGTCGCCATCTGACCCTCCCGCCGGGCGAAGCAAGGGTAGCCTTGCATTCGACGTGAGGAAGGTAACGCCGGTCGTTCGCGATGGTCAACAACAGCGACGGTCAACAGCGGGCTCGCACCGGCAGAGCGGAGCTTTCATGGACGCGGTGCCCTTTCACATCGGCGTCACCACCGACGATCTCGGCGCCGCGATGCGCGAGCTGGCCACCGCGCTGGGCCTGACCTGGACGACGCCCACCACGGGCGAGGGCCTGTTCCACACCGTCGACGGCGTCCCGAACCCCAGGCCGCGCTCCTGCGTCTCCCGCGAGGGCCCGATCCACCTCGACCTGATCGAGGGCCGACCCGGCACGATCTGGGCGACCACCGGCCCCCGGGTCCACCACTTCGCCTACTGGACCGACGACCTCGCAGCCGACGTCACCCGGCTGGCCGCCGAGGGCTGGCGCCTGGAGATGACGAAGCCGGACGCCGACGGCCGGCCCACCCTGTTCGCCTACCTCGTCCGCGCCGACGGCTTCCGCCTGGAGCTCATCGACGCCGCCGGCCGCGCCGACTACGCCGCCCGCCTGCGCGAGTGACTCCCGCGCTGGCCTCCGGGGCATGATCGCCGACTCGGGGTCCGGGTGGCGTGGTCGTCGGGATTCCGGCGGCGGGGTCAGTCGAGCTGGTAGGCCTTCGGGTGGCCGTCGTGGATCTCGATCCATTCGGCGCCCTCGGGGCCGGCGACCCAGGTGTACTTCTGGTTCGGGCTGAAGACGCCCTGCCCGGCCCTGGTGACCCGCCGGCCGTAGCGCAGCTCGCCGGCGAGCAGGTAGGTCAGCTGGTTGGTGCCGTGCCGGTGCGGCCGGACCAGGGCACCCGGGCCGACGCGTGACCGGACGACGGTCATCGTCGGCGAGTACAGGATCGTCGTCGACACCAGGTCACGACCCACCGAGTCGAGGAACTCGTCGCGCTGCTCCTCGGGTAACAGCTGCGCGACCTCCTCGTTGCTCCGGTAGGGCAGCGTGTTGGAGTCGAAGAAGAACATCTTTGCCCCGTCGCCCGGCACTCCCTCGTTCGAGTGCCCGGCCTGCGGCTCCGGCGTACCGGTCATGGCGACCTCCCGCGCGTCAGGCGGCTCCCGGCGACCATGGCGGTCCGGGCCGCGCCCACGAAAGCAAGGAAAGTCTTGCCACCCGCCGACCCGACGGGCAACCGAACCGACGATCCCGGCGCGCCGGAGTGAGTGAACGTACACTCCTCTACCTGTGGAGACTGCTTTCGGAAGCGTGATCGACGGTGACGGTGGCCGGCCGCGGGGTGGGCCGCTCGCGGGAGTGCGGGTGGTGGAGCTGGCCGGACGAGGGCCAGGCCCGTTCGGGGTCATGGTGCTCGCGGATCTGGGCGCCGAGGTCGTGCGGGTGGCCCGCGTCGAGGACGTCTCGACTGGGGACGACGAGAGCGCCACCGAGCGAGCGTTGCGCGGGCATCGGCGTCACGACCTGGTGACCCGCGGGCGGCCGTCGGTAGCGCTCGATCTGAAGCATCCGGACGGGGCCGCGGCGGCCTTGCGGCTCATCGACGGCGCCGACGTCGTGGTCGAGGGTTTCCGGCCCGGCGTCGCCGAGCGGCTCGGGCTGGGCCCGGATCTCTGCCTGGACCGCAACCCGCGCCTGGTGTACACGCGGATGACCGGGTTCGGCCAGGACGGGCCGTATGCCCGCAGCCCCGGCCACGACATCAACTACGTGGCATTGGCGGGCGCGCTGGAACCGCTGCGCCGGTCCGGGCAGCCGCCGGCACCGCCGCTCAACCTGCTCGGTGACTACGGCGGCGGCGGCATGCTGCTGGTCGTCGGGGTGCTGGCCGCGCTGGTCGAGCGCGCCGTGTCGGGACGCGGCCAGGTCGTCGACGCGGCGATGGTCGACGGCGTCGCGCTGCTGACCACGCTGCTGCACGGGATGCGCGCCGAGGGCAGCTGGGCTGACGACCCGGGGCAGAACATCCTGGGTCTGGCCGCGCCGTTCTACAACGTCTACGAGACCGCCGACGGCCGGCACGTCGCGGTCGGCGCCGGCGAGCACCAGTTCTACTCCCGGCTCCTGGCGCTCATCGGCCTCGACGACGAAGCCGAGGCGGAGCTGGTCCGCGGGCAGAGCGACCCGGCCACCTGGCCGGCCGCGCGGGACCAACTCGCCGACGTCTTCCGGACCAGGACCCTGGACGAGTGGTCGAAGCTGCTCGAAAGCACCGACACCTGCTTCACGCCGATACTGACGCCCGCCGAGGCGGCCCAGCACCCGCACAACGTCGCCCGCGGGACCTTCGTCGACGTCGACGGCGTCGTGCAGCCCGCGCCGGCGCCGCGGTTCAGCCGCACGCCTTCCGGGCCGGTCAGCCCGCCGGCCGCGGCGGGCGAGCACACCCGCAAGGCCCTGCTGGCCTGGGGTTTCTCCGACACGGAGATCGCTGGACTGCTCACCAGCGGTGCCGCGCGCCAGGCCCCGTCGTAGGGCGAGGCCGCCGGTCCGGGCCGGGATTCGAGAGGCCCAATCCCGGCCCGGCCCTTCGCTAGTCGACGGGCGAGAGCCGAGGGCCCGGGGTGAAGGTGATCGGGACCTCCAGCGGCGCTCGGTTGTAGGTCGAGTGCCAGTGGATGTCGGCGTCCGGCGCGAGCCTGATGTCGCGCAGGCGGGTGACGATCTCCTCGACGGCGATGCGCAGGTTCATCCGGGCCAGGTTGGAGCCGGCGCAGCGGTGCGGGCCGGCTCCGAACGCGATGTGCCGGTTGCGGGCGCGCTCGGGGTCGAACGTCTCCGGGTCCTCGAACTCGTTCTCGTCATGGTTGGCCGCGGCCCAGTACATGAGGACCTGCTCGCCCGCCTTGATCGGGCAGCCTCCGACCTCGGTGTCCTTCGTGGCGGTGCGGGCGACGCTGATGAACGAGCTGTCGAGGCGGATCAGCTCCTCGACCGCGTTGGTCAGCAGGTCGGGCCGGTCACGCAGCAGTTCCGGGATCTCCGGGTGCGCGCAGAACCGCAGCATCGCCATGCCGAGCACGCCGGCGGTGGTGTCGAGGCCGCCGAGGATGAGCAGGTGGATCGTGCCGATCGCCTCGATGTCGGTGATCGGCCGGCCCTCGATCTCGGCGGCCAGCACGGCGTCGACCACGTCGCCGCGCGGGCCGGTGCGGCGCCGCTCGGTGATCAGCTCAGAAATCCAGCCGGCCAGCTTGAACAGGGCGTCACGCGCCTCGGGAACCGGCTTGGAGGTCAGCATCGCCCATTCGTTGACCTGGGCGAGGTCCTCCTTCGGCGCGTGCAGGGCGAAGTCGAAGAACGACAGCCCCGGCAACTGGCGGGCGAATGCGTCCATGAACTCGCACTCGCCGCGCTCGATGAAATCGTCGATCAGCCGGTTGACCAGGTCGCGGGTGACCTTCTCCCATTCCGCGACGACTACCGGCCGGAAGTAAGGATTGATGACGCGGCGGAACTCACGCTGCAGCGGCGGGTCGATCGTGACCGGAAGAATCGTGTGCTGCTCGGTCGCCGCGATCGTGATGCCCTGCGCGGAGGAGAACGTCTCCCAGTCCTGCGCGACGCTGAGTACCTCTTCGTAGCCGGTCGCCACCCAGAACCCGCCGTGCTGGTCGCTGTGCGTGACAGGACAGCGGGACCGGGTCCGGGCCAGCGTCGGGTGGAAGTCGTTGGCCAGCTCGGTCGACTGGTGGTCGAAGTGGTGCTCGACCCAGGCATCGTCGATCGTCGTGCCGACCGGGCCGGCGGGCGCTGCCGTCGTGTCCATCAGGTACCTCACGCTCACGTACGCGGTCATACCGACCGAGGCGGGCCATCTGGGCACAGAATACCAATAAGTGAGCCCTCGTTCATTTCTCGTCGCCGGGGCCCCGGGTTACCGTCCGGGCCCGGAGTTCATAGAGACCTCCTCGCCACGCGGGTCGAGCGTTTCGAGCAGGGCTTTGGTGTCGTGGACGTAGGCCTCGATCTCGAAGATCTGGCCGCCGCGAATCCGGATCATGTCGATCATGGGCAAGACCACCGAGCGGCCGGTGGCGCGGGCCGTCCACCGGATGACGATCCGCAGGGCGAACAGGTCCGGGGCGCACTGCCAGTACTCGGTGGCCTCGATGCGCTGGTCCCAGTGGGCCCGCATGCCGGCCTGGACGGCGTGGAAGGAGGCCAGGCCCCGGTGCACCCCGCCGTGCGGGAGTGATTCCGGCTCGACCAGCACGATGTCGTCGGCGAAAACCGTCGCCCAGCGCTCGGCAGTGCTCGGGTCACTCATCGCGTCCGGGCGCCAGGACGCGGCGAGCACCTCCATCACCTCGGCCGGCGTCAGCTCCGTCATGGGGACCTCCAGAAACGCGCGACAAAGCGTCGCTCAGCCCAGGAAGAACTTGCCGCCGTCGTAGGAGATGGTCTGGCCGGTCATGTAGCGGGAGGCCTCGCTCGCGAGGAAGACCACCGGGCCAGCCACGTCGTCCTCGGTCGCGACGCGCGGGATGAGCTGCAGGCCGAACTCCGGCGTCCCGGTCATCTGCTCCTCGCGCTCCAGCACGCCCAGCGAGATCGCCTCGGCCGCCATCGAGCCGACCGACAGCGCGTTCACCCGGATGCCCAGCGGGGCCAGCTCCTTGGCCAGCGACTTCGTCATCGCGATGACAGCCCCGCGGGCGGTCCCGTAGTCCAGCCAGTTGCGCACGCCGTACGCGGCCGACGAGGTGTGGTTGACGATGGCCGGCGCCGCCGACTTCGCGAGTTCGGGGACCGCCGCCTTGCACAGCAGGAACGTGCCGCGGACCATCACCGCCATCGTCGTGTCCCAGTGCTCGACGGTCATCTCCGCGAGTGGCGTGTACTTCGTGTCCCGGTAGCGGTTCGGGTTGTTGACCAGCACGTCGAGGCGGCCGAACGTCTCGACGGCGAACGCGACGGCCGCCCGCGCGCTGGCCTCGTCCGTGACGTCGAGGAGAAAGAACCGGGCGACGCCACCGTCCTTCTCGACGAGGCCGACGGTCTCCTGGCCCGCGTCCGGAAACTGGTCGGCCACGACGACGTGCGCGCCCGCGGCGGCGAGTCCGCGGGCATAGCCACGACCGGCCGCCTGCGCCGCGCCGGTGACGAGCGCGACCCGCCCGGCGAGCGGGCCGGTCGGCCTGACCGCGTCGGTCATTCCGGAGCCTCGGCGAGAACGCGGCGCAGCGTGCGCGCCATGTGCTGCATCACCGGCTCGTTGCGGCCGAACACCAGGGTCTTCGGGACGAACGGCGAGCGCAGCCCGAGGCCCGCGCGGGTGGCCATCTCGTAGTCCTCCTTGTCGACGACGGTCTGGCAGGCCCAGCGGACCGCCTCCTCCAGCTCCTTCGCCTCCTGGTCGGACGCGGGCAGCTCGCGGCGGTAGGCGTAGTGCAGCGCGACCGTCTCGTGCAGGCTCTCCCCCGGATAGATCGTGAAGATCTCCAGCCGGTCCCCGACCACCGAGAAGCTCAGGTTCGGGAAGAGCCGGTAGTTGAGGTTGATCTGACCGTCGTCGACCGGGCGCCAGTCCTCTTCCGGGATCTCCCGCAGCCTGTCGACGGTGCGCATCGTCGACGTCATCAGCGCGTGGTCGCCGTAGAAGTCCGCGACCGAGGTGTTGCTGTAGACCAGCGGGCCGGCGGTCGCGCGGTGCAATTGGGCGAAGTGGTAGGTCTCGCAGTGGGTGCCCCAGACGACCTTCCAGTTCGTCGCCACGGGGTGCCGGTGGGTCGCGGCGATCGAGTGCCAGCTCTCGAAGCCGAAGGACGCGAAATGCTCGTCGAGACCGCCGAAGTACTCCTCCAGCGAGAACCGCGCGTCCGGATGCGCCGCCGCGAAGATCAGGCCGTGGCGTTCCTGTACCGGCAGCTCGATCAGCCCACGGTCCTCCCGGCGCAGGTCGTTGAAGCCCTCCGACCCGGGCAGGCCGACGAGCTTTCCCTCAAGGCTGTACGACCAGGCGTGGAACGGGCAGGTGAACCGGCGGGCGGTGCCGCGCCCCGGTTCGACGACCCGGACACCGCGGTGCTGGCACATGTTCAGGAAGGCGCGAACCCGGCCGTCGTCGTCCCGCGTCAGGAGCATCGGCGTGCCGGTCGCGTCGAACGTCAGCCACGACTCCGGTTCGGGCAGGTCGCCGCTGAGCCCGACGAACATCGGGTACCGGCTGAACACCAGGCGCCGTTCCCGCTCGAACTGCTCCGGCGAGCGGTAACCGTCGAGCGGTTCCTCCATCGTGTGTTCGGCCAGGTCGGTGGTCCGCCGGTCGATCAGGTCCAGCGTGCGCCGGCCTAACTCCCGCTGCATCTCAGCATTCATTCCGTGTGTCCCGTCATGCCGTGTGCTCCGTTCAGGCCGACGCCAGTTGTGATGCGGCGACGCGGTCGGCCGCCTGGATGCGTTCCGCGTCCCCGGCGACGGCCGTCCCGGCGAAGAACGCGGTCGACGCGCCGCCGTAGAACCGCACCGCGTTCACACCCGCGAACTCCTCGAACTGGGCCGGCGTGAGAATGCCGTCCTCGACCAGCTCGTAGGCCTCCAGCAGCGGGTGGGTGAACGACGGGACGTCCCAGTGGCCGAGGTCGGAGCCCATCATCGGGCGCAGCTGGGCGCCGAGCGGGTTCACCCGCCGGTCGTAGGCGAGGCCGACGAGCGGGTCGTCACCCTCGCAGCCCCAGTAGAAGCTGCGGCAGAACTGGTCCCGGATCTCCTCGACGCTGCCGACCCCGCTGGCCGCGAAGTCGTCGACCTGGCCGTCGGGGGCGTTGACGCCGGGAATCAGCTGCTCCGGGGCGAACCGGGTGAGCGCCGGCGCGTGCTGCCGGGCCAGCCGGGCGAGCTGGGCGGCGTCGAACCTGGCCGGGTCGAGCCGGCCGAGGCCGTTCTTCCCGCGTTTCTCGAACCGGGAGACGAGGTCGCCGAAGACCCGGACCCCGCCGGCGACGCCGCCCTCCAGCAGGGCGATCCGCAGGTCGGGAAAGCGGCTGGTGACCCCGCCGAGGAACAGCGACTTCGCCGTGCCCTCGCCGACCGCCCCGAAATGCCCGGCCGCGTAGGAGTAGTTCGACGGGGAGAAATGACCGGTGAACCGGAAACCCGACGAGTGGCAGGACAGCGGCACGTCGAGCTCGACGGCCTTCGCCCAGAACGGGTCGTAGTCGTGGTCGCTGTCCAGGCCGAAGTTGTCGATCCGCTGCAGCCGGGACCGGTACTCGGGCGGGGCGTCCGCGAAGGCCGGGATCGGCCGCCACACGAACGACGGCATCAGCGCGGCCCGCAGGCCGAGCGACACGGCATGCTCCAGCGCCGCGATCCCCTCGTCCGGGGTGTGCGCGGGAATGAGCGCGACCGGGGCCAGCCTGTCCCGGTAGGGGGCATAGGCCTGCGCGACGTACTCGTTGTAGAGCCTGGCCAGCCCGACCCGGGTCTCCTCGCGTTCCATTCCCAGCAGCACCATGCCGCGGGACGGATAGACCACCGCGAAGTCGATGCCGGCCTCACCGAGCCGTTCGTGGTACAGCGACGGCATCGCGACGGTCGCGTAGTCGAGGGTGTCGCTCGGCGTCCACCAGACCGGCCGCGCCGAGAGATGCAGCCGCCGGCGCTCGGCGAGCGCCGGGACGTGCTCGCCCGCGCCGTCCGCCAGGCCGACGGCCCGCACGGCCGGGTCATCCAGCAGCTGACCGCCTCCGTTGTCCCGGACGAACTCGGCGAACGCGACGCTGATCTCGACGTGGTGGGCGTCGGCGTCGATGACGACGTGCCCGAGCGACTCCCGGACCTTCCGGGCGCTGCCCTCGTGGCCGGTCACTGCTCGGGGCTTTCGATGAACACGAGCATCGTGGCGATCTTCCCGTTCTCGATCCGGATGAGGTCGCAGCCGATCGCGACGGTGGTCGGGAACGTCCAGCGGACGAAGCCCCGGCTCCAGCCGTGGTGCGTATCGGGCGGGCGGGCAAGCGTGACGGTGACCCCGGCGGGCCAGTCGGCGGTGTAGGCGGTGACGTGCTCGGCGAGGGCCTGGCGGCCGCGGACCACCGGCCGCTCGTCCGGCGGGATGAACTCGACGTCGGCGGTACAGCAGGCGGTGAACCGGCGCAGCCGCTCGGCTGGGTCCCTGGTCACCCAGGCGGCGCCCCACTCGGCGAACAGCTCCTGCGGCGTCAGCGACCCGGCCATGCCGTCAGCCCGCCTGGCGCTGACGAAGGGAGGCCAGCGCGACCGCGGGCAGCGTGACGCTGGCGCCGCCGTCCGCGGCGAGCACCTGGCCGGAGATCCAGCTCGACTCGTCGCTGGCGAAGAACAGCGCGGCGTAGGCGATGTCCCAGCCGGTGCCGTGGGTGACGGTCCCGAGCGGCAGGACGGCGGCCGCGGTCTTCTGGATCTCGCCGAGGTCCTGGCCGAGCTTCTCGGCGGCACCCTGGGTACGAGGCGTCTGCACGGAGCCGGGGACGACGACGTTGACCCGGATGCCCTGCGGCCCGTGCGCGGCGGCCATCTCCTGGGACAGCGAGATCATGCCGCCCTTGGCCGCCGAGTAGGCGGCGAAGCCGATCGCCCGCAGCGCGCCGATCGAGGAGATGTTGACGACCGATCCGCCGCCCGTCGCGGCCATCGCCGGGATGGCGAACCGGGAGACCTGGTAGACCGACTTCAGGTTGATCCGCAGCAGGTCGTCCCAGCTGTCCTCGGTCGTGTCGAGGATGCTGCCCGGGCGGGAGACCCCGACGTTGTTGACCAGCACGTCGAGCCGGCCGAAGCTGTCGAGCGCCGCCTGGGTGAAGCGCTCCGCGTCGGCCGCGACCGTGACGTCGCCGGCGACGACGACCGCCGCCCCGCCGAGCTGCTCGATCTCCTTGCGGGTGACTTCGGCGCGGTCGGGCTCGTTGTCGACGAGCACGACCGAGGCGCCGTGGCGGGCCAGCAGCAGGGCGGTCGCCTTGCCGGTGCCGACGCCCGGCCCGGGCACCTGGCCGCCGCCGGTCACGATCGCCACCTTGCCGGCGACCCGGCCCTCGCCGCCGGTCGGGCGCCCTTCGGGAGCCGCCATCGTCAGTCTCCTTCGATCAGCGCGAGCGCGGTGAAGACCGGCACGGTCTCCTCCGGCTGGACCAGGATCTTCGACAGCAGGCCGGTCGCCGGGGCGACGACGACGACGGTGGTCTTCTCCGCCTCGATCTCGGCGATCTCCTCGTCCTCCGTCACCGCGTCGCCCTCGTTCTTGAACCAGGCCAGCACGGTGCCCTCCGTCATCCCCATGCCGAACTGGGGCAGGTTCACCTCGGTGGTCATCGGGTCGCGAGCTCCTTCGGCTGCGAGGCCGGCGCCGGGCCGGCGAGAAGGGCCCGGGCCGCGGCGGCGATCTTTTCGGGCGTCGGGTACATGAGCCGCTCCAGCGCGGGGCTGAAGGGCGGGTGGACGTCCGGCGCGACGACCCGGGCTATGGGCCCGCGCAAGAAGGCGAAGCCCTCCTCGGCGACGATCGCGGAGATCTCCGCGGCCGCGCCGCAGGTCTTGTGCGCGGGGTCGGCGATGACGAGGCGGCCCGTCTTCTCGACGGACGCGAGAATCGCGTCCTTGTCGAGCGGGACCAGGGTGCGCGGGTCGATGACCTCCAGCTGCGAGCCCTGTTTCGCGAGCTCGTCCGCCGCCCTGAGCGCGGCGGGCACCGCGTCGCCGATCGCGACGACCGTCAGGTCCCGGCCCTCCCGCCTGACAGCCGCCTTGCCGAGCGGGACCAGATGGTCCCCGTCCGGCACCTCGCCCTTGGCGCCCCACAGCCGCAGCGGCTCGAAGAAGACCACCGGGTCGTCATCCCGGATCGCGGACTTCAACAGCCCGAGCGCGTCCGCCGGTGTCGTCGGCACGACGATCTTCAGCCCGGGAACGTTCATCAGCTGCGGGTACGGCCGGTCGGAGTGCTGGGCCGCGGTCGCGTTGGCGTACTTCATCGCGGCGCGGAAGACGATCGGGACGCTCGCCTGGCCGCCGAACAGATACCGGTTCTTCGCGGCGTGGTTCACGATCTGGTCCCACGCGACGTACATGAGGTTCGCGATCGTGTAGTCGACGATCGGACGCAGGCCGGTCATCGCCGCGCCGATCGCGGCACCGGTGAAGCCCTCCTCCGAGATCGGCATCACGGGCACCCGGTCCGGGCCGAACTCGTCGACGAAGCCGTTGGTCGGCATCGTCCAGAACCGGCCGTCCTCGCAGAAGACGACGACGGTCGGGTCGCGCCGCATCTCCTCCTGCATCGCGAGGCGCAGCGCCTCGCGGTAGCTCATCGTTCTCATCGGGAAACCCCCGTTGCTGTCGTCTCCAGCGGGGTGGCCCACAGGTCGTCGAAAAGCTCCTCGGGGGCCGGCTGCGGGCTTTGTTTGGCGAACGCGACCGCGGCCCGGATCTCTTCGGCGACCGTTTCGGCAATCGCGGCCAGGTCGGTTTCGGCGACACCCTCGGAGAGCAGCCGGGCGCGTAACAGCTCGACCGGGTCGCGGGCCTTCCAGTGCTCGACCTCGTCGGCCGGGCGGTGCGAGAGGTCCATGTTTCCGTACTCGGCGTGGTCGCGGTACCGGTACGTCCTGGCCTCGACCAGCGTGGGGCCGCCCCCGCCGCGGCCACGCTCGACGGCGTCGCTCACGACGTCGTACACGGCGGCGAGATCCTGACCGTCGACGATCACGCCCGGCATCCGGTAGGCGGCGGCCCGGTCGGCGATGCTGTCGCTGGCCATCGTGTCGGCCAGCGCCGTCGACATCGCGTACAGGTTGTTCTCGCAGACGAACACCACGCCGAGCCGCCAGGCGGCGGCCAGGTTGAGGCCCTCGTGGAACGAGCCGATGTTCGCCGCGCCGTCGCCGAAGAACGCGAGCGCGGTCTGATCGGTCCCGCGGACGCGGGCGCTGTAGGCGGCGCCGACGGCCTGCGGGATGCCCGCGCCGACGATCGCGGTCTCCCCCAGGCTGCCGACGCCGAAGTCGGCCAGGTGCATCGAGCCGCCCTTGCCGTGGCAGACCCCGGTGGACCGGCCCATCAGCTCGGCCATCAGCGGTCCGAGCGGGGCGCCCTTCGCGATCGGGTGCCCGTGCGACCGGTGGTAGCCGACCATGTAGTCGTCGTCCCGCAGCGCCAGGCAGGACCCGACGATCGTGGCCTCCTGGCCGATGCAGATGTGCACCGAGCCGGCGATGCCCTGGCCCTTGCGCACGATGTCCATCGCCGATTCCTCGAAACGGCGGATCCGCAGCATGCGGCGTAACGCCTCGAGGTCCCGCTCGCTGCTCGTCGTGAACCTGCTGCTCGTGAACCTGCTGGCTGGCGGACGTGTCACGCGCCACATCATCGCTTGCTGGCCCGATTGATGCAAGGGTACCCTTGCATCACGGATCGGCCGGGCGCGAGAGGGGTTTTCATGACTGACTTCGAGGGCCGGGTGGCGGTCATCACCGGCGCGGCGCACGGCATCGGCTCGGAGTACGCCCGGCACTTCGCCGGCCGCGGCGCGCACGTCGTCGTCGCCGACATCGACGGCGATGCCGCGGCGACCATGACCAAGGAGCTGACGGCCGCGGGCTTATCGGCCAGCACTCTCGTCCTGGACATCGCCGACGCCGCCGGCTGCGTCAACGCCGTCGACGGCGTCGTCAGCGAGCACGGGTCGCTCGACTTCCTGGTCAACAACGCGGCGCTCTACGCGAACCGGGACTTCGCCATCGCCGAGGAGATCAGCCTCGCCATGTGGCAGAAGATGATCGACATCAACGTGTCGGGCACGTTCTACATGTGCCGCGCGGCCATCCCGCACATGAAGCGCCAGGAGTTCGGCCGGATCGTCAACCAGAGCTCGGCCTCGGTCTACGCCACCGTTCCCCGCTCGCTGCACTACTCGATGTCGAAGGCGGCCGTCATCACGATGACCAAGACGCTGGCCCGCGAGCTCGGCCCGTTCGGCATCACGGTGAACGCGATCGCGCCCGGTGTCATCGACACCGAGGCGACGCTGAAGGTCGTACCGCGCGAGGTGCTCGAAAAGGGCCTCGGCAACGCGGCGCTGCGCCGCATCGGCCACCCGAGCGACCTCGCCCCGGTGGTCGGCTTCCTGTGCTCCGAGGGCGCCAGCTACATCACCGGCCAGACCGTCATCGTCGACGGCGGCATCAACATGCTCGGCTGAGCACCACTCCGCCGCCGGCATGATCGCCGTTTCGGCCCTCGTGTGGTCGTGAATCGGGCCTGGTTACAGCCACTGGAGGGCGAAAACGGCGATCAGGCCCGCGCCGCGGGCCATCGCTGGCGGGCCGGGCGACCGGCGGTGTCGTGAGGACCACCAGTCGCGGCGGTTTCGGGCCGCCGGCCGGCTGGAACGCCACAAGAACCGTGCACGTTCCTTCACGAGAGCGGCGGACCATCCGTCTGCTGAGCACGGTAATGATCGGGAGGTGCTGTGACCGTCGTCGTCTCCAGCCCGGCGATCTCCTACCGCTGCGCGCCCTGGACCCAGGCCCAGGGAGTCGACCCGATCGGCTCGGCGCTGACCTGCGACACGTTCGTCCTCATCGAGACGCCACCGCCGTGGCCCCAGGACATCGGCCAGCTCCCGGACTTCGCCGAGCTGTCGCAGCGCGGGCTGCGCAGGACCCGCCTGCTGGCCGTGCGCCCGCTGGACGATGGTTTGGCCTCGGGCTCTTCGGTCACCGGCGCCGTGGCGGACGGCGCCGCCGAAACCAGCCCTGAGGCCTCCAGCCCTGGCACGGCCGACGCTGCCGGAACCGGCGATCAGGTCGCGGTGACGATCTGGCGGCGTGCCGAGACCGGCCGTTTCCTTGGTACCGACCACCTCATCCCGGCGGACCGGGTCGTGGACGAGGCCGCCCGCCTCGCGACAGCACCGATCGAGAACGGCAGGCCGGCCGGAGAAGGACAGCCCGCGCCCCCCGACATGCTGCTCTGCGGGCACGGCTCCCGCGACGTCTGCTGCGGACGGCTGGGCACCCGGCTCGCGCTCGATGTGGCCGACACCTGGCCGGGAGTCCGGGTCCGGCGCTGCAGCCACACCGGCGGCCACCGGTACGCCCCGACCGGCTTCACGCTGCCCGACGGCCTGGCCTGGGGCTTCCTCGACACCGACACCCTCGACGGCGTGGTGCGCCGGTCCGGGACGCCGCCGGTTCGCGGCAACTACCGGGGCACGACCGCGCTCGACCAGTGGGGCCAGGTCGTCGAACGGGAGCTGTTCGAACGCCACGGCTGGGCCTGGCTGGAGCACCGGCTGACGTCGGCGAGTAGCGACGTCGCGGCCGACCGCCGCTCCGCGACCGTCCACCTGGGCTGGGACGGCCCAACGGGCCCCGGCACCGCGACCGCGACCGTCGAGGTCGCCCGCGACGTCCCCGTCCTCGTCTGCGGTGAACCCCCCGAGAACGCCCGCAAGACCTCCCCCGAGCTGGGCCTCACCAGCCTGCACATCACCCCGAGCTAGGACGGCCGATCGGCCGGCCAGAGTGATCGCCGTTTCGACCCTCAAGCGGTCGTAAACCGAGCTCTGTCACAACCAGTTGAGGGCGAAAACGGCGATCACCGGCCGCCGATCGAGCGCTTAGCGGGACGCGGCCTCGCGGAACGCGGTCACCCACGGGGTCAGGTAGTCCTCGGCGGCGTGGGCGTCGTCCGGGACCGGGAGCTGCAGGCGGACGTCGGTGACACCGGCCTCGACCAGGGCGGGCAGGCCGTCGATCGTCGCCGCCAGGTCAGGCGACCCGTCCGGCGCGGCGACGTTCGGGAGTTTGCCGGCGACGCCGAGCTCCAGCGGGTCGCGGCCGAGCGCGGCGACGGCGTCGCGCATCCGCGGGATCGTCTCGACCAGCGCGTCGGCCCGGTCGGAGGCCGGTCCCCACGGAATCCAGCCCGCGCCGAACCGGGCCAGCCGGCGCATCGGGCCCGGGTTCACCGTGCCGCTGACCCACACCGGGACGCCACCGGGCTGGACCGGCTTGGGGTTGAGGTGGATGTTCTCGAAGGACAGCTCGGCCGACGAGTACGTGGCCCGCTGCTCGCGCCACAGCAGCTGGCAGACCTCCAGGGTGTGGTCGAGCAGCCGGCCTCGGCGGGTGAAGTCGAGGCCCGCGGCCTCGTACTCCTCGCGCTGCCAGCCGATCCCGACGCCCAGGTCGAGCCGGCCGCCGGAGAGCACGTCCAGCGTCGCCGCGCTCTTGGCCAGCACGATCGGCCGGCGCAGGGCGGCCAGCAGGATGCTGTTGGTGAACCGCACCCGTGACGTCATCCCGGCCAGGAACGACATCGTCGTCAGCGGTTCGAGGAAGTGGCCGTCCGGGTCGGTGGGCTGCACCCCACCGACCCGGCCGCCTACCTCCGGCCGGGAGTAGTTGTCCAGGTGCTCGCCGAACACGACGTGCTCGCCGGAGAGAACCACCCGGTCGACACCGGCCCGGTCCGCGGCGACGACCCGGTTGAGCAGCGGCTGCCACGTCCCCGGGTCGCTCGGCGCGAGCGCGGTGTACCGGATGGAGAACTGCGCACTCGAGAACCGCGCACCCGAAAACCCTGCCCCTAATGACCCGGCCATCAGGCGCCGCCGGCGAGACCCACCGGGATGCCGATGCTGCGCGTCTCCAGGTAGCCGGCCAGCCCCTCCGGCCCGAGCTCGCGGCCGAGCCCGGACTGCTTGAAGCCGCCGAACGGCACCAGTGGGAACGGCGGGAAGTCCGCGTTGATGTTGACGGCACCGGTCCGCAACTGGCGCGCGACGCCGAGCGCGCGCGCCGGGTCCGCGCTCCAGACCCCGCCGGCCAGGCCGAACGGCGAGTCGTTGGCGATGCGCACCGCCTCGTCCTCGTCGTCGAACGGGATGAAGCTCAGCACCGGGCCGAAGATCTCCTCACGGGCCACCGGCATCCCGTTGTCGACGTCGCCCAGGATCGTCGCCTCGACGTACCAGCCCCGGTTCAGGTGCCCCGGCCGCTTCCCGCCGGCGACGACCTTGGCGCCGCTGGCGATGGCGCCGTCGATGTAGCCCTCAACCCGCTCGCGCTGCCGCTCGGCGACGAGCGGCCCGATGACGGTGGCCGGGTCGTGCGGGTCACCGAGCGGGATCCGCGCGGCGCTCGCGCCGGCGGCCTCCAGCGCCTCGGCGTACCGGGACCGGTGTACCAGGATCCGGGTCTGCGCCGCGCAGACCTGGCCGGAGCGGTTCATCCCGATGCCGACGACGGTCGGGACGATCTTCGCGATGTCCGTGTCATCGAGCAGGATGCAGGCCGACTTGCCGCCCAGCTCCAGCGAGACCCGCTTCACCTGCTCGCCGCACAGGCTCATGATCCGCTTCCCGGCGCCGGTCGAGCCGGTGAAGGCGATCTTGTCGACGTCCGGGTGGGTGACGAGGTGCTCGCCGACCTCACGGCCGCCCGGCACGACGTTGACGACGCCCGCCGGCACGCCCGCCTCGTGCAGCGCCTCGGCGAACGGGAAGGCCGACAGCGGCGCCTCGGGCGGCGGCTTCAGCACGACCGTGCACCCGGCGGCCAGCGCCGGCGCGATCTTCCACGCGGCCAGGGTGACGGGCGCGTTCCACGGCACGATCGCGCCGACGACGCCGACGGGCTCCTGGGTGACGAGGCCCGCCCGGGCGCCCTCAAGCACGGTCCGCTCGAACGGGTAGGTCCGCGCGAGCTTCCCGTAGTACTCGAACACCGGCGCGACGAGGCCGGTCTGCGACCCGGGGTTGCTGACCGGGCAGCCGATCTCGTCGACGGTCACCGCGGCGATGTCGGGTGCGCGCTTGGCGAGCATCTCGGCGGCCCGGATGAGGATCTCACCGCGCTCGGCCGGCGTCAGGCGGGGCCAGGGGCCGTGGTCGAACGCGGCCCTGGCGGCCGCGACCGCACGGTCGATGTCGCTGTTGGTCGCGAGCGGGACCTTGCCGACGACCTCCTCGCTGGACGGGGAGATGACGCCGAACTCGTCCGGACCGGCGGGGGCGGTCCAGTCGCCGTCAATGAAGAACGCATCCCGATAGAGCAGTCGCTGATCCACGGTTACCTGCATTTCCTCGTGGTCGGTCAGTTGTCGAGCGTGCCCAGCAGGAGGTGGGTGTCCTGCTGGAAGACGCGGATCTCACGGATCGTGCCGTCGGCGACGGTGAACAGCTCGACGACGTCGACGGTCGCCGCCCGGCCGGTCGCCTTCGCCGTCCAGGTCTGGGTGGTGATCTGGACGGCCGTGGCACCGCTCCCGGTGATCCGCGGGTCGACGATCGCGCGGTCCCAGTGCGCGCCGGCCTCGACGTTCATCGCGGCCATGCCGTCCTGCCCGGTGTGCCAGCCGCCGTGCGGCAGCGAGGCCGGCTGCTGGACCCGGATCTCCGGATGCATCAGCGCCCGCGCCCCGGCAAGGTCGCCGGACTGGAAGCGCCGCGCCATCTCCTGGACGACCGCGACGGCGTCCGCGGTGTCCACGCCAGCCTCGGCACGGGTCCGCTCCGCCGCCGTGCTCACGCGGAGGCCTTACGGGCCCGGTAGGCCGCGAGCGCGTCCTCGAAGCCACGGTGCAGGTGCTGCGGAGCGGGCTCGTTGCGGCCGAACACGACCGTGTCGATCAGGCCCAGGCGCACGCCGGGCTCGGTCCGCCCGGCGACCCAGAAGTCCTCACCGTCCACGACCGTGTCGCAGATCCACGGTGCCATGTCGACGGCCTTGGAGCGCTCCTCGTCGGTCAGGCCGGGGCGCAGGTAGACCGTGTGCACGACCTCGGAGTGGCTCTCGTCGACCGGGAGGATCTGCCAGAGCTCGATGTGGCGGGCGTCGAAGGTGAGGCTGACGTTCGGGAACAGCGCGTACTGGTAGCTGAAGTGCCCGGAGACGTCGCCCCAGTCCGGCTCGGAACGCTCGCGCAGCTCGACGATCGACTTCAGCGCCGAGGTGTTGCGCAGGTGGCGGCCGAACGCGTCGAAGGTCAGCACGCCGCCGATGGCGTAGCTGGCCAGGGTGTTCTTGTGCAGGTAGTTGAAGTGGTAGTTCTCCCGGAACGTGTCCAGGGTGACCTTCCAGTTGCCCGCCACCTTGTGCACGTGCGGCTCGTTGTACGGCTGCCAGGTCGCGAAGTCGAGCATCGCCAGCTCCTCGGCCAGGCCGGGCCCGAGGTACTCGTCGATGTCGATCGGCGCGCCCGGCCGCAGCCGGCCCACGATCAGCCCGTACCCCTCGGCGACCTCCAGCCGGATCAGGCCCTTGCTCGACTTGTCCATGCCGGCGAAGCCCTCGGCGACCGGCATCCGGCCCAGCTTGCCGTCCAGGCCGTACGTCCAGGCGTGGAACGGGCACGTCAGCCGGATCGCCTCACCGGCCCCGTCACACAGCCGCACGCCTCGGTGCCGGCAGGCGTTGAGCATCGCGTGGACCTGGCCGTCGTTGTCCCGGGTGAGCAGCACGGGCGTGCCGAGCAGGTCCACGGTCCGGTAGGTGCCCGGCTCGGGCAGCGCGCCGGACAGGCACAGCACCAGGGGCTGGTCGAGGAACAGGCCCTCGATCTCGGCGGCCTGGTGCTCGGCCGAGTAGGCGTCGACCGACAGCTCCATGACCTCGTCGGCCATGTCGGTGCTGCGGTTGTCGATGTGGTCGAGCAACCGGCGCACGATGCCGTGTTCCAGCGCTTCCCTGTCCATCGTGGGTTCCCTTCGCCGGGGAGGCACTTCAACTTCGGGGTCCGGGCGGGACGTGCCGGTGGGCGGCCGGCTGGCAGGTCTCTCGACCATCCCAGCCGACCGCCCGCGGCGCTCGCGTTCGGCGATCTCTCGTTACGACCGATCTGGCGTTACGACAGGGGCTTTCCGACGAGGAACGGCTTCTGCACCGTCACCGTCAGCTTTCCGTCCTTGATCTCACCCTGCGAGGCTGACTGGTTCTTCACCCGCGGGATACCCGTGACACCGGCCGAGGTGAAGTCGATGGGTGCGGTCGCCCCGTGCGTGTCGAACGCGGTCTGCTGGTCGAGCCAGGCCTTGATCTTCACGGCGTCGACGGCGCCGACCTTGGGAATGATGTCCGCGACCAGCTTGACGCCGAGCCAGGCGTTGATCGACGCGTCACCGATGGTGTTGGTGATGCCGCCGACCTGCTTGCCGTACTTGGCGACGTCGTCCGCGAACGAGCCGATGGCGCCCTGCCCGAAGGCCAGCACGATCAGGTTCGGCTGGTTGAGGCTCGAGATCGTCTGCACGACCTGCGGCGTCAGGATGATGCTCGGGATCGCCCAGAGCGTCTTGGTCAGGCCGAGCTGGTTGCAGGTCTGCATCAGCGGGGCCAGCTGGCTCGGGTTGATCGCCGGGACGACGGTGTCGGCGCCGCTCTGCTTGATCTGCAGGCAGGTCGGCTGGAAGTCCGTCGCGGTCAGCCCGAGGCCGAGGTTGTCGACCTTGACCGACGGCGGGTAGTAGGTGGCCGAGACCTTGGCTGACGCCTGCGCGACCGCCGAGTCCGCCGAGATGTAGGCGACGTGCTTGGTGGTGGCCGGCAGCATCTGCGGCAGGATCCGGTAACCCACGAGCACCGGCTCGATCACGTAGACCCGCGGGTTCTGCAGGTCCGCGGACGCGGCGCCCAGGCTCGACCACGAGATCGTGTTCGCGGTGTCGAGCGTCGGGAGCAGGCTCGGCTCCTGGGTGCCGTCGTCGCCGGCCATCATGAGGACCTTGTCCTCGACCAGAAGCTTCTGGGCACAGACCGAGGCGCCCTGCGGCGTGCTGTGGTCGTCACAGACGTCGATCTCGACCGGGCGGCCGAGGATGCCGCCGTTCGCGTTGATCGACGCGGCCGCGATCTTGGCCGCCTGCGCGACATACGGCTGCGAGACCGCGTTGGTCTGGATGCCGGTCATCAGGCCAAGCTTGATCGGCGCGCCGGTGGGCTTCGGCGCCGTCGTGCCGCCGGAGCTGGTGGACCCACCGCCGGACGAGCCGCCGCAGGCCGCGGCGACGAGCGTGACGCCCAATAAGGCGGCGACCAGCTGGGTACGTGGAATTCGTTTCTGCCGGCCGCCGGCCCGCCCGATAACTGACATTCTCTATCCCCTCAACGGTTGACACGCGTGCGTGGAAAAGGCATCGGTTTCCGGACGCGCACGGTCAAGGTCGCCGGGGTGGTTCACTCGCCCGGGCGCGCGCCGAGATTCCGCCTCGTCGTGCGGCGGGAGCCCGTCGCCGGACCGGGTAGACGGCCCGGCGACGGGTGAAGGACCAGCACCGGGCCGCGCCGCCCGGGTGAAAGGAGACCGCCGGCTGGCTCAGGCGATGGTCGCCGGGTCGGCCGGGGTGAAGTTGTAGACCCGGGCGGCGTTGCCGACCGTGATCTTGTGGACGACCTCGTCGGACAGGTGGCCGAGCCACTCGTTCGCGACCTTGGTCGTGTCCGGCCAGGTGGAGTCCGAGTGCGGGTAGTCGCACTCGAGCATCACGTTGTCCTCACCGATGATGTCGAGCAGCCGCAGGCCGGCCTGGTCCTCGATGAACGTGCCGAAGACGTGGTCGCGGAACAGCGCCCGAATGTCGGTGTCGAGGTCGAACGACGCCGCGCCCTTGGACTCGCCCCGCTCGTGCGAGGCGTTCATGTCGATGTCGAACCGGGACGCCCAGAACCGCTGCTTGTCGATGACCTGCTCGGCGCGCTCCAGGAAGTACGGAATCCAGCCGATCGACCCTTCGGAAAGGGCGATCTTCAGGTTCGGGTACTTCGGGAAGATGCCGCTGAACAGCCAGTCCAGCAGGGTGCCGGCCTGGTTCGCCGCCGCCGAGTAGGCCATGAAGGCCAGCGTCGGCATGTCCGCCGAGGTGCGGATCAGGTTCGACGACGAGCCGACGTGCATCGAGACGACGTAGCCGGTGTCGTTGCAGGCCCTGAACACCGGGTCCCAGAAGTCGGTGTGGATCGACGGGAGCCCGAGCTTGGTCGGGTTCTCCGAGAACGCGATCGTCTTGCCGCCGAGGGCGGCGGTGCGCTCGATCTCGGCGGCGGCCGCGACCGGGTCCCACAACGGGATGATCATCATCGGGATGAAGCGGCCGGGGAACGCGGCGCCGAACTCCTCCAGGATGAAGTCGTTCCAGGCCTGGACACAGAGCAGCGCCAGTTCCTTGTCCTTGGCCTCGTGGAACACCTGGCCGCAGTAGCGGGGGAAGCTCGGGAACAGGAGCGAGGACAGCACGTTGCCCTGGTTCATGTCCGCGACCCGGGCGGTCGGGTCGTAGCAGCCGAGGCGCATGTCCTCGTAGGTGATCGGCTCGGGCGAGAACTCCTCGCGCGTCTTGCCGGCGACCGCGTTCAGACCGGTGGTGACGATCTGGCGGTCCTCGTACACCCAGAACTCGGAGTCACCGTCGCGGACGATGCGCGGGCCGGTGTCACGCCAGCGCTCGGGCAGCCGCTCCTGCCAGAGCCGAGCCGGCTCGATGAGGTGGTCGTCAACGGAGACGAACCAGGAGAACGACACGGGTGCCTCCCACGGCCGGATCTTTGGACTCGGGCCCCTGTGAACACCGGGACCCTGCTACGAGCGTGGGCCCTCTAAGAGAGCGAACGCTCACATGCTAACGGAGATGGACGCACCAGCGCCAGATCCTCAGGCGAACCTGTGCGCAAGCCGGGCCCGGTGGGCCGTCGGCGACCCGAACAGCGCGCGGTTGCACGCGGCCCGCTTCAGGAAGCGGTGCACACCGCTTTCCCACGTGTAGCCGATACCGCCATGGAGCTGCATCGCTCGGCCGGCCACGTCGACGGCGGCCCCGCCCACGTGGGACTTGGCCCGCGAGACGGCGATCTCGGCCGCCGCCAGGTCCCCGTCGAGCCCGCCCGGCCCGAGCGCCGCCAGCGCGCCCACGGCGTCGGCGACCAGGCCCCGGCTCACCGAGACCTGCACGAACATGTCGGCGCACCCGTGCTTGACGGCCTGGAACGAGCCGATCGCCCGGCCGAACTGGTGGCGCACGCCGACGTAGGCGACGGTGGCGTCCAGCATGGCCTCGGCGACGCCCAGGCTGTCGACGGCCAGGGCCAGCGCGCCCCGGGCGAGCAACGTCCTGACCGCCGCCTGGCCGTCACCGCCGAACCGGTGGACCTCGCCCACCGTCGCGTCGGCGACCGTGACGGTGCCAAGCCCGCGGCTGACGTCGAGAACGGGCTGGTCGGCGATGCGCACGCCGGGCTGGCCCGGCTCGACGGCGACGAGCACCGGCTCGCCCTCCGGCGCCGCCGCGAGCAGCAGCACCGTTCCCGCCCCGGCCGCGTCCGGCACGAAGTCCGCGTGCCCACTCACCCGCCAGGCACCACCCGCCGCGGCGACGAGCTGGAACGGGAGCGCGCCGGGCGCGCCCACGGCCCCGTCGCCGGTGGGCAGCGCGAGCGCGAGGCGCGGCGCGCCGGTCGCGAGGGCGCGTAGCCAGCCGTCCCGCGTCTCCCCTGGCGCCAGCGCCAGCAGCGCGCCGGCACCGAGCACCGCGGTGCCCAGGTAGGGAGCCCGCGCCGCGGCGCGGCCGAGCTCCTGGCAGACGACGGCCGTCTCGGCGAAGCCCACGCCGGCGCCGTCGAGCTCGTCGGGCACCTCCAGCCCGAGCCAGCCCGCGTCCGCGAAACTCGCCCAGCCGTCGGCCGCGACGTCCTCGTCGCCGGCGGGCAGACCAGCCAGCAGGTCGCGGGCGACCGTCCGCAGCTCGGCGCGCAGCTCCTCGGCGGCGGCCCGCTCCTCGGCGGTCGCGGCGATCGCTGTCGTGTGAGTACTCACACTCATCACGGCTCCCTGGGCAGGCCGAGGCCGCGCTCGCCGATGATCGTCCGCTGGATCTCGTTCGTACCGCCGGGGATCGTCCACTCCCAGGAGCCGATGAAGTCGAGCAGCCAGGCCCCCGACTCCCAGCCGCTGGAGGCCGGCTTGTGCAGCTCGGAGAGCGCGTCGAGCCCGGCCAGCTCCGCGGCGAAGCCGGTCATCCGCTGCAGCAGCTCGCTGTAGTACACCTTGACGACCGAGGCGTCGGCCGGCCCGACGCTGCCGGTGTCGTGGCGTTCGACCAGGTCGCGGCACAGCGCCCGCAGACCGGCTATCTCGGTGTCGAACCCGGCCAGCCGGTCGGCCACCCGGGAGTCGTCGATCGGCCGATGCCCGCGCTCGTCCGGGCGCCGGCAGGTCTCGACCAGCGCCCGCAGCCCGACGTTGCCGAGCCGTTCGGCCAGCTCCAGCATCGTCATCCCGCGCTCGGCGGACAGCGTCGCCTGGGCCACCTGCCAGCCGGCGTTCTCCGGACCGACGAGGTTCGCCGCCGGGATCTCGACGTCGTTGAGGAAGATCTCGCAGAAGTGCCCGTCGCCGACGGCGTTGCGGATCGGCCGCACGTCCAGGCCCGGACTGCGCATGTCCATCAGGAGGTAGGAGATGCCCCGCCGCTTGGGCGCGGCCGGGTCGCTGCGGGCGAGCAGCAGGCACCAGTCGGCGTGCAGCGCGCCGGACGCCCAGAGCTTCTGGCCGTTGACGACGAAGACGTCACCGCCGTCACGCGGCTCACGCCGTGCGGTGGTGCGCAGGCTGGCGAGGTCGGAGCCCGCCTCCGGCTCGGAGAAGCCCTGCACCCAGATCTCACCGTCGAGGATCGCCGGCAGGTGACGGGCCCGCTGCTCGTCGGTGCCGGCGGTCAGCAGGGTGGCGGCGGCATGGTGAATCGAGACGAACGCGAGCACCAGCCGGGGCGCGTCGGCCGCCGCCAGCTCCTGGTAGAGCACCATCTGCTCGGCCGCCGACAGGCCACCGCCCCACTCGGCCGGCCAGTGCGGCACCGCCCAGCCGGCCGCGCGCAGCTCCTGGAACCAGGCCTGCTGGAAGGCGACGAACTCCGCATCGCCGACGCCGGTCTGCGCGCGCCGCCAGTCGGCCGGTACGTGGGCGCGGCACCAGTCGTGTACGGACGCGCGCAGCTCGGCCAGGTCGTCGGTCCGCGTCGCCAGCGTGGTCAACGGGCACCCGCGTTCGGGCCGAAGATGCCGGTCAGGCCGCGGCGGCCCAGCCGGCGCGCCAACGCGTCCTGGGTGGCCGAGCGGCCGAGCGGGAGCCGGCGCGCCGGCTGGCTGTAGCGGGACAGCCAGGACAGCGTCGTCTCGTCGCAGAAGCCCATCGCGCCGTGCAACTGGTGGCAGACCCGGAAGACGACGTCCGCCGCCTCGATCGCCGCGAGCCGCAGCGCCAGCGCGTCGTCCAGCGCCTCGGGCCGGCCGGCCTCGATGCTCCAGAGCGCGTAGCCGGCGAGCTCCGCGACGCCCGCCCGCTCCACCTCGGCGTCGGTCAGCTGGAACTGCACGCCCTGGAAGCGGGCCAGCGGCTGGCCGAACTGCTCGCGCTCCAGGATGTACGTCCTGGTCAGGGCCATCGCCCGGTCGAGCAGGCCGAGCAGCGTCCAGCCGGACAGCACCAGGCCCAGCGCGACGTCGCCGTCGGGCGCCTGGTCGAGCGGGGTGAGGTCCAGGCCGGCGACGAACGCCGTCCGGCGCGGCCCCTCGGCCGGCTCGCGGGCCGTGGCGAGCGAGCGGCGCCCGTCGAGGGTGACCGCGGCCAGGCGCAGGTCGAGCGCCGCGACCGGGGCCGCGGGCGCGACGTCCGCGACGACCACCAGGGCGTCGACGTCGAGGTCGGCCGGACGGGCGAGCCGCTCCGCGACCGGGTAGGGCAGCGCCCACCAGCCGGCGGCCCGGCACAGCGCCGCGGCCGCTTCCAGCTCGTCGGCGCTGCCGCGCGGGTCGAGCTCCCAGGCGCCCAGCCCGGCCAGCAGCGGCGCGACCAGATCCCCGCGCCGTGCCGGCTCCCGCTCGGCGGTCTGGGTCAGCTCGTCGCCGCCGGCCGCCTCGATCGCCCGCTGCGCGGTGCGGCCGAACTCGGCGGCCTCCGCGGCGAGGTCCAGGTCGACGCCGGTGGTCAGGGTGTCCACGGTGTCGGTCACGCGGTCCCCCTTGAGGTCGAGGTCGGTGCGCTGGAGGCCGCGAGCAGGGCGCGAGAGAGCAGGATGCGCTGCATCTCGATGCTGCCGGAGGCGACCGTGGCCGAGACCGAGTAGCGGGCGTGGTCCTCCACCTCGCGGCGGTAGTACTCGCCGTCGGCACCGGTCAGCGCTGCCTGCGCGATGATCTCCATCAGGACCTCGGCGCTGTCCTGGTCCAGCTTCGTCACCGCGATCCGGTAGGCGGCCGAGTCGACCGGGCTGACCTGGCCGGTGCCCTGGCGGGAGACGACGCGGTAGGCGAGCAACCGGGCCCGCCGGGCGTGCACCAGCAGCCGGGCCCAGCGGCCGTGCAGCTCGGGCGGCAGGTCCGCCCAGGCACCGCCGAGCACCTCGGGCGCGGCCTGCAGCAGCCGCTCGCAGCGGGCGTAGCGGGCGATGCCGACCCGTTCGAAGGCCAGCACCTCCTGGACGACGGACCAGCCGTCGTCGACGGTGCCGAGCACGTCGGCCTCGGTCACCCGCACACCGTCGAAGAACACCTCGTTGAGGTGGTGCGGGCCCATCATGCAGTCGATCGGGCGGACCTCGATCCCCGGCGCGTCCATCGGCACCAGGAAGATCGTCAGGCCGGCCTGCTTACGGCCGCCGGTCGTGGTCCGGGCGAGCAGGAAACACCACTGCGCCATCGTCGCGTACGAGGTCCAGATCTTCTGGCCGTGCACGCGCCAGGCGCGGCCACCGGCGCCGTCGCCGTCCCGCTCCGGCCGGGCGGCGGTGCGCAGTGAGGCGAGGTCGGAGCCGGAGCCGGGCTCGGAGAAACCCTGACACCAGATCACCTCGCCGCGCGCGATCGGCGGCAGGTGCTGGGCCTGCTGCGCCGCGGTGCCGTGCCGCATGATCGTCGGCCCGACCCAGTTGACGCCCATGTACTGGGCGCCGCGCGGCTCGTGGGCGGCCCACATCTCCTCGCGGACGACGGTCTGCTCCCACAGCGACGCGCCGCTCCCGCCGAACTCCTCCGGCCAGGCCATGCACAGCAGGCCCTCGTCCGCGAGTGTCCGGCAGAACCGCTGCGCGACGTCGAGGTCGGCGGGATCGGGCGTGAAGGCGCCGAGATAGTCCACGGGCACATGCTCGGCGACGAGTGCGCGCAGGCGCTCGCGTAACCGGGCCGCGCCGGGACCGAGGTCGTACTCCATGACTCGCGACGCTAGGACGTGGGCGAGCAAACAGTCAATACTTATAATGATGGTAGATTGAGGCGTGCCGCCGAGCCGCCGCAGGCCCATCTCCGCGCCGCGGGTCGCCGAGACCATCGCGGCGACGCTGCGTGAGCGCATCCTGTCCAGCACCGCCGGCGACGCCTACCGGCTGCCGACCCAGGAGCAGCTGGTCGAGGAGTTCGGGGTCAGCTACCCGTCCGTCCGGGAGGCGCTGCGGATCCTGGAGACCGAGGGCCTGGTGACCGTCCGGCGCGGGAACGTCGGCGGTGGCGAGGTGCACCGGCCGGACTCCGCGTCCTCGGCCTACCACCTCGGCCTGGTCCTGCAGGCCGAACGGGTGACCCTCGGCGACCTGGCCGGCGGGCTGCGGCTGTTCGAGCCGCTGTGCGCCGCGGAGTGCGCTCGCCGGCCCGACCGTCTCACGGCCGTCGTGCCCATCCTGCGGGCCAACATCGAGACCTCCGTCCAGCTGGTCGGCACCGAGGTCGCCTTCACCCAGACCGCGCGGGAGTTCCACGAGCTCGTCGTCGCCCTCACCCCGAACGCGACCGTCCGCACCGTCGTCAGCAGCCTGGTCGCGCTGTGGTCCGCGCAGGAGGTGCGGTGGGCCGAGCTGTTGACCAGCCAGGGCCGCTACCCCGCGGAGCACAACGCCCAGGCGGTCGTCCGCACGCACCGGCGCATCCTGGCCGAGATCGAGGCCGGCCGGGCGGCCGAGGCCGAACGGATCGCCCGCGCCCACCTGGCCGCCACCCAGGCACTGCTGGTCGACCGCTTCGACGACGACGTCGTCAACGCCGCCTCAGCCAAACTCTGGCAGTCCGAGTCCCCCGGCAACCCGACCCGCCCCACCAGCCGCATCTGACCGAGCGGCCCAGCCTCGCAGCCCTCGCCACGTGACGCCGCAGAGTCTCGCCGCGGCCTAGCGGGGCCCGCCGCCGCCATGATCGCCGTTTTGGCCCTGCGGTGGTCGTAATCCGGCTCCGCCAACAACCATTCGAGGGCCAAGGCGGCGATCAACGTGGCGCCGGGTGTGTTCCGACCTCCGGGGGCCGCCCCGCTGCCGGTCGCAGCCCGATGGCGGCTGGGTCAAGTCCTACCCGGTGGCTGCCGACTTCGCCCCATCCCCGACCCCCAGGTATGGCGCGTCCGGGCGGGTGAGCCTCGCCGGCGCCCGTCAGAGAACGAACCGTGCTTTCTCCTGCTTGAGCATCTGGAAGGAGTTCGTCCAGCGGACGCCGACGGCGTTGCAGGCATCCGGGATCTTGATTTTCTTCCTGGACCCGGGCTCTGGCTTTTCGTTGGTGACGACGCTGCGGTTGAGGGTGAGGGCCTGGGAGACGAGGAAGAAGTCCGCGGACCCGAGAAACGTGGCAGCCGCTCCCTGCGCGTAGCCCGCGCCATTGGCCCACCGGGCCACCTTGGCCATCGACGGTGCGTCCGCGGTTCCCGGGGCGACCCGGAAAGAGGCGGGCTGCTGGCGCATCCAGGTGGCGAGTTCGTCGGCACCGGCCAGCACCTCCTCGGCGACCTTCTCTACGCGAACACCTGACCGGCGGCATGGGCGCGAGCCAGCCAGTCCCAGAACGCCGGCACGATGTCGAAGGCGTAGTAGGTGTTCTTCGCAGTGATCAACACGTCGGAGTCGACGAGATACATCAGGCGATCCCGAGCCGGTGGCCCAGCTCCTCGAAGGTGGAGACCTTCTTGATGCCCAGCAGGCGGAGCGCGTCTCGATGAGTGGTCCGGCCCTCGGCCGTGTCGGTGAGCAGTGCCCGGGCGAAGACCCGGCTCACCCGCATGGGCTTCGTCGCATAGAAATTGCCGCCGGGGGTGCCGCGCGCCGCGAGACTGAGCACGCGGCGCAGCTCCGTTTGGTAGGCGGCGCGGAAGTCGCCCCGGGTCATGAGGCCGGCGTCCCGGATGCGCCGCAGGATCACTAGGGTGCTGACCTTGTAGAGACGAGCCAGGCGGTCGAGTTCCAGTGTGAGGTCGGCGCCGGACTCGTATTCGGCGCGAAGGGAACCGGCGGGGACGAGCAGCTCCGCGGCGACCTCGTTGCACCACCGTTCGACGTCGTTGCCCTCGTCGAGGCGGCCGAGATCCGGCTCCGACACGGCCGAGCCGCCGAGCGTGACATGCGCGAGCTCATGGGCGAGCGTGAAGATCTGCGCGGCCTTGGTGTCCGCTCCGTTCACGAAGACGACGGGCGCGTACTCGTCGACCAGGCAGAAGCCGCGGAATTCGTCGGGGTTCAACTTCCGGTGGGTGTTGTTTCCGACGACACCGTTGATCATGACGAGAATGCCGGCCTGCTCGGCGTGTTCGCGCAGTCCGTCGAAGGCGCGCGCCCAGTTTGGGAAGTCGGCCCGGCGCGCGACGCTGAACCCGAGAACATCCCGGATGGCCGCAGCGGCGATCTCCGGAGCGACGCCGATGGCCTGGCTGCCAACAAGCTTCACCGGCCTGTGGTCGCGTTCCTCGGCGTACTGGCGATACCACGCCTGGCGCTGCTCGCAGGCATAGATGGTGTCGAGTAGGTCGGGGCTCGGCGCGCGTACCGGCCCGTTCGCGACCGTCCGGAAGTCCGGGATGGGTAGCCGCTCGACCGGCGGTTCGGGCAGGAAGAAGTAGCCGAAGGGCGCGTAGGTCGCCTGCGCGTAGTCCTCGAGCTGGCGCATCGTGGGCGAGGCCGCGCCGGATTCCCACTCGGCCAGCCTGGGGAACCGCGCCGCCAGATCGTTCAGCGGTCGGCCGGAACGCTCACGGGCCCACCGCAGCATCGAGGGGGCGACGTCGATCTGGTCGGTCATCGCGCTCCTCTCAGGCCTGCTCCTGGCCAGGCGCGGCCCAAGCGCCACACCGCCGCCACCAGTGTGCGCGCCGGCCGCGCACTCGGTCGGCACAAAGCTTCTTCGGACCTGATGAGCACGCGCGGGACTTCGGTCACCGGCGGGGCATTCCGGCATGATCTGACCTTCCGTGCGTACGAAATCGAACCGGGTCACCCACACCGCGGGCACGTCAACGATGGACCAGGCGACGGTCAACCTGATGGCTCAACCAGTGTTGGGTCAGACAGTATCGTACGAGCCGGCGGACGACCAGGGCGACCGCCGGGCTTCGCGGCCAGCGGCGCTTGGTCACGCCTCGGGTGCCGACCGGGGCGGGGCGGGCGTCGGCGCGAGGCGCGGCGCTAGCGGGCGGTCCAGCCGCCGTCGACGGCGATGGTCTGGCCGGTGACGAAGCGGGCGGCGTCGCCGGCCAGCCAGAGGACCGCGCCGACGATGTCCTCGGGGGTCGCGTCGTCGGGCAGCGGGGTGTTGCGGTGCAGCCACTTCTGGCCGCTCTCCGTGTCGAACAGGTCTCCGGTGATCTCGCTGCGGAAGAAGCCGGGCGCCACGGTGTTCACCCGGATCCGGTGGCGGGCCCACTGGACCGCGAGTTCGGAGGTCAGCCCAGACAGCCCGGCCTTGCTGGCCGCGTAGGACGCCTGCGGGATGGAACCGATGCCGACGAGCCCGCTGATCGACGAGATGTGGACGATCGAGCCGCGCCCGGCCTCCCGCATGTGCGGGAACGCCTGCTGGCTCAGCCGGAACGGCGCGACCAGGTTCAGCGCCAGCGTCCGGGCGAGGGCGTCGGCGGACTCGTCCTCGGCGCGGGCCTGGCTGAAGATGTTGCCGGCGGCGTTGACCAGGATCTGCGGGCCCCCCAGCTCGGCCGCCACCCGCGGGACGACTGTGTCGACCTGGTCCGCCTCCAGCAGGTCGGCGCCGACGGCGAGGCCGTCGATCTCCTTGGCGAGCGCGGCCAGCCGGTCCTCGCGCCGGGCCACGATCGCGACCCGCGCCCCGACGGCGGCGAGCGCCCGCGCGACGGCGGCACCGAGCCCCGACGAGGCCCCGGTGACGATCGCGACCCGCCCGTCCAGCCGAAACCCGTCTCCCGGCAGCGTCATGTCGGTCATCGTCTCCCGTGTTCGCTTGTCGCCGCACTCCATCGTTTCTCCACCCACCTGGTCAGCTGGCCGTGACGAGCTGGCCGGGGCGCGCGTCGGTCAGCTCGTCGTCCTCGACCAGGACGGCGCCGTTGACGAGGGTGTAGTCGTAGCCACGGGCCCGCTGCACGAACCGCTGGGCGCCGAGTGGAAGGTCGGCGCGCATCACCGGAGTGTCCAGGTCGAGCCGGTCCAGGTCGAGCACGTTGACGTCGGCGAACGCGCCGGGGACGAGCACGCCACGGTCGTTGATCCCGAACAGCTGGGCGCCTTCGAGGGTCAGCTTGTGCACCGCGTGCTCGATGCCGAGCAGGCCGCGCTCGCGGACCCAGTGCTTGAGCAGGTAGGTGCTCTGGCCGGCGTCCATCGTCATCGCGACGTGCGCGCCGGCGTCCGCGACCCCGACGACCACGTCGGGGTTCGTGAGCATGGCGGCGACGGCGTCGAGGTCCTGGTTGAGCACGGGGTAGTAGAGCAGCCCGTTCCCCGCGGTCTCGGTCAGGAAGGCGAGGAAGGCCGCCGCGGGCGAGACGCCGCGGCGGGCGGCGTCGGCGGCCAGGCTGTTCTCGGGTCGCACGTCGTAGCCGGCCGGGCCGGGCCGCAGCAGGTAGAGCCGGGCCGGGTCCTTGGGCGCGAGGGGGCCGGCGAGGTTGGCCGGCTCGTCCGCCGCCGCGACCAGGCGCGCGCGGACGGAGCCGTCGGCGATCGCGGCGAGCCGGTCGGCCAGCGGGCGCGACCAGACCTCGGCCCAGACCGGCAGGTTCTCGTAGGGAGTCCGGGCCGCCAGGCCGTAGTGGATGCCGATGCCACGGGCGGACGTCTGCGGGCGCAGGTCGGCGCCCCGGGCCCGGGCGGCGCGGACCTGGTCCATCACCCAGGACCACAGGTCGGGCCGGCGGTCGCTCTGGGTGATCGCGAAGGTGAGGGGGCGACCGGAGGCACGGCTGACGTCCTCCATCCAGGCGAGCTCGGCGACCGAGTTCTGCCGGGTGGCGCCGTCGCGCTCACCGATGCGCGGGACGACCTCGATCGTGCCGCGGCCGCGGGCGGCGAGCGCCCCCGCGATCGCGGCCAGCTCCTCGGGGCGGGCGTAGGTGCCCGGCACCGGGCGGCCGTCGGGGACCGTGTGCAGGAAGCTGCGTGAGGTGGAGAAGCCCAGCGCGCCCGCGTCGATCGCCGCGCCGACGACGGCGGCCATCGCGGCCAGGTCGTCCTCGCCGGCCGGGGTGTCGTCGAGGCCGCGCTCGCCCATGACGTAGTACCGCAGCGCGCAGTGGCCGACGAGGCCGCCGACGTTCACCCCGAGATCGCGGCCGCCGAGGGCCCGCAGATAGTCGCCGTAGGTCTCCCAGCCCCAGTCGCCGAGGCCCTCCATGATCGTGTCGGCGGGGATGTCCTCGACGGCCTCCATCATCTCCGCGAGGTAGCGCTCCTGGCCGGCGCGGACCGGCGCGAACGTGACCCCGCAGTTGCCGAGAACGAGCGTCGTCACCCCGTGCCAGCTGGACGGGCTCGCGACGGGGTCCCAGAACAGCTGGGCGTCGAGGTGGGTGTGGATGTCGACGAAGCCGGGGGTCACCAGCCGGCCGGCGGCGTCGAGCTCCCGGCGGCCGCGCTCGACGACGGTGCCGACCGCGGTGACGCGGTCGCCGTCGATGGCGACGTCGGCCGGCCGGGCTGGGACCCCGGTGCCGTCGACGACCTCACCGCCGCGGATCACGACGTCATGCATGGCTCTCGCTCGCGGTCGAAGTATAGGACCCAAAGTAAGTGAGTCCTCATTTCATAACGAAGCCTAGGATTTCGGCTCCGCGCATGTCAAGCGACCGACATCGATGTCGAGATCAGCGCGGTAGCGGTCGGGGCGCTTGCCAAAACTCTCATGATCGGGCGGGTAAGATAGCGTACGTTCATTCACCTGCCGACTGGGCTCCGTACTCGGAGGAGCTCCGTATCAGGAGAGCCACCGCTACTGGAGGACCGATGGCCGAGCAGCCGACCGTGGAGCAGACGGCGGCGTCCGACGGCGCGAGCGAGGCCGCCGAGGCCAGGCCGCGGCCGCGACGGCTGACCGCCGAGGCCCGCAAGAGCTCCATTCTGAAGGCGGCCCGGCAGGCGTTCGTCGAGACCGGCGACATGAACGGGACCACCATCAAGCAGATCGCCGAACGCGGCGGTATCAGCGAAGGTGTGATCTACCGGCACTTCGAGAGCAAGGACCAGCTCTTCTACGAGGCGATCTTCGAGCCGCTGCGCCAGGCGGTGGACGAGCTGGTCGCGGCCACCGAGGTGGTCGACCTCGACGAGCCGCTCACACCGGAACGCCAGCTGGAGACCCTCAACGGCCTGTACCGGCAGCTCATCGCCACCCTGGAGGAGATCCTCCCCCTGCTCGGGCTGGTGCTGTTCGGCGACCCGAAGGTGGCGCGCCGTTTCTACCGCAAGCACTTCACCGTCGCGATGGACCGGCTGGCCGAGGCCTGGCGCGAGGTGGAGGACAGGTACGGCTTCGAGTTCGAGTCGCCGGACATCTCCGCCCGGGCCGTCATGGGCATCGCGCTCGTGCTCGCGCTGGAAAGCCGGCACAACGACCTGTTCAACAAGGACCGAGCCGTCACCCTGGTCTCCCAGAGCACGGTGAAGGGCTTTTTCCCGACCCTTGAGCCGACCCGCCGCCGCCGCTAACCCAGGCCGCCGGGGAACGGGATAAGGATCGCCGCCAATGGTGCGATCCCGATCCCATTTCCTCCCCGCGGCAAGGTCGCGCCGGAAGCGCACGCGAACGAGCTTGGGCAATTCGGCTATCCCGCCACCGGAGCGATCGGGCCGCCGGCCTCCACGACCGTCTCGGCGGCCGGCTCCGGCTCGGCGGCTGGCTCGCCCTGCGCCTCGCCGCTGAGCTTGCCCAGATAGGCGGCGCGGACCGCCGGGTCACACAGCACCTCGTCCGGCGAGCCCGACGCGATGACCCGGCCGAAGTCGAGCACCACCACGTGGTCGCAGGTCGCGGCCACCACGTCGATGTTGTGCTCGACCAGCAGCACGGCGGCGCCGGACTGGCGCGCGAGCAGGCGGAACAGCTCGCTGGCCGTGCGTCGCTCCGAGCCGTTCAGGCCCGCGGCCGGCTCGTCGAGCAGCACCGCCGCCGGCCGCTGCGCGACCAGACGGGCGATCGCCACCATCCGCCGCCGGCCCTGCGGCAGGTCGGCCACCACGGTGTCCAGCACGTCGTCGAGCCCGAGCAGGGTGACGGCCGCGGCCGCCGCGTCCGACAGCACCCCGCGGCGCGGCCAGAACAGGTCCCGCACGTAGGCCAGCGGGCCCCGGCCGTCCAGGCCGGTGAGGACGTTCTCGCGGACCGACAGGTCGTCGAACAGCTCCAGGTTCTGGAACGTGCGCCCAAGGCCGTGGCGGGCGCGGGCCGGTGCGCGCAGGGCGCTGATGTCCCGTCCGAGCAGCTCGACGGATCCGCCGGACGTCCTGGTGAAGCCCGTCACGGCGTCGATGAGGCTGGTCTTGCCGGCGCCGTTCGGCCCGATCACCCCGACCACGCGGCCGGCGGCCAGCTCGAAGGACACCCCGTCGACGGCGACCGCTGTCCCGTAGGTCACCCGGATGTCGCGGGCGACGAGCACCGTCTCGCCGGCGGGAACGGGGCAGCTCGGCTCGAAGGACACCGGACCACCCGCCGTCGCGGCGGCGGCACCCGCGTGACCGCCGTCGCCGGCCGCCGGCGCCGGGCCGCGCCGCGCGGCGCGCGCCACCAGCCGGACGACGGCGTCCTTCAGCGCCGCCTGGGCCGGGACGATGCCGCTCGGCGAGCGCACCATCGCGTCGAGCACGACGAGCCCGGTCGCGATCGAGAGCCACGCGTCGATCGAGTCGACGCTCAGCAGGTCGGAGATGGCGGTCGCGACGACGCCGCCGACCGCGGTCGTCGCGGCGAACACCGCGCCGGCGACGAAGCCGACCCCGCCGACGACCGTGAAGGCGAGCACCGAGATCGACCGGAAGACCCCGAAGTCGGTGAAGTCCGCGAGCTGGAACTGGAAGGCCGACAGCGCGCCGGCGAGCCCGGCGATGCCGGCCGAGATGGCGAAGGCACCGAGCTTGGTGCCGGGCACCGACACGCCGAGGGCGGCCGCGCCCCGTTCGTTGGCCCGCACCGCGAGCAGCCGCCGTCCGGCCTCACCGCGACGTAGGTTCAGCACCGCCAGGCCGCACAGGACGAAGGCCGCGATGCACACGTAGGCGAACCGGTCGGGATGCGCGGACGGGCTGAGGTCGAGGCCGAACAGGTTCGGGCGGTGGATGTGCAGCCCGTCAAGGCCGCCGGTCATCTTCGGCTGGCTGAGCACCAGGTTCTCGACCGCGAGGGACAGGCCCAGCGTGACGATCGCCAGGTTGACGCCGCGGACCCGCACGGCGGGAGCACCGAAGACGACTCCCAGCAGCACGGCCGCCGCGGTGCCGACGATCAGGCAGACCAGGAACGGCAGGTGCAGGTCGCTGCTGGCCCGGGCGGCGGCGAACGACCCGAAGCCGGCGAGCGCCGCGCACGCGACGCTGATCTGCCCCGCGTAGCCGGTGACGACGACGACGGACAGACCCAGCAGACCGAACAGCGCGCTGTTGGTCATCGCCGCCGACCAGGACGGGGCGGCGAACAGCGGGATCGCCACGGCGGCGAGGACCCAGACCAGCCCGGTCACCGGGCGCAGCCGGCCGCTGCCCGCCCGCGGCAGCCGGCCGCTCAGGGCCTCGCCCCGCCCGGGCATCGCCGCGCCGCCGAGGACCACGGTCACGATGATCACGGCGAACGGGACGGAGGAGATGACACCGTTGTTGATGCTGTAGCGACGCATCACCGACTCGGCGACACCGAGCGCGAGCCCGATGGCGACCGTCGTCCACACGGCGTTGAACCGACCGACGAGCGCCGCCGCCATCGCCGGGATCACCAGCAGGGTGAGCGCGTCCGGCGTCAGCCCGATGACCGGGATCAGCAGGATGCCGGCGAACGCGGCCATGGCGCCGCCGACGCCCCAGGTGATCAGGCCGGTGGGGTGCGGGGAGATGCCGATCCCGCTGGCGGCGGTCGGGTTCTCCCGCAGCGCGGTCGCGTTCATCCCGAGCTTCGTCCGCGAGAACATCAGCGACAGCCCGACGGCGAGCCCGATCGTGACGACCAGGATGGCCAGGGTGTCGTAGGTGACCAGCCCGCCCAGAATCTTGATCTTGCCCCGGCCGAACAGCGGGGGCAGCAGGTGGGACTCGGTGCCGTACCGCTTCACGACCGCGCTCTGCAACAGCAGCATGAGGCCGAGCGTGGCGACCACCTTGGCCATGTCCGGGACGTTGCGCAGCAGCCGGACCACGAGCAGATAGAACAGCAGCCCCAGCACCGCGCCGCTGGCCACGCCGATCAGCATCGCGGGCGCGACCGGCAGCGAGGCGACGGCGCCACTGCTGGTGGTGCCGCCATAGAGGCCGGCGCCGCCCTCGCTACCGGCGTGCAGGTCCCAGAAGACGTAGCTGCCGACCATGCCGATGGCGCCCTGGGCGAAGTTCAGGACGCCCGAGCCCCGGTAGACCGCGACGACGCCGAGCGCGACGAGCGCGTACGCGCCGCCGCCGGCTAATCCGATCAGGGCGAACTGCCAAAGCTGCGACAACTGCTCTTCCTCCCGGCGGCACCCCCGCGGCGGGCGGGGGAAGGCTGGTGCGGTGACCCCGGCCAGGACCAGTGCCGGCGATCGCGGGACAGAGCGTAACCGTGGTCACAGGCCGTTCTCAAGTGAGTCCTCACTAATTTATGGCCCCGGGCCAGGTCAGAATGGCCCCGGTGGGCCGGCCGGTCGTCCCAACCGCGCAAGCTAGCGAGTACTCGCTCTGTAGTGTTACGTTCGGCTCGACGCCCTGCCGGCCCACTGAGGGGACTCGTCATGCCCAGAGGAATCATGGTCGTGCAGTCCAGCCCGGCGAGCCCGGAGCAGGACGCCGCCTTCAACAAGTGGTACGACGAGGACCACCTCCCGGAGATGCTGGCCGTCGCGGGTTTCACCGCCGCGCGCCGCTACCGGCTGCGCGCCACCGGCCCGATCAAGGCGCCGGACTCCGTGCAGGGCTACCTGGCCGTCTACGAGGTCGAGGCTGACGACCTGGACGCCGCCCTGGTCGCGATGCGGTCCCGGCCGCCGGGCACCGCCAGCGACGCGCTCTCCCTGAAGCCGCCGCCCGTCGTCCTGTTCTACGAGCTGCTCAGCGAGGTCACCGCCCCGCCAGCCGAGGAACCCGGGTGACGCCCGCCCTCACGGCACGCCCTCGGCCGACCCCGGACTTCCTGAAGACCGGCCCCAAGAAGCTGCTGATCGGCGGCGAGTGGGTCGACGCGGCCGGCGGGCGGACGTTCACCAGCGTCAACCCGTCGACCGGCGCGACGATCGCCGAGCTCGCCGAGGGCGACGCGACCGACGTCGACCGGGCCGTCGCGGCGGCCCGGGCCGCGTTCGACGGCGGGCCCTGGCCGCGGCTGACCCCGCGCCACCGCCAGGACCTCCTGTGGGCCTTCGCCGATGCGGTCCAGCGCGAGTTCGAGGAGCTGCGCCTGCTGGAGACGCTCGACATGGGCGTCCCGATCGGCCGGCCCCGGGCGAAGGCGCGTACCTCCTGGGAAGCCAGCGTGCTGCGCTACTTCGCCGGCTGGGCGACGAAGATCCAGGGTGAGACGATCCAGAGCTCGCTGCCCGGGTCGGTCTTCACCTACACGCAGAAGGAGCCGGTCGGTGTCGTGGCGGCGATCGTGCCGTGGAACCGGCCGATCAGCAACGCCATCTGGAAGATCGCGCCGGTGCTCGCCACCGGCTGCACGATGGTGCTCAAGCCCTCCGAGGAGGCGAGCCTCGTCGCCATCCGGCTCGGTGAGCTGCTCGTCGAGATCGGGCTGCCGGCCGGAGTCGTCAACGTCGTCACCGGCCTCGGCGCCACCGTCGGCGCGGCCCTGGCCGAGCATCCGGGCGTGGACAAGGTCGCGTTCACGGGTTCGACTGCCGTCGGGCAACAGATCATCCGGGCCTCCGCCGGCAACGTCAAACGGGTCACGGTGGAGCTCGGTGGCAAGTCGCCGGACGTCGTGTTCGCCGACGCCGACCTCGACCGCGCCGTCCCCGGCGTCGCGATGGGCGTCTTCCTGAACTCGGGGCAGATCTGCTGCGCGGGCAGCCGCGTGTACGTCGAACGGCCGGTCTACGACGAGTTCGTCGAGCGGATGTCCACGTTCGCGGACGGCCTGCGAGTCGGCGACAGCCTGGACCCGGAGACCGTGATCGGCCCGGTCGTCTCGGCCCGCCAGCTCGACCGGGTGGTCGGCTACCTCGACCTGGGCAAGGCCGAGGGGGTCCGCACGACCGCGGGTGGGCGGCGGCTGGCCGACGGCGACCTGGGTGACGGCTTCTTCGTCGCGCCGACGGTCTTCGCCGACGTCCGCGACGACATGCGGGTCGCCCGCGAGGAGATCTTCGGCCCGGTCGCCTGCGTCCTGCCGTTCGACACCCTCGAAGAGGCGACGACCCGGTCCAACGACAGCCCGTTCGGCCTGGCCGGCGGCGTGTGGACCCGCGACGTCGGCCGCGCGTTCCGGATGGCGAACGGCCTGCGGGTCGGCACCGTCTGGGTGAACACCATGCTGGACATGGACCCGGCCGTGCCCTTCGGCGGCTACAAGACCAGCGGGTACGGCCGCGAGATGGGCCAGAGCTCGCTGGAGAGCTACCTCAACGTGAAATCGGTCTGGATCAACACGGAGTGATGAGCAGATGGACACGACAGCGTCGACACCGGCCGCCGGCTTAACGGACGTGTCCGCCGCGGTGCCGCAGCACCGGCTGCCAGACGGCCGGATGCCGGACGAGTGGTGCCTGCGGGAGTTCGACCACGTCGCGCCGGAGCTCGCCCCGGTGCTGCCGGAGACACTCAGCCGGATGCGGTCGCTCTGCCCGGTCGCGCACAGCGAGCTGCACGGCGGCTACTGGGTGGTGACGAAGTACGAGGACGTGCTGCGGGTCGCGCAGGACTGGGAGACGTTCACCTCGACCGACGGCCTGAACATCCCGCCGAGCCGAGGCCACGTCCGCAACATCCCGGTCGAGGTGGACCCGCCCGAGCAGCGCGTCTACAAGCGGCTGGTCAACCAGCACCTGACGCCACGGGCGATCGCCCACTGGGAGGCACCGGTCCGAGCGCTGGTGACCCGGCTGCTCGACGACATGATCGAGCGCGGCTCCTGCGAGTTCATGGACGACTTCGCCCGGCCGTTCCCCAGCATCGCCTTCTTCGACCTCGCCCTGCACGCGCCGCGGGAGGACCTGGAGAAGGTCTCCCTGCTGGCGTCGGCCGCGTCGGTGCCGAACCATCCGCAGGCACGGGAGTGCTGGGCCGGGCTCTCCGCCTGGATCACCGACCTCGTCGCGACCCGGCGGGCCGGCGAGCCCAAGGGCGACGTCGTCGACGCGATCCTCGCCGCCGAGTACGAGGGGCGCCCGCTGACCGAGGGCGAGACGACCGGCATCATCCAGCTGCTCATCCTCGGCGGGCTGGAGACCACCGCCGGGGCGCTGGGCCTGATGATGCTGCGGTTCGCCGCGCAGCCGGAGATCCCCGCGCAGCTGCGGGCCGACCCCGCGCTGATCCCGACCGCCGTCGAGGAGCTGTTGCGCCTCGACTCGCCCTTCATCGCCGTCGCCCGCACCGCCACCCGCGACGTCGAGCTCGGCGGCCGCCAGATCGCCAAGGGCGACAAGGTGCTCATGTACTGGGCGTCGGCCAACCACGACACGGCCGAGTTCCCGGGCGGCGAGCAGTTCGACGCCACCCGCTCCCCCAACCGTCACGTCGCCTTCGGCGCCGGGCCGCACCGCTGCCTGGGCTCCGCCGTCGCCCGGCTGAACCTCCGCGTCGCGCTGGAGGAGCTGACCCGCCGGCTGGACGACGTCCGGCTGGCCGACGGCGCGAGCGTGCACTTCCACAACACCCTCACCCGCGCCCCGCACAGCCTCCCACTCACGTTCCGCCCCGGCGCACGACTCGGCACCACGGAGTAACCGGCCCGGACCTGGGCCTCCCTCAGCGAGCGGTCGGCGGTCGGGCTACGCGTCGGGCGAGCCGGCCGTCGGCGGCTCCGCCCTGGTCGGCTCCCACTACCCGCGCGCGCCCCGGCCCCCGGCGACCAGGTCGTCGAGGCCCGGGGCACCGGGAGGAAGGAGCTGCCCCGCCGTGGCGAGAAACATGTCGAGCGGAACGGCCGTCCGGCGGGCTTTGGCCGCCGTCTCGGCGAGGCGTCGCAGGGTGGAGGGCAAAGTCGTCACCCAGCCACCGACCTGGAGGCCGTCGCGGCCGTAGTCATGGACGAGGGCCGCCCGGTCGTCGAACAGCAGGAAATCGAAGTAGCTGTGGTTGGGCAGCGGGCGCGGATCGTCGTCCGGCACGACGGCAATCTCGATCGTCTCGCCCCGCCGGGCCCGCACCACGTAGTTCCACATCTCGAAAGTCAGGTATTCGGTCAGCGGAAAGCGGACCAGCCGCATCCGCACGAACGGCGTGCCGTTCCGCACCGCCGCGTCGTAGATCGACTGGTCGCCGGCGGCCTCGGCCTCGAGCAGCCCCGGAACGGCGGAGTGGTCCCCCCGCTGGTAGGCCAGCCAGGACCGCGTCTCGGGCTCCTGGTAGGCCTGCCAGCACTCGGACTTCACCAGCTCGCGCTCAACCGTCCCCCACCATTTCCCGAACTCGGCTCCGAACTCGGCCAGCGAAAGCCGCCGGGCCTCCCGGAGAGCCCACTCGGGTGGCCGAATCTCGTCACGCATCAGGAATGTCTCCTCTCGCCGCGAGGAGGACCGAGCGGTCAATTCTTACCACGCGCTCCCCAGGGGCGCAGTGGACGCCTGGAAGCATCGAAAGATCGATCTCTCCCGTAATATCCCACCCGACGACGGCAAAGTCACCGCCAGCGAGTTCCACAATATCCGGGGAACCGGTCGCGCCGGTCGTCTCCTCGGCAGCCGGACGACCCAGTCTGCGGACGGCTCGCATTTCAGACACGACGCACCCCTACCAGGAGCGGATCAACGACAAAGGTCACGGTAACACGGAAAAGCGCCCCGCCAACGACGTCCACGAAAGGCCGACCGGTCCTGGAAAGTCGGCGGCTCGGTGAGGGCCGCCGAGCGCCCGGCTGTCGCTGGTGGCATCCAGCCGCGGCCGGTCCGGGCGCGCGCTATGGCCCAGAGGACCTGCCGGCCACCCGCGAACGCCTGTTCCTTCGGGTACGTCCGTCGCGCCTCCGCAACATCACGCTGCCGCACGGACTACGTTGTTGCTCGGTGGCGTAAGGGATCCCGTGCGGGTGACAGGGGGCGAACGTTCGCATGTCGGCAGGACGGGACAGTCGTCGCCCGATCGTCGTCTCCCTCGTGATCGCGATGGCCACGCTGGCGGTCGCCGCCTCCGTGACCGTTCCGCTGGTCGTGCTGACCGCCTTGGACGATCGGTCGTTGAACCGGTGGTCGCTGATCGGGCAAGCCATGGCTCCGGTCGGGCTGGTGTATTCCGCAGCCGCGCTGTTCGGAATCGTCTTCACGCTCGTGCTGCAGCAGCGCGACCTATCCAACCAGCGGGAATCTCTGAATGTGGCGCTTGACGAGCAACGCCGAAGCAGCGAGATCGCGCTGCGAGCGCTGCACGTCGACCTCATCAAGATGGCTCTGGACGACAACGAACTGGCGGAAGTCTGGCCACCACTTTCGCCTGGGGTTCCAGAGACGAGGAAGGATCATTACTGCAACCTGATCCTCAACCTCCAGAAGGTTGCCTTCGAGGCGAAGACCATCGAGGTAGACGAGTTGCGGGGAGCACTCGCCTACCTGATGCACAGCCCCGACATGTACCAGTTCTGGACCAAGGTCCGCGCGACCCGGGTCGAAATCACCGAAGGTGATGCCGGCGAAGACGTCTTCACCGCCCTCGTCGACCAGGCCTACGTCGGCGCCTCGCCGGCCTGACCTCGGCGCCGCGCAGAGCGGCGACGCCACCGCTGGTGGTGGCGCCGCCGCTGAATATCAGGCCGGGAGCCGTCGCCAAACGGCGGGATAGTTCCGTACTCTCCCGGCTGACCGCCGAGCGAGCCGGTCAGCTGTCGGTCCGGGTCGCCGGGCGGGCGCGTAGGTGGAGGCGTTCGCCCTGTGGGCCGAAGAGGCTGAGGATCTCGGTTGGCTGGGCGGTCGGGTTCGCGAAGGCGTGCGGCACGTGGGTGTCGAACTCGGCCGCCTCGCCGGCGCCGAGCAGGAGGTCGTGCTCGCCCAGCAGCAGCCGTAGTCGGCCGGAGAGCACGTAGAGCCACTCGTAACCCTCGTGGACCTGCGGCTGAGGCTCGCTCGCCGGCCAGTGGGCCGGAATGAGCATCTTGAACGCCTGCAGGCCACCGGGGCGGCGGGTCAGCGGGATGAACGTCATGCCGTTGCGCTGGAACGGACGCGGATGAATCCGCGGGTCGGCGGTCGGCGGGTGCCCTACCAGCTCGTCGAGCGGGACCTGATGGGCCCGGGCCAACGGCAGCAACAGCTCCAGGGTGAGCTTCCGCTGCCCGGACTCCAGCCGCGACAGCGTGCTGACGGAGATACCGGTCGCCTGGGACAGCTGCGGCAGGGTCACCTCGCGCTCGTGCCGCAGCGCCCGCAGCCTCGGCCCCACCGCGGCCAGCACGTCGTCGAAGGCGGGCTCGGACGCGTCGTCCAGTCGTTGGTCCACCACGCCATCTAGTTTGCCATCTTGGCAAAGGAATTTGTCAAACTCGGCCAGGCCGGTGCACTGTCACCCCCGAGTGAAGAGGCACCCGAGCCCGCGGCCACGGACAGACCGGCCGCGGGCGGCGCACACAGGAGGCAGGCATGGCGATCCGGACAGCCGACCGGGTGAGCGGTGGCGACAGCTACGACGTGGTGGTCGTCGGCGGCGGGGCGGCCGGGCTCTCGGGGGCGCTGACGCTCGCCCGGGCACGCCGGTCGGTGCTGGTGGTCGACGCGGGGGCACCCCGTAACGCCCCCGCGGACGGCGTGCACAACTACCTCGGTCGAGAGGGCGTTCCCCCGGCAGAGCTGCTGGCGGCGGGCCGCGCCGAGGTGGCCAGCTACGGAGGCCAGGTGATATCCGGGGGGGTCACCACGCTCGCGCGGATCGACGGCGCCGGCCTCCCGCCGGACGGTGGCCCGAGGTTCAAGGTCGGGCTGGCGGACGGCCGGACGGTGCTGGCCCGCCGGCTGCTCGTGGCGACGGGCCTCGTCGACGAGCTTCCCGACGTGCCCGGTCTGGCCGACCGGTGGGGGCGCGACGTGGTGCACTGCCCGTACTGCCACGGCTGGGAGCTGCGCGACGAGCCGATCGGCATCCTGGCCACCGGGCCGTTGGCCGTCCATCAGGCCCTGCTGTGGCGGCAGCTGACCGCCGACGTCGTCCTGTTCCGGCACACCACGCCGCCGCTCGCCGACGAGCAGGCCGAGCAGCTCGCGGCGCGCGGGATCCGGGTCGTCGACGGCGAGGTCGCCGGGCTGGAGGTCACCGACGACCGGCTCACCGGCATCCGGTTGCGCTCCGGCGAGGTCGTCGCACGCCGGGCGGTCGCCGTCGGGTCCAGGATGGTGAGCCGGGCCGACCTGCTCGCGCCGCTGGGCCTGGCACCCGCCGAGCTGCGGCTCGGCGAGTTCGTCATCGGCTCCCAGATCGAGGCCGACCCGATGGGCGCGACGGCCGCGCCCGGCGTGTGGGTCGCGGGCAACGTCGCCAGCGCCCAGGCCCAGGTCCTGGTGTCCGCCGCCGCCGGCCTGACCGCAGGTGCCGCGATCAACATGGACCTGGTCACCGAGGACACGCAACTGGCAGTCGACGCCCACCGCAAGGACCTGGTCTTCGGCCCGGGCGCCTGGGACGCGCGGCACCGGGCGCACGCCGAGGCGCACCCGGGCCCCGACCGGCCCAACCCGGTGCTGGTCGAGCAGATCGCGGGCCTGCCGGCCGGGACGGCCCTCGACGCGGGAGCGGGCACAGGCGCGGACGCGGGCTGGCTGGCCGACCGCGGCTGGAAGGTCACCGCCGTCGACCTCTCACCCGCGGCCCTGGAGGCCGCCGCGCGCCACACCGCCCGCCACGGCCACGACATCACCTGGCGACGGGCTGATCTCGCGGCCGAGCCGGCGCCGGGGACGTTCGACCTGGTCGTCTCCCACTACCTGTGCGTCCCACCGGGCCCGCGTCGCACCCTGTTCGCGAACCTGGCGGCGGCCGTCGCTCCGGGCGGCACGCTCCTGCTCGTCGGCCACGCCCCCGCCGACGTTGACTCGTCCACGCAGGCTGGTGCCGGCCACGGGCACGGCGGCCGGCACACCGCGCCCGATCCGCACCCGGCCGAGGTGGCCTGGAGCGCTCCCGAGGTCGCCTCCACCCTGGGCCCCGACTGGACGATCGAGATCGCCGAGACCCGTCCGGTCATGGCCCACGAGCACCATGGCGCGGCGACCCACGACTCGGTCCTGCGCGCCCGCCGCAGCCCGTCGGCGGCATCACTCACCGACGGCTGATCAATGCCTGGACCCTCGGCTGGCCGCAGAACTGATCACGACCAGCCGAGGGTCGTGCTCGCGATCACGGACGGGTGGCGGTGGCGAGTCGAGCGAGGCTGGGCCGCGCGGTGGGTGTCACTGTTCGCAGCGGGCCGACCGATGACGGATGCGCCGGGTAGCAGGGAGCCGGTATGAGGGCACCAACGGTGCTGGGGGGTCGGCGCATCTGTGGCGTTTGACATGTCTTGTCGTTACTGTCCGGTCCGTAGTCGCCGTCGGTCCTGGGGTGGGGCCGGCCCGAGCGCCGCCGTGTGGTCGGGTCGACGATCGGCGCGCAGGTCGAACCGTCGCAGCGGAACTGCCGCGTGCGACCGCACCTGGGCGGGGTCAGATGCAGAACTCGGAAGATCCGGTATTAGCCGCGGAAGCCGCGGCGTCGGCCGGTGACGGCACCGCCGGCAGCGAGCCCGCCGCCGCCGAGACCCACGGCGCCGAGGCCGCCGACAGCCAGCCTCCCGATCCGCCAGTCGCCGACGCCGAGCCACCCAAGATCGACCCACTCGACACCGAGCTTCAGAACAGCGAGCCTCAGTACACCGAACCGCTCAACCCCGAACCGCTCAACCCCGAGCCGGCCGACGCCACGACGGCCGCCGCCGAACCAGCCGACACCGACGACGCCGAACCAGCCGCCGGGCCAGCCGCCGACGCTGAGCCATTCGACACCGATGACGGCGGGCTAGCCGACCTTGGGCTAGCCGATATCGAGCCGGGCAACGCGGCCGGTCTCGCACCGCTGGACGCCGACGAGGACGACGAGGACGACCCGGCGGACCGGCCGGCGCGGGTGGTATCGCGGTCGGTGGTCGTCGCGATGCTGGCGCTGCTGTTCATGCTGATCGCCGGTGTCGTGGTGACGGCGATCGGCCAGCACGGCGGCAGCAGGGCCAGCGGGTCCGCGGAACGGCCGATCGCCTTCCCGAGCGCGCTCGGCTCGGCCGACACGACGGCCCCGGAGCCGGGCGACACGAGCCCGGCTCCCGTCGACGCCGCGCCGACGCCCACCGAGCCGACCCCGACCGATACCGAGTTCCCGGCACCAACGGACACCACGGCGCCCGCTCCCCCGCCGGCCGCCCAACCGATCTCGGCCGCGGCCGGGCCGGGCGCCAACCAGGGCGGGGCCGTCCGCGCCCAGGCCTCCCCCGCGCCGGCCCGCACGTCGGCTCCCCAGAGCGGCCCCCGACCGAACGCCGAGTCGTCGGCCAGCTCCGCACCGACCAGGAAGCCGAGCAGGTCCCAGTCGCGCTGCGGCCCCGTGGCGGCGTTCCTGTTCCTGTTCTGGACCGTGCTCGGCGTCGGTCCCTGCTGACACGGCTCGGAGCCGGTCCCAACGCCCAATGCGGCCTCCGGCGCCATTCGCCCGCTCCGGCGTCCCCATGATCGCCGTTTCAGCCCTCCGGCGGTCGTCGGCGGGCCTGTTTCGTAGCCACCAGCGGGCGAGAACGGAGATCAAGGCGACGGGCGGGCGCCGGTGGTCGCGGCGCTAGACCTGGACGGACTCGCCGTCCTGCCAGCGGCGCAGGACGAGATAGCGGCCGTGCAGCGCGCCGCGGTCGCGGTGGCCGAAGCCCAGCTGGGTGCCGTCGTGGCCCTCCGTCGCGGGCAGCCACTTGATCAGCTCCAGCCCTGCGCGGACGCCGTCGCGGGTCAGCTCGGTGGCGCGAGCCAGGCCCTCGACGGCGAGCCGGGCCAGGTCGTAGCCCTTGGCCGCGGCGGCGGCCCGGGCCGGCGGGACCTCCAGCCGCTCGCGCAGCGCGGCCAGAGCGGTGTTGGCGTCGGAGTAGATGTCGACGTACGCCCAGCCCTCCAGGGCCCGGCCGATCTCCGGCTGGCGGCCGAACATGCCGGCGGAGTTCATCAGCCGCGGCCCGCCGAAGCCCGCCGTGGCGACCGCCCGCGCCACCGGGGTCGCCGTCCGGCCGAGCCCCAGGTAGACGAGGGCGTCGGGCCCGGCCGCCAGCACCCGCGCGACCTGCGCCGTGGCGTCCTCGGCCAGCGGCGTCAGGCCGGCCGTCGCCGTCACCACCGCGCCGTGCAGTTCCGCCTCGGTGGTCAGGTAGTGCAGGTAACGCCGCCCGATGGGCGACCGGTCGTGGACGACGCCGACCCTGCTGGCGCCGAGTGACGCCAGGTGCTGGGCGAGCACCGCGCCCTCGTCCTCGTGCGAGCCGACCTGCAGGTGGAACATCCAGGCGCCACGGGCCCGCTCCGTGCCGGCCCAGTTGATCGTCGGAAGGTGGAACCGCTCGGCCAGAGGGGTGGCGACGAGCGCGTTGTCGCCGACAGCCGGCCCGACGACGAGCAGCGCGTCCGCCGCGTCCAGCCGGGCGAACGCGTGCTCGACGGCCGCCGCCGTGCCGGCTGGCAGCCCGAGGCCGAACGAGGCGACGATCTCCACCTCCCGGTCCAGCCGGCCGGCCGCGAGGTACTCGTCGGCTACCAGACGTAACCACTGCTCGATGTCGGTCGGGCTCGGCGGGCCGTCCGTCAGGTCGTCCAGGAACCCCACCCGCAACGGTGCCGCCATCCGTCTCCCCGCCTCACGCCCGTTCGCCGGTCCAGGCCGGCGAGTACCCACTCACTTGGCAGATGTGGCCTCGCACCGTGGGCCGGCCCGGCAGGAGCCGGCCCACGGAGGCGGCGGTCAGGCGCCGTTCTCGCCCCACCAGGAGAGCAGGTCGGGCGCCAGCAGCGGCCAGTGAGCGAACAGGCCTTCCTTGGCGGCCTCGGGGGTGTGGCGGTCGGCCCACTCGGTGTCCGACCACGGTGGCTCGCGCAGGACCGCGTTCGGCAACGCGGCGGCGATCTTCTCGGACGTCTCGCGACGGTGGTGCATGTCGCTCACGCCGCTGCGGAAGACCAGGGTCGGCAGGTCGAGCTTGGCCGCCTCGTCGTCCGACAGGCCAGGGACCAGCGCCTCGTCGTCGACGCAGTAGACCGCCATCCAGCGTTCCATGGTCTCGAGGAACGTCGCCCGGTCCTGGTCGAGGATGCGCTGGCGGTTGCCCTCGTTGCGCTCGATGACCTCGGCCCACTCGGGCAGCGCGGCGACCGCCGGCATGCCGTCGTCCCAGGCCGCGCGGAAGGAGCCCGACCCGTAGTGCACGCCGATGCTCATCAGGCCGAACACCCCGCCGCTGATCCACCAGATCGCGAGGCCGGCGGACAGGTCCCGGTGACGGGCGGCGGTCAGCATGGACACCCGCGAGCCGCCCGATCCGCCGGCGATGATGGTCGGCCCCAGGTCGAGTCGCCGAATGAGGCCGCCGAGCGCGTCGGCCTGCATCTGGGACTCGGACTCCCCGGTGAAGCAGACATCAGAGGCGCCCGTGTTGGGGCGGTCCCAGATAAGCGCCTTGCCCCCGGTGCCCTCGGCAAGGGCGGCCGCCAACTCACGGATACCCGGCGTGTCCTTGCTGTAACGGCCACCGGGCGTGATCGCCCAGGCCTGGCCATCACCCGTGCCGATCAGCTCGTAGGAGATCGATAAACCGTCTACGGTTGCATACGCCATGACACGAATCTAACATTGATATCTATGTCAAAGAATGGCTTATTCATCGTCGACGCGGACTCGCACTGGGCCGAACCAGCCGATCTTTTCACCAAGCGCGCCCCCGCGGCCTACAAGGACCGGGTCCCCCAGCCACGGATCGTCGACGGCGAGCCGACGTGGGTCATGGACGGGCACCCGCTGGGCCGGTTCAGCCCGGGCGGGGTGATCGGCCGCGACGGGACGAAGGAAGAAGCCGACAAGGCCCTGTTCCACTGGACGCACGACCAGATCCACGTCGGGGCCTACGACCCCGCGGTCCGCATCGGCGTCCTGGACGAGCTCGGCATCGACGCACAGATCATCTTCCCCAGCACGATCGGCCTCGGTGGCCAGGACCTGGGACTCGTCGACGACCCGGCGCTGACCCGGCTGACGATCGAGATCTACAACGACGCCATGGCCGAGATCCAGGCGGAGTCGGGCAACCGCCTGCTGCCGCTCCCGCTGATGCCGGCCTGGGACATCGACCTGTGCGTCACCGAGGCGAGGCGGGTGGCCGCGCTCGGTGCCCGCGGCGTGAACATGACGTCGGACCCGCAGGACCTCGGCTCCCCCGACCTCGCGGACCCGGCCTGGGACCCGTTCTGGGCGGCCGTGTCCGAGCTGAGGCTCCCGGTACATTTCCACATCGGCGCCTCCGTCACCGGAATGACGTTCTACGGCAAGTACCCGTGGCCGTCGCACGCGGCCAACACCCGGCTCGCCATCGGCGGCACCCTGCTGTTCATCGGCAATGCCCGCGTCGTGACGAACCTGATTCTCTCCGGCATTTTCGACCGCTACCCGGAGCTTCAGACGGTTTCGGTCGAAAGCGGTGTCGGCTGGATTCCTTTTATTCTCGAGACGCTTGACTACGAGATGAACGAGAACGCCCCCCGCGAGCTGGCCGCGATGAAGAAGCTGCCCTCGGAGTACTTCAGGAGCAACATCTACGCGACGTTCTGGTTCGAGAAGAACCAGGGCAAGCTGCCGGCACTCGTCGAGGCCGTCGGCGCGGACCGGATCCTGTTCGAGACCGACTTCCCGCACCCGACCTGCCTCTACCCGCACCCGCTGGAGACAGTCGAGGAGAAGATGGCGACGCTCTCGCCGGAGGTCCGCGCCAAGATTCTGGGCGAGAACGCCCGCAAGCTCTACCGCCTGTAGCCGGCAGGCCGAGGCGTCGACAAGCCGCGACGCCGGCAGGCGGATCCTCGGCGGCCTCCCGGATATGCCCAGCTCAGGTGTCGGGGCTTCCGAGCTCCCCGACACCTGAGTGGGCGTTCACCAACCGTTCTTTCGGGCCCGGTGGGCCGGCTAGAAACTTCTCGTGACCGCCCGGACGGCATGCCTTCCGTCGGCGCCCGCGTCCCGGACCTCGACCGTCGTCATCCCGCCGTGGGCCGTCGCCGTCGCCACGGCCGGCCCGATTCGGACCGGCCGCAGATAACGCAACGTGATTGATGCCAGCGGCACGCCCGGGTTCAGCGACAGTGCAGCCTGCTCGACCGCGAGCGCGATCAGCCCGCCGTTGACGGTGTTCGACGAGTTCAGTCCGTGCACGGTCCGGTAGACGGCCGCGACACCGGGCTCCCTGAGCTCGCAGCCGACGTGCTCGGCGAGGCTCGTCAGCAGCGGCGGGCGCGGCGGGGCCTCGTCCGGGTCCTCCCAGACGATCGGCGGCATCACGAGCGACGGATCACCCGCCGCCATGAAAGCGGCCGCTCCCACGCCGAGGAGCTCACCCGCGTCGTCGGTGAACTCCACGCCGAGGACGACGACGGAACGCCCGGTCTTGATCACCCGCCCGGTCGCGTTGATCTGGCTGGTCGGCCGGGGCGGGACGGTGAGCTGCACGTCCAGGTCGAGGGTGACCGGCACCCGCGGCGCGAGCTCGCCGACCGCCAGCCGACCGCCGATGACATCGGTCCAGACCACGAGCGGGGCGAGCTGGACGGTGCCCGTCCCCGGCACGCACATTCCGGGCGAGACCGGGCAGGAGCCGCGCAGCTCGTCGCCGACCCTGCGCGTCGCCATCATGATCGGGCCGAGGGCGTGTCCGTCCCGCGCGCTGTGGCGGACCTGGCGGGCGTTGGGGATGCCCGGCACGTCGACCGTCTCGATCTCGAGCGACGGAACGGCGCCCGGCCCGGGAACGCCGTCGAGAACCTCGCCTGGCTCGCTCAAAACTTGCCCAGCAGGTAGTGGACCGCGCCGGTGTCCGCCGGCCAGACCCCGGTGTTGCCGGCGGCGAAGTGGCCGGCGTCGGTGATCAGGGTGATGCCGCTGATCCCGGCGGCGGCGTCCGAGCACAGGAACACCAGCGGGTAGCCCTGCTCCAGCGGGGTCGCCGCCTCGATGCCGACCTCGGCGCGGTAGCCGGCGCCGAAGCCGAGCCAGGTCTCGGCATTCGCCCGCGCGAGCGGGGTGTCCGTGGGCCCGGGGCAGATCGCGTTGATCCGGATGCCACGAGCCAGCAGCGGCATGGCCTGGGTGGCCACGTACGCACAGATCGACTGCTTGCTCCAGACGTAGTCGGCCCGCTTGCGCTCGATCGCCCACGCCGAGGCCTCGGCGACGTCCTCGATCGCGAGGTAGACCTTCAGGTCGTCCAGGTTCTTCTCCCAGCCGAGCCCGGCGGCCGACGAGATGAAGCCGATGGCCGAGCCACGCGGCAGCGCGTCCGCGGCGAGCAGCCGCTCCAACAGGTACTTGTGGCCGAGGAAGTTGGTCTTCTCGATGCCCTCGGTCCCGTCGGCGACGCCGGCGGCGCACAGCACCACGTGGAACGGCGCCCCGGCGGCCGCGAGCGCCGCGTCGATGGACGCCGTGTCGCGCAGGTCGACGTGGACGGCCTTGGCGCCGACCGTGGTGATCTCCGCGATGTCCAGGACGGTCACCTCGGCACCGAGGCCCAGCGCGACCTCGGCGGCGGCGGCGCCCATGCCGGTCGCCCCACCCACTACTAACACTCGCTTGCCGTCGAGCCGGAACGCGTCGAACAGCGACATATCGATCTCCCTGAGCCAGGTGACGCCGATGCGGAAGGCCGACCACGGCGCGGGACCACGATGACACCGCGTGGCGAGGCCGGTGGCGGGCCGCGCTCGGGCCGGGTCCGCGGCCGGCCGAGGGGCCCTGTAACACTTGAGGCAAGATCGGCCTGGTGCCGCGGGCTCTGGTACCCGACACGCTTTGCCAATTTTAACGTCGACGTCAATGACAATCCACCGGTAGACTTACCGGTAAACATCGGTGTCGATCGGAGGACCATTCGTGGAAGGCTGCCGTGGCGTCCACGGATAATGTGTCCCCGCCCGCGCCGGTGCCCGGCGCCCGGTCGGAGGGGCGAGACAAGGCGAGCGGGCCGCGTTCCCGCAAGGGCGCCGCTACCAGAGCGCGGCTGGTGCAGGCCGCGAAGGCCGTCTTCGAGGAGGACGGTTTCCTGGACGCCCGGATCTCCGACATCGCCGAGCACGCCGGGCTGTCACACGGGTCGTTCTACCATTACTTCGACTCGAAGGAACAGATCTTCCGCGAGGTCGCCATGGCAGTGGGCGACCTTCTCCAGCAGCCGATGTACACCTCGGTGTTCAACGGGCCCTCCGCCAGGACGCCGGCCGCGACGATCCGGCACGTGGCCACGCAGTTCCTGGCCAGCTACCGGGACGAGGCCCGGATCATCGGCGTCATCGAGATGGTCTCGCGATACGACCCGGAACTGACCAGTATCCGGTTCGAATACCAGGAGGCCGACCGTATCCGCGCCGCCAAGGCCGTGCGCCGGATGCAACAGCAGGGCTGGGCCGACCCGAGCATCATCCCCGAGGTGGCGCTGGCGGCGATGAGCGCGATGATGAACCGCTTCGCCGAGATGTGGTTTGTGCAGAAGCTGTTCGAGTTTGATTTCGACGACGGGGTCGAACAACTCGTCCGTCTTTGCCTGAACGCTCTCCAGCTGGAGGATCCAGCAGTCGACCCGAACGGGCGCTGAGCGCTTCCAGCCGCTCGGCGCCCGTTTTCGGGCGACCGTCGTTTCAGTCCGTCGTTTCAGTCCGAGGACGGAAGCGGCTTGGCCTGGGCGAGAGACATCGGCTCGCCGTGGCAGACGGGCTCGGCGGCACCGGCCTTGGCGACGAGGACCTGGGCCTCGCACACGGCGCAGGTGTAGCGCTTGCCCAGCGCGGCCGGGCCGCCCGGGCGCAGTTCGAGGCTTGACTCCGCGGTGACCCGGACGACGACCGCCTCCACGCCAGTCGCCTCGTCCTTCAGCCGGGCGCCGGCCTTCAGGGCTGTCATGTCGTCCTCCCGTCGTCGGTTGTTCACCACGGGGCCCGCGGCCCTCCCACGCTAGATGGATTTGACACCGACGTCAACATTAGGTTTCGCCGGTGACCGCGCACGGGATGCGAACAATCTGGACCCACGCTACCGACTGGCCGTCAGTCTGCGGAGGACTTCTCCCAGGCGGCGAGAACGTCGTCGGTGCCCACGATCGTGGCGCACAGCGCCAGCGAGTTGCGCAGCACCAGATCGGTGTACTCGGTGGGCACGCCGGCGATCGCGTCCCGGACGACCACGACCTGGTAGCCCAGGTTCACCGCGTCGAACACGGCCGCCGGGACGGCGACGTTCGACGACACCCCGACGATCACCACCGTCCTCGCGCCCAGGTTGGTCAACAGCGCGTCGACATCCGTCCCGGCGATCGGCGAGACGCCATGCAGCCGGACCGAGACCAGGTCGGAGGGCTCCCGGCCGATCTCGTCGAGGACCTCGACCGCCGGCGTGCCGAGCAGCTGCTTGACCGGCGCCTTGTCGGTGCCGAGGAAGAGCCGGGCGTTGGTGCTGGAACCGCGGCCGTCCGGCCGGCGCGCCGCGATCGCGTGCAGCACGCCGACGCCCGCGGCCCGGGCGCCGGCGGCCAGCCGGGCCACGTTGGCGATCATTCCCGACTCGCGGGCCACCTCGGCGAGGATGGGCAGCGAGCTGGGCGTGCCGATGACGCCGTTCTGGCACTCCTGCGTGAGCAGGACGGTGTGCGCCGGCTTCAGTAACGCGGCGAGATCTACCGCCATCGTCGGGCCTCTTCTCCGGGTCGCCGGCCGGCTCTCGCTCGTCCGGACCGTCACCTGTCAGGACTGTCGTCCATCGGGACCGCCAGCCGCCACAACCGTCAGCTCCCACGACCGTCGGTCACGACCTGCGGCTGTCACGACCAGCGGCTGTCGTGATCCGCGGCTGTCAGGAGGGAGGGAAGCGCATCCCGGGGCCGCGGGTCTCGAAGACGTCCTGCGCCAGCACCTCGCCAAGCTTGGTCGGGTCCCAGCGCTTGCCGCCCGCCGAGATGACCTTGCGCTCGGTCCAGCCGCGCATCCAGATGATCCTGTCCTCGATCACCCGGATGACCTGGCCGGTCACGTGGTCGGCCTCGTCGCTGGCGAGCCACGCGACCAGCGGGGAGCTGTTCGCGGGGTCCATGGGGTGGTACTCGCCCTCGGCGACCTCGTCCGGCTCGAACGCCTCGCCCATGCCCGGGATCGTGGCGGTGATCCGGGTGAGGCCGGACGGGCCCACCGCGTTCACCGTCACGCCGGAGCGCAGCAGCTCCAGCGCGAGCGTCTGGGTGACGGCGACGATCGCCGCCTTGGCCGCGGCGTAGCTCGACTGGCCGAAGTTGCCCCCGAGGCCCGCCCCGGAGGTCGTGTTGATGATCCGGCCGCCGACCGGGCCGCCCTTGGCCTTGGCCGCGGCGCGCCAGTACTTGGCCGCGTGCTGGCAGGTGGCCCAGGTGCCGCGCAGGTGGACCCGGATGACCGCGTCGAAGTCCTCCGGCGGCATGTTCCAGATCACCGAGTCGCGCACGATGCCGGCGTTGTTCACCAGGACGTCGAGCTTGCCGAACACGTCCACCGCGCGGCCGATCAGCTCACCGCACTGGTCGAAGTCGCCGACGTCGGCGTAGTCGGCGACCGCGATGCCGCCGCGCTTCTCGATGAGCGCGACGGTCTCGTCGGCGGCGCGGCCCTGGCCCTCACCGCGCAGCGTGCCGCCCAGGTCGTTCACGACGACCTTCGCGCCCTGCTTCGCCAGTTCGAGGGCGTGGCCCCGGCCGATGCCGTGCCCGGCTCCGGTGACGATCGCGACCTTGCCGTCGAGCAGCCCCATGCCCAGCACCTCGGTTTCGTTCCATGACTTCGCAGACTGAGTTCGCACTTCGACTGCCTGACGCGACCGCGTCGGGCCACCGCACGCAGGTACGGCTACGTTCAGCTACTAGATTGTATAAAATATCATGATGCACCGTTGGGTGCCCCCAAACGCCGGACCACGGCCGCGTGGAGTCCGTCGCACTCAGGCCCGGCCGAACGCGCCGGCCGCGCGCAGCTCGGCGACCTTCGCCTCGTCATAGCCGAGAACCCCGGCGAGGATCTCGGCCGCGTGCTCTCCCGGCTTCGGCGCCCGGCCGCGCGGCCGGGGGTTGCTCCCGTCGAACCGCACCGGGAACGGCAGCTCGTCGATACCGAAGGTCTCGGCCGGCAGCCAGGGCAGCCGATCGGCGAACTGCGGGTCCTCGACGATCGACTTCGGGGTGTTGACCGGCGCGATCGTGGTGTCGTGCTCGCCGGCGAACCGGATCCACTCGGCGGTCGTCCTCGTCGCGAAGATCTCGGTGAGCTCGGCGCGGGTCGCCAGGTCGCCGCGGGCGTGGTCGGCGAACTCGGCGCCGGGGCGCCGGTCGTAGAGGTCCATCCGGCCGACGCCGGCGCAGAAGTTCTTCCAGAACTTCCGCTCCGAGGCCATGAACAGGACGTGGCCGTCGGCGGACCGGTAGACCTGGTAGCGGACGCCGTCCTCCATGCCGCCGGTGCCCGGGGTCCGCCGCTCGTAGTCGTCCACCGGGTTGCCGGTGACCTCGTCCTCGGGCCGCTCGTACGCCCGGTAGGTCTCGCTGCGCAGCCAGTCCATCGCCGCGGCGGCGTCCGCCTGACCGACCTCGACGTGGCTGCCCCGGCCGGTCTCGCGGGCCGCGAGGATCGCGGCGACGAGCCCGAGCGCGCCGTAGAGCGGGCCGGCATGGATGCCGATCGAGGCGTGCTCCGGCAGGTAGGTGAAGCCGTTCGCGTCGACGGCGGGCGTCACTACGCCGGCCCAGGTGTCGTAGGCGATGCCGTGGCTCGGCAGGTCCCGGTACGGGCCGCTCGCGCCGTAGCCGGAGATCGAGCACATGACGAGCCTCGGGTTGAGCTCGCTGAGCGCCGCGAAGCCCAGCCCCCGCCGGTCGAGGGCGCCCGGGCGCATCGCCTCGACGACGGCGTCGGCGCCGCGGACCAGGTCGCGGAAGACCTCGAGGCCGGCCTCGGTGCGCAGGTCCAGCTCGACCGAGCGCTTGCCGCGGGAGATGTGCCAGTGCAGCAGGGAGACGCCCTCGATGAACGGCCACACCATCTTGCGGACGTACTCGCCGCCCGGCGGCTCCACCTTGATGACGTCCGCGCCCAGGTCGGCCAGGTGGGTCGTCAACGCGCCGGGTCCCAGCATCGACACGTCGACGATGCGTACCCCAGCGAGCGGAGCGGTCGCGGACGGCCGGGGGGCGGTCTCGTCGGGCATGGGCGGCACCTCGCTGGTCATCGGCGGTTCGTCAGCGTCGGCGTCGGAACCGGCGCGCCTGGAGCGACGCGCTTGGCGCCGCCACGACCGGTCCGACATTGGATACGTTATCCAATCCCCGCGCGACGTGCCCGCGATGCGCCGGACGCCGCCCCGAACGGGTGGTCTCGTCACGCTGCGCTGTAGGACACGCCGAGCCAGGCCGTGCCATGTGGTAGTCATGACCACACTGCCGTCGCTTCCCACACCGGGCCCAGCGTCGGCAGGGGCACACGGGTGCGCGCCCTCGCCACCGCCGCGTTGCCCCGCGCTCGATGCCGTTCCTCGAACGGGACGGACCTCCCGGGAGGACAAGGCCAAGAATGGCGCGCGAGTGGCTCTTAGCCGTCGATCTGGGGACCACCTGGACGAAGGCCGCCTACACGACGGCGGACAGCGCCGACCCGGTGCTCGTCCGGGTCCCGGCGACCCAGCTGGCCTGGTTCCCCACGACGGTCGCCCGCGCGTCCGACGGGCGCTGGCTGGTCGGTGAGGCGGCCCAGGCCCGCCGGGTCAGCCGGCCCGACTGGTGCTGGGGCGACATCAAGCGCGACCTCGGCCAGCGCGAGCCCCGGATGCTGGGCGGCCACCCGTTCGCGGCGGTCGAGGCCGTCAGCCAGCCGCTGCTGCACGCGGCCCGGCTGGCCCGCCGTCAGGCCGGGCGTGGGTTCGACCGGCTCGTCCTCTCGGCGCCGGTCACCTTCACGCCCGACCAGCACGCCGCGCTGCTGGAGGCCGGTGAGAACGCCGGCTTCGCCCCCGACACCATCACGATCGTCGACGAGGCCGCGGCCGCCTCCCGGTCCGTCCTCGGCCCGCGGCCCGAGGACGGCACCTGGGCCGTGATCGACGTCGGCGGCGGAACCTTCGACGCGGCCCTCGTGACGGCCAACCGTGGGGTGGCCGCCGTGCTCGACCAGGTCGGCGACGACCAGGCGGGCGGCCACTCCATCGACACGGCGATCGTCACCCGGCTGCGCGAGCTCTACCAGATCGACGACGGCGACGGCGAGGCCGGGCGGCGCCGCGCCAGCTACCTGCGCGACGCCGCCCGGATGCTCCGGGAGCAGCTGGCCGAGCAGCGGTCGGCGGACGTCTTCCTGCCCGACCTCCTGCTGGAGCTCAGCCTCACGCCGGCGCAGCTGGGCGAGCTGGTCGAGCCCGTCCTCGCTCCGGCGATCGAGCGCGCCACGGCGATGCTGGCGCGCAACGACCTGGACTGGGCGAAGATCAACGGTCTGGTGCTCAGCGGCGGCGCCACCCGGGACCCGGCGGTCCGCGCGCGGCTGGCGCCGCTCGCCCCGGTACGCGACGCGGCCAACCCAGAGCTCGCCGTCGTCCTCGGGCTGACGGTCCCGGCCGAGGCGCCCAGCCGCACCATCCTGTCGCTCAAGTACTGAGGGCCGGCTCCACCTCAACCAGGGCGCGCCGTCACGGGCGCAGGGCGCCGACGAAGAGCCGGACCGCGGCCTGGATGCGCGCCTCGGCCTCGACCGGGTCGGGCCGGATGCCGAAGGACGCGAGCCTGGCCGGCGCGCTGGAGACCATGCCGACGAACAGGTCGGCGAGCACGTCGGGGTCATCGGTAAGCGCGATGGCACCGGTCGCCGCGTGCCGGCGCAGCAGGTCGGCCACCTGACGCTGGCGCGGCGAGCCACCGCCGGAGGTGGTCTGGATGCGGCGGGCCAGGTCGGGGAACCGGTCAGCCTGCGCGATCGCGATCCGGCTCATCCGCACCATCGACGGGTCCAGCGCCCGGCGCACGGCGGCCTGGGCGATCGCGGTGAGCGCGCCGGCAAGGTCGTCCGTCTCGGCCGGTGGCGCCGGGTCCGGCGCCGGCCAGTCCGTCCGGCCCATCGCCCAGCCGAACACCGAGGTGAAGACGGCGTCCTTGCTGGGGAACCGGGCGTAGAGGGACGCCTTCGTCGTCCCGGCGGCCTGCGCGATCGCGTCCATCGACGTGCCCTCGTAGCCGTGCTCCAGGAAGAGCCGCAGCGCGTGCTCGCGGACGTCCCGGTCGAGCTGGGCCGCCTGTTCGCGGGTGGGCCGGCCGCCGCGGCGCGGTGGGCGCGGCCGGGTGCCGGGCGGCGTGGTCATGGCGCTCAGTCTGACAGGTCTCCGCGAAAACTAGACGGCCGAGTCCAGTTAAAACTAGACTCACCAGTGCAGTAACCCGGCGCCGCTCGACCGTGGCGCCCGCTGGGCGCGAGACGCGGCCCTCAGGGCGGCCCGGGAGTCCCCCGCATCGACAGCGCAGAAGAGGGGCGTCATGTCCGTGACGACCAGCAGCCAGTCGGCCGGCCTCGCGCCGGCCATCGTGGAGGCGCTCGACGCCCGCTTCCAGGAGCGCCGCCACCAGGTACCGGTGCTCGCCCAGCGGGCCAAGGCCGAGGGCGTCGAGGAGATCCGCTCCGCCGAGGACCTGGTCCCGCTGCTCTTTCCGCACACGACCTACAAGAGCTACCCGGAGACGATCGTCGCCAAGGGCCGCTGGAAGCAGCTGAACCGCTGGCTCGACTCGGTCTCGACCTACCGCGTCGCCGACGTGGACGTGGCGGGCGTCGAGGATCTCGACGGCTGGATCGCCCGCCTTGAGGAGCACGGCCACCTGGTCTCGTCGTCGTCCGGGACCTCGGGCAAGGCGTCGTTCCTCAACAAGACGCGCGCCGACCGCGAGGCCTCCGGCCAGAACCTGCTGGACTCGCTGACCTGGCTGGGCCTGCCACCCTCGCGGGAGTGGCACGTCTGCCCGGTCGGGCCGGACACGGGCATCAGCTCCGCGATCTACATCCGCGACGTGTTCCTGGCGAACTACCGCAAGGACGACGCGTTCCCGCTGCCGGAGTCCAAGCCCGTCACGGACCACCACAGATACATGGCCCGCCTCGGGGCGATGCGCCGCGCGATCGCCGACGGGACCGCCTCGCCGGACGAGGTCGCCGCCTTCGACGCGGAGGGTGCCGCCCGCCAGGCCGACGTCGAGGCCCGCCTGCACTTCCTCGCGGACCAGATCATCGCGCACCGGGACGAGAACATCTTCTTCAACTCGATGTTCGTCCTGCTGTACCGGCTGAACGAGATCCTGCGGGAGAAGGGCGTCAAGCCCGGCGACATCACCGGGCTGAACGGCCTGCAGGTCGCGGGCGGTCTGAAGGGGATGACGCTGCCGCCGGACTACCGCGAGCGCATCTTCGAGCTGCTCAACATCCAGCCGAGCCGTTTCCTGCACTACTACGCCATGCAGGAGGTCAACCTGCGCAGCGTGAAGTGCCTCTCCGGGCGCTACCACGTGCCGGCCGGCCTGACGCTGCTCGTGCTCGACAGGAACGGCGAGGCGCTCGCGCCGCTGTCCGACGGCCAGGTCGAGGGCCGGGCGGCCTTCTTCGACTTCTCCGTCGACGGCCGGTGGGGCGCGACCATCTCCGGTGACAGGATCCTCGCCGAGTTCGGCCGCTGCCCCTGCGGCAAGGAGGGTCCGACCGTGCTGGAGGACATCACCCGCTACAAGGACCTGCCAGACGGCGACAAGATCACCTGTGCCGGCACCATGGACGCCTACGTCCGCGGCTTCATCGAGAGCTGAGGGAGCGGCAGATGACCGTCACCGAGACCACACCATCGCAGGGCCCCAGGCCGCCGCAGGGCCTCGTGCCGTCGCCGGGCCTCGCGCCGTCCGGCTCGCCGACGCCCGCGAAGCTGAAGGTGCCGCACGTCGTGCGCGGCAAGGTCGTCTGGGGCGAGGACGTCGAGTACGCCTCGCGCGACTTCGGCGTGCCGTTCGTGACACCGCGGATCCACTTCAACGAGCTGATCACGCCTCGCACCGAGCAGGGCCCCGCCTTCGACGTCCCGCTCACCGACATCATCGACTACCTGGTCGAGGTCGCCGCGCATCTGGACCTGGCGAAGAACCCGTACCTGCAGGAGTCGCTGGAACTGACCGCGCAGGTCAGCCAGATGCCGCGACGCATGATCGAGAACACGTTCCACCGGCCCGGGCAGTTCCTCACCCGCCAGTCGATGGGGTTCCGCCTGGAGAAGACCTTCCGTGACGTCCGGGTCCTCGACGGCTGGGTGGAGCACACCGACCCGACCGGCCGGCGGACCCGGATTCGCGCGTTCCCGCCACGGCTGGTGCACATGCTGGCCGGGAACTCACCGTCGGGCGCGATGACCTCGATCGCCGACGCCGCGCTCGTCAAGGCCATCAACGTGTTCAAGCTGCCGTCGGCCGACCCGTTCACCACCGTCGCCGTGCTGCGCACGATGGCCGACATCGACCCGGACCACCCGGTGCTGCGCTCGATGTCCGCCGTCTACTGGAAGGGCGGCGACGCGAAGGTCGAGAACGTCCTCTACCGGGCCCAGTACTTCGACAAGATCATCGGCTGGGGTGGCGGCGCGGCGATCAACAACGTCATCAAGTACACCGGGCCTGGGTTCCACCTGGTCGCCTTCGACCCGAAGGTCTCGATGGCGATCATCGGACGGGAGGCGCTGGCCTCGCCGGACACGATGCGCGAGGTCGCGGAGCTCGCGGCGCTCGACGCGACCGTCTTCAACCAGGACGCCTGCCTCGCCGCCCGGCACATCGCCGTCGAGGCCGACGTCGACGACGACGCGGAGATGGAGCGGCTCGACCAGTTCTGCGCGCTGCTGCGCGACCGGCTGAACGTCGACCGCGAGTTCGCCTCCGCCGTCGGCCCGGCCACGCCGTCGGACATCCGTGAGGCCGTCGAGGGCATGCGCTTCCTGGAGCCGGACTACCGGATCTGGGGCGAGTACGACGGCTCGGGCCTCGTCGTCCGCTCCCCCGAGCCGGTCGACTTCCATCCGACGAACAAGACCGTCAACGTCGTGCCGGTCGGGTCGCTGGTCGAGGCGACGCACTTCGCCAACGTGGCGACGCAGACCGTCGGCGTGTACCCGCCCGAGCGCAAGGCCGAGATCCGCGACCTGCTGGCGACCGCCGGGGTGCAACGGGTCGTCAGGCTCGGCAGCGCGATGACCGGCACGATGGGCAACCCGCACGACGGCATGTATCCGCTGCACCGGTTCGTCAACTGGGTGGCCGACGATGACGCCTGACGCTTCGTCCCCGGCCGCGCCGCGGGGGCTGCCGGTGGTCCCGCCGCCGGCCTGGGTGCACGGCGACGCGACGACGCTGCGGCAGCGGGTGCTCGGGCGGTCCGGCATCCGGGTCTCGGAGCTCGCGTTGGGCACGATGACGTTCGGCACCCGCGCCGGCTGGGGGTCCGACGAGTCGGTCTGCCGGGAGATCTACGCCGCCTTCCGGGAAGCCGGCGGGACCTTCGTCGACACGGCGAACAACTACGCCGCCGGCGAGAGCGAGGAGATCGTCGGCCGGCTCGTCGCCGCCGAGCGGGACGACCTCGTGGTGGCGTCCAAGTTCACCCTGCCGACGAACCTGGCCGACCCGAACTCGGGCGGCTCCAGCCGCAAGACGATCCGCGGAAGCGTCGAGCGGTCGCTGCGCCGGCTCGGGACCGATTACCTGGACGTGCTCTGGGTGCACGCGTGGGACCGCAACACCCCGGTCGAGGAGACGCTGCGTGCCCTGGACGATCTGGTCCACGCCGGGAAGGTGCTCGCGATCGGCCTGTCCAACATGCCGGCCTGGGTGATCGCGCAGGCGGCGACACTCACGTCGCTGCGTGGCTGGTCTCCGGTCGCGGCGGTTCAGGTCGAGTACTCGCTGCTGGCGCGGACCGCGGACCGCGAGATGCTCCCGATGGCCGACACGTTCGGCCTGGCCGTCGCCGCGTGGAGCCCGCTCGGCCGCGGCCGGCTCGTCAAGGCCGCCCCCGCGAACGCGTCGGTGCCGGCGGCGCAGGCCCGGGCGGTCGAGGCGCTCGGCCAGGTGGCCGACGAACTGGAGGCGACGCCGGCCTCGGTCGCGATCGCCTGGGTGATGGCCCACGGCCTGCTCCCGACGCTCGGCGTCAGCAGCGTGAAACAGCTCGCCGACAGCCTCGCCGCGGCCCGCCTGACCCTTTCGGCCGACCAGCTAACCCACCTCGACACCGCCACCGATGTCCGCCTGGGCTACCCCCACGAGTTCCTCCGCGACCGCTGCCCAACCCTGGCCCCGCCTCCCCCGCGCTAGCCCTCGTCCTCCTTCGTGGCCGCGGGCTCGGCCCGACGGGATGATCGCCGTTTTCGCCCTCAGGTGGTCGTGAATCGAGCCTTCTCGCAACCATTCGAGGGCTCAGACGGCGATCATGTTCGCGGATTCCGGGCCTATCCCGGTTGGCGACCGGTGGGAACCTAGATCGCGAGGAGTGCGTTGAGCAGGGCGAACACGCTTGGCGGGCTCGGACGCGAGACCCGGCGACTGTCGCCGTCGCGACGTCGACTCGGTGGCTCGCGGCTGGGGGTAAAGACTTCCATCAGATACCCGCAGGGAGGTACCGAGGCGCTTGGATTACGGGTAGTGTTGATCTCGTTACTCATTCACCATAGGACCGAAGACGAGGTGACCTCGTGACCGACCCTCAGCCGTCCGTCTCCGCCATGACCGAGCTTTCCGCCAGTCAGGCGCCGGCGACCGGCACAGCCGAGGCCGACCCCGTCGAGGCCTGGCCAGTCCGCCGGACACCCCACTGGCGCAAGCACCCGGTCACCCGGGTCACGGCGGCCGTCGTGAGCGCCTTCTTCTGCGCGCTGACCGTGCTGCCGGTGTACTCGGTCATCGCCCACGGGAAGAACCCGATCTGGCTCGCGTACGCCGTCGTCGCGGCCGTCGCCTGCTACCTGTGCATCGCCGATGTCGTCCGCCAGGACACGCGCACCCCGGACGACGAGGAAGAGGCCAGCCGCCGCTTCGACACCATCGCCCGGGGCCTCGACCGCCCGTAGCGACCGCCCGGGCCACGGCGTCGGCGGCGCGACGGCCTGTTTGCCGAGGCACTGGGCGTTAGCTGGAACACCAGGCACCGCCCGCGAGCACCACCGGCTGGTGCGATGCTCGTCATGCGAGTGGGCTCCCCGCGGGGTGGACGTCGGCCAGGTCCCGCGTGGCCCCGCAGGCGCCTGCCCCAGACGGCCGCGTTCGCCGTCGGATCGGCGACGCTCGTCCTGACGTTCCTGTCCTCGGGCGCGCCGATCCCGCTCTACAACACGTACCGGCTGGAGAACGGAATCTCCAGCGGCGGACTGGCCCTCACGACGGTCATCTACTTCGTCACGACGGCGCTCTCGCTGCTTCTGCTGGGCCGGCTGTCCGACCACCTCGGCCGACGCCCGGTCGGCATCGCCGCGCTGCTGAGCTCGCTCGCGGGCAGCCTGGTGCTGATGCATGTCGCCACGCTGCCGACCCTGGTCTGCGGCCGCGTCCTGCAGGGGCTGGCCTGCGGAATCGCGTCGAGCGCGCTCGGCTCCTATGTCGTCGACATCGCGCCCGACCGGCCGCGCTGGCTGCCGGGGCTGATCACCAGCGTCGTCCCACCCGTCGCGGTCCCGCTCGGGGCCATCATCTCCGGCGCGCTCGTGGAGTACGGCCCGGCGCCTCGGCTGCTCATCTTCGTGATCATGGTCTGCGCGCTCGGCCTCGGCGCCCTGTTGCTCGTCGCCTGCCCTGAAAGCGTCGCCGAGCGCAGACCGGCCGCGGCGGTCCGGACGCTGCGGCCCCGCGTCCTGGTGCCCGCCGGGGCCGGCCGCCCGGTGTTCGTCGCCGGCGCGGTGGCGGTCGCGACCTGGTCGCTGGGCGGCTTCTTCCAGGCCTTCGCGCCCGCGCTGACCTCGGACCGGCTCGGCACCGAGAACACCTTCGTCGTCGCGGTGGTGTTCGCGTCGCTGTCGGTGCTCTCTCCCATCGGCGGCTCGTTGACCGGCCGGCTTTCCGCCGGCACCGCCGTGCGCATCGGGCTCGGCGTCTTCGTCACGGGCGCCGTCCTCGTCACGGCGGCGGTGAGCGTCGGGACGATCGCCCCGTTCCTGGTCGCCAGCTTCGCCGCCGGCATCGGGCAGGGAGCAGCGGCCTCCGGCAGCATGCGCGGTGTGCTGTCCAGGACCCACCCCGACGAGCGGGCCGGCGTCCTGTCCACCATCTTCCTGATCTCCTACTGCGGCGCGGCCGTCCCCGGCCTGATCACCAGCAGGCTGACCAGCCACGTCAGCCTGGTGCACATCACCTACGGGTACCTGACGCTGGTCGTCACCGCGGCGGCCCTCGCCGTCGCCGCGACCCGCCGCCCGTCCAGGCGACCCAGCCCCGAGCCAGACGGCCCCCTCCAGCCACGACTGGCCGACGAACCCGCGTAGGCGCAGCGACGGTCCGATATCGGCTCCCGCCTTGATCGCCGATTCGACCCTTTAGTGGTCGTAACCAGGCCTGATTGGTAGCCACGGGAGGGCCAAAACGGCGATCAAGGCACCGGGCCGACCGTCGCGGCCCGACGAAGTCCTCCTAGAAGACGGTGGAGGTGGTGGTGCGGCCGCCGTTGACGCCGATGATCTGGCCGGTGACGTAGCTGGCCTCGTCGCGGCAGAGGAACGCGCAGGCGGCGGCGATGTCCTCGGACTGGCCGCCGCGGCGGACCGGGGTGCGGGCGATGACGGCGTCGAGGCCGCCGGGGCCGAGGCGGCCCTTCTCGGCGTTCCGCTCGGTCATCGGGGTGATGATGAAGCCGGGCGGGATCGTGTTCACGGTGATGCCGAACTCGCCGAGTTCCAGGGCCAGCGACTTGGTGAACGTGATGACCCCGCCCTTGGACGCCGAGTAGTGCGTCATGAACGGCTGGCCGCCCTGCGCCGACGACGACGAGATGGTCACGATCCGGCCCCAGTGCGCCTCGATCATGTCGGGGACGACGGCCTGGCACGAGTGGAACGTCCCGGTGAGGTTCACGCTGACCAGGGCGTTCCACTGGTCGGCGGTGATGTCCAGGAACCGGCGGAACCCCTCCCGGCCGGCTGACGTCACCAGGATCGTCGCGGGGCCGTACAACGCCTTGATCTCGGCCACGCCGGCGTCGATCTGCTCGCGGCTGGTCACGTCGACGGTGACCGGGTGCGCCGCGCCGCCGACGGCGACGATCTCGTCCGCGACCGCCTTGGCGTTGCCCGGGTCGAGGTCGAAGACGCCGACCTTCGCGCCATCGGCGGCCAGGCGCAGGGCGCAGCCACGCCCGATGCCCGAGCCACCACCGGTGACGATCGCGACCTTGCCGGCCAGGCTGTCGCTCGCTGCCGCGGTCATCTGCGCGTGGTTCCCTTCGGTCGACGATGGTTCGAGGAGTGAGTCTGTTCCACGTGCGCGCCCCCGGTAGGGCCGGTCAGGCGACGGCTTCCGCGCCTACGAGGGTGGTGCGGTGCATCAGCCGGCGAGACAGGGCCGTGTAGGGCTGGGCTCGATGCAGGATGCCGGTGTTGTCCCAGATGACCAGGTCACCGCGCGACCACTGGTGGCGCAGCGAGAACCGGGGCTGGGTAGCCCAGTCGAGGAGCCGGTCCAGCAGCGCGCGGCTCTCGTCCTCCGGCAGGCCGACGATGTGGTCGGCCGTCGCGCCGACCAGCAGGGACTTGCGGCCGTTGCGCCTGGTCCAGACCAGAGGGTGTTCGCGGGAGGGGACCTTCTCCCAGCTGGCGCGCACCTTGTCCGACGCGTCCGGGTGGGCCAGCCGCTGCGTCGCCGCGAAGCTGTGCACGACGCGCAGGTCGGCGAATCGGGCCTTGTCCTCGGCGGAGAGGCCCTCATAGGCGGCGTAGAGGTTGGCGAACTCGGTGTCGCCGCCCTCGGTCGCGACCTCCAGGGCGGTCAGCAGGGTCGCCTTCTGCGGTACCAGGTCGTTCGCGCCGTCGATGTGCCAGTAGAACGTGCCCGTCCGGTAGGCCGCCAGGGCGCTCTGGGCCGGGTCCAGGGAGATCGCGGAGACCTCCGGGAACTCCTCCTCACCGCCCATCGGAGCGACGACGACCTCACCGAGCAGCCGGCTGAGCGCGACGAGGTCGGCGTCGCCGATGTGCGCCTCGCGGTAGATGACGACGCCGTGCTCGTCGAGGTACTTGCGGGTGTCGGCGGCGACGGCCGGGTCCGCCAGCTGGTGGCCGGCGAGGCCCGTGATCTGGACGCCCACCTCGGCGCTGATCGGGCTGACGGTGACGGACATCGGTGGCTCCCGTCGGATCGGGGCTGGGGGGCGGGCAGGGGCGGCGGCGCCCGGCTAGGCGGTCGGCGACTGGCGGCGGGCGACGGCCTCGCGCATGTCGTCGTCGATCTCGATGTCGAACGAACTGATCATGTAGGCGAGCGTCTCATACGCGCCCACCGTGAAGATCACATCCAGGATCTGCTTGACCTCTAGCTTCTCGACCAGAACGGCCCAGGTCCCGTCGCCGATCTTGCCGTCGGCGATCAGCTCGTCCACCGCGCGCAGCGTGGCCGCGTCCAGCGGGTCCCACAGCGGGGCGTCCGGCCCGAGCGCGATCCGCTGGATCTCCTCGTCGGACAGGCCCGCGTCACGTGCGATGAAGGTGTGCTGCAGCCACTCGTAGCCCGCCTTGCGCAGCGCGGCGACCCGCAGCACGATCAGCTCGCGCTGACGGTCGGACAGCGTGCTCGTCGACAGGATGTGGCCGTTGAACGTGAAGAACGCCTGCGCGAGCGTCGTGTGGTGCGCGTACACGCCGAGCGTGTTCAAAGCCTTCGAACGGCCCTCAGGGGACAGCCGAGCAGGCGTGCCCGGCGGCTCCAGGGCGGCCAGCACCTGCCGCATCTCCTTGGGCCACTGCTTGAGCGGGAGCGGCTCGATGCGTGCCATGTGGTGTCCCCTTTGTCGTGGTCGATGGACTGTGGCGCCGGTTGAGGCCTTCGGGCCGGTTGCAAGGCGACCGGTCAGTCCAGTCTTTCGCGGGCCAGCGTCCACGTGCCATCGATCGAACGGCCCAGCCCGCCGGACACGCCAATGCCGGCGGTTCCAGGTCGACGGGGCTGGTCGACAGGGAACCGCCGGCACCGGACGGCCAGTTGCCGGCCCAGGCGGCCGGACATCGACGGTTGCGTCGCGGGGGGCGGGGGCTACTCGACCCCCGCGACGCTCACACCGGCGAGGCCGGCACCGGCCCACCTGGGGCCGGTGGTCGGGAGCTCGACGTCAGACCACCCGAACGTCAGACGACGGGAGCGAAGACGTTCGAGATGTGCGCGGCGCCGGCGTCCGGCACCCTCGGCTGGCGCCACGCCTCGACGGGGAACGAGACGGAGCACAGCGAGTAGTAGACGAGCAGCAGGTTGTACGCGTCCTCGGGCAGCTCGTCCAGCGGGAACTTGTTCAGGTACGCGACCGCGTCCTGAATCCGCGGGAAAGCGGCGTCGTAGAACGCCTGCAGGTCGTCCATCTTGGCGGCGTAGCGCTTCGCGAACCGCTCGTCCTCCGTCGGGAGGGCCCAGTCGGCGAAGGGCTCCAGATCCGCGAAGTCCGCGGGCAGGGTAGCCACGGGTGTCTCCTCTCCTGTGGTCGGGCGGTCAGACCAGCGCCGGGGACGGCGTGGCGCCGGGGGTGCTCTTGACGAACTCCGCGCAGAAGGCGCGCGCGGTCTGGTGCAGGTGACGCAGCAGGATCTCCTGGTCGTTCAGCGGGAACTCGCTGACCGCCCGCGACTCCAGCATGGTCTGGGTCGCCTCGAGAGTGTTCGCGTCCTGCAGGCCGTACTCCTTGAACGTCGCGGCCGCCATTTCCTGGCGGAGCCGCTCAAGGGCGTCCTTCGGCGGCGCGAAGTACAGCGCGGCCTCGAAGGTGTGCGAGTTCACCGAGGTCGGCCAGTAGTGGTACGTGAGGTACCAGCCCGGCTCCCAGACCAGAATCATGAAGTTCGGGAAGAAGACGAACGAGTCGACGCCCCACGCCTTGTGCCGGGCCGGGTTCAGGCCGGGCGGCAGCGTGATGTCGAACGGCTTGTCCCACGGGCCGAACAGGCCGGTGCGCAGCTCCCGCTCGATCGGCTTGACCATCTTCGGGTCCTTCGGCGGGGACATGCCGCCCCAGCTGGAGACCATCGAGTGCGGGCCGTCGATCTTGTAGTACAGCGCCTCGTACCCGTACTGCTGCAGCTTGCGGGACTCCTCCGCCGTCGCCTGGCGGTTGTGCAGCACCGGCGCGTGGTAGAACTCCGCGAACGCGTCGATGAACAGCTTCCAGTTGGCGCCGATCTCGGACTTGTACTTGAAGACCGAGGTCATCTCGCCCCACGGGTAGCCGACGAGGTCGGCGGCCAGCGGCCCGAGGTAGTCGGCAAGGGACTGGGTGCCGTCCTTGTCGAAGTTGATGAAGATGAAGCCTTCCCAGATGTCCAGGCGGACATCGGCGAGGCTGTACTTCGCCTTGTCCAGGTCGAAGAACTCCGACTCCTGCTGGACGAAGGTGCAGGCGCCGCCCAGGTCGTAGCGCCAGGCGTGGTACTTGCAGATGAACTGCCGCGCCGTGCCCGAGGTCTCCTCGCGCGGGTAGTCCTGCCAGACCAGCTTGTTGCCACGGTGGCGGCAGACGTTGTGGAACGCCTTGATGCCGTCAGCGGTCCGCACGATGATCACCGAGGACCGAGCGGCGTCGATCTCCTTGGTGAAGTAGCTGCCCACCTTCGGGAGCTGCTCGACCCTGCCGACGTTCAGCCACGTCTTCCCGAAGATCGCCTTGCGCTCGAGCTCGTAGTGCTCGGGCGAGATCGAGTCCTCGTAGGAGGCATCCGCCGTGCTCAGGTCGGGATAGTGCGCCGTCCAGCTGCCCTCAGCTGGCTTCGGGAAGTGAGCCATGTTGTGCGGTTCCTTTCCGTACCCGGACAGGGGCCCATGATAGCAAGCCTCTCTGGTGTTGAGAAGGACGTTCTCACCTGACGAGCGTCAGACTCAACCGAAACCAGAGACCGGCTGCGGTACAGGGGGAAGTGGGGGCAACCGAAGGCGGGCCGGCGCGGGCTCGTCGCCCGAAACCGGCCCGCTGGCCGCGCCATCCGGGACGCGGCGGGAGGTGCTGAGAGGTGTCGCTACGCCGTCGGCTGACCGGCCGAGGCCGCGGCCTGGTGGACGGCGGCGATGATTCCCTGGTAACCCGTGCAGCGGCAGAAGTTGCCGGAGAGGCCCTCGCGGATCTGCTCGTCGGTCGGGGCCGGGTTGTCCCGCAGCAGCGCGGTGATCGAGACGACGAAGCCCGGGGTGCAGAAGCCGCACTGCAGGCCGTGGCAGTCGCGCATCGCCGCCTGGACCGGGGAGAGGGTGCCGTCGGGGGCGGCGATGCCCTCGACGGTCGTCACGTCGAACCCGTCGGCCTGGACGGCGAACATGAGACAGGACCTGACGGCGGCCCCGTCGACCAGCACCGTGCAGGCCCCGCAGGCACCGTGCTCGCACCCCAGATGTGTGCCGGTCAGGCCGCAGCGCTCGCGCAGGAAGTCGGCCAGCGTCATCCGGGGTTCGGCGGGGTGCTCGACCGCCTTGCCGTTGACGGTGAGGCGGACCGGCAGCTCAGCCATGGATGGCTCCCTCGGCTCCGGCGGTCTGGCCGGCCGCCTCCTTGATCGCGGACGTCCACGCCCGGGTGACCATCGTCGCGCCGACCCGGGTTCGATAGGCGGCCGAGCCCTGCAGGTCCGCGGGGACGTCGTCCAGCTCGCTCATCGCGAGCGCCCCGAGCTCCGCCGGGTCCAGCGTGTCGACCCGCTGCCCGACGACGGCCCGCTCGGCGGCCGGGGCGCGCAGCGGGACCGACGCCATCCCCAACAGGCCGATCGCCGCGCGGGCGACCCGGTCGTCGCCGTCCAGCTCGACGGCGACGGCCGCGCCGGCGATGGCGAAGTCGCCCGACCGGCGGGCGAACTCCTCCACCGCGAACCCGGCCCGACCACTCCACACCGGGAACCGGACGGCGACGAGCATCTCGTCCGGTTCCAGCGCGGTGCTCCACAGGCCGGTGAAGAACTCGGCCCCGGCGATCGTCCGCTCACCGCCCGACGCCGAGGCGGCGACCATCTCCGCGTCGAGGGTGAGCGCCACGGTCGGGTACTCCCCGGCCGGGTCGGCGTGCGCGACCGACCCGCACAGCGTGCCGCGGTTGCGGATCTGGAAATGACCGATGAGCGGCGTCGCTCGGGTAAGCAGCGGAACCGCGCCGGACACCACGGCGTCGCGCCCGACCGCCGCCTCGGTCTCGCCGGCGCCGACCCGCAGCCAGCCGTCGGCCACGGCGATGCCCCGCAGCTCGGGCAGGCGGGCGATATCGATCAGATGGTCGAAGTAGGCGAGGCGCAGTGCCAGCATCGGCACCAGGCTTTGCCCTCCGGCCAGCAGCTTGGCCTCGTCGCCGAGCTCGGCCAGCAGCGCGAGCGCCTCGGCGAGGGTTTCCGGGCGGTGGTACTCGAACGTCGCCGACTTCATCCGAGCTCAGCCGATCGTGATCGGGAGGGACTCCCAGCCGCGGACGGTCGAGGTCGAGGCGAGGTTGGCGTTGTCCCAGTCCACGTCCCAGCTGGGGAAGTGCTTGAGGATCTCCTCCAGCGCCACCCGGCCTTCGAGGCGGGCCAGCGCCGCGCCGAGGCAGTAGTGGCCACCGAGGCCGAAGGTCAGCTGCTGGCCGATCTGGCGACGGATGTTGAAGGTGTTCGGGTCCGGGTACCGGGCTGGGTCCCGGTTCGCGGCGGCGACGACGAACAGGATCGCCGAGCCCGCGGGGACCGGCTGGCCGTGGAACTCGACGTCGGTGGTGACGTAGCGCCCGATCGCGTGGCCGGGCGGCTCGAACCGCAGCAGTTCCTCGATCGCGTTCGGGATCAGCGACGGGTCGGCGACCAGCTCGGCGCGGGCCTCGGGGAACTTCGCGAGCGTCGACGTGGCCCAGCCGATCAGCCGGCCCGTCGTCTCGTTGCCGGCGCCGGCGACGACGGTGACGTAGGTCAGGATCTCGTCGCGGGTGAGCGTGCGGGTGACGCCGTTCTCGTCGGTGAACTCGGCCCGGATCAGCTCCGTCATGAGGTCGTCCGACGGGTGGTCGCGGCGCCAGTCGATGTAGTCGCCGAAGTACTCGCCCGACAGCAGGGCGCCCTCGGAGAGGTCCATCTGGCCGCCGTCCTCGGTGCGCAGCGCGTCGTTGCCGGCGTCGCGGATGCTGGCCTGGTCAGCCTCGGGAATCCCGAGCAGCATGCCGATGACACGCATCGGGAACTCTGTGGTGAAGGCGCTGCACATGTCGAACTGCTTCTCGCCGATCAGCGGGTCGAGGGTGCGCACGCAGAAGTCACGGATCTGCTGCTCCAGCCCGAGGACCCGCTTCGGGGTGAAGACCCTGGACAGCAGCTTGCGGTGGATGTCGTGGGCCGGCGGGTCCTCGAAGATGAGGGTCCCGGGCGGCAGCTCCATGCCCGACTTGATGATTTCCAGGATGCCGCCCTTGGCGGACGAGAACGTCTTCCAGTCCGGCAGTCCGCGCTCGATGTCGGAGAACCGGGTGACCGCGAAGAAGTCGTACTGCTCGTTGTAGTAGAGCGGGACCTCCTCGCGGAGCCGCTGGAAGATCGGGTACGGGTCCGCGGCGTAGGCCTTGGTGTAGGGATCCCAGGCAATGGCGGTGTCGGTCGTCACGGGTCTGCCTTCCGCGGCTCGGTGCGACGAATTCTGGGTTGGTACTGACGGCGGTGGGGACCGCCGTGACAGGAGCTGGAGCTGTCCGCGTCAGCTCTGGGCCGCGCGGACCACGAGCCAGATGAGCAGGGCGAGCACGACAGCGCCGATCACCGGCAACGCCCGCTTCAGCAGCGGCCAGGCGACCACGCCGAGCAGGTTGACCGGAGCGTCCGCCACCGGGGCGGCGACGACCGGACGCCCGGGCGTCGACGCCGTCGTCGAGGTCGCCTGGGCCACCGATGCCTTGGCGATGGGAGCCGAGGCGGTCGGCGCGGGGGCGGCCGGGGACCCGGCCACCGGAGCCTCTTCCACGGCCGCCGGCGTGGCGGCCGTGATCTCGGCACCAGGCGCCTCGGCGACCGGCGGTTCGACCACTGGCGTTTCGACGGCCGCCGTTTCAGCGGCCGGAGCTTCGGCGGCCGGAGCTTCGGCGGCAATTGTTTCGACGGCCGGAGTTTCGGTTACAGGCGTCTCCGCCGCCGGCGGAGCGTCGCGCGAGGCCAGGATGTCGGCCTCCAGGTTGCGGACGAACTGCGCGACGAGCTTCGAGCTGACGTCGGCCAGCACGCCCCGCCCGAACTGGGCGGCTTTCCCGGAGATCGTGAGATCGGTCGTCAGGTGGACGCCCGTCTCGTCGCCGTCCGGGGTCAGGACCATCGTGACGATGGCACTCGCGTTGCCCTGGCCGCGGGATTCCTTGCCGTCCGCCTTGATGACGGCCCGGTGCGCCGTCGTGTCCGTCTCCTGAAAGGTGGCCTTGCCCTTGTACTGGGCGACGATGGGGCCGACCTTGACCTTCACCGCGCCGTGGAAGTCCGCGCCGTCGACCGAGAGCAGCTGCGCGCCGGGCATGCAGGGCGCGATCCGTTCCGGGTCGGTGAGCAGCTCCCACGCGTTGGCGACGGGTAGCGGAACGCGGAACTCGTTGACTAACTCCACCTGCGTGCGTCCTCCACGTCGGCCGCTCGATCACGGCTGCTGGGCGTTCACTCAAGCCTGTTCGGCACACCCTTCCGGCTCCGCTTCGCGGGGTGGCGACGAGCGGGGACCGGGAGGGGACGAACGGGCTCAGTCGAACAATAACCGGTTGTTGGGCGAGTGCCCAACTATACGGAGGGCCGTCCTAGTGGCCGGCCGCGACGAGCAGTTCCACCAGCGCGGACGGGCTCAGCGGCAGTTCGGTGATCTTCACGCCGAGGGGCGCCAGCGCGTCGGCCACCGCGTTGATGACGGCTGGTGGGGCACCGATCGCGCCGCCCTCCCCGGCTCCCTTGTGGCCGCCGGGGCCCGGTGCCGGCGTCTCCATGTGCCCGTACTCGATGTGCGGGACCTCGGTGGACGTCGGCAGCAGGTAGTCGACGAAGGTGCTCGCCATCGGGTTGCCGTCGGCGTCGTAGACCATGTGCTCCAGCAGGGCGCCGCCGATCCCCTGGACCGTCCCGCCGGCGATCTGGCCCTCGACCACGTTCGGGTTGATCATCGGGCCGACGTCCTCGCCGACCACGTAGCGCAGCAGCGTCACCTTGCCGGTGGCGATGTCGACCTCGCAGGTGCAGACGTGGGTCGCGTTCGACCACAGCATCGGCGCCGTCTGGGTGTGGGTGGCCGTCGCCTCCACGCCGTCCGGCGACGCGAGTTCGCCGTAGCTGACGGACGCCTCGCCGGCGCTCGCGCGGCCGTCGGCCAGCGTGATGGCGTCCCGCGGGACGCCGAGCCGCTCGGCCGCGAGCGCCGTGAGCTTCGCCCGCAGGACCGTGGCCGTCGCGGCGACCGCGCCGGCCATCGCCGAGCCACTGCGGCTGCCGGCGGTGCCCGCGCCGAACGGGGTCACGGCGGTGTCGCCCTGGATGGTCACGACCTGGTCGAAGTCGACGCCGAGAGCGTCGGCGGTCAGCTGGATGACGGTCGTCTCCAGGCTGTTGCCGGCCGCTCCGCCGTTGACGATGACCGTCACGAGGCCGGTGGAGTCGATCCGGATGACCGCGCCCTCCGAGGCGTAGTACGGCTGGCCGGTGGCGGTCGGCTCGATGTACGTGCCCGTGCCGACCCCCAGGTAGCGGCCCTCCTTGCGGGCCGCGGCCTGCTCCGCCCGGAAGGCGTCGTAGCCGAGGATCTTCAGCGCCAACTCGAAGGTCTCCAGCGGCGAGGAGTGGTCGTACGGCGGCATGCCGGCCGGGTTCGGGTACGGCTGGTCGTCGCGGCCGATCATGTTGCGGCGGCGCAGCTCGACCGGGTCGAGGCCCATGTCGCGCGCGGCGATGTCCAGCAGTACCTCGCGGGCGACCGACTCGAACTGCCACGGCCCGCGGTAGGCCGTGCGCCCCGCGGTGTTCGAGAAGACCGTCGACGACTGCCAGGAGGCCAGCGGCACCTTGTACGGCCCCGGATAGAGCAGGCCGACGGCCCCGGACGCGCCGACCGGCCAGGGTGTCGGGTAGGAGCCGCAGTCCTGGACGTGTTCGAGGCTCACGGCCGTGATGGCGGCGTCGGCGTCGAAGGCGATCCGGGCCCGGCCGTGCTCGTGGCGGGCCTGCCCGGCGGACATCAGGTTCTCCCGGCGGTCCTCGATCCACTTCACCGGCGCCGGCACCTTGCGGGCGACCAGCAGGAGGCACATGTCCTCGCGCATCGGGACGACCTTCTGCCCGAAGCCGCCGCCGGTGTCCCGCATGATCACCCGGACCCGGTCCGGGTCGAGACCGAGCAGGCGGGCGCCGAACGCTCGCACCTCGTGCGGGGTCTGGGTGGCGGCCCAGACCGTCAGCTCGCCGCTGTCCGGGCCGTCGGGGCCGGGTACCCACTCGACGACCAGGCCGCGGGTCTCCATCGGGACCGCCTGGTACGCCTGCTGGTAGAAGGTCTCGTCCGCGACGTAAGCGGCGGCGGCGAAGGCCGGCTCGACCACGGCCAGCGGCGGACCGGCGAGCCCGCCCGCGACGTTGTCCGGGAAGGCCGCGTGCACCACGGCCTCGGAGCCGCGGGCCTCCCGGTAGTCGGCGGCGGCCGTCAGCGGCTCGTAGTCGACGTCGACCAGCTCGGCCGCGTCCTCGGCGATGTACCGGCTCTCGGCGATGACCAGCGCGACCGGGTCGCCCACGAACCGGACCTCGTCGACGGCCAGCGGCGGGCGGGGCGTGTCCGGGACCTTCGGGCCGTACGAGCTGTACCAGGCCTCGTGCACCTCGGGGTTCAGGTCGGCCGCCGTGTAGACCGCGTGCACCCCCGGCAGGTCGAGCGCGGCCGAGCCGTCGATGCCGTTGATCAGCGCCCGGGCGAACGGGCTGCGCACGAAGCAGGCGTGCAGCATCCCCGGCCGCTGGATGTCGTCGACGAACGTGCCGTGGCCCGTGAGCAGGCGGGCGTCCTCGACCCGTCGCACCCTTCGACCGGCGAAGGGAGGCTGTGCCACGGCCGGGGCCATCACGGTATCGGTCATGTGTCTCGCTCCTCGCGACGCGGGCTGCCGGGGGCGCTGGTTGCCGACGTGACGCTGGCCGGCGCTGGGCGCTCGCCCAATCGCTATGCTGGGCGAATGCCTATCTCCCGGCCGCCCCGCCAGTCAAGGGGTGTGCCGTCGTGGCTGGCCGGGCGGCCGACCCGGAAGCCGGCCGCGAGGCGCGCGGCACGATGACGACTCCCCGGCGGATGGGCGCTCCCGACTCGAAGACCCGGGCCGCACTGCTCGACGTGACGGCGACGATCATGATCGAGGAAGGCTACGCGGCCGCGACCTCGCGACGCGTAGCGGCCAAGGCCGGCGTGAAGCCCGCGCTCGTCCACTACTACTTCCGAACCATGGACGACCTTTTCCTGGCGCTGTTCCGGAAGGGCGCCGAGGGGAACCTGAAGCGCTACGAGCAGGCGCTCGCCGCCGAGAACCCGCTGCGGGCCCTGTGGGAGCTGGCCAGCGAGCCCGAGGGCAACGTCCTGCTGTCCGAGTTCCAGGCGCTGGCCAACCACCGCAAGGCGATCCGCACCGAGATCGCGGACTACGCGGAACGCTTCCGCGCCCTGCAGGTCAAGGCGATCACCGACCGGCTGGCCGAGACCGGCGCGGACCCGGTGGCGGTCCCCCCGGCCGTGCTCACGCTGGTCATGACCGGCATCGCCCGGCTCCTCATCTCCGAGGACGTCCTCGGGATCGCCACCGGCCACGAGGAGACGCTGGCGCTCATCGAGCACTACCTCAGCGCCTTCGACGCCCCCGCGAAGCCGGACCAGCAGGACCGCTCCTGACCTCAGCCTCTCGGCCCCCTCAGCCCCTCGGTGCCTCGGTCCCTCAGCCCCTCGGTCCCTCAGTCGATGAGGTCGACGATGAGCCGGTGGGCGAAGTCGTGGGACTCCACGAAGGGCAGGTTCACGTCCAGGAGGGCGGCCCAGCGGTCGCCGGCCCGGGCGGGGTCACCGGCGACGAGCGCGTTCACCAGCTCGTTGAACAGGGCGACGAGGCGGGCCCGGGCCGCGGTCCAGGACTCGTCGGTGTCGACGTTCACCGCCGGACGGGTGCCGGCCCGGACCCACTGCAGAATCTCGGCGACGACGCCCAGCGCCGGATTGCCGGTCGCGCCGAAGGCCACCGCCGAGGCGCGCCGCCAGGTCTCGGAGAACATCGCGGTGTCGTCGACGACGGCCGTCAGCAGGGCCGCGAGCCGGGCCAGCTCGGCCAGCGACGACCGGTCGATCCGGGTGGCGGCCAGCTTCATCATCGCCGGTTCGACCAGGCGGACGGCGTGGAAATGGTCGGCCAACGTCACCTGACGGGCTTCGAGCACCGTGCCCGCGAGCTGCGCGGCGACCTGGGTGGAGGGATGCCAGATCCGCGGGCCGGCCCGGTCACCGGCCCGCACCTCCAACAGGGACTCCATTTCCAGGATTCGCAGCGCCTCACGCAGGGTCGGCCGGGAGATGCCGAACTCGACGGCGAGGTCCGCGAGCGAGGAGAGCCGGTCGCCTTCGGCGAGCCGCCCCTCGGCGATGCGGGCGCGGATCTCGCTCGCGACGATGGCCGCGACGCGCCTCGGCGAGCCATCCCCCACTCCGGCGGCGTCGGCCCTGGCGACGGCCTGCCCGGCCCGGGCCCGCCACAGCGGCACGACGTCGATCCGCTCGCCGCCGCGGCCCGGGGGAACCAGCAGGCCAGCGGTGCCGAGCACATAGCCGGTCCAGGCGTCGCCCGCGGCGACGGGGTCGCGGCGGCGGGCCGCGGCCAGAAACTCCTCGTGCGCGTCGACGACGCGGCGGGCGATCAGCTCGGCGGATGCCCGGTCGGACGCCTCGATCGCCAGGAACACCTGACCGGCGTAGATCACCCGGAGGATGCCGGCGATCACCGCGACGGACCGGTTCCCGGACAGCTCGATGACGGCCTGATCGAAGATCGTTACCGCGGTGGCGAACCCGAGCGGGTCGCCGACACTCGCCCGCGCGGCGTCGTGCAGCGCGACGAGACGGTCGAGTGCCTCGCCGCCGAGACCGGCGACCAGCCGGGTCGCCGCCGGCGGCTCCAGCACCGCCCGGGCCTCCTCCAGGTCCGCGAGCGTCGTGCCGCGCAGCTGCAGCAGGAGGGCGACGTACCGCCCGGCGGACGCGAGCCCGGGGCGGCGGACCACCGCCCCGCCGCCCCGGCCGCGCCGGACGTCGAGCAGCGACTGCGCCTCCAGGATGCGCAGCGCCTCGCGCAGCGTGTCCCGGGAGACGTCGAAGGCGACCATCAGCTCGGCCTCGGGTGGCAGCTGCTGGTCGACGGTGAGGGCGCCGCGCAGGATCTGGCGGCGCAGATCGGCCGCCAGCACATGCGCCATCTTGCGTGGTGGCCGGAAGGTGTCGGCGGCGGTGGCCCGCCTCGGCCCCGCCGCCGATGCCGTCATCGGACCGCCACGCCCCCGGTCCAGGAAGCCGACCTCACAGGGGCCCGCCGCCGGCGAACTCGGCCGGCACCCACTCCGGGGCGCGCTTCTCCATGAACGCGCGCATGCCCTCGCGAGGCTCCGGCGAGTTCTCCAGCGACCAGAACATCGTCTGGTAGTCGATGAAGCCGTAACGCTCGTTGAGCATCCGCTTCACGTGCATCCGGGCCATCGGCGGAGTCTGCAGGACCTCCCGCGCCGCCTGGACGGCCGCGTCGCGCAGCTGCTCGTGCGGAACAACCCGGGTGATGAGGCCGAGCCGCTGGGCCTCGGCCGCGTCGAACTTGCGCGCCGAGAGCAGCAGGTCGCGGGCGACCGCGATGCCGACGTGGGCGGGCAGCACCGCCGCGTAGGTGGCGTCCGGGATGCCGCGCAGCAGCTCCGGCACCCGGAAGGTCGCCCGGTCGCTGGCCACGCAGATGTCGGCCATCATCGCGATCAGCAGCCCGCCGGCCTGGCAGATGCCGTTCACGGCGGCGATGACCGGCGCGGTGCTGTCCCGGATGGTCAGGAACGGCAGCATGTGGGCGCCGATGTTCGGCGGCTGCTCGTCGCCGGGGTCGCTGCGCCCGGCGAGGTCGCCGCCGGGCGCGAAGACGTCGCCGGCGCCGGTGATGATGAGCGCCGCCAGCTCCTCGTCGGCGTTGACCAGGTGCACCGCCTTCTTGATGCCGAAGTACATGGCCGGGGTGAAGGCGTTGCGCGCGTGCGGCCGGTCGATGGTCAACCAGCCGAGGGCGCCGTCCCGTTCGAAGCGCAGGCCATCCGCGCCGAGCTCGTTTGCCACTCGCCCTCCCTGCTTCCGTGTAGACAGGTGACTGGGTCAACTATATTTTCGTTCCTTGATCGGCGCTGGCGCCAGGTAAGGATGACGTATGAAGACACCTTCCGAGCTCTTCGACCTGACCGGCCGCGTCGTCCTCATCACCGGTGGCAGCCGGGGCATCGGCCGGGCCGTCGCCGAAGGCGTGGCGGCCGCCGGTGCCGACGTCGTGATCGCCAGCCGCAAGTACGAGGCGTGCGTCGAGGCGGCCAAGGAGGTCGAGGCGGCCACCGGCCGCAGGGCGCTGCCGGTCGCCTGCCACGTCGGGAGCTGGGACGACTGCGACCGGCTCGTCGAGACCGCCTACGGCGAGTTCGGCAAGGTCGACACGCTGATCAACAACGCGGGCATGTCGCCGGTGTACGACGGCCTTTCCACGGTCTCCCGGGAGCTCTACGACAAGGTGCACGCCGTCAACGCCTCCGGGCCGTTCCGGCTCTCGGCGCTCGTCGGGGAACGGATGGCGGCGGGCGACGGTGGCTCGATCATCAACGTGACCACCGCCGGCTCACTGCGGCCCGGCGGGTTCGACCTGCCCTATGCGATGGCCAAGGCCGGTCTGAACGCGCTCACGCTCGGCCTCGCCGGGCAGTGGGCCCCGAAGGTACGGGCCAACCTGGTGCTGCCGGGCGCGTTCGACACCGACATCTCCAAGGCCTGGGGCCCGGACGCGCAGCGCAACGCCGCCGAGATGAACCCGATGAAGCGGATCGGCGTGCCCGAGGACCTGGTCGGCGTCTGCGTCTTCCTGGCCAGCGACGCCTCCGCCTACGTCAACGGCGCCCAGATCCTCGCCGACGGCGGCCTCTTTCGCACCCTTTAACTGGGTGACCCGTCGTTGTCCCCGGGGGTTTCGGTGGCTGCGGGGGTTTCGGTGGCTGCGGGGGGTGGGCGGCGGCCGGCGCGGATGGCGTCGGCCAGCACGCCGATGGCCCAGGTGATCGCCCTCGTCGCCTGCTGGCCGTCGAGGGACCAGGCACTGAGCAGCCGCTGGTAGGAGGGCACGCTCCACAGCAGGTCGAGCATCGCGGCGGCCATCCGGCCCTCCTCGTCGCTCCAGTCCGCCGTCGGCGCGGCGACCGCGTCGACCATCGCCTCCCGCCGGCGCAGTTCCTCGGCCAGCAGCGTCGGCCCGATCGGCTCCGCCACGTCCCAGCGCATGATCGCGTACGACGGCAGCGTCGCGAAGAGACGCTCGGTGACATCGCCGATCCGGTCGAGACTCAGGTCGTCGTAGCTGATCCCGGACTCCTCGCCCAGCCGACGCATGATCGCGTCGTGGAGCTCCCGCTCGGTGGCGAAGTACCGGTAGACGGTGCGCTCCCCCACTCCGGCCCGCTCGGCGACCGCCCGGAACGTCAGTCCGCGCCAGTCCCAGGTGGTGAACTCGTGCACCAGTTCGGAGCCGGCGTTGAGGATGCGTTCGCGCGTCTGGGCGGCCTGCTGGCGCCGCAGCGGGCTGTCGTAGCGACGCCGTCCGGCGGTCTCGTCAGCGCCAACCTGTTCGCCGGTGCCACGCTCGTTCACTGGCTCGCTCGCCATGGTCGGGTTCGCCTCCTTGGCGGTGGTTGCGGCGCGATGCCATTCGTGGCACTCTACTGTCACCAAATCTTCGGCTGCCCGTGGCGGCCAGCGCCCCCCATCGTCCCGAACCCGCCGCCGTCGGGCACGTGCCCCACCCGGTGCCGACGACGCTCACCGGATCCGCTCACCCCGCGCGGGTCCGCCCGTGCCGGCTGACCGCTGCCGGCGTGAAGGGAGCCACCCCATGCGATTACCGCAAGACCTGATCGACGAGGCCCGAGCCGCCACCGGCCTCGACGACTTCGGCGGCGACAGCTTCCGGGAGGGCCTGGAGCGTGCCACCCGCGCGCTGGAGACCGAGGCCCACCTCAACGCGGCCGGCCAGGCCGCGCTGCGTCACCTGATGGTCGGCGCGCTCAAGACCCGCCTGCACATCGAACAGTGGTACTCCGACCATCCGGAGACCGACGACGCGCCGGTTCTCGGTCCGCTCATCGCGCTCGGCCTCCCCCGGACGGGGTCGACCGCGCTGGCCGGGCTGCTCGCCGAGGACCCCGCCATCCGCTACCTGCGCCGCTGGGAGGCCGCCGAGCCCGTGCCTCCGCCGGCCGCCGTGACGGAGTCCCCGGACCCGCGGCTGCTGCGCCAGATCGAGATCCAGGGCCGGCGCACGGAGCTCGACAAGGCCCTCGTCCCGTCGTTCCCCGACGGCCCGCAGGAATGCCACGAGCTGATGATGCTCGACTTCAAGGTCCACTACTTCGAGTGCTTCGCCCACGTCCCCTCCTACGCCCAGTGGCTGCTCGACGCCGACCTCACCGAAACGTTCCAGTACATGCGCCGGGCACTGAAGTACCTGCAGTGGGGCCAGCCGGCGAAGCCCTGGCGGCTGAAGAACCCCAACCACCTCGCGCACCTGGTCGACATCGACAAGGCGTTCCCCGACGCCAGGTTCGTGATGACCCACCGCGACCCGACCCAGGTCCTGGTCTCGGTGTGCGACGTCTACGCCAACGTGGCGTCGCGGTTCAACGACACCGTCGACAAGCAGTACATCGGCGCGGTCAACACCGAGGTGCTCACGACCGGGATGGACCGGACGCTGGCGTTCCGCGCCAGCGGCAACGACCACCGGTTCTACGACATCGACTTCCGCGCCATGCAGAGCGACCCGATCGGCGAGATCCGCGGCCTCTACGACTGGCTCGGCGAACCGGTCACGCCGACGTTCGAGGACAACATGCGCGGCTGGTGGAAGCAGAACTCCGAGGAGCGGGTGCGCGTCAAGCACTCCGATCCGGCCGACTACGGCCTGGACCTCGACGCCATCCGTCCGCGCTTCGCGGAGTACATCGCCCGGTCGGCGCGTTGGACCACCCGCGCGGCCGCCCCCAACCACCCGACCGCCGCGCCAGCCGGCGACAGGTAGACAGGAGCCACCACCATGGCGATCGATCTCACCGGTGGTCTGCCCGCCGAGCGTGAGTACTTCTTCCCGGCCCGCCCGGAGAACCCGGAGATGCGGGATTCGGCGAGTTTCTGGATCACCGACGACAAGGGCGAGATCGGGCTGCCCAGGTTCGGGATCGAGGCCGTCGCGTCCAACTGGGACACCCACACCGTCACCTTCAACGTGGTCTTCGCCGACGGCCGGGTCTACCGGCTGCGCGCCCCGGGCGCGGCGCACTCGCCCTTCAACGCGGCGGGCCAGCCGGCGATTCTCGGCGCCGGCGGCCTCGCGTTCGAGGTGATCGAGCCGTACAGGACCTGGCGGATGACCTACGACGGCCCGGCCGTCGAGACGACCTCGCAGGCGCTCATCGACGGCAAGCAGGACGGGCCGACGGTGAACCTCCAGGTCGAGGTCGTCACCACGATGGCCGTGCCGCCGTGGGAGCAGGGCGCGCTGCGCGCCGACGCCGCCGACCTGCTGAAGAACACCTCCGAGGGCGACATGATGGGGCACGGCCCGCGCATCGAGCAGCTGTGCACCGCGCAGGGCGTCGTGCGGGTGGCGGGCGAGGAGAAGACGTTCACCGGCAGCGGGCTGCGGATCAAGCGCCAGGGCGTCCGGAACCTGGAGGAGTTCCGTGGCCACGCCTGGCAGTCCGCGGTGTTCCCGAGCGGCAAGGGGTTCGGCTACATCGCGTACCCGCCGCACCCGGACGGCCGCCCGGTCTACAACGAGGGCTACCTGTTCCTCGGTGAGGGAAAGCTCATCCCGGCCGTCGTCGTCGAGGCTCCGTGGCTGCGCCGGTTGGTACCGTCGGGCGACCCCGTCCCCGTCGTGTTCGAGTCCGAGCTCGGCATCACCCGCATCGAAGGCAGCACCGTGAACACCACGCACGACACCGTCCACCGGCCGGAGATGCCGAACTTCCCCGTGCTGTTCCAGGGGGAGTGTCGGTACAGCTGGGACGGAGAGGAGACCTACGGAATGCTCGAACGGTCGACGGTGCGGGATCTGATCGAATGGGCGTGACCACGCGGGCGGATGCCCCGGAGCTGTTGCGCCCGGGCACGCCCCATCTCTCGCACCTGCAGCGCCTCGAGGCGGAGAGCATCCAGATCTTTCGGGAGGCTGTCGCGGAGTCTGAGCGGCCGGTGATGTTGTATTCGGTCGGTAAGGACAGCGCGGTGATGCTGCATCTCGCGATGAAGGCGTTCTTTCCGTCGAAGCCGCCGTTCCCGTTGCTGCATGTGGACACGACGTGGAAGTTCCAGGCGATGTACGCCTTCCGGGACCAGCATGTCGCGAACCTGGGCCTGGATCTGTTGGTGCATCAGAATCCGGATGCGGTGCAGCGGGGGATCAATCCGTTCGATCACGGGTCGGCGATGCACACCGACATCTGGAAGACCGAGGGCCTGAAGCAGGCGTTGGACAAGTACGGGTTTGATGTGGCGTTTGGTGGGGCGCGTCGGGATGAGGAGAAGTCGCGGGCGAAGGAGCGGGTGTTCTCGATCCGGTCGGCGGCGCATCGGTGGGATCCGAAGGACCAGCGTCCGGAGCTGTGGCGGTTGTACAACGCGCGTAAGGCGCCGGGGCAGTCGATTCGGGTGTTCCCGTTGTCGAACTGGACCGAGCTGGATATCTGGCTCTACATCCACCGGGAGAACATCCCGATCGTCCCGTTGTATTTCGCGGCGCCGCGGCCGGTCGTGGAACGCGACGGCGCTCTGATCATGGTCGATGACGAGCGGATGCCGCTGGCGGCGGGTGAGATCCCGGAGCAGCGCTCGATCCGGTTTAGGACGCTCGGCTGCTACCCGTTGACCGGGGCGGTCGAGTCCGAGGCGTCGACCCTGCTGGAGATCGTCCAGGAGATGTTGTTGACGACGTCGTCGGAGCGCCAGGGCCGGGTCATCGACCACGACTCGTCGGGGTCGATGGAGAAGAAGAAGCACGAGGGATACTTCTGATGGCGCATGCGACGGATGAGCTGCTCGCGACGGACGTCGAGGCGTATCTGCGCCGGCATGAGGACAAGTCGATGCTGCGGTTCATCACCTGCGGCAGCGTGGATGACGGCAAGTCGACGCTGATCGGCCGGTTGTTGTACGACGCGAAGCTGGTGTTCTCCGACCAGTTGGCCGCGTTGGAGTCGGACTCGAAGAAGGTCGGCACCCAGGGCGGCGAACTCGACTTCGCGCTGCTCGTCGACGGCCTCGCGGCCGAGCGGGAGCAGGGCATCACGATCGATGTGGCCTACCGGTTCTTCTCCACGGAGAAACGCAAGTTCATCGTCGCCGACACCCCCGGCCATGAGCAGTACACCCGCAACATGGTCACCGGCGCCTCCACCGCGGATCTCGCCGTCATCCTGATCGACGCCCGCAAGGGCGTGTTGACCCAGACCCGGCGCCACAGCTACCTCGTCTCGCTGCTCGGGATCCGCCACGTCGTGCTGGCGATCAACAAGCTCGACCTCGTCGACTACTCCCAGCAGACCTTCGACGAGATCGAGGCCGACTACCGGACGTTCGCCGCCCAGATCGGCCTCGAAGGTGACGCCATCCGCGCCATCCCGCTGTCGGCGCTGCGCGGCGACAACATCACCGAGCTGTCCACGAGTACGCCGTGGTACACCGGACCCACGTTGGTCGGCTACCTGGAATCCGTCCAGATCGCCGACACCGCGGGCGACGGGCCGTTCCGGCTACCGGTCCAGTGGGTCAACCGGCCGAACCTGGACTTCCGCGGCTTCTGCGGCCAGGTCGCCGGCGGGATGATCCGCCCCGGGCAGAAGATCCGAGCGCTGCCGTCGGGCCAGGAGTCCGTCGTCACCCGGATCGTCACCGCCGACGGCGACCTGGAAGCCGCCTACGCCGGCCAGTCGGTCACCCTCACGCTGGCCGACGAGATCGACGTCTCCCGCGGCGACATCCTCGCCGCCGCCGACGCCCCGGCCGAGGTCGCCGACCAGTTCGCATGCCATTTGGTCTGGATGGGCGGCGAGCCGATGCTCCCGGGCCGGCCCTACCTGCTCAAACTCGGCACCCGCACCGTCAACGCGACCCTCGCCCCACCCAAATACAAGGTCAACGTCAACACGCTGGAACAGACCGCGGCGAAAACGCTGGAACTCAACGAGATCGGCGTCGCGAACCTCACCCTCGACCGGCCCGTCCCGTTCGACCCCTACACCGTCAACCGCGACACCGGCGGCTTCATCCTCATCGACAAATACACCCACGCCACCGTCGCCGCCGGCCTCCTACACTTCGCGCTCCGCCGGTCGCACAACATCCACTGGCAGGCCGTCGAAGTCAACAAAACCGCCCGCGCCGCCACCAAGGGCCAACGCCCCGCGGTCATCTGGTTCACCGGACTATCCGGCGCCGGGAAATCCACCATCGCCAATTTGGTCGAGAAGAAGCTGCACGACGAGGGCTTCCACACCTACCTCCTCGACGGCGACAACGTCCGCCACGGCCTCAACAAAGACCTCGGCTTCACCGAAGCCGACCGCGTCGAGAACATCCGCCGCATCGCCGAAGTCGCCAAACTGATGGCCGACGCCGGCCTCATCGTCCTCACCAGCTTCATCTCCCCCTTCCGCGCCGAACGCCAACTCGCCCGCGACCTCCTCGACAACGGCGAATTCATCGAAGTCCACGTCGACACCCCCCTACACGTCGCCGAAGCCCGCGACCGCAAAGGCCTCTACGCCAAAGCCCGCCGCGGCGAACTAGCCAACTTCACCGGCATCGACTCCCCCTACGAAGCCCCCCACAACCCCGAAATCCACCTCGACGCCTCCGGCACCACCACCCCGGAATCCTCCGCCGAGGCCGTCGTCAACCACCTACGCGACGCGGGACTACTCACCCCTGCCGCGGCGGAGACCGCGTGAAGCCCGAGCGGCCGAGCCGAGCCAGTGCCGCCTCAGGCAGGGCCAGCCCCGTTCCGGCGCCCTCATGATCGCCGCCTAAGCCCTCAAAAGGTCGCAATTCGGGCTCGATCACCACCACCCAAGGGCCGAAACGGCGATCAAGCACCAGGACGCCGCGCACAGCTGGATCTGGGTCATGCCCTGCCGGTGCCGGTCCGAACGAACGAACGAACAGCCCAAGATTGTGCACGTTGTCGAGCCGGATCTCGGGGCCCGGTTGTGCGCGTACGTGCACAGCCTAGCCGGTGTGCACGTACGCGCACAGCAATCGGATGGTGCGCGTACGTGCACACGTTTGGTTCAGCGGTTGCGGGCGCGGCGCGGGTCGAGCCGGCGCAGCAACAGGGCCGTCACGATCAGGGCGACGAATCCAATGATCAGCAGGTCTACCGGGTCGCCGGCACAGGTCGAGGCCCGGCACCGCCATGTCGTTTTTCCGCGAGACCTGGGCGGTGTCGGCGAGCAGGCTGGTCCTATGTACCAGGACGTTGAGAGGTGCGTGCGAGCCGTCCAGGCGAAGGATGAGCGGTTCGACGGCTGGTTCTTCACGGCGGTGCTCACCACCGGGATCTACTGCCGGCCCAGCTGCCCGGCGACGCCGCCCAAGCCCGCGAACATGCGGTTCTACCCGAGCGCGGCGGCGGCGCAGCAGGCCGGCTTCCGGGCCTGCAAGCGCTGCCGCCCAGGGGCCGTGCCCGGTTCACCGCAGTGGAACGAACGCGCTGACCTGGTCGGCCGGGCGATGCGGCTGATCGCCGACGGTCTGGTCGACCGCGAGGGCGTGCCGGGTCTGGCCGCCCGGCTCGGCTACAGCGTGCGCCAGCTCGAACGGCAGCTGTTCGCCGAGCTCGGGGCCGGGCCACTCGCGCTCACCCGCGCCCAGCGGGCGCAGACAGCCCGGCTGCTCATCGAGACCACCGCGCTACCGATGGCCGACCTGGCGTACGCGGCCGGGTTCGCCAGCGTGCGCACGTTCAACGACACCGTCCGGGAGGTCTTCGCCCTCACACCCAGCGAGCTGCGGGCCCGGGCGAGGTCGACGGTGGACCCGAGGACCCAGGGCACCCTGGTGCTGCGGCTGCCGTTCCGGCGCCCGCTCTGCCCGGACAACCTGTTCGGGCACCTGGCGGCCACCGCGGTGCCGGGCGTCGAGGAATGGCGTGACGGCGCGTACCGCAGGACCCTGCGGCTGCCGCGCGGGCACGGCATCGTGGCGCTGCGGCCCACCCCGGACCACGTCGAGTGCCGGCTGACGCTGTCCGACCTGCGCGACCTGACCACGGCGATCAGCCGCTGCCGCTGGCTGCTCGACCTGGACGCCGACCCGGTCGCGGTCGACGCCCAGCTCGGCGCCGACGAGGCGCTGGCCCCGCTGGTCGCCAAGAGCCCCGGCCGGCGGGTGCCACGCACCACGGACCCGCCCGAGTTCGCGCTGCGCGCGGTGCTCGGCCAGCAGGTCTCGACGGCGGCGGCCCGGACGCACGCCGCCCGGCTGGTCGCCGCGCACGGGGAGCCGGTCGAGGACCGGGAGGGCGGGCTCACCCACCTCTTCCCGACACCGGAGGCGCTGGCCGAGCTGGACCCGGAGACGCTGGCGATGCCGCGGTCCCGGCGGGCGACGGTGAGCGCGCTGGTCGCCGCGCTGGCCTCGGGTGACCTGGAGCTCGACGTCGGCGGCGACTGGGAGCAGGCCAGGGCCCGGCTGGCGGCACTGCCGGGGGTGGGCCCGTGGACCGTCGAGTCGGTCGCGATGCGGGCCCTCGGCGACCCCGACGCGTTCGTGGCCACGGATCTCGGGGTGCGCCGGGCGGCCGAGGGCCTCGGCCTGCCGGCCCGGCCGGCCGCGTTGACGGCCCGAGCCGCCGCCTGGCGGCCGTGGCGCGCCTACGCCGTCCAGCACCTCTGGTCCACCAGCGACCACCCGATCAACCAGATTCCGACCCCAAGGACGAGCGATGTCTCCTAAGCAGCCTCACGTCACCCACACCGTGATCGACAGCCCGATCGGTGACCTCACGCTGGTCGCCGTCGACGGTGCCCTGGCCGGCCTCTACATGGAGCAACATCGGCACCGGCCGGTCGAGGAACGCTTCGGCGACCGTGACGCGGAGCCGTTCGGCATGGTCATCGCCCAGCTGCGCGCCTACTTCGACGGCACCCTGACGGCCTTCGACCTGCCGCTCGCGCCGAGCGGCACGCCGTTCCAGCAGACCGTCTGGGCCGCGCTTCGGGAGATCCCCTACGGCCAGACCATGAGCTACGGCCAACTGGCCGAGCGCGTCGGCCGGCCCACCGCGGCCCGCGCCGTCGGCCTCGCCAACGGCCGCAACCCGATCAGCATCATCGTGCCCTGCCACCGGGTGGTCGGCTCCACCGGCGACCTGACCGGCTACGGCGGCGGCCTCGACCGCAAGCGCCACCTGCTCGCCCTGGAGGCGGCCAGGACAGCGCCCACCCTCACCTTCGCGGGCGGCTGAGCGGTCGGCTCATACCTCCTGGTCGCGGGCCCAGGCCCTTCCCGGTCGGGAGGTATGAGCCGGCTCAGGGGAGGTAACGCTTGCGCAGCAGGTTCTTGGCGACCTTGCCCATGTCGGTGCGGGGCAGGACGTCGACGAACTCGACCTGCTCGGGCAGTTTGAACTTCGCGAGACCGCCCGCCAACGCGTGCGCCGCCAGGTCCGCCAGGGTGACGGGAGCGGCCCCTGCGGTGAGCCGGACGACCGCGCAGCAGCGTTCACCGGTCCGTTCGTCGGGCAGGCCGATGACGGCCACCTCGGCGATCGAGGGATGAGTCGCCAGGATGTCCTCGACCTCGGGAGCCGCGATGTTCTCCGCGTTGCGGATGATCACATCCTTGCGGCGACCGGTGATGCGGACGTGGCCGCGCGGGCCGACGACGCCGAGGTCGCCGGTCCGGAAGAACCCGTCGGCGTCGAAGAGCTCGGCGATCTCGCCGGCGGGAACGCCCAGGTAGCCGGAGAACAGCTGCGGGCCGCGCAGCAGCAGCTCGCCCTCCACCCCCGGCGGGCACGGCGTGCCGTCGACGGCGACGACCCGGATCTCCACGTCCGGGGCCGCCCGGCCCTCGGTCGCGGTGAGCTCGTCGTCGGTGTCGTCGAGCCGGGCGTGGGTCGCGAGCGGGAACTCGGTCATCCCCCAGCTGGACAGCACCCCTCGGCCGCCGAGCTCGCGGGCCACCGCGGCGTGCAGGCCGGGTGGCTTGGGGGCGCCGCCGCTGTACGCGGCCCGCAGCTTGGGGTAGAGCACTGCGCCGGGGTCGTCGACCCGGTCCGCGGCCTGCGCGGCGAGGTAGGCGTTGAGGAACGGCGCGGCCGAGCCGAGCATCGTGGCCCCGGCCGCGGCCATCAGCCGTGGCGTGGTCTCGGCGTCGAAGCTGTCGAGCAGCAGCAGGCGCAGGCCGGACAACAGCGAGGCGGCGAGCATGACCGCGCCGCCGATGTGGGCCAGCGGGAACGCGATCGGGTACAGGTCCGCCGGCGTCGGCTCGGCCCCGGTGACGTTGCCGCGAGCCGCCACGGCCACCGAGTGGTCGGTGTGCAGCACCCCCTTGGGGTCGGCCGTCGTGCCGGAGGTGGTGTAGATCCAGCGCGTCTCGCCCGGGCCGGCGGGTGGCGCCGGTGGCGGCAGGGGCTCCCCCGCGTCGGCCATCGGCAGCGCGAGCCGGCCCTCGGCCGCCGCCGCGCGGTGGTCGACGAGCAGCAGCTCGCCCACCCCACCCCGGTCGGCGATGAGCGCGGACATCAGCGCTCCGTGGTCGAAGCCGCGCCAGCTCGGCACGGTGACGAAGACCGAGGTCCCGGCCTTGGCCGTGATCGAGCCGACCTCGCGCTCGCGCAGGGTCTGGATGATCGGGTTCTGGGTCGCGCCGAGCCGGGCCAGCGCCATCATCAGGACGACCGACTCCAGCGTCGTCGGCAGCTGCCAGCTGACCACCGTGCCGACGCCGATCCCGCGGCCGGCCAGCGCCACCGCGGTCCGCTCGGCGGCCGCCTTGAACTGGGCCGCGGTGAGGCCGCGGCCCAGGCCGTCGGCGAACAGCTCGGTGTCGGGCGTCAGGGCGGCGCGCCGCTCTACCAGCTCCCAGAACGTCTCGGGGACCGACAGGTCCACGCCGTCGGGCCGGGCGTCGAGGTCGGGGACGCTGTTCTGGACGGTGCCGCTCATCTGCCGGCTCGCTTCCGGGTGACGGGACGATCGGTGGCCGGCGGGCGTCGTGGGACGCCCGCCGACCACCATGGCTCGGGTTCTGGTCAGGCGGTGGCGCGCGCCGTCATCTCACCGAGCGAGATGCCACCGTGCTTGATCTCGAAACGACCCTGGTCGAAGGACCGGGTCGAGACGTCGTGGCCGGCGGCCTCGGCGCGCAGCGCACCGACGGTGGAGTCGGCCTTGGAACGGTGCTGGAACGGGTCGAACGAGTACCAGCGGCAGGCGTTCTCGTAGGTCATCTTGTTGATCTCGTCGTCCGGCACGCCGTCACAGGCCTTGAGCAGCTCCTCGCCCGGGTACGGCCAGGTCGAGTCGGAGTGCGGGTAGTCGCACTCCCAGGAGATGTTGTCGATACCGATCTTGTTCCGCGTCGCGACGCCGATCGGGTCCTCGATGAAGCAGGTGAGGAAGTGCTCCCGGAAGACCTCGCTGGGCAGCTTGCCGCCGAAGTTCTGGCCGGTCCACAGGTGGTGCATGTCGTACGTGCGGTCGACGCGCTCCAGGAAGTAGGGAATCCAGCCGGTGCCACCCTCGGACAGCGCGATCTTGATGTCCGGGAAGTCCTTGATCACACGTGACCAGAGCAGGTCGGCGGCGGCCTGGCAGATGTTCATCGGCTGCAGGGTGATCAGGACGTCCATCGGCGCGTCCGGGGCGGTCAGGGTGAGCTTGCCGGACGAGCCGAGGTGGATCGACATCACCGTGTTGGTGTCGACCAGCGCCTTCCACAGCGGGTCCCAGTGCTTGTCGTGGAAGCTCGGGTAGCCCAGCGTCGCCGGGTTCTCGGTGAAGGTCAGCGAGTGGCAGCCCTTGGCGGCGACCCGGTGGACCTCCTTGGCGGCCAGCTCCGGGTCCCACAGCACCGGCAGCGCCATCGGGATGAAGCGACCGGGGTAGGTGCCGGCCCACTCGTCGATGTGCCAGTCGTTGTAGGCCTGGACGACGGCGAGCGCCAGCTCCTTGTCCTCCGCCGCCGCGAACAGGCGGGCGGCGAAGCCGGGGAAGGACGGGAAGCACATCGAGCCGAGCACGCCGGCCGCGTTCATGTCCTTGACCCGCTCGTGGATGTCGAAACAGCCCGGGCGCATCTCCTCGAAGGAGGTCGGCTCGACGCCGTACTCCTCCTTCGGCCGGCCGGCGACGGCGTTGAGGCCGACGTTCGGGATGACGGTGCCGTTGAAGGTCCAGACGTCGGAGCCGTCGTCGCGGCGGACGACCTTCGGGGCGACGTCGTCGAACTTCGCGGGCAGCCTGCCCTTGAACATGTCGGGTGGCTCGACCAGGTGGTCGTCGACACTGATCAGGATGAGGTCGTCGGCTTGCATGCCAGTCTCCGCTCGCGGTCGTGGGCTGCCAGGCTCCGATTGGGTCGTGGCCGCCGGGTCGGGTCGTGCTGTCGAAGTCGGATTCCTTTTAATATTTCAGTTTCTCGCGCGGAGTCCAGGCCATCGCCCTGGTCAGCCGCCCCACGCCACGACGGGCCCGGCCGCCGCGACCAGCGCGGTCAGCGCCGCGTAGTCGACCGGCAGCTCCAGGACACCGACGCCGCCCTGGGCAAGCCGGGCCGTGACCGCCGCGCGGTGCTCGGCCGACGACAGCGGCTCGCCGTCGTCGCCCCAGACCTCGACGACGACGGTCAGCCCCAGCTCGTCGGCCCAGCGCAGGCAGCCCGCGGCGACGCCGTCGTCCGGCACCCGGTCGACCACCGCCACCGCGGCACCCGCCCCGGTCAGCCCGGCGGCGATCGCCCCGGCGATGGCCAGGCCGGCACCGCCGGCCGCCGGCACCCGGACGCTGCCGAGCCGAACCGTGGAGAAGGTCCGTCCCAACCAGTGTGCGGCCGGTCCCGGCTCGGAGAAAACCGATCCGTGCGCAGGCAGCACGGCCGCGAGGTCGGCGGCCGCGCAGGCGGGGTTCAGCGGAGGGGTCGTCTCGGCGTAGAGCGGGCCGACGACGGCGGAGAGGTCACGGTAGAGCGCGGGCCGCTCGCCGCCTTCTACGACGGGAATCCGGGCGCGCAGCGTCTCGGCGGCGGCCGGAAGATCGGCCGGGTCGAGCGTGACGACGCGGGCCGGATCGAGCCCCGCCGCGGCGAACAGCGCCGGCGGGCACTCGTCGGCGTCGAGGCCGACTCCGACGACGACGGCGTCCGGATGCGCTCCGGCCAGCGCGAGGTCGCGTTCCTGCAGGCAGCCGGTGCCGAGGTGGAACGGGCTGTCCCAGCGGAAGACGCCCTTCGCGGTGAAGACGTTCAGGACGCCGAGGCCGGTGCGGGCGGCCAGCTCCTGCAGCGCGGGCACCGCGCCGGCGCGGACGACGCCGCGGCCGGCCAGCACCAGGTCGGCGACCGGCTCACCGCCCGGCAGCCAGGACGTGCCTGTCAGCCGCGCCGCGAGGCTCGGGTCGGCCCCGGCCCCGACCGCGGGCCCCGGGTCGGCAGCCAGGTCGAACGCGGGCCGGACGGCCACGCTGCCGGCACCGAGCGTGCGAGCCGTCTCGACGGCGGCCGCCAGTTCCAGGGCCGTACGCGCGACCGTCGGCTCGCCGGGGTCCACCCGCCGGGAGACGAACGTGAGCACGTCGCCGTCCCAGAGCGCGGCGACGCCGGGGCCCATCGTCGCCACGGCCTCGGCCAGCGCGTACGCGCAGTCGAGGTCCGGAGCGGGGACCGAACGCAGACCCGGGATGGGCCGACCCGACCCGCCCGGCGTCTCGATCACGAACGGAATCCCCTGGCGGCTCAGCCAGTCCCCGACTGCCATGCGTCTTCTCGTCCCTCCCAGACCCGGAAGGTATGTTATATACAATCTACACATGAGCGGCTCGCCGTCCCTGGCCAACTGAGCAGCCCGGGACGCGACCGAGCGCCGAGCCCCGGCCACCGTCTTCTCCACCGCCAGCCCCGCGGTGGAGAAGACGGCTGGGGCGACGCGTCTCCGCTCGCGGGCACACCATGACTCACCAGCACCGACCCGCGCAACCGATCTTCTCGCCACGCGGCCGGCGGCGCGGCGCGCAGAAGGGCCGACCAGATGACCAGCGAGAACACGAAGGTCTACACCCACGAGTTCATCGACATCCGCGGGTCGAACCGGGCGAACTACGTCCACCACATGACGGCGAACTGGAGCCCGATCGCCCAGGAGGAGCGCGACCAGCTCTGCTACGGCGTCTGGGGCGTCATCGGGACCACGGGCCGCTGGCCCCAGGTCGTCAACATGTGGGAGGAGGACGGCTTCGACGGCCTGGCCGCGGGCCTGGAGCACGAGACGAAGTCGGCCACCTTCCAGGACCCGAAGCTCGCCAAGTGGTGGGAGGAGGCCGCGACCTACCGCAGCGGCGGCCTCGACCGGGTCATCGTGCCGACGCCGTGGTCGCCGACGATCTCCCAGCTGTGCGCCGACGGCATCCGCGGCGACGTGTACACGCACGAGATGGTCAAGGTCCCGCGCGGCACGGCCCGGGACTTCCTGGAGATCGTCGCCGCCGAGGCCGTGCCGGTGTTCGAGCCGTTCGGCTGGAAGCTCATCGGCGCCTTCCGGACCGCGCTCGCGGACGACTCCGAGTGCATCCTGCTGTGGGCGATCGAGAGCATGCAGGCGTGGGCCGAGCTGGAGAAGGCGGCCACGTTCGGCGGCAGCGTCGAGCGCTGGCGCAAGCGGCTGTTCGAGGTGAGCGAGTCCAACGGCCGGTTCCTGATGCGGGACGCGCCGCTCGCGCCGCTGCGCCTGGGCCGCCAGCCGAGCCGGGCCGACCGGCACGAGGGCTGGGCGGACCTCTAGCCCCTTGGCGGGTCGCGTCGTCGCCAGGAGCGTCGTCGCCAAGAAGGCCGTCGCCAGGAAGGCCGTCGCAGGTTTCGCGGAGCTGGGAGGCTCGGATGAGTGTGTCGTTCAGTGAGGAACGCGAGCAGCTGCGCGCGGTCGTCCGGGAGTTCCTGGCCGACGTGTCCGGTGAGGACGCCGTCCGCGCGAGCATGACGACGGCGACCGGCTGGGACCCGGCGGTGTGGCGGGCGCTGGCCGACGACCTGGGGATCCTGGGTCTCGGCATTCCGGAGGAGCTCGGCGGCGTCGGCTACGGGTTCGCCGAGATCGGCGTCGTCGCCGAGGAGACCGGCGCGGCGCTGCTGTGCGCGCCGTACCTGGCCACCGTCACCGCCGCGCAGGCCCTGCTCGCCGCCGGCGACGACGCGGCGGCGAGCGACCTGCTGCCCGGCCTCGCCGCCGGCACGGTCGCGACGCTCGCCGTCGCCGAGGCCGACGGGCGCTGGGAGGCCGGGTCCGTCCAGGCGACCGCCGAGCGCGCGGCCGGCGGCTGGAGAGTCTCGGGCACCAAGACGTTCGTGCTCGACGGCGCGACCGCCGAGCTCGTCCTCGTCGCGGCGCGTACCGGCGCCGGGATCGGCCTGTTCGCCGTCGACGGCGCGGCCGACGGGCTGACCCGCACCCGCCTGGCCACCCTGGACCAGACCCGCCGGCAGGCCCGGCTCGACCTGGCCGGCGTGCCCGCGCGCCTCATCGGCACCGAGGGCGAGGGCTGGCCCGCGATCGAGCGCGCGATCCGGCTGGCGATCGTGGCGCTGGCCGCGGAGCAGGTCGGCGGTGCCGGCAGGGTGCTCGACATGGCGGTCGACTACGCCAAGACGCGGGTCCAGTTCGGCCGGCCGATCGGCTCGTTCCAGGCCGTCAAGCACAAGCTGGCGGACGTGCTGGTCGAGGTCGAGTCGGCACGCTCGGCCTCCTACGCGGCGACCGCGGCGGCCCAGCGGCCGGACGACCCCGAGTTCGCGCTGGTCACCAGCCTGGCGAAGGCCTTCTGCTCGGACGCGTACGTGCACGCCGCCGCCGAGAACATCCAGGTCCACGGCGGGATCGGCTTCACCTGGGAGCACCCGGCGCACCTGTACCTCAAGCGCGCGAAGAGCTCCCGCGTCCTGTTCGGCGACCCGGTCCACCACCGGGAGCTGCTGGCCAGCCAGCTCTGAGCGAGCCCGGCTGAGGCTGAGGGCGCCACGCCGCGCCCCCAGCCTCAGCCGCGGGAGGCCCTGGCCTCGCGTGCGGCGCGCAGCTGGTCGCGCAGCGCGCGGACGTGGTCGGCGAAACCGGGCCGGCCGACCGACCACTCCTGCGCCTCGAGCTCAAGGGCGACGGCGTCCTGGGCGGAGGTGACGGCGAGGCTGGCCCGCAGCGTCTCCTTGGTGCGGGTGACCAGGTCCGCGGGCCGGCCCGCGGCACGGGCGGCCAGGGCGCACGCCCGCGTGAGCAGCTCGTCGCTCGGCACACAACGCCAGGCGAGCCCGGTGGCGACCGCCTCCGCGCCGGTCAGCCGGTCACCGCACAGCACCAGCGCGGCGGCGCCCTGCGGCCCGACGCGGTGCGCCAGCCGCCACAGGTGGCCGCCACCGGGGTGAATGCCGACGTCCAGGAAGCGCGGGTCGAAGGCGGCCCGCGGCGAGGCCAGCACGACGTCGCAGGCCAGCGGCAGGTTGACGCCCGCCCCGATCGCCGGGCCGTCGACAGCCGCGATCGTCGGCACCGGGGCTCCCGCCACCGCCAGCATGCCGGCGTAGACCTCGCGCAGCGGCGCCTTCGGGGTGATCAGGTCGTCCAGGTTGCCGCCCGAGGAGAACACCGGCGGGCACGCGGTCAGCACGATCGCCCTGGCGCCGTCGGCCAGCGCGGCCTCGACCGCGGCGGCGAGCGCGTTGGACAGCTCCAGGGACAGCGCGTTGCGGTGCGCGGGGTCGTCGAGCGTCAGGATGGCGTACCCGTCGCGCGACTCGGTCGCGACCAGCGGCCGGCCCGGCAGGTCCCGCTCCGGCGCTTCGCCGTTCTCGGACGTCATGGTCAGACCTTCGGTTGGCCGTCGGCGTCGAGGTGCTCGCCGGCGGCGGCGAGCTCGGCCAGCCGGTTGAGCGCTGCCTCGTCCAGCGGCGCGGCGGCGGGGTTGAGGACGACGTCGTCGACGGCGATCTTCGGGTGGTCGAGCGCGACCGCGACCAGCTCGGCGACGGCGGCACCCACGTCGCCGACCTCCATGAAGTCGGCCGTGACGATCCCGGTGCCGGCCCATCTGGGGAGCAGCTCGCCGAGCACGTCATCGCGGAAGTCGCGGTGGATCTCGGTCGGCATCGTCGCGCCGATGGTCAGCTTGAGGAAGCGGTGCTCGGGGTGTTCCATCCGCCAGGTGCGGATCGTGTGCTCCAGCGCGGCCTTGGTGGCGCCGTACGCGCCGAGGCCGTGCAGCGGCTGGGCGACGTTCGCCGAGGAGACGAACAGGAACAACCCCGGCTCGACGCGTGCCTTCACCGCGGCGGCGGTGACCAGGGCGGGCCCGACGACGTTCGTGGCGAAGGCCTGGAACCACGTCTCCGCGGTCAGGCCGGTCATCACCTGCAGCGGGGAGACGCCGACCGGCAGCAGCACCGCGTCGAGACCGCCGAGAGCGGTCGTCGCGGTCTCGACCACCCGGGCGCAGGCGTCGGCGTCCGTCAGGTCCGCCTGGATCGCCACGCCGCCGCCCGCGGCCGCGACGACCTCGTCCAGCTGGGCCGCGCGCCGGCCGACGACGGCGATCTGGCCGCCGTGGGCGGCGACGGCGAGCGCGGTCGACCGGCCGACGCCGGACGACGCGCCGACGATCAGGATCCGCCGCCCCTTCAGATCAATGGCGACGCCCATGGGCACGCTCCCTGCGGAGACGGGAAGGAGGACAGATCGCATAATATATCCAGGAATCCTCCGGGTCTCGCCCCAGGGGTCGAACGCCACGTCCGGATCGCACACCCGAGCCCACCGCGGCCGGACGCGCGGCGCCACCCGGAAGACGCCACCGGCCGGTCACCAGCAGCGCTGGTGACCGGCCGGATGACGACCCTGGCGCGTGGGCGCCCAGCTCAGATGGCGCGCTCGCCCTTGAGCATCGAGCCCGCGTCGAGCCGGATGTTCAGGCCGGTGATGTACCGGGAGTCCTCGCTGGCCAGGAACAGGACCAGCGCGGACACGTCACCCGGCTCGATGAACGAGATCGGCATCGGCTGCATGAACGGGAACGCGACCTCCGCGTCCTCACGGGTCGGCGTCTTGCCCTCGGCGACGAGGTCCGGCCGGAAGGCGCTGTAGATGTCGTCGTTCTGCAGCAGCCGGGTGTTGACGTTGGTCGGGTGGATCGCGTTCAGCCGGATCGAGTGCGGCGCGAGCTGCAGCGCCAGCGTCTCGATGTACTGGAAGACGAGCCGCTTCGCGAACGAGTAGGCGACGCCACCGGTCTTGCCCATCGCCTCGGTGGTGTTCTTCATCAGGCCGGCGGTGGAGCCGGTGATGATGATCGAGGCGCCGGCCTGCAGGTGCGGCGCGACGACGGCGACCGTGTTGTGCGCGCCGACGAAGTCGACGTCCATGCCATCGATGAAGCCCTCGATGAGGGTGTTGTCCTTCATCGGCAGGATGCCGGCGTTCGCGCAGACGATGTCGACCCGGCCGAACCGGGCCAGGCCCTGGTCCAGCGCGGCCTTCAGCTGCTCCTTGAGCCGTACGTCCGCCTTGACGGCGACGATGCCGCGGCCGAGCGCCTCGACCTCCTTGACGGTCTGCGCCAGGTCCTCGGCGCTCGCCATCTCGTAGTTGACGCTCGGGATGTCCTCGCAGATGTCCACCGCGATGATGTCGGCGCCCTCGCTGGCGAGCTTGATGGCGTGGCTGCGACCCTGCCCCCGGCCCGCTCCGGTGATGAAGGCGACCTTGCCGTCGAGCTTGCCCATCCTGTCCTCCTGGTACTGGTCGTGGCCCCGGCGCCGTCGACCGGAAAAGGCTCTCTGCCCAGCTATGGGCACCGCGCCTACATGGAAACACTCTGTCTGACTGGAAACACTTGCCTGGCCGAAGCCGCAGCTGCCCGAAAACGGACAGTTCCTCCGCGCAACAGCATGCCCCTGATGGACGGCAGGAGCCAGCGCTGCGCCGCCGTCCGATCTGCGGAAACGGTGCTGCCGGCCGGGTCCGGCCGCGTGTGGCCGGACCCGGCCGGCGGCGACCGGCTACCGGAGACTCGGCGTCACTGCGCCGCCGCCACCGTCTTACCCGGGATCACCGAGCCACAGACCGGGTCGGCGCCCGAGACCAGCTCGAACTTCTGCCCGACCAGCTTGACCATCCACAGGCAGTTCAGGGTGTGGGTCGCCGTGCGGTCGTTGATGTCCAGCTTCACGTCGCCGTAGAGGCCGGCGGCGTTGAAGTCGTGGACGTTGGTGAGACCGGCCAGCAGGGTCTTCTGCGTCGGGTTCGCGCCGGCCTTCTTGAGGCCCTCGACCAGCAGGGCGACCGAGGCGTACCCGTTGTAGGTCCCGAACGACGCGGTCCGCGTGATGCCGGCGGACTTCAGGTCGGCCTGGAACTGCTTGGTCGCGGCGGTCTGCATCTCGAGCGGCTGGTAGCCCAGCGAGAAGTCGACGCCCTGCGCGGCGCTGATCGCGCCGGGGCCGGCGTCGGTGAGGTCGCCGCCGTAGCCGGTCGGCAGCAGCGCCGCCTTGAGCGAGACGCCCTGCTGCTTGAGCGCCGTGAGCATCGCGAACGCGACGTTCGGCTCCATGGTCGCGGTGAAGCCGTCGACCTTGGCGTCCTTCATCGCCAGCACGGTCGGGCCGACGTCCGTGCTGCCATAGGGGTACTTGGCGTTGAGGTAACCGACCTTGACCCCGGCCGCCTCGGCGGACATGGCCGCGCTCGAGGCCTGCTCGGAGGAGATCGGCGAGATGCCGTAGCCGAGCGAGGCCAGGTTGGTCACGCCCTGCGCCTTCCAGAACTTCCCGGCGGTCGTCGTCACCTGGGTCGGCTGCAGCGCGCCGCTGACCGAGAACATGTTCTTCGAGGTGACCCATTCGGGCCCGTCCTCGCTGATACCGACCACCGGAACGCCGTGCGCGGTCAGATAGGGCGCGGCGCTGAAGGCCAGCGTCGCCTGCGCGACGACGGCGATCGCGTGGTTCTGGGTGACCAGCTTCTGGGCGGCGGCCAGCGTCGTGGTCGGGTTCGTCGCCCCGTCAGCCACGACATATTTGATCGTGTAACCGTTGCGGTCGGCGTAATAGACGCCGGCCTTGACGCCGTCGACGACGGACTTGTTCCCGGACGAGGCGGGCCCGGTGACGTCCGTCAGCACACCGATGGTGATCGTCGTCTTCGAGCCGCCCCCGGCGGCGGAAGTGCCCGCAGTTCCCGAGCTCGATGAGCCGCAAGCCGCGGCCACGAGCGCGCAGACCGCCGCTGCCGACGTGGCGGCGAACAGCCTTTTCCGGCCGTGAATCACTGTTACTCCTCATCTCGCGATTTCCTGTCACGCCAACACGGGGCGTGTCAGGACAGGTGAGATCCGGCCCGCCGGCGAAGAAGCCGACGGGCCGGAAAGCACGGCGAGAACTAGGCCTCGGCCGTGGTCGCGTCACCGAGGTAGTGCCGCAGAACCTCCCCGTGCGCCGCGCTCGTCGGGCCCGCCCAGGCGATCTCGCCTCGGTGCATGACCAGGGCCTCATCCGCGAACGCCAGCGCGCGGTGCACGTACTGCTCGATCATGATCACGGTCACGCCGGCCTGCCGCGCCCGGTCCAGCCCGTCGAAGACGAGGTCGACCATCTTCGGGGCCAGGCCCAGCGACATCTCGTCGGCGATGACGAGCTTCGGCGCGGTGGCCAGGGCGCGCGCCAGCGACAGCATCTGCTGCTCACCGCCGGAGAGCAGCCCGGCCGACTGCCGGCGCCGGTTCGCGAAGACCGGGAAGATCTCCAGCGCCAGGTCGACAGCCTGCTTGCGGGCCTTGCGGCCGGGCACGACGGCCGCGGCCATCTTCAGGTTGTCGATCACCGTCAGGCCGCGGAAGACGCCGCGGCCCTCGGGCAGGTGGACGAGCGCCGACTTGCGCACCCGGTGCGCCGGCCAGCCGCTGACGTCCTCGCCGCCGAGGAGGATCTTGCCGCCGCTGGTCGGCACCAGGCCGGAGACCGCGCGGGCGAGGCTGCTCTTGCCGGCACCGTTGGCCCCGAGTACCGCCAGCGCCTTGCCGGCCGCCAGCGTGAAGGAGATCCCGTTGAGGGCGAGGGCGTCGCCGTAGTGCAGCGACAGGTTCTCGACCGTCAGCAGCGGTCCGCCGGTCGTGGCGGGCGCGACGGGTCCCGCGGGCGCCGCCTTGGTGAGGCCGCCGAACTCGCTGGCCTCGGCGGCGACGGACGCCGTCGCCTCGGAGCTGACCTCCTCGCCGAGGTAGGCCGCCCGGACCGCGGGGTCGTTGCGGACCTGCTCGGGCGGGCCACTGGCGATCATCTTGCCGAACTCGAGCACATAGACGGCACTGGACAGCCGCATGACCAGCTCGACGTCGTGCTCGACCAGCAGGGCCGAGATGCCGCGCTCGTCAACGACCCGGCGCAGCACCTCTTCCATCTGCGCGGTCTCGTTCGGGTCCAGCCCCGACGACGGCTCGTCCAGCAGCAGCACGCGTGGGCTCGTCGCGAGCGCCCGGCCCAGCTCCAGCATCCGGGCGGTGCCGAGCGGCAGCCCGAGCGCGGGGCGGTTGCGGACCGGGACGAGGCCGAGCTGCTCGATGAGCTCGTCGACCGTCTCGCGCTCGGTCTTGCTGGCGGGGCGGAGGCTGCCGATGGTGAACAGGTCCGTCCAGACCCGCGACTTCTCGTGCTTGGCCCGGTAGGCGAGCACGAGGTGGTCGCGGACGGTCAGGCTGTCGAAAAGCTCGGTGTGCTGGAAGGTACGGGCGATGCCGCTCGCGGCCCTGGACTGGGCCGTCGTGCCGGTGATGTCCTCGCCTTCGAGCAGCACCTTGCCGTTCGCGGGGCGGATCAGGCCGGACAGAACACCGAACAGGGTGCTCTTCCCTGCGCCGTTCGGCCCGACCAGACCGACGATGGTGCCTGCCGGGACCGCGAGGTTCGCCTTGTCGACCGCGACGAGACCGCCGAAGCGCACCGTCACGTCGACGCATTCCAGCCGCGGCCGGCCCCGGACGGCACCGTTTAAGGTGCCCGTCGTCTCCACGAGACCTCCCGTCATGACTCCACCTTCGCGGTCGCGCTGGTTGCGTTGGAGCCGGCGTGGGCGACTGGCTGGCCGCCCGGGCCACCGGTGGGGGGACTGCCGGACCTGCCGGCCCCGGCCACCGCCGGCACCGGCGCGAGCGGCGCGATCCGGTTCACCAGCTTCGCGACCTGGTGACGGATCATCCGGCCCTGCTGCAGGACGACGCCCTCGGGGTTGCGGGCGACGCCGATCGCGCCCAGACCGAACAGGATCGCCGGGATCTCGCCCCACCGGGCCGGCAGGTAGGACGTGACCAGTCCGCCGGAGAGGGTGAACAGGATGCCGGCCACCGCGGCGGCCGTGATCGAACGAACGCCCATGGTCACCGCGATGGCGAGCCAGACGAGGCCGGCGAACGTCGCGTAGGACGACGGCTGCGCGGACATCGTGTAGAGGCCCTGCATGCCACCGCCGATGGCGGCGACGAACGCGGCGATCGCGCCGACGACGACCTTGACCTGCACGACGCTCAGGCCGAGGGTCCGCGCGGCGGGCGTGCTGTCCCGGACGCCGCGCAGCGCCAGGCCGCTGGTCGAGCGGCGCAGGTTCAGGATCAGCAGCGCCAGGATGACGAAGACCGCGAGCGACAGGTAGGCGAACGGCAGGTCGTCGACCGCCCAGCTCGGCCGGGTCAGCGTGAGGCCGATGCCGCCGTGCGCGAACCGGTCTCGGGTGAAGACCAGCGTCTCGACCAGCAGGCCGAACGTCAGGGTGGTCAGACCGACGTAGAGGTCGCCGAGGCGGATCGTGAGCAAGCCGATGATCGCGCCGACGATCGCCGCGACGACGGCCGCCAGGAAGATCGCCAGGAGCACCGGGACATGCCACGCCTGGACGAACTGGGCGGCTCCCAGCGCGCCCGCGCCGGCGAAGATGATCTGCGAGAGCCAGAGCATCCCGCCTTCACCCGTGGAGACCGTGAACGTCAGGAAGGTGATGGCGAACGTCAGGCCGCTGGCGGTCAGGCCGAGCCAGTAGGGCGAGCCGCTGAAGAACAGCGGAAGCAGAGCCACGATCACGAACGGGATCAGGCCGAAGTACCGCTCCCAGGCGCGCTCGTCGCCAGTGACGATGTCGCCGACGTCCTCATGGGCTGGCTTGATCGCCGCGTCGAGCGGGCCGCCGCCGGCGGCCTCCTCGTCGATCGTGCCCTTGCGCAGGACGTAGAACAGCAGGAACACGGTCAGGAACGCGAACGGGATGCTCGGCACGATCGCGGCGGACAGCGTGCTGTTCGTCGGCAGGTACTTCTGGATGACGTCCGTGACGACACCCATGACCAGCGAGGCGAGAACGGCCCCAGGCAGCGAGCGCAGCCGGGCGGCGACCATCGCGGCGATGGACGCCGACAGCAGGGCCGTCATGCCGCTCGGCGACAGGCCGTTGGTCGGGGCGACGAGGATGCCGGCGAGGCCGGCCAGCGCGGTGCTGATGGTCCACACCCCGAGCGAGACCCGGCCCGGGTTGGTGCCGGACAGGGAGGCCATGGCCTCCGAGTCGACCATCGCGCGGACCCGCAGGCCGACGTCGGTGAACCGCAGGACCGCGGTTCCCGCGAGGACCACGAAGATCAGGAACCCGTAGGTGATCACCTGATCGGTGGTGACCGCGGTACCGAGGACGTGGTAAGGCTTGTCGGTCAGCGCCGCGAGGCCGGGAGCGGCGGTGATGGCCTGGCTGCCGAAGATGAGGTTCGCGACCGGCGGCAGCGCGACCGAGAGGCCGATCGTCGCGACCAGCTTGACCAGCGTCGTCTTGCCCCGCAGATGCCGGAACAGCGCGCCGTACAGGAACGCCCCGAGTGCCGGCGCGAGGACGAGGATGGACAGCACGCCGGCCGTCCAGGTGCCCATGTGGTGCTCGGAGTTCAGCCAGTAGTAGAAACGGGCGACGAAGAAGGCAATCGACCCGAAGGCGAAGTTGAAAACCCCCGCCGAGACGAACGTGACGACCAAGGCCGACGACGCGATCGCATAGATGGACCCGAGGGCTAAACCGGCCACTATGTACTGCAGCATGCTACTTCCTCCGCACCGGCATCCGGCGGCTCATCATTAAGGCGCGACAGCGCGGTTGGGATCTTCGACCGCCCGGAGTATCACCAACTGCCTCCTTCAGCAAGGGTCTGCCGGGGCGGCCGGGGCGGACCGCCGTCACGGTAGCTACAGCGTGTGGGCCACGTTACAGTTTTCGACGTCAATGTCAAGCTTTGTCAGAGGAGGGGCCATAGGGCCCTTGAGCGGTTTGGATCGCCCGTTCACCAGCTATGAGCCTAGGCCTCGAGGGGCCCGACAGACCCCCACAATTTGGCCACAACGAAGTGACGGTGCGCAACAACATTCACGACCATGGACGGTCGCCCTCACTGTCAGCAGCAATTTGGCCGTTGCGTGACCATCGCGCGGCCCACCCCGACCGGGCCGCCGTCTCATCCACGGCCCGCCCCGCCCGGACGCCGCCCGTCGTCGGCCCGCCGTCGGGGTGGTCGCGACGGCGCCGCGCGGGCTCACCGCGGGCCCGACCCGAACCCGCGAATGATTACGGAAAGTAGTCGGCGCCACGGCCGGTCTCCGGCCGGCGCAACGGGCCAGGGGACGGCCACAGGAGTCCGGCCGAAGGTTCGCGGACCCGCGACGGACCTGGCCCGCCATGGGAATCCAGCCGTCCCTCAGTGTCAAGAACTTCCCGGGCGCCGCCACCGGCCGTATCCACCCGACTTCGCTACGGCGCAGGCCGGAAAAGCCAAAAGGCGGCCGGGGAATGCCCGACCGCCCGGCTTGTGGAAATTCAGTCGCTCGACGGCAGGCGCGCCGTTTCCTTCTCGACCAGAGCGACGCCGCCCGCGGTGAGGCTTCCCTTGCCCGCGCGGGTGACCAGCAGTTCCAGCGAGGTGTCACCGTCGAGGACGAACCGCTTGCCCAGCGGGCTTCCCGCCTGCAGCGCGGGGTCGGCCGCGAGGCCAGCGGCCGGCGTCTCGTGGTGGCCGATCATCGGGGCTCCCCCACAGCCCAGCTCGACGGCACCGTCGCCCGGCCGGACGACGATCACCTGCGTCTCGCAGACCTGGCTGGCCAGCCGGGTGCCGGCCTTGAGCGTCACGGGCATCCGGTATCTCCTTCGAGTGAGTGCGAAGCGCGAGGACTCGCGCGGCTGTGCCGGTGGTCAGATGTTGAAGATCCGCCTCGCGTTGCCGTAGACCATCTTCTCGGCCTCGTCGTCCGGCACGCCCGCCATCAGGTCCGCGACGACCTTGCGGGAGTTCGGCCAGGTGCACGCCGGGTGCGGGAAGTCGGTCGACCACATGATCCGGTCGACGCCGATCTCGTGACGCATCTCGACACCGCGCCGCTCGTCCATGAACGTCAGCGAGATGTTGCGGTGGAAGTAGGCGCTCGGCTTGTCCTTCAGCGCCGGGAACTCGTACCCGTGCGACGACATGCCGTCGAGGGTGTTCAGGTACCACGGCACCCAGCCCAGGCCCGGCTCGACGAGCACGAACTGCAGGTCGGGGAACCGCTCGAACAGGCCGGACAGCAGCAGCATGCCGAGCTGCTCGGCCAGGCGCAGCGGCTGCTGCGAGGTGAAGACACCCATCTGCGGGGTTGGGTCGCGGGCCGCGATGTCCCAGGTGGCGTCCGAGACGCCCAGGTGCACGCAGACCGGCATCCGCATCTCCTGCAGCCGGGCCCACAGCGGGTCGTAGCGCGGGTCGAAGTACTCCGGCAGGCCGCACTCGCCCGGGCTGGTCGGCAGGTGGATCGTGCGGGCGCCATGGTCGCTGACCAGCCGCTCCAGCTCCGCGATGCCGTGGTCGATGTCCTGCAGCGGGATCTGGTAGGCGACGAGCAGCCGGTTCGGGTCCGCGGCGGCGAACTCCGAGCTGAAGTCGGCGAAGGCCCGCGCCGTCTCCTTCCAGCCGTCCAGCATCTTGTAGAAGATCCGGAACGACGACAGGTCCGAGAAGAGGATCTCGACGTCGACGCCGTCGTCGTCCATCGCCTTCAGCCGGGCCCGCGGGTCGGAGTAGCCGGGGTTGAGGGCTGCCTCGTGCAGGTACGAGCCGAGGCCCAGCGGCGGGGTGCCGCGCCGCTGCAGGGCCGCGCGCTTGGACACGTCGACCAGGCGGTTGGCGTAGTCGATGGCGTCGTGGAACTTCGCCGGCGCCCGCTCCTTGAGCGCGTCGACGGTGCACTGGTAGTGCGAGTCCACCGAGATGAGCCGTTCGGTCCCGGCCACGGGACCACCTCCTCTAGGGCAGTGCGAGCTGAGGGCTGGAGGGCGGATGGGTCAGCCGGCCAGGACGGACCTGGCCGCGACGAGCGCGTCGATCTCGCCCGTCGCGTAGCCGAGCTCGGCGAGGATGTCCCGGCTGTGCTCGCCGGCCAGGCAGGGCGGCCCGGCGACAACGCCCGGGTTCTCGGTGAGCCGGACCAGCACGCCGGTCTGCTCGAGCTTCCCGACGCCGTCGACCTGCGCCGTGACGACGTCGCCGAGCCGGCGCAGCGCCGGGTCGGTGAACAAGGCCGCGCCGAACGTGTCGACCGACAGCTCGCAGGGCAGGTCCCGCTTCTCGAAGTCCGGGAGGATCTCCTGCGCCGTCCGGCGGGCGAACAACGGCTGGAGCGCGGCCCGCAGGTCGGCGTCGTGGGCGGCCCGGTCCGCCGGACTGGCGAACCGTGGGTCGTCCACCAGCTCCGGGGCGCCCAGCGCGTCGCACAGGTCCGGCCAGGACGCCTCGGCGAGCACCGCGATCGACAGCCAGTCGCCACCGGCCAGCCGGTAGAGGCCGTGCGACGCGGACAGGCCCTGCTGCCGCGCGTCGATCCGGGGCCGGTCGACGGTCGCGCCGTCGGCGCGGCTGTAGGCGTAGGAGGTCGCGAGCAGGGTGGCATTGATGATCGCCGTCGAGACCTTCTGGCCGAGGCCGGTGCGCTCCCGGTGGTAGAGGGCCTGGATGACGGCGGTCGCCCACAGGTAACCGTTGCCGGTGTCGCCCATGTTGACCCGGCTCCACAGCGGCGCGCCGCCCAGCCGGCAGGCGCCGTCCTCGTACTCGGTGCCGGCCAGGGCGTTGGCGGTCTGGTCGGTGCCGGGCTGGCGGGAACGCGGGCCGTCCTCGAAGCCACGGGTGTGGCAGTAGATCAGCTTCGGGTACCGGGCGCCGAGCTCGGCGAAGCCGATGCCGAGCCGCTCGGCCGCGCCGGGGCGCATGTTGTGGGCGAGGACGTCGGCGGACGCGATCAGCTTCTCCAGCACCGCGCGGCCGGCCGGGTCCTTCAGGTTGAGCGCGATCGAGCGCTTGCCCCAGTTGGTCGCCAGGCCCATGTGGGTGCGGGTCCAGTAGCCGTCGTGCAGCGCGTGTACCTTGATGACCTCGGCGCCGAGGTCGGCGAGGACCTTGCCGCCCCACGGGCCGGCGACGCCGAGGCCCAGGTCGAGAACCCGCACCCCGTCGAGCGGCCCGCGCCGCAGCGCCGGCGGGGCCTTCGCGCCATCACCGGCCGGGACCACGTCGGCAGAGTTTGCCGCGACAACATCGGCAGAGTCGGCCGGTGCGGCGGCGAGGACGTCGGCCGTGTGCTGGCCGCGTGGGGCCGCCGGGCCCTGGACAGCGCCCGGCGTCGCGGAGAACTCCAGCAGGACGCCGGCATGCCGGATCGGGCCGACCTCCGGGTCCGCCAGCTCGACGACACAGCCCTGCCGCAGCAGTGCCTCGTCGGAGAACGCCTCCTCGGGCGAGCGCACGAGCGCGATGCCGATGTTGCGGGCCGCTCCGAACGCGACCCACCGCTCGGCCGGGAACTTCTTGAAGGCCGCCTGGAGCAGGCCGTAGTACATGTAAAGGATCGGCACCTCGTCCGCGTCCATGCCGATCCGGACGCCGGTCCTCATGTCGTCCCTCGGGCCGTCAAGCACGAGTTCGTCGCCCTCGGCCGCGTCGAGCACGAGGGTCGGCCTGATCGTCCAGAAGTGCACCCAGCGGCCGTCAGAGCATTCGAACAGCCCCTCGGGTGAACGCCGGTCGGTGACCCACATCCAGACGCCCGGCGCGGCCAGGTTCTCGATCCACTGCCAGTTCGGGGCGTTCGCCGCCATCGCCCCCTGCACCAGCGACGTCTCGACGAGATCGCCCCGGCCGGTCAGCTCCCGGGCCCGCAGCGCCGCGCTCACGCCGGCGATCGCGTTGTACGCCGCACCCAGGCTCGGCCAGGTCGACCGCAGGAAGACGGGACCCTCCTGGTCGAACCGGTTCGCCGGCAGGTCGGGGATCTCGACGTCCTCGTTCGGCGGTGCGGCGCCGCGAATCTTGTTCAGCGGTGTGCCGACGACCCCGCGCGCCTCCCACTGCAGCCCCGTCCGGGCGGCGACCAGCGAGTCGAGCCCGGGTCGGTGCGCATCCGGGCCGTCCGGGCCGTAGCCGGTGATGGAGCAGTAGACCAGCCTCGGGTTGCGCGCCCGCAGCGTCGCCGGGTCGATGCCCAGGCGGCGGGTGACGCCGGGCTCGAACGACTCGACCAGCACGTCGGCGCGGTCGGCGAGCGCCAGGAAGGCCTCGTGCTGCGCCGGGTCGCGCAGGTCGAGGACCGCGCTGCGCTTGCCGCGGTTCCACACCCGGTAGGCGACGTCGTCGCGGACCGGGTCGCCGTGCGGCGACTCGACCCGCAGCACGTCGGCACCCGAGTCGGCGAGCAGCATCGCCGTCATCGGACCGGCTGCCCCCCAGGACAGGTCGAGAACGCTGAGGCCCACGAACGGCCCCGAACGCGTCGAGTCGGCCACGAGTCCCTCCCGAAGTTCTGATGCCGCCGGGTTCGGCGGCCCGGCTCGGACCCCGCTCGGCGGTCCGCCACCCGGCACGATGCACGCCGATGACGACGTGATGACCAGCACGATAGCATTCACTATGTGGTACGGACACTAACAACCGGACCGAAGTGGCTCAGGCGCTGGCAGCGTTGACGAGACACGACGCCGGCCCCGGCAGCGCGGGCGAGGTCAGGATGTCCGAGATCGGCCGAGAGGGGAGAGTCGTTGTCGCTCGAACGCAAGAGCTTCCGGGTCCCGGCCGGGGACCGTGCGCCCCGGGGAGCCGAGCAGGTCGCGGTCACCCTCGTGCGTGACCCGTCACACTCGCCGGACCGGCCGGTGATCGCGTGCTGTTTCGCCGGCGGCGCGATGTCGTCCGGATACTTCGACCTGGACGGGCTCGGCCCGGCCGCCGCGCACCGCGCCCCGTACAGCATGGCGGCGCACCTGGCCGCGGCCGGGATCACCGTCCTGCTCGTCGACCACCTCGCCACCGGCGGCAGCGACACCCCCGCCGACCCGTGGACGCTGGTCCCGGAGGTGGTGGCCGACGTCGACGCGGCGGCGGTTCGACGGGTGCTGGAGCAGCTCGCGCCGCGCGACCCGGTCGTCCTGGGGGTCGGCCATTCGATGGGCGGGATGCTGGTCGCGATCCAGCAGGCCCGCCACCGGCTCTATGACGGCCTGGTGCTGCTCGGCCACGCCGGTGCCGGGATGCCCCAGGTGCTGGGCCGGGACGAGCTCGCGGCCGCCGGCGACCCGGCGCGGGTGCGGGCATCGATCGCCGACCTGGCGAAGGCCCGTTTCGGCCGGGCGCTGGTGCCGAGCGGATCCGGCGCCCTGGAGCTGCTCGTCGGCCCGGACCTGCCGGCCGAGGCGGCAGCGTCGCTGCGCGGCTGCGCCGCGGACCTGATCACGCCGTGCGGGCTGGCGGCGATGATTCCCGGCAGCCACGCCGACGCCCTCGCGGCGATCGACGTGCCGACGATGATCGGCCTGGCCGAGCACGACATCGCCGGCCCACCGCACGAGGCCCCGAGCCATCTGACGTCCTGCCCCGACGTGACGCTGTACGTCCAGCCCGGCGCCTACCACAACGCCAACGTGGCCCCGAGCCGCGCGGCCCTGTGGGACCGGGTCGTCGGCTGGGCGGCCCAGCTGCGCGCGCCGGTCACCCGGTTACCGGTCGCGGACCTGTAGCGGCCCCCGCCGGCCATCTAAGGTAGACAATATACAAATGGTGATGTTGAAGCAGTCTGAGGAGGCCTGAGGCATGGCGACGTCACGTCCTCGGCTCGCGCTCGGCTTGCCCGTCGGCGAGTCGCTGTACAAGGCCGATGAACAGCACAGGATCCTCGAGCTGGCCCGCGCCGCCGACGACGCCGGCATCGACACCCTCGTCCAGAGCGACCACGTGATCATGGGCGAACGGCACGACCGCTACCCCTGGGGCCGCTTCCCCTTCCCGAACGGCTCACCCTGGCTCGAACCACTCACACTGCTGTCCGTCATCGCCGGAGCGACCGCACGGGTCCGGCTGTCCACCGGCATCCTCATCGCGGGACTGCGCCGCCCCACCCTGCTGGCCAAGCAGGCCGCGACCCTCGACGCGCTCTCCGGCGGCCGGCTCGAGCTCGGGGTCGGCACCGGCTGGCAGCCCGAGGAGTACGAGACGCTCGACCTCGACTTCGACAACCGCGCACAGCTCCTGGACGACACGATCACCGCCTGCCGCGCGCTGTGGGCACCCGGCCCGGCCACCGTCGACCTGCCGACGGTCCGCTTCGAGAAGATCTGGTGCGACCCCAAGCCGGCCCAGCCCAACGGCCCGGCCATCCTGTTCAGCGGCCCGCTGACGAAGCGCAACCTGCGTCGGATCACCGAACTCGGCGACGGCTGGATCCCGATCATGGGCGAGACCGCCGAAAACGTCGCCACCGGCGCCGCGGCGATCCGCGCGGCCTGGGCCGCCGCCGGCCGTGGCGACGCCACCCCGCGCGTGCGCCACACCCTCCCACTGGTCCGCGGCGACGACGGAGCCCTCGACCTCGACCGGACCCTCGCCGGCGCGCCCGCCCTCGCCGAGACCGGGGCGACCGAGGTCTCCGTGGCGATCTCGGCCTTCCTCTCCGACAGCGCCGAGGCCGTCGCGTGGGTCACCGACCTGGGCCAGCGCTGGGAGAAGCTGTGGAGCTGACCCGAGGCATCCTGGCCGCCGGTCGGTCGGCAGGCGGCCCCGCCGACCGGCTCGCGCTGCGCGACCTCGCCGAGAGCTACGCCGCCGCGGTCGACGCCCGCGACGAGGAGCTGTTCGTCTCCCTGTTCACCGAGGACGGCGTGCTCCAGGTCAGCTACGCCCACCTGGCCGAGCCGATGCCACCCGTGGTGGGTGCCGCGGCGCTGGTCGCGATCCCGCGCGCGCTCGGCGCGAAGTTCCCCGAGACGTTCCACTTCGTGGGCAACCACCGCTGCCAGATCGACGGCGACCGGGCCGCCGGCGAGGCCTACTGCGAGGCCCACCACCTGCACGCGGACGAGGCCGGCGTGCCGACCGACCTGCGGATGGTGATCCGCTACGGGGATGCCTACGCCCGCGGCGCCGACGGTCTCTGGCGGTTCGCCCGCCGGACGGTCAACGTCCTGTGGCAGGAGATCGCACCGGTCTCCGCCAGCCTGCTGCACCGTCCCTGAGCCTGCCGGCCCTCGGACAACCTGGGAGGTCTGATGCCCCGCGTCATCCGTCCGGTCCCCGACCGCGACGACGCGTTCTTCTGGGACGCCGTCCAGGCCGGGAGGCTGGTCGCGCACGCCTGCGCGAGCTGCGGGCGCCTGGCCCATCCGCCGGTACCGATGTGCCCGGTCTGCGGATCGGTCGACTGGGTGGAACGCGAGCTGTCCGGCCGCGGCACGATCCACAGCTGGATCGTCTCGAAGCACCCGTCGCGGGCAGACGACCCGGGGCGGATCGTCGTTCTCGTCGACCTGGAGGAGGGCATCCGGTTCGTGTCGAACCTTCAGGAGATCGACGCGACCGAGGTGACGGGCGAGCTGCCGGTCGAGGTGTTCTTCACCGAGGTCGACGGCTGCACGCTGCCCCAGTTCCGGCCCGCGGGCCGGGGCCCGCGGGTGGGTACGTGATGGCGGCCGGCTCGCGGCCGACGCGGGCGGCCATCGCCGGGATCGGGCAGACCGAGTTCTCCAAGGACTCCGGCCGCAGTGAGCTGCGGCTGGCCGCCGAGGCGGTCCGCGCGGCCATCGCCGACGCCGGCCTGTCTCCCAAGGACATCGACGGCACGGTCACCTTCACCCAGGACACCAACGACGAGCTGGCACTGGCGAGGACCGTGGGGCTCGACGAGATCCGGTGGGCGTCCCGGACGCCGTTCGGCGGCGGCGGCGCGTCCGCGACCGTCCAGCACGCGGCGGCGGCCGTCCAGTCCGGCCTGGCGAACGCGGTGGTGATCTACCGGGCGTTCAACGAGCGCTCCGGACACCGGTTCGGCCAGCCGGCGCAGCAGGCCCGGTCCGCGGGGTTCAACTTCTACCTGCCGTATGGCCTGGACGCGCCGACGAAGATGTACTCGCTCTGGTTCCAGCGGTACATGCACGTCTACGGGCTGACGAACGCCGACTTCGGGCTCTACTCGGTCGTCGCCCGGCGCAACGCCGCGACGAACCCGAATGCCTGGTTCTACGGCAGGCCGATCACGATCGAGGATCATCAGCGTTCACGCTGGATCGTGGAGCCGATCCTGCGGCTGCTCGACTGCTGCCAGGAGAGCGACGGCGGGGTGGCGCTCGTCGTCACCACCGAGGAACGCGCGCGTGGCCTCCGCCAGCCGCTGGTCACCGTCGAGGCGGCCGCGCAGGGCAACGTCCGCGACGGCGACGTGCTGTTCAACTACTACCACCCGAACATGGCAGCCTTTCCCGAGGCGGAGGCGAGCGGCCGGCTGCTCTACGAGTCGACCGGCCTGACCCCGGGCGACCTCGACGTCGCGATGCTGTACGAGAACTTCAGCCCGGTCGTGTTCTACATGCTGGAGGCGTACGGCTTCTGCGCGCCGGGCGAGGCCAGGGACTTCATCGCCGACGGGCACATCGACCTCGACGGCACGATCCCGGTGAACACGCACGGCGGGCTGCTGGGAGAGGCCTACATCCACGGGGTGAACAACATCCTGGAGGCGGTCCGCCAGCTGCGCGGCAGCGCGGTCAACCAGGTGAAGAAGGACGTCCACCGGGCCCTGGTCGCGGCCGGCCGCAGCGCCGTCATCCTCGGCGACGGCACCTGACCTGAGAGCCGCGCCGACCCTCCCCGCCCGATGTGCACTGTGCATACTATGTGCATAGCGCACATTTCGAGTACGCTAAGTCGCGTACCCGGTGTGTTCAGGAGGGAGTGTCGCATGGAGCGCGAGCCCGCCGGCGGAGCCCCCGGCGTCACCGAGGGCGCCAGCGCCGCCATCGCCGCCATCGAGCGCGAGCTGACGCTGATCAGCCGGTACACCGTCATGGTCACCAACCGGTCCGCGGCCAACCAGCGGCTCGAACGCAGCGCCTACCTGCTGTTGTCGCGGATCGAGGCCGAGGGGCCGATGTCCATCGGCCAGCTCTCCGAGGCGTTCGGGCTGGATGCCTCGACGATCAACCGGCAGACGGCCGCGATGCTGCGCGCAGGCCTGGTCGGCCGCATTCCCGACCCGGACGGCGGCCTGGCCCGCAAGCTGCGGATCACCGAAGCCGGCCTGGCCCGGCTGCACGCGGACCGCGACTGGGCGGTGAACGGCGTCGGCCGGGTGCTGGCGGACTGGGACCCCGCCGACGTCGCGACCCTCGCTCACCTGCTCGTCCAGTACAACATCACCATCGAGCGCAGGCAGGGCCGTCTCTGGCCGCGCCCGGCGTCCGCCCAGCCTCAGACCTCCTGACCGCCGGTGGCCGGCTTCGCCGAGGCGGCCTTGACCGCGGCCAGGGCGTTCGCGCGGAACCGGGCGGCCGCCTCGGTGTGCGCGGCGAGAGCCTGCAGCTCGGTCCCGGCGCGGATGGCGGCGCGGGCGCCCCAGATGTCGAAGGCGCGATGGACCGAACGCTTGTTGATCTGGGTCAGCTCGCTGGGCACCCCGGCGATGCGGACCGCGACCGCCAGCACCTCGGCCTCCAGCCGGTCCGCCGGGTAGGCGCGGTTGGCGAAGCCGATGCGAGCTGCTTCGACGCCGTCGATGGCGTCGCCGGTCAGCATCAGCTCCATCGCGTGCCGCAGGCCGAGCAGAACCGTGTGGTACTGCCAGTCCGGCGGGCTGGCCACCCGGACGACGGGGTAGCTGACCAGCGCGTCCTCGGCGATGTAGACGAGATCGCAGGCGGACGCCAGCTCGGTCGCCCCGGCGATGGCGTAGCCGTGAATCTGCGCGATCACCGGCTTGGCCAGGTCCCAGAGGCTGAACCAGGTGTCGCCGGCCTGCCGGGCCCACTGGCCGTCACCGGGCGCCGAGTAGAACGGCGGGTCGGCCATCAGCGGCGAGCTGAGGTCGTAACCAGCCGAGAAGCAGGTGCCGGCGCCGCGGATGACGCTCACCCGGACGTCCGGGTCGTTGTCGTGGGACCGCAGCGCGTCGAGCAGCTCGGTGCGCAACGGCGTCGAGATCGCGTTGCGCTTCTCCGGCCGGTTGAGCGTGATCCGCCGAACCCCCTCGGCCGGAGCGTCCACCAGCAGAAACTCATACCCGCTCACGGGGCCACCGCCCGGGTGCCGGCCAGATCGGCCATCAGTTCCAGCGCCTCCGGCTGGGGCGCGTCGACGATCACGCCGGTGACGCCGGGTGGCAGGTAGCCGGCATCCCAGCGGGCGCGGATGCGGGCCGCGGAGCCGAGCAGCGCGGTCTGCTCCAGGTAGTCGTCGGGAACGGCGGCGATCGCCTCGGCCTTGTGGCCGGCACGCCACAGCTCGACGATCCGCGCGGCCTGCGTCGGGAAGCCGCGCCGGGCCATCGCGTCATGGTGGTAGTTGTGCGTCGCGCTGCCCATGCCACCCACGTACATCGCGGTGAGCGGGCGCATCGCGTCGAGCGCGCCCCGCACGTCGTCGGTGAGGGAGACGGACACGCCGGTGAAGACGTCGAACCCACCGGCCGCCACCCGGTCCCGGATCGCGGGCGGCACGCCCTCGGGGCCGAGGCCCATCGGCAGCCACCCGTCGCACAGCTCGGCGGTCAGGGCGACGTTGCGCGGGCCGCCGGCACCCAGCCACAGCGGGACGGGCGCCACGGGATGCATGATCGACTTCAGTGGTTTGCCCTGGCCGAGCGCGCCGGGTCCGGTGTAGGGCAGCCGGATCTCGGAGCCGTCGTGCGCGAGCGGCTCCTGGCGCGCGAGCACCTTGCGCACGATCTGGAGGTAGTCGCGCAGCCGGGCGTTCGGCCGGCCCCAGGGCTGGCCGTACCAGCCCTCGACGATCTGCGGCCCGGACAGGCCGATCCCGAGGATCAGCCGGTTCCCACCGGCCATCGCGTCGATCGTCATGGCCTGCATGGCCAGCGTGGCGGGCGGCCGGGCGGCGAGCTGGACGACGGCGGTGCCGAGCCTGATCCGCTCGGTGTGCGCGGCGAGGTAGGCGAGCGGAGTGAGTGCGTCACTGCCGTACGCCTCGGCGGTCCAGACCGAGTGGTAGCCGAGGCTTTCGGCGTGCCTGACCTGGTCGACTGGCACGGTCAGCGTCGCCGCCCGGTACAGGCGCAGGCGTAATCCCAGCTTGGTCACGGCAAGATCCCTCCAGGCCGCGATGCACGGCTTCCCGGACGGTCCGCCCGGCCCGCGCCGAGCATCAGGCCGGCGAGCAGGGCGTTGCGCAGCTCGCGCGGGTCGATCACGTCGTCGTAGGCGAGCCGGGCGCCGCCGGTGACGGACGCCTTCGCCTGCTGGGCCGCCACCCGGGCCCGTTCCTCCCTGTCCTCGATCTTGCTGGCGGTCGAGCCCGCGGGCAGCGCGCCCAGGGTGATCGACGGGAAGGCGAGCGTCAGCGTCTGCCCGTCGAAGGGGTTCATCGCCATCACCGACGAGCCGAACCCGAACGCCTTGCGCAGCGTCACGTGCACTTTGGGAACGGCCAGCCGGTGCTGCACGGCGTACATCCGGGCCGCGTGGCGCAGGATGCCCGCCCGCTCGGCGGCGCTGCCTGCGAGCACGCCCGGGTTGTCGGCGAGGAACACGCAGGGCAGCCCGAACGCGCCGGCGACCTGCAGGAAATGGGCGGCCTTGTCGGCGGCGTCGCTGTTGATCGCGCCGGCGAGCACGCTCGGGTCGTTGGCGACGATCGCGACGGCCCGCCCGCCCAGCCGGGCGAGGACGGCGACGAGCGACGAGCCGAAGTCGGGCTGGATCTCGAGCAGTTCACCGTCGTCGACGATGGCGTCGAGCACCGGGCGGATCGGGTAGGGCCGGCGCGGGTCGGGCGGGATCAGCGTGAGCAGCTCGTCGACACGCCGGGGCCCGGTGTCGGTGCCGTCGAGGTGACGCGGTACCGGCCGGCCCGCGCTCGACGGGAAGTAGGACAGGTACCGGCGCGCGAGCGCGATCGCCTCGACGTCGTCGGCGACGACGTTGTGCACGACCCCCGAGGTGGCCGCGGCGACGGCCGGGCCACCCAGCGCCTCCTTGGTGATCTCTTCGCCGGTCGCCGAGCGGACCAGCGGCGGACCGGCGGAGAAGATCGACGCGGTCTCGGTCATCGCGACGAAGTCACACAGCGGCGCGGTCAGCGCGCCGTGGCCGGCGGACGCACCGAGCACCAGGCAGACCATCGGCACCAGCCCGGACAGCTCGACCAGGCCGCCGAGATCGCCGGGCCGCCGGCCGGTCGCCTGCTCGGTGACCCGGTGGCCGGCGCCCTCCAGCATCATCACCAGCGGCACCTGCTCCTGGCGGGCCAGCTGACAGAGGCGGTAGCGCTTGTCCGAGGCGCCGGTGCCGATCGAGCCGCCGAGCACCGTGACGTCCTCGGCTCCGGCGAGAGCGGGCCTTCCGTCGATGGTCCCCGCGCCGGCGACGAACGCGTCGGCGGGGACCGGCGGGGTGTCGGTGCCGCCGACGAGGGCGCCGATCTCGTAGAACGTGTCCTTGTCGAACAGGGCGGCGAGGCGTTCGCGTGCGTTCAGCCGGCCGCGGGCCGCCTGCCGGGCCAGCCGAGCCTCACCGCCCATCCCGGCAGCTACTTCCTTACGCCGGCCGATCTCGGCGAGCGCAGGGCCCCAGCCCGCCAGGTCGTCCACGCCAGCCACGTCATCCCCGCCCGGGGCCCGGTCCGCCACCGGCTAACAGTATGGAACCTTGTTTCTCTCCCGCAAGATGGCCTTCTATCCAACCTTGTACTACGAGTCCCGTGGACGCACCGTCAACCTAGAATTTTGTTTCACGGCTCGTCGCCGTGACGAACTCACCTCCCGGCACCGCCATGATCGCCGTCTCGGCCCTCGCGTGGTCGTAAGCGAGCCCCATTCACGACCACGCGAGGGCGAAAACGGCGATCAAGGCGAGTTGAGCCGTTCAAGGGCCGACGGTCTGAGTGGCGGAACCTCGGAAGGGTCAGCGTGCGGAGGTCAGGTACTCCTCGCGGAGCTTGAGCTTGTTGAGCTTTCCGGTGGGCATGCGCGGGAGCTCGGGGCGGAACGCGAAGGTGCGCGGGACCTTGTAGTGGGCGACCGAGGCGCGGGCATAGGCACGCAGCTCTTCGACGAGGTCGTCGTCCGGCTCGATCCCGGCGGCGGGGGCGACGACCGCGTGGACGTACTCCCCCATCTCAGGGTCGGGCAGCCCGAAGACGGCGACGTCCGCGACCTTCGGGTGCATGATCAGCGCCGCCTCGACCTCGGCCGGGTAGATGTTGACGCCACCAGAAATGATCATGAAGCTCTTCCGGTCGGTCAGGTAGAGGAAGCCGCCCTCGTCCAGGTAGCCGACGTCGCCGGTTGTCGTCCAGTTCGGGTGCTCGGGGTGACGGCTGGCCTTCGTCTTCTCCGGGTCGCCGTGGTACTCGAACGGTGCCGTCTCCTGCTCGAAGAAGACCAGCCCCGGCACACCTGGGGGAAGCTCGCCGCCGGCCTCGTCGCAGATATGCGGGATGCTGCGCAGCGCCGGGCCGACGGAACCGGGGTGCGCGAGCCAGTCCGCCGAGCCGATGAACGTCAGCCCGCTGCCCTCGGTCGCCGCGTAGTACTCGTCGATGATCGGGCCAAGCCAGTCGATCATCGCCCGCTTGACGTCCGGCGCGCAGGGGGCCGCGGCGTGCAGCACGCTGACCAGGCTTGACAGGTCATAGCGGCGACGGACGTCGTCGGGCAGCTTGAGCAGGCGAACCATCATGGTCGGCACGAGCTGGACGTGGGTGACCCGTTCCCGCTCGATGACGGCGAGTAGCCGCTCCGGGTCGAACCTGTCCAGGATGACCAGCGTCCCGCCGACCTCATGAACCGCTCCGGACCACTGCAGCCCGGCCGCGTGGTAGAGCGGCGCCGGACAGAGGTAGACCAGATCCTCGGTCCAGTGGAGCAGAAGCTCGCCCAACAGCGAGATCCGGGTGCGTTCCGGGTCGGTCACCTGCCGGCCGGCCAGCGGCCGTTGGATGCCTTTCGGACGGCCGGTCGTGCCGGACGAGTAGAGCATCACCTCGCCCACGGGCTCGGTGGGCAGCGGCTCGGCGGAGACGGCGGCGACGGCGTCCTCGTACGGCTCGAACCCGTCCACGACGCCGTCCATCATCAGCCGGACCCTGCAGTCGGGCACGCTGGCGGCGGCCTGCGCGGCCAGCTCGCCGAACCGGCGGGTGGCGACCAGCGCGCGGGCGCCCGAATCCGCCACCTGGTAGGCGACCTCGCTCGGCGCGAGATGCCAGTTCACGGCGGTCAGGTAAAGGCCGGACCGAATCGCGGCCCAGAAGACCTCGAAATAGCGCGGATGGTTCTCGGCGAGAATCGCCACCGTGTCGCCCGGCCCAAGACCGTTCTCGGCCAGCAGCCGGGCCAGCCGGACCGAACTGGCGTTGAGCTCGGCATAGCTCAGGCGCGTCACCACGGCCTCGGTGGCCGCCGGCCAGTCCGGGCCGCCCATGAGAACCGCGGTCTTCTCCGGATGGGTCACGGCGAACTGGCCGGGATACATGACGGCCTCCCTCGTTCCAGTGACCCGCCTCCGGTGGCGCGACCGGCACGACGGCGGCTACCGGAAGCAGAACCACGTTCTAGCAGGCATCGGCGACGGCTCCGGCGAGGAGACCCTCGTCACATGTCTGACGATAGCCGCGGTGACGGCCGATGGCGACCGATGGCCGCGTTCACCCATGGCCAGGGGCACTGTCTCGGCCCGACGGACGGCATCTCCCCCTGCTGCCGCTCGCCCGGACCGTCCGCCCGACCGGCTGACGCACCCAGGGCCGCATCCGTGGCGGCCGGGAACACCATTCCAGTCACGGCCACGCCGTCAACCACCTCGCGGTCGCGCCGTGTGCCGCCATCGCCGATCTCAGGCGCGGTGTCCGGTGGCCGCGCGGCCGGCCGTTCCGAATGGTCGGGAGCAGGTCAGGCCGCGGCGCGGGGCGGCAGAATGCGCGGGTGACCGCGATCCGCCGTGCCCGGCCCGCTGACTCCGACACCGTCCTCACGCTCGTGCGGGAGTTCAACGCGATCGACGGCCACGACCACGACGATGCCCGCGTCGGCCGCGCGCTCGCCCCACTGCTGGCCGACGACGAGTTCGGCCAGGTCTGGTTCATCAACGGTCCCGACGACGAGCCGACGGGCTACGCCGTCCTGTGCTGGGGATACAGCCTCGAGTCTGGCGGCCGTGAGGCCGTGCTCGACGAGATCTACGTCCGGGACCGCGGGCTCGGCCTCGGTTCCGCCGCGCTGCCCGCGTTGTTGGACGCCTGCCGCGCCGCCGGTGTGCTGCGCGTCTTCCTCGAGACGGAGGCACCCAACGACGCCGCGCGCCGGTTCTACGCCCGCCACGGCTTCCAGCTCGAACAATCCATCTGGATGACCCAGCAGCTTTGACGATCCCGGCTGACCTTTCGACTTTGCCGCCACAGTGACCCTGCCGGCCAATTCGGGCCTGGAGTCTGGGCGAGTCCTACACCACGGCCACCGGACCGGTCATGATCGCCGTTTGGGCCCCGAGGTGGTCGCGGAAACGCGCCCGTCGCGACCATCCCAGGGCCAAAACGGCGATCAAGGAGACGCTAGACCACAGGCCCGCCGCCGGGACGAAAAATCTCTTCGGGAATCCGCCCCGCGGTCGCATCATGAAACGAAAGGAAACAGGACGCGCTGTCGGGGGGTGGCGCTGTGGCTGTGATGACCGGGCTGTTGGCGTTGTGGGCGGTGACGGCCGGCTGGTGGGGCCGCCACCTGGATACGGCGCTACACGAGGGGGGACACGCTCTCTTCACGTGGGCGCACGGCGGGCGGGTGAAGCAGGTACACATCGACCGCCGCGACGGGGGGCTCACCAGATTCGAACTCGGGTCGATGGGCCGGTTCGGCGTTTTCATGATCTTTTTTGCCGGCTACGTCAGCCCACCGCTGGCCGGGCTCACGTCCGCGAGCCTGCTGGCCGCGGGCAACGAGACCTCGGTGTTCATTCTCGCCGTGCTCGCGCTGGTCGCCCTGCTTCTCGTCGACGTCAACAAGTTCGGCCTCGTCGTCCTGCTGTCGAGCGCCGCCGCGCTCGTCGGGCTGGAGCGATACGCGCCGGGCTGGTTCGGGCGCTGGTGCGCGTATTTCCTCACCTGGTTCCTGCTGCTGTCCGGGGTCAGGTCCGTCGTCATCCTGCGGCAGGTGCGCCGGAGTGGGCCGAGCGATTCCGACGCGGACATCCTTGCCCAGATCACCCATGTCCCGGGGTTCCTGTGGGTGTTCGTCTTCGGGGCCGTCAGCGTGTTCTGCCTGCTGAAGGGCGCCAGGCTGCTGGTCGTACCCGGCTGAGCGTTCCCGCCCCGACGGTCACCGCTGCTTGGTGAGAACCCCGTCGCCGGTGCCGTCGCCGACGTCGTCGAAGTGGTAAACGAGATTGCCGTTCCCGTCGAGTGTGAGCGACAACGCGGTGTCGGAGCAGTTCGTGCCACCCACGATGTGCTCGGTCACCTGGACGGCGTTTCCGCCCTGGTTCAGCAGCAGGTCGCCGGAGCAGGGAATGGTCGGATAGTTGGAGGTGCCGACCACCTGGCCGATCGATCCGCCACGCAGCACCAGGGTCACCGGGTAGGTCGTGTTGAACTCGTGCGCCGGGTCCTTCTGGGTCACGTTGCCGGTCCAGGTGCCGCGCAGCTCGGCGGGCAGTTCGTCGGGACCGGCCGCCGGCGACCCGCTCGGGGTCGGCTGCGTCGACGTGACGGCCGCCGGCGGATGGATCCGGGCGTCGAGGAGCTTCTGCGCCCGGCCCCGCGGCGGGTAGACCGGCGCGATCGCGGTCAGCACGACCGCCACCAGGACCAGGACACCGGCGACGCCGACGACGATCTGGTCGAACACCGGCAGCGCCCGGATCCGCGGGCCACGGTCCGCCGCGGCCGCCGGCCGCTGTGACGGCCAGGCACCGGGGGCGGCCGGCGGCTGACTCGCGGGCCACGGCGTGCTCTGCGGCCACGGCGTTGGCTGCGCCGGCGGATATCCCTGCGGCCAGGGGGTGCCCTCCGGCATCGGCTGGGGCGGTGGGGCCGCCTGCGGGCCCGGATACGGCGCCGGCTGAGCCGGAGCGCCCTGAGTCGCCGGTGCCGGCCCTGTCAGGCCCGTCGGGGGTGCGAGCGGCGCCGGGGATCCCTCCGGCCCGGTCGGGGCCGGAGCGTACCGCGGGGTCGCCTGGGGGGCCGGCGCCTGCTGCGGGGCCGGCTGCGCCGGGGAGGCAAGCGTGGGCGGTGGCTTCAGCTGGGGCGGCAGGACCTGGGTGACGTCGCCGTCGTCGTCCTCGTCGTCCTCGAACCCGGGCGCGGACGCCTGGGGCGCCGCCTCGGCGGGCGGCGGGCTCGCGGGCGGCGCGGGCCGCGACGGTGGTTCGGGCCGCGACGTTGGTTCGGGCAACGGCCAGCTGGACTCGGACACGGCACACCTGTCGTTAGGGGATCCCTTCTCATCATCGACCGGGCACGCGGTCCTGGGAATGCCGGTACGCCGACAAAACATCCCAAGAGGGCACACGAGGCGGCCCGGCCGTCTCGCCCTGGCGTCGGGCCGCGCAGGCCCCGCCGGGCATGATCTCCCGCACACCGTCGAGGCCGCCGCAGCGTACGGACCGGCCCGACCACCGGCGCCCGGGCCCCAGGCGCGCCGGTTCGGATGCGCGAAGCGGTGACCGCGCGGTAGGCAGGGCGGAGCGGCTCCGCCGTGAGACGCCCGCGCCAGCCGCGCGGACGTGCCGATCGCGAAGAGACGTGCGACGTGAGAGGACAGGGCCGATGACGAAGGTCGGATTCATCGGGCTGGGCAGCCAGGGCCAGCCGATGGCACGACGCATCGTGGACGCCGGCTTCCCGCTGACGATCTGGGCGCGGCGCGCGGCGGCGGTCGAGCCGTTCGCGGACACGGCCGCGACGACGGCGGCGACGCCGGCCGAGCTCGGCGCCGCCAGCGACATCGTCGGGATCTGCGTCGTAGCCGACGCGGACGTGACCGACGTGCTGTTGCGCCCGGACGGCGTGCTCGCCGGCATGGACGCGGGCGGCCTGCTGATGCTGCACTCGACGATCCACCCGGACACCTGCCGGCTGATCGCGGACGCGGCCGCCGACCGTGGGGTCGCGGTGATCGACGCCCCGGTCAGCGGCGGCGCCCCCGCGGCGTCCGTGGGTCGGCTGTCGGTGATGGTCGGCGGCACGGACGAGGACGTGGCCCGTGCCCGCCCGGTGCTGGAGACGTTCGCGGACCCGCTGCTGCACCTGGGCCCGCTCGGCAGCGGCCAGGTGGCCAAGCTGCTGAACAACTTCGTGTTCACCGCGCAGGTGGGGCTCGCGCTGGACACGTTCGCGTTCGCCGACCGGCTCGGCATCGACCGGGCCCTCGCCGCGCAGGTGCTGGCGGGCGGCACCGGTGGCTCCCGGGCCGCGGGCATCCTGGCCGCGTCCGGCTTCGATCTGTCCGGGCTGCGCGGCGCCGAAGGGCTGCTGCGCAAGGACGTCCGGATCACGCTGGAGGTCGCGGCGGGCGCCGGCACCGAGGCGCCGGCGACGCTGACCGCGCTCGCGCAGGAGACACTGACCACGCTGGCCAGCCCGCCGGTCGCCGGGTAGCGGGCGGCGGGTGGGCCGAGCCGGCACAATGGGGTACGTATAACGAATACTTGATACGACGCGCACCAGTCGGGACACGGCACCCGGGAGACGTCCCGGGATCAGCCATCCCCTCTCGCCGCGCCGGCTCGAACCACCAGGGAGAACCGTGAGCGCCCAGGACCGCCAGACCGCCGAGTCGCCCACGGCAGGCACGGAGGAGCACGCCCGGCTGACCGAGCAGGACGGCATCCTCACCCTGACCATCGACCGGCAGCGCAAGCGCAATCTGATCAGCCCGCAGATCACCGAGCTGCTCTGGCAGGCCGCGACCATGCTGGGCGATCGCGACGATCTGCGCTGCCTCGTGATCACGGGCGTCGGCCCCTACTTCACCGCAGGGGTCGACCTGTCGGCCGGGGTGGGCAACCGGCCGGCGAACCCCGAGACCGAGCATCTGCACCCCGGCTGGAACTTCCGGCGCAACTACCGCAGCCACCACCTGCTCTACGACGAGTTCGAGTCCATCGAGAAGCCGATCATCGTGGCCGTGAACGGGATCTCCCTGGGGGCCGGGGTCGAGATGGCGGTGAGCTGCGACTTCCGGTTCTGTACGCCGGAGGCCGAGTTCGGGGTGCCCGAGGTCCACATGGGGATGCTCGCGGGCAGCGGCGGCACCAGCCGGCTGACCAGGCTGGTCGGCCCGGCCTGGGGCAAGTGGATGGCGATGGCCGGCCGCCGGGTCGGCGCCGAGCAGGCCAAGCAGATCGGCCTGGTGCACGACATCTTCCCGGCCGAGACGTTCCTGGACGAGGTCTACGCGTTCTGCCGGGACCTGACGAAGATCCCGCCGGAGGTGCTCGGCGTCGCGAAGCTGGCCGTCGACATGTACGCCGACATCTCCGACCGCACCGCCGCCCGGAACATCGACCGGCTCCTGGTCACCGGCCTGATGAACTCCCCCGAGTTCCTCAGGCGGGCCGGCAGGTTCGGCTACGGGCGCACGCCCGCCGTCCAGCCGGAGCCCTGAGCGGGGCCGGCGGTCAGGTCATCGCGACCGCCAGCAGGCACAGGTCGTCCTCGCGGTCGACCGGTGCCACCGCGTGCAGGATGTGGTCGCAGAGTCCGTCGGGGTCGTTCCGGTAGACGGCCGGCACGGTCACGGCGGCCTCGGCCAGCGCCGCGAGCTGGGTCGTCAGCGACCGGCCCCGGCGTTCGACCAGGCCGTCGGTGAACAGCAGCAACTGGTCGCCCGGTTCCAGCTGGAGGCTGTTCTGGCCGTAGCTGGCGCCCGCGTCGACGCCGAGGATCGGGCCGTTGACCTGCTCGAGAAAGCTCGCGCCGACGCCCGCCGCGGCCCGCACGAGCAGCGGTGGCGGGTGGCCGGCGCAGGACCAGTTCAGGAGGCCGGTGGCCGGGCAGAGGTCGGCGACGACGGCGGTGGCGAGCATCTCGTCGGACCGGCTGCCCAGGTTGGCCGACAGCTGGGTGGTGATATCGGCCGGCGTCCGCAGTTGCAGCGCGTAGGCCCGGGCGGCGTGCCGCAGCTCGGCCATCGTCGACACGGCTCGTAGCCCGTGGCCGCCGACGTCGCCGACGACGAGGCTCAGCGTGCCGTCGGACAGCATGGTCGCGTCGTACCAGTCGCCGCCGATCCCGAGGTCACGGCCGGCGGGGAGGTACCGGGCCGCGAGCCGGACACCACCGAGATCGGGCAGCGTCTGCGGCAGCACGGCCCGCTGCAGGGTCTCCACCGTCGACATCTGCCGCTCATACAGGCGGGCGCGTTCCAACGCCTGGGCGAACGGCCCGACGAGCGTGAGCAGGAACCGTCGTTCGTCCTCCTCGAACGCCTGCGGCTCGGGCCAGCCGAGCACCATGAGGCCGATCGGGCGGCCGGACACGATCAGCGGCAGGCTGGCCAGGGCGTCGATGCTCATCGCGTCGAGGTTGGGCCCGCGGTCGGGGTAGTCGCGCAGGTAGCTCTTCCGGTCGTTGTCGAACCGCGGCCGGCCGGTACGCAGCACCTGGTCGGTGGAGGCCGGGCCGAACGCCGGCATCCGGCGCCAGGCCTCGGTGAGGAACCTGGAGTTCGGCCGGCAGTGCACCCGCGGCGGCCCGTCCTCCTCCAGCAGCACCAGCCCGACGAACAGCACACCCAGGTCGGCCTGCGCCGCGTGGGCCGCGACATCGCACAGCTCGTCGACGGTCATGACCTGGCCGAGCTCGACCGTGGCGTCGAGCAGCTGCCGGGAGCGGCGCAGCGCGGAGGACAGCGAGCCGATCAGCGCCTTGCGTTCCGCGTCCGCGCGGTGGCGAGCGTCGACGTTGCGCATCGCCACGACGAGGCCGTCCGGGATCGGGAACGTCCGGACCGCCCACCAGGCGCCGTCCGGATCGGTCGCCTCGATCTCGAGGACCGGCTCGGGCCGAGACTCCTCGGTGGTCGGTTCGGTGCGCCGACGGCGGATCGCCGCGACATGCTCACGCACCGGGGGCAGCAGCAGATCAGCCGCCGGCTTGCCGACCATGTCGTCGCGTGGCAGCTCGAACTGTCGAATCGCCTGGATGTTGGCGTGCACGATCGTGTCCGTCTCGTCCAGCACCAGGACGATGTCGCCCATGTGGTCGAGTGCCCGGGCGACCCGGTCCCGTACGGTCCGATCCGGCGTCCGGTCCGTGCAGAGCCCGATCACCCTCGCTCTGCCATCAGGCCCCTCGCGCAGCAACCGGGCTCGTGTCTGCACCCAGGTCACCGAGCCATCGGTGCTGACGACGCGGTACTCCTCAAGGAACGTGTTCTCGTTCCGCAGGGCCGCGTCGCGGGCCCGGATCAGCGCCGGCCGGTCGTCCGGGTGGACCGTCGCCATCGCGTCCTGCGGCGACACGGATCCGGGACGATCGCCGAACCCCAGCAACCGGGCCGCCGCCTGGTCGTAGAACATCCGGTCGGTCGCGACGTCCCAGTCGAAGATCCCGACCCCGAGGGCGGTCAGCGCCCGGTAGAGATCGCCGACGCCCCGCCCGACCCCGTCGGTCTGGCTCCCCCACACCTGCGGCCGCTCGTTCATCACGGTTCGTGTACCCAGCCCGCAGGCCCGCACGCGACGTTGCCCCTCGGGCGAGTCGGGTTGGCGACAGTAAGCGACTTTCTAAGCTCCGGTCCGCTAGTGCCCCGCGGGGCGACTCTCGACAGGGGTGCTGGGACAATCGGTGCGGAGGCGGGACGGAGGTCGATACGGGTGTCCGAGGAGCTGATGGTCCGCCATGGGGCAGAGGTCGCCATGGTGCCCGTGGACCGGCCGTTCGTCATCGGCCGCGGGTCCGCTGCCGACCTGCGCCTCACCGACGCCCGGGTGTCCCGGCGGCACCTGATGGTGAGGCAGACCGAGCACGGCTGGTCGGTCCTGGACATCAGCGCGAACGGGACCTGGCTGGACGGCGAGCGGGTCCGCCGGGTCGACGTGTGCCGGGAGGTCCGGCTGAACCTCGGCGCGGTGAACGGTCCGCGGATCACGCTGATCCCGGGCCCGCCGCCGTCGTTCCCGGACTACCCGCTGCCCGTGGTGCCCGAGCTCATGACGGTCCCGACCGAGATCACTTTTTCGTCACCGGCGATCGACCTCGGTCAGACCCGCCTGCTGCACGACGTCGCCTTCCGGGTCCCCAGTCAGCTGTCCCGACCGGCGGGAGCCGTGACCTAGTGCCGTGACCGCCGAGGTCCGCCGGTCTGCCCGTCACGTTGATCGCCGTTTTCACCCTCTGGTGGCTCTGAAACAGACCCGGTAACAGCCACCGGAAGGCCGAAACGCCGATCATGGGGACGCCGGAAACGGGCGAACCTTGCCGGAGGCGGCACTAGTAGGCGGCAAGCCGGCGTCGTTCACACGGGCGAGGAACAGCGAGCTGGTCTCGATCGCCAGCGCCAGCAGCGTGGCGTGACACCGGCGCCGCGCGTTCGCCGTCGGCCGGCACGGTCCGATCAGCTGAGTCGAAGGTGGTGACCAGAGGTGGCTGGAAATCGGGCGCCCTACGGTCAAGGAGTGACCGACGGGCCGAGAGGCTGGCTGCTTCCAGTGTTAAACCAATTGTCGGAGATCCACCCATCCTGCCCGTTGTATCGCACGTAGTCCCACAAGGTGCTGGTGCTGTTGCGGGTAACCGCGTCGCCATTGCCATGTCCAACCAGGCCAAGCATGTCCCCTGTTGATACTGTTGCAACGACCGGCGCGTTCAGAGTGGGCCTGATCTTGATATAAACGGTAGCGACTGAGCCGTCAGGATTGTCCATCACGGGATAGTACGCGAGTATCGGGCTGCTTCTGCCGTCGACGCTACCGGCTGGTGGGGAGCTACTCGGAACCTGCGGTGCCGGTTGGCCGGACGTTCCCGGCGCGCCCGGCTGTCCAGGCGCCCCCGGCGCGCCTGGCGACCCAGCCGGACCGCTCGGTCCTGGAACCACGATGACTTTGTCGCCACCGCCGCAGGCACTGAGCAGGCCGACGAGCAGAGCGAGAGCGCCAATAACGACGACGCCTACTGCCTTCCGAAAACAGTTGCCTCTGATGATTCTCCCGGAGATAATTCCCACCACCCCCAATTCGCCTGGAAGTAGAATCTCGCTCCCGGTTCCGGCAACCTTTACTCTCTGCGATATCCCCAGGTATCCATCGCGGAACCATCATTCCACGGACGACGCGGCCGACCTTGGTAGGGACTACCGCCCAGAAAACGAACGAATCGGACGTCGCCGGGCGTCCTGGGTCGCAGGCATCCGGCCACAGTGATCAGCCGGGTGTCGTGCCGGTCCAGGGCGAGTTCGCGGCCGTTCCGGCGGCGGCCGCGATCGTGGCGTTCATCGGGCGCCTGCCGCCTGCCGCGGGCCGGCGAGGCCAAGCTTGTCGACGACCGTCTGGACGACCTCCGCCGGCTCCGGGCCGATGTCGACGGTCAGCCGGTTCTCGTCCGGCCCCGGCTCCTCCAGCGTGGCGAACTGCGAGTCGAGCAGGCCCGGCGGCATGAAATGACCGTGGCGGGCGGCCAGCCGCTGCCCGATGACCGCGCGGGAGCCCCGCAGGTAGACGAACAGTTCGGCGCCGCTGCCGGCACCCGCGGCGACGTCCGCGGCCGCGGCCGGTCCGGAGCCGTCGACGGCCCGGCCGCGCAGCACGTCGCGGTAGGACCGGCGCAGCGCCGAACAGGTGATCACACCGGGCTCGCCGGCCTCGATCCGGTCGTGAATCCAGCCGCGGACGCGCAGCAGCCAGGGCCAGCGGTCAAGATCGGTCAGCGGGTGGCCGGCGGCCATCTTCTCGACGTTCGCCCGCGGATGCAGATCGTCACCCTCGGCGAACGGCCAGCCCAGCCGTCCGGAGAGCATCGCGGCGACAGTGGACTTGCCACAGCCCGAGACCCCCATCAGCACCAGGACGGGCAGGCGCTCGGTCTCCCTGGAACGTCCGGTCACGTGGTCGCTCACGACGACTCCGAACTCCAGGTCGGACTCCTGCGCACCGTGTGCCTCCCCAGGCTCAGCCCCGTGACCGCGAAACCACCGGTCAGCATGCCGCAGCGGCCTCCACGACCAGCGCGGGGATGGTCGCCTCGGCACCGGCGTGGTCGGTAGGAGTGCCGGGCGCGGCCACCAGTTTCGACTGTCGGGCCCATTGTTCGTAGTACGCGTGCACCTCCTCCCGGCTCTGGAAGATGTGTCGCACGTTCTCATCCGGGGTGGCCAGCCCTGAGGTGGCGGAGAGCAGGTGGTGGATGGTTTTCTCCACGACCAGGCCGTCCATCCGGCGACGTGACACTCCCCGAGGCCAGCCGGCCATGGGGTGACCCGTGCGGACCATTCAGCCCGACGCGCCGGAGCTCGGCGCCTGCGTGTTGGGGATGCCGAAGCCGCGGCCGACGTCGGGACGGCGCAGCTTCCAGATGAGGCCGTCGTAGAAGAGGTGCAGGCCGCCGGCGATCAGCACGAACAGTGTGAAGTAGGGGTAGCCCGCGGCCGTCAGGCCCACCAGGATGGCGCCGATTCCGGCGAGGTAGGCGGCGAGGAAACCGGTCCGGCCGGCCGGGGAGCGCACGACCGCGGCGACCGGCCCGGTTCGGACGTCGACCGGCTCGCCCGCCTTCGGCTTCGGCCGGTAGCGGCCTTCGAGATGGTGGTGGACGACCAGGAAGTACTCGGCCGCGTGGGAGCCGACGTAGGCGATGAAGCCGACCAGCGGGTTGACGGCCACCAGCAGGATCATGACCAGGGTCGAGCCGACGTAGAACCACTTCGCCGGGTTGGCGTTCGGGTTGCGGTGTTCGGCCAGCGCCCACCGGACCAGCGCCGCGATGGCGACCGCGGCCGCGATCGGCAGCAGGATCCGGGCGATCGGGGCGGCGTCGGTGAGCAGGTCGAGCGCCCGGCGGTTGACGCCGCCCAGCCCGGCGACGGCTACCTTGTCCGCGGTGCTTCTGGCCGACGCGGCGGCGAGGACGGCGGTGACGAGCCAGCTGTACAGGAGGAGCCGCTCGGCGTTCCCGTGGCTGTCCTGTGCCTTGCGGCCGTAGATCCTGGTCAGGCCGTACCGCTGCTGCAGGGTGTGCACGGCGTTCCAGACAGCGGCGACGACAGCGAGCAGCGCGAAGCTCACGAGCATCCCGAACGCGACCAGGGCGGCGAGTACGAACGGGCTCGCCGTGAAGATCGCCCGTCGGGTGGCGAACTGCTTGCGGTCGCCGTAGACGAGCAGCAGCGTCAGCGGCTGGTGCATGACGGAGAACATCAGCGTCGCCGCGACCAGCCAGCGCACCGCGGGCCCGTTGTCGGCCAGCGCCCAGGCCACCGCCGCGAACGGCACCCACAGCGCCGCCACGCCGAGGTCATAGGTCGCCGAGCGAATCCAGCGCGGCCGCCTGGACCTCGGCGGCGCTGCCTGGGCGACGGGCTCCACCGCGATCGCCGTCACGGCCGGCCTCCGTCAACGGACACGAACCGGGAATCCTGCGAACGCTGGGAATCCTGCGAACTCCGGGAATCCACCGGCCGACCTCCCAGACGTGGAGCGGGGCTCCTACCAGGTATGGGGCTTCAACCAGGTATATAGCCGACGCCGCCTACCTCGTCCACGGCCCGACCGGCCCATTCCACCCGACGCCCGGCCGCCGGGCGCCACCTTGATCGCCGTTTTGGCCCTCCCGTGGTTGCCACGGGCGCCGGATCGCAACCACCCGAGGGCCAAAACGGCGATCAAGAAGCGCGGAACCGGCGGCTCGCGCCGGCCGGCGCCGGGCCGGGCCGGCGCCTGGCCGGCCGGGGTCAGCCGAGCCAGATGCGGGCGTTCTGGAAGAGGCGCAGCCAGGGGCCGTACAGGTCGTCGCCGCCGGCCGGGCCGGCGCCGAGGGGCAGCCAGGAGCGCTGCTGGGTCAGGAACGCCCGCTCGGGGTGCGGCATGATCAACGTGACGCGGCCGTCGTCCGAGGTCACGGCGGCGACGGCGCCGGGGCTGCCGTTCGGGTTCGCCGGGTACTCCTGGGTCGGCTTGCCGTGGTTGTCGGCGTAGCGGGCCGACGCGGCGCCTGGGCCGGCCGCGCCGAACTCCATCCGGCCCTCGCCGTGCGCGACCGGCACCGCCAGCACCGAGCCGGCCATCCCGGCGAACAGCACCGACGGCGAGTCCTCGATGAGCAGGCTGGAGACCCGGGCCTCGAAGCGTTCGGAGGTGTTCTCCAGCAGCGTCGGCCAGCCGGTCGCGCCGGGGATGAGCGCGCCGAGGCCGGCGACCATCTGGCAGCCGTTGCAGACCCCGAGCGTCAGGGTGTCGGGCCGGTGGAAGTAGGCGCGGAACGCGGCGGCCAGCTCGGGGTGGGCGAGGATCGACTTCGCCCAGCCGAGGCCGGCGCCGAGCACGTCGCCATAGGAGAAGCCGCCGCAGGCCGCGAGCACGTGGAACTCGTCGAGGGTGACCGTCCCGGCCAGCAGGTCGGTCATGTGGACGTCGACGGCGTCGAACCCGGCCGCGTCGAACGCGGCGGCCATCTCGACCTGGCCGTTGACGCCCTCGTCGCGCAGCACCGCGACCTTCGGCCGGGCCGGGTAGGCACGCCGGTCCAGGGCGAAGGTGACCCGTTCGGAGATGCCCGGGTCGGTGTCGTCGAGGATCGCGTCGAACTCCTGGTCGGCGGTCTCGGGGTTGTCGCGCAGCCGCTGGACGAGGTAGCTGGTCGTCGCCCAGGTCCGCTCCAGCTCGGCCCGGCCGCGTTCGTAGACGACCGCGCCGCCGTCGCGCAGGACGACCCGCTGGTGGTAGGTCGGCCGGCCGAGCACGTGCACGTTGCCTGGGCCGACGGCGGCGGCGAGCGTCGCGGCGACCCGCTCGACGCCCGCGCCCGCGACCTGCAGGACCGCGCCGAGCTCCTCCGCGAACAGCCGGCCCACCAGCGTGCCGGGCAGGGCGGCGAGGTCGACGTCGAGGCCGACCCGGCCGGCGAACGCCATCTCGACCAGCGTCGCGAGCAGGCCGCCGTCGGAGCGGTCGTGGTAGGCGAGCACCTCGCCGTCCGCGACCAGTGCCCGGGTCGCCGCGAAGAACGCCTTCAGCGTGGCCGCGTCGGCGTCGGGGACCTCGGCGGCGCCGTCGCGGCTGTAGGCCTGGGCGAGCGCCGAACCGCCGAGCCGACACCGGCCGCCGGACAGGTCGACGAACACCAGCCGGCTCGTCTCGTCCCGGGCGAGCTGCGGGGTGAGCACCCGGGAGACGTCGGCGACGGGCGCGGCCGCGGTGATGATCAACGACACGGGCGAGGTGACCGCGTGGTCACCGGTGCTGTCCGACCAGACGGTGCGCATGCTCGTCGAGTCCTTGCCGACCGGGATCGGGATGCCGAGCGCCGGGCAGAACTGCTCACCCAGCGCGTGGACCGCCTCGAACAGCGCGGCCTGCTGGGTGTCGACCTGCACCGCGGCCATCCAGTTGGCCGACAGCGCGACCTGGGACAGGTCGCCGACCGCGGCGGCGGCCAGGTTGGTGATCGCCTCGCCCACGGCCATCCGGGCCGCGGCAGGCGCGCTGACCGTCGCCAGCGGGGTGCGCTCCCCCATCGCGAGTGCCTCGCCGGTCCGGCTGCCGTAGGCGGCCGCGGTGACGGCGACGTCGGAGACCGGGACCTGCCACGGGCCGACGAGCTGGTCGCGGACGGTGTGCCCGCCGACGGTCCGGTCGCCGATGGTGATGAGGAACTTCTTGCTCCCGACGGCCGGCACCCGCAGCACCCGCTCGACGGCCTCGACCAGCTCGATCCCGGTCTCGTCGAAGGCGCCCACCGCGACGCCGGCGGTCGCGGCCGCGCGGCTCTGCCGGGAGGCCTCGCCGAACAGCAGCGACATCGGGACGTCGACGGGCGCCTCTGCCCTGTCATCGGAGCCGCCGAACAGTCGGTCCCGCACGACGAGGCGCGGCTCGTCGGTCACCGTGCCGACGACGGCGAACGGGCAGCGCTCCCGCTCGCAGAGCTTCGTGAAGGCCGCGAGGTCGGCCGCGGCGATGCCGAGGACGTAGCGCTCCTGCGCCTCGTTGCACCAGATCGCGAGCGGCGACATGCCGGCGTCCGCGTTCGGCAGGTCGCGCAGCTCGAAGACGGCGCCCCGGCCGGAGTCGTGCACCAGCTCGGGCAGCGCGTTCGACCAGCCGCCCGCGCCGACGTCGTGGATGGAGACGATCGGGTTGGCCTCGTCGAGCGCCCAGCAGGCGTTGATGACCTCCTGCGCCCGGCGCTGCATCTCGGCGTTGCCGCGCTGCACGGACGCGAAGTCGAGGTCGGCGTCGCCTGCGCCGGACTGCACGCTGGACGCCGCGCCGCCTCCGAGGCCGATGAGCATCGCCGGGCCGCCGAGGACGACGACCAGGTCGCCCGGCGCCAACCGGTCCTTGTGGACCAGGGAGTCCCGGACGTTGCCCACCCCGCCGGCGATCATGATCGGCTTGTGGTAGCCCCACCGGCCGCCGGGGCCGCCGTCGCTCTCGTAGGTCCGGAAGTAGCCGGCGAGGTTGGGCCGGCCGAACTCGTTGTTGTAGCCGGAGGCGCCCAGCGGGGCCTCGACCATGATGTCCAGCGGGGCGGAGATCCGGTCCGGGCGTTCCTCCCGCCCCTCCCAGGGCGAGTCGTCACCGGGGATGCGCAGATGGGACACGGTGTAGCCGGACAGGCCCATCTTCGGGGTGGCGCCGCGGCCGGTGGCACCCTCGTCGCGGATCTCGCCGCCGACGCCGGTCGCCGAGCCGGGGCCGGGGGCGATCGCGGTCGGGTGGTTGTGCGTCTCAACCTTCACGAGGATGTGCGCGGGGCCCTCGTGGCGGCCATAGGCATGGGTCGCCGGGTCGGCGTAGAACCATGGCGCGTTCTCACCGCGCAGCACGGCGGAGTTGTCGGAGTAGGCGGACAGCACCTTCTCGCCCGACTGCTCGAACGTGTTCTTGATCATGGAGAACAGGCTCTTCGGCTGGGCCTCGCCGTCGATCGTCCAGGCGGCGTTGAAGACCTTGTGCCGGCAGTGCTCGCTGTTGACCTGGGCGAACATCATCAGCTCGACGTCGGTCGGGTTGCGGCCCAGAGCGCCGTACTGGTCGACGAGGTAGGCGATGTCACCCGCGCCGAGCGCGAGCCCCAGTGTCCTGTTGGCCTCGTCCAGCGCGGCCGGGCCTCGGCCGAGAAGGTCGACGTCGAGCTGGGGACGCGGGCGCTCGGCGATGAACAGCGCGTCGGCGGTGGCGACTGACGGCGCGACGACCTCGGTCATCCGGTCGTGCAGCAGCGGCGCCAGGGCGCCCGCGTCGACGGGGCCGTCACCGGACAGGTAGTAGACGGTCCCGCGCTCGATCCGGCGGACCGCGGCCAGACCGGCGGACGCGGCGATGTCGGACGCCTTCGACGACCACGGTGAGATCGTCCCGAACCGGGGAAGCACGACCAGCGTCGTGGCCGCCGCGGCCCGGTCGCCGTGGAACGGCTCGCCATAGGTGAGCAGCCCACGCAGCCGTGCCTCGTCCTCGGTCGCGAGGCCGCCGGCCAGGTCGACGAAGTGGACGTACTCGGCGATCACACCCGTCACGGCCGGCTCGACCGCCCGAAGCCGGGCAAGCAACCGCCGGCGAGCCGGACCGGTCAGGGCGGCGATGTCTCCGTAGGTCTTCATGTCCGCCGTTCGTCAGGGCCCGCTCTTGGCCGTTCGTCACAGCCCGCTCTTGGCCGTTCGTCAGGGCCCGCTCTTGGCCGTTCGTCACAGCCCGTTCTTTGGCCGCTGGTCATGGCCCGTTCTTTGGCCGCTGGTCAGGGCCCGCGACCGTTGATGCTATCCGCGCGGCGGGGTCGAACCCCCTTTCATGATCGGCAATGCCGACGGGGAGCCACACCTCGAACACGTACGGCGCTCGCGCGGCGGTACAGTCACTAACAACCGGTTTCACAACCGGTGCGCCGTTTGGGGGGCCGGCCAACTCGGGCCGGGCGGCGCGGACCGTGGAGGTTCAATGAGCGTTCCACCGCCCGCATTCAGGCGGCTTTGCCTCATGGTCGACGTCGAGCGCTACAGCGAGCAGTCGAACCGACGGCAGGTCGACATCCAGACCAGTCTCGCGAAAATGCGCACCCGGGCGCTCCGTCGAGCCCAGATCAACCACCGGGCCTGCGCGGTACAGGAACAGGGCGACGGATTTCTCCTCGTGCTGCCGGCCGGTATCGACGAGGCTCGCGCCGTCCCCGGGCTGGTGAACGGCTTCGTGGACGGCCTCACCGTCGCCAACGAGGCGAGCACGCATCGGATCCGCCTGCGGGCGGCGCTTGCGCAGGGCGTCGTCCGGCGCGGTGCGACCGGATATGTTGCCAACGCGGTCGTGGCGGCGGCCAGGATTGTCGGCGCGGCCGAGGTCAGGGCCGCCCTGGACCGCCATCCCGACCGGGACCTCGCATTCGCGGTCACGGCCGAGCTCTACAGCGACGTGATCGCCGACGGCTACACCCCGACCGTCGGGACCGAGGCGACGCAGGCGCACATCGACATTCCGGACCGGGCTTTCTCCGCCGACGTGTGGATTCTGGTCCCGGACGCCGCGGTGCCATCACCCGACCGGCGCGGGCCGAACTGGGAACGGGTGCTCACGGTGGCGGAGGGCGCCCTTTCCGCGATCCAGTTCGGGCAGGCGGCGGAGCAGTACTGGGACCATCACCTCGCCGACCACCACCAGGACGCCCAGCAGCAGGACGATCAGCACACGGCCCACCCCGCCGCGAATCCCGGTGACGTCCCGGTCCCGAGCGACCCACCTCCGACGGCCGAGCCGACCGACCTGCCGGTCCCTCCGGTCGACCTGCCCCACGAGACCTGGACGCTCGACCAGCTGGGCACGGAATACACACATCTCGGCCCGGAATACACGCTGGAGTTCGACGAGGCCGGCTATCACTGGCTCGACGCGCCGTACGGCTACGGGACCCACGAGCATCCGGGCCCCGTCCTGGACGTCGACCCGCACAGCCACGGCCCGGTCGACGACTGGCCGCTGCCCGGAACGGACCATGACGGCCTCGACCCCGGGCATCTGCACTGAGCGCGGAAGCGGGACACCGGGCCGTACCGGCTACTTCAGCGTGCCGTCGGCGATCTCGGCGCTGAGCCGGCGGCGGTCGAGCTTGCCCGACGGCAGCGTCGGGATCTGGGCGCTGGTGGCGACGATCCAGCGGGTGGGCACCTTGTAGCTGGACAGCTGCGCCCGGGCTCGGGCCGTGAGCGAGGCGATGTCCACCGACTCGGCCGTGGGAACGACGATCGCGCAGACCTCCTCGCCGCGGACCGGGTGGGCGACGCCGAGGACGACGCACTGGGCGACGTCCGGGAACTCCTCGACGACGGCGGCGACCTCGAGCGGGGAGACGTTCGCCCCGGCTGCCTTGATCAGGTCGGTGGCCCGCCCCACGTAGAACAGCCGGGGGTCGTCCTCCCGGCGGTAGACCTGGTCGCCGGTGTGGTACCAGCCGTCGGCGTCGAACACGTCGGCGCGTTCGCGCTTGTTGTAGCCGGCCATCACGCCGACGCCGCGGATGAGCAGCTCACCGACGGCCCCGGCCGCGACGGGAACTCCGGCCTCGTCGACGATCGCGATGTCGGTGGCCGCGAAACTGCCGCCGCTCTCGGACAGCGACCGGTGCGTGGGGAACCCGTCGGGAACGTTGCTCATCGCCAGGTCGAGCGGTCCGCCCGCGATCATCGGCCCGCTGCTCAGGTCGCGGTCCGCGAACGTGGGGTGCTCCCGCAGCTGCTGGGTGAACGCGGGCCAGCCGACGATGCCGTTCGCGCGTTCGCGTTCGGCCAGGTCGAGCGCGGCGCCGGCCTCCAGCCGGGGCAGCACGAGCAGCGTCGCGGGGGCGTGCAGCGCGCCCATCGCGGCGAGCACGCCACCGATCCAGAAGAACGGCATCGCGCACAGGACGCGCGGCGCCGCCTGCACCCCGGTGAGGCTTCGGACGGCCGTCGGCCAGGTGGCCGTCTGCCGGACGATCGTGCCGTGCGTGTGCAGCACGCCCTTCGGGTCGGCGGTCGTGCCGGAGGTGTGAATCATGATCGCGAGATCGGCCGGGGTGACCTCGTTCTCGACGGCGGCGAGGACGTCCGCGGGCACCATGTCATCGGCCACGCTGTCGCCCTCCGGATCCCAGCGGGTCGCCCAGTCGCGGTCGGTGTCGCCGGTCAGCACGAGGGAACGCAGATAGGGAGCGGTGGGCAGGCGCAGCCGCCCGGCAGCCTGGTCGGCGAGGCCCGGCAACGCCGTCTCGAGCCGCTCCGCGACGTCGATCTTCAGCACGCGGGGCGGGGCGACCAGCAGGCTGACGTCGGCCAGCCGCAGTACCTTGGCGATCTCGGCCGGCGTGTACAGCGTGCTGAGCGGCACGGCCAGCGCGCCGATCCGGGAGGTGGCCAGCCACCAGGTGATCCAGTCGGTGTCGTTGGTGAAGAACAGCCCGACCCGGCTGCCCTTGCCGACCCCGGCAGCCAGCAGCCAGCGGGCCGCCCGCGCCGAGCGTTCGTCCGCCTCGGCGTAGGTGAGCCGGTCGGTCGGGGTGACGACGTACTCGCCGGTCTCGTTCTCCCGGACGGCCCGGCGCAGCAACGCGCCGATGGTCAGCGGCTCCGAGCTGGCCGGCGACTCAGAATCCGACGACACCATGCCCCACACTCCGTCCCGCGCCCACCCGAGTCCTGCTCCCACCCGAGTTTCACGCCCACCCGCCGCCCGACGACGCAGTCGGGCGAACCCGTCGCATCGTCGCAGAAGCCGGCCCCGCGGGCCGCCGGTCGACACCTGCCTGGATCGCCCGGAATCGCCACCCGCAACCGTGGGATGCTGCACGCCGAGCTAGGGCCGCGGGCGACCGAACAGGGAGAACGATGGCGGACACGCCGAATGCCGATCCGACGACGACCGGCCAGCCGATGGCCGGGAAGACGGTCGTCATCACCGGCGCGAGCGCCGGGATCGGGGCGGCGGCGGCCAGCCAGCTCGCCGCGCTCGGTGCGCGGATCATCGTCCTGGGCCGGTCCCCGGTGAAGACCGCGGCGGTGGCGGAGCAGACCGGCGCGACCGGGGTCGTCGCGGACTTCGCCCGGTTCGCGGACGTGCGCCGCGCGGCGGCCGAGGTCACGGAGCTCTGCCCACGGATCGATGTCCTGATCAACAATGCGGGTGGCCTGTTCCCCGGGAACACCAGGACGGACGACGGCCACGGGACGACGGTTCAGGTGAACCACCTGGCGCCGTTCCTGCTGACCGGCCTGCTGATGCCCCGGCTGACCGAGACCCCGGGATCGCGGGTCGTCATCACGAGCAGCGTCGCCAACATCGCGGGCCGGATCGACCTGGCCAACCTGAACCGCTTCCCCCGGATTCTCGGCCAGTTCCGCGCCTACGCCGACAGCAAGCTGATGAACATCCTGTTCGCCCGCGAGCTCGCCCGCCGCGCGGCACCCGGCGGCCCGACGGCCACCGCGGTCCACCCGGGACTGATCAACAGCGAGTTCGGGCGAGACGCCTGGATCATGCGCAACTGCTACCGCCGGCCACTCGGTCTGGTGGGCAAGGCCTCCACGGCGGCGAACGGCGCCGAGCCGCTGGTCGCCGTCGCGACGCGGCCGGACCCGGAAACCGTGAACGGCGCCTACCTCCACCGTTTCCGGCCACGGGACCGGTTCCTCACCCCGGCACAGGCCCGTGACCCCGACCTGGCCCGCGAGCTGTGGGACCTCTCGGCCAAGCTGGTCGATCTGCCCGGCTGAGTCCCGCTGCGAGGCGCTGACTCCAAGCCGACACGCTGCCCGATAGCGCTGGTTACCGGGTCTCCCTAGCATCGGGAGCCGTGGAATGGAACCTGCGGACGTGCGCGCGTAAGGGCCATGTGACCTACCGGCCCGACGAGACCGAGCTCGCCACGCGGCTGCGGGTCGAGACCGCGGCCGGCGTCGCCTGGCGCTGCCTGCGCTGCGGAGACTTCACCATCGGGGAGCCGCTGGGTGGCGGGCCGGCGGACGAGGCGCCGGTGCTGCTGCGCGGCCGGGCCCTGCGGGACGCGATGGTGCTGCGCCTGCTGGCGCTCGAACGGCTGGTCCGCGCGGTGCTGCTGGTCCTGATCGGGTACGCGATCCTCCAGTTCCGTCACTCCCAGGCGCAGGCCGAGGACCTCTTCGACCGGGCGCTCCCGGCCGCGAAGCCGCTGGCCGACGTGCTGCACCTGGACCTCGACAGCAGCCCGACCGTGACGCATCTGCGCCACCTCATCTACACGCAGCCGAAGACGCTGCTGCTCGTCGCGGTGCTGATGTTCGGGTACGCGGCGATCCAGGTCGCCGAGGGCGTCGGGCTGTGGCTGCTCAAGCGGTGGGGCGAGTACTTCGCCGTCGTCGCGACCTCGATCTTCCTGCCGCTCGAGGTGTACGAGCTGACCGAGCACATCACCTGGCTGCGGGTCGCGGCACTGGCCATCAACATCGGCGCCGTCGTCTACCTGGTGGCGTCCAAGCGGCTGTTCGGAGTCCGTGGCGGCCACGCCGCCTTCGAGGCCGAACGGCACAGCGCGTCGCTGCTGGAGGTCGACGAGGCGGCGGCCGTCCCGCCGGCTGAGCCGGCCGCCGACCAGGACCAGGATCTGGCGCCCGCGGCCAAGTCAGGCCCGGCCTCGTAGTCCCCACGATCTCAGGGCCTCAGCCACCGCGACGGTCAGCGTCGGCGGCCGGCATGCCGGTGCGCCTGCAGGCCGATCGCCGTGGCGACCTGGTGCGGGCTCGTCGGGTAGAGCATCCGGGTGTCGAACAGGACGTCGCAGCGGATCGCCGGGTTCCGCCAGATGCAGCGGTACCGGTCGTTGGGCAGCCACCAGGTCTGGCGGTCGACGTGCGGCGTGCGCACCGTCCACTGCGGGGTCGGCCAGGCCGCGACGACGTCACGCTGGCCCAGCCGGACGATCTGGGCGCCACGAAGCTGCGCCCACGGGATGTCGTAGCTGCGCCCACCCGCGTCGGCGCGCAGCCCGCCGGGCGTGACCGCGAGCCGCGGCGGGGCGATCCCGAGCCGCAGCCGCCACAGCCCGCGCCGCAGGCAGGCGGCGACGACGAACGCGAGCGCCACCCCGACGCAGAGGCTGCCCGTCCGGGCCGAGGGTGTCTGGGCCGGGTTCACGCTGCCGGCGAGACAGGCGAGCGCCGCGAGCAGAGCGACGAGCGCGAGCAGGAGCACCGGAATCCCGGTCACGAGGTGGGACCAGCGCCGGCCGACGAACACGAACGACTCGTCGTCATCGGGAGGCCCGATCCGCGTCCGCGCGAGGCCGGGTGGACGTGGCCCCGGCACCGGGGCGCGCGGGAAGCTCGGGACCGCCACGGCCGAGCCGACCACCGGACCGGGGAACGCAGGCGCAGGGAGCACGGGAGCGGGGAGGGCCGGGCGCTCGGGCTCGACCCGGGTCGCGACGAGCACGCCCTGGCCGGGCCCGGCGGCCGGCGGGCCTGAGGCGGACGGTCCTGCGCTCACGGGCGGCAGGGGCCAGGACGCGACCTCGGCCTCCCGCTCTCGGACCAGCCGGACGACAGCCGGCGGCCAGGCCAGCGGCGCCTGGCCACGGTGGGCCGCGAACCCGGCCAGCAGCCGGCCCACGGCGGGGCGGCCGGCCGGGTCCTTCACAAGGCAGGGCCGGATCAGGTCGAGCAGCCGGCCGGGCACGCCGTCGAGATCGGGCTCGTCGTGCACCACCCGGAACAGCACGGCGGCCGGGTCGCCGGGGCCGAACGGGTCGCGTCCGGTCGCCGCGAAGATGAGCACCGCGGCGAACGAGAAGACGTCGGACGCCGGCCCGACCTCCTCACCCGCGGCCTGCTCGGGCGACATGTAGGCGGCCGTGCCGAACACCTGGCCGGAGCGGGTCAGCGCCGTCTGGCCGGCCGACCGGGCGATCCCGAAGTCGATCAGCCTGGGGCCGTCGACGGCGAGCAGCACGTTGCTGGGCTTGAGATCCCGGTGCGCGATGCCGGCCAGGTGCACGGCGCCCATCGCCTCCAGCATCCCCGCGCCCAACGTCAGGCAGGCGTCGGGCGACAGCGGGCCGGCCTGTTCGACCGCCTCACGCAGCGACGGGCCCGGGACGTACAGGGTGGCGAGCCAGGGCAGCGGGCCGTCCGGGTCTGCGTCCAGGACCGGCGCGGTGTAGGCGCTGGCGACCCGGCGGGCCACCGTCACCTCCCGGCTGAACCGCCGGCGGAACAGCGGGTCGTCCGCCAGCTCCGGGTGCACGACCTTGACCGCGACCGACCGGCCCGCCGGCGAGCGCGCCAGGAAGACCCGGCCCATCCCGCCCTCGCCGATCAGCGCGCGAAGGACGTACGGGCCGACCGTCGCGGGGTCCCCCGGGCCGAGGGAACGCAGATGTCCCACGGAAGTCGCCACCGACCACCATTCCGACCAGCACTGGGCAATCCGCCCGCGAGAGGACGTACCCCTTCGCGCCCGCACGCTACCTCAGCCGGTCTCGGGCCGAACCCGCTGACGTCGATCGGACAGCCCTTTGGGTGGGGCGCGGCCCGGTTACCGACCGGCACCCGCCCGATGATCAGCCAGCGGCTCCCGAGACGACGGACAGCAGCTCCAGCACGGTCGCCGTGATCTCGTCGCGGGCGGTCGCCAGGTAGGGCCGCGGATCGACGCCTGCGGGGTTGTCGGCGAGCGCCCGCCGTATGGCGCCCGTCATGGCGACGTTCAGCGCGGTGCCGATGTTGACCTTGCTGATCCCGGCGGCCACCGCGGCGCGCAGCGTCTCGCCCGGCACGCCGGACGAGCCGTGCAGCACCAGCGGCACGGGCAGCCGGGCGCGCAGCTTCTCGATCAGCGGCAGGTCCAGGACCGCGGACCGCGACGTCATGGCGTGCGAGCTGCCGACGGCGACGGCCAGCGCGTCGACGCCCGTCTCCTCGACGAACCGCTCGGCCTCGTCCGGGTCGGTCCGCACTCCCGGTTCGTGGGCGCCGCGTGGGGCGTCCGGCTTGCCGCCGACGTAGCCGAGCTCCGCCTCGACCCAGAGCCCGGCGGCCTGCGCGGCCTGCCTGGCCCGGCGGGTGCGTTCGACGTTGTCCCGGTAGGGCAGCGGGCCGCCGTCGTACATCAGGGAACTGAACCCGGCCCAGGCCGCCGTGTCGACGAGTCGGTCCTCGGTGACGTGGTCCAGGTGCAGGGCGATCGGAACGGCCGCGAGCCCGGCCACCGCGCCGGCGGCGGCGGCGATCGGGACGACCTGCCCGCCGTGGAAGGCGACCGCGTTCTGGCTGATCTGGAGGATCACAGGCGTCTGGCGGATCTCGGCGGCGCGGGCGATGGCCTCGGCGTGCTCCAGCGTGATGACGTTGAAGGCGGCCACGCCACTGCCGCGCGCGGCGGCGGCGGCGACCAGGTCGCCCGTGCTGGCGATGGTCATCGGCCGGCCCGGCCGAGGGTCTCGGAGATCACGTCGACGGACTCCCGCTGGTAGTCGGCGGCCTCGAACTCGCCGGCGGTGGGTGAGAGCACGGCGGCCGCGGCGAGCGCGACGCAGTCGGCCAGCAGCGGCCCGAGCGCCGTGCCGGCGCGCAGGCCGCGGGCGAGCGCGGCGACGACCGCGTCCCCGGCGCCGGTGGGATTGCCGGTCAGCCGTCGCCGTGGCCTGGCCCGCCAGGCGGTGTCGCCCGCGACCGCGACCAGGCCGTCGGCGCCGAGCGAGGCGACGACCAGGACGCCGAAGCGGTCCGCCACCGCGCGGGCCGCGAGGACCGGATCGCTCTCGTCGGCGCAGTCGCGCAGCTCGTCGGCGTTCGGCTTGACGACGGTCGGGCGCGCCGCGAGCGCGGCGAGCAGCGCGGGACCGCTGGCGTCGAGGACGACCGGCCGGCCGTGGCCGCGGGCGAGGCTGGTCAGCCGCGCGAGGCCGTCGACCGGCGCGTCGGCGGGCAGCGACCCGCTGAGCACGACGACCTCGGCGCTCGGGATCAGTTCGGCCGCCCGGGCGACGAACCGCGGCCAGTCGTCCACCAGCGCCGGCTCGTTGAGCAGCGTGACCGTGTCGGTGGTCTCGTCGACGAGGGCGAAGGTCCGCCGGGTCGCGCTGGTGGTGGGCACCAGGTCGTGGCCGACGCCGAGCCTGCTCAGGCCGGCGGCCAGCTCGGCCCCGGTCTCGCCGCCAGCGGTGGTGAGCAGCCGGGCGTCCTGACCGAGCAGGACCAGGAGCCGCGCGACGTTGGTGGCCTTGCCGCCCGCCCGGCGCGCCGTCTCCCGGATCCGGTTGGTGGCGCCGACGGTCAGTCGCTCGACGCGGTAGGTGACGTCGAGCGCCGGACTGGCCGAGACGCAGAGGATCACGGCGTGGCGCCGGCCGGGGCGAGGATGACCGACCGGGTCAGGTGACGCGGCTGGTCCGGGTCGAACCCCTGCCGCTGCGCCAGTCGCACGCCGAGCAGCTGGACCCGGACGAGGTCGGCGAGCGGGTCGAGGTCGTCGTTGACGACCGTCGCGCCGGTGGCCTCGATGTCGCGGACCAGGCCCGGCACCGGCTCGCCGAAGATCCAGACCACCCGTCCGGGCTCGGCGATCGAGATCGGCCCGTGCCGGTACTCCAGCTGCGGGTAGCTCTCCGTCCAGAGGCGGGTGGTCTCGCGGAGCTTCAGCGCCGCCTCGCTCGCGATCGCGGCGCACCACCCGGCGCCGACGAAGGTGAACTGCCGGGCCGCGTCGACCGCGGGGGGCAGGCTGTTCGCGCCGTCGAGGATGCCCTGGGCCTGCGCGGCGGCGGGCTCGGCGGGCTGGCCGAGCGACGCGCGCAGCAGCGTCAGCGTCGTGGTGGCGAACACGGTCTGCACGACGGACACCTCGTCGGCGAAGTCCAGCACGATCGCGGCGCCGGCCCCGGCCGCGGCTGGCGAGTCCGCGACGGCGGTGAGGACGGTGACGGGCGCCTCGGCCGCCCCGATCGCGCGCACGACCTCGGTGGTCGTGCCGGACCGGGTGATGGCGACGACCCGGTCGTAGGCGCGGCCGGCGGGCCACTGCCCGGCGGCGAACGCGTCGGTCTCGCCGGCGCCGGCCGCCTCGCGCAGCGCGGCGTAGGCGGCGGCCATGAACCAGGAGGTGCCGCACCCGAGGACGGCGACGCGCTCGCCGGGCTGGGGCAGCAGTCCGGCGACCTCGGGGAGCCGTTCGCGGGCCTGCGCCCAGGCGAGGGGCTGTCGGGCGATCTCGCGGCCGGCGTGTGAGGTGGTCACGGTCGTAGTGCCCTTCGGTCGTCGACCAGCTGGTCGAGGGTGGGTTGGGCCGCTGTGCCGCCCACGGCGCGGACCGAGCGGGAGCCGGCGACGACCCCGCGCCGCAGGCATTCGGGGATCGGCAACGACCGCATCCAGGCGTCGAGGAACGCGGCGTTGAACGTGTCGCCGGCGCCGGTGGCGTCCACCGGCACCGTCGGAACGGCCGGCGCGCTGGCGAGCTCACCCTCGGCGCCGATCGCGCGGGCCCCCTGGTCGCCGTCCTTCACGACGACGAGCGGGCCGTGGCCGGCGAGCAGGCGGCAGGCGGCGGTGAGGTCGAGGTCCGGCCCGGCCGCTCCGGCGGCGCGCGCGAGGGCGAGCGCCTCACGGCGGTTCGGCAGCAGCAGGTCTAGGTGGCCGAGCAGGCGCCCGACGCCGGCCCAGGCTCCGGTCGGGTCGTCGTTGGTGTCCAGCGAGGTGGTCACGCCGGCCGACCGCAGCTCGGCGAGCAGGTCGGCGAGCCCGGCGGCCAGCCCCGGCTGCAGGAAGAGCGAGCAGACGTGGACGTGTCCGAGGCCGGCCGGCACCAGCCGGCGCGCGACGGCCAGGACCTCGGCGGCCGTCAGCGTCGGGATCGTGCCGGGCAGCGTGAGGATCGCGCGGTCGGGACCGGTCGACAGGACGACGGTCAGGCCGGTCGGCTGGTCGGGCCGGATGACCAGCGCGCTCGTGTCCACCCCGGCCCTCGCCAGCGTGCTCGTCATCGTCGCGCCGAAGCCGTCCGCGCCGATCGCCGCGGCGAGAGCCACCGGGCGCCCGAGCCGGGCCAGGCCGTGGGCGGTGATCCCGGCGGAGCCGCCGACGACCAGCGCCGCGGTGTCGAGCAGCTGCTCGGCCTGGCCGAACCGAGGGACGACGTCGCCCTGCAGGACCAGGTCGGGGTTCAGGTCTCCGACGACGAGCACGCGCTGTGCCCCTACGCCTTGTGCCCCCAGGCGTGGTGCGCCAGGGCCGTCGTCGGACATGGCGCCAGTCTGTCCCAAGCGGTCCACTGTGTCCACAAACGCTCAGAAAAGATGATTGATCCTGTCCTTTTGGCGCCCGTGCATGCAATGCTCGCCGCGTGACCACCGTCTGCTTCGTCGGCGCCGGATCGGCCGAGTTCACCCGGCAGCTGCTGCGCGACCTGTTGACCTACGACGATCTCGGGCCGCTGACGCTCGTCCTGCACGACGTCGACCCGCGCCGGCTGGAACTCGCGGAGGGCCTGGCGCGCGTCGCGGTCGAGCGGCACGGGCGCCCAGCCACGATCCGGGCTACCCAGGACCGCGCGGCGGCGGTGAGCGGCGCCGACTTCGTCATCAACGCGGTCAACATCGGCGGCCACGCGGCGACCCTGACCGACTTCGAGGTCCCGGCCCGGTTCGGGCTGCGCCAGACGATCGCCGACACGCTGGGGGCCGGCGGGATCTTCCGCGGGCTGCGGACCTTCGGATTCCTCGACGAGCTGGCGACGGACATGCTGGCCGAGGCCCCGGACGCCTGGCTGCTGAACTACACCAACCCGATGGCGATGAACATCCAGTTCGCCGCGACCCGCCACCCGGAGCTGAAGGTCCTCGGGCTGTGCCACTCCGTCTACTGGACGGTGCACGACCTCTGCGAGCTGATCGACGTGCCGTTCGACGACGTGTCGTTCCACAGCGCCGGGGTCAACCACCAGGCCTGGGTGCTGCGCTGGGAGCGGGACGGGGTGGACCTCTACCCGGAGCTCGACCGCCGCATCGCCACGGACCCCGAACTGGCCCGCCGGGTCCGGGTCGACATGTACCGCCGGCTGGGCTTCTACCCGACCGAGACCAGCGAGCACTCGGCCGAGTACGTCCCCTGGTATCTGCACGAGCCGGCCGAGATCGAGCGGCTGCGCATCCCGATCGACGACTACGTCGGGATCAGCGCCCGCAACCTGGAGGACGTCGAGGCGCTGATGCCCGCGGTGGCCGCCGGCCAGTACGTCGAGCCGGAGGAGGAGGCCGCCGAGTATGCCCCGCAGGTGATCCACAGCATGGTCACCGGGACCGCCCGCACGATCCAGGCGACGGTCCGCAACGAGGCTCCTGGGAACGCCGGGGATCCGGTACTCCCGGGGCCGGCAGGGCTGCTCATCGACAACCTGCCGCGCGGGGCGGCGGTCGAGGTTCCCTGCCGCATCGACGCGGCCGGCGCGGTTCCGGTCCCGGTCGGGGACCTGCCCGCGCAGTGCGCCGCGCTCAACCGGACGTTTCTGTCTGTGGTCGACCTGACCGTGCGGGCCGCGATGCTCGGCCGGCCCGACCACATCCGCCACGCGCTGATGGCCGACCCCAACACCGCGGCGACCCTGACCGTCGCCGAGATCTGGCGCCTGGCCGACGAGATGGTCGCCGCGCACGGCGACCGCCTGCCAGCCCCCCTCCGCGAACGCCTCGGCAACCCGTCCTCCTGAGCTGCCTCCCTGGCGGCCCGCACCACCCACCTAGGTGCCCGTGATCGGCGTTTCAGCCCTCGGGTGGTCGTAAGAACGGCCTGGTCACGACCACCTCAGGGCTGAAACGGCGATCAAGGCCGGTGCCGCGGCGCGGCGGCAGCCGAAGGGCCGCGCCTGGCTAGGGGGCGACCTCCACGACGTGGACGGTCGGGCCGAGGCGTTCGAGGGCGGCGAGATCGTCCGCGCCGATACCCGAGTCGGTGACCAGGTCCGCGGCGGCGGCGATCTCGCTGATCTTCGCGAAGCCGCGCTTGCCGATCTTGCTGGAGTCCGCCACCACGATGACGCGCTCGGCCGAGCGCAGCAGGGCCCGGTTGGTGTAGGCCTCGACCTCGTGGTGGGTGGTGAACCCGGCGTGCGCGTCGACGCCGTCGACTCCCACGACGGCGACGTCGACGTTGATGTTGGACAGTGTCAGGTCGGCCAGCGGTCCGACGAGCTCGTAGGACTCACCGCGCACGCTGCCGCCACACACCACGAGCTCGATGTTCGAGCGGACGGCGAGCTCCGAGGCGATGTTGAGCGCGCTCGTCACCACCCGCAGCCCCGCCCGTGAAGCGATCATCCGGGCGACCTCGGTCGTGGTCGAGCCGCCGTTGATGCCCAGTGAGGTGACGTCGTCGCCGAGCAGGCTCGCGACGCGCTGCGCGATTGCGCGCTTCGCCTCGTGACGCTGCCCGCCCCGGTAGCGCATCGGCAGCTCGTACAGCACGCCGGAGGCGACGGCTCCGCCGTGGGTCCTGGTCAGGAGCTGCTGCTGCTCCAGCAGGTGCAGGTCACGGCGGATCGAGGCGCGCGACAGGTTGAGGCGCTCCGCGAGCTCGTCGACGCCCACCGAGCCGGCCTCGTTGAGCCGCTGGAGGATGATCCCAAGTCGGTCTTCGCGGCGCATGCCTGCACGATACGCGCAGCTCGGTGCACGTTTGCTCACACGTCTTGACCCGTTTAGCGCCTAAGTGCAACACTGCGCACCAAGTTTGATCGATCGTGCGCGTTTTTCATCCAGCCATGTCGACCGAGGAGCGCCGGATGACGGCTTCCCGCACCGCAGCCCATTCCTGGATCAGCGCGCGAGGGCGACGAAGAGGCGCACTGGCGGCGAGCTCCCTGCTCGTGGCCGCGGTGGTCGGCGCCTGCGGCGGGGGCGGGAGCGACAGCGGGGGCACCACCATCACGCTGACGCACGGCTACACCGATGCCGAGGCGACGGAGCTGAACACGCTGGCCGCCCAGTGGAACACCGACCACCCGACGAGCAAGGTGAAGCTCTCGTTCAACGGCGGGAACGACAACGCACTCCAGAAGACCGTCGCGGGCTTCACCGCCGGCAACTATCCCGACATCGCGTACCAGTACGGCTCCTCGGCCGCCCAGCTGGCCAAACAGCCGAAGCTGGTCGACCTGACCGCCAAGGTGACCGCGCCCGGCGTCGACTGGAACGACTTCTACCCGTCCGAGCGGGACGCCACGACGGTCAACGGGAAGATCGTGGGAATCCCGGCCCTGGTCGACAACCTCAGCCTCGTCTACAACAAGAAGCTGTTCGACCAGGCCGGCGTCGCGCCGCCCACCGACTCCTGGACCTGGCAGGACTTCCGCGCGGCGGCGAAGAAGCTCACCAACGCGGGTAACGGCACCTACGGCTGGTCCTACGTGAACGACGGCAGCGAGGACACCGTCTGGCGGTATCTCGCGATGCTCTGGCAGGCCGGTGGCGACCTGCTCACCAGCGACAACAGCAAGGCCGCGTTCGACTCCCCCGCCGGGCTCGCCGCGCTGACGCAGCTGCGGGACATGACCGTCACCGACAAGTCCGTGTACCTGGACACCGGCAACCAGAACTATCTCAACCTGTTCAACAGCGGAAAGATCGCGATGCTGTGGACCGGACCCTGGGACCTGTCCAGCATCACGTCCGATGTCAGCTACGGCGTGACCCTCCTGCCGGGTTACAACGGCAACCACGAGACGATCTCCGGGCCGGACATCTACATGCTGTTCGACCACTCCGCGCCGCGCCAGCAGGCGGCGATCGACTTCATCACCTGGCTGACCTCGCCGAAGGTGCATCTGCAGTTCGCCATCGCGACGGGCGACCTGCCGCTGCGCAAGTCGGAGACGACGCTTCCCGAATACCAGACGTATCTGCAGAAGTACCCGGGCGACAAGGTGTTCGTCGAGAACCTCGACAACGTCAAGCACGTGCGCCCGAACATCCCCACGTACGCGCAGGTGTCGACCGCGATCGGGCAGATGGTGCAGTCCGTGCTGCTCGGGCAGGCACAGCCGCAGGCAGCGCTGGACGCCGCGAACAAGCAGGTGGCGGCCGCCCTGGCCGGTCACTCGTGAGCTCCGCCGGCTGGATTCGGGAGCGCGGGTCCGCCAGCCCGCGCTCCCGGGTGCCGCGGCGCACCATGCTGCCCGGCCGGACGCCGCCGGGACGGCCCACGGCGGCCACCGAGCCACGGCGGCCGGGGCGCAGGTCGCTCGGCGACGGCCTGGTCGGCTGGGCGATGGTGTCGCCCAGCGTCCTGCTGATCGGGGTGTTCGGGCTGGTCCCCGTCGTCTGGTCGTTCGTGCTGTCGTTCCAGCACAGCGACCTGCAGACACCGGCGACCTCGGCCGGCCTCGCCAACTATCGCGAGCTCGTCCATGACCCGCTGTTCGTCGCGTCCGTCCGCCACACGCTCGTCTACACCGCGATCTTCGTGCCGGTGACCCTGTTGCTCTCGCTGCTGGCGGCCGCCGCGCTCAACCGCCGGATTCGCGGGATCTCGGTCTACCGGCTGGCCTTCTTCATTCCGGTCGTGACGTCGACGGTCGCGACCGGAGTCATCTTCACCTGGCTGCTCGACCCGGCGTTCGGGTTCGTCAACATGTCGCTGGCGAAACTGGGACTGCCGACGTCGGGATTCTTCTCCTCGCCGCACGCGGCCCTGCTGTCGGTCGTCGCGATGACGGTCTGGGGCTGGACCGGCTTCGGCGCGCTGATCTATCTCGCCGGCCTGCAGGGGACCCCGAGCGACGTCCTGGAGGCCGCGCAGATCGACGGGTGCTCGAAGACCGGGGCGTTCTGGCGGGTCCAGGTCCCGTTGCTGCGGCCGGTCACCGGCTTTCTCACGGTGTGGCTGACGATCAACGCTCTCCAGCTCTTCGACGAAATCTTCGTGACGACCCGCGGCGGCCCGTTGAACGCGACGAACGTCGTCGTCTACTACCTCTACCGGCAGGCCTTCGAGTTCTTCCACGCGGGCTATGCCGCCGCGATGGCGACCGTCCTCTTCGTGATCATCGCGCTGGTCACCTGGGCGCAGTCCCGGTTCACCGGGGATGCCACGTCCGCGGAGCGGTCATGACGATCGCCGCGCCGCCCCGGCGGCGGCACTGGCGCCGCCCCTCGGGCTGGCATCTCGTGCTCATCCCGTCGTCGCTGGTCATGGTGTTCCCGCTGCTCTTCATGCTGGGAACGGCGCTGTCCACGGTGGACGAGACCCGCAGGTTCCCGCCGGGCCTGCCGCACTCGCCGCAGTGGGGCAACTTCGCCAAGGCCTGGGACGGTTCGCCGTTCGGCCACTGGCTGCTCAACAGCGCGATCGTGTCGGTGAGCTGCGTGGTGAGCAACCTGGTGCTGTGCGGCCTCGCCGGCTACGCGTTCGCGCGCCTGCGTTTCCCGGGCAGCCGGCTCGCCTTCGGCGCGATCCTCGCGACACTGATGGTCCCGTTCCAGATCATCATGATCCCGACGCTGCTCATCGTGAAGTACCTCGGGATCGTCGACTCGCTGCCGGCCCTCATCGTCCCGAACCTGGTGACGCCGTTCGGGATCTACCTGCTGCGCCAGTTCTTCCTGACGCTGCCGGTCGAGCTGGAGGAGGCCGCGCTCATCGACGGCGCGAGCCGGCTGCGGATTCTGCGCAGCGTGCTGCTGCCGTTGATGGGCCCACCGCTGAGCACCGTGGCCGTGCTGACCTTCCTCACGGTCTGGAACGACTTCCTGTGGCCCCTGGTGGTGACCTCCTCGCCCGACGCGATGACGATCCAGATCGGGCTCGCGACCTTCCAGAGCCAGCACTTCACGAACTGGCCTGTGCTCATGGCCGCGACGCTGATGAGCCAGCTCCCGGTGATGCTGCTGTTCCTGGCGGGCCAGCGGTTCTTCGTCAGCTCGATCGCGACGACCGGCATCAAGTAGCCGGGCGCCGGCCCGGCCGGGTCGTCACTGCCAGCCAAGCCGGCCCTGCCGGGTACCTCGCTACTGGGTGAGCCGCTGGCCGCACCACTGGTTGCGGTCGGTGGCACCTGCCTCGGCGCTGGGGACGACGTCGTAGCCGGTGCCCGCGTCGTTCACCCGCATGAAGGTGTAGCAGCGGGCGATCTGGCCGAAGTCCTTCGTCATGTCGACCGGCCCCGGGAGCAGGCCGGACGTGTACGTACTGGCCCGCAGCGCGTCGATGTACCCGGCCCGGGTCGGGCACGGTCCCGCCTTCTGCAGGCCGTACAGGAAGAGATCGGTGAGGATGTAGGTGACGAAGGCGAGCTCCTGGTCCGGCGGCTGGAGCTCGGGGGCGAAGTTGCTCATCGCGCGCAGGTAGTCCTGGTGGGCCTTGTCGCCGATCTGGAACGGGACGTAGGCGACGGCCGCGGTCAGGCCGCTGAGCGTCTTGCCGTACTTGCGCACCAGCGAGCTGTCGTAGCCGCTCGGCGCGAGAATGACCTTCAACGACGCGCCGCCCGCCTTGATGCCGCGGACCAGCTCGGCCAGCTGGTCACCGGCGAACGCGGCGACCACGACGTCGACATGGGCGGCCTTCAGCTGCTCGCCCAGCTTCTCCGGGTCAACGGCGTTCGGGCTGTAGAGAAAGTGGCCGGGCGCGGTCGGGATGCCCGCCGCCGCCAGGCTGGTGCCGATCTTCGCGCCGATGTCGGTCGCGTTCGCGGTGCCATCGCTTTCGATGATGGCCGCCTTGGTGCCGCCCTGCGACTTCGCGTAGTCGCCGAAGGTCGTCACCGACGGGCCGGTGGTGAACACGTACGAGTACTCGAACATGTTGCGGTACTTGGGATCGGCCCAGAGGGCCTCGGCCGCGATTCCCGACACCGGGACGTTGGCCTTGCGCAGGTACTCGGCGCTGCCGCCCGCGGCCACCGTCGCCTCGACGAGGCCGAAGACCTTCTGCCGCTCGATCAGGTCCTGAGCGGCTTCGAGATTCTGTCCCGGCGTCCCGGCGTCGTCGCGCCAAGACGTCACGATCTTGCGCCCGTAGATGCCGCCGGCCGCGTTCGCCTCGGCGATCCGCGCGTCGAAGCCGCTCTTGGAAGCGCTCAGCGCCGGTGCGACCGCGCCGGAGTTGGGGTAGATGAAGCCCAGCTGGATCTCGTTGGCGCTGTAGCCAGGCGTGTTGCAGGCGGCCCCCGAGGTGCTGGACGAGCTGCCGCCGGTCGTCGCGCAGCCGGCCGCCACCAGCGAGGTGACGATCACAGCAGCCACCGCCGCGAGCGCCCGAGAGTGCCGATTGCCGAGCTGGCGAGCCAAGACGGCTCCTCCTTCGTTGTGACCCATGGCCCGCTGTGGCCCATGGCCCTTCCCGGGCTGGTCGGTTCTGGCGCATCGTCCGAGGTGCGCGACCGGCTGGCGTGCGCGGGCCGGAGAACAGACCGGGATCGGCCCCGCACCCCGCCGCGTGACAGGCGTCACCGAACCCGCCACCAAGGCCCAAAGTCTCTGGCCAGGCGCAACGCCTTGTCGAGGGCGACGGGGGCGATTATGGCCGGAATTGTGCGGCCGTTTTCCTGATCACGGAGATGAGGCGCGGGCACCACGGAGGAAAACGAATCGACCATTTCCCCCGGTGTCGAGGTCCGGCGGTGAGCCCCGGGCCGGGCGGCGGCTCAGGCCAGCCCGTCGCCGGGGACCCGGACCCGGGTCGTCTCGATGACGGACGTCCGTGCGCCACCGAGCGCCGCCGAGTTCCAGTCTCGCGCCGACAGCAGGAACAGCGTGCGGCCGTCCGGTCCCCCCAGCGCGCACGCGATGGCCATCCGCTCGCCGGTGGGGATCCGGTCGGTCACCTCGCCGCCCGGCAGCACCCGCCGGAACTCGTGGGCCAGCGGGAACCCGGCCCAGATGCCGCCGCCCGAGTCCAGCGCGATCCCGTCCGGGGCCGCGTCCGGCGTGGTGGCGACGACCCGGCGGCCCCGCAGGCTCAGGCCGGCGTCCAGGTCGAACGCGGTGAACCGCCGGCCCTTGGACTCGGCGACCGTCAGCGTCCGGCCGTCCGCCGAGATCACGGCGCCGTTCGGGAAGCTCATGGCCGCCGCGGCGACCGAGGGCACGCCGTCCGGGGTGACGCGCAGCAGCACGCCGGTGTCCGGGGTCAGGGAGTAGCTGCCGACGAAGGCGGTGCCGTCGGCCGCCACGACCATGTCGTTGAGCTCCTCGTCGAGGAGGTGGCCGAGCCGGGCGTGCACGGCGTAGGACCCGTCCGGCGCGAGCCGCAGCAGCTCCCGGTCGGCCATCGAGACCACCAGCGCCGACCCGTCCGGCAGGAAGCCGAGGCCCGAGGGCTTGCGTCCCGGCAGGTTCAGGACCCGGCTGGTCTCGCCGGCCAGCGTCACCGTGTACACGGCCTCGCCGTGCATGTCGGAGAACCAGAGCCGCCCGTCATGCCAGCGCGGGCCCTCCGCGAAGACGAAACCGTCGGCCAGTAACGCGGGCTGAACGTCCGGCTCGAGTACGGTCATCGTGGCTCCTCAGCCCAGCAGCGGTTCGAGGCGGGCCCGGTCGGCGGTGTCGAGCGGGCGCAGGCTCTCGCCCTTGCCCGGCCGCCACAGCACCTGGCCGGGGCGCCAGGCGTCCCGGCGCAGGCCACGCTTGTCGATCTTCATGCTGGCCAGCTTCGGCAGCTCGTCGGTGACCCGGACGAAGGCCGGGACCCACTTGGGCCCGAGGTCGGGCTGCTCGGCCAGGAAGGCGTCGAACGCCGCCGGGTCGAAGCCGGCCCCGGCCCGCAGCTCGATCGCCGCCATCACCCGGTCGCCGACCGGGTCGTCCGGGACCGCGTAGACGGCGACCGAGCGGACATCGGGATGGCGGGCGAGGATGGCCTCGACCGGCGCCGCGGCGAAGTTCTCACCGTCGACCCGCAGCCACTCGTTGGAGCGGCCGGCGAAGTACAGCCAGCCGTCGGCGTCACGGTAGGCGAGGTCACCGGACCAGTAGGCGCCGGCCCGGAACCGGGCCCGGGTCGCGTGCTCGTTCTTGTAGTAACCCTCGAAGCCCGAGGCGGGGGCCGTCTCGACGATCTCGCCGACGGCCTCGTCGAGGTTGGCCGGCCGGCCCTGCGCGTCGAGCACCACCGGCGGGCACTCCAGGCCCGTGTCCGGGTCGAGCACCTTGACCGTCGGGTCGGCCGTGCCGAGCGCGCCGTCGGGCATCGACGGGTCCCGGCGGATGATGATGATGCCCTCGGTCGAGCCGTAGCTGTCGCGGACCGTGCTGCCGTACCGGCGGGCGAACTCCCGGATGTCCCGCGCGGACGCCTCGTTGCCGATGGCGAGGCGCAGTGGGTTGTCCGCGTCGCCGGCCTGTTCGGGGGTGGCGAGGATGTAGTTGAGGACCTTGCCGGTGTAGGTGAGCATGGTCGCGCCGAAGCGGCGCACGTCGGGCAGCGTGCCCGAGGCGGAGAACTTCGGCCGGGTCGCGAGCGGGACCGCGGCGTTCAGGGCCGCCGACCAGCCGGTGAACAGCGAGCTGGAATGGAAGAACGGCAGCGGCGAGTAGACGACGTCGCCCGTGGTCCCGTCGCCCCCGGCGCTGAGGCCCGCGACCCGGGCCACGTGGCCGCCGGTCCGAGCGAACCGCCCCTGCGTGCAGCGCACCGCCTTCGGCAGGCCGGTGGAGCCGGAGGTGAAGATCAACAGGAAGAGGTCGTCCTCGGCGACGGGCCGGTCGGGCACCCCGGCGGGGGCAGCGGCCAGCAGCGCGGCGTACTCGTCGCTGCCGACGACGAGGGTGCGCTCGGCGCTGACCCCGGTGTCCAGGCCCTCGACCAGCGGCCGGTACTCGGGCGAGGTGACGAGAACCTGGCAGTCGGTGTGGCGCACCAGCTGGGCCAGCGCGTCGCCGCGGTAGGTGGCGTTGATCCCGACGACGACGGACCCGGAGAGGGCTGCCGCGGCGAGCCAGAACAGGTAGTCGGGGACGTTGTCGAGCAGGACACCGACATGGGGCGGCCGGTCCTCGTCCCGTAACGACTCGAAGACCGCGACGCGGCGGGACGCCTCGTCGGCCAGCTGCCGGAAGGTCCAGCGCTCGTCCCCGATGAGCAGCGCGACCGCGTCGCTGTCGGACCGCTCACGCAGCAGGTCACCCACGGTGGTCAAGCCCACGTCACCTCCACGGTCGAGGTCGTCGACGGGACGCCGTCGGCCCGCGCCTGCCGCCCGCCGCCGTCCATGGCGACGTCGGCACGGTGCCGAGGCTCAATGTCGACGTCGACCTCGATATCTCACCGGACGATAGCGACGGCCGGCGAGCCTGGCAACCGCCCGAGTCTGCCAACCGACCGGGCCGGGGACCACCCGAGGAGCTCCGTCAGGCCGGGCCACCAGCAGGACGAGCCCTCGGCGGGCCGAGCCGCCGTCACGCCGGCCCGGTGGAAGCGGGCGCGCTCGGGGCGAGGGTATCGGAGCCACCAGGCAGCTTCGACCCACACCAGAATCCGCTCGGGCTGTTGCCGCGGACCGGCGCGTAGCTGTCACCCTGCGGGCTGACCTTGAGGAAGTTGAAGCACGCGTCCGGGTCCGCTGGCCTGCTCAGGTCGGTCGGCGCGAGCAGGCCGCCCGCGTCGTAGTCGTGAACCTGCCGCAGGTTGGTGATGAAGGACTGACGGGTGGGACAGACGCCGGCGAGCTCCAGGCCGCGGACCATCTCGTCGGCGGCCACGTAGGAGGTGATCGCCAGGTCGTCGAACGGGTTCATCAGTTCCGGCGCGTAGTCGGCCACCGCCTGCTCGTAGGCCGTGATCGCCGGGGACTTCTCGGTATAGGAGCGGTATCCCATCGTCATCGACATGCCGGCCATGTCGGCGCCACGGGTCCGAAGCTGCGCGGGGCCGTAGTTGCTGGCGCTGAGCGCGACGTTGAGCTTGACTCCCGCGGCCTTGGCGGCGGCGTAGATGTCAATGAAGGCGTCGGCCTGAACCGCGCCGATCAGGGCGTCGGCCCCGTCCTGGCGCAGCAGCGTCGCCACCTTGGCCGGATTGGACACGGTCTCGGAGTAGGTGGTCTGGCCGACGACCTGGATGCCCTGGCTCTGCAGGCTCGGGGCCAGCTGGATGGCGAGGTTCGCGGACGTCTCGGCGCTCGGGTCCCAGACGACGAGGGCCTTTGTCCCGCCCTGCGCCTTCACGTACCGCCCGAACGTGTCCACCGCGCCGCCCTTGTTGAACAGGGAGCCGAAGTGGAAGAGGTTGCTGTACTCGCCCCACAGCGGACTCGTCGCGAGGCCGGTCACCGGCACGTTCCTGGCGTGCAGCCAGTCCGCGGTCGGCTGGTCGAGGTCCACCGTCTGCGCGATCAGGGCGAAGGCGCCCTCCTGGACGACGAGGTCGTGGGCGGCCAGGGCGAAGGCCCCGGTGTTCGCCTCGTCGTCACGCCATTCCAGGTCAATCTTGCGGCCGTGTACGCCACCGTTCGCGTTCGCCAGCGCGATTCGCGCGTCCACCGCGCTGCGCGCCGGCCGGAATGCCTCGGCGATCGGGCCGCCGGTATCGGGATAGACAAAACCGATCTTGATGGAGTTGGCGGTGACACCGGGCGTTCCACTCGGGCATGACGAGCTGCTCGTTGTCTCGCCCGAATGCGATGACCCAGCGCAGCCCGTCATGGGTAACCCCAACAGCACGACGGCGACACTGAGAACTCTGCGAACGCGGGAGCAGCGGCTCTTCATGGTCTTCATCTCCGAGGAACGGCGTGGGGAGTCCTGGCATCGGCGGTGCATGGGCGGCGCACGAGGGCACGGCGGAGCTCCCGCGCTGAAATCGGGCTCGACAGCATTCGCCTGTGGCGGGCCAGGCGGCTATGCAGGAACCGTCGGAACTCCAGGCCGGTCGCCGAGGGACCCGGAGCTCCGACGGGCGCCAGCCCGTACGAAGCGGCGCAAAACGAGCATAACGGGTATTGGTGCGAGAAGTCTTGCGCGAATATAGCGGCAACCGTCGGCGCGGGCGAGCGGATGACCGCGCCCACTGCGCACGGATGTCAGCCGTCAGGAGGGCCTGACGTTTCTTGCTTCGGGCATAGTCGGGCAGGTCGGTGGCAAGGGCCGCCGACCGCCGGCGCACGCCGGCCCACCACCATGGCGTTCAGAAAGGGGCTGGTGGTTCGTGGCGGCGGAAGGGCCGACGCGGGAGGAGCCACCCTCCTCGGCCGAGGGCGACCGGCCGGTCGAGAGCCGCCGTGCGTACGAGAGCCCGCTGCGCCGCCAGCAGGCCGCGATGACGCGGGAACGGATCGTGGCCACCGCCGTCGAGATGGTGCGCGCGTTTCCCACCTGGGACTGGGACGGCCTGACCATCCGGGAGCTGGCCCGGCGCGCCGAGGTCAACGAGAGCACGATCTACCGCTACTTCGGCAACGAGCGCCGGCTTCGCGACACCGTCATGCACCGGCTCCTGGAGGAGGCCGGCGTCGACCTGGACGAACTGCGGCTGGAGAACTTCGCCGACGTCGTCGGCCGGATGTTCGACTACCTCTCGGCCTTCCCGACCCCCACGCCGACGCACGAGGACCCGACCTTCGTCGGCATCGACGAACGCCGGCGCGGCGCGCTCGTCGCCGCCGTGTCGACGGCCGCCGCCACCACCTGGTCCCCGGGCGAGTCCGAGCTCGCGGCCGCCATGCTGGACATGTTCTGGCACGTCCCGACCCACGAGCGCCTCATGGGCACCTGGAACCTCGACCGCGAGCGGGCGGTCCGCGCGGCGCGCTGGGCCATCACGCTCATCGAGACGGCCATCCGGGACGGCAACGGGCCCGGAGACCCGGACCCGGCCACGGACGGGGACTGACCGCCGAACGCCGGTCGGCGGTCGGCGGTCGCGACCATTCGCATTCCACAAAAACCGATCTTCTTCTGGTATATCGTCCGTTTCGGGGAACAAAGCCCGGCACGTGACGACGCGTCGCGGCCCGGCTACACCAGCGGGGGATGAATGTGGCGCGCGCGAAATCAGGATGAACTGGCCAGTCTTTTCGACATCGTCGTCCGCCACGCCCTGGACTACCTGGGCCGCGACACAAAACACCCGCTTTCGACGCACGAGGCCCACCAGCTACTCCGTACACAGCTAGGTGGAGACCTGCCCGCCGCCGGACAGGGTTCGACCGAAGTATTGGAACAATTCATCGCGGCCGCCGAACCGGGCCTCTCGCCGTCGACCTCGGGCCGGTTCTTCGGATTCGTGACCGGTGGCGCCTACCCGGTGGCGGTCGCGACGGAATGGCTGACCTCGATATGGGACCAGACCCCGGTCCTGCACGTCTCCAGCCCGGCCGCCGCGGTGGTCGAGGAGACGGTCGCGGGCTGGCTCACCCAGCTGTTCGGCCTGCCTACGGCCACGTCGGTCGGGATCACGACCGGCTGCGCCGCGGCGAACCTGATCGGCCTGGCCGCCGCGCGCCACCACGTGCTCGCCGCGGTCGGCTGGGACGTCGGGTCCGCGGGGCTGATCGGCGCGCCGGCGCCGCGGGTGCTGGCGAGCCGGGGCTGCCACGTCACCGTCACCCGGGCGGCCCGGCTGCTCGGCCTCGGCGGGCAGATCCACCTCGTCGACACCGACGAGGCCGGCCGGATGCGCCTGGACCACCTCGCCGACCTGCTGGCGACGACCCACGGCCCGCTGATCGTGTGCGGCGAGGTCGGCAACGTCGACACCGGCGCCGTCGACCCGGTCGCGGCCGTCGCCGAGCTGACCCATGCCCACGGCGGCTGGCTGCACCTGGACGCGGCGTTCGGGATGTGGGCCGCGGCCAGTCCCCGGCTGCGCGCCACGGTCCCGGGGCTCGCCGGCCTGGACCGGGCCGACTCGTGGGCCACCGACGCGCACAAGTGGCTGAACGTGCCGTACGACTGTGGGATCGCGCTGTGCGCCCACCCGGCCGCGCACCTGGCCGCGCTGCGCGCCCAGGCCGACTACCTCCCGTCGGCCTCCGACGGGGTGCGCCACCCGATGGACTACACCCCGGAGATGTCCCGGCGGGCGCGGGCGTTGGTCCTGTGGACGACGCTGCGCCACCTCGGCGCGGACGGCGTCGCGGAGCTGGTCGAACGGTGCTGCGCGCTGGCCCGGCGGATGGCCGACCAGCTGGCCCGCGTCGACGGGGTCACCGTCCTCGCCGAGGTGACGCTCAACCAGGTGCTGGTCCGGTTCACCCCGCCGCCTCACGGCCGCTCCCCCGACCCCCGGGACGCGGCCGCCGCCTGGGACCCCGCCGCGTACGAGACGCCTGCCGAGGACGCGCACACCGAGGCGGTCGTCGGCGCGTTCCAGCGCGGCGGCGTGGGCTGGGCGAGCCCGACCCGCTGGCGGGGGCGCACGGCGCTGCGGCTGTCGGTCTGCAACTGGCAGACCGACGCGGCGACGGTGGACGCCGCGGTGGCCGCGCTCGTCACGGCGCACCGGGCCCCGCCCCCGGCCGCCGTCACCGCCCACCCGCCGGCCCTCCCCCGGCCCAGCCATCCACACGACGACGACCTCATCCCGGAGGGAACGGCATGACCAGCGCGGAGTACCTGCGCACCGGACGACCCGACATCGAGGCGGTCGTCGAGACCCTGTGCCTGGCCTTCGAGTCCGACCCGGTGCTCACCTGGAACTTCCCTCGGGACCTGGCGAACCGGTCCGCGCTCGTCGCGGGGTTCTTCCGGGTGACCACCCAGCTGATCCTCGATCACGGCGGCGAGATCGGCGCGACGGCGAACTACGAGGGGCTCGGGGTCTGGTCGCCACCGGGCGCGACCGCGCTGTCCGAGGCCGAGACGGACGACTTCCTGAACGCCCTGTTCACCGCGTGTGGCGAGGGTGGCGAACGCGCCGCGATCATCATGCAGGCCCTGGACGAGGCGCTCCCGGCCGACCTGCCCGCGCACTACCACGTGATGTTCGCGGCGGTCCGGCCCGGCGCGCAGGCCCAGGGCCATGCCCACGCGATCAGCAACCTGCTGGCCCGGGCCGCCAACGAGGCCGGGGCCGGGGTCTACGCGGAGGCGTCGAACCTGCGCAGCCTCGCCCTGTGGGAGCGGATGGGCCTGCGCCGGATCGGCCCGGAGATCACCCTGCCCGACGGCGGGCCGTCGCTGTTCCCGATCTGGGGCGACGCCGGCACCTGGTCGCTGTCACCGACGCCGAGACCGCGCGCGGCGCCGGCCTGAGCTCGCTAGCGGTGGGTGGCCGATCGCGGGCTCGCGGCCGGTTCGCCGGAACCGCCGTCGGCGGGCGCCTGGTCCGCCTCGCGGCGCTGGTCGGGCCACGTCGCCCGGGGCTCGATGATCGGGGCGAGCAGCTCGATCATCGTGCTGGTTCGGCCGGACCTGCAGTACTCCCGGCAGGCCCCGTCGTTCGCCCGACGTTCGAGGAGCTCCCACCGGACCGTCCAGCCGGCATGCGCGGCGAGCTGGCGCAGAAAGGCCCGCTGGGTCCGCCCGTTGCCCTCCCGGAACGGATGGATGGCGTTCAGCTCGCCGTAGAGCGAGGCGAACGCCGCGACGAACGGCCTTCGCTCCCGCGAGCCGAGGAACCCGCGGGCGGCCAGGCCGGCGAACAGCTGGTCCATCCGGGCACCGATGTGCTGTGCCGGGCAGAACGGCACGTTCCCCTTCGAGATGTTGCCGACCCGGATCTGGCCCGCCCAGTCGTAGACGTCCTGGAACAGCAGGCGGTGAAACCTCAGCAGGTGCGCGGCGTCATACGCGCCGGGCACGACGGAGGCCGTGAGCTCGACGGTGCGCACGGCGACGATCTCGTGCTCGGCCGTGTCGAGCTTCTCGGCGTCCCGAAGGTCGAGGAAGTTGCGCAGGCAGCGGGTGCCCGGCCAGCAGTAGGGGTCGTCATTCATGAGGTGCCGTCACGATGCCCGATGCCTGCGAACCAGCTCGGCGACGATGTCGTCCGCCGCCCGCGTCCCGCCGGCCGCCGCGCGCAGCAGGTCCACCTCGCGCGGACGGAACTCGTGGCCCTCCAGCCGCGCGCTGCCGACGGCGACGAGCACCGCGGCGTCCGGGGACGAGCGGAGCCGGTCGTAGTAGGTGGCCATCACGGTCGGGTCGATCGCCTTCGCCGGCCGTCTGGCGACGCGACGCCCCTGCCGAGCGAGCCGCCACGGCGCCTCGGCGCGCACGATCCGGGCCAGCTCCGCGTCGGGGAACGAGCCGTACGCCCCCAGGACCCACTCGATCACGTCGCGCGCCCGCGCGCCGAGCCGGCGCGGGTCGCCCGCCGGCCACTCGTGCACCTCGTCCCGGCCGCCGGCCTGGTCGTGCAAGCGGAGCACGACCGGCCCGTCGGCCCGCGCCTCGATCGGGTCCTCGAACAGGTGCACGTGGTGGTCGGCGAGGTGCCAGGCCTGGGTGTAGTAGACGAGCCTCTGCAGCCGCGCGACGGTGAGCGCGCCAAGACGCTCCAGCAGGTAGGCGGCGACGTCGTCGACGCTCTGCGCCATCGCGCCCTCCCGCCCGGACGACAATCCCCCGCGGACGTGATCGCTTGGCGCCGCCGGGGGACCCGGCCGGGCGCCCCGCGCTGCCGTTCACGTCCGGCAATGCCCATTCGCTACCCATTTTAGGGCCAGGCCGGGCCCGTCGCGGGCCGCTGAGCTGTTCTTCCCGCACGTGCTCAGCGCCACCCGGCCGCCGCCGGTCGTCGGGCAACGCCGGTCCCCGGGCGGCCCGTCCCGGCGGGTCTCTGCCGACCGCGACGATTATGGTCAGGATCTATGCAGAATTCGTTTTGCTCGTACTGCGGGACCCGATACCAGCCCGATGCCTCGTGGCCCCGGCTGTGCGGCGCCTGTGGCGAAACAACGTGGCGCAATCCACTTCCGGTGGCAGTCGCCCTGCTGCCCGTCACCATGCCCGAAGGTGGGTCCGGTCTGGTCGTGGTGCGCCGCGACATCGACCCGGGCCGCGGCGAGCTCGGGCTGCCCGGCGGCTTCATGGAGGTCGGCGAGGTCTGGCGGGAGGCCGCGGTACGCGAGCTGCGCGAGGAGACGGGAATCCTCGCGGACGCGGCCGACGTCCGCCTGTTCGACGTGCACAGCGGGCGCGACGGCGGAGTCCTGCTGGTGTTCGGCCTGCTGCCCGAGCGGCCGCTGGCCGACCTGCCGCCGGTGACGGCGTCGAACGAGACGGTGGAATGGCTCGTCCTCACCCAGCCACAGCGCCTCGTCTTCCCGACCCACACCGACGCGATGGCCGCCTACTTCGCCAGGACGGACGGGCTCACCTCGGTTCCCACGACCTGATCCCACTCGGCCCTTTCGCGATCCTCGCTGTGAGCGAGCGCGCCGCCGAGGGCGGCCTCCGGTGGCGTTCCGGGAGATCCGCGGTGACGCCTATGCTGCCCGCATGGAGCCCGGTCCGTCCTTGCCCGCAGAGCCGGTTCCCGCGCAGGCCGCGATTCCGCGCCAGGTCTCAGGCCCGCTACCCGCGTCCGACACCGTCGGCCGGCTGACGGATGACACGGCCGACGAGAGCGGGGAGCAGCCGTTCGTCATCCCGAACATCCCGCTGATCCGGAGCCGGGCCGCCGGGGAGCAGCGGGCGACATTCTTCGAGCTCTTCTTCGACCTGGTCTACGTCTTCGCCGTCACGCAGCTTTCGCACTACCTGCTCGCCGACCTCAGCTGGCCCGGTGCCGCCCGCGCCACGTTCATGCTGGTCGCCATCTACTGGGCCTGGAACTACACGACCTGGATGGCGAACTGGTTCGACCCGCGTACCGTGGCCGTCCGCCTCGTGCTGGTGTTCGTCATGATGGCGAGCCTGCTGATGGCCATCGCGGTGCCGGACGCGTTCGGCGAGCGCGGGCTGCTGTTCGCCGCCAGCTATGTGGCGTTGCAGGTGGTACGGAACGTCTTCGTCGTCGCGGTCTGCCCGACCAGTGCCTTTCGCCGCAACTTCGGGCAGATCCTGGCCTGGAGCCTTCTGACGGCACCGCCGTGGATCGTGGGCGCTTTCGTGGACGGCGACGCGCGTTGGGGCCTGTGGGGCGCCGCGCTGCTCGTCGACCTGACGGCGCCACTCGTCCTGTACTGGCTGCCGGGACTCGGCTCGACCCCGACGAGCCAGTGGCAGGTCGACGGCAGTCACTTCGCCGAGCGCTTCCAGCTCTTCGTCATCATCGCGCTCGGGGAAAGCATCGTTCTCGCCGGCGCGACCGCGTCCGAGTCGAGGCTCACCGTCAGGGTCACCGTCGCTCTCGGGGTCGCGTTCCTGCTGTCGACGGCGCTGTGGTGGCTGTACTTCGGCCAGGTGTCCGAGGTGGTGGCGGGGCGGATCGGGCACAGCGCCCCGACCGAGGCCGGCAAGCTCGGCCGGGACGTCTACACCTACCTGCACCTGCCGATCATCGCCGGCATCGTGCTGGCCGCCGTCGGGCTGGAGCTGGTGATCGCGCACCCCGAGGAGCCCATCGGCCTGTCGGGCGCGCTGGTGGCGTTCGGCGGCCCGGCGCTGTTCCTGGCCGGTCTCGCCACCTGCTGCGCCCGGGTCGGCCGCCGGCACGCGTGGTGGCCGGTCGGGGTGGCCGGCGCGCTGCTCGCCGCCGCTCCCCTCCTGACCTCGCTCGACCGGCTGGCCGCCATGGGCATCCTGACCGCCGTCCTGATCACGTCCGCGGCCGTCGAGCAGTCCCGCGACGACTCATCCGCGCCGGCACGGGACGCCGACGCCTAGTCGGCGGGTGGACCGGCTGGTCCGTTGAGGTAGGTGATGACGGCGCGGACGCGGCGGTGCTCCTCGGGGGTGGGCAGGAGGCCGAGCTTGGTGAAGATGCTCGCGACGTGCGTCTCGACCGTGCGCAGACTGACGACGAGCCGGGCCGCGATCGCCCCGTTGGACAGGCCCTGGGCCATGAGGCTCAGGACGTCGCGTTCCCGGTCGCTGAGCGTGGCGCCGGCACCGAGCCCAGAGCGCCGCTGGACGAGCGCGCGGATCACGACGGGGTCGACCACCGAGCCACCCGCGGCGACCCGACGGACCGCGGCGAGGAAGTCGTCGATCTCGATCACCCGGTCCTTGAGCAGGTAGCCGAGCCCGCCGGCGCCCGCGGTGAACAGGTCGAGCGCTCCGCCCACCTGCACGTGCTGGCTCAGCAACAGGACGGCCGTGCCCGGATGGTCGGCGCGGATCGCGCGGGCCGCGCGCAGGCCCTCGTCGGTGAACGTCGGCGGCATCCGGATGTCGACGATCGCGAGGTCGGGCGCCTCACGGGCGACATGGTCGAGCAGGCTTTCCGGGTCACCGACGACCCCGGTGACCGTGATCTGGTCGTCGGCCAGTATTCGCAACACCCCCTCGCGGAGGAGCATCGCGTCGTCGGCGATGACCACTCGCAGCGCCTGACCGCCGTCCGGGTCGGCCTTGCCGTCCGCTATCCGCATGGCAGCTCCGCGCGCAGCTCCGTCGGGCCGCCGGGCGGGCTGGTAAGGACGAGCCGTCCGCCGCAGCCCTCGACCCGGTCGGCGAGCCCCCGCAGCCCGCTGCCCGCGCCGGTCGCGGGCGGACCGGCGGTATCCGGGCCGATCACGGCGCCGCCGGCGCCACCGTCGACGACGGCGACCGTCAGGCCCGACCCGTGGCAGGAGGCCGCGACCGTCACCCAGGCGCCGGACGCGTGCTTGGCGGCGTTGGCGAGGCCTTCAGCGACCACGAACCAGCCGGTCGCCTCGAGCGACGGGCCGTGCCGATGGTCGGGCAGCCCGAGCAGCCGGACACCGGCCGGTGCCCGGTCGACGAGCTCGCGCAGAGCTGGACCGAGGCCTTCGGAGGCCAGCGCCGCCGGCAGCAGCCCGGCCGCCAATGCCCGCAGGTCCTCAACCGCCGCGCGCAGCTCGTCGACCGCCAGATCAAGCAACGGGCCGGCCGTCGCGTCGAGCGCGTCGCCGTGGCGGCGCTGCTCGGCACGCAGCCGCACCGCCAGCGCGACGAGGCGCTGCTGGGCGCCGTCGTGCAGGTTGCGTTCGATCCGGCGGCGCTCGGCATCGGCGGCCGCCACGATCCGGCCTCGGGACGCCTGCACGGCGGCCAGCTGGACCCGCAGCTCAGCCTGAAGGCGGGCGTACTCCAGCGGCAGCGCGGCGGCCGCGAGCACAGCGTCGAGCAGTCCGCCCTCATGTGGGGGAAACCACCGGCTGACCAACACCCCCAGCTCACCCGCGGCCGGGCCACGACCCGCGCCGTCGCCGCCACGCCCGACCCGGCTGGTCAGCCGTCGCGCGGTACGCGTCGCCTCCCGCGCCGGGACCTCGGCGGGGGCGCCGGTGGCGTCGACCAGACGGCCGTCGTCGAGCGTGAACAGCAGGACCAGCTCAGGGTCCCGCAGCGCGGCGGCAAGCACGTCGCGCAGCTCACCTGGCACGGCGGGCGTCGTCCCGAGCCGGTCGGCATAGGTGCGGACGCGGTCGACCGCGTCGAATCGGCGGCGGTCGAACCATCGGTCGATCCTGGTCTGAACCGTGCGTCTGGCCGGGCTGACCAGCGCCGCCGCGACGAGCGTCGCGCAGGCGACCGCGACGCTGCGGCCGTGCGCGAGGCCGGCGGTCAGCAGGCCAAGGCCGGCGGCGCAGCCGACATAGGTGGCGGCAGCCAGGATGGTCAGCGTGCCGTAGACGAGGGTTCGGTTGATCAACCGGTCGACGTTCCACAGCTGGTATCGCTCGATCGCGAGGACCATCACGGCCACGGTCACCAGCGTGCCGGCCAGGTTGAGCCCGGCGCGGGGAGCGACGACGTCACCGGCCAGGTTGAGGACCACGCCGGCCGCGCCGCCGAAGAGCTGCCACTTCACCTGCTGGCGCACGACCGGCACGGCGTGGCGAAGCCGGCTGATCAGGCTCGCGAGCCCCAGCGACAGACCGGTCAGCACGGCGGCGACCACCACGGCGAAGGCGACGACGACGATGGCCGGCGCCACCCCGGGCGGGGTCGGCGCCTCTGGCAGGGTCCGTGGGCCGCGGTACGGCCAGCTCAGGGCAGCGACGATGACGACGGCGGCGAGCGCGACCGCGACGGGCAGCTGGGCAAGCCGCCAGCGCCGGCCCGGGGGCAGCCGGCCGGCCGGGAACCACAGCAGGAGCAACGGCGCGAGCGCCGGTGCCGGCAGCCTGGACCAGAGGGACAGCCAGGAGGCGACCGGACCACCGGGCCCCGTACCTGTACCGGTCAGATAGATGTGGTCAGCCCACACCGTGGACAGGGTGAAGACGGTCCTCGACGCCCCGGTGATCGAGAAGACCCACGCCAGCCGGTTGCTGGGCTCCCGGTGCGCGATCGTGGCGCCCAGCAGCGGCAACGCCACGGCCAGCACCGTCGAAAGACCCAGGTCGCCTCGGACGAACCGATCCCACGTCAGCCCGTCGCGCACCGCCACGACGACGGCAAGAGCGGTGCCCGCGACCGATCCCGCCGCCAGCAGCCACAGGAACCACCGCTGCCAGGGCAAGCCGTTTCCCACGGGCGAGTCCACTCCCCGGGACAGCGACAACCGTGCCGGGGCCGTCATTTCCCGCGGGTCCGGGCGCGGGAGGCCGTCGACGACCAGCGGCGTCACGGCGACGCTTGCCGGTCCTTCATCACTCACACCCCCATGGTCACCCAGACCGTCGCGAACGCGCCTCCGTGCGGGCACGGAGCGAATAGACCCGGGCGCTCACGGACGCGGGCGTGCCGGGTGACAGCGGACAGTTCACCTCGACACGCGGCACAACCGGGAAACGGCGGCCGCAGCCGGCGGCGCGCCGTCCGCGACAGCACTGGAGGTCCCCATGTCCGCCATCCTTCCCCTGCTCGGTGGCCTGTTGCTCGGCCGGTTCGCCCACCTGCGTCTCGCGCTGGGCATCCAGGTGGCGTTCTACGCCGCCGCGGCCGCGGCACTCATCGCGACCGCGCCCAGCCACGGCGCCAGTTACACCGACGGCGTTCTGCTCAGCCTGGTGCTCGCCCCACTGTCGGCGCTCACCTTCTTCATCGGCTGGCGCTGGCGCCGGCACGCCCAGCGCGGCGCCCAGCACGCCTGACCGGCTTCGCCCCGGTCCGTGGTTCCTCGCGCGGGCCGGGGCCGGCAGCCACGGCCCGCGTGCCGGATCTCGCTGGGGCCCCGGGGTTCTGGTTGACTCCCCAGCCATGGCCGACGATGATCTCGCCGATTTCGAGACGACGACCTTCACGCACGACGGCAAGGCCCGGACGGTGTACCGAGCCGGCACCGGCCCGGCCGTGATCGTGATCGCCGAGATGCCCGGGATCACCCCGAAGGTGGCCGCGTTCGCCCGCAAGGTCGTCGGCGTCGGCTGCACGGCGGTGATGCCGCACCTTTTCGGCGTCCCTGGCAAGGACCCGCTCGACGGCGGCCGGCTGGGCGCTCTGCGGTACACGATGTCGTCGTTGGTTCCCGCCTGCGTCAGCCGGGAGTTCACGATCTGGGCGACGAACCGCACGTCACCGGTCGTCTCCTGGCTGCGCGGACTCGCCGCGGCCGAACACGCCCGCTGCGGGGGGCCTGGCGTCGGTGCCGTCGGCATGTGTTTCACCGGCGGGTTCGCGCTCGCGATGGCGACGCATCCCAGTCTGATAGCTCCCGTGCTGGCTGAGCCGTCACTGCCGTTTCCCCTCAGCAAGGCCCACAAGAAGACCATCGACTGTTCCAGTGGCGACCTGGAGGTGGTCAAGGGCCGGTGCGCCGCGGAGGGCCTGCAGGTGCTCGGCCTGCGCTTCAAGGGCGACAGCCTCTCGCCCGGTGCGCGCTTCCAGTCTCTTCGGGACCAGCTTGGCGGTGCCTTCGTCGCCGTCGAGCTCGACGACAGCAGCGCCAACCCCGCGGCCACCATGAAGCCCCATTCCGTCCTCACGGAACACCTCATCGACGAGCCGGGCCAGCCGACCCGGGCCGCGCTGGACCAGGTCCTGGAGCTGTTCCGGTCCCGGCTCCTGCCGGCCTAGGTCCGCCGGCCGCCAAGGACGTCGGCCCTCCCCCCACCCCCGACCACCGCGCCGGCCGGGCCGACGGTCGCGCCCAAGATCGCTGGTTGCGCCCACCGGTGGTCGTCCAGGTACTCAGATCACAGCCACGGCAGGGCCAAGACCGCGATCACCGACGATGCGCGACTCAGCGGCCGACGGCGGGCGGCCGACGGGCGGGGGGGCGGGGAGATCGACGGGCCGAGACGGCCCGATATCTGGCAGGATGGTCGTCGGGCTGGGAATGCGCGAGCGCCGATACGAAGTCGGCGTCGTTGCCGGTCAGAGCATCCGGCGGCCAGGGCGGTCGGGGTTGGGCGGCCGTCATGAGCCAGGCGATCCGGCGGAATGCCGCCGCGACATCGTCGAGATGACCGGCCCGCAGCCCGCCGAGCAGTGGGCCCGGATTCCCGCCGCCTCCGCCGACGCCGGCCGGGTGGTCACCTGCGATCTCACCTTCGGCGTCGATAAGCCGGCGGACATCGCCTTCCAGCTCGCGGTGGCCCGGTCCGGGCGGATACACGCCGAACGGCTCGATGTGGCGACGAATGGAACTCCCCTCGCCAGACCGGTCGAACTGTCCGGACCGCACGGTGGGCGTCTACACCTGTTGCGCGCGCCCCGCGGAATTCTCACGGTGTCCTACCGGGCGGAGCTCGTGCATCCGGAGACCGAGCAGCCCGAGGGCCGCGCCGTCCCCGCGGGCGACCTGCTCACGATGGAGCAGCTGATCTTCCTGCGGCCGAGCCGGTACTGCCCGTCCGATCACGTCGTGGGCCTCGCGGTCGCCGAGTTCGGCGCCCTGCCGCCGGGGCGCCCCCGGGTCGAGGCGGTCGTCGACTGGATCTATCACCGGGTCGCCTACGTCGTGGGTTCCAGCGCGGTGCACGACTCCGCCGAGGACACGCTGCTCACCGGGCAGGGCGTGTGCCGTGACTTCGCCCATCTGGGCATCACGCTGTGCCGAGCGCTGGAGGTGCCAGCCCGGTTCGCCGCCGTCTACGCGCCGGGGCTGGACCCGATGGACTTCCATGCCGTCTTCGAGGCCTGGATCGACGGCGGATGGCGGACCTACGACGCGACCCGCAAGGTCCCCCGGTCCAGCCTGGTCCGGATCGCCACCGGCCGCGACGCCGCCGACGCCGCCTTCGCCGACGTGTTGCGCGGCATCGCCACTCTTCATTCTCTCGAGGTCACCGCGACCGTTACCGGTAACCTTCCCGTCGACGACCCTACGGCGGACGTTCACCTCTACTGAGTTCGCGCATAACCGGGACTCGCCGACACTTGTCCGGCAATACCGGAAAGTCGGCCGGCGCCATGGCGCGGTGCGCGTCGACGCGGCGACGACGGGACGACGGACCCGACGGCAGCCGCGCGGTTTTGTCGGAGGTCCCGGTTAGCGTTCCCGACCGGGGCGCGCGGCGTCCTTCGCGGGACTCATCAGCAGGACCTATCAGGAGGTCGGCATGGCCGAGTTCACCTCTTACGAGCCGGGCACACCAAGCTGGGTCGATGTGGCCAGCTCGGACCTGGCGTCGTCCAAGGCCTTTTACGGCGCGCTCTTCGGCTGGGAGGCGCAGGACCTGCCCGACCCGGCCGCCGGCGGGTACGGCTTCTTCCTGCTGCGCGGCAAGCTGGTCGCCGGCTACGGGCCGACGATGGCGCCAGGCCAGCCGTCCGCGTGGGCGACCTACATCCAGGTCGACGACGCGGACAAGACGGCCGAGGCGGTGCGGGGCGCTGGCGGCTCGGTGCTCGCCCCGCCGATGGACATCCCCGGCGACGCCGGCCGGATGGCCGTGTGCACCGACCGCGAGGGGGCGTTCTTCTCGGTGTTCCAGCCCAACCAGCACAAGGGCGCGCAACTGGCCAACGAGCCGGGCGCCTTCTGCTGGAACGAGCTGGACAGCCGGGACCTCGACGCCGCCAAGGCCTTCTACCCCGCGGTCTTCGGCTGGACGGTCGAGGGTGGCGCCGACGGCGGCTGGGAGTACTACGAGTGGAAGCGCGGGGGCACCGCGACCATCGGCGGGCTGATGCCGATGCCGCCCGGCGCTCCGGCCGCGGTTCCGCCGCACTGGGTGACGTACTTCGCGGTCGCCGACACCGACGCGGCCATCGCGCAGGCCAACGGGCTGGGGGCGACCACCCTCGCCGGGCCGATGGACAGCCCGGCCGGCCGGTTCGCGGTCCTGGCCGGTCCCCAGGGCGAGGTGTTCGCGGTCATCAAGCTCTGAGACCGGCGAGCGCTGGCCGGCGGCCACGGAGATCCGTGGCCGCCGGCCGTCGAGGAGTCAGGCGCCTAGGAGAACTGCACGTTGCGGATGACGCAGCGCAGCGTGTCGTCGTTACCGGACGCGCCGATAGTCGTCCAGTCGGCGGTGTGACCGGCACCGACACCCGGCACCTTCACAACCTTCGTGTCCACGACCGTGTTGCCCTTGTCGAGCACGAAGTCGACCACGATCGAATAGGTCCGCTCGTTCTTCGAGCGGTTGTTCACGACGCCGGCGAACTTCCACTCGCCCTTGTCATCGCGGTCACAGTCACCGGGCACGGCGTCGGAACGAGCGCCCTTAGTCGGGTCATAGGCCGGAATATTGACCTGCTTCGCGTTCGGCGCCGCGACGGGATCCCGCGGTTTGTCCGATGAACCCGACGACGAACACGCGGTCGCGGTTCCCCCGGCCAGCACGGCGGCGGTCACCAACGGCACGATCCACCGTCGCGGCGCCGGTGTAACCCTCATGCCTTGCTCCTTCCCTCGTCATCATCCGGTGATCTCGCACGATCACGCCCGGCATCGCCGCACCCCCCTTCGGCCCGGAGGAGAATTGCCCTCCCGGTGTCTGTCGCGATGTAAGGGTAGTTCACCGCCCGACAGCCACCGTTGAATGACAGCGACGCCACGGCCCGTTCCCGCGAAATCGTCGAAATGTCGGCCCGGCAAGTCCGATTCGCCAGGACGGCCGATTGACGGAATCGCACTCATAGGCCGATGGCGCGAGTTCCAGGGCCAAGACCGGCTTTGTCCGATGTGGCCCGGCCGGGAGCGGGAAAAGGCGCCGCCGCCCGGGCCCGTGAGGACCGGGGCGGCAGCGCCCAGCTCGTTGTGCCCGGTCCGTCCAGCCGGCGACCGGCACCGGCTGGACGGACCGCCCCCGTCAGGCGGTCACGGAGACCGGCCGCCCCCCGAGCGGGCTGGTGCCGGCCGGTGGCACCGCGACCCCGCCGCCGCCGACGGCGACCGGGCCCTCGGTCTCGTTCGTGAACAGCGAGGCGTTGTTCTGGTTGAGGACGAGGAACCCGTGGCTCGGGTCGGCGGTCGGATTCCCCGGCGACACGGGGAGGACCGGGTTGAGGCCCGTCACCTGGGCCTGGGCAACACCGACCGTCGGCAAAACAGCGCCGCCAGCAGCGCTATCAGCGTCACCACTGCCCGGCGGGTGGTATGGACCGCGGCCACCCACAGTCCACGGCCGAGCAGACCGCGGCGACGGGCTCGACCCGCGGCGCGGTGCGCGCGCGTGGAGACGCCTGGACCACACGGTGGAACGCGACACATTGGCTCCTCGACCCGCGGCGACGCCGCCGAGCCGACCCACGTCCCGCGGCAATCCAGGGCATGGGTCGGGACCGTCACCTGCTCAGGGGGTGCTGGAGGACCACCTCGGCGCTGTCCCGGCCCTGGTCCTCTACTCGCAGGTCAACAGTCACACAGAGTAATTCCAGAAGATCCGAAGTCCGAGGCGCGTGTCGCAAACACGCAGGTAAGAGTCCCGCAAGTGGCCCGACCTGGACACTTAGATCACACAGAGCAACAGGCGGCTGTCAACGACCCGCGAGCCCGGCCGGCCGGGCCGACGTCGCGGCAGCGGGCGGCGGGCAGGCGGGAACCGGCACGCGGGCACCGTGACCACCCGGCAGGTGTTATCCGCCTTCACGTTGGGCAGGGATTGATCAATCGGTGATCGATCGTCCCAGCAGTGACGGGGTTCAGAAATGGCCAGCGAAGCTACGTCCACGCCCAAGGCGACAGCTGACGCCTCGGTTGGGCGCCTTGTCGGGCGCCTGTCCGGACAGGTAAGCCACCTCGTTCACGGGGAGATCGCGCTCGCCGAGACGGAGTTGAAGCGCAAGGGCGCCAAGGCCGTCGCCGGCGGAGGACTGTTCGGCGGCGCCGCCGTGGTGGGCGTCTTCGGAGTCGGCACCCTGGTGGCGTGCGCCGTGCTCGGCCTGGCGACGGTGCTGGCCGCCTGGCTCGCCGCCCTGATCGTCGCCGCAGCGCTCCTGCTCACCGCGGGCGTCCTGGCCCTGGCCGGCAAGAAGGACCTCCAGGCGGCGACTCCCCCGCTGCCCACCGATGCGATCACCAGCGTGAAGCAGGACATCCACACCGTTGCGGAGGCAACCCGGCGATGACGAACACGAACGCGACCACCCCGTCCGACACCTCCACCCCCGACCCCGACGAGCTGCGCGCGGACATCGACCAGACCCGCGCCGACCTCGCGGAGACCATCGACGCCCTCGCCGCGAAGGTCGACGTCCCGAGCCAGGTCAAGGCGAAGGCCGTCCAGGCCGGGCACGTGGTCAGCGAGACCGCCAGCAAGGCCGGGCACCGCGCCGCCGAACTGGCGGGCCCGGCCCTGACCAAGGCGACCGAGCTGACCGGCCCTGCGCTCGCGAAGGCGACCGAGGCCACCGCGCCGGCGCGGGCGAAGGCCGTCGCCGTCGCCGGTTCGGCGAAGGACAAGGCGGTCGCGGCCGCGCAGCCAGGCCTGACCAAGGCCACCGAGGCGACCGCGCCCGCGCGGGCGAAGGCCGCTGAGATGACGGGCCGGGTGAACGACGCCACCAACGGTGGCGTCGACACCGTGACCGAGACCGTGACCGGCGCCGCGACCACGGTCGCGGGCGCGGCCCGCCGCCGGCCGGTGCTGGTCCCCGCCGCCGTCGGCGCGCTCGTTCTCGCCGTGGTCGCCAAGCGGCGGAAGAAGAAGTAGGCAACGCCGCGGGTGTCCGCCGGTCGGCGTGCTGACCGGCAGACACCACGAAGAAGGGGACTCGATGGCTGAGGACGAGCTGAGCGCCCTGTTGAAAGGCGCCGACCCCGCGATGATCGTGGTGACCGCCGCGGCCGACGGCGAACGCGCCGGCTGTCTGGTCGGATTCCACGCCCAGTCGAGCATTACGCCGCCTAGATACTGCGTGTGGCTGTCGAAGGCCAACCACACCTACCGGATCGGGCTGCGTTCGACGCATTTCGGGCTGCATTTCCTCGACGCCGACGATCACGCGACGGCGAAGGCGTTCGGATCGCTCACCGGCGACGAGACCGACAAGTTCGCCGGGCGGACCGTGCTCGCCGGGCCCGGAGACGTTCCGCTGCTGGCCGACGTCCCCCACCGCCTGGTGGGCCGCCGGCTGTGCGTGCTGGACGACGGCGGCGACCACGTCTGCTTCACCCTGGAGCCCGTCGCCGCGTCGACAAGCGGGCCGTTCACCCCGCTGCGGCAGTCCCAGGCCCGGGACATCACGCCCGGCCACGACAACACCGAACGCCCGGCGCCGCCGACCGAGCGGGCCGGCGCACCGGTCTGAGCCCACAGCTGCCGGGCTCCGGCCTCGGGTTCCGTGACAACCTCGCGGGCGGAACCCGAGACCGGAGCCCGGCAGTCGTCGTCTACCCGTGCAGCTCGACGACGACCAGGCACGTGTCGTCGTCGGTGTCCGGCATGCAGTGCGCGAGCAGGAAGTCGGCGCGGCGCCCGACGTCGGCCTGCGGCACCGCGGCCAGCCGCAGCAGGTCGCGCAGCGACTCGTCGAGGCCGGCCCGCCGCCGTTCCACCAGTCCGTCGGTGTAGAGCAGCAGCACGTCACCGGCGGTCAGCTGGATCCGCGCCTCGTCGTAGGAGACGTCGGGGATCACGCCCAGCAGCAGGCCGTTCGGGGGCGGCAGTGTCTGGGCCCGGCCGGCGCGGATCAGCACCGGGGGCAGATGGCCCGCGTGCGCCCAGCGCAGGGTGCGGTCGCCCGGCTGGTAGAGGCCGCAGATGACGGTGGCGGTGAGGTCGTCGGTGAGGTGGCAGGCCACGTTGTTCAGCCAGCTCAGCAGCTGTCCCGGGCTCGCCCCGGTGATGGCCAGGCCACGCAGGCTGTTGCGCAGCGTCGTCATCGCCGCGACCGACCGGATGCTGTGGCCCGCGACGTCGCCGACGGCCAGCAGGATCTGCCCGTCGGGCAGTTCGATGGCGTCGTACCAGTCGCCGCCGACGAGGCTCTCCTGCTCGGCCGGCCGGTAGCGGACGGCGGCGGCGAGGCCGCTGCCGGTCAGCAGGGGCGGGGCGTCCGGGATGATCGCGCGCTGCAGCGCCAGCGCGAGCTGGTGCTGGTCGTCGGCGCGCGCCTCGGAGTCGGCGAGCTGGCTGCGGGTGGCGTGCAGGACGAGCTCGGTCCGGTACTGGTCGGTGAGGTCCTGGTAGACGCCGCGGACCGCGATCAGGGTCCCGGAGGGGTCGAGGACCGGCTCCGCGAACGTGCGCCAGTGCCGCAGCCCGCCGTCGGGCAGCAGGATCCGGAACGACGCGGACGCCGCCCGGCCGACCAGGAGCAGCGCCTCCCGAAGGTGAGCGAACGCGTCCTGGTCCTCGGCCAGGACGCGCGGGTGCAGGTCCTCCAGCGCGATGGGCGGGGCCGCGCGCGGCAGCCTGAACAGGTCGTAGGTGTTGTCCGTCCACCTGATGGCACCGGTGCCGACGTCCTCCTCCCAGCCGCCGAACCCGCCGAGCCGTTGGACGTGCGCGCCCAGCGAGGCTGGCGCGTCCGCGCCGTCGGTGAACCGCCAGCTGATCGCGACCGAGTCGGCGTGCCGGGTGAGCCGGACGTCCATCTCGCGGCTGACGATGACATCGCCGACGAGGCAGAGCAGCACCGTCCGGTCGGCCGCATACGGCGTGCCGGTGCGCAGCACGTCGAGCGCGTGGCCGAACAGGCCGTCGTCCGCGCCCATCAGCGGGTAGAGGTCCAGCAGCCGGGCCCCGCGCACCTCGTCGGCCGACAGCCCGATGGGGTCGACGAAGTCGCGGTTGACGTAGCTGACCGTGAAGTCGATGATCTCGCCCTGGTCGTCGCGTACCGCCCGGGCCAGCAGGACCGAGCCGGCGAGCCCGTCCAGCAGGGCCGGCAGCCAGGCCTCCAGCCCGCGCCCGTCGCCGGCATCCGGGCCGCCGCCGGCCTCGTCCTCCTGCAGCCGCAGGGCTCGCCGGCAGAGGTCGGCCAGCGCCGCGAGCTCGCGCAGCAGCCGGGCGCCGTCGGTCTCCAGCGGCCGTGCCCAGCAGATCTCGACCGCCCCGACCAGAGTGCCCGCGGCCAGCAGGGGCAGCGCGGCCCGGGCGCCGGTCCAGCCACCCAGGGCCGCCGGCGGCAGCCGACCGGCGGGGTCCTCGGGCGGCGTTCCGGTCGGCCACCAGACCGGGTTCCCGTCGGCCACCGCCCGGGTGGCCGCGCAGTCCAGCTGGGGCGGCACCCGCTGCCAGCGGCTGGCGTCGAGGGCCGTGAGGCCGTGCTGCCCCACCAGGGTGAGGGCGCCATCGGGTTCGAGCGTCCACAGCACGAGGGCGCACGCCTGGTGCGCGGCGAGGCCCTCCCGCAGGACGGCCTGGGCGATCGCGTCGCCGTCCGCGGCGTTGCCGGCCGCCGTCGCCGCGCGCCAGAGCCGATGCCCCACCCGATCCTCGACGGGGACGGCGTGGGAGTCAGGCCCCGGCTCCGGCTCGCCGAGCAGCTCGGCGGCGAAGTCGGCCTCGCTGACGCCCGCGGTACGCGCCAGCAGCCGGAACTGGTCGGCGGCCTCGGTCGGGCTCAGCCGGAGCCGCTCCGCGAGGACGCCGACGGCCAGGTCGACGATCCGCGCGCCGGCGGCCGTGGACTCCAGCTCCAGGATGCGCCGCCGCTGCCGGATGACGATGTCGAGGAGCCGGTTGCGGCGCTCGGGCGGCTGTTCCGGCTCCTGCGGCGTCCGGGCCACCTTCTCCTCTACCTGGCGCCTCGCCTGGCGCTCCGTGGAGTCACCTGGCACCCCGTCGGTGCTGCCGAGCTGTCTTCCCACCGAGTCGCTCCGCCCGGCTTCCGACGAGCTTCCGATCAGGTGTCCGCACGACGCCGCTTACCCTACTGGGATGGTATTAGCGGCATGCTGGCTGCCGGCACGCCCCCGCTGTCGCCGCACGGTGACGGTGGCGCGACCTGCTCCGGGAGGACGTCGGTGACCGACACCCTGGTTCCCACGACGGCATCCCGCGCCAGGCCCGACGACAGCGCGTTGCGCCAGCTTCTCGCCGGTCTGACGGCGGTGCGCGGCGGCGACTTCGGCACCCGGCTGCCGCAGGTGGGCGACGAACTGATGGACGAGATCGCCCTCGTCTTCAACGGCATGATCGACCAGCTCGCCCTGTTCACCTCCGAGGTGACCCGGGTGGCCCGCGAGGTCGGCAGCGAGGGCAAGCTGGGCGGCCAGGCCGAGGTACCCGGCGTCTCGGGCTCCTGGAAGGACCTCACCGACAACGTCAACGCCATGGCCGGCAACCTCACCGGCCAGGTCCGCGACATCGCCCAGGTCGCCACCGCCGTCGCCCGCGGCGACCTCTCCCAGAAAATCACCGTCCAGGCCCGCGGCGAGATCCTCGAACTCAAGAACACCATCAACACGATGGTCGACCAGCTCTCCTCCTTCGCCGACGAAGTCACCCGCGTCGCCCGCGAGGTCGGCACCGAGGGCCAGCTCGGCGGCCAGGCCGAGGTACCCGGCGTCTCGGGCTCCTGGAAGGACCTCACCGACAACGTCAACGCCATGGCCGGCAACCTCACCGGCCAGGTCCGCGACATCGCCCAGGTCGCCACCGCCGTCGCCCGCGGCGACCTCTCCCAGAAAATCACCGTCCAGGCCCGCGGCGAGATCCTCGAACTCAAGAACACCATCAACACGATGGTCGACCAGCTCTCCTCCTTCGCCGACGAAGTCACCCGCGTCGCCCGCGAAGTCGTCACCGACGGCCGGCTCGGCGGCCAGGCCGACGTGAAGGGCGTCTCCGGCACCTGGCGCGACCTGACCGAGTCGGTCAACGTCATGGCCGGCAACCTGACCGACCAGGTGCGCTCGATCGCCCAGGTCACCACGGCGGTGGCCCAGGGCGACCTGTCGCAGAAGATCCGCGTCGACGCCCGCGGCGAGATCCTGGAGCTCAAGGAGACCATCAACACGATGGTCGACCAGCTCTCGGCCTTCGCCGACGAGGTGACCCGCGTCGCCCGCGAGGTCGGCACCCAGGGCAACCTGGGCGGCCAGGCCAACGTGCGCGGGGTGTCCGGCATCTGGAAGGACCTGACCGACAACGTCAACGTGATGGCGTCGAACCTGACGGCGCAGGTGCGCTCGATCGCCCAGGTCGCCACCGGCGTGGCCCGCGGCGATCTCTCCCAGAAGATCACCGTCGAGGCCAAGGGCGAGGTCGCGGCGCTGACGTCGACCATCAACACGATGGTGGACACGCTGGGCGCCTTCGCCGACGAGGTGACCCGGGTCGCCCGCGAGGTCGGCACCGACGGCAGGCTCGGCGGCCAGGCCAGCGTCAAGGGCGTGTCGGGCACCTGGAAGGACCTGACCGACAACGTCAACTTCATGGCCAACAACCTGACCAGCCAGGTCCGCAACATCGCCCAGGTGACGACCGCGGTGGCCCAGGGCGACCTGACCCGCAAGATCGACGTCGACGCCCGCGGCGAGATCCTGGAGCTCAAGGAGACCATCAACACGATGGTCGACCAGCTGTCCTCGTTCGCCGCCGAGGTCACCCGGGTCGCCCGCGAGGTCGGCACCGACGGCGCCCTCGGCGGCCAGGCCGAGGTCGAGGGCGTGTCCGGCACCTGGAAGCGGCTGACCCAGAACGTCAACGAGCTCGCCGGGAACCTGACCCGCCAGGTCCGCGCCATCGCGGCCGTGACCAGCGCCGTCGCCACCGGCGACCTCACCCGCTCGATCACCGTCGACGCGCAGGGCGAGGTGGCCGAGCTCAAGGACAACATCAACGCGATGGTGCTCTCGCTGCGCGACACGACCCGGATGAACCAGGAACAGGACTGGCTGAAGACCAACCTGGCCCACATCGCCGGCCTCATGCAGGGCCACCGCGACCTGGCCACCGTCGCGCAGCTCGTCATCGACGAGCTGACCCCCATGGTCGGTGGGCAGCACGGCACCTTCTTCCTGGTCGACTCCTCGGTCGACACTCCAGCCTTCGACCTCATCGCGAGCTACGGCTACCAGCCGGCCGCGACGACGCCCCGCCGTTTCGGCCTCGGCGAGTCCCTGATCGGCCAGGCGGCCAGGACCCGGCGCACCATCGTCGTCGAGCAGACCCCGCCGGACTACATCACGATCGGTTCGAGCGTCGGCCGGGCCGCGCCCGCCGCCCTGGTCGTGCTGCCGATCCTGTTCGAGGACCAGGCCCTGGGCGTCATCGAGCTGGCGTCGTTCAACCCCTTCACCGCCGTGCACCACGCGTTCCTCGACCAGCTCACCGAGACGATCGGCGTCAACGTCAACACGATCGTCGCGAACGCCCGCACCGACGCCCTGCTGGAGGAGTCCCAGCGCCTCGCCGGTGAGCTGCGGGCCCGGTCGGAGGAACTGCAGTCCCGCCAGGAGGACCTGCAGCGCTCGAACGACGAGCTGGAGGTCAAGGCCGACCTGCTCGCCCAGCAGAACCACGACATCGAGGTCAAGAACCGCGAGATCGAGCAGGCCCGCCAGGAGCTGGAGGAGCGGGCCCGCCAGCTCGCGCTCGCCTCGAAGTACAAGTCCGAGTTCCTGGCGAACATGTCGCACGAGCTGCGCACGCCACTGAACAGCCTGCTGATCCTGGCCGGCCTGCTGGCCCGCAACCCGAAGGGCAACCTGACCGCCAAGCAGGTCGAGTACGCCCACGTCATCCACTCGGCCGGCTCGGACCTGCTCCAGCTGATCAACGACATCCTCGACCTGTCCAAGGTCGAGGCGGGCAAGATGGACCTGCACGTCGAGCCGGTGGCGCTCGCCGCGGTGGTGGACGACCTGCGGGCCACGTTCACGCCCGTCACCACCGAGAAGGGCCTGCGGCTCAAGGTCGAGATCGCGCCCGACGTGCCCGGCCGACTGCTCACCGACCGCCACCGCCTCGCGCAGATCCTGCGCAATCTGCTGTCCAACGCGGTGAAGTTCACCGAGCAGGGCCGGGTCGAGCTGACGATCACGATGATGGCGCCTGCCTCAGGCCGGCCGGGCGGCGAGCACGTCCTGTTCGCCGTCACCGACACCGGGATCGGCATCGCCGAGGAGAACCTGGACCGGATCTTCGGCGCCTTCCAGCAGGGCGACGGCACCACCAGCCGCCGCTACGGCGGCACCGGCCTGGGCCTGTCCATCTGCCGCGAGGTCGCCACCCTGCTGGGCGGCGAGATCCGCGCCCGCAGCGTCTACGGCAGCGGCAGCACCTTCACCCTGGATCTGCCCACGAACCCGCCGGCCGAGCTGACCAGCCCCGAACCGCCGCGCGACGCGGTGGGCTCCGGCGTGGCGGACGCCATCTCGGCCGGTGCCAGCGGGGCGGGCGCCGCCGCCGCGAGTGCCGTCGCGGCCACCCTGGCCGTGGCCGTCGAGACGGTCGCCGCCGTGCCCGCCGCCCTGGACCCGGCCCAGGACACCGCCGAACGCACGGCGACCGACGCGACCCCCACCCAGCGCAGCCGGGCGACCGCTCGCCCAGGCACGTTCGGCGCCGAACGAGACCGAGTGCCCGTGGCGCGGGACAGGACCACCGCGCAACCGCCCGGCGTGCGCACCGATCGGCCGAACGACGGCCCGCCACGCACCGTTCCCGTTCCCTCCCCGGCTCTGCCGGGAACGGCCGGTCCGGCTCTGCCGGGAACGGCCGGTCCGGCTCTGCCCGGAACGGCTGGGGAGCCGGCGGGCGCCCCGGAGGAGGAGGACATCCTGGTCGGGCGCTCGGTTCTCGTGGTCGACGACGACGTCCGCAACGTCTTCGCCATCACCAGCATCCTGGAGTTCTACGGCGCGTCCGTGGACCATGCCCCGGATGGCCGGAAGGGGATCGAGAAGCTGCTGGCCAACCCGTCGACCGACCTGGTCCTGATGGACGTGATGATGCCGGAGATGGACGGCTACACCACCATGGCCGCGATCCGGGCCATGACGCGGTTCACCGACCTACCGATCATCGCGGTCACCGCGAAGGCGATGCCCGACGACCGGCAGAAGTGCCTGGACGCCGGCGCGAACGAGTACGTCACGAAGCCGGTCGACGTCGACGAACTCCTCGCCCGCGTCCAGGACGTCCTGGCCCCACCCGCCGCCGGCCCCTGGCCGGCAAACCGCTGACGCCGACCGCAGGTCGGCCCGCGCCTCACCCGCCCACGCTCCGCGGAACGCGGAGATCGGCACGCGGCACTCGCCAGCCCGCGACCTCCGTTCAGTCCGACGCCAGAGTCACGCTTACGCGTTCCCGGCGACCGCGGCGTAGGACTCTCGGTCTCGTCGCGACGACAGCTAGCTCGGGACCTGGCCAGCGCCGCCGCGTGGTCACCGCACTAGCTAGGCCGTGTCCCGCGCATCTCCAGTTCGGTCGGCGCGGCCGAATTCCATACCCAACTGGCGATCTTCGGCCGTTTCCGTTCACCGGAACCGCCATGATCGCGAACCACGTATGGAAAAATGGGACATACAGGACCCGGGGTGCCGGATTGAATACCAAGTTCGCGATCATTGCGCCGACGAGGACTACCAGCAGTCGGTGATCGCCAGGTGGGTATGGAATTCGGCCCGACAAGCCGCCGCGAGGACCGGGTTTCGGGTGCTTCCCATCGATCTTCAGTCAGTCACCGTGATCCATGGGAAAGCCCCGAGGCCCTCTCACCCCGGCGCCCTCGCGACGGCCTCACTACCAGGCACCTTCGCGCCAATGCGCCTTTATGACGGCAGTTCTACCGCGCCGATGTCTCGCTCGCCGGAGTGTTGCTCGTGGGGCTGCCGTAGGGGCGGGTGAGGATCTCCATGCCGTGGCCGGCTGGATCCAGGAAGTAGAGCCCGCGTCCGCCGTGGTGGTGGTTGATCTCGCCTGGGTGCTTCAGGCCCGGGTCGGCGTAGTAGGCGATCCCGGCCCGCTGAATCCGGGCGTAGGCCGCGTCGAACTCGTCGTCGGCGACAAGGAAGGCGTAGTGCTGCCGAGCGATCGACCCGGCCGGCACACTGGCGAAGTCGAGCGTCACGCCGTTGCTGGTAGAAACCGGAATGAACGGGCCCCACTCGGCCCCGACCTCAAGGTCGAGAATCTCGGCCAGGAACTCGGCGGATTCCCGATTGTTCCGAGCATGAACGATAGTGTGATTCAGTTCGACTGACATCTGCGGAATGCCTCCGTAAGGCATATCGCGGACGCCTCCATGCCTCACCCAGCCGGTGACCGGCACGCGGCGCCGTGCCCACAATCTACCCACGCAGCGCCGACGTCGTCGAGCGACCTCAATACGGCATCACGTCACGGCGGCCAGCCGGTCGCCAGACAATGCGGGCCGAGCCGGCTGGGGGCCCCGGACCCTCGCCTCGACACTTTCAGGTAGGCGATCGCGGTGGACTATCCGTTCGGTCCTACACCGTGCTCGCGCTTCGCCGTTCGCGGCGACCAGGGCGCGTAGGACCTTCAACTCCGGCAGGCCTGTTCGGCCGCGGCGATGAGGCTGGACTCCGCGAGGTCGAAGGGCGCCCAGTCGCGTTCTGCGCGAGCGAGGGCGACGGCGCCCTCGCTGGCCGCGATGGTCAGCGCCGCCAGCCGACCGCCGCGACCACGGCGGGGCGGCCAGCGGGGGCGGACCCGGCCAGGTCACACCCGGGCGGGCGGGGTGAGCTCGGTCAGCACCGCGCGGATGTACTCCAGCGCCTCGTGATCGTCGAGGTCCGGCTCGGGCGGGCGCCGGCCCGCCGCGTCGATCGTCTGCCTGGCGTCCGCCACCAGCGTCGCCCAGTAGGGGGCGACCCGGTCCAGGTGGCGCAGGACCCGGTTCGCCTCGGCCAGCCGGTCGACCGTGGTCATCATGTTGACGAACTCGACGGCGGTGACGCAGATGGCCTGCATGTTGCCGCTGTCCAGCAGCTCGTCCACGTGCTCGCGCAGGATGTCGTACGCGCGGGCCCGCTCGCCGCGCCGGAAGTAGGCGCGAGCCTCGACGCACCGGTTCGGCGAGTGGGTGCGGGCGGGCACCTCGACCGCGACGGCCGCGCCGAGCAGCTCCTCCGCGCGGGCGGGCCGGTTCTGGAGCAGCGCCGCGTACCCGAGCAGCAGCAGGGCCATGTTCAGCAACGTGGGCGGGCCGGCGACGCGGTAGCGCTCGACCAGTACGCCGACGGTCGCGTCGCCCTCGGCGAACCGGCCGCCGAACACGTGCGACGCCCCGACGTCCAGCTCCAGATGCTCGGCCAGGTCGTCGTCCCCCCGCCCACGGAACCACGCGATCAACGACGGGGTGAGGAGCCCGAGCGCCGGGAAGTCCTGCCGCACCGAGGCCAGCCCGTGCTGAACCGCCACGTCAACGATCCCACCGGCCGACCCCCCGGCATCGGCGCCGCCGGCGGACACGGACCCGGCCTCGGCGGCGACGGAGTCGGCGACGACGGCGGGAACGGGCTCGGCGGGGATGGTTCGGGAGACCTGCCGGGCCAGCAGCCGGTCGAAGGCGGCCGGGTCCTGGGCGAGCTTGTACCGCTGGCCGGCCCAGACGAGCCCGAAGGCGACAACCTCGACGTCCTCGGCCGGGGTCAGCGCGAGCAGCCGCTCGACCCAGTCACCCAGCTCGCCGCGGTTGCGGCGTGGGATCTCGGTGACGAGCGGCCGGACCAGCGCGTACGCGAGACGCCGGTCCGCGCGCCGGAGGGCCCAGTCGAAGGCCGACCGCAGGTTCGGCCACAGCTCGTCGAGATCGGCGACACCCGCGACCTCGTCCCGTCCCAGCAACAGCCGATGAATCTCGGTCACCCGGTCGGCGCACCAGGCCGCGTGGCGGTCGGCCAGGACGTCGGCCTCGCCAGCCTGGTCGAGCCGCTCGACGGCGAAGTGCCGGATCGGTTCGAGCAGCCTGAACCGCCTCCGCCGCGCGCCGGGCTCGGCGACGACCATCGACCGAGCGACCAGCCCGGCCAGCGCCTCGTCGACGTCACCCGCGTCGAACGCGGCCGCGTCGCCCGGCGCCAGCGCCGACCCGAACGACTGAGCGCCCGCCGGCTGAGTGCCGGCCGAGGCCGGGCCGTCGCCCGCGACAGCCGTGGCAGCGGGCAGGTCGAAGGCCCCGATGAAGACGGCGAGACGGCGCAGCAGAGTCCGTTCGGGCGGGGTGAGCAGGTCGTACGACCACTGGATGGTCGCCCGCATCGCGCGGTGCCGGCCCGTTCCGGCCTGCCCACCGTCGACCGTGACCAGCAGCCGCAGCTGGTTGTCAAGCCGGGCCAGCAGGTCCGCGGGGCGCAGCGTCGTCGTCCGGGCGGCGGCCAGCTCGATCGCGAGCGGCATGCCCTCCAGCCGGCGGCAGATCTCCGTGACGGGGTCCGGCCTCGCCATTCCGGGCGGCCCGGCCCGCGCCGCATCGTCCGTGCCCGCCGGGTCCCGCGGCACGGACAGCGCCGCCGCGCGTTCCCGGAAGAGCTCCGCTCCGGGACCGTCCGGCTCCAGCGGCCCGACGGGGACGACCCGCTCGTGGCCGCCGCGCAGGCCGAGCCGCTCCCGCGACGTGACCAGCACCCGCGTGCGCGGGCAGCCGTCCGCGACCGCCTGCGCGAGCGCGGCGGCGCCGGCCAGCACGTGCTCGCAGTTGTCGAGGACCAGCAACATCCGCCGGGGCCGCAGCGCGGCGACGACGGAGCCGGTCAGGTCCCGCCCCGCGCTCTCCTTGACGCCCAGCGTCGCGGCGACGGCGCGGGGGACGTCCGCGGCCGAGCCGGCCTGGACGAGGTCGACCAGCCAGGCGCCGTCCGCGTCCTCCTCCCGGCCGGCCGCGGCGACGGCGAGGCAGGTCTTGCCGATCCCGCCCGGACCGACCAACGTGACCACCGGCCACGAGGACAGCGCCAGCCGGACGGTGGCCAGGTCCGCGTCCCGGCCGATGAGCCGCCCGGGCCGCGGCGGCAGGTTCCCCGGCCGGCCACCGACGGGTGCCGGGACGGCGAGCCTGCTGTCCTGGCCGAGGACCATGGCCTCCAGCGCGCGCAGCCGCGGGCCGGGCTCGACGCCGAGTCGTTCGACGAGGTGGCGGCGCGCGGTCTGGTAGGCGCCGAGCGCGTCGCCCTGCCGGCCGGTCCGGTACAACGCCGTCATCCGCAGCGCCCAGAGCTCCTCGCGGTCCGGGTGGCTCGCGGTCAGCTCGGCCAGCCGCCCGAGGGCCGCGGCCGGGTCGGTCTCGATCCGCCCGGCGAGGTCCGTCTCGACGGCGACGAGCCAGCGTTCCTCCAGCCCGTCGACGATGGCGGCCAGCCCCGGCGTCACCCGCAGGCCGGCCAGCGGCGCGCCGACCCACTGCGCGAGCGCGGCGGCCGTGTCACCGGTCTCGACCAGCCGGGCGAAACGCAGGGCGTCGACGGCGTCGGCCGGTACCTCGAGCCGGTAGGCGGCGCCGACCGTGGTGATCGCCGCTGGGCCGAGCGCGCGGCGCAGCCGGGCGACGTACGAGTGCAGGGTCCGCTCGGCGGTGCGCGGCCGGTCCGCACCCCACACGAGGTCGACGAGCCGGGCCACGGACAGTGCGGTTCCCGGCGACAGCGCGAGCGCGGCGAGCAGCGCCTGGCACCGTGGCGGGCCCACCTCCACCGGCTGCCCGTCGCCGGTGAAAGCGCCGACGCCACCGAGCAGGCGGACCCGGACGCCGGACCCGATCGCGCCGCCGTGGTCCCCCACGCCGTGGGTCACCAGCGCGTCCACCGCCTTGTCACCCACGATCACCTCACCCGGTACGGGCGGTTTTCGGCTCAACCATAACGCAACAGATCTTCGACCGAGGCCCGGTGCGGGCCAAGGACCGTGGTCAAGGGATGCCGAAACCAGGAGGCGCGATCGTGACAGGGACCAGGTCGTGAAGGCCATCGTGCAGGACCGGTTCGGCCCGCCGGACGTGCTGCGGCTGGCCGACGTCGACGTTCCCCGGGTCGGTGCCGGTGACGTGCTGGTGCGGGTGCGCGCGGCCGGGCTGAATCCGTACGACTGGCACATGCTGCGCGGCGACCCGTACGTCGCCCGGCTGATGGGCGGGGTCGGCGTGCGGCGGCCGACGTCCCGGGTGGCCGGGCTCGACGCCGCGGGGACGGTCGAGGCGGTCGGCGCGGACGTCGACGGGGTCGCGGTCGGCGACGACGTCCTGGCGTTCTGCCCGGGCGCGCTCGCCGAGTACGCGCTCGTCGGGCCGCCGGGCGCGTGGGCGCCGAAACCGGCGAACCTGACGTTCGAGCAGGCAGCCGCGGTGCCGCTGGCGGCGCTGACCGCGCTGCGGGCGGTGCGGGACGCGGCGGGGCTGCGCGCCGGGCAGCGGCTGCTCGTCAACGGCGCCGCGGGCGGCATCGGCACCTTCGCCGTCCAACTGGCGGCCGGCCTGGGCGTCGAGGTCACGGGGGTGTGCGGCTCCCGCAACGTCGAGCTGGTGCGTTCGCTGGGCGCGGCGCACGTCGTGGACTACCAGGCGCAGGACGTCCTCGGCTCACCCGAGCGGTACGACGCGATCCTCGACAACGTCGGCAACCTGCCGGCGCGCCGGCTGCGCCGGCTGCTGGCTCCGGGCGGGATCCTCCTGCTCAACGGCGGCGGCTCGCCGGGCAAGGTGTTCGGCGCCGTCGGCAGGTTCGCGGGTGGCGCCGCGCTCGGCCTCGTCGTCCGCCAGCGGATCCGGCCGCTGGTGGCGAAGCCGAACGGCGTCGACCTGCGCACCCTCGCCGGCCTGCTCGAAGCCGGCCTGCTCGCCCCCGTCCTCGACCGCGCCTGGGCGCTGCCCGAGGCCGCGGACGCGCTGCGCCAGGTCGAGGCCGGCCACGTCCGCGGAAAGGTCGTCGTCACCGTCGGCTGACCAGCTGGCGACCGCCCTGGCCACGGTTCGTCAGGGCCAGGGCGGTCGGGCCAGCCGAAGGGCGGGCTACCAGATGCGGACCCGCTCGGCCGGCTCCAGCCAGAGGCCGTCGCCGGGGGCGGTGTCGAACACCTCGTGGAACTCGTCGAGGTTGCGCACGATGTTGGCGCGCAGCTCCGGCGGGCTGTGCGGGTCGGTCGTCAGGTACTGGCGCTCCAGCTCCAGCCGGCGCTTGGTCCGCCACACGTAGGCCCAGTTCATGAACAGCCGACGCCGGTCCTCGCGGGCCGCGGTGCCGCCCTGGGAGATGACGTATGCCACGTGGGCGATGGTCAGGCCGCCGAGGTCACCGATGTTCTCGCCGACGGTGAGGGCGCCGTTGACCTTCTCCCCCGGCAGGTTGCGCGGCTCGAACCCGTTGTACTGCTCGACCAGGGTCTTCGACTTCACCTCGAAGGCCGCCTTGTCGGCCGGGGTCCACCAGTCGTTCAGGTTGCCGGCGCCGTCGTACTGCGCGCCCTGGTCGTCGAAGCCGTGCCCGACCTCGTGGCCGATGACCGCGCCGATGCCGCCGTAGTTCTCGGCCGGGTGGGCGTCGGGGCTGAAGAACGGCTTCTGCAGGATGCCGGCCGGGAAGCAGATCTCGTTCGTGCCCGGGTTGTAGTAGGCGTTCACCGTCTGCGGCAGCATGAACCACTCGTCGCGGTCGACCGGAGCGCCGATCTTGGCCAGGTCCCGGTCGGTCTCGAACGCGGAGGCGGCCTGGGCGTTGCCCATCAGGTCGTCCCGGCGGACCGCGAGCTTCGAGTAGTCCCGGAACCGCTCCGGATAGCCGATCTTGGGCCGGAACGTCTCGAGCTTCTCGTACGCGCGCTCCTTGGTCTCGTCCGTCATCCAGTCCAGCTGGGAGATCGACGAACGGTAGGCCGCGAGCAGGTTCGCGACCAGGTCGTCCATCTGCGCCTTGGCGCGCGGCGGGAAGTGGCGGGCGACGTACTCCTTGCCGACGGCCTCACCGATCGAGCCCTCGACGAACGACACCGCGCGCTTCCACCGGGCCCGCAGCTCGGGCGTGCCGGACAGGGTGCGGCCGTAGAAGTCGAAGTGCGCCTCGACGAACGGGTCCGACAGGTAGGGCGCGGCCGAGCGCAGCACGTGGCTGACCAGCCAGTCGCGCCACACCTCGATCGGCGTGTCGGTCAGCACCGTCGAGAGGTGCTCGAAGTACGACGGCTGCCGCACGCACGCCTCGGCCAGCGTCGCCCCCGGGCCGGTCAGCGAGCCGCCGAGGTTCGTCACGTAGACGTCCCAGTCGAAGGCCGGGCAGAGCGCCGCGAGTTCCTCGGCCGTCTTCAGGTTGTAGGTCTTCTGGACGTCCCTGGTGTCGGCCCGCTCCCAGTGGCCCTTCGCGAGCAGGGTGTCCAGCGCGAGAATGCGCTGCGCGGCGCCCGCCGGGTCGGGATGCTCGGCCAGCCCCAGCATGCGGGTCAGGTAGTCGACGTACTTCGCGCGGATCTCGGCGAACTTCTCGTCGCGGTAGTACGACTCGTCCGGCAGGCCGAGACCGCCCTGGAGCAGGTGGAACAGGTACCGGTCGGAGTTGCGGTCGTCGGTGTCGACGTAGGAGCCGAACAGCCCGCTGCCGCCGATCCGCTCGAACGTCCCGAGGAAGGCTGCGAGGTCGCGGACGTCGAGCAGCCCGCGGGCGGCCTCGAGCAGCGTCCGCGCGGGGTCCAGCCCGAGCGCCTGGATCGCCTCGGTGTCCAGGAAGGAGTTGTAGAGGTCGGCGATCTTCCGCGCGTCCTCGGCCTGCGTGGCCGGGTCCTGCGCGGCGAGGTCGGTGATGATGTCGCGGACCTGCTGCTCGGCGGCATCGGCCAGCTGGACGAACGGGCCCCAGCTCGAGCGGTCGGACGGGATCTCCGCCTCGACGAGCCACCGGCCGTTCACGTGGCCGAAGAGGTCGTCCTGCGGTCGTACGTCGAGGTCCATGCCCTCACGGGCGTCGTCGAGGATGCTCACAGAACGGAAGTCTCCAGTCGATTGGGCCGTCAGGGAAGCGTCACGCGAAGAACTGTCCGGTCAGGAGAGGGTCTCAGCGGGTGCGGCGCCCGGCGCTGAGAGCCTCGACGGTCTTCGTGATCCGGGTCTGGCGGGTTTCGGGCTTCTTCGCCTCAACCACCCACCGGACCCATTCCTTGCGATGGGTGAACGCGAGCGCCTCGAAGGTCGCCTGCGCGGAGGGCACCGCGGCGATCGCCGCCGCCAGGTCGTCCGGCACCTCGACGACGCGGGGGGCGACGTCCAGAACGAGCTCCACCTCGACCTCGTCGCCCGCGGCGACCTTGGCGGCGCGCCGGTTCTCGGCGGACAGCGGAACGAGGTACCGGCCGCCCATGGGGGCGACGGTGGTCTGGTACGAGTGCGGCCCGATCGTCACCGTGACCTTCGGACGCTTGCCACTGTTCAGCTCCGCGACCACGTCCGGGGGCACCTCGATGCCCGTCGCGGTGGCGCCGTGGAGCTCGACCGTCGTCCGGAATCTCACCCGTCCAGTATGGCCGTCCCGCGGTCACCTGGAGCCCAGGTAGGGGCCTCGGGGACCAGCCCCGAGACCCCTACGCGCTTCGGCCCGACGCGGACGCGTCAGGTGGCGGGCGAGACGGTCTTGCCGGCGACCAGCTCGCCGCAGACCGGGTCCGCCCCCTTGACGAGGGTGAACGTGCCGGCTTCCAGCTTCGTGATCCACGTGCAGTTGTCCGGGCCGGCCACGACGTTCGTCCGGTCGTTGATGTCGACCTTGTGGCCGCCGAAGAGGCCCATCGCGTCCCAGTCATGGATGTTCGACAGGGCACTGATCAGCGACGCCTGCGTCGGGGTCGCGCCGGCGGCCTTCAGGGCCCGGACCAGCAGCCCGACCGAGGCATAGCCGTTGTAGGACGCGTACGTCGGCGCGGTGGCGATCTTCGCGCTCACGAAGTCGGCCGCGAGCTGCTTCGTCGCGGCGGTCTTCATCTCGACGGGCTCGTAGCCGAGCGTGAAATAGACACCCTCGGCCTGGTTCAGCGCGCCCGGGCCGGCCTGCAGCAGGTCACCGCCGTAGCCGGTCGGCAGGAACGCCGCCTTGAGGCTCACCCCCTGGTCGCGCAGGCCCTTGATCAGGGAGAACGCGGTGCTCGGGTCCACGGCTGGGTAGATCCCGTCGATGCCGGCAGCCTTCATCGCCAGCACCTCGGGGCCCACGTCGGTGCTGCCGAACGGGAACTTGGCGTTGAGGTAGCCGGCCTTGACGCCCGACACCTGCGCCGACAGCGCCGAGGAGCTGGCCGACTCCGAGGAGACCGGCGAGGCGCCATAGCCAAGCGCGGCCAGGTTGGTGACGCCCAACTGCCCGAGGAGCTTGCCGAAGGTCGTGGCGACCTTCGTCTGCTGGAGCGCGCCGGTAACCCCGAACATGTTCTTCGAGGTCGTCCACTCCGGCCCGTCCGAGGCACCACCGATGACGGGCACGTTGTGCGCGGTGAGGTAGTTCGAGGTCGTCAGAAGAAGGGCCGACTGGGCCAGTACCGCCACCACGTGGTCCCTGGTGACGAGCTTCTGGGCGGCCGTGAGGGCAGTCGTCGGGTTCGTCGCGGTATCCGCGACGACATATTTGATCGTGTAGCCGTTGCGGGACGCAAGATACGTCCCCGCCTTGACGCCGTCGACGAACGTCTTGCTTCCCGACGCCGCCGGGCCGGTGAGGTCGGCGAGTACGCCGATCGTCACGGATCTGTTGGCTGTGCCCTGCGTGCCTGTGCCGCCCCCGCCGGTCGATGAGCCGCAGCCAGCGGCCAGCAGCACCGTCGCGGTCGCCAAGGCGCCCAACGCGATGCGTCGCGTGCGGATCATTGCCTCCCCATCCATTTTTGATTGCAAGCGTCGACAATGGATGTGACCGCGCCGTGCTAGGGCGCCTCAACCCATGGCCTTGGGTTCTCCCCGCTTGCCGGTCTGTCTCGCACCGCGACCTGTCGGGTGTCGGCAAGAATCGCGTCCGAACGCCATTGGAAGGTCTGTTTGATGCAAGACGGCCGGGTTGAATTCGACATCGACAGCCGAGTGCATATTAGCCAGCGCACCCGGTCACGTAGCGGCAGGGTCCGTTGAGCCGCGTGAGCCCGACCGGATGACAGGCCCACCCGCTTCCCCGCCGTCCAGGCCGTGGACCAGCGGCACCGCCCGAATCCGCGATGGCGTGGCGCCGGCCACAGGAATCCGTTCACGGCCCGCGAACGGCCGCGACCTTGTGTTCCCAACCACAGGAATCTGTTCTCAAAACCGGCCCAACAATCCGGTCGAGTGTGTCGTGCGCCACAGGAATCCGAGAGGCGGGGGGCACGAGGTCCCGGGCCGGTCCGCCCGGCATCGCGCATGTCGACACGCTTCGATTTCTCCCGGTTACCGGATGGGCAGCGGGTCGCCCTTAGCGCAGGGGCAGCCCGGAGTGTCTCCGCAGGCTGTGATACTGCTGAGGATCACAAAGGCCACAGCGAAATCATTCTTCAAGCGATGACGAGGGAGCCCGGGAGTGACGAGACACGGTCCCGCGACCAAGGCTGGGTCGTCGGCGGCGCCGCGCGCGACGGCCCACAGCGGGGCGCCGCGGGCGGCAGCCCACGGCCGCCTGCGGGCGCGCACGGCCGCCTCGGCCGCCCTCCTGGTCGTCGCGTCGACCTTGGTCGCCTGCGGTTCCGGATCGTCGACCTCGGCGGGCCGCAACGCGTCGTGCCCGTCCGGGGTACCGGGCGTGACATCCAACTCGATCAAGATAGGGCTCGTCCTGCCGGACACCGGCGGCCCGGTCGCCGAAGCCTTCCGGCCGGCCCGCGGCGCGGTGGACGCCCGCATCGCGAAGCAGAACGCCGCGGGCGGGGTGAACGGCCGCCAGATCGACGTGACGTGGCAGGACGACGAGGGAGACGCGGGCGTCTTCACGCACGCCGTGCAGACCCTCGTCCAGACCGACCAGGTCTTCGGCCTGATCGCGCAGACGGTCAACCTCACCGACCAGTCCGCGAGCTGGCTCCAGCAGGCCGGGGTCCCGGTCACCGGCCTGCCCACCAGCCCCATCTGGAGCAACTACAGCAACGTCTTCCACCTCGGCTCCCTGTTCAACAAGGGCGGCGCGGTCGACACCTACGGCCGGTACGTCAAGGCCCAGGGCGGGACCAGGGCCCTGATCGTGATCGACCCGAGCGCGCCCACCTCGGCGAACCTCGCCGACCAGATGGCTCCCAGCCTGCGCAGCCAGGGGATCACCGTGGTGGGGCAGACGTCCTACTCGGAGAACTCCTCGAACCCGGCCAAGGTGGCGACGCAGCTTCGCCAGGAAGGGGCCGACACCCTGGTCGGCGCGGTTCAGGCCGATGCCTTCATCGACATCTACGCCGCGGCCCGGGCCGCCAACGTGAACCTCAAGGTCGCCCTCAGCTCCAGCGACTACGGCCCTGCCCAGATCAAGCAGCGGGGCAAGGAGATGGCCGGCATGTCGATGACGATGGCCTTCCAGTCGTACACGTCGAACTCGCCGGCCATCAAGGCGTACCAGGACGCCATGACCACCTACTCCCCCGAGACCGAGAGCCCCTTCGACGACCTCGCCATCGTTTCCTACGCGGCGGCCGACGAAATGATCAAGGGCCTGGAACTCGCCGGGGCCTGCCCCACGAGGCAGTCGTTCATCACCAACCTGCGGAAGGTCACCAGCTACGACGCCGGCGGGCTGCTCGCCCCGACGAACCTGAGCAAGCCGCACGACCCCGTCTCCTGCTTCAACTTCCTCAAGGTGAGCGCGTCAGGCGACAGTTTCGCGACGGTGCCGGGCAACAGCCCGAGCGGCTTCTGGTGCGGCGAGCCGGTACCCGCCTCGGCCGCCGGCTCCTAGAAGGCCCGGCCTTCGTCGCGGGCCGCCGCGTCGGCCTTGATCGCCGTTTGGGCCCTGCGATGGTCGCGGAAACGTCCCCGCTACGACCACCTCAGGGCCTAAGCCGCGATCAAGACCGACGCGGTGAATGGCCGAGCGGGGCCCGTGCCACGCCTCAGCGGGTGAGGCCGTCGATGACGAGGCCGAGGGCGTTGATCATCTCCGTGCGGGCGGTCTCGGTGTCGGGGGCGCGGGCGATGTAGAGGGCCGCCTCGTCACTGGCGCCCATGAGGACGTGGGCGAGCGGGTCGACCGGTTGGCGCCGGATGCGGCCGATCTCCATTCCCCAGACGAGCACGTCCCGCACCAGGCCGAAGACGTGGCGCTGGCACAGCTCGCGCCATTCGGCCCAGCCCAGCACCGAAGGACCGTCGAGCAGGACGATCCGGTGGACCTCCGGCTCGACGCAGATCCGCAGCCAGGTATCGGCCGCCAGCCGCATCGCCTCGATGGGGTCGGTCGAGCCCGCGGCGGCGACCTCGTCCGCGATGCGGGCCGCGACGTCCGCCTCGACGGCCTCGACGACCGCGGCGAACAGGGCGGTCTTGTCGGCGAACTGGTGGTAGAGCGCTCCCCGGCTCACCCCGGCGGCCGTCACGATCGACTCCGTCGCGACCGCGGCGAAGCCCTCCGCGGCGAACAGCCGCCGACCGGCGGCGACCAGGGCCGCTCGGGTCGTGGCGGAACGATCCACCTGACGGCGCCGCGGCGGCGTCGTCGGTCCTGGACTGGGCAACGAAGGCACAGCCAGATTCTCCCCCGTCGCTGCCGTTGTTTTACATACAGTCTGTCGGTATGTTTCTTCGCATGGACGCCTCAGCGCTCAGCGAAGTGATCGAACTGCCCCAGGGCCAGATCCGGTACCGCGCGGCGGGCCCGCCGACGTCGGAGCGGCCGCCGGTGGTGTTCGTGCACGGAGTGCTCGTGGACCGCGAGCTGTGGACCCCCGTCGCCGACCTGCTCGCCCAGCAGGGCGTGCGCAGCTACGCCCCGACCCTGCCGATGGGTGCCCATCAGACGCCGATGGACGCCGACGCCGACCTCACCCCGCGAGGCGTCGCCCGGCTGGTGCTCGACCTGATCGCCGCGCTTGACCTGCGGGACGTCACCCTCGTCGGGAACGACACCGGCGGAGCGATCACCCAGTTCGTGCTCGACACCGACCCGGACCGGATCGGCCGGGTCGTGCTCACCAACTGCGACGCCTTCGGCGCCTTCCCCCCGCCGCCCCTCACGCTGCTCGTGCGCGCCCTGCGCCACCCGGCCGTCGTCGCGGCGATGGTGCCAGGCCTCCGGTCGACCCGGCTGCGGCACGGACCACTCGGCTTCGGGCCGCTCTCGACCGGGCCCCTCGACCCCGCGTTGACCGGCGCCTGGGTCAAGCCGCTGGCCGACGGGAAGATCCGCCGTGACCTGGCCAAGCTGGCCCGCGGGATCGACCCGAAGGACCTGCTCGACGTCTCGACCCGCCTGGGGAAGCTGGACCGGCCGGTCCGCGTCCTCTGGGGCGACGACGACCGCTACTTCGACGTCGAGCTCGGCCGGCGCCTCGCCGACGCCTTCACCGACGCGACGTTCGAGACCGTCGCCGGAGGACGCACCTTCCTCCCGCTCGACCATCCAGACCGCGTAGCTACCGCCATCCTCGCGGCGTTCTGACCACGCCTCAAAGCCGGGAACCAGCCGGCGACACCCAACTGGTTCCCGACCGGAGCTCCGCGAGGCGCGGGCCTTAGTCCAGCGCCGCCGGGAAATACCGGGTGGGCGGCTTCCCGGGACTCACCACGAGCTCGGTCCCGGGCGCACCGTCCCGCAGCAGCCCGACAACGGCCGCCGCGACCTCGTCGGCCCCGAGCATCGGGATACCCGCGGCCTGGAATCGATCGCGCGCCGGCTCGGTCAACGGGGTGTCGACCAGCCCGGGGCACACCGCGCAAAGCCGAATACCCTCCCGGGACAGCGGCCCGGCCAGCGCTCGGACCAGGCCGATGACGGCGTGCTTGGTCATCGTGTAGATCGGGTCCTGCTCGATCCCGCGCAACGCGGCATGCGACGCGGTGACCACGATCGAACCTCCACCGCCCGCGCGCAGCACCGGCAACGCGGCGCGCAGCCCATAGACCACCGAATGTTGGTTGACCCCCACGACAGCCTGATAGCGGCCGAGGTCGAGCGTGGCCGGGTCCTTGTCCACCGAGTTGATTCCCGCGTTCAGGACGAGCAGGTCCAACCGCCCACCGGCCGCCGCGACCATCCGCTCGGACAGCTCCGGATCGGCCAGGTCACCCACGACCGCGACCCCGCCGATCGAGGCGGCCACCTGCTCGACCTCAGGCTTGCGGTCGACCAGGACGCAGCGGGCCCCGCCAGCGGCCAGCCGCCGGGCGACCGCCGCACCGATACCGCCCGCAGCCCCCGTGACAACCGCGACCTCACCCATCCACCCCACCCGTTCTGTTTAGTCCGCCTATGACCGCTAGGCAGGTTACGTCGCCGACAGGGCGCCGTACCTGGCCTTCGAGGCTCCGCTGGCCGAGACGCGCCAGCGGAGGTCGGCCAGGCGAGGTGCGACGCGGCTCCTACCGAGCCAGGAGCGGCCGGCGGCTTCGTAGACTTCGGGGGACCTGTCACCGGCTGATGAGGGCCCCCGCCGTGCGCGCGCTGCTGCTAGAGAACGTCCACCAGGATGCCGCGACGATCCTCAGGACCGCCGGCATCGAAGTCGAGACGGTCGATCGGGCGTTGGACCACCAGGCGCTGATCGCGGCGCTGGACGGCGTCCAGCTGCTGGGGATCCGGTCGAAGACCGAGGTCACCGAGGCGGTGTTCGACGAGGCGCCGGACCTGCTCGCCATCGGCGCGTTCTGCATCGGTACCAACCAGGTGGATCTCGCCGCCGCCCGCGAGCGGGGCGTCGCGGTGTTCAACGCCCCGTTCTCCAACACCCGCAGTGTGGTCGAGCTCGCGCTCGCGGAGATCATCGCGCTGACGCGCCGGTTGATCCCCAAGAACACCGGCATGCACGCGGGCGTGTGGGACAAGTCGGCCGAGGCGGCCCACGAGGTCCGCGGCCGGCGGCTGGGCATCGTCGGCTACGGCAACATCGGCGCGCAGCTGTCGGTGCTGGCCGAGGCGCTCGGCATGAGCGTGTACTTCTACGACACCGCCGACAAGCTGGCGCTCGGCAACGCGCGGCGCTGCGGGAGCCTCGACGAGCTGCTGGCGGTCGCGGACGTCGTGACCCTGCACGTGGACGGCCGGGCCGGCAACAGCGGGATGTTCGGCGCCGAGCAGTTCGCCCGCATGCGGCCCGGCAGCCTGTTCCTCAACCTCTCGCGCGGCTTCGTGGTGGACCATGGCGCGCTGCGGGCGCAGGTGGAGAGCGGGCACCTGGCCGGCGCGGCGGTCGACGTCTTCCCGCACGAGCCGGCCGGGCGCGGCGACGAGTTCCGCTCCGAGCTGCGCGACCTGCCGAACGTGATCCTCACGCCGCACATCGCGGGCTCGACCGAGGAGGCCCAGCAGGACATCGGCCGCTACGTGGCGGGCAAGCTGCGGGACTACCAGTTCGACGGCGGCACGGCCATGAGCGTCAACCTGCCGTACCTCTCGCTCCCGCCGCGGCCGGGCGGGCACCGGATCGCGCACCTGCACCGCAACGTGCCCGGCGTGCTCGCGAAGATCAACAGCCTGCTCGCGGAGCACAAGGTCAACATCGATGGCCAGCTCCTCGACACCCGCGGCGACTACGGGTATGTGCTGACCGACATCGGCGTCGACTATCCGGCGGCCGTCCTCGACTCGCTGGCCGCGATGCCGGAGACCGTCCGGGTAAGGCTGCTGGGTTGAGCTCGGCCTTGGCCGAGGAGCTGCGCGCCGCGGTCGGAGCCACCCAGCTGCTCACCGACGCCTCCGTCGTCGCCTCCTTCGAGTCCGACTGGACCGGCCGGTTCCGAGGCCGGGCTCGCTGCGTGGTCCGGCCGGCCGACACCGCCGAGGTCGCGGCGGTGATGGCCGCGGCCGCGCGGGCCAAGGTGCCCGTCTGCGTCCAGGGCGGCAACACCGGCCTGGTCGGCGGGAGTGTGCCCGTCGGTGGCGCGATCCTGCTCAGCACGGCCCGGCTGACGGCTCTCGAGCCGGTGGAGGTCGTCTCGGGCCAGGTCACCGTGGGCGCGGGCGTCACCCTGGCCGCGCTGCAGCGCCACGTCCGCGCCGAGGGCTACGACTTCGGGGTCGATTTCGCGGCGCGGGACTCGGCCACGCTGGGCGGTCTGGTCGCCACGAACGCCGGCGGCGAGCGGGTGCTGCGCTACGGCACGACCCGGGCACAGGTGCTCGGCATCGAGGCGGTGCTCGCCGACGGTTCGATCATCAGCCGGCTCGGCGGGCTCCCGAAGGACAACACGGGCTACGACACGATGTCGCTGCTGACCGGCAGCGAGGGCACGCTGGGGATCCTCACCCGGCTGCGCCTGCGGCTCGTTCCGCTGCTGACCGAGCGGGCGGTGGCGCTGGTCGCCGTGGACGACGTCGCCGCCGCGCTCTCGCTCGTGCGCACGGTCCGCAACCGGCTGCCGTCGCTGGAGGCCGCCGAGCTGTTCTTCGCGGACGGCCTCGCGCTGGTCCGCGCCAGGACCGGCCTGTCCGCCCCGTTCGCCGAGGCCTATCCCGCCTACCTCGTCCTCGAGTGCGCCGGCCGGGCCGACCCGACCGACGAGCTCCTTGAGGCGCTGGCCGGCAGCGAGGCGGTCAGGGACGCGACCGTCGCCGCCGACCCGCGTGGCCGTCACCTGCTGTGGTCCTACCGCGAGGCGCATACCGAGTCGATCAACTCCGCCGGCGTCCCGGTGAAGCTCGACGTGGCGGTCCCGCTGACGGCGCTGGCCGAGACGGTGGCCGCGCTTCCGGCGACGATTACGGCCGCCTGCCCGACCGCGCGCCCAATCCTTTTCGGTCACCTCAACGAGGGAAATCTGCACGTCAACGTGCTCAACGCGACCAGCGAGGCCGAGGCCGTGACAGACGCGGTGCTGCGGCTCATCGCGGCGCACGGCGGGAGCATCAGCGCCGAGCACGGCGTCGGCCGGGCAAAACGCGCGTGGCTGGGGCTGTCCCGATCGCCTCAGGAAATCGCGATGATGCGCGCGGTCAAACGCGGACTCGACCCTGAGGGCCTGCTCAACCCGGGAGTCCTGCTCGATTCGGCCTGACACGGTCGAGTCGTCGCTTGGCGGACGCCGCCGACCGGCCCGAGGACGGGCGGGCGTATGGTTGCGGCGGTAGCGCGCCCGCCGGCCAGCTTCGACCGTTGGAGACATGATTTTTCTGACGGGAGCCACGTCGGCCCTCGACGCTCCGCCCGTTCTTCAGGCTGGATCCGGCGAGATGGACCCGCGCGCGGACGTCCGACTCCCCAAGCCCACGATGATCGCGAGACATGGGCTGCCTCATCTCGTCGAGGCGACGATCATCCCCGCGGTTCTTTTTCTTGTCGTCCTGCACCTTTCCAGCTTCACTTTCGCGGCGCTGGCCGCGCTGGCGTGGGAATTCGCCGCGGTGAGCCGGCGGGTGGCCGCCAAGCAGCGCATCCCGGCACTGCTCGTGCTGTCCTCGGTCGGGCTGACGGTCCGCACGGCGGTAGCGATCATAAGCGGCAGCGCCTTCATCTACTTTCTTCAGCCCGTGATCGTCGCCGGGGTGGTGGGAATGATGTTCCTGCTGTCCGCTCTTTCGCCGCGGCCGCTCGTCCACCGGCTGGCTCGTGACTTCTGCCCGCTGCCGCCCGGGGTGACCGCCCTGCCCGGAGTGCGCAGGCTGTTCCTCGGGCTCACCCTCCTGTGGGCGGCCGTCAACCTCGGGAATTCCGCTTTCACGTACTGGTTGCTGACCTCCCAGACGACCGACGTCTTCGTCGCCGTCCGCGGGATCACCGGCACCGCGCTGCCCGTCGTGGCCACGTTGGTCACCGTCGCCTGGTCCTGGCGGGTCGCCGGCCGGGAAGGCCTTCGCGCGGCCCGTCCGGTCTGACCACAATCTCTCACCGCGGCGCCCCGCGTCGTGTCGCGTACGGCCCATCGCGAGACCTGGTGGGCGGCAGGGGGCGACGCCGGATCGTCGCCGCCACCCCGCGACCTACTTCGGCGACGTCTCTGTTCAGGGTGTGGGATAGGCGGTGGTGAGGGTACCGGCCTGTCCCTGGAAGGTGAAGGCGACACCGAGCGGCTGGCTGATGACCTCGGGGCGGGTGAAACCAATCGGGTAGGCGCCGGTGGCGTCCGGCAGCCCGACGGAGAACAGGACCTGCTCCGCGAGTGGCACGTCCGCGTTGATGAGCACGTAGTTGCCGACGGCTGGGTGGCCGAAGGTGCGCAGGCTGAGCGCCAGCGTCGCTCCGGTGACGACTCGGCGGAAGACAAGCTGACCATCGATCTGCGCGGTGAGCGTGCCGGCGCCGCGTTCCGTGGGTTCAAGCGGGAAGGTGAGCCTGGTCGAGACCGGGTTCAGGCACACGCTGGTCTGTCCCGGCGCGGTGGCGTAGGTGATGACGCCGGCCCTGGCGAGCGCCAGCAGGAACTCGCGGTTGAACGAGAACTGCGCGGTGCCGACTCCGGGCGCCGGTGTCGTGGGCCGGATCGGTGAGCACAGCGGCGCGGATGAAGCACTGGACTGTGCCGACAGGGTGCTCGCGGTGAGATCCGGCGGGGCGGCCGCGTTCGCCGCCGTCGACGTCACGGCGAGCAGGGCCAGAATGGATAACAGGCCCGTCGCGAAGACCGTGATCCTGCCTCTGATGGTCATGGGCCATCCCCTCTGCGGCGCTCACCCACTATTGGCTGACACGCTAGATGGCCCGGTCCATCCGTGTTTCGTGAACAGCCGAAACGTCGCCGTAACGATGGTTGCGCCGCGTGACGATAAGGCCGTGATCGAACACGGCCTGATACGGCGTGGGGAGTGCCCCAGGTGGAGACGACGGCATTCTTGTGTTGCCGCCCGTGACGGCCTACGACGCGGCGACGACCGCGATCTCAAGCAGCCAGGACGGCTGGGCCAGAGCCGGGACCGTCACCAGCGTGCTGGACACCAGGCGGCCGCCGAGGAACTCGTCGCGCGCCGCCATGGCCTGCGCCAGCCCGGGCGTCTGCTCGCTCGCCACCAGGTAGGTGGTGATGCTGACGATGTCCCCGGCCGTCATGCCGGCGTCGGCCAGGATCGCGGCGATGTTGCTCCACACCTGGCTGGCCTGGGCCGATACCCCGTCCGGTACCGAACCGTCCGGTGCCACCGGCACGACTCCGGAGGTGTGCAGCCACCGGCTGGCGTTCTCGACCAGGACCGCGTGGGCAAAGCGGGCCGCCGGGGGGGCCATGCCGTCGGGGCTGATCGTGCGGCGGATGACGGAGTCGGACATGTGTAGACCGTATAGCCCACCACGACGCCGCTCGCCGTGCCCGGACTCGTTCCCGGGCGAACCCTTCGGGGGATCTAGGGCTTCTGGGCCACGGCGGACCACACGATGTTGCCGCCGGCCTCGGTGGCGGAGTCAGCCGTGACGGCGGGGTCGTCGGGGCGCCACAGATGCAGGGGGACGATCCCGGGAGTCACGAGGTCAAGGCCCTGGAAGAACCGGCCGACCTCGTCCCGGGTCCGGGCGGTGACGTCGATGCCCTGGGCGCGGTAGGCGCTCACGAGTTTGGCGACCTGGTCGGGATTGTGGTCGGCGGTCAGGTACGACATCGTCAGGTAGCTGCCGGACGGGAGCACGTCGACCAGGGTGCGGATGATGCCGTACTGGTCGTGTTCGACCGGAACGAAATGCAGCACCGCGATGACCGACAGGGCGACGGGCTGGCTCAGGTCGATGGTCTCCAGGAGTTCCGGGGCGGCCAGGATGCGGCCGGGGTCGCGCAGGTCGGCGTCCAGATAGGCGGTGCGGCCCCGGGCGTCGCTGGTGAGCAGAGCGCGGGCGTGGGCGAGCACGATCGGGTCGTTGTCGGCATAGACGACGCGGGACTCCGGCGTGATCGCCTGGACGACCTCGTGCAGGTTCGGCCTGGTGGGGATGCCCGTGCCGATGTCGAGAAACTGGCGGATGCCGGCTTGTGCCAGGAACCTGGCCGTGCGCACGAGAAAGGCACGGTTCTGGACGGCCGCGGCCGGAGTGTGCGGGAACGCCGCCTGGATCTGCGCCGCCGCCTCGCGGTCCGCGGGGAAGTTGTCCTTGCCGCCGAGGAAGTAGTCGTAGATGCGCGCGGAGTGCGCGACGTCGGTTCTCAGGTCGACGGTTGCCCGGGGGCCGTCGACCAGCGACTCCTGCAACGAGGAGAACTCCTCCGGCTCGCTGTCCGCCACCACAGCCCGCTCCCCACCAGCCGATTTCCCCTTTTTGGCAGGCTAGCAGCCGCGATGACCGTTCTCGGCGTCGCGTGGTGGACAGTCCAGCATCGCCGCCGACGGCTACCGGTGGGAGGCGCGGCCGTAACCGTGCCGAGTTGGGCGGATCACAGTCCCGCCGCCACAGCTTCGACCCGCTGCCCGCCGCGTTCCGGTGCCTTACCTCCCGGGTCGGCTACCTTGGCCGCCAGCGCCTACGCTGGGTACGGCGCGTCGTCCCAGGTAGGACCGGATACACCCACGGAGGAGTTCGCCATGCCCTACGCCGTGGACTTCGGCACCGTATCGACCGTCGGCCTGGAGTCGTCGCCGGCCGCGGCCGCGCTTGCCGGTCTGCGCGCGAACGAGGCCCGGTACTTCAAGAACAAGTACGACCACGTCTTCACCGTCGAGCCCGCGAGCGACGCCGGGCCGACCATCGACTGGGTGCACCGGATCCTCGCGGAAGAACGCGGCATCGTCATCGCCGCTCCCCCGCTCGAGGCGACCGCGTTCCAGGTCGAAGACCTGAAGATCGCGTACGTGTTCTACGAAAACGGCCTGTCGATCAACGTGATGTACGCCCTCGACGACCTCGGGAAACGGGCGGTCGGATTCAAGCTCTCCGACGGGATGGAGATCCCCGAAGAACTCGCCTCGTTCAAGTTCGCTCGGCAGAAGTCAAAGCTGGCCGGAACCATCCGCGGCTCCTACTTCGTCATCAAGAACAAATACTGACCCAGGCCCGCCGCGGTCGTCCGGCGACGCCACCAGGGCACCCGTCGACAGCCACGTCATCGCCGAACCGCCGGAGGGACGTGCGGCGGGCGGTAACTCATTTCGGTGGCCGAATCTCCAACGCCTGCGCGGTGGTCGACTCCCCCATCATTTGATCGTGAGGATGTCGAGAATAATACTTGGTCGATGACAGACGGGGCGCGCCCGGCCTGGGCCCGGCGCAGGAAATTCAGAACGGATCGGCAGGAGCGGGCCGGCTGGGGGCCGACCCTGCGTCAGGCGTCGCTGGGCATGAGACGTAGCAGCGTCCGCATGAACCTGGCGTCCTGGCGTGGTTCGGTGGTCGCGGGGGCCGTCGGCCTCGGACTCGTTCTTGCCTCGTGTTCTGATGGTTCGACGCAGGCGACGGCGGAAGGCTCAGCCACGCCGGCCGCTCGTCACGGGTGCCTGCCGGCGGATGATCCGGCCGCCTCGGTTCGGGGCGATTACGGCGTCGGACAGACCCAGGTCACCTTCATCGACCACAGCAGGCCGACGGACGCCGCGCCCGACCGCCACCTGGCCGCCAACCCCGACCGCACGATCCCGGTCGTCGTCAGCTACCCCGTCGCCCCGACGCCGGGCGCGGCCGCCGACGCGCCGGCCGTATCGGGTGCGGCGCCCGCGACGGGCCGGTTCCCGCTGGTCGTGTTATCCCACGGGGTAACGGCCGACGGGATGGTCGCGGCGAACGTCATCGCGGCGCCGCTCGTCCGTCAGGGCTACGTCGTCGCGACTCCGACCTTCCCGCTCTCCAGCGGCCCCGGCGGGACGATCTTCGACCTGCCGAACCAGCCGGCCGACGTCAGCTTCGTCATCACCTCACTGACCGGCTGGAGCGCGACGGCGGGCACTCCACTGGCCGGCCACGTCCAGCCGAGCTGCCTGGCCATCGCCGGCCACTCACTCGGCGCGGCGACCACGCTCGCCGCGGCCTATCTCTCGTGCTGCCGGGACGGAAGGGTCAAGGCCGTCGTCTCGCTGGCCGGGGCGCTGGCCCCCTTCAAGGGAACCTTCGCCGGCAACCCGCCGGTCCCGCTGCTGATCCTGCACGGCGACCAGGATCAGACCGTCCCACTGGCCAAAAGCGCCGACATCTTCACGACGCTCCGCGGGCCGCGCTACTTCCTCACCCTGCACGGCGCCGGCCATTCGACGATGTTCTTCGACCAGGCGGGCCAGACGCTCGACCACACGGTGACCGCGTTCCTCGATGCCTACCTCAAGGGCGACTTCAGGTCATTGGACGCGCTCCCTGACGACATCCGCCGCTCGGGCGTCGGGACCTACCAGACAGCACGCTGACGACGGCCGAACGCGGAAGGGCCCCACGGCCACCAGTCGCTCCCACAACTCCGAGCAGGACTGGATCGGCGCGTACGCCGCGTCGCAGTTGACCGTCGCGCGGGGGTCGCTGTCTAATTCGAAATCGAATTCGGTTCCTGGGACCTGCTGGCGGAGAGGGGTCCGTGGTGGAGACGTCCGTGCCGCTGCCCGGTGTGGTGGCCGTCGATCGGGTGGGCGGGGTTGCCGTCCTGCGGCTGAACCGCCCGGAGCGGCTCAACGCGATCGACGAGTCCCTCGCGGTCGCGCTGCGCGGCGCGTGCGACTCGATCGCCAGGGACCGGGACGTGCGGGTGGTGGTGCTCACCGGGACGGGCCGTGGCTTCTGTTCTGGCCTCGACCTGCGTGGCTTCGGGCCCGACGTCCCCGGCCCGGATGCGCCGGCGATCGACCGGCTGCGCTTCCAGGAGATGATGGCCGGGCTGCCGGAGGTTCTGCGCGCCTTGCCGCAACCGGTGGTCGCCGCGGTCAACGGGGTGGCGGTCGGGGGCGGGCTCGCGCTGTGCCTGGCCGCCGACATCCGGATCTGCGCGGCCGGCGCCCGGTTCGGCAACGCCGCGATCCGCCTCGGCCTGTCCGGGGCGGAGATGGGGATGAGCTACCACCTGCCCCGCATCGTCGGCACCAGTGTGGCCGCCGACTGGATGCTCACCGGCCGGCTGGTGCTCGCCGACGAGGCGCTGCGGACCGGCCTGGTGAGCGCCGTGCATCCGGACGGCGAACTGGTCGAGCGCGCGCTGGAGACCGCCGCCGCGATCGCCGCGCACGCGCCGCTGGGGGTCCAGCTGACGAAGCGGGCCCTGCAGGTCAACACGGACGCGCCCGGTCTGGCGGCCGCGCTGGAGGTCGAGAACCGCAACCAGGTCATAGCCCACGCCACCGTCGAGGCGGCCGAGGCGCGTGCCGCGTGGAGCGGGCGGTGAGTGCCGCGGGGCCGCTGGCCGGTGTCCGGGTCCTGATGATGGGTGGTCTCGGACCCGGACCGTTCTGCGGGATGCTGCTGGGTGACCTCGGAGCCGAGGTGATCCGGGTCGACCGTCCGGGCGAGGTCGACTCACCCCCACCGGTCGACGTGGTGATGCGCCGGGGCCAGCGCTCGATCGCCCTCGACGCCAAGGACGAACGCGGCCGGGAGGTCATCCACGCGCTCGCCGAGCGGGCCGACGCCTTCGTCGACGTCTACCGGCCCGGGGTCGCCGAGCGTCTGGGTATCGGCCCGAACGACCTGCGGGCACGCAATCCGAGGCTGGTGTACGCCCGGATGACCGGGTACGGCCAGGACGGCCCCTACGCGCAGCTGGCCGGGCACGACATCAACTACATCGCCCTGAGCGGGGCGTTGCACGCGACCGGGCCGGCCGAGCGCCCGGTGCCGCCGCTGAACGTCCTGGGTGACTTCGGCGGTGGGGGCATGCTGCTGGCCGTCGGACTGCTCAGCGGCATCGTCGAGGCGGCCCGCTCGGGCAGCGGCCAGGTGGTCGACGTCGCCATGCTCGACGGCTCGGCCACACTGATGGCGGTCTTCTACGGCATGCTCGCCCAGGGAAGCTGGCGGGACAGGCGCGAGGCGAACCTGACCGACGGCGGCGCCCATTTCTACCGGACCTACGAGACGGCCGACGGCAAGCACTTCGCCGTCGGCGCGCTGGAGGGCCGCTTCTATGCCGAGCTGTGCGCGCGGCTCGGCATCGAGGTGCCCCAGGACTACGACGACCATGAGGCCTGGGACAAGCACAGCGAGGTGATGGCGGCCCGGTTCCGGGAGCGCACCCGCGCCGAATGGGAACGAGAGCTGGTCACGCCGGAGTCGTGCGCGTCACCGGTGCTGAGCCTGGCCGAGGCGCCGGGACATCCGCAGAACGTCGCCCGCGGCACGTTCGTCGAGGTCGACGGGGTGGTCCAGCCCGCGCCGTCCCCCCGCTTCTCGAAGACGCCGCCGGCGCCGCCGGGCCGCCCGGCGCTGCCGGGTGACCAGACCGTCGACGTCCTGGCCGAGCTTGGTCTCGACCACGACGCGGTACGGCGGCTGCTCGCCGACGGCGTCGCCCGCCAGAGCGGCCCGGCCGGCTGACCGTGGGACGGCCGTGGGCGGCCCGGGCGGCGCGGGCGGCTCGGGCGGCGCGGGCGGCGCGGGCGGCTCGGGCGGCGCGCCGCGGGGCCGGGCCGCGAGCCTTCAGATCCGGCCCAGCTCGCGCAGGAAGGGCTGGGTGTAGACCACCCGGCCGCTGGTCCTGGCCGGATCGGCCGTGCAGAGGATCAGCGCCGTCTCGGTGATCAGCTCGATGTCCTCGGTGTCCTCCTTCGCCAGCTCCAGGCTTCCCGCGCCGGGTGTGCGGACCGGGTTGGAGGGGGCGGCGGCGTTCACGGCGATCCCGTCGGGCGACAGCTCGGCGGCGAAGGCACCCGTCAGCCGGTCCAGCGCCGCCTTGACCGTGCCGTAGAGGCCGAAGCCTGCGGAGACGTCGAACTCGGAGAACGGGGGGCCGACCGGCCGCTGCCCGGCGATCGAGGTGACATTGAGGATCCAGCCTCGCTTACGCTCCCGCATCCCGGGGATCGCCAGCTGGATCAGGCGCAGCGGGGCCAGGACGTGCATCTCGAACATCAGCCGGGCTCGGCGCTCGGGGAACTCGTCCAGGGTCCGCAGGAACGTCACCGCGGCGTTGTTGACCAGGATGTCCGGCGAGCCGAGCCGGTCGGAGAGCTCCGCGAAGACGCGTTCTCGGTCCTCGTCGCGCGACAGGTCTCCCGCGACCGCGACCGCGGACCCGCCGGCCGCCTCGATCTGTTCGCGGGTCTCACGCAGGGAGCCCGCGTAGCGGGGGTCGGGTTCCATCGTCCGCGCCGTGAGCCCGACGACGGCGCCCTGCGCCGCCAGACGTTGGGCGATCGACTTGCCGAGCCCGCGGCTGGCCCCGGTGACGAGTGCGACCTTGCCGTCGCATAAGCCTGGCATACGCTGCTCCCCAGATCTCGCGTTCCCCAGAGGCCTACTCACGCCGGGGTGATTGAAATGGACGTCGATTTCAACTTACTCGGAGCCCGCCTCGCGGACCTCCAACCCGTGGGCCTGCGTCCGCTGGTCGGGGGCGCCTCCAGCCTGTCGTACGTGGCCACGGCCACCGTCGAGGGCGCGGCCCGCCGGGTGGTCGTCAAGGTGGCGCCACCCGGCCTGGCGCCGGTGCGCAACCGCGACGTCCTGCGCCAGGCGGCCCTGCTGCGCCGGCTGGCCGCGACCGACGTCCCCGTTCCGACGGTGCTGTGGGAGGACGCCGGCGACCCTCCCGAGGTTCCGCCGGTCTTCGTGATGTCCTTCGTCGAGGGGACGTCGTTGGAGCCGCTGTTCGACGACGACCCCGGCGCGGCCGGCGACGAAACGACCGTGGTGGCGGAGCGGATGCGCGACGCGGCCCGGGTGCTCGCCGCCCTGCACGCGGTCGAGCCCGCGGCCATCGGCCTGGGTGCGGAACCGGTGGTGAGCCTCGGCGCGGAGGTGGCCCGCTGGTCGCGCGCGCTCGGCACGGTCGACCCCGCCCTCGCGCCCGGCTGGGAGAAGGTCGCGGACTCGCTGGCGGCCACCGAGCCGCCGGCGATGGAACCCGCGATCATCCACGGCGACTACCGGCTGGGAAACCTGCTGGCCACCGGCCCGAGCGTCACCGCCCTCATCGACTGGGAGATCTGGTCGGTCGGCGACCCGCGCGTCGACCTCGGCTGGTTCCTGATCAACGCCGACCCGGCCACCTACCGCCGACCGAGCCGCTATGCCGGGGCGCTGCCGGCGCCGGACGAACTGGCGGCGACCTATGCCGACCGGCTCGGCGTCCGGGTGGCGGCGCTGGACTGGTTCCGCGCGCTGGCCTGCTTCAAGTCCGCGGCGACCTGGTCGCTGATCATCAAGCACGCCCGGCGCCGCCCGACCCCGGACCGCACGGCCGAGGAGATGGCCGGCGCGTTGGGCGGGCTCGTCGCGCGGGCAGCCGAGCTGGTCGGCTGACGCGCCGCGCTCCGATGGCCGCGCCCGTGTCGGCATGGAGGTCAGACTCGCTCGATCAGCGTCGCCGTGCCCATGCCACCACCCGTGCACATCGTCACCAGGCCGGTCGCGAGGTCCCGGCGCTCGAGCTCGTCCAGGACGGTGCCGATCAGCATGGCGCCGGTCGCGCCGATCGGGTGGCCGAGCGCGATCGCGCCGCCGTTGACGTTCACGCGGTCCGGGTCGCACCCCAGGTCGTCGACGGCCCGCAGGACGACCGCGGCGAACGCCTCGTTGATCTCCCACAGGTCGACGTCGCCGACCGTCATCCCGGCCTTGTCCAGGCAGCGTCGCGCGGCCGGCGCCGGTGCGGTGAGCATGATCACCGGCTCGGATCCGATCGCGGCCGTGGAGCGGATGCGGGCCCGGGGGCGCACCCCGTGTGCCCTGACCCAGGATCCGGAGGCGACGAGCACCGCGGCGGCGCCGTCCACGACGCCCGAGGAGTTCCCGGCGTGGTGCACGTGCTCGACGGCGTCGATCGACGGGTAGCGCTGCAGGCAGATCTCGTCGTAGGTCCGGCGCTCGCCCGCCGGGCTGCTCGCGCCCGCCGCGGCGAACGCCGGCTTCAGGCCGGCCAGCCGCTCCACGGTCGTTCCCGGCCGGGGGTGCTCGTCGTGGTCGAGAAGCACCCGCCCGTCGGGCCCGGCGACCGGCACGAGTGCGCGGTCGAACCGGCCCTCGGCGATGGCGGCGGCGGCGCGCCGCTGGCTGGTGGCGGCGTAGGCGTCGACGGCCGCACGGCTGTAACCGCCCAACGTGGCGATGAGGTCGGCCGACACACCCTGGGGCACGGTCGGGAACCGCTCGCGGAACTCGGGGTTGCCCCCGTCGATCGTGACCGAGCCGGCGGCGAGGCCCCAGCGCGACATGGACTCCACGCCGCCCGCGACGACCAGGTCCTGCGCCCCGCTCGCCACCCCGGTCGCCGCGACGGTGACCGCCTGCTGGCCGCCGCCACAGAACCGGTGCAGGGCCAGGCCGGGCACCGACTCGGGCCACCCCGCGAGCAGGGTGGCCAGCCGGGCGATGTTGTCCCCGTGGTCGCCCGCGAAGATCCCGTTGCCGGCGACCACGTCCTCCACCTCGGCCGGGTCGAAGGCCGTCCGGTCGGCGAGGGCACGCAGGCACTGGGCCAGCAGCTCCTGCGGATGTACCTCGTGCAGCCCGCCGTCGGCGCGGCCCCGGCCGCGGGGTGTGCGCACCGCGTCGATGATCCAGGCGTCCACGTCCTCACCCGGCCTGGGACGACGAGAGCAGGGGCCGGCGGCCGGCCGCTCGGACGGGTAAGGGCGCGGGCAGGTCGCCAGCCCGGTCGTCGCCGGGCTCGGGTCGCCGATCGGGCGTGCCAGATTCGGTCATGGTGTAGACCTAACATCGACGTCTATTTCAATTCAACCGGGAGGCTCGATCGTCGTGGCGTGGGACTTCTCGACCGACCCCGAGTACGCGGAGTTACTGGCCTGGGCCGACACGTTCGTGCGGGAGGAGTGCGAGCCGCTGGACCTGGTCGTCCGCGAGTCGCACGACCTGACCGACCCGGTCCGCCAGGCACTGATCCCCCCGCTGCAGGCGGTGGTTAAGGAGAAGGGGCTGTGGGCCACGCATCTGGGCCCCGAGCTCGGTGGCGCCGGCTTCGGGCAGGTCAAGCTGGCCCTGCTGAACGAGATTCTCGGCCGTTCGGTGTGCGCGCCGATCGTGTTCGGCTCCCAGGCCCCCGATTCCGGGAACAGTGAGATCCTGGCCCGGTTCGGGACGCCGAAGCTGAAGGAGCGCTACCTCGAGCCGCTGCTGGACAACCGGATCGTCTCGGCGTTCTCGATGACCGAGCCGCAGGGCGGCGCCGACCCGAAGATCTTCACGACGTCCGCGGCGCCCGCTGGCGACGACTGGGTCATCAACGGCGAGAAGTGGTTCACCTCGTACGCCCGAATGGCCTCGTTCCTGATCGTGATGGCGGTGACCGACCCGGACGCGCCGCCCTACCAGCGGCAGACGATGTTCATCGTCCCGGCCGAGACGCCAGGGGTGAACGTCCTGCGCAGCGTCGGCATGGGCTACGAGCCGGTCGGCGAGGGCATCGAGGGCTACGTCTCCTACGAGAACGTGCGGGTGCCGGCCGAGAACATGCTCGGCCCGCGCGGCGGCGCGTTCCTGGTCGCCCAGAGCCGGCTCGGCGGCGGCCGCATCCACCACGCCATGCGTACCGTCGGCCTGGTCGGCCGGATCTTCGACATGCTCTGCGAACGGGCGGTGTCGCGCTACACCCAGGGAGAGGTGCTCGCCAACAAGCAGCTCGTCCAGGAGATGGTGGCCGACTCCTGGATGGAGATCGAGGCGTTCCGCCTGCTCACCCTGCGGACCGCGTGGAAGATCGACCAGCTCCACGACTACAAGGCCGTACGAGCCGACATCTCCGCCGTCAAGGCCATGATGCAGAAGGTGCTGCACGACGTCAGCGCACGCGCCCTGCAGCTGCACGGCTCACTCGGCACGACCCACGAGATGCCGTTCGTCCACTACCTCGTCGAGTCGTTCGTCCTCGGCCTGGCCGACGGGCCGACCGAAGTCCACAAGGTCACCCTGGCCCGCCAGATCCTCAAGGACTACCAGCCGGCCGAGGGCCTGTTCCCGTCAAGCCATCTCGTGAAGCTGCGCGCCGCGGCCGAGGCGAAGTACGCCGACCGGCTCGCCGGCATCCCACGCCCGACGGTCCGCTGAGCCGGTGGCCAGCCCGGTGACCTGCGCGCTCGGCGGGAGAAGCAAGCCTGCGTTGGTAATATGCGAACGGGGAGGTACCCACCCCGATCGCCGGACCCGCGTCCGGGCGAGCAGCGCAGGACCGGGCGGGAGAGAGTCGTGACCTCCTCGGCGTCGCAGCCCCAGCGGGTCGAGCTACGGGCGGCCGACCCGGCGGCTGCCCTGGCCGAGGCTCCGGAGGGCGCCTCGGTGCGTGTTCTCTCGGCGAAGGGCCGGCGAACAAGGGCCCGCCTGATCGAGGCCGCCAAGTCGGTCTTCGAACGCGATGGTTTCCTGGAAGCGCGGATCACCGACATCACCAAGGCGGCCAAGGTCGCGCCGGGGACCTTCTATCACTACTTCGACTCCAAGGAAGAGATCTTCCGCGAGGTCGCGCTCGCCCAGGAACAGCGGCTCACCGCGCCCCCCGAACCTGGCCTGGGCGAAGCCGGCGCCGACGCCTCGATCTGGGACCGGATCCGGCGGTCCAACCGCCGCTACCTGGAGCGCTACCGCGACGAGGCGGCGCTGATGGGCGTCATCGAGCAGGTATCCCGCTACGACGCACAGGTCAACGAGGCCCGCATCGCCACGACGAGGCACTTCGTCAACCGAGCCGAGCGGGCGATTCTGCGGCTGCAGCGGGAAGGGGCCGCCGACCACCGGCTCGACCCGGCCTTCGCCGCCGACGCCCTCGGCTCCATGGTCGCCCGGTTCGCCGAGCTGTGGCTGGTCCAGCACTACCGGGACTACGACTTCGACGAGGCGGTCGAGCAGCTGACCCTGCTCTGGGCGAACGCGCTGGGCCTCAGGCCGGAGCCACCGTCCCAGCCATACGCCCGCGGCCATTGACCCGCAGCACGCAAGCACCTGCGGTGGCGCGTCGCGCGCGGGTTTGCTGGCCTTGAATTGAATCAGACGTCGATGTTAGTTTCCGCGACCATGAGCGAAGTGTCGTGTCAGGACCGGGTCTGCGTCGTCACCGGAGGCGGACGGGGGCTCGGGCGGGAGTATGCGCTGTTACTGGCCCAGCACGGGGCTCAGGTGGTCGTCAACGATCTCGGTGCCAGCCGCGACGGGACAGGCGGCGACAGCGGCCCGGCCCATGACGTCGTCGACGAGATCAGGGCAAAGGGCGGCCAGGCCGTCGCCAACACCGACGACGTCAGCTCCTGGGCGGGCGCGGCGCGCCTCGTCGCGCAGGCCGTGAGCACCTTCGGCCGCCTCGACGTCCTGGTCAACAACGCCGGCATCCTGCGCGACCGGATGTTGTTCTCGATGTCCGAGCAGGAGTGGGACGACGTCATCCGCGTCCATCTGAAGGGGACCTTCGCGCCGAGCCACCACGCCGCCGCCCATTGGCGGGAGCGGTCCAAGGCCGGCGAGCGCGTCGACGCCCGCCTGATCAACACCACCTCGGTCTCGGGTCTCTACGCGAACCCGGGCCAGGCGAACTACGGCTCGGCAAAGGCCGGGATCGCCGCCTTCACCCAGATCGCGGCGCAGGAACTCGGCCGGTACGGCGTGACCGTGAACGCGATCGCCCCCGGGGCGCTGACCCGGCTGACCGAGGGCCTGACGATCACCGACGAGATCCGCTCGGCCTTCTCGCCGGCCCTGGTCGCCCCCGTCATCACCTGGCTGGCCTCCGCCGACTCGGCCGACGTCACCGGCCAGGTCATCGAGGCCTCGGGTCTCGTGCTGGCCATCGCCGAGGGCTGGCATCGGGGGCCCGCCACCGAGCCGGTCACCTCGGCCGGCGAGGTCGGGGAAGCCGTTCGCCGGCTGCTGGCCGACGCCCGGCCTCGCACGCTGTTCCACGACGTCAGCTGACGCCCGGCCGGCGGCCGAGGTCTGACGGGGGTGTCCCGGAGACCGTCTGGGCTGAAGTCGAACTCGACTTCGGAAATGATGAAGACCATGGGTCGCCCGAACAGCGCGACGACGAGAGGGCGGAGAGGGCGCACATGAAGGTGGTCGTGATCGGTACCGGCTTTGGGACGCGAGTCATGGCCGGCGCCTACGAGGAGGCCGGTTTCAGCGTCGAGGCGGTCTCCCCGCGCGACGCCGGCGCGCTCTCGCGGGTCGGGGCCGTCGATCTGGTGTCCGTTCACGCGCCGCCGTTCCTGCACCGCGACTACGTCATGGCGGCACTGGACTCGGGAGCCGCCGTGCTGTGCGACAAGCCCTTCGGCCGGAACGCGGCCGAGGCCCGTGCCATGCGCGATCAGGCTCGGGCGGCGTCGGCCCTGAACTTCCTCAACTTCGAGTTCCGCCACGTCCCCGCGCGGGTCAAGGCGCGAGCGCTGCTCAGGGACGGAGCGATCGGCGTCCCGCGGCACATCAGCTGGCTGTTCGTCGGCAACGGGCTGCGGGCGGCAAAACATCGCTGGCTGTTCGACCAGGCTCAGGCCGGCGGATGGATCGGCGCCTGGGGCCCCCATTGCGTCGACACGCTTCGTTGGCTGCTCGACACCGAAGTAGTGAGCGCCAGCTGCCTGACGCGCACCGACACGACCACTCGCCTCGACGCGCAGGGCGCGGCCCACCCCAGCACGGCCGAGGATGCGTTCTGCGCGCTGTTCACCATGGGCAACGGCTGCACGGTCAGCGTGGACACCGCCTGTTCCACCTCGGTGGCCTTTCCGCAGACGGTGCGGATCCTGGGCAGTGCGGGCGCGATCGAGATCCGCGACGACGACACGGTCACCGTTCGTCGGTCCGACGGGCAGTCCGAACAGTTCTCCTTCCCCGCGCCTCCGGGCGATCCCCTGCTGCCCGGCGTGCGGGGGTTGATCGCGGAGATCACCCGGGTGCTGCGCGACCAGCGTCAGACGTCCCCCTCCTTCGACGACGGCCTCGCCGTGGCCGAGGTCCTGGACCAGCTCCACGGCGAAACGGACGGTCGCGGACCGCGACCCGCGAATGAGGCCACCGAGCGCGCCCGAACTCACGGCCCGGGAAAGCGGACCGGCTGAGCCGGGCGTACCCGGACGAGGACCGGGTGCTCTCGGCGCGGCAGGGAAACGTGCCGCGCCGGCCTGAGGACCGCGCCGGCCGGCCTTACGAGCGCGACATCCTCCGCGCTGCCCCGCGCCTCGACGGGCTCGGTCGGCGCCCACGCCCGTGGGGCGCGCGTCCTGCTCACGTCGGCGGCGGTCGCGATCGTCGGCTGGATCGTCCTCGCGCACGCCGGGCAAGCAAGGATCGGCGGAGCGGCGTGTGGATGACGCTTTGATCGGTTCTCGGTTGGGACTGGCCGCGCGTGGGAACCCGCGGTAAGGATGGACTCGACGGCTGTCGGCTCAGTCGTCGGTCCGGGTGTAGGAGAAGCTCCGGACGGTCGCTGGGCCATCAAGGGCTTCGACGCCGATCATCCGCCCGGTGTAGCCCGTGGCGACCTCTGTCGAGAGGTATCGGCCGTCGATCTCGAAGAGCTCGTGGTACGTGCCATCGTCGAAGCCCGCGCTGAGGCTGTCCGGGCCGCCGGGGCGGATGCCCAGCCGGGGCTGATAGGGGCGCGCCTTCAGCACGAGCTCGGCTCCGGCCGCGGCATCGGTCGTTGACGCCAGGACCTGGTGGACGGGCCCGTTCTTCATGCGCACGCGCACCGCGTCGCCGATGCGCTCGACCGCGAACCAGTGGTCGTCATCCATCCGGACGACGAGCGCGAGGCGGCCGTCCGCGAGCGCGGCGGTGGCCGTCCAGCCGGCGTCGCGTGCACGCACGCAGATCAGCGCCAGGCTGGCCGTGGCATCGGCGGCCCTCCACTCGGTGAGGTGGGCCCCCTCCCCGGGGACCTGTGTCACGAAGCCGTGCGGGGTCCGTCCTGGGCTGACCCACCGATCGTCGAGCCGGTCAGCGTCGAAGGCGTCGACGAACGACGTGTCGACCGGGCCGACCTTGTAGCGGTCCTCGTCGACAGTCGGCCATCCGTCCACCCAGTCGACGCCGGCAAGGAACGTCTCGCGCCCATTCACGTGGAAGCCCGGCGACCCGCCTCGCTGGCGGATACCGAGGTGGACCATGGCCCACCCGCCGCCGCTCAGCTCGACGAGATCGGCGTGGCCCGTGGCCTGAACGGGATGATCGAGGCTGCGGTGGCTCAGCAGGGGGTTGCCGGGCGAGGGCTCGAACGGCCCGCTGATCGAGCGGGACCGGGACACGGAAACGGCGTGACCCGTATGCGTCCCGCCCTCGGCGACGAGCAGGTACCACCATCCGTCGACGCGGTAGAGGTGCGGTCCTTCGGTGTGGGCGAGTCCGGTCCCGGACCAGATGGCGACGGGTACCGACAGCAGGCGACCGGTCTGCAGCGAGACCTTGGCCTGGCAGATGGCCGACTGGGTCCAGGTGAGGTAGCACTGGCCGTCCTCGTCCCAGGCCAGGTCGGGATCGATGCCCACCGCGCCGTCGATGAACAGCGGTTCGCTCCAGGGTCCTTCTGGTGCCGGCGCGCAGACGAGGACCTGCCCGCGCAGAACGTCCTCACGGCACGTGGTCACCACCCAGAACAGGCCGTCGCGGTGCCGGATGGTCGCGGCGAAGATTCCTCGGCTGGCGCCCGCCAGCCCCGGCGACAGGTTGAACGCCTCCGCGCGGGGCAGCGCGTTGCCGACCTGCGTCCAGTGCACGAGGTCGACACTCCGGAAGACGGGAACCCCGGGGAAGTACTCAAAGCTTGACGTGACGAGGTAGTACTCGTCGCCCACGCGGCAGATCGAGGGGTCCGAGTAGAAGCCGGGGATGACGGGGTGCGCGGACACTTTTCTCCTTCGTATGCCAGGCGAGACAGGCTGGGCAGTGCGGTGGCGAAAGCAGGAAAGGTGAGGTAAGCCCGCCAACCGCCGGTCGGAACGAAAAGTGCGCCTACCACATCGAGAGCGACGACCGCGGAGGAGGCCGCCTACTCGGACGGGCCGGTGCGCCGCAGCAGACCGATGCGAACCACACGGAGTTCGTCGTTCGGGAAGAGGAAGAAGCGCTCATCGCCGTTGAGTGACCTGCCTGGCACCCACGTGCCCTGGATGAACTGGCCTTCGCGCGCCGAGTCGATCTCGACGGGCAGACCGCCTGCCTGAAAGTCGAGGTTGACACCCTTTCCTACGACCAGGAGTTCCTCCGGGCCGAGCCTGATCAGCAGCGCATAGCCGCGGTCGGAGTCGGTCGTGTCCGCGCCGGTTCCAGGCCCGAACAGGCCAAGGGTCGAGAAGGGCCCGGCGACGGTGACGGTGATGTCCCCGAGCGCCAGTTCGACCCTCGCGCCGGGCGCGAGACGTGTTCCCCGGATCCGGCCCTCAGTCTGTGCCGCCGCTATGACCTGAGTCATGCCAGCGAGTACACGGTAGGCTTCGAAGATCTCGTGCCCTTCAGGGCCGTCCTCCACGCCGAACGGCGCGTAGCCGATCGCGCTGTACTCGCCGAGCGCGACGAAGAGATTACCCGCGTCCACCCTCGTCTCGGGGATCAGGATCGGGTTGCCGGCGTGCCGATATGCGGCCAGCGTGTCCTCGAACTCCGGAATGTAGATGTCCGGAGCGAGAAGTCCAAGGGTGGGTGCCGCCGCCTGCCACACGTCGATCAGGCGCGAGACCGGCCCACCACTCGGGTACAGCCCGGGCAGCGGCGCACCCTCGTGCGGTCCCAGCCACGCGTTCGTGAACAACGGGAGCGGGTGACAACGCGCTCCCGCCGCGGCCACGTGCTCAACGTACTGGCCGAACGACCACGCCATGAACAGCTCGTCGGCGGCCCCGTCCGTACCGAAGACCTCCGCCCAGGGTCCGGCCGTGCGCCGGCCCTGTCGATCCCACAGATCGCGCAGGTGCGGGTGAAGGGCATCTGCGCGGGCCTGGAAATGGTCCAGGAGAGCGGCGGGGACGGGTTCCTCCCAAGCCGCCCGCGCGAGCGCGGATCGGTCCCGGCTGTCACCCAGAAGCCCGACCTCGTTCTCCACCTGCACCATCACGACGGTGTGCCGCGGGTCGACCCCGGATATGTGCCGCATCAGCGCCGCGAAGGCTCTGGCGTCCGCCTTGCGAAGCTCGGCGCCAAAGAGGCTCAGCACGGGGTTCTTCCGGGGAAAACGCCCCGTCAGGGTGGACGCCGGATCCTTCTGCGCGCGCGGGAAACGCGCCTCGTCGCGCCGTACCCACGACGGCGCGTAGGTCGACTCCCCGTTCTTGAACGCCCCGAACCACGTGATGATCAATCGCATTCCACGTTGGCGGGCCTGGTGGATCTGGTCGTCGATCACAGTGAAGTCGTAGACGCCCTCCTCGGGCTCGGTCAGGTCCCAGCAGGCGGTCCCGATGACCGTCGTGAGGTGCCACCGCTGGAGCCGGTCCCACACGTCGCTCATGTAGGCAGGGCTCGAGGCGCTGGAGTTGTGCAACTCCCCGGCCAGCGCGATGAAAGGCTCGCCGTCGACCATCAACTGCGAGATCGAACCCCTCTTCCTCACCTCCGGGCGAGGCAACGGCCCTCCGTTATCATTCTGTCCGGCCCGACCGGCATCCGTGGATGCGGCAGCGGGATGGTTGTTCATGATTCTCCGCAGGATGAAGGCGATCGACTGTCAGCATTCGGCGATGAATCTGTCCGGACACGGCGGCGCGGCCGCGCCCGGTCAGGTGTGTGTCCCGCTCAGCGCGTCGACAAGGTCCTGCTCAAGCCCCGGCGGGCTGTAGAAATTCAGGAGGGCACGCAGCGTGGGCAGGGACGGCTCGCCGTCACCGGGTTCGCTGCCGGTGTATCCCGGCACGCGCTTGCGGAGCACCGCATCCACCGCGGACCACACGGCGGGATCGTCCGCCAGCGTCGAAACGGGAGTATCCAGCGTGTAGGCACCCCGGGTCGGCACCGGGATGTCGTACTCCCAGCGGTGGCTGCCGGCGCCCACGTCATCGGTCAGGTTCTCGGGGTGCTCCGGCAGGATGACCTGGGCCGAGGTACCGGGCGGGAGGCTGACCTCGACGGTCATCCGGCCCTCGGCACCGCGCCGCCAGCCGACCCGCATCCGTCCCCACCTTGTGTCGTGGGTCAGCGTCGCGTGGGTCAGGCCGCCGCCCGGCGCAGGTGCGACGCGCACGCGGCGATAGCCCGGCTCGGCGGGACTCAGCCCTCCCACCACACGATGCAGCCAGTCGGCGGCCGCTCCGAGGGCGTAGTGGTTGAGGGAAGAAGCGGCGGTTTCGGTGAGCGTCCCGTCCGGGAGAATCGCGTCCCATCGTTCCCACACCGTCGTCGCGCCCATCGTCACCGGATAGAGGAACGAGGGGCGCTCCGTCTGGAGCATCAGCCGGTAGGCGGTCCTGAGGCTGCCGGTGCGGCTGAGGGCGTGCGCGACGAAGGGTGTGCCGGCGAAGCCGGTACTGATCCGGTACCCGGCCGCGGCGACCAGGTCCGCGAGCCGTCTGCCCGCGCGGGGCAGCTGCGCCGGGTCGAAAATGTCGAAGCAGATCGCCAGCGCATAGGCGGTGACGGTCTCGTTGGCCAGCCGTCCCGCCGGGCTGACCCATTCGTGATGAAATGCCGCGCGGACCCGCTCGTGGAGGGCGCGGTACCGCGCGGCGTCCGCGTCATGCCCCAGCACCTCGGCGGTCCGCTCCAGCTGCCTGGTCGTCCTGCAAAAGGCGGCCGTAGCGATCAGGCGCGCGTCTGTGCCGCCACCGGACGGGTTCGTGGTCGGCGCGTCCGGAGCGAGCCAGTCGCCGAACTGGAAGCCGCTGTTCCACAGTCCGCTGTCGTCCAGCAGGCGTTCCACGCCGTCGACGAAGGCCGTCATCGACGGGTACTGACGCGCGAGCACGTCGCGGTCCCCGTACTCCTCGTACAACGTCCAGGGCAGGCTGACCGCGACGTCTCCCCACAGCGCGGTGGTCGGGTCGGCGCGTCCCCTCGGGTCCGGCACGAAGAACGGCACGCCGCCCTTCTCACGCTGCTCGGCGGCGAGGTCGGCCAGCCACGAGCCCAGCACACCGGTCACGTCGTACAGGAAAGCGGCCGTCTGACCGAAGACGTTGATGTCCCCGGTCCAGCCGAGCCGTTCGTCGCGTTGGGGACTGTCGGTGGGAAGCCCGACGAAGTTGTCGCGCATGGACCACACGACATTGCGGTGCCACTGGTTGACCAGTTCGTCCGAGGTCTCGAACCAGCCGGTCCGGCGCAGGTCGCTGTGCACGACGACCGCGGTGAGCGCGTCCCGGTCGAGCGGCCCCGGCCAGTCCTCCACCTGGACGTAGCGGAATCCGTGGAAGGTGAACCGCGGTTCCCAGGTCTCCGGGCCATCACCGCGCAGGGTGTAGCGGTCGGTGGCCAGCGCGGTGCGGTTGGTCCGGAAGTCCGCCTCGCCGGCCACCAGCGTCTCGGCGTAGCGCAGGGTGATCGTGGTCCCGGCCGTGCCGCTGACCGTGAGCCGGACCCAGCCCGCCAGGTTCTGTCCGAAGTCGACAACGGTCCGGCCCGACGGTGTGGTGATGATCTCCCGGGCGGGCAGCTCCTCGATGCGCCGGATCGGCGGCGCCATCGGCGCGACGAGCGTGTCGAGGTCGCGCTGGACGACCTCGACCGCCGACCAGGCCGCGTCGTCGAAACCCGGCTCGGCCCAGCCCGTCGGTTCCAGCCGCGCGTCGTAGGACTCGCCGTCGTAGATGCCATCGGTCAGGCCGGCGCCGGTGGACGCTCGCCAGCTGCCGTCGGTGCCGAGCGTCTCGATCCGGTCGCCGTAGTCGAGGTCGAGCTGCAGGAAGGCGGCTGGACGGTCCGCCCACACGGCGCGGCAGTCGGCCTCCCAGGTCAGCCTGCCGACCGCCCAGCCTTCACCAAGGACAGCTCCGAGGGCGTTACCGCCCGCCGTCATCAGATCGGTAACGTCGTGGCTGCTCACGACCAGGCGATGCTGGTAGGACGTCCACCCCGGAGTCAGGACCTCGTCGCCCACCCGGGTGCCGTTCAGATAGGCCTCGATCAGCCCTAGTGCGCTGACGCTCAGGGTCGCGCGGCGCAGCCCCGCACCGACCGTGAACTCCCGCCGCAGGTACGGCGCGCGGACCGACCCCTCCCCACCGGTCCGGACGGACGGGGTGATGAAGGCAGCTCTCCAAGGGTGCGACACCCCAGTCCTCCCGGCAGCGATGAGTCGTTCCTGTGCACGCCCCGCATTCACGGACTCCGCCGCGAGGAGCAGGGCCGGTCCGCTAGCCCGTGGCCAAGGTCAACTCACGGGGGCGAACTGGCCCCGGGCCGGGTCGAAGGTGTACAGGCTCGGCGCGATCGCCCCACTCGGCGTCGACCGCGAGTAGGTGGCGGCGTTCGGGAGGGACGGTATGGAGAGCGAGCCAAGCGCGAACCCGGCCTGCTGGAAGGACTCGTAGGTGAGCGTCCGCCCCGCCTTCTCGGCGATCGCCTTGAAGATCGTCAGATCGTCGCACGCGATCCCGGTCGCGATTCCCCACTTCGCCGCGCCGTTCGGTTGGGTGGTCGGGTCGACGACCAGGCCCCTCGCGGCGGGTACCGCGTCCTCGACGGTCTTGGCACAGGCGGTGATGCCGGGGTCGGTGAACTCCGAGACCAGACCGCCCGTGGCGGACCCGGCCAACACGGGAAGGTACTTCGCGTTGTCCTTGCTCGTGGCGTAAAGCTCGGCCGTGTTGTTGTCGGTGAACAGCAGGCGGGGCCGGTAGCTCGTCTGCGCCACCTGCGTGGGGAATTGGGAAGTGGTGGCCCCGAAGACGACCACGGTGTCCACGCCCTCCGCCTGGATCTTCTGAATGAAGACGCTGGCGCCCTTCGTGTACACCGACTGGTCGTTGGTGTCGACCGTGAGGTAGCCGATCTCGGCCGGCGTGACGCCGAGGTTCTTCAGCGCCGGAAGGACGACCGTCCGAACGGCGTTCTGGTCGAGCGAGTTGGCGACGACGGCGACCTTCTTACCGGTGAACGCACCGGTATCCGCGAGGATCTTCAGAACAGCCGCGGCCTTGTCTCCGCCCTGGTCGTACGAGAACCACGGCGCCTTCGCCTTGGAGTAGTTCGCGGCGGTCAGCGGGGCGCCGACCAGCGCCGTCTTCTGGGCCTGCACGTAGCACAGCGGCTCGTCCGCGTTGATGTCACCCATGACCGCGAACACGGTCGTGTCCCTTGTCAGCTTGACACAGGTCTCGTCCGCCGCGGCCGGGGACGAGACATCGATACCGCCGAAGACGGGGACGATCTTCCGCCCATGGATTCCCCCAGCGGCGTTGATCTTGTCAATCAGCGCGGTGAACGCCGCCTTGTAGTCGCCATGGTCAACCTTGATGTACTTCTGGACCGTAGCGAAGTCCGGGTAGGCGATTCCCACCTTGATCTCGGTGTCCGTCACGCCCGGCGAGACCGCCGCCGCGGGCGGCGCGAACGCAAGCGCCGTGGCGGGGGCCGACGGGATGGCCGCGTCCCCCTTCGACTGCACGCTGCACGCGGCGAGGAGGATCACCATCGGGGCCGCGAGCGATAAGCTCACGCGACCCGCGGTCCACTTTCGAGTCATCATTGCACTCCGTTCCGGAAATCCGGTCCAAAGACAGCCCCTGCCGTGGGGTCACGACACGGAACGCGCTCATCGCGCCATGATGCGGCCCATCGCCACGGGACGTGAGGGGTTGCCATATATTGCCCCGCCACAGGCGCCTCGGCCAGTGACGTAAATTCGCCTCAAACTATTCTAAACGTCCGTTCAGCGCAAGGTGTAGGAATGTTTAACATCTATGTCCGCCGAGGTCAAGACCGTCTCGTCTCCCATCTCCGGCGCTGTTCTGAGGCCCAGGTGGGCCTACCTCGCACAGGTCCCGGAACGGTTCGACCGCGGTCCCGGCGACCGCCGAACAGGGCAGGACGCAGCTGCTGCGGCCCGTCGCGGCGCGGTAGCCCTCCCGGACCGCCGGGACGAAGGCGTCGAGCCTGGACCGCTCGACGAGTGCCATCGCGCAGCCGGCGAACCCGCCGCCGGTCATCCGCGCGCCGTAGCAGCCGGGCGCCGCCAGCGCGGCCTCGACCATGGCGTCCAGCTCGAGGCTGGACACGGCGAAGTCGTCCCGGATGCTGCGGTGCCCCTCGGTCAGCAGGCCGCCCGCGGCGGCCAGGTCACCGGCGCGTAGCGCCGCCGCCATGTCCAACACCCGCCGGTTCTCCGTGACCACATGGCGCGCCCTGGCGTACGTCACAGGGTCGAGCCGCCACGCGCCCTCGGCCAGCAGCCCCAGCCCGGCGTCCCGCAGCGCCGGCACCCCGAGCAGCCGCGCGGCCCGAGCGCACTCGGCGCGTCTGTCCGCGTAGGCGCTGGTCACGATCCGTCGGCGGGTGGAAGTGTCGAGGACGACGATCGCGACCTCCTCCGGCAGCGCCACCGGCTCGACGGTCTCGTCCCGGCAGTCCACCAACAGCGCGTGCCCGGCCACCCCGCCCGCGCACGCGAGCTGGTCGAGCAGGCCGGTCGCCGCGCCCACCCACGTGTTCTCCGCGCGGTGCGCGAGGCGAGCCATCGACCGCGCGTCCCACGGCAGGCCGGTGACGTGCGCGCAGCCGGCGGCGACCGCGAGCTCGAGGGACGCCGACGAGGACAGTCCGGCGCCTTTCGGGACGTCGCTGGCGACCGCGCCCTGCCAACCATCGAGGTCGCCGTGGGCGGCCGCGAGCATCACCGCCACGCCCTCGACATAGCCCGCCCAGCCGGGCGCCGGGCGCGTTCCCGCCCGCGGCGGCGTGCCCGGGGGCGGCAGGTCGACTCGTGCCGGTGCCGGTTCCGTCTCGGAGACCAGCTCGATGGCACCGCCGCGGCCAGCGGCGCCCGGCGACGGCCGCAGCGCGACCCACATTTCCAGGTCGATCGCCGCCGGCAGGCAGAGGCCGTCGTTGTAGTCGGTGTGCTCGCCGATCAGGTTGACCCGCGCCGGCGAGCGGACCAGCGCGGTCGGGCGGCCGCCGAAGGCAGCGGCGAAGTCCGCGACCGCGCGGTCCCGGGCCGGGGGCGAACCTGATTGCCTCACCGACCGGCCTCCGGCCCGGCGGGTCCGACGCCCGCGTCCATGCGCGCCGTCACGTACGGGGTGGGCAGACAGGCCCGCAGTCGGGCGGCGGCAGCCTCGGGGGTGACGTCGCGCTGGACGCCGGCAAGCAGCTCGAATCCGACCAGGAACTTGCGCACCGTCGGCGAGCGCAGCAACGGCGGGTAGAAGTGCGCGTGCAGCTGCCAGTGGTCGCCCGCGGCCGACGGGCCGCCGGCGGGCCAGGGCCCGGGCGCGCCGTGCCAGCCCATCGAGTACGGGAAGGGGACGTCGAACACCGCGTCGTAGCAGCCGAGCAGCCTGCGCAGCGCCGTGGCCAGGCCGTCCCGCTCGGGGTCCGTCAGGTCGGCGAGGCGCGCCACCGGGCGCTGGGGCAGCAGCATCGTCTCGAACGGCCAGACCGCCCAGAACGGCACGACGGCGAGCCAGTGCTCGTCGGCGAACACGACCCGCTCGCCGCGGGCCGCCTCGAGCTCGGCGTAGTCGCTCAGCAGCGCGACGCCGTGCCGCGCGAAGTAGGCCCGCTGGTGGGTGTCCTCGGCCGCCGGCTCGTCGGGCAGCGACGCCGTCGCCCACACCTGGCCGTGCGGATGGGGGCTGGACGCGCCCATGAGCGCGCCACGGTTCTCGAAGACCTGGACCCACCGCCAGTCCCGGCCCAGCTCCCGTTCCTGCTGCGCCCAGGTGTCGACCACGGCCCGGACGTGCCGGTGCGGCAGCGAGCCCAGAGACGCGTCGTGCCGCGGGCTGAAACAGATGACCCGGCAGGTCCCCGGCTCCGCCTCGGCGCGCAGGAGCCGGCCAGCCACGCCGCCCGCCGCGCCCATGGCCTGCTCCAGCGGACCTGCCGGCCGGGACGCGGGGCGCAGCGCCGGGAAGTCGTTGGTGAAGACAAACGTGTCCTCGTAGCCCGGGTTGCGGGCACCGCCGGCCCGGACGTTGCCCGGGCACAGGTGGCAGTCGGGGTCGTGGCCGGGAACGTCCGGCGAGGCCACCGCCTCCCGGCTGCCCTGCCAGGGCCGCCGGTCCCGGCCGGGCGAGACCAGCACCCAGCGGCCCGTCAGCGGGTTGTACCGCCGGTGGGTCTCGCTGTCGGCCCACGACCCGTCGAGGCCGGCGAGAGTCGCCGTCGTCCCGGGCCCTGCCCGGGACGCCTCGGACGCCGCACCGCCGCGTGTGTTCAGAACGGCCCACCCGCCCGGGCGACCTCGCCGAGCCACCGCGCGGAGGGCTTGACGGTGCGGGCGAACGTCGTCCTGTCCACGGCGATCAGCCCGAAGGTCATCGCGTAGCCGGACGTCCACTCGAAGTTGTCCAGCAGCGTCCAGTGCAGGTAGCCGCGTACGTCGACGCCGTCCGCCACGCACTCGGCCAGTCCCTCGAGCGCGGCCCGGGTGTAGGCGATCCTGGCCTCGTCGTCGTCCGTGGCCATGCCGTTCTCCGTCACCAGGACGGGCACCCCGGCACGCTCGGCCGCGAGCCGGACCGAGTGCGCGAGCGCCGGCGGGTAGACCTCCCAGCCGGTCTGGGTGGTCGGCACCCCATCGGGAACCGGCAGCAGCCCGTCGGGCCCGATCCGCTCCCGCGTGTACGTCTGCACGCCGACGAAGTCGTCGTCGCGGGACACGTCGAGCCAGTCGAGCAGCGTCGCCTGGCGCGCCGCCGCGCAGCGCTGCTCGCCGCCCTCGGCCGCCTGCAGGTCGAGGAGGGCGAGCGTCCAGCCGACCGCGCTGTCCCCCGGACCGGCTTTGACCGCCTCCGCGGCCTTGCGGTGCGCCTTCGCCATGATCTCGATGTTGGGGGAGGGCCACGCCACGGGCGGCGGTACCGGCGCCCCCTCCGGGAGCCGCAGGTGCTCCGGCAGCCCGAGGCCGTCCTCGCGGGACGCGGCCGGCGCGAACCGGGTGTGGACCATCAACGAGATCAGGTTCGGCTCGTTGATGGTGCACACCCACGGCACCAGGTCGCCGATGTGCTCGGTCACCCGCTCGGCGTACCGGGCGAACCGGTCCACCGCCCCGGGGCCGTCCCACCCGCCAGCGCTGGCGAACCAGCGCGGCGACGAGAAGTGGTAGTACGTCACGACCGGCGTGACCCCGCGCTCCAGGCAGGTGGCGACCATCCGCCGGTAGTGGTCGAGCGCCGCCCTGGAGAAATACCCCTCCTCGGGCTCGATCCTGGCCCACTCGACGCCGAACCGGTACGCGTTCAGGCCGAGCTCGGCGAGCGTGGCGATGTCCTCGGGATAGCGGTGGTAGTGGTCGCAGGCGTCGCCCGACGGCTCGCGGAACGGCGATCCCGGCGCCCATTCGCTGCGCCACAGGTCGGCGTTGACATTGCCGCCCTCCACCTGGTGCGGCGCGGTGGACGCGCCCCAGAGAAAGCCCTCAGGAAAGGAAGACACGGCCGGCAGGCCTCCTTCGGTCGGTGTCGGGGTTTCAGACGGACAGGCCGGTGTCGGCGGGGGAGCGTCCACCCGCCTCGTGCGCCGTGGCCAGGCCGGTCACGGCGTCGGCACTGGCTGGGCCCGCGGCGCCGCTGCGCTGGATCGCTCGCTCGTCCGTGCCGAGGTAGCTGGCGATGACCTTTGGATCAGCGCGAACCTCGGCCGGTGCACCGGCCGCGATGACCTTCCCGGCCTCGAGGCAGTAGACGCGGTCGCTGATGCCCATGATCAGCGGCATGTCGTGCTCGATCACGAGCATCGCGGCGCCGAGCTCGCGGCGGATCTCCTGGATCACCGGCCCGAACGCCTCGGCCTCCCGCTGGGCGACCCCGGCGGTCGGCTCGTCGAGGCAGAGCATGCGGGCGTCGAGCGCGAGCAGGCAGGCGAGCTCGACGATGCGCCGGGTGCCGGTCGACAGGTTGGCGATGTAGGCGTCGGCGTAGCGACCGAGGCCGAGGAAGTCGATGAGGTCATCCGCGGCGGACCGCTGGGCGCGCTCCCGAGCGAACGAGTGCGGCAGGTACAGGGCGGTCGAGAGCAGTCCGGTCCGGCCCCGCGCCTCCAGCGCGACCTGCACCGTCTGCCGGACGGTGAGCTCGGGGAAGAGGGTCGCCGTCTGGAAGGTGCGGCCGAGTCCGGCCCTGGCCCTGGCCGGCGAGCTGGCATGGGAGACGTCGCGACCGAGCAGGCTCACGTCACCGGTGGCGGCGACGAAGCCGCCGATGGCGTTCATGAGGGTCGACTTGCCCGCGCCGTTGGTGCCGATGAGGCCGACGATCTGCTCGGGCATGACCTCGATGGACACACCGTCCACGGCGGACCGCCCACCGAAGCGCACGGCGATGTCCCTGGTGGCCAGCACCGGCTGGCCGGCCGGGAGCGGCGCCCGGTCGCGGTGAATGATCGCCGCCGGCGGGGCGGTCGTCGTCTTGACGATGGGTGGTGCCGCGACCCGGTCGGCCGCCCAGGCCAGGAGGGCGTCGCGGGCGCCGTAGCCGAGCTGGATCAGGCCGCCGGGCAGATACAGCAGGAGGATGAGCAGGCCCAGGCTGGAGGTCAGCAGGGGGATGATCGAGATGCCTGGCATGAAGGACGGGAGGCCCACCACCCACAGGGCGCCGAGCAGCGGTCCGTACACCGAGCCGAGGCCGCCGATGACGACGACGGAGACCAGCACGAGCGAGTCCGCCGGCAGGTAGTACCGCTCGGTGTAGGGCACGCTCTGCACGGCGCCCGCGAGCAGCGCCCCGCCGAGCCCGGCGATGAACCCGGCCAGGGTGAACGCCCGCAGTTTCACCCTGGCGCCCACGACGGTGTAGGCGGCGGCGCCGGCCGGGTTGTCCCGCACGCCGATCGTCGTCCGCGCCACCCCGGACTTGCGCAATCGGGCCACCACCGCCATCACGACGGCGAGGACCACCAGCACCACGTAGTAGTAGGCGCGCTGGGAGGAGATGTCGATCCCGAATACGGAGTCCCGCAGGAAGGACGCCGTGCTCGTTCCCTTGTCCTGCAGGAAGGACAGGTTGTACAGGTACTTCAGGGCCGCGACACCGAAGGCGAAGGTGCTGACGGCGAGCAGCAGGCCCCGCACCCGCAGCGCGCCCACCCCGACCACGGCCGCGAGCACGGCGGTCACCAGGGCGGCGGCGAGCACGGCCACGGGGAAGGGCAGGGACCGCAGGGCCACCTCGCTGCCGCCGACCTTGAAGCTCAGGCCTCGGTGCAGCGCGGCGGCGACCAGCGCACCCAGCCCGGCGAAGGCCATCTGGCCGAGAGAGAGCTGACCCGCCCAGCCGGTGAGGAGGGTGACGGACGCCCCGCAGATCGCGTAGCAGAGAATGATCGTGTAGAGCAGGTGGCGGGACGGCTCGGTCACCACCAGCGGCAGGACGATCGCGAGCACCCCGAGCAGCGCCAGGGGGACGCGCTCGATCTGGCGCACCCACCACAGCCCGCGCAGCTGCGCGGGGACCGGGCGGACCTTCGGCGCGAACGAGAACGACGAGGTCTCGGCGTCCTGCCCACGGCTGGCGAAGAACACCGCCGCCAGGACGATGACCAGGAGCAGCGCGTCCGTCAGGCCCGGCACGTTGGGCCAGTTGTAGGTGACGACCGTCTCGAACAGGCCAACACCGATCCCGGCGAGAAGGGCGATGGGGAACGAGACCATCCGCCCGATCAGCGCGGCGACGAGCGCCCTCACCATGGTTGTGGGCCCGACCGAGGTGATCGTCGAGACCGCCTGGCCCTGCGCGGAGATCAGGATCATGGACAGCGTGCCGAGCGCCCCCGCGCCCGCCCACACGACCGTCGAGATTCTCCTGGGGCTGATGCCCTGCAGCCGCGCGAGCTCGGAATTGTCCGCCGCGGCCTTCACGCTCTTGCCCAGCACCGTCCGGTTCAGAACGAAGGCGAGCGCACCGGCCGTCAGTGGGACGGCGACGACGACGGCCAGGTGGTCGCCCGTGACCGCGATGCCGCTGACCGGTGACCACGAGCCGCCCCACGGAAGGGGGTAGCTCGCGCCCGAATAGTGGTCGAGATTCGGGTAGGCCGTCACGATCATCTGCGCGAACTGCGCCACGCCGATGGTGGCGACCAGCACGATCACCCGAGGCGCGTGGAAGAGCCTCCGGATGATCGCCAGGTCGACGGCCGCCCCGAACAGTCCACCGGCCAGCAGCCCGAGGACCAGCGCGACCCAGTAGGGCACGTGATACCGGACCACCAGGACGGCGAAGAGCACCGAGCCGACCAGACCCATGTTGGCGACGGCGAAGTTGATGACTCTGCTCGAGCGGTAGACCAGTACGACGCCGATGGCGAGCAGGCCGATGGCCATGCCCTGGACGGCGCCGTCCAACCACAACTGCGCGCTGGGAATTGCCATGAGTGGTCAGCCGCCTTCCGCGCCGAGGAACACCGCGCGCGCCAGGTCATCGCGTTCGGCCAGCTCACGGGCCGGCCCGGTGAAGCGGACCTGGCCCTTCTCCAGGAACACCGCGCGGTCAGCGACGGCCAGAGCGATGTTCAGCGACTGCTCCACCACGACGATCGTCAGGCCATCGGCCTTGAGCCGCTCCAGGACGGCCAGCAGGTCCGCCACCACCACCGGCGCGAGCCCCAGCGAGAGCTCGTCGATCAGCAGCACCTCGGGGTCGTGCATCAGCACCATCGCCAGCGCCAGCATCTGCTGCTGCCCACCGGACAGGGAGCCCGCCCGTTGGGACTGCCGGCCCGCGAGGTCGGAGAACATCGCCAGCACATAGGCGAAGCGGCGGTCCCGCTCCTCCTGCGACCGGCGCAGCCGGAAGGCCGCCATCTCCAGGTTCTCCCGGACGGTCATGCTGGCGAACACGCCCTTGCCGCCCGGGAGAAGGTGCACCCCGTACCGCCCGCGCTGCTCCGGAGACACGAACGTCATGGTCCGGCCGCCCAGCCGGACAGTCCCCCTGGTCGGCGTTCCGAGACCCGCGATGACCTTCAGGATGGTCGACTTGCCGGCGCCGTTGGTGCCCAGCAGCGCCAGCGTCTCCCCCCGTTTCACCTCGAAGCCGACGTCGAAGAGCACCTGCACCTGGCCGTAGGAGAAGTCGACGCCGTGCACCTGCAGTGCCGGGACGTTCTCCGGGTCCGTTGCCTGCCGTTCGTGCTCCGCCAGCTCGTCGCGCAGGTCCGAGACGACCAGCGACAGGTCGCCTCTGATGGACGACGAACCACGGATGATCATCAGGCCGCCGACCAGCTTCGCCGGCACGCCGATCGCCAGAATCGCCACCCGCGGGTCGTAGAGGTCGGCGAGCAGCACCGACAGCAGCGCGCCGAGGGTCGCGCCGAAGAAGAACACGTAGATGGAGGTCAGCGCTCCGCCCACCCCCCGCAGCCGGTAGGGCACGACCGAGGCCACCAACGGACCGATCATGGCGAACGCGACCGACGACAGCGCCCCGGCCGGCAGACCCACCAGCATGAACAGGATCCAGTTCGGCATGAACCACTGGACCGGCAGCAGCACCACGTTGGGCAACATGCACAAGCCCAGCAGCCGCATCGCCCGCGCGGGGTCGGTGCGGTAGAGCCGGTCGTACCACGGGGCGACGAAGGGCAGCGCCACCAGGAGAGCCGCGCCGGAGACGGAGCCCATAACGCCGCGCTGGAACGTCGTCATGTGGAAGTGGTCGTCGCCCCAGAGGTTCGTCAGGACGCCGCCGGTGAACAAGGTGAAGCCCAACGCGGAGAACCCGATGATGGCGCTCCTGATGGTGCGAATCCGCATGAGCCGGGCGGAGGCCGCCTCCAGCGAGATCGGCATCGGGTCGATCTCCGTGAGGACGTCCCCGAGGACGGACTTCATCTCGTACTGGCCGCGGGGCGCTTCGCGGATACGGAACGCGAACGCCGAGAAGACCAGGATGGGCAGCCCCAGGATCACGAACGGCCAGCGCCAGCCGGACGCTTCCCCGCCGAGGGTGGCGATGCCGGCGACCACGATGGGGCTGAGGGCCCCGGTCGTTCGGGCGGCGCCGTAGAGCGTGGTGTAGAGGCGGCCGCGCACCCCGATCGGATAGGAGTCGGCGAGCAGCGGAGAGCCCGCCGCGTTGTTGCCCGCCTTCGCGATCCCGGCTCCGAACCTGGCCAGGAAGAGCAGCAGGATGTTCGTCGCCAGGCCGCTCGCGGTCACCAGGAGCCCGAAGGCCAGGCCGGCCCAGCCGATGATCCGGCTGCGCCGGACGCGGTCCGCCAGCCAGCCCATCGGTATGGCACCGAGCACCAGGCACGCGCTGGCGGCGGCCACGATGAACGTGATGGCGCTGTTGCCGATGTGGAACGCGTCCCGGATGTTCGGCGCCAGAGTCGTGAGGGTCGCCGACTCCAGTTCGTCGAGCGCCGCGAGCGTCACCACCGTGGTGAACGTGAGCAGGCCGCCCGCGGCGAGGCCCTGCCGTAGCGTCAGGGGCTCCTCACCCACGCCGGGCAGGAGGTCGTCCGCGAAGATGACCTCGCGCTTGGCCTGAGCCTGGAAGGCCTCGCGCTCCGCCTCCGCCTCGATCACGCCGGCCGCCAGCCCCGCGGCGCCTGCCCGGATGGGCACGGCCGGAGCGGCGTCCTCCGTTTGGGCGACCTTGTTTCTCGTTAAGGGAAGCGGACCGATGGGCGCGCTCATGGAATCGCCCCCTCGGCGGGTGGTGCAGCGGCGGCGCGCATCGGCATGGGAATCTCCGAGAAAGGGATGTGGGTCGATATCCGGTTGTGCCCCACCCCGGGGCGATGATCTCCGTGCACGGACGCGCTGGCCGCCGGGGCGGGCGGATCCTCCGTCATCTGTCACCGCCGACCAGCTGCGTCCGCCCACGGGCGCCCGACCGGGGGCGGCCACGTGACTGACGGATACCGCTTGCGATGTGCGCCGGCGCCCACGCCATTGGGCGCCGTTCATGCCACATACGGCAACCAGTTGCCATCTGTTGCCTGTTCACGCTTTCCGACAGGCATCGATGGATGCCGCCAGATCCCGCGCGACCGGAATCCATCCGACCTTGAGGCGCGCGAACTCGACAGTCGCCGTCGCCATTTACGCCCGCTTGGTCGGTAGGCACGGGAAGTCCACGGTCCTCGACATCGCCGACCGTGTGAGTGGTGGCGGCCCGTAGCGCGAAGGCCCGCCTGATCGTCGCGACACCGCGACGTGCGGCACCACCGGGCGCTCAGCGCGGCGGCCGTTCGTCGAGACGCAGTCGCCACGTCCAGGCGTACTCACGGTCGGGGAGCCGGAATCTCGGGCGGGTGTCGGGGCCCAGCACCGCGGTCCCCAGGCCGCGGTGCGCCACGTCGAGGTGCACCACCGTGGCGGCGCTCGGCGGCAGCTCCCACCAGTGGCTGGCCGCTTCGAGCTCCTCGACGCGGTGGCGGCGCACGGTCATGTGCAGCGGTGACTGGTGAAAGGTGCTGACGGTGCCAGCCGGGCCGGTGAGGCGCAGTTCGGTGGTCTGACCACGCCCGCCGTTCTCCTGCGGGAACAGGTAGGGCACGGCGAGGTCGTCGATACGGCTGTGCCAGGCGCCGAGAAGCGCGGACGAGCGTCGGTCGGGGTAGTTCTCCCACGGGCCGAGGCCGACCCAGCGGGCCTCGTCGAAGCCGTCACACAGCTCGAACACCACCCCGACCCGCAACGCGTCCTCGGTGTCGTCCGGGAGGACGACCCGCTCGCGCAGCAGGTACTCGGTGTACGGATGGTCGGGTGGCGTGAGAGCCGCGATGGTCCGGTGATGCACCACCTCTGTGTCGAACGCGGTGGCGTAGCGCGTGGTGACCGCGGCGCCCTCCCCATCCGGGCGGATCTCGACCTGCCGCGGCGTGAGCTGGAAGAAACCGGAACGCACGAAGCGCTGGTCGAGCGCGAAGGAGCGGTCGTTGTCGGTGAGTGCTCGCCACAGGCACAGCCGCGGGCCGGTCCGCAGCAGCGGGTGCGCCAGCTCGCCGTCCTCGCCGACGGGGAGCCGCGCGGGTACGGGCGCCGCGACGGGCTCGGCGGGGCGCTCGAACACGACCTGGTGGGCGGCGATCACCGTCGCGGCCGGCGCCCACCGCGTGTCGGCACGCGTCCGCACGGTCAGCGTGACCGCGAGCGGCGAGGACGCTTCGAGCCGCGCCCGCACCACCTCGGGGATGCGCAGCGTCCCGGTCGTCCCGGCGGGGACGTCCGGCATGTCGACGGTCACCGGGCCGCTCTCGCCCCCGTCCTCCACCTGCAGCTCGAACGTGAAGGCGCCCAGGTCGTTGAAGACCTGCCGGTTGCGGACGCTGATGGTCCCGGCCAGCGCGGCGGCGGCGTCGGAGACGATCCGCACCGGGCTGAACAGCCCGCGCGCCTCGTACAGCGCGGGCTTGGGCGTGAGGTCGGGGAAGGCGATGCCGTTGAGCAGCGCGATCCCGTCGTTGGGGACGTCACCGAAGTCCCCGCCGTAGCGGTAACGGCCGTCGCCATCAGGGTCCAGGGCGTGGTCGGTGAACTCCCAGATGAAGCCGCCCTGCAGCCCGGGAAGCGTCTCGAACATCGCCCAGTACTCGGCGAGCCCGCCGTTCGAGTTGCCCTGGGAGTACGCGTACTCGCAGAGGATCAGCGGCCGGTCGGCGCGCGGGTCGGCGCTGTACGCGGCGAGGCTCTCGAACGACGGGTACATCGGGCACACGAGGTCGGTCGACGGGTGCCCGCCATGCCAGTCCGACGCGATCGCGCCCTCGTACTGCACGGGCCTGGTGGGGTCGAAGCGGCGGACCCAGGCCGCCGCGGCGTCGTGGTTGGCGCCGTAGCCGGTCTCGTTGCCGAGCGACCAGATGATCACGCACGGGTGGTTGCGGTCGCGCAGCACCATCCGCGACACCCGGTCCAGGAAGGCGGGCAGATAGCGCGGGTCGTCGCAGAGCGCCGACGAGAAGGCATGCGCCTCGATGTCCGCCTCGTCCACGACGTAGAAGCCGATCTCGTCGCAAAGATCGAGGAACAGCGGGTCGTTCGGGTAGTGCGACGTGCGGATGGCGTTGACGTTGAACCGCTTGAGCAGCGAAAGCTCCGCCAGCAGCCGCTCCGGCCGCATGACCCGTCCGGTCGCCGGGTCGACGTCGTGGCGGTCGACCCCCTGGACCAGGACGCGCCGGCCGTTGACCAGCAGGTCGCGGCCCTCGATCGTCACCCGGCGGAATCCGACCCTGGTGGTGGTCTCGTCGACGATCCGCCCGTCCGGGTCGGCCAGCCGGACGATGACGTCGTACAGGTGCGGGCTCTCCGCTGACCAGGGCCGAACGTCGAGGTCGGCGCGGTCGAGGACGGCGGTCCCGGCCACGGGTAACGGCCGCAGGGATGGACCCATCATGGCGGCCGCGGGCGCCCAGTCCGCCGGGATGGGGGCGTCCGCCGCCAGCAGCGAGGGCAGGTCCATGAGGTCGGGCGGGATCAGCCTGGGCGGCCGGACCGACCGGTCGCCCGTGAGCGCTGGCAGCCGCGGCGCGTCGCGCAGCGGCGCCACGGGCGCCGTCGAGCGTTCCCCCAGCGCCTCGACCTCGACTGTCCATCCTTCGTCGCGCAGGCCGTCCAGGCCCGCGGTGGACACCCTGAGGCGCAGCCCGCCGCGCTGGGCGGCCGGGTCGTAGTCGGCGTGAACCTTCAGGTCCGCCAGCCGGGTCCGTGGCACCGTGTGGACGGACACCGAGCGGCTGAGGCCCGCGTGCCACCACTGGTCCTGGTCCTCAAGGTAGGAGACCGATGACCACTTGGAGACGACCAGCTCAACGGTGTGCTCGCCATCCGGGCCCGCGACGCAGGCGTCGGTTATGTCGAACTCCGCGGCGAGGTGCGAGTCCGTGCTGATCCCGACCGCGTGCCCGTTCACGAACGCCCGCAGCAGGCCCTCGGCGGCCCCGATCCGCAGGATCACCTGCCGTCCGGGGTCGGGCCGCAGCGCGAAGGAGCGCCGGTAGACCCCGGTCGGATTGCGCGCTGGAATCTGGGGCGGCACCTCGTCGAACGGCATCGCGACGTTCGTGTAGTGCGGCCGGTCGTCGGTCTCGGACATCGTCCAGAGCCCGGGGACGTCCACCGTCTTCCAGACGTCACCGACCGGTGCCGTCGGGCTAGGCAGCAGCTGGAACTCCCACGCCCCGTCGAGCTCGACGTCAGCCGGCCGCCGCAACCCGTGCATCGGCAGCCGTCTTACGGCGTGGAACCCGGAGCCGTCCCACGGCATGGCGGTGAAGCTGGTCGCGGTCATAGCACCTCTCGATCGGTGGTGGTCCTGGTCCCGTGGTGCCTTGCGCGCTCGCCAGCCGCCCCAGGCGGCCGGTGGCGGCCGGCCGCCGCCGCGCACGCGACCTCGACCGGCGGCGGAATCCCGCGCCCGGGGTGATGTGTCGTGGCCGGGGCGTTGGCCGTGCCCGCGCCGGCGGCAACCAAGATCACGGCACGCCGGCGGCTCGTACACGCACCGCGCGTACCAGCTCGGCGTCGTCCGCCAGGGCCGGGTCGAGGGCCGCGAGCACCCTCGACACCGCGTCCGCGAGGCGGCCGGCGGTAGCCAGCGAGGCCAGGCGCGAGGCGTCGACATCGGTGACCGGCGTGCCGGCTTCCCGCAGGTGCGACACCCAGGCGGCGAGCGCGGTGACGGCGGCGTTGGGCAGCCGTCCCCGCTCGCGCTCGCGTCGCAGCACCGGCAGGATGCGGACCGGAATCTTCCGCGAGCCGTCGGCGGCGATCTGCGACAGCTCGTGGCGGATGCGCGGGTTGGCGAACCGCTCGAGCAGCGCCGCCCGGTAGGCCGCCACCTCCGCCGCCGGTAGCGCCAGATAGGGCTCGCAGGCGTCCCACCACTCCCCCAGCCAGGCGCGACAGACCGGGTCCGCCACCGCCTCGGCGACGGTGGAGTGGCCCCGGGCCGGGCCGGCGTAGGCCAGCAGCGAGTGGGCCCCGTTGAGGAGCCAGAGCTTGCGGTCCTCGAACGGGGTGACGTCATCGCTGAACATCGCTCCCGCGCTCTCCCAGGCGGGCCGTCCGCCGGGGAACTCCCCCGCCAGCACCCATTGGGTGAACGGCTCCGTCACCACGGGGCAACGGTCGTCGACTCCGGTGGCGGCGAGCACCGCCAGCCGATCGGCCTCGGCCGGCCGGGGGGTGATCCGGTCGACCATCGTCGTCGCCACCCGGATCTGCTCGTCCATCCAGGTCGCCAGGCCGGCGTCCACGGCGGCCGCCAGGTCTCGCACCACGGCGGCCAGCACGGAACCGACACGTGCCACGTTGTCGCAGGGCACGAGGGTCAGCGGCCCGGCGTCCCGGGACCGCCGCGCCAGCAGGCCGGCCACGAGGCGCGCCGGCGCCGAGATCACCGGGGCCCGAGCATCGGCGCGCAGCGCCGCGATGTCCGCGGCGACCCGCGGGTCGGCGGTGTCGAGACCACCGACGGCGTCGCCCAGGTAGCCGGCCTCGGTGATGGTGAGGGTGACCACCCGAACGTCGGGCGAGCCGAGGTGGTCGAGCCACGCCTCGTGGTCGGTGCCGGGGTAGGCCCGCGAGACCGAATGGACGACGGCGAACTCGTCGGCTTCCGCCCCGCGGGTGACAAGGGTGTAGAGGCCGTCCTGCGCGCTCAGCGCCACCGCGGCGTCCGGGCGCCGGCCGGTGAACGCGGCGATGCCCCAGCCCGCCGCGTCGCTTGCCCGGTCGGTGTACCAGGCCTGGTGGGCGCGGAAGAAGCTTCCCAGGCCGAGGTGCACGATCCGGACCGGCGCGGCCGGGCCGGACCGGCGCGGCCGCGCTGTCGGGCTCACAGGCCGAAGACCACGCGCGGCCGACCTGTCACCAGATCGGAAACGACCTCGTGTGCCTCGTCCTCGTCCAGACGATGCTCGGCGACGAGCCGTGCCAGGAAGCCGCTGTCGAGACGCCGGGACATGTCGTGGCGGACCGGGATCGAGCAGAAGGCTCGGGCGTCGTCGATGAAACCGGCGGTGCGGGTGAACCCCGCGGTCTCGGTGACCGCGGCGCGAAAACGAAGCACAGCGTCGGGCGCGTCCAGGAACCACCAGGGGGCGCCGAGGTAGACCGACGGGTAGAAGCCAGCCAGCGGGGCGAGCTCCCGGGAGAACGTCGTCTCGTCAAGGGTGAACAGCACCAGGCGTAGGTTCGGATGGGTCCCGAACCGCTCCAGCAACGGCCGCAGCGCGTCAGTGAACTCGGCGCGCACCGGGATGTCATGACCGGTGTCAGGGCCGAAAGCCGCGAGCGTCGGCCCGTGATGACCACGGCGCACCGACGGGTGCAGCATCATGACCAGCCCGTCGTCGCACGACATGCGCGCCATCTCCAGCAGCATGTGCCGGCGCAGCGCGACGCTCTGGGCCGGCGTGGCGGACCCGGCCAGCGCGGCCCGGTACACACGCTCCGCCTCGCCCGCCGTGAGCGGCTCGGTGCTGACATCGTCGTGGCTGTGGTCGGTGGACGTGGCGCCGTGGCGGGCGAAGTAGGCCCGTCGCCGCTCCATCGCCGCCACCCAGCCGCGATAGCTGCCCGTGTCGACGCCGGCGACCTCACCGAGCCGGGCCACCGCCGCCGCCCACCCGGGCCGCGCGGACTCCAGGTACCGGTCCGGGCGGAAGGCTGGCAGCACTCGGCCCGTGAACGAGGGGTCGGCGGCCAGTGCGGCATGTGCCGCCAGGTCGTCGCACGGATCGTCCGTCGTCGCGAGCACCTCGATACCGAACCGCTCGAACAGCGCGCGCGGACGGAACGTGTCCATGGCCAGGCAGGCGACGACCTGGTCGTAGATCGCATCCGCGGTCTTGGCGGACGGCCGCTCGTCGACGCCGAAGACCTCGGCGAGCTCCGACTCGAGCCAATACCGCACCGCCGTGCCGCGAAAGGCGGGCAGGTTCTCGCAGAGCCGGCGCCACACCTGCCGGGACTCGTCCCGCGGCAGCGGGCCCCGCCCTACGCCGAGGTCGTCCAGCGCCACACCGCTCGCGTGCAGCAGGCGGGTCACGTAGTGGTCAGGCGTGACGAACAGCGCCGCCGGGTCCGGGAACGGCAGGTTGTCGGCCAGAAGCCCGGCATCGACATGGCCGTGCGGCGAAATGATCGGTAAGTCGCGGACGGACTCGTACAGCCGCCGGGCAATAACGCGCACACCCGGTTCCGCGGGCAGCAACCGGTCGGGGTGCCGGGCCATACCTGGAAAGGCTGACATGGCGGTCATCGTCGGCGCGCCCACACCGGACAGCAATGGATTGCCACCTGTTGTCGCCCTCCCGGGGACAAGCCCGGCGCTGCCGTCTCGGCCGCAAGGACCCCGAGAGACGTTCGACGTTCCCGTTGCCGGCGAGATCCTCTTCAGGCCGCGCTAGCGGGCCATCGGCAGCGCGGCCGCGGCCCCCACCGGCCGAGGCCGGCCCACTCCGTGGCGCTCGGCGGTCGAGTCGCGGACCACCAGCCGCACGGGTAGCACCGCCGGGGCCCCGGTGTGCCCCCGTCCACCCTCGATCATCGCGAGCACGTGCCGGGTCGCCGTGGCTCCCTGGGCGTAGAGGGGGGCGGCCACCGTCGTCAGCCCCGGGGTGACAAGCTCGGCTGCGGCGATGTTGTCAAAGCCGATCAGGCTGACGTCGCCGGGCACCCGGATCCCGCGGGCGGCCAGGCCCCGGACGAGGCCGATCGCCAGCTGGTCGTTGTAGGCGACCACGGCGGACGTCGGTGCCGCGGCGAACTGCTCGGCGGCCTGGACGCCGCCGGGCACGTCGGGGGTGAACGGACCGATCCGCCGGACCCGCAACGACAGCGCCGGGGCCGACTCACGCAACGACCGCCATCGCGTCCCGTCCGCCCACGACGCCTCCGGCCCGGCGAGATAGGTCACGTGCTCGTGCCCCAGGGCGGCGAGATGCTCCAGGGCCAGCCGGGCGCCGCGCGGGTTGTCGGTCACGACGCACGGGGCGTCGACGACGGCCCGGTTCAGCACCACTACCGGCTTCTGCTTGGAGATCATCCGAATCGCCGAGTCGGACATGCGCGAACCGGCGAGGACGATCCCGTCGACCGCTGTCACGGTGCGCTCCAACGCTGAGCGCTCGAGGCGGTCGGACTCCTGGGCGTCGGCCAGCAGGACCGTGTACCCCGCCGCGGCAGCCGCGGCCTGCGCTCCGCGGACGATCTCGGCGAAGAACGGGTTCGCGATGTCCAGGATGACCACAGCGATCATGTTGGTGCGGGCGGTGGACAGAGCCCTGGCGACCGGGTTCGCCCGGTAGCCGAGGTCGTCGGCGACCCGTCTGATGCGCTCGGCGGTCGCCGCGTTCACCCGCCCCGGACGGGAGAAGGCCCGGGAGACGGTCGAGGGAGCGACACCAGCCTGCCGAGCCACGTCGTAGATGGTCACCATGCGGGGCGCCAGCGCCACTCCTCCCCCCGCGACCCGGTCCGTGCGCGCCATCGCCTCCGAGGCCAATGTCGTCTGCCGCACCGCCCTGACCACCGGCCCAGCCATCGCGCGTTCCCTTCAGCAGCGGTCCGAGGCGGCAACGGTAGGCGCCCGCGAACCCAAACTGCAACCGGTTCTCGGCTGAAGCCTGGTCAGATGCGCGCTCCCTCGAAACGAGGGCGGCAACTCACGGCAACCGATTGCCACATCTCACCGCCGTGTGACCTACTGCGCAGGCGTCACCGCGAACCGGTCGGATGCCTGCCCCGGCGGGATTCGACACGGACAGTGCGCTCACCACGGCTCCAGGCATCCATCGCAGGAGGACACCGATGCTGCGTCCGCAGGACAGTGCCACCCGTGAACGCCGTCGCGTCGAGGGACTCTGGCTGTTCCGCCTCGACCCGCAGGCACGTGGCCACGCGGACAGGTGGTGGCGCGGCCGGCTGGCCGAGGCGCGGGAGGTCCCGGTCCCGGCCAGCTACAACGACGTGTTCGCCGACGCCGCGACCCGTGACCACGTCGGCGACGCCTGGTACCAGACGACGGTGCGCGTGCCCCGCGGCTGGGCCGGGCAGCGTGTGGTGCTGCGGTTCGACGCGGTCACCCACCGTGCCGTGGTCTGGGTCGACGAGGTCGAGGTCGCCCGGCACGAGGGCGGCTACACCCCCTTCGAGGCCGACATCACCGAGGTGGCACGGCCGGGCGCCGAGATCCGGGTGACGGTGGTGGTCAACAACGAGCTGACCTGGCAGTCCGTCCCTCCGGGCATCGTCCAGGACACCGCCACCGGCAGACAGCAGATCTACTTCCACGACTTCTTCAACTACGCCGGTCTGCACCGCCCCGTCTGGCTCTACAGCACCCCGCGGGCCCACCTCAGCGACGTCACCGTCGTGACCGCGCTGGCGGGAACCGAAGGCACCGTCGACTATCGGGTCGACGTCACGGGTGGTGACGATCTGGCCGTCCGCGCGGTGCTGACCGACGCCGAGGGAACCGCGGTGGCCAGGGCCACCGGGACGGCGGGGGTCCTCACCGTGGCCGACGTCCACCCGTGGCGGCCCGGCGAGGGGTACCTGTACGACCTGCTCCTGGAGGTCGTCGACGGCGCCGAGGTGGTCGACGCCTACTCGCTGCCTGTCGGCGTGCGCACCGTGGAGGTCCGGGGAACGAAGTTCCTCATCAACGGGGAGCCGTTCTACTTCACCGGGTTCGGCCGGCACGAGGACCTGCCCGTCCGTGGCAAGGGCCACGACGACGTCTTCATGGTGCACGACTTCGCGCTGATGGAGTGGACCGGCGCCAACTCGTTCCGCACGTCGCACTACCCCTATGCCGAGGAGGTTCTCGACTACGCCGACCGGCATGGCTTCGTCGTCATCGACGAGACCGCCGCCGTCGGCCAGAACACGGCCATCGCCGGCGGCATCGTCGGCGGCGGGCAGTCGTTCCCGACCTTCTCGCCCGAGACCATCAACGACGCCAGCCGTGAGATCCACGCCCAGGCGATCCGCGAACTCGTGACCCGGGACAAGAACCACCCCAGCGTCGTGCTGTGGTGCGTCGCGAACGAGCCGGAGTCGACCACGCCCGCATCGGTGGAGTACTTCGAGCCGTTGTTCGCCCTGACCCGCAAGCTCGACCCCACCCGGCCGGTCGGCTACGTCAACATGCTGCTCGCGACGCCGGACAGGGACCTGCTCAGGCCGCTGGCCGATGTCATCATGCTCAACCGCTACTGGGGCTGGTACCTGAACACCGGCGACCTGGCCGGCGCCGAGTCCAACTGGCAGGCCGAGCTTGAGGCGTGGGCGGCCCATGGCAGGCCCATCATCGTCACCGAGTACGGCGCCGACACCGTCGCCGGGCTGCACACCGTGCCGGCGGCACCGTGGAGCGAGGAATACCAGGTCGAGTACCTGGAGATGAACCACCGCGTCTTCGACCGCGTCGACGCCGTCGTCGGCGAACACGTGTGGAACTTCGCCGACTTCGCCACCAAGCCCGGCATCATGCGGGTCGACGGCAACAAGAAGGGCGTCTTCACCCGCGACCGCCGGCCCAAGTCCGCCGCCTTCGCCCTACGCCGCCGCTGGCACTCGGCTACCTGACCCCGGTCTCGTCCCGGCCGGGGCACCGTCCCGGCCGGGGCACCGTCCCGGCCGGGCTGCCGTCGGCTGTCTGAACACCCGGCAGCACATCGAGGACCGCGAAGTCGACACCCTCCTCAACCAGCACCAGACCGGACCGCCAACCACCGACTAGTGCCGCGACCGCCAACGTCTGCCCGTGACCTTGATCGCTGTTTTCGCCCTCTGGTGGCTGCGAAACAGACCCGGCAACGACCACCGGAGGGCCGAAGCGGCGATCATGGAACGCCGAAACGGGCGAACCTTGCCGGAGGTGGCACTAGCTGGCGGCGCAGCATCACGAGCTGGTGGCATAGGACCGCGATTCTCACCATCCTTCTCGCCAGGCCGGCGACCCAGTCCGACGACGCCGAGAAGCGTGCACACGAGCAGGAACGCCGCTGTCGACAGCATGCCGCCGTGATCCCTACCTACTGTTCACCCCGGTCAACGCCCTTAATCGTCCCGTCGCACCCCACCCGCTTGTTCGACGCTTGGGCCGCTCGCAGTTGGTCACCAGCTGCGCACCGACTGCCAGATCACGAGACCAGCGCGGCACCTTCCGGGACACACGCGTGTGAAGACCAGCGAAAGGCGGAGCGCCGCTCCTAGACGGATGGTATTTTGCGCCCGGCAGGTGATCTGGTTTCTCCGGGGCTGGTCGAGATTCACGTTCGTCTCGGCGGTCGGTGTCGCGACTGGGCACCGGTGGGCGAGGTCCGGCCGCTGGAAAGCAAGCATCTTGAGGGAGCCTGCGGGTTTCCTCCTGGGGGAGGATGTGCCGGTACCCCGTCGGATATCTCAGTTAGCCAGGTTGACCTGTGCCGCCGTCGCGCTGACGGTCGCCGCACCAGCCTGCTCAGCTCCAGACGTCCTCACATCGAGCTCGTCGGGGCACGCCCTCGCGCCCATCATCTTGGACGTGGTCGGCAATCAGCTGGTATCGATCGCATCCGACGCCGTCGATGCGGCCTTCCCGGGTGTAGGGGAGATCGTGAGGATCGGTGGTGGGTACGCGCTCGGCGCGTTGGAGAAGGCGATCACCGCTGCGCAGTCCCCTGCCGCCGCGACCTCCGCCTCTGGCGAAATGTCGATCCTGCTGATCGTCAAGCAGACCATCAACGGCCAGGTCGAGGCCAGTATATTCAGGATCACAACGAGCCATCATCTACAGATCGCGATGAATGGCAGTTTCGTCGAGGAAATCGCTCCCGGCGAGATAACCCTCACGGCCGCACCGGGCACAGACTCAAGGATCGCCATAGAAGATCCGAGCGCCGGCCAGGTCGGGTATCACAGTGGGCAGTTTGGGGCGGCCGACAACCTGAACATGGACATGGGCAGTACCAACGTACCGCACAGTCTGGCCGAGATCGGCCCAAGTTCCTGGGATATTCTCCAATGGTTCAACGGTACTGTCGCCGCGGTGTGGCACGGGTCCGGATCGCCGACGTTGGCTGAATGCGTGTCGTTACCACCCCAGATATGGACCGCCCATCTGACCTATGATAACCCTGGCAGCATCTGGTGCGTCCACACATCCGAGGGGCGCTACGGCGCCGTAGAATACGTGAGTTATGATTTCGGAAAATTGAAATTCAGCTACGTGCTATGGAAGAAGCCCGGCGACGAGTAAGCCCTGACCGACATCCTGCGGCCGTCTACCCTCGCCACCCGCGGCGCCCCTATGCCATCGCCGACGTCCAGTACCGATGCCGCCAAAAGGCGCGGATTACGACCTGAGATCAAAAGCGGCTGAATCCGGACGGATCCTGATCATCCGCGAGTTCGGGCAACAGCAGTTGGTCACGACAGCCAGCAAGCCGCGGCAGCGATCGGACCGGCCGCACACCAGCTGGATTTCAGATCTGCCTTGAAGATCTCAACCGACGCGAGCCGCCGCACATTGACGGCGGGCACGACGCCGCTTTCGTCAACCGCGCGGGCGGCTATCCATGAGTGAGCGTCGATCTCACTGTCCCTGAGATACCGGGCAGCTGCCGCAACGCGCGGACCGCGCAGCAGCTCGATTTCGGCAGTCGCGGCATGCAGATTGCCGTCCTCGGACCGCTCACGCTGCCCGACGATCGCCTGGGCGTAGCTCGCGCTGATCGCCCGAAGAAACCGTGCGTAGACAACGCGCTTCTCCGCTGTGAACGACTCATCCCGCTCCCAGCGCCGACCGCGTCGCGCCTGCGTCCCCTGCGCTACCACGCCGATCACGATGCCGAGCAAGCTTCCGACCACGACCTGCGTCATGCCTTCGCGTCGATGCTCTTCAAGGGCGTCCCGGCCCGGACCGTCATGGAGCTGCTCGACCACTGCAGGATCACGCCAGCCATGAGCACCCGCACCCACGTCATGCGCGCGAGACCCGCGCGACACCGTGGCCAAGCTCGGCCGCTGGTTCGATGGTGACCAGGACCAGGCCGAACGGGACGACACGGACGAGGATGACACGGACGGGGGACGACGCCGGCCCGGACCACGACGACGCGATGGACGGCGAGACGGCGAGACGGCGTGACCGGCCTCGAGCCAGGTCCCACCCACAGATGCGACTGTGCCGTCAGCGGCGGTTCAGCCCCAGGTCCGCCCACTCACCGCGACCGCGCTCCGAGGGCGCACCAAGGCGGGAGCGCCGCCAGATGAGCGGGCGCGGACGGTGCTTGAGCTGCTGTGTTCCGTGATTGTGGGTCCCGTGACGAATCGTGGCGAACCCGCACGGACTGGGTGGCCGTCGTTGCGGGTTCCGGGTGCCCCCGCCCCGACCAACCCCTCGGCGAGCTGGTAGAGTCTGCTACGTCGACGCGGGGGTAACCTGCTCGACACCAGTAGGACCCAAGTACGCGCAAGACCTCAGGAAGCATGCGCCGCTAGCTCAATGGCAGAGCAGCGGACTCTTAATCCGCGGGTTCGGGGTTCGAGTCCCTGGCGGCGCACCCGTAAGCCCTGCTACGCAGGGCTTTTTCCATGTCGGGACGATCTTGCCTGCAAGATCGTCCCGCGGAAACCCCGCTCTTTGGGAACCATGAGCGGTGACCGAGTCGGCCGCCGCTGGGCGTCTTCCCGGGCCCCGCACCCGCAGCCGATTTGGTCGTTTTGTGAGTTACATCACATCTTGGTGGGTGGCGAGCCACGCGGCGACATCTCGCTCTCGGTAACGGACGTAGCGGCCGACTCGGATGCCCCGCGGCCCGTCCCCGGTCGTCCGCCACTTGTAGACCGTGCTCATCGGAACCCGCAGGAACCGCGCCAGTTCCGGCACCGTCCACAGCCGCTCCGCGTCCTCATCAAGCTCAGCCATCCCGGCCACCTCCTCGTCTGCCCGACCCGACCGGCGCCGCGTCGTGCCCGCCGGTCGCCAGGCCCTGCCACGCCAGCCGTCCTGGGACCTCCATCTGAGGGCCAGTCGAGCGCCGGTAAGCCGGAACCTGTCTGTCGACGAACGGCGCGCGGCGCCGCACAGGTATGGACGATGAGCACCAGAGTCACCGCCAAGGCCATCCGGACTATCACCGCCGAGGACATCGCCCCAGACTCGGTCACCGCCAACGACACCCGCAAAGCCTCGCCGAGGCCATCCGCACGGCCCTCGCCTCAGGTCCCGGCCCTGGAAAGGCCATCGCCCTCGGACGGCGTCAAAAGACGCCAGAGTGCGGCCCCGCGGCGACCCCCCAACGGCCCGTATCACCACCACGGCGAGCGCGGCCATTGCCATCTGGCACACCGGCCACGCCCCGACCACACCACCTGGCGTCCCGTGCGCGAGGATCGACCTCGTTTGAGACCCCGACTGTCCGGACCGGCGACTGCTGCGTCCGCGGAAAGGCCGTAACCCGTGATCCCGGTGACCTCGCTCTGCGGCTACCTGCTCGAAGAGTGTCTCGCATCGATGCTGCGCTCCAGCGGATACGAGCTGCTCTCTGCCGACGATGACCGGGAGGTGCTCTCGCAGCCCAACCCATCTCGGACCTCTTCATCCGCGGCCGGGGCGCGTGGCACCAGGCCGACGTGCTCGGCCAGTTTCGGTACGTCCCTCCGTTCTCCCTGCCGATCAGACTATTCGTCGAGGCCAAGTTCCAGGCGCGCCCGATTCGCATGCCGGTCGTGCGCAACGGGCACGGAGTGGTCCACGACATCAACGAGAACGTCGTGGCCACCAGCCCCAAGGGCCCCAAGGACAAGTTGACTCCTGGAAACGGTGGTCGCCGGGTCAGGTCGCGCTACCACTATTCGTACGCGATCTTCTCCACCAGCGGGTTCGCCGCCACGGCCATCGACTACGCTCTCGCACACCAGATCTCGCTGGTGGATCTTTCGGTTCCCGCTTTTATGCCCCTTCGCACCGCGATCACTGGGGCCGCCCAGGCCGTCGACATCGTTAGCAAGCGGCTACCGAAAGAGAAGCAGCCCAAGGTCCGCGACATCCGCAGGTACATGCGGGACCACCTGAACGTCAGTGGCCACAGGAGCGCGGGGCAAGAACTCGATTCCTCCATTCAGGACGCGCTGCGTTCTCTCGTCCGGCAACTGCAACACGGCGGGTCACTGGGGCTCGTCCTTGCTTTCCCGGAAGCGCCGTTCGTGCTGGGTCTCGTGACGGACAATCTGGACCGCTTCATCCAGTACACTCTGACACACCCCGCACACCGCATATGGCTTCGGCGCGACCGTGAGGAAACGGACGGCCGCCATCTCTGGCAGCTACGTCCCCAGGACGCGCCAAAGGCCTACGTGATGACGTTCACGCTACCCGAGCAGATCGAGAGCTGGATTCTTCACGATGACGAGGAGATCCGGCGTCGCGCCATCACGGTCAAGCGCAGCCTTCTGAACAGAATCACGATCTACTGGTCGCCCGCTGCGAGCGAGTACGGTCACATATTGCCATTCGTCGACGATGACGATCACATCCGCACATTCCAGCTCGAATACTCGCGGGAGAACATCACACGCATATAGCCCGAATTGCTGCATTCAGTTCGTTCACCAGGATTGGCGCGGCACGCAGGTCCGACTCCGACGCCGCAGCTTCACCGCTTGGACGCCCCCCGGGAACGAACTGGATCTACAGGATGGCGGAGCAGCGGAGCAAAAGTTCGGAGCAGGACGGCTACGATCAAGGGCGGCATCTACCTCGGCAAGCACGGTGGGCTAGTGTCGCGTGCTGGGCAAAAGGGGGCGCGACGTCTGAGGGCGGACGTCGCGGGGACGACGGGGAGTCGGCGTGCGCGAAGGCGAGGGCCGGTGGGAGACGGTCACGCCGTCGCAGTTTCCGCATGAGCGGGAGGCGTTGGAGCAGGTTCGGAAGCTGCTGCCGGACGCCGAGCCGTACCGGGCCTGGTCGAACTTCACCTTCACAGCGACGACAGGCCACATCCGCGAGGTCGACCTGCTGGTCGTGGCCCGCGGCGGGGTCTACCTCATCGAGATCAAGAGCCTGGCCGGCCGGCTGACCGCGTCCGGGTCGAACTGGACCCAGCACCGCTCCTCCGGCGAGCCGCGGATCTTCGACAACCCGCTGCACCTGGCGAACCAGAAGTCCAAGGAGCTGCGTTCCCTGCTGGAGAACGCCGCCCGCACGCCGGGCCAGAGCCGGGTACGGATCCCGTTCATCCAGCCGGCGGTCTTCCTGTCGAACCCGACGCTGCGGGTCGAGTTCCCCGACCACCAGCTGCACTGGATCTTCGGCCCCGAGCAGGCCGCGGCCCAAGCCGGCCAGTCCTCCGGCGCGGCCGCGGCACCAAAGGCTCGCCCCGGCGGTGGCGTGACACTTCCGTCGATCTGGTCCGGCCTGCTGGACGCGCCGCTGCGCGACGAGCGATACCGGGTCACCCCTGAGGTGTCGAAGGCGCTGGCGAAGCTACTTCCCGCCGCCGGGATCGCACGGAGCCGCCGCCATCAGCGGGTCGGCTCCTGGCAGCTGGAGTTCCCGGCGTTCGACTCGGGCCCGACCTGGCAGGACTACCACGCCGCCCACACCCAGGTGGCCTCCGAGCGCCGCCGGGTGCGGATCTACCTCGTCGAGCGGGCCGCGGGCGAGGCCGAGCGGGCGAGCCGGGAGGCGGTGGCCCGGCGCGAGTTCCTGGTGCTGCACGGGATCAACCATCCGGGGATCGTCCAGGTCGACGGTTTGGAGAGCCACGAGGCCGGCCCGGCGCTGATCTTCCGGCACCGGCCGGACGAGCTGCGCCTCGACCAGTACCTCGACCGCTACGGCGACCGCCTGGACGCCGGAACCCGACTTGACATGATCCGCCAGCTGGCGGAGGCAGTCGCCTACGCGCACGGCCGCCACCTTTACCACCGGGCGTTGGCGGCCCGCAGCGTGCTGGTCGTGCCCTCGGGCCGGCGGAGCGCCGGCGAGCAGGGCTGGCTTGCTCCCAGGCTCGTGATCAGTGACTGGCAGGCCGCGGCCCGCGACGCCGGCTCGAGCACGGGCGTTCTGACCGGCGCGATGACGAAGACGTCGATGGCGCTGGCCGTCGAGCCGGCGGCCCGGTTCCTGCCGCATCTGGAGGTGGCCACCGCCGGCTACCTGGCGCCCGAGATCGGCGCTCCCTTCCCGGACCCGGTCGGTATCGACGTCTTCGGCCTGGGCGCGCTGGCCTACCTGATCCTCACTGGCCAGCCGCCCGCGGACAGCCCCAACGCGCTGAAGGCCCGCTTAGAACAGTCCGGCGGTCTGAATCCGGCCGAGGTTGTCGACTCGCTCTCCGAGATGGCGAACGAGCTGGTCGCGGAGGCCACCCGTCCGCTGCCCGATGACAGGCCCGCGACCGTTGGCGAGTTCCTCGACTTGTTGGGGCTCGTCGAGGAGGAGTTCACCAGGCCCGAACCTGCCGTGGCGGCCGGTGACAGCACGCCGGCGGAACAGCCCGTCGCGGGACAGGACGAGCCGGAGCCCGACCCGCTGGAGGCCCAGCACGGCGACCTGGTCGGCGGCGAGTGGCGGATCAGGGAACGGCTCGGCACCGGCTCGACGAGCCGGGCGTTCCTCGCGCACAACGAGAAGACCAACCGCTACGAGGTCCTCAAGGTCGCGCTCTCCGACGAGCGGGCGGCGCGGCTGGAACACGAGGCGTCGGTGCTGGGCCGCCTCGGCGACTCCCGGGTGATCCGGCTGGCCCGTCCCGACACGCTCGTCATCGGTGGGCGCGCGGTGCTCGTCCTCGACCACGCCGGTGAGCAGACCGTCGCCCGCAAGCTGCGCGAGGGCCGGCTCTCGGTCGACGAGCTGGAGACCTACAGCGACTACCTGTTCGGCGCGGTCGACTACCTGGACGGCGAGGGCGTCGCCCACCGGGACCTGAAGCCGGACAACATCGTCATCCGCCGCCGGCCGAACCGTACCTACCAGCTGGTCCTCATCGACTTCTCGCTGGCCAACCACTCGGTGCGCGACATCGCCGCCGGCACGCCCCGCTATCTGGACCCGTTCCTCGGCGCTGGCACTCGCACCGCGTACGACGACCATGCCGAGCGCTACGCGCTGGCGGTCACCCTGCATGAGATGGCCTCCGGCGAGCTGCCGCTGTGGGGCGATGGATCGGCCGAAGCGCGGTTCACGCAGGGCCCGCCGACGGTGGCGACGGAAGCGTTCGACCCGGCAATCCGCGCCGGTCTCACATCCTTCTTCCTGCGCACGCTCGACCGGGACGCCACCAGGCGCTTCGCGTCGCTGAAGGACATGCGCGACGCCTGGCAGGCCGTCTTCCGCGCCGCCGACTCGACCCCGCCGGCGGTCACCGCGCATCCAGCGGCAAGCGACGGCGCGAGACTGACGGAGAGCGAGTCGGTCGTCGTCACCCCCGGGTCGTCGGCAGGTGTGGCCATGGCCGACGAGGAGACCGCACGCAGGGCCCGCGACGCGGCTGCGGCGGCGGCGACGAGCGACACCCCGCTGGATGCGGCAGGGCTGTCGCCGCGGGCCGTCTCGGCGGCGCACCGGCTGAACGCGACGACCGTCGGCGACCTGCTCACGCTGGGCTCCAAGGAGATCATCAGCCTGCCCGGTACCGGCGCGAAGACCCGCCAGGAGCTGCAGTCCAGGATCCGCCAGTGGCGCCGCTCCCTCGCCGCGGCCCCGGCTGGGACCCCGTCCGCCGCGACGGCCGCCCAGCCAGACCCGGCCCAGCAGGAGACGCCGGCTGCGCAGACGCCTGCGGCAAAGCCGGACTACGCCCGTATGCCCGTCGAGGACGTCGCCGGCCGGCTGCTCCCTCGCGCCCTGGCCGGCGGCCGCAACGCCACCGAGCGGGAGGCGACCCGCCTGCTGCTCGGCCTGCCCGACGACGCCGGACGGCTGCCAGACGTGCCACTGTGGGCGCCACAGCAGCAGATCGCCGAGCGGGTCGGGGTGACATCAGGCCGGATCGCCCAGGTGCTGACCGCGCGCCGCAAGACTTGGCATGCCGACGAGGCGGTCCGCTCGGTCCGCGACGAGCTGGTCGAGATCCTCGGCGACGCCGGCCGGGTGATGGGCTTTGACGAGCTGACGACCGCCGTCCTTGCCCGCCATGGCAGTCGTCGCCCGCCGGCCGAACGCCGGGCGCTGGCGGGCGCCGCGGTTCGCGCCGCGTTGGAGACCGTCGACCTGGACAGCGAGCCCACCCTCGCCCGCCGGAAGTTCTACGAGCGGACACTGGTCGCGCTGGAAGCTGCGGAGGATGACGGCCCGCTCACCCCCGCCGCGCCGGCACTGTTCGACTACGCGATCGCCCTCGGTAAGGCCGCCGACCGGCTAGCGAAGGCCGAGGAGCTCCCAGCTCCGGCGACCGTGCTGCGGGAGCTCGCCGCCGTCGGCGCCGCGCCGGCAGCGGGCGACACCGACGACGCCGGCCTGGCCGACACCGACCCGGCAGCGGCCGAGGGGCGGGCCGGACTGCCGGCGCTCGACGAGCAGCGCCTCGTCCGGCTCGCCGCCGCCGCGTCCCGCAACGCCGCTGCCAACGCTCGCCTGGAGATCTACCCGCGGGACCTGGGCCTGGTCCGGGCGCTGCGCCTGGCGCAGGCCGGCGTGCCGCCGCCCCGACAGGCTGTGATGCCGGCGCCGCCCGCCGGACTGGATGAGCGCCCCGACCGGCCACTGCTGGAGGTGGCTGTCATCCACGAACGGGTGACGGCCCGTTTCCCCGGGCTGACGACCGAGCTGCCGGCGCACCCGGCGCTCGACCGCCCGCTGGCGGATGCCGGGTTCGTCCTTGAGTGGAACGCGGCCCGCGACGGCTACGTCCCGCCCAACAGCCTGTTGACCTCGACCGGGCTCGGAGGCTCCCGGGCAACGCCGGTCCGCGAGCCCACCGACCTGGGCAGCCGCCCGGCGCGGCGGGTGTTCGACAGCCCCGACCTGGCGGACGCGGCGCGTACCGAGCAGCGACTCGTCGCCGCCGCTGAATCCGGCGGTTTCCGGGCGCTCACCGTCCGGCGCAACCACTATCTGCTCGCCCGCGCGGAGCTGGCCCAGCCTCACCGGTTCGCCGCCGAACCGATCGACGTCGCCGCCGTGTTCCTCGACGCGCTGCACGCCGAGGTCGACCCGCGGCCCAAGCCGACCTGGGCGACGGTCCTGCGCGCCGACGTCGCCGAGCCGGGCAGCCGCGCAGCCGGCAACCTCACCGAGTTGGTGCGAACGGCCTGGGATCGGGCCGCGCCGCTGCTCGCCGAGCTGGTCGATGCCGCCGCCGGCCGGACCGGGCCGCACGGGCCGGCACCGCTGCTGCTGCACGACGCCGGCGTCTTCGGCCGCTACGACGGCCGTGGGATGGACCTGCTGTTCACGCTCGCCGAGCGGGCCCGCGCGGGCGGCCGGGCCGTCTGGGTGCTGTGCCCGACGACTGAGCCGACCCAGCCTCCGCGCCTCGACGGCACCCTCGTCCAGCTCGTGACCGGAAGCGAGTGGGTAGCACTGCCGGACGCGTGGGTGATCAACCGGCACCGGTCCGACGACGAGCCGGACCTCGCTGGGAAAGCATCCTGATCGCTGGGAAGCTGCTGATGTTCGCTGCGTGGGTGGGGAGACGTTCATGATCGACCGGGTGGCGCTGCTGAAGGACGCCCAGCGGCAGGTGAAGGACCTTGAGAAGGATCTACGCGCTCAGGTCGACGAGGTGGCCGAGGTCGGGACGCGGCTTCGGGCTGAGTACGACCGTGCGTTCAAGGTCGGCCGGACGGCAGCGACGTGGTCGGCGTGGCTCGGCGAGAGGGTCACCCAGGCGGCGGTCGCTTGGGTTCTGGGAACGGTCTTCGTCCGGTTTTGCGAGGACAACGGCCTGATCGGCGACCCGTTCCTCGCCGGCCCAACGACAGCACGCCTGACACTGGCCGAGGAGCGGACCGAGGACTTCTACCGGCGCCAACCCGAGAAGACGGCGCGCGACTGGCTGCGGAAGTCCTTCGATGAGATAGCGAAGGTCCCGGTCGGCGCGGGCCTGTTCGACCAGCGGCACAACGCGCTGTTCCAGATCCCACCCACCCACGACGCGGCCAAGAACCTCCTCGCCTTCTGGCGGCGGCGCACCGAGGCCGGCACCCTGGTCCACGACTTCACCGACGACGCCTGGGACACCCGCTTCCTCGGCGACCTCTACCAGGACCTCTCCGAGGACGTCCGCAAGAAGTACGCCCTGCTCCAGACCCCGGAGTTCGTCGAGGAGTTCATCCTCGACCTGACCCTGACACCAGCCATCGACGAGTTCGGATACGACGTCGTCAAACTAATTGACCCGACGTGCGGCTCGGGCCACTTCCTGCTGGGCGCGTTCCGCCGGCTGCTCGCCGAGTGGGAGAAGAACTCTCCCGACCGGGACGTCTTCGAACGGGTCCAGCTGGCGCTGGACGCGGTCCACGGCGTGGACATCAACCCGTACGCGGCGGCCATCGCCAAGTTCCGACTGACTATCGAGGCGCTGCGTGTCGCCGGCTTGACAACACTTGACGCGGCGGCCGGCTACACGTTCCCGCTACACGTGGCTGTGGGTGACTCGTTGCTGAAGAACCGCCAGCTCGACCTCTTCGGCGAGGAGCGAGACGAACTCGCCGAGTTCGCCTACGCCACCGAGGATCTCGCCGATCACCTCGGTATCCTTGAGGAAGGCCGCTACCACGCGGTCGTTGGAAATCCTCCATATTTCACCGTCAGAGACAAGAAGCTAAACGCACTGTACCGCGATCTCTATAGCTCCTGCGCTGGACGTTACACCCTCTCAGTACCCTTTGCGCAACGCTTTTTCGAGCTGGCACGGCAATCGGACGGAGATGGAGTCGGCGCTGGACGCGTCGGCCAGATTACAGCAAATTCTTTCATGAGGCGCGAATTCGGCAAGAAGTTGATCGAGAACTTCTTCGCTCGCGTCGTTGAGCTAACGCACCTTATTGATACGTCCGGAGCATATATTCCAGGTCCGGGCGTAACAACAGTTATTCTTGCGGGTCGCCGCAATCAGCGGAAGCGCATAAAAACCGTTCGGATGATTCTCAGCGTACGCGGAGAGCCATCAATTCCCGACGATCCAAGTCAGGGAGCCGTCTGGCGGGCGATTGTCAATAGCGTGGACGGCAGCAGCAATGACTGGGTTGCCACCGCCGACGTTGACCGCGACGTACTATCGAGCCACCCTTGGACGCTTTCCGTCGGCGACGTCGGTGCGATCATGGACAGACTTGGCGCCGAGGGGCACCGGAAACTCAAGGATGAAATCCTTGGCGACATTGGATTTGCCGGCTTTTCTGGCGTTGACGAGGCATATTACCTGCCCGCTAGCTGGCACGCGAGGTTCCGCACCCCTCAAGCACTTGTTCGGCCTGTCGTGACGGGTGAAGACGTCCGCGACTGGCGCACATCGCCCACCCTGTATGCGATTACACCATACACTTCTGACGGCAGCCTCATTCCAATCGCCTCGTCGTCCGACTGGGTGCGCCATCTATGGAAGTATAAACAAATTGTTGGACGACTGACTGACTTCTCTGGAAGGACCAGGCTCGACCTCGGTACGCCGTGGTGGGCATGGTATCGCTGGGTGGCGGCACGCAATAGCGCGCCAGATATAATTGCCTGTCCAAAGATTGCGAGTCTGAACCACGCCTCCTACGGGCACGACGGCTACACCTATAACCAGCATGTTCCAGTAATAGTACTTCCAGGCAGCTCGGGAGCTGACGCACGACTTTCTCTTGTCGGTATACTCAATAGCTCGACGGCCTGCTTCTGGCTGAAGCAGGTATCTCACAATTTGGGAAGTACCGCTGACGCGACCGGTGCCAGACGAACGGCCACCCCGTGGGAAAATTTCTACGAGGTGACAGGTGCTAACCTTGAGAATCTTCCGCTATCAGCTCAATGCCCTCTCCCGTTGGCTCGCGAGCTAGATCGCCTCGCGCGAAACCTGACGATGGTGTTCCCGCAGGCAGTTGCCGCAGCAGGTCCACCTGCCCGCCCATTGTTGCGTACGGCCCGTAATGAATGGGAGTCGACGCGGGCACGGATGATCGCGTTGCAGGAGGAGCTGGACTGGCAGGTCTACCGGCAGTACGGGCTGCTCGCTGACGAACTGACGCTGCCGATGGCCGATGTCCCCGAGATCAAGCTGGGGGAGCGGGCGTTCGAGATCGTGCTGGCGCGGAAGATCGCGGCCGGCGAGGAGACGCCCGAGTGGTTCACCCGGCACGGTTCCACCCAGATTTTCGAACCGCCCGCGCACTGGCCCGCTGAATACCGGACTCTGGTGGAGAAACGGATCGCTGTCATCGAGGCGGACAAGAACATCGGGCTGATCGAGCGGCCTGAGTACAAGCGCCGTTGGGCGACCGAGGGCTGGGACAAGCTGCAGGACGCTGCGCTCAGGGAGTGGCTCCTCGACCGGCTGGAGGCCCGCGAGCTGTGGTTCGCCGACGTCGACGGCATGGTTCAGCCGCGCCTCTGGACCACCGGCCGCCTGGCCGACGAGTTGGCCGCCGAGGCTGACTTCGTCGCTGTCGCCGAGATCTACAAGCCCGGCGAGAACCTGTCCAAGGTCGTCGACGACCTGGTCGAGAACGAGCACGTCCCGTTCCTGGCATCCCTGCGGTACAAGGACTCGGGCCTGGAGAAACGCGCCGACTGGGAGTCGGTCTGGGAGCAGCAACGCGCCGAAGACACCACACCCACCCCCGAAGCCGCGAAGAAGATCCGCGACAGCATTCCGCTCCCGCCGAAGTACGCCCAGGCCGACTTCCGCAAGGCAAGCTACTGGAAGGCCCGCGGCAAGTTGGACGTCCCCAAAGAACGGTTTATCTCCTACCAGCCGGCCAGCCCTGACAACGACCCGACGCTGCTGGTCGGCTGGGCCGGCTGGGACCACCGCGAGCAGGCCCAGGCGCTGGCGACGCTGATCGTCGAGCGTCAGGACAACGACGGCTGGGGCGCCGCACGGCTCACCCCGCTGCTCGCCGGCCTGCGTGAGGTGATGCCCTGGGTCCGTCAGTGGCACAACGAGGTCGACCCGCTCTACGACGGCTCCCCGGCCGAGGTCTATGACGCCTTCCTCGCCGACGCGATGGGCCGCCACAACCTCACCGCCGACGCCCTGGCCGACTGGCGTCCGCAGGCGGCCGCCCGGGGCCGGAGGGCCACGAAGTGACGGACCCCGCCCGTACTATCCGAACGCGGGCGACACCCCGGTCCGCGCCGGCCGCGAGGTGCCCGTTCGCACAGGCCCGCCCGATGTCGCGCATCGCGGCACCGCCCCGCCAGCACCCGCACGACCAGACCGTTCGCATGACCAGCAGAGGTGCCGCATGACCAGCCCGTCGCCCCTGCCGCTGCTGCGCGAGGTCATCGACATCCCGGAGCGGACGTCCGACAGCGACTTCGTCCTCAAGCTCACCGAGGGCGTCACCGACGCCGCCGCGACGATGCGGGACTACGTGCTGACCGACCGGCTGGTCGGCAACTTCGACGAGGCGCTTGGCCTGATCGCGCAGGCGGCGAGCACCGGGGCGTCGAAGGGCGTCTACCTGCACGGCTCGTTCGGCTCCGGCAAGTCGCACTTCATGGCGGTGCTGCACGCGCTGTTGCGCGGCGAGCCGGCCGCCCGGAGCTTCGACGACCGGCTGACCGACGTCCTCGGCAAGCACGACGCTGACCTGGCCGGCAAGAAGTTCCTGCTCGTCCCGTTCCACATGCTCGGCGCGAAGTCGATCGAGCAGCGGGTCCTCGGCGGCTACGCCGACCAGCTGCGCGCCATGCACCCGGACGCGCCGATCCCGGCGGTGCACCGCGCCGAGGCGTTGCTAGACGAGGCCCGCAACGTGCGGGCCAGAGTCGGCGACGCCACCTTCCTCGTCGAGCTGAACCACGCGGGCTCCGGAAGCGGTGACGAGGACGACTGGGGCGACGACGCCTCCTGGACCGCGGCCGAGCTGGACGCGGCCCTCGCGCCGGGCGCCCAGGACACGGCCATCCGCCGCCAACTGGTCTCCGACTTGCTGTCGACCTGGTTCGCGAACACCTTCCGCGACCTGCGCGAGGACGCCGAGGGCTTCGTCTCGCTGGACGCCGGCCTCACCGAGATCGCCCGGCACGCGAAGGACCTCGGCTACGACGCGGTCATTCTCTTCCTCGACGAGCTGATCCTCTGGCTCGCGAACAACATGGGCGACCAGGCGTTCGTCTCCCGCGAGGTCCAGAAGGTCACGAACTTCGTCGAGGGCGGGTTGGGCGCCCGGCCGGTCCCGATCGTCAGCTTCATCGCCCGCCAGCGTGACCTGCGGGAGCTAGTCGGCGAACAGGTCGCCGGCGACGTCCGCCTGAGCTTCCTCGACGTCCTGACCCTCGCAGACGGCCGCTTCGATAAGATCATCCTGGAGGACCGCAACCTTCCGCTGATCGCCAACCGGCGTCTCTTGAAACCGTTGAACGCCGACGCCGGGAAGGCGATCGAGAAGGCGTTCGAGACGACGGCGAAGGTCCGTGCCGAGGTGTGGGAGACGATGCTCGGCGGCAGCGCCCAGATCGGCGCCGACCGGGACGCGTTCCGGCTCTCCTACCCGTTCAGCCCGGCGTTCATGGAGACCCTCGTCCACGTCTCCTCGGCGCTGCAGCGCAACCGGACCGCGCTGAAGCTGATGCGCCAGCTGCTCGTCGACCACCGCGACGACCTGCGCCTGGGCCAGGTCGTCCCGCTCGGCGACCTGTGGGACGTGATCACCAGGGGCGCCGACACGCCGTTCACCGACGTGCTGAAGGCCGAGTTCGACGCCGCCCAGAAGCTCTACGCCCGCCGGCTGCGGCCCTACCTGCTCGACGCCGAGGGCCTCGACGAGGACGCGCTGGCCCAGGTCCGCCGCGCCAGGGCCACCGGCGCCGCCGTCGACCCGACGCTGGCCACCAAGGTCCGCCGGTTCACCGCCGATGACCGGCTGGTCAAGACGCTGCTGCTCTCGGCGCTCGCTCCGAGCGTCCCGGCGCTGCACAACCTGACGCCGCGGCGGCTCTCGGCGCTCAACCACGGCAGCATCACCAGCCCGATCCCGGGTGGCGAGGCCGGGCAGGTCGGCAAGAAGGTCGAGCGCTGGGCGGGCCAGTTCGGCGAGATCAAGTACCTGCCCGTCGAGGGCGGCGACCCGGGCGTCGGCCTGGAGCTCGTCGGCGTCGAGGTCGAAGGCATCCTGAACTCCGCCGTCGGCTACGACAGCGCCGGCAACCGCCGCGCTCTGATCCGGCGGCTGCTGGTCGAGGAGCTGGGCGTCACCGTCACCGGCGACGCCTACGGTGACAAGCTCGACCTCGTCTGGCGGGGCAGCAAGCGGACCGCCGAGGTGATCTTTGGCTCGGTGCGCGGCGCGGAGCTGCGTGACGACCAGCTCGCCCCCGTCGACCCCGAGTCCTGGCGACTCGTCGTCGACTACCCGTTCGACGACGCCGGCGAGCCGCCCGTCAACGCCCGCGCCCGCGTCGAGCGGCTGCGCGGTGCCGGCGTCCAGCACCGGACCGTCTGTTGGATCCCGGCCGATTTCACCGCCGCGCGGCTGGCCGACCTGGGGATGCTCGTCCGGCTCGACCATCTGCTCGCCGGCGGCGGGCACCGGTTCGACAGCCACGCCCAGCATCTGAGCGCCGACGACCGGCAGCGCGCGCGCAGCGTCCTGAAGAGCCGTTACGACGCGCTGCTCACCAAGACCAGGACGACGCTGCGCTCGGCCTACGGGCTCACGTCCAAGGACGAGCACGACGTCACCGCGGATTTCAACGACCATCTGCGGTCGCTGTGGCCCGGCCTGAACCCGACGCTGCCGCTCGGGGCGTCGTTTCGGGAGGCGGCCCGTCGGCTGGCCGGCGACCTGCTCGCCGACCAGTTCCCCGGCCACCCCGACCTGGACCCCGATCAGACCGGGGTGCCGGTCAAGCTCGCGGATCTCAAGCTGGTCCTCGGCTACGTCACGAAGGCCGCCGAGTCCGACGGCGGCTCCGTCGAGGTCGCCCGCGGCGACCGGGGGCCGGTGCGGCGGATCGCTCCGGCGCTCGGGCTCGGCGTGATGCACGAGGTCCGCTTCGAGCTGGGCCGCGAGTGGGTCGACCACTTCACCCGCCGGGCCGGCCAGGCCGCCGCTGACGGCGGGCCCGGCTCGGCTGGCTCGGGCGCGGACGAGCTGCGGGTCGTCGACCTGCTGCGCTGGATCGACGAGCCGAAGCCTCGTGGCCTGGACGACAACGTCGCCCACCTGGTCGTTGCCGCGTTCGCCGAGCAGACCGACCGGGCCTGGTACCGGTACGGCGGCCTGGTCAACCCGCCACCCGAGCTGACCGCGATCACCAAGGACATGACGCTGCGCGAGCAGCCGCTGCCCGACCAGGCCGAGTGGGAGACCGCGGGCGAACGGGCCCAGGCTCTCTTCGGGGTGCGGCCACCGGCCCTGCGCCGGGGCCGGCTGCTGCGCGCCTTCACCGAGGAGCTGGTCGCCAAGGCCGAGCCCCGCCGGGCGCCTAGCCAGGAGCTGGTCGGCGCCCTGGAGGCACGCGCGTTCGAGCTCGGTCTCGACCTGCGCACCGGGACAGCCGCGGCCGGGCGCAGCGCCGGCGGCACGACCGAAGGCCGGCTGCGGACCGCGCGGGCCGCTCGCGACCTGCTCTCGGCGCTGGACGACCCGAAGGCCGGACCGCAGATCGTCGAGCGCCTCGCGCGGGCCGACCTCGCCGGCTCGCCGAAGCGGCTGCTGGTCAGTATGAGCCACGCCAGCGAGGTCGCTGCGGCGATCAGGGCCGCGCCTTGGGACGAGACGTTTGGCGTCATCGCCGGCCTACCCGAGCCGTACAAGGCCGAGGCGCAGGAGATCCTCGGCCGGATCCAGGCCGCCGGCGCCGCCGACGAGGTGATCAACCCGCTCGCCGCGGTGCTCGGCAACGCCCGCGCCGAGGCGACCGCCCTGCTCCGCCGCGCCACCCAGGCGGCCGTCGCCCCCGTCGCGCCGAAGCCGCCCATCACCGGGCCGCCGCCGGTCGGCGTTCCGGTCGTCCCTGGTCCCCGGCCAACCGCCGGGAGTGTTCCGATCACGATCCCCGGACCTGGCCCGGGCCTCGCCGCGGGGGGAAACGCCGGCTCAGGTGGCGTCACGGGAGCCGGGGCTCCGCGGCACTGGCAGGTCCGCGCTAGTGACCTGGACGAGGCACTCGCCGAGCTGCGTGCCCACATCGGCGACCGGCCGGGCCAGATCGAGATCGTCTGGCGGCCGGAGCGGTGACCGTCCTGTCGCCCACGACGAGCCCCGCTAGCGCGGGCGTGCCCCGGGTGACCCCGGCTGTGGTGCTCGGCCGGGTCGCCCGGCTGCGGCGCTCCGCCGCCAGCAACCACAGCTCGCAGCCGCAGGTCCTGCTGGTGCGCGCCCAGCCGGACTGGCCCGCGCCTGTCGATCTGGCCGTCGCCGGCCGGCCGGTGCGAGTGGTGCCCTGCGTCTCGCCGCTCGCCGTGCTCGAGGAGGTCACCCGCTGGGCCCGCGAGCCCGTCGAGGACGGCTGGCTCGTGCTGCTCACGGACGCCGACGAGGAGCGGCTGGGTGACACCGTGCTCGCGCAGGTCTACCGGCAGCGGGTCGACGTGATCGAGCCGTGGGCTGCCGTTCTGGAGGACTTCGGCGCCACGCAGGCCGATCCGCGGCTGCACGCGCCCGAGTACCGCTGGGTTGCCCAGGCGCTGCTGGAGGCACGGCCACCGGCCGGCTGGCCGCGCCGGCCCAGCGGCCTAATCAGCCGCGAGGACGCGCTCGCGGAGCTCGCCGTCGTCCGGCTTGGCCTAACCGAGTTTGGCCTCGGCGCCGCCGATCTCGACATCGCCACCCTGTTGCGCTGGACGGCCGTTCCCGGCGCGATCGAGGCGTTCCGGCGGCTCGGCGACGACGAGCGCGCCGGCATCACCGGCTACCTCGGCGACCGCACTGGCCGCGCGGGCCGGGCCTTGTTCACCCTCGTCGCCGCTGGCAACGGCGAGCAGGCGCTCGCCCTCGGCCTCGTCTGTGACTGCCTCTGGCCACGGCGCGACCCGGACGGCTCCCCACTGCCGGGCACCGGCGACGCCGCCGCCGTCGAGCGGGCCAAGGTCCGCGTGGAGCGTTACTTCGGCGACGCCCGACTCGACGAGGCAGCCATGCGCGCGTTCGCCGACGCCACTCGAGAGGTCGTCGCGACCGCGCTGACACAGTCCCGCTCGGGCGCGGGCCGGCTCGGGCTCGACAGCGGGGCGACATCGTTCACCCTGCACCCGGACGACGAACTCCCAGCCCTGCTCGACACCGCCGAGCGGCTGCTCGACGAGCTCGACGGACGAGCCGCCGGCGCCGTGAGTGACATCCTGCGGGCTGGGTTCCAGCATCGGCTATCGCTCCTCGCGACGACAGTTCGCGACTTCCTCGCGGCCGCGGAGTCCGGAGTCGACCGCGCACTTCTCGCGACTGCCGCACGCGACGTCGTGACCGCCGTCGTCTCGCTGCGCGCACACTCGCTGGCGAACGTCCAACGCGCCGAGGTCGAACGGGCCCTGATGGCGGCGCGGGTCGTCGGCTGGCTCGCCGTTCAGCCGACCGGTTCGCTCGGCGACAGCCAGGTCGGCGCGGCACGCGCAGGCGGGGACCGACCGGGCAAGCCGACGACGCTGCCTGCAGCCCTCGACGCTCACCTGGACGACTCGGCCTGGGTCGACGTCGCGCTCAGCCACCTGGCGGGCGGCGAGCTGGCACCCGCCATCGGCACGGCGTACGGCGACCTGTACCGGGTCGCGGCCCGGCGGCGGCGCGCCCTCGACGCGTCCTTCGCACGGCTGCTCGCCGACTGGGCGGCCGGGCCGTCCCGGCCAGACGGGCCGCTGCTCGTCGAGGAGGTCCTCGACCGGGTCGTCGCGCCAGTCATAACCGCCCGCGGCGGCGGCCGGGCGCTGCTGGTCGTGCTCGACGGGATGAGTGCTGCCGTCGCTGCCCAGTTGGCCGCCGAGCTGCGCCGCGACCGCTGGGAAGAGTGCGACCCGCTCGGCGTCGATTGGGGCGACACCGCAGGTGAGCCAGCCGGCGCCGCCCGGCGGCGAGCCGCGGTCGCCGTGCTGCCGACCGTCACCGCCACGTCGCGGACGTCGCTGCTCGTAGGTCAGCTGGTCACCGGCGACAAGACAAAGGAGAAGGCCGCCTTCGACGGCCACCCACGCTGGGGACGGCGGCCCGCCCGCCTGTTTCACCATTCCGACCTCGACGGCGCGCCCGGCGCCCCGCTCGACCAGGACCTCACCGAAGCGCTGACCTCCGAGACCCCGCTGGTCGCCGTCGTGATCAATACGGTCGACGACACCCTCGACAAGGGCCGGCAGCGCGACGACGGCGGCTGGAGCCTGGCCGACGTCGGCAAGCTGCGCGCGGTGCTGGCCTACGCGCGCACGGCCGGCCGAGTCGTCATCCTGACCAGCGACCACGGGCACGTCGTCGACCACCGGGCCACGGGGCTGGCCGCCGACGACGCCGTCTCGGCACGGCATCGAGTCCCGGCGGCCGGCATCGTCGCGGCCGGCGACGGCGAGGTGGTGCTCGCCGGGCCGCGGGTGCTAGCGCCCGGCGGCCAGATCGTCGCTCTCTGGGATCCCGCGCTGCACTATCTGGGCCGCAAGGGCGGCTACCACGGCGGCGCGTCGCCGGCCGAGGTGACCGTCCCGGTGCTGGCCTTCCTGCCGTTCCGGCTGTCGACAACGTCCGCGAGCCGCGACCTGCCAGTCGGCTGGCGACCGCTGGCTGACCAGCGCCCGCGCTGGTGGTCCCTGGAGACGCCCGATCTGCTCGCCGGCCTCGGTGGTGGCGACACCGCCGTGGTCAGTCCCCGCAGCAGCGGCAGCGCCGCCGACCTGGCCGAGGGGACGGCGCTTCTCCCGCGTAAGCGCCGACGGGCCGCAGACGAGCAGACCGGACCGGCGCTGTTCGACCTGCCCCAGCAGACCGACGGTGCGGGCGGGCCGGTCGCCGCCCCCGGGGCGCCGGACAGCGGCACGGTGGCCGCACATGCTGCGCCGACCGAGGGTCAGGAGGGCACAGTAGACGTCATCGTCGCCGGGTTGTTGCGCTCGGAGCTGTTCCGGTCCCAGCTCGAAGGGCTGGCCCGGAAGGTGCCGGCGGAGAAAGTCGAGGCCGCGGTACGAGCGCTACTGAACGCGAACGGCACCCTGGCGACGAGTGTCGTCGCCGAGCGAGCCGGTGAGCTACCGCGGCGGGCCGGCGGCTTCGCCGTCAACCTGCGGCGCCTTTTCAACATCGACAACTACCCTGTGCTGGAGGAACTCGACGACGGTTACACCCTGCGGCTCAATCTCGACCTGCTGCGTGCCCAGTTCGAGCTGAGCGCGTGACCGACGCGGCTAACGCGGCGCGGGCGGGATACGCGACGACGGGGAGGCGGGCGTGAGTGGCGAGATTGACGTCAGCGCCGCCCGGCGGCGGGACGTGCTCGACGCGCTGCGACGCGGGGCCGTGCCCGCGGCCGGGCTGGACCTGCTTGCGGTTGGGCTGGACCGGTTCGAGCGGGCGGCCGCCGAGGACATCGCGGCGGTTGCTGCCGGCGGCTCAGTGTTCAAGGCGGTCCGTGGCGAGTACGGCTCCGGGAAGACGTTCTTCACCCGCTGGCTCGCCGAGCGTGCCAAGAAGGCCGGCCTTGCCACCGCCGAGGTGCAGATCTCGGAGAACGAGACCCCGCTACACAAGCTGGAGACCGTCTACCGTCGGCTCACCGAACGGCTGACTACAGCGACCTTCCCGCCAAGCGCGCTGCGCCAGGTTGTCGACGGCTGGTTCTACGCGCTGGAAGAGGACGTTCTCGCCGCCGACGACAAGGCCGGTGATGACGCTGAGGCGCTCGACCGGGCCGTCGACGAGCTGGTCGACCGGCGACTCGCCGAGGTCGGCCGCACGGCGCCGGCATTCGCCGCGGCGCTACGTGGCTACCGGGCTGCGCTCGCGGCCGGTGACGAGGCGACCGCGGCGGCCGTGCTCGCCTGGCTCGGCGGGCAGCCGCACGTCTCGGCGAGCGCTCGCAGGTCCGCCGGGGTGCGCGGGGACCTGGACCATTTCGGCGCGCTCGGCTTCCTGCAGGGACTGCTGGTCGTCCTGCGTGACAGCGGCTTCCGCGGCCTGCTCGTCGTCCTCGACGAGGTCGAGACCTTGCAACGAGTCCGATCCGACGCGCGAGACAAGGCGCTGAACGCGCTGCGGCAGCTCATCGACGAGGTTCACAGCGGCCGGTTCCCCGGGCTGTTCCTCGTCATCACCGGGACGCCGGCCTTCTACGACGGCCCGCAGGGTGTGCAGCGGCTGACGCCGCTCGCGCAGCGGCTGGCGACCGACTTCACCGCCAACCCAAAGTTCGACAACCCGCGGGCGGTGCAGCTGCGGCTCGCTGGGTTCACCGAGGCGTCGCTCGTGGAGCTCGGCGGGCGGGTCCGCGGCCTGTACGTGGCCGGAACGTCGAGCGGTGCGGCCGGACGGATAGGGGACTTGGTCGACGATGCCTATCTCGGAGAGCTCGCCGGGGCCGTGGCCGGACGGCTCGGCGGGAAGGTCGGCGTCGCGCCGCGGCTCTTTTTGAAGAAGCTCGTCGGCGACGTCCTCGACAGGGTCGACCAGTTCGACGACTTCGACCCGCGTCGCGACTACCCGCTGACCATCAACTCGGCCGAGATGAGCGATCTAGAGCGCAACGCCGCCGCCAATCGGGCCGACGACATCGACCTGGACCTCGGGTGACCGAACCTGTCCCGCTAGCATCTGCCGGCGGTACGGAGTCCGCCGACCTGCTGCATCCGGTGGTGCTACACCACATCGTGAACACGCTGCAGTGGCCGGGACTGCGGCCGTTGCAGGAGGCGGCAGTGGAGCCGCTGCTCGCCGGGGCGGACGCGTTGCTGCTCGCCCCGACAGCCGGCGGGAAGACCGAAGCCGCGGCGTTCCCGGTGCTGTCTCGGATGGCGTCGGAGAACTGGCAGGGAACGTCCGTTCTGTACCTGTGTCCGCTGAAGGCGCTGCTCAACAACCTTGCGCCGCGTCTAGAGTCCTACACCGGTTGGCTCGGCCGACGCGCCGCCGTCTGGCACGGGGACGTTACCGAAAGCCGCCGCAACCGGATCCGCCGCGAACGCCCCGATGTCCTGCTGACCACGCCTGAGTCGCTGGAGGCGATGCTGGTCAGTGTCCGCACGGACCATCGTGGCTTCTTCGTCGGCGTGCGCACGATCGTCGTCGATGAGGTGCACGCGTTCGCTGGCGACGACCGTGGCTGGCACCTGCTCGCCGTCCTCGAACGCCTGCGCCGCATCGTCGCCGCCGAGCGGACCGCCATCAACGATCTTTGCGTTCCGCGGAACGGCGTGGTCGCCTGCGAGCAGCCCGCCCAGCCAGCCGGCTCAGGTCACGGCGCGGGCCTGGCCGAGGAGCGGCCAGCCGGCGCCGCTCCCCCTGAGCTGCAGGTCATTGGCCTGTCCGCGACGGTCGGGAACCCGGAGGAGCTGCTGCGCTGGCTGCAAGGCTCCCGCGTCGGACGCCGGCCAGCGAGGGTCATCGCCCCCGACCTGCCGACCGCCCAGGCCGTGCCGCTGCCCACCGCACCGCCAGTCGCCTCGCCGCCGGACCTCGCGACTTCCGGCGCTGCCACACGAGCCGCGCCGCCGGCCGGCGACATCGAGCTGGACTACGTCGGCTCGGTCTCGAACGCGGCCAAGGTACTCGCGGCGCTGCACCAGGGCGAGAAACGACTCGTCTTCTGCGACTCCAAGAAGATTGTCGAGGAGCTGGGCCAGGCGTTGCGCTCGCTCGGCGTGACGACATTTCTCTCGCATGCATCGCTGTCGGTCGACGAACGGCGCCGCTCGGAGGAAGCGTTCGCGCAGGCCCGCAACTGTGTGATCGTCTCGACGAGCACGCTGGAGCTAGGCATCGACGTAGGCGACCTCGACCGCGTCATCCAGATCAACGCCCCAGGCACGGTCGCCTCGTTCCTACAACGCCTCGGACGCACCGGACGGCGTCCAGGGACCCTGCGCAACTGTCTGTTCCTCGCCCTGTCCGAGAGCGCCCTCGTCCACGCCGCCGGACTACTGCTTCTCTGGGGTCGCGGCTGGGTCGAGCCGGTCGTCCCCCCTCCGGAACCACGCCACATCGTCGCCCAGCAGCTCCTCGCCTACTGCCTGCAGGAAGGCCGGATCGGTGACCAGACGTGGGTCGACGAGTGGAATGGCCTCGCTCCATTCGACCGATCTGCCGAGCCGATCGTTCGTCATCTCGTGCGTATGGGCCACCTGGACTCCGACGGCGGCATGCTGTTCGTCGGCCCCGAGGCCGAACGAAGGTTCGGCCACCGCCACTTTTCCGAGCTGACCGCGGTCTTCACCGCTGCACCGGAGTTCACCGTCCTGTCCGGCCGCGACGAGATCGGCCGGACCGACCCCGTCCTGCTCACTGACGAGGTCGAGGGCCCGCGCATGCTTTTGCTCGCCGGCCGAAGTTGGCGCGTCACCTACATCGACTGGAAACGCCGCCGCTGCTTCGTCGAGCCCGCCGAACGCGGCGGCCGGGCACGATGGTTGACCTCCGGCGATGTAGCCATGTCCTTCGACATGACCAGGGCGATGCGCGAGGTCCTCCTCGGTGCCGACCCACCAGTTCCGCTCACGCGCCGGGCCCAGGAACGGCTCGCGACCATCCGCGATAGCCATCTCGACGTCGTTCACCCTGGCGGAACGGTGATCGTCCGTACCGACGACCTGACGGACATCCGCTGGTGGACCTGGGCTGGAGAACGCGCGAACCGCACCCTGACCGCGAGCCTCGGGGATTTGGCCGACTCCCTCCAAACCCCGACCGCTGCCTACCTTCGCTTGCGCACCGATCTGACCCCGGAGATGTGGAAGACCGCGACGGCGGACCTCGAGTCCCGCCTCTGCCTTCCGCACGTCACCGATGAGGCCCTGGCCGGCCTGAAGTTCAACACCGCGCTCCCACCGCGCCTGGCCGAAGCCACCCTCGCCACCCGCCTCGCGGACCTTCCCTCCGCGTCCACAGTCCTCCGACAACCCGTCCGCTTTACCTTCTTGCAAGCCTGACCGCCAGGGGCCTATCGGCGGTGGTCATGGATTCCCCGGCTGCGTGCTCCGCCTGGGCGGCACTCCCGGTGATCGCGTTCACATCCACCCGCCGGTGCAGGCTCCGCTGCTCGTGCTAACTCGAAGTTGTGAGCGCGTCCAGCAGTTGGCGAAGAGTCTTGCCGCTAGCGTCGTGCGTCCAGTTCTTGTTTCCGTCGATCTGCGAGCCGACATTCTCTCTGAGCGCGGGTGACGGCCCGAGGAACGTGCGGCCGTCGGGTAGCTGAGTCCAGCCGTCCGCGGTCACTACTGCGTGGTAGATCGTGCCGCTTCGCTTGCGGACATGCGTCAATCGGTCCCCGGGCTTCACGAGTCCGGCGTCCACGAGCTTCGCAAGATTGCCAGGCCGACGAGCCGTCGTCGACTCGTCGGCCGCCGCCGGACCGGAGAACCCCAGGATGCGGCGCAGGACATCATTCGGGGTGTCGACGAAGGGTACGGCCTGATCTTGAAGGCGCTTGAAGACCTGCTCGTCGACCTCGATCTGCGGGACCATGCTTGACTCCATCCTCCCATGTCGTTGCACTTTAAGTCTGCGAGACATGAAGTTGAAAGTCAAGGGCGGGGCGATCACACCGCAGACGGCAGGGTGTGCGTCGGATGGCCACTAGAACCAGTGGTAAGCCGGTCGACCAACCGCACGGCGGGGTCACGCCCGACGGTGTCGTGCATGGTCCGGAGGTCGCCGTCGGCGTCGCCGGTCTGGGTGAGTGAGCTTGATCGGACAACCCGCATGATCCGGACCCGGAGTCCTCGTGTCAGGGTGCCACCACACCGCGCGTCGAGACGTCGGTACGACGTCCGCCAGACGGCGGAAACGCGCAGGTCAGGCGTCCGCAAGACCGCTGAAGGACGGCGCTCTGGCTCCGGGATATCGGGCCGGCGCCGGCCGCCGGCCGCACCGTCCGCGGTTGTGGGGCTTCCCGAAGACTGGCCCAGCGCTGGGGCTCTGGCGGCGCACCTCATCCCACTCGATGCCTTACTGCGCTCCGTCGAAAATTTCGGCGCGTTGCTCATCGCTCAGCAGTCGCGCCGATCCGGGCCGCGTTGGCACTCCCGCAGGCGCCCCGGCCTCAGCCTTGGAGCAGAGAGTCCAGCGCACGGACGCTGAAACGCAGGAGACCCGCCTCGAACCGGATCGGATCGTCGCTCGCCGGACGGTACGCGGCCATACGCTCGTGGATCTCTCCGAACCAGCCACGCACGGAACTCGTCTGTTCGGCGCGAAGCCGTCCGGTGCCCGCGGCGTGAGCGAGAAAGACCTCCAATTCGGCGCGGAGGAGGTCGGGTTTCGGGCGCTGAGGGTTGGTCCAGTCGTCGGCGAGGACGGGGCGGACGCGGGCGGGGGTGTCGTTCCAGGCCAGGTTGATCACTGTCTCGACGGTGAAGTCGTCGGGCAGGTCAATCTGCCAGAGCTCGCTGCTCGCGGCTCGTTGGCCGGACCAGGGAGTGGTCCCGACCTTGGCGAGCATTTCGGGGTAGAGCCGGCCAGCGAGCGGTGCGAAGAAGCCGTAGTAGTTGAGCTGTGGGTAGAGGGGCCGCCAGTAGAGGTCGGCGATCGTGGCGTCGGCGGTGCCGGCAAGTATGGGCCGCAGCAGGGTAGCGGCGATGGGTTCGGGGCCGTGGTAGCGGAAGTCGCCGTCGACCATGGCGATGATGCCGTCTTTCGCGGCGGCCAAGCCGGCTTTGAGCGCGACCCCCTTCCCGAGGCCGCACTCGATGACGCGCCCGCCAGCTTGATCGGCGAGGGCGGCGGTGTCGTCAGCGCAGGCGCTGGCCAGAACGATGACCTCACCCTCGGCGCCGAGCAGGTTGAGAGCGCGTCGGCTCTCGGTGACGACCTCGGTGATGGTCTCGGCTTCGTTGTGTGCCGGGATGCAGATGGTGACGGGCTGGCGGCGTGCCTGTAGTTCGCGGGTGGGCACGAGATTGAGCCCCAGGGCGGGGTCGATCTTCGGTGCCGCCGCGTCGGTGGCGTTCTCGCCGGTGGCGGCGGTGTCAGGGAGGGTGTCAGTCAAGGAAGGCTCCCTGCCAGAGCGGGTTGCGGTCGCGGTGCGGTCCGATGATCTGGTCCTCGTGGGGGTCGAGCGGGATCAGTCCTGGTGTCGCCCAGGCCGCCGTGGCTGTGCCGGGGGCGTTGCCGAACCAGATGCCGTCGGGGATCGGTGGGGGTTGGGCGGCGCCGACGCGGTCGAGGATGAGCTGGCGGACCTCGTAGTCCTGGCCGGCGGGCATGGCTTTGCCTGCGCTCCCGGCCGCGCCGCAGGCCGCGAGCTGGCGGCGGACGCGGCGAGTCCACTCACCATGCTCGGCGACGGCGCGCTGGTATCGGGTGGCGTCGCCGCCGGTGTCGCTCGGCGGGTCATAGAGCATCATCCGGCGCAGGCTGAACGGGCCGGAGGCGCCGAACGTGCGGCGGAAAAGCAGCAGGTCGAGCCCGTCTCGCACGTCGGCCCAGGTCGGGTCGGTGAACCAGGCCGGGTCGACCTGGATGACCAGAACGTCTGGCGCCGAGGTCACGCGCTCCAAAGCCTGCTCCCAGGCCGCCAGGGTCATGGGCCCAGGCGCGGTCGTCACTGCATCACCGCTTCCAGGATGCCCATGAGCTCGCCGATCTGGGCCTCCCGAGGGCCGAGTCGGGCGTGTCCAGCCTCAGACCAGGTCAGCATCACCGGTTCGGCGGCCGGCTCGCTGGTCAGGCTGAACCGGGCAAGTTGCAGCCCACCGCTGAGCAGCGGCAACGGCAGCAGGTCGGCGAGGCGGCGTGCCTCGGTCGGCCGGTGGGTGAGCAGCCGGACGAGCGCCGTCAGGACGGCCGCGGCCGGCCGATCCGCCGGGCCGTACATTTCCAGGCTCTCGGTCAGACCCCAGCGCGCCGAGTCGGCGTGCACAAGCCGCCACAGCGACGGCTCGGAAGGCAGGTCAGACAGCGTGCGTGCGAGCCAGTCGAACGCGGCCTCGGCGTCGGGCAGGCAGTCGTGGGTGGAGAACATCGACAGCTGGGACTTCAGGTAGCGGCGGTCGGTGGAGAACGCCGGGTCCTGCTCGTAGCCGGGCGGCGGGGTGAACCGCCAGTTCCGCAGCCCGGCGATCACCGTCGCCGCGAGTTCGAGCGACACCGCATTCAACCCGCCGCAGGCTCGCAGCGTCTCCTCGGTCATCGGGCCGGTCCGGCGGTGGCGGCGTTCGCCGTACTGGCCGATGCGGCGTTCAATTTCGGTGAGCACACAGTCACCGTGCCAGTAGTTGCCGTAGAACTTCTCCCCCGTCAGCACCTCGGCGAGGATGTACAGCCCACTGCCGACCCAGGAGCCGCCGAACTCACACAGCGCCGACAGCCACACCAGCAATGCCCGCGGGTCGCTGAGTCCCGCCGGCCACGGGTCGCCGTGGTCACGGAAGAACCCGGGCGGGTCTGGGTCGACGAACTGCACGATCCGTTTACGGCCGGACTGCACCGACGCGACGATCTGCCGGGCGCCGACATTGTGTGCGTCCTGCTGGAGAAGCTCATGCGCGGCCTGCTGCAGCCAGCCAATCACCCGGCACACCTGGCCCAGGCTGACTGCGGCCTCCAACTCGGTGACCCGACCTTCAGGGTCGGCCGCAGCGGCGGGCAGGGTGAGCTCGGCGAGCCGGTAGCTCGACTGCAACGTCCCATCGATCAACTGTGGCAACGCGACCCGCGCCGCGTCGCCGGTCAGGTTGTCATACAGCACCGCCCGGCCGATCCGCTCGACCAGGTACGTCAGCAGCACCAGCCGCCAGCGCACCACCCGCGGGTCCTTGTCCGCACGGCAGTACATGCCGATCTCAGTAGCCCGCTGCGAAAGGCTCGCGACGTCACCCCGGTCGATCGCCGTCTCGACCCCGGAAAGGAAATCCTGAATCAGGTGCCGGTTCTTCAGCCGGACCGGAGTGCCACGCCGGGCCGCGCGCCGCAGGTCCCTGGTCGCCAAGGTCGCGAGGAAACGCCGCCGCCCCTCGCCGCCGAGCGCCTGTAACGACTTCAGCAACGTGTAGATCCCGAGCACCGACTGGATCACGACCAGCGCCAGCCCCGCGTTGATGACCCCGGGATTCCCCCCGATGTCACCCGCCGAGGAAACCAGGATCGACGCGAACCCGACGACCAGCCATTCCGGCAACGCGATCGCGACGACGACATCGAGGAACGACGGCCACACCGACTCCGCGTCGGCACTCACCGCGAACACGATCGTGTGCGCCGTCAGCACCGTCGAGAAGATGCCGAAACCCAGCTGCCACAGGACGGCGGCCTTGTCCTTCGGAACGTCCGTCCCGCGCTCCGCGAGGATGATCGCGGTGGCGGTGAACAGCGTGACCAGCGCGGCCTGCACAGCCACCCGACGTCCAGCGCGCAGCCCGCGCACGGGCCTCCCGGGTCCAGGGGACACGAGCAGCCATCTTGACACGCTCCGACACAGACCGCTCGCCGTTCGCACCTATGCCGACGGCAACAGCCGACCGAATCAACAACCCCGCGCCCGGGCGTCGCCACTCCAGACCTGCTGCCGGGCCCAGGACCTTCAGACGTCGCGCCTACGGTCAGGAGGCGGCGGTCGGGAAGCTGCGCGGCCAGGTCGCGAACGGCGGGCAGGCGGGCCCAGTCTGGGTTGGCGGTGATCTGTCGAGCGACGCCGGCGGCTCGTCCGAGGGTGTTGCCCTCATTCCCGTCGGCTGTGCGGAGGGCGTCCTGGAGAGCGGCGGCGGCCTGCTCCGGGTCCGGGGTTGCTCGGCGGATGAAGGCACGGGCGAGCGCGCGGTACGTCCCGGTGGCGCGGCGGAAGTGGCCGGAGCCTGTGAGCAGGGCGAGCGAGGCGCGGGCGTGGCGTTCGGCCACTCGCCGACTACCGCGCGGCAGGCATCGCGCCGGACCGGGTTATCGCCGGTCAGCCACGCGGGCGTTGGCCGCGCGGTGCGATCAGGATGTCGGTGCCGATGGTGGCTCGCCGGCCGTACCCTAACGTGTCCGCCGGGTGATCGTGGCGAGTTGGGTCAGGGCATCGTCCCGGGTGTGCTCGTCGGGTTCGCGGGCGGCGTCGGCGGCGCGGTTGATCGCGTCGCGGGCTTCGGCACGGGCAGCGTCCAGGTGGGTGACGGCTTGGTCCGCGCGGACTTGCTGGGCGGCGGCGGTCTCGCGGGCCGCAGCCAGGAGCTGTTCGGTCGAGGTGGCGCGTAGCTGGGCGAGTTCGGCGGTCTGGCGGGCGGGCACCTCCTCTCCTTGAGCGACGACGAGCTTCCGGTCGGCGTCCATCCGCGCCCGACCTCTCGGTGGCCCGCTGGGTGGTGACAGTTGATCGGCGGAGCTGGCCTGCCCGCCCTGTTTCACCGGTCATCACGTCCGGACAGCTCGGCAAAGGCGCGCAGATGGAGTCGCACCGCGATAACGCTGGCGAACCAGGTGAAGAAGTCGCTGTTCCGGTCAAGGCCGGCCCGAACCGTGTCGCACCAGTCCTGCCGATCGAGCACCGCGAGATACTGCCGCACCACTTGGTCTCGCTGTTCGGCGGTACAACCGAATCGTTCCGCGCTCCGCTTCGCCAGCTGGTGCGCGATGAGCGCCGCGTCGACGTACCGGTTCACGGCCGGCATCTGCCGGCCGAGGTGAGCGGCGTGCGCGGCCAAGACGATGGGCGCCGGCGGATACCGCTCCAGGGTCATGCCCATGCCACCACAGTCAGCCATGATCTTGAGTAGTCGACCGGTGTGATCGACCAGCTCATCGTCGACATCGGTCCCGACAATCGCTTCGTGCAGGTGGGCCGCAGTGGCGACCTCGCCGGCGAAGTAGCCGTTGAGGAAGTCGCCGTCGCAGGCATGGCGCAGCAGCCACGGCCGTGAGGTGTGGGCACCCTGCCGGCAGAGTGCCTCGATGACGTAGACCCGCCCCCAGCCCGCGACGCGCTGGGCCAGCCACATCAATGCCTGTTCGCCTCCGCGGCGACGCTGCAGCGCCTCGGCAGCCAACGACCCGAATCGGTCCGAGAGCAGGCCGATGGTCTGGATCAGCGGGATGTCCTCCTGCGCCCAGTCCGTGGCCAGCAGCGCCAACCCGACGGTGGCGGAGCATCGATCGCCGCTGTGCCGTACCAGCCACCGGCCGGTTCGTCGCACTCGCTGCCGGTCCGCACGCAGCGCCGCCGCGGCGATGTGCTCGTTGCGGTGAATCGGGACGTGGACGTCGTGGAACGCGTCGGCAAGTTCGCTCGGTGGCGCGTCGACCTTGCTGAAGTGCAGGTCGAGGATGGCAGCGACATCGGTACCGACGAGTCGCCGATCCTTTTGGGGCAGCGGTCGCTGCCGCCGACAGTGGAGTTCGTCGTCCGGATACGGCTCACCATCACGCGGCAGAGGACCGTCCGGATTTTGCCGGTGCAGACGTAGAGCATGGTCGTACAGGGTGGTGTGGGACCCGAGCGATCCAGGCTCGGCCGTCTGCTCACCGGCGGACGGAGGACTCGATTCTTCCGATCATGATCCAGATCATGTCAGGGCTCGACCCGCTAAGGCAAGTGACCACACTGCGCCTCGGAAGTTGGACGAAGTCCCGAACGCGGCCGTACAGCTCACTGCCATCGCCGATGTCACCGTGGATGTCATGCGTGGCCGAGCTGCGGAGTCTCCCGCCAATGGGCGGACCTCCTGTCCCGCGGCAAGGACTTCCTCGACCCCCTGCCCATGAGCGCCCGAAAGCGAGCGCACCCGAGTCTGGCTCGCCGCCGACATCACCGCCTACAAGGCCGGGCGCGACCAGCAGCCGAAATAGCCGCCCCCGCAGTCACCCAGCCCGTGTCCGATGCCGCACCCTCCACGACGTTGCCGATCTAGGCTGCCACCTGTGTCGACACGCGGGGACTCGGACCGGCCGCCGTCGCTCGTCGTGTTGCGCGGTCCGTCCTGCAGCGGCAAGACGACGACGGCGCTCGCGATCCGCCAGGCGGTCGGCCGTGGGGTGGCGGTGGTGCAGCAGGACGTGATCCGCCGCGAGCTGCTCCGCGAGCCGGACCTGCCACATGCCCTGAACATCGACCTGATCGCCACGATCGTGACACGGTGCCTCGCAGGCGGCTACGACGTCATCCTCGAAGGCATCCTGGACGCCTCCCGCTACGGCGCCATGCTGCGATCGCTCATCGCCGCGCACCCAGGCCGCGCCCATGCCTACTACTTCCACCTCCCGTTCGAGGAGACGGTGCGCCGACACGCGACAAAGCCGAACACCCACGGCTACGGCGAACCTGAACTGGCCAGGTGGTATGTCCCGAACGACTTGCTGGGCGTTTCCGGGGAACGGATCATCGCGCCCACCGAAGCCCAACAAGATATCGTGACCCGCATCGTCAGCGAGGCCCTGCCACAAGGATTGGAAGCGGCGATTGACCGGCCGGGATGAGCAGACCGAGGGCGCGGCCGGGCAGAGACCAGCTGCGGTCGCCCGGCACCGCACCTCGGCCGATCGCACGGTCGGAGTCGCCAGCGGCGGCGGAGGACCGCAAGGGGGCCGCGAGGGTGTCGTCGAGATCTACACCGACGGCGCCTGTAAAGGCAATCCCGGCCCGGGTGGGTGGGGCGCCGTCCTGCGTTATGGCACGCATGAGAGGGCCATCTGCGGCGGTGAAGCTGGCGACACCACGAACAACCGCATGGAGCTGATGGCGGCGATCATGGCGCTTGAGGCTCTCACTCGACCATCGGTCGTACGTATCCATACCGACTCCCAGTACCTGCGTAGCGGCATCAACGAATGGCTCGCCCGCTGGAAGAGGAACGGTTGGAAGACCGGCGAGAAGAAACCGGTCAAGAACGTCGACCTGTGGCAGCGCCTGGACGCGGCCACGAGGGTGCACGACGTCGAGTGGCTGTGGGTACGTGGGCACGCCGGCGATCCCGGCAACGAGCTCGCCGATCAGCTCGCGAACCGCGGGCTGGTCGGCGCCCGCCGCCAGCGAAGCTGATCTCCGTGCGCCGAGATGACCCTTAGGCGCGATCCGCCGTGCCGCCATGCGGCCGACCACGGCGGCTGCCCGCGCGGTCATCGACGACGAGGTCCGCGGCATCCGAAACCAGGTCGCCCAGGCCACTTCGGGCCCGGTCCGGTTGTCCGACGCCGAGGACCAGGTCGTCGGAATTCGCTGCCTGAGGCTATGGAGCGAGCACGGCTGGACTCCTTGGCCGGAGCACGGAGAAATGCCTCCGGTGGAGGGTTGCGATGGCCTCTGCGCCAAGCCGCTCGGTGGATGGCCGGACTGCGACCAACAGCATCGTGAAAATGGCTATTCGGAACAGGTCCGGCTGAAGACAGTTCTGACGGCGCTGGGGCCGGTTCAGATCGATATTCCGGGGATTGGAACGGCAGTTCCATCCAGAGGATCGCGAGGATGATTGCGAGCCATCCGGTCAGCGGGCGTCGCTGGTCCCGGCCCGGCCAAGTGATGGCCGGAGGCTTCGGGGGGCGACTGGTGGTCCCACAGCGGTTTGAAACGGGTTGCTTCTAGGCTGATGGAAGAGAACCGAAGGTTGTATCCAATAGTATAATGTAAAACAAGTCTGGATGTGGGATATGCGGAATTTGGGTAAGTACTGTACCGTCGGTCGACTTCCATTCGAGGACGAACGTGCCGAAATCGAAAATATGACCAAGAAGTGACCGGGTATAGGTCATATCTGTGATTTGTTCCAGCGTTGCGCCGATCACGCTTTGGTCGGTAATCCCTGACACGCAGACGATCCGTAAGTTAGTGATCACTATCTGTTCGCAAAAGCGGGCAACCGCGCGACGTACGACCGCCCTTGCGAGGACCGTCATTGCGGTGACCGTGAGGAACGCGAGACCCCACTCGACCCATCCGAGCCAGCCGCCGGTCCGCACAGCGAGGAGGGCGATCGCGACAGAGAGGAGGAATGGCAGCAGGCAGAGTGTTGGCAGCTCGCTGGCCCAGTGGGGGCGCACCCTGACAAGAGCGTGCTCGCCCATTGAAAGGAACGGTAGCCGTCCCTCTTGATGCGCGGCGTTGGCGTCCGACACCAGCCCGTCAGGATCGGCGAGGTCGGGGCGGCGGTCCGCGAGCATCGCACCCAGCGCGACGACCACCGCCCAGTCGCCCGTTGCGTGTCGAGCCCGGAGGTGAGCCACGAGAACGTCGACAGGGTCCCGCTTCCGGTCGTCGGTTTCGATGTGGCGCGGAACAGGACGCAATCCCGAGAATTTTCCCGGAAATACCGAGGCGGCGATCTCCCTGCTCGACGGGATCGGCGAGGATACATCGGCCTCGCCGAGAAGGCCTGGGTATGTGGGTTCAGCCGTTGGCTTAGCGCGTCCGGCCGTGGCATTTCGGATGCCTTCGAGCAGTGTCTTCCGTGCGTCCATAACGGTTGGTTTGGCGGACAGGTCGACGGGGATTATGCTGCCGAGCAGACCCGGCCTGGAGCAGTCTTCGACGCACACCGGTATGAGCCGGCGAGCGAGCCCCTCCGGATCGCGTCGAAATACGGCCTGCCACGCCTCTTGCTCAAAGACAGATTCGATATAGGCGCGCGAGACGACGGCGATCGTGTGGTCGCTCTGGTGGATTGCCGTGTTCATCTGGTTCATCCAATGCGAGCCGGGCACGCCATCCCAGGCTTGCAGGAGAACTCTGTGCTGGTCTCTTTCTAATTGCCAGGCGATCCATTCGGCCCACGCCTCGTCAACCGGCGCATACGACACGAAGAAGTGCCACGCTCCCGGCGCGACTGTTGGCGCAGTGTCCGCTGGCAAGCGCGTGGGCTCGTCGTCCCCGTTCGCCACACCGGTAGCGTAGCCGCTTTCGGAGGAGCTTCTCGCGCTCGGCCTGCGGCTACCCGCCATCGCAACGGCCAGCGTCCGCGCGGACGTCCCGTGAGCCTGCGCCGGGTGCTGCGTAGCTGGTGTGTGCCTACCTCCCCGAGACCTGCCGAGTCGGCGAAACAAGCTCCGCCCTCGGGCGTGCACCGATCTCCTCCCAGCGGGGAGGCGTTCCCTACCGGTCATCTGTCGATGCCGGGCGGGGCGCCTGGCGCCGCCGTCGGCCCAGACAGGTTCGACGTTGTCTTGTCTGCGGGTGACCCGGTCCAGGACGGTGCGGGTGTCGGGGGGTGAGGTCGACGCCGAGGGGTTCGAGGGCGTCGGTGAGCCGCCGATAGGCCAGCCGCGCGGCGTCCGGGCGGCCGGTGGCGGCGCGGATGCGGATCCTCTGGACGTAGAGCGCCTCGACGTGCGGCGCTCGCCAGAAGCACCGAGCTGGTCAAACACCTGGTGTTGCGCCCCTATCCTGGTGCTCCCGAGGGTGACGCCGACGCGTACATCGACCCGGATCACTTCCACGAGTTGTTCTTCGCCGACGTGGACGCGGAACAGGCGGCATTCATGGCGTCGAGCCGGCGTGGCTTCGCCGCGTCGGGCTCCCGACCGGTCGCGCCTGCCCCCTCTCCGCTCGACGGCGGGGAAGACGTCGCTCTCGTCGATCCGGCCGGAGGCAATCCGCGAGTGCGCTTCGGTGACGTCATCTCTGAGATTCCGTGCCGCTACCGTGACGCGCGGCTCGCAAAGAAGGCCGATTTCGGCGGTCGCGGCGTGAAGGTTACCGCCCCCATCCAGCCCGTGGGGATAAACCTCGAACCTACCGTAGAGCCGTTTGCTCGTTGGGCGGTTCAGCTGTTAACCCCACCGAGGGCTGAATTTCGGCGGACGGCTTGACGGGAGACCGCGCTGTGCGCTGAAGTCGATGCCGTGTCCGTCGGGGGGCGCACCTGGAACTCTCCCTCGCCGGCGTCGCGCCTTGGGGGATCCATGGATATCAACGAGCTCGACAGCCGGTTACGAATATCGAACGGAGTGTTCGCCCTCACGGGCGACACCATTCCGAACACGACGGTGGTCGACCTGCTCGCGCGGTACACCGCGGGCTCGCCGCTTACGCTGACCGGATCCGTCAAGCAGCGGACGGGACCGGGCCACCGGACGATCTCCATTACGGGCACCAGCAGCTTTCTGAACGTCACGGGCCTGCGGACCACTGCCTCCTTCACTGTGGACGGGGCGGGGCGGCCGCAGATAGCCGTGCGGTTCGACCTGGACACCCGCCCGGGGCACTGGCGCTTCTCCACCAGTTTCCCCGACCTGCCGCCGTTCAAGGCGACCCTCGGGGAGCCGGTCGACGACCAGCCCCAGCCGCCGGGACCGAGCCGCCGAGGCCCGAACCGGCCCCGCAACCAACCACCGTCACCGTCGGTCCCGGGCTCCCCGTCGCCGCCGGGCACGATCGATTCGGCCGAGCCAGGGCTGCTCGACACCCTGGTCCTCACCGACGCGGCGTTCATTCTGACCAGCCAGGACGGCGACGCGGACGGCATCGCGATCCAGCGTGGCCTCACCTTCGTCGGCAAGGTCGACCCGACGCCGTTCGTAGGTCCGCTCGAGCTGCTTGTCGGAAGCCTCGGTTCGCTGCCGATTCACGGCCCGATCCTTTTGCCGCTTCCCACCGACGTCACCCCCGAGCTCGCGCCGGACAGCTGGCCCTGGGAGAAGGGCGGGAGCACGGTCGCGGGGATCACCCTGAGTGTCGACCTCGGCAACGCGCCGCCGCTGCCGGGCACCGACCTCAGCCTGCGCGACCCGCGTCTCGTCATCTACACCCCGACCGGCACGACCTGGGCCAAGGCGAACGACAGCTACCAGCCGACGGTCGGCCTGACGGGTGACGTCACCGTACCGTCCCTGAGCCGGACGCCGATTCACCTGACGGCCGACATCCCGCCCGGATGGACGGACGCGTCCCTCACCGCCACGTTCGCCGACCTGCCGTTGACCAGCCTGGCGCCGCTGCGGGGACTCGTCGGCCGGGCGGACCTGTTCGGCGCGCTGCCGGCATCGCTGCGCTCGGCCGGGCCGGCACTGGGCGGGATCGCCCTGCGCGCGGTGCGGATCGACGTGTCCGCGTCGGGCCGTGCCATCGCCGTCGAGGAGATAGCCGTCACCGTCGGCCTTCCGCGGCTGTCGTTGGCGGTCGCCGGCGTGGCCACGCTGACCGGGCTCGAGGTCACCTTCGCCGTGGCGTCGCCGTCGCGCGCACCGACGATCGACCTCGGGATCGTGGGCACCGGAACCATCCCGGCCCTGGGCGCCGCCTTCGAGCTGGAGCTGGACGTGACCCCCGGCGGGGCGATGGACAGCAGCGTCGCCTTCGGCAGCCTCCTGGACGCGACGATCCCGCTGGCGCGGGTGTTCGGTGATCTGGGGCTCCCGGCGCCCGCCGATCTGACGATCGCTGCCGCGAACGTCGTCATCAGCCCAAGCGGCGGCTACGAGCTCGACGCGCGGCTGGCCACGGATCCGGGCTGGACGCTCGACCTCGGCCCGGTGCCCGTCACGGTCCGCGACCTCGTGCTGGTGGCCACGAAGCCGCGGGGCCAGCCGACCTCGGCGTCTCTCACGGGCCAGCTCGCGTTCGGCTCGGCGCTGCGGCTCAGCGTGAACTACAGCCTGCCCGGCGAGTTCGTCCTGCTCGGCTGGTTCGGGTCGACGTCGCTGCGGGCGCTGGTCGCCGCCCTGTCCGACGCCCCCGTCGACCTGCCGGCCGGGTTCGACCTCCAGATCGAGCAGAGCTGGGTCCGGATCGACCGGACGGGTGGCGGGCTGCGTCTCACCGCCGACACGGTCATCGACGGGTTCGGCGAGCTGGTGTTCACGGTCAGCCGCGCCCAGGGGCGGTGGGGCTTCGCGGCCGGAGTCGACCTGCGCGCCGGCCTGGCCGCGCTGTCCGCGATTCCCGGGCTGACGGCGCTGCGCGAGTTCGAGTCGGTCACCGGCCTGAGCGACCTGATGATCGTCGCGTCCTCGCTGGACGATCCCGGTTTCACGTTCCCCGATCTGGCGCCGTCGCTGCCGGAGTTCGGCGCGGGCCGGATGCGGCTGCCGGGGTGGGCGCTCGGCGCCACGCCTGGCCTGACCGTCTACGCCCGCGCCGATCTGGGCCGCAGTCAGGGCATCCAGACGATCGCGCGCTGGCTCGGGGCGAGCATCGACGGTTCGGTCGGGGTGACGCTCACGGTCAGCGCCCCCGACCCGGGGACCGCGTCTGCGCTGTTCATCAGCGTCGCCACGACGGTCGACGGGGTGGTCGTCGCCGGCCGCCTGGGCCTCGCGTTGGTCGACGGCCGGCCGGCGGTGTTCCTCGACGGCACCGCGACCGCCACCATCCAGGGGCAGCCCGTGACGTTCGCGCTCGGCGCGTTCGTCGCCGTGAACGGTGTGCTGATCACCGGCGGGTATCGCGGCACGATCCGGTTCTCCTTCGTGGACGGCGGGTCCGGGCTGGCCCTGAGCGATCTCGGCCTCGTGGTCGGGCTGAGCTGGGAAGGCATACCCGCGTTCGGTATCGCGGCGACGATCGACGTCGGCACGTTCGAGAGCTCGCTGGCGGTCTTCTTCGACTCGGTGGACCCCTCGCGCAGCCTGCTCGCCGGCTCGGTCACCGAGCTGAGCCTCCTCGACGTCGCCACGACGATCGCGGGCACCAGCGTCGCCGAGCCGCTCGCCTCCGTGCTGCGCCAGATGGCGCTGCGCGCGCTCGACGCGTTCACGATCGACGGATCGGTCGCGGCCGCCCTGGACGGCCGCGACCTCGCCGCCGTCTCCGCCGCGTTCGCGCCGCACACGCCACTGCCGTCAGCGGGAGACCAGGTACTGCTCGTCACGGCCACCCCGGGCCAGCGCTGGCACGTCACCGATCTGAGCACCATGACCCACTACAGCCTCACCGGGTCCGGCGGGGTCATCCAGGTCGCCTACGACCCCCAGCTGTACTGCGCGCCGAGCCCGACCCAGATCGGGCCGAACACCTTCCCACGCGGCTTCCACATCGAGACCGCGATCGAGTGGTTCCTGCCCGACATCGACCGGCTTCGCGTCGAGATCGACCCCGATCGCGGCATCGCGGCCGACCTCGACATCGCCCCGTTCGTCATCTGGCGCAGCGACTTCTTCGCCCTGACCGACGCGTCAGGGACGGGCGGGCCGACGCTGTCGCTGGCGACGTTCACCCAGTCGGACGCCACCCAGCCCGATCCGGCGCTTCGCCCACCGCACCTGCTCGTCAGTGCGGCCGTGCGGCTGCTCGGCACACCGCTCGGCTCGGCCTATCTCGACGTGAACGAGTCCGGCCTCACCGTGCGGCTGGTCGAGACCACCGCGAGCGGCGTCCGGCTGGACCTCAGCGGCACCGTCGGCCGGGACGCGCTGGCTCTCACGGCCGGGCTCGGCGTCGGCATCGGCGGGCGCATCGACCTCGGCCCGCTCGGCTGGATCGACGTCACCACCCAGGCTCACGGCAGTCTGGACGTCGGCTACGCGAAGAACGTCGCTCATGCCACCGTCCAGGCCGGGGTGACGCTGCCGGTGCTCGGCTCGTTGGACCTCCCGCCGCTGAGCCTCACCGTCAGCGGGACGGCGATCGGCGACATCGGCGGCGCCCTCTGGGCGGAGCTCGTCGAATCGGTCAAGGCCGCCGTCCAGGACGCCGCCCGCTGGCTCGACCTGGTCAAGCAGGGTGTCATCGCCGGGATCGCGGGTGCCGAGCAGATCGGCCAGGTGCTCCAGCACCAGTGGGGGCTCGCCGCCGACGGCGTCGGCGGTCTCATGCACGACGCCGGATACGCGGCCGACGAGATCGCCACTGGCATGTCGGCGGCCGGCGCCTCCGCCGAGCAGATCGGGCGCACCCTCATCGGCTTCGGCTATGCCACCGACGCCGTCGCCGACGTGGTCGGCGCCTTCAGCGGTCACACCGACTTCTCGCTCGGCCACGTCGACACCCCGCAGGTGCACACCGATGGCCACGCCGACGTACTCGGCATCGGTGGCCACAGCGACACGACGTTCGTTCCGCACGGCGACACGAGCACCCACGTCGACACCTGAGCCCGTCGCCCGCGGCCCACTCGCAGCCCAGAGCAGCTCGGCCCGTCCCCCGTCAGCCCGCCCGCTCGGAAGGCGGTCGAAGATCTCATGACCGTGGAACTGCGCCCGTTCGGGGTGCGGTGCAACCTCGCCTGTACCTACTGCTATCAGGACCCGCAGCGGGCCGGAGGACCACCAGGGCGGGCGGCCGCCTACTCGCTGGACGCGATGAAGGACGCGGCGGCGCGGCGGACCGGGCAGGTGACGCTGTTCGGCGGCGAGCCGCTGCTGCTCGGGCTCGACGACCTGGAGGACCTGCTGCGCTGGGGCGCGGCGCGGCCCGGTGGCGTCGGCATCCAGACCAACGGAACGCTGATCACGGACGCCCACGTCGCCCTGTTCCGGGCCTACGACGTGTCGGTCGGCATCTCCGTCGACGGGCCCGACGAGCTCAACGACCTGCGCTGGCACGGGTCGCTCGCGCGCACCCGGGCCGCCACCGCCGCGACGCATCGCGCGATCGCCAAGCTGGCCCACGCCTATCGGCCCCCCGGCCTGATCGTCACGCTGCACCGGCGCAACGCGGCCCCGGACGTGCTGGGCCGGCTGCTCGCCTGGGCGGGGGAGATCGACGCCCTGGGGGTGCGCTCGATGCGGCTGCACCTGCTCGAGGTGGACGGGCCGGCCGCCGCCGCGGCGGCGTTGACCGAGGCGGAGAACATCGCCGCGCTGACGGCGTTCGACGAGCTCCAGGCGCGGCTCACGACGCTGCGCTTCGACGTGCCGGACGAGACGCGGGCGGCCCTGCGCGGCCAGGACGGCGCCGGATCGTGCGTGTGGGGCGGCTGCGACCCCTACACGACGCCCGCGGTGCAGGGCATCGAAGGCGACGGCCGGGCCAGCAACTGCGGGCGGACGAACAAGGACGGCGTCGACTTCGGCAAGGCCGACCGCGGCGGCTTCGACCGTTCCCTCGCCCTCTACGTGACGCCACGGGAGGACGGGGGCTGCGCCGGCTGCAGGTTCTTCCTGGCCTGCCGTGGTCAGTGCCCCGGGACCGGTATCGACGGTGACTGGCGCAACCGGTCCGAGCACTGTGGTGTGTGGCTCGCGATGTTCGCCCGGGCGGAACGGTCGGTCGCGGCTGAGGGCCGGGTGCCGGTGTCCCTCGACCCGCGCCGGCCCAGCCTCGAACGCCGGCTGACCGAACACTGGCGACTGGGCCGCGACGCGACGATCGCCGGCCTTCTGCGCGAGGAGGAGGCGGCCGCCCGCGCGACGGTCTCGGTCGCGCCTACTCGTCCCGAAGGCGCGGTGGACGCGCCAGTGCGTGCCGTCGTGCCGGAGCCCCGGATCTCCTTCGCCGGGACCGGGGCCGCCGGGCGAGGGCGCGCGCTGCTCGCCGCCGCGCGCCGGGCCGCCTGGATGTCGGCGCTCGCGGTGGTCGCCGCCGGGCACGAGGACGCCGCGCTGGTGTCGCCGGGTGCCGCGCACGCGCTGGACGTCCGATCCGCCGCGGCGACCCTCGGCCTGCACGCCCGGGTGGTGGATCGTCCGGCCGGCGGTGCGCCGCCGGACCAGGCCGGGCCACTCCTGATCGTCGGTGGCCAGGCCGAGATGACCCGCGTTCCCGAGTCCCCGGCGCCGGCCTGTTGCCAGGCGCCGCGTTCCGCTGGCGTGGGCGCGGCTGGTACGCCGCCGCTGCCGCCGCCCTGGCTGACTTACGGCGCCGCGGTCGACGGGCCGACCCAGGTCGACGTGCCGGCGGACGCGATCAACCTGCTGTGGTGGCGCCTGGGGATCGTGCCCGTCGGCCATCCGCCGTGCTCGCCAGCCTGCGCCGAGAGTCTGGCCCTGGCGGCGAACCGGCGCGCCGCGGCCGTCCAGGCCGGGATCGACGGCCTCGCCGCGCTCGACGAGGTGCTCGCCTGGCCGGCCGAATGGTCGGCCCTGCACGGCGTCGCCGAGTTGCGGGCGCCGCTGCTGCGGCTCACCTACCCGGTCGCCTATACGCCCCGGCGGCTGACCGTTCGGTTCGACGGCCCGGCCCGGCCGGCGGACCGCGCGGTCGGCCTGAACTTTCCGTATCGCCTGTCGCCCACCGCCGCTCCGCGTCGGGCGGCACCGTCTCCTGACTCGATCGCCGCCGGAGGGACACCGTGAGATTCTCGATCTTCCACCAGAACATGAAATCGTACGGCGGCCTGAAGGTGAACCTGAACGCCAACATGAAGAAAGCGTTCTGGAAGATCAATCTGGGATACATGACTCATCCCGTGCTCGCCGTCGGCTTCACCGAGGTGCGTAACAACAGCTCGGCGCCGAAGAGCCTGGCGAAGATCGCGAAGAAGCTCGACCACCGCCTCGTCAACGTCAAGACGGTGGCGGTGGGGCAGACCGCTCTCCTGTGCAAGGAGTACATCACCATGGTGGCGCTGGGCTCTCCCACCGCGGCGACCCGATTCGAGGTCCAGCATTACGGGAAGGTGACCCTGCTCAACACCTTGGCGCCGATCTGCGTGCCCGTCGGCACGGGCGTCGGCGAGCTGGGCGAGGACGACCTGCCCCCCAACTACCTGGTCGACTTTCGTGGTCTCGGCTACCTGCATGGGCATATCAGGACCACGGCCGCCGACTGGGCGGACAAGGAAATGGTCATCGGGTTCGCGCACAACATGTACAACACGGGCCTGCCGAGCACCATGATGGGGAAGCTTCCGGCCATGGTGCAGTCGATCTACACGAAGCACGGTATTCCTGGGACGGCGGCGGCGGTCGTCGGCGGTGACTTCAACGTCCCTCCCTACAACCGCGGCTGGCTGACCTCCGCCGCGGAGGTGGACGAGGACACCGGCTACTACATCGACACGACGGCGTCCCATGTCTATGACTACTGGTTCAACCATGCGGGCGTCGGCAGCTTCACGGCCGACCTCGACCACGATCTCGACGACGACGACGCCGTTGTCTGGCCACAGACCTTCGGCGCGAAGCGCTCCGACCACAAAGGCGTCTCCCTGGAACTGGACACCAAGCTCTGGCTGTGACAGGCCTGAGCACCAGTGAGCTCGACGGCCGCTTGCTCCGCGACGTTTTGTCGTCGTCGGCTACCACCTCCAGCCGGAGTCCCGGCCCGCCATGGTTCGCCCCGTCGCGACCAGGCCGGTCAGCGGCGTTCGAGGTAGGTCAGGACGGCCAGGACGCGGCGGTTGTCGGTGGCGCCCGAGGGCAGGTCGAGCTTGCGGAAGACGCTGCCGACGTGGGTGCCGACGGTGTTGACCGACACGAACAGCCGCTCGGCGATCCCCCGGTCGGACAGCCCCTGCGCCATCAGCCCCAGGACGGCGCGCTCACTGGCGCTCAGCCGCGCGAGCGGGTCGTCCCGCCGGCGGGCGGCGAGCAGTTCGGCGACGACGTCCGAGTCGACGACGGTGCCACCGGCGGCGAGGATCCCCAACGTCTCACTGAGCTGGCGCGGCGCCAGGATCCGGTCCTTCAGGAGGTAGCCGGTCGCGCGGGCGCCGCCGGCCAGCAGCCGGGTCGCGTACTCCGGCACCGCGTGCTGGGAAAGCAGCAGCACACCGAGGTCCGGCGCCGCGGCCCGCAGCGACAACGCGGCCCGCAGCCCCTCGTCGGTGAACGTCGGCGGCATCCGGATGTCGAGGACCACCGCGTCGGGCTGACCGTGCGCGACAGCCGCCGGGATCGCCCGTGCGTCCTCGACCAGCTCGACGACCTCATGACCCTCGACGTCGAGCAGGCGGCGCAGCCCCTCGCGCACGATGACCGAGTCGTCGGCGATGATCACGCGCACGGCAGCTCCGCCCGCAGCTGGGTACCGCTGCCCCGCGGGGACGTGATCGTCAGACCGCCCCCAGCGGCGGCGACCCGGTCGGCGAGGCCGCGCAGGCCGGTCCCGGCCGAGGCCGAGGCGCCGCCGGGACCGTCGTCGGCGACCTCGACGACCAGCCGGCCGTCGGCGCGGACCGCGGCGACGGCCACCTGCGCGCCAGCCGCGTGCCGCGAGACGTTCTGCAGGGCCTCGGCCACCACGTAGTAGGCGGTCGCCTCGAGAACCGGGTCGAGGCGGCCGTCGACGCGCACGTCGAGGGTCACCGGCGCCGCGCAGCGGCGGGCGAGGGCCGCGAGTGCCGGCGCGAGGCCCTGCTCGTCGAGCACGGCCGGCCGGATGCCGTGCGCGACGTCGCGCAGTTCGTGGATCGCGCCGCGCACCTGCTCGTCGAGCTCCTCGACGAGGGCCCGCGCCGGGCCGTCGCCGAGCTGGCCGCGCAGGACGGCCACGGTCAGGCCGAGGCCGAGGAGGCGTTGCTGCGCACCGTCATGCAGGTCGCGTTCGAGGCGGCGCCGCTCGTCGTCGGCAGCGGCGGCGAGCCGTTGCCGGGAGGCGCGGACCTCGGCGAGCTGGTGGCGGACCTCGGCGTGCAGGCGCGCGTTGTCGAGGGCGAGCCGGGCGGCGCCCGCGGCGGCGTCGAGCAGTTCCTGGCGGTCGGTGAGGGTCGGGTCGTGGACGAGCAGCGCGAACGGCGGCTCGCCGAGCGCGGTGACGGCCTGTGCGCCGTCCGCGGGCAGCTCGTAGAACGCTCCCGCGGTGTCGACGACGGCTCCGTCCGCGGGGAAGACGACCCGCAGGGATGGGTCACGCAGCGCGTCGCGGAGCTCGGCTTCGACGGTCGCCGCGGAGACGTGGGCGAGCCGGCCGACCAGGCTGCCGACGGAGGCGAAGGCGAGCCGATCGGTGACCAGGCCGACGAAGAACGGGATCACCAGCGCGGCCGCCGCGACCCAGCTGTAGGCGTAGTACAGGACGTTGTCGACGGCGGACCCCCGCGCGACATCCTCGGCGATCTCGAAGCCGACGAAGCAGGCGATGGTGGCGGCGAACCCGGCGAAGGTGCCGACCAGGGTCCGGCGCAGCCGCGGCGCAGCCCGTGCCGCCCGGCGGACGAGCAGCGCCACCACGACGACCGCGATGACCAGCCAGGCGGCCAGGTTCGCGTTCTCCAGGTCGAGATAGAGCCTGCGGCTGGAAAACAGCTGTATCGGGCTGTCGTAACACCAGAAGGTGCAGGTCGCGTGGTCGACGGTACGGGTGACCAGCAGGACGGGCCCGGCGACGGCGGCGAGGCAGAAAGCCGCGACGACAGCCGCGCGGTCGGCGCCCGGGGAAAGCCGGCCAGACGGGTAGGAGAGCAGCAACTGCGCGGCGATCGCGATCGGCACCAGATACAGGCCCGCGCCGACGACCGTGAAGACGCTGTAGCCGGGAAAGGTAACCGGTGGCCGGACGTCATGAGGCGTCTTGATGAGGGCGAAGTAGCTGAGCGCCACCAGCCAGACACCTGTCCGGCTGCCCGGTCGGATCCGCCACAGCACGAGACCGGCGACCGCGAACCAGAGGCCGGTGCCGATCCCGGACGCGGCTACGCCGGGACCCATCGTTCCGTAGCCGAACCCCAGCCACACGTCTCCGGCCACCACCGCCGCGAGGACGACGCTGTGGGCGGCGAGAACCGCGGCCGACGGCGCCTGCCGCGCGCGCCCCACCACGACACTGACGATAGCAGGATGATCACAATGGCGGACTTCTCGGGCGCATCCGCCCTCCTGGCCCGAGGGGCCGCCAGCCGCCGCATCTCATGGTTTTCCGCGAGGCGAACCACGGGAACTCCCGACGCGCCCGATGCCCGGTTCCGCCGACACTTTCCGCGCCGCCCGAAAAAGGGGGTGGCCGGCGCCGCCCGTCGCGGCGGTGACGGCGGAGGAACAGATGGCGATGGCGCGACGTGTGGCACCCCGGGCCCGGGCGCGGGGGGCCCGGGCCCGGGGAGTCCGGGTCAGGTGGGCGGGCCTCGCTGCCGGCCTGGCGCTCGCCGCCGCGGCGTGCGGTGGCGTTGGGCAGGCGGCCGGCGCCGGGACCCCGCCGCCGTCGAGCCCCGCGGCCGTGGCGTACCGCGGGCCGGCCGCGGCTCCGGCCGGGGACGCGTTCTACGTCCCGCCGCGGCCGCTGCCCGCCGGCCGGCCCGGCGACATCCTGTGGTCACGCCAGGTCCCGGCCACCGGGATGCTGGCCGGCCTGGGCGTCGAGGTCGACCAGGTGCTGTACCTGTCGACCGACGCGCAGGGCCGGCCGGACGCCGTGTCGGGCACCGTCATCCTGCCACCGGCGAAGGCGCGGGCGGCCGCCCCGCTGGTCGGGTTCGCCACCGGGACCGAAGGACTGGGCGACAGCTGCGCGCCATCCAAGACGATCGCGGCAGGCACCTACGACTGGAGCGACCACCTCGTCGCGTCGGTCAACCACGGCTGGGCGGTGGCCGTCAGCGACTACGAGGGCCTCGGCACGCCAGGGGACCACACGTACAGCGTCGGCCGGTCCGAGGGCCACGCCGTGCTCGACGTCGTCCGCGCCGCGCAGCGCCTCCCCGGCTCGGGCCTACGGACCGACGCGAAGGTCGCCTTCTGGGGGTACTCCCAGGGCGGGGGCGCGGCCACGTGGGCGGGTCAGCTGGCGCCGGCCTACGCGCCCGAGCTGCACACCGTCGGCGTCGCGGCCGGCGGGGTGCCGGCGGACCTGACCAAGGTGAGCGAGGCGGTCGACGGCATGCCCTGGTCCGGAGTGCAGCTCATGTCGGCGATCGGATTCGCCGCCGCCTACCCGGAGTTGCACGTCGACGACGCCGTCCAGCCCGCGTTCCGCGCCGCTGTCCAGGGTCTGCGCACCGAGTGCATCAAGGAGGCCCTGCCCGCGTTCGCCGGCAAGCACGTGCGCGACATCCTGACCGCGGACCTGCTCCACCAACCGGCCTGGCAGGCCCGCCTGACGCAGAACTCCCTCGGCGCGACGCCGCCCGCCGTTCCGATCCTGCTCTACCACGGCACGACCGACACCGTCGTCGCGTTCGGCCAGGCCGAGGACCTGGCCCGCCGGTACTGCGCCGCGGGCGCGAACGTGACGTGGCGGCCCTACCCCGGCGAGGATCACGGCCAGGCCTGGAACCACATCGACGCGGTGACCGCCTACCTCGCCGACCGCTTCGCCGGCAAGCCCGTCGCTCCCTCGTGCCCTTGACACACGGGCAGGCGATCAGCGACCGCTCCCAGACAGGCCCCTGGTAGGCGGTTGACCGGTCGACCGTCATTTGTTCGGTCGGGGGGACTGCTTCAAGATTCCGACACAGGAAAACAGGCGCCCCGTCTCGCCCGCCGCTGACCCGCAAGCCCTGTCGGCTGTGGGGACGTCACACCCGGTGAGACGATATTGACCGGCGTACCGGTACTCGGGAGTCGGTGGCGGTTCGGTGCGGGGGTGGCGGCCGGTGACGGAGGGCCTTTCGGACGACGAGGTCCGGGAGCTCGGACGACGGTTTCCGGATGTCGTCACGGCGCGCCGAGTGCTGACACTCGCGGGGTGGTCGCTGGATCAGGTGCCGTCATGGCAGGTGGACACGTCGGGGCAGTTCTGGCATGAGGTGTCCATCCGGCTGGCCCACGGCGTCGTGGCCGATGGGCGGCGCCGTCTGTTTGAGGCCGCGTCGTGGCTGCCGTCGGAGGACCCCGGGTTCCGGGCCGGCGGGGCGGTGGTCGGCGGGCAGGCCCGGTTGGTGCCGTCGCCGGATCTGCTGCCGGTCCTGCCGGCGCGGTTCGTGGCCCGGGACGCCGACGCGGCAGCGGTGCGGACTCTGCTGAGCGCCGGCGGTGCCGGCCAGGTGGTGGGTGTGGTCGGAATGGGCGGCGCGGGCAAGTCGACGCTGACCGCCGCACTTGTGCGGGACCCGGCGGTGGCCGCGGCGTTCCCCGACGGGGTGGTGTGGGTCGGAGTCGGCCAGCGGCCGGAGGTTGCTGACACCCTCGCGGCTGCGCTGGCCGCCTTCGGCGACCGGGCGCCGGTGGTGGACGTGACGGACGGAACGCGACGGCTGCGTCGTCTGCTGGCCGGCGCGCGGGCGCTGGTCGTGCTGGACGACGTGTGGGACATCGAGGTGCTCCAGGCGTTCGCGGTGCCGGCGGGCGTGCGGCTGCTCGTGACGACCCGGTCGCGGGACGTCCTGTTCGGGGACGCGGCCGTACACGAGCTGACGATGGCCGACGAGAAGACGTCACGACAGGTGCTGGCGGCCTATGCCGGCGCCACGGTGGCTGACCTGCCAGCCGTGGCGGACGAGGTCGTCCAGCGGTGTGGTGGCCTGGTTCTGGCGTTGGCTCTGATCGGGGCGATGGTCGGCGCGAGTCGGCTCGGCGCGGGCCGCGCCTGGGAGAACACGGCCGAACGGCTGCGCCGCGCGGACCTGACCGAGATCAGGAGCCGGTTCCCGGGTTATCCGCATCCGAACCTGCTCGCCGCACTGGACGTCTCCGTGACCGCGCTGGCCGACGCGCACGCGGCGCGGTTCCGCGAGCTGGCCGTGTTCGAAGGCCGCGGCGCCGTCCCAGCCGCCGTGGTGGTCGGTCTGTGGCAGGCCACAGCTGGCCTCGACGACCTGGAAGCCGAGGACCACCTCGACCTGCTCGCCCGCCACTCGCTGGTCCGTATCGACCCGGCCTCCGGCACGGTCGGTCTGCACGACCTGCTGTTCGACTACACCCGCGGCGGGCTCACCGCCGGCCAGCTCCGCGACCTGCACGGCGCGACGGCGGGCTGGCTGCTCGACCGCTGGGGCGGGCTGGACGAAAGCCTGCCCGGCCTGCGCGACGTCGCCACGTTCGACGACGCGGACCGGTACGGCCTCTCAGCGCTCGTCGCGCACCTGCTCGCCGCCGACAGCGTCGACAACGTCGACCGCCTCCTCGCCGCCGAACGCCCGGCGCCGAGCGGGCGGGCAGAGAGCGTCTGGTACACCGCCCACGAGGACCAGGGCAGTACCACGACCTATCTGGCCTCGGTCCGCGCGGCCTGGCGCGATGCGCAGACGCGATCTCCCTCCGACGACCCACGGGCGTTCACTCGCCAAGCCTGTTGCGCGCTGTTGGTCGGCTCGATCACCAGCCTGGCCGCGAACGTCCCGCCAGCGCTGCTCCTGCGCCTGACCGAAGCCAGACTCTGGCCGCCCGCCCGCGCGCTCGCCTATGCCCAGGCCATCCCGAGCCCCCAGGCACGGGCGGAGGCGTTGACCGGGCTCGCGCCGCATCTGCCCGCCGACGAGCGAGGCCCGGTTCTCGCCCAAGCGCTCCAGGCCGCCCTGACCATCGACCTCCGGTATGCCCGGGCACAGGCGCTGACCGCGCTGGGGCCACATCTGACCGTCGACCTGCTCGCCCAGGCGCTCGCGGCCGCCATCGCCCTTGACGATCCGGCGGACCGGGCCTGGGCGCTGATCGCGTTGGCGCCACACCTGACCGCCGACGAGCGAGGCCCGATCCTCGACCGGGCACTCGCCGCCGCCTGCTCCATTGACCTGCCCTACGTCGCGTCATGGGTGTTGGCCGCGCTGGCCCCGCAGCTGCCCGCGGGTCTGCTCGCTGAGGCCCTGGCCGCGGCCAACGCCCTCGAGAATCCGGCCGCCCGGGCCGAAGCACTGAGCGGGGTCGCCCCGTATCTGCCTGCCGACCTGCTCGACAAGGCGCTCGCCGCGGCCAACGCCCTCGACGATCCGGCCGCCCGGGCCGAAGCGCTGAGCGGGGTCGCCCCGTATCTGCCCGAAGGCCAGCGCGGTCCGGTCCTCGATCGGGCCCTGGCCACTGCCACCGCCCTCGAGCAGCTGCACGACCGGGCGCGCATCCTGACGGGTTTGGCACCGCAGCTGCCCGCGGAGCGGCGTGTGCCGGTCCTCGCCCAAGCCCTCGACGCCGCCGCCGCCAGTGCGATCGGCCTGCCGGCCGTGTTGACCGGGCTCGCGCCGCATCTTCCAGCCGAACTGCTGGCCCAGGCAGTGGCCACCGCCATCACGGTCAAGTCTCCGGTCGAGCGGGTGGAAGCAGTGACGGCGTTGGCATCCGGCCTGCCGGCCGACCAGCGCGGAACGGTCCTCAGCCAGGCCCAGGCCAGCGCCAGCGCTCTCGACCGCCCGGGCGACCGGGCGCGGGAGTTGGCCTTGCTGGCGCCGTGGCTGCCGGTCGAGCAACGTAGGTCGGTCCTCGCCGAAGCGCTCGCCGCCGTCACCACTCTCGACCGTCCGGATACCCGGCTGTGGGTTCTGACCGCCCTGACGCCGCAGTTGCCCGTCGACCTGCTCAGCCGCGCGCTCACCGCCGCCACCACCATCGACAGCCGCGAGGCACGGGTGTCGGCGTTGACCGCGCTGGCGCCCTTCCTGTCCGCCGAGCACCATGGGCACCTTGCCGAGGCGCTGGTCGCCATCACCGCCTTCGACACGCCGGGCGGCCAGGAACAGGCGCTGACCGCGCTGGTGCCCCACCTTCCCGTCAACCTGCTCCCCCAGGCATTGGCAGCCGCCACCGCCATCGGCACCGCGCATTCCCAGGCACGAGCGCTGACGGCACTGGCACCGCGGCTGCCCGCCGACCTGCTCGGCCAGGCACTCGACAACGTCAGAGCCAATAGATCGCCGAACATCCGAGCGGACGCACTGACCGGTCTCGCGCCGTGGCTACGCGCCTCCCAACGCGGCCCGGTCCTCGCCGAGGCGCTCGCCGACGCCGCCGCCATCCACAACCCTGGCTTTCGAACGCAGGCGTTGACCGCCCTGGCGCCGCACCTGCCCGCCGATCTTCTCGCCCGGGCGGTGAAGGACGCGCGCGCCCTCGATGCTCCGGACGATCGGGCGCGCGCGCTGACTGCGTTGGCTCCGCATCTGCCGCCCCGGCGGCGAGGTCGGGTCCTCGCCCAGGCTCTCGCCGCCGCCACCTCCCTCGACCGGCCCTACGGCCGCGCCTGGGCGCTGACCGCGCTGGCGCCACAACTGACGGCCGACCAGCGGGGCCCGGTCCTCGCCCAGGCGCTCGCCGCGACCACCGCCATCGACGAACCAGCCGACCTGGCCTGGGTCCTGATCGCGCTCGCACCGTCGCTGCCGGCCGAGCAACGCGGCCCAGCTCTCGCCCGGGCGCTGGCCGCCGCCACGCCCCTCGACCCGCCCTACAGTCGGGCACAGATGCTGACTGGGCTGGCGCCGCAGCTGCCCGTCGACCTGCTCCCCCAGGCGCTGGCCGCCGCCACCACCATCGATGATCCGCATGACCGGCTCAGCGCGTTGGCCGGGCTGGCGCCGCACCTGCCCCCCAACCTGCTGACCCAGGCATTGACCATCACGACCGCCAGCGGTGATCCGGACTACCGGGCGCACGCGCTGGCCGCGCTGGCCCCGCACCTGCCGACCGACCAACGTGGACCCGTCCTCGCCCTGGCTCTCGAGTCGGCGGCGATGTCCGGCAGAGCCACGGTCGTCGCGGTCAGCGCCGCGGCGCTGACCAACGCCGTAGCCCCGGCGAGCACGGCCGCCGGATCTGTGGTGTCCGCGTTTCTACGGGTCCAGCGCTGGTGGCCCTGATCGGCACGCACCGGGCCGTCAGGACGCCCAGCGGCCCGGTAGGAACATCGGCGCGGCCCGCCGTCCCCCATCCCGGCGAGGCGGACGGCGTGCTGGTCCAGTCGCATGGCGGGACTCCTGTAAGACGCAGGGACGGTGGCGGTGGCCAGGCGGGTAGGGGAATGCGCCGAGGAAGGTGCGCGGGGGGTCGTAGTCCCCCACGGCGGCGCAGTCGTCGTGGTAGTTCACCGTCAGGCGCAGGTCGCGGCGGCCGGTGCCGCAGACGATGCGGCTGACCCTTTCGCGGCCGTCCCAGAGCTGGGTGGCGGCCGCGGCGTCGGGGATGCGGCGCACCATCCAGCAGCGCCCCGTCGTGGCCGGGAACATCCGCTCTGTGCGGGCCGCGCCCCTGGTAGCGGGCGCTCCACCCGCTCCAGTGCGTGTTGGGTGCCAGCTCGTTGGCGCCGTCAGGACGGGTGGAGGTCGGGCGCGACCGCCAGCGAGGTCCCGGTCGCCCGGTGAACGGTGTCGAGTGTGACGCCGGGGGCGAGCTCCTGGAGGACGAGGCCGGCGTTGGCCGGCAGAACGTCGATCACGGCGAGGTCGGTAATGATGCGATCGACGACACCGCGGCCGGTGTAGGGCAGGGTGCACTCGTCCAGGATCTTCGGCGCGCCGGCCCGGGTGACGTGTTCCATCATCACGATCACCCGCCGGGCTCCGCTGACCAGGTCCATCGCGCCGCCCATGCCCTTGACCATTTTCCCGGGGATCATCCAGTTGGCCAGGTCGCCGGTCCGTGAGACCTCCATGGCCCCGAGTACCGCGACGTCGACCTTCCCGCCTCGGATCATCGCGAAGCTGGCCGCGGAGTCGAAGAACGAGGCGCCGGGCAGCACGGTCACGGTTTCCTTGCCCGCGTTGATCAGGTCCGGGTCGACCTCGTCACCGTACGGGGACGGGCCGACGCCGAGGATGCCGTTCTCCGAGTGGATCACGACCTGGACGCCGGCCGGCAGGTGGTTGGGCACCAGCGTCGGTAGCCCGATGCCGAGGTTGACGTACGTGCCGTCGGTAAGTTCGGCCGCGACCCGGGCGGCGAGCTCGTCGCGGGTGCGCCGGTGGCTCAGGTCGAGTGCCATCAGCGGGCCGCCAAAGGGACCGCGACGCCAGCCGGTCTCGCGGGCCGGGGCCGCACGGTCCGCTTCTCGACGTCCTTGCGGCCGACCTCCGCCGGTGTCAGTGCGACCACCCGGTGGACGTAGATCCCCGGCAGGTGGACCGCGTCCGGCGGGATCTCCCCCGGGGAAACCACCCGCTCGGCCTCCACGATGGTGATCAGCCCGGCCATCGCCGCGTTCGGGTTGAAGTTACGGGCCGAGGCATGGAAGACGACGTTGCCGAACGGGTCGGCGACCGCCGCCCGAACCAGCGCGAAGTCCGTCACGATGGCCTCCTCCAGGACCTGCTCGCGGCCGCCGACGACGCGGACCTCCTTGGCCGGTGAGGCGACCGCGACGCTGCCGTCGGGGTGGTAGCGCCACGGCAGGCCACCGTCGGCCACCTGCGTCCCGACCCCGGTCGGCGTGAAGAACGCGCCGATCCCGGCGCCGCCGGCCCGCAGCCGCTCGGCCAGTGTGCCCTGCGGGGTCAGCTCGACCTCCAGCTCGCCGCCCAGGTACTGCCGGGCGAACTCCTTGTTCTCACCCACATAGGAGGCGATCACCCGGCGGATCCGACGCTCGCCCAGCAGCAGCCCCAGCCCGGCTCCGTCCACCCCGCAGTTGTTCGAGACGACCCGCAGCCCCGTCGCGCCCTGAGCCAGCAACGCCTCGATCAGGACCGCCGGGATGCCGCTCAACCCGAACCCGCCGACGGCCAGGCTCGCGCCGTCCGATATGTCGGCCACCGCCTGGGCCGCGCTGGCCACGATCTTGTTCACTCACTCCTCCTCGTCGGAAACCGTCGATCTAGCGCGGCACGCTGGATGGGCCGAATCCGGCGAGCGCGTTCGTCCACACCTCGGTGGCCTGGCTGGGGGTGACGCGGTCCCCGAGCCACGCGACATGCTGATCAGGGCGGACGAGGACGAGTGAGGCGCCGAGGAACCGTTCGACGGGCACGCCGATCTCGGCCACCGAGGCCACGGGGACGCCGAGGGATTCGGCCATCGTGAGGAGGGGCTCGCCCAGTGCGGGGTCGCCGAGGAGTGTGAAGCCCGAGGCGAGCAGGTCAAACAGCGAGAGCCCTGGGTGGACCCACCGGTGTGGCAGCCGGTTGCCGGGCATCGCGCGCGGCACGAAATCCGTCCCGTCGGTCGTCTGCGATCCCAGCCCCGGCCCGTACCCATACCCGAGGACGAGACCCGAGCAGTAGAACTCGAGGCGCTTGGCGGCTCGGACCCGTTCGGCGAGGGCCCGAACGGCGGCTGGGTCGTCCTGCGCCGCCGCGGTCGCGAGGTCGGTGGGCAGCGCGGCCGTGTTCGCGGCGGCGATGGCGATCGTCTGCTCGGCGATCGGTCGGCGTTCCGCCTCATAACTGTCGAGCAACGCGACCGGTGCCCAGCCCCGCAGCACCGCGGCCAGCTTCCAGCCGAGGTTGACCGCGTCGCCGATTCCGGTGTTGTAACCATGGCCGCCCCACGGCGGGTTCTGGTGGGCGGCGTCACCGACCAGGAAGAGCCGTTCCGATCGGTAGCGGTCGACCAGCAGCGCGCGGGCCTGCCACGGGTCGGTTCCCAGCACCTCGACCGGGACGTCACGACCGATCAGATCGCGCACGAGGGCCGCCGGGTCGGCGCGGTCGTCGTCGGGGCGACCAGTGGCGATGGCCCACCAGGTGTCGGCCAGATCGAGTGGACCGACGACTCCCGGCGCGGCGGGGTTGAGCACCCAGTAGTGCAGCGCCGGGCCGCCGACCAGGTGGTCGGCAAGGCCCGGACTGCGAAAGACGACGCTGAGATTCGGGCGCCCGGAGTTCCCGCCCTGGTACGACGCGCCGATCACGGTGCGGACGAGGCTGCGCGCCCCGTCGGCGCCGACGACGTAGTCGGCTTCGAACGTGGTCGACGCCAAGCCGTCGGGGCCGCCGTCGGTGTCGCGGCCGTCGGTGTCGCGGGCGCCGTCCGGGCCGACGACTCCGGTGACCGAGTCGCGGTGTTCCGCGAGGGACAGCAGTCGTTGGCCGAGCACCAGGCGGCAGCCCGGCGTCTCGGCCAGGGCGTCGCGCAACGCCTGTTCGACCACCGGCTGACCGACCTGCTGCCCCGGCTCGGCGACAAGATGATGATCAGCCGGATCCAGGCCGAGTACGCCGCGCAGGCGCGCGATCTCCTGGCCCGTCGCGGTCGTACAGAAGGCGATGTCGCTGGACCACCCGACCGGGATGGGAGCGCGCTTGCGGATCTCGTCAGCGAACGACCACCGCCGGAACAGTTCCATCGTCCGGGCGGAGGTGGTCTTCGCCCGCGGCCGCGTCGCCGACACCGTCGTGCGTGGTTCGACGACCACGCAGTCGATGCCCTGGAACGTCAGCTCCATCGCGGTTGCCAGGCCCACCGGGCCGCCGCCCACGATGAGCACCTGGGTGCGGATCGGGGTCATCGAGATCGCCGAACCGCTCACTCGGCTTTGATGCAGCAGGCGAGTGCGAACGCCAGCTGTTCGAGCTGGAAGGAGGCCGAGGACCGGTGGAAGTCGATGCAGTGACCGGAGGACGGCACCAGTCTCGCGTTCACGGTGGGCGCCGCCCCGAAGGCGGCCGCGAAGCCGGCGACCTGCTGTTCGTCGGTGATCCACAGCTTGTCGAACTCGCCTTGGCGCGCGTGGACGGGGACGTTGACCTGCCCGGCGACCGAGCTGACCCGCTCGATCCAGCCGCCCGTGATGTCGAGCAGCTCGGCTCGGGGTACCGGCGCGTCCGCGATGTGGCTGGCCGCAGGCATGAGCTCCGGGTACGTCCAGTCCGGACCGAACATGACGACATCCTTCATCGGGCTGGGCAGCTCGACGAGGGGGATGTCGGGCAGCGCGTCCCAGGCGGCACGCGACTCCCCCGGCACCTGTAGCAGGCAGCCGGAGACCGCGATGCCCAGCAGCGGCCACGACGGTCGCCGGGCGGCCAGGGCCGTGACGACGGCACCTCCGATCGAGTGGCCGATCAGCACCACGCCGCAGGTGCCGTTCCCATACCTGTCCCACAGCTCGCCAACCAGGTGGTCGAGCACGTCGGCGTTCGCCAGGATGATCGACTCGCCCGGCTCGATCGCCGAGCTCCCTCGGTAGCCGGGCCGGTCGATCGCGATCACCGGCACGCCGACCGCGGCCGCGCGGTCGAGCAGCGAATAGCCGGGCACGTCGAAGTAGGTCGAGGTGTAGGTGCCTCCGTGCAGGGCGATGACCAGCGGGGTGTCCGGACGTAACGGCGTTTCCGTAAATCGTTGGCGGCCGGAGAAGGTCAGGCCCCTGGCCGGCCCGCTGCCGGTCACGGTGTGCCCGAATTCCTCGGTGCTGGAGCTGCTCATTGCGGTTTCCTTTTCGTGGTCGGGCGAATTCGTGGTCGGGCGAAGGAGATGGTCACACCCGCATCAGGCCGCCGTCGGCGACCAGGGTCTGGCCGGTGAGGAACGCGCAGTCCCCGCTGGTGAGAAAGCAGACCGTGCCGACGATGTCCTCGGCGACACCGACTCGTTTGATCGCCTGAATCGAGGAGACCAGCGCGAACTTCGCGTCGCTGATGTTGAGCTCGCCCCCAGGAGTGCGCGACGCCGTCGGGCAGACCGCGTTGACGGTGATCCCGTAGGGCGCGAGGTCGGTCGCCAACGCGCGGGTGAACCCGATCACCGCACCCTTGCTGGCCATGTAATGCACGAGGCCGGGGACCGCGAGGCCCAGCGAGTTCGAGGCGAGGTTGACGATGCGGCCCCACCCGTTGTCGCGCATCGAGCCCATGACCGCCTTGGCCATCAGGAACTGTGAGTCGACGTTGGCCTTCTGGATCCGCTTCCAGTCGTCAAAGCTGATCTCGAAGACGTCCTTGGACGCGATGACACCGGCGTTGTTCACCAGGATGTCGACCCGGCCGCCGAAGGCCATGATGTCGCCGTTGATCGCCGCGACGGCGGCGGAGTCGGACACGTCGGCGCGCAGGGCCAGCGCCTTGCCGCCCATTCTCTCGATCTCGGCGACCACCTCGTCGGCCGGGTGGAGGTCGACCGCGACGACGGCGGCCCCGCGCCGCGCGAGCTCGATCGCTACCGCCCGGCCGAAGCCACGGGCCGCACCGGTGACGACCGCCACGCGGTCGGCGTGCGTGCTCATCGGAGCCGGGCCTTCCTCGCAAAGTCGATCACCGCGGTCCTACCCGGCCTCGGCCGCGGCGTCCTGGGGCAACGCGCGGGCGAGGGCCGACCGCAGGGCCGGAACCAGCGCGTGCGCGGCGTGCGGATCGGCCGACTCCAGCCGGAGCTTCAGGATGTCGCCGGCGCGCCGGTCGGCCGGCACGTGCTCACCGCGCGGCGCGACGAGCACATGGAAGTGCGGGTAGTTCTCGCCGAAGACCAGCAGGTAGGTCGACGGCGCGTCCATGACCTCGGAGACCGCTGCGACGAGGTCACGGGCGCGGCGGCCGAAACTGTCGAGCTCTTCGTCGGAAAGACCGGTGATCCGTTCGGCGTGCCGGCGGGCCCGCAGGATGATCCATCCAGGTACCTCGTAGCCGGGCAGGACCTCGGCTGCCCAGAGCTCGTCGCGGAACACGACACTGGAGTCCTCGGCGTCCTCGGTCGCGCACAGCAGGCAGACGTCGTGCCGATGTCGCTGGGTCATCGGTCAGCTCACGCCGATCAGCGCGGGCATCGGATCCGGCAGACCGGCCGCGACCGCCCAGGCGCGATCGCACAGCTCCTCGGCGCTGGCGCCGGCGCGGCGTGCCTGGAGCAGTTGCTCGGGATCGAACGCCGGCCCGACCGAGTCCGCCGCGTACTCGGGCCCGTTCATGTAGGCCGTCGCCTCGTCCGGTTCGGCGAACCGGTCGACCTGGATCTCGATCATGTTCCGATCCGGGTCCCGGTAGTACATCGACAACGTGACGCCGTGTGCGATGCACACAGCCGGGACGATGCCCTCGGAGCGAAGCTGCACGTAGCGTTCCAAAAGGTCGTCGATATTGGCGAAGGTGTAGGCGGCGTGGTGCATGGACGCGGTCGTCGGCGTCTTCCGGTCGAGCGGTACCGGCGCTTTGATGAAGGCGACCCGGTGGTGCTCGTCGTCGAAGGTGATGAACCCGAGGCCGTCATCCTCATAGACGACGCGCGCGGCGAGAACGGTGCAGTACCAGTCGATCATCTCCTTGGGCTGGCTCGTCTGGAAGACGATGTGCGCGAACTTCGGCGCGACGGTCATCTGTCGATCCCCTTTCCAGCAAGGGTTTGCGGCGGTTGCCGGTGAGGGCTCAGGCCGCCGCCTGCGGTACGAAACGGTTACGCATCGAGCCGATGTTCTCGATCGTTGTGACCAGTTCGTCACCCGGCTTCAGCAGCACCTTCGGGTCACGGGCCCAGCCGATGCCGGACGGGGTGCCGGTGAAGATGACATCACCCGGAAGCAGCGGGAGGACCGCCGACAGACGGGAGATGATCTGGGCGACCGGGAAAATCATGATCTTGGTACGTGCCCGCTGCATCTCGACACCGTTCAGGCTGCAGCTGATCTCGACGTCGTCAGGGTTCTCGAAGGCGTCCGGGGTGACCAGCTGCGGACCGATCGGGGCGAAGCCGGGGAAGGACTTGCCGAGGTTGAACTGCGGCGTCGGCGGGCGCAGCTGCAGCTCACGCTCGGAGACGTCCTGGCCGACGGTCAGCCCGGCAACGTAATCCCACGCGTTCTCGGCGGCGACCTGATAGGCGCGAGCACCGATGACCACGACGAGCTCGGCCTCGAAGTCGACCGATCCCGGCGGCACCTCGATCTCGCTGACCGGCCCGGCGACCGAAGACGGGAACTTGGTGAACACGACCATGCCGTCGCTCGGCGTCTCCATGGCCGATTCCTCGGCGTGGTCCAGATAGTTCAGGCCGATGGCGAAGACCTGTCGCGGCTGGGGCGCAGGCGCACCGAGGGTCGTCTCGTCCAGTGGCCGCGACGCCACGCGGGGATCCACCTCGGCCGCCCAGGCGCGGAACCGCGCCCATTGCTCGTAGACGGCCTGAACTCCCGGGCCGAACCGGCCGCCGCTGGCCGTGGCCACGTCGACCACTCCATCGTCGAGCACCAGGCCCAGGCGCCCACCCGTGTTGACGATCCGCATGCCACTCCTTAGTTCGGTGCCGTCTCGTTCGTCGCCGTTTCGAGGTCCGGGCGCCGCTCGCGACCGCGAAGTCGCAGCGTGCGCCTGATCGCGGCCGTCCGGGCGGTGGGAGCCTTCTGGTACTGGGCGAAGCCGATCGCCGCGATCAGCGCCACCCCGTCGAAGAGATCCGGCAGCCAGATGGGGGCGCCGCCGAGCTGCAGCCCCTTGACGCCGACGGCGAGGACGGCCACGGCCATCAGCGTCCCGGCCACGTTGAAGCGGCCACCCCGGAACTGCGTCGAGCCCAGGAAGGCCGCGGCGAAGGCGGGCAGCAGGTAGGACTGGGTGATCGTCGGGTCGCCGGTCGCCAGCTGCGAGCTGGCCAGCACACCGGCCATCGCGACGATGACGCCGCACGTCACCGTCGCCAGCAGGATCATCCGAGAGGTGCGGACCCCGGCGAGCCGGGCGGCCTCCACGTTCCCGCCGGTGGCGTAGATCCGTCGGCCGACCGCGGTGCGGTCGAGGAAGTACCAGACGATCAGCGAGACGGCGGCGAGCACGTAGACCGGGTAGGTGACCCCGAACAGCTCATCGGTCCCGATCTTCTGGAACGACGGGCCGAGGTCGAGGATCTGCTGGCTGCCGGAGATCCAGTCGATCATGGCGATGAGGATCGAGCTGATCGCCAGCGTCCCGATCATCGAGGGCACCCGGGCCCGGACGATGAGGAGGGTGAGCACGACTCCGACCGCCGCCCCCGCGAGCAGGCTGAGCAGGATGGCCAGCGGGATCGGCAGGCCCTGCCGGGCCAGGAACCAGGCCACCAGGATGCCGCCGATCCCCGCCTCGGACCCGATGGCCAGGTCGATGACGCCGGCCGACAGGGAGACGATGAGGCCGACCGCGACCAGGCCGGTGACCGCCTGGCTGTCGAGCAGCAGCCGCCAGGTCTGCAGGGTGAGGAAGGTATCCGGCTCCCACACCGCGAAGACGACGAACAGCAGCGCGAACAGGTACACGGCGCTCGCGTTGCGCGGCGACAGCCACCGTCGCAGCCGGGCGCCGGCGGGTGGCCGCGCGTCCGGTCGGCTGGCCGCGGGCGGTGCGATGGGTCGGGTCGCGGGCTCCACCGTCATGTGGCCACCTCCGGCCTGGGTCTGTCGGAAGACTGGTGCACGGAGTCGGCCCGCACCACGGCGTGGACGAGCGCGGTCTCGGTGAGGGCCGGGCCTTCCAGTTCGGCCACGACGCGCCCTCGTTCGACGAGCAGCACCCGGTCGCAGATCGACACGAGCTCCTTGGCGTCGGCGGAGCTCACCAGCACCGCGGTGCCCCGGGCCGCCGCGCGCTGGATGAGCCGGTAGATGGCGGCCTTGGCCCCGATGTCGACGCCCTGGGTGGGCTCGTCGAGCAACAGCAGCCGCGGGTTGGTCCGCAGCCACCTGGCCAGGACGACCTTCTGCTGGTTTCCGCCGCTGAAGGTGGACAGCGGGCGGTCCGCCAGCGGCGGGCGCAGCTCGACCTCGTCGACCCAGCGCCGGGCCTCCGCGCGCTCGGCCGTCAGGCGAAGCCCGCCGAGCCGGCCACGCAGGCGCCGCAGCGCCGGCAGGGTGAGGTTCTCGCGCATGCTCATCGTCATGACCGCGCCGAGCCGGTGCCGGTCAGCCGGAACGAAGGCCGCGCCGCCCTCGATCGCGCTGGTCACGTCACCCGGCGCCAGCTCGGTCCCGCCGAGACGGACCCGGCCGCCGCGGCGTCGCACAGACCCGAAGAGCAGGGCGTTGACGTTCTCGCGGCCCGAACCGAGCACTCCCGACACGCCGACGACCTCGCCGGCACGCAGCCGCAGGCTCAGGCCGTCCACCCGCGCGCCGCGCAGGTCGTCGACCTCCAGCACGACCGCCTCGGAGCCGCTGGCCGCGGGGCGGGCGTCGGTGACGGCCGTACCGACGATGGCCCTGACGAGCGAGTCGTCGTCCAGCTGCCCGGCGACCGCCTCGGCGACCAGCCTGCCGTCGCGCAGGACGACGACGCGGTCCGCGAGGGCCCGCACCTCGTCGAGGCGGTGCGAGATGAAGATGATGCCGGCGCCGGCCGCGGCGACCCGGCGCACCGCCTCGAACAGCCGGGCGACCTCGTCGCGGTGGAAGGCGGTGGTCGGCTCGTCGAGGACGAGCACGTTCTCCGGGTGCTCCCAGCCGTCCATGGCCCGGGCGATCGCGACGATCGCGCGCTCCGCTGGCGAAAGCAGGGCCACCGGCGCCCGCACGTCGATCGCGGCCCCGAACCGGGCGGTCAGCCGCTGGGCGCGAACGTGCTCGCCGCGCCGGGCCGGCGTGATCCACCGCGAGCCGAGTGGTCGGCCGAGGTCGAGGTTCTCGGTCGTGCTAAGCGTCGGCAGCAGCCCGAGGTCCTGATGGATGAAATGCAGCCCCCGCCCGTCCCGCGCCGGGACGAGCCGGCCCGAGCCGTCACCCACCTCGATGGTCCCACCCGGGTCGGGCTGGTGGATTCCGGCGAGCAGCTTGACCAGCGTCGACTTGCCCGACCCGTTCTGGCCGACGACGGCCAGGATCTCGCCAGCGCCCACCTGCAAGGAGAGGTCATCGAGCGCCCTGGTGCCGACGAACGTCTTCGACAGGTGCGCCACCCGCAGCAGCACCCGGGGCTGGGGCGCCGGCTGTGTGGCCACGCCGGCTCCCGGCGCGTGGCCGACCATCTCCGGCGTCATCCCCACAGCGCGGCGAACCGCTGCGCGACATCGGGGTAGCCGGTCCAGCCTCGCTGGACGTCGGTCGCGGTGACGTCGTTCCTGGTCAGGAACTGCATGTCCACCTCGAGGTTGGACTGCGGCGTCGTCTGGTGAGCGATGAGGCGGGCGGCGGCGTTGACCTGCATCCAGATCTGGACCGGGAAGTCGAGGGCCAGCCCGGCGGTCAGCCCACCGTCACGGATGTCCTGGAGGTTGCTGGGAGTCGGCGCGAAACCGAGCGTCGTGGGCGAGAGGTGCGCGTTCTTGAGCGCCGCCGCCAGGCCGGTCGCGCCTTCCATCGAGGCGAACACGACCGTGTTGGTCTCCGGATGCGACTGCAGATAGCTGATGACCTGGTTCGGGGCCGTCGTGCCGAATGTCGTGACCGAGAGCTGCTGGTAGCTGGCCTTGCAGCCGGAACACGCCGCGATGGCCTTGGCGAAACCCTCCTGCATCGAGGTGGAGAACGTCAGCTCCGGCGTCCCGAAGAACACCACGTTCGCCTTCGGCCCCTTGTTGACCGTCACCCAGTCGGCCATCAGCTGTCCGGCCCGGTTGGTGCTGGCGGCGCCGCCGATCGCCTGTTGCACGCCGTAGGGCTCGCCGCCCACCGTCCCGCCACCGACGACGACCGACCCAGCCGAGCCCAGCTTGTGCAGGTAGTCGCCGTACAGCTGCGGGCTCGACGCGCCGATGAGAACGGCGGCGGGATTCTGGGTGAGGGCCGTGGCGGCCGCGGCCTGCGCGGTGGTGGCCGAGGACCCCGAGTTCACGATCCCGAGGTCGACGCCCAACGCCTTCGTCGGCGCCGGCAACAGGTTGGCGAAGATGGCGCACACCGGGGCCGCGCACTGTAAGAAGACGAACTTGCTTCCGGGCGCCGGGCGTTTCGCCAGCTTCTCGGTCGCGGGGAACGTGCTCGGATGCCCGACATACGGCGCGATCGCGGCCGCGGCCGCCACGGCGGAGCCGGTGGTTGTTCCGGCGGCCGGCGTGCTGGACGCGTTCGTGCCCCCGCCGCTGCTGCCGCAGGCCGCCGCGGTCAGCGCGACCGCGGCAAGGCTGATCAGCGCCACGCGGCTATGACCGATATATCTACGACCCATTTCGCACTCCCTCGGTGGTGGTTGACCGGCGGCGAGGCCGGTAACCGGCGCGCTCGCCGGCCGTGGTGGCGGCGCCCTGCGCGAGCCACGATCACTGCGTTGGAGGAAGGTAGCCGTTATATGTTATAACAGCAACCTCTCATCCCAGCTGCGCCGGAACCGGGCGGACACACATGACCGAGCACGAGGAAAGCCCGATCCTGATCCGCGGGGTCCGCCTCATCGACGGGCCCGCGCTCAGCCACCGCACGTCGGTTCTCATCGACGGCGCGCGGATCGTCGCGATCGGGCCCGACCTGAGCGCCTCGGGCCGGCAGGTCGTCGACGGCGCGGACGGTGTCCTGATGCCCGGCCTCATCGACGCCCACGTGCATCTACACGGCGAGGAGAACCTCGAACAGCTCGCCCGCGCCGGGGTGACCACCGCCCTGGACATGGCCTGCTGGCCGCGGGAGCTCGTCGACGAGTTACGCGGCCGTCCCGGGCTCACCGACATCCGCAGCGCCGGAGTCCCGGCCACGTCGCCGGGCTCGGCCCACAGCAGGATTCCCGGGCGCCCGCAGGCCGCGCTCGTCAGCGGCCCGGCGGACGCCGAGGCCTTCGTCCGGGACAGGCTCGCCGACGGCTCGGACTACATCAAGCTGATCGCCGACCTGCCGGGGCTCGACCAGCCCACACTCGACGCGCTCGTCGCCGCGGCACGACGCCAGGGCCGGCTGACGGTTGCCCACGCCGTCAGGCTGATCTCCTACCAGATGGCGCTGGCCGCGGGCGCCGACGTGCTCACCCACGTTCCGCTGGACACCGTCCTCGACGAGGCGACCGTCACGGCCATCGCCGAGCGGGACCGCGTCGTGGTGCCGACGTTGACGATGATGGACGCCGTCGCCACCAGGTTCTTCGGCCACGGGGCGGACGGCGCCGACGGGGCGCGGGGAGAGGCCGCCGCGCCGCCCGGGCCTGGCTACCACAACGCGCGGCACTCGGTCGGCCTGCTGCACCGGGCGGGCGTGCCGATCCTCGCCGGCACCGACGCCAACGCCACGGTCGGCGTCCCGGCCAACATCAGCCACGGGCCGAGCCTGCACCGTGAGCTCGAACTGCTGGTGCGGGCCGGGCTGTCTCCTCGGGACGCGATCGCGGCCGCCACGTCTTTGCCGGCCAAGCACTTCGGGCTCTCCGACCGCGGTGCCATCCGCCCTGGCCTGCGGGCGGACCTGGTGCTGATCGCCGGCGACCCACTCGCCGATATCACCGACAGCCGCCGCGTCGAGCGCGTGTGGTGTGCCGGCATCCCCGCCACGACCAGCTGAAGGACGACGATGACCAGCCTCGCCGCACGCCCAGCGATCACCACGACCACGCACTTCATCAACGGGGCGTGGTCAGAGCCCGGTGGCCCGACGTTCCCGGACTACAACCCGTTCGACGACCAGGTCGTGGCGGAGATCGCCGCCGGCGGACCGGCCGAGGCGGAGGCCGCCGTGGCCGCCGCGCACGCCGCGTTCCCGGGTTGGGCCGCGACGGCTCCGGCCGAGCGCCAGCGTCTGTTCCTCAAGGCCGCCGACATCACCGAGCGGCGGCGAGCCGAGATCGTGCACATCCTGGCCGTCGAGTCGGGCTGTAGCGCCCCGTTCGCCCACTTCCAGGTGCAGTGGTCGGTGAACCTACTGCGGCAGGCGGCCAACTGGGGCTACCTGCCCGTCGGCGAGGTCCTGCCGAGCGACACCCCCGGCCGGTTCGCGATGGCGGTGCGCAAGCCGCTCGGCGTCGTCGCCGGCTTCACGCCCTGGAACGGCGCCTTCAACCTGGCCTGGCGCACCATCGCCCTGCCGATGGCCTTCGGCAACACCGTGGTCATCAAGCCCTCCGAGGAGGCACCGGTCTCCGCCGGCCTGCTGCACGCCGAGATAGCGGCCGAGGCCGGCTTCCCCGCCGGCTCCCTGAACGTGGTCGTGCACGCCCCCGGCGACGCCGCCGCGATCAGCGAGGTCTTCATGGCCAGCCCGGCCGTTCGCTGCATCAACTTCACCGGCTCCGCCTCGACCGCCCGCATCCTCGCCGAGCGGGCCGGGCGCGCGCTCAAGCCGATCGTCCTGGAGCTGGGCGGCTACAACCCGATGATCGTGTTAGCCGACGCCGACCTGGCCCACGCCGTCGACGCGACGGTCTTCGGCGCCTTCTTCCACCAGGGGCAGATCTGCCTGTGCACCAGGAAGGTGCTGGTCGAACGGCCCCTTCACGACGCGTTCCTCGACGCGCTCGCCGCCCGGACCGCCGCCCTCAGCTGCGGCGATCCCACCAAGGCGAGCACGGTGATCGGGCCGCTGATCAACGACCGCGCGGTCAGGCAGGTCGCCGCACGGGTCGAGGAGGCGATCGCCCGCGGCGCCCGGGTCGTCACCGGAGCCGCGTCCCATGGTCGCGTGTACGAGCCGACGATCCTGGCCGACGTCCCCCGCGACGCGGTGGTGGCCCTCGGCAGCGAGGAGACGTTCGGCCCGGTGCTCGTCGTCGAGGCGGTCGAGGACGCCGAGGAGGCCCTGGAGCGCGCGCAGGCCACCCCGTACGGGCTGAGCGCCGCGATCATGACCGGCGACCAGGACCGCGGGCTCGACCTGGCTCAGCGCTTCGACACCGGGATCGTCCACGTCAACGCGCCGACGCTGGTGGGTGAGCCGTCCCTGCCCAACGGCGGCGTGAAGGACAGCGGCTGGGGCCGCTCCGGGCATTACGCGCGGGAGGACTTCACCGAGATCCGGCTCACCACGCTCAACCACGGCGCCGGCCGGTACCCGATCTGAGCCGGCCCCAGCCCGCGGGTCAGAGCCCGAGCACCCGCTCCGCGTTGCCGTGCGCGATCTTCTCTCGGTCGGCCGGGCTCAGCGGCGCGCTCAGCAGGAAGGCGGTCCCCTGCGCGCTGTCGGCGAACGGGTGATCGACCGAGAACAGGATGCGGTCGGCGCCCAGCACCGTCAGCGCGCACTGCAGCGGAGCGACCGTGGTGTACGCGGAGGTCGTGATGTAGAGGTTGCGCTGGGCGGTCTCGGCGACCGGCGTCTGGCCCTTGAGCAGCGGGCTGAGCATGTCGTCCGCCCTGGCCAGGGAGAACGGCAGGCCCTCGCCCATGTGCCCCACGATCACCTCCAGCGCGGGGTGCCGCTCGAACACCCCCGCGACGATCATCCGCAGGACGTGCAGCCCGCACTCGGCGTGCCACCCCCAGCCCGCTGTCGAGAGCGCCGCGGCGAGGTCGGCCGGCAGCCCGGAGTAGTACGCGTCCTGCACGGCCGGCGGCGGCGGGGCCGGATGCAGGTAGATCGGCACGCCGAGCCGCTCCGCGCAGGCCAGGACGGGCTCCATCGACGGGTGGTCGAGGAAGACGCCGTTGGTCTGGCCGTGGATCATCGTCCCCACGAAGCCCAGCTCGTCGACCGCGCGGCGAAGCTCGGCGACGGCCTGCTCTGGGGCCGAGATCGGCAGGGTGGCGAAAGCCCGGAACCGCTCGGGGTGTGCCTGGACGGTCGCCGCCATCCGGTCGTTGAGGGCCTGGGAGACGGCGACGGAGCTGGCCGGCTCAAGCTGCTGCACGATGTGCGCCAACGCAGAGAGCACCTGAACGTCGACGCCGGCGGCGTCCATCGTCTTCAGCCGGCCCTCGCCCAGATCGTCGAGCTCGGCGGCCTTGCGGCCGGCGCGACTGCCCAGGTCGAGCCCGGCGGCGGAAAGGATGTCGCGCGGAAATGTGTGCTCTTCCAGAGCGATGATCTTCACAGTGCGCTCCCACTGGGCGTCGCGGCCCGTTTCTCGTCCATTCCGACTCTCCCCATGACAGAACGTGCCGATCCGTCGGATGATCGTTATATGTTATATCATTCCCGGGTCGACTCCGGACCTCGGGATATAGTTGATATCGAGGCGTGGTCGGCTCACCGGAAGCGAGGCGTGGATGGCATCCCCGGCGGAGGTCCGTCCCATCGAGTCACGCACCGTCGGCGACCTCGTCACCACCGAGCTGCGGCGCTCGATCCTGACCGGAGCGCTGCCTCCGGGCCAGAGCTTCTCGCTCCGCGAGCTCGCCAGCCGCCTCGACGTCAGCTTCATCCCAGTCCGCGAGGCGCTGCGCAACCTCGAAAGCGAAGGACTGGTGGTGATCCGCCCCGGCCGCAGCGTCACCATCGCGCCGATCGACTTCGACGACCTGCACGCCATCTACCGGCTGCGCCGGCTGCTCGAACCCGACCTCGCGCGCCGCTCCTGCACCCGGATCTCCGACGCGGAGCTCACCCGGCTCGAGCGCGACGCCGCCGATTTCGGTGACCCGGACCGGAGCATGGACGCGATCTACGACGCGCACCGCGACTTCCATCTCGCGCTGTTCGGGTCCGCCGCCACGGCCTGGGACGTCCGGGTGCTGACCACCCTCTGGCGGGCCGCGGAGCGCTACATCCGCATCGGTTTCGGCCTGCTCGACCCGGACCCGGAGGAGCATCACCGCCGGCGGCACGCCCACGAGAGCCTGCTGAGCGTCTACCGGCGCCGGGACCCGGACGCGGCGGCCCGAGCCGTCGACGAGCACCTCGACCACAACGAGAAGATGGCCGGGGCAGCCCTCGGGACCGCGGCCGCGGGTCTCCAGGCACGCGAGACGGCGGGCTGAGGCCCGTCCCCCCGCTCCTGGAGCGAGACGGCATCGGGCATCAGTCGACGAGATCGAGGGCGACGCCCACGATCGAGTCGACGTCCAGGTGGTGATAGCGGTAGACGTCGCCGAGGTCACCCGACTGGCCGAACCCGGTCACCCCGAGATGGGCGGCTGGGACCCGGTTGACGCCGGCCAGGAAGGCCAGGGTGTGCGGATGGCCGTCCAGCACCGTCACCATCGGCACGGCCCGGTCGGCCGGGAAGACGACCTCCAGGATCCACTCGGCCGCGTCACCCAGCCCACGTCGGGCCTGCAGGGCTCGAAAGAGCAGGTCCGGGCTGGTCACGCAGACGACGTCGGCGCCGAAGCCGAGCGCGGCCAGCCGGTCCGCGGCGGCCAGCGTCTCGGTGATCAGGGCGCCCATCGCGCACAAGGTCACCGCCGGGCGGTCGTGCCGGCGTAGCAGATACCCGCCGGCCACCACATTGCGACGACGGCGCTCGCGGGCGGCGGGGTCACTCGGCACCGCGGCCAGCGCCTGATCGACGGACCGGGTGGACAGACGCAGATAGGCTGACTGCCCGCCCGGCCGCCCCAGCTGGGCAAGCGCGGCCAGCAAGGTCCATTCCGCTTCGAGGGCGAACGCCGGCTCGTAGCTGACACAGCCGGGTTGCTCGAGGCCGATCGACGGAGTCTTGATCGACTGGTGGGCACCGCCCTCCGGCGCGAGCGTGACCCCGGCCGGGGTACCGACGAGGATCGACTGCCCGCCGGCGTAGATCCCGAACGACCACGGTTCCAGGGCGCGTTCCACGAACGGGTCGTAGAGCACTCCGATCGGCAGCAGCGGCTGCCCCCAGCGGCTCCAGGTCGCGCCGAGCTCGCCGATCGCGCCGACCAGGTTGGTCTCGGCGATCCCCAGCTCGACGTGCCGCCCGGTCGGCCGCTCCCGCCAGTGCAGGATCGTCTCGGCGTCGTCGGCGAACCAGTCGTCGCGCTCGGCGTGGGACCAGACCCCGACCTTGTTGACCCAGCCACCGAGGTTGGTCGACGAGCTGACGTCGGGGCTGACGGTCACGATCCGCGCGCCCACGTCCGGAGCGGCCCGGTTCAGGTCGAGCAGCGTGCGCCCGAGCGCGGCCTGGGTGGTGGCGAGCCCGGTCGGCAGGTGACCGAGGTCCGTCGGCATCGCGGGCGGCGGCGACAGGGACACGGGGTCGCGCGCGAGCCGGTCCGCGACCTGGGCGCACAGCCGGTCCTCGCGGCTTCCCGCCGGGAACCGCAGCCAGGGCCGGTCGGGGTCCGCGCCCACCCGGGCCGCGAGCGACCGCAGCTGCTCGGCGTTGAGCAGCGCCGAGTGGTTCTGCGGATGCCCCTCGGTGGCGAGCCCGTAGCCCTTGATCGTGTAGGCGAAGATCACGGTCGGGCGCGTGTCGTCGATCCGGGCGAAGGCGTCGGCCAGCGCCTGGTGGTCGTGGCCGCCCAGGTTACGCACCGCGGCGTGCAGCTCGTCGTCGGCCACGCCGTCGAGCAGCCGGCGGACCGCTGCGCCGTCCGGGCCGGAGCCGGCGAGGCGGGCGCGCAGCTCACCGGGGCCGCAGCGCAGCAGCCGCTGGTACTCGGGGTTCGGCATCGCGTCGAGGCGGGCGCGCAGCCGGTCACCGTCGGGCCGGCCGAACAGCGCCTCGAGCCGGCGGCCGTACTTGACCGACAGCACCTGCCAGCCGGCCGCCGCGAACATGCCCTGTAGCCGGCTCGCGCCGATGTTGGGCACCACCCGGTCGAGCGACTGGCGGTTGAGGTCGACGATCCATACGACCTCGCCCAGCTCGGCCACCATCGGGTCCAGGACCGCTTCCCAGCAGGCGCCTTCGTCGAGCTCGGCATCCCCGAGCAGCGAGTACTGCCGTCCGCCGGTCTCCCCGGTGCCGAAATGGCCCTCGACGTAGCGGCGAGCGAGCGCGGCCCAGATCGGGGCCGTCGCCCCGATACCCACCGACCCGGTGGAGTAGTCCACCGGATCGGGGTCCTTCGTCCGGCTGGGATAGGCCTGCAGTCCTCCGAACTCGCGCAGCGTGGTCAGGGACGACTCGTCCAGCTGGCCGAGCAGGTAGTTGATCGCGTGCAGGACCGGCGAGGCGTGCGGCTTCACCGAGACCCGGTCCGCCGGGCGCAGCTGCTCGAACCACAGCGACGTCATGATCGACACCATCGAGGCGCTCGACGCCTGGTGGCCGCCGACCTTGAGGCCCGACGGGTTGGGCCGGACCCGGTTCGCGTGATCGATGATCGCGCTCGACAGCCAGAGCACCCGGTCCTCGATCGCGCGCAGCGGCTCACCTCGATCGTCGACCCCCGGCGGTAGGTCGACGCTCGTCGCGGTCATCGTCACGATCAACTCCCTGGGCTTCCTGTTATAACACGCAATCTGCTGAGGATGAGATACCTGGAAGGCCGATGTGCGCAACCGCGGCACGTGACGTTTACCATTGTGCTCAAGACGATCGAGACAGCCCCGAGCCTCCTGAGCAGAATGCGAGCCACCCGGGTGGACGACACGGACGCGCGCCTCCTGCTAGCCCTCGCCGACGAACCCCGCGCCACCGTGCTGTCCCTGGCCGACGCCGTCGGCCTGTCACGCAACACCGTCCAGTCACGGCTGTCACGTTTTGACGAACGCGGAGTGCTGGCCAGCTTCGAGCGACGCATCCAACCAGCGGCCCTGGGCTACCCGCTGAGCGCCTTCATCGTCGCCACGGTCACGCAGCAGCTCCTCGACGAGGTGGCGGCGAGTCTCGCGGGCATTCCGGAGATCCTGGAGGTGTTCGGGCTGAGCGGCACGAAGGACCTACTGGTACGGGTCGCCGCCCGTGACGCCGACGACCTCTACCGCATCGCCGGGCGGGTCCTGGCCACCCCGGGCGTGGAAAGGACGGAGACATCGCTGGTCATGCGGCAGATGGTCGACTACCGGGTACGCCCGCTTCTGCGGCGTGAGATCCGTCTGGCGTGACCCCGCCGACGACTTCGACGCCGGGCCTGCGGGTCGCTGTTGCCGCGATTGGCGATGCTCGCCGCCAGGTGATGGCGCGCGCCGGGCTGGCGTCCACGCTCCCCCGGGACGAGCGGGGTTCGGCTCTCGCCGAGGCGCTGGAAACAGGCGCTCTCGCCGGCCGCGGTGCTGTGATCGACGTGCTGCCCCGCCTCATCACCACGGGCCTGACTACCGGGACGACGGCGACGCTCGTCCCGTCGCTTCTGCGCCTCTATCGTTGGCTGCTCTAGGGTTCGGCGGGCGGCACAGGTCACCGGGGATGTTAGGTACGCGCCCATCCGGAGACGACACTCGAAATCACCGCCGGCGGCGAGATCTCGCCGCCGAAACGACGGAGCACTGGGGGTAGAACGTGGATCCGACGCCTTCAGCCGATGGCACGGCCGACTCCAGCGGCGGCCACGGCGGCGGACTGCGCGACGTCGTGCAACTCGCCATCCCGGCCGCAGGCGCCTATCTGACCGTCCTACGCACCGCCACGGCCTCACTCGCCGCCCGCCTCGACTTCACCCTCGAGGACATCGAGGACCTCCGCATCGCCGTCGACGAAGCCTCCGCACTCCTGCTCGTCTCCGCCGTCCCAGGCTCCGCACTCGAATGCGCCTTCAGTCTCTCCCCCGGCCTCATGCGGGTCACCGTCTCCGTCGACAGCCTCGACGGTGAACCACCCTCCACGGACACCTTCGCCTGGACCGTCCTCAACGCCCTCGCCGGCGAGGTCTCCAGCTCCACCGGCCCCGGCCACCGCGTCACCATCGAGCTCGCCAAGAGGCGCGGCGACCGAGAATAGGCCGCTCCGGCTCGGCGACTGGCCTGGCCGGCTGACGGCGCGTCGCCCGCTGGCGCCGCCCGGCTTCCGGCGCCTGAGTCACACCCCGCGGTCCTCCCGCGTCATGTCTCCCGTGCCGGGGGTGCCGTCGGCGAGGGCGTAGCGCAGCAGGACGCCGCCGGTGGTCGACGCCACGGGCGGCTCGGTGAGCGCGAGGTTCGCGGGCACGCCGCCGCGGGCGAAGACCTTCTTGCCGACACCGAGGACGACCGGGAAGACCCACAGCGACAGCCGGTCGAAGAGCCGCTCGGCGAGCAGGGTCTGGACCAGGTCGGTGCTGCCGATGACGTGCACGTTCCTGTGACGGTCACGTACCTCGCGCACCGCGGCGGCGAGATCGGGCCCGAGCAGCTCCGAGTTCGCCCACTGAAGGGTCGGATTGCCCCGCGAGGCGACGTACTTCGGCACGCCGTTGAACAGCTTGGCGATCCCGCCGTCGACGCCCTCCTCCTGGTGAGGCCAGAACCCGGCGAAGATGTCGTACGTCTTGCGGCCCAGCAGCAGGGCGTCGAGACCCGCCATGCCGGCGTTGACCTGCTCACCGACGACCTCGTCGAACAGCGGCGCCTGCCAGCCGCCGAACGGGAAGCCGCCCTCGGTGTCCTCGTCAGGCGCGCCCGGCGCCTGCGCGACGCCGTCGAGCGTGCTGAACAGGTCGATGTGGATGAGGCCCATGTCTCCTCCTCGGTCAGCCGGCACGGCGAACCAGTCATTGTCATCGATCCGTGCTTGCTGACCGCCGGCGGCGGGTGAACTCATCGCAAGCCTGCCGCCGACGGAGACCAGACGGCCGAAAGGGCTCGCCGTGTCGAATGTCGAGCAGGAGAACAGCGGGTCGACCTGGAGGAATGTGCAAGGCTGCTACGGGCCATGCGCAAGCAGCCGACCCGCGCAAGCATCGTGCGGAGATGGGAAGAATCGACGTGTCCGCGCCTCCGAACGATGTCCGCCACGGCCAGCACTCCCGGGACTCGGCCCTGCCCGCGCCCGAGCGCGGACCGCGCACCGCGCTCGACCCGCGGCGGCCCGCGCCCGGTCGTCAGGACGCGGCGCTCGCCGTCGAGTGGGCCGCGGCGCTCGCCGGACACGCTCGGCGCGACGGCGCGGCGGACGCCACCAGCACGCACGGCGCGGGCAGCCAGCTCGACGGTGCCGTGACCCTGCTCGACCGGCACGAGGTCCCCGGCTACGTCGCCGACCTCATCGAGCACGCCCACTCTGAGGTGCTGTTCCTGCTTGCCGGCCCGGCTCAGCCGGAAGACCAGGACGACCGGCTGATCGAGGCCACGCTGCGCGCCGCGACCCGCGGTGTCAGGTTCACCTCGACCTGGTCCCCGGATCTGCTCGCGACCTACGCGGCCAGGGTCGGCGAGCAGCTGCGAGCCGTCGGCCGGATTCGCCAGAGCGCCGACCTTCCGACACGGATGATCGTTGTGGACGGGCACACGGCCGTCCTGCCGCTCGACGCCGGCGACCTCGCCCAGGGCGCGCTCGCGGTCCGGACACCTGCGCTGCGCCACCTCGTCACGGGCCTCATCGAGGAGGTCTACGACGACGCCACGCCACCCGTCCATGGGGCGCGACCGAGCCGCCAGGCCCATTGAGGCCCCTTGACGCAGGAGCGGCCGGTCGGACCGGGACCTGCCCCGGGCCGGCCGGGGCGTTACCTCGGGTGGCCGCGGGGGGCGACGCGGCGGGTCGGGGCGGCCGCGGTGGGGTCATCCGGCCAGGGATGGCGCGGGTAGCGCCCCCGCAGTTCCGCGCGAACCCGCGGGTAGCCGGACCGCCAGAACGACGCCAGGTCGCTCGTCACCGCCACCGGACGGCCCGCCGGCGAGAGCAGGTGCAGGACGACCGGAACGCGGCCGTCCGCCACGGCCGGTACCCGCTCCCAACCGAACACCTCCGCGATCTTCACGGCCAGGACGGGACCGCCGGTGCCGCTGTAGTCGAGCCGCACCCGCGACCCGCTCGGCACCTCCACCCGCTCCGGCGCCAGCTCGTCGAACCGGGCCGCCCGCGGCCAGGGCAGCAGGCGGCGCAGCGCCGGCCCGGCGTCGACGCGCTCCAGATCCGCGCGGCGCCGCGCGTCCCGCAGGTCCGGCCCGAGCCAGGCCGGCGCCGATTCCAGCAGCGCGGCGTCGCTCACGTCCGGCCAGGGGTCGCCGAGGACTCGGTGGCAGAAGGCGAGCCGTTCCCGCAGGGCGGTCGCGTCGCGGGTCCAGCGCAGCACCGCGAGCCCCTCCTGGCGCAGCCCGTCGAGGATCGCGGCTTCCAGCAGTGACCGGTCGGGCCGGGCCAGCGGGCGTTCGGCCAGGACGATCGCGCCGAGGCGCTCGACCCGCCGGGCGACGACGTCACCGCCGGACCAGGCGACCTCGTCGACGGTGCTCAGGAAGGCCGCGCCCGCTTCGCGCGCGGTCGCCGCGTCGAGCGTCACCGCCAGGCGAACGCGGGCCGAGGTCCGCCCGGCCCCTCGGTCCGCGACCGCGATGGCCAGCCACTCCGCGCCGGCGAGGGCCGAGCCGCCCGCCAGCTCCGCGGCCGTGCCACCGGCCATCAGGTACGTCGCCCCGCCCGGGGCGCGAGCGCGGGCGAGCCGTTCCGGGAACGCGAGCCCGACGACGAGTCCCGCGGCCAGGTCGTCGGTGACGTCGCCGCCAGGGGACTCTCCGGCGGGAGCGGTCGGTTCGGCGGCCGGGCGCAGCCGCCGGGCCTCGTCGCGCCAGCGAGCGGACGCGGCCCGGTCGGTGCCCGCTCGCAGGCGGCGCCAGCCCGCGACCAGGTCGTCGGACGGGCCCGCGCCCGCCGGTCCGTCCCCCGAGAGGATCGCCACCACCTCGGCCGCGCGCTGGGCGCCGACGGCGGGACCGCCGTCGATCAGCGCCCGGGCCAGCCGGGGGTGGGCCCCCACCGCGGCGATCGCCCGTCCCCGCGCGGTCACGCGCCCGGTGGCGTCCAGCGCGCCCAGCGCCCGCAGTGATGCCCCGGCGGCCTCCATCGCGCCGGCCGGCGGGTCGCTGAGCAGCTCGAGACCGGCTCCGCCGGGATGGCCCCAGACCGCGAGGTCCAGGGCGAAGCCGGTCAGGTCGGCGACGGCGATCTCCGGTTCGGGGTGCGCGGGCAGCCGGTCGTGCTCGGCGGCGGACCAGCAGCGGTACACCCGGCCCGGCGCCTCCCGGCCCGCGCGACCGGACCGCTGGCTGGCGGAGGACCGCGAGACCCGCACGGTCACCAGCGAACCCAGCCCGCGGGCGTGATCCATGCGCGGGGAGCGGGCCAGGCCGGCGTCGACCACGACCCGGACGCCGGGAACGGTCAGACTGCTCTCCGCCACCGCGGTCGCCAGCACGATCCGGCGACGCGGCCCGGTCCGCAGCGCGGCGTCCTGGGCCTGGCCGGACTGCTGGCCGTGCAGGGTGAGCACGTCCACCGTCTCCCGGTGGCCCGCGATCCGGCCGGCGACCGCGGCGATCTCCCCGGCGCCGGGGAGGAAGACGAGCACGTCCCCGGACGTCTCCCGCAGGGCCCGCCCGATGGTCGCGGCGACGTGGTCGAGCAGCCGCGGGTCGACGCGCAGGCCGTGCGCCGGCGCGATCGGGCCCGGCGCGGGCGCCCAGACCACGTCGACGCCGAACAGCGCGGCATCCGTGCCGACGACGGGCGCGGCCGGCCCGGCGCCGCCGAGCAGGCCGGCCAGCCGCCGCGTGTCGGCGGTCGCCGAGGTCGCGAGCAGCCTCAGGTCGGGGCGCAGCGTCGCGCGGACGTCGAGCATGAACGCGAGGGCCAGGTCGGCGTCGAGGTGCCGCTCGTGGCACTCGTCCAGGATCACGACGTCGGTCCCGGGCAGCTCCGGGTCGCGCTGCAGCCGCCGGACGAGCACCCCCGTCGTGACCACCTCGACCCGGGTGGACGGCCCGACGCGGCGCTCACCGCGGATCGTGTAGCCGACCGTGCCTCCGACCTCACCGCCTCGCTCGCCGCCGGCGCCGCTGATGAGGGAGGCCATCCGTCGCGCCGCCGCCCGGACCGCGATGCGGCGCGGTTCCGCGACCACGACCCGGCCGCTGACCTCGTCCGCGAGGGCCAGCGGCACCAGCGTCGTCTTGCCCGTGCCGGGCGGCGCCACCAGCACGGCTGCCCCGCGCGGGCCGGCACCGGAGCCGGGCGCGGCCCGAAGGTCTCCGGCCAGCGCGGCGAGGAGCGCGGGCAGGACGTCCCGGACGGGAAGGTCCGCCCCGGCGACCGCGCGGTCGGGCAACATGCGGCCAGTGTCCTCGCCCCGGCCACGCCACCGCCGCGAGGCGAGAACCGGGACCGCCAGACCTCGGATGATCCCGGTCCGGCCGCGATGGCCTGTGACGACCGGCTCCCGCGTCTCGGCTCCGGCAGTTCGACTTTGGTCGCGGCCCGCGGCGACACCGGCCAGGATCGAACCATCTGGGGAGGTCCCGCCAGGGGGCAGCCGAGCCGTGGCCGTGGCCGCGAGATGGGACGACGATGTGACTGTGGTCAGTCCGCTGACGGCGCACCGGGCCGGGAACGAGGACTACCTCGACCTGATGAAGCGGATCCTCACGAACACGATCTACCAGGATCCGCCCGTCTCCCGGGCCGAGGCGGCGTTCGACGGCGACCGGCGGGCCACCGGCCAGGACTGGCCGTCCGTCGCGCACACGATGGTGGGGCGGGCCCGGCTGGACAACGTCCACGCGTGCGCCGCCACGGCGATCACCGAGGGCGTCCCCGGCGACCTGGTCGAGACGGGGGTCTGGCGCGGCGGGACGGCGATCTTCATGCGCGCGGTCCTGCGTGCCTACGGGGCGACCGACCGGCTGGTGTGGGCCTGCGACTCGTTCGAGGGGATGCCGGTCAGCGGGCCGGACAGCCACCCGAGCGACCAGCAGACCCGGCTGCACCTGGCCAACGCCGTGCTGGCCATCCCGTTGGAGCAGGTGCGGGCCAACTTCGACGTCTACGGGCTGCTCGACGACCAGGTCCGGTTCCTGAAGGGATGGTTCCGCGACACGCTGCCCACGGCGCCGATCGAGCGGATCGCGGTGCTCAGGCTCGACGGTGACCTCTACGAGTCGACCATGGACACGCTGGACAGCCTGTACCCGAAGGTGTCACCGGGCGGATTCGTGATCATTGATGACTACCAGATCCCGGCCTGCCGCGAGGCGGTCCACGACTACCGCGACGCGCACGGCATCACCGCGCCTCTGACGCGGATCGACCAGTGGGCGGTGTTCTGGCGCCTCCCGGGATCGACCCGCGACGAACGCGGAGACGACGGCCGCCAGTAGCGGTACCCGCGTCGAGCGCCGCGCCGGGTTCACCGGCCCGGCCCGGGTCACGGGCCCGTGGCCAGGCCGGGTCACCTTTGGCGTCGTCCGCGCGTCGGATGGGCAGGTGTCCACACGACCGGCGGGAGACGTCAGATGAGCACGCGACGGCTGATCGACTTTGAGGTGACCTCGGACGAGGGGGCCGAGCGGGTCAACGAGGCGCTGGTCGGCGTCTTCGAGGCCCTGGCGGGACAACGACCGGACGGGGTCCGCCTCGCGTACTGGCGCGTGACGGGCGGCCGGCGCTTCCACGCCCTGATCGAGCTGGTCGACGAGGGTCCGAACCCCCTGATGGACATACCTGCCTCCCGGGCCCTCCCCGGCCTCATCGGCTCGTGCGTCGACGGCGGATATCCCCGTCCCGTGACCGTCGAGCTGGTCGGCAGCTACGGATTCGATGTCTGAGGACCGGAGCACGCCGGCTCCGGCCGAGTCCCCGGCGGACCGCGCGGCGGTCTTTCACCGCGAGCGACCGCAGCTGCTCGCGGTGGCGTTTCGCGTCGTCGGGTCGGATTCCGACGCGCAGGACATCGTGCAGAATGCCTGGATTCGCTTCGCCGAGGCGGACCTCGGCGGAATACGCAATATCCCGGCGTGGCTGACCACCGTGGTCACGCGGCTGTGTCTCGACTTCCTGCGCCGGGTCCGCGAGTTTCCCTGGGAACCTGCCGAGCTGCCGCTTACGCCGGACACTGACGACAGCCCTGAGGAGATCGCGCTGCTGGCGGGTGATCTCACCGAGGCATGCATGGTCGTCATCGGAGAACTGACGCCGCCGCAACGCGTCGCGCTCGTCCTGCACGACGTTTTCGGGGTGCCGTTCGACGAGGTGGCCCGCATCCTCGACACCACCGAGGGGTCGGCGAAGAAACTGGCCAGCCGGGCCCGTGGCCGGGTTCGCCGCGCGAGTGACGGCTCGGAGGCCGACCCGGCCGAGGCCCGTCGGGTGGTCGGGGCATTCCTGCTGGCCGCCCAGCACGGCGACCTCGACAGCCTGGTCAGGCTGCTCGATCCAGCGGTGACGAGAACAGCCGACCCGCAGGCACTCCCTGCCGGCGCGGCGGTGCGGCTGCGGGGAGCACCGGCGGTGGTCGCGGAGACCCGCGCGCTTCGGGGCACCGCTCGCGACGCCCGCGTCGCCCTGATCGACGGACGGCCCGGAATCGTGGTCGCGTCAGACCGCGGCCCGCGCACGGCGCTGGTATTCCAGATCGCCGGTGGCCGCATCGTCCATTACGACGTGGTGGCGGACCCGCGTCGGCTGGCCCTGCTGCGCATCGTCGAACACTGAAGGCATCGAGTCCGGCGCGGGCGCGCCGACTGGAGGAATTCGCAATGTTCGTCCTTTACGTCGTCGTCGCCGGGGCGACGGTCCTCGCGAACACCGGAATCGCCGGCGCGGATCTGGTGCGGGCGGACTTCGTCCTCGCCAACTCCGCCGAGGTCGGCGTGCCCCGTTCCTGGCTGCCATGGCTGGCCGGGCTGAAAGCCGCCGGCGCGGCGGGCGTTCTCCTCGGCCTGCTCGGCGTCCCGGTGATAGGAATCGCGGCGGCGGGCGGACTGGTGGCGTTCTTCCTGGGCGCCGTCATCGCGCACCTGCGGGCCCGCGTCTACCACAACGTCGCATTTCCCGGCTGCTATCTCGCGCTGGCCGTCGCCTCACTGGCCTTCGCCGCTCTGCGGTGACCTGGCGCCTGGCGCCGCCGGCGTCCTCGAAGGCGCGGCGGAGGTCCGGCCACGGGGGCACCACTCGGGTGAGCGGGTAACCGGTCGGGGCGCCCAGGCGTGGCGGCTCGCGGGGCGAACCAGCCCACGAAAGGCCAGGTCAGGGGCATTTACACGCTTCTCGAACCGACACGGTCTATGGTGCGAATGTGGAGCTTCCCTATATCGACGTGCTACTCGAGAACCGTAGCCAAGGCGATCGGACGGCGGATGCCTTCTCTCGGCACATACATTGGGGGCTATGGCCGCGGTTGCGCGGTACCGGAATTCGAGGACGAAGCGTCGTCGCCGCGCAGGAACGTCTCGATGACACGGTCGCCGGCGGAGCGCTTATCTCCGACGGCATGACCGTCCTGGATGTCGGCTGCGGTTTCGGGGGAACGCTGGGACGATTATCCGAACGATTACCGTCGGCACGGCTGGTCGGCGTGAACATCGACCACCGCCAGCTCACCCGGGCGCTGGCCACCCGAGCCCAGTTCATCTGCGCGGACGGCTGCGCGCTCCCGCTTCCCTCGACCGCCTTCGACGCGGTTCTCGCCGTCGAATGTATTTTCCATTTCCCATCCCGGCTCGCCTTCCTCCGGGAGGCGCAGCGGGTCCTGAAACCCGGCGGACGGCTGTCCCTTTCCGACTTCGTGCGGGTGGACCAGACCGAGCCGGGAAACGCCGTCAGCCGCTGGCTCGAGGACCAGGTCGCCAAGGGATACGGCCGGCAGTCGGCCTGGTCGGACGGCGACTACCGGGCGATGGCCGACAAGGCAGGACTCGTGGTCGAGCAGGACGCTGACGTCACGAGGCTCACCCTGCCCACCTACCTCTATCTGCTCGCGGACGGCATCGCTCGCGCCCTCACCGGCCGGGGGCACGTCCCCATCCGCTCCACGCTCGTGCTCTTTCTGCTCTCGGCCCTCGGCGCGGTCCGCTACCGGCTGGTGGTCCTGCGCAAGCCGGGCGCACCGGGCGTAGTGGGCGCACCGGGTGCTCTGGACGCTCTGGGCAAGGCGGGACGGTCTGGGTAGGGTCGCCCTCTATGGCCGCGCCCCGCACCCACCCGCCGGCGGGGCCGTGGGCCGTCGTCGCCGGGGCCTCCGAGGGCCTCGGCGCCGCCTGGGTCGAGGCGCTCGCCCGGCGCGGCCTGCACGTCCTAGCCGTCGCGCGCCGTCCCGAGCCGCTCGAACAGCTGGCCCGGCGCCTGTCCGGCGAGCACGGGGTCGAGGTGCGCCCGCTGGCCGCCGACCTCGCCGAGCCGGACTTCGGGGACCGCCTCGCCGCGGCCGCCAGCGGGCTCGAGATCGGCACGGCCGTCTACAACGCGGCCTTCTCCTTCGCCGGCCCCCTGCTGGACCATCCGCCACGGGACGCCCAGCGCCTCGTCGACGTCAACATCCGCGGCCCGCTGGCCCTCATCCACCAGCTCGTCCCGGCGATGACCGGGCGCCGCCGCGGCTCGCTCGTCCTGATGTCCTCGCTGGCCGGCAACCAGGGCGGCCCGAGCCTCGCCGCCTACGCCGCCAGCAAGGCCTTCACCACGTCGCTGGCCGAGAGCCTGCACGCGGAGCTGCGGCCCGCCGGCGTCGACGTCCTCGCCTGTGTGGCCGGCGCGGTGCGCACGCCCGGCTACGCCGCGACGGTCGGGCGCGACGCGCCGGGCACCCTCGACCCCGCTCAGGTCGTCGAGGCCGCCCTCGCGGGCCTGGGCCGCAGGGCGCTCGTCACCCCGGGCCACCTGAACAAGCTCGCCGCGTTCGCCATGCGTCGTGTGCTCCCGCGCGCCACCGCCACCGCCATCATGGGTCGCGCAGTGAAGGGCTTCGACGCACCGTGATCCTCGGCTTCTTCCTCCCGTGGATCGCCTTCGGCGCGATCCTCGCCCTGCACGTCGTGCTGCCCGCCCGCTGGATCGACGGCTACGTGCGCGACGATCAGAACCGACCGCTGCGCTACCGGCTCAACGGCCTCCTGGTCCTCGTGGCCACCGTGGGGATCGCCGTCCTGCTCGTCGCCGCGCACGCGGTGCCGGCCGACGAGCTCTGGCGGCACCGGTGGGCCGGGCTCGCCGGTGCCTGCGTCTTCGGCCTGCTGTTCACCGCCGCCCTCGTGCTGCCCGCCCCGCCGACCGGCAGGCCGCTGCTCGCCGACCTATACCTCGGCCGCCGGGAGAACCCGCGCTGGCGCGGCGGCAGGGTCGACGCGAAGATGTTTCTCTACCTGGCGGGCGCGGTGCTGCTGGAGCTCAACGTCCTGTCGTTCGCCGCCCACCAGCATCGCGCGATCGGCCACGTCAGCGCCGCCGTCGCGCTCTCGGCCGGGCTGCTGACCTACTTCGTGGTGGACTACCTCACCTTCGAGCACGTCCACCTCTACACGTACGACCTCTTCGCCGAGCGGGTGGGCTTCAAGCTCGGCTGGGGCTGCCTGGTCTTCTACCCGTACTTCTACTGTGTGGGCCTCTGGGCGCGGGCCGGCCGGCCCGACCCGCACGCGCCCCTCTGGCTGCTGGTCCTCGCCGGGGTCGTCTTCGCCACCGGCTGGACGCTCGCCCGCGGGGCGAACATGCAGAAGTTCCTCTTCAAACGCGATCCCACGGCCCGCGCCTTCGGCCTGCTGGAGCCGCGTTCGGTCAGCGACGGTGCACGCACGCTGCTCTGCGGTGGTTTCTGGGGCGCCGCCCGCCACATCAACTACCTCGGCGAGATCCTCATGGCCACCGGCATCACCCTCGCCCTCGGCACGCCCGGTGACCTGGTGCCCTGGCTGTACCCCCTTTATTACGTCGGACTGCTCGTGCCGCGCCAGATCGACGACGACCGCCGCTGCGCCGCGAAGTACGGCCCGCTCTGGGACGAGTACCGCGCTCGCGTGCGCTGGCGGATCATCCCCGGGATCTACTGAGCCTCAGCGGGCCACGGGCGCCGCGGGATCGACGGGTGCCGGCCTGGTCGCCGGCACGCCCGCCTCGGCGGGTGGGCCACTGTCGGCCCTGGCCAGGAAGCGGGGGCTGTAGTCCTTCAGACGCAGGGCGCGGCGTTCGACCGCGAACCAGCTGGCCGTCGCGAGGGCCAGCCCGGCGGCGAAGCTCGCGGCGTAGAAGGCGCCGAGGTTCCAGCGGGCCACGCCGTAGAGGACGAGCAGCTGCTGCGCGGGCATCGCGTAGATGTACAGCCCGTAGGACAGGTCGTGGCGGCGCAGGACCGCCGGCGCCGGCAGCCGCGCCGAGAGCCACAGGCAGACGTAGGCAAGCGGCGGCCCGATCAGCACGTAGGGGTGCGGGTCGAAGCGGTACACCACGAGCAGCCAGGCCACCGCCACCCCCGCCAGCACGTCCGAGAACGGCACCCGGTCCTGGTAGAGGTGCAGCAGCATCCCCGCGGAGAACAGCAGGCTGAACCGGGTCGGCGCGTCGAGGTGGACGAAGACGACCGTCGCGACCGAGGGCACGAAGGCGTGGAAGGCGAGCACCGCCCAGAGCGCGGCACTCAGGCCGAGCAGCAGCCGCCGACGGGCCAACAGCCCGAGCGCTCCCAGCACCGCGATGGTCAGGTAGCAGGCGAACTCCCAGCTCAGCGTCCACAGTGAGCCGTCCCACTTCGCGGCCACCGGAACGTGCGCCGGGGTACCCGAGACGTCCCAGACGTTCACGACCAGGGCGATATTGCGCAGGACGTAGACGAACGGGTCGTGCGCCGAGGTGAAGAAGCCGCCGAGCGACGAGTGACGGTGAAGCCACGCGACCGGCGCGGCGACGAACGCGGTGACCACCAGACAGGTCCAGTACGCCGGAAAGATACGCAGGCACCGGTGCCAGAGGTACCGTCCCGCCGGCAGACCGAGCCTGCTTCCCGTGATGAGGAAACCGCTGATCACGAAGAACGCGTCGACGGCGAACATGGACAGCTCGCCGTGGCCGAAGTAAAGGCCGACACCGCGCCCGCTGATCGGCAGGCAGTGCGAGGCGACGACGAAGCCGGCAAGCAGCAGACGTATCAGGTTCATGCTGTTGCGGGACCGGTCAAAAGCCTCCGCCACGGTACGGCCACGTAACCCGGCAAGGATCATTTTGCCTCCAGGGCACGCGCCTCGGGCACGCCCTGGCCCGGCCGCGGCGGATCGGTCGAGTCGATTAAAGAACGCGCCGTCGCGTTTGTCGCCCCCTTTCGGACCAACGGCTGTTTCTTCGATTCGCGGGTAAATGTTGAATGGCGGTCCGCGAGTAAGGCCGTTCAGACGCCGTGGGTGGCGAGGAGGCAGACGTCGTCCTCGCGATCGAGCGGGCCGGCGACCTCGGCGAGAAGCCGGTCGCAGAGCGCGTCCAGCTCGCCGGCGCCGGCGGCGAGGCTCGTCGCCGCGGCCGTGGCGAGGGCGTCGAGCCGGTCGGTGAGGGAGGCGTCGCGGCGCTCGATCAGCCCGTCGCTGTAGAGCAACAGACGACTGGCCGGCGGCAGGGTCCTGGTCCCCTCGCCGTAGCCGTATCCCGGTTCGACGCCGAGCATGGGGCCGTGCACGTCGTCGAGGTACTCGGCGCCCGTGCTGGACAGAACCAACGGCGGCGGATGGCCGGCGCACGACCAGGTGAGCCGGCCGCTGTCGGGGGCGAGCGTGGCGACGACCGCGGTGGCGAGGATGTCGTCCTGCGCGGCGACGAGGTTGGCGGACAGCTGGGTGGTGATGGCGGCCGGGTCACGGCCCTCGATCGCGTAGGCGTGGGCGGCGTGGCGCAGCTCGGCCATCGCCGAGACGGCGGGCAGGCCGTGGCCGCCGACGTCGCCGACGACCAGGGTGACGGTTCCGTCCGGCCGCACGGCGGCGTCGTACCAGTCGCCCCCGATCTCCGCGTCCCGGCCGGCCGGCAGGTACCGGGCGACGAGCTTCAGGCCCGGCATGGTGGGCAGCGCCCGTGGCAGGATCGCGCGCTGCAGAATCTCGACGACGGACCGTTGGCGTTCGTGCAGCCTGGCCCGTTCGACCGCCTGGGCGTAGACGCCGGTGAGGGTGCGCAGGTAGGCACGTTCGTCCTCGTCGAAGGACCGAGGACCGGACCAGGCGAGGGAGAGCACCCCGATGATCCGACCGGAGACGATGAGCGGCAGGGTCGCCGAGGCATCGATGCCGATCGCGTCGAAGACCTCCCGGCGGTCCGGAAAGTCGGCCAGGTAGCCGGCCCGGCTCCGGTCGAAGCGCGGCCGACCGGTCCGCACGACCTCGCCGAGGGCGGCGGGGCCCGGGTTGCGGGCGTGCACCCAGATGTCGGTGAAGACTGGATCGGACATCGTCGGCCAGGCCAGCACCCGACCGGGTGATCCGTCCTCGCCGAACAGGACGAACCCGGCGAAGGTCACCGCCGCGTCGTCGGCGGCGGTCCGGAACGCCACGTCGGCCACGTCCGCGACGGTCAGCACCGTCCCCAGCGCACTGGTGGCCGCCAGCAGCCGCCGGGATCGCACCAGCGCCTGGGACAACGACGAGATCAGCTCGTCGGCGGCGGGGCTCGGCCGGCCGGCGGGGAAGGCCACGCCCGGCGGACCGATGCCCCCGGGCGGACCGACTCCCCTGGGTGGACCGACACCGCGGCGCGGCTCGCCGGCAACGGTGCCGTCGACGGCGGCGGGCTGCTCGGCTTGCCCCATCTGCCTCATCGTCTGCCCCCTCGGCCCGACGTCGGCATGGCCGCGGACGAGACACCGCCCGGGAAGTACCAGACAGTGGTCCATCGTAACAGTGCGTTACCACACGGGCGTGTGGTCGAGGGCTTCGGCCAGGACCCCGGGCGGCCGAGGCGACGCGGTCCAGGCCGTGATCCCGTCGCTCGGCCTCAGGTTCCCGGCCTCGCCGCGCTGACGGCCGACCCCGACAGCGCCGCCTACGCCGGTCCGCCCGCCGGACTCCCGTCACGGCTGATCGGCGCGGACGACCCAGAATGGGGGCTCCGGCCGTCGGACGGCGAGAGGACCTGGGATGACCATGGCTCGGCATGCGTTTCTTGACCATCCGGGGCCGATCGCGTTCGCGCATCGCGGCGGGGCCGGGCCGTGGCCGGAGAACTCGTGGCCGGCCTTCACGCACGCGATCGCGCTCGGGTACCGCTACCTGGAGACCGATATCCGGGTGACGCGCGATGGGACGGCCATGATCCTTCATGATCCGACCCTCGACAGGGTGTCGGACCATGTTGGCCCGCTCTCCGAACTCACCGCGGCCGAGGCAGCGCGCATCCGCCTTCACCCGCCGGCCGACACCCCGACGGTCCGGGTCCAGGATCGGGCGAACTCCTCCGGCGGCGAGCCGATCCCCCGGCTCGACGACCTGCTGGACCGCTGGCCCGACGCGCGGTTCAACCTCGACGTGAAGGAAGCGGCCGCCCTTGAGCCGACGATCGCCGCGCTGCGCCGAGTGAAGGCGCTGGACCGGGTCTGCGTCACCTCGTTCGACGACGGGGTCGCCGGCGAGGCCCGCCGACTGGCCGGGCCGGACCTGTGCCTTGGCGCCGGCATGTCCGCGATCGCCGCCGCCCGGATCTGGAGCGTCCTGCCATCCCGGCTGGCCACGCGGCGGCCGCGCGGCCTGGTGGGGCGCGACGTCGTGCAGGTACCGGTCTCGTACCGGTCGGTCCGGGTCTGTGACGCCCGTTTCATCCGTTATATGAGCGCCGTCGGACTTCCGGTCCATGTCTGGACCGTCAACGACGAGGCCGCGATGGACGCGCTGCTCGATCTCGGCGTCGACGGGCTCATCACCGACCGTCCCGAGTCACTGCGCACCGTCCTGCGACGCCGCGACCTCTGGCCCGCGCCCTAGTGCCGCGACCGGCGAAGGCAGGCCCGGCGGAGTGATCGCCGTTTCCGCCCTCAAATGGTCGTGAATCGAGCCTGGTCGCAACCACCTGAGCGCCAAAACGGCGATCATTCGACTGGGGCGGCGGGCAGCGTGGCCGCGATGCCGTCGAGCAGCCAGGTGAGGCCGTCGGTGAACCGGCGCTCGGCGGCGTCGGCGTCGAACTCATGGGCCTGGATCGCCGCGTCGATGCCGAAGGCGGCGATGTGCGGATACTCGCCCGTCTCGACCAGCCGGCGCACGTACCCCTCGGCCGCGCGGAGCCACGACCGGCCGGCGCTCCCCGAGGACGTCGCCTCGGGCTGGTCCACGGCGTCCCGCGCCGGGGTGCCGTCGAGCGCCGGAAGGCTGGCGATCTCCCGGACGACCTGGCCGACGGTGTACGTGTCGACAGCGGTCAAAATCGCGATCTTGCGGTCCCGGTCGATATCCAGACCGGAGACGGCCGCGAGGGACTGTTCGAAATTGAGCAGTGCGTTCGGGCTGAGGGAGGCGCGTTTGGCGGCCACCGAGAGCATCCACGGGTGACGGCGGGCTCCGTCCCGGATGTGGAGCGCGATGAGGCGGAGCGCGTCACGCCAGTCCGCCGGGAGATCGCCCGGGACCAGGCATTCGCCGATCGCCTCGTTGACCATGAGGTCGATCAGGTCCTGCTTGCGGCCGATATGCGAGTACAGGCTCATCGGCCGGGCACCGAGCACTCCGGCCACCCGTCGGATCGAGACCGCGTCGATACCCTCGGCGTCGGCCAGTTCCAACGCGGTGGCGACGATCGCCTCCCGGGTCAGCGCGGTCGGCCGGTCCGTGGGTGCCGGTCGGAACCACAGCGAACCAAGCGCCTCGTCGTCGGGCTCGGCGGAGGGAACGAGCGAGGCGCCGCGCCGCCGGCGTCGGCCAGACCAGTCCAACAGCGCCCGTGTGTCGTCGCCGGCGATCGAGCCTGGGCCGACCGTCGGGGCAGGCGGCGTGCGGGGCTTGTCCGCGTGGCCTCGCATCGTCCAAGGATACGGAGCCGGCCTCCCCGTCGTCCGGGTTCCCTCGGTCCGCCCGACCTCTCCGCGCGGATCACCCGGGGGCGAGGTTGATACACCGTCTCGGTTGGCGATACGGTGTATCGGCCCGCCCGGCCCCGCCCGGCCCGCCGACAGCGACGGCAAAGGCGCCCCGCCCCCCACGGAGAGGCCCGATGAGCTCGCCATCACCCGCGACAGGCCCGGCCACCGAAGCAGCCCCGAAATCCGACAAGCTGGATCCGGCGCTCGTCCGGCTGGCCCTCGTCATCCTGGTCGGCGTCGTCGCGGTTCAGCTTGACGCGACGATCACCTCGGTCGCCATCGACACGCTGGGACGCAAGTTCGACGTCGGCGTCTCGACGATCCAGTGGGTCTCGACCGGCTACCTGCTGGCACTGGCGATGGTGATCCCGCTGACCGGCTGGTCGGTGGAGCGGTTCGGCGGCAAGCGCATGTGGATCCTGTCGCTGATCCTGTTCCTGGCCGGTTCGACGCTGTGCGGCGTGGCCTGGTCGGCGAGCAGCCTGATCGGGTTCCGCGTGCTGCAGGGACTGGGCGGCGGGCTGCTGCTGCCGCTGATGCAGACGATCCTCGCGCAGGCCGCTGGCCCGGCCCAACTGCCCAAGCTGATGGCGACGATCTCCGTTCCGGCGATCCTCACCCCGATCCTCGGCCCGGTCATCGGTGGCGTGATCATCGACAGCATCAGCTGGCGCTGGATCTTCCTGATCAACATCCCGGTCTGCATCATCGCGATCATCCTCGCGATCCGGGTCCTACCGGACACCCGCCAGGACGAACGACATCCTCTCGACCTGCTCGGGCTGGCGCTGCTCTCCCCCGGGCTCGCCGTCGCCGTGTACGGATTCTCCGAGGCCGGCAGCAAGGGCGGCTTCGGGCACTCCCAGGTGCTCGTGCCGCTGCTCATCGGCCTGGTGCTGCTCGCCCTGTTCGTCGTGCACGCGCTGCGGACCCGGGCCGAGCCGATCATCGATCTGCGCCTGCTGCGCAACCACGCCTTCCTCGGCTCGACCGGGCTGATGTTCCTGTTCGGCATGTCGTTGTACGGCGCCATGTTCCTGACGCCGTTGTTCGAACAGGTCGTCCGCGGCCGGGACGCGACCGGGGCTGGCCTGCTGCTCGCCCCGCAGGGCCTTGGGCTGGGAATCGGGCTGATCCTCGTCGCGCCGCGGGCCAACCGGCTGTCGGCACGCGGGATGGTCGCCATCGGGCTGATCCTCACCGCGCTGGGCTCGGTCGCCTACACCCAGGCCGGGCACAACCCGAGCGAGTGGCTGCTCGGCAGCTCCCTGGCGGTGCGGGGCATCGGCATGGCACTGTCGATGATCCCGACGATGACGGCGACCTACCACGGCCTGCGTCACGACCAGATTCCGCGGGCGACGACCACCTCGCGCATCCTGCAGCAGATCGGCGGCTCGATCGGCACGGCCGTTCTCGCGGTCGTCCTCGCCACCCAGATCCGCTCGCATGCCGGCGCCGGTGGCGAGGCGGCGGCGGCCTCCGGCGGCGGCCCGGGGACCCACTGGCTGGCCACCGCCTTCGGCACGACCTTCTGGCTGCCGGTGATCTTCTCCGTGCTCTCGGTTCCGCTGGCGTTCCTGATCCCGAACAGGCTCGCCGGGGCAGAGGGTGACGGTCAGCCGGCAGCCGGCCCCGACCTCGCACCCACGCAGCGCCCGTCCGACGAGCCGGCGCTGCCCGCCGTCCTCGCGGACTGACCCAAGCTCTCTTGATCGCCGTTTCGGCCCTCAACCGGTCGCCACAGTTGCTCCGTGACGACCACCACAGGGCCGAAACAGCGATCAAGAAGCCATGAGGCGACCTAGCGCGGCGCCATCCGGATGGCGCCGTCGAGGCGGATGACCTCGCCGTTGAGCATCGGGTTGGCGACGATGTGCTCGACCAGGGCCGCGTACTCGTCCGGGTCGCCCAGGCGGCTGGGGTGCGGGGTCTGCTGGCCGAGCGACTCCTGCGCGGCCTCCGGCAGGCTCGCCAGCAGCGGCGTCTTGAACAGTCCGGGGGCGATGGTGACCACCCGGATCAGCTTGTCCGCGAGGTCACGGGCGATCGGCAGCGTCATGCCGACGATTCCGCCCTTGGAAGCCGCGTAGGCGGCCTGACCGATCTGACCGTCGAACGCGGCGACCGACGCCGTGTTGACGATGACACCGCGCTCGTTGCCGGGCAGCGGCTCACTCCGCACGATCCGCTCCGCGCCCAGGCGCAGCACGTTGAACGACCCGACCAGGTTGACGTTGATCACCTTGGTGAAGGCCTCGAGCGGGTGCACGCCGCCGCGCCCGAGCACCCGGGTCGGCGGGCCGATGCCGGCGCAGTTGACCACCACCCGCAGCGCGCCCAGCTCCTCGGCCAGGTCGAGCGCCGCGGCGACCGCGGCGGGGTCGGTGACGTCGGCCGGGGCGAACCTGGCCCGCTCGCCGATCTCGGCGGCGGCCTTCTCGCCCGCGCTGGTCGGCAGGTCGAGCAGGACCACGCTCGCGCCGGCCTTGTGCAACCGCTTGGCTGTCGCCAGTCCCAGTCCCGACGCACCGCCGGTGACGACCGCTGTCGCGCCCGCTATCTCCACGTGCCCCGCCTTCCCTGACTCCGGTTGTCTCGAACGTCGCCACGAGCCGCCATCATTCTAATGAGCGCTCACTCACGCACGCTTGCGGCGCCGAGCCAGTCGGCGAGGACCGCGTCGGTGTCGGCGCCCGTCAACGGCGGCGCGGACGGCACGGCCGGGACGGTCCGGGAGAACCGTGGCGCCGGTGCCGGCTGCTGGACGCCGTCCAGCGTCATCAGCGTGCCCCGCGCGGTCAGGTGCGGGTGCGTGGTGGCCTCGGCGAAGGTCAGCACCGGGGTGACGCAGGCGTCCGTGCCGTCGAAGACGGCGGCCCACTCGTCCCGGGTCCTGGTCAGGAACGTCGCCGCCAGCCTGGCGCGCAGCGCGGGCCAGCCGGCGCGGTCGTTCTGCCGTGGCAGCGCCGCGTCGTCGGTGAGACCGAGGCCCGCGAGCAGCGCGGCGTAGAACTGCGGCTCGATCGCGCCGACCGCGACGTGCCGGCCGTCGGCGCACACGTAGGTGTCGTAGTAGGGCGCGCCGCCGTCCAGGACGTTCGTGCCGCGTTCGTCGGACCAGAAGCCGGTCGCCCGCCAGGCCCACATCATCTGCGCGAGCACGCTGGCGCCGTCGACCATCGCCGCGTCCACCACCTGGCCAGCGCCCGAGCGTTCCCGCTCCCACAGCGCCGCGAGGACCCCGGTGAGCAGGAACATCGAGCCGCCGCCGAAGTCGCCGACGAGGTTGAGCGGGACGACCGGCTTGCCGTCCCTGGGGCCGATCGCGTGCAGGATGCCGGTGACGGAGATGTAGTTCAGGTCGTGGCCGGCGGTGTGGGCCCACGGGCCGTCCTGACCCCAGCCGGTCATCCGGCCGTAGACCAGCCGGGGATTGCGGCCCAGGCACACGTCCGGCCCGACGCCGAGCCGTTCGGCCACCCCGGGGCGGTAGCCCTCGATCAGCACGTCGGCACGCTCGACCAGCGCGAGCAGCCGCTCCTTGCCGGCGGCGTCCTTCAGGTCGAGGGCCACCGAGCGCCGGCCGCGCAGGAGATGGTCACCGGTGGCCGGGGCACCGGGGATCGCGCCACCGGTCGCCGGGCGCTCCACCCGGACCACGTCGGCCCCGAGGTCGGCGAGCACCATCGCGGCATGGGGGCCCGGCCCGATCCCGGCGAGCTCGACCACCCGCAGCCCCGCGAGCGGGCCCGTCCTCTGTGCGGCGGCAGGCGCCATCGACCGTCACTCCCTCTCCACGCAGCGATCGCGGCACCCCCGGTGGCGACCTGGCCGCGCCCCGCATCGACCGCGCGCCGGGATCGGGTTCACGGCAACCCGTTTCACCGGCCGCTCCTCGGTCTACCCGTCCGCCCGCGCCCGCGTCCACCGATCGACGGGCCGGGCGGAGTTTCAGTCGTACAGCTCGCCGCGGGCGGCGCGGTCGACCAGAGACCGCGGCGGCGCGAAGCGGTCGCCGTGCCGGGCCACGAGGTCATGCGCCCGGGCGACGAAGCCGGCCGGCCCGCCGGCGAAGCCGTTGACGTACCCGAGCACGCCACCGGTCCAGGCTGGGAACCCGGCGCCGGTGAGCGAACCGATGTTGACCTCCGCCACCGTGCGCACCGTGCCGTCCGCCAGCGCGCGGACGCCGGCCAGCGCCACCGCGACCAGCAGCCGCTCGACCAGCTCCTCGAACGCCAGCTCAGCCGGGTCGAGCGTGCCGCCGAACCGGTCACGCAGGCCCGGCCACAGGCCGGTCGGGCGACCGTCGGCGTAGTCGTAGAAACCGGCGCCGCCAGCCCGCCCCGACCGGCCGAGCTCGATCATCTGGTCGAGCACCGCCGCGGCGGCGGACGCGTCGTCGCCGAGCGCGCCCCGCACGGCGGGCCCGGTCAGCTCGTCGAGCAGACGCAGCGGCGAGGACGGGAAGCCGGCCTGCGTGCCGGCCTGCTCGACCGACGCGGCGGGCACCCCGGCGCCGACCATCGCGGCCCCCTCGGCGACGAACGCCCCGAGCAGCCGGCCGACGAACGACCCACCGCCGACGCCCGCCCCGGCCGTGGCGCCGGGGGCGGCCTCGTGGACGACGATCGGGGTCTTGCGCAGCTGGGTGACCAGGTCGATCGCCCGGGCCAGCGCGGCGTCCGCGGTCCCCGCGCCGACGACGATCTCGACGAGCGAGGTCCGGTCCGCCGGGCCGGCCAGCCGCAGGCCCACGACGTCGACCAGGTCGCCGGGCTCCGACGTCGCGACGACCGGCGGCTGGTGCGCCAGTGGCGCGGCCGAGGCCACGCACAGCAGCGCCTCCGGTACGGCGTCACGGGCCGCGGCCAGCTCGACGGTTCCGGCGGGCGCGGCCGGGTCGGTCGCCTCGATGACGACGTCCGCGCCGGCCAGCGCCGCCTGGTCCGCGGTCGGTGTGATCCGGGCGAGCAGCGCCTCCCCTGCCGGGGGCCGGGTGCTGCCCCGGCGCACCGCGTCGGCGACGAGCCGCTCGGCGTACCCCTTGGCCAGCCCGGCGGCCTCGGCCGACGGGCCGGCGAGGACGACGTCCACCCCCGCCTTGGCGAGCGCGTACGCGAGCGAGGCCCCGGTCGGCCCGGCGCCGAGGACCGCGGCCCTCGTCACGGCGACCGGTGCCTGCCCCGCCGGGCGCACGGCCGTCCCGATCCGCCCGAGGTCGAAGTAGAAGGCCTGGATCATGTTCTTCGCCACCGAGCCGGTGACCAGCTCGGCGTAGTACCGCGACTCGATGACCGACGCCGTCGCGAGGTCGACCTGGGCGCCCTCGACGGCGGCCGCCAGGATCGCCGGTCCCGCCGGCGCGCCCTCGGCCGCGGCCTGGCGGCGCAGCCCGGCGGGCAGCGCCGGCAGCGCGGCGGCCAGCGCCGGCCCGCCACCGGGAATCTGGTAGCCCGGGGCGTCCCAGCGGGCGGTCGCGTCCGGGTTGGCCTGGATCCACGCCCGCGCCGCGGGCAGCAGCTCAGCCACGGAGCCGACCAGCTCGTCGACCAGCCCGAGGGCGCGGGCCTGCGCCGGGCTGTACCGCTGGCCCGCCAAAAGCACGTTGACCAGCGCGCTGCGCACCCCGAGCAGCCGCACCGTCCGGACGATCCCGCCGCCCGACGGCGCGAGCCCGAGCGTGACCTCGGGCAGGCCGAGCTGGGAGCCGGGCACGTCCGCCGCGATCCGGTGGTGGCAGGCGAGCGCGATCTCCAGGCCGCCGCCGAGCGCGGCACCACCGACCGCCGCGACGACCGGGCGGCCGAGCGTCTCCAGCCGGCGCAGCTGGTCCTTCACGGCCGCGGCCGTCTCGAACGCCGCGAGCCGGTCCGCCGGGCCGAGACTGACCAGCTCCCGCAGGTCGGCCCCCGTGACGAACGTCTTCTTCGCCGACGTGACGACAACCCCGGTGATCGTGTCCCGGGCCCGTTCCAGGCGGTCGACGACGGCGCCCATCGACGCGCGGAACGCCGCGTTCGTGGTGTTCGCCGCGTGGTCCGGGTCGTCGACGGTGAGCACGACGATCCCGTCGGCGTCCCGCTCCCAGCCGATCACACCGATCCGGTCGCTGTCGGGCGTGGACCCGGCCGCCTCGGACCCTTCCATCGGCGGCAGGACCGTCGGCCGCACGGGGGCTGACGTCGGCTCGGGCATCGTCTCGTCTCCGGATCGCGAGGGGCTGGGTCGGCGGGGCCGCGGGCTGCGGTCAGATCCGTTCGAGCAGCGTCGCCACGCCCATCCCCGCGGCCGCCGACAGCGCGACGACGGCCCGGCGGGCGCCGCGGCGGGACAGCTCGGCGACGGCGGTGGCGACCAGCATCGCGCCGATCGCGCCCAGCGGGTGGCCCAGCGCGATGCCGCCGCCGTTGACGTTGAGACGCCCGTCCGGGACGTCGAGGTCCCGCTGGTAGGCGAGGGCGACGGCGGCGTAGGACTCGTCGATCTCGAAGAGGTCGACGTCGGCGACGCGCAGCCCCGCGCGGGCGAGCAGCTTGCGGGTCGCGGCCCCGGCGCCGGTGAGCGCGAGCGTCGGCTCCGCGCCCGCCGACGCGGTCGCCACGACCCGGGCCAGCGGCCGCAGCCCCAGCTCGGCGCCGACCTGGGCGGCACCGATCAGGACGAGCGCGGCCCCGTCGGCCGCGCCGGCCGCGTTCCCGGCCGTGTGGACGTGCTCGACCCGCTCCAGCCAGTGGTAGCGCCGCAGCGCGACGGCGTCGAAACCGGCCTGCTCGCCGGCCTGGGTGAACGCGGGCGCTAGCCGGGCGAGGAACTCCGCGACCGCGTCGAGGCGCTCGGGCGCCACCTTGTCGCCGAGCCCGATCGGGCCGACCCGTTCGTCGTGGTCCAGCACCGGCAGGCCGTGGTCGTGTACCGGCACGACGGCCTCCTTGAACCGGCCGTCGGCCCACGCCTCGGTCGCGCGTTGGCGCGAACGGGCGGCGTAGGCGTCGAGCTCGGCGCGGCCCAGGCCCTTGACGGTCGCCAGCAGGTCGGCGGCGACGCCGGGCGGCACGTAGTGGGTCAGGTAGTTCGTCGCCGGGTCGTTCGCCCACGGGCCGCCGTCGACGCCGGCCGGCAGCCGGGACATCGACTCGACCCCGCCGGCCAGCAGCAGCGCGTCGTCGCCGGCACGGACCCGGGCGGCGGCCAGGTTGACGGCCTCCAGGCCGGAGGCCCCGATCCGGTTGACCACCAGGCCGCCGACGTCGTCCGGCAGCCCGGCGACGAGGGCGGCGGCACGGGCGAGGTCGCCGCCCTGGTCACCGACCGGGGTGGCGACGCCGAGGACGAGGTCAGCCAGCCGGCCGACGTCCAGCGTCGGGTTGCGCTCGCGGATCTCGCCGACCAGCCCCGCGACCAGGGAGACCGGCTTGACGCCGTACAGCGCCCCACCGGACCGGCCGCGCCCGCAGGGCGTACGGACCGCGTCGTAGACGACCGCCTCGGCGGCACCGGTCGTGGACATGCCCGCGACGGTACCGCCCCGTCGACATACCCCGTCCGCCTGTGTCACCTATGGCCAACAACGGGCCGGGTCACCTATGGCCAACAACGGGCCGGGTCACCTGAGCCGGCGCCAGGGGCCGGCCCTACACGGACGCGCTGATCGCCACGTCCTCCAGGAACGCGATCGTGTGGGCCGCGGCGGCCCGCCAGCTCGGGTCGGACAGCACCTGGTGGCCGCCGGGGACGGTCACCAGGTGGGCGCGCGGCGCGGTGCGGGTCGTCATCCGCACGACGGGCAGCGGGCTGACCTCGTCGTCGACGCCGTGCACGAGCAGGATCGGCAGGTCGGGCAGCGCCCGCGGCGGCGGCTCGGTCGGAACCTCACCGGCGACGGGACGGTAGAGCAGCGGCAGGCCCAACAGCACGAGCGCGTCGGTACGCAGGGCCGGCGAGCCGGACGCGGTGAGCGCACGCAGCGCGCCGGTGTCCGAACCGACCAGCGCGAACGGCCGGCCCGGGACCCGGCACTCGCCGAGCGCCAGCGTGCTGTCCTCGCCCGGCCCGAGGTAGGTCACCTCGTAGCCGTCGAGCGAGAGGCGGAAGGCGAGCTGCTCGAACAGCTCGGCCGACTCGCCGCGGCCGGGCAGCACGACGACGGAGCCGCGCGGCTGGCCGGTCGGCTCGGCGCTGCGCCAGAGCCGGGCATGCCGGTCGCGGGACTCGGCGGGCCCGGCCGCCGCCGGCACGAACGCCGGTTCCTGTGCCGACCGGGCGCTCGGCACGGCCGGGATGAGCGTTGGGGTCATCGAACACTCCTGATTTCTGGTAGACCCGCGGCAGTGGCGGCCCGTGCCGGTCGCCGCGGCGTTCCCGGGCAGCGGCCCCGTCCAGACAGGGAGGACGAGAACGCGGCACGTGCACGCCGAAGTGGCCAGACACACAATGCGACGCGCGACAGTACCGCGACCACTGGGAGCCGACGGCACGGGGGCTCGTCTTGACGGTGCGCCCAGGAAGCCTGGCCGCCGACACGATCGGGTGGCGGCGGGGCGAACTCCTGGCGAAGAGAGACTGCCCTGCGCCCGCGGGCCTCGGGCCCGGCTCGGACGCGGGAACGCGCCGAGCCGAGGAGGCCGCGCTCAGCGCACGCTGTTCAGAAGCTCCGACAGGTCACGGAAGGTGGACAGGACCGCGACGCCGCGACGGCGGACGGCACCCGGCCGAGCGGCGGTCGGACGGTGGCGGAGGGCATGCCCCAATGTTCACTAGATCAGTGAGGAAAGTCAATCGCCCTCGCCGCGACAGAGACCTCGGCGACACGACGACGAAACATCAAGGAAATCTGAACGCGGGACGGCGGTCCCTGGACGCGACCAGCGGCCGGCCTGGTGTCGGCGGTCAGTCGAGTGCGCCGCGAGCGACGGCGGCGCCGTAACGGCGGGCGCCGCTCGAGTAGACGGAGCAGATGCCGGCGGGCACGACGGGGTGCGGGCAGAAGTGCACGCCGTCGGGGGCGCGGACGATGATCTGGCCGTCCGGCCCGCACGGCTCCCCCGGGTCGCACGGCAGGGACGGGACGAACCGGCCGGCGGCGGTCACCGCGAGATCGGCCCGCACCACCCGGGTGTTCGGCGTCTCGCGCGCGATCGTGGCCCACAGCCGGCCGAGCGCGGTGCGCCCCGAGGCGTCGACCGTGTCGACCTTGCGCGCCGGTTCCTCGACCAGCCGGACCTGGACGCCCGCGGACACCAGTTGGTCGACCATCGTGGTCACGTCCTGGCGGTAACCGGTGAGCAGGTCGCGTCCGGCCATGCATGCCGGCAGGTTGCCGGAGAACGCGATCACGGCGACCGTCGGCCGGAAGTCGCGGATCTGGCCCGGCACGTCGTTGACCCAGTCGCAGGGGGCGGTGCCGCTCCAGGCGCGCAGCTCGATCGCGTGCGCACCCGCGTCCAGCGCCGCCTGCCTGAAGGGCTCCTGCGACTCGACGATCAGCGAGTCCCCGTACACGAGCAGCCGCGGGTCCGCCGGCAGGTAGCCGCGCAGCACGATCGCGGATCCGAGCACCGCGACGATCACCGCCAGGATCGCGACGGCCCGGCGCGACCACCTCGGCTGGCCCGGCTGGCGGGCCCGACGCCCCGACAGCCCGCCCAGCAGCGCGAGCAGGTCGATCCCGGTCCAGCCCTGGTGCGTCGAGGGGCGGGTGCCGGCCGGCCCGGCCTGGACCGGCCTGGCGCCGCGGCCGGGATCGCCGGGCTCCTCGGGGCCGTCCGGGAGATCCCGGCCGGCGTGGTCGACAGCCAGCGGCCGGTCGGAGCGAGGCGATCGCTCGTACTGCGCGGCGGGCATGGCGCTCCTCGTACCGAAAGGGGGAGGTTCCTCCCTTATAAACGCAGCCGCCGTGCAATCGGTTGAAACCGGTACGTGTCCTCTTGATGCTACTTCGCCGCGCGAAGAGGGCTCAGGTGATCACGTGATCACAACGCGATCACACCGCCGACGCTTCAGCCGGTCGTCTCGAAGTAGAGAGCCTCGGCGAGCTCGCGGGCCGCCCGGGCATAACGGACGACGAGCCGCGACGGGCTCGCCTCCAGCTCGCGCCAACGCCGCACCCACGCGCCGGCCGCCTCGGCGATCTGCGCGGGCGTGGCGCCGTCCGGCAGCCCGAGGCGAGCGGCCGTCGTCGTCCCGGTGGCGAACGCGACCAGCGCGGTCGCGGTGGCGTCGTCGACGCGAAGCCGGCCGGCCGCGAGCTCGCGCAGGGCGCCGGCGAGCTCCGCCTGCCGCAGCACGGGGTCGCGGCGGAGCCGGTCGATCTCCGAGCGCAGGCCGGCGAGCACGAGCCGGGCGTCGGCGTCGTCGCCGAGCCAGCTGGCCGTCTCCAGGTCCCCGAGCGCGCGGGTCGCCCGCAGCCGGTCGGCACCCACGATGAAGCGGCGCTCGACCTGCGCCCGCAGCTCGACGATGCCGGAACGCTCCTCAAGCGCGGCGAGCAGCCGGGGCGTCCCCGCGATGCCCTCGGCGAGGAGCGTGGCGCAGGTCCGCAGTCCGTACGTGCCGAGCAGCCGCAGCAGCCGGACCCGGTCGTCGGCCCGCAGCGGGCCGGTGTCCCAGTCGAGGAAGTCCGCGTGCGAGTACAGCGCGTCGTCCAGATCGTCGGCGTCCGCGGCGGCGAGCTGGTGCAGCAGCCGGGTGTCCGCCTCGGTGAACTCGTCGCCGCCCGCGGTCTGCGCGAGCAGGCCGATCACCGGCACGACGTCGCCAACCAGGCCGCGCAGGTCGGCGGCATACCGCCCGGCGACCCGCCGGGCCTGCTCCCACACGTCGTCACGACCGTCGCCGAGCTGGTCGACCCTGCTGAGCACGCCGAGGACGTTGGCGGCGGTGAGGTTCGCGCCGAGGGCCGTGCCACGCAGGCCCTCGATCGCCTCGGCGTCGCGCTCCCCCGGGTGCGGGGTGACGTAGAGGAGCGCGTCCGCGTCCGCGAGGGCGGCGAGGGAGCCCTCGTCGAGGCCGGTCAGCGAGTCCAGGCCCGGGGTGTCGATCAGGATGTGCCGGGCGGCGAGGGCCTGGTTGGCGACCTCGACCGTCACCGTGCGGATCTGCTCGCGGGGCAGTCTCAGGTCGGCGGGAGCTCCGCCGCCCCGGGCCGGCGGCAGCATGAACGGCTCCCCGGCGTGCGGGGTCACCACGATCCGGTTCTGGTGGTGGTGACGAAACCAGGTGACGACCATCGTGCACTCGGTCGCGTCGGTCGCCGCGAGCCGCTGGCCCAGCAGCGCGTTGACCAGCGTCGACTTTCCCGCGTTGACCCGGCCACCGACCGCGAGCCGCAGCGTGCGTTCCCGCAGCCGCTCGGCGACCGCCGTCACCGCGTCCCGCGCCGGGCCCGGCGCGAGCCGCTCCGCCGCCTCCGCGCACAGGACGAGGGTCTGGTCGCACAACGGCGTTCGCATCGGTTCCTCAGTGAAGCTCGCAGTAGCAGGGACGCTCGGAGTAGCAGGGACGCTAGGAGTAGCAGGGACGCTCGGAGTAGGCAGACGTGTGGAGCACGCCCCGGCCAGGGCGGCCCCGGCCGGGTCGGTCAGGCGACGAGCCGCGCGGCCACCGCCTGCCGGCCGCGGTGCAGCTGCGACTTGACCGTGTCCACCGGGATGCCGCGTTCCCGCGCGATCTCCAGGTAGCTCAGCCCACACACGTCGCGCAGCAGCAGGGTGGCCCGAAACGGCGCCGCCAGCGTGGCGACCGCGGCGTCGAAGGCGAGCCGGTCGGCGACGCGGTCGGCGAGCGCCGGTTCGGCCGCCACCGCCTCGACCGGAAGCTCGGCGACCGGCGCCGGGCGCCGCGAGCGGCGGCGGACCTCGTCAAGCGCCGCGTTCGTCGCCACGCGGTGCAGCCAGGTGGAGAGCCGCGACCTCCCCTCGAATCCCGGCAGGCTGGTCCAGGCCGCCACGAGCGCGTTCTGCAACGCGTCGTCGGCGTCCTGGTCGTCGCCGGTGATCCGCCGGCACACGGCCCACAGCTGGCGCTGGTACGGCCCGACGAGCCGGTCGAACGCGCTCCGGTCGCCTGCCGCCGCCCGCGCCACCAGAGCGTCGTCCGGCGGAGCCGACCGGGCGGACGCCTGATCAGCTCGCGGGACAGTGGAGGCCTCAAGGCCCCCGTCAAGGCAGTCGTCCGGCCCGCCTACGTGCGTCATGCGATCCCCCCCGGGAGGCCTGCCCCGACCGCTCCGACCGGCCGGGCGGAGCCGGAGCGTCAGCTCCGACCCCGCCACAAACCTGTAGAAGCGGAGGCCTTGCTCGCATTGTGCACGAGACTTCCGGCGGAAACTCCTCCAGATCCGACTTTCCCGCGACATCTGCGCGTGCATTGCCGCGCCAGTGAGGAACGGCAGTGAACCGGCGAGATTGGCGCGAGCCAACGGGACCGGAACGGGCGGATGGGACCGGGAGCGGCGCCCGTGGACCAGGCGCCTTCTTAGATCGGGTCGGTCGCCGCCGAGATCTCGTTGTCGGTGGCGATTGACTGGTTGTACTGGGCGATGCTGGTCTCGACCGCCGTCTGGTTGGTGTCCGCCTGGATCAGCGGCGCGATCCGGGCCGCGCCCGCCGGGTTGTGCATGATCGCCTCATTCATGCGCAGCTGGTTCAGCACACTCGGAGAGATCGAGCCGGGGGCGATGCCGGAGTCGGCGAACGCCTGGTCTATGCCGTAGCCGCCGCCCGCCGCGGGATCCTGGCCGGTCTGGTGCACCGCGCCGTCGACGAGGCCCTGCGCGACGTGCATCTGCCCGTTGATCTGGTTCATCAGCGCGGCGGTGTCGCCACTGACCGGCAGGACCGACGGGTCCGGCAGGAAGCCGTCACCGAGGCCGCCGCCCGCGACCGGGTCGGCCGGGGGCAGGCCGGCGTCGATCTGGTGCTCAAGGGCAGCGACCTGGTGGCTGAGCAGGTCCGTCTGGTCCAGCATCGGCCCGACGGGGCCGAGGTTTCCCATCGACGAGTAGCCGGCGGCCGTGTCGAAGGCCGGAGCGTAGCCGCCCGCCGGCGCGCCGGCGCCCACCGCGCTGCCGTAGCCGGACTGGTCGCCATAGCCGGACGGGTCGGTCTGCGCCGCGGTGTCCGGGCCGGCGGCGGAGCCCTGGTCGGCGGCGCCTGCGTCGGAGCCGGCGTCGGCGGTGCCGCCGACCAGCACCTGCGCCGATCCGTCGGCGGTGATTCCGGTGATGTAGTCGTCGCCCGAGGGGTCGTAGATGTGGACCGAGCCGTCCGCCCCGGTCGTCACCACGTCGTCGCCGGAATGGTCCAGGACGTGAATCTCGGCGTAGGTACCGGACGGGTCTGGGGTGCTGTACTCGTGGCCGCCGCCATACCCGGCAGGCGAGCCCCAGGAATCGCCTCCCCCGGAATGGTCGAGCGCCGTCGAGGAGTCATAGCCCTGATGGTCGTAGGCCGACGGGTCGTCGGCGTGATGGCCGGCGAGATCGCCGTAGCCGCCCTCGTGGCTGTGGACTTCCATTGCGGTTACCCCCGTTACTGCTCGCCGTCGAGCGCGGTCCGCAGAGCCCCGGTCTGCCGGCGAAGATTCTCGATCAGATTCAGGTTATTGGTGACGGCGGTGCGGCGCGGCGCGTTCTGCTCATCCGCGCGCCTAAGGGTCCGGTTGTGCTCGGCTATCTCCTCCTCCAGCTGGCTGATCGCGATCGTCAGTGCGTCGGTGACGTGGTCGCGCAGCGTCGCCATGGCCGAGCGCAACGACTGCTGCACCACCGGCGGCAGTTCCGTCCTCAGCCGGTCCGACACCGTCGAGACATAACGACGGGCGTCGGCGCGAGCCTTCATCGTCTCCTCGTTGCCGATCCGCCGGCGGCCGACGGCGAGAACGACGGCCACCCCGGCGACGACCGGGGCCACCGGCCCGAGCGCGAGCGACGCGCCGCTGAGCAGCGTGAAGGTCAGCGTGCCCAGGCCGACGCTCGGCACGATCCGGTCGAACGTCTCGCCGAGGCCGCGCCGCTCCGGGCCCGAGCGCGCGACCGTCGGCAACGTCCTGAGCCGGTCCGGCAGCGCGAGGCCGAGCGAGAGCTCCGGCATGCCCGCGGCCTCGAACCGCTGGCCCAGCTCGCCGGAGATCTCGGCGAGCCCCCGCTCGACGAGGTGCTGCATGGTCATCCAGATGGCGCCCACCGAGCCGGCCAGGTCCCGGGGCAGCTGCGCCAGGTACTCGGTTCCCGCGGCGACGATCCGCTCGTCCGCCTCGGCCTGCAGATCGGCGATCAGCCTGCTCAGCTCGAGCCGGGCCGTGTTGTCCAGGCCCTGGAAGCGTTCGGCCAGGTGGGCCCGCCACCAGGCGGTCTCCTCGCGGGCCGCGGCCAGCCGGGTGCGCCGGTCGTTGATCTCGGCGAGCAGGGCCGGGTCGTGCGCGAGCGAGCGCAGCCGGGTGCGCTGCCCGGCCTCCAGCCGGTCCAGCACCTGACCGGTGGCGTGCAGGGTGTTGCGCATCCGGATCCGGTCGGCCCGGTCGGCGACCGTGTCGGTGAGCGCGGCCATCAGCGGGACGAACCCGCTGCGCTCGGTCAGCGTCGCGGCCCGGTCGGCCCGGCCGCGCTCGGCGAACCGGTCCGCGTCGATCTTGAAGCGGCTGCTCACCGGGAACCACGGCGCGTCGGCGAGCGCCGGCGCGTGGTCGCGGATCAGCTCCTGGTTGCGGGCGAGCACGTTCCGCCAGTCCGGGTACTTGTCGATCTGGGCGAGCACGAACAGCACCTCGCTGGTCCGCTCGCGCAGCTGGCGCAGGAAGCCGTGCTCGGACGCGGTCAGCTCGCTCTGGCCGCTGACCACGAACAGCAGCGCGTCCGCGGCGCTGGCGGCGGCGGCCGCGGCCCGGGCGTGGCCGGCCACCAGGCCGCCGACCCCTGGCGTGTCCACCAGCCGAAGCCCGTGGCGCAGCAGCGGGTCGGGCAGCCCGATGTCGACGTGCAGCACGTTGTCCCTGGTCGCCAGGCCCGCCCGCGCCGGATCGTTCGAGCGGGCCGGATCGACGGCCGCGTACTCGGCGAGATCGGCGAGGTCGATCGGGACGACCTCCGTGCGTACCGCGGGCGCCTCCCCCGGGCCGCCCGCGGCTCCTGCCGACGACGGGGAACCGGCGGCTCCCACCGGCACGGCCACCGTCGCGCGGGCGATGTCCTGCTCCGCGTAGCCGACCGTCAGGTGGACGTTCGTCGCCACGTCGACGTCCACCGGCAGCAGGCCCTCCCGGCCGAGCAGCGCGTTGAGCAGCGAGCTCTTGCCGCGCTTCTTCTCGCCCACGACGACGACCGTGGCCGCGCCGGCCCGCAGCCGCTGCGTCGACAGGGTCAGCAGGCTCGCCCCGCTCTGCTCCCCGACCGACACCGCGATGGCCGCGGTGTCGGTCGCGGCCCGTGCCACCCGGGCGGTGAGCAGGCTCCCGTCGACCGGGGCGGCGCCGGCAGCGGGCGGGCTCGGAGCGGTCACTATCGCGGCACCTGGTCGGCTCGGAAGACGACGACCGCCGGACGGCGCAGCACCTTGCCATGGTCGGTGAACCCGGTGAACTCGGTGCTCGCGACGGTCATGTGCCGCCCTGGGTCGGTCGTCGGCTCGCTGCCGGTGGCCTCCTGCAGGTTGGGGTCGAACGGGTCGCCCTCGTTCGGGGCGACGACCTCGACGCCGACGTCGGCCAGCTCGGCGTTCAGCCGCCGCCACAGGCCGCGGTCGGTGTCCTGCAGCCGGTCGGAGACGTCGATGCAGGCGCGGACCAGCCGGTCACGCTCCTGCGCGGCCCGGGCCACCGCCGGGTCGACGCGGGTCGGGGCCCCGGTCGCCGGCGCGCGGCCACCGACCGGCGCCATCGGGCGGGTCTGTGCCCAGGCCGCCTCCCCGCCGGCACCGGCGATCTCCCGGTAGTCGACGTCCGACCAGCCGGACTGGCCGGACTGGCCGGCCGGAACCCGCCCGGCGGCCGGCGCGGGTACGTCGTCGTGCCTCCCGCCGCCGACGAGCCGGGCCACTCCGTAGCCGCCGGCCGCGCCGAGCACCAGCCCGAGCAGGATCCACAGCCCGGTGTGGCCGCCGCCCTTGCCCTTGTCGCCCGGATTGACCACCGCGGGCGAGCTTGTCTCCGCCGGTGGCGTCGTGGTCGCGGGGGGCGTCGTGGTCGCCGGTGGCTTCGTGGTCGCCGGGGGCTTCGTGGTCGGCGGGGGCGTCGTCGTCGCCGCGTCGTTCCGCGAGTCGGTCCCGGTCCCGGTCCCGCCAGCGGAGCCCTGCTGGCCGCCCCCGGTGAGAACGCTGGTCGTTTCCGGGCCTTGCACGACCACGCCGGGTCCGCCAGCCGGCGTGGTAGGTGCAGGCGTGTCGGCGGCAGCCGGGCCGGCGAACGCGGCCAGGCCGAGCGTCGCGAGCAGCAGCGCGCCAGCGGTTCCCACGCCGACCCGCACCCACCGCGACCGGCCGACGGCGCCGGCTCGGGCCGCCGTCCGGTTCACGGTCGCGGCTGCCCCGGTCTCGGCTCTGGTCTGGGTCGACTGGCGGTGGTTGGGCATCGCTCCCCCTGCGCGAGGCTGCCGCCGGATCCGACGGCACGGATTGGACGGCGTGACCGGGCCCAGATGTTCCGCCCGCGTGGAAACAGTTCGCGAGATCTCGGACCGGCCGGGGGTCGAACGTGAGCGCTGGGCCGGTGGCTCGGCCACCGGCCGACGGTCAGCAGCCACCGATCACGCAGCCGTGGTCGTACCAGAACTCGTAGGCGCTGGACGGCGTGCCCTCGTACAGACCGACGTTGAGCGTCGAGTCCGTGGTCCACATGAACGAGTAACTGCTCGACAGGTTGTAACAGAACACGACGCCGACCCGGCTGCCGCTGACCGTCCAGGTGCTGAAATGGTCCCCGCCGGAGCCACAGGAGCCCTGGGTGAGGCCCTGACCCGCGCTCTCCAGGTAGGCGTTCTTGTCGCTGGTCGAATCGAACTGCGCGAAATAGACCGGATGGCCGTTGTCCCGGCTGGAACAGCTGATGGAGGCGACCGGCGCCGGCGAACCCGTGAACTCGGGGAGGTTCTCGCAGTCGTCCTTGTCGATCCCGCTGTCACCGAGGCTGTCGTAGAGATCCCAGGCCTCCGAGGGCAGGTTGTCGCGCGGGTCGGGGGTCGTGGGCTCCGGCTCCGGCGAGTACTCGGTGGTGACCTCTTCTATGGGCGTCTCGACGTCGTGCGTGCTGATGACCGGGTCGGGCGTGACGACCGCGTCGCTGGTCACCGGTGGGTTCGGCGCCGGAGACACCGAACCGCCGCCCGCGACGTCGCCGCCGCCGTGGTGGCGGCTCAGCACGATCGAGGGGATGAGCACGGCCGCGAGCACCCCGACCACGGCCGCGCCGATGAGCGTCTGCCGACGGCTGCGCCGAGGGGCCGGCGGGAGGGGCGGAACGGGCGGAACGGGCGGTGGCGGCGGAGGGGGCGGCGGTACCACCGGCCCGGCCGCGGCGGGGAGGTGCGGGATCGCGGCGCCGAGGACGACGACGGTCTTCGGGTCGGCGGTCGCCACGGGTGGCCGCCCCAGCGCCTCCGTGAGCAGCTCGCTGACCAGCGGGACACCGCTCGATCCGCCGGTCAGGTACACGGCCGCGAGGTCGCCGGGCGCCTGGCCCGTGCCCTCGACCGTGGCGACCAGCTCGGCGACGGTGGCGCGCAGCCTGTCGTTGATCGCCGCCTCGAATTCGGGCCTGGTCAGCCGGATCCCGTCCTCGAGACCCGGCGGGTAGATCGTCGTGTGCGGGAAGCGGGACAGTGCCTCCTTGGCCGTGGTGATGTCAGAACGCAGCAGGTCCTGGCGACGGCGGGCGTCGCGAGACTCGCCGCTCCACAGGGCGTCCCAGGCGGCCCGGTCCTGATCGCCGGCGTCCCGCACGTGCCCGGCGACGATCTCCCGTAGCGCCTCGTCGAGGTCCTCGCCGCCGAGGTTCGGGTCACCGCCGGGACGGCCCTGCACGGTGAATCCGTCCGCGGTGCGGGTCAGGACGGCCGTGTCGAACGTGCCGCCGCCGAAGTCGTAGACGGCGACGTACGCGCCGACCGGGACGTCGTGCTGGTGGGCGTGCCAGACCGCCGCGGCGACCGGCTCGGGCACGAAGCTCGGCTCGGACAGCCCCGCCTTGCTCGCGGCCAGCCGCAGCCGGTCGAGCTCCGCCTCCCCCCAGCGGGCCGGGTGGGTGAGCACCACCCGCGCCGGCTCGTCGCCGCCGGCCAGCCGCCGCGCCTCGTCCCGGACCCGGCGCAGCAACGCCGCGACAAGATCCGCCGTGTCGACGGTCGTCTCTCCGAGCCGCGTCTGGGTGGCGTTGACGAGCGCCCTTTTCGGCAGCCGTTCCGCCCGCTCCGGAAACGCGCCACGCAACGACGTCGCCGCCCGGCCCGTGATGAGCACACCGCTCTCGTCGAGCACGACCAGCGAAGGCAGATATCGGCTCTGCTCGACCTCCACAAGGGTCGCCTCACCGCCGTCGACGGTGATCGCCGCCGTCGTGAAGCTCGTCCCGACGTCTATCGCAAGCGTCCAGCCCATCTATCCCCCCGGAAACAGATCTCGACCAGGATTGGACGTTGACGGGCGCCGAAAGGGTCCCCGCCAACCGGCCTCGCCGCGCGGGAGCCGCGGCGGTTCTGTCAGCGGTTGCCGGTCTCGGCGTCCAGCGTGAGCAGGGTGCCGGCGGACGTGCCCACGGCGACGAGGGCCGACGCGCCGAGGCCAGGCAAACCCGTGATCACGATCGGCGAGGCGTCCGACAGGCCGCCGAGCTTCGCCGTCCAGCGGCTGGTGCCCGTCGCGGCGTCCAGCCCGTGCAGCCGGCCCCGGGCACCCGTGATCACCACCAGGCCGGCGGCGAGGGCCGCGTTCGCGTGGTCACCGCCGATGTGCCGGGTCCAGCGGACGGAACCGTCCCGGGTGTCCACCGCGGTCAGCATCCCGCCCTGGCTGGTGAGATACGCGATCCCCTCCGGGTCGACGGCGGGCGCGGTATAGACGCCGCCGCTCAGCGGGCGACGCCACCGTGCCTGCCCGGTCGCCGCGTCGATCCCGTGCAGCACGTGGGCGTGACTTCCGACGACGACCAGGTCCGCCTGCCCCGTCGAGGCGGTGAGGACCGCTGGGGCCGACCAGATCGCCCCACCGGCGTCGTACTGCCAGCGCAGGTCACCCTCGTCTGTCCCGACGGCATAGAGCAGACCGTTGCCGCAGCCGACGTAGAGCGTGTCGCCGACGACAGCCGGTGCGGCGGCGACCCAGCCACCGGCGGGCTGGATCCACCGGACCGCTCCGGTCTCCGCGTCCAGGGCGTACACCCTGCCGTCCCAGCCGCCGGCGAACAGGAGGCCGCCGGACAGCGCCGGCGCGGCGTCCACGCCGCTTGCCCCGTGGAACACCCAGCGCGGCTGGCCCGTCGCCGCGTCCAGGGCCAGGAGCTGGTTCGGTCGGCCGCCGCAGTAGACGACGCCGTCCGCGACGACCGGCGACGAACCGCCGTTGCCGAGGCCCAGGGCCCAGGGCTGGTGACCAGTCGCCAGGTCGACCGCGTGCAGCCTCCCGGCCACGCCGGTCACGAACAGCGTCGGCCTGCCACCAGGACCCACCCCGACGGCGGGTGACCCCGCGCCCAGCCGGCTGATCTTCGTCTTCCAGAGACCGGGCTGGGACGCCAGCGTCGGCCCAGTGCTGGCGGTTGCCGCGTACTGCCGCGGCCCGGCCGGAGCCGCCGGGGGAAGGCCGCCCCAGCCGGTTCCAGGCGGTGGCGTGCCCGGCGCCGGGCCAGCGGCCGCAGACGTGACCGCCGCCGGTACTCCCGGCCATCCCGGCGGAACCGGATCGGCCCAGGCGTGGGCACCGGTCCGCCGGGGGCCACCGCGGAACAGCGCCGCCGAGCCCGGAGCGGCGGCGCCCGGTACCCGGGACCCGTCGCCTGCCCGAGCGGTGACGGACGGCTGGCCGACCGGCGGCTGACCAACGGCCGGCGGCCCGACGGGCGGGCGACTGACCAGCGGCGGGGGACCAGCCGGGCGGCCGACGGGCGTCTGGCCTACCGGCGGGCGGCTGACCAGCGGTGGCGCGGCGGTCGGGCCGGCCGCGATCAGGGCGCCGAGAGCGGTGACGGTCTTCGGATCGCCGGTGGCGCGCGGGAGCTGGCCGGTGCGGGCGCTGACCAGCTCGCTGACCCGGGGCATCCGGGTGGCGTTGCCGGTGAGGCAGATCGCGGACAGCTGTTCCGGGGCCAGCCCGGCGGAGGCGATCGTGGCGACCAGCTCGTCGATGCTGGCGTCGAGCCGGCCGCCGACGGCGTCCTCCAGCTCCCGGCGCGTGACCCGGATGCCGTCGTCGAAGCCCATCAGATAGAGGGTGTGCGTCGCGGAGCGGGACAGCGACTCCTTGGCCAGGACGAGGTCCTGGCGGGTGAGCGCGCGGGTGCGGTTGCCGGCCCGTGACGTGTCCGACCAGAGCCGGTCCCAGCGGGCCTGGTCGAGATCGGCCGCATGCCCGCCGACCACCTCCAGCATCGCCTCGTCGACGTCCTCCCCGCCGAAGTGCCCGTCCCCGCCCGGGCGGCCCACCACGGTGAAGCCACCACCGACCCGCCGGAGCACCGCCGTGTCCAGCGTGCCGCCCCCGAGGTCGTAGATGGCGACGTGCCCGCCGTCGGGGATGTCCTCGCTGGCCGCGTACCAGCTGGCCGCCGCCACCGGCTCCGACACGAACACCGGAGTCGGCAGCCCCGCCTTCTCCGCGGCCAGCCGCAGCTTGTCCAGGTCGGCCGCCGTCCAGCGGGCCGGGTGGGTCAGCACCGCTCGCGACGGCGGCGTCCCGTCCGACCTCCGCCTCGCCTCCGCGGCCACCCGCCGCAGCACCGCCGCGACGACGTCGACGGTCCCGACCGTCTCCTCGCCGAGCAGGATCGCCTCCGCGGTGACCAGCGCTCGCTTCGGCAGCCGCTCCAGCCGCTCCGGAAACGCCCCGCCCTGGCTGACGGCCGTCTTCCCTGTCGTCAGTTGCCCGTCCGGGTCCAGCCACACGGCGGACGGCAGATACCTGCTGTTGTCGATCTCCAGCACCTCGGCGGCCCCGCCACCGACCTGCCAGGCCGCGCAGGTGAAACTCGTCCCGAAGTCGACCGCCAAGGACCAGCCCGTCATCGCCGCCCACTTTCCCCGGTGCCTGACGGCGTCGCGGGGCTTCTCGTGTTGGCGACAGTCCGCCGCAGCTCAATCAGTGCGGGAATCAGATCGGAGTAATAGTCCGAGGCGATCAGCGTGATTCCTGCCTGCGCGAGGATGTCGTGCCCGCCGCTGGCAGCGGTGGTGAAGCTCGTGCCGACATCGATCGCCAACACCCAGCCAGCCATATTCCCGTTCCCCCCGGAGCAGTGATGGCGTCCATGTCTCGGAATCCAGGCACGAGCTGGGCGCCTGACCCCTCGACGAAGGTTGGACGCCGCCGCCGGCCGAAAAGGTCCTGAAACTGTTGGCGGCCGTGGCCGCGGATGACCCGGGACCGGAGCCATGGCGGTCCGCCACGACGTCCAAGGCGCGACGCGTCCGCGCACCCGTCGTCCCGGGCTGACGGCCGGCGGGACGCGCTTCCCGCCCGGTCAGGATCGGGCGGGGTCGTCGTCGCCCAGCTGGCGGGCGTAGAGGTGGGCGTAGGCGCCGTCGCGGGCGAGCAGGTCGTCGTGGGCGCCCGACTCGACGACCTGCCCGTCCGCCATCACGTGGATCACGTCGGCGTCGACGATGGTGGACAGCCGGTGGGCGATCACGACGCGGGTCCGGCCGACCCCCAGGCGGGCGAGCGCCTCCTGCACGATCTGCTCGGTGACCGAGTCGAGCTGGGAGGTCGCCTCGTCGAGGACGAGCATCGGCGGGTCCGCCAACAGCACCCGGGCCAGTGCCACCCGCTGGCGTTCGCCACCGGAGAGCTGGTAACCCCGCGCGCCGACGACCGTCTCGAGCCGTTTCGGCAGCTTCTCCAACAGCGAGCCGAGGCCGGCGTCGAGCGCGGCCGCCTCCAGCTCGGCGTCGGTGGCGTCGATCCGGCCGTACCGGATGTTCGCCGCGATCGTGTCGTGAAACATGTAGGGGTCCTGCGGGACGACGCCGACGATCGAGCGCAGCCGCCGCCAGTCCATCGTCGCGAGGTCCTCGCCGTCGCAGCGGATGTGGCCGCGGGTGGCGAGGTAGAGACCGGCGAGCAGGCCACCGAGCGTGCTCTTGCCGGCGCCGCTGGCCCCGACGATCGCGGTCTTCGCGCCGGCGGCGGCGACCAGGTTGAGGTCCCGCAGGGCCCACTCCTGCTCGACGGCCACGGCGGCGTCGGCCTTGGCCGCGGCGGCCAGCTCGGCCTCCTCGCGCCGGTTCTCGGCGGCCTCGGCGCCCTGGACGTCCCACCAGCGCCGGCCGAGCTCCCGGCCGGCCGCCGTCCAGTCGGATTTCGGGTCGCGTTCGTAGCGGAACCAGAGACCCTCGATCCGGATCTCGGGCGCCGACCGCCAGGCCCGCGCGTAGCCGACTCCGGCCTCGCCCCCCTGCGCGGGGACAAGCGGTCCACGCGCCGGTGTCGCCGCCGCGGCGGCCCGACCGACACCGACGACCGGCAGGTCACGCACGTCGGTGTCGACGTCGAGCAGCCCGAAGACCCGCTCGAAGGCGACCCCGGCGTCCAACAGGTCCGAGCGGCTCTCGGCCAGCCCGGTCACCGGCCGGTAGGCGTAGACGAGCGCGCTCGCGAAGGCGAGCAGGGTGCCGATCGTGGCCCGGTCGGTGCTGACCAGCCAGGAGCCGAAGCCGACGACGATGACGACCGCGACCGCGGACCCGGCCGACGACATGAGCTGGGCGCGGGCGTTGACCCGGTTGCGCCGCTGCGCGGTCCGGCGGATGCCGTCGGCGATCTCGGCGTACCGGCGTGACTCGTGCTCGGTGCGGTCGAACAGCCGGATGTGCAGCGCGCCGGAGACGCCGGTCGTGTCGCCGATCTGGGCGAAGTGCTTCACCCGCAGCTTGATCAGCTCGATGGACAGGCTGCGGCCCTCCCGGCGCCCGACGGCCAGCAGCGCGAAGACCCCGGGCGCGAGTACTAGCGAGACGGCGGCGAGCCGCCAGTCGAGGACGGCGATGGTCGCGACGCCGACGACCGCGCTGATCGCGGTCGTCACCGCGCGCGGCAGCACCATCGCGACGGCGGTCTCGATCTCGTCGGCGTCCCGGCCGAACAGGGTGAACAGCTCGCCCTGGCGCTGCCCCGGGAAGAACGCGAACGGCACCCGCAGCAGCTGGTCGTGCACCGCCTGGCCGGCACGCTGCCCGACCAGCTCGCCGAGCCCCGAGCTGAGCACCGACGAGACGGCGTTCGCGAGGGCCTGCAACAGCGCGACGACGAGCAGCGCCGCCACCGAGACGATCAGCGCGGAGTTCCCGTGCGGCGCCGTGAGGCCGGTGTCGATCAGATGGCGCAGGATGAACGGCGCGGCCGCGAAGGAGAGCGCGCCGGCGAGATCCATCGCGACGATCGCGACGAGCCTGGGCCCCGCGTCGTCGAAGAACCGCACGCTGCGCCGCGCGGTCGTGCTGCCCGTGAGCCGCCCCAGCAGCCAGGCCGTCGCCCGCGGGACCAACGGCACCCGCCGCCCGGCCGTGGCCCCCGGCGAGACCGTTGACATCCCTGTCGGGTCCGACACCCCAGCCCGCGACCCCTTGAACTCGTCCGCCACAGGAACCACCACCCCCGTGCTAGGTCCACCTGACAACCGGAGAACCTAACCCGGGTATGTGACACTTTTTCGGCCTTCGGTCAGGCCGCCGCGAGCTGACCCAGCACCGGCGGGAGCTCGCCGGTGTGCACGACGGTGAGCGAACGGGTGGCGCGGGTGAGCGCGACATAGAGGTCGGCGAGGCCGCGCGTCGGCCCGGCGAGCAGCTCAGCCGGCTCGACCAGCAGGACGGCGTCGAACTCCAGGCCCTTGCTGTCGGCGACGCTCAGCACGGCCACCCGGGCGTCGAGCACGTCCGCGTTCGTCCCGTCCACGCTCCTGGCCGCCGCGGCCCCGGCCCGGGCGCCCGCGCCGGTGCGGGCACCGTCGGCGTCCGGGTTCCCGGCGGCACCGAGCAGCTCGGGCGCGACCCGCCACAGCGCGGCACGCACCGCCGGCAGCGCCGGAGGCGCCGTGATCACCGCGATCCGGCCCTCACCGATCATCCCGGCCGTCCGGATCGTCTCGGCGACGACCGCGTCGACGAGCGCCGCCTCGGCCCGGTCCCGGTCGGCCGGGCTCCGGTCGGCCCAAGCCCGGTCGGCCGGGCCGCCGTCGAGGCGCTGCTGGTCGGCCTGTCCCCCGGGTGCGCCGGCCCGGATCGCCAGCGGCTTCTCGCCGACCGAGCGGACCGACTCCGGTGGTGTCGCGCCGGGCACCGCCACGGCGAGGACGTCGGCGGCGACATCCATGATCTCGCGGGGGGTGCGGTAGTTGACGGTGAGCCGCTCGACCCGGAACCGGTCCCCGACATGGGGGGTGAGGATCTGCGCCCAGCTCGTCGGCGCCCCGGGGCGGGCCGCCTGGGCGAGGTCACCGACGAGGGTGGCGCTGCGCGCCGGGCAGCGCCGCCACAGCAGCCGCCACAGCATCGGCGAGACCTCCTGAGCCTCGTCGACGATCAGGTGGCCGAACGCCCACTCGCGGTCGGTGGCGCCGTGCTCGGCCGCGCTCGCCCGCCGCCGCGGGCCGCGCCACCGGTCGGCGACGGTCTCGGCGTCGAGCTGGCCGGCCAGGCCCAGCATCTCCAGGACGTCCTCGGCGTACCGCATCTCGGCGGCGCGCTCGCGGGCCGCCCGCGCCTCGGCCGCCGCCCGGCTGCCCTCGTCCGGGTCACCGAGCAGCTCGGCAGCCTCGTCCAGCAGCGGCACGTCGGCCACCGTCCACACCCGGTTGACCTGGCCACGGCGCGGCGGCGCCGGCCGCTCGGCGGCTTCCAGAGCGCTGAAAAGGTCATCGCCGCCGGTCCCGGCCGGCGCGGCTCCCCGGTCTCCCGAACCGGCGGCGCCACCGGACGCGCCGGCCTCGCCCCGGCGGAGCAGGGCCTGCTCGGCCGGCGTCAGGGTCCTGGCGACCGCCCTGGCGAGCAGGTTCGGATCGGTGTAGAGCCGGTCGAGCAGCTGGGCCGGGGTGACCCGCGGCCACAGCGCGTCGAGCTCGCGGCGGACCACCGGGTCGGCCCACAGGCCGTCACGGACGTCGGCGCGCTCGTCGTCGTCCAGCAGCCCGCCGGAGATCTGCTTCACGACCTGGCTGGTCAGCTCGTCCAGCAGCTCGCGCAGGAACACCAACCTGGCCCCGTTGTGCGGGCGGCGGCTGCGCCGGGCCCGGGTGCGGGCCCGGGCGACGGTGTCCCGGTCCAGCCGCAGGACCCGGTCGTCGTCATGGAGGATCTCGATCGTCCGGCGCGGCAACCTCTGGTGGTCGCGCACCGCGGCCGCGAGCACGGCGGCCATCCGCTCGTCGCCCTTGATGGTCGCGACCGCGACCGGGTCGGTGGCGGTCGCCGCGACGCCGGGGTAGAGCCGCCCGGGGGTCGCGAACACCACACCGGTCTCGCCGAGCGACGGCAGCACCTGGTCGATGTAACGCAGGAACACCGGGCTCGGGCCGACGATCAGGACGCCGGAGCGCTCCAGCCGGGCCCGCTCGGTGTAGAGGAGATAGGCGGCCCGGTGCAGGGCTACCGCGGTCTTGCCGGTCCCCGGCCCACCGTCGACGACCAGCACCGATCGGGCGTCGGCCCGGATGATGCGGTCCTGCTCGGCCTGCAGGGTGGCGATGATGTCGCCCATCCGGCCGGTGCGCGGCGCCGACAGAGCGTCCAGCAGCATCGTGTCGCCGGTGGGCGTGTCAGCGGCGGGAGCGGAGCCGTCGGCGTCCTGGGCGGTCCGGCCGCCCTCGCCGGGGCCGACGGCGAGCAGGTCGTCGGCGACACCGGTGACCTCACGGCCCTTGGTGCGCAGGTGGCGGCGGCGGGTCAGCCCGCGCGGGTCGGCGAGCGTCGCCTGGTAGAAGGCCGTGGCGACCGGCGCGCGCCAGTCGACAAGGATCGGCTCCTGCTCGACGTCGGACAGCCCGATCCGGCCGATGTAGGTGCGCGCGCCGTCGAAACGGTCCATCGCTCCGAAGCACAGCCGGCCCTCGGCGGCCTCCAGCCTGGCCAGCCGTTCGGCGTGGGTGGCCGCGAAGACGTCGCGTTCCACCACGGACTGCGGCGTCCCGGTGCCGACGTCGAGCAGCACCTGGCGCAGCTGGCTGCGGGTGAGATCGCTGACCTCGTCGAGCCGGGAGTACAGGAGATCGAGGTAGGCCTGTTCGCGGGCGAGCCGCGGGTCACGGGTCGAGGACACGGCGCTCCTCCGCGGCTGGGGAGCCCGCGCTCCGCGGCCGGCGGGGGCGGACGGGCTCGACTGGCTGGGACTGGCTCGTTCGGCGGTCGCATCGGCGACAGGCGCGAAGCCTGCACCGTAACAGCCGAGCCATCGGCAATCTTCCCAGCCTCGCCCGCGCCGCCCGCGCGGGCTACCGCGTGGAGGCCGCGTCCAGGACGTCCTCGGTGTCGTGCTCCAGCCGGCTGCGCACGAGCGCGGCCACCAGCTTGGGGAACTGGTCCCGGTCGATCAGGTTCAGCAGCCGGCGCGGCTCGGCGGGCAGGCCGAGCTCCCGGGCGGTCTGGCGGGTGCGGGCGTCGACGTAGGGGATCAGTTCGTCCCAGCCGGCCTGTGCCTCCCGCAGGAAGATGTCGGCGCCGACCGGCCCGATGCCCTTGACCTGCAGCAACAGGTCACGCTCGCGGTCGCGGTGGTGGTCGGTCGCCTCGCGGATCGCCCGGATGTCGCCGTCGTAGGTCTCCAGCAGGAAGTGGCAGGACTCGCCGAGGATGCGGGCGGTGCTCTCGTCGTAGCGCGCGTAGCCGTGCTTGTTGAGCACCTGGACCCGCTGCTCCCAGGTGGTCTCGGCCATGACCCGCGGGCTGGTCCAGCCCTGGTCGAACAGCGCGTTCGCCGCTTCCAGGGCGGCCGAGGACCGGATCCGGGCGCTCGCGAGTGTCGCGAAAACCAGCAGCCGGAACATGGCCTCGGCGGTGTCCGCCGGGACGTCGGCCGCGAAGTCGTCGGCGAACGTCCGGCCATGGCGTGACATCAGCTCGGCGATGACAGCCTCGGGATCGGCTACAGCCATTCCCACGGGTTACCCACGATCGCAGGCGGTCACTCAGGACGCGGACTACACCAGGCCCTTGCCGACACTCGTAGACCACTCTGCGAGGATTTCTCGGGACGATATGCCCTACCGTGACCCGCGAACGCCAGCAGTAGTCCGAAGCCAGCAATGCTCCGAAGCCAGCACGGGTCCGGCGGGCGCCAGCGGCGACCAGCGAGGGGGAAGCGCGACAGTGCTGCTCCACGGGGTCTTACGCCGGTTTCCAGGCCTGGCCGGCCGTCGGCGACCCGGTCCGGGACGCGGTGACGCTCGGCCGGCGGCGCCCAGAGCGGGTGGAGCGGCACGGGCATGTTGACCCCCCTGGGCCCCACCGACCGGCGGTCCGTCGGCCCGTACCGGCTGCGGGGCCGGCTCGGCTCCGGTGGCATGGGCACCGTCTACCTCGGGGTGAGCACGGACGGCCAGCCGGTCGCCGTGAAGGTCATCCGCGCGGACCTGCTGGACGAGCCCGAGTTCCGCGGCCGGTTCCGCCGCGAGGTCAGCGCGGCGGCCCGGGTCCGCGGCAGCTGCGTCGCGCAGGTACTGGATGCCGACCCGGACGCCGACGAGCCCTGGATGGTGACCGAGTACGTCGAGGGCGCCAACCTCATGGCGGCGGTCACCCGTGGCGGCGCGCTGCGGAGCGCGAACCTGCTCACCCTGGCCGTCGGGCTCGCCGAGGGCCTGGTGGCCGTGCACGCCGCCAACGTGGTGCACCGCGACCTCAAGCCCGCGAACATCCTGCTCTCCTGGGAGGGCCCGAAGATCATCGACTTCGGGCTCGCCCGAGCCGAGGACCTCACCAGCAACACCAGCACCGGCAACGTCATCGGCACGGTCGCCTGGATGGCGCCCGAGCAGCTCAACGGCGACCCGGCGACCCGGGCCACCGACGTCTTCACCTGGGGCATGTGCGTCGCCTTCGCCGCGCGCGGCCGCCACCCGTTCGACGCGCAGACCGCCGCCGCGACCGCGATGCGCATCCTGTCCACCGAGCCGGCGCTGGACGGCGTGCCCGACGAACTGCTGCCCGCCGTCAGCGCCGCCCTGCGGCGCGACCCAGCCCAGCGGCCTGACGCCGTCGCCCTGGTAGCGATCCTCACCGGGCAGCCGGTCGAGGACCCGGTCGAGGCCGGCCCCGCCGCCCGGCGGCTGCTGGCCGACTGGGTGCCGCCCGCCGCGACGCCCGGGACGACCGCCGGCCGCGCCCTGATCGGCGAAAGCGGCTCGGACGCGAACACGCCGGTCCCGGCGGCCCGCGCCGGGACCGTTCTCGAGGCGGCTGGGAGCGCGCTGCCTGCCGGCGGACCCGCGCCACGGGCGGTCGGGCCCGCGCACCCGGCGGACGGTGTCGGCGTCGCCCTGGCCGGCCTGGTCAGGGCGCTCGCCAGCCCGGCTCCGCCAGTCGTCGTCGACCCGGTTGACGACCCGAACGAGTCCACCACGCCGCTGGTGCGTCCGCCGGCCGCCGCCGAGCCGGGGGCCGCGATGGCGGGCCCGGCGATGGCGGGCCCGGCGATGACGGGCGCGGCCATGACGGGCGCGCGGTCCGAGCGGGTCGACGTTGTCGACGGGTCGGCGTTCGCGCTGTTCGCCCAGCCCGGGGACGCGGCCGGGCTCGCGGTCGCCGACGCCGACGCCGACGCCGCCAGCGCGCAAGGCCAGGCCGATGCCGCCGCACCGCCGTCGTCACCGGCCGCGGTGGCGGCAGGGGCGGCACAGGCGGCGGGGGCGGTCGCGGCGCAACCGGCGGCGGCGCGGGCGGGGGCGCAGCCGGTCCAGGCGCCGGCCGGTGCCACCGGCACCGCCGCGGCACCGCGGGAGCTCGGGGCCCGGGCACTGCGCCGCCGGCGCCGCCGTCGGCGGCTGGTGCTGCTCGCGCTGGTGGCGGTCATGCTCCTGATCGCGGCCCTGATAGCGAGGCCGCTGATCGAGGCCGACCGCTCCGGCGGTAGCCCGACCGCCGCCGGGAACGGGCCCGGCGGCCCGCTGACGGCTGGGGCGACCGGCCCGGCCGCCCTGGGTGGCCCGGTCGGCGGACCAGGCCGGGGCAACGGCGGGCCCGCGGGCGCGTCCGGCCCCGGCCAGCTGGCGCCTACGGCCACCGGCACCGCGGACGCCTCGGGGGTGGCGACGCCGCCGAGTGGCCAGGCCACGGCCCCGCTGGGACAGCCGAGCTCCTCCGGCCTCCCGATCGATGCCGCCCCACCGGCCCGCACGGTCGTCGTCAACGCGAACGGCGGCCCGGTGACGGTCTACTTCGGCCCGACGACGCTCAGCCTGTTCGGCGGCGCGAGCGGCACGGTCCCCAGCGGCACGCCGGTGGACGTCTACTGCGGCGTCTACGCCCAGCAGGTCACGGCCGGCAACACGACGACCCGGCTGTGGGTGTACACGAACTCGGGCTGGATTCCGGCCGGGTACGTCCAGTCCGGCACCTCGGCGCCCACCGGCGCACCGGCCTGCGTCGGCTCGGTCAGCCGGCCCCAGCTCGGCTCGAGTGCGCCCCGGCCGGACACCGGGCCGTTCCCGGTCACCAAGACCGTCGCCATCCTCCAGATCGTCGGCGGCGTGGTCGGCGCGCTGACGAACGCGCTGCTCGGCGCCGACCCGGTGGGCCAGCTGGTCGGCGGGGCGCTGGTCGTGCTGCGCTGCCAGCAGACGGACGGGAAAAACACCGTCTGGGACCAGCTGCTCTCGGGTGGCTGGGTCCAGCACTCCTACATCTACAGCGGCACGAACGGCTCGCCCGCCCCGGCCTGCTGACCCGCGCCGCCCGGCTGGCCTCGTCGGCCTTGTCCGGCCCGCTCCCGTCCGGCCCGTCCCGCTCCGGTCCGGCTTGCCCGGCTGACCCGCTCCTTCTGACCTGCTCCGTCGGGGCGGGACGGCCCACCCCCGGCCGGACTTCGGCTCTTGTCGGGGACGACGGCGCCTCGCGGGGAAGGTAGTCGGTAAGGATGGCATCAACTGCCGGGGTTGCTGCCGCGCCGGGCCCGGCCGCGCGTTCGCGCCCTGGCCGGCCGTGAAGCGAGGGGACGGACCATGTCCATGGAAGGAACGACGATCTCCGCGGCACAGGTCCAGGCGGCGGTCGAGGCCGCCGGCCTCGCGCCGTCGATCCACAACAGCCAGCCGTGGAAGTGGCGGCTGCGCGGCGACACGCTGGAGCTGTCCGCCGACCTGAGCCGCGCCCTTCCCGTGATCGACCCGGACCATCGCCAGCTGTTGGTCAGCTGCGGTGCAGCGCTGCTCAACGGCTGGCTGTCGTTGCGGGCTGCCGGGCTCGACGTCGAGGTCGCCGAGCTGCCCGACGGCCCTGACATCAGCGCCGGGCGGCTGGCCACGTTGGAGGTCCTGGGCAACCGGCCGCCGACCGAGGACGAGGCCCGGCTGGCCGCGGCGATCACCCAGCGACACACCGACCGCCGCCCGTTCGGGCCCGGCGCGGTGCCCGCCGACGAGATCCGCGAGCTGCGCCGCGCGGCCGAGGCCGAGGGCTGCTGGCTGTCGGTGCTGACCGGCGAGGACGCCCGGGTGGAACTGGCGGTCCTCCTGGCGAGGGCCGACTGGTTCGAGCACCACGACCCGCAGTACCTGGCCGAACTCGCCGACTGGACCCGGACCGACCCCGACGCCGTCGACGGCATCACCTGGGCGACGGCCGACCCGGGCGCGAAGCCCCAGTACGCCGAGTTCCCGCTGCGCGACTTCACCGGCGGTGCCGGTGGCGCTGGTGCCGGAGCCGGAGCCGGAGCCGATGGCGGGGCTGGCGGCGGCGGCCGGGCTGAGGCGGGCCCGGCTCTCGATGACACAGTCGAGCATCCGGAGGCGCTGGTGCTCGGCACCGACGCGGACGGGCCGACGGACCGGCTGCGCGCCGGCCGTGCGCTCGGCCGGGTGCTGCTGGCGGCGACCACCGCCGGGCTCGCGACCTCCCCGCTGGGCCAGGCGGTCGACATCGAGGCGACCCGCACGCTGGTCCGCTCGGCCACGGGCGGCGCCGGCCACGCCCAGATGATCCTGCGCGCCGGCTACCCGGACCGCTCCATCCCGCCCCTGACCCCGACGAAGCGCCGTCCCGTCTCCGAGGTCCTGGAGCACGTCAGCATGACCTGACTGGTGCCGGCCCGGCGGACACCGCCCCGCGCCGCCCGCCGGCTCGAGGGCCGCCCGCCGGCTTGATCGCTGGTTTGGCCCTCGCCTGGTCATCAAACCGCGCCGGTTACAGCCACGCGAGGGCCAAAACGCCGATCTTGCTGGTCTCGAGGCGCGGCCAGCCTCGTCAGACGCGACGCTTGTCCCGACCAGGACCTCGAATCGCCGCGGTCGAGGCCCGTAGGTCCGGTCAGGGGACGTAGGACCAGCCTGACCATCGAGTCACGCTGACCAGGATCGCGGGCCCGGCCGGGGGCCGGTCGCGGTATTGCGGGTAACGGGCGGACAGGGCACGCACCGCCGTGGCATGGACCGGATGCGCAGGCTCGACGACTTGGGCGATGCCATCCGCCCGCGCCCACCACAGACGAGTCCATTCGTCGTCGTACTCGTCCACGAGCAGGGTCACGCGCGGTTCGTGGGCGATGTCGTCCAACCGGCGCAGCCGCGTCGTCCGCTTCGGCTTGTGGTCGACCGCCATCACGATCGTCCCCAGCGCGTCGGGCGTCCCCAGCCCGTCCTGCGTCCCCAGGATGCCTGGCGTGCCCAGCCCGACCGGCGTTCCCAGGATGTCCGGCCCAGGCAGGAGGGCGAAGGTGACGGGCACGAGCCGGGGCGCTCCCCCGGCCGCGACGGTCGCGAGCCGCGCGACCCGCGCGGCCGCGAACCGGGCGCGAGCCTCCCCTGGCGTCACCGCGTACGCCTGCCCTGACCTCGGAACACGTCCATGGGCCGGATCAAACAGCACACTCCCCTGGCGTGCGCCGTTTGCGTTCGGCGCCACGAGTGCGTCCACTGCCGCGTCCTGGACGGAATGCCGCGAATCCGCTCGGTGGTCGAGCCACCGCCGTGATCGGTCGCCTTCGCGGATGACTCGGTCAAGAGACGGCTTGCTCGACGCCGTGCTGGGAGATCACGGAGCAGCGCGCATCCACTTCCGCGCGAAGTTACCCATCGGTATGCTCACCGTGCCGTACCGGACGACCGCAGCGGAGGGAACGAACCGCGATGGGCTTCAGCCTCGATCTGACGGACGAGCAGAGCGAACTGCGCGACTGGGTGCACGGCTTCGCCGCCGAGGTCGTCCGGCCGGCGGCGTCCGAGTGGGACGAGCGGGAAGAGACGCCCTGGCCCGTCATCCAGGAGGCCGCCAAGATCGGCCTCTACGGGTTCGACTCGCTCGCGACGATGTTCGGGGACGAGACCGGCCTGTCGCTGCCGATCGCCTCCGAGGAGCTGTTCTGGGGCGACGCCGGCATTGGCCTGTCCATCATGGGGAGCAGCCTCGCCGCGGCCGGGATCTCGTCGGCCGGCACGCTGGAGCAGCTCGTCGAGTGGGCGCCGCAGTGCTACGGCGACGCGTCCGACCCGAAGCTCGGCGCCTTCTGCGTCTCCGAGCCCGGCGCCGGCTCCGATGTCTCGTCGCTGCGCACCAGGGCCAGGTACGACGAGGCAACCGACGAATGGGTCCTCAACGGCCAGAAGGCCTGGATCACCAACGGCGGCATCGCGAACATTCACGTGGTCGTCGCCTCCGTCGACCCGGAGCTCAAGTCCCGAGGCCAGGCCACCTTCGTCATCCCGCCGAACACCCCCGGCCTGGTCGCCGCCAAGAAGATCAAAAAACTCGGCCTGCGCGCCTCGCACACGGCCGACCTCTTCTTCGACGACGTCCGCGTCCCCGGCAGCTGCCTGCTCGGCGGCAAGGACAAGCTCGACGCCAGGCTGGCCAAGGCCCGCGAAGGCGGCCACTCCCGCGGCCAGGGCGCGATGGCGACCTTCGAACGCACCCGCCCCACCGTCGGCGCCCAGGCGGTCGGCATCGCCCGTGCCGCCTACGAATACGCCCTCGACTACGCCAAGACCCGCGAGACGTTCGGCCGGCCCATCATCGAGAACCAGGCGATCGCTTTCGCCCTGGCCGACATGAAGACAGAGATCGACGCCGCCCGCCTGCTCATCTGGCGAGCCGCCTGGATGGGCAAGCAGGACAAGACGTTCCTCGCCGGCGAGGGCTCCATGTCCAAGCTGAAGGCCGGCGAGGTCGCGGTCGCCGTCACGGAGAAGGCCGTCCAGATCCTCGGCGGCGCCGGGTACAGCCGCGAACACCCAGTCGAACGCATGTACCGCGATTCCAAGATTTACACCATCTTCGAGGGCACCTCCGAGATCCAGCGCCTGGTGATCGCCCGCGCCATCTCCGGTGTGCACATTCGTTGAGGCCGGTTAGCGGTTGATCACCATCCTGGCGATCTGGCTCGTCTAGAGACGGCCGGAGGTTCGGAGATCCTCGGGGACCCACTCGGGGTTGCGGCGCTGGGAAAACGCGAGCCAGCCCTCACGGGCTTCGGATCCGTAGACGCTCTTGTCCATGGTCATGCGGTCGTAGCTGCCATAGTGCGTGGCGATGACGCGTTTGACGTCGGCGCGAGCCTCCGGCGCGCCGCGACAGCACGCGCGCAATGCTTCGAGCGCGACATCCTGCACCTCCTCGTGCGGGACCACCCGCGCGACCAGGCCCCAGTCCAAGGCCTCCGCGGCGGTGACGACGCGTCCGGTGTACAGCATGTCCTTCGCCCGCGCGGGGCCGATCTGGGCTGGCAGGTACTGGGCGTATCCGGTGTCGGCGATGCCGCGGTAGACCTCGGGTGCCCGAAAGGTGGCCCGGTCGCTGGCGACCGCCAGGTCGGACATGATCGCGATGAGCAGGCCACCGCCCTGGGCGATGCCGTTGACGGCGCTCACGACCGGCTTGCGGGAGTGTCGGATCGCATCGAAGGGCGTGTTGTCCATGCCGAAGAGCATCGGGCCGCCCCAGTCATCCGGGGCATTGTGCCCCAGGTCGCCGCCGGGGATGAAGATGTCTCCACTCCCCGTGATCAGCAGGCCGGCCAACTCCGGATCGCGGTTGACGAGGTCAACGGCGTAACGGAGTCCGAAGTACATCGCCGCCGTCAACGCGTTGCGTGCCTCGGGCCGGTCGACCGTGCAGAAAGCAAGGGCACCCCGGCGCTCAAACCGCAGGAACGGTGTACCCAGCCAGTCCCCATCCGGCGGGCGCGCTCCACTCGCCTTCCCGTCAGGACTCTCGTGGTCGACGTCGCTGCCCATCAGAATTTCTCCAAAACTCGATTGATAGGGACTACGCCTATTATCGAAACCGCTCACCCGGCGAGTGGTCAGGTATCCGAGTGCCGGAGGTTCCAGCACCCGAGTCGGCTGTAGCCCCGGCAGTTCAGCCCACGCGTGCTACGCCGCGATAGCCCCGCCCCCGGTGGCGAAAGGAAGGTTCGCGGCACCACGGACGTTGGACGACACCTTCATGACGGCGCGGTCGGGGTCCGCGACAAAATCGGGGTAGCGCCGAAGAACCTCCTCGAGGGCGACCTTGACCTCCAGGCGGGCCAGGTGCGCGCCAAGGCAGCGGTGGATGCCGAACCCGAAGAAGAGCGTCGACGGCTCGTCCCGGCGGTTCAGGTCGAACACGTCAGGACTGGCGTAGACCCGCTCGTCCCGCAGCGCCGAGCCGGTGATCAACATGACCCGGTCCCCTGCCGGAATGGTGACCCCGTGCAACTGGACGTCGCGTTTCGCCGTCCGGCCCTGCAGCTGAGAAGGCGCGTCGAAGCGGAGCGTCTCGCTGGCGGCCCGGTCGTAGAGACCTGGATCGGCCAGGAGGAGGCGGCGCTGCTCGGGGAAGCGGGTCAGCGCCATCAGCCCGTTCGGGATCGCCTTCGCGACGGTCTCGTGGCCGGCGACGCTCATTTCCAAGAAGCGGAAGGCGATCTCCTCGTCGTCCAGCCGGCGCGTGGAGCCGTCCTCGTCCTCGACCTCGGTCTGGATCAGGAGGCTGATCGGATCATCGGTCGGATTCCGGCGCCGCTCAGCTACCAGCGAGAGATAGAGGTTGAGCAGTATCCCGCTGTTCTCGACGAACGCCTGCTCGTCGTCACCGCCCTCGCCGCGCGACAGCATCCGGTCGGCGGCCTCGTTGACGCCCGCGCGGTCCTCCCGGGGAATGCCGAGAAGCTCACTGATCACGTCCAGCGGCAGCGTCACCGAGAAGTCGCGGACGACGTCGAACTCGTCGGCGTCGACGAAGCGGTCCAGTAGCTCGCCGGCCCGGCTGCGAATGAAGGGCTCCAGATCCAGCATCCGCTTCGGCGAGAAGACCTTGCCGACGATCTTCCGATGCCAGCGGTGCTCCGGCGGGTCCCTGAGGATGATCATCGGAGCGCCGGCCTCGCTGCCCTCGATCGTGACACCGCCGGTGCTGGAGTAGGTCTCCCAGTCGTTGTGGGCCGCGAGGACGTCCGCGTGCCGGGACAGCGCCCAGAACTTCAGGTCCGGGTTCCAGTAGACCGGCGCCTCGTCCCGCAGGGCCCGGTAGACCGGATAGGGGTCGCGATACGTGGCGAGATCATATGGATTGAACTCGATCATTGGTGCTCCCGATCAGAAGTCGGGCCCCGCGGTTCTGCGACACGCCGCAAGCCCAGATACGAAATGAGAAGGCGCTTCGCGGCAACGGCGTCGCGCCAGGCGCCGAGCAACGGGCGCAAACCAGGAACAGCGTTGTCACCTGCGGCCCAGAGACAAGGGTGAGGCGCGCTCACACGCGGCCTGGGCGACGTTCAGGTATTCAACAGGCCGGCTTCGTCGAGAAGTTCACCGACGGCCGCCTGTTGTCCCAGGCTCGTCATCGCCGTCGCGTCGAGCGGCGCGCTCGCCGGGTTGAACACCACGTCGTCGACCGCGATCTTCGGATGCGCGAGCGCGAAGGCCGTCAGCTCAGCGAGGGCGGTACCGACGTCGTCAACGTGCATGAAGTCGGCGGTGACGATGCCGGTGCCGGCCCACTTGGGCAGCACCTCGCCGAGCACGTCGTCACCGTAGTCGCGGTAGATGTCGGTCGGCGTCGTAGCGCCGATGGTGAGCTTGAGGAAGCGGTGCTCAGGATGCTCCAGCCGCCAGGTGCGCAGCGAATGCTCCAGCGCCGCCTTGGTCGCGCCATAGGCGCCGAGGCCGTGTAACGGTTGCGCGACATTGGCGCTCGACACGTACAGGAACAGGCCCGGTTCGGTGCGAGCCTTCACGGCGGCGGCGGTCATCAGCGCCGGGCCGACGACGTTGGTGGCGAAGGCGTCCGTCCAGGTCTCGGCCGCGAGCCGCGTCATCAGTTGCAGCGGCGAGCAGCCGATCGGGAACAGCACGGCGTCCAGGCCACCAAGCTGGTCCGTGGCGACCTCGACGACCCGGACGCACTCGTCGGCGTCGCGAAGGTCCGCCGGGATCGCGACCGCGCCGATGGAGCCGGCCAGTTCTTCGAGCTGGCCGGCGCGCCGGCCGACGACCGCTACTTCGCCGCCCGCGCGCGCCACCGTGATGGCCGTCGACCGGCCGACTCCGGAGGACGCACCCACGAGCAGGATCCTGCGTCCCTTGAGGTCAATCTCAAGGCCCATCGGGCACTCCCGTCGATCAGCGTGCACCGGCCCACAGGCCGGATCTTGGAAAGGGAAGGTGTCCATCGCCGCCTCGGCGGGCCAGCGCCCGCGGGCGGGTTCGCCACCGGGCGTGGCGAGCTAGGAGCCGATCGTATTTTATATCCAATATTCGTTCTGGCGGCCGGGTCAAGTACCTTCCCCGAGGCGGGGCGTGCCGACGAGGCCGCGGCCGACGCCGGGTCCACGCGCGGGTCCACGCGCGCCCCCGAGAACGGTGCGCCCGAATCATGCACCCCAGGCGGGTCGATGACTAGAGTGTCCAGTCACTGGACACAACGCGATCGGAGGAAGGCCTGGTGCCCAGCAACGCGCCGAAAGGTGGTCTGCGGGCCGCACAGCGGGCGTTCACCCACACCAAGTTCATCGACGCCGCGGTGATCGAGTTCGCCGAGCGGGGGTACGCCCGCACCACGGTCGACGACATCGTCTCCCGGGCCGGAGCCACCCGAGCCACCTTCTACCTGCACTTTCGTGGCAAGGCGGACATTCTTCGGGAGCTGTACGACCGGCTCATGGCGACCTTCGAGGGCATCTACGACGAGATGGGCTCGATCGCGCGTCAGCCAACGCTGGAGAGCATCCGGGGCTGGCTCCGCACGGACGTGGCGCGCTGGGCCTCGATCCGGCAGTATGGCGCGCCGCTGTGGGAGGGCTCCGTCATCGACCCGGAGATCCGGACGCTGGTCGAACAGGGCTACAAGATCCATATCCGCTACCTCGCCGAGGCGCTGGTCGCGGCGCGGGAGAACCTCGCACTGGACGACGCCGAGATCACCGCGGCGATCCTGCTGGCACCCCTGCGGCACTTCTTCGACCCCTTCGTCCAGGGTCGGTTGGAGGACACCGAGCGCATCATCACGGTGCTCGCTTCCGCCTGGATGGCGGTCATCAAGGAGACGGGCTCGGCTGCCGCCTAGGACCACGAAGGTCGGCCCGGCGGAGTGATCGCTGTTTTCGCCCTCAGATGGTCGTAAATCGGGCCTGATCGCAACCGTTTGAGGGCCGAAACGGCGATCATGTCTGGGGTTCGGAGCGGGCAGACGTTGCCGGAGGCAGCAACAGCCAGGCACGGAGTCGCAGCGAGGCGATGGCCGACTGCCCGCGCGGCGGCCCGAACGCGCGAGAGCCGACGCGATTCTCGACGCGCGGCCCCGCCAGGCAGGCCCCGCCGCGGCGCGACGCGCATCGAGAACGGGCACATCCCCTCGCCCATACGAGGATCCGCACCCCGCACTTCCCATGGCGCCCCCGACGCGGCCCACGCACGGCCGCCGTGGGGGGCATGCGGGACGGCGGCTTCGCGACGGGAACCGCGTGCCCGCGGCCCACCTAGCCGGACAGGACTGCCATTGACTGGACAGTCCATCTTCTCTATCGTCGCGGCACCGGGCTGGTGGTCAGGTGGCGCAGATCGTTCGCGGTCGCCACGTCGGTGCCCGACCCGGTAGCCGCCCGACCTCGACCGGAGAGCTCCGGGAACAGCCCCCTCCCTTCACCAACATCACGACACTCCGTCAACGTATCCAATATTCAATATGAGGTCATCGCGAGCGATCCCCGCGATGCCGTCCGAGCGGGCCGCCCAGCGCACCCCGGGGAGCTTGAGGCCTCGCAGTCAGCCGCAGACCGCCGCCGCCACCTCATGCGTGGTGCGGCGCCCGTAAGAAGGAGTGATCCATGCGTGTCTCACGATTAGCGTCCGTCCTGGCCGCCGCCACGGCGTTGGCGACTGTGGTCGCGGCCTGCGGGAGCGGCGGTTCTTCGGCGCCGTCCAGTGCCCCGACCGTCGGCGCCAACGCGATCAAGGCCGGGCCGCCGACCGGCTGGAGCGACGGCGGCGTCACGGTCGACGCCAGTTCCCTGAAATGCGGCCTCACGGCCCCCGACCCGAACCGCGGGGTCACGGACACGTCCATCAAGGTCGGCGGCCTCGCCTACCTGACCAGCGCCAGCGGCAGCACCATGGCCGGCGCGGACGTCGGCGCCAAGGTGCGATTCCAACGGGCCAACGACGCCGGCGGGGTCAACGGCCGCAAGATTGACTTCATCGGGGTACTGGACGACGGCAACGACTCGAACCGCAACGTCAGCCAGGCCAAGGTCCTCGCGGACCAGGAAAAGGTCTTCGCCGTCGTGCCGGAGATGACCGCCTACCCCACCTTCGTGGACACGCTCTGCTCCGCCGGCGTGCCGTTCTTCGGCTGGGGCTTCAACGGCGGCTACTGCGGAAACACGATCGGCTTCGGCCTCACGGGCTGCCTGACCAACCTCACCAGGAGCACGTCGTCGACGTACGGCGTGATGATCCAGACGTTGTTCGGCGGCGACGCCAAGGGCAGGACGGTCGCGCTGATCGGCAACGACGACGACTCCGCCCGCACCGGCCTGGCCGACATCAGGTCACAGGTCCAGGCAGTCGGCGCGAAGGTCGTCTACGCCGAGAACCCGGTCCCGGACGCCGGCCTCACGGACACCACGGCCGTCACCCAGGCGATCATGACGGCCGCGGGCGGGGCGCCGCCCCAGGTCGTCGTCTACGCCACCGACTTCGCCGCGTCCACCAAGATCACCCAGGCGCTGGCCGCCGCCGGCTTCACCGGCAAGAACATCAACGCGGTCGGCTACGACCCGAGGCTCGCCGCCGCCAACTTCGCCGGCCTGCAGAAGTCATACACGTTGCTGCAGTGGTCGCCCACCGAGGACGCGTCGTCGCCGGGCGTGCAGCAGCTCATCGCCGACTTCAGGAAGTATGCCCCGGACGCCGCGATCAGCCTGCCGACAATGGCCGGCTACTGGGCCGCGGACATGTTTCTCGACGCCGTGACGAAGACCGGCAAGAACCTCACCGTCAACACGTTCCTGAAGACCCTGAACACCAGCTACAGCTACTACGTCGACGACGCTGTGCCGCAGACCCGGTTCCCCCTCAACCACGTCGTCAACGCCCCCTGCGGATCGCTCGTGCAGCTGGACGGGACGAAGTACGACGTCGCCACCAGGCTGTCCTGCGGGCAGGTCCTCAAGAAGTAGGTGCCACTCCACGAGTTCGTCCTCGGATGGCGCGCTCTGACCCGCCGCCATCCGCCTGTCTGGCCGACCTCATGTCCGCGAGAACCGCGGCGGGCATCCGCACCGCGACAGACAGAGAACAACGGAACATTCTCCGGCCGGCGAGAGGGATCGACGATGTATGTGATGCGGTTTGACATGCGCGCGCCCGGGACGGGTGCGCCCGCGCGAGAGTTGTATGCCGCGGCGGCCGACATGGCGCAGTGGGGTGAGAGCCACGGGTGCCTGAGCGTGCTGCTCTGTGAGCACCACATGTCCGAGGACGGCTATCTTCCGTCCCCGTTGATTCTCGCTGGCGTGATGGCGGCGCGAACCTCGACCATCATGATCAATATCGCCGCGCTCGTTCTGCCGTTATACGACCCGGTCCGCCTCGCCGAGGAGATGGCGGTGCTCGACATCGTCAGCGGCGGGCGGATCTCCTATGTGGCCGCCATCGGCTACCGGCCGGCGGAGTACGAGATGTTCGGCGTCGACTTCCACCGCCGGGGGCGGTTGGCTGACGAAAAGCTCCCGCTCCTGCTACGGGCGAAGACCGGCGAGCCGTTCGAGCACGACGGCAGGAGCATCCACGTCACCCCGGCCCCGTACACGCCCGGCGGACCGATGATCGCCTGGGGCGGCGGAAGCGTCGCCGCCGCCCGCCGCGCCGGCCGGCATGGCATCGGCTTCCTCGCCCAGGGCAGCGACAAGGCTCTGCAGATCGCCTATGAGGAGGCTGCCCGCGCCGCCGGGCACGAACCCGGAATGTGCCTCCTGAACTCGCCGGATGAGCCCTCCACCGTCTTCGTGGCCGAGGACCTCGACCGGGCCTGGGACGAGCTCGGCCCCTATCTGATGCACGACGCGCGCAGCTACGCCTCCTGGAACGAGGGCAACACCGATACCGCGAGCCTGTCGTTCGCGCAGACCGCCGAAGAACTCCGGGCCGAGGGGCGCAGCCATCAGATCCTGACCGTCGACGAGGCAGTGAGCTACGTACAGGGTGGCGGGCTGCTGCGGTTGCACCCGCTGGTCGGCGGCCTGCCGCCGGAGATCGGCTGGCGGTATCTCCAGACCGTGGCGGACAAGGTCCTGCCCAGGTGTTCGGGCGATCAGCCGGCGGCCGGCTGATCGCCCGAACGGGGTGTCAGCCGGTGACGCGGGCCGGCTCGGCGTAGGCCAGCAGCGCGGCGCGGTCGGCGGGTAGCACGAAGCCCGCCCTGATCGCGGCGTCCGCGCTCGCGTTGTAGCGCTGCTGGTAGTCGGCGACGCCGCCCGGGTAGAGCTGGGCGATGCGCGCGGCCGACAGGGGCTTGGTCGAGCCGAGCAGCAGGCAGATCGCCGACAGGTTCGGGCCCGGGTCGCCCGAGAGCACCTCGACGGGCACGTCCACGGGCGGGGTGCGGACCCCGCCGACGGCGATGCCGTCCGAGTTCCGGCTGACCGAGGGGAACAGACCGTCCGACGTGGTGATCCGGGGTGCGGTGACGGGGACCTGGCCCGTGTTCACCCAGGTCGTCAGCGCATGCAGCGCGGCCTTGGCCACCACGTGCATCGGGCCGTTGTTGATCGGTACGCCGCAGTCGATCGAGGCGGCGGTGGCGCCGAGCAGGTGGGCGTCGGCGTGCGCGGTGCCGGCGACCTCCCACAGCCGAAACTTGTCACTGTCGGGCTGCCGCGCCTTCGCCGAGCCGAGGATGCTGGTCAGATCGGACTCGGTCTGGATGTCCATGACCGGCGCGGGCACATCGGTGCGGAAGGTCGTCGTCGTGCCCCCGATCAGGGCACTGGACAGGTCCGCGCTCTTGCCGGGATCGACCAGCGGGAGGCCCGCCGCACCCCGGCTGTGGACGAAGAAGCCGTCGAACTCGTCCGTCAGCGGCTGGACGCCGTTGTAGTACGTCACCATCGCGAAGGCCGACTGGGACTCGCCCGCGGCGAGGACGTGGCGCGGCGTCAGCCCGCCCAGGCCGGCGCCGGCGCGGACCGCGCGGGCGACCTGGGTGAACATGTCGAAGGAGTAGCCGTCGCCGGGGTGGGTCAGTGAGCCGTATCGGGCCGGGTCGATCGTCTTCAGTCCCTTGCCGGCCTGGTCCGAGCCGGGTCCGGGGGCCTGGACGAGCACCTGTCCGCCGATCACGCCGACCTGCTGGGCCGACACGCCGACCCAGACGTCGCCGCTACGGGTGATCTCCTCGGACATGTTGTCCCACTCGGGGGCCGCGTCGACGCCGCCGCTGACGTTCAGCCACTCGACGATGACGTTGCCGCTGAACTTCGAGGCGTCCGCCGGACGGCGCACCAGCACCCGCGTCCGGTAGGCGGCCGTGGTGTTGGGCTGGAACGTCCACAGGCCGTCTCCGCTGAGCGTTCCGGCGGCCTTGTAGTCGGTCGCGGTCCCGGCCGCGGCGAACTCGTCCTGGGTGTAGCCGACGGCGCCCAGATCCTGTGAGACGGCCGTCCCGAGGTACACGCCGTTCCCGCCGGTCAGCCGTTGCGAGAGGTCCGCTGCCGGTCCCGGCGGTGGCGTGGTCGCCACCGGCCCGCCGCCGCCCGGCATGGCCGGGACGCAGGAGGCCACCGCCAGCATGCCCAGACAGGCGAGGATCACGGCCGGTACCAACCGCAGTCGTCGGATCCGAGCGCGGCGGTCGTCGGCCGGTCCGGCCCGACGGCGGGCCCTTTCTTTGAGGATTCTCAGGCTTGCCATGAGGTTGTCTCCTGTCGACCGCCGCGGGCGCGGCCCGTGGCCATGAAGGGACGGATGAATGCGCGGCGGCAGCGTGGCCGACGCGGGGGTGACCCGCCGGCCGACCTTTCCGCGGATTCAGCCGGGCACGCCAAGCCTAGGTCGGCGACACGAAAAGATCTTTGGCCAATAATCTGGAAATCGACGGGAGCGGCTATGACCGATGACAACCGATCCAGGCGGCGACGAAATCATTTATGGCAGCACTGAACCAGCCGCACGACGGGCATCGGCGCCGACGCGGCCGGACTCGAAGCGTAGGCAAACAAACCGAGACAGAAAAGGGGCCGTAAATCTCACTTCGGCCGGTTTCTGGTTAAGTTCTACCGCGTTCCCGCCGGGCTGGCGCCCAGGCGACGAGCGATCTCCGACGGTAGCGCCAGCGGGTGTTCCTCGGGCAGCAGGGCCCGAGCACCGTCGAGGTCATCAGCCTGGACCCGGGCGTGGATCTCGCGGGCGAGCGGTGTCACGTCCCGGATCGAGCGGATCCAGGACGAGACGTAGTGCCGGCTGGCCTCCGGGCCAAGACCGATCTGGATGGCGCGCCGGCCGGTGGGGCGCAGATACAGGTCACGGTCGGGGTCCCACTGGACCCGCACCGGCGCCGCCGCCAGCGCCGCCCGCCAGGACCGCGGGTCCGCGTGCTGGCCGGGCTCGAACGAGCTCAGGCACGCCCTGGCCAGGGCCCACAGCAGGTCATCCCGACCGATCTCCACCGCCAGGACGCGCTCCTGATCCGGCTTCGTGGCCCAGCCACAGCGGTACATCATCCACAGGAACGACGGCTTCACCCACGTCATCCGGCCTACCCGGAACGGTTCGACGAAGGTCCCCGCCCGCAGCGCGGGCCCGGCGATCGCCGGTGAGTAGGCCTGATAGACCGTCAGCGTCGCTGCGGTATGACTCGCCAGGACCTCACGCATCCCGGCGCCATCGGCGGGCCGCCGGTCGACCGAATCACGCCCGCCGTCCGGGTTGGTCCCCGGGTGGTTTGGAACTTCTCTCATCTCGCATTGCAGGATATCGGTGCGGCCCCGGGCCCGTCATTTCCTTTTCCGTGGGGCGGGCCCGGCGGCCTCGCCCTCAGCCGCCGCGTGGCGCGCCAGGAAGCTGGCCGCCGCCGGGAGACGTGCTGGTGTCGACGCCGACGGCCAGTGAGACCGTGTAGCCGCTGGTGGTGCTGCCGGTCACGGTGCCCAGTTCGTGGACGCCGCCGTCGTCGCCGAAGACGTTGTCGCTGGTGAGGCTGACTCGGGCCAGGTTCGTGACGGACTCCTGGTAGCCCGGCTGCGCGTAGACCTGGTCGCAGATGTTCTTGGGGAGCGCGACCTGGGACGTGGCGATGGCCTTGGTGCTGTCGGTGATGCTGGCCTGGTCGGGGTAGACCTCGAAATGGATGTGCGGCCAGCGACCCGAATAGCAGGCCGGAAAGATGCTGGTGAAACGCACGACGCCGTCCGTGCCGGCGACCTGGACGCCACGCAGGTAGTTCTGGTCGGTAACACCGCTGGAGTAAAGCGAATAACGGCCTTCACGGTCACAGTGCCACACGTAGACGGCCACTCCTGTGAGGGGAGCGTTGTGCACGAGGTCGGTGATGGCCAGTTCCAGGGTCATCGGGACGCCCTGGGCGGAGCCGGTGGCCGTTCCGAAACTGGAACGGATGTCGCCGCGCACGATCCCGCTCTGCTCCAGCACGTCAGGGCCGTTCGACCCGTCGCCGGGGTAGGGCCCGGCGGTCTCCTCGGGGATCTCGTCGGCTCCGCTCCCGGTCGACGCGGACGCGCTCGCGGTCGCGGACCCGCTCGCGACCGCGCCGGTCGACCCGCTCGACGACGCCGCGGAGCCGGCCCCGCAGGCCGTGAGGCCGGCCGTGGCAACCCCCAGCCCGAGCAGCGTGAGCAGCCGCCGACGGCTCGGCACAGTGCCCAGGTCGAGGCCCAGTCCCCGGCCGGCCGCTTCGTGCTCGGGCCGCGAGAAGGAAGGTCTTCCGTCGGCTCGCTCCCGGTGGTCCGATGGCTCGTCGGTCATGCGCTCTCCTCTGCCGCGTCGGCTTCTGCCGCATTGCAGCCTGGCGGAACGACCTGAGCGTTCTCCCTGAGCATCCTGTGCCCTGGCTGTACAGGGGTGTCGTTTCGGCTACTTCAACCCGCCCATGGCTCGCGGCGGCTCTGGCGGCGACCGCGGCCCGTCGCGTTGTCCCGGTCCCGCGGCTCGCCGGCCGCCGGGGTCCGTTCAGGTGAGGCTGTCTTCGACGGCGGCGAGGGCATCGCGGGCGCCCTGGGTCGGCGCGATGGTGACGAGGGCTCGGTAGAGCCGGAGCAGGGCGTCCCGGTCCGTCACGCCGGTCCGGCGGCGGTCGGCGTGTACCGACTGGATCGCGGCCTCGATCTGGAACCGCCCGGCGGGGGACCCGAGCGCGTGCGCACGACGTAGATAGGCCTCGCCCTCGCGGATGAGGGCCGCGTCCCAGCGCTGCGGATCCTGGTCGGCGAAGGGCACGAATTCGCCCTCCGGCCAGCGCGCGGGAGCACGGGACGACGACAGGGCGATGAGCGCGGCGAGCCCCCACGCTTCGGGCTCGGTCTTCAGCAGCGCCGCGACGGTGACGGCGAGGTAGAGCGACTCGGCGGCGAGCGACTCACCCGGTGCGTCCTGGGCGTCCGGCGCGCCGAGCGACTCCCAGTCGATCGTGTAGGCGCCATAGATCGCCTCGAGGACGAAGCCGAGCCGTTCGGGCAGGTCCGCGCGGGTCGGAACGGCGAACGGGATGCCGGCGGCCCGGATGCGCCGCTTCGCCCGGACCAGGCGCTGCGCCATCGTGGCCGGCCGCACCCGGAACGCGGCCGCGATGCCGGCCGCGTCGAAACCGAGCACGGTGTGCAGCATGAGCGGGGTCCGCGCCTCGGGCGCGATCGCGGGGTGGGCGCAGGCGAACAGCAGTTCCAGCCGCTTGTCGGGGATCGCCTCGGGGTCGACGGCGGCGAACGGATCGACCGCGGCGGCGGAATCCGCGTCGACGGCCGCGGTCAGCGGCAGAGACGTGCGGTGGGCCGCCGACCTGAGCACGTCGCGCTGCCGGTTGCGGGCCACGGTGAGCAGCCACCCTTCGGGATTGTCCGGGATTCCCGAGCCCGACCAGGTGCGCAGCGCCTGCTCGAAGGCGTCGGCGAGCGCGTCCTGCGCGAGCGCGATGTCACGGGTCGGTGCGGCGAGCAACGCGACCAGCCGCCCGTAGGAGGTCCGCGCCGCGCCCTCGGCGGCGGCGCGGACCTCGTCCGGGAGCCTGACGGCCGGGTCGGTCACTGCCGCGCCCGCCACGCACCGTCCTGCCAGTGGGTCATCCCCGGCCGCACCTCGACGGGCCCCCACGCGACCGAGGGCGCCTGCTTCGCCCACCCGAGCGCCGCGTCCAGGTCAGCGACGTCGATCACGAACGTGCCGGCAAGCTGTTCCTTGGTGTCCGCGAACGGGCCGTCCTGAATCCGGAACTCGCCGTCGACGCTGCGCAGGGTCGTGGTCGCCGAGGAGTCGGCGAGCACCTCGGCGGAGATCAGGGCACCCGCCGCGTCGAGGTCGGCGGCGTACTTCCGGAACGCCGCCATACCCGCCTGGACGGTGGCCTCGTCGAGCTCGCCCGCCGCCATCAGCTCCGGGTAGTGCAGCAAGATCGTGTAGCGCATGAGACGTCCTCTCGCTCCGTTCGATGCTGACACCTCAGTGACGAGCGGAGCAGCAGCGAATCGACCGGTCGGCGAAAGAATCTCGACCCGTCCGCCGGCCCCGCCAACGAGCCGGCGTCCTGAAGGACGACCGCGCCGATCGCCGGCTCCCCCGCCGGAACGCGAGCGCGAAGTCGTGGCTGGCCTATCCGCCAGAGCCTGGCCGGGCGTGGCCTTTTGATCACGGCTTTGGCCCTGCGATGGTCGTAACCGGGCCGTTCCCGCAACCGCCCAGGGCCCAAACGGCGATCATGACCGGTACGGTGGCCCGCGATCCAGGGACCGGACGCCGCGCGTCGACCTCCCGATCACCGGGAGGCCCGGATCAGGCTCCAGTCCTACCTCTCGGTTGATCACCGACGAGATCTACCACCATCGCGCAGGACCGGACTCCGGCGGCGATCGCGAACGCCACCTAGGCCTCGGTGGCGGCTCGCCAGTCGGTTGATCGCCGTTTGGGCCCTCGACTGGTCGTGAACGGAGCGGATTCACGACCGCGAGAGGGTCAAAACGACGATCATGGCGCCCGGCGGCCGGGCGCGCCCGGCCACCGCCCGCGTCGGGAACGCCTACCGACAGCCTCGTGACGTCCGGGTGACGGGCCGGATTGGCGGGCGGGCCGCGCCGGGGACTTCTGGGGCACCCCGCTACGATCACGGCCAATTCACCGACATTCCGCCGGATGGTGGGCGGAGGTCGGCGGCCAACGTTTCGGGTTGGCTGGGCGTCGGGTAATGGGGGGGTTCGTTGTCGACGGGTACGGAACACGAGCGCGCTGGAGTGGCGATGAGCAGGGACCCTTGGCTTTCTCGCCTCGCCGGTGGGCGCCTCGTGAGCAGCCGGCCGGCGGGTGGCATCGCGAGGTTCGCCGCCAGGGCCTGGTACGTCGTGGCGGCGGCGGGTGCGTTGGCGTTGGTGCCGGCGAGCGCCGCCTCGGCCGCGACGCCGCTGGCGGCGGCCAAGAAGCACCACCGGAATGGTGGTCACGTCGCCATCGGGCTCATCGTCGTGCTGGCGATCCTCGTCGTGCTGTACCTGCTGTTCCGGGTGGTGCGCAAGCGTCTTCGTGGCTAGCGTTCGGGTCGAGATGACGAAGACCAGTGAGACGCCGGGTGCCGCCGCCACCAACGCGGTCGCGCCCGGCGCGCTGGTGACCGGGGCGTCCAGCGGGATTGGCCGGGCGACGGCGATCGCGCTGAGCGTCGCCGGTTACCGGGTCGTGGGCACCTGCCGGGATCCGAATTCGCTCGCCGACCCGGTCGACGGCGTCCACTACGTCAGCCTTGAGCTGGGCGACCCGTCGAGTATCGAGGCCGCGGCCGCGGCGGCTCTGGACCGGCTCGCGGGCACGATCGACCTGCTCGTCAACAATGCCGGCGAAAGCTGGGTCGGTTCCTTCGAGGAGACCGACGCCGACACGCTCACCCACGTGTTCGCGGTGAACGTCGTCGGGACGGTCGCGCTCACTCAGCGATTCCTGCCGGCGATGCGGGCCCGGGGGCGCGGCCACGTCGTGAACGTCGGCTCGCTGCTGGCGGAGTTCCCGGTCGGCTACCGGTCGGCCTACGTCGCGTCGAAGGCGGCGCTGCGGGGTTTCACACTGGCGGCCCGCCAGGAGCTCGGCCCGCTCGGCATTCGGATGTGCCTGGTGGAGCCGGCCTACTACAGGACCGGCGTACGGATGAACCGAAAGGGCGGCGGGCCAGGGCCGGGCTCTCCGTACGCGGCCGGGTTCGCGTCCGTGCAGAAGGCCACGGCCAAGGGGGACGACCTGGCCGGCGATCCGGCCGACGTCGCCGCCCGCATTCTCGCCGTCGCCCGCGACCCCGACCCGGCCCCTATCCAGGCGGTCGGCAGGACCGAGCCCTACCTTCTCCAGGCCCGCCGCCTGTTGTCGAACCGGGCCGTCGAACGCCTCATGATGCGCCGCTACGGCCTGGGCTAGAACCGGCCCGTAAGACGCCGGTGGCCGGCCGGGGCGTGTCGCGCGCCCCGGGCCGGCCACCGGCGTAAGAGAAGGACCGATCAGAGCGCGGACCACCGGGGGAACGCGAAGTCGCCGCGGCCATCGGTGAGCTGGCGGTCGGCGGCGTCGAGGTTCCGCTGGTCGGTCATGAACAGCTGCCGGTCGTCCGGGTGGCTGGGGTCCCGGTTGGCGGTGAAGAGCAGGAGATCACTTCCGGACGCCGACCAGCTCGGGCCGTCCTGGGTGCTCTTCTCGCCGGTGACCGCGGTGACGTGCTTGGTGTTCACGTTCACGATCGCGATCTGCTGGTCGTTGGGGTTGCTCGCGATCTGACGGACGAACGCGAGGTACTTGCCGTCGGGCGACCAGGTCGGCTCGGAGTCGAGGTTGGGCTTGTCGCCCTCCGAGATGAACTCGTCCTTGTTGAACGGCACGGCGGCCTGGCCGGGGATCGTCGAGATGAGCACCAGGAAGCCGCCGCCGCCACCCGCGACGGTGTTCGACCAGTAGGCGATCCGCTCGCCGTCCGGCGACCAGGACGGGTCGGACGCCTCCGGCTGGGTGTCCAGCCGACGGACCGTCTTGCCGTCGATCGAGCTGATGTACAGGCCCGGATTGGGCTGGCCGGTCTGGTCCGTCGTCGAGCGCAGCACCAGGAACTTGCCGTCCGGCGACAGCGACGGGCGCCCGTCGGCGGCCGGCGACAGGTTCGCGCCCTGCCCGGTGGTGAGCAGCTGGACCGGCTTCCCGGAACCGTCGGAGGCGATCGCCCACAGCGTCGTGCTGCCGGTGGAGTTGTCGACATAGACGATCGTCTTGCGGTCCGGGCTGATCACCGGGAACTGCAGGTTCTGGGTCTTGTCGCTGAAGATCGTCTTGAACTTGGAGATCTTCGGCAGCGAGGCGTCGGCGCTGTTGGGGTTCGGGACCGCCGCGGTGACGAGGCTGTACTTCCCACCGCCCGGCGCCTGCTCGTTCCGGCTGAGGACGAGGGTGTCGTCGCCCAGCCCGGCGGCCGCCTTCGGCAGCGCGAACACGGCCGGCGCGGCGCCGGCCGTGCCGGTGGCGATGGTCGCGCTCGGGGTGTTCTTGGAGTCACTCTTCAGCACCATCGGGATCACCGCGGCCAGCACCGCGATGACCACCACCGCCGCCGCGATCCCGAGGATCATCGGCGTCCGGCTCTTCTTCGGGGCGGCGCCGGGCGGCTGCGCGTGCCCCGGCTGACCGTGGCCGGGACCGGCCGGGGGCGGGGTCACGCGCTGGGTGGCCAGCTGGGTCGAGACGTAGTCCTGGTCGGCCGTGCCGCCCGGCCTGGTCGAGGCGAGGGTGGCCATGCCGGCCGGGCCGCCGACGGTCGCGGGGCCGGAAGGAGGACCGCCGGCGCCCGGAGAAGGCACATTCCAGTCCGCGAGCACGTTGGTGACCGCTTCTTCCTGGTTCACCGTGTCACCCGCCTCGTCGCCGAGAAGCCGGTCCATCAGCTGGCTGGCGGTCGGCCGGTTGGCCGGGCTCTTGCGCATCGCGTCCCAGACGATCGGCCGCAGCGCCGGGTCGACGCCGTCGAGCTGCGGCTCCTCGTTCATCGCCCGGTAGAGCAGCGCTTGGGCGCTGCCGGTGCCGAACGGGTACTGGCCGGTCGCCGCGTAGGTCACCAGGCCGCCCCAGGCCCAGATGTCCGCCTTCGAGGTGATCGCGTCGCCACGGATCTGCTCGGGGGACATGAAGGCGGGCGTGCCGAGCTGCTGAAGGTCGCCGGTGAGGTTGGTCGCGGAGTCCAGCGCCCGGGCGATGCCGAAGTCGATGACCCGCGGGCCGAAGGCGGAGAGCACGACGTTCGACGGCTTGAGGTCGCGGTGCACGATGCCGGCCGCGTGGATGGCGCGCAGCGCGGCGGCCACGCCGACGGCGAGCTGCTCCAGGTTGGCCGCCATCAGCGGGCCGCCCTTGGAGACGAAGCTGGACAGCGTCGGGCCCTCGATGAACTCGGTGACCAGGTACGGCTGCACCGCGTCCGGATCGAAGTCCAGCACCTCCGCCGTGCACACCCGGGCGACCCGGCGCGCCGTCGCCGCCTCCTGGCGGAACCGGCTGCGGAACTGCGGGTCGTCGGCGACGTCGGCGCGGACCACCTTGATGGCCACGAGCCGCCCCAGCTCGGACCGGCCCAGGTAGACCGTGCCCATCCCGCCCTGCCCGAGCTTGCCCAGCAGCGTGTACGCGCCGAGCGTCCGCGGGTCGTTCTCACCCAACGGCGTCGCGCGGCCGCTGACATTCGCCTCTGACGACGTCACTGCCCCACCTCTGCTCTTCCCCACCCGACGCAGGACACGCGACGGTCCCGAATGACGATCCCATGCGGGCAGAATGCTACCGTCTGCCGAATTCCAGGAATGCCTCGGAATCGAAGCGGCAGGGGTCGGCGGCGCGACACCTCGGGACGCTGAGGCGCAACGCGGGCCGCCGGCCGGACAAGCGGGGTGGCAGTTCGGCCCATCACCCGCACGCACGAAGGCTTTCGGTGCCGCGTGCCGTGAAGTGGCGCGTGCGGGCACGTTCTTGTGGCGTCGCAGAAGGGCTGGTCAGCCGGCTGACAGCGCGGGCCCGTCGCGTCATCCGCGGCTCTGACGGGCGGCCCACCGGCCTGCCACGGCCGGGCCGGCCGTGGGCGGGCGGTGTGAAGTGGGTGGCTGGACCGCCTGCCGCCTGCCCGAACTGACGCCCCCCGCGTGCCGGTTCTGGGTGGCGGTCCAGCCATACGCATCTCACCCCGCGACCGCGGCGAAGAAACCGTATCTATACGACATTCGGCGAGATTGTTCGAACGATCCTCGAACGGGCCCGCGGGCTGCGCCCCTGCGGCCACGTGGCGCGCCGCACCGCCAGCCCCGGCACGCACCGGCTGCCTCAGCCGCTTTCACCCGCCCGCAGCGAACAATACGTGTTCACGCGGTACACGGAAACCGAACCGCCCAGGTCGCGTCGCCACCCGGCCGTAGCCCGTGGACGGTCTCTTGACGACCCGTCAGGTCGACCGTACCGTCCGCGCATGCTGGACAGCCAGAACACCTCTAGCCGGAACACGCCTCTGGCGACACACATCGGCGCCGACGACTTACCCTTCGTCGAGATCGGCGGCGGGAACAAGCTCAAGGTGATTCACGTCCGCGCGGCCGAGGGCCTGTGGATCGTGGAGAACATCTTCCAGGCCGGCTACGAGGTGGCGACCCACCGGCACACCGGCCCGGTTTTCGGCTACACGGTCGCCGGTGCGTGGAAGTACAAGGAGTACGACTACGTGAACCGCGCCGGCTCGTACCTCCACGAGCCCGCCGGCTCCGTGCACACCCTGCACTGCGTCGAGGACGACACCCGGGTCTGGTTCCAGATGTACGGCGCGAACCTGAACCTGACCGTCGACGGGCGGATCGAGTCGGTCACCGACGGCGCGGCGGCGCTCGACGCGTACCTCGCGCTCTGCCAGGCGCAGGGCTTCGGCCGGCCGAACGTCCTCGTCGGATGACCACGGCCGAGCTCGGCACCGCGACGACGGGCGACGCCGTCGACCTCTACGACCCGGACAGCTACGCCGCCGGCCCGCCGCACGCCACGTTCGCCGCGTTGCGGCGGGCGGCCCCGATCCACTGGCAGCCGGTCGCGGCCGGGCCGGCGGCACCGGGCTACTGGGCGGTGCTCGGCTACGCCGCGGTCGAGGCGGTCCTGTGCGCGCCTGAGCTGTTCTCCTCCGAGCGCGGCGGGGTCGTGATCGACGACCTGCCGGCCGACCGGCTTGCCCAGATGCGGAACATGCTGCTGGCGATGGACCCGCCGCGTCATCGCGACTACCGCCGGCCCCTCGCGCACCGGTTCACCCACCGCGCGATCGCCCTGCTGGAGGATCGGGTCCGCGCCGCCACCCGGGCGATCATGAGTGAGGCCGCGGAGCGCGGGGCCGCCGCCGGCACGGTCGAGTTCGTCGGCAAGGTCGCCGGCCAGCTGCCGACCCGCGTGGTCGGTGAGCTGATGGGCCTGCCTCCCGCGGACTGGGACTACGTCCACGGCCTCGCCCAGCTCCTCAACCGCGGCCAGGACGACGACTACGGCGCCACGGCCACCGGCGCCACGGCCGGCGAGAGCGCCGCCCCGGCGGCGCCAGAACCGGCGGCGCCGGCACCAACGCCGTCAGAACCAACGCCGTCAGAACCAACGGCGCCAGAACCGGTGCCGCCGACGGTGGAGATGGCGCTGTACGCGGCCGCCTTCGCCGCGCGGCGGCGCGGCGAGCCGCCGCGCGAGGACCTGACCACCCTGCTGCTGGCCGGCGACTTCGGCGGCAGGACCATGTCCGACCTCGACTACGGCAGTTTCTTCGTCCAGCTGGTCACCGCCGGCAACGACACGACCCAGACGATGCTGTCCGCCGGGTTGAGCGCCCTGCTGGACCACCCGGACCAGCTGGCGGCGCTGCGCACGGACCCGGCGCTCATTCCCGGGGCGGTCGAGGAGATCCTGCGATGGGCGAACCCGCTGCACTACTTCCGTCGCACCGCCCTCGCCGACACCGAGCTCGCCGGCCGCCAGATCCGCGCCGGCGACCGGTTGGCCACCTATTTCACGGCGGCGAACCGGGACGAGTCCGTCTTCGACGACCCGGACTCCTTCGACATCCGACGCTCCCCCAATCGCCATCTCTCCTTCGGCAAGGGTGAGCATTTCTGCCTCGGCGCCCATCTGGCCCGGTTGGAGGGCCGAGTGTTCTTCGAGGAGCTGCTCACCGCCTTCCGCGACATCGAGCGGGCCGGTGCGGCAGTGCGGGTCCGCTCCAACCTGAACAACGCCTTCAAGTCGCTCCCGGTCCGGCTGACCCCGGCCTAGGGCCTGCTCCGTCGATCTTCATCTCGCTCGGCGATGCCAGTCCCCATACCCAACTGGCGATCTTCGGCAGCTTTCGGCCGCCAGAACCAGCATGATCGCGAACCGCGTATGGATAAATGAGGCATACCGGGCCTAGAAGAACAAATTCGATACCAAGTCGGCGATCATCATCCCCGCGAGCTCCGCGGGCCGCCGTTGATCGCCAGTTTGGTATCGATTCGGCGTGGAGGACCCCCGGGGGGGGCGGCCTTAGGCCGTCGCGAACAGGGTCGTCACACGGCCGGCGGAGGGCGCACCCGGCGACCGCCCAAGGCCCTGGCCCCAACCCAGCGCTGTGTCCGCGGAGGTCAGCTCGGCGCGATGATCGCCGTTTTCGCCCTCGGGTGGTCGTGAATCGGGCCTGGCCACAACCATCTGAGGGCCAAACTCGCGATCATGATCAAGGCGCGGGGCGGGCCGACCTTGTCGGGAGCGGCACTAGAACGCCGACGGCGGCGGGTAAGCCCTCCGTGGGGAGGGCCACCCGCCGCCGGCGGTCGCGGAGCGGAAGATCCGGGTCAGGTCGTAGACGGTGCCGCCTTGCGTTTCTTGCCCGTCTTCGGATCGAGCCTGCGTAGCAGCAGCGACGTGATGCCGATGTACGCGAGGCTGACGACCAGCCCGGCGGCGACGTCGGTCGCGTACTGCTTGTTCGTGTGCTGGAACAGCGTGTCCTTGATTGGCGCACGCGGGTTGACCGGCACGAACTTGCCCGGCACTACCTGACCGTTCGAGGTGGCCGGCCGTTGGACGCCCGCCCGGGTGATCGCGTTGAAGTCGGCGTCGGCGGCCATCGCCGCGTAGCCCCACCGGGCCGGCGAGACGACGGCGACCTGCTCGAGGCCGACCTTGCCGGCGATCGGCACGATGCCCGCGGAGAACACCAGCTGGATCATCGTGACGATGACCAGCAGCGGCATCGTCTTGTCGGCGTTGTCCACCATCGCCGAGATCACGAGGCCGACCATGCCGGAGGCGAAGCCGACGACGAACACCGCGAGCAGACATTCCAGCAGCGTGTTACCAAGCGCCAGGTGGCTCGGTGGCTGCCGACCGATCAGGCCGATGACCGTGAACGGGATCGACTGCAGGATCGTGATGATGATCAGAACGAGAACCTTCGAGCCCACGTAGGCGGCTCTCGACAGGCCGATCGCCCGTTCTCGTTGATAGATCGCCCGTTCCTTGACGATCTCTCTGACCGAGTTCGACATGCCCATGAAGCAGGCACACAGAACCATGATCAGGAAGATCGTCGGTGCATCGGAGTTAGGCGTGAACTTGTCGTGGGTGTCGACGAAGTTTCCGCCGATCGCCCGCGGGATCACGCCGAGCACGAACGGGAACGCGATGGCCAGCCGTAGATAGCCCTTGTCGGAGGCGATGACCGCGAACGTTCGTCTTGTCAGGGTGAACAGCTGGGAGAACACCGACTGTTGCCGGATGCTCGGCAGCTCCTCCGGCGCGGGCCTGGCCGACGGCGCGGTGACCGAGGCGGGCACGTAGTGCCGCGACTGGCGGAACCGGGCCGCGGACTCGGAGCCCGGGTTCTCCTGCAGGTTGAGGAAGACCCACGGGTAGCCGTCCGCGCCGAAGAACGGCAGCGCGTCCTGCGGCGGGCCGAAGTAGGCGACGTAACCACCCGGCGCGAGCACCAGGATGTAGTCACACAGGTCGAGCTGCGCCACCGAGTGGGTGACGACGACGACGGTGCGGCCGTCGTCGGCGAGCTTGCGCAGCGACTGCATGACCTGCAGGTCCATGCCCGGGTCGAGACCGGACGTCGGCTCGTCCAAGTAGAGCAGGGTCGGGCGGGTCAGCAGCTCCAGCGCCACCGAGGTCCGCTTGCGCTGTCCGCCGGACAGCCGCGAGACGACCGTGTTCGCGTGGCTGGTGAGGTTCAGCTCCTGGAGCACCTCGTCCACCCGGGCGCTGCGCTCGGCCGAGGTCACGTCCGGCGGGAACCGCAGCTCCGCGCCGAACTCGAGCGCCTTCCGCACGGTCAGCGTGGTGTGCAGGATGTCGTCCTGCGGCACGTAGCCGATGCGGCGGCGAAGCTCGTCGTACTCGGTGTAGAGGTCTCGGCCCGCGTACCGGACCGTGCCCTGGTCGGCCGGCCGGAAGCCGGTCAGCGCGTTGAGCAGCGTCGACTTGCCGGCGCCCGAGGGGCCGACGACGCCGAGCAGCGCCCGGCCGGGCAGCCGGAAGGTCATGTCGTGCATGAGCTGCTTCTCGCCGGCCCACACGTTGAGGTGCTCGGCCTCGAAGCTGACGTCACCGGAGTCGACGTACTCGACGAGCAGGTTGCCCTCGAGCTGGAAGACGTGGTGGCCGACGGCGATGACGTCGCCCTGCTTGACCTGCGCGCGCTGGATCCGGCGGCCGTTGTGGAACGTGCCGTTCGCGGAGTCCATGTCGATGAGGTCGACGTTCGGGCCGCGGACGGTCAGCGAGGCGTGATGGCGGGACGCGAGCAGGTCGGTGATGACGACGTCGTTGTCGCGGGCGCGACCGATCGTCATCGTCCCCTGGCGCAGCGGGTAGGTGTTGCTGCGCTCGTGCTCGCGGTCCAGCCGGGTGTGGCCGCTGACCTCGGCCGGGTCGGCGGCGGGACTCGCGGCGGGCTGGCCGTTGTAGGTGCCACGGCGGCCGGCGTCGTGGTCCTCGCGGCGCGTCGGGCGGGTGGGCCGGTTCGACGTGCGCGGCGGGCTGTACCCGGTCTGGTTGGGCAGCATGGTCTGCATGTCGGCGTCCCCGCTGTACGGGTCGTCGTACGGGGACCGCTGCGACGGAAGCTCGTCGAGGATGATGACCTCGGGGCCGGTGGGCGTGCCCAGCCGGAACCGGGTCTCACCCCGGACCTCGACGGTGTTCAGCATCCGGCTGCCGTCGAACCAGGTGCCGTTCGAACTGACGTCCCGGACGGCCCAGCCGTAGTCGGTCTCCTCGATCATCAGATGCTGCCGGGAGACCCGGCTGTCCGCGATCACATAGTCTGCGTTGCGGGCTCGGCCGATGATGAACCGCGGTTGTCCCGTGGGCACGATCACCTGGCCGGCCTCGCTGCTTATCTTCAGAACGGCCGTAGGCACGTGTTTCCCCCTTCAGGACGGGACGCTGGCCGGACTGCCCCGCCAAACTCGCACTGTCCGACTGCCACCGGTCCTGCCAGGACCGATACGCTCCCGCCCCGGGACGCTCCCGAAGCGCGGAACGTGTAGTGCCGCGGTGTCACTACCGAACCAACCTCGTCTCTCGAACTGCGACAGTCTCTCGAACTGCCCGGGTCCCGAAACGACCGATCTTGCGGGATGTCCGGATCGTAGCGTCGCGTGGCCCGCTGCGAACCGGCCGGGTGACGGCGTCGACGGCCCGGGAGCTCACCAGCCTCCGGTTTCTCAGCGTGTCCGGCCCCGCCCGTACGCACGGGCCATAACCGAGCACGTACCGTAAGGTTCACGGCGCCTCGGGTTCGCCCCGTCGCCGTGTCCACGGCACCACCCTCAACCATCCAGACTCCCGCTCCGCTTCGGAGACGACCAGGCAGGGACGGCAGCGCGGACGCGCCACCACCCCGTCGCGACGAAGGTACCGATCCCGGCCGTACTCAGCCGGGCCGGACGGGTTCGAGCATCCTCTTCGGTGACCCCGAACCTGCTGCCCTGTCGGGCAACCGACCGAGGTCACGGCACCTGAGGCGCTACTTCTTCGCCGCGGGTGCGGCGGGCAGGACGACGTTCTTGGCGGTCGCGCTCACCGAGAGGCCCGTCGCCGTCGATCCGGCGCTGACGATCGTCAGGCTGAACGGCAGGTTGTCCGGCAGCGGGATCGGGATCGCGGCGCCGAGCTGCTTCGGAATCGGGACATTGGCGCCGATCCCGCCGACGTCGAACGACAGGCCGGTCGGGTTGATGAACAGCTTGTTGTTCTGGACGTTGAAGGCCCCGGTGCCGCTGAAGGTGCCGCTCTGGCCGCCGAGCAGGCTGCCGATCACGGGCACGTCCAGGGTGGTCTTGCCGGTGACCTTCACCTGCTTGCCGCCGTCGACCGGCGTCAGGCGCAGGTGGAAGGTCTTGTCGGTGTCCAGGAACTTGTTGAGATCGTCATAGTTGATCATGACCGTCGCCGCGACGTTGTCGACCGGGACCTTGCCGACCTTGTTCGAGATCGCGTCGGTGAACGGCACGTGCACGCCCCGCAGATGCGCGTCCACCGCGGCGATCTTCGGGCCGTCCGGCGTCGTCGGGATGTCCTCCAGGGAGACGCCGATGTCCTTGAACTTGCCGAACAGCACCTGGGTGAGGAACGGGAACCCGCCGATGCTGACCTTGCGGATGATCGGCGGCTGCTGGCCCGGCTTGAGGTTCGCGGCGACGGCGGTGTCGACCTGCTTGCGCATCTGGCCGACGGCGACGTGCGCGGCCAGCCGGTCCACCGGGATCGCCAGGACCAACAGCACCAGCACGACGATCAGCGCGATCTTGCGGCCGCGCCTGCGCCGCCGCTTCGGCGGTGGCTGGTCACCGAGCGCGACGCCGCCGGTCGAGGGCCCGACCGGCGTGCCACCGGTGCCCGGGCCGGCCTGCGCGTAGCCGTCCCGCGCCTGGCCCCCAGCGGCCCAGCCGTCGGAGCCGTCGGCGGACCAGGCCGCCGTGACCGGGTCCGGACCGCCTCGGCCGCCGAGGTCCTTGCCGCCGGACGGCTGGCCGTATGTGTACTCGGTGGTCTCGGCCGGCCGGTTGCCGCGGGCGCCGTAGCCGAGGTACTCGGTCGACTCGCCGGGCCGGGCCGGCGGCGTCCCGGAGTCGGAGCCCGGGCGGTCGAACCGCGCGGCTGGCCGGTCCTGCCCGGATCTGCCGCCGGACCGGTCGGCACCGCCAGACCGGTCGGACCGGGACGTCGCCGGCGGGGACGATCGGCGGGTCGGCGGGACCGGCGGCGGGAACTCGCCGGGGCGCGGGGTCGGGTATCGCTCGGCCGGGATGCCTGGCTGCGAGGTGTAGCCGGCCCGGCCCGGGCCCGCGTCGCGGCGCGGGCGGGAGGTCTGCTCGCCACCGCCGGAGCCCGCGGGGGCACCACGGCCGGCCGATCCGCCGGACTTCCCGTCCCGGCCGGGCGCGGGCTTGAACCAGTCGACCGGCGGGGGCGGGCCAGCCGGGCGGAACGAGTCAGCGGGCGGCGGCGGCGCGCTCGGCGCACCCGGGCGCGCCGGCGTCGGGCGCGCGGGCTCACCGGGCCGCGGGCGCCGGACACTGGTCGCCTCGCCCGGCTCGTACCCGTCGTCGTCTGCTGGGTTGTTCACGGGGTCATCTCCCATCAGGGGCACGCCGACCCACGCGCGCGAGGACGTCCCCACCCCGTCGGCTCATCCACCGGATGGTCGCACGTCCAGCACCTCTTGGGAGCGTCGAGGGTCCGATCGCCCACCGCGATCCGCTGTCCGCTTTCCGACGTTTCCCCGGGCCGCCCCGCCGACGGCGGCGCAAGCGTCAGACCTCCAGCGGAAGCGTCGCGGCGGGGCGGCGCGGGCCGGCGGGTGCCAGCCGGAAGACGGCGCCGCGGGGCGCCGCGTAGGCCTGCCAGAAATGGTCCGCGACCGCGGCCGGGCGCAGCGGGCCGGCCGGGCCGACCCGGCCGTCGAGCACCACCGTCCGCATCCGGATGCCCTGGTCGGCGAGCGTCGGGCCGACGGCGCCGGCGAGCGCGGCCAGCCCGGCCTTGCCCGCGGCGAGCGCGAACCGCCCACCGGCCGGCTCGGTACGGTTCCCCGCGACCGTGACCAGGATCGTCGCGCCCACCCGGTCCACCAGCAGCGGCGTGGCCGCCTGCACGGCGGTGAGCGCGCCGGTCACGTTCACGGCGAGCGTCTGGTTCAGGGCGTCGGCCGGCACGGAGAACGCGCTGCCGCGGATGGACAGCTTCGCGTTGTAGACCAGCACCGTCAGGCCGCCGAGGTCCGCGGCGAGGCCCGCGAGGGTCGTCGCGAAGCCGGCGGCGTCGGTGACGTCGGCGACGGCGCCGCGCATCGTCAGCCCGGCGCTGGCCAGCTCCTCGGTCAGCCGGCCGAGGGTGTCCGTCGACCGGGCCACGACGCCGAGCCGGAAGCCCTCCAGCCCGAACCGGATCAGCAGCTCGGCACCGAACGCGGACCCGGGCCCGACGAGCACCAGACCACGGCTCGCCGGGGGCCGCGGTGACTCGGGCTCCGGGCCGGCCGGTGACGGCGGTTCCGGTGGCATAGCGCCCATCTTGGCCTGCCTACCGGCCGGCGCGCTGCCGGGTTACCGAAAACGCGTTCGAATGGGTGCGGGAGCCGGCGGGCCGCGTCAGCGGCGGGCGAGCTCGCGCGCGCGGCGGGTGCGGTCGAGCTCGGCCTGGGCCCGCAGCGGCGCGCACTTCCGGTAGTAGTACACGATCGGCGGGAAGACGATCAGCGGCGGGATCAGCATCAACAGCGCGAAGATCACCACGGCACCAATGACCACTGCGAATCCCTCCAGCCCCCACCGCATGGGGGGAAGATCGAAGACCTGCCGCCCGGGCGGGCCAGCCCAGTTCTACTGGATGTCGTAGGCGACCTGTTCAGCGTATCGATCCTGGGCGCGCGACGCCGCACCCAGGGTGCCCGCGGCCGCCTCCCGGCCTGATCATCGCCGAACTCGCCGGCCGGTGATCGCCGCCTGGGCCCTCCGGCGGCCCCCGCTCCACCCCCTGATCATGATCGCGAGTGTGGCCCTCGAATGGTTGCGACCAGGCTCGATTCACGACCACCCGAGGGCGAAACCGGCGATCATCTACACCGAGGCGCTAGATCGCCGGGTGGCCGAGCTCGGCGGGGAGTGCCGTTTCGATGTGGAGTACCTCCGGGTACGGACTGTGCCTCCGGGCGCGGAGTGCTTACGGGATCAGGACGCCGGGGTTCAGGATGCCGGTCGGGTCGAGGGCCCGCTTGACGGCGCGCAGCACGGTGACGCCCACGTCGCCGATCTCCGCGCCGAGCCACGGCCGGTGGTCGGTGCCGACGGCGTGGTGGTGGGTGATCGTCCCGCCGGCCGCCACGATCGCGTCGCTCGCCGCCGCCTTCGCCACCGCCCAGAGCGCGGCCCGGTCCTCGCTGTGGCCCGCGACGACCGTGAAGTACAGCGAGGCGCCGGTCGGGTAGAGGTGCGAGACGTGGCACAGCACCACCGCCGGCACCCCGGCCGCGGCGTAGGACTTGGCGAGCGCGTCTCGGACACCTTCGTAGAGGCCGTCCACGCCTGACCAGAAGGTGGCGGTCTCCAGCGTCTCGGCGAACATCCCGGCGTCCAGGAGCGCGTCCCGCAGCCGGGGCCCGTTGAACCGGCCGCGCACCCACTCCCACCCGGCCTCGGAGCCCAGCGGGCGACCGTCGTGAGCCCGCAGCACCGCCGCCACGTCGTCGGCCTGCCGGCTCACCCGTTCGGAGGTGCCCTCGTAGCCGAGCACGACCTGACACCCGCCGGCCGGCACCTCGTCGGCAGCGCTCGGTGGGCTGGGTGGGCCGGCGGCACCGGGAGGGCCGGGTGGGCTGGGAGGGCCGGGAGGGCTGGGAGGGCTGGCGGCACTCGGTGGGCTGGCGGCGCCGGCCGCGGTCTCGAACTCGTCGGAGAGGCGGGCGACGGCCGGCAGCAGGTCGCGCTGGGCCAGCGCGCGCAGCGCCGCGAGCCCGGTCGCGAAGTCGTCGACCCGCCAGCTCTCGTACCGCCGGAGCTCCGGGATCGGCCGGACCCGGACCCGGACGGCGGTGATCACGCCGAAGGCACCCTCCGAGCCGAGCACGAGCTGGCGCAGGTCGGGCCCCGCTGCGGAGGCCGGCGCCCGGCCGAGCTCCCAGCCGCCGATCGGCGTGGCCACCCGCAGCCCGACCACGACCGCGTCGAACCGGCCGTACCCGCTGGACGCCTGCCCGCTGGAACGGGTCGCGGCGAACCCGCCGATCGTCGCGTACTCCCACGACTGGGGGACGTGCCCGAGGGTCAGGCCGTGCTCAGCGAGCAGCGCCTCGGCCGCCGGTCCGGACAGGCCCGGCTCCAGCGTGGCGGTCAGCGAGACGGTGTCGACGTCCAGCAGGCGGTTCAGCCGGCGCAGGTCGAGCGCGACGACGGCCTCGTAGCCGGTGTGCGGCGGGGCCAGGCCACCGACGACGGACGTACCGCCCCCGTAGGGCACGACGGCGACCCGGTGCCCGGCGCAGACCGCCAGAACGGCGGCGACCTGGTCATGGTCGGCCGGGGTGAGCACGGCGTCCGGCGCGGCGGCCGCGTCGCCGGCGCGCAGCGCGAGCAGGTCCGTGCTGGACCGGCCGCCGCAGTGCCGAATCCGGATGTCCCGGTCGAGCAGGACGTGCTCCGGGCCGATGGCCGCGGCGAGATCGGCGCGCGCCGGCTCGGGCAGCCGCGACGGTGGCAGCCGGACGTCGGCCAGGTCGACCGGCGGGCTCGGCCGTTCGCCGAAGCCCAGCCCGTCGACCAACAGCGCCCGTATCGCCGCCGGCAGCTCCGCGTGCTCGTCCGCCCGTCGCCACCCCCACCACACCGGCTCCGCGTCGGCCAGGGCCCGGGCATCCAGCGACGGCTCGCTCACCCGACCACTGTGCCACTCCGGCCGCCGGATGACCCCGACGAGCTGTGGCCAGCCTCACCGACGTTCGACCGGCCAGCGGGCCCCGAACGGGGCCTTTCGGTCGTTGAAAAGGTCCGGTGGACGAGGGTGGCACCCAGCACGCACGCTGGGCGCGAGGCTGTGCCCGACGTGCACCGGCTCGCCCTGGCCGCCAGTCAGCAGAGGGGGACCTGATGACCGATGCCGGCGCAGGCGTGTCACCTCACCCGGGGGCCTCGCTGTCCGCGGCCCGGCGTGAGCGGGAGCTCGCCGGGCTGGCCGCCGGTGAGGTCGTCGACCTGCTGGTGATCGGCGGCGGGGTGACCGGCGCCGGCGTGGCCCTGGACGCGGCCAGCCGAGGGCTCAGCGTCGCGCTCGCCGAGGCCCGCGACCTCGCCTGGGGCACCAGCCGGTGGAGCTCGAAGCTGGTGCACGGCGGACTGCGGTACCTGGCCAGTGGTGACCTGAGACTGGCCATGGAGAGCGCGCAGGAACGCGACGTCCTGCTGCGCCGGACCGCCGGGCACCTGGTCCACCCGCTGCCGATCCTGATTCCGCTGACCCCGGAGATCAGCCGGCGCTCGACCGCGCTGATGACCGCCGGCCTGCACGTCGCCGACCTGATGCGTCGCGGCGCGCGGACCCCCAGCAGCACCCTGCCGCCGCCACGCCGGCTCACCGCCGTCGAGACCCGCCAGCACGCCCCGACCCTGCGCGAGACCGGTCTGCGCGGCGGCCTGCTCTACTGGGACGGCCAGCTCGTCGACGACGCCCGCCTCGTCGTCACGCTGGCCCGCACCGCGGCGGCCCACGGGGCGCGGGTGCTCACCCGGCTGCGCGCGCGCACGCTCACCGGCACCGAGGCGCTCGTCGAGGACACCGTCACTGGCACGACGTTCGGCCTGCGGGCGCGGACCGTCATCAACGCGACCGGGGTGTGGGCGCCGACCCTGGCGCCCGAGATCCGGCTACGGCCCAGCCGGGGCACCCATCTGGTGCTGGCCGCCGATGTCTTCGGCGGGCTGCGCGCCGCGGTCACGGTGCCGATGCCCGGCGAGCACAACAGCTACGTCACGATCGTGCCGCAGGCCGACGGACGGGTCTACGTGGGGCTGACCGATGTGCCCGCGGAGGGCGTCGAGGACGTGCCCCAGCCGACGGCCGCCGAGATCGAGGCGCTGCTGCGCGTCGTGTCCGCGGCGTTGGACGCTCCGCTGGACCGGGCCGACGTGCTCGGCGCGTTCGCCGGGCTGCGGCCGCTGCTCGACGCGCCGGCCCACCCGGGGGCGCCGACGCGCAGCGCGGACCTGTCGCGTCGGCACGCGGTCCGGGTCGGTCCCGACGGGGTGATCACCGTGGTCGGCGGCAAGCTGACCACCTACCGGCGGATGGCGCGGGACGCGGTCGACACCGCGGTCGCGCACGGCGAGCTCACCGCCGGGCCGTGCCGGACGGCCCGGCTGCCGCTGGTCGGCGCGGCGCCACGGGCCCAGCTCGCCGACGTGCCGGCCCCCCGGCGGCTGGTCGAGCGGTATGGCACGGAGGCGCCCGCGGTGCTCGCCGCGGCCGGCGACGACCCGGACCTGCTGACACCGATCGCGGCCGGCACGTCTGTCACCGGAGCCGAGCTGCTGTTCGCGCTGCGGCACGAGGGCGCGCTCGACGTCGACGACCTGCTCGACCGGCGGACCCGGATCGGGCTCGTCGCCGCCGACCGCGCCGCCGCCCTGCCACGCGCCATCAAGCTCACCGAACGGTTCCTCACCCCGGCGGAGCCCACGCCGCCGCGACCCGCGCGACCCGCGGACGACCGCCGACCCACACAGCCTCGTTAAGCGGCCGTGGCGCTGACCGGCCAGCGTAGTTCGACGACGGTGTTGTCCTCGTCCAGCTCGGTGCGGGTCACCAGCGCGCTCAGCGCCGCCAGCCGTGGCTCCGGCCCGGCCTCGGCCACGACGCCCGGCGCCGCGGGGTAGGAGATGAAGCCCTCGCCGCCGTCGCACAGCAGCGTCACCGTCACGCGGCCGGGCGGTGCCACCCGCAGGGTCTCGCTGAGCAGGTCGACGAGCTCCTCACGGACGTCCGTGGCGACGGCGGCCAGCTCCCCGGCGACCTGGAGCACCACCATCGCGCCGCGCGCCTCGGCCGCGTCGATCGCGGTCTCCAGCTCGGTCAGCGGGCCCGCGGGCCCGCCCCCGCCGGACAGCATCCGGCGCAGCGCCCTCGCCCGACTCGCGCACAGCCGGCGGACGGTCTCCTCGCGCGGGTCGGCGCCGCCCGCCCCGACGGAGCGCAGCAGCGGCAGCACGTCCCGGTTGAGGCGGGCGAGCCGGCGGGCCCGGTCGCGGCGGATCGCGGCGGCGGCGTCCTGGCTCGCGCCAAGCTCGGCGTCCATCGCGGCCGCGGCCGTCGTCGTCTCCGCGGTCGCGCGCAGCACCGGCCCGGCGACCGTCACCAGCAGCTGGATCGTCGACACCCCGTACAGCAGCCCCAGCAGCCGGACGACGTCCAGCGGCTGCGAACCCAGCCGCATCAGGCCGACCGCCAGCTCGACGCCGACGATCACCGCGACGGCCAGCGCCCACTGCCGGGTCGGCCGGGAGACGGTGATCGGGAGCAGCAGGACCGTCGGGGCCACCGTCCCGGCCCAGTCGTAGATCCTGATCACCTCGTCGCCGGGGGCCAGCGTCGCGCCGGTCAGGATGACCAGGGCGACGAAGGCGAGCACCACCAGTGCCTCACGGCCGTCGAGCGGGCGACGCCTGATGATCACGACCGTGCTGAGCGCCCCGGCGGCGACCACCGCCCACAGCAGCAACGACGCGACCGGCGCGATCGGATGCAGCGGCCCGGCCGGCAGGCGGGCATGGCCGCGGTAGCCGATCGCAGGCAGCGAGAGCACGGCCACGCCCGTCAGCACCGCGATGCCGACGCCGCGGCGGATCGCCTGTTCGTAGTCGCGCCGCAGGTCGGCCCCGTGCTCCGACCGGGCGACCGCCGGCTGCGCGGCCTGCCAGTGCAGCTCGACCCGGGTGCCGATGCCCGGCCGCGAGAGGATCCGCGCCCACCCGCCCACGTCGACCATCCGCCCGTGCACGGACCCCCGCAGCCCGAGCCGGGCCCGCCCTGCGTCGTCACCCGCGCCGCCCCCGCCGGCCGGTGGTCCGGCGCCTTCGGCGGGGGTCGGGTCGACGTGGGCCGCGTCGAAGCGGGCCGCGTCGAAGCCGACCCCGGCGTCGTCGATCCGGACGCGCACGCCATCCAGCCAGCGGACCACGGTGACCCGGGCGGCCGCGACGCCGGCGTGCCGGCGGACGTTGGTCAGCGCCTCGCGGACCGCGGCGGCGAGCGCGGCGGCGACGTCGACCGGCAGGGGCTCCTCGGCCAGCGTCTTCGGGCAGTCGGCGGTCCCGCCGCGCGCCGGGCGCCGCCAGCGCGGCCGCTGGACCCGGACGAACCGGTACGCCACGGTCAGCCCGTCGTCGAGCGCCTCGTCGACGACGCCGGCGACCAGCCCGTCGAGGTTCGCGTCCGGGTCGGCCTGCGGTCCCGCGGCGGCGTCGCCGGAGCCGGCCAGCAGGCTCTCCACCTGGTCGACGATCCGCCGGCAGCGCGACCGGACCGCCTCCAGCGCCGGCGCCGGCTGGGCCGCGACGGCCGGCGCGGCCGCCGGGGGACACGCGCGGCCGGCGCCGCCCAGACCGATGCCGGCCAGCATGTTCAGCACCGTGTCGTGCAGGAACCGCTCGTGCGCCCGGTCCGCGCGGGCTCGGGCCGCGGCGACCGCCTCGGCGCGGGCGCGGGCACCGACGGCCTCCAGCCAGGCGTCCGCCTGCGTCGCCACCCGCACCAGCAGCACGATCGACTGCCGCAGCGCGACGCAGATGAACAGCAACAGGCCGGTCGACGTCAGGATCGGCGGCCGGTGGTCATAGGCCGGCACGGCGTGCGCGGCCGCGAGGACGAGCATCACCGCCAGCGACCAGCGGGTACGCAACGCGCAGACCGCGCCCATGCCGGAGAGCAGGACGGAGAAGAAGACCCAGGAGCTCGGGTCGCCGAGCGACGGGTCCGGAACCGTCCAGGGCGCGGTCAGCCCGATCGTCGCGCCGACCGCGACGTCGGCCAGGACGATCCAGCGCGGCAGCGCCCGCCGGGCGGCGACGGCGACCCACGCGATGGACCAGCCGAGCACGAGCGCCGGGCCGACCAGCCGCCAGGGATGGGGGCCGTACCAGTCGTGCCACCAGACCGCCACGTAGGCCACCGCGTACAGCACGACCAGCGCGCGCAGTACCGCCAGCCCCCGAAAGATGACGGAGGCGAACGCGTCCAAGGCCCGGGCCGTCATCCAGTCCCCCACCGAATACGCCGCCTGCGCGGTCCCGTAGGACATCTACGATCGCGCATCCGGTGAACGGGCGGGCGGGTACCCCCGGATCCGGGAGCCGCCGGGCCGGTCCCGCCCGGCCCGGCGGTGGAGGTCAGGCGGCTGGGACGTCGACCCGGCTGGTCAGGACGCGGGCCTCGCGGGTGGCCGCGCGCTCCGAGTCCAGGAACGACCGGGCCGTGCAGATGAACAGGGTGCGGCCGTCGGCGCCACCGAGCGCGCAAGCGTAGGTGCCCTCGTCGCCGGTCGACACCTCGTCGACGACCTCGCCGCCCTCGCGGACCCGCAGCACCCGGTTGTGGTACGCGTCGGCGACCCAGACGGCGCCCTCGGCGTCGACGCAGATCCCGTCGGTGGCGGCCGGACGGTCGTCGGCGGGCAGCGCGGCCACCCGGCCCGCGCCGCCCGACAGGTCCGCCCACAGGCGGGGGCGCAGCAGGGTGCCGTCGCCGGTGACGTCGAACGCGGTCAGCCGGCTGTCGAACGTCTCGGCGAGCACCAGCGTGGCCACGACGTCGGAGGGACCGCCGGCGGCCAGGGCCGACCCGGCCTCGCCGCGGGGGATGATGACCGTGCCGTTCGGGAAGGTCAGGTCCTTCGCGGCGACGCTCGTGGTTCCGTCCGGGTCGATCCGGACCAGGACGGTCGGCTTGCTGGCCTCGCCGGACATCAGGTCGAACCCGAAGTTGCCCGCGTACGCACGCCCCTGGGCGTCGACCACCAGCTCGTTCAGGCTGCCGCCGCAGTAGCCGGACAGGTCGGCGTGCACCACGAGCTCGCCGCCCGGCTCCTGGCGCAGCAGATGCCGGTCGATCATCGAGACGACCAGCAGGCGGCCGTCGGGCAGCCAGCCGAGCCCGGCCGGGTGGCCGCCGTCCAGCCTGGCCATCACCTCGGCGTCCCCGGTCTCCGGGTCGACGGCGAGGACCTCCCCCAGGTACTGGTCCGAGACCCAGAGCCGGCCCTCGTGCCAACGCGGAGCCTCCAGGAAGCTTCGGCCGTCGAGCAGCACTGAGACAGGGGAAGGCGACACGGAATCTCCATCCGTCGGCAGGGGGCACCGCGCCGACGAGGCGAGGCGCCGGGAAGCGGCAGGGGTTGCGAGGCGGCAGGGTCCAGTACGGCGGGTTGCGGAGCGGCAGGGGTGTGAGAACGGCAGGGGTGTGAGAACGGCAGAGGGTCGTGCGCGACGACGGCCCCCGTCGCCAACGCCGACCGACGGAATCCGAGCCCACACCGTAACGGCGGGCACCGGGCCGGCAGCACCGCCCTGTCGGAATCGGGATAGTCAGAGCACCTGGTCTGGCGGCTCACCCTGGCCGGATGAGGTTAGCGGCTGCTAACCCGAGCGGCCGGGACCGCCGGCACAGGCGGTAATGTGCCTGCATGCCCGGGCGCGCCGATCCGACCCGCGCCGAGGCCGCCCCACCGGGGCCACAGCCCGGCGGCGACCCGGAACCGGTCGATGCGCAACGGTCCACGGCGCCGGGGCCACCCGCCGCTCTCCCGGTGACCACACCGTCCGCGCCCGCGGGTGCGCGGCGCGAGCAGCTGCTCGGCGCGGCTGCCCGGCTGATGGCCGACCGGGGCTACCACGGGGTCAGCATCAACGACATCGGGGCGGCGGCCGGCGTCTCCGGACCGGCGGTCTACAAGCATTTCCCGAGCAAGCAGGCCATCCTGACCGAGCTGCTGGTCGGGATCAGCGAGCGCCTGCTCGCCGAGGGCACGGTCCGGGCGACCGCCGCGGCGGACCCGGACGAGGCCCTGGACGCGCTGGTGCGCTGGCACGTGTCGTTCGCGCTCGGCTCCCCCGAGCTGATCCGCATCCAGGACCGGGACCTCGCCAGCATGGACGAGACGGCGGCCCGCCTGGTGCGCCGGCTGCAGCGCAGGTATGTGGAGCTCTGGGTCGCGCAGCTGCGCGCCCGCGACCCGGAGCTTGCCGAGGACGCGGCCCGGGCCACCGTCCACGCGACCTTCGGCCTGCTCAACTCCACCCCGTACAGCGCCACCGGCGGCGCGGCCCGCCTCGGCCGCGCCCGGATGGCCGACCTCCTGCACCGCCTGGGCCTGGCCGCCCTGCGCGCCGCCACCTGACGGCGCCGGCCTGACCCCCTGGAAGCCAGCCCGCACCCCTGGAAGCCAGCCCGCGCGGCCACGAGCCGGGTGGCATCAGGGCGACGTTGCCCGATGCCACCCGGCCGGCAGCGCGGGGGTCAGGCGCTGACTGTTGCCTCGAGGTCGTGCACGAGGCCTTCGGCGACCTTCTTGGCGTCACCGAAGATCATGAGGGTCTTGTCCTGGTAGTAGAGCTCGTTCTCGACGCCGGCGAATCCGGCCTTCATGCCGCGTTTGACGACCATGACGGTGCGGGCGGACTCGACGTCGAGGATCGGCATGCCGTAGATGGGGCTGTCCTTGTTCGTGCGGGCGGCGGGGTTGGTCACGTCGTTCGCCCCGACGACCAGCGCGATGTCGGTCTGGGCGAAATCCGCGTTGATCTCGTCCATGTCGAGGATCTGGTCGTAGGGGACGTCCGCCTCGGCGAGCAGCACGTTCATGTGGCCGGGCATCCGGCCCGCGACCGGGTGGATGGCGAAGCGGACCTCGGCGCCGTTGCGGGTCAGCGCGTCGGCGAGCTCCCGGATCCGGTGCTGCGCCTGGGCGACGGCGAGGCCGTAGCCGGGGACGATGATGACCGAGCGGGCCGTCTCCAGCAGCATCGCCGCCTCCTCGGTGGTGGCGCTGCGGACCGGCCGTTCCTCGATGACACCGCCGGCGGCCGCCGAGGTGTCCGCCTGGCCGAACGCGCCGAAGAGCACGTTCGTGAAGGAGCGGTTCATCGCCCGGCACATGATGATCGACAGCAGCAGGCCGGCCGAGCCGTCGAGGGCACCGGCGATGATGAGCGCCTTGTTGTCCAGGGCGAATCCCATCGCGACCGACGAGAGGCCCGCGTAGGAGTTCAGCAGCGAGATGACGGTCGGCATGTCAGCGCCGCCGATCGGGACGATCAGCATGACGCCGAACGCCGCCGCGAGCACCGCGACCACCGGGAACAGGAAGGTCTTCGACGGGTCGGTGATGAGCCAGACGCCCGCCGCGACGGCCAGTGCCAGCGTCCCGAGGTTCACGACGTTCTGCCCGCGGTAGACCTGCGGTCGGCCGGGCAGGATCTCGTGCAGTTTGCCGAAAGCCATGAGGCTGCCGGTGAAGGTCAGGAAGCCGAGCAGCACCTCCAGCGTGATCGCGGTCATCGTGAACGCGCCGATCTCGGGCTGGTGGTTGTAGTACTCGGCGGTACCGACCAGGCCGGCCGCCAGCGCGCCGAACGCGTGGGAGAGCGCGATCCGCTGCGGCATCGCCGTCATCGGGACGAAGACCGCCATGAGCGCGCCGATCGTGGACCCGACGACGAACGCCAGGATGATCCACTTGAAGTCGACGATCTCCTTGTGCAGCAGCGTGCCGACGACCGCCAGCAGCATGCCGGCCTCGGCGGCGCGCAGGCCGCGCCGGGCTGTCTTCGGCTGGGTGATCCCCTTCAGGCCGACGATGAACAGCCCTCCGGCCGCGACGTAGCACAGCGGGATGATGTAGTCGTTCATCGGCCGACCTCCGGCGTCGCGGCGGAAGCCGTCGAGGTACGCGTAACCCTGGAGCGCAGCCAGTCCCAGGCGCTCGGGCCAGCGGCGGGCGCGTCCTTGGGCGCCGCCCCACGCGGGCGGAACATCTTCAGCATCCGGTCAGTGATCAGGAAGCCACCGACGACGTTGATCGTCGACGCGGTGACGGCGATCGTGCCGAGCAGCGTCGACACGACGCCCTTGTCGGAGCCGGCGATCACCAGCGAGCCGACCAGGGAGATGCCGGCGACCGCGTTGGTCAGCGACATCAACGGGGTGTGGAACAGCGGCGGGACCCGCCGGATCACCTCGAAGCCGACGAAGCTCGCCAGCAGGAAAACGTAGAGACCGCTCTCGATCGCGGTGGACATGGCTCAGCTCCCAGCCGTGGTCGGGACGTCGGTTGCCTGGCCCGCCGCGGGCCCTGCCGGCTCGGCCGGCGTGGCCGCCTCGGATGGCGTGGCTGGCCCAGCCGGCGTGGCTGGCGGCGCGGGTGAGACGGCGGCGAGGCCGAGACGTTCACGCACCCGGGGAGCAACGACCTCGCCGTCATGGGTGACGAGCGTGTCGGCGATGATCGGGTCGTCGAGGTCGAGGCGGACCGCGCCGTCGACGATCAGCAGCTTCAGGAAGTTCGTGAGGTTCTTCGCGTACAGCCGGCTGGCGTGCGCGGGAACCGTCGCGGGCAGGTTGGTCGGCGCGAGCAGCGTCACGCCGTCGACGTCGACCTCGGTGTCCGGCTCGGACAGCTCGCAGTTGCCGCCCTGCGCGGCGGCCAGGTCGACGACGACCGAGCCCGGGGCCATCGCGTGGACCATCTCGGCGGTGACCAGGATCGGCGCCCGCACGCCCTGTACCTGCGCGGTTGTGATCACGATGTCGCTGGCGGCGACCACCTTGCCGAGCGCCTCGCGCTGGCGGCGGTAGAAGTCCTCGCCCAGGGCGGCGGCGTAGCCGCCCGTGGTCTCGGCGTCCGCGGCGTCCAGCCCGAGGTCCACGAAGGTCGCACCGACGCTCTCGGCCTGTTCCCGGGCGGCCGGGCGGACGTCGTACGCGGAGACGACCGCGCCGAGCCGCTTGCAGGTCGCGATCGCCTGCAGCCCGGCGACGCCGGCGCCGATCACCAGTGCCCGCGCGGGCGGCAGCGTGCCGGCGGCCGTCGTCAGCATCGGGAAGATCTTGTTCAGTCTGCTGGCGGCCAGCAGCGCGGCCTTGTAGCCAGCCAGCGTGGCCTGTGAGCTCAGCACATCCATGGCCTGCGCCCGGGTGATCCGTGGCAGCAGATCGAGCGCGAAGCTCGTGATCCCGGCGGTCGCGAGCGCCGCCGCGGCCGCGGGAGCGCCCAGCGGGTCGGCGAGGCCGACGGTCACCTGCCCCGGCCGCAGCCAGGCGAGCAGCGCGTCCGCGAGGGTCGGGTCCGACCCCGGCGCGCGAACGAAGAGCACGACCTCGGCGCCGAGGACGTCCGTGGCCGAGGCGATCACGGCGCCGCGCTCGGCGTAGGCGGCGTCCGGGAAACCGGCCGCCACGCCGGCGCCCGTCTCGACGAGCACCTCGTGGCCGGCCTTGCGCAGCCCGTCGACCTCCTGCGGGATCAACGCGACCCGGCGTTCCCCCGCGGCGGTCTCGTGTACGACACCAATTCTCATCGGGCGAGGTGCTCCTTCCGTACACGCGGGGCCGAACCGAGAAGTCCGCCGCCGCCACCGAGCCGGCCGGAGCTTCGCCGAACCTGCCTGGTCATTCCGCGCGCGGCTACGCCGAGGCGGGTGAAGTCGTGATCGATGGGCGCTGGGCCGGCGCCTGGCGCCGGTGGTGGTGCCGCTGGTCGTGGGTACACGGTGACCTCTCAGGGCTGGTGGAACGCGGGAAACGCAGGTCGTCCCGCCGGCGGTGTTCCGGCGGGCCTTTGACGCAGAGCAAACGAATGTGAATTGCGCTCGGGACTCAGGACGCGGGTGCGAATGAGTCGGCTGGGGGAAGTGAGAAGAGCGGGCAGGTCGTCTGGGCAGGCGGGCTGTCTGGTCAGGCGCTGGTCTGGTCAGGAGTCGTCTGGGCAGGCGCGTGCTCGAATCGCCGGCGGCCGCGGGCCGAGTTCATCCCGCTCGCCGACACCAATGCGGTGGAATATTTGGTACCGATACGGCGGTTCCCGGTCAATCACTTGTGTCTGCGTCAGCAATGTGGTCCGCCAGGGCGGCCCGTCCGGCGCCGCGGGCACCGGCACGCGCGGGCACGCACCCGCCAGTCAGGGCGGCCCGCTACCTGCGGGAACCTGGGGCGTGCGGCGCGGCAATCTGTTGTTCACAACGCCCCCGCAGGTTGGGAACGTCACAACAAGGAGCATCCGCGCTCACCGAGCGGAACGTGACCCGGCTACACTCGATCCGGCGCCGAAAGACTGGCTACCCGTAGCCCGGCCGACACCCAGCCGGCTTTCGGAAAACGATTTCCAGATTTCATACAGTATTCAATCCGAAACGGCGATCAAGAAGCGGTGGCCGCGACGGTCGGGGCGGGAACACCGAGCAGGGTGTGCATCGCGCGCAGCGCCCAGGTGTCGGCCTCGGTGTCGCCATGGAGCTGCCGCGCGGGATTGATACCGGCGGCGAGCGACTCCAGGCTGAACACCAGCGCGTCCGGGTTCAGGTCCGCGGCGAGGTCTCCCGCGGCGATGGCCCTCTTGATCTCGCCGGCGAGGGTGCGCCGCCACCGGTCCGTGACGGCGGCCAGCGCGTCATGGACCGAGCCGGGCCGACCGTCCCACTCGTAGCTGGTCGCCGCGATGAAGCAGCCGCCGACGAACTCGGGCGCGGCGGCATGGGCTGTCCAGGAGGCGCAGACGCCGAGCAGCCGCTCGAGGCCCGGTCGCAGATGGTGAACCGGCTCCCAGACCCGTACCCGGAACCGCTCGGCGGCGTAGTCGAGCGCGGCGAGCTGGAGCTGCTCCTTGGTGCCGAAGTGACCGATCACGCCCGACTTGCTCATCTGCAGGTCAGCGGCCAGCCGGCCGATCGTCACGCCATCCAGGCCCTCGACGGACGCGACGTCCGCGGCACGGCGCAGGATCGCCGCGCGGGTCTCCAGCGCGTCGGCGGCAGAGCGGCGGCCGGTCACGCAGCGAGCATACCGACCGATCGTTCGCTCTTGAAGTACGAACGTTCGGTCGCTAAGTTGCGGTCCATGAGCTCGCCGACCCCCTCCACGCCGCCCGCCGCGACGTCGTCGCCGCGGCCGGCCCCGCCGGACTCGCCGGCCCCGCCAGCTCGGCAGGCACCCCCGACGGCCCGGCCGCGGGCACGGACGTCGCTGCTGATCGCCTGCGGCGGCTCGTTCCTCGCCTTCCTGGACGCGACGATCACCAACCTGGCCGTCCCCAGCCTCAGCAGCCATTTCCACGTCGGCGTGACCTCGGTGTCCTGGGTCGTCACGCTGTACGGGGTTCCGTTCGCGGCACTGCTCGCGCCCGCCGGGCGGCTGGCCGACCTGTTCGGCCGCCGCCGGCTGTTCGTGGCTGGCGCGGTGCTGTTCACGCTGGCCTCGCTGCTCGCGGCCGTGGCGCCGACGCTCTCGGTGCTACTGGTGGCCCGCGCCGTCCAGGGCGTCGGCGCGGCACTCCTGATCCCGGCGTCGTTCGCGATCGTGCTCGCCGACACGGCGCCGGAGCGGCGGGCCGCCGCCATCGGGCTGTGGAGCGCGTCGGCCGGGCTCGCGGCAGTGGCCGGCCCGGCCCTGGGTGGCGTGCTCGTCGACGTGGTCGGTTGGCGGGCCCTGTTCTGTGTGAACCTGCCGATCGGGCTGTGGCTGCTCGAACGCGCCGCCCGGCTGCCGGCCGCGCCACCGGCAGCCGCCGGTCAGGCCGGCGAGCGCCGCGTTCCGGATCCGGTCGCGACCGTCCTGTTGGCCGCCGGCATCGGGGCCGTCGTGCTCGGGCTGACCGAGGCCGAGCGCTGGGGCTGGGCGAGCCCGGCCACCCTCGGCTGCCTGCTCGGCGGCGCGCTCGCCGTCGCCGCCGCGACGGGCCGGTCGGCGCGCCAGCCGGCTCCGGCCATCGAGGTCGACCTGTGGCGCAGCCCGGTCTACGCGGCAGCCAACGTCATCTCGGCGCTGTTCGGCGCGGCGCTGTACGCGTCGCTGCTGCTCGGCGTGCTGGTCCTGGTGAACGTCTGGCACTACTCGGTGCTGACGGCGGGCTTCGCGATGACGCCGGCGGCCGGCTGGGCCGCACTGGTCGGCATCGGCGTCAACCGGTCGCGACGGCAGCCGCCCCCGTGGGCGCTGGTCGTCGGCGGCGGCTCGGCCATCGCGCTCACCGCGGGCGCGCTCGCGCTGTGGCTGCCGGCGGGCGCGCATTTCGCGACCGTCTGGCTGCCGGCCGGGTTCGGCCTCGGCGCCGGGATCGGCGCGGCCAGCGTAGGAGTGTCCAGCGCGGCCGCGCTCGCCGTCGAACCTCGCCGGTTCGCAGCGGCGGTCGGCCTGAACGTCGCCGCCCGTCAGGTCGGCGGCTCGCTCGGCGTCGCCGCGACGGCGCTGCTGCTGGACCGGCCGGCGGGCGGTCTCGCCCCGTTCCGGGACGTCTACTGGCTGATGGCCGCGCTGTGCGCCGCCGTGGCCGTCGTGGGCCTGCGGCTGCGCGGCCCCCGGCCCGGTTCGGCCAGCCCCGGCCGGATCCCGCCCGCGCCGCGCGTGGCCGTCGATGAAACCGCCGCCGCCCCGGCCACCCCTGGGGCCGCTGTATGACCGTCCTCGACGACACCCTGGAACGCGCGGATCCCGACTGCCTCTCCCCCGCGGCCGAGGCACGGCTGTTGCGCGGCGCGCCGTGGCGGCGGCTGGCCGTGCTGGGCGACAGCGTCGCCGCGGGCGTGCGCGAGCCGCGGCCCGGCTACCGGGACCAGTGCTTCGCCGACCGGGTGGCCGCCGCGCTGGAACGGCCCGGCTTCCGGTACCGCAACCTGGGCGCCCCCTGGGCCAGCCTGCGGGACGTGCGCGACGGCCAGCTGCCGGCGGCGCTGAGCTTCCGGCCCGACCTCGTGCTGCTGGTCGCCGGCGGGAACGACGCGCTGCGGCCCGACTACACCCCCGACCGGGCCTGGCAGGGACTGCTGGAGATCGCCGGGCCGCTCGCGGATCACGGGGTCCTGGTGGTGACCGTCGGCATGTTCGACCTGGCCCGGTCCGGGGTCGCGTCGCCGCGTTTCGCGGCCACGATGACCGACCGGTTCGACGAGCTCGACCGGATCACCGCGGCCGTGGCGGCTCAGGTCGGCGGGCTGCATGTCGACACCCACCACCATCCGCGGACGTCCGATCCGGAGATCTTCGCCAGTGACCGGGTGCACGCGAACGCCGCCGGTCACGCGATCGCCTCGGCCGCGGTCGTGCGCCGGCTCGCGGGCCATCCGCGTCTGGACGCCCGATCCGGGGATCCGGGTGGGTAGGGGCAGGGCAAGCTAGAGGTCAGGCTGGTGGGTCGCGGAAGCGGCCGCCGGGCACGGCGGCGGGCGTGGCGTTGGTCGCGAGATGTGGTTACCGTCCGGTAGAGCCGCTCGACGCGGCCGGCGCGCCCGTCGCTTCTGCCCGGAGGCGCACCCGTCGCCCCACCCGGGCCGGCCTGTCTGGAGGAGCAATGACCGCCACGACGCCAGCGAGCACCGCCTCGGCGCAGGGCGACGAGAGGACGCTCGCCGCCACCGGGCCGGCACGCCGGCTCGACCCGGTACTGCTCAAGCAACTGGTCGACGGCATCACCGCCACCGGCGAGGCGGTCGACGTGCCGGCCCCGTTCACCGGCGAGCCGCTGGTCTCGCTGCCGCAGGCGACCACCGGCGACGTGGCCGCGGCCTACGCCGCGGCGCGGACCGCGCAGCCGATCTGGGCCGCGACTCCGGTCCGGGACCGGGCCGCCGTGCTGATCCGGCTGCACGACCTGGTGCTGAGCCGGCAGGACGAGGTGCTCGACATCCTGCAGTGGGAGACCGGCAAGGCCCGTGCGCACGCCTTCGAGGAGGTGCTGGAGACCGCGGTCTGTGCCCTGTACTTCGGCCGGCGCGCGCCCCGGCTGCTCGCGCCGAAGCGTCGAGCCGGTGCGTTCCCGGTCCTTACCCGGGCCATCGAGGCGAGACGCCCCAAGGGCGTCGTCTGCGTGATCACGCCGTGGAACTACCCGCTCGCGCTGTCGGACGACGTGCTGCCCGCGCTGGTGGCGGGCAACGCGGTCGTCCAGAAGCCGGACACGCAGACGGCGCTCTCGGCGCTGTGGCTGCGCTCGCTCGCGATCGAGGCCGGCCTGCCGCCGAGTGTCTGGCAGATCGTGGTGGGCAGCCGCGACGTCGTCGGCGACCCGCTCATCGACTGCGCGGACTTCGTCGCGTTCACCGGCTCCACCGCCGCCGGCCGGGCGATCGCCGCGCGGGCCGGGGCACGGCTGGTCGGCTGCTCGTTGGAGCTCGGCGGGAAGAACCCCATGGTCGTGCTCGCCGACGCGGACGTCACGAAGGCGGCGAAGGGCGCTATCCGGGCCTGCTTCAGCAACGCCGGTCAGCTGTGCGTCTCGATCGAGCGGATCTACGTGGACCGGCCGGTCCACGACGCGTTCGTCAAAGCCTTCGTCACCGAGGTCGAGGGCCTGCGGCTCGGCGCCGCGCTCGACTACACCGCGGACGTCGGCTCACTGACCTACCGGCGCCAGCTCGACGCGGTGCGCGCGCACCTGGACGACGCCGTCAGCAAGGGCGCGACCGTCCTCGTCGGCGGGAAGGCTCGGCCGGACCTCGGCCCGCTGTTCCACGAGCCGACCGTGGTCACCGACGTGACCCCGGGCATGGCGCTCTACCGGGACGAGACGTTCGGGCCCGTCGTCGCGGTCTATCCGGTGGACGGTGACGAAGCGGCCGTCGCCGCGGCCAACGACACCGAGTACGGCCTGAACGCCAGCGTCTGGAGCCGCGACGTCGGGCGGGCCCGCGCGGTCGCGGCCCGGATCGAGGCGGGCACCGTCAACGTCAACGAGGGGTACGCGGCGACCTACGGCTCGCAGGGCGCGCCCATGGGCGGGATGAAGTCATCCGGTCTCGGCCGCCGGCACGGCGCGGACGGCCTGCTCAAGCTCACCGAGCCGCAGACCGTCGCCAGCCAGCGTCTGCTCGGCTTCGACCCGCCGAGCTACCTGAGCCAGGAACGCTATGCCACGGTGCTCACCCACACCCTGGGCGTGCTGAAGCGGCTGCACGTGCGCTGACCGCCGAGGCCTCCCGGATCGGCGCGCCGCCCCTGAAACGGCGATCATCCTGTTGCGCCGGCGGCCTGGTCGCCGTCCAGGAACGCGAGCACCTCCGGGAGGGCCGCCGGGTCCTGGGCGAAGAAGGCGTGGCCGCCGTCATAGACGCGCAGCTCGGCGCCCGGGATGGCGGCGACGATCGCCTCGCTGTTGGAGACGGGCGCGATGCCGTCGTAGCGGCCGGCCGCGACCAGGGTGGGGCAGGTGATCCGGTCGAGCCGGTCGAAGACGTCGTGAAAGCGGCGGGCGTCCAGCTGCGCGGCCGCGCCCCGACGCTGCTCCTCGCTCAGCCCGGCCGTCATCCCGCCGCCGGCGAAGCCCTCGACCATCATCCGGTCGCCCGGATGCTCGGCGAGCCATTCGGGCGTGAACCGGCTGTCGAGCAGCTGGGTGGCCCGGGCGGCGCGTTCCGCCGGGTCGAGGCGCTCCAGCTCGTGCAGCGGGTAGGACGAACGGCTAACCCCGCCGGGCGACGTGCACAGCAGCGCGAGCCGCTCGACCCGCTTCGGCCAGGTCACCGCGTACTCCTGCGCGACCATCCCGCCGAAGCTGACGCCCATCACCCGACAGCTGTCCCAGCCGACATGGTCGAGCAGGCCGGCGATGTCGGCCGCGTAGTCAGCCATCGAGTAGGGGTCTGGCGGAATCTCCGTCTTCCCGAGGCCCCGCTGGTCATGGGCCAGCAGGTCGAACTGGGCCGCCAGGATGTCCAACAGCGGGCCCAACCGTTCCAGGGTCGCCCCTGACCCGTTGACGAACAGCAGGCGCGGCCCCTCGCCATGTCGCTCGAAGTAGATCTCGATCCCGTTCACGGCCGCCGTCGGCACCAGTACCTCCCGGGTAGACCCCGATCGGGACGCTACCGACCGCCAAGGCCGGCGGCACGAGTTCCGCGCCATGATCTAGTCGGCGCCCCTGATCAGGTTGATCAGGGGGCGAGTTCGTCCATGGACCGGTAGAGGCGCTCCTCCGAGACGGGGTACGGGGTGCGGAGGGTCTGCGCGAAGAGGCTGATCCGCAGTTCCTCGATCATCCAGCGGAGCCGGGTCAGGTCGGGGCCGGGCGCGGTCCCGGGCGGGAGAAGATCGGCCGCCAGCTCGTCGTAGGCGGTCCGAACCCGGGTGACCTTGGCGAGCTTCGGCTGTTCGGCGGTGGCATCGGCCGGGAGCCGGTCGAGCCGGCGCAGGGCGCCCGTCAGGTACCGGGCCAGATCGTCGAGGCGGTCGGCACCGGCGCCGGCGAGAAAACCGGGATAGATCAGCTCGGCGAGCTGGCGGCGCAGGTCCTCGATGCTCGCCGTGAGCGCGGGGCTCAGGTTCGCGGCGCCCTGGGCCCTTCCGTTCTGGGCCTTCGCGCTCTGAGCCTTACCGCCCTGCGCCTTGCCGCCCTGAGCGGCGGCGAACGCCGAGCCGAGCGACCGCAGGTCGGTCAGCTGCACCGGACGCGCCGACGCCCGACCGGCGGTCGGACGACCTGTCAGGGCGTCGATCCGGGTCTCGACGTCGTGCGCCAACGTCAGCACCCGTTCGGCGGCCCGGACGACGGCGAGGGAGCGCTCGGGCAGCTCGGCGCGCACCTCGTCGCGAAGGCGCTCGAAGCCGGCCTCGTCCCAGACCGGGCCGCCTGCCTCGGCGATCAGCGCGTCGGCCGCCGCCGCGATGGCGTCGTCGAGCAGCGCGCCGACGCTGTCATGCGGGTGGTGGCGCAGCGCCAGCTTGGTCGCGTTGGACAGCTGGGTGTTGATGTACCGGATCGGGGACGCGACGGAGGCGAGCAGCAGCGCGCGGGTGCCGAGCGGGTGGGCGCGGGCCGCGTCCGCCTCGGTCGCCAGCACCCGCAGCGCCACCCCGCCGGGCTCGGCCACCAGCGCCGGGAAGCCGCGGACCTGGTGGCGGCCCGCTCTGCGCTCGACGGTGCGCGGGATGGTGCCGAGGTCGCCCCAGCCGGTCAGGCCGGTGCGTTCCAGGTTGCCGCCGGCCGCCGACACCGCCGCGGTGAGCTTGGGCGCCAGTGTGCGCTTCAGCTCGTCGAGGTCCTTGCCCTCGGCAAGGGTCCGCCGCGCCGACTCGGCCGACTTCTGGCGACGATCTCCGCCGCCGTCCCGGCCAGCCTGTCCGTCGTCGTCGGCCTGTCCGCCGCCGGTCCGCCGGCCGCCGGTCCCGTCATAGACCCGGAAGGTGATCCGCAGGTGCGGCGGCAGCCGGTCGAGGTCCAGGTCGGCGCGGGACACGGTGGTGCCACCGCCGATCCGGTTGAGCTCGCGTTCGAGGACAGCCAGCAGCGGGCCGTCGGCGGGACCGACCCGCCCCAGCACCGCGCGGGCGTAGTTCGGAGCGGGCACGTAGCTGCGCCGCAGGGCCTTCGGCAGCGACCGGATCAGCTCGGTGACCAGGTCCTCGCGCAGTCCGGGCACCTGCCAGGTGAAGCCGTCCGGCTCGACCTGGTTGAGGATGGCGAGCGGAATGTGCGCGGTCACGCCGTCGGCCGCCGAGCCGGGCTCGAACTGGTAGGTCAGCGAGACCCGGTGCTCGCCGTCGCGGCCGGCCGGCCAGGAGTCCGGAAAATCGTCCGCCCGCACTCCCTTGGCGGTCTCCGAGACCAACATCGCCGGGTCGAACGTGAGCAGGCCGGGCGTGCGCGGACGAGTCTTCTTCCACCAGGCGTCGAAATGCCGCCCCGAGACGACGTCCACCGGAATCCGCGCGTCATAGAAATCGAAGATCGTCTGATCGTCCACGACGATGTCGCGGCGGCGGGCACGGTGCTCCAGATCCGCCGCGTCCGAAAGCAGCCGGCTGTTCTCGGCGAAGAACGCGTGCTTCGTCTCCCAGTCACCCTCGACGAGGGCGTGCCGGATGAACAGTTCCCGGCACAGCGCCGGGTCGATCCCGCTGTAGTTCACCGACCGGGCGGCGACGATCGGCACGCCGTACAGCGTCACCTTCTCGGTGGCGAGCACGGCAGCGGACCGGCGCGACCAGTGCGGCTCGCTGTAGGACCGGCGGATCAGATGCCCGGCCAGCGGCTCGACCCACTCCGGCTCGATCTTCGCCGCGACGCGGCCCCACAGCCGGGAGGTCTCGACCAGCTCGGCGGCGACGACCCAGCGCGGCGGCTTCTTGAACAACGCGGAGCCGGGAAACACCGCGAACCGGGCGCCGCGGGCCCCCGCGTAGTCACGCTTCTCCGGGTCGAACAGGCCGATGTGCGAGAGCAGCCCGGTGAGCAGCGCGGAGTGCACCTGCTGCGGGCTGGCCGGAGCCGAGTTGGTGGACAGGCCGAGAGACCGGGCCGCCTGGCGCAGCTGGCTGTGGACGTCCTGCCACTCCCGGACCCGCAGGTAATGCAGGTACTCGGCGCGGCACAGCCGGCGGAACTGGTTCGAGCTCAGTTCGGCGGCCTTTTCCCGCAGGTAGTTCCACAGGTTCAGGTAGCCGAGGAAGTCCGAGGTCGGCTCGGTGAACCGTGCGTGTTTCTCGGTCGCGGCCTGCTGGGCGTCCGCGGGCCGTTCCCGGACGTCGCCGACCGCGAGCGCCGCCGTGATGATCAGGACCTCGGCCAGCGCGCCCTGCTCGTCGGCGGCCAGGATCATCCGGGCGAGCCGCGGGTCGATCGGCAGCCGGGCAAGCCGCCGCCCGAGTGGCGTCAGGCGCGGCGTCCGGCCCTCGCCGGCTCTCTCCGCCGGGTCCACCGACCCTGCCGAGCCGGCGGGTGCCGCCGGGCCGGCGGGCGCGGCCGGGGTGACGGGTGCGACCGGAGCCGAGGCCCGGCTGGGGCGGACCGCCTCGAAGGCGCCGAGCTCGTGCAGCAGGGCCAGGCCGTCGGTGACCTGGCGCGGGTCGGGCGGGTCGAGGAACGGGTAGTCGGCCACCTCGCCGAGCCCGAGCGACGCCATCGAGAGGATCACCGACGCGAGGTTCGTGCGCAGGATCTCCGGATCGGTGTACTCGGGCCTGGCGTCGAAGTCGTCCTCGGCATAGAGCCGGACGCAGATGCCGTCGGACGTCCGTCCGCATCGGCCGGCTCGCTGGTTCGCCGACGCCTGCGACACCGGCTCGATCGGCAACCGCTGGACCTTGAGGCGGTGGCTGTACCGGGAGACCCGCGCGGTGCCCGCGTCGACCACGTACTTGATGCCAGGAACGGTCAGCGAGGTCTCGGCGACGTTCGTCGCGAGCACGATGCGGCGGCCCGGATGCGGCTGGAAGACCCGGTGCTGCTCGGCCGTGGACAGCCGCGCGTACAACGGGAGGATCTCGCGCGGCAGCAGCTCTTTGCTCGGCCTGCGCGCGAGGGCGTCCGCGGTGTCCCGGATTTCCCGCTCACCGGACAGGAACACCAGGACGTCGCCCAGCCCCTCGGCCGACAGCTCGTCGACGGCGTCGCAGATCGCGGTGATGACATCCCGGTCCGGGTCCGCCTCCGGGTCGTCGGGGTCGACCACCGGCCGGTAGCGGACCTCGACCGGGTAGGTACGCCCGGACACCTCGATGATCGGTGCGTCGCCGAAATGCCGGGAGAACCGCTCTGTCTCGATCGTCGCCGACGTGATGACGACCTTCAGGTCCGGCCGGCGCGGCAGGATCCGGCGCAGGTAGCCGAGAATGAAGTCGATGTTGAGGCTGCGCTCGTGCGCCTCGTCGATGATCAGAGTGTCGTACTGCCGCAACAACCGGTCGGTACCAAGCTCGGCGAGCAGGATGCCGTCCGTCATCAGCTTGACCAGGGTGTCGTCGCCGACCTGGTCGGTGAACCGCACCTGGTAGCCGATGATCCCGCCCAGGCTCCCGGCGCCGGTCTCCTCGGCGATGCGGTCGGCGACCGTCCGGGCGGCCAGCCGGCGGGGTTGTGTGTGCCCGATCAGGCCGGTGACGCCGCGGCCGAGCTCCAGGCAGATCTTCGGGATCTGGGTCGTCTTTCCCGATCCGGTCTCGCCAGCGACGATGACGACCTGGTTATCCCGGATAGCCGCGAGGATCTCGTCTTTGCGCTGGCTGACGGGCAGTTCGGCCGGGTACTTCAGCGCTGGCACCGCGTCCCGGCGTAGCGCGACCCTGATCTCGGCTGTCTCGACCTCATCGGTGATCGCGGGGATCGTGCGCGCCCGCGACTCGGCGTCCGGATCGTGGCGGACCGCGTCGAGCCGGCGCGCCAGCCGATGCCCATCGCGCAGCATGAGCGCCGGCAGCCGGGCCGACAGGCCAGCGAGCTCCGTGCGTTCGGCGGCGCCCAACTCGACGGGCCGCCCACCATCCCGCTCCCGCCGGGCCGCTGGCCCGCGGCCCGCCCCGGTCTCGCCGCCGGAGTGCCCAGGCCGGCGCTTCCGGTCCGGCCGCCCGGAGCGCTCGGACGGCTTGAGGCCGCTGGCAGCCGGCCGATTCGGGGCGTCCATCGGGTCAACCGCGTCGGCGGACGCGGCCGACTCGCCGGAGCCGACGGCCGGCGAAGCGGCCGGCTGCACGGCTGGCGACGATGTCACGGCGACGAGACTCTCCGATTCGAGGGCGAGGCGGTCCGGGGTCGGGTCTCTCCGCCTACAGACGGTCTCACACACCAACCGGTCCACGGCCGACACCGACCGCGGCCTGGGCACCGAATTCCCTAGAGCGCAGCGAACGGCCTCTGCCGGGTATTCCCGTGCTGGCGAGCGTCGCGCCCCGGCCGAAAGGCGTCAAGGCAATATCTGGTCCCGGCGGAACCCGCGTCAGCACGGGCGTCGGGAGGCCACTGCCGTCTCCGGCGCGGTCGGCCCTTGGTGTGCACCAGGCCGCTCCCCTGGTCCTCAGACAACACCCGCGAGCCACCGCGAGGTGGGACGACGAGACCAGGTCCCACCACCCAGGCTCGCGGGGCTCGAGAGCCCCGCGAGCCCTGGGTCGAGAAGACGATCAGACTGCGCTGGAGGCCGCTGGTTCAGGCTCCTTGGCGTCCGCGGGCTCCGACGGCCCGGGAACGAGGGCGCTGACGTTCCCGCGCCAGGACGGACGTCCATCGGGGCTCGGCGGCAACGTCGGCGCGAAATCCTCACCGAGGCGGCTGATCGCCGTCCGGGCGAAGATCTGCTGGTGGGTGACCGTCCGCTCCGAACGGCCCCGCCCGACGAAGCTGACCGCCCAGTGCAGCAGCGTCGTGACCCGGTGCTTGAACCCGATGATGTAGACGAGGTGCACGGCGAGCCACATCAGCCAGGCGACGAAGCCGGTCAGCTTCAGCCGGCCGATGCTGGCGACCGCGCTGAACCGCGAGATCGTCGCCATGCTGCCCTTGTCGTGGTACTTGAACTTCTTTCCGGTCTGCCGGCCGTTGATCCGGGCCCGGATGTCGCGCGCGGCGTGCCGACCACCCTGAATGGCCACCTGGGCGACCCCGGGCAGCCTGTTCAGCGAGATCATGTCGCCGACGACGTACACCTCGGGGTAGCCGGGCAGCGTCAGGTCCGGCTCGACCTCGACCCGGCCGGCCCGGTCGAGCTTGGCGCCCGACTGGTCGGCCAGCTGCCTGCCGAGCGGGTTGGCCTGCACACCGGCGGCCCATACCTTGCAGACCGACTCGATCCGCCGCTTGCCGCCGCCCGCGTCCTTGACCTCGATGCCGGTCGCGTCGACGTCGGTGACCATCGCGCCGAGCTGTACGTCGACGCCCAGCTTCTCCAGCCGCTTCACGGCGTAGTCACCGAGCTTGTCGCCGAACGCGGGGAGCACGGCGGGCGCGGCGTCCAACAGGACAATGCGCGCCTTATGGGGATCAATGTTCCGGAAATCCCGGCGCAGCGTCCGGTGGGCGAGCTCGGCGATCTGGCCGGCCATCTCCACACCGGTGGGGCCCGCACCGACGACGACGAAGGTGAGCAGCCGCTCGATATCGGCCGGGTCGGTCGACGCCTCGGCCAGCTCGAACATCCCGAGAATCCGGCCGCGCAGCTCGAGAGCGTCGTCGATGCTCTTCATGCCTGGCGCATGCTCAGCAAACTGATCGTTGCCGAAATAGGACTGTCCGGCGCCGGCGGCCACGATCAGGCTGTCGTAGTGGTGCACCGTCGTGCGGCCGATCAGCTCGGACGTGACGGTCCGCTCGGCCAGGTCGATGTTGGTGACCTCGCCGAGCACGACCCGGGCATTGCGCTGACGACGCAGCACCTCGCGGGTCGGCGGAGCGATCTCGCCCTCTGACAGGATGCCCGTCGCCACCTGGTAAAGCAGCGGCTGGAACAGATGGTGGGAGGTCTTCGCGACCAGGGTGACGTCGGCCCAGGCACTTCGCAGTGCCTGCGCGGCGAACAGCCCACCGAACCCGGAGCCGATGACCAGGACGCGGTGCCGGTAGACGCCGCCCTCCGCCGGGCTGTCAGTGGTGGCGAAAGTGTTCGCGGTCACAATTCCTCTCCACATATGTACCAAGGCTTCCAGCGGCCCCGCCGGGACAGGTGCGCTCCGCCGTCTGCCAGAGTGTGCGCTCGTTTCCGCGTCGTTCTCCTCGACCATCCCACAGGAACGGCCGGCTGTGGTGGGAGCACCGACGTGAGTTTCGACCCGTGCACCGCTCGCATACGCTCGGTGGCGCTGTCACCGAAATCACACGCCGCCGCAATGTAGGCAACGTCACGCGACTCGGCCACCCGAAGCGCCGGTGATAGGGCCGGCCGGCAAGGCGTCCTATCGTCGCTCTGGAAATCGGTTGCATTACGCCCTCTTTAAGTAGGCGCCGTTCGCGCGCATTCCCAGCGGGCCACGGCCCGGCGGAGCGCCCGGCCCGAACATGGGAGCCTTGGTCCAGTCAGGCCGCGGTTAGTGCCAGGTCCGCGAAGGACGAGACCCGCGGGTAGCCGGCGAGCGCCGCGGCATAGGGCTCGCCGGGCCGGGCGACCCCGACCACCCGCCAGCCGGCGGCGCGCGCGGCATCGAGCTCGGCCGGCCGGTCCGTCAGGAACAGCAGCCGGCCGGGCTGGGCATTCAACACGGCGGCGATCCGCGCGTACGAGCGCTCCGCTGTCTTCGGCCCCGCGTTGTCCAGGTCGAAATGCGCGGTCAGCAACGGGCCCAGATCATCGGGCCGCTCCGGACTCGGCCGGCCGGCCGAGTCGAGGGCGGCGGCGCGGCCGAACCAGGCCCGCTGGGCGACGGCCGAGCCGGACGAGTAGACGGCCAGCCGGATGCCGGCAGCGTGCCAGCGGCGCAGCGCGGGCGCGACGTCGCCGAACAGCACGCCGGTCAGCTCGCCGGCGGCGAAGCCGGCCGCCCAGATCTGGCCCTGGAGCGTTTTCAGCGGAGCGGCCTTCACGTCACGCGCGAGCCAGTCGTCGAGTGCGGCGGTGACGCGGGCGAGATCCGCGGCCGGCTCACCGAGCAGCTCACGTACCTGGGCGACGGCCCGGCAGGTCCGCGGGTCGTCCGGGTGGCCGGCCAGCCAGCCGGCCAGCCGGGCCCGGGCATACGGGTACAGCGTCCCGACCACCGCCGCGGTCGGGCTGGTCGTTCCCTCGATGTCGACGACCACCGCCGTGACGCCGTCGGCACGCTCAGGACCGGCCGGGGCCGTCACGCCCCCGCCGTGACCGCGTCCGCCTGGGCCGCGAGCGCGTCGAAGTCGGGGAATTGGGTGGCGAGGTCGCTGCCGGTGAAGTCGCCGACCCAGCCCTCGGGGTCACGGAAGAACCGGACCGCGGTGAAGGAGGGCTCCGTGCCCATGTCGAACCAGTGGGTGGTGCCGGCGGGGACGAAGAGCAGGTCGCCGGCCTCGCACAGCACGGCGTGCACCTCCTCGCCGCGGGCCTCGTCCCGGGTGTGCAGGTAGAAGACGCCCCGCCCGGCGGCAAAGAACCGGACCTCGTCGTCGGCATGGGTGTGCTCGGCCAGGAACTTCGCCCGGGCGGCCGCCGCCGTCGCCGCGAAGGCCGGCTGCCCGGTCGGGTGCAGCGCGGCGACGTCGACCTCGACGAAGCCCTCCGCGGACACCAGTCCCTCGATCAGGTCGCGGTACGCGGCCAGCACGTCCTCGGCCGGCGCGTCGGGCGCGAGCCCGGGCGCCAGCGGCCAGCGCTCCAGCCGAAAGCCGAGCGCGCGCAGCACCGACTCGATCTCGGGCCGGTCGACGGTCGAGCCCGTGGTCGTCGTCGGGTCGCTCGCCGACCAGGTCGTCAGGGCGGTCATCGTGCCTCCTCGGTCCGCGGCACCGGCCGGCCGTTCGGGCCGGCCCACCGCACCGATCGTCCGGCCCGCGCGAAACGGTCGTCAAGGCACCCCCAAACGGCGCACCCACGCTACCCACGAGGAGGGCGCGGACCGCGCACCTTGACCCGTCCAGGGCCCGGTCCGCATAGTGCCGCCATGCCGCAGCCGTCGATCCCGGAACCGGAGGACGGTCCGCCGCCGCCTCGGGCGGCCCGTCCGAGCGCCCGGCCGCCGCACCGGTGGCCTCCGCCGCCCCCGCCCGCGCAGCCGCCACGCAACGCCACACCGGACGTCCCGGTGTCGGTGCCCCGGCCGGGCGGCCCGTCGGCCACGCGCCGGTCTCGCGCCGCGGACCGGACGGCCCCGGCGCTCCGGCCGGTCGCGTGGGCGGGCGGCTCGATCCGGTTGCTGGACCAGACGCTGCTTCCGGACCGGCTCGCCGACCTTGAGATCCATCGGGTCGACGACCTGATCGCCGCGATTCGCCGGCTCGCGGTGCGGGGGGCGCCGGCGCTGGGGATCGCCGGGGCGTACGGCGTCGCGCTCGCGATCGTGCAAGCCGCCCGGGAGGGCTGGGACGGCTCCACGTTCACCGCGGCGGTCGGCCGGCTGCGCGCGGCCAGGCCAACCGCCGTGGCGCTCGCGCAGGGCGTCGACGCGGCGTACGCCAGGATCGACGACGGTCTCGACGCCGTCGTCGCCGTCGGCGGCGCGCTCGCCGACGCCGACGAGCGGGCGAACCGGGCGATCGGCCGGCACGGCGCCGACTGGATCCTCGCCCGGCTCGGCGACCGGCCGCTGCGGGTGCTGACCCACTGCAACACCGGGGCGCTGGCCACCGCCGCCTGGGGCACCGCCCTCGGCATCATCCGCGAGCTGCACGCCCGCGGCCGGGTCGAGCTGGTCTACGTGGACGAGACCCGCCCGCTGCTGCAGGGCAGCCGTCTCACCGCCTGGGAGCTGGCCCAGGCGGGCATCGACTACCGCGTCCAGGTCGACGGTGCCGCGGCCAGCGCCATCGTCGGCGGGCTGGTCGACGTCGCGATCGTCGGGGCCGACCGGATCGCCGCCAACGGCGACGTCGCCAACAAGATCGGCACCCTCGGGGTGGCACTCGCCTGCGCGCACGCCGGCGTCCCGTTCGTCGTCGCCGCCAGCGCCTCGACCATCGACGAGGAGTCGGCGGGCAGCGCGGCCATGACCATCGAGCAGCGCCCGGATGACGAGGTCCTTCTCGTCGCCGGCCGCCGCGTCGCCCCACCGGGCGCCCGCGCGCACAACCCGGCGTTCGACGTCACCCCGGCGGGCCTGGTCGACGCCCTGATCACCGAACAGGGCGCGCGGCTGCCGGCCTCGCCGTTCACCCGCTGACGGCGGCGTCCCGGGCAACGGCAGCGTCTCGGGTAACGGCAGGGTCCCCGGGTAACGGCAGCGTCTCGGGTAACGGCAGCGTCCCCGGGTACTGGGGCGAGCTGGGCTAGCCGTCGGTCACCAGGGCGCACAGCCAGTCGGCCGCCTCCGCGTGCCGGCGGGCGGACCGCAGGTCCTCGCCCCAGGCATAGAGGCCGTGGCCGGCCACGAGCAGCGCCGGCACGGCCGGCTCCAGCGCGGCGAGGGCCGCGTCGCCGAGCACGGTCATGTCCTGGCTGTTCTGGATGACGGGCAGCCGGGTGGCCGGTCCGTCGGCCGGCCGGCCCAGCGCCTTGAGCATCTCCAGGCCCGCGAGCTCCAGCCCGCCTGGGTGACGGCCCGCGGCCCGGACGCTGGCGAGGGTGTGCAGGTGAACGACCGCCCCTGCCCCGGTCGCCGCCGCCAGCCGCGCGTGCAGCGCCGCCTCCGCGGACGGCCGCGGGCCGGGGCGGGCCGCGGCCGGGCGGGACGGGCTCGCGGCGGCCGTCGCCGAACCGGCGCCAGGTGACGGGAGCAGCCGGCCGACGGCGTCGACCAGGACGATGTCCCCGGCGGTCAGCTCGCCCTTGTCGCCCCCGGAGGCGGTCACGGCCAGCCGCAGCGGGTCGCGCCCGAGTACGACCGAGAGGTTCCCCGAGGTCGCCCGCATCCAGCCGAACCCGGCGAACCGGGCCGCCTCGGTGACCAGTTCCCGCGCCGCCGCCGCGAGGTCCACGCCGCCGTCCGCCATGCCCCGACCCTCCCACAACGGCGGCGGGGAACGTGGCCAGCCAGCCACCGCGCCTGACCGCGCCACGGCAGGGACGCCCGGCACGCGGAAAGGTGTGGACACCTACGACGCCAGGGGCGCCAAGGGTTGTGTCGCGCACGATCATTTCACGAAAGATATAAATGTATGCGGCCCTGCCAAGGTGCCCCCAGCGTGCGGGTCGCGGGCCAGGGCGGTGGCGTCCCGACGCCAGATCTCCTTAGCCGCAGGTCAAAGGCCTACCCCGACCGCACCGAAACCCATCGTTGACATGACGCTGGGTCACTTCTATCGTCCCATCGTCAGCTCTATACCTATAAATATTTAGATCGGCCGTGTGGTGGCATCCATTGTGCCGCCGCGCTCTCAACCGGTCAGCGCGGCCCAGCCGCGCGGACCGTCGTCCCGGTGGTACGGCCGGCCCCGGGCGCCCACCGCTGCCCGCTCGCGATGACGCGCGGGCACGGACATCCCCATGAGCCTCGGCGGCCCGTCAGGTCCGCCGACGGGCGCGCGGCATTCGCCGCGCGCCGCCACCGCGCGCACCGAGAGAGGGCACAACCATGTCCAGATCCGCCCGCCCGAACCAGCGAAGAACGCGATTCCGGAAACTGGCCGTGCTGTTACTCGGTTCGCTGACGAGCCTGTTGCTCGTGGGCACCGGCGGGCCGGCGCACGCGGCCGCGGGCGTTTCACTGCCGGGCGACGAGTCCCCGCACGTGAGCGCCGGGATGGAATGGTGGTACATCACCGGCCATCTCAGCGGGAAGGACCTCCTCGGAAAGACGCACTCGTACGGCTTCGAGACCCTGATCAACCGCGTCGACGGCCTCTCGACCGCGCCGGTCGCCACCATCTACAACGGCAACTTCGCGATCGCGGACCTGACCCGGGGCACCTACTCGTCGACGAAGAGCCTTTACAGCATCAGCCCCGACAACGTCCCGGCCGGCGGCGGCTTCAGCGTCAGCGCGGGCCCCATTCACATCGACGGCAAGAACCTGGTCAACCACTTCTCCGGTGGTTTCTCCGACCTGAGCTACGTCTTCGGCACCATGACCGCGAGCCAGACCCAGCCGGCCGCGCTGCACGGCAACGCCGGCACCATCGGCTACGGGCCGTTCGGCACGTCGGGCTACTACTCCGAGACGAACCTGCACGTCACCGGGACCCTGTTCGACCACGGCAGCCCGGTGAACGTGACCGGCACCGCCTGGCTGGACCACCAGTGGGGTAACTGGACGCCGGGCCAGGGCGGCTGGGAGTGGTACAGCCTGCAGCTGTCGAACAACACCCAGTACATGCTCTACTTCATCCGCGACGCGAACGGCAACTACGTCCAGACGATCGGCACCCGGGTCAACGCGGACGGCACGACCACCAACCTGCCGACCGCCCAGCTCAGCCGCGCGACGACGGGCACCTGGACGAGTCCGGACACCGGAATCACCTATCCGGTGGCCTCGACGGTGAACGTTCCTGGCGGGACGCTCGCCGTCACGCCACAGCTGGTGAACCAGGAGGTCTGGAGCAGCCTCATTCCCCAGGGCAACTACTGGGAGGGCACCTCGACGGTGGCGGGCACGATCAACGGCCAGGCCGTGACCGGTCAGGCCTACGCCGAGGTCATTCCCTTCATCGACATGCCAGGCCATGGCTACGTCTGGACGTCCGTGAAGAACCTGCTCGGGATCTGACGAGCCGAACCCTCACGGCCCCGGGGCGACCCGGGGCCGTGAGGCCGTCCGTAGTGCCGCTCCGCGAGCGCCTCAGGCGAGCGGGAGATAGGCGCTGGCGACGGCCTCGCGGTTGGCCTCGGCCTCGGCGGCGGTGCCGGACCAGGCGACCCGGCCGTGCCGCAGGACGTGGACCCGGTCGGCGATCGTCAGCGCGCTGCGGACGTGCTGCTCGACGAGCAGGACGGCCAGGCCGTCGTCGGCGGCGGCTCGCACCGCCATCAGGAGCCGGGTGACAAGCTGCGGCGCGAGGCCGAGCGACAGCTCGTCCGCGAGCAGCGCGGTCGGCCGGCGGGCCAGCGCCCTGGCGAGGGTCACCATCTGCTGCTGCCCGCCAGAGAGCAGCCCGGCCTTGCGGTCCAGGTGCTCGGCCAGCTCCGGGAAGGCGGCCAGCGCGAGGGCCGGGTCGCAGCGCCCGACGCGCAGGTTCTCCCGCACGGTCAGGCTCATGATCACCGAGCGGTCCTCGGGGACCAGGCTCAGGCCGGCCCGGGCCCGCCGGTGCAGCGGTGCCGTCGTGGCGGCGCCGGCCCAGTGCACCTCGCCCGAGTGCGGCGCGAGCGCACCGGCCAGCGTCAGCAGGGTCGTCGTCTTGCCGGCACCGTTCGGGCCCAGCAGCACGACGACCTCGCCGGCCCGTACCGGCAGGTCGAGGTCGCGCACGACCGGCGCGCCGCCGTAGCCGGCGGACAGCCCACAGGCGGCAAGCACGGGCGGCGCGGCCGGCGCCGACCTGGCGCGGCGGAGCCGGCCAGCCGGCCGGTCGCGCTCGCCCCGCCGGACGCTCGGCAGCCGGGGACTCATCGGCCGGCTCCCGGCGCGACCGGAGCGTCGGCGCCGGCGGTCCGAGCGGCCCGCTGCCGAGTGCTGGTGCCCCGGCGGCGCCCGTCCCCGCTGACCTGCTCGCCGAGGTACGCGAGCTGCACGTTCGGATCGTCGCGCACCGCCGCGGGCGTGCCCTCGGCGATCATCCGGCCGGCGTCGAGCACGACGATCCGGTCGCAGACCGACATGACGACGTCCATGTCGTGCTCGTTGAGCAGGATGCCCAGCCCCCACTCGTCGGCGAGCCGGCGCAGCAGCCGGGCGACCTCGCGGCTCTCGTTCTCGTCCAGGCCCGCGCACGGCTCGTCGAGCAGCAGGACGGACGGCCGGGCGGCGACCGCGCGGGCGATCGCGAGCAGCCGGCGCCGGCCGTAGGGCAGCTCGGTGACGGCCCGGGTCAGGTCGTCGCGCAGGCCGAAGGCCTCGATGGCGGCCCGCGCCGCCGGCGGGAGCACCCGGGTCCGTGGCCAGAACAGGTTGGTCAGGTAGGCCCTCAGGTCGCGCGGGTCGCTGGCCGCCTCGATGTTCTCCAGGACGGTGAGGTCCTCGAACAGCTCGAGGTTCTGGAAGGAGCGCTGGACGCCACGGCGGGCCCGGCGGTGCGCGGGCAGCCGGTCGAGCCGGTGCTCCCCGAGGGTCAGCTGGCGCGACCTGGCCGGGGTGTAACCGGTGATCGCGTCGACCACGGTGGTCTTGCCCGCGCCGTTCGGGCCGATCAGGCCGACGATCTGGCCGGGTGTCACCCGGAGGTTCACGTCGTCGACGGCGGTCACGGCCCCGAACCGGACGGTCAGCCCCCAGACGGACAGCGTCGCAGGCCGGATCACGCCGGCACCGCGGCCAAGCGCGGCCAGCCGCCTGGCCGCCCCCGGCTCACCCGCCGGGATCGCTCCACCGTTCGGGTCGCCGCCCACCGGCTCGGGGCCGCCCGCGGCGAGCAGCTGGTCGGCCCGGCGCCGCTCGCGGGACGCGTAACGGCCGCGCCGCGACGGGGGCGTCAGCTGAGTCGCGATCCCTCGGGCCGCCGCCGCGTTGCCCGGGGCCATCCCGCCCCCGGACGTCGCCAGGATCGTGACGAGCACGATCCCGCCGAGCAGCGGGACGTAGCGGTCCAGCTGGGTCAGCCAGTCGAGTACCCGGCCGCTGGCCGCGACGGCCACCGCGGTGAGCACCGCCGCGCCCACCCACGGCCCCGGCCGGCGCCACACCGGCCGCCGCGCCGACGCCGCCATCGGCACGTCGTCCCGCGCCCCTGCCTCGGCGCCGTCGTCGACCGCTGGCGCGGCTTCGCCACCCGGCGCCGGGACCGGGCCACCCGGAGCCGGCGCGGCGGCGGACCGACCCGCTGACGAGCCCAGGCGAGCGCCGAGGCTGAAACCGACGACGGTCCCGAGCAGGGCGATCACGGTCCTGGCGAACGCGGCCACGCCGGTCAGCAGGTCGCCGATCCAGGCTCCCAGCCGGGTGCCGAGAGCGCCGGTCGCCCAGGTCGCGCCGGCGAACGCACCGCTGACCCAGCCGACGCCACCCAGTACCGCGAAGGCGATCAGCAGGATCGAGGTGAACGGCGAGAACAGCCCGCCGCCGTAGTCGATGTTGCCGCGGGCGCCGTAGGTGTAGAAGGCGAACAGGACGCCGCCATAGCCCGCGATCGCGGCCGAGAGCGCGAACGCGTACAGCTTCGCGCCGACGACGCTGATCCCGAGCGCGGCGGCCGCCCGCTCGTTGGTCCGGACGGCGATCAGCCGGCGCCCGACCCGGCCTCGGCGCAGGTTCGCGACGGCCACCGCGAGGACGCCGAAGGACAGCAACGACAGCGTCGCGAAGGCCCGCGGCGCCTCGACCGTGTCGAGCCGGACGCCGAACAGCGTCTGGTGCCCGACGATGGTGCCCTCCGGATCGCCGAGCACGCCGAACGCCGCGGCGGCCGAGCCCGGTGGCGGCGGGGTGTGGTAGCCGCGCTGGAAGAGGATGGAGTCGGCCGCGGCGCCCAGCCCGAGGGTGACGACGGCCAGTTGGAGGCCACGGGTGCGCAGCGCCGGCAGCGCGAACAGCACGCCGAGCGCCGCCGTTCCGAGCACGCCGAGCGCGAGCGCCGCCTCCAGCGGCCAGCCCCGCACGGCCACCAGCCGACCCGCGATCAGCGCGGCCACCCCGGAGAACGCGAGCTGCGCCAGGGAGAGCTGACCGGTCAGGCCGACCAGCACCACCACCGAGAGGATGAGCATCGCCCACTGGGCGTTGACGTCCAGCGCGTTCACCCAGTCGACCGGCAGCGCGTACCAGATCAGGCAGATCGCCACGGTCATGGCCACGATGAGCGCTGGCCAGTGGATTCGGCCGCTTCCGAGCGCGGGCAGCTTCTCGTTGACGTGCCCTCTGTCGGGGATGTGCCGGCCGCGGATCGCCAGGTAGAAGACGATGACCAGCAGCGGGATGGCCCGGTCGACCCCGCGCCAGGCCGGGTGCTTGCTGACCAGCTGGACCTGGGTCTCCACCTCGACGATGGCGAGCACCACCGAGGCGACGAACACCGCAGGGAACGAGCGGAACCCGGCGACCAGCCCGATCGCCAGCGCCGGCACGATCAGCAGCATCAGGTTGGGCGCGCCCAGCGGCTGCTGGAGCGGGGCGAGCAGCACCCCGGCGAGACCGGCCAGCGCGGCCCCGAGCGTCCACGCCCCGGCGGCCACCAGGTCGGGCGACCAGCCGAACGTCGCCGCAGCCCGCGGGTTCTCGGTGACGGCCGTCGCCGCCAGGCCGATCGTCGTGTGCCGGAACAGCGCCCACAGCCCGGCCAGTACCGCGCCGACGACGCCGAGCCGGACGAAGACGCCCCAGTCGACCGGCATCCCGAACAGCGTCACGTTGCCGGTCGGCAGCACGGTCGGCGAGGAGCGCACGGCCGTGCTGTAGATCAGGGTGAGCATCGCCTGGAGGATGATCAGCAGCCCGAGCGTGGCCATGACCCTGGTCAGGGCCGAGCCGTCGCGCATCGGGCGCATCACGAGGAGGTGGAACAGCAGGCCGATCAGCGCGGTCGAGCCGACGGCGAGCACCGCCGCGAACCAGGTGGGCAGCGACCAGACCACGGCCGCCCCGTGAAAGGAGTAGGCGGCCCAGGCCAGCAGCGCGCCGTGCGCCAGGTTCAGCACGCCGGATCCACGCTGGACGATCACGATCCCGGCCGACATCAGCGCGTACAGGCCGGCCGTGCCCAGACCTAGCAGGGCGTAGCCGATCACGTCGTTCACCGTGGCCTACCCCTTGCACCCGTCGAGCCGAAACCCCCGGCTTCCGGGGAAACGCGGCATTCTGACCAAGGGGCATGGTCGCACAGCGCTTACCCGGAACCGGGGCCGGCGTCGTTCGTTGAACGAGGGAGGGGAGTTACGGATGCTCGAGCTGGTCGCGGGAGCGAACGGACCGTTACCGCACGGCGTGGTCCAGGTGCGGCTGCCCGGGCCGTTCGACCTGTCAGCGCTGGTCATCGGGGCCGACGACCGGGTCGGTGGCGACGCCGATTTCGTCTTCTACAACCAGCCGTCGACCCGCGGCGTCCGGCTCACCTCGGCCCGGCCCGCCGGTCCCGGCCGCGCCGTCCTGATCGGCGCGGACGAGGTGACGCTCGAGCCGGGCCGGCTGCGGGCCGGTGCCGAGCGGGTGATGCTGGTCGCGAGCCCCGCCGACGGGAGCACCCCGTTCGGCCGGCTGCCGGCACCGACGGCGACGGTGTATGACAGCGCTGGCGCCGCCGCGGTCCGGCTCGTCCCGCCGCGGCTCGGCCCGGAGACGGCGCTGCTGGTCGGCGAGATCTACCGGCGCGCGGGCGGGTGGCGGGTCCGGACGATCGGCCAGGGCTACGCGGACGGCCTGGCCGGGCTGGCCCGCGATTTCGGCGTCGACGTGGACGACTCCCCCGGCCCCGCGCCGGCCGTCCCCCCGGTCCCGGCTGGCCGGCGCCCGAGCGACGCCCCGGTACCAACGGGCCCGCCGTGGTCAGGCCCTGGGCCCGACCCGTCGGTCCCCGGCTCGATTCCCACCGCCGTCCCGGTGCCGCCACCGCTCATGACGCCGCCACCGCTGGTTCCCGAGTCGCCCTCCGACCATTCGCCCTGGTCGGGGCAGGGGCGCGCCCGGGTGTTCGGGGTCTACGGCCCGTCTCCCGAGCCGGGCCAGTGGGCGCAGCCGCTCGGCCGCGACCCGCTCGCGGAGGTGGTCATGCTGACCAACCAGCAGCGCCAGCTGAACGGGCTGCCGCCGCTGGCTCCGGAACCGCTGCTGGCCAGGGCTGCCGCCGCGCACAGCGCGGACATGGCAGCCCGCCGGTTCTTCGACCACCGCAACCCGGACGGCCTGCAGGTCGCCGACCGGGTCACCGCGCTCGGCTACCGGTTCGGAACCGTCGCCGAGAACATCGCCGCCGGCCAGCGGACCCCGGCCGAGGTGGTCACCGGCTGGATGAACAGCCCCGGCCACCGGCGCAACATCTTGTTGCCCGAGATCACCCAGATCGGCGTCGGCTACTCGCCCAGCGCCGACGTCTACGGCTGCTACTGGACCCAGGTGTTCGGCACGCCGCGGGCCTGGTGAGGCCGCCAGCGTGAGTTCGCCGCCGCTGGCGGCGAGCCGCGGCGGCGGATCACCGCCGCGGCTCGGGAGGCCGGTCGATCAGGCTCCGGCCTGCTCCAGGATCTTCAGCGCGTCGTAGCTCTGGGTGCCGAGCGGGACGTAGGTCTTGGTCGCCGCGTCCCAGCGGACACCGCGCATCGTCGTGTTGAACAGCCGCTGCGCGCCGGGGATCGGCGACGGCTTGGTGAAGTTCAACGCCGGGGTGATACCGCCGAGGTCCAGGTTCGAGGTCTTGTTCAGCTGGTCGAGCAGCGCGGTCGACGTCAGCGCGTCGCCGGGGATGGCGTCGGCGACCTTCTCGACGATCTGCACCGACAGCCAGGCACCGATCGTGTTCGTCGAGCTGGTCCGCAGCGCCGCGTCCGGGTCACCGGCCTTGACCTCGGCGTCGAGCTCCTTGACCGCCCGGGCGATCTCCGGGTACTGGGTGGCCTGGCTCAGCTCGGGGAAGGCGCTCGCGAAGACCAGCGCGTTGGCCGCGGTTCCCTCCTGCGTCAGCCAGTCGCGGGACAGGACGCCCATCGCGTGGCAGTACTTCTGGCCGGTCGAGCCGCCGGCCTTGACCTCCGCGTAGGCGCCCTGGTCGACGACGACCAGCACGGTCCCGTCGACGCCGGCCCGCTTGACCTGGGTCGCCGTCGGGGTGAAGTCGCTGGTGTCGATCGGGACCCGCGGCTCGATGACGAGCGGGGACCCGGCCTGCTTGGCGCCGAGCTCGGCCATCTTCATCAGCCGGTCGACCTGCGGCAGGCTGTAGCCGACCGCGCCGAGCTTCGTCGCGCCGGCCGCCTTGAGCAGCGCGGGGCAGACCGCCGGGTAGTAGGTCAGCGGGCTGAGCATGAAGCTGACCGAGGAGGACAGCTCCGAGCCGTCGATCGAGATGCCGGCCGAGCCGATCGACGGGATGTGCGCGGCCTCCAGGATCGGCATGATGCCGCCGCTGGCGCTGACCTCGTTGACGACGGCGAGGACGTGGTCGCTGACCGCCTGGTTCGCGCAGGACTTGGCCGTCTCCGCGTCGTTCTTCTCGTTGCAGTAGACGAGCTCGACCGGGTGGCCCTTGATCCCGCCGCGGGAGTTCAGGCCACGCACCGCGGCCTTGGTCGCGCCGACGATGTCCGGGTAGTTCGAGCCGGCCGTCCCGGTCGGCGCGATGACCATGAGCTTGACCGCTGCGCCCGCTGCGACCGCGGTCGCGCCGCTCCCGGTGCCGTCGCCGCTCCCGGACTCGCTGCACGCGGCCAGAGCCAGCGCGGCGCCGAGCGCCGCGGCTGCCAGGCGCAGCGTGTGCCGTCGTCCCACCTGGGACCTCCTCGTCGTTCCCGCGGAACCCGTTGGGCCGCCGGAGTCCTTGGCCCGCTGGGCCGAGCAACGACACCGTAGCCGGGCCGGATCCGCCACCGGGGTGTGGGTGGTCGACATCGCCCGCGCCCGCGTACCGCGCGCACCGCGCCGTAGTGGCCTGGTCGCGGTCGGCGCCAGGCTGGGTCGGTCCGACGCGGCCTCGCGTCAGATCAGGTGCGACCACGCGTAGGCGAAGCCCATGACCTGGTCGGTCAGCGTCTCGAAGCGGTCGGCCACGGACGGGTTCGCGATCGCGCCGTACGGGTCGATCGCCGCGCTTTCGTGCTTGCTCAGGCTGATCCCGAGCGGGGTGGGCCAGCCGCCGAGCGCGTGCACGCGGGCACGCAGCGCCGGCAGCGCACCGCCGGCACCAGGGCCCTCGTCGCAGGCCAGCAGCCCGACCGGCCGAGCCTCCAGGCACGGCCTCGGCGCGTCCCGCAGGTCCCACAGGTAGTCGAGCGCGTTCGTGACCAGGCTCGACGTGCCGCCGAGGTAGTCCGGGGCGGCGATGAGCAGGCCATCGGCGCGCCCGATCTCGCCGATGAGGCGGCGGGCTCCCGCGGAGCGCTCGCCGCTGTCCGGCTGGTAGGGCGGCAGCTCCAGCTCGGCGAGGCTCAGGATGACCGTCTCGGCACCGGCCTGCGCCACCATCTTGATCGCCGCGCCCAGCGCCCGCATCGTCGGCGCGTCGGCCCGCGGCGAGCCGCCAAGGCCGACGATCAGTGGCCGACGCCGCCCGGACTGGCCCGGCCCGACGCCCGGATTGCGGCGCTCCAGCCCCGGCCCCATCCCGCGGTCACCGCCAAGCTCGCTCGGTGCGCCCGTGGGGCGTCGGACCGCCAACGGAGAGCCGTCGCGTACCGAGGCCGGAATGGTCCCGAAGCCGTCCACCCGCACGCTCCCTCACGACCGGCTGTTGGCAGATATTGACAGATTGAGCGTATGGCGGCGCTGAGCACGGAGAATGCGCGGGTCATGGGCATGTCTGTCCGATGGTGTTCCGGTGGCCGTCGCATGCCCCGTTCTCGCTCGGTTCGCGCTTGGTGTTGGTCCGGCGACCCTGCGCTCCACAAAGGACCGCCCGTGGACACAGGTTCGGCACCCCGGTCGGACGCAGACGGACAACGTGTTCTAAGTCGCAACGCGGCCGGGCGCGCAACCTCTTTCGGTCGCCGCCCGTTCTCGGTCGCAATCGGTTCTAGCCGGCAATGAGCGTAACGAACGGCCAACCGGTCGTCTTGTGGCCGTAACAGGGCGGTCTTACGTTGCTCGGCATGAACGATCCTGTCGACCCGGCCATCCGCCAGCGCGCCGTCGACGCCGCTCGGGGCGCCGGCCCGTTCGACCTGCTGATCACCGGGGGCAGCGTCGTGGACGTCGGCACCTGCGAGGTGCGCCCCGCCGACGTCGGGCTGGTCGGGCCGCTGATCGCGTCGGTGCACCCCACCGGCAGCCGGACGGACGCCCTGGACGTGTTCGACGCGACCGGCCGGTTCGTCGCCCCCGGCCTGGTCGACATGCACGTCCACTTCGAGAGCTCGATGCTGACGCCCGGCGCCTACGCCAGCGCCGTCTGCCCGCGCGGCACAACGACGATCTTCGGCGACCCGCACGAGCTGGCGAACGTCGCCGGCCTCGCCGGGGTGCGCTACGCCGTCGAGGCGAGCCGCGGCCTGCCGGTCCGGTTCATCGTGCAGGCGCCGTCGTGCGTGCCGCCGATGCCGGGTCTCGAGCTGTCCGGCGCGGACCTGCACGGCCCGGACGTCGCCGAGATGCTCGCCTGGCCCGAGGTCGGCGGCCTCGCCGAGGTGATGGACCTGCTCGGCGTGCTGACCAGCGACGGCCGGATGGTCGACGTCGTCGCCGCCGGGCTGGCCAGCGGAAAGATCGTCAGTGGCCACGCCGCCGGCCTGAGCGGCCCCGAGCTGCAGGCGTACCTGTCCGCCGGGATCACCTCGGACCACGAGATCGTCGCCGAGCCGGACGCGATGGAGAAGCTGCGCAGCGGGATGACCGTCGAGCTGCGCGGCGCGTTCGAGCACCTGCTGCCCGGCCTGGTCGCCGAGCTGAACGCGCTGCCGGAGCTGCCGACCCACCTGTGCGCGGCGACCGACGACCTGTTCGCGCTCACTCTGCTCACCGACGGCGGCGTCGACCATTTGTTGCGCCGCCTGGTCGGCTTCGGCCTCGACCCGGTGCGGGCGCTGCGGATCGCGACCTACCACGCGGCCTACCGCCTGCAGCGCACCGACCTCGGCCTGGTCGCCGCCGGCCGGCAGGCCGACCTGATCGTGCTCTCCGACCTGGCGACGGTGACGGTCGACGACGTCTTCACCGCCGGGCGTCATGTCGCCTCCGGCGGGCTGATGCTGGTCGACGTCGTGGAGGGCCCCAGCGAGCCGCCACTGGACACCATGAAGATCGGCCCAGTGACGCCGGCCGACATGGTCCTGCGCGTCGGCGACCTGCCAGGTGGTACCGAGAACGGCACCGCCCGGCTGCGGGTGCTCGCCGGGCCGATCTTCACCCAGTGGGGCGAGGTCGAGGCCGAGGTCCGCGACGGCGTCGTCGTCCCACCGCCGGGGCACATGCTCCAGCTGACGGCCCACCGCCACGGCCGGATCTCCGCGCGGCCACAGGCCGCGCTGATCTCGGGCTGGGGCGAGTGGACCGGAGCGATCGCCACGTCGGTCTCGCACGACACCCACAACCTGGTCGTCTTCGGCCGCGACCCGGTCGACATGGCCGCGGCGGCCAACGCGGTGATCGCGACCGGCGGCGGTGTCGCCGTCGCGTCCGGCGGCGTGGTCACCGCGTCGATCGCGCTGCCGATCGCCGGCATCCTCTCCCCGCTGGCCGCCCCCGACGTCGCCGCCGCCCAGCGGGCACTGACCGACGCGGCCCAGGAGATCGGCCTCGACCTGCACCTGCTCACCCAGCCGCTGTTCCACGTGATGGTCGCGGCCCTGGCCTGCCTCCCCGGCCCGCACGTCACCGACCTCGGCCTCATCGACGGCACCACCGGCCAGCTCATCCCCTCCCCCATCCTCGCCTGACCACCAACCCCGCCTCCCGCCCGGCGCCCGGCGCCCGGACGGCCTTGATCGTGGTTTGCGCCCTCCCGTGGTTGCCGGGCGGCCTCGATTGCGACCATGGGAGGGCGCAAACCGCGATCACCCGGAGGGGCGGCCGATCGGGGAGGGCGGCGCGGGCTGCGAGCACACTCCGGCTCGATGAAGTCCGCCCCGCTGCCGGCCGAACCGCCGACGCACCGGATCGGCCCGCGACCGCAAGCGTCAGACGCCGGGATGGTCCAGGCCCTATCCCGTGAGTGGCTGGCCGCGCAGGACTATGAGGTCGGGGGCGGCGAGGACGGCGGGGTCGACGCGGGGGTCCTCGGGGTAGACGACGAGGTCGGCGGGGGCGCCCTCGTCCAGGCCGGGGAAGCCGAGCCAGGCTCGGGCCGACCAGGTCGCGGCCGCGAGGGCGGCGAGCGGGGGCAGACCGGCCTTGACCAGCTCGGCGACCTCGGCCCCGACCAGGCCGTGGGGCAGCGAGCCGCCCGCGTCGGTGCCGACGTAGATGGGGATGCCCGCCTCGTAGGCAGCGCCGATGGTCGCGTACCGACGGGCATGCAACGCGAGCATGTGCTTGTGGTACTGGGGGAACCGGTCCTCGGCCGGCGCGGCGATCTCGGGGAACGTGGCGATGTTGACCAGCGTCGGGACGATCGCGATGCCGCGGGCCGCGAACACGGCGATGGTGTCGTCGGACAGGCCCGTCGCGTGCTCGACGCAGTCGATGCCCGCGGCGGCGAGCGCGGGCAGCGAGTCCTCGGCGAAGCAGTGCGCGGTCACCCGGGCGCCGGCGGCGTGCGCGGCCGCGATCGCCTCGGCGACGGCGACGGGCGGCCAGCAGGGCGCGAGGTCGCCGAGCGAGCGGTCGATCCAGTCGCCGACGAGCTTCACCCAGCCGTCGCCCCGGCCGGCCTGCCGGACCACCTCGGCGGCCAGGCCGTCCGGCTCGACCTCTTCGGCGTAGTTACGGATGTAGCGACGGCTGCGGGCGATGTGCCGGCCGGCCCGGACGAGTCGGGGCAGGTCGTCGCGGTCGTCGATCCAGCGGGTGTCGGCCGGGGAGCCGGCATCGCGCAGCAGCAGGGCGCCGACGTCCCGGTCGGCCACCGCCTGGGCCAGGGTGGTCTCGTGGTCGACCGCCCCCTGCTTGCCGAGGCCGACATGGCAGTGGGCGTCGACCAGCCCGGGCAGCACCCAGCCCCGGATGGTCCGGATGTCGGCCGGGCCGATGGGAGCGTCGAACGTGATCCGGCCGCCGACGACCCACAGCTCGTCACGGATCTCCGTCGGCCCGACCAGGACCCGGCCGACGACATGGAGGACCTCCGGCCGCCGGCCCCCTGTTTGCCATGTGTTCGCCACGCGACAATGCTTAACCCACGTGACGATGAACTATCGAGTACTCGGCCGCACTGGCGTGCGGGTTACACCACTGTGCCTGGGCGCGATGATGTTTGGCGCCTGGGGCAACCCCGACCACGACGAGTCGATAAAGATCATTCACCGGGCCCTGGACGCGGGGGTCAACTTCATCGACACCGCCGACGTCTACTCGGCCGGCGAGTCGGAGACGATCGTCGGCAAGGCGCTTGCCGGCCGCCGCGACGACGTCGTGCTGGCGACGAAGGCGTACATGCCGATGGGCGAGGGCCCGAACCGGGGCGGCCTGTCCCGGCGCTGGCTCATCCAGGAGTGCGAGAACAGCCTGCGCCGCCTCGGCACCGACCACATCGACCTCTACCAGGTGCACCGGCCCGACCCGACGACCGAGATCGACGAGACCCTCGGCGCGCTCACCGACCTGGTCCGGGCCGGCAAGATCCGTTACTTCGGCAGCTCGACGTTCCCGGCCCACGAGGTGGTCGAGGCGCAGTGGGTGGCCGAGAAGCGCGGCCGGGAGCGCTTCGTCACCGAGCAGCCGCCCTACTCGATCCTGGTCCGCGGCATCGAGGCCGACCTGCTGCCGGTCACGCAGAAGTACGGCATGGGCGTGCTGCCGTGGAGCCCGCTGGCCGGTGGCTACCTTTCCGGCCGGTACACGCGCGGCGGCGGACTGGACGTCACGAGCAGCCGGGCCGAGCGGATTCCGCAGCGGTTCGACATGTCGATCCCGACCAACCGTCGTAAGGCCGAGCTCGCCATCGAACTGGCCGACGTGGCCGCCGAGGCCGGGATCAGCCTGATCGAGCTGGCGATCGCGTTCGTCATCCGCCACCCGGCCGTGACGTCCGCGATCATCGGCCCGCGCACGATGGAGCACCTGGAAAGCCAGCTGACCGCGGCCGACGTGACGCTCGACGACGCGACCCTCGACCGCATCGACGAGCTGGTCCCGCCGGGTACGAACGTCAACCCGGCCGACGCCGGCTGGAGCTCGCCGTCCCTGGCCAAGCCGGGGCTGCGTCGCCGGTAGGGCCCGGCGGGGTCACCCAGGCCGCTTCGCCGCGCCCACGGCTCGCAGGCCGATCCGCGCGGGCGGCAGCCTGCGCTGCTCGGCACCCGTGTCACCCGAGGCGATCATCCTCAGCGCCGCCGTCGCGATGGCTGGCACCGGGCTGCGTACGGCGGCGTAGGCGGTGCCGGCCGGGCGCCGGGGCGGCGGCTCGTCGTCGAACCCGACGACCGTCACGTCGTCGCCGACCCGCAGCCCGCGACGCCGGCAGACCTCGATGACGGCGTCCGCCAGGCCGTCGCCGGCCGCGAAGATCGCCTCCGGCGGTCCGTCCAGGTCGAAGGACGTCTCCAGGGCCCGGGCCGCGTCCGGCATGCCGAGCCGCGCGCGTACGAGACGGTCAGGCTGCCCGATCGCGGCCTGGTGGGCGTGATAGGCCTCGGTCCGTTCCCGCACGCACGGGAGGTCTCCGGGGCCGACCACCAGGGTGACCCGACGGCGGCCGAGAGCGGTCAGGTGGGCGAGCGCCGCCCGGGTAGCCCGCGGATTGTCGACGTCGACGGCGGCCACCTCGGGCGCGCAGGCGCCCAGAGTCACGGTGCGCCGCGCGACCGCGGCCGGCAGCGCGCCAAGCGCGCCGCGGCCCGGGTTGATCACGATCAGACCGGCGATCTCACGATCGGCGGCGAGCGCGCGCAGCGCCCCGAAATCGCCGGGCGCCACCCGCCGCAGGAAGACGCCGAGGCCGATCTCGCCGGCCGCCTGCGCCGCCGCGGCTGTGACCGTCCCGAAGAAACGGTCCTCCTCCAGACAGCCCGGATGCGAGATCGCCACGACCGCCACCCGGTCACCCCGGCCGCCGGCCAGCGCCCTGGCCGCGGCGCTCGGTACGAAACCCAGCTCCGCCGCGGCCTCCAGGACCCGCTCTCGCGTCGCCGGTAGGACCCGGGGGCTGCCGTTGAGCACTCGGGAGACGGTCGCCCGCGACACTCCGGCCGCGGCCGCCACGTCCTCGACCGTCGGGCGGCCGCCACGGCCTGGGCCGCCGGCCGAGGACGCCGAGCCACCGCCAGCCGCCATGTGATTCATGACCTCAGTGTCGGCCCGCGACCGACGCCTGGTCCACGCCCGCGAACCAGCCAGCCCGCCCGGCTGGCTCTGGGCCAGGCGGCGCAGAGCCAGCCGGGCGGGGGACCGGTCCGGCGCGGGCTACCGGCGGCGCCCAGGCACCCAGGGCCCCTTGATGGCAAGGGTGAGGCCGTCCTCCTGGATGTTGGCGTAGAGCCACACCCCGTCGGGGGAGAAGGTCGCTCCCGCGAACTCGGCCTGGCTGACGGAGCGAGCCAGCGGGTAGGGCTTGCCGTCGTCCCCGACGACGACGAGGTGGTTGTCGCCGTCACCGTCCTCACAGAGGATCATCTCGCCCCAGGCCGAGATGTGGATGTTGTCCGGCCCGTCGAACTGCCCACCGGGCGCGAACCGCAGTACCAGCTCGATGGTGTTCGCCCGTGGGTCATACCGCCAGACCTGGCCCTCGTGCAGGCCAGCGGCCGGGGCCGCCTTGGCGTAGCTGGAGACGAAGTACGCCGAGCCGTCGCGGAAATAGATGCCCTCGGCCTTCGGCACCCGGGAGACGGTGCCGTCGGCGAACTGCTTGCGCACCGAGGTCGTGGCCGCGTCGGGGTCCGGCACGTCCACCCACTTCACCGCGAGCTTCGTGCCCAGGGTGGTGACGGCGGACAGGTCGGCGAGGCCGCCGGCGAACAGCGCCTGCAGCCGGCCACCCGCGCGCAGGCTGCCCGGGCCGCCGAGTGGGCGCTTCGGCAGGAGCCGGTAGACGAGGCCGAACGGGCCGGAGGCGTCCTCGGTCAGATAGAGGATGCCGGTCCGGGGGTCGATCGCGACGGCCTCATGGGCGTAGCGGCCGAGCGCGGCCAGTGGCACCGGGGCCGCGTCGCGCAGCCGGCCGAACGGATCGACCTCGAAGACGTAGCCGTGCCGCTTGGTCAGCTTGGCGTCGTCGGTCGGGGTGAGCTCGGTCTCCTCGCAGGTCAGCCAGGTGCCCCAGGGCGTCGGGCCGCCGGCGCAGTTGCGGACCGTGCCGGCCAGCCCGACCTTCTCCGAGAGCAGCCGGCCGCCGTCGACCACGAGGACCGTGTTCCCACCGTCGGCGCCCTCGTCGTAGACGAGGCCCGCGACGTGCGGGACGGGGTAGGTCGCCTCGTGGGTGAGCTCGTGGTTGCGCACGATCGCGGTGTGCCGGCCGGCCGCGAACGTGTGCATGCCGTCCTGGAACGTCGGGCTGAGCCCGCCGCCGGCGAGCGGGGTTCCCTGGACGGAGACCTTCGTGTAGCTGAATCCCGCCGGCAGGTCACAGACGCCGTTCGGGTCGGCGACCAGGTCGCCGTATCCCTTGAAGGCCGGGCCTTTGCCGGTGCCCTGTGGGCCGCCCGCCTGGGCGGGAGCGCCGAAGACCGAGCCCGCGGCACCGGACAGGACGATGCCCAGGCCGGCGGCGCCGGTACCGAGAAGCTGACGACGATTTACAGACATGTAGAGCCTCCTTCGCCGGCCGTCAGGTTTCCAGCCCAACGTGGCCGCGAGGCGACACCAACGCGAACGGCTACAGACGAGTAGAACTCTTCGGGCTGGCGCACCGGCGTCTCGGCGAGCCGATCCGCTCGGGGGCAGGGCCTCCACCGCGGTGCCGCGCAGGTGACAGGTGGTCCCCCGCGCCGCCAGCCGGACAGGCGTACGGCCGACGAGCGAGAAACGAGAACACGTTCCGCGCAGACTCTGGTCATCCGATCGGAGTTCGGCCAGACTGCGCCGTGGGCCGTGATGTGCAGCACACGGACCCTCTGCGCCTAAGCAGTCAGGTATAGGCGTGCCCCGCTTTCCGGGGCCGGAGGGTCCGCGCAGCCGCGCGTCGCGGGCCGCGCGCGGCCGCCTCCGGGTGCGCCCGCGCGGCATCCGCGTTTCCCGCAGGGCTCCCGAGCGGCTCCGCGCCAGCGGGCCGGGAAGCCCATCGCGACACCAGGCCGCCGTTGGCCCTGGATGGCACAGCCGAGGAGACAACAAACATGCCCGTTCGGACCAGACCCGCGCCGGTCGCGGACCCGGCCCCGTCCACCGCACCGCCGACCAGCGCGGCCTCGCCCAACGGGGCGGCGGCACCCAGCGGCGCGGCCACGCCCGCGCGCCCCAGACCGGTACCCAGGCCGCGTGCCGCCGTCGAGGCGCGGACGCTGCGCCAGGACAACTGGTGGGTCGCCCCGGTGTTCACCGTGGCCGTGCTGACCGGGTTCACCGTGTACGGCATCTGGGCCGCGCTGCGCGACGGCAACTACTTCGCCAAGCCGTACCTGTCGCCGTTCTACTCGCCGTGCCTGTCGGCCAACTGCACCGACGACGCGTCGCCGCACATCTTCGGCAACATCGACCCGGTCTCGCCGGCGTTCCTGATCCTGCTGTTCCCGCTCGGGTTCCGGCTGACCTGCTACTACTACCGGAAGGCGTACTACCGGTCGTTCTGGTGGGCCCCGCCGGCGTGTGCCGTCCCGGACGCGCGGCGCGGCTACTCGGGTGAGACGAAGTTCCCGCTGCTGCTGCAGAACGCGCACCGCTACTTCTTCTACTTCGCGCTCATCTTCGCCGGGCTGCTCACGTATGACGCGGTGCTCGCCTTCATCTTCCCGGGCGGGAGGTTCGGCATCGGCGTCGGCACCGGGGTCCTGGTAGTGAACTCCGCGCTGATCTGGTGCTACACGCTGTCCTGCCATTCCTGCCGGCACCTGTGCGGCGGCGGGCTGAAGCTGCTGTCCAAGGCGCCGCTGCGCCGGCGGATCTGGGCCCGGCTGTCGGTGCTCAACCGCAATCACATGTGGTTCGCCTGGGCGAGCCTGCTCTGGATCATGGTGGCCGACTTCTACGTCTGGCTGGTCGCCTCCGGGACCATCACCGACCCGCACTGGATCTCCTGAGGCGACCGGCACCGCGCGGGAGGTCGCCCTTTCGCGTGGCCATGGCCAGGTCCCCTGAGCGGTCCTTCGCTCACACGGTCGGAAAGGAAAGAAGGAAACTGCTGTGACAGCCGAGACACACACCTACGACGTCGTGGTGGTCGGCGCCGGCGGAGCCGGGCTGCGGGCCGCGATCGAGGCGCACGAGCAGGGCGCCCGCGTCGCGATCGTCTGTAAGAGCCTGCTGGGCAAGGCGCACACCGTGATGGCCGAGGGCGGCATGGCCGCCGCGATGGCCAACGTGTGGCCCGAGGACAACTGGCGGGTGCACTTCCGCGACACCATGCGCGGCGGCAAGATGCTCAACCAGTGGCGCATGGCGCAGATCCACGCGCAGGAGGCCCCGGACCGGGTCTGGGAGCTGGAGGAATGGGGCGCCGTCTTCGACCGCACCCCGGACGGCAAGATTCTTCAGCGTGACTTCGGCGGACACCGGTACGCGCGCCTCGCGCATGTCGGCGACCGCACCGGTCTGGAGCTGATCCGCACGCTGCAGAACCGCGTGGTCGCGAAGAAGCTCGACGTCTTCATGGAATGCACCGTGCAGCGGCTGCTGACCGCGCCGGACCCGGCGAGCGGCGGCGAGCGGATCGCCGGCGTGTTCGCCTACTGGCGCGAGACCGGCACGTTCGTCCGGTTCGACGCGCCGTCGGTCGTGCTCGCCACCGGCGGCATCGGGAAATCCTGGCAGGTGACCTCGAACTCCTGGGAGTACACCGGCGACGGCCAGTCGCTCGCGCTGCGGGCCGGGGCCGCGCTGATGGACATGGAGTTCGTGCAGTTCCACCCGACCGGCATGGTCTGGCCGCCGTCGGTGAAGGGCATCCTCGTCACCGAGGGCGTGCGCGGCGACGGTGGAGTGCTGCGTAACACCGAGGGCCGGCGCTTCATGTTCGACTACATCCCCGAGGTGTTCGCCGCGGACACGGCCGACACCGAGGAGGAGGCCGACCGCTGGTACACGGACAAGAAGACGGCCCGCCGGCCTCCGGAGCTGCTCCCCCGTGACGAGGTCGCCCGAGCGATCAACTCCGAGGTGAAGGCCGGGCGCGGGACCCCGCACGGCGGCGTCTTCCTCGACATCGCGTCGCGCCGCGACCCGGAGACGATCCGCCGGCGGCTTCCGTCGATGTACCACCAGTTCAAGGAGTTGGCGGACGTCGACATCACGAAGGAGGCGATGGAGGTCGGCCCGACCTGCCACTACGTGATGGGCGGGATCAAGGTCGACCCGGAAAGCCAGGCGACGACGCTGCCCGGCCTGTTCGCCGCCGGCGAGTGCGCCGCGGGGCTGCACGGCTCGAACCGCCTCGGCGGCAACTCGCTGTCGGACCTGGTGGTGTTCGGCCGGCGCGCCGGCGCCGCCGCGGCCGGCTACGCGGCGGCGCTCGCGCCGGACGCGCGCCCGGCCGCCGACGAGGCGCAGCTCGCCGAGACCTCGGCCGCGGCACTCGCGCCGTTCGAGCGGCTCGGCACCGACGGCGCCGAGAACCCGTACACCCTGCAGTCCGACCTGCAGGCGGTGATGCAGTCGCTGGTCGGGATCATCCGGACCGAGCACGAGCTCACCGAGGCGCTCAAGAAGATCGGCGAGCTGCGCCAGCGGGCCGAGAAGGTCGCCGTCGAGGGCCACCGGCAGTACAACCCGGGCTGGCACCTGGCCCTGGACCTGAACTCGATGCTGCTGGTCGCCGAGTGCGTCGCGACCGCGGCCCTGGCCCGCAAGGAGAGCCGGGGCGGGCACACCCGCGACGACTACCCCGGCACCGACCCGGAGTTCGCGAAGGTCAACCACGTGCTGCGACTGCGGGCGGGCCAGCTGGAGCTCACCGCCCAGCCGCTGCCGCAGATGCCGGCCGACCTCGCGGAGCTGTTCGACACGTCGGCGGCCCCCGCGGCTCCCGCCGCCGTTCCGGCACCGGCCGCGGCCGGCACCACCCCACCCGAGACGCCGACGGCTGCCGGGGCGAGCAACGAAGGGAACGGCTGAGATGGGCTACGAGCTCGCGATGCGGGTGTGGCGCGGTGACGCCGACGGCGGTGGGCTGCAGGACTTCACCGTCGACGTCGAGGAGGGCATGGTCGTCCTCGACGCGGTGCATCGGCTGCAGGCGTCCCAGGCGAACGACCTGGCCGTCCGGTGGAACTGCAAGGCCGGCAAGTGCGGGTCCTGCTCGGCGGAGGTGAACGGGAAGCCTCGGCTGATGTGCATGACCCGGCTGAACACCTTCGAGCCGGGCGAAACGGTGACGATCACCCCGCTGCGCACCTTCCCGGTGGTGCGCGACCTGGTCACCGACGTGACGTTCAACTACGAGAAGGCCGAGGAGGTGCCCACCTTCGCGCCTGGCAAGCCGACCGGGGACGACGGGCACCACCGGATGGCGCAGACGGACGTGGATCGCGTCCAGGAGTTCCGCAAGTGCATCGAGTGCTTCATGTGCCAGAACGTCTGCCACGTCATCCGCGACCACGAGGACAAGAAGCAGGTCTTCGCCGGCCCGCGGCTGATGATCCGGTACGCCGAGCTGGAGATGCACCCGCTGGACACCAACGACCGCCGCGACCTGCTGCGAGCCGAGGCCGGCATCGGCTACTGCAACATCACCAAGTGCTGCACCGAGGTCTGCCCGGAACACATCAAGATCACCGACAACGGCATCATCCCGCTCAAGGAGCGGGTCGTGGACGCGACCTACGACCCGATCGCCGCGATCGGCCGCCGGCTGCGCCGCGGCTCCGGCGACGGCGCCTGACCGAAGGAGCCTGACCGAAGGAAACGGCGGAAGCCGAGCCCGTGGACTCGGCTTCCGACCGCGGACGAGGAACGGGCCGCCCCCGCATAGCGGGAGCGGCCCTTCCTTGTTCTACGAGGTGCGATGTTCTACGAGGTGCGAGTTGCGTCAGCCCTCGGTGTGCGCGCCGAGGGTGTTCCGCCGCCGCCGAGCCGCGACCCGCAGCAGCAGACCGCCGCCGAGCAGCGCGAACGCGATGGAGGCCATGGCACCGGTCTCCACACCGGTGAAGGGCAGCGCCCCACCAGCCGGGGTGGCACCGGCACCGCCGACGCCACCGGCGCCGACACCCACACCGACGACACCGACGCCGACGGCACCGACGCAGTTCAGGCCGTTCCTGCCGTCCTTGCCGAGGTTGTTCTTGTCGTCGACGGCCGACAGCGTGTTCACGCCGTCCTTACCGTCCTTGTTGCCGTCGATGCAGTTGTTCTTGTCGTCGTTCCCGCCGATGAAGATCGGGATGGGGATCGGGATCGGGATGAAGGTCCCGTTGATGTCCTTGCCGTTGGGGTCGAGGACGTCAATCTTGGCCGAGACGATGCGGGTGATCGACTGGGTCCCCATGCCCATGTCCATCGGGGCGGCGAGGCCGACGTTGATGCCGGGGCCGTTGTCGATGTCGCCGAGGATGCCGATCTTCTGGCTGCCCTCACCGGTGGCCGTCAAGGTGGCCTTGCCGACCTCCGTGAACACGGCCTGGCCGACGATGTCGCCGTTGCTGTCCGCGGTGACGGTCCCGGTGGTGGTGCCGTTGACCGCGATGGTGACGATCGCGCCCGGGATGAAGCCACACGCGGAGAACACGACCGACCCGCCGACGACGACCACGGACCTGTCCACCGAGAGGTTTCCGGTGAGGCCGCCGCACTTCTTGGAGGGCGGGTACGGGCCGGGAACAGGGTGCTTCTTGTCGTCGAGGATGGACGAGTTCGGGTCGTCAGGCGCCGGCGGCGGGTTGATCCCGGGGTCGTCCGGACCGGTCACGGCCGCCGGGTCCGCGCCGGTCACCGGGTCCGGACCGGTCACCGCCGCGGGATCGATGCCGGTCGCGGGGTCGTCCGGACCAGTCACCGGCGGCGGACTGAAATCCGAGGTGACCGGGCTGGTCACGGAGGTTGGGTCGTCGACCGCGGCGGCCACGGACGCCGGCAGTACGGCGAGCGCGAGCCCGCAGCTGGCGAGCAGCGCGACTCCTAGCGCGCGGAGTTTCATTGAGGCACTCCCCATGGGGTGATCAGTACAAGCAGTCGGAGGATTGACTACGCGGAGGTTACGCAGCGTGACGCCGAGTGTCACGCACCTGGCGAGGTCAGTTGCTTGCAGTGAGTGACCATGGGCGACGAACGGCCAGCCCCTCGACGGTGAACTGCTCGGGCTTCACCAAAGGCTGTTGACGCACAGTGAGCACGGGCCCGCCCGCGGGCTCCCAGACCTGCAGCACGAGCGTCCGAGGCTTTCCTCGGTCCAGCGACAGGAACGTCGAGGCGATGGGGTGGCCGTCCTCGGTGTCGCGGTCCAGGGTCGTCGGCCGGCCGTCGAGGCTGGCGGCCAGCAGCTGGCTGCCCACACCGGTGTAGACGGACAGCCAGACTTTGTTCTGCCCGTCCGGGTTTCCACCCGGCCCGCCGAGGTCCAGCCGGTAGCGCACGTAGTCGGGCAGGCCGTCCGGAGCGGCGTTGAGCACCTGCACGGTAATGGTCGCGATGCCGCTGCCGTCCGGGCGCGGCTGCCACCGGTAGTCGACCGTCCGACGGGTCCAGTAGTCGAGCTTGCTGGCCGCGGAGTTCTGGGTCAGCACGGCCAGGAAAGGCCCGGGACCGGTGGGCAGCGCGCCCCCCAGCGAGGTCGTGGCCAGCACTTTTTCCTCGTCGGCGTGGTTGCTTGACACCAACAGCCGACCCTCGCTCACCGAGCGCCCGAGTGCCTCAAGCAGGCCGGCCGTGTTCCCACCGCCAGCCGTCACCGCGTGGTAGACCGCTTTACCGACGTCGGCGAAGAACTGGTCGCGGGGGCCTTCACCATTGATCAACGAGTAGGCGTCCGACTCGACCAGCTTGACGAGATTCCCCGCGGTGATCACTCTGCCGTCCGGCATGACAGCCGGTTTCGTGGCGCCCAGCAGATAGGAAAGCGCGGTCGGGTCGATGCTGATGGTGCCGTCCACGCTGACGCCGGTGCCGGCCTGGTACTGGCCGGAGTAGAACCGGCCCGCCGTCGGGTAGTCGGGCGTCAGGTTGGCGTTGGCCCAGGTTCGGGTCGGTTCATACGGGCCGTAGCGCGCGGTCAGGTCCGCCTGCAGCATCGGGTCGGTGCGCAGCGGCGAGTTGGCCATCAGCTGTGGCAGCGCCCCGTTGCCGGCGATGTTGTCGAGGCTCAGCTTTCCGTTCTGGGCCGTGAGCAGCCCGAACCCGCCGATGATGCCGCCGTTGGCCCTGGACTCGGCCGGGTTCTGCACGATCAACAGGTAGCGGCGTACCTCGCCCTGACCGCCGAGCATCGGTGGTGCGAGCTGGATCGCGAGCTTCAGGCCGGCAAAGGCTCCGGTGAGCCTGCGCGCCTGGGCCACGGCCGTGTCGCGGGCCGGTGTGAGGCCCAGCGTGCGGCCGGTCCAGCCGCAGCCTGGGACGTCGCCGAGTGCCGCGCGAAACTGCTGGGCCGCCGCGGCGGACCGGTCGACGGGCACCTTGCTCCGGGCGAGCGCGGGCAGGTCGATCGACATTCCCGACCGCAGCGACGCCGGGTTCAGCGCGTCGGCCGCCTGGACCATCGGCGGCAGCCCGGCCGCGGCCATCCCGTCGACGGCGACGACGAGGGCATGCGCCGCTCGCATCGGGCAGCCGACGACGGGCAGGTGCCCGGCCGCGGACCACACCGGGTCGCCGGTGAGGCCCCGGGCCGCGTGGGTGCGGCTGTCGATCCGGCTCACCTCTGCGGCGAGCTCGGCGGGCGGCGGGATGTCGCCGTCGAGCAGCCGCTGCTCGAGCCGGCTCAGGTCCGAACGGGTGGCGGACAGCTCGCGGTAGGCAAGCAGCCCGCGCACTCCCACCCAGCCGATGACGGCCAGCACCGGGACGGCGACACATGCGGCCACCAGCAGCGCCCGCCCGCGCCGCCGCGGCCAGAGGACCGCGCGGCCGGGCCACGCCCCCGCCCGCGCCCCGGCCGCCAACGCCCGCCGCCAGGGTCCGCCCGGTGGTCTCCCCTCCGGCGCGGAGCCGGCCGCCTGAGGTTCGGCCACCAGCGGTTCGGCCTCCCGCGGTTCGGCTGGCGCCACACCGGCCGATGGGCCCTCGCCTGGCACGGCCGACATCACCGTCTCTGCTTCCGCCACGTCTACCGGCGTGGCGGCGTCGCCGACGGGCGGGCGCGGGGCCTTCCCTGGCGAGCGCTGCGCGGGCACCTGGGCACGGCCAGTCTCGCCGCCCACCTCCGGTGGGTCGTCCGCGCCGAGGCTGGGCGGCCCGTCCGGGTCGGCCTGCGCGCTGGTGACGCCGGCTCGGTCGCCGGCTCGGTCCGTCGTCATCGTGTGGTCGCCCCTGTCATCAGGCTTTCCCCGTCCGAGCGCTGGTCGGGCAGGAAGGCGAGGCTGACCGGCTCGGCCTGCCGGTCAGCCTCGGCGGTCCCCGCCACGACGGACCGCCCGGCGACGGGCAGCTCGACCCTGGCGAGGCGGCCGAGCGGCGGGAATGCGTCGAACAGGCCCCGGCTCCCGTCCGTCAGACCCCGCGACGGGACCATGTTCAGCACCGTGCCGAGCACCCGGGCATCGGCCGACCGCAGGGCCGCCGTCGCACGGCGTAGCTGCGCCCGCCGGGTCCGGCCGATCCGGACGACGAGCAGGGTGCCGCCGGCCCGGCCGGCCAGCACCGCCGCGTCGGGGGTGGCGAGCAGCGGCGGCGCGTCGACGAGCACCAGGTCGTACCGCTGCGAGAGCTGGTCCAGGAGCTCGGCCATCCCGCGCGAGCCCAGCAACGCGCTCGGGTCCGGCGGGATCGGGCCGCTCGGCAGCACATCGACGCAGCCGTCGCCGAGCCACCCCCGCCCACCGGCGGCGAACGCCTGGCCTGAACTCCCGACGGCCAGGGACGGGCCTGAGCTCCCGGCGGCCAGGGACGGGCCTGCGTTCCCGGCGGCCAGGTACGGGCCGGTACGCCAGGGCTGGAGCACGTCGTCGAGGTTGGCGGCGCCGATCAGCACCGAGGTGAGCCCCGCGGCGGCGTCGACACCCAGGTACCCGGCGAAGGACGGCCGGCGCAGGTCGCCCTCCAGCAGGCAGACCCGGGCGCCGGTCTGGGCCAGGGTGATCGCCAGGTTGCAGCACGTCGTGGACCTGCCCTCGTCGGGCCCGGAACTGGTGATGACGATCGAGTGCGGCCCGCCGTCGACGGCCGCGAACCGCAGATTGGCGCGCAGCTGACGGAAGCCCTCGGCCCGCGGCGAGTGCGGGCTCGCGTGCACGATCAACGGGCGCCGGCCGGCCTCCGGCTCGAAGACGATCGACCCGAGGGCCGGCCGGTCGGTGATCGCCGCGGCCTCGGCCGGGTCGCAGCGGGTGTTGAAGAGCCGGTACCGCACGAACATCGCGCCGAGGCCGGCGACCATCCCGCAGAGCAGACCGAGCGCCAGGTTGCGCGCCGGCCGAGGCGTCACCGGGCCGGCGGGCGGTCGCGCCGCCTCCCAGACCGTGACCCGCGCGGCCGGCCGCTGGCCTGGGCCCGGCGCCTCGACCTGGGCGACCGCGGCGGAGAACGCGGTGCCGACGGCATCCGCGAGACGCTCGGCCCGCGGGGCGCTCGAGTCGCGGACGCTGACCCGCAGCAGTAGCGTGTCGGGCACCGCCTGGGTGACGATCCGACTACGCAGCAGGTCGGGGCTCTCGGTCAGGTGCAGCCGGCCGATCACCGCGGCGGCGACCCGGTCGCTGGCGACCAGCTTCGCGTAGGACCTGACCCGCTGCGCGGAGAGCTGCCCGCCTTCGTCGGCCGACAGGTCGGTCGAGCCGCCGCCGGCGGTGGAGACCACCATGGTCACGGTCGCCGCGTACATCCTGGTCGCCTGCCAGGTCACCACCGCCGCGAGCAGCCCGCCGGCCGCCGTGAGGGTCAGTACGAGGAGCCAGCCACGGCGCAGCACGCGCGCGTACACCCGTAGTTCCACCCGTCGCCCGCCCTTTTCGTCTAGTCGTGTGCCGTCGGGTCGTGTTCGCCGGTCGGCCCGGGCCGCCCGTCTGGCGGGTTGCGCCGGGTGTCCGAGGGTCTGCGCCGCCTGTCCCGGACACGCGGTTCTGCCGCGGCGAGCCCCGCCACGCCCGTCAAGTGGGGCCCTTTGGTAGCGACGGATCCGCCATCGATTGCGCTTACTCTATGGCGTCATGTGGAGACGTAGAGTAGACGGCACGCGTGAACCGCAGTGGACGGCGGCAGCCGCGCGGCGCGTCTCGCGTCTCGTATCGCGCCTCGAGCTCCGCCAGCGGGTCGGTCTCCAGATCACCCTGGACAGCCTGGCGCTGGTGACGGGCCTGGCCGCCGCCCAGACCGGGCGTTTCAACTTCGACGCGTCGAACCTGCGCGACCCCGGGTTCTGGGTGATCGTGCTGCTGGCCGTCTGCCTGCTGCACTTCGTCGGCACCGCGCTGCACCTCTACCTCGGCCGCTACCGGTTCGGCGGGTTCGAGGAGGTGCTCAGCATCCTGACCTCGGTCACGCTGACCGTGATCGGCCTGGAGATCGCCGTCTTCGCGTTCGGCCAGCCGCGGCCGATCCCCCTGTCGGTGCCGCCGCTCGGGGGCACGGTCACCCTCTCGATCATGTTCGGGGTGCGTTACCTCTACCGCCTCACCGAGGAACGGCTGCGCCGCCCCGTGCCCGAGGGCACCGAGCCGCTGATCGTGTTCGGGGCGGGCGAGGGCGCCGAGCAGGTGCTCGCCGCGATGCTGCGCACTCCCGACAGCCCCTACTACCCGGTCGCGCTGCTCGACGACGACCCGCGCTGCTGGAACCTGCAGCTGCACGGCGTCCGGGTCCGGGGCGGTCGGGACGCGATCGCGCCGATCGCCAGGGCCACCGGCGCCGCGACCATGCTGGTCGCGATCCCGAGCGCGGACGCGGCCCTGCTGCGCGAGGTCACCGAGCTGGCCGAGGCGGCGGGGCTCGCGGTCAAGGTGCTCCCCCGGGTCGCTGACCTGATCGGCGGCAACGTCGACGTCACCGACATCCGGGAGATCGACATCAACGACCTGCTGGGCCGCCGGCAGATCCGCACCGACGTCGCCACCACGGCCGGGTACCTGGCCGGCCGCCGGGTGCTCGTGACCGGGGCAGGCGGGTCAATCGGCTCCGAGCTGTGCCGCCAGGTCCACCGCTACGGCCCGGCCGAGCTGGTCATGCTCGACCGGGACGAGTCGGCGCTGCGCGCGGTCCAGCTCTCGCTCTACGGCCACACCGGGCTCGACGACGACTCGGTCGTGCTCGGCGACATCCGCGACGTCGACATGATCTCCGCGCTGTTCACCGAGCGGCGGCCCGAGGTCGTGTTCCACGCCGCGGCGCTCAAGCACCTGCCGCTGCTGGAGCGGTTCCCCGGCGAGTCGGTGAAGACCAACGTGTGGGGGACGCTGTCCGTGCTGGAGGCGGCCGCGGCCTGCGGGGTCGAGCGGCTGGTCAACATCTCCACCGACAAGGCGGCCGACCCGTCGTCCGTGCTGGGCTACTCGAAGCGGATCACCGAACGCCTCACCGCGCACGTGGCCGCCGAGCACCGGCTGCCGTACGTCAGCGTGCGGTTCGGCAACGTGCTGGGCAGCAACGGCTCGGTGCTGACGATCTTCGCCAGCCAACTCGCCGCCGGCGGTCCGCTGACGGTCACCGACGCGGAGGTCACCCGGTACTTCATGACCGTCCAGGAGGCGGTCGAGCTGGTGCTGCAGGCGGGGGCGATCGGCTCCGGCGGCGACGTGCTGGTGCTCGACATGGGTGAACCGGTCCGGATCGTCGACGTCGCCGAGCGGCTGGCCACCCGCGCGGCGGCCAAGACCGGCGGTCAGAAGGCCGAGATCGTCTACACCGGCCTCGGCGTCGGCGAGAAGCTGCACGAGGCGCTGTTCGGCATGGGCGAGACCGACGACCGGCCGCACCACCCGCTGATCTCCGAGGTTCCGGTGCCCGCGCTCGACCCGAGCATCGTCGTCGAGCTGGACCCGTGGGCGGACGAGGAGAAGGTGCGCGCCGCGCTGCTGGAGCTGGGCCGCGACGCCGACCTCGCCGCCGTCACCGCCAGCCTGACCCGCATCCCCCACCAGCCGACCAGCACCCTGAACCGCGGCCGCTGAGCAGTGGTTACGAGGGCAGCTGGGCGGCTGGTGGGCGGGGGGCGGCCAGCGGGTAGCCGCCGCGGGCGGCGTACCAGGCGACCGTCGCGTCCAACGCGGTGGCCAGGTCCCCAGGGGCGGCCTGCGGGAACAGCGTCCGGGCCGTCGTCGGGTCGGCCTGCTGATCGCGCACGTCGCCGGCCCGGCCCGGCCCGAACGCGACCGGCAGCTGGTAGCCGAGGATGTCCTCCAGCGCCGCCACCAGCGTGAGCAGCTCGACCCGGGCGCCGAAGGCCAGGTTGACCGGGCGCGGATGCGCGAGCCGGCGGGTGGTCGCGTCGGCGAGCATCGCCGCGATCGGCTCGACGTAGCCGACGTCCCTGGTCTGGCGGCCGTCGCCGTGGACGGTGAGCGGCCGGCCCGCGAGCGCCGCGTCGATGAAGGCCGGGATGACGGCCGTGTAGGCGTGACCGACCGACTGGAACGGGCCGAACACGGTGAACAGCCGCGCGACGAGCACCGGCAGCCCGAAGCTCGCCTGGAACCCGAGCGCGTAAGCCTCCGCGGCGAGCTTGCTGGCCGCGTACGGGCTGCGCGGGGCCACCGGGCCGTCCTCCCGGCGTGGCAGCGGACCGGCGTCGCCGTAGACCGCGGCACTCGACGTGACGATCACGTGCGCCTCGGCCCGCTGGGCGACGTCGAGCACGGTCAGCGTGCCGGTGACGTTGACGTCGTGGCTGGCCATCGGGTCGAGCAGCGATCGCTCGACGCTGGGACGGGCGGCGAGGTGGACGATGCTGTCGGCGCCGGCCGCGGCCTCCTCGAGCAGGGCACGATTGGTCACGCTGCCCACCATCAGCTTGATCGGCAGGCCCGACAGGTTCGAGACGGCGCCGGTGCTCAGGTCGTCGACGACGACGACGTCGCAGCCGGCCACGAGCAGTTCTCTGGTCAGATGGGAACCGAGGAAGCCGGCTCCACCGGTCACCACGACCTTCATCGATCATCACCCTTCGAAATCAGTCAGGCGCTCAACGTAGTATGCTTGCCGCCCCTTCCACATCTCGTCACCGTCGGCAAGCGACACGGAAGCACCGGCGCCGACACGCCCGGCACTCCCGGCCCGACCACGGCGCCTCGACATCACGGAGCCGCTGCCGTTGAACTCCCCGGCTCGCCGTTCTACGGTCACGGTGTGTCAACACGCCGCCACCGTCGGCAGCTAGTCATCGTGGGGACCGGCGGATACGGCCGCGAGCTGCTCGACGTCGTCGAGGCCGTCAACGCCATCGCCCCGGACGCGCCGGCCTACCGCTTCCTCGGTTTCCTCGACGACCAGCCAGACGCCGCGCCCCGCGAGGACAACAGCGCGGACGCCGACCTGCTGGCCCGCCGGGGCGCCAGCCTGCTCGGCGGCCTCGACCTGCTGGCCACCCTCGACGCCGACTACCTGATCGGCGTCGGCTCCGCCGGGGCCCGGGCCCGCATCGACCGCTACGCCAGCGCCGCCGGCCGGCGGCCGGCGACGCTCGTTCACCCGCGGGCCAACCTCGGCGGCGACGTCAAGCTCGGCCCCGGCACCGTGGTCTGCGCCCTGGCCAGCCTGACGACGAACATCGCCACCGGCCGGCACGTGCTCGTCGACGTCGGTTCCAGCGTCGCGCACGACTGCCGCCTGGGTGACTACGCGACCGTCGCGCCAGGAGCCCGGGTCGCCGGCGGCGCGGACATCGGCGCGCGCGCCTGGGTCGGCAGCCAGGCGACCGTCGTGCGGCAACGCCGGGTGGGCGCGGGCGCCGTGGTCGGGGCCGGCGCGGTCGTCGTCGACGACGTCGCGCCCGAGCTGGTCGTCGCCGGTGTCCCGGCGCGCCCGATCGCGGCCGGCACCCGGGGCGGGCGCACGCTCGCGCACGGCCTGGCCGAGGTGGACGCGGCCGACCTCGCCGACCTGCCACCCGATGACGTCCGCCCGCCGACCTGGCCGCCCCCGCCACGCCACGAGCAGCCACGCCACGAGCGGTCCCGGCCCGAGTCGCCCCGGCCGGTCCATCAGGCGGAAATCGCCTGAGCCCGAGGCACTTCGCGAAATCCGGGGCGTCGCGGCGGGCCTCGGGTGGGCCAGGTGAACAGTCGCGGTCCCAGGTCACCCGAACGGCGGAATCCAGGCGCCCGACCCGGACCGCCGCTTAGCATCGGGCTTGTGGATCGCTGGTACGAGCTCGACGGTTGCGACAACGTCCGCGATCTGGGTGGGCTGCCCACCGTGGATGGCGGCCAGACCCAGTACGGGGTGCTGCTGCGCAGCGACACCCTGCAGCATCTGAGCCCGGCCGACGTGCTCCGGCTCCGCGACGACTACGGCCTGCGGACGATCCTCGACCTGCGCACCCCCGAGGAGGCGACCCGGGAGGGCCGCGGCCCGCTGGGCGACGAGCCGATCGCGTACCACAACCTGTCCTTCCTGCGGACCCGCTGGCTCATGCCGGCCGAGATCGCCGCGGAGGAGGAGGCGGCGCTCGCGCTGATCCGCATCCGCACCAGCGACGACCGGGTCGAGCACTACCTGGACTACCTGCGGCTGGCGGGCGACTCGGTCACCACGGCCATCGGCCTGATCGCGGACGAGGCCAGCGGCCCGACGCTGTTCCACTGCGCGGCGGGCAAGGACCGGACCGGCGTGCTCGCCGCGGTGGTGCTCTCCATCGTCGGCGTCGAGCGCGAGGCGATCATCGAGGACTACCTCGCCACCAACGACCGGATCCACCTCATCGAGACCCGCCTGGCCGCGCTGCCGTCCTACGAGCGCGGGATCCGTACCCGCGCGGACGTCGACCAGCTGCGGGTCCGCCCCGAGGTGATGGCCGGGGTTCTCGAGCGGATCGATCAGACGTGGGGCGACGCCGCGGGCTGGGCCCGCCAGGCCGGACTTCCCGACGAGTCCATCACCGCGCTGCGCGGCCGTCTCGTCGCCACTGCCGCGGATTGACCGTCCCGGCTGGCGCCCGGCTCGCGCACTTCCCTCGAATCATTCCGTAAGGGCGCGGTCCGCACGATTTCCGCGCTACCGGGAATGACTCACGCCGCGCGCCGGCCAAACACGGTTCGGCGGGAAATCTACCGGCCCCGGACCTTTTCGATCTGCGATAGCTCCTCGGGATCCGGGTCCGCTACCGCGAGAAATGCCCGCAAACAGTCGAGCGCGACCTCGGGGGCCGTTCTCTTCAGACTCATCGTGAGGACGTTCGCATCGTTCCAGAGGCGCGCGTTGGTCGCGATCCACGGCTCCCAGGCCTGAGCGGCCCGCACACCGGGGACCTTGTTCGCCGCCATCGCCGTGCCCGTCCCCGTCCAGCACATCAGCACGCCGAAACGGTACTCGCCCGCGGCGACGCCACGGGCCACCATTTCGGAAAGCTCCGGCCAGCTGGTCGGATCGACGACCGTGGTCTCGTAGTTCGCCCGCAGATACTCCCGCACCGCGGCCACGCACTCATTGGTGTCGTCCGCACCAAAAATCACCTTGAAATTCCCGGCAGTCACCGGTCTCGCCGCACCTTTCCCTCACCCGTCGACCTGGTCGAGGGCAATAGGCCGCGTGGCGAAACCCCGCCAGCCCCCGCGGCACCACCCCGACCGCTGTCGCCCAATTTTAACAGTCGCCTACCATCGGAAACCGAACCGTAGGGCGCCCGTGGGCGAGAAGTCCGGCGGCGCCGGCTAGCGACCGGCGCCGGCGCCCAACAGCTCGGGGAGCACGGCGGCGAGGGCGCGGAAGGCCTGGCCGCGGTGGCTGATGGCGTCCTTCTCCTGGGCGGTCAACTCGGCGCTGGTCCGGGTCTCGCCATCGGGGCGGAAAAGCGGGTCGTAGCCGAAACCGCCCGCGCCGCGCGGCGCGGCCAGCAGCCGGCCGCGCAGCTCGCCGTGGACCACGTGCTCGGTGCCGCGCGGGTCGACGAACGCCGCGGCGCAGACGAAGGCCGCGCCCCGCCGCTCGACGGGAACGTCGTCGAGCTGGGCGAGCAGCAGGGCGTTGTTCGCCGCGTCCTTCTCGGCCCGGGGCCGACCGGGCGGACTGCCGGCCCAGCGGGCCGAGCGGACGCCGGGCATGCCGTTCAGCTCCTCGACGGCGAGCCCCGAGTCGTCCGCGACGGCCGGCAGACCGGTCGTCGCCGCCGCGTCCCTGGCCTTGATCAGCGCGTTCTCGGCGAAGGTACGGCCCGTCTCGGGCACCTCGGGACCGTCCGGCAGCCCGACCAACTCGACCGCGAGACCCGCCGCCGCCAGAATCCGGCGCAGCTCGACGAGCTTGGCCTCGTTGCGGCTGGCCAGCACCAGCCGCGCCGGTGCCCCCACGGCCGCGGTCACTTGCCGCCGCCACGGCTGGCCGGCTGGGGCGGGCCGGCCGGCGGCGGGCCCGCGAGCGCGTCGGCCTGCGCCTTGGCGAGCTGGGCGCAGCCGGCGACGGCCAGGTCGAGCAGCTGGTCGAGCATCGCGCGGTCGAACACCACGCCCTCCGCGGTGCCCTGGACCTCGACGAACGAGCCGGTGTCCGTGCAGACGACGTTCATGTCGGTGTCGGCCGCCGAGTCCTCGACGTACGCGAGGTCGAGCATCGGGACACCGCCGACGACGCCGACGCTGACGGCGCTGACCCCGCCGCTGATCGCCTTGGGCCGGCCGAGCCAGCCGCAGGCGTCGGCGAGCGCCACGTAGGCGCCGGTGATCGCCGCCGTCCGGGTGCCGCCGTCGGCGAGCAGCACGTCGCAGTCGATCGCGATCGTGTTCTCGCCGAGCTGCTTGAGGTCGATGCAGGCGCGCAGGCTACGCCCGATCAGCCGGGAGATCTCATGCGTGCGCCCGCCGATCCGGCCCTTCACGGACTCGCGGTCGTTGCGGGTGTTGGTCGCGCGCGGCAGCATCGAGTACTCGGCCGTCACCCAGCCCAGCCCGCTGCCCTTGCGCCAGCGCGGGACCCCTTCGGTCACCGAGGCCGCGCACAGCACCCTGGTCCGCCCGAAGTTGATCAGCGCGGACCCCTCCGCCTGATCCTGCCACCCCCGGACGATCGTCACGTCCCGGAGCTGGTCGGCCGCCCTGCCGTCATGTCGAGTCACGCCAGGACTTTATCGTCGCGCCCCGACAGCCCAGGGCGCGGATTACACCTCGAAGGAGGCGCCTGGGGTGGCGACGGTCAGTTTGCCGTTGTAGGCGGCGGTGGCCTCGGCCTCGCTGCGGATGGCGTCGCCCCAGGGGACGAGGTGGGTGAGGACCAGCTGGCCGACGCCGGCGGCCTCGGCGTGCAGGCCGGCCTCTCGTCCGGTGAGGTGCAGGTCGGGCGGGTTGCTCTCGTGGTCGAGGAACGCGGCCTCGCACAGGAACAGGTCGCTGTCCTTGGCGAGGCGGACGAGCTTGTCGCACGGGCCGGTGTCGCCCGAGTAGGTGAGCACCTTGCCGTCCGCGCTGATCCGCACGCCGTAGGCCTCGACCGGGTGGGCGACCCGGGCCAGGTCGATGAGGAACGGGCCGATGTGCACCCGGCCGGGCCCGATCGTCTGGAAGTCGTAGATGTCGGCCAGCGAGTCCTCCGGCCAGCGCTCGAAGGCGCCGCAGATCCGCTCGCGGGTGTTGATCGGGCCGTAGACCGGCAGCTTCGGCGGGGTGCCCTGCGGGTGGTAGCGCCGGGCGTAGCTCTGCACGACGAGGTCGAGGCAGTGGTCGCCATGCAGGTGACTGAGCAGGACGGCATCCACGTCCCGCAGGTCGCAGTGCCGCTGCAGTTCGCCGAGCGAGCCGTTGCCCGCGTCGACGACGAGCCGGAAGTCGTCGGACTCGACCAGGTAGGACGAACATGCGGAGGTGGGCCCGGGGTAGGTACCGGAGCAGCCCAGGATCGTCAGTTTCACTGGCGCACCGCCTCAGCCGTCGCCATGACCGCCGTCGTCACGTTGTCGCCGCCCCCGTCCCGTTCCCGCGTGCCCACCGCCATGCTCAGGGGCAAAGGCGCTTGCGCGCCACTGGTGCCGGCGCGATCGGCCGACCCCGCCGCCGCGCCTCCGCCGGCGGGAAGCGTCGTGCGCACGCCCGCGGCCGTGGGACCGACAGTGGCCGGTGACCCGGTCGCCGCGCGCTCGCCGCTGGGCTGAGCCGGCAGGACGGCCGCCAGCTCGGGCCCGAGGAACCTGCGGCCGATCCTGGTGAACGAGCGCGGGTCGCCGGTGGCGAGAAACCGATGAACCGGTGGCGGGAGTTCGGGATCGCGAAACAGACCACCACGGGCCAACACCCGGTAGGTGTCCTTTGCGGTCTCCTCGGCGCTGCTCACCAGGGTGACACTTTCCCCCATCACGAGCCCAATAACCCCGGTCAGCAACGGATAATGCGTACATCCCAGGATCAGGGTGTCGACGTCCGCCTCCTGCAGCGGCGCGAGGTATGCCTCGGCCAGGCCGAGCAGCTGACGGCCGGCGGTCGTTCCCCGCTCGACGAAGTCGACGAACGCGGGACAGGAGACGCTGGTGAGCGTCACATCGGGGGCCGCGGCCACCGCGTCGTCATAGGCCCGGCTAGTGATCGTCGCGACGGTGCCGATGACCCCGACCCGGCCACTGCGGGTCGCGGCCACCGCCCGGCGGGCCGCCGGCAGCACGACCTCGACCACCGGAACGTCGTAACGCTCGCGGGCATCGCGCAGGCAGGCGGCGCTCGCCGTGTTGCAGGCGATCACCAGGAGCTTCACGCCCTCGGCGACGAGTGTGTCCATCGCGTCGAGCGCAAGCCGGCGGACCTCGGCGATAGGGCGCGGGCCGTACGGCGCGTGCGCGGTATCGCCGAAATACAGCAAGGGCTCGTGCGGCAACTGGTCGAGGATGGCCCTGGCCACCGTCAGACCGCCGACGCCGCTGTCGAACACCCCTATCGGCGCGTCGCTCATGAGGGCAAAGACTAAGCCGGAAACCCCATGGACACCCTGTGGGTGTCGTCACGAGCGCATTGTCGAACCGCGGGCATCCGGGCGAGACGTCCGGGAGTGCCTGGTCTTGCCACGGTATGCGCTGCTCGTGATGATGCGCACGTCGCCTGACATCTCACGCTGACGAGCCGAGAAATGCTGCTGGTTCGGCGAATCAGGTCGTGCCATCGAGGCGGCGACATCGGGGCGCAAACCCGCTGCGGCCCAGCCTCGTGGACTCCGGGCACGACATCCAGGCAGCTCCAGGAAGGTGACTACGACACGCAGGGTCCACGGTCACCCGCGCGGGGTGACATCACCGCCGATGTTCCCTTGCGTGCCGATATGGTGACCATAACGGTGTGTCGCCCGGCAAGTTCTGACCTCGCGGTGTAGTCTGGGAACTGCCTGTAATCGATCAGTGACTAACAGCGATCGAGCAGGTAGGTTGAGGACGCGGCTGAGGTGTCCGGGCCGATCCATCCGTCCCCGGACCGTGGCACCCCAGTCGCATCCCTCATCCTGGTTCGCGCAGGCCGCCCGCCTTCGCGTCGATTCGCCGACGCGAAGGGCCCGCCCGGGTTGGAACGGATCAGACCGTCGCCGCTTCGATGTCCGCGCGGCCGCCGGAGCGCGCACCCGCCGCGAGCCAGGCGCCGTAGGCCTGCTCGGCGAGCAGCCAGGCCTGACCCGGCAGCGTCCGCCCGGTCGCCGGAGCAGCCGAGGCGATGACCTCCGGTTCGGGCCACCGCGCGACCAGACCGACACCGCCCACCGAGGCCGCGACGAGAACGGCGGCGTCCACCCGCTGGTCCCCGCTGATGACCCAGCGAGGCGCGTACGGGGCGAACCGGTCGGCGACCCGCACATGGCGCGTCTGCGCCCGCCCGACAGCCGGCACGACAACCGCGTCCAGCACCAGCGGAGGCTCCAGCAGCAGGACCGGGCCGCGCAGGCCCGACCACTCGACCACACCGTCCGGCAGCAGGCTCGTCTCGGCCAGCAACCCCGGGTCCAGCGGGGCCATGCCGTTCGAAAGGTCGGCGAGCCGGCGCAGCAGCCGTGGGTAGCACATCGCTCCCAGCCCAACCCGGACCCGCCGGGCGTGCTCCTCGGCAGCCAGGTGGAACACAGCGTCGACGAGCCTGCCGTCCAACTCCACCCGGACCACCCGCCGGTCCGGGAACAGGCTGGCCATCATCTCGCCGTCGAGCAGCCCCCCGGCCTCACCCGCTCGCCTCACCGGATTGCTCTCCCTCCACGGATTACCGGGCCACGAGTCGCCGCAGCCGCGAGGTGGGAAGATCATCGCGCCTCCCGGCCCGCCAGCGCGGTTCCGCCGCCTGCCGTACCGACGGCCGCCGATACAGGTTGCTGCCCCTAATTGCCGAGCCTCGCCCCGGATGGCCTGGCCCGGCGTCGCCCCCTCGGCCTTACGGTCCCTCTGACGCGCAGGCTGCCAGCCGCGTTGCTCCTGGGAGCGTGTCACACCGACCTCGGACCACTGCGAAGCCACCAGACTTCCGCGCCACGCCGCCGCCAACCATTGAGGTGACCTAACGTCACCGTCCGGTATCACCCCGACGGCGGCCTCGACTGGGCTCCGCCTCGCCCCACCAGGCCGCACACCTCCCATCGATCGATACCCTGGTGCTACGCGGGAGTGGCGGAATGGCAGACGCAGCAGACTTAGGATCTGCCGCCCTAGGGCGTGGGGGTTCAAGTCCCCCCTCCCGCACTGTCGATCTACCAGGTGTTTTGAGCATCACGCAGGCTGTGGCGGCGCCGGCAGAAGATCCACGTGGAATACGTCGTGGAATACAGGGCCTTGGATCAGCTACCGTCCGCTCATGGTCAAGGAGCGTGCCGACGACGCTGCGTCGTCGACCGAGGGGCACGTCGAGCGGCTGCCGAGCGGCTCGCTGCGGGTCGTCGTCTTCGCCGGCCGCGACGATGTGACCGGCAAGCCGATCTACCTCAAGGAGACCGTCAAGCGCGCCGAGGACGTCGTCGCCGCGCGGGCCCGGCTGCTCGCCAAGGCCGGCGCCGGCCGGCGACCCGAGCGGAACGCCACCGTCGAGCGCCTGGTCGACGAATACCTCGCGACAGCCGACATCGAGCCGACGACAAGGCACATGTACGCCGGCTACGCCCGGCGCAACATCGTGCCGACGATCGGCAAGAAGACGGTGCGCGAGATCCGGACGCGCACGCTCGAAACCCTCTACGCCCGCCTGCGGGTCTGCCGGAAGTTGTGCAACGGCAAGGGCCGGCCGGGGCACGTGTGTGAACCGTTGGCGGTCAGCACGATCCGCCAGATCCACGCCGTCGTGTCCGGCGCGTTCGCGGCCGCGGTCCGTTGGGAGTGGGTCGACGAAAGCCCGGCCGAGAACGCCAAGCTCCCCCGGGCGCACGCTGTCGAACCCGACCCGCCTTCGCCGACGGATGTCGCGGCGATCGTGACCAAGGCTTGGGAGCTGGACCCGCCGCTGGCGCTGTTCCTCTGGCTGGCGGTCACCGCCGGCGCGCGGCGCGGCGAGCTGTGCGAGCTCCGCTGGAACAACCTCGACCTCACCGCCGGAACCATGCGGGTCGCACAGAACTACGCCGTCCGCGGCGGCAACAAGCTCCACAAGGCCACCAAGACCCATCAGAAACGAACCCTCGCGCTCGACGAGGTCACCTGCCAACTGCTCCAGGAGGAACACGACCGGATCGCGGGCGCGCTCGCCAAGGTCGACGTCACCCTGGCCGACGATGCCTTCGTCTTCTCCCATGACCCCGCCCACAGCAAGCCCTGGAACCCGGATTCGGCCACCCACCGGGTCGCCGAGGTCGCGAAGGCTGCCGGAGTGAAGGCCACGATCAAGTCGCTGCGCCACTACAACGCCACCCAGCTCCTGGCCGCCGGCGTCGACCTCCGCACCACCGCCGGTCGCCTCGGCCACGGCAGCGGCGGCGCCACCACCCTGCGCGTCTACGCCCACCGCACCACCGAAGCCGACCGCCGCGCCGCTGCCATCCTGACGGCAGCCCTGCCCCCCAGGCCATCGGCTCCGGCCTGATCAACCCACGCGACGGGCGATCGACCAGCGGGCGCCTCCCTTGGGTAATCGCGCCAAAGGCCTGTCACAGAAAGCTACCAACGGCGCTCAGTTCGGGCGCTCAACTCAGGCGATGCGCGGCCTCGAAGCTCCGCGACTTTGCGTTTTCGTTCTCGCGTCTACCAACCACTGCCAACCATCCTCCGCAACCTCTGCAAGACGCCGAAAGTGCCTGTACGGCAACGGTTTTCGTTGCAGAGGTTCCCAATTTGGAACCCCCGCAACGCCGAGGTTCAACCTCCGCAGCCCACCGAGGAGGCAGACGTTGCCGAGGCTGCGGCCGACGACGCGGAGGTTCCGCAGAGGTTCCCCGGACCTATCCTCTGCAAGCATCTGCGCAGCTCAGCGCCACTATTCAGCGTCTTGCGGAGGTTGCGGAGGATAGTTCGCGTCGCTCGACCACGGCACGGCAAGAAAGAGGAAACAAGGCCGGGCGCACAACTACCGACTGTGAGAGTCTCGGGGTCGCGGAGGATGGTTGGCCAGAGGGCCGAAGACCGGCAGCGCCGCCCGCTAGATCATCGCTGCCACTATCGGCTGCACCTTCCTTCCTAAAGGCGTCACGGAGCCTTCCGATGCGGTCAGCTGCGTGCGCACCGAAGCGTGACCGTCCGGCCCGTTCTCCCCTCCCGCCGTCGGTTCGCCGGCGAGGTCACGGATCAGGCGCCATACGACGAAGGGCGCGCAGAGCGTTGGTGCGTCGGCAAGGCCGGACAGCATCACACCGGCGTAGGCCGGCCGCCCCCCGCTGGTGGCTGTCATCGGTCGCGGTCCAACTGGTGGCAGGATTTGCGTGTGAGTACGCAGTGCGGCGGCTCGCGATGGCTACGGGGAACGGGGTGGCTGCGTCGTGCGCGGTCTGTCAGACGTCGAGGTCCCGGCGTTCGCCAGGGCGTACAGGGATCCGGTTTCGGCGGGACAGGTACTGGCGGACGCGGGCCTGCCCGTGCAGCTGCATCCGTCATGGGGAACGCATAGCGCGCTCGCCTTCTGGTGGGCCGTCTCAGGACTGATGGAGAACGGAGCCCTGCGCGGTGGCCGCGAAGCGTTGTGTAGGGCCGCCCTCAAGTCTTATCCAGCGAACCCGGTGTTCATGGCCGGCGCAGAGGGCTCGGAAGCACCCACAGGCGTGGGCGTCCGGGAAGTCATCTGGCCGCAGCGGGACGGGATGCCTGAGCGACGTTCGAAGCCGTCCCATGACTGGCTGCCAGCGCTTCCCGGCCGATTCGTTCCTCGCGAGATGGATCTCGCCAACGTGCGGCACCTGGTGACGAGCCGGACCAATGGACCGGTGGTGGGCCTGGTCGGGATGGGAGGGGCGGGAAAGTCAACGCTCGCCCGCGCGGTAGTGAGTGACGATCAGGTTCGTTCGGCGTTTCCGGACGGGGTCGTGTGGGTGGAGGTCAACCCCGACCCGGACATCGCCAGCGTGCTGTCGACGGTGCTGTCGGCATTCGGATCGCCGACCCCGGTGGTGGAAACGGCCGAGGGATCAGCGCGGCTGCGGACGCTGCTGGCCGGGGCAGCCTGTCTGATCGTGTTGGACAATGTGTGGGGGGTCGAAGTGCTGCGTGCGCTGCCGGTTCCCGCGACAAGCCGCCTTCTGGTTACCACTCGTAGCCGCGATGCTCTGTTCACGGATAGTATGGTTTACCCGGTGGTGCGACTCGACGAGCAGACGGCCCGAGACATGCTGGCCCGCTATGCCGGATTCGAGCCGAAAGAACTACCCGCAGTCTCCGACGAAGTGATCGCTGGCTGCGGCGGCCTGGCGTTGGCGTTGGCGTTGGTCGGCGGCATGGTTGGGGAAGGCCGGCGGTGGGCGACAGTCGCCGAACGGCTGCGTCGTGCCGACCTAGACCGGTTGGCGGGCCAGTTTCCCGACTACCCACATCTGGATTTGCTGGCAGCGCTCGACGTTTCGGTGAACACACTCGCCGAGACGGAGGCATTGCGGTTCCTCGAACTGGCAGTCTTCGAGGGGCGAGGGGCGGTGCCTATAACGGCCGCAATCGAGCTTTGGCAGGCGACGGCCCAGCTTGATCGCCTGGATGGCGACGACTTGCTGAACCTGCTCGGCCGCCGCAGCCTAGTAGAGATCGCTCGTGACGGTGAGACGTTTACGCTTCACGACCTGCTATTCCAGTATGCCCGCCGCAGTCTGGGCACCGACCGGCTTGCCCTGTTGCACGGCAAGCTCGCACACGCCTTCCTCGACCGTTGGGGGGGCCTCCCCTCCGCGCTACCAGTGTTACACGACGTGGCCGCTCTGAGCGATGCCGACCTGTACGCGGTCGACAGCTTGATATTCCACCTGCTGGCTGCCGGTGAATCGGATACCGCCGATGCTGTTCTGACGGTGCAGTGGCCCCTCTGCGGCAACCATGCCGGTAACGTCTGGTACACCGTCCATGAAGACCTTGACGTCACCGACAGCTATCTCGCCGATATTCGCGCCGCCTGGCGCAACGCGGGCACCGGCTCCACCACCGATCAGGGTGGCCTCCAACGCCGAATCCTCTACGCCCTGATCATCGGCTCGGTCACCAGCCTCGCTGCGAGAATCCCACCAGACCTTCTCGTTCGCTTGGTGGAGGAGCGCCTCTGGCCACCGAGACGTGCCCTCGCCTATGCTCGCGCAACTTCGAACGCACGATACAAAGCCCAGTCGTTGGCCAGGCTCGCACGCCACTTGCCAGAAAATCAGCAGGATGAGATCCTCAGCCAAGCTCTGACAACCGCGATGGCCATGGACGACCCAATCGCTCAGGCCGAGGCGTTAGTAGATCTGGCGTCGTACCTATCTGCCCACCAAATCACTGAAGCCCTAACCATTGCGGCTGCTATTCAACCGTCGCACGCTCGTGTGCAAGCGTTGGTGGCGCTAGTACAATATCTGCCCGCCGATCAGCGGGCAGATACCCTCACTCAGGCTCTCGCAGCCGCGACAACCATCAACCACCCGGAAGTTCGGGCGGACGCGTTAACCAGACTCGCACCGCACTTGCCTGCCGATCAGCTAGTTCACGCTATAACCGATGCCTGCGCTGGCATCGGTGACCCGTTCCACAGGGCGCGCGCCCTGACCGAATTTGTCCCCCACGTGCCGGCTGACCAACAGGCAGAGATCGTCGCCCAGGCCGTGGCCGCCGCGACTACCCTCGACGCAGTATTCCGGGCGGCGGCGCTGACCACACTTGTACCCCACGCGCCCGCTGACCAGCAGGCTGAAATCGTCAACCAAGCCCAGACCGCCACGGTCGCCATCGGCGACTCAGACTTCCGGGCGGCCGCTTTAGCGGATCTGGTTCCGTACCTGCCTGCAGACCAGCAGGCAGAAATCGTCACTCAGATCCTGGCCACTGCAGAATTTATCACCAGCCCTGACATTCGGGTGGCAGCGTTGGCCAGGCTGGCACCACACCTGTCTGCCGATCAGCTCATCAAAGCGCTGGCCGCAGCGGCCGCCATCGACGACCCCTACTACCAGGCGCAGGCCTTGATGGATCTGGCACCGCGCTTGCCCGCCGACCGCCGGGCAGAGGTCCTTACTAAGGCTGTTGCCGCCGGTGCCGCGGTCAACGAGCCGGATTTTCGGGCCGAGGTGTTGGCGGAGCTGGCGCCGTACCTCTCCACCGACCAGCTTTCCCAGGCCCTAGCCGCCGCCGCCGCGATTCAACTCCCGCACTTACGCGCGGTGGCGCTAGCGGGGCTGGCACCGCATATGTCCGCCGAGCAGATCGGCCATGCCCTGACTGCCTCCACAATCGGCGACCCGCACTTCCGGTCGGTGGCGTTGACCAGGCTGGTACCTCACCTGCCCGCCGAGCAGCAAACGGCGATCCTCACCCAAGCCCTCACCGCCGCGACCGCCATCGACGACCCAGAGTCTCGGGCCGACGCGTTGACCGGGCTGGTGCCGCACCTGCCCGCCGACCAGCAAGCGGAGATCCTCACCCAAGCCCTCACCGCCGCGACCGCCATCGACGACCCACATTCGCGGGCGGAGGCGTTGGTGGAGCTGGCGCCGCACCTGCCCACCAACCAACGCGACCAAGCACTGACAAATGCCGCTGCCATGCGGTTCCTGCATGCTCGGACTGTGGCGTTGGTAGGGCTGGCGCCGCACCTGTCTGCTCATCAGCTCGTCCAGGCGGTGGCCGCCGCAGCCGCCACCGACCACCCGGGATGGCGGACGCGGGCGTTGACCGGGTTGGTGCCACACCTGCCCGCCGACCAGCAAACGGAGATCCTCACCCAAGCCCTCACCGCCGCAGCCGCCATCGACGACCCAGACTTGCGGGCGGAAGCGCTGGTGGAGCTGGCACAGCACCTGCCCGCCGATCAGATCGCCCAAGCTCTGACTTCCGCGGCCGCCATCGACCACCCAGCCGCGCGGGCTCGGGCGTTGACTGGGCTGGTGCCACACCTGCCCGCCGACCAGCAAACGGAGATCCTCACCCAAGCCCTCACCGCCGCAGCCGCCATCGACGACCCAGACTTGCGGGCTCGGGCGTTGACTAGGCTGGTGCCACACCTGCCCGCCGACCAGCAAACGGAGATCCTCACCCAAGCCCTCACCGCCGGCTCCTTGGCGAGCAGGTCGGCGGTTGTCGACGTGGTGATGGCGAGTATTGCGACCGGCGTCAATGGCGCCCGAGCCGGCGCATCGTTGATCGACTGTCTGCGCTGGTGGCCCTGACCAGCAGGCACCCGCAGCATCCTGCACCTGCTGGTAGACGCCATACTGATCGGCCGGCTCGCTGAGGCGACCGAGACCGACCCTCCTGCGATCCTGACTCCCGCCGCAGAGACATCAGACCCAACCCTCCTGGTCCTGCAATTCGTGGAGCGGGTCAGAAGTCGCTCGGCAGAGGTTCGACGGCGCGCAGGCAGACGGCCCCGGTCGGCTTGGGGTAGACGCTGCCGCCGGACTGCGCGACGCCGAGTCGTCGGCCGTCTACCCGGCGGTGGATGGTTGGCCTCTCGTCGTCCCAAGAAGCAAGGTCGGATTGGTCGACTCGGCAGCCACAACACTGCCGCGTGCCCAGGCCACCGGTCGGGCTGGGTGGCACGCTGGATGGGTGGTCCGACCCTCCGGAGAGCTCAAGCTGGTGCCTCAGGTGCCTTCGCCGGTAGCTCAGCTGTTCGACGACCGAACGCCTTCGGTTCGGCTGCTACTCAAGCGCGACGATCTGATCCACCCCGACATTCCAGGCAACAAATGGCGGAAGCTGGCCGGCAACCTGACATCTGCGTCGGAGCAGGGCTCCGACACGCTGTTGACCTTTGGTGGGGCGTACTCGAACCACATCGCCGCGACCGCGGCCGCCGGCTCGCTCTTCGGCTTCCGGACGGTCGGCGTGATTCGAGGCGAGGAGCATCTGCCGCTCAACCCGGTTCTCGCCCGCGCGACCGTCCAGCACGGGATGCGGCTGACCTACCTCGATCGGACTCGCTACCGGGCCAAGCGGGACCCCGGCCTGGTCGCCGAACTGGCGGCCGAGTTCGGTCCCTTCTACCTCCTCCCCGAGGGCGGCAGCAACGAGCTCGCCGTCCGCGGCTGCGCCGAACTCGCCGCCGAGCTCGTCGCTCAGGTTCCCGAGGTCGACGTAGTGGTGTGCCCAGTCGGGACAGGCGGCACCCTCGCAGGCCTGGCCGCCGGCCTCGATCCGGTCCGGCGGGCGATCGGGGTCTCGGTCCTCAAGGGAGGCGGCTTCCTCGCGGAGGAGGTCACGACACTCCAGCGCACCGGGTTCGGCCACGGAACCTCGAACTGGCGCGTGGTCGAGGAGTTCCACTTTGGCGGCTATGCCCGTCGCACGCCGGTGTTGGACGCCTTCATCGACGACTTCGCCGAGCGGCACGGTCTGGTCCTGGACTGGGTATATGTCGCGAAGATGATGTACGGCCTCTTCGCCATGGTTGCGGATGGGCGGATTCCCGCCGGCTCGACTGTCGTCGCAGTCATCACCGGCCGATGCGAGGACGTTGTCAAACCTTGAGGTGGTACTCACGGGCAGTCCGCGCGGACACCGATCCGTCGACCTATGTCAACTTCCAGGCGCCGCTGGTAACCTTGAAGTCCTTGCCCGTAGCGGCGTCCCACGCCTAGTCGATGGCGCGGCGCGGCCGGGCGTGTTCACGACTCGGCCTGTCGATGTCCGAGGGCGCCTGCGCGGCCAAGCTGGGCGGTGGCACTTGCGTGCAGGGAGTTCCGACGAGCGGTCTCGTTGCGACCAACACAAGGGAGCGCCATGCAGGTCAAGATCCGCGCCAATGGACGGTCGGTCTGCGGCTGGTGCGGGGACTTGATCGAAGTGGACGCCTTGATAAGCAAGGTGCCCGAAGAGTATCAGCAGGGATATCGAGACTGGGTGCATGCCGAGACCTGCTACACGCCGTATCTAGAAATGACCTCGCCGCAACCTGGCGTGGACGAGACTCCGAAAATCTGACTGCTTGGGCCGGTCGCAGCGTCGGCGGCCGATTCGCAAACTTTTATCCGGTGACGATGAGGACGTGACCGTCGTGGGAACGAATAGCGGGTGGTCCGTCACGAAGGGCGTCGAGGAGACGGACAGCGTATGCCTGGTCCATGTGATTCTCGACCTCGACGGGGCTCATCCACCGAACGGCAGTGGACTCATCGCTCGTACGCGCTACACCTCCGATGATGCGGCATCGGAACACAAGCGCGACGACGCCAATCAGCATGTTCTTGTAGACGCCTGTAAGGGCCTCGGGTTGGACCTGATATCCGGTCTCTTCTTCGACTTCGCGGCGTAGGCCATGGTGGATGTCCTCGTCCAGCTCAAGGACGCCGCCAGGGAGTTCCCAGTGAGCGTTGTCACGGCGCTGAATCGTGAGGATCTGCCCGTCGGCGTTTACGACGGCGGCGCCGACACTGACGGAGTGACGCGGCGCGGGGCTCATAAGTGATCCTCCGATGTACAGTGGTCCACTGGACTGGACCAGTGTAGGAGGGTCCGTGAGCCTGGGCATCGACCCGGCAAGCGACCGCGCCGCCTTCCGGCAGATCGCGGATCGTCTGCGTGATGAGATCGAGTCCGGAGAGCTCCCACCGGGTGCCAAGCTCCCGAGTGAGCGCGCCCTCATGGATGCCTACGGGACGGCAAGGGGCACGATCCGGGAGGCGATCGCGCTGCTTCGCTCCGAGGGCCTCGTGACTGTCGAGCACGGCCGAGGTGCGTTCGTACGCCGTCGTCCGCCCGTCCGCCGACTGGCAAGTGATCGATTCGCGCGGCAACACCGTGACCGGGGCAAGGCCGCCTACCTCGTCGAGCTGGAGGCGGAAGGGCGTCGGCCCGACGTGCAGGTTCTGTACGTTGGCCCCGGCCCGGCGCCGGCCGACGTGGCAGCCCGACTCGGCCTGGACGAGGGCGGGACGGTGCTCATCCGTCGGCGGATGTATCTAGCGGACGGCGAGCCAATGGAGACTGCGACGTCGTACGTCCCGTGGGGGATCGCCGAAGGTACGGCGATGACCGAGGCCCAGACGGGTCCGGGTGGGATCTACGCGCGGATCGAAGAGCAAGGTCACCGCCTCGGACGGTTCTCCGAGGAAGTCACCGCGCGCATGCCGACTGACGAGGAGCGCCGCGCCCTGCGGCTAGTCCCAGGTACGCCGGTCATTGGGCTGGTCAGGACGGCATTCGCCGAGTCTGGTACGGCCGTGGAGGTTTGCGACACGGTACTAGCCGCTGATCGCTACGTGCTGTCGTACGAACTTCCCGCACGCTAGTCTCTGCAAGCCCGTTGCCAACTGGTTCTGTACCAGTCATAGTGGTCTAGGCGAGTGGACGACTAGACCAATCGCTCTCCCTCCACCAGAGCGCTCAGAGGGGCACCGTCACATGCCGATCGTCCACATTGCCCACTACCTCGACCTGCAGGACGACGACCGGTGAGGCGCTCGCATGCGGACGACGGGCCCGAGACGATTGCCCTCGCCCGAGAGGCGGCTGAGGCGATCCGCCGGATCAACCATCTGACGATCGCGAGCGATGGGGGGTTTACCTACCCGTCGGAGTTCGAGAGCACGATCCGCCCGCTCAGCGCGGCGGCCTACGGGGTGACGCAGGCGTTGCGCCAGGTGGCGGCGATCGCGGACGAGCTGCTAGCGGAACACCCGGGTCTCTACGACGACAGGCGCCCACGCAGCCGAGGCCAGGGGCAGAACACTCTGGCGGACGCGCTGATGACGTTGGCCGAGGCGGGCCCGTTGGCCGAGACGCTCGGCCGGACGCTCGACCGCGCGGCTGGGTGCCTGTCGCACCTGGGCATCGCCGAGCCGTCGACTGCCAGCGGCCGGCGGGCTGCCCGATGAGCGTGACGACGCCATCCGAGCTGGATCAGGCCCGTCGCGAGATCGCAGCCCTCGCTCACCTGGGCATCGACCTGGCCACGAAGCGGGAGCGCGTCCTGACGCATCTCGAATGCGCCCGTCAGGTTCTCGCGGGGCCGACGGCTCCCGACGACGAGGACCGCCTCTGGTGGGCGCGGGAGCTGCCGCGCTTGGAGGCCGAGCTGGCAGCGCTGAACGAGCTACTCGATCAGCGTGCCGCAGCTGGCGTCGCCGAGGCGGAGACCAGCAATGGGGCGGTGAGCCTTTCGGCCGCTTCATAACTTGATCGTCGACCTGGGGCGCGGCGTCCCAACCGCCAAGAAGAGTCGCCGCGCCCCAGCCCCTCACCACCCAGCTGGGACAGCAAGGAGCTTCCATCATGGCGCACTACACCTGTGGTGACTGTGGCGCCGTCTCGGACGAGGTCAAGACCCCGGCCGAGGCCCGCCAGTTGCTAGGCACTCACCAGACCTACTTCTGCCGCCCCCTCCCCCGGACCGCCCCGACATCCACGCCGGTCGTCACACCAGCAGGTCAGGGCGGCGCCCGATGAGCGCCGTGACGGTCGGGGTCGGCTCAGGCCGAGCCATCGCGATCACGCAAGGCGCAGACGGCCCGAGCGAGCACCCCCTGATGACCGTGCCAGAGGCGGCCAAGGCTCTGCGGGTTTCGGAAATGACGATCCGCCGCGCGATCCACAGCGGCGAGATGCCGTTCGTGAAGATCGGCCGGGCCTACCGCGTGCCGCGTTCCTTCGTCACTGGCGTCTTGGCGCAGGCCGACCAGGCCGCCTCGCAGGGTGGTGCCAGTTGAGCACCGCCCTGTCCCCTCACTGGCAGCACCGTGCGGCGTGCCGTACGGCCGACCCCGACCTGTTCACCGCCGACCATCGGCACCCTGGCCGGGCCCGCACGATCTGCGCGTCGTGCCCGGTGCGGCGTGACTGCCTCGCCGACGAGCTGTCCTCCGGACTGCACCCGGGCGGTATCCGCGCCGGTATTGGCGAAGACGACCTGGAGCTGCTCGCGCGGACCATCACCGTCTACCGGGCGATGGTCGCCGACTGGCACCTGTCTCTGACGGAGCTGGCCGGTCGTCGGGAGGCCGTCGGCAAGCTGGACGCGACCCGCGCGCTGCGGACCCTGGCGGCCGCCGTCGCCGAGAGCGCCGACACGACGGTCGCGCTCGCGCTGAGCACTGCGGCGAACGCGCCCGCTGGCGAGATGGCGGCCGCGCAGAAGGCCCACCGGACGACGCTCGGGCGCCTGGCGGCCGCGGAGCGCGCGGCCGGCGAGTCCGGGGCGTCGCCGGACATGGCCCGCTGGCGGCTGCGACTGGAGACCCGCGCCAGCGAGGCCGCGCAGACCGCTACCCCGACCCCGAGTCCATCGCCTGCCCCCGTCCCGGCCGGCCCGTCGCTGGCGGGTGCGGCGTGACGGCCCCGGCCGCGTCGGCGCCGGTGTACGGCCCGGGGCTCGCTATGTCGGTGGAGCTGCCAGCGGCCGGCGACCCGTGGGACCTGGTGGTCGCGCTGGCGAAGGCGTGGGACCTGGACGACGCCACCATCGAGGGCGCCAGCGAGCGCGGCGCGCTGACGGTCACCTCGCCGGACCGGTCCCGGGTGCTGATCATGGCGACCAGGTCGGATGTGGTCCGGCTGCGACTGCTGGTGACCGCCCCGCAGGCCCAGGCCCGCGGGGTCCTGGCCGACGCGCTCGAGGAACTCGGAGCGTGGGCCGCCGAGGCCGGGGTGGCCGGCTGGCGGTGGAAGGCGGATGGCTGCGCGGGCTGGCACTGCGGCGGCTCGTCCTGCCTGACGGCGCCGGACGGGCCGGTCGCGGCGGCGTGGCGGGTCGCCTGGTGGCGCCGGCTGGTCGGCCGGGTGCTCGCGGAACTCGGCATGGTCAGCGCGTACGGGGTCGCCGCCTCGGTCGCGCTCTACGTGCTGGTGCGCTGGCCGGGAGAGAAGCCCCCGGGCGCGGGCGCGTGGGTCGGGTACCGCTGGATGTACGCGGCCGGTGACCCGGCCCGCAGCGTGCCGGTCGCGTTGGCCGCGTACGCGGCCGGGCGGCTGCTGCTGGTCGCGGCCGCGCTGTTCGACCGGCCGGCGCAGGTTCGGCGCGCGGAGGTCCGCGCCGCCGTCGGTCCGGTCGTGCTGGCGGTCACCGGCGCGCTGCTCGGAGCGGGGTGGCTGCGGTGAGCCGCCAGCATGGAGGGTCCGAGGCGGACGGCGTGGCCAAGGGGCAGGTGTCGTCGTCGGCGACGATCGGCCTGGCCGTGATCGCCCTGGTCTGGATCGGCGGCGCGATCTGGTCGTTCTACGACCAGAAGCAGTTCGCCCAAGAGCTCGGCTTCATCGGCCCGGTGCTCCCGCTGGTCGTCGACGGGCTACCGATCGGTCTCGGCCTCATCGCGCTGGACGCGTCGCTGGAAGGCGAGACGGCACTCGGCGTGCGTCTTGGGATGGCGCTCGCGGTCTGCCTCTCGCTGGGGTCGAACGGGCTGTACGCCTGGTGGCACAGCCACGACGTGACGACGGTCGTCGTCGCGGTCGCGCCGGTGCTCGTCTCGGCGATCGCGTTCGAGCTGGCGCTCGGCGCGATCCGCAAGCGGATCAAGCGGCGGCGCGGGGATCTCCCGACCCGGGCGCCGCGGGAGCGGGTCCCGGAGCTGCGCCTGATCCGGGTGCTGCTCGACCCGTTCCACGAGCTGTCCCAGTGGCGGCGCACCGTGCTGGCGGCGACGAACCCGGCCGCCGCCCCGGCGACCCGCGAGGCACTGGCCCGGCTGGTCGCCGCCGTCGATCAGCTCACCCCTGGCGAGATCGAGCCGCCGGCTCTCCAGGACCTGGCGGCGGCGCCCCGACTTCTCGCCGCCAGCGAGCGAGACGAGACGCCCGCGCTGTCGCGTCGCGCCGAGACAAAAGCTCTCCCCGCGTCTCGCCCGCAGCGAGACGTCTCGTCTCGGCCCTCGCGAGACGTCTCGTCTCGACCGAAGGCGGCACCCGCGTCTCGCGTCGCCGAGACGACCGGGGCGGGCGTGTCTCGGTCGTCCGGCGTCGAGTCACCGCGACGGGATTCGCAGCGCTCCAAGATGGCCGACTACGCGCGCAGCCAGCTCGACGCGGGCGTGGAGATCAGTGGTGCGGACCTCGACCGGATGTTCGGCACCACCAACTACGGCTCGAAGATCCTGCGCGAGCTGCGCTCCCAGCACGACGCGGCGCAGCCCGAGGCTGCCCCCGTAGCGGTGCCGGCGCAGCTGGCGCCGGCTGGCGGCCTGGCGGTGGCCGATGCCTAGTCCAGGGGCCAGCCGTCCACCGCGCGTCCTCAGCCGGGTCGAGTCGCGCCAGGTCCGTCGCAAGGAGCTGTTCACCCGCCGTCTCGGTACGGCCCGCCGGCCGGCGGACCGGCTGCTGATCAGCATCGACTACCTGCGCGGCGCGGCCAGCGACGCCGACCCCGCGGCCGTCGAGCACGAGGTCGACCAGCTGGTCCGCCAGGTGGTCGAGGCCGTCGGACGGCTGCACAAGGCAACCCTGCGGCCGGCCCGGCCGGCCCGGCCGGCGAGGAAGGCCAGCCGATGAGCACCGAGGGTGACCGTCCGGTGGACCGTCCGGCGGACAGTCGAGGGCCGGCCGGCGGGCCCGCTGGAGGGGGTCACCACGCGTCCCCACGCGCACGCACGCGCATACGCGAGGCCCGGCGGACAGTCAAGCCGCCGGCCGCGTTGACGGCGCGTGAGCGGCTCGGCCGCTGGTTCACCGAGGCCTGCGCGGGCTGCGGGGTCGCCGTCGGGGGCGAGCACGAGGACCTGTGTGACTGGGCGACCTGCCTGACTACTGGCGACCAGCGATTGATGTGCGGCGACCGCTGCGGGGGTTGCGGCCAGGACGTGTGGACCGGCGCGGACCACGGGACGGCCGAGGCCATCGAGTTCGGCTGGTACGGCCGGTTCACCGACCGCGACGCCGAGGGCCGGGAGAGCGGGTCGTGGGTGCGCTGCGGCCCGGACGACCCGGACGCGAGCCCCGACACCGGCCGGGCGCTGCAGGAGGCCGACTGGGACCCCCAGGCCCTGCGCTGGCGGCTGATCCGGAAGAACTGCCCCCACTGCTCGGTACCGGTCGGCGCCGGCCATGACGCCCGCTGCTCGTGGGCGGTGTGCCTGGCGACGGGCGCCCGCCGCTGGCTGGCGTGCCGGGGCCGCTGCGGCACTGGCTGCGGCCAGGACGCGTGGACCGGCGTCGACCCGACCGAGAGCGCCGCCGCCGACTTCGGCTGGTGGTGCGAGCCCGTGGACCCGTCGTCACGGGACCACGGGCCTGCAAGCCCCCAGGGCGACGGACGGGCGGACCCGCAGGCCGAGGCCGGGCAGCCCCGCTGGGCGCCGTGCCTACCAGGCACCCCGGGTGCCCGCGCGGATGTGGCGCGGGTGGAAGCGCACGCGGTGTGGGACGCGGCGGCGCGCCGCTGGTGCCTGTCCGAGCCGCAGGACACCGCCTGGACGCCGCCCCTGCCACCCACGGCCGACCAGGAAGGAGACGACGACCAGGAAGAGGAGCCCGCGATGGACGCCGGGACAGACACCACGACCGAGACCCGGCCCCGGCCGCGCCGGCGCGGCCGCGCAACGGCCGGGGCCGGAGAGGAGATGGCGGGGCACGGCGAACTCGTCGAGGCGCCGCGGATCGCCGCCGCCGTCGACGACGACGGGGGCGAGCACGAGGTCGAGGCGGCCGGCTGGACGCACACGCTGGCCTGGCTGGCGGGGTTGGCGTTCGGGGACCTGGCGGTGCTGACGGTGCCGGCGCTGTGGAACGCGCCGCGCTCGTCGCTGGCGGATCTTCAGCGCTACGCCAAGGACGGGGACTGGTGTGAGCCGGACTCCCGCTGGCTGCGGCTGGCGGGGCTGGCCTACTTCTGGCTGTTCGCGGTCTGGGTCTGCGGCGCCCTGGACCTGGTGGACCGCCTCGTGCAGCGCCCCGGCCGCCTCGGCGTGGCCGGACTGCTCGGCCTGATCGTCTGGCTGGTGCTGCGGTGAACGGCGTCGCCGCCGGCGGCGGCTGGACCGTGGGTCTGCTCGCCGGCGCCTACCTGGCCTGGCGGTGGCGCCATCCGCTGGTCGCCATCGGGCTCGTCCTGGCCGCCGCCGTCTCCGGCGGGCTGATCCCCGTGCTGGCCGCCGGCGGCGGAGCCGCTGGCGGGCCGCTGGCGGCCGGGGCTCCGGTCCCGGCCGCCTACCGGCCGTGGGTCGAGCGGGCGGGCAGCTTCTGCCCGCAGATCAGCCCGGCGCTGATCGCCGCCCAGCTCTCCCAGGAGTCCGGCTTCAACCCGAACGCCCGCGGCAGCTCCGGTGAGCAGGGGATCGCCCAGTTCATGCCCCGCACCTGGCCGAGCTGGGCGACCGACGCGAACCACAACGGCCCGCCGTCCCCGCTGGACCCGCCCGACGCCATCGAGGCCCAGGGCCACTTCATGTGCCACCTCGCCGGCGCCGCCAGCGCCGGTGTCTCCACCGGGCGGCTGCACGGCAACGTCACCGCGCTCGCGCTGGCCGGCTACAACGCCGGCTTCGGCGCGGTCCAGGCCGCCGGCGGCCTACCGGCCATCCCCTCGACCCGCGCCTACGTCACCCACATCACCAATTTGGCCGACCGCTACGCCGACCCGTCCCGCCTCTAACGCCTCACCCCTTCCCCTGACAGGAGCCCTGACATGCACACCCTGGCGTTCGATCCGGTGACGGCCAACGCGCTTGGCCTGCCGTCCCCGGGCGCGGTCTCCGCCGCGATCCCGCTGTTCTTCATCACCGTCCTGGCCGCCCTGAAGGTCCTGCCCCGGGTCGCCGGGGTCCTGGCGGTCGTCGCCGGCGCGGCCCTCAACCACGGCTGGCTCTACCAGTCGATCAACGCCGTGACCGGCTGGCTCACCGACCTGCTCAACCTCGTGACCGGGCACCTCGCCGGCGGGGCGGTGCCCTACGCGCTCCCGGTCCTGCTGGCGATCTACTACTTCTGGCACATCCGGCTGGACTCCGAGACGACCAGCAAGCTGCTCGGCGTCCGCGAGCGGATGCTCGCCGGCGTGCGCTCCGGCCCGGCCGGCTACGCCCGCGGCGCCGGGGGCTACCTGCGCGGCGGCAGCGGCCTGGACCTGCTGGGCCGGGGCCGCAGCCGCTACCCGGCCCGGATGGTCGGCGTGATCGCCGTCGGGCTGATGCTGCCGTCGCAGGTCCACGCCATCCCCGGGGTCGCCGGCGCCAGCCTGACCACGGTCCTGAACGTCCTCGGCGGGGTCATGGCCTGGACGCTGCAGACCCTGTTCTCGGTCCGGTGACCCGATGGAAGCCTTGATCCTTCTGTGGGTTATCGGATACACGCTGTGGCGGACCAGCTCCGACACCGCGCGTAACAGCTGGTCGCTGCTACGCGGCCGCGAACCGCAGCCCCGCCAGCGCGGCGCGGCGCTGCCCGCGTCCCCGACCGCCCGCACCCTCGGTGCCCTGTTCGGCTGGTGGTGGGCGGCGTTCCTCGCGACCTGGCGGGGCAGCTGGCGCGACGGCCGGGCCCGCCGCGAGGCCGGCGGCCCCTGGCAGCCCTGGGCGCCGTTCGACCGGCCCGGTGACCCGGCCGCCGGACCAGCGCCGACCGCGCCCCCCGGCCCGCGGCCAGCGGCGCCGACCGGCGGCGGCGAGGGACAGCCGGCCGCCGGCGAGCCCGGGCCCCGGTCCACGGGCCGACCCCACGTCGTGCCCCCACGCACCCCGCCAGCGGAACCGGCCGGCGCCGCGCCCGGACCGGCCCAACCCGGGCAGCCGCAGACCGAGGCGGCGCCGGTCATGGAGCCGGCCGGCGCCGGCGACGACGAGGTGATCGACGGCTGGCCGACGTGCTGGTCAGACCTGAGCCCCGGCGAGCAGGCCACGGTCCGGACCTACGACGTCGACGAGCACGCCGAGGCGTGGGAGGAGCTGACCGACGCCCAGCGGGCGGGCACCGTCGCCCGCTGGATCCGCGACCGCTTCGGCGTCGAGATCACCGACGTCGACGTGCTCGCCGCGCAGGCGGTCCGCCAGGACCCGACCTGGCGGACCGGGGTGCCCTGCGCGGAATGCGCCCTCTACGGTGGCCGGCCGATCAGCGCCAACCCCGCCGACCACGCGCCCGGCTGCCCGGTCGGGGAGTTCTTCCGCGCCGAGGGCGCCAGCGGGCAGGCCCCGCCGCCCGGGGCGCCGGTGGGCTGGGCGGACCTCGCCCCGGACGCGCAGCGCGCCATCGTCGCGGCGGCCGAGGCGACCTGGGCCAAGCCGTGGCGGCACCTGGCCGGCTACGCGCGCGCGAAGGCCGTCGCCCAGTGGCTCAACACGACCTACGGCGGCGCGGTGTCGGCCTACGACGTGCTCGACGCGGAGGTCAAGGGCGACTCGACCTGGCAAACCGGGGTGCCCTGCGCCGAGTGCGCCGCCGCCGGCCGCGAACGCCGTCTGACCAGCTCGACGTCGGGCGACCACGACCCGGACTGCCCCTCGCGCCGCTTCCTCGCCAACCGGGAGGCCGGCTACACCGGCTGGCTCGACCAGGACGGCTACCGGACCGACGAGACCGGCACCCGGCTCGCCGACCAGGGCGACCTCGACACCGCCCCCCCGAACCCCGGTCCCGCGTCCGCGGGCCCGGTGCACGACCCGGCCGCGATCGCGGCCGGCCCCTCATCCCTTGGAGGAGCACCTGCCATGACCACCCTCAGTGGCGAGACGACCAGCCTCAGCAAGGCCCGGGCCTACTACGCCGATCTGGAGAGCCACGCCAGCGGCCACATCGCGGCGACCCACCTTGAGCCGGCCCAGGCCCGTTTCCGTGAGCTCCAGGCCCAGGCCGTCAGCGGGATCGCGGCCCAGATCGAGGTGTCGGAGAACTACTTCCGAAACGCCGAACTGCCCGACGCGGCGGTCCTGGCCGGCGTCGCCGCGGCCAGGGAGACCGCGCTGCAGCTGGGCGCCGACCTCGACCGGATCGGGACGGAACTGGCCGCCGCGTTCGAGACCGCGATGCGGCTCTCGACGGACGCGCGGGCCGTGCTGACCGCGCTCGACCAACACCGGCTCATGGAGGACGCGGTCACCTCCACGTCGGGCGTCGCCGGGCGGACGGACTTCTACAAGCAGGACTGACCGGGTTCCCGTCGGGCCCGGCCTCGCGGCCGGGCCCGCGCGGAAACCCCGCCAGCCCCCCATATCCGCACCGCGCAGGAAGGAGGCCCGATCCCCGATGCCGGCGACCAGAGACCAGTACCAGCAGATGCGCGCCGCGGCCGAGCAGGCCATCGGCCGCCGCTACGTCGCCCCCGACGCCCGGCTACGCCTGGTACGGATCGTCGTCGCGCGCCTCGGTGTGTGGCGGCTGCGCGCCCACGTCGCCCCGTTCGTGCTGATCGGCGGCCTGTGGGGCGTCGGGGCCGTCGTCGCGGCCGTCCCGCAGATCGCCGCGGTGGTCGTCCTCGGCTGGGCGCTGGCCGTGGGGATCACCTGGGGGGTGCGTCGCGGCCACTACGACGACGACACCACCGCCCGGCGCGCCGCGGCCCGCCGCGTCGGACGCACGACTGTCCTGGGCGCCGGCTGGCTGGGGCTGGCCGCGTGGCAGGGGGCGTGGGGCTGGCCGGCGGCGCTGCTGTGGGCCGGCGGGTACGCCTCATCCGCCGGCTGGTGGACCCGTCACCACATCCCCACCCCACCCGCCGTGGCGCCGATCGCCGAGCTGCCCGCCGCACCCGAGGTGCCCGTGCTGGAGCCGGCCGACCCCGCCCCGGTCGAGCCGGACGTCGCCACGCTGTGGGCGCAGCGCATCGGCGCGAAGGACCGCGTCCTCGCGGGCAGCATGCTCACCGGCTACCGCAAGATCGGCCCCGCTGACGCCTGGGACATCCACCTCAACCCGGGCGTGCACGCAACCGGCACCGCGATCGCCGCCGCACCGCTCATCGCGTCCGGGATCAGCCGTGGCATCGACCAGGTCACCGTCGATCGCCACCCGTCCGGCGTCGCCGACAAGGCGCTGCTGCTCGTCGTCGACCGGGCGAACAACCCGCTGCAACGCACCAACCCCCACCCCGGGCCAGAGAAGGTCTACAACGCGAAGACCGGCTACGGCGCCATCGGTATCCACCCCGACGAGGCGCACGCCGACTGGGCATTCGTCATCCCCGACTGGGGCCTGGCCGGCGGGGTCATCTTCGGCTCGACCGGCTCCGGCAAGTCCACCCTGATGACCAACCTCGCGGTCACCGCCGCCTACACCCGCTGCATCTCCGTCTGGGCCGGTGACCCCCAGGGCGGCCAGTCGATCCCCGCGATCATCCGGCGCGCGACCTGGCCCGCGACCGACAACGACGAGATCCTGCTGCAGCTACGCGCCGGCGTCGCCGCCATCAAGATCCGAGGCGTCCACAACAGCCTGCGCAACCGTGACCTGCACATCCCGACCCCCGCCGAGCCCGGCATCCTGCTGATCCTCGACGAGATCCACAAGATCTTCATCCGGGGTTCCGAGCACGCCCACCTGGCCTCGCTGATCGCCCGCGAGGGCCGCAAGGCCGGCGTCGCGATGATCGGCGCCGACCAGTACGCCGGCCTGCCCACGTTCGGCGACGACTCGGCGCTGCGCGACAACATGATGGCCAAGAACCTCGCCGTGCTGCGCCTGACCTCGAAGTCGGCCAAGGGCATGATCCCCGGCCTGGACCTCGACCCCTCGGACCTGCCCGACGTGTTCCCCGACGGCAGCCCGACCTCCGGTCTGGGCTACCTGGTCGGCAGCCGGCGCACCGCCCCGTTCCGCGGCTGGCACACCCCGGCGGCCGACGCCTGGATGGCCGCCGCCCCCCAGGTCGAGCTGGACCGGGTCACCGCCGCGTTCATCGGCGACGACTACGTCCGCCGCGCCGAACGGGTCGCCGCGACCCGCGCCGAACAGGCCCGCATGATCGCCGACTTCGACCCCGACGCGCTCGCCGCGCTGCTCGCCGCCGACCCGACGCTGGCCACCGTCCTGCGCACCACCCCCCGCCGCCCCGCCCGGCCCACCCCCGCGGCCACGGCGGCGCCGGCGCGGACGACCAGCGACGGGTCGCTGCTCACCCTCGCCCCCCTGGCCCCCGTCCAGGCCGCACCGACCCTCGCCCCGCTCGACGACACCCCCGCCACGCCCGCCGGCCCACGCCCGGCGGTCCTCGACACCCCCGGCGGCGCCCGGATCTACGCGCTGCTGCAGGCCGGTGTGACCCGCGCCAAGGACCTCATCGAGCAATCCGGCGTCGGCAAGACCCGCGCCTACGAGGTCCTCACCGAACTCGTCGACGCCCACCTGGTCCTCGACGCCGGCCACGGCCAGTGGGCCCTGGCCCCCACCCCCACCCGAGCAGCCCGATAAACCGCCCAACCCGCACCCGAAAGGACATCCGATGATCAACGCCAAGGCTGTGCCCCGCATGTGGGACATCGGGGTCGCCGCAGCAGCCGGCCCACTCGCCGGCAGCCGGCTCGGCCGCCCCCGCACCGTCGCCCCCGGCGCGACGACCTGGCCGCTACAGGTCCGCCGCGGCGGCGCCCTGGACCCCGCCGCCCTGGACGCCGAGCTGCCCAGGATCGCCTCCGCGCTCGACGTCGGCCTCTACGAGGTCGCCCTCAATTGCGCGCCCGGCTCACGTGCCGAGCTCCAGCTCGTCGTCAGCGGCCTGCTGAGCACGGTTCAGCCCTACCCCGGACCCGGCGTCTACGACCCGGCCGCGATCCCGGTCGGCCGCCACCTCGACGGCACCGCCGCCCCCTGGCAGCTCTACCACCAGGCCGTCGGCCTGACCGGCGGTGTGATCATCGGCGCCACCGGCGCGGGCACCTCCACCATGCTCACCTCGATCGCCGTCAGCGCCGCCCACACCGGCTGGCTCGCCGTCTGGGCCGGCGACCTCACCGGCGGCGGGGAGATCCCCGCCGTCAGCCGCCACGCCGCCCGGTTCGCGCACACCCTTCCGCAGATCGACGCCCTGCTGGGCGAGGCGAACAGGCGTATCGACCAGCGCCAGGCCGCCTGCGCCGCCACACGGCAGGCGATGCACCACCCGTCGCCGGACGAGCCCGCGCTGCTCCTCGTGCTGCCCCGCATCGACCAGATCGCCAGTCGCGACCGCAGCCTGGCCCTACGGGCCGGGCGGATCGCCTACGAGGGCCGCAAGGCCGGGGTCGCCCTGCTCGCGACAGCCCCCGACAGCTCGCCGCTCAGCTTCGGCGGCGACGTCCGGCTCCGTGACGCGCTGTGCGCGGTCAACGTCGCGCTCCTGCGCACCACTTCACGCAGCGAGACCCCCGGCCTCGCGCCTGGCCTGCACCCTGAGCGGCTTCCGCAGGACCTGCCCGGCACCGGCTACCTGCCCGGCGCGGGATCCGCGGCGCCGTTCCGCGGCTGGCACCTCACCGACCACACCGCCGACCGCCACCTCGCCGCCGCCCCCACCCTGCCCACCGCCGCCTAACCCGCACCCACACACCCGCCCAGGAGCCCCGCGTATGCCCGCCCACCGCCTTCACCGGGTCGCCGTCGTGCTGTTCGCCGACGTCCCCGGCGCCACCCCTGGGGACTCGGCCAACCGCTTCGCGCTCGCCCTCCAACCGATCGTCAGCGCCCCGCTGCCCGCCCAGCGCGGCATCCCCCCGATCACCGTGCTCGACCTGATCGACCTGACCAGCGCCGCCCGCAACGGCTACCTCACCGTCCAACCCGCAGCCCGCCTGCCCCACGAATAGACCCACCCCGCCCCCGTGACGGCTACCGCCGTCACGGGACCGGAAACGGAGCCCCGTCCGATGATCGCCACCACGTTCGCCGCCCTCGCGGCGAGCGCCTACGCCGCCCACCAGATCGCCGACCACCTCGCCCAGACCGACGCGATGGCCGCCACCAAGGCCGGCCCCGGCCGGGCTAGCTGGGCCGCGCTCGCCCGCCACGTCGGCGTCTACCACCTGATCGTCGCCGCGATGTGCGGCATCGCGATCGCCGTCCTCGGACTGTCGGTCAGCCCGGCCGGCGCCGCCGTGGGCCTGACGGTCTCGGCCGCGACCCACGCCCTGTGGGACCGGCGGACCCCGGTCCGCTGGCTGCTGGAGCACACCGGCTCCCGGCAGTGGGCCGCCACCGCCGACCGGGGCATCCACGGCCTCTACCTGAGTGACCAAGCCCTGCATGTCGGGTGTCTCTGGCTCGCCGTCCTACTCGCCACCGTCCTGTAACCCCGGCCCCGCCTCAGCCCCGACCGATCTGAACGGAGATCACACACCGATGCGTATGACCCTGTTGCTCGCGGTCCGCGACCTGGCACTCGCCGCCGGCGGCGCCGCGCTGGCCGCGATGACCGTCACCGAGCTCGCCGACCGGCGGACCGCCCACCCTGTTCCCACGCCCGGCCGGCCCGCCGCGCCAGCGCGGCCGGGTGTCCGCCACGGCTGGCTGTTCCTCGCCGACTACAGCGGCGAGCCGGCCCGACTGCGGCCGGCGAGCGCGGCCGAGGCGGCCGCCTCGCGGGCCTCACGCAGCGCCGGACACGGCGGCTACATCGGCCTCACCGCGGCTGGCGAGGTCCTGGCCCCGTCCGACCCCGCCTACGTCGCCGGCGCGGGCCGCTGGACGACGGAGCACGGCCGGATCGACACCGTCTACGTCGACGGCGCCCCCGCCCCGGCCGGGCGGGCGAGCACAGGGGCGCTGGTCGTGCCCGACCTGCTCGCCGAGACGGACGACCTCCTCGCGACCGTCGACGCCGTCCTCGCCGCCACGGACACCGGCCGATGAGCGCCGACGACGCCCGGGACAGCGCCGCGGTCCGTGGGCACCAGGCGAACCTCACCTACCAGCTCGCCGGCGCGATGACCGGTGTCGAGAAGGCGGCCGGCTGCTGCGCGGAGGCGGTGTGGGCGCAGCAGCAACTCGCCGACTACGAGGCGGCCAACGACGACGTCCGGGTCCTGCTCACCGAGGCCCGCGAGCTGCTGGCCGGTCTGGGCCGGGCCGGGACGCTGCTGCGCGCCGCGGCCGCGCTGCACGCCGCCGACGTCGCGGAAACCACCCACGCCGACCTCGCGGTCCCCGTTTCCGCCCCCGCGTCTTGAAGACGCCCCCGGCGCGGCGCACCGCCTGGCAGCTATGCCGCCGCGCCGGGGCCCAGCCCCCACACCTCGAAAGGCTCGAAGGGAGAGCCATGCCCATCCTGCACGGCCACACCGTCGCCGTCAGCGCGGTCGGGGACTCGAACCCCGTCAACGCCGGCTCCTGCCCCCAGCACGGCCCCTACAGCGGATTGATCTGCACCAGCTGCATCACCACCCTGCCGACCCTGGCCGCCCCGGACGCGACGGGAGCCGCGGCATGACCACCACTCCAGCCGTCGCGCCGGTGTCGATCGAGATGGGCCAGCTAGCGGCCCTGGCCGCGCTCGCCCGCGAGGGCACCGAGGCGCTGATCGCTCACAGCGGCGGTGAGACCGACCACCGCAGCCTGGCTGGCCGGCTCCGGACGATCCTCGCCGCCGTCGAAGTCACCGCGCGGACAGCCGGGATCGACCTGGTCGATGCCATCCCTACGCCCGTCACAACCGTTAGGAACGCGGCGGAAGTCAGCGAGGACTGGCCCGCCGTCGTCCCGTCCGAGGACCGTGCGACCCGGCAGGCGCAGATGTTGCGCGCTGGCGCCGCGCTCGTCGAGCAGATGCCGGACGCCGGGCTCATGGTCGAGGTGCGAGATAGCGCGCACCGCCTCGAGATCGTGCCCCAGACCTTCCGCCACGGCGTGGACGACGCGGCCAACGACCGCGCGAACCTGGACGTGCTCGCCGAGCTGCGCGGCAGGCTCGACGGCGAGGCCCGAACGACCGCACACGTGTCCGCAGTGGGCGCCCTCCACATCACGGTCACCGGCGGCACCTGGCTCGGCCTTCCCGCCCGCGCCTACACGATCATTGATCCAGGGGCCGTCCAGGACGCCGCCCGCGCTTGGCTTGCGCAGATCGGGGTCGAGGTCCGATGACCACGATCACCGCGGTCGTCCCATGCGAGGCCGCCAGCCGGACGCTGGGCGGAAATTCCCCGGAGGAGATGCCGGTCCCGCCGGCAATTGAGCCGAGCGTCGCCGCGCTCTTGATCCATCTCATGGCCGAGGCCGAGGACTGGCGCGAGCGGGCGGTGTGCGCGCAGACCGATCCGGAGGCCTTTTTCCCGGAGAAGGGCCAGTCGGCCCGCGAGGCCAAGCGTGTCTGTGCTGGCTGCGAGGTCCGCTCGGAATGCCTGCAGTACGCGCTCGACAACGACGAGCGGTTCGGCGTCTGGGGCGGCCTGTCTGAACGTGAACGCCGCGCACGGCGCCGGGCCCCTCGATCCGGGACTCCATCGGACGCCCACCGCTCCGTCCCGCCGGCCGCCGGCATCGACCTCGCTGGGGAGGACAAATGAGCGGCCGCGACGTGACGGCGCTAGACCTGTTCTGCGGTGCGGGTGGGTCGTCCACCGGCCTGGTCGGCGCGGGGGTGCGGGTCACGCATGCCGCGAATCACTGGCCGCTGGCCGTCGAGGTGCACGGTCTGAACCATCCGGAGACCGAGCACGACTGCGCCGACATTTCAGGGACCGACCCGCGTCGCTACCCGTCTACGGACATTCTCTGGGCGTCGCCTGAATGCACGAACCAGTCGGTGGCGAAGGGCCGGCGGCGCCCGACGGGTCAGATCGCGCTGTTCGGGGACAAGCCGGACCCGGCGGCGGAGCGGTCGAGGGCGACGATGTGGGATGTCCCCCGGTTCGCCGAGACGGCGGTCCACCGGGGCCGTCCCTACGCGGCGATCATCACCGAGAACGTCGTCGACGTGCGGTGGTGGCTCGGCTGGAACGGCTGGATCCTCGCGATGACGGATCTCGGCTACGACCACGCGGTCGTCTATCTGAACTCGGCGTTCGCGCACGGGAAGGACTACGCCGGCGCCCCGCAGTACCGCGACCGGCTGTACATCGTGTTCTGGCGCCGCGGGCTGCCCGCCCCGGACCTCGATATCCGGCCGCCGGCCTGGTGCCCGTCCTGCGCGACCGCTGTGGACGCGGTCCAAGCATGGAAGAACCCGGCCACCAGATGGGGCCGGTGGCGGGCGCAGTATGTCTACCAGTGCCCGACCTGCCGGACGGTCGCCGAGCCGCTGGCGATCCCGGCGGCGGCGGTCATCGACTGGGCCAACCTCGGCCCGGCGATCGGCGACCGGGCCCGCCCGCTCGCCGCGGCCACGAGGGAGCGGATCCGCGCGGGGCTGGCCCGCTACGGCCGGCCGATCGGCCTGCCGACCGGCGGGAACACCTTCGAGCGCCAGCCCGGTACCCGGGTGTGGCCGCTCGACGTGCCCCGACCGGTCGTGACCGCGACCGGCGAAGCCCACGCCCTGACCGTCCCGCCGCTGCTCGTGCCCGCCGGCGGGACGTGGAACGACGACGCGACGCCAGCGACCCTGCCGATACGGGTCCGGACCACCCGGGAGACCGAGGCGCTCGCCTCCCCGGCCGGCGCCGCGCCGTTCATCGCGACGCTGCGCCGCCACGTCCAGCCCACCGGCGTCGCAGGCCCGCTCGCGACCGTCACCGCGGCCGGCACCCACCACGGCCTCACGACCCCCGCCGGCCTGGCCGTCCCCGTCGAAGCCCGATCCGGTCTACGAGCTCGGCTGACCGGCGGGCCGCTGCGGACCCAGACGACCCGCCGCGAGACCGCGCTCGCGACACCGGCCGACGGGGCCTTGCTGCTGCCCTACTACGGCACCGGCGTCGCCCGCCCCGCCAGCTGGCCCGCCGGCACGCTCACTACCCGCGACCGCTACGCCCTGACCACCCGCACCCCCGCCGACGTCCCTGACCACGAGATCGACGGCTGCCGGTTCCGGATGCTCACCGTCGGCGAGATCGGCGCCGCGATGGCGTTCCCCACCGACTACCTGATGGCCGGCGCGACCCGTCGCGACCAGGTCCGGATGTACGGCAACGCCGTCACCCCACCCGCCGCCCGCCTTCTCGCCGAGCGGGTCGTCGCCATCCTGGAGGTGGCGGCGTGATCGACTCCCAGGTCGACCGAGACCTTCTCGCGGCCGAACTGGCCCGCGCCGAGGCGGCGCTGCGGGAGGAGCTCGACCGGGCGGGCGCAACAGCGTTGAGCGTTGCGGGCGTGGTGGGCCGATGAGCAACGACCGCACCTCCCATGTGGGACCGGCGCTCGCGCTTGCGCGTCGCGGGATGCATGTCTTCCCCGTACGGCCAGGGAGCAAGGCGCCGATGGTCAAGTGGGGTACCGAGGCCACCGTCGATCCGGAGGTGATCGCCGGCTGGTGGGAACGGTGGCCGGCCGCATCCATCGCGGTGGCGTGCAAGCCCAGTGGACTGACCGTCGTCGACGTCGACGGGCCCGCCGGCCGGGCCTCCTGGCAGGCTCTGACCGCTCGACATGGGCAGGCCCCGACGACGTCGGTGACCACCGGCCGGGACGACGGCGGAATCCACTACTGGTACCGCGCCCCGCACGTCGACCCGCCGGGCAACAGCAAAGGGCTGGTAGGCGCGGGAATCGATGTACGGGGCGCCGGCGAGGGCGCGGGCGGGATGGTGCTGGCCCCGCCGTCGCGGCACCCGTCCGGGCGCCGCTACCAGTGGTGCGACCGGCTATCGCTGGCCGAGTTGCCCGCCTGGCTCCGCAGGCTGGCCCAGCCGCAGCCAACCAGCCAGGGCGGCGAAGCCCGCGACGTCGACCGTCGCCGCCTGCGGGTGGCGACGGACTGGACGGGGCGCGGCGAGCCAGGGGCCGTACGTCGTGCCAGGGCATGGGCCGTCGCTGCTCTCGCCGGCGAGGCAGCCGACATCGCCGGCATGGCCGCGGACTCGGGCCGCAACGACGCCCTCAACGGAGCCGCCTACAAGCTGGGCCGGCTGGTCGGCGGCGCGCTTCTCGCAGACGGCGACGTCCGCCAGGTCCTCGCCGACGCGGCGGCCGCCTGCGGGCTGCCCACGGCCGAGGCCGCCCGCACGATCGCGTCCGGGCTCGCGGCCGGCGTCGGCGACCCGCGGACCGCCGAGGACGTCTGCGTGGGCCTCCGGCGGCGCGGCATGGGCGCCGCGTGACGGCCGAGGCTCCCGTCGACCGTCCCGCTCTGGTGTCGGTCGACGAGCTGGACGCCACGTTCGCCGACCTGGACGAGGTGTCCCGCCGACGCCGCATCCACGACCTGATCCGCGGGCTGGCGGATACCGGCGCGTCCTTGGAGGTCCGGACGGCCTACCGGGACGCCGTGGCTGCTCGCCGGTGGATGGCGAAAGGGGACTTCACCGCCGCGTACAAGGAGGCCGCGGCCGACCGGAAGGCCAAGACCCGGGCGAACACCCCCGCCCGCGCACCACGCCCCGCCGGCGGCGGAGCCGGCAAGCCGCATATCGAGGCGGGCGGGGTTCCCGAGGCGATCCGGAACCTGACCACCGCCGTCGACGGCGGCACGTTCGCCGACCTGTACGTCACGAACGGCGAGATCGTCCACGTCGGCCCGGTGTCGGGCGACATCGGGACCGGCGCCGACGACCCGCTTCCGCTGGCGTCCAGCCGGCTCGAACCGAGCGGGTTCGCCTCGGTGCTCGCGCACGAGGCGTACGTGTTCCGGACCGTCCAAGGCCCGAACGACACGATGTGGGAGGAGGAGCACGCCCCGCCGGAGCGGGTGCTGGCCGCGGTGCTGTCCCGCCGACACTGGCCTCGGGTCCGGCCGCTGCGGGGGATCGTCGGCTCGCCGGTCCTGCGGCCTGACGGGTCGCTGCTGCAGGAGCCCGGCTACGACCCGGCGACCGGCCTGTACTACGCCCCGAAGGTCGCCCTGCCAGCCGTCCCCGACCGGCCGACGCGGGACGAGGTCGTAGCCGCGAGGCAGTTCGTCGACCGGGTCATCCACGACTTCCCGTGGGTCGCGCCAGCGGACAAGGCCAACTACCTGGCCATCCTGATCACGCCGATTCTGCGGCCCTACCTGCGCACGCTCGCCCCGTTCTGGATGGCCACCGCCACCACCGCGTCCTCGGGCAAGTCACTGTTGGTCGACATGGTTGGTTCGATCTACGGCAAGCAGCAGAACCCCTGGCCTGGCAACGACGACGAGCTGCGCAAGGCGGTTTTGGCCGCGCTCCGCCGACCGGAGCCGCTGATCGTCTGGGACAACATTGAGGAAGGCACCCAGATCAAGTCGGCCGTGCTCGCCGGGCTGATCACCGCTCCAGAATGGTCCGACCGGGTCCTGGGCTCGTCCCGGTCGGAGAAACACCTCAACGACCGGCTATGGGCCGTCACCGGCAACAACCTGCGCCTCGGCGGCGACATGGCCACCCGCGCCGTCGTCACCCGACTCGACCCGAACATGCCGAACCCTGAGGCGCGCCCAGACTCGGCGTTCCAGATCCCCAACCTGCAGGCCTGGCTCGCCGAGCCCGACAACTGCCGCGACCTTCAGTGGAACCTGCTCGTCCTGGTCGCCGACTGGGTCGCCGCCGGCACACCCCGCTGCGAAAAGCTGATGCGGCAGTTCAGCCCCTGGGCACAAGCCGCCGGCGGGTTCGTCACTCACCACGGCCTGCCCGGCTTCCTCGACAACACCGCCGACGTCGCCGACATGGACGACCAGGCCGCCACCTGGCAGGCCTTCCTCACCCGGTGGGAGGAGAAGTTCGGCACGCAGCAACGCACCTCGGCCGACCTGCGCGGCAGCTTCGACCGCGACCCGGACGGCGCAGATCCCTGGGACGGCGCGATCCCTGCCAGCCTCATGACCGGCCGCCACCACCCGACCGCCCAGGAGCTCGGTGCCCGCCTCCGCGGCCACGTCGGCCGCTGGTATGGCCCCTTTGTGGTACGCGCCGACACGGACCGCCACACCGGCGCCCGACTCTGGCGCGTCGAGACTCGGGAGCGCCAGCCGTGACACCGCGACCGTCGCCGCCCGTTCGCGCCGAGATGCCCGATGGGCAAGGGGATACCTGCTCGCTGGCCGGCGCTCACGCTTCGTCGAGCCGCCTCTCCTACCCCAATACCGGCCCAATGTGCCGTCACGGTAACTTTGTGCGTTGATCAGGTCGTTCCAGGCGATGTGGGGGTTGCGATGGGCGACAACGAGTGGGTTGGCGTGGCCGACGCCATCGGATCGTTGCGGCGGGAGCTGGCTGCGGCCCGGCTCGCCGCAGATGGCGAGTCGATCCGGTTCGAGCTCGGCGACGTGGAGCTGGAGTTCGGCCTGGAGCTGCGCAAGGAAGGCAAGGGCGAGCTCGGGGCGAAGTTCTGGGTCGTGTCGGTCGGAGGCGGGGGGTCCAGGGGCAGCACGGCGACACACCGGCTGAAGCTGAAGCTCAAGCCCCACGAGGTCGTGGCGGACGGCTCCGGCGGGACCGTCCGTAGGACGGTCGACATCTCCGACGAGGACGACGACTGATCACGCGCACCGCATTACGACGGGGGTAACGGCGGTGGCAGGGTTCGCTCGTGAGCGCGTCGTCGAGATCAAGGCGGGTGACGCTCCCACCAAGCGGGGGTCCGGCAATCTGGTCGGCCCCGACCTTGTGTTGACGGCCGCGCACACGGTCTTCGGTGCTGATGGCCAGCCGCGCTTACCGGTGCGGGTGCGGCGCCTTGACGACGTCGCCGAAGGGGACGACATGGAGGCCGACGGCTGGTCCCCGCCAGGGACGGTCGCCTGGCCCGCATCGTGGTCCTCCGACAGTGCGGAGCCGGATATCGCACTCGTTCGCCTCGCCGCTCCACTGTCCTCGGGCTCGCTTCCAGATGTCCGGTGGGGGCGTTTCACCGGGTCGGCTGGTCGCCAGCCATGCGAGCTCGTCGGCTTTCCACGAGTGCTCCGTGACGACCAGAAGGTGCGTCTGCCCGACCATCTGACCGGCCACATCAACCCGATGGCCAGCGGCCGGACCGGCGACCGCCTGTACCTGCACGTCGACGACGCTAGGCCGGACGGATGGGAGAGATACGCACCATCCGACGGGCATCCCAGCGCGGATAGGAAGGAGACCCGCTCCTCGGCCTGGGCGGGTTTGTCGGGAGCTGCCGTCTTCTCCAATGATCTTCTGATCGGGGTGGTGAAGGACGACGATCTTGCCTTCACGGGCGGTCGTCTGACCGTGACGCCGATCAGGACTGTCGCCGCCGACCCGGACTTCGCGCGGCTGGTTGGCGTCGAACGGATCGACCCGGAGTCGGTCGAACTGTGGCGCCTTTTCGAGCCCACCAGGAGCGTCCGCGGCCGGCAGTCACCAGCGTCATTGCTGCGTCCCGAACGGGAGGTCGTCAGCTTCTACGGGCGGCAGACAGAACGCGCGTCCTTGAACGCCTGGTGTGAGGATGACGACGCCGACCCGGTGCGGTTGCTCGTCGGCCCGGGAGGACAAGGCAAGACCCGCCTCGCCATGCAGGTCTGCTCCGATCGGCGGGCCGCCGGCTGGGTCGCCGGCCCGCTCGCGGGCCATGCCCCATCCGCAGTCCTGAACCGACTCGGTGGCACACAGGCGCCGGTGCTGCTGGTCGTCGACTACGCCGAGACCCGGCAAGGCCAACTCACGCTGCTACTCGACACGCTGCGCCGGACCGGCACGAGCTGGGTCCGGCTGCTACTGCTGGCCCGCTCGGCGTCCGAGGACGCCACCTGGTGGGCCAACCTTCGTGGCAGCTACCCAGACCTTTGCGGCACCGTCATCCCCGAGCCCCTCGCCCCGCTGGAACCCGACCCGCTCGGCCGCGCGGGCCAGTATGTCCAGGCACTCGCGGATCTGGCCAAAGCCTGGTCGAGCTACAGCCCCAGCACCGACTGGGCCGGCCTGGCCGCACGGATGCACGCACCCGGCGATCTAACCGACGACAGGTACGGCCTTGCCCTGACCCTCCACACCCAGGCGCTCACGCAGCTCCTGCAGGCCGGCCCCAGCCCTGTCGCCGACATCGATGCCAGGACCGGCCGCACCATGTACGACGTGCTGCTCGACCACGAACAGCACTACTGGACTGACACGGCCAGCTCTCGACAGCTGCATCCGCGATACGTCGGCTCGTTGCTCCGTCAGGCGGTCGCCGCAGCCGCGCTGTGCGGAGCCGCTGACAGGCGACAGGCAATGGCCACCGTCGGCCGAATCCCCGAATTCGCTGCCGAATCCGGGCCGGACCGGCGCGCGCTCGCCGAATGGCTCAGGGACCTCTACCCGTCGTCAATCGGCTACTGGGGATCGCTCGCCCCCGACCGCATCGCCGAACATCTCATCGGCCAGACGCTGCGCCCCAGCCCAGACGGCGATCCTGACCTCGCCGCCGCCCTCCTCACGGACGGCAAGTCTGCCCAGCTTTGTCAGGGACTGATCGTCCTCGCCCGCGCTGCCTACCACCAGCAGCACATCCCGGCAGCCTTGGGCAAGCTCCTCGCCAAGCAGCCAAAGATTGTGTCCGCCGTCCACAATCTCACCGTCGCTGAAGTCACCGCCATCGTCGATACCTTCCCCAATACGTCCGTCGATCTCGCTGTCGCCGCCGCGAGCCTCACCGAACAGGCGGTGATGCGCCTTCGGCCGGACCCAGACATCGACACCGGTCTCTCCTCCGAGTACCTCCGATTGTTGAACAACCTGTCGGTCCGGCTGGCGGCGCTCGGCCGCCGCGAGGACGCCCTCAGCGCCATCAACGAAGCCGTCGACCTCTACCGAGACCTGGCCGCAGCCCGACCCGACGCCTTCGGCCCCGACCTCGCGATGTCGCTGAACAACCAGTCGGTCCGGCTGGCGGCGCTCGGCCGCCGCGAGGACGCCCTCAGCGCCATCAACGAAGCCGTCGACCTCTACCGAGACCTGGCCGCAGCCCGACCCGACGCCTTCCGCCCCGACCTCGCGATGTCGCTGAACAACCAGTCGGTCCGGCTGGCGGCGCTCGGCCGCCACGAGGACGCCCTCAGCGCCATCAACGAAGCCGTCGACCTCTACCGAGACCTGGCCGCAGCCCGACCCGACGCCTTCGGCCCCGACCTCGCGTCATCGCTGAACAACCAGTCGAACCGGCTGGCGGCGCTCGGCCGCCGCGAGGACGCCCTCAGCGCCATCAACGAAGCCGTCGACCTCGGCCGAGACCTGGCCGCAGCCCGACCCGACGCCTTCCGCCCCGACCTCGCGTCATCGCTGAACAACCAGTCGAACCGGCTGGCGGCGCTCGGCCGCCGCGAGGACGCCCTCAGCGCCATCAACGAAGCCGTCCAGATCCGCCGGGACCTGGCCGCAGCCCGACCCGACGCCTTCCGCCCCGACCTCGCGTCATCGCTGAACAACCAGTCGGTCCAGCTGGCGGCGCTCGGCCGCCACGAGGACGCCCTCACCGCCATCAACGAAGCCGTCCAGATCCGCCGGGAACTGCAGCAGCGGTACCCGGCGGTCTATGCGCAGCCGCTGGCACAGTCGCTGACGCTGACCGGCCTTGTGCTCTGCGGCTCTCGGACGACGCGGCCGATGGCACGTGCTCTGCTCGAAGCCCTGACGCTGGCGATCGAGCACCAGCTGAACGATCTGCTGCGCCTCGCCGTGTCGCTGCTGCGGGACGAACGTCAAGGCGATCAGCCGGCGTTCGACGCGGTGTGGCGGGAACTCACAGGAGCAGAACTGCCCGACTGGCTCGGCCCGGATGATGCCTCCTGACCGCGAATGGTGACCCAGCGTCACCATTCGTGGAATGGGTCGTGGAATGGGCGGGGAGTCGAGACCGGCGTGTCGCGGGCTTTGCGGGGCGCGGGGCGCTGCGGAGGCGCTGGTAGCGCGGCCCGATCTTGGGAGCGGCCCTCTTAGGATCTGCCGCCCTAGGGCGTGGGGGTTCAAGTCCCCCCTCCCGCACGATGTGATGTCTCAGGACATCGGAGACAGCTGAACCCTCATCTCGGGGGTTCGGCTGTTTGGGTTTTGGGGGCGGGTCCGCGGGGTCGGCCCGTGGGCTGGTAGTCGCGGGTCGGGTCGATGGTGAGCTCGCGGATGATCTCGCCGGTGGTGGCGTGGATGATCCGGGCGTGCAGGTCGTGGACGAGCAGGAGTACGGGGGTTCGGGCGTGGGTTCGTCCGATCCCGATGTGGTGCAGCCGGCCGTTCACGCGCAGGGTGAGTTTCCCGTTGGCGTCGACGTGGTCGCGCCGGACGCGGTCATGGCTGTCGGCGCTGCGGTCGGTGTTCGGTCGGGCTTTCGGCCGGGCCTGATAGGCGACGGCAGGCGTGCAGCGGCCTGGTAGCGATCGATGCGGCCGGTGCTGGTTATAAGTCTCGACGAACTGGTCGATCAGCGTCTGCAGCGCGTAAGTGCTGGCCGGTTGAACGGGCTGCGCGGCCAGCCATTTTTTCAACGTCTGTTGGAAGCGTTCGACTTTCCCGCAGGTCGTGGGATGGTTCGGCCGGGAGTTCTTCTGCACGATCCCGAGGCGGCGTAGCTCTGCTTCGAACCCGGTCCGCCCGCCCGCGACACCGGCGCTGGCGAGCCGGACCGTGTAGACCATCCCGTTGTCCGTGAGCGTCGAGGCGGGGTAGCCGTGCAGGTCAGCGGCCTGCCGGAAGCTCGCGACCACGATCCTCCCAGTGATCTTCAGGTGAGCTGAGACTCGTAGGGCGAACCGGGAATGATCGTCCAGCCAGGTGAGAATTTCGGTGTCGATGCCGATTTTGCCGTTCGGCCGGGTCAGCCGGTAATGGGTGAAGTCTGACTGCCAGCATTCGTTCGGCTGGTCCGCCTGGAAACGGATGTAGGACGAGCGGGGCCGTTTCGCAGGCTCGGGTGTGACCGCCCCGGCACGGTTCAGAATCCGGTTGATCGTCGCCCGCGACAGCGTCGTGTCGTGGTGATGGGCGAGATGCCAGCCGATTGTGTCCGCGCCGGCGTCCAGGCCGGCTTCGGCCAACTCCTTACGTAACCGCAGCACGAGGTCAACCATCGCCACCGACGTTGCGGTCGGAGACGAGACCGGCCGTCGCGACCGCGGCTCGAACGCCACCTCCCCCTCAGCGTCGTAGCGGGCTTTCAGCTTGTAGACCCAGCCCCGGCTCACCTCGTACCGGCGGGCGACCTGCGCCGCCGTCTGCCCCTCCACGACCAGAGCCGTGATCACCAACCGCGCCTTCGACATCGACCATGATCGAACTAGTCGGTCTCGTCTCCGATGACCCGAGACACGTGTCGCCTATGTCCTGAGACACCTGTCTCCTATGTCCTGAGCCAGCACACCCCCTCCCGCACGAGCGGGTCGACGCTGCTCGCCGTCCTCTGGCCGGCTTCGCCGGTCGCCGCGATGTCTATCCGGGGGACGACCCCCGGACCCCCGGTGCGGGGCTCCGCCCCGCCATTCGGGTTCGAATAACCACCGTGAAGGTGCACGAGCCGGTCGACGCTGCCGAATCGCCGTGTCGCAGCAGGTCACGCCACTTTCCCCGATCATCGTCCACCGGGCTGCTGTCCGGCCGAGTCCGGGCGGTCGCGGACTATGCGCGGACGAGTGCCGCCCCCACAGGGGATGTCCGCTCCGAGCCCCGAACATGATCGCGAGTTCGGCCCTCAAGTGGTTGCGGCGAGGCCCGATTCACGACCACCTGAGGGCGAAAACGGCGATCACTTCCTCGACGACGCCCGCGGCTTTACCAGAGCTGGGCGTAGAGGGCCGCGCTGTTCGGGTTCTCGTCCGGGTTGACCAGCGAGGAGTGCACGTTGTCCGGCGACGAGTCGCTGAAATAGGCCTCGTAGGCGAGGTCGTCGGAGTTCGCGCGCAGAACGTTGTACATGGCCCGGATGTAGACCGGGTTGTCGCCGCCCGCCTGGCCCGCCCGGCCCGCGCCGGTGTCCTGTGTGCCGACGAGGCCCCACTCGGGGACCGAGAACTGCTTGCCGTGCGCCCGCGCGAACGCGATCACCGAGCACAGCCCGGTCGCCTCGTGGCACTGCTGGTCGAAGGTCGCCTGGGTGAGGCTCGGCGGCCAGTGGTCGTAGGTGTCGATGCCGACGATGTCGACATAGCCGTTGCCCGGGTAGGCGTCGAGGCCGCCGCTGTGGGAGTTCAGCGTCCAGTCGATCCGCACCTTCGGATCGGTGGCGCGGATCGCGGTGACGACCTGCTGGAAGCAGCGGATCCACGTGCTCGTGTCGGTCTTGCTGACCGACCAGGGTTCCCAGTCGCCGTTGGCCTCCCAGGCGAGCCGCACGATCGTGTCCGACCGGCCCTGGGCGGTCAGCCAACTGCCGAACTGATTCCATTTCGCGGCGTATCCGCCGTTCGCGCAGGTGCCCATGTCACCTCCGCCGTCCGGGTAGAACGACTCGGAGATCACCCAACGGCCGTTGAAGGTGGAGAACTTCTCCGGACCGGAGCCGATCCACGGGTGGACCATCGTGTCCCAGCTGCTCAGGTCGGCGAACGTCTGCACGACGTTGACCGGCGTGCCGCGGAACCGCTCCCACGCCTGCACCTGGCTCAGGCTGCCGGCGGTGATCCCCGACAGGCCGCCCGGAACGCGCCCACCGCCTGGCGCGGCGGCCAGGGCGGCGGGCGGCTTCGCCGTCGTGGCCCCCGGTGTCGGGGTCGGTGTCGTCGTCGGCGTCGCCGCGGCGGGCGAGGTCGGCGCCGCGGTGGTGGCGAGCGCCAGCGCCCGGCTGAGCCCGTTCCCGAGGCTGGGGGCCACGACGACGCTGCTCCCGCCGTGCGGGGTCAGCACGAGGAATCCAAGGGCCGCCGCTGCCACGGTCAGAGCGGTGGCGGCGGCCGTCCAGCCGAGCCTGCGCCGACCGCCGCGCCCGCCCTCGCTGCCCGGAGTCCGCCTGGCTGGGGTGCGCGCATCGGCCGGCCGTACGTCGGGCGCCTGTGAGGCCACCGTGCTCGCCGAGACGCCTGCCCGATGTCGCACCCGAGATCCCTTCCGCCCGACGGCCTCGCAATCGGCGACCACGCTCGAACCGGGTGCACGGGGACGGGATTGCTCGCTGTGTCGTCTCGCACGCTAACTTCCGGCGAGATGCCTTTGCGCACCGGTGTGCGGTCCCGCCCGGGATGTCGCGGTGACGAAGGTATTTCGTTGTTTCGCCGGTGTCCTAGGGGTCGGACCGCGCCGAGCCGATGAACGAACAGGCCGGGCTCCCTGACCAGCAGCCGGGAGTCCTCCGGAACCCGCGGTGGGTGCGCTATCTCGTCGTTGTCAGGGCAGCCCCTCCGGGTCAGCACAGCGCGAAGCCCGGCCGCGTCGCGACGCGGCCGGGCTTCGGCAGTCGGTCGGGTGGACCTGGGCGGTGCGAGGCCCGCCTCAGTTCACCGCGTACCCGCTGAGGCCGCCGCCGGCGATCGTCGTGATGCCGCTCAGGCCGGTGACCTGGGCCGGGGTCGACCGGTTGGTGGTGGTGCCGTTACCGAGCGCGCCGCCGGCGCCGGATCCCCAGGCCCGGACGGTGCCGTCACGGCGCAGCGCGTACCCGGTGTAGGCGCCGGCCGCGATGGCGGTGGCCCGGGTCAGGCCGGAGACCTGGACCGGCGTCGAACTGTCCGTCGTGGTGCCGTTACCAAGCTGGCCTTCGTAGTTGTATCCCCAGGCCCAGACCGTGCCATCGCTGCGCAGCGCGTACCCGCTGTTGCTGCCGGCCGCGATGGCGGTGATCTGGGTCAGGCCGGCGACCGGCACCGGAGTCAGGCTGTCCGTCGTGGTGCCGTCTCCAAGCGCGCCGAAGCTGTTGGAGCCCCAGGCCCAGACCGTGCCGTCACTGCGCAGCGCATATCCCCGGTACACCCCGCCGGCGATGGCGTTCACCTGGGTCAGACCGGAGACCTGGACAGGCGTCGGGCTGTCCGTCGTGGTGCCGTCACCAAGCTGCCCGGCGTTGTTCTCTCCCCAGGCCCAGGCGGTCCCGTCGCTGCGCACCGCGTACCCGGTGTGCATACCGCCGGCGACGGCGGTCACGTCGGTCAGGCCGGCGACCTGGACCGGAAGCGAGCGGTTGACGGTGGTGCCGTCGCCGACGGAACCGTCGCTGTTCTCTCCCCAGGCCCAGGCGGTCCCGTCGCTGCGCACCGCATAGCCGTTGTGCGCGCCGGCCCCGATGGCGACCACGTCGACCAGGTCGTTGACCTGCACCGGGGTCAGGCGGTCAGTGGTGGTGCCGTCACCGAGCTCGTTGTGTGAGTTGTCACCCCAGGCCTGGACGGCGCCGTAGGCCATCGCATACCCGGTGCCCTCGCCGGCCGCGACGGCGGTGAGTTCGTCTATACCCAGGACCTGAACCGGGGTCAGGCGGCCCGTGGTCGTGCCGTCGCCGAGCTGGCCCTGGCCATTGGCACCCCAGTCGAGCACGAAGCCGGGCCCGGTCGCCGCGGCTGTCGGGGCCGTGGACAGGACGATCACTCCCACGGCGGCCAGCACCGCCGAGCACATCCCTGTTCGCCATTGTCGCTGAGACATGTCTGCTCTTTCTGCCTGAAGGACGGGCCACATCCCCCGTGGCCACTCTATGTGCTATTTCTAGTACACAGAGTGTTGAGCAGACCCAAATATCTTGACCAAGCGTGCCCGTGTTGCGCCATTACGTTGTCACCCAGGCGAGAAAGGGCGAACAGAACCCGGGGCTCCGGCCTCCGCCACGAACCGTCGACGATGCGGCGTGATCACGGGAGCCCTGGGACTCGTCCGGCCAGATACCGGGGTGAATGGTGGCTGAGCGGGCCGGTGAGGTGTCGCCGGACGGGATGCGGCGGCTGTCGCGGCGGGCGGACTCGGACGGTGACGGGTCCCGCCGTTCGCGCCGTTCGCACGCACTTGGTTCAGGCAGGCGCGGTCGTAGGCCGGAGGTCATGCGCGATCGGCCGGGATGAGCGCGTGAGGTGACGCGGAGGCGGCGGCACACGAAAGTCTCCGGCAGGACCGCTCCGGTCGACCGTGCCCCTCACGACATGGTGGGACCGGGGCGGTCTTCTGGCGGGACCGCGGAGCGTCAGGCGGGCTCCACGATCATCCAGGCGATCGTCGACGCGTCGGACGACGAAGCCGATGTGATCGTGAAGCTCGTTCCCGCTGTTCTCGCGGAGACAGCCATCGCCTGGGGCGTGCCGACCCCGGACAGGTTCTGTGGCGTCAGGTAGATCCTGCTGTTCGCGGTGACGGCACTCGTGGAGACCGTGGCCGAACCGCTGGACAACGTGGCGGCACCGAGGCAGGCGTTGGTCCCTTCCTTGACCAGGAGCCCGTTTCCGGCGTTACCTACGATCAGATCGCCAGCCGTCTGGAAGGTCACATTGGCGGCGAGGTTTCCGCTCCCGTCCCGCTGGAGTGTCACGTCCTCGGCCGCGCCGAAATCAAGGCCGTCCTTGGCGGCGCCCAATCGCAGACGTTCGGTGCCGTCCTCGCTTCGGATCCTGGTCGCGAATCCCTTGATGTTCACGTAGGACCCGCCGCTGCCCGAGTCGACGGTCATCTCGCCACCGGCGCCGCCAGTACCGTTGTTGATCCACTGGTTCGCGCTGATGGACCCTTCCACCGTCGATTCAAGGCGCGCGAAGTACACCACCTGCGACGCGGTCCCGTACAGGGCGAGCCCGTTGTACAGGCGCATTGCTCCCGCGGACGTGACGTCGCCGGACGCGGGCCGGCCGAGCGTGACCGTCACATTCGCCCCGCTGGCCGTCGCGGCAGCCGACATGGTGGCCTGAGTGGGCGACACGACAGCCGCGATCGTCGTGGCGCCCGGGATGCCGGTACCGCTGATGGAGAGACCCACGTCGTCGGCCCGGAACCCCGCGCTCCCCGACGAGACGGTCGTCGAGGCGTTGGTCGTCGTGAAGTCGGCGAACACCTGGCGGCGCCCCACAGAGAGTGCGGCAAGCGCCAGGAGGTCCTTTCTGAATTCAAATGGCGTTCCACTCGACGCGTCCACGTACGGCGCGTTCGTCGACTCGTCCAGGCCCAGCAGGTAGTAGCCGCCGATGCTGTCGTCGCGGTCGACGATCACCTCGTTGGTGTGGACGGTCGGATTGAACGCGTTGCCCTGGGCATCGATCATCGCACGCGTCGACAGCCATTTGGTCCGCTGGCTCATCGCCCGGTAGAACGTCCCCTGATCACATCCCGCGCTACTCGCGTAGGAGATCAGGTTGGACACCTTGGTCAGCTGCGTCGAGTCAATGGAGCCGTGGTGGAAGAGGACGACGATGCTGCGGTTCGCCACAGCCTCGTCGATGTACCCCTTGATATCCGACTCGGACGGAGCAAGGATGTCTATCCCTGGGACGTTGAACGGATCCGGTGCGTTTTGGCTGACGACGCCCCGGCTGCACCGGAAGTACTCGTGCCGACGGCTGACTATTTCCTTTACCCGGTCGTTCGCAGACCCACCCGGATAGGAGCCCGTCTTGACCGAGAAGCCGAATTTCGTTTGAATCTCGCCGATCGCGGCACCAAGCAGGAGGTCGAGCGCCGCCGAGCCATAGGTCGTGTAGTAGCTCGTAAGATCTTCATGGTTCTTGCCATGGGTGGCGACCTCGTGGCCGGCGGCGACGATGGCTTCGACCTGGGACGTCGTGATGTAGGCGTCCCCGTATACAGGGGATGTCCCGGCCTGGTCCACCCAGTCGACCGACAGGAAGAAGGTTCCCATGATCCCACTGGAGGCGAGCAGGGAGAAGTATCCCGCCTGGGTGTCGTAGCCATCGTCGCCAGCCCAGACCACGAATGGACCAGGCACATCAGGCGTCAGGCTGACTGGACCGACGTCAAACTGCATGTGATTCCCCCAAAGAAACGCGCCATTGTATGCGCTTTTCGTTAAAATGGACATATGTCGCCATGACCAACAGCGATGTCCCCCCGTCCCGGGTTTTCCCGGATGCCCGCGGTTGGCCTGGATGCCCTCGGTCGGCAAGGGGAGGATGGCCCGGCGGTGAAGCCGACACGGCGGGGCGCGGGCGCGGTGGACATAGCGGTAGCGGGTGTCCCAGGCACCAGGCGGCGGCGAGGCCGCGGCCGGCGTCGAAGGGGAGTTCGGAGCGGCCGGCCACGTGGGGATGCCGTGTCTGCGGGACGTGGTCAGGTCGTGGACCGGGCCGGGCATCCCTCCGGCGCTCAAGATCATCCGATGAGGCCCCTAGCGTCCGCGGGCATGGCGGCGGTCAGGGCGGGGCCGAGGCGCTGGCCGTGGGTGGGTGTACCCGGCGCCGCACGCATGATGGGGCCCGTGTCTCCGCCCGTCGTTCTGGCCTCGGGACGGGCGGGCAGAGGCACCCCGATCCTGGGCGCGAAGTACCAGCCCATAACCAAGGGCAACATCAGGTTCCACTGAGGCCGCGGGGCTCGGCGTCCAGGCCTGGCAGGTACGGCCAGAACACCACTACCTCCTGGCCGCCGAGCCGCGCGGACCACGAGGCGCGTCCTGTTGGTGATCTCTGGCGTGCGCCTGTCCGGATCAGGACGGGATGGCCGCCGTCGCGACAACCCTCTCGAGGAGGCCCATGCGCTGGAAGGAATCGGCCGAGGTGCCGACCTCGGAGCCCAGACGCGGGTCTCCGCCCCGCCACGCCGTTCCGGCCAATCGCGGAGAAACGCACCGTGTGATGACTCGGGTCATCCCCGCCACGTGGAGGTGACTTTCGGTGACAGATCAGTATGTGGCATCCTGTCACCGTGCGGACGGGGGCGGAGGCACGGGCCGGCGGCCAGCCCGGTGATGATGGCGCGGACTTCTTCGTGTCGTACGCCCACGGCGACGAGGCGTGGGCGGAGTGGATCTCCTGGCAGCTGGAGGAAGCCGGCTACCGGGTCGTCGTGCAGGCCTGGGACTTCCTGGCGGGCACGCATTTCGTGCACGAGATGCACCGGGCCGCGATGTCGGCCGCTCGGACGCTGGCGGTGGTTTCGGCCGCCTATCTGACCTCGGCGTTCAGCGAGGCGCAGTGGCAGGCAGCCTGGATGTTCGACCCGTCGGGACGTGAGCGCAGGCTGGTGCCGGTCCGGGTGGAGGACTGTCCGCTGCCGGGACTGCTCGGACAGCTCGTCAGCGTCGACGTGTTCGGACGCAGCCGGCAGACGGCCCGGGAACAGCTACTCGCGGCGGTAGCGAGCGAGCGGGCCAAACCCGATCAGCCCCCGAGGTTCCCCGGCCAGCAGGCCGCCGCCGGCGCGCCGGGGTCGCCGCGCTTTCCCGGGCCGGCGGAGGCCGGGGACGGGTTCTGGCGAGGCCGGTCCCCGTTCCCTGGTCTGGAGGCGTTCGACGCGAGCCGGGCCGCGGTGTTCAAGGCCCGCGACGAGGACACCCGGCTTCTGGCCGCCCGGCTGCGCGCACCGGCAGGGGACGCGGCCGGGCTGCTGACGGTGGTGGGTCCGTCTGGCTGCGGCAAGTCCTCGTTGGTCGCCGCCGGCCTCGCCCCGGCCCTGGGCAAGGACAGCGACTGGCTGGTGCTCCGCCCCATCACGCCGAGCGGCGATCCGCTGGTCGCGCTCGCGGGTGCGCTGGCGTCCGCGGGAAGGCACCTCGGTCTCGGCTGGGACGCGCCCCGGCTGGCGGACCGCCTCGCCAGACCCGAGACCGCGGCGCAGCTCGTCGACGAGTTGCTGGCCGCGGCCGAACCGACGGCACGACGACTACTGCTGATCATCGACCAGGCCGAGGAACTGCTGGCCCGCGGCAGCCCGGCCAGCCAGGTGCGGTTCCTGGTCCTGCTCGCCGCGCTGACCCGCGGACCGGTGCGGGCGGTCGCCACGCTGCGCTCCGAGTACCTTGACCAGCTGATCGAACTGGCGGCCCGCGCGGGTCTGCCGGTGCGCGCCGAGGCGCTCAATCCGCTGCCCCGCGAGCTCCTGCACCTGGTCATCGTGGAGCCGGTGCGCCTGGCCGGCCTGACGATCGAGGACGAGCTCGTCGCCCGCATGGTCGCGGACACCGGCGACGGGCAGGCGCTGCCGTTGCTCGCGTACACCCTGCAACGGCTGCACGCCGCCGCCGGCGAGGCTGGTACCGCCGTGCTGTCCGCTGCCCTGTACGCCCACACCGGCGGCGTCCGCGGCGCGCTCATCGACCACGCCGACGCGGCGCTCGCCGAGGCCGTCACGACGTTCGGGTGTACCGACGGCCAGGTGCTGGCCGGCCTGCTCCGGCTCGTCACCGTCGATGGCGAGGGTCGTCCCGTCAGTCGCCGCGTTCCTCTCGACCAGCTCCCCGATGGGGTTCGCGGCGTGCTCACCCCGTTCGTCGCCCACCGGCTCCTGAGCGTCGGCCGAGACCCGGCCGGCGGGCCGGTCACCGTCGAGCTGACCCATGAGCGGCTGCTGACCGCGTGGCCGCCGCTCGCCACCGCGACCCGCGACCGGTCGGCGGCGCTCGTCGAAACCAGGCGCGTCGAGCAGGCCGCCGCGGAATGGGACCACCACGACCAGGACGACGGCTACCTGTGGCCGGGTACCCGCGTCGACACGGCGCTGAGCCTCCTGGACGTGGCCGACGACACGCCGAAAACCGGCGGCACGCGGGGAGCCGGCATCGCTGCCGGGGACGATCGAACCAACGGCCTCCTGACCGCGCTCGATGCTCGTAGCCGGCGGTTCCTCACCGTCTCCGCCGACCGGGCCCACCAGCGTGCGCGACGCGAGCGGCGGCAACGGCGCACCATCCGCGGCACGGCGGCGCTCCTCGCCCTGATCGTGCTCGTCGTGCCGACGGTCCTGTTCCTCAACCAGCGGGGCGCGGCCGACCGGGCTCGCCGCCAGACGGCAGTCCTCGACCTGCTCTCGCGCGCCGACGCCGCCAGGGGAGCGGACCCGGCGCAGGCGGCGCGGTTCGCGCTCGCCGCCCGATCCGTCGCCCCCGACGGCGCCGGACGCACCCGCGCCGAAGCGACCCTCCTGAGCCTGCTGACCGCGCCGCATCCGGTCGGCGGTCTGCTGACCGGCTACACGGACCCCGACACGGTGATCACGTCCGGGTCGTCGGTGGCATCGGTGGCGTACTCCCCCGACGGGCTCACGCTGGCCAGCGGCTCCGACGCCGGCCTCCGCCTGTGGAACGTGACCAACCCTCGCGCACCCGCCCCGCTCGGCAAGCCACTGAGCGGCGACGCGGTGACGGCGGTGGCCTTCTCCCGCGTCGGCCACATCCTCGCCGGCGGCTCCGAGAACGGCATCCAGCTCTGGGACCTGACCAACTCCAGCGCGCCAGCCCCGCTCGGCAGGCGACTATCCAGCAGCGGCGCGGTGACGTCAGTGGCGTTCTCCCCCGACGGACACGTCCTGGCCAGCGGCTCCGACGGCGGCCTCCGGCTCTGGAACCTGACCAATCCCAGCGCACCAGCCCCACTCGGCAGGCCACTGAGCAGCGACGCGGTGACGGCGGTGGCGTTCTCCACCGACGGACACACCGTCGCCAGCGGCTCCGATGACGGCACGATCCGCCTCTGGAGCCTGACCAACCCCGGCGCACCGAAACCGCTCGATGAGCCACTGATCAACAGCAGCGCGGTGACGGCGGTGGCGTTCTCCCTCGACGGACACACCCTGGCGAGCGGCTCAGTCGACCACACGATCCAGCTGTGGAACCTGACCAACCACAGTGCGCCAATCTCGCTCGGCGGCCCACCGATCCCCGTCGGCAACCCGGTGTGGTCGGTGGCGTTCGCTTCCGACGGGCACACCCTGGCCAGCGGTTCCCGGGACGGCGTCCAGCTGTGGAACCTGACCAACCCCACCGCGCCAGCCCCACTCGGCAGCCCGCTGATCAACGTCGACGCGACGACGGCGGCGGCGTCGGTGGCGTTCTCCCCCGATGGTCACACCCTGGCCAGCGGCTCCGACGTCGACACGATCCAGCTGTGGGACCTGGCGAAGGCCAGCGCGCCGGCCCCACTCGGCAAGCCGCTGACCAGCGGCACCGGAGTGGCGTCGGTGGCCTTCGCACCCGACAGCCACGCCCTCGCCAGCGGCTCAGACGACAACAAGATCCAACTGTGGAACCTGGCCGACTCCAGCGCAACGGCGCCAGTCGGCGAGACGCTGACCGACGTCTACAACGCCGTGGTGTCGGTGGCGTTCTCCCGTGACGGGCACACCCTGGCCAGCGGCTCCGAGGGCGGCCTTCGGCTGTGGGACCTGACCAACCCGACCGCGCCAGCCCCACTCGGCGACCCGTTGACCAGCGACGATGTGACGTCAGTGGCTTTCTCCCGCGACGGGCACACTCTGGCCGGCGGTTTCAACGACGGCACGGTTCGGCTGTGGAACCTGACCAACCCCAGCGCGCCAACCCCACTCGGCAAGCCGCTCCCCGGCAGCGACGACACGGTGACGTCGGTGGCGTTCTCCGCGGACGGGCACACCCTGGTCAGCGGCTCAGACGCCGGCACGATCCGGCGCTGGAACCTGACCAACCCCAACGCGCCAACCCCACTCGGCAAGCCACTGACCAGCACCGACCCGGTGACGTCCGTGGCGTTCTCCCCCGACGGGCACACCCTGGCCAGCGGCACCGAAACCGGGACGATCCGGCTGTGGAACCTGACCAACCCGACCGCGCCAGCCCCACTCGGCAACCCGTTGACCGGCACCGACTGGGTGACGTCGGTGGCGTTCTCCCCCGACGGAGACACCCTCGCCAGCGGCTCCCGCGACCACACGATCCAGCTGTGGAACCTGACCAACCCCACCGCGCCAGCCCCACTCGGCAACCCGTTGACCGGCCACACCCGCGAGGTGATGGCGGTGGCGTTCTCCGCCGACGGACACACCCTCGCCAGCGGCTCCAAGGACCACACCATCCGGCTCTGGGACCTCAGGCCGCTGGCCAACCTACGTTCCAGCGTCGCGGCCGAGACCTGTGCCTGGGCCGGCGAACTGCCGAAGGCCGAGTGGAACAGTCTGATGCCAGGAATCTCCTTCCGCGCGGCCTGTAACTCCTGAAACAGCAGCCAGAGCCGCGAACGCGGTCACCGGGTCCGGGCGGTGAGCGGGGCCGGCCAGGGGAGGTCGGCCGGACGCAGGGGCTTCCAGCCGAGGGCCCGGGCGCTTGCCGCTGCGAGCAGGCCGGCGACCGTGGCGGAGTTCTGGATCTCGCCGGCGTGTACCCGCGCGACGGCCTCGTCAAGGCTCAGCCACTCGGTGCGGAAGTCGGCCTCCTCGAACTCGCCGGCCTGGCCGAGTTCGTAACGCTCGTCGTCCGGGACGACCGTCAGGTCGCGGGCGAGGTAGACGCGGGCCAGCTGGTTGACCGCCCCCGGCGATACGCGCATGTCCGCGAGGATGTGCCAGGTGGCGGCCCGGAGCGCGGCCTCTTCGTACAGCTCTCGCCTCGCCGCCTCGAAGGGCGTCTCTCCCGGCTTGTCGGCCAGCCCGGCCGGTAGCTCGATCAGGTAGCCGCCGACGGGGTGACGGTACTGGGAGAGCAGGAAGACCCGGTCGGTGTCGTCAAGCGGCACGATCGTCACCGCCGCGGGCCGATCGAGGACCGCACGCTCGGCGACCTGGCCGCCGGGCATCCGGACGTCGTCGACCCGCAGGGACATCACCTTGTCCGCGTAGACCGGCCGCGACGCGACCGTCTCGTAGCCCGCGCTCATCGGGTCCAGATCCTCCTCGGAGTGGGTGCCGTGCGGCTTCATGCTCTCAACAGGCCTCGACCGGCCGCCGGCCTCATCGACTGGCCTGGTGCCGAAGCGGCCTGTGACGGCAGGCTGGGGCGGGTCGGTCATGCTTCTGGCCTGGGGGTTCACGCGTGTACCTGATGGGCCGTCGGCTGGGCTGCCCTGGCCACGCGGGCGGGGATGACGAGAGGCGAGCGGCATGGGCGACGGCTACGAGACGGTGGACTCGCGGTTGGTACACGAGAACCACATCATGTCGATCCGGGTCGAGCAGGTCCGGATGCCCGGAGGTCAGATCGCCGAGCGCGACGTCATCGACCGGATGGGCGCCGTGGTGATCGTCGCCCTCGATGGCGACGGACGGGTCTTCCTGCTCTCGCAGTACCGGCATCCGGTGGGTGGGTTCGTCGTCGAGCTTCCCGCCGGGTTGCTCGACAAGCCGGACGAGACGCCTTTCGAGGCGGCCCGGCGCGAGCTCTACGAGGAGGCGGGCCTGCGCGCTTCGACCTGGCACACGCTGCTGGACCTGCGACTGACCCCGGCGGCCATGAACCACCGGGTGCGCGTCTATCTGGCCCGCGACCTGACTGTCGTCCCGGACGACGAGCGTTACGAGCTGGGCCAGGGTGGGGAGTTCGAGGAGGCGGACTTCCGCTCCGAGTGGGTCGACCTCGGCGAAGCCGTCGGCCGGGCACTCGCCGGCGAGCTCCAGAACGACGCCGCCGTCGCCGGCCTGCTCGCGACCGCCGCCGCCGCCGCTCAGACCGACGACTGGCATTCGCTGCGGCCCGCCGACCTCCCCTGGCCACCCCGCCTCGTCACCGGCCAGGCACCTCGAGTACCTAGCGCCGGGTCCGCCGAGGTCGGCCCGCCAGCTTGATCGTCGTTTCGGCCCTCGCCTGGTCACAAAACCGCCGCGATTACGACCACGCGAGGGCCAAAACAGCGATCTTGCCGGTCTCAGGACGCGGCCGACCTCGGCGGGCCGGCCTCGCGGACCCGGGGGCAGGGCGGACCTAGGCCCAGAGCTGGCCTTCGAGCGCGGCTTCGGCTTCCTCCAGGGTGCCGGCGTAGGCGCCGGTGGAGAGGTACTTCCAGCCGCCATCGCAGACGATGAAGGCGATGTCGGCGCGCTTGCCGTCCTTCACGGCCTTCTCGGCCTGGGCGAGCGCGGCGTGCAGGATCGCCCCCGTGGAGATGCCGGCGAAGATGCCCTCCTGCTCGACCAGCTCGCGGGTGCGCCGCAGCGCCTCCCGTGGCCCGACCGAGTACCGGGACGTCAGCACCGACGGGTCATACAGTTCGGGCACGAAACCCTCGTCGATGTTGCGCAGCCCGTAGACCAGCTCGCCGTAGCGCGGCTCGGCGGCGATGACCGTGATCCCGGGGACCTGCTCCTTGAGGTAACGGCCGGTCCCCATCAGCGTGCCGGTGGTGCCGAGGCCGGCGACGAAGTGGGTGATGGTCGGCAGGTCCTCGAGGATCTCCGGGCCGGTCGTCTCGTAGTGCGCCTGGGCGTTGGCCGGGTTGCCGTACTGGTAGAGCATGACCCAGTCGGGGTGTTCGGCGGACAGCCGCTTGGCGACGGCGACCGCCTCGTTCGAGCCGCCGGCCGCCGGCGAGTAGATGATCTCCGCACCCCACATCGCCAGCAGCTGCCGGCGCTCGACCGAGGTGTTCTCCGGCATCACACAGATCAGGCGGTAGCCGCGCTGGCTGCAGACCATCGCCAGCGAGATCCCGGTGTTACCGGAGGTCGGCTCCAGCACGGTCGCGCCCGGGCTCAGCACGCCGCGCTTCTCGGCGTCCTGGACCATCCACAGCGCGGCCCGGTCCTTGATCGAACCGGTCGGGTTGTCCTGCTCCAGCTTGGCCCACAACCGCACGTCGGCGGACGGCGACAATCTCGGCAGGCCGACCAGCGGGGTTCGTCCTACCGAGTCCACCAGGGATTCAAAACGCATGCTCCGCTACCGATCCGTGTGTCGCCGGTCGACGATCAGCCGCCAGCGACGGCGGGCAAAATGGTGACACTGTCGCCATCGGACAGCTTCGCGTCCAGGCCGCCGAGGAAGCGGACGTCCTCGTCGTTGATGTAGACGTTGACGAAGCGGTGCAGCTCGCCGGCGCCGTCACCGGAGATGAGCCGGCCGCGCAGCCCGGGGTGGCGGGTGTCGAGGTCCGTGAACAGCGCGGCCAGGGTGTCCCCCGAGCCGTCGACGACCTTCGAGTTGCCGGTGTAGCTGCGCAGGATGGTCGGCACGCGGACCTGGACTGCCATGGTGCTCCTCTTCTCAGGGGCCGCGGCCCGGCCGGGCTACGGCATCCCGGCCGGGCGGCCAGGCGCGGAACGATAAAGCTAACGAATGTGGCGCCGCTCGGGGCGCTGTGGCCGGACCCGGATGGCCTGACCACGCGGCGTCGTGCGGTCAGAGCAAACGCCGCGAGCGCCCTCCAGTGTTCCAGGCTTGGCCGCCGTTCGGCGCCCGTCGAGATCTGGCCGTCGGGCGAGACCGGCGCGCGGGCCTGAGCGCAGCGGGCCAGGCGATGGCAGCGGGCGCTCAGACGGCGGCTGGGCGGCGCGGCGCGGGCCGGGCGGCGAGCGTCAGCGCGTGCCAGGACAGCGGGCGCTGTTCACCCGCAGCAGGTCGACATGCAGTCGCGCCACGAGGAACAGCTCCGGAACGCCCACGGCCACGGCGGTGCGCGGGTGGCGGGGCGCAGTCATGACGCCATCGTTGCACATGTGTGACGCTTCGCGGGGTCCCACGACTGTGACCCTGGCGGACCCGGGACCCGGTGGAACCCCGGAACCCGGTGGAACCCCGGGCCCCGGGCACAACCCCGGCCACACCCGGCCGCTCAGCCGATCTCGACCGGCTCCTCGGTGATGACGCCGTCGACGATCCGGAACGAGCGGAACTCGGTGGTCTCCGGCTCCCGGGTGGACGCCAGCACGTAGTGCGCGCCGGGCTCGGACGCGAACGAGACGTCGGTCCGGGACGGGTAGGCCTCGGTGGCGGTGTGCGAGTGGTAAATGACGACGGGCTCCTCGTCCTTGTCGTCCATCTCCCGCCACACCTTGAGCTGCTCCATCGAGTCGAACCGGTAGAAGGTCGGGGAGCGCTCGGCGTTCTCCATCGGGATGAACCGCTCCGGGCGGTCCGAGCCGAACGGTCCGGCGATCACACCGCACGCCTCATCCGGGTGGTCCCGCCGGGCATGATCGATGATGGCCTCGTAGAGGGCGCGGTCGATGCGCAACACGTCGACCACGGTACGACGGATCTGCCCCGCGTTGGTTCAGTCGAGGGTGCGGATCAGGTTGTCCACCAGGATGGTCAGCAGCTCGTACATCTCGATGACCGGCAGCCGCCTGTCATCGGGGGGAAGCTCACCGAGCTCGTCGAGATAGTTGTCATCGGTGATCCCCAGCCGGGTCCCGAACACCAGCCGCAGGTCGTTCAGCGTGGTCAGCCAGTCCTGCGCCACCTCGTCGTCGAGGAGCAGCACCTCACCGGGGCCCGGCACGGTCGCGAGCACCCGGCGGGCCGCCGCGCGCTTGTGTGCCAGCGCGTCGTCGGTACGACGGCGGCGGAAGTCACCCGACGCCATCGGGTCCTCCGGGTACGGGTCGGGCAGCAGCCGGGCCAGGGCCGGGTCCTCCGGCGGCGGCGGCGCGGTGTCGCGCAGGCCTACCAGCGCTTCCAGCGGGTCGTCGACCGGCGGCGGCTCCAGCATCCGGTCCATCTGCTTGACCAGCTCGATCAGCACCGAGCCCTCCCACTGGGGGAGACGGAGCTCGATGCCATGGCGCGTGCGCCGGAAGCTGTCCGGCAGCCGGCCGTACCCCTGCGCCACGTCCCCGTCCTCGTCCAGCGGTGTGCTCATTCGGGCCCTCAGTCCTGGCGGACGGTGGCCCAGAGGCCGTAGGTATGCAGGCGGGCGGCGTCGCGTTCCATCTCGTCGCGGGTCCCGTTGCTGACGGATGCTCGGCCCTTCTCGTGGACGTCGAGCATCAGCTTGCGCGCGGTAGGTCGGTCGTAGCCGAACAGCTTCTGAAAGACGTAGGTCACATAGGACATCAGGTTGATCGGGTCGTTCCAGACGATCGTGACCCAGGGTCGGTCGTCACTGAGCGCCTCTTCGATCTCCTCGACGTCCGCGGGTGAGACGGCGGTGGCGGTCACGGCATCTATTGTTACGCACCCCGCCCCTCTCTACCCGTCGGCTGGTGAACCTCCGACACGGTCCGTCGCGGGCACGCACCTCTCGGACACCGAGTCCCCAGCGGTCCGTCAGACGGAACGGCGCAGCAGCGGGGGGTACAGCGCGGTCGCCGAACCCCGCCGGTAGAGCTGGGCCGGCCGGCCGCCACCGCGCGGCGAGCTGACGGCGCCGACCGGGAGGACGAAGTCCGGCGTGCTCAGCACCTTGCGGCGGAAGTTCGGCGGGTCGAGGCTCACGCCCCAGGCCGCCTCGTAGACCCGGCGCAGGTCGGCCAGGGTGAACGGCTCCTCGCAGAAGGCCGCCGCCATCGGGGTGTACTCCAGCTTGCCGCGGGCGCGCTCGACCCCGTCGGCGACGATGCGCGGATGGTCGAACGCGAGGGTCGGCCCGTCGGGCGAACCGAGGTCCTCGACCGGCCACCAGCGGGCCTGCTGCCCCCGGCGGCCCGGCTCCGGCTGCGGCAGGTTCGGCAGCAGGGCCAGGTAGGCGACGCTGACGACCCGGGTGCGCGGATCGCGCCCGGGGGCTCCGTAGCTGTACAGCTGCTCCAGGTGGCCGGCCGTCGTCACGCCGGTTTCCTCGGCGAGCTGGCGGCGGGCCGAGTCGTCCAGGTCCTCGTCGGCGCCGACGAAGCCCCCGGGCAGCGCCCAGTAGTGCGCGAACGGCTCCTCGTCGCGCTGGATGACCAGGACGCACAGCCGTCCCGCTCGCAGGGTGAGCAGGACCACGTCGACGGTGACGCTGATCGCCGGGGGCTCTGGACTCACGGCGTTCAGCTTCTCGCACGGCGTCAGGGATGCGGCACCGAGGTGATGACCGGCAGGCAGGGGTGGCCGAAGGCGACGTCGCGGGCCCGGCGAGGCAGGTCGGCGAGGGCGGCCCGGTGGTGGTCGCGGGCCCGGCGCAGCCCGACCGGGCCCGTCACCGTCGGGTCGACGACCGCCCCGTCGCGCACCAGCTCGACCAGCAGCGGCCGGTCGCGGCCGGGGCCCGCGAGGCTCCCGCCCACCGGCTGCGCCTGCTCGGCCGGCCCATCCAGGGCCGACGGGGCAAGCCCGCCCTCGGTCTGGCTGTGGCCCCGTGACGCGGCGTCGCCGCCGGGACGCTCGCCGGCCGGCAGCACGAGGTCGACGACGGCGACCCCGCCGGCGTCGTGCCGGCGCAGCACGTCCTTGCGGCCGCCGCGGGTGGTCTTGCCGACGGACGTCTTCGCCACCGGCCGGCCGTCGATCTCGACAAGCTTGTAGACGAAGCCGGCGGTCGGCGCGCCCGAACCGGTGACGAGGCTGGTGCCGACGCCGTAGCCCGCGGCCGGGACGCCGGCGAGCCGGGCGATGCTGTGCTCGTCGAGGTCGCCGGTGACGATGATCCGGGTCTCGGTGGCGCCCAGCGCGTCGAGCTGGGCCCTGGCGGCCCGTACGCCCGCGGCCGGGTCACCGCTGTCGATCCGGATCGCGCCGAGGCCCGGCCCCGCCGCCGCGACGGCCGCCGCGATGCCCGCCTCGGTGTCGTACGTGTCGACCAGCAGCGTCGTGTCGACGCCCAGGGTGTCGACCTGGGCCTCGAAGGCTTCCTGTTCGGTCGGGTGCGCGAGCGTGAACGCGTGCGCGGCGGTGCCACTGCTCGGCACCCCCCAGCGCCGGGCGGCCTCCAGGTTGGAGGTGGCCGCGAAGCCGACCAGGTACGCCGCCCGGGCGGCGGCGACCGCGGCCTCCTCGTGGGTGCGCCGGGAGCCCATCTCGATCAGCGGCCTGCTCCCGGCGGCCTGCACCATCCGGGCGCCGGCCGCGGCGATGGCGCTGTCGTGGTTCAGCACCGACAGCGTGAGCGTCTCCAGCAGCACGCATTCGGCGAACGGGCCCTCGACCACGAGCACCGGAGTGCCGGGCAGAAAGGGCTCCCCCTCCGCGAAGCCGCGAATGGCGCCGGAGAAGCGGTAGGCGGCCAGCCAGTCGGCGGTGGCCGCGTCCACGACGCCGCTGCCGGTGAGCAGGCTGAGCTCCTCGGGCCCGAACCGGAAGTCCGCGAGCGCGGCGAGCAGCCGGCCGGTGCCGGCGACGACGCCGTAGCGGCGGCCGGCGGGAAGCGAGCGGGCGAACACCTCGAAGGTGGCTCGCCGGTGCGCCGCGCCGGACTTCAGCGCGGCGCGCAGCATGGTCAGCTCGTAATGATCAGTAAGAAGCGCCGTGGACATCCGCACCAGGTTAGGTACCCGCGGCCCGCCGCGCGCCACAAAAGTCCGAATTCGGGCGTGCCAGTGGCGCATGGCTCGGAAGGTTCTTGCGCGCCTGCTCGCCACGCGCCGGTCGGGGCGCCTGGACGCCCCGACCAATGCTGGATTGCGGCGGACGGGTATGACGGGTGTGGTCCTGGTCCAGGGTCGGGATCCCGGCTGAGTCTCGCGGGGTGGCCCGTCCGCGGTTGAGTCCCGCTGGGGCTATAACCAGCCCGAACCGGCCGAAAAGGTCATGACTGGGTGTCCTGCTCACGGGCCGGTGTCCAGCGGCCGAGGGCCGGGCGGGGCCTGGATCGAGTGGTCCCGTAGATGCGGCCAACCGAGCACACAGGTAGATCACGCCCGACACGGGCCGTGGGCATAGAAAGCCGGGCGGGATCGGGCAGGCTGGGACGTGCACGGTCCGACCGGGGCGTGGGCTGATGAACAGGTCACATCATTCGCCCAGCACCGAAGTGCCGCGAGCGCGAGGTGGCCGCCGCGAACCCGAGCAGGGGCACCCGTGGTGGCGTGCGATCGTGACTGTGTGCATGGCAACTATGCGGGGGTTTTTCTCGTCGTGGTCGGCGGGGCCCTGTTTGCCCTACTCGTCATGGGACGGAGGGCCGGCCGGAGCCTCGCGCGGGACGTCTGGGGCCGGATGAGGCTGCTGCGCTGGATCGGAGTGGCGATTGTGATCGTCGTCGCACTGACTCTCGCGGGCGTGATTCCGGGCAGGTAGACCGGGCAGTCCACAAAGATCTGCACGATTTATGCCAGTGAGTCCGCAGATGCACCACTAGCTAGGCTCACGTCCCGTAACCAACGTCCTGCCGCTACGACCCGAGAGGATCCCGGGTGACCGGTCAGACCTGGCTGTGGACACCGCCACCGCCGAGCCCTGTTCCTGTCGGTGTCGGGCAGCTCCTCCGTGCCTACCGGCAGGCGCACGGGCTCACGCAGCAGCAGCTCGCGGACCAGCTCGGGTTCGACCAGTCCTACGTGTCCAAGGTGGAGAGCGGCCGTCGGGCGATCCACGACATCTCCACGCTGCGCCACATCGCCCGCCACCTGGAGCTCGCGCCCGAGGACGTCGGCCTGGCCCCCGGCACGCTCGCCGAGCGGCGCCGCGAGCCCGGCCGGGACTCCCTGTCCGAGCAGGCCACGGCCAGCCAGCGGGGCTGGCGGGTCACCCGGGACACCCTCAACCGCAACCGGATCCGGTTGGCCAAGGCCGCGGCCGGGCTCTACCCGGAGGCCTACCGCCTCTGCCCCGGCCTGCTGACCAGGCCCGGCTGGATCTGGCCGCAGCCGCTGGACATCAGCGAGGTCGGCCTGCGCTGGGCCGACGAGGTCCCCGAGCCGGCCATCACCGGCGGTGAGCCCGAGACCGACGGCGCGCGCCCGCTGATCGCCGACGGTGGCCCGTACGTGCGCTACCAGCGCTACACCCGCGCGATGCGCGACCTGGACCGCCCGACGCTGTTCGAGAACCGGCTGAGCTTCCGCCTGGTCGACATCGCCCGCGACGACGCGAGCCCCGCGCTGACCGGCCAGCCGGCCGACGGCGGCCGGCCGCTGCTGTCCTTCGGCCACACCACCTACTTCGACGCCGTCGACGTCTGCGAGACGGTCGCGCACGAGACGGCCGCCGCGATGATGTCCAGCGGGCTGTCCTGGCCGGCGCTGCCGTTCCGCCGCCGGATCGGTGACCCGTTCGACCTGGCCGCCCGGCCGGTGCTGCCGTCGATCAACACGCTGACCATCCGGGTCGACCGCGGCGCGGCGAGCTTCCTGCTGCATCGGCGCAGCGCCGGCTCGGTCGCGACCGCCGGCGGGGTCTACCACGTCATACCGGCCGGGGTGTTCCAGCCGTCCGGCATCACCCCGGTCCACCATCGGGCCGACTTCGACCTGTGGCGCAACATCATGCGCGAGCTCTCCGAGGAGCTGCTCGGCAACACCGAACACGACGGGAACTCCTCGACCCCGATCGACTACGCGGCCGACGAGCCGTTCCGGGCGTTCGACGAGGCCCGCAGGGACGGCCGCATCCGGGTCTCCTGCTTCGGCGTGGGCATCGACGCGTTGACGCTGTTCAGCGAGATCCTGACGGTCGTGGTCATCGAGGCCGACACCTTCGACGGCATGTTCGCCGAGATGGTGCACAGCAACGCGGAGGGCTCCGTCGTCTCGGCCGGGCCCAACCGCGCGGTCGCCGAGGGCATCCCGTTCACCTACGCCACCCTGCGAAGGCTGATCGACGGCGAGCCGCTCGCGCCGGCGGCCGCCGCCTGCCTGGAGCTCGCCTGGCGGCACCGGGAACTACTACTGCCTGGGCTGCGGCTGCGAGCGGCGTCCTAGGTTGCCTCCCTACGGGGGCGGCATGCGGGTCCTGGTCACGGGAGCCGGCGGCTTCATCGGGGCTGTCCTCACCGACCTGCTGGCGGCCCGGGGCGACCAGGTCACCGCGCTCGTGCACGGCCGCGAGGGCGGCACGCACCCGGACCACCCGCCGGCGACGGCCGCCGGGCGGCCACCAGCTCGCCGGCTCGCGCCAGGCGTCGAGGTCGTCGCCGCGGACCTGCTCGACCCACGTTCCCTGCTGGCCGCCCGGCTCGACCGGGGCTTCGACGCCGTCTGCCACCTGGCCGCGCTGACCCGGGTCCGCCAGTCGGGCGCCGAGCCGCTGCGGTACTTCGAGACCAACGTGACGGGCACCGTCAACCTGCTGGCGGCGCTCGACCGCGCGGTGGCCGCCGGCGGGCCGGCGCCCGCCGTGGTGTTCGGCTCGACCGGCACCGTCTACGGCGACCCGGGCGGGGGGCCCATCCCCGAGAGCCGGCGGCCCGAGCCGAGCCACCCGTACGGCGCCTCGAAGCTCGCCGCCGAGCTGGCCATCACGCACCAGGCCGCGACCGGCCGGATCGGCGCCATCGTCCTGCGGTCGTTCAACGTGGCCGGCGGCGCGGCGGGGCACATCGACCGGGACGTGTCCCGGATCATCCCGGCCGCGCTGCGGGTCGCCGCCGGCGAGGCGGAGTCCTTCCGGATCAACGGCGACGGCGAGGCGCTGCGCGAGTACGTGCACGTCGCGGACGTCGCGGCGGCGTACGCGCTGGCCGTGGACGCGGCCCGTCCGGGCGATTTCCGGGTCTACAACGTCGGCGGCGCCGGCGTGACGGTCAACGAGGTGCTCGCCGCGGTCGAGCGGGTCACCCGCCGCCCGGTGCGCAGGGTGACCGGGCCGCCGGTGATCGAGCCGCGCACGCTCGTCGTCGACAGCAGCAAGCTCCGCAAGGAGCTCGGCTGGGAACCGCACCGCTCGACGATCGACCAGATCATCGCCGACGCCTGGGCCTGGTCACACGCGGCGGTCGCCGAGGGTCCTGCCGCATTGATGTGAGGACAGTCACAATCGGGAGCGTTACCGCGTCCTGGACCGTCCCGATTGGCTTCGCTCAGTCACTCTGACGTCGCCGCAGCTGACGAGCGTCGTCACGCCGATACTTCTCGGCGACCCCAAGGGCACACATCACCAGCTCCGCACACTAATCTGGCGTCTAACGGCTGGCGATCTCCTCCATGTACGCGCGTCTGGCGCGTCGTGGCGGGGGTCGCCTTGGCGGAAGTCAGCGGGGCGCGCCCGCCCGGCTTCCGGATGAACACGTTCCTGGGGGAACACAGTGGACGAACAGAGCGCTGGCGCGACCGGGTCGCGGTCCACCTCGCGGTTGGTGGTGGACGTCGTCCGGGCTCTTCGCGGCTGGGTGGTGATCGCCGCCGGCGGGGTGCTGCTGCTCAGCTGCTACCTGGGTGTCTCGGCGGAGAGCGACCCTGGCCTGCAGCTTCCCTACCTGGCGTCTGGTGGGTTGACCGGGCTTGCCCTGGTCCTCATCGGCTGCGCCCTGTTGATCGCCGACCGGATCGAGGCGACCCGCGGCGGCGGCGCCTCGGCCGCGCAGGCACGGCTGGCCGAGCAGGTCGACGACCTGCACGCGCTGGTGGTCGCCGCGGCGAACGCGACGCCAGGGGCACCCGCCGCGGCCGCTCCGGCCCCTGACATCCGAGCAACACCGGCTCAGGTCGCCGTCCCGGCGCCGGCGCCCGCACCGGCCGCGGCCGACGACGGCTCGGTCTACGCGGTGTCGGGCGGTCGCACGTTCCACCGGCCGGGCTGCGAGCTGCTCGCCGGCAAGTCGGCGCAGCGGGTCGAGCCGTCGCAGGTCTCCGCGCGTGGGCTGTCGCCCTGCTCGGTCTGCGCGCCTATCCTGGTCGCCTGACCCGGTGGCCAGCATCGACCTTGCGATCGCCGGCCTCGCCATCGGAGCGATCGCGGCGCTCTCCGGCATCGGCCTGCTGGTCACCTACCGCACCAACGGCGTCCTGAACCTCGCGCAGGGCGGTATCGCGACCCTCATCGCCTATGTCTACCGCGAGATGGCGGTCGTCTGGGGCCTGCCGGTCTGGCTGTCGGCGGTGCTCGCGCTCGCCGTGCTGTCGCCAGGCATCGGAGTACTGCTCGAACGGCTCGTCTTCCGGCCGCTGGCCCGTCGGCGCGCCTCGGCGGCCGAGTCGCTGGTGGCCAGCCTCGGCGTCATGGTGCTCACGCTCGGCATGTGTGCCGGGATCTGGGGACTGGGTGCGCAGACCGACACCCCGGCGGTCTTCCCGAACAAGTCGGTGGGCATCGGCGGGCACCATGTCGGCGTCGACACGATCAGCACGCTGATCGTGATCCTGGTCGCGTGTGTCTCGCTCGGCCTGCTGCAGAGCCGCACCAAGTTCGGCCGCCAGATGCGCGCCGTCGTGGACGACCGCCAGCTGGCCGAGCTCTCGTCGGTTCCGGCCGACCGGGTCGCCGCCGCCGGCTGGGCGTTCGGCACGACGCTGGCCGGCTTCACCGGCATCCTGCTCGCCCCTCGGGTCTCGCTGTCGCCCTACTCGCTCTCGCTGGTGGTGCTCGAGACCTTCGCCGTCGTCGTCGCCGCCCGGCTGGTCAGCCTGCCGGCGGCGGTGTTCGCGGGTCTCGCGATCGGCATCCTGCAGAGCGAGCTGACCCAGTTCACCGTGAACGGCAGCCTGGCCGACATCTACCGGACGCTCGGGTCGAACCTGTTCGTGGTCGTCCTGCTGGTGCTGCTGCTCGCCATTCCGAACCTGCGCGAACTTGGTGACGCCGGTTCCGCCGGCAGCTTCTCCAGCCGCGGCGGCCAGGAGGACACCGGCACGGTCGCGGAGCGCAGCAAGGACCTGGTCTGGCGCGTCGCCGGCTTCGTCATGCTGCTGGCGCCGATGCTGTTCGCGCCGTCGGACCTGCGGCACGCGTTCATGGTCCCGGCGCTGGCGCTCATCTTCCTGTCGATCGTCATCGTCACCGGGTACAGCGGTCAGGTCTCGCTCGGCGTCGCCGGCTACGCGGGCCTGGGGGCGCTCTTCTCGCTGAAGCTCGCGTCCGGCGGGATGGTCGGCATTCCGCACCTACCGGGGCTGCTCGCGATCCTGGTCGGCGCCATCCTGGTGGCCCCCATCGGGCTGGTCACCGGCTACCCGGCCATCCGGCGTCGCGGGCTCACCCTCGCGCTCGTCACGTTCGCCGTCGGCGCCGTGGTCAGCCGGTTCGTCTTCGAACAGCCGTCGCTGGCCGGCAACCTGACCGTGAACCCGCTGTACATCGGCGGTTGGGAGCTCGGGGACAAGTCCTTCTACGTCATCGAGCTGCTCGGGCTGGGCCTGGGCATGCTGGCCGTGCGCAACCTGCACCGCGGCCGGCTCGGGCGCGCCCTGCTCGCGGTCCGGGACAACACCGGTGGTGCCGCGGCGGTCGGCGTCGACGTCCGCAACCTGAAGCTGCTGGCCTTCACCATGTCCTCGGTGGTCGCGGGCCTGGGCGGCGCGCTGCTCGCGTACAGCGCGTCCTCGTTCTCGTCGGACACCTTCCAGCCGATCCAGAGCCTGCTGTGGTTCACGGCCGTGGTCGTGTTCGGCGCGGACAGCGCGGTCGGCGCGATCGTCGGCGCGGCCTTCATCGTCGCGATCGACGTGATGGCGCCGTCCGGCTCCTCGACGCTGGCCGTCGGCATCCTGGCGCTGGCGCTCGGCTGGCTGCCGGGTGGGCTCGCCTCCGCGGTGCGCGGGGTGATCCGGTACGTCGCTGAGCAGCTCGCCGACCAGTTCGTCGCGCCGGCCTCACCCATCCGGGGAATCTCGGCGCTGGCGCCCGCGGCTCTGCCTGCGGGCCCTGGAGCCGTCGCCCCGTCGAGCGTGGGAACGAAGCCCGCTGTCGCGTCGGCGCGGGCGTCCGGCTCGACGGCCGGTGTCGCCGCCGCCGACCGGGTCGCGGCCGACCGCGGTCTCGCGCTCACTCCGTTCGGCCGCACGCTGCTCGGCCTGGTCGGCGGGGGCGGAACCGCTCGCCCCACGCCGGCTCCCGCCCGCGCGAACGGGGCCGGCCCCGGCGCCGCCGGTGACATCGACCGGCACGCGACGGTCGGCGCTGGCGACTTCGGCTCGCGCAACCACGTCGAAGGGGGCCACCGGTGAGCCGCGCCGAACTGCGGGCGATCGGTCTGGTCCGCCGCTACGGCGGGCTCACCGCCGTCGACCACGTGGACATGTCCGCGCCGCCCGGGATGATCACCGGGTTGATCGGGCCGAACGGTGCCGGCAAGTCGACGCTGTTCAGCCTGCTCACCGGCGTCGAGCAGCCCGACGAGGGCCGCGTCATGCTCGGCGACCGGGACATCACGAAGCTGCGGCCGGACAAGCGCTCCCGGCTGGGGCTGGTGCAGACCTTCCAGGTGCCGTCGCTGTTCACCAGCATGACCGTGCGGGAGAACCTGCTCGTCGGCGTGGAGAACAGGCGGCGGGACTACGCCGGTGGCCTGTTCGGCCTCGGCATCCGGCGCAACCCCAAGTACGAGCAGGTCGTCGACGACATGCTCGCCTCGCTCGGCCTGACCGACCTCGGCCCCGCCGTCGCCGGTTCGCTGTCGACCGGGGCGCTGCGGCTGGCCGAGTGCGCCCGGGCGCTGTGCACCCACCCGGACGTGCTGCTGCTCGACGAGCCGGCGAGCGGTCTCGACGGCGCGGAGACCGACCGGTTCTCCCAGCTGCTGCGCCGGATCGCGGACGCCGGCGTGGCGATCGTCCTGGTCGACCACGACGTCGATCTGGTGTTCACCGTGTGCGACCAGGTCTACGCGATGGTGGGTGGCAAGGTGGTCGCGCAGGGCGACCCGGCGACGGTCCGCTCCAACGCGACCGTCCAGTCCGTGTACCTCGCGCAGGGAGCGATGACATGAGTACTCCTCCCCCGCGGGCGCCGCTGGACAACGCCGACGCGATCGCGGCCGGCAGCTCGGCCGCCGCGCTGGCGGCCGCCGTCGGCGGCCGGGTGCCGCACGCGCCGGCGCCCGGCGGCATCGAGCTGCGGCTGACCGGCGCGCGGGCCGGCTACGGCGCCGTCGAGGTGCTGCACGGCCTCGACCTCGTCGTCCCGGCCGGCAAGGTGACCGCCCTGCTGGGCGTGAACGGAGCCGGCAAGAGCACCACGCTGCGGGTGCTGGCCGGGCTGGTGCCGCTGCGCAGCGGCACGCTGGCCTGGCGCGGGGATGTCATCACCAAGCTGTCCGCGCTCGACCGGGCCCGCCGTGGGCTGCTGCTGGTGCCGGACGAGCGGGCCGTGTTCGCGAGCCTGTCGGTGCGCGACAACCTGCTGGTCGTCGCCGAGGCGACCGGGAACCCGAACGGCATCACCCCCGCGCTGGACGCGTTCCCGAAGCTGCGCGACCGGCTGCCACAGCGGGCCGGCTCGATGTCCGGCGGTGAGCGCCGGATGCTCGCCCTCGCGCGGGCGCTGCTGGCCCGGCCTACCGTCCTGATGGTCGACGAGCTGTCCCTGGGCCTGTCGCCCAAGGTGGCCGCCGAGCTGTTCGAGTGGCTCGCCACGATCGCCGCGGCGGGCACGACGGTGATCCTGGCCGACCAGTACACGGACGCGGCGCTCGCGATGGCCGACATCGCCTACGTCCTGCACCGCGGCGAACGCTCCTTCGTCGGCGACCCCGCCGAGCTCGCGAACGCCTAGGACAGCCCAGCTCGTCACGAAAGCCGGACCACCCGCGGGGGTGGCCCGGCTTTCGTGTTTCTGCCTGGAGCCGGGCTGCCCAGTGCCCGTACACGACTGAGGGGCGGTCTTCCGGGAGGGTTTTCCCGGAAGACCGCCCCTCAGGGCTGGCTGGCCGCGGCTAGGTGGCCGGGATGCTGTAGGTCGGGACGTTGAAGCAGTTCTTCTGCATGTCGTTCGTCTGCGAGGTCCAGCCGGCCACGCCGGTCGGGGCCTTCTGCGTCCAGCGCACGACGTTCAGGCAGCCGGTCTCGGACTTCGGCGCCGGGACGACCGGCTTGAAGTCCCGCGGGATCATCAGGCCGTTCGCGTCGTACGAGGTGGTGTCCATGTAGTTCGTGACGCACTTGCGGGTCAGGTCGGACCCGCAGGACTTCATCGCGTCACTCAGCCACATGGCCGAGAGGTAACCCTCGAACATCCACATGTTCATCTTCTTGACCCGGTCCGGGAAGTACTTCGCGATCGCGTCGCGGTACGCCTTGACCCCTGGGTCGTTCACGTTGTTGTAGTTCTGGTCCTGGCTTACCGCGTAAAGGTTGTTCAGGCAGGTCGGCGTCGAGGCGTACTGCGCGCCGGCGTCGTCCGTCCAGCTCTGCGTCGTGGTGATCTTCGCCTTCAGCGGCATGCCCTGCGACTGGATCGACTGGCAGATCTTCACGTTCGCGTCCGCCGTCAGCGCGTCGTAGACCAGGTCGACGCCGTTCTTCTTCATGTCGAGCACAGCGGCGTCATAGTTCGGCAGCGAGAGGTTGATCTGCTCGGGGATGACCTTGAATCCCTCGGTCTCCAGCCCCTTGCTGATCTGCTGGGCGTACTGCTGCGACTGCCCGATGTTGAAGAACACGATGGCGGCGGTCTTCGCGCCGAGCTTCTCCTTGAACCAGCGGTAGTCCTGGGTGTCGGCCACGAGCTGGCCGTTGTAGCCCGGGGACTTGCCGTCACGCGGGTAGCCGAACCCACCGTAGATCGAGTACAGGTTCGGGTACTGGTTGTACGCGTTGCCGGAGACCGGCTGACCGCCGACGTCCGGGACGCCCTTGGAGTTCACGTACTGGGCACCGGAGTACTGGAACGACGTGGTGCCAGCCATCGCGAAGATCTTGTCGTCGTCGATCATCTTGTGCACGCAGGTGACGTTGCCGTCAGGGCTGCTCTTGTCGTTGCACGGGTCGACGGTGACCTTGCGGCCGTTGATCCCGCCAGCGTCGTTCAGGCTGTCGAAGTACGCCTGGGCGCCGTAGAGCGAGGACGAGAACACGTCCCCACCGAGGAAGCCGTCCTGGCCGGTCATCACACCGACCTTGATCGAGGTCGGGGTGACGCCCGTGTCGGAGGCCGTGTTCGTGGCGTTGGTCGGCGCCGCGCCGGTCGCGCCTCCGCCAGACGTACTCCCGGCATCATGAACGCGACTGCCGCAGGCGCTGAGCGCCAGCGTCGACAGCGCCACAGCGGCGACGAGCGCTCGGGCTCGGATAGACATGCTCTCCCCTGACTAGTTCCGTGACGCTGCCACGCTACGTCCGGTCGACGCCGCCCCGGCACCCACTGGCCGGGACGCGGCTCACACCCTGCGCGACTGGCGGGCCAGCGAGACCAGCCGCGACAACTCTCCGCGAGATCACAACCGCGGCGCGCGACGACCCTCCGGGGGTCGAATGCGCGCCGCAGCGGCTCTTAACGCAACGGCAGCAGGCGCCGCCACCAGGACCGGCGCACGCCGCTCGCCGACCTCGTCGGGGCCGGCGCGGGCGCGCTGCTCGGCGCCACGTTCTCGACGTCGGCGTCCTCGATCTCGGCGTCCTCGATCTCGGCCTCGTCCGCCTGCGCGACGGGCTCCATCGGCTCCGCGATGATCTCGACCTCGGCGACCTCGGCGACCTCGGCGGGCGGCTCGACCGCGACCGGCTCGACCGTCGCGACCGGCTCCGGCGTGACGGCCGGCTCCGGGACGGCCGGCTCCTCGACGGGCGCCGGCTCCGCGACAGCGGCCGGCTCCTCGGCCACCGGCTCCTCGGCCACCGGCTCCTGCGCCACCGGCTCGGCGACGGCCGGCTCGGCCGCTACCGGCTCGGCGGCCTCGGTCACCGGCTCGGGCGGAATCCCGTCGTCGCCCGGTAGCCGGGCCGCCGGAATGCCGGGCACGTCGTCAGGGCCCTGGCGCGCCTCGGGGATGCCCGGGACGGCCGCCAGGCCCTCGCCAGCAGCCCCGTCGGCCGTGGAGCCACTTGGGATGAGGTTTACGATCTTGCCGTCGGTCCCGACGGCACGCACAAGTCGCCCCTGCTCGGCGAGCTTGCGACACACATTGTTGACAGAGCTGCGGCTGGCGCCGATCGCCTCCGCGAGCCTGCCGTCGTCCAAACCACCCGGTGCCTCGGCCAGATGACCAAGGATCCGGTCCGCAACAGTAGCCACGAAGCTGGACGCTATACGTTATCCGCACCTCACGGACCAGCGGGGTCTTTCTTCGCGCCTCGCGCGACCGGCCTGGGTCTCAGTCGAGGTGCAGGGCGTCGTCTTCGGCGGCGAGCGGCCATCCGAGATCGCCGGTCGCGTCGAGGGGCCGGGCGACGGACCTGCCGGTCAGCTGCTCGCCGAGCAGTCCGCCGTCGGCGACCAGACCGGCTGGGCGCGGGTCCGGGTCGCCGTCCGTGAACGGCGTGCCGATCCCCGCGACGTCATCGTCCAGTACGAGTCCCGATTCGGTGCGCTCCGCGTCCACATAGGGGTCCACGTCCGGGATCTCCTGGGCGAGCTGGTCGTCAAGCGACGTGCCGGCGAGCAGCTCGGTCGCGGTCGGCCGCGTCCGAACCTCCTCGCTCGGCCGGTCCGGGGCGTCCCAGCTGTCGTCGAGAGGGTCCAGGCCCGCGTCGGTGTCACCGAGATCGTCACTGTCCAGGCTTTCCTCGACGGTCAGCGGCACATCGTCGAGAACCCCAGACAGGTCACTGCCGTTCTGCGGGTACTCCGCGGGCTCGGTCATCACTGCCTCCCGGTGGGTCTGGGTCGAGGCCCCGGTATCCCGGTGCGCCGGCGCGGGCTGCCCGTCTGCCGGTACTCGGGTCGCTTGCCCGAGCGATTCCCAGCAGGAACGGCGGTAATCAGCGCCCGGCACGCCGCGCCTGTTCCGGGCCGGCCCGAGGACCGCGAGTTCGGTATCCGGCGGCGGAAACTGGTTCGCGGTCGCCTCGTCCGGGAAAACCGTATGTCGGAGGTCAGGCCGCCGGGGCGCCCGCGTCGGTTCCGTCATCCTCGGTAAGCAGCGCGTCGCCCGTCGAAACCGCGTCTGTATGGTCCTCGGCGCCATCCGACCGCGCCACCGCGTCGTCGGCCGGCCGTGCCTCCAGCACGAGGCGGCCTTCGGCCAGCACGGCCACCCGGTCCGCGACCGCCGACGCCTCGCCGGCCGACCGCGTCGCGTACAACAACGTGACCCCGACCTGGCGGTGCAGCACGCGCAGGTCCTCTGCCAGCCGGACGCGCAGGCCCTCGTCGTCCAGCGTCCCGAGCGGCTCGTCGAGCACCAGCACCTTCGGGCGCCGTACCAGCGCCCGCGCGATCGCCACCCGCTGCTGGTGGGCCGCGGACAGCTGCGGCGGGCGGCGGCGGGCGTAGTCGCCCATCCGGACCAGCTCCAGCGCCTCGCGGACCCGCCGGGAGGTGCCCGCCTGGCCTGCCGGCGTCGCCGGCGCCCGGCCACGCAGCTCGGGTGCGCCGCCGCGCAGCCCGAAGGCGACGTTGGCCGCGACGTCGAGGAACGGGAAGAGGCCGTAGCGGCCGAACACCGCGGCGACCGGCCGGCGGGCCACCGACAGCCCGGCGACGTCGACGCCATCCACCAGCGCGTGCCCGTCGGTCGGCGTCTCCAGACCCGCGACCAGCCGCAGCACGGTGGTCTTGCCCGCGCCCACCGGGCCGACCAGCGCGAGCGACTGACCAGCGGCGACGGAAAGGTCCACGCCGACCAGCGCGGCGCCTGGCGCCCCTGGGAGATGATGTGTCAGGCCAACGAGCCTGACCTCGCCCGCACGCGGGTTCGCGCCATGCGTCATCCTCACCCCCACAGGTGCCGCCGCTGCCTGGCCGGACCCCCGAACTGTAGCGAAGCCGACCAAGTCACCGAATCCCTGCTTCCTCCAGCAAGCGGGCCGGGCGATCGGCCGGACACCTTTTCAGGTCACCGCCCCATGCCCGGTCCGGCGGCCCCGAAGCCGGGCTCTGTAGCCCGGGGGCACCAGACGTGAACGTGATCAGGAGGCACCGATGCCGGCCGTCACCATTCCCGGTGGGACCACCACGCCAGAACTGGGCGGATATCTCGCCACGCCACCTGCCGGCTCCGGCCCCTGGCCGGGAATCGTCATCGTGCACGACGCTTTCGGGCTGACGGACAACGCCCGCAAGCATGCCGACCGGCTGGCCGCGGCCGGCTACGTCACGGTCGTACCGAACCTTTACTCGGCGGGTGGGCTGCGCTGCGTACGGGCGACGATCCGGGCCGCGGTCGCCGGGACGGGAGCGGCGCACGCCGACCTCGAGGCCGTCCGCGCCTACCTGGCCGCCCGCGACGACTGCACCAGAAGAATCGGCGTCGTCGGGTTCTGCATGGGCGGCGGGTTCGCGTTGATGGCGGCGACCCGTGGCTTCGACGCGTCGGCGCCCAACTACGGCATGCTGCCGAAGGGCGATCTCGAGGAGCTTCTCGCGGGCGCCTGCCCGGTCGTCGCCAGCTACGGCGCCCGCGATCTTGGGCTGCGCGGCGCCGCCGCCAAGATCGAGACCGCGCTGACCGCCGTCGGCGCGCCGCACGACGTCAAGGAGTACCCGAAGGCCGGGCATTCCTTCATGGACCGCTACCCGGTCCTCTCGGGCGCGGTCGGGAAGGTCATCGGCATGCACCACGACGGGCCGGCGGCCGAGGACGCCTGGCGACGCATCCTGGCCTTCTTCGGCGAGCACCTGCGCTGACGGGGCCCGGGCCGCTGGGAGGGGCCGCCGGGAGGCCTATGAGTGCAGCCAGTGGCCGACGGGGCCCGGCGTGTTGCGAATGATCCAGAAAGCGATCACGGCGATCGGGATCGCCCGGTTCAGCAGGCTCGGCATCCTCGGCGTCCGGACGCCGACGCCGAGCAGGCGCAGGACCGCGACGAACCACCCGACCACCAGGCAGGGCGCAGCGACGACCAGCAGAATGTTGTAGTTCGCCGCCGCGCCGAGATGGCCGTGCAGCAGCTGGTGCAGGCCCCGCATCGATCCGCAGCCCGGGCAGTCCAGCCCGCGGGTCGCCCACTTGAAGGGGCAGGGCGGGTAGTGCCCCGGCTGGGCCGGGTCGACCAGGTAGATCATCGTCGAACCGGCCACCGCGACGGCGGCGACGCCCAGGTACCCGGCGAGCCGGGCCCGGCGCGACCAGCTGCGGATCGGCCACGACGGCAGCTCGGGCCCGACAGACGCTGCACTGGTCGGCACGGCACCCGTCGGCCCCGCGCTCGCCGGCACGGCGCTCGGGTGATCGGCGGGGCGGCCCGGTCCGGGCGGCTCAGCGGGAACGGACACCACGGACGATCCCAGGTGCGCGGGTCCGCGTGACGCGGCCGTGGGCGGACATACTCGGCAGCGTAACCGTCGCCCCAGGATCCGGGCGAGAGCGGAGGTCCGATGACGGGATCGCACGACGGGCCGGGCGCGGGCGCAGACCCGGTGCCGCAGACAGGTGCGCCGACCGGCGCGCCGGTGCCGCCGTATGCCGCGCGGGAGGCCGCGGCCGAGCTGCCGGACGGCCCCGGCTACGCGGGCCTCGCGACGTTCTGCGGCCGGCCGTGGCTGGAGACCGAGGCCGAGCTGCTGGCCCGGCGCCCGGACGTGGCCGTCGTCGGCGCCCCGTTCGACATCGCCACCACGCACCGGCCCGGCGCCCGGTTCGGCCCGCGGGCGCTGCGTGCCCTGGCCTACGACCCGGGTACCTACCACCTCGACCTCGGCATCGAGATCTTCGAGTGGCTGGACGTCGTCGACGCCGGCGACGCGCACTGCCCACACGGGCTGACCGAGGCGTCTCACGCCAACATCCGTGCCAAGGTCAACCAGGTGGCGAGAAACGGGATCTTCCCGCTCATCGTCGGCGGCGACCACTCGATCACCTGGCCGGCGGCGACGGCCGTGGCCGAGGCGGTCGGCTGGGGCGAGCTCGGCCTGCTGCACTTCGACGCCCACGCCGACACCGCCGACATCATCGACGGCAACCTGGCCTCGCACGGCACCCCGATGCGCCGGCTGATCGAGTCCGGCGCGGTCCGGGGACGCAACTTCGTCCAGGTGGGCCTGCGCGGCTACTGGCCGCCGCCGGACGTCTTCGCCTGGATGCGCGAGAACGGGCTGCGTTGGCACCTGATGCACGAGGTCTGGGAACGGGGCTCGCGCGCCGTCATCGCCGACGCCATCGCCGAGGCGGTCGACGGCTGCAAGGCGCTGTACCTCTCCGTCGACATCGACGTGCTGGACCCCGGGTTCGCGCCCGGCACCGGCACGCCCGAACCGGGCGGGATGAACCCGGCCGACCTGCTGCGCGCCGTCCGCCAGATCGCGCTGGACACCCCGCTGGTCGCCGCCGACATCGTCGAGGTCTCGCCGCCCTTCGACCACGCCGACACGACGGTCAACAGCGCCCACCGGGTGGCGATGGAGGTTTTCGCCGCGCTGGCCCACCGCCGCCGCACCGCCGCCGGCGGCGTCCCCGACCTCCCGGGCACAGCGCCTTAGTCCCGGGCCGGCGGGCCGGGGCTCACCGCCGGGTCCGAGGGAACGGGGTCCGGCTCGATCAGGGATTGGTGCCCGGTGCGGGCGCGGCGGTGGGAAGGTCGGCCGCGGACGCCTGCTCGTAGATAAAGATCGCGTCCGTGGTCGCCAACGGCCCCCTGTAGAGGTCGTCGTCTCCGTAAGTGACCGTAGCCGAGGACCAGCCGAGACTGGTCGGCGTCAGCGACCCACTGGCCGAGCCGTCGCGGACGGGGACCTTGACGTCCTTACCGTCGTACTGGAACCGCACGCTGCCGATCAGCGGTGGTCCGCCCGGCTGGGTCGGGCGGACGCTGGCCGTCACGGTGAACGCGACCCCCAGTCGCTGCCTCGCGGGAACCGGCCCGACTGTGATCGTCACCGAGTAGATCGGCTGGAAGAGGGTGGCGGATTGGGCGGGCGCGTACTGGGCGTCACCCGCGTAGTCGGCCCAGATCTCGTGGTCCCGTTGCGTAACCCGGGTTCGGGCCGTCGACCCGTTCTGCCCAGGCTGCAACGTCAGCGCGTACACGTCCGAGAGCGCCCGGCCGTCGGTGACCGTGACCCTGCCGGTGGGTGCCGGGCGACCGGTCTCGCCGACGACCAGAACGTCGACGAAACCGCCGCGCACATAGGTCATGGTCACTGTCGCCCGGCCTGACGCCGCCGCCGGCCGGGCCGGCTGGGCCGGCGCCACGACCGCGGAGGCGGCGGTCGGACCTCGACGCGACGGCGCCGGCGTCGCGGCCCCGGACGGATTGCCTGGCGGCGTTGGTGTCACTCCGGTCGAGCCAGGGGTAGCCGGCCCGACGGCGCTCGGCGACGCCGACGCGGCGGCCTGAGTCGAGCGGGCGGCGGTAGTCGGCGTCGTGACGAAGCCCCGGCGGCTGGCGTCGCTGTTGTCGACGGAGGTGGCGGAACACCCGCCGACCGCCAGCCCGCACAGGACCGCGGCCAGCGCCACGAGTGGCCGTGTACCGCTCCAGCGCCGTTCGCGCATCGGTCCGCCCCCTTCGCCCGGATCACGCCGTCGCCCAGGCCATACACGGACAAAATCGAACAGGGGGGCGAGGCTATCGGGTCCCGTTGCCGACCCGCACGGTTTGGGCCGGCGGTGGGATTCCGTCGTCCGCCTCGGATGGATCGTCCCTGGGCCGTCGCCCGCGGCACCGACCGAGGCACGCGGCCCGCCACAGACCGTCAGCGGCGGCCGAGGGCGTAGCAGGCGATGGCGGCGGTGGCGGCGACGTTGAGGGAGTCGACGCCGGCGGCCATCGGGATCCGGACCCGGCGGGTGGCCGCCGCCTGGGCCGCCGCGGAGAGGCCCTCGCCCTCCGTGCCGAGCAGGACGGCGAGCCGTGCGTCCGCCACCGGGCGGAGGGTGGCGAGGTCGGCGGCGTCGGCGGCCGGGGTGAGCGCGAGGGTCTCGAAACCGCGGTCGGCCAGCGTGTCGAGAGCCGCGGGCCACGGGTCGAGGCGGGCGTAGGGGACGGCGAACACCTCACCCATCGAGACGCGGACCGAACGGCGGTACAGCGGGTCGGCGCAGCGCGGGCTGAGCAGGATGGCGTCCATGCCGAGGCCGGCGGCCGAGCGGAACACAGCCCCCAGGTTCGTATGGGAGACGAGATCCTCCAGCACGAGGACACGCAGCGCCCACGAGAGCAGTTCGGCCGGGTCGCGGGCGGGATGACGGGCCATGGCCGCCAACGCGCCGCGATGCACCTCGAAGCCGGTGATCTTGGCCATCAGCTCGGGACCGGCAAGGTAGACCGGAACCTCGGGGCCTAGCTCGGCAGGGACGGCGTCGAGCCGGTTCGGTGAGACCAGCACGGAACGCGCCCGGTATCCGGCCCGCAGCGCCCGCTGGATCACCCGCTCGCCTTCGGCGATGAAGAGCCCCTCGGCCGGCTCCTTGCGCCGTCGTAGCACGACATCGGTCAGGGCGACGTAGTCGGCGACCCGCGGGTCGGCCGGATCATCGACCGGGATGATCGTCAAGGCTATCGAGGCAGGCAGCGGGTCGGGCGGCATCGATGCCGTCATGCGGCCGTAATCCCAGGCCAGCAGAATCGGCGCTCATGACCGCGCAACCGGGTGCCCCCTCTCCCACCGCCGACCGGCCCGCCGACCTGCTGGTCGTCGGGGCCGAGCTGGTTGCCACCGTCGACGCGGAGCGCCGGGAGTTGCCCGGCGGCTGGGTGGCGATCACCGACGGGCTGGTGAGCGCCGTCGGTGCCGCCGGCGACCCGCCGCCGCGGGCCCAGCGCACGGTGCAGGCCGAGGGCTGTCTCGTGACCCCCGGACTGGTCAACACGCACCATCACATCTACCAGAACCTGACTCGAGCCTTTGCGCCGTCGCTGCACGGCACACTCTTTCAGTGGTTGTCCACGCTGTACCCACTGTGGTCGCGGCTGGACGAAGAAGCGGTCAACGTCTCGGCCTATGTCGGGCTTACCGAGCTGGCTCTCGGTGGCTGCACGACCTCGACCGATCACCTGTACGTCCACCCGAAGGGCGGCGGCGATCTGATCGGGGCGGAGATCGCCGCCGCGCGCGAGCTGGGCATGCGGTTCCACCCGACACGCGGGTCGATGTCACTGTCGCAGAAGGATGGTGGCCTGCCGCCCGACTCGGTGGTGCAGGACCCGGACGAGATCCTTGCCGAGTCGGCCCGGCTCGTAGCCGCGCATCACGACCCGTCTCCGGGCGCGATGGTGCGGATCGCGCTCGCGCCCTGCTCGCCGTTCTCCGTCAGCCCGGAGCTCATGAAGGCGACAGCCGAGCTGGCCGAGCAGCTGGACGTCCGGCTGCACACCCATCTGGCGGAGGATCCCGAGGAGGACGAGTACTGCCTCGCGGTCTACGGCCGGCGGCCCATCGACCACTTCGCCGAGGTTGGCTGGGGCGGGAGCCGGGCGTGGGTAGCGCACTGCGTCTGCCCGAACGAGGCGGAGGTCGCCCGGTTGGGCGCCTGGGGTACCGGAGTGGCCCACTGCCCCAGCAGCAACATGATCCTGGGCGGTGGGCTCGCGCCCATCCGGGAGTTCCGGGCCGCCGGGGTTCCGGTCGGCCTGGGCTGCGATGGGTCGTCGTCGGCCGACTCGGCCTCGCTGTGGATGGAAGCGCGCAACGCCATGTTGCTGGGCCGGCTGCGGCACGGGTCCGCGTCGATGTCGGCCCGGGACGCCTTGGAGATCGCGACACGCGGTGGCGCGGGCTGTCTGGGCCGGGTCGGCGAGATCGGGGAGCTTTCCGTCGGTTCGGTCGGCGACCTGGTCGTCTGGCCGTTGACCGGAGTGGCCTTCGCCGGTGCGCTGTCCGACCCGATCGAGGCGTGGCTGCGCTGCGGCCCGGTCGCCGCGCGGCATACGGTCGTCGCCGGGAGGCTCGTCGTCGAGAACGGGCTTCCAACGCATCCCGCGCTCGACGAGATGCTGGCCCGGCACCGCTCCATCGCTGGCGGGATCCAGGCGGCCGTCGAGGACGCCGGCCCGCTCCCGGCCCGTGCATGACCGGCCGGTTCCCGATGCGTGACTGGCCCGGTCCCGGCCCGTGCGTGACCGGCCGGGACAGGCGAGGATGACGGGCATGGGCACCAGCACGACCGAGCCGCTGACGCTGGCCACCGCACTCGACCTGTTGCCGAAGGTGGAGCTGCACTGCCACGTCGAGGGCACGATGCGGCCGGGAACGGTCCTCGAACTGGCCCGACGGCACGGGTTGACGCTGCCGACGGAGAACCTGGACGAGCTGTACTCCTACGGCTCGTTGAACGAGTTCCTGGCCATCTTCTGGCTGGTGCAGTCGACGCTGGGCGGACGTGACGACTGGGCCCGGCTCGGCTACGAAAGCGTGGTCGACGCCGCCGGGCACGGCCGGGTCTACGCGGAGATGTTCTTCACCCCGGCGCGGCACCTCGAGGCCGGTCAGCGGCTGGCCGACATCGTCGCCGGGCTCGCCGCCGGGATCGCCGCGGCTGAGGCGGAGACCGGCTCGAAGGCGATGCTCATCGCGGACATCGACCGGGCGTTCGGTCCTGGGCCGGGCCTTCAGCTGGTGACCGAGTTGGGCGAGCTACGTCGTTCGGGCGCTCCAGGCATCGAGCGCGTACTCGGCGTCGGGATGGACTCCACCGAGCTGGGCGTCGACCCGAAGTCGTTCGCCGAGGCGTATCGGACCGCCGCCGGCTTCGGCTTCCGGTTGACCGGGCATCAGGGCGAGAACTCGCCTCCGTCGGCCATCGCCGAGGTGGTCGACGTCCTCGGCGCCGAACGCATCGACCACGGTCTCTCCCTGGTCGACGACCCGGCGCTGGTCCGCAGGTTCGCCACCGAGCGGATCCCGCTCACTGTCTGTCCGAACTCCAACATTCGCATCGCCAACGCGTTCCCGACGCTGGCCGCCCATCCGTACCCGAAGATGCGCGAGGCCGGCCTGCTGGCGACGCTCAACACGGACGACCCGGCCATGACCGACCTGGACCTCGGCTACGAGTACTTCTCGGTCGCCGAGGCCTTCGGCTACCGGTTCGACGACATGGTCGGCATCGCGCTGGACGGCGTCGAGGCAACCTGGCTCGACGAGACCGGCAAGCGCGACCTGCGCGACCGCGTCGTCGCGGAGGCCTCGACCCTGTCCGCGCGCCTGGAGAAGGCCTGACCTAGATCTGTGGCGCCAGACCCGGCCGCGCTGACGTCGTGATCTGCGCCGGGGGAACCGGCGACCCCGCCGACGCATGCCTGGGAGCCCCGCCAAGCAGCACGACGATCACGATGATCGTCGTGAGAAGGGCGCAGGCAAGCGCCAGGACCGGTCGTACCAGTGGCGCGATGACCTCCCACGCCGCGCGCAGGAGACGGATCAGCACCATCGCGGCGATCAGCGCCATCACCAGCGCGAATGCCGTGGCCCCATCGCCTCCGGACCGGCCCATCGACTCGACCGGAGCGGCTGTGAAGAACGACTCTGCCAGGTTCACGTCCATGCTTTCCGTGCTCCACCCATCTTCTATGACACGCCGCCGGGCGGCCGCGTCGTCAGTGCGGTTCCATCTCGCCTCCGGCCTTGGCACCCGAGGCCCAGCTGCCCCATTCATCGGTCGCTTCCAGGAAAGTCCCCAGGCGGTTGTTCCAGACACCCGAAACGAAAGGGAAGCCGAACAGGGTGGTGCACGAAGGTCCAGGTGTTCCGTATCTGACACACGGTCGCCGGGAGTGGGGCGAACCGTTGTCCAACCCGGTTCAGCCGGTCCACGACGGGCTGTCGGCGTCAACGTCTAAGTCGGCCACCCGACTGGTGGGGCCTAATACAGGCCAAACGGTCCACGTTGGGCTACCATGGACTCCACTGGGATCGCCCGGGAGGGGGTCGGCGTGTCTCCAGCTCAAAGACGGACGCCACTCGCCCGACGTCTTCGAGAGCTGCGAACCACTCATTTGCCTCGGCAGCTGACTCAGGCGACGCTCGCCAGGCTCCTCCTCGTCGCGGAGACGACCGTGTCGAGCTACGAGACCGGGCAGGCCTCGCCCGGCGACGACAAGCTCCGCACCTATGCCAGTTTCTTCGCGACGCCCCGTTCCATCGCCAATGGCCAGGTACGCGTTCTGGCCGAGGAGGAGCTCTCCGCCGACGAGCGCCATGGGCGCGACGTGCTCCTTCTGGAGCTGAGGCGGTTACGCGACCATGGAGCGCCGGCACACGCGCGCGCCCGCCGACGGACCTGGCACTTCCCCGACGACACTCCTATACGACTGGTGTGCGGCAAGATCCCCTCGGAAGACGTCTCGCGGCTGGCCGATCCACGCCACCCCAACTTCACCCGGCTCCTGGGCTATGCCGACCTCGACCCCATGGTCGAGCTCTTCGGCCACATCCGCGCCGAGAACCCCACCACCGACGTCCGCTTCATGCAGCCTGACGACATGTCCGACGACGACTTCTCCCATCACGTGGTCGCCGTGGGCGGACTCGAGTGGAACGATATGACCGAGTCCTTTCTGAGCGAGCTCGAGGATCTACCCGTCAAGCAGATCGGGCACCGGGACTTCCCTGACGGTGAAATATTCGTCGTAAAGCCATCCGACGGCAGCGAACGCGTGGAATACACACCCCATTACCGGGCCCAGCTTAACAAGGGAGCAACGTCCCGGTATGTCGAGGACGTCGGGTATTTTGCCCGGGTGCCGAACCCGTACAACATGACCGCCACGCTCACCATCTGCAACGGAGTTCATTCGCGCGGCGTCCTGGGTGCGGTACGCATGTTCACTCACGCAGTTCTTCGCGAACGGAACGAGGAGTATCTCGCCAGCCGTTTCGGCGACGCACCGCGGTATGGCATGCTGTTCCGGGTCCCGATCAACAACGGGAAGACCGTGACTCCCGACCTCAGCAACCCAAAGATCAGACTCTTCGAGTGGCCAGAGGAATGAGCGGGGCCGGACTACTCCGCCCAGTCAGCTGACGCCCCCACGAAGCGCCGGCCACCGTGACGAGGCTTACCCAGTCGGATACACCGAGGGGTGGCGGCCCACGGCGGCCCCCGGTTCGCGCCGGTCTGTAACGGATGAACCGGACAAGCGAATCTGCCACCGTGGTAGTGGTGACCCACAGCTTCGAGATCCGCACGCTCGAACACGGGGAGTGGGCCTTGCTCCGTCAGCTCCGGCTGCGGGCACTGCGAGAGGCTCCCGAAGCCTTCGGCCCGAGCGTCAGACGCGAACGTCTACGCACCGCTTCCTATTGGCACGAACAGATGAACCTCTGCCGCTGGTTCGTCGCCGAAGCCGGCCGCGGCCAGATCGGGTTCGCCGCGGGATCGGCGCCCTTGGCCGATCACGTCGACGAACGCCACCTCCTCAGCCTCTGGGTCTCACCAGACTGGCGACGACGCGGGGTGGCCCGCCAGCTCATCGAGGCGGTCGCCAGCTGGGCCGCCGCAGACTCGGCCCGGTCGCTGTCACTCTGGGTCTTCGAGCAGAACAAGGCGGCCATCAACGTCTATGAACGACTCGGCTTCACCGGGACCGGGCACAGCAAGCCCTTCGACAGCCGCCAGGAGATGCGCATGATCATGAGCGTCCTTGGCCGGCGGCCAGAAACCGGAACCCACCCAGCCGAGTTCTGACCGCCATCGGGCGACGGCACCGCGGGCGCGGCCGGGCCGTCGCCCGAAGGCCGACCACCGACGCCGCCGAAGGCTGGAGGACGAGTCAGGGCGTCAGCCGCAAACCAACGCGTCCAGTTCGGCCACCGGCGCGGGCTCGGCCGCGGGCTCGGCCGCGGGCACAGGCTCGGCCAACGAGCAGTCGTTCTGCTCGCCGATGGAGATCGCCCGGCCGGAAAGGTCCAGCTGCGCGAGTCCGTCAGCCAGCGTCTGGCACTGGGCGAATCGCGTGCGTAGCTCGCGCCAGTCGGCCAGGTCGTCCCGCCACCGTCGCAGATAGTCCTCCAGCTGCGCGGCCTGGATGTTCGCCCGGCTGCGTTCCGCGGCGGCCAGCGCGGCCAGCGCCCGCGTCGTCACCGGTCCCGGCAGTTTTTGCGTCTCCAGCGTTTCCGCGGCAGCGGCGATGAAGACACGGCGGCTCTGCAGGAACTCCCGCCAGTAGCCGACATTCGCGTCCGCATCGGTGAGGTCGAGGTGCCGCAGCGTCCACAGTCCCTCGGCGAGGATGTCACCGAACTCCTCGGCCGCGGCGCGCTGCGGGTCCGCGAACGGCTCGTATTCGAGCTGACGGACCGTCCCGGTCGCTCCTAGTCGGCCCCGCGCCAGGGGATCGTGGAAGAAAAGCCAGTCCTCGTTGTAGACGCGCGGAAAGAATCCCAGCGTCTTTGTCGGGTCGAGCACGGCCGCTGAACCGCTGACGAATACACCCTGGCTGCCACCCGCCAGCCGGTTGGCATGACAGACCACGGAGTTGTCCGGAAAGCTCCTCGCGACCATGCCGACGATGTCGAAATGCGCGAGCCCGGCGGTCGCGCGCAGGACGAGCTCCGGCCGCACGTCGCGGATGTCGTCGTCCAGGAACAACAACGACCTCCAGCCGGCGGCGGCGCCGAGCAGGAGACCGAGATTCCGTTTCAGGCTCAGGTCGCCCAGATGCCGGGGCACGGCCGCTGCCACCGCCGAGGTCCGGAAGTCGTCCAGCCAGCCGCCCCGGTAGGTGCTCAGGTCCAGGACGGTCGCCCGGAGGTCCGGCACCTCTCGCGCGACCCCGGCGACCTTCCTCACCTCGGCGTTCCCGCTGCACATCGCCACAAGACGGGCGCCGACGGCGGTAGCCAGTTCCATCGAGGCGACGAGGCTGTAAGCCGGACGGGAGGCCGGTACGACGATCGCGTCCAGCCGCGCGGCTCTGCCCGGGCCGCACCACTGCAGCAGATCGCGGTGGGAGGTCCGATGGTCGATGGACGAGTTCCCACTACCGGGTCTGTCGCCGATCTCCTCCGGCCCTTCGACCTCAGCCACGGATCAGGTCCCTTCCGGCCATTCGAAGATGACCGAATATGTGTTAACGAGATCCGGGGTGACGGTCTTCCCTCTGTGCACCGGGACACGCATCAACACGCCGAATTCGGGAACATCGCCAAATTTATCTAGGATGTGCTGCTCATTCCGATCCCGGAAATTAGCGTCGGTAAGGCAGCGCACAGCACCCAACACCCCACGGGAATACACGCCATTGCAGATGGTCAGGGTACGCGCCTGGTTATACGGATTAGGCGTCCTGACCAGCAGCCCGACATCCTCTACGAGAAGCGAGTCAGTGGTCTTGGGGTAATGGCGGGTGGCTTTGTCGCCGCGCCGCGTCTCGAAGACCTCACCGTCGGGGTACGCCGGGTCCTCGACCTGCACCACAGGGAACGAAGTCTGCCTGTTGTACCACTCTGTCGACTGGTTCCAGCCGAGGCCCCCGAGTAGCACGAGGTGGGCGGACAGGTCGTCCGAGGTGATGTTGGCCGAGGTTAAGAACCGCACGTCGAGAGCAGGATTCTCCGCCCGGATATGGCCGAACAACTCCACCAACGCGTCCACGTCCGCGTACGTGAAAAGCTCCGTGTAGTTGACGCTGTCGGCGAGGCCCATCCGTGGTCGCGCGGCCGGCGGGATCTGCCCGCAGATGATCCGGACGGGCGCGCCGTCATTGAAGTGCCAGGTACGGCGTTGCGAGGCGCCCGGCAGGGACGCCAGACCTGGAACTGACGCGGGTTCCGGCGCCGGAACCGCCGCGTCCGCGAGAAGCGCCTTCAGCTCGGCGAGCAGGTCGTCCCGCTCGGTCCGTTCCTCGTCGGTCAGTTCCTCTTCGTCGGCGAGCCGCGGTTGGGCCTCTGTGTCCGCCCGCGGCGCGGCATGCAACCGGGCATACGCCGCGAGCCTGCCGACCGGGACTCTGGCGACGTTCTCGTCGGAGGAGACGGTCGCCACCGAGACGCCGAGCGCCTTGGCCACCATCGACTGCGACAGCCGCGGTTCGCCAGACTCGCGTAGCTGCCGAAGCCGGCCGGCTAGCTGCGCGTTTGGGTGGGACATCAGGGGTTCCACCTCCTCCACCTGTATTCACTGAACTTCAGCGCCAGCTTGAATCTGTGAACCAGCGCAGCCTAGCAGTCGAACCCCCAGACAACCATACGGGACAGTGCGTGCCGCGACGGTTTAGGCATTGGTTTGTTGGGGAGTTGGCCTTAGAGTGATTTGTACCCCCACTCGACTCTAGGAGTCATAGGGTGGGACTTCAAGATTACAGCTTGATACAGCTGAAGTCGAGAGAATCACCTGGAGGTGGAGTCCAGCTAGGCCAGAACGCAGAACACCCCTGGCACACCGTTGCCGCGATGTACCAGGGGCGTCTTTCAAACCGGGCGCCTGTCCGTCCCCGTAGCGCAAGAGCAAACAAACGCACTTGAACGGAGGTAACCCATGTCCAGAGTAGCGCCGCCGGTACTGCCGGTAAATGGCCTGCTAGCGCAGGCCGGCACCGGTAGCGGTGGCGGTGGCGGCCTCGTCCTGGCCGTCATCGTGACCATCGGAATCTTCGCCCTGATGACCTTGCTCGCCCGGCACATCCGGTCGATGTGGCAGCTCGCCCAGACGTTCCTGCGGCCGATGATGTCAGCCATCAAGACGCTGATACTGGTCGGTCTCATCTGTGTCGTCGTCTTGATCGAAATGGCGCGGTCGGCCACCGGCCACGCGGCGATCGGCCCACCGGCCCCAGAGGCAGCCGGAGTACGGCCCGCGCCCGTCCTTCGCAGCCTCACTTGAACACGGAGTCCGAACAGCACCTGAACTCCCGACGACGGTCGCCCTCAGCGCCGAGGGCGACCGTCGTCGTATCCGTGTGCAAACCAAGACAGCGGAAGTACCGGCGGACTGGGGGTGTTGGAGCCGACCAGCGGGCCGAACAGCGCTGGACTGGTCGGAAGACCGCGATGCGCGAGCCGAGTCGGAAGGCGACAGGGTGCCGATGACCATCCTCATTACGGGCGCGACGGACGGGCTTGGCCGGGCGTTGGCGCACCGGCTCGCGGCCGACGGGGAGGCGCTGATCCTGCATGGGCGCGACGCTGCCCGGCTTCAGCGGACAGCCGACGAGATCCAGGCGATCGGGACGGCCCGGCCGGCGACGGTCCTGGCGGATCTGTCGGAGCTCGCGCAGGTGCGGCGACTGGCGGCCGAGGTGCGCGGGACGACCGACAGGCTCGATGTGCTGGTCAGTAACGCTGGGATCGGCTCCGGGGAGCCGGCCGGGCGGGAGCGGGGGGTCAGCGCCGACGGGTACGAGCTGCGGTTCGCGGTGAACTATCTGGCGGGTTTCCTGCTGACGTTGGAGCTGCTTCCGCTGCTGCGGGAGACGGCCACGCACGCCGGGAAACCGGCCCGGATCGTCAATGTGGCCTCGCTCGGGCAGGAACCGATCGACTTCGACGACCTCATGATCGAGCGCGGCTACGACGGAATGCGGGCCTATCGGCGCAGCAAGCTGGCCCAGATCATGTCCGGCTTCGAACTCGTAGAGCGGCTGCCGTCGGGCGAGGTGACGGTGAACAGCGTGCACCCGGGCACTTTCATGCCGACGAAGATGGTCACGTCGGAGAACGTCACACCGATCGACACGCTCGAGACCGGAGTCGAGTCCACCCGCCGCCTCGCGGTCGAGCCGGCCCTGGCCACCGTGACAGGACGTTTCTTCGACCGGTCCCGCGATTCCAGGGCTAATGGTCAGGCATACGACCCGGCCGCCAGGGCCGAGCTGTGGGAACGCAGCCTCAAGCTGGTAGACCACGACGACCTGACCTGAGCAGATCTGCCGCCGATCGTCTGGCCGGCCGAGGTCACCGGCGGCTGATCGTTGTTTGGGACCTGGGTGGTCGTCTTCCGAGCCTGGTAACGACCACCCGAGGGTGCAAGCAGCGATCAGTTGGCCGAGCCCGGCCAGGCCGCGCCGGGCCGGGCCGGCCCAGGCCAGGCCAGACCGCGCCACGCCGGGCCGGGCTGCGACCCGACGCGAACGCGATCAGCGTCCGCCAGTTCAGCGGGTTCAGCGGGGTTCAGCTGGACCAGGCGACTGGGCCGTTCAGGAGACGCGGCCGCCCAGCTTCGTGACGACGGCGCGGTCGAGATCGGCGGCGGCCAGGCCCGCGTCGTCCAGCAGACCCGCGTCCAACGCGCGAAGGACGTGGCCGGCCAGCGCCCGGGCCGTCGCGGGCTCGTCCGCGACCGCGCCGGCGAACCGGGCCTCGGCATAGGCGGACAGCCGGCCGAGCGCGGCGGGCAGGCCGGCGAGCAGGTTCGCGGCGACGGCGGCGTGCCGGCTGACGAGCTGTGCCGGGTGCAGGTCCCAGCCCTGGTAGAGGCCGCGCCGCCAGGCTCGCGTCACCAGCCCGGCGTGCCGCTGCCAGGCGGCCCGCACGACCGGCGTCGGGCCTACGGGCAGGAAGTTCGACGAGCCGTCGGCCACCCGGATCCCCGTACCGGCGGTGACGAGCTGCATGAGGGTCGTGGCGTACTCGACCGAAGGATGGTCGCTGGCCTGGTGTTCGGCGGCGATCCCGAGCGCGGCCGAGTAGTCGTAGGTGCCGACGTGCAGGCCGGTCACGCGGCCCCGGCCGGCCTCGACGAGCGCGGGCAGGGCCAGCACGGCGGCGGGGGTCTCGATCTGCAGCTCGACGGCCGGCGGGCGCAGGTCGATCCGGGGAATCAGCTCGTCGAGCACGGCGAGGAACACCGTGACCTGCTCGGGCGCGCTGACCTTCGGCAGGGTGAGCACGAGGCCGGGCGGGCCGCCGTCGTCGCCGGCGAGCGCGGTCAGGAACAGGTCGAGGCTGCGCAGGCCGCGGTCACGCACCGCCGGGTCGAGGGACTTGGGCCGCAGTCCGTAGCTCGCGGGCAGGGCACCGGCCTCGTGGGCCGCTCGCAGGGCCGTCGCGGCGGCGATGGCGTGCTCGTCCTCGACGTCGTCGGGGCGGATGCCGTAGCCGTCTTCCAGGTCGGCCCGCAGGTCCTGGATCGGTTCGAGGGACAGCGCCGCGAGGACGTGTGCGTACACCCGTTCGGCGAGCGCGGGGTCGGCGGCGGCCTCGGCGGGGTTCGGGGCCGCTCCGCCTGGGCCGCTGGTCGCGCCGAGGCCGGTCGCCGCGGCGAGGGCCGCGGGCGACGGCGCGTGCGCGGCGAGCGCCTCGCGGGCGCTTTCGCCCCAGTCGAGGACGACGTCGGGATGCAGCCGGTCGGCAGGGATGTAGCAGGTGTGCACCGGCTGACGGGTACCCGGGTCCCCGGGGTGACGGGCCGCGAGCTGCGCGTCGACCGGCGCCAGCGACGCGGTCAGCCGGGCGAGCAGGTGTTCCGACAGGGTGGGCACCCCCCGAGTGTCTCCCGTCGGGATGCGGCGCTCCTGTTGAAAGCTCACGGGGTGACGCAGTCAGCGCGTTCCACCTGCGGTACCGCTGGGTTCAGCTGCCGCGGTAGGAGGACAGCCCGTAGGGGGCGAGCAGCAGCGGGACGTGGTGGTGCGCCGCCGGATCGTCGATGTTGAAGGTGATCGTCACCTCGGGAAAGAACGACGAGCGTTCGGCGGTGTCGAAGATCAGCCGCCACCGGCCGGGGGCATCCGCCGGAAGCGTGGCGATCCGGCCGTCGGCGTCGGTCTCGGCCTCGGCGACCAGCCTCCAGCCCCTCGGCTGGCCGTCGAAGCCCAGGATGATCTTTTCGAGGCGAACCGCGATGCCGGCCGCTGGCCGGCCGGCTCCGGTGTCCAGCACGTGGGTGGACAGCGACATCTGGCCCTCACTCATCGGCGGGCCCCGGCGGCCGCCCATCCGCAGTATCTGGCCGCATCCGGTACGCGGCCCCTCACCCCTGCCGGGAGGCACCAATGTGGCACCACCGAGTAACGAACGTGAAACGTCGAGGCGCACGCGACGGGGCCGGCGTCACCGCCGCCCTCGCCCGGGACCACAGGCAGGCCGGGCAGGAACAGGCAGACGTCCCGAAACGGGCCCATGGACGATGCCAACCGGTCCCCCGCCCACCGCCACACACCCGGTTCGTCGCCGTCATCAAACGGCCACAGGGCGTCTACTATGCGCCGTACCCGCATGCGGCCGTATTCGGCCTAATCCGGGGCGGGGGACGCAGTTTGGGGGTGAGCGACGGGCCGGAACAGAGTGGGCTGAGGCGGCGGCATGGTGCGGTTTGTCGGACGGGGATCCGAGCTCGATCGGCTGTCGGCCCAGTACGCGGCCGCCGTCGTATCCGGTCTGCGGTGCGTCCTGGTCGAGGGCCAGGCGGGCATCGGCAAGACCACGCTCCTCGACCAGTTCCTCGCCCGGCTCCCGACCGGCGGCGGCGGCTCGGACGGCACGGCTGGCCCCGGTGGGCCTGGCGGTCCGGACGGACCCGGCGGCTCCGGTGGCCCGGCCGTCTCCGTTCCTCCCGTGATCGCCCGGGTCGAGGCCGCGGACAGCGTCCGCTCCCACGATCTGGACCTCGCCAACCGGCTGCTCGCCGTGCTGACGGCGGCGGCGGAGCAGGCCACGCCCGGCTTGCGCGTCGACCCAGCCACGCCGAAGCCGCCGCCTGAGGCGACGGCGACACCCGCGTCTGACGCGGCTCCCCAAACGGACACGGCTCCCCAAACGGACGCGGCTCTTGAACCGGACGCGGATCCAGGAGCGGACGCGCCCATCGAGGCCGACGCGGACATCGCCGCCGCCGAGCGGATCCGCCAGACCGGCGAGCTGCTGCTGGGGGCGGCGGCCCGCCGCTGCGCCGCCGGGCCGCTCGTGATCCGGATCGACGACGTCCACTGGTGCGACGCCCCGTCCCTGCGCGCCGTCCACTACCTGCTCCTGCACGGGGCCCGGCTGCCGCTGCTGCTGGTGGTCGCGGGCCGCAAGCACGATTCGCCCTGGCTGGACGGTGTGCGTCGGCGCGCGGAGGTGGCCGGCGCCGTCCTCGACCTGGCCGGGTTCGGCGAGGACGAACTGGCCGAGCTGTGCGCGGCCACCGGCCGACCCCCGCTGCCACCACGCCGGTCGCGGTCCCTGGTCGAGGCGACCAGCGGCAACCCACTGTGGATCACGAAGTGGCTCGCCGCGCACGGCGACTCCGACGCCGTCGCGACCGGTGGCGGGCCTGTGTCGGCCGTCGGCCAGGCCGTGGTCGGCGCGCTGCGCGCCCCGGAGTCGCTGGGGTCGCTCGTCGCGCGCGACCTGGCCAGCTGCCCGCCGGCGGGGCGGCAGCTGGCAGCCGCCGTGGCGGTGCTGGGCCGCACGGCCCGGCTGGCCGACCTCGCGGCCATCGCCGGGATCGCCGACCCGGCCGGTGCCCTCGCCGAGGCGGTCCGCCACGACCTGGTCGACACCGTGGGGCAGCCACCGGCACTGCGGGTGAGCCCGCCGCACGCGCTGGTGCGCGCCGTCATCTACCACGCGATCGACCTGCCGCGGCGGTCCGCGCTGCACCTCGCCGTGGCCGAGGCGGCCACCGACCGGGCGACCGCGCTGGAGCACCGGGCCGCGGCCGCGCTGACTCCGGACGGCGGGCTCGCCGACGAGCTGATCAAGCTGGCGACCACCGAGGCCACGACCGGCCGCTACGTCCGCGCCGCCGACCATCTGCTGCTGGCCGCGCCGCTCACCCCCGACCCGGCCCAGGCGCACACCCTGCGCCTCGACGCGGCGATGTCCTTCCTGCAGGCGGGCGAACGGGCGGAGGCGGCGGCGATCCTCGCCCAGGATGATCGCGACGGCGCCGAGGCCGACGGCGGCCGAGCCGGTGACGACTCACCGCGGCGTCGGTACGTGCGGGCGCACCTGGACCTGCTGGCCAACCGCGCCGAGCAGGGGGTTCTCGGGTTCATGGCCAGCTGGGAGACGGCCAGCGCGGCCGGCGACGCCGAGACCGCCGCGCAGAGCGCTGCCTGGCTCGCCCAGGCGTTCATCCCGGCCGGCTTCTACGACGAGGCCGGGCTGTGGGCGGCCCGCGCGTTCGACGAGCGGAGCGCGCCGTCGCCGCTGCGGGCGCAGGGACTGGCCCTGCTCGCGGCGTCCCGGACGGCCTCGACCGGAGACGGCGGGCGGGCGCTGGCCGAGCTCACGGCCGGCGAGGGGGCGCTGGACCCGACACCGCACACCAGCGCGGCCCTGCGGATCGGCCGCGGCGTGGTGCGGCTGTGGTCCGGCGACCTGCCGGGCGCCGCCGCCGACCTCGACCCGGTCACCTATGCCCCCGACACCGCGATGCACCTGCGCCTGCTCGCGATGACCCACTTCGCCGAGGCGACATTCCGCGCCGGGCGGTGGGCCGAGGCCCTCGCCTGCGGGCAGGACGCCGTGGCCCTCGCCGAGTCGGCCGGACACATCTGGGTGCTGCCGTTCGTCTACGCGAACGCCGCGCTGGTACCGGCGGCGCGCGGCGACGCCGCGGCGGCGGGACGGCTGCTGGCCCGGGCCGCGGAGCTGGACGGCGACGGCGTGCCCGCCATGTGGGCGTACCACGCGACCGCCACCGCCCATCTGGCCGCGGCCCTCGACGACCCGGCCAGGGTCGTCGAGGCCTGCGCCCGGGTGGAGACGCTGGCGAATCCGGCCGGCGCGCTCGCTCCGGGAGTCTTCGAGTGGCGCCACCTGTTCGTCGAGGCACTCGTCCGGCTGCGCCGGTTCGACGAGGCCGCGAGCGAGCTCGCCCGGCTGGAGGACGAGGCGGGCCAGCGCGGGTCCGCGGTCACGCTCGCGGTCGCGGCCCGGGCCCGCGGCCTGCTGGCGGCCGGCCAGCGCCGGCTGGACGAGGCGGTCGCGCTGTTCGAGCGGTCGGCCCGGGAGGCCGCCGCGCTGGGCATGCCCTACGACGCTGCCCAGGCCACGTTGCGGGCCGGCGAGATCCATCGACGCCAGCGGCGGACCCGGCGGGCGGCCGACGCGCTGACCGACGCGCTCGGTGCGTTCGAGGCGCTCGGCGCGACGACCTACGCCCGGCGCTGCCGCGAGCTGCTCACCGTCGTGACGGGACCCGCGGCGAGCGGCACCCGGCGGCCCGCGAGCGCCCCGGCGCAGTCCTCGTCGCCGCCCACGGCCGGCTGGGAGCCGGCCATGGCCGGCAGGACCGGTGAGGTCGTCCCGGGGCAGCGGGCGCTGACCGACCGGGAGCGGGCACTGCTGGTGTGCATCCTGCGCGGGGACGACTTCGAGGCGATCGCGCGCGAGCTGTACCTGTCCCGCGGGCACGCGGAGAACCTGGCCCGCGAGCTGTACCGGATGCACGGAGTCTCGTCCCGCGCCGAGCTGGCCGGGCTCTACCTCGGGCTGCGCGACCCCGCCGCCGTCGCACTGGTGCTGCCGGACCCGGGCGCGACCGGCTCCGGCCAGCCCGCTCCCGGCCAGTAGTCGGGCCTCCGGATGGCCGTCCGCGACGCGCCGATTCCAGAGAGTCCTGTGGTTGGCGGACAGCGAGGAAAACCACGTCCCCCAGCGGTGGCGCCCGCACCCAGGCCACCCGGCCGGCAAACGGGAATCCTGCCCGGCGATTTTCCCGGTTCGGTGCATGGGTTTTTCCACTGTCGAGCGCGGATTGGACCCCTTTACGCTCGGTCCGGGCGGATCCGATCGACACGACGTGCCTGACCGCGAGCCAGGTGCGTGGACGCCATCGCGGGCCGGCCGGCGGGCCGTCCGGCGACACCGAACGGCCCGGGCCGCCGGAGACGGGGGGCGGCGGCCCGGGCTCGGTGCGTCTCGTCCAGGTTCCGCTGGCCGGGCTCGGCAGCCTCAGGAACCGGTGATCAGGCGGTGCAGCCGCATCGCCGTGATCTCGGCCTGCTGGCCCGCCGCGACCCGCAGCTCGCGGGCGGGCTCGTTGCCGAGGCGTTCGCGCAGCAGCGCGAGGATCTCCTCGGCGGAGCGACCGGCGGCCCGGATCAGGAAGATGTAGCCGAAACGCTCCTCATAGGTCTCGTTGCCCTCGGCCATCGCGGCCCGCACCTCGGCGCTGGCCGACTCCATCGCCGCCTGCTCGCGGCGCGGCGCGTCCAGCCCCGCGATCGTCGCGCGCGACGAGGTCGTCGGCGCCCCCGAGAGGATCGGTCGCTCGCCGATCCGCGGATGCGCGGTGAAGGCCTCCAGCCAGGCCGTCTCGGGCAGCTTCCACCACTCCTGCTCGGCGACGGCGAGCAGCTCCTCCAGGGTGCCGAACGGCCGGCGGGCGGCGACGGCGTCCGCCCAGTCCTCCGACCCACAGCAGGCGAGCAGCTCCTCCTTGGCCGCGCCAGCCGAGAGCGCGTCCAGCCAGCGGACCGCCAGCGACTCGCGCCCCTGCTCGGTCGGGGCGCCGAGCAGCCGCAGCCGGGCGAGGCCGCCGTCGGGGATCGCGTCGACGCGGACGTGCGTCGCCTCGACCGGCACCTCCAGGTCGAACAGGTGGCGGGTGTTCGGCTGGGTCCTGGTCGGGGGCAGCATCGGACGCCAGTCGGTGATCGTCGAGACGTCGTCCGAATGCGTCAGTTCGGGCGCGTACGCCGCCCACAGGGCGACCGCACGCGGCGCGTTGCCGCGGAAATGACGGGTGTCGACCTCGGCGCGCACGACCCGGCCGGCCGTGGCCAGCCGGATGACGGCCCAGTCGTAGCCGGCCGTGCGCCGGCGCCGGGTCTCCCAGCCCTCGCCCATCACCCGGGCCTCGCCGCCGGCGTTCAGGTTGTGCCGGTCGCCGTAGTGCATGTCGCTCGCGGCGACGACGACGCCGCCGAGGTAGGCGGCGGCCAGGTCGGAGGTGACCCGGTCGAGCAGCCGCGGGTCGGGCACGACCTCGCCGTGCGCGCGCAGCCGGGCGACGCCACCGTCCGGGTAGATCGTCAGGCGCAGGTGGGTGATCCGGATCCGGCCGTCGCCCTCGACGGGCAACACGTTCACGGCGTCCGGGTTCACCGGTGTGCGCGCCACCAGCGTCACCCACTGGACGGACTCGTCGAGCAGTTCCTCCGGCGACGGGTAGCCGCCGACGGTGGCGCCCTGGATCTCGACCGCCTCGGGCGAGTTGCCGGTGAAGTGCGACGTGTCGACGGTCACGGCGTGCACGATGCCGGGCACGCCGAGGCGGACGACGGCCCAGTCGGCGCCGGGCAGCACCCGGCGGCGGCGGGTCTCCCAGCCGTCGGTCCAGCTCCCGCGCTCGGTGAAGACGCCGGGGCGCCTGACCGGCGGCTCCGGCAGCAGCATCCGCTCGGCGAACGCGAAGAACTCGTCGTTGACGGCCACCACCGAGCCACCGAGCCGCGCACCGGCGAGGTCGACGAGATTGGTCAGGTCGGGGGCGTCAGACATCCGGAGTTTTCCTCCCTGCGTGCCCTGGGCTGTCCGTCCCGGGCGACGCGTCCTCGAATGCCCGGGCTCGGGCACCGTGTCACCTGTACAGCGGGCGGCTGGCGACGGCTGCCGCCGGTCAGCGGGCGAGCAACTGGCCCCGTGCGGGACGGGGGCCGTCGATCCGCTGACCGCGCAGGTAGGTCGCGTGGACCACCCCGTCCAGCGTGCGTCCAGCGTAGGGGGTGAGCGGGTGTCGATGGGCCAGCGTTGCGGCGTCCACCACAGCTGAACTTTCGGGGTCGAAGACGACCAGGTCGGCGTCGGCGCCCACGGCGATCCGGCCCTTGTGGCCGAGCCCGGCGTGGTCGGCCGGCCCGGTGGCCACCCAGCGGGCCAGCTCGGCCAGCCCGTGGCCGCGCCGGCGGGCTCCGGTCCAGACCGCGCGGGGGCCGAGCTGGACCGAGGCGATGCCGCCCCAGGCCGTGCCGAAGTCGCCGGTGTCGACCGACTTGACGTCGGGGCTCGCCGGCGAGTGGTCGGAGACGACGCCGACGAGCAGGCCCTCGGCCAGCCCGTCCCAGAGCCGCTCCAGGTTGGCGGCCTCCCGGATCGGCGGCGCGCACTTGAACTCGGTGGCGCCGTCGGGGACCTCCTCGGCGATGAAGCTGAGGTAGTGCGGGCAGGTCTCGACGGTCAGCGCGAGGCCCTCGTCGCGGGCGGCGAGCACGTCGTCGAGCGCCTCGGCCGCGGCCAGGTGCAGCACGTGCAGCCGCGCCCCGGTCGCGGCGGACAGCGCGGCCAGCGACGCGATGGCCTCGGTCTCGGCGGCCGGCGGGCGGGAGCGCAGCCAGCTGGCGAACGACCGGCCGGCCGCGGGTGGCGCCGTGTCGAGGACCGTCGGGGACTCGGCGTGCACGACGGTGAGGGCGCCGAGCCGGGCGGTCACCCGGGCGGCGGCGGCCAGCGCGTCCAGCGAGACGTGCGGGAACTCCTCGACTCCTGAGGGCGCGAGGAACGCCTTGAAGCCGAACACGCCGGCGTCGTGCAGCTCCGCCAGGTCGCGCAGGTTGTTCGCGTCGGCGCCGATGATCCCGCCCCAGAACCCGACGTCGACGAAGACCTGCCCGCTGGCCGCGGCCCGCTTCGTCGCGAGCGCGTCGACGGACGTGGTCGGCGGGATCGAGTTGAGCGGCATGTCGATGATGGTCGTGACCCCGCCGGCCGCCGCCGCCCTGGTCGCGGTCGCGAAGCCCTCCCAGTGGGTGCGGCCGGGCTCGTTGACATGCACGTGCGTGTCGACGGCCCCGGGCAGCAGCGCGAGATCACCGAGATCGGTGACGTGCGCGCCGGGGGGAATCTCGTCCGGCCCGGTGACCGCGGTGATGCGGCCGCCGGCGACGTGGACGGCTGCCGCGATCACCCCGTCCGGGGTGACGACGCGCCGCGAGCGCAGCACCTCCACCCGCTCCGGCAGCGCGAGCGGGGTCGGCGCCTCGCCCGCCCGGCCGCCGGGCTCGGTCACGTCAGCCGTCATCGGCCCCACCCTCCAGGTGCGCGGGCAATACCGGTGGGTCGGACGGCGCCGCCGGCCGGTCCAGCGCGATCGGCGTGTAGACGGTCGTCTCGGTGCGGGCGGCCGCGCTGACGGCCGGTGTCGCCACCAGGTCGCCGGGGCGGACCGGCACACGGCGCAGGTCCCGTCCGACGGCGTCCCGGATCGCCGCGACGATGGCCGGCGTCGCCGTCCCGGTGGGCGCCTCGCCGACGCCCTTCACCCCGTACGGCGCGTCCTGCTGCGGGTAGGTGACCGCGACGAAGTCGAGGTCGGGCACGTCGGCGATCGTGGGCAGCAGGTAGTCGTGGAACGTCGGGTTGGCCACCACCCCGTCGACGGTGACCAGCTCCTCCATCACCGCGATGCCCAGGCCCTGGGCGGTGCCGCCCTCGACCTGGCCGAGCAGCGACAACGGGTTGAGCACGGTCCCGCAGTCCTGGGCGAGCGCCAGCGACACCACCCGTACCAGGCCGAGATCGAGGTCGACGTCGACCACCGCGCGGTGCGCGGCAGCGGCATAGGCGACATGCGCGTGGCCCTGGCCGTAGGCGTCCATCGGCTCTGTCTCGCGGTGGCGGTGGGTGAACTCGGCCTCGACCGGCCCGTCGGCCAGCGCCTCGGCGAGCGGGATGCGCACCCCGACCTCCGGTCCGATGATCTCGCCGTCGCGCAGGCTGAGCACCCGCCGCGGCGCCTCGACGACCGACGGGGGCAGGCCCAGCGAGCGGGCGACCCGGGCCAGCAGCCGGTCGGCGACGCCGACGCAGGCGCCGCGCACGGCCCCGCCGCTCATCCACGTCTGCCGCGACGCGCTGGTGGAGCCGGCGCTGCCGATGTCGGTGTCCGCCGGGGCGAGCACGACCTCCTCGACGGCGAGCTCGGTGCGCGCGATCTGCCCGGCGATCGTCACGAAGCCCTGGCCGACCTCGGCGCAGGCGGTATGGACCCAGGCCCTGGCCTGGCCGTCCGGGCCGATCTCCAGCCGGGCCCTGGCGACCGCGAAGTCGTCGAAGCCCTCGGAGAACAGCAGGTTCTTCACCCCGAGCGCGTAGCCGACGCCACGGCGGACCCGGGACGGGTCGGCCCCGGCCGGCCGGCCCCCGGGCAGCGCCAGCCCGCTGGTCGCGTCCGGGCTGGCCGGGTCGAGGGCGGGCGGCAGCGGCCGGGCCGCGACCAGCTCGATCAGCTCACGGGCCGGCATCGGGCCGGGGATCGGCTGGCCGGTCGGCAGGATGTCGCCCGCGGCCAGCGCGTTGCGGGCCCGCAGCTCGACCCGGTCCAGCCCGAGGGCGGCGGCGAGCCGGTCCAGCTGGGCCTCGTGCCCGAACGTCACCTGCGGGACCCCGAAGCCGCGCATCGCCCCGCACGGCGGGTTGTTCGTGCGGGTGGACGCGCCGTACAGATGGGCGTTCGCCACCCGGTAGGGACCGGCGGCATGGGTGACGGCGTTCGCGATCACCGCGCGCGACGACGAGGCGTACGCGCCGCCGTCCAGGATGACCCGGGCCTGCACGGCGACCAGCTGGCCGTCCCGGGTGGCCGAGTGGCGGAACCACATGATCGCCGGATGCCGGTGCGGATGGCCGAGGAACGACTCGACCCGGTCGTAGCCGATCCGGACCGGCACGCCGGTGCGCAGGGCCAGCAGCGCGCCGTGGACCTGCAGGGTGACGTCCTCGCGGCCGCCGAACGCGCCGCCGACGCCGGCCAGCGTGAGCCGGACCCGCTCGTCGGGCAGCCCGAGGCAGGCTGCGATCTGCTCACGGTCGGAATGCAGCCACTGGGTGGCCACCGCCAGCTCGACCCCGCCGTCGGCCGCGGGCGTGACCAGGGCAGCCTCCGGGGCGAGGAACGCCTGGTCCTGCATGCCGAAGACGTAGGTGTCCTCGACGGCGACGGGCCCGACGAGGTCCGGGTCCGGGCCGTGGCGCAGGTCGATCGCGCGGAAGACGTTCGGGTGGCCCGAGTAGGCCCAGCCGTCCGGCCCGTACGCGGGGCTGTCCGGATGCAGCGGCTCGGCGCCGGGCGCCATCGCCGCCTCCGGGTCGACGATCGGCGCGAGCGGCTCGTAGTCGACCCGGATCGCGGCCAGCGCGCGGCGGGCGGTGGCCGCGTCGACGGCGGCGACCGCGGCGACCGGCTCGCCGGCGTACCGGGCCTCCGTCGACGCGAACACCGGCTGGTCGAGGCCGATCAGACCGTAGGTCGCGACGCCGGGGACGTCCGCGGCGGTGACGATCGCCGCCACCCCGGGGATCCGGCGCGCGGCGGCGGTGTCGACCGCCCGGATCCGGGCCCGGGCGTGCGGGCTACGCAGGGTACGGGCGTGCAGCATGCCGGGGCTGGCCAGGTCGCCGGCGTAGGGGAACACCCCGGTCACCTTGGCGGGGCCGTCCGGGCGCAGCGAGGGCGCGCCGATCCGCTCCCGGCCTGGCGCCGGCAGCGCCGTCGAGGCCGGTTCTCCGGTTCGCCGTACCGCCGGCCGGCCGCCGGCTGGCGAGGCCGGCCCGGAGCCGTTCACCGATCCGCCCGCGCTCACGGCCGGTCCGCCAGCTCGGCCTGGACGGCCCGGACCGCGGCGAGGATCCGGCCGTAGCCGGTGCAGCGGCAGATGTTGCCGGCGAGGGCCTCGCGGATCTCCCCCTCGGTCGCGTCCGGCCGTCGGCCGAGCAGGTCGGTGACGGCGACGACGAAGCCGGGCGTACAGAACCCGCACTGGACCGCGCCGTCCCGCAGGAACGCGGCCTGCACGGCTGGCCCGAGGCCGTCCGCCGGCAGGCCGGCCAGGGTCGTCACCCGTGCGTCGACCGCGTCCGCGGCGAGCACCGTGCAGGCGGCGACGACCTTCTCGTCGAGCAGCACCGAGCACGAGCCGCACCGGCCCTGTTCGCAGCCGTCCTTGACGCTGGTGATCCCGAGCCGCTCGCGCAGGACGGCCAGCAGCGAGTCCGCGAGGGCCGCGCCGGAGATGGCCCGCAGCGTGCCGTCGACGCGTAGGTGATAGATGGCGGCCATCGGGTCCGCCTCCCCGTCGAACAGGTCGTCGCCGGCCGGCGCGGCACTGGAGCGGTCCAGTACCCGGCGGCCGGGCGCCGCGGCGCCCTGGTCCTGTCTGGGGGTGGGGTCGGTTCCCGCCGTCACGCCGTCCCCGTTCCGCGCGTGCCGTCGCCGTCCGCGCCACCGCGGGCGCCGCTGTCGCTGTCGCCGCTCGCGGCGGCCAGCGCCCGGGCCAGTGCCCGGGACGCGAGCACCCCGGCGGCGTGCCACCGGTAGTCAGCCGGGTCCCGCGGACCGGCCGGCAACTGCTCGGGGGCCTCCTGAGCCGCCAGGGCGACCAGCTCACCAAACCGCTGGGCGACGCCGGCCCCGGACGGCAGCGGCGCCGACCAGTCGATCTCGCCGGCCGCGAAGTCCTCGGCGTCGCCCGGCCGCAGCCGGCCGGTCGTGACGCCGCCGATGGCGCAGCGGATCCGTCCCGCGGCCCCGTCGACGACCAGGGCACAGTTCAGCAGAGCCGGGTAGGCCGCCTGACGGCCCCCGATCTTCAGGAAGACCTGGGGCCCGCGGGTCACCGGGACGCGCACGGCGGTCACCAGCTCGCCGCGCCGCCGGCCGGTGGCCAGGAAGCCGACCAACGGCACGGCGCGCGAGCCGGCGCGGGCCGAGCGGGTGAGCACCTCGGCGTCGACGGCGGTGAGGAACGTCAGCAGGTCACCACGCGGGTTCGCCGAGCCGAGCGCGCCGCCGACCGTGCCGGTGTTGCGGATCTGCGCGGAGCCGACGGCGCGGGCGGCCGCGGCCAGGCCAGGCGCCGGTTCCCAGTCGGCGAGCTCGGCATAGGTCACGCCGGCACCGATCGTCAGCCGGTCCGGGGCGACGCCACGGGCCCGCAGCTCCAGGACGCGGCGCAGCGCGACGAGCGCCCGCGGCCGGCGCAGGCCGGCACGCAGCGCCGGGACGAGGTCGGTCCCGCCGGCGAGCAGCTCCACGTCGCCGACCTCGGCGAGCATCCGGACCGCCTCACCGACCGTGCCGGGCCGGTGCAGCACGGCCGTGGCGCCTGTCACCTGGCTCCCCTCTCGCCTGTCACTCCCCGTCAGTACAGCTCGGGACCGCCGCGCGCACCATGACCACCACGTCACGCGGCTGGGCCGTCGGTCACCGTCCGACCGGCCCGGCGCCGAACGCGGCCGGCGGCGCGGGCACCGCGCGGCCGAACCGGCCCGAATGCCGCCAACCGGCCCCAACGACCCGCGCTGCGACGATAGGACCCGCAGGTTACGAGCATGTTCAGGACCAACTCTCACTGAGTGTTACCTCGCACCGGGCCCTCGGGAAACGGCGACGCCATGTGGGCAGAGGATGATGTGCTGGGCGCTCCGCGAGGAAGGGTGGTGTACGTGTCGCTCCGTCTGACGAACACGGATCCGGCGTTGCGGCATGGCTGGCACCCGGTGGCGCTGTCCACCGAGCTCGGCGACGAACCACTCGCGGTGCGCCTGCTCGGCGAGCCGTGGGTGCTCGCCCGCCTGAACGGCGTGCTCACCGCGTTCGAGGACCGCTGCCCGCACCGCCTCGCGCCGCTGTCGGCCGGGCGGGTCGACGGCGAGACGCTGGTCTGCCCGTACCACGGCTGGCGGTACGCCGCGGACGGTGGCTGCACGCTCGTTCCGGCCCTCGGCCCGGGTGTCCCGGCTCCTCGGCGTGCCCGCGCCACCACCGCCTGGGGTGTCACGGAGCGCCACGGCCTTGTCTGGATCGCCCCCGACGAGCCGTTCGCCGAGATCCTCGCCCTGCCCGAGGCGGGTGAGGACGGGTTCGACTCGACGTGGCTGGAGCCCGCGCGCTCGACCGCCGCCGCCGGGCTGCTCGCCGACAACTTCCTCGACACCGCGCATTTCCCGTTCGTGCACGCCGCCACCATCGGCGACGTCGGTGAGGACATGCTGGTGCCGCCCTACCGGGTGGACGCCGACGGGGACGGCTTCCGCGTCGTCATGGAGCAGGACGTCTCCAACCCGGAGGACCCGGGGGTCGCGGCCGGCCTGCGCCCGCTGGTGCAGCGCCGGGTGTCGACCTACGTGTTCCGCCCGCCGTTCATGCTGCGGCTGCGGATGGAGTACCCGGACGCGGGGATCATCAACGCCATCCTGTTCTGCCTGCAGCCCGAGGACGACGGCGCGAGCCGGGTCTACACCCGGCTGATGCGCAACGACCTCGGCGGGGACACGGCCCGGCTGGCCGAGGCGGCCCGGTTCGAGCAGGCGATCCTCGACGAGGACCTGGCTCTGCAGCACCGGTTCGCCGTCGACGGGCTGCCGCTGATCAGCGGGGACGGTGACCTGGCCGAGGAGGTGCACGTCCGGGCCGACGCCGCCGGGGTGGCGCTGCGCCGGGTGCTCGCCGCCTTCCTCACCCGGGCCGCCCGCTACCCGCGCCGGGCCGCCGCCGGGGCCGAGCCGGACGGCCGCTTCACCCGCGCGCCGCGACGCCCACCGACCCGCGCCGGCCGTTGACATTCGTCTGACAGATCCTCGTCAGCACCCGAGACTGGGAGTAACGTCAGCCGAACGGTCAAGATCGACCGAAGGCGGCGTCCCAACCAGGCGAGCGCCTATGCGGGACGAGCGTCGGACACGCGGCTTCGCAAGAGCCGCTCTTCTTTCAGGTGGCACCCTGTGCGAAACGCTGATGGCGCCCCGGGCGGCCAGGGAACGCCCGCCTGCCCGGTGACCGGGGCGGTCGACGTCACCGGTCGGGTCGTGCCCGGCGCTTCGTGGGCGGACCTGGACCCGGTCGAGTTCGACCGGCTGCGCCGCCTCATCGGGGCCGCCCGGGAGAAGGCCGACCAGCGGCTCGCCGTTCTCGACGACCTGGCGCTGGCCCGCGAGCTCGGCGTGGTGCGCCTGGCCGCGCCGGAGGGCGCCACGGACGGGTCCGAGCCGAACGGGCCGTCGGCCGAGGGCGCGGACCCGGCGCGGGTCGAGATCCTGCTCGCCGGGCTGCTGCTGTTCGGCCGGCCGGAGGCGCTGCGCAGGCTCGCGCCGACCCACGAGGCCGCCATTCAGGTCTTCGACCGGATCGACGGGCTGGCGACCGGGACCAACGTGTTCCTGCGCTGGCCGCTGCTGCGGCTGGTCGAGGAGTTCCTGGCCCGGTTCCGGGAGCTGAACCCGAACCGCGAGGTGCGCTTCGACCTGGTCCGGATGCGGGTGCCGGTGTACTCGGAGGCCGCGTTCCGGGAGGCGCTCGCCAACGCCCTCATCCACCGCGACTACACCGCGCCGGGCGCGGTGCACGTCCAGTGGTCCGAGGACCAGATCATCGTCTCGAACCCGTCCGGCCTCCCGGCCGGGATCACGGTGGACACCCTGCTGTCGGCGCCGCCGAGCCCGCGCAACCCCCTGCTCGCCGACGCGTTCCGCCGGGCCGGCCTGGTCGCGCGCACCGGTCGGGGCATCGGCCAGATCTGGCGGGAGCAGCTGCGCCACGGGCACGCGCCGCCCGACCACGGCCGCAGCGGTGATCACGCCGTGGTCGTGGTCCTCCCGGGCGGGCGGCCGGACCTGGGGTTCGCCCGGTTCGTGCTCATGCACGAGCTGGTCGGCCGGCCGCTGTCCCTGCCCGAGCTGCAGATCATCAACCGAATGCGCCGGCAGCCGCGCCTGCGGACCGAGGAGGTCGCGCAGATGCTGGCCGTCTCGAAGACGGAGGCCCGCCGGGCGCTGTTCCGGATGGTCCGCGCCGGCCTCGTCGAGATCGAGAACGCGGCCACGCCACGGCGTTCCTGGACGTTGTCCGACTACACCCAGCGGGCGTTGCGGGACTCCGCCGCCGCCGTCGCCACCGGGGAGGCGGTCGCCGCCGGAGCCGAGGCGCCGGCGGGCGCAGCCGCCGGCGGCCCGGACCTGGCGAAGGCGCCGCCCACAGACAAGGCCGCCCCGCCCGCCGAGGCCGCGGGCTGAGCTGACCCGGCCGGGTGCCGGCCGGCTCGGGTAGGCGGCCACCTCTCGCGGACCGGCCCCCGAGTCAGGGAGCGGGACGGGTGAACAGGGCCGTCCCCAGGTCGGCCAGGGTCTGGAGCGGCCCGGCGAGCCGGCAGCCGATCGCCGCCGCCGCGGCGTCGGCGGCGGCGAGCTGGCCGTCGACGGCCTCCCACGGCGCGTCGCTGACGATGCCGGCGACGGGCAGTGGGCAGGCGGCCTGCACCCAGCCCCGGTCGATCACCACGTACCCGCCGCCCATGCCCTCCAGGGCGCGGGCGGCGGTGAGCATGTCGGCGTCGTTGGTGCCGACGAGCACCAGGTCACCGGGCGGGTCGCTGGTGGTGACGCCGACGGCGCCGCTGGTCAGCCCGACCCCGCGCAGCAGCCCGACCCGGACCGGCTCGTGGCTGCCGGACCGGTCGACGACGGCCACCTTGAGCAGATCGTGGTCGGGGTCGGCCACGATCAGGCCGTTGCGGACCGCGGGCTCGATCCGCACCTGCCGTGGGACGGCCGCACCGGCCGACGCCGTCGCCAGCGGCTGAATCGGCACCGTCGGAGCGAGGCCGCCGCTCCCGGGCAGCCCAGGGCGCCCTGGGAGCAGCCCCGCCAGGCCGGGTGTCCGGGACGAGGGCACCACCGGAGTGGAGATCCGGGAGACGATCTCGACGGCCACCGGCAGCGGCGCCGGATGCCCCGGCCAGCCGGGCAGCGCGAACGAGTCGACGTGGAGGTTCACCGGCAGGCGCACGGTGTCCAGGGCCCAGCGGGGGGCTCGGTCGGGGTTGTCGAACAGCGGCCGCCCCTGGCCGGCGGCGATGCGCCCGCCGGCGACGACGAGGTCGGGTGGTTCGATACCGCCGATCTCGGTGACGATCAGCAGGTCGGCCAGATGGGCCGGCAGGATCGCGCCGAGGACCTGGTCGAGCCCGTGCCGGCGGGCGGGCGCGAGCGTCGCGCGCCGGACGGCCTCGGCGGGCGCCAGCCCGGCCAGGATCCCGGACCGCACCGCGCAGGCGAGCTGGCCGTAACCGACCAGGTCGGCGAGCGCCCGGTGGCCGACGGTCTGCTCGCCGGGCAGCAGGTCCCCCGCCGCCGGGCCGGGTGCGCCGGGCCGGCGGGCCAGCACCCGCAGCGGGGTGTCGGTCGAGGTCGCGATCCCGGCGCCACGAGGGCCGCAGCGGGCGACCAGGCCGGTGGGGTCGGTCAGCACGGTCACGGTGCCGCGCGGCACCAGCAGCCGGGCGGCCTCGCCGGGCAGCAGCAGGGTCCGTTCCGGGCGGACGTGGGCGTCGAGGTAGGCGGGCAGCAGGTAGCGGCCGGTCGCGTCCAGCGAGCGGCGCCCGGCGAGCGCACCAGGCCTCGTCACGGCGGCGATGAACCGGCCGACGATCGCGACGTCCCGTTGCAGCAGCTCGCCGGTCTGCACGACGACGACGGTTCCGCTGTGCACCAGCAGGTCGGCGTCTTCCTCGCCGACGGCGACCCGCCGCAGCCGCGCGAGCTCGCCGTCGCTGGGCCCCAGCCGGCCGGCCCCGCCGGCAGGCGCCGGCCCGCGGCTCCCGGTGGTCATGGCGGGCAGTAACGCCGGCCCCACCGCGAGATCCGCGGAACTCATCCCAGGCGCCGTGGTCCCCGCGCCCGGCCACCCCGCCGCCAGCGCCGTCCCCACGCCGGCCGTCGTCACACTCACACGGGCCCTCCGGTTGGGGGGTCTGGGGGGTCTGACCCCCAGGTGACGTAGCGGGCCGGCGGAAAGTCACCCGAAGGATGGCGAACGGGTTTGTCCGCCTCGACTTCACCTACCGGCTTGCCCTGAACGGCCGCCGCCGATGTCATTGTCGCAGCCACGGACCGGACAGTCACCGATTGCTGCCGCGCATCGAGTGCTCTCCAGCACAAAGGCCGCTGACCAGGAATGATGCGAGCTGTTCGGCCGGCCCGGCGCGTCTCGCCGGAAGACCAGCGGAAATGGCGCTCCCGCCGATCCGGCGTGAATCGGCGGGAGGTCCAGGTCAGCATCGCCGACCAGTAACGTGCGTCACCCTCGCGGTCGGAAACCGCGGGTGAACGACGGGCCGGCTCAGGGGGTCACTTCCCGCGGGCTGGCGCCGGGCCGTACCGGGCGAGGACGACCGTCTCGATGATGCCGACGACGCCGTAGAGCGCGACGCTCACCGCCGTGATCACGATGACCGACGCCCAGACGCCGCCGTAGTCGAACACCTGCTGGGAGTGCTCCATGTAGTAACCGAGCGCCTTGCCGGTGGCGAGCCATTCGGCGAGCAGCGCGCCGATGATGGCTCCCGGCACGGCGATTCGCGCGGAGGCGAACAGCGCCGGCAACGCGCTCGGAATGGCCACCTTGCGCAGCACGGTGAACGGGCTGCCGCCATACGCGGTGACCAGGTCCGCTGCGGCCTTCGGGGTGGAGCGCAGACCGAAGACGATGTTCACCAGCGACGGGAAGAACACCACGATCCCGGCGATGACCGTGACACCCATCACGGCACGGCCGAAAACCAGCGTGATGATCGGGGTCATCGCGACCAGCGGGACCGAGCGCAGCACCATCGCCACCGGCAGGAACGCCTGCTCGACGGGGCGGTACAGCACGAACAGCACCGACACGACGATCGCCGCGACCGTGCCGGCGACGTAGCCGTACAGCGCGTCGAGAAGGGTCTCCAGCAGGCCGTGGAAGATCACGTGCCGATGCTCGTGCGCCTTCGGGACCGTGAACAGGTAGTGATAAACGGCCTTCGGGTCCTTGGCCACCAGCGGGTTGAGGTGGAAGACCTTCAGGAAGGCGTACCAGAGAATCACGATCACGACGACGGACGCGAGGACCTGGCCGAAGGTGCGGCCCAGCCGGGCGAGCGCGGTGACGAGCAGCAGCGAGCCGGGCGAGCGCTGCTCCACCGGCGGCGCGACGGCCGGGGCCGGCACCGGCCCGGACTCGGTCGCCGGAGCGGCCGTGGTGGTCACGATCCACCTCCGGGGTTGCCGCGCGGCGCCCACGGGGTGAGCAGCCGGGCGATCAGCGAGGTAATGCCGTAGCCGACGGCGGCGATCGCGGAGGCGATGATGGCCAGCGCCCAGGTGCGCGGGACGTCGAACGCCTGCTCCGAGGCGATCATGGTGATCCCGATGCCCTTGTCCGCACCCAGGTACTCGCCGATGATCGCGCCGAGCAGCGCGGCGGGCGGCGCGATCTGCAGCCCGGCGAACGTGCTGGGCAGCGCGGCGCGCAGCCGGACGAACCGGAGCTGGGCGAACCTCCCGCCGCCGAAGGCGCGGATGGCGTCCAGGGTCGTCTGGTCGGCCGCGCTCAGGCCGGTGAGCGTGCCGACCAGGGTGGTGAAGAAGACCGAGATCCCGGCGAGCGCCATCTCCGGCGCGGTGCCGTTGAAGACCGTCGTCAGGATCGGGCCGATCGCGATGATCGGCAGGCAGTAGGAGGCCACCCCGATCTGCAGCAGGATGCGGTCGACGACCGGGATGCCGAAGCAGAGGATCGACAGGCCGATGGCCAGGCCGTTGCCGATCAGATAGCCCTGGAAGGCGATCCACACGGTCGTGGCGACCGGGGTCGGCCACAGGTGGCGGTCCGTCCAGAAGTCCTTGACGACCGCCCACGGCGTCGGCACCGCGCCGCCGTGCTTGAACGCGGTGACCGCGAGGATCCACCAGAGCGCGATGATCGCCAGGGTGCCGATCAGGCCGCCCAGCCAGGAGGGCGCGCCCGCGCGGGCCCGGGAACCGTCCTGGGATGGGCTGCCGCTGGGCGGGGCGGCGACCGCGCCGGCGGGAGTGTCCTGGAGCGCTGTCATGCCGGGGTCACGCGGCCCGCTCGTCTTCGTCCTGGCCCCCGAACAGCAGGCCGGACAGCTCGTCGTGCAGCTCGTGGAAGCGCGGGGTCCGCAACATCTCCGAGGTGCGCGGGCGAGGAAGGTCGATCTCGACGATCTCCTTGATCCGGCCGGGCCGCGGCGTCATGACCGCGACCTTGTCGGACAGGATGACCGCCTCCGGGATCGAGTGGGTGACCAGCAGGGTCGTGGTCGCCCGCTCGGTCCAGATCCGCAGCAGCTCGAAGTTCAGCCGCTGGCGGGTCATGTCGTCCAGGGCGCCGAACGGCTCGTCGAGCAGCAGCACCTTCGGCTCGACGACCAGCGCGCGGGCGATCGCCACCCGCTGGCGCATGCCGCCGGACAGCTGGGCCGGGCGGGCCTTCTCGAAGCCGGTGAGGCCGACCAGTGAGATCAGGTCGGCGATCACCTTTCGGTCCGCCTTCCTGCCGCTGACCTCCAGCGGCAGCCGGATGTTGGCCTCGACGGACCGCCAGGGCAGCAGCGCGGCGTCCTGGAACGCGATGCCGAGGTGGTGGGCGCGCCGGGCCGCGGCCGGGCGCTCGCCGTGGACGAGCGCCTCCCCCTGGGTCGGCGCCTCCAGGTCGGCGAGGATGCGCAGAACGGTCGACTTCCCACAGCCGGAGGGCCCGATCAGCGTGAGGAACGAGCCCTCCGCCGTGGAAAGGTTCACGTCGTCCAGTGCGACGACCGAACGACGGCCGAGCCTGAACTCCTTGCGCAGTCCGGTCACGCTGACCCCGGAGCCGGGGGCCGGTTCGGCGGCGGCCGTAGGGACGGCCGCCTCCTCCCCGAAGGTGACTGCCGCCGCGTCGACGGCGGGCTCCGGTGTGGGCGTGGCGGAAGCGCTCATGTCAGGCTCGGCTTCTCCTCTAGGGCTGGACCGGGGACGGGACGATCAGCGTGGCGGGTCAGCCCAGCGCGGGGATCGTCTTCAGGCCCGGCTGCTCCTTGTACAGCTCGTCGATGATGCTGGTGTCGAAGAGCTGGTCGGCGGTGATGTCGACCTTCGCCAGCTTGAGCGTGGCGATGTTCTCCTCGATCAGGGCCGGCGTGATCGTGAACAGGCCGTTCGCCTTGGTGTCGGCGGTGACCAGCAGCTCGTTCTGGGCCTTGGCCTCGAGGGTCTGCTCGGCCGTGTCGAGGCCCTGGTCCTTGCCGTAGACGGTCGCGGCGAGGCTCGCGCCGGTGCCCGGGGTCGCGATCTGGTCGTGCCACCCCTTGATCTCGGCGGTCAGGAACGCCTTGATCTTGTCCTTGTCCTTCGCGAGCGTGTCTGTGGTGACCATGTACGTCTCGGACACCAGCGGGTACTTGAAGTCCGCCAGCAGGAACGTGACGGTGTCGATGCCCTTCACCTTGAGCAGGTTCGGCTCGTTGGTGATGAAGGAGAACCACCCGTCGACCTGACCGGTGGTCAGCGGCGTCGGGTCGAACTGGACCGGCACCTTGTCGATCTTCGACGGGTCGATGTTGTTGGCCGCGAGGAACGCGGACCACACCGACTCGTTGGTGGCCTGGACACCGATCTTCTTGCCGATCATGTCCTCGGGCGTCTTGATCGGCTTGCTCGCCAGCGACATGATCGCGAACGGGTTCTTCTGGTACTGCGCGCCAATGATCTTGATGGGCGCGCCCTGCAGGATCGCGGCACCGGTGATGTCCGGGGCCGAGATACCGATGAACGCCTTGCCGGTCGCCACGTCGGCGTCCTGCGGGGTGGCGCTCGGGCCACCGCTGATCAGGTTGACCGACGTGAAGCCGGCCGCCTTGTAGTAGCCCTTCTGGTCGGCGATGTACGCGCCGGCGAACTCCACGTTCTTGATCCAGGAGAGCCGGTAGGTCAGCGCGCCGAACGACGACGGACCACTGCTGGCCGCCGAGCTGCCCCCGGAGCCGCTGCTCCCACACGCGGCCAGAAACTCGCTGCCGCCAATACCCAGAGCAGCTGCGCCCGCGGCCATGCCCGCACCGCGCCGCAGGAAGCTGCGCCTGTCGAATCCCGTTGTCACCGAACCCCCATCGTCGCCCCGGGGTTGAGTTCCCCACCGCCGGCCCATCCGGCCCTCCCGGGCGGTTCCACGGGACGTTAGAAAGCAGCCGTGTCGCGGCCATCGCCCCTTTGTGAACACGGTGTAACTCCCGCAGGTTGTGACGAATCCGGCCCGGCCTCGCAGGCCGGACCTGCCGGTCGAACGCGGGTCGAGTCCGACCGACGGCCAGCAAACACCCACAACCGTGACCCAACGTGACGAATTCAGTCCCCGCGTTCGCGACGACGGCGACGCGCCAGCGGCCGGTGTTACGCGGTCGACATCTGCTGGCCCTAGGTTTGGCGCCGTGCTGCTGAGCCCGCATGAACAGGAACGCCTGCTGATCCATGTCGCGGCCAACCTCGCCAAGGAGCGCCGGGGCCGCGGTCTGCGGCTCAACTATCCGGAGGCGGTCGCGCTGCTGACCTCCTTCCTGCTGGAGGGGGCGCGCGACGGGCGCACCGTCGCCGAGCTGATGGCCGCCGGGCGCACCGTGCTGACCAGGGACGACGTCCTGGACGGCATCCCGGAGATGCTCGCCGAGGTGCAGGTCGAGGCGACCTTCCCCGACGGCACCAAGCTCGTCACGGTGCACCACCCGATCCCGTGACCGGCCTGCCCCGGGCCGCCACCGGCCGGTGCCACCCGCCGAACAGCCAGCCAGTCGCGGCCCCCGGAACGAGCGGATCAGGAACGAGCGGATGCCGATGATTCCCGGCGAGGTCCTGCACGACGACGACCCGATCGAGATCAACCCGGGCCGTCCGACGCTCACCCTGATCGTGCGCAACGGCGGCGACCGGCCGGTCCAGGTCGGCTCGCACTACCACTTCGCCGCGGCGAACCCGGCGCTCGACTTCGACCGCGCGGCGGCCTGGGGCTACCGGCTCGCGGTGCCCGCGGGAACGGCGGTCCGCTTCGAGCCGGGGATCGAACGCGAGGTCACCCTGGTGGCCCTCGCCGGCTCCCGCGACGTCCCGGGCCTGCGGCCGGAATGGGCCGGCAGGCTCGACGAGCGCGACGCCACCCCGACTCTCCCCTGACGGTCCCGTTCCAGCTGTCCGCTGCCCAGGCCGGACGGCTGGAACGCCCGCAGGCTCCCCGTTGACACCTTCTCCTGGGCGAGAGGACAGACATGGCTTCGCTGGACCGGTCGCGGTACGCCGCGCTGTACGGACCGACGGTCGGCGACCGGGTCCGGCTGGCCGACACCGACCTGTTCATCGAGGTCACCGCCGACCTCAGCCGCGGGCCTCGCGGCGCCGGCACCGGCGACGAGGCCGTCTTCGGCGGCGGCAAGGTCATCCGCGAGTCGATGGGCCAGGCCAGGGCCACCCGGGCCGAAGGCGCCCCCGACCTGGTGATCACCGGCGTCATCGTGCTGGACCACTGGGGTGTCGTGAAGGCCGACGTCGGCGTCCGCGACGGCCGGATCGTCGCGCTCGGCAAGGCCGGCAACCCGGACACGATGGACGGCGTCCACCCAGAGCTCGTGATCGGTCCGGGCACGGAGATCATCTCGGGCAACGGGAAGATCATGACGGCCGGGGCGATCGACTGCCACGTCCACTTCATCTGCCCACAGCAGGTCCCGGAGGCCCTGGGCGCCGGCATCACGACACTGATCGGCGGCGGCACCGGGCCGGCCGAGGGCACCAAGGCGACGACGGTCACCCCGGGCGGCTGGAACCTGGGCCGGATGCTGTCCGCGATGGACGACTGGCCCGTCAACGTCGTCCTGCTCGGCAAGGGCAACACGACCAGCGAGGACTCGCTCTGGGAGCAGCTGCGCGCCGGGGCCGCAGCGTTCAAGCTGCACGAGGACTGGGGCACCACCCCGGCCGTGATCGACGCCTCGCTGCGGGTCGCGGACGCCGCCGGGGTCCAGGTCGCGCTGCACTCCGACACGCTGAACGAGGCCGGGTACGTCGAGAGCACGCTGGCGGCGATCGCCGGCCGGGCGATCCACGCGTACCACACCGAGGGCGCCGGCGGCGGGCACGCACCGGACATCATCACGGTCGCCGCGGCCGGCAACGTCCTGCCGTCGTCGACGAACCCGACCCGGCCGCACACCGTCAACACGCTCGATGAGCACCTCGACATGCTGATGGTCTGCCATCACCTGAACCCGAGCATCCCCGAGGACCTCGCCTTCGCGGAGAGCCGGATCCGGCCGTCGACGATCGCGGCCGAGGACATCCTGCACGACCTGGGCGCGATCTCGATGATCGGTTCGGACTCGCAGGCGATGGGCCGGATCGGCGAGGTCGTCCTGCGCACCTGGCAGACCGCGCACGTCATGAAGGCCCGGCGCGGCGCGCTGCCGGGTGACGGGCGGGCGGACAACCTGCGGGCACGGCGCTACGTCGCCAAATACACGATCTGCCCGGCCGTCGCGCACGGCCTGGACGGCGAGGTCGGTTCGGTCGAGGTCGGCAAGCTCGCCGACCTCGTGCTCTACGAGCCGGCGTTCTTCGGTGTCCGCCCCTCGCTCGTCCTCAAGGGCGGCTTCATCACCTGGGCCGCGATGGGCGACGCGAACGCCTCGATCCCGACCCCGCAGCCGATCCTGCCCCGGCCCATGTTCGGCGCCGCCCGCGGCCCGGCGGCCGCGTCGTCGCTGACCTTCGTCGCGCCGGCGGCGATCGAGGCCGGCCTGCCGGCGCGCCTCGAGCTGGCCACCCCGATGGTCCCGGTGCGGGACGTCCGCCGCCGCGGCAAGGCCGACCTGATCAACAACACCGCGACCCCGGACATCCGGGTCGACCCCGACACCTTCACCGTCACCATCGACGGGGACGCCATCGAGCCCGCCCCCGTCCGCGAGCTCCCGATGGCGCAGCGCTACTTCCTGTTCTGAGCCTGCTTGGTCTGGGGTCTGGGGTCTGGGACTTTGGGCTTGGGGCTTGGGTTCTTGCCCTATGCCTTGCGGCCGATCCCGCCCAGGACCAGCCGGACCGCGGCGTCCACGCGGCCCGAGAACATCGTCTCCCGGCGCCACATCGCCGCGTAGCTGAGGCCGGGCGGCACGGTCGCGAGGCCGCCGAAGTAGGCGGAGATCTCGGCCCTGGACCGAAAACGGCCGGTGCCCCGATGGGCCAGCAGCGTCTCCTCCAGCTCGGCCGTCGCCGCGCCACGATCCAGGTAGTGGCTCAGGAGCAGGTAGCTGCCAGCGGCCAGCGCGTCCTTGTAGCCGGCGACGACGGCGGCCGGGTCGTCCTCGTCACCCAGGTGGTGGACGACGCCGAGCATCAGCAGGCCGACCGGCTCGTCGAGGTCGATGAAGGCACGCACCTGCGGGCTGGCGAGAACCGCGGCCGGATCGCGCGGATCGGCCGTCATGAGCGTGGTGTGCCGGGTCTCGGGCGCGGTGCCCGCCGCACGGACGGTCGGGTCCACGTCGACGTAGACCACGCGGCTGTCCGGGTCGACCGCTCGGGCGAGCCGGTGGGTGCTGCGGGGAGTCGCCAGCCCGTAGCTGAGATCGATGAACTGGCGGACGCCCTGCCGGGCCAGGAACCGCACGCCCCGGCTGTGCAGGTCCCGATGCTCGGCCGCCGCCCGGCGCACTATCGGCTCTAGACGCTCGAAACGCGCCACCTCGGCCCGGTCGAAGGCGTCCTCGACCCGGCACGACGCCTCATCCAGCTCGGCGATGCCCCGCCCCGGACCGTTGCCACCCGTCGCTTCGCCCTGGCTCATGAAACTCAACACCCCCGCCGTCTCGGCCACTCGGCCGCGGCCGGCCCCGTTGTTCTGGTTTGTCGGGGCAAAGCGTAGGTCGGGCAGGAGCACCCGCCTCGTCGCAAGCACGACGAATCCGGCCACGTAGCCTGTCGCTTCCCCGACCGGGATCCCCTACACCCGCACCCGCCCTACCAGGCCAAACGGATGCTCAGCCCGTCCCACGGAACGCGGAGATCAACCGTCCCACGGAACGCGGAGATCAACCGTCCCACGGAACGCGGAGATCAACCGTCCCACGGAACGCGGAGATCAACCGTCCCACGGAACGCGGAGATCAACCGTCCCACGGAACGCGGAGATCAACCGTCCCACGGAACGCGGAGATCAACCGTCCCACGGAACGCGGAGATCAACCGTCCCACGGAACGCGGAGATCAACCGTCCCACGGAACGCGGAGATCAACCGTCCCACGGAACGCGGAGATCAACCGTCCCACGGAACGCGGAGATCAACCGTCCCACGGAACGCGGAGATCAACCGTCCCACGGAACGCGGAGATCAACCGTCCCACGGAACGCGGAGATCAACCGTCCCACGGAACGCCTCGGGCGCTGGGGCGCCCTGGCGATCGCTCCGGCGATGGACGGTCAGCCCGTCGAGCGACTGAAGGCCCGAGCCGCCGATTCGCCTACGCTTCTGGCGATCTTCGAGCGGTCCGACGGTGGACGACGGCGATGATCGCCAGTTGCGCAGAGATAAATGCGACAACCCGGGGCGCCGAACGACGATTTCCCCTGCCCAACCGGCGATCATGAAGAACTGGGGCGGCGTCAGAGCCCGATGATCGCCGAGTGCGCAGGGGAATTGCGAGCACGGGGCGCCAACAGGTCAGGATTGACTCGCTGTCCAGACACACTCTCGGCGACGAATGCGCGGCCGTGTGCGGTCTGGGCTTAGTGGGCCGGGACGGCGGTGGCCGCTGTGCGTGGTCGGGGCATACATGGTCTGGTTGGCGCCGGCCTGGGGTAGCCGGGCCGTCTGGGAGTCGAGGTCTGGATAGGCGTTATCGATGGCGGTGGGTAGGTAAAGGCGGGCGGCGAGGTCCAACGTGGCTTGGGCGGCGCCAGTCCGGCGTTCCGCGGAACGCTTCGGGCGCCGGGACGCCCTCGGCGGTCGCTCGCGTGGTGGGCAGGGAGTCCGTCGCCGGCCGAGGCGCCAATACGCATACCCATATGGCGATCTTCGGGCGGTCCAGAGGCTGTGCGACGGCGGTGATCGCCAGGTTGGTATGGATAAATGCGACAAACAGCGCGCAGAACGACGTTCCCGCTACCAAGTCGGCGATCATGAAGAGGCTCGGCGGCATCGCGGCACGATGATCGGCAGCTTGGTATGGGAAACGGCGGCTGCGGGGGCCAAGCGGCCCAGGATTGGCACGCCGCCCAGACGAACGCCAGCCAGACCCGACCCCCGACAGCTCGCTACCGAGACCATCGCCAACCAGACCAGACAACCCGAGAACGGGTAAGGCCAGACCAAGTAGGCCCGAACCAGGTAAGCCGAGAACGGGTAAGCGAGGCCATGCGGCCGAGACCACCTCACCCGAACCATGCAAGGCCTGGGCCGAGCGAGGTCCAGAACGGGTAAGCCAGACCACGCAAGGCGCGGACCGAGCCAGGCCCAGAACGGGTAAGGCCAGACCGCGCAGCCCAGACCACCTCGTCCAGCAGGCCACGCAAGGCCCAGACCACGCAAGGCCCAGAACGGGTAGGTCAGAACCGATAAACCCAGACCATGCAAAGCCTAGGCCGAGCCAGGCCCAGAACGGGTAAGCCCAGACCGCGCAGCCCAGACCACCTCGTCCAGCAGGCCGCGCAAGGCCCAGAACGCGCGAGGCCTACCGGGCGGCGTTCTTGAGGAACTGGGGCCGGTAGTTGGCCGGTGGGCCACTCCAATAGCCGCCGCGGACGTGGCGGCGGACGCCGTCGTCGTCGGTGGCCCTTGACGCGGAGTGCCACAGGTAGCCGTCGTGCAGGATCACGTCGCCGCGCTCGGTGTAGACGGCCACCTCACCCGGGATCTTGTCGAAGCCGAGCGGCATCTCGACGGGTGGTGGCGTGTCGGTGTAGCCGCCGGCCGGGCGCGCGTCGTCGGGGACCTCGACGCTGTTGACGTTGCGATACGGCGCGGGCGTCGCCCAGTTGTTGCTGCCGGGCACAACCCGCAGGAACCCGTTGGCCGGGCTGGTGGCGTCCAGATGGAAGGTGAACGCCAGACCGGGCCAGATGTCGACGCTGGGCATCGCCTGCCAGTCGGAATGCCAGCCGATCCGGGTGTAGCCGGACTCTCGGCCAGGGCGGGAGTCCTGGTAGACGACGCCGGCCTGCTCGGAGCCGTTGAGCCACGCCGAGTCGCCGATCAGCCGGCGGATCACCGCGAGCAACGCCGGAAGCGTCGCCGTCTCCAGCACGGCGGGCGACAGCTCCTGGACGTGCTCGACGTAGTTGACGAATCTTTCCGCCTTCTCGGCCGCGTCCAGGTACTTCGTCGAGCCATACCGCTCGGGCAGCCGCCCGGCCAGCACGTCGGCCTGGACGGCGGCGCATTCCGTCTCCATCCGGGCCGTCAGCTCGTCGGGCACCAGGCCGCGCAGCAGCACGTAGCCGAAGGCCCGGTAGAACTCCTCGATCTCGGCGAGGCCCGGCAGCGGCGCGCCGTCAGCAGCCCCGTTGGCGGCCCAGTCCACCTCGAAGACCCCGAAGGTCGCCGGTGTCGCGAGCACGGTCGAACGCATGCGCAGCCTCCCTGAGGTCCGGCCCCGGGATCGTCACGGGGTCTCGGTCAGGCAGGTCCCGGGCGAGCGGCCGCGTCCACGCCCCGCGTCCCGCACGACCTGCGCGCTGACCACTCTGACGCTAGGACGCGGCGGTTACGACCGCATTACCGACCAGCAGCGCCCTCGGGGGACGTAACTGGGATCACCGACGGCGCAGGTCAGTGCCGCCGGTTGCCACGACGAGACGAGTTCGACGACGAGTTGCCATTGTTCGACGACGACTTGTTGGGCAGGCACTCCCACCGATCGTGCTTGTCGCTCCACTGCACCGAGTAGTTCGCGGCGCAGGTCAGGTTCGTCGGCTTCGGCGGATGATGCCGCCCGCAGCCGGCGAGACCACCGGCGACCAGCCCGGCGGCAAGCACCACGGCGACTCCCCGCGCCCGGCCGGGCTGGACCCGGCCCGGCGGCCTGGAAGGCCGGCCGCCTCGCGAAGCGGACAGCTCGGCGGCCAGGATGTCCTGGCGGGAGAGCGTGACAACGCGCTGGAAGCCCCGACGGTGCGACTGGATCATGAACACCATCTACTACTACCTTGTGGAAGGTCTGCGATGACGGACATGTCGGCCGAACGACCCGGCCCGGCGGGCCAGGCGCTGGCCGGCCCGGCGGGCCAGGCGCTGGCCGGCCTGGCGGGTCGGCCGGGTGCCAGGGCCGCGCTGTTGGTGCTGGCCGACGGACGGCTGCCCGCGGGCGGGCATGCGCACTCGGGCGGGATGGAGGCCGCGATCGTCGACGGGGGCATCCGCGGGCTGGACGACCTCGCCGAGTTCCTCCGCGGCCGGTTGTCGACGGCGGGCCTGCTGTCCGCCGCGTTCGCCGCCGCCGCCTGCGAAGCCAGCCAGCACGGCCGCGAAGCCAGCCAGGACGGGGAGCTGCTCGCCGCACTCGACACCGAGCTCGACGCCCGGACGCCGTCCCCCGCGCAGCGGGACGCCAGCCGGGCACAGGGGCGGACGCTGCTGCGGGCCGGCCGCGCCGCCTGGGACCTGGCCGGCGCGGCGCTGCCGGCCGCGCCGCACCACCCGGTTGCCCTGGGCGTCGTCGCCGCCGCAGCGGGGCTCGGACCGGCGGACGCGGCGCTGGTCGCCTGCTACGGCGCGGTGTCGGGCCCGGCCTCGGCCGCGACCCGGCTGCTCGGGCTCGACCCGTTGGCGGTCACCGGCCTGCAGGCCCGGCTGGCCGTGGAGGTGGAGAGCGTCGCGGCCACCGCGACAGCCGCGGCCACTGCCGCCCTCGCCGCCGGCAGGCCGGACCTGCTGCCAGCCCCGTCGGCGGTCCGCCTCGACCTGCTCGCCGAGCGCCACCGCGCCGCGCCGGTCCGGATGTTCACGTCCTGACGGCCGTCTCCAGCCGGTAGCCCATGCCGCGGACCGTCGCGATCCTGGCCGCGCCGAGCTTGCGGCGCAGGTAGCCGACGTAGACGTCGACGATGTTGCTGCCCGGGTCGTAGTCGTAGCCCCAGACCGCGGACAGCAGCTGCTCGCGGGCGAGCACCTGGCCGGGGTGGCGCAGGAACGTCTCGGCCAGCACGAACTCCCGGGCGGTCAGGTCGATCACTCGGTCGCCGACGCGCGCCTGGCGGGTACGCAGGTCCAGGGCGAGATCACCGCTGCGCAGCACGGTCGGCTCCGGGGCGGCCCCTCGGTCGGGCCGCAGCCGCAGCCGGACACGGGCGAGCAGCTCCTCGAACCGGAAGGGCTTGCTGACGTAGTCGTCGGCCCCGCCCTCCAGCGCGGCGACCGTGTCACGCACCCCGTCGCGGGCGGTCAGCACCACGACGGGCAGCCGCGAGCCCGCGGCCCGCAGCTGGCGCAGCACGGCGAACCCGTCCAGGTCGGGCAGGCCGAGATCGAGCAGCAACAGGTCGACGTCGCCCGCCAGCGCGACCTCCAGCGCCGACTGGCCGTCGGCGACGCAGGTCGGGACGAAGCCGTTCGACCGCAGCCCCTTCGCCACGAACGACGCGATCCGCTGCTCGTCCTCGGCGATCAGGACCCGGTTCGTCATGCCTGCCTCCCGCCGCCTCGACCGGCCCCTCGGCCCTCCAACCCGCTCGGGCGCCCGTCGTCACCCGACGCGAACTCCAGCGGCTCGACGCCGGCGGGCCACGATCCGCCGACGTGGGCTTCCTCGTCACGCGGCTCGTGGTCGCGGTCCACCTGGTCGGGCAGCAGGCTCAGCTCCAGGATGAACACGGCACCCTGCCCGGTCCCGCTCGGACCGCCGACCCGGACCGTTCCACCATGCGCCGTCGCGATGGCGCGCACGATCGCGAGGCCGAGTCCCGCTCCGCCGCCGACGGCCCCGCCCGGCACGGCCGTCGGCCGGGCGCGCGCGCCGCGGGCGAAGCGCTCGAAGATGCGGGCCCGGTCGGCCGGCGGCACGCCGGGGCCGGAGTCCGCGACCCAGAAGCTGGCGACGCGGCCGTCGACCGCGGACCCGATGCCGATCGGGTCGCCCGGCCCGGTGTGCTGGGTGGCGTTCTGGGCCAGCTGCACCAGCGCCTGGGTGAGCCGCTGCCGGTCGACGAGCAGCCAGCCGGCGCCGACCGCCTCCAGCCGCCACGCGCGCGGCGCCAGCGCCCGCACCTTGATGAACAGGTCCTCGGTGAACGCGGCGAGGTCGACCGCCTCCCGGCGCAGGAAGTCGGGCTGCTCGGCCTTCGCCAGCATCAGCAGGTCGTCGACCAGGCGGCTCATCCGGTCGAGCTCGTCGAGGACGAGGGCCACGGTGTCGGCCCGGTCGTCCGGGTCGTCGCCGAGCAGCTCCAGATGCCCGCGGATGATGGTGATCGGGGTGCGCAGCTCGTGGCCGGCGTCGTCGACGAAGGCGCGCTGTGTCTCGAAAGCCTCCTCCAGCCGGTCCAACATGCCGTTGAACGTGCGCGCCAGCTCCGTGATCTCGTCCCGGCCGGCACCGTCACCCCGCGTTCCACGGCCGCCGCGCGTTCCACGGCCGCCGCGACCGGAGCGGCGGCCGCCGCGCGCGGGGCCGGCGCCGCCGATCGGGATCCGGCGCGAGAGGTCGGTCTCGGTGATCGACTGGGCGGTCCGGCGCACCATCCGTACCGGGGCGAGGACCCGTCCGGCGACCATCCAGCCAGCGGCGCCCGCGACGGCCAGCGCACCGAACCCCACCACGCTCAGCACCCGGACGACCGCGCCGACCTCGGCCCGCTCCCGGTCGACGAAGACCGCGGACACGAAGATGCCCCGTTCGGGCCGGCCTTGCGTGCTCACCGGGACCGCGACGTAGCGGACCTCCCCGGCCGGCGTGCCCACCCGGCCGTAGCTAGGCCGACCCGACGCGGCCGACGACACGAACGCCGCGATCGCCGCCGGGTCGGTGTCCAGCCGGTACGGCGGCGTCTCGGCGCTGCGGAAGATCGGCTTGCCGTCGACCAGCGCGAGCATGGTCTGGTTGCGGTCGGGGATCGCCCGTTCGAGGTGCGCCTCGAGCAGGGCCCGCACGTCGGTGAACTGAGAACGCCGCGTCGCCGGGTCGACGTTCTTCTCCACGAACCTGCGCAGCTCGCTGACTTCCTTCGCCAGGCCCTGGTCGACCCGTTCGTCGGCCCGCGCGAGCAGCACCTCGCGGGCGGCCAGCACCGAGCCGGCCAGCGCGAGCGCGACGAGCAGGAGCTGCCAGCCAAGGATGCGCAGCCGCGCGGAGCCCGTCACGGCGCGAATCCTCATCAGCCCGCTCGCCGGCCCGTGGGACCTCGGCCGCCGACGCGCCATGCCGCCAAGCGTGCCGCGCGGACCCAAGCGGTGGATGAGGACACGATGAGAAGGCTCTCATCCCCGGCGGCCCGCGCGACGCCTGGGAAGCGCCGCTAGGGCGTCACGCTCACGGAAGCCCGCGCGGGCGCCGCCGCGCGTGGTTCCGAACCGGGCGCCGCCGAGAGCGGGCCGCTCGCGGGAGCCGGAGCGGCGATCGGCAGCGGGACTGGGCGGACCGCCACCTCGGTGGCGGCTGAGGGTCCCTCCCGCGCCAGCAGCGGGGGTGTCAGCATCGTCGGGGTCGGGGCCGGGAGCGTGCGCGCTGGGCTGGGGCTCGGGGTGGCGGTGGCCACCGCCCCTTTGGCCAGAATCGGGCCGCCAAGGTCGGGCGGGCTCGGTTCCTGCGCGGCAGACAGCACCCCGGCGACCAGCCCGCCGACGACCGCCGAGAGCCCGAGCACCGCCAGGCCGGTCCGCCAGGCCGCCACACTGCCCCCGGCCGACGCACTGACCTGGGCCGCCGCGCTGATCTCGGTCGACGCGCTGATCTCGGTCGACGCACTGACCTGGGCCGCGCTGACCTCGGTCGCCATGCCGTTCTCGGGCCGGGTCTGGGCCGCCCGCCGGGGCGTACCGGCCGCCGGCTCCGGCGCAACCGGGTGATCCGCCATGCCCGTCATGGTAGGTGAGGCCGGAAGCCCGGGCCGGTCCCCGGCCGAGGGCACCGGCTCCTCCATGAGAGGCCTCTCACCGTCGTCTCACGGTCAGCCCACTCGCCGCCGAGAGGCTCGGTCTCGGCCGGATCGAACCGGCCGACGACCACCAGCCACCGGGTTGGGAGCGGCCCAGCCAACCGGCCCGCTCCCGGGCCCTGGGCCTCCGGGCGCGTCATCGGCCCGGACTCCCCCAAAGAGATCGAGGCAGTCCAGAGATGAACCTGACCTCCCGAGCCACTCGTCGGCTCGCCACGTCCTCCGCGCTCGCCGCCGCGCTGGCCGGGGCCGTGGTGCTGCCGGCGACGGCCGCCAGCGCCGCGACGCCGGTCCCCACCGTCTCCGCCGCCGCCCGGGCCCCGATGCCCGCCCCGGTCCCGATCGACCCGCAGGCGCCGACGCCCGCGCCGGCCGAGCCGCGCCCGGTCACGGCCACTCCGCCGCGGGCCGACGCCCCCCGGCTGACGTCCATCCCCGGGCAGGCCGACGGCCGCACGCCCGCGGCTGTGGAGCCGCGCGGCGGAGTCGACACCGGCCTCGGCGGCACCCAGCGGAACCCTGGCCACAGCGCGGACCTCGTGGTTCCGGTCGCGGCCGGCGCGGCTGCCGGGCTTGGCGCGCTCGGCGTGTTCGGTCTACGGCGCCGGCGCGTGAGCGCGCGCGGGTGACTGGTCGGCTTCCCGCCGGGCTGACGATGGTGATCGCACTCGTACTCGCGTCGGCCTCGCTCGCCGCCTGCGGCGCGCGGGCCGGCGCGGGCCGGGTACCCGCCACCACGGCCCCGGCCCGCAATGGCGCCGAGCCCACCTCGGCGGGCGGCGCCGCGGGCTCGGGTTCGGATGGCGCGGTGGGTTCCGGCGCGGTGGGCTCGGGGTCCGGGAGCGGCGCCGCGGGCAAGGCGGCGGACCCGGTCCGGCTCACCGTGCCGGACATCGGGGTGGCGGCGCCCGTCGTGCCCCTGGACCTGGACGCGGCCGGGCGTCTCCTGGCCCCGACCGGGTTCAGCGAGGTCGGCTGGAACCACGCCGGCCCGGAGCCAGGCGACGACGGCGTCGCGGTGATCGCCGGCCACGTCGATTCGAAGACCGGCCCGGCCGTGTTCTACCGCCTCAACCGCCTGCGGCCGGGTGGTCTGGTCCTCGTCCAGCGGGCCGACGGAACAACGGCGAAGTTCGTCGTCGACCGGGCGGCCGAGTACTCGAAGGCCAACTTCCCGGACCAGGAGGTCTACCACTCGGGAACGGGCGCCCAGCTCCGCCTGATCACCTGCGGGGGCGTCTTCGACCACACGACCGGGCACTACGTCGACAACGTGGTCGTCTTCGCCCACCTCGTCTAGCGCCGCGTTCGCCCGAGGGGGGCCGGCCGGGTTGGAGACTGGGTCATCCCTGGTGGTGGGGCGAGGACCCCCGCCACCGCCATCAGGCATGACTCAGCCGCCGACCTCTCAGTCCCCGAGGTGGCGGCGAAGGGTGACGGCGTCGTCAGCGAGGGCCGTCACCAGGACGCCAGGGCCAGCCAGCGGGAGCACCGCGGCGCCGCCGGGGATGCGCCCGGCGGTCGCCGGCTCGGCCGGGCTCACCGACACGGCGACGCCAAGGCCCGCCAGGCCCTGTCTCCGGTCCGGGGCGTGGCCTGACTGGTCAGCTGGAGGGCGCGACGTCCCGGGGTCCGCCGCCGGGGCGCCGCAGTCGTCCGGAGGCGCGGCGATCAGCAGGGAGCCGACGGCGCGGGCCGAGCCCACCAGCGCCGCGCTGCCCAGGCCTGGGGCATCGGGCCCGAGGGTCAGCTGCTGACGCAGCAGCGGCCGGCGACCGGGCCCCGTGGCCCCGCCAGCCGACGCGGAGCGGACATCGACCCGCAGATCGGTCTCGATCTGGCCGGAAGGCTCGCCGAACCGACCGAGCAGGATCTCCTCCCGCCATCGCAGCCACCCGCCCGTGGCGACGGTCGCCCGTCCGACCATGCGGTGCCAGCAGCCGCGTACCGCGACCGTCGGCTCCGGCAGCAGGTCGAGCGCACCCCCGGTCGCGACGTCCGCGTGAATCTCCAGCACCGACGGCCCCGCTCCGTGCCCGGGCATCGCGAGCGTCGCCGCGACCGACCGCAGCACCAGCCGTACGCCGGTGCCGACGCTGATGTCGAGGCGCAGCTGATCCCCGGTCAGCGGGCCGGCGGCCGCGCCGACGAGGTGCACGGTGACCGTCGGCAGCGCCGGGGGCACCAGGTCCTCCAGCCGCCACGCCTCCGCCGGAAGACCTGGGGCGCCGGTGGCGGCCGGGGAGGTCGACGTGTGCCGCATCACCAACGGCACGGCCGAACGCAGCTCGGTGACCCGCGCCGAGCCGTCCGGGCCGGCCTCGACCCGCACGGCGGCGTGAGCCCGGACCACCGTCCGGCCGCCACCGACAGCGCCCGAGCCCGCCAGTGGAGACCGGGTGGCGGGCCCGTCCGACGTTCCGCCGTCCGTCGGCGCGGGCCCGGCGGCGGCGAGCGCCGTCACCGGTCTGCCGGGCCGACGCCGACCGTGGCCCGCACCAGGCCGCCGGACCGACCGCGCCGCCAGGCCTCGCCATCGCGGATACCGCGAGGGGGGCCGCCGCGCCTCACTGCGTGCCGGGCACGTCGAGGCCGACGGAGGCGAGCGGGGTGAGGTTGGACTCGTAGATGCCCGCGCCGGCGGCCCGGGCCTCGACGAGCTGGCTGAAGACCCAGCGGGCGACGTCGGTGGCCGCCGGGTCCTCGACGAGGCTGGTGAACAGCACCGGACGGCCGTCGCGCATCGCCGTGGCGTCGCGCTCCATCACGCCGAGGTCGGCGCCGACGAGTGGGGCCAGGTCGGTCTTGTTGATGACGAGCAGGTCGCTGCTGGTGACGCCGGGGCCGCCCTTGCGCGGCACCTTGTCACCGCCGGCGACGTCGACGACGAAGATCTGCCGGTCGATCAGTCCGTAGCTGAAGGTCGCGGTCAGGTTGTCGCCGCCGGACTCGACGAGGATGAGGTCCAGCGGGCCGAACGCGGCGTCCAGGTCCTCGACGGCGTCCAGGTTGGACGTGATGTCGTCGCGGATCGCCGTGTGGGGGCAGCAGCCGGTCTCGACCGCGCGGATCCGCGCCGGGTCCAGCACCCCGGCGCGACGCAGGAAGTCGGCGTCCTCGGTCGTGTAGATGTCGTTGGTGACGACGGCGAGGTCGACCTTGTCGGCCAGTGCGCGGCAGAGCGCCGCGACGAGCGCGGTCTTGCCACTGCCGACCGGCCCGCCGATCCCGATCCGCAGCGCCCGGCCGGCGGGAACCGCCCGCGGCGCCGCCGGCGCGGCCGTCCGCCACGCCGCCGTCAGCCCGGGGCCGGCCGAACCCCCGGAGCCCTGGGCGCCACCGAGCAGCGAGGAACCATGCTCGTGGTGATCGTGGTCGAGGTGCACCGACGCCTCCCGGTCTCGTATCCGCGCTGCTGGCGCGGCTCGCTCCTGGGGAGCTCCCGCCGCTGTCGCCAGCCTAGGCCCCGGGGATGACACATCCGTTACTCCGGCCACGAGGGCGCGCGGGCCGGACTTGGGCGGGACGTGGCAAACGCGACGGAGCTGCGCGCGGAAGCATTCCTTCCGGTTAGGTTCGTTCCGCTCACGGAACCGCCTACCTCCGAGGACCGACCATGACGACGTCCGCGGAACGCGCGGCCAGCCAGGGCCCGGCGCCCGACGACGATCCCAGGCAGCCGGAGCCGACGACGACGTCCGTTGCTCACCCGCCCGGTCCGGAGCACCGGCCGATGTCGCAGCGAGAGATCAGCCAGGCCGTCTGGGCGCTGGTGCTGGGCCTGTTCGTCACGATGATCGCCGGCACCGTCGTGGCGAACGCGCTGCCGCGCATCATGGCCGACCTGCATGGAAGCTCGACCGACTACACCTGGGTCGCGGCGATGACGCTGCTGATGATGACGGCGACCGTGCCGCTCTGGGGGAAGCTGTCCGATCTGCTGAGCCCGAAGGTCCTGCTCCTGCTGGCCCTCACGCTGTTCACGGTCGGCTCCTGCCTCGCCGGGCTCTCCCATTCGCCCGCCTGGCTGATCGCCGCACGCGGGGTGCAGGGTGTCGGCGCCGGCGGCACCAGCTCGCTGACGCAGGTGGCGATCGCGGCGATGGTCCCGGCCCGGGAGCGGGCCCGCTACAACGGCTACATCGGTGCCGCGTTCGCCGTGTCGAACATCTCCGGCCCACTGGTCGGCGGGGTGATCGTCGACACCCCTGGGCTCGGCTGGCGCTGGTGCTTCTACATCTGCGTCCCGGTCGCGGTGGTCGCCTTCGTGCTGCTGGTCCGCACGCTCCGGCTGCCCACCGAGCGTCGTCCGGTCCGCATCGACTACCTCGGCGCCATCCTGATCCCGGGTGGCGTGGGCCTGCTGCTGCTGTGGCTGACGCTCGGTGGGGACCTCGTCGGCTGGCTGTCGGGCACCGGGCTGGCGCTGCTGCTCGGTGGGGCGGCCACACTGCTGCTCGCCGTCGTCGTGGAGACGCGGGTGGCGGAGCCGATCGTGCCGCCCCGGCTGTTCCGGGACCGGACCATCGTGCTCGCGGTGACCGGCGTCATCGCGACGGGCGCCGTGACGGTCACCGTGCCGCTGCTGTTCAGCCAGTACTTCCAGCTGGGCCGCGGCGAGACGCCGACCGTGTCCGGCCTGCTGACCGCGCCGATGGTCGTCAGCTCGGCGGTGTCGGCCAACCTCGCCGGGCGGGCCATCACCCGGACCGGCCGCTGGAAGGGCATCCTCGTCGCCGGGGCCCTCTGCATGTGCGGCGGCCAGGTGCTGTTCGCGACCATTCGCGCCGGAACGCCGCTGGCCGCGGTCTGCGCCTATCTGGCCCTGGTCGGCGTCGGCATCGGCATGACCCAGCAGAACCTCATGGTCGCCGTGCAGAACAGCGCGGCGCGCGGCGACCTCGGAGCCGCGAGCGGCGTGGTCGCCTTCTTCCGCAGCCTCGGCTCGACCGCGGGGGTCGCCGCGCTCGGGGCGCTGCTGGGAAACCTCGCCGCCAGCCGGACCGGACACGGGCTCGCCGCCGCCGGTCTGCCCGCGGACGCCGTCGCGGACACGCACGGTGTCCCGGACCTGGCCAGACTGCCCGCGCCCGTCGCGGCCGTGGTCCAGCACGCCTACGGGGACGCCGTCGGGCACGTCTGGCTGTACGCGGTGCCTCTGGCCCTGGTCGGGCTCGTCGCGATGCTGCTGATCCGGGAGACCCGTCTCGCGACGACCACCGAGGACGTGTCGCTCGGTACCGGCCCGCAGCAGGTCGCGTCAAGGCCGTAACGGACCGCCAGCGGGGGCCACTCGTTCCGGCCGCGAAATCCACTTGGACGAGCGCGCCCACCGCTGGCGGCCCCGTGATTCCACGCAGTGTTCCGGGCGGGTTTCAGCCGGCCACCTCAGGGGTGTTCGAGGTGAAAGGCCGGCGGTCTGTGCACCATAATCGAGCTGTGACGAGGGCCCGCCAGGATCTGCGCACGGCGGACAACGCCCGAGCGAGTGACCGCACGCCGGACAACCGGTCGTTGGAAACACGAACCGCGTTGGTTGCCGCCGCGCGCCGGCGGTTCGCGGAACAGGGATATGTGGCCACGGGCACCGAGGAGATCGTCGCCGATGCGCGCGTCACCCGGGGCGCTCTGTACCACCACTTCCGCGACAAGGCGGACCTGTTCCGTGAGGTGATGAAGGAGGTCGCGAGCGAGGTCGCGACCGCTCTCGTCAAGAGTGAGCTGGAGGCGACGATCGGTGGCGACGCCTGGACGCAGCTGCGTCGCGGCTTCCAGTCGCTGCTGGACTTCTCCACCAGGACGGATACGGACTTCCAGCGGATCGTGCTGGTCGACGGCCCCGCCGTGCTCGGCAACGACGCCTGGAACACGCTGGTCGAGAAGCACGGCTATGGGCTGCTCTCGGAATGGCTGGAACGCGCCATCGCCGAGGAGGTGATCGACCCGATTCCGGTCGCGCCACTGACCCGGCTGGTCACGGCGCTGCTCGCCGAGGCAAGCCTCTACGTCGCCCGCTCCGCAGACCCGTCGCAGGCCCGCCGCGAGACCGGCGTCGTCCTCGACCGCCTCCTGTCCGGCCTGGTCCACAACGCCCGCCCCGCCCCCCAGCCCCTCTGACCTCGCAGGACTCCATCGGCCACAGTGATCGCCGTTGAGGCCCTGAAATGGTTGTAATCCGCGCTCGATCACGACCAGTTCAGGGCCAGAACAGAGATCATGCGCGCGGGCCGACGGGTGAACCTCGGCGGAGCCGAACTGCCCACCAAAACAGGAAAGGCCCGTTCCCGACGGAACGAGCCTTCCTAGCGCCGATCTCTTCTACGCGACCACCAGACGAAACCCAGCCGAAGAAGGTTCGGGTCGGCGCGCAGCGCCCGACAATCGCGACCCAGCCAAGGCACCGACACTGGACAAGCATCAGCCTCGTATTGCACACCACCACGACGACCAGGGCCGGGCGGGCGCGGAGCGTCCGACCAGATTTTGGGTGAGCCGGGGCGCTCCGCGCCCCGGCTCACCCAAAATCACATGCGGACCGCGCGGAGCCCTTCCTTGAGGGAACCCATCGTGGCCAGCACGGCAGAGGTCTCGTAGCCGCAGTGCGCCATGCAGTTGGCGCAGCGCGGGTCCTTGCCGCGGCCGTACTTGTCCCAGTCGGTCGTCTCGGTGAGCTCCTTGTAGGAACCGACATAACCGTCGCTCATCAGATAGCACGGCTTCTGCCAGCCGAACAGGGAGTAGCTGGGAATACCCCACGCGGTGCAGGCCAGCTCGCGCTTGCCCTCCAGGAAGTCCAGGAAGACCGGCGAGTGGTTCAGCCGCCACTTCTTGCGCCGGCCCTCGGAGAACACCTTGGAGAACATCTCCCGCGTCTCCTGCACCCCGAGGAAGTGCTCCTGGTCCGGCGCCTTCTCGTAGGCGTAGCCAGGCGAGAGCTGGATCGCGTCGACCTTGAGGTCGTCGTTCAGGAAGGTCAGGATGTCGATGACGTCCTGCGGGCTGTCGTTGTTGAAGAACGTCGAGTTGGTACCGACCCGGAAGCCCGCGGCCTTCGCCGCCTTGAAGGCCTCGATGCACTCGTCGAAGGTGCCTTCCTTCTCCACGATCGCGTCGTGCCGATCACGGAGTCCGTCCACATGCAGCATGAACGTGAAGTAAGGGCTCGGAGTGAAGTTCTTCAGCTTCTTACGCAGCAGCAGGCCGTTCGAGCAGAGGATGACGAACTTCTTGCGCTTGGTGAGCTCATTCACGATCTCGTGGATCTGAGGGTGCATGAGCGGCTCACCGCCGGCGATCGCGACCACCGGTGCACCACACTCTTCGACCGCGGCCAGAGCGTCCTCAACGCTCATCCGCTGCTTGAGCACGTTTGCGGGATGCTGGATCTTCCCGCAGCCGGTGCACGACAGGTTGCAGGCGAAGAGCGGTTCCAGCTCAAGCACGAGCGGGAAGTACTTCTTTCGCTGGATCTTCTGCTTGACCAGGTAGGACCCGACACGCACCTGGTAGCGCCACTGAACCGCCACGGCGGATGTCCCCCTCTCGTCAGGCCGCCCGGTGGTGACCTGGGGTCGTTGGGGATCACCATACAGCGAGTACGTACAGGCTGTATGTCGACCCCAGGGGCAACATACAAGCTGTATGTCGAACGCGCATGTCGATCTGGTAAATCCACGACGACGATCTCGCCACGGCCGCGGCTGGCTACCGTCCGCGCCCATTTCGTGGGTTTCGGGGCCGGGCCATCCGCACTAGGCGCGCACCACTTTCACAGACAGCGATGCAGACGCAGTCTGCGTCACGGCGAGTAAACCCGCCACCCGAGGAGAGGTCGCCATGCCGACACCCTCCGAGGCATCTACTTCCCACTAAATCCAGCCGGACACCTGTCAGCCGATCCCGGCTTGGCGATCTGGGTTCGATCCACGAACCTAGCCAACTGGGGCCACTAGACTTGCTCGTCATGGAGGCACCCGCTACCCCACCGAGCCGCGCGGGCACCCCGCCACTCCTGACGGCCCCACGCCCCTGCTCGATCGCCCGCGCCCTCGAGATCGTCGGCGAGCGCTGGTCGCTCCTGGTGATCCGCGAGGTGACCCTGGGCGTCCGTCGCTTCGACGCCATCCAGGCCGCCACCGGCGCCCCCCGCGCCGTCCTCACCGACCGGCTGGCGAACCTGGTGCGGGCCGGGGTGCTCGACCGGGTGAGCTACCGGGAGGACGGCACCAGGGCCCGCCCCGAGTACCGGCTCACCCAGGCCGGCCGCGAACTCAGCCCGGTGCTGACCGCGCTGCGCCAGTGGGGCGACCGGCATCTGTCCGACGAGGCCGGCCCCCCGGCCACCTTCACGCACGTCGGCTGCGGAGCGCCCGTCCGCGTCCAGCACGTCTGCGCCGCCGGCCACCTGATCGACGACGCCCGCGAGGTCGTCAGGACGACCCGCGAGGCCCAGGCCGCCGAGACCCAGAACGCTGAGACCCAGAACGCTGAGACCCGGGACGCCGAGACTTCGGCTACCGAGACGCCCTCCGACCTGCGCCCGGCGAGCCCGGCCACCTGACCGCGCGCCGAACGGGCGCGGCGCCGCTGCGGTCGCGTGACCGCAGCGGCGCGGACGCCGGGTCAGCCGCCCTGCGGCCGGCGAACCTCCTTGGGCAGGGTGAAGGCGATCGACTCGGTGCCGATCGACCGCGTCGTCACCGTGGTGGCGCCGAGCCCGGCGAGCGCGTCGGCCAGCTCGTGCACCAGGCTCGGCGGCGCCGAGGCACCGGCCGAGATCCCGATCGTGTCCGCGCCGGCGAGCCAGTCCAGCCGCACCTCGTCGACGCTCTCGACCAGGTGTGACGCGACGCCGTCGCGGCGGGCGACCTCGGCGAGCCGGCGCGAGTTCGCGCTGTTCTCCGACCCGACCACCAGCACGAGGTCCGCCTCGCTCGCCACCCGGCGCACCGCGTTCTGCCGGTTGGACGTCGCGTAGCAGATGTCCGCCGAGCCGGGCCCGACGATCGCCGGGAACCGGGCCTTCAGCGCGTCCACGACCTCCTCGGCCTCGTCCACCGCGAGGGTCGTCTGCATCAGGTACGTGACCCGCTCGGGGTCCTCGACCTGTAGCGACGGCACGTCCTCGGCCGACTCGACCAGGGTGATCCGCCCCGGCGCCTCACCCAACGTGCCGTCGACCTCCTCGTGACCGGCGTGGCCGATGAGCAGCACCGTGTCACCGCGGGCGGTGAACCGGCGCGCCTCGGCGTGCACCTTCTCCACCAGCGGGCAGGTCGCGTCGATCACGTCGAGGTTGCGGCCCGCGGCCTCGACGTGCACCGCGGGGGCGACCCCGTGCGCGGAGAAGACGACGGTCGCGCCCGGCGGAACCTCGTCGAGCTCGTCGACGAAGACCGCGCCACGGCTGGCCAGATCGTTGACCACGTGGGTGTTGTGCACGATCTGCTTGCGGACGTAGACCGGTGCGCCGTGCAGCTCCAGCGCCCGCTCGACCACCTCGATCGCCCGCTCGACGCCGGCGCAGAACGCGCGCGGCTCGGCCAGCAGCACCCTGCGCTGCCCGACCGCGGCGGCCCACGCACCCAGCGGCCCGCCGAGCCGGCGCAGCGTGCGCAGGCCGGAGACGCCGCGGCGGGCCAGGTCGATCCGGCCGAGCGGCTCGGCCGCCGTGTCGACGATCACCCGGACGACGGCGAACGGCTTGCCGGCCGCGCTCGGCGACAGGTAGGCCGACTCCATGTCCACGGCGATCGCGCCGGTCGCGGCGAGCTCAGCGCGCGCGGTGCCGACGGCGAGCCGCGGCACCGAGACGACCGGCCCGATGTGCACGGTCAGCCCGGCGCGCCGCAGTTCGCCGGCGAGCAGCGGCGCCGACGGGCAGCGGCCGGTGACCGTGCCGTCGCCGGTGCGGACCTCGCTCGCGACGATGACGTCACCCGGGCGGACGCCGGGCGCGAGCCCGCCGCCGAGCCCGACCACCGCGACCGCGTCCGGCTTCGCCGCGCGCACCGCCTGGTTGGCCCGGCTGGCGCGTTCCGGGCCCATGCCGGTGCGCACGACGACGGCGTCCGCCGGCAGCCCGGACCGGCCGGCGGCGAGTGCCTCCAGCCGCAGCGCCGCGGCCACGGCCAGTCTGGACCGGCGCGGCGGGCGCCCCGGCTTCCAGCTGGGGCCGGTGCCGACCGCCTGTTTGGGGATCCGTGGCACGGCCCGTGCCGGCGCCTCGGCGGCCGCGCTCTCGGGTGGGGACGACGCGGACGCCTCCCCCGCCGTCGGCGGGCCGCCAGTATGACGCCGATCGCCGGTGTTCTCGGATGCAGAGATGCTGCTGCTCATGCCGCGGACCGCCCGGTGAGGGTCACGTACCGGCCGAGAGCCGTCAACGGGAAGACCAGCCGGTACAGGTGGTAGTTGATGGAGAAGTCCCAGGGGAAGCCGGTGCCGGTGTAGTAGGGCTCGTCCCAGGTGCCATTGGGCAGCTGGGTGTCGCACAGCCAGCGCACGCCGCGGCCGACCGCCTCGTTCATCGGGTCGGCGGCGAGCAGCGCGAGCAGCGCCCAGGCGGTCTGCGACGCGGTCGGTTCGCCGCGGCCCACCCAGGCGTCGTCCTGGTAGGACCGCAGGTCCTCGCCCCATCCGCCGTCGGGGTGCTGGTGGGCGACCAGCCAGCGCACCGCTGAGCGGATCGCCGGATGGTCGGCGGCCACGCCGGCCGAGATCAGCGCGGGTACGACCGCGCCGGTCCCGTACACGTGGTTGACCCCCCAGCGGCCGAACCACGAGCCGCCGGGCTCCTGGTCGTCCAGCAGCCAGCGCACCGCGCGCTGGGTGACCGGGTGGTCGGCCCGGCCCAGGTCGGCGAGCATCTCGACCATGTGCGCGGTGACGTCCGCGCTGGGCGGGTCGATCACCTCGCCGAAGTCGCAGAACGGGATCTTCGTCGCCAGCTCACGGACGTTGTCCGCGTCGAAGGCGCCCCAGGCGCCGTTCGCCGAGCGCATCCCGACCGACCAGTTGACCGCCCGCTCGACGGACGCTCTGGCCTGTTTCGCGAATGTCGGATCGACGTCGTCCCAGCCGGACCCCAGCAGCCGGCGGACCGCGAGGACCACCTCGGCCGTGTCGTCGACGTCCGGGTAGATGTCGTTGGCGAACTCGAACGCCCAGCCTCCGGGCTCCAGGTTCGGCCGGCGGACCCGCCAGTCGCCCGGAACGGTGACCTCCTCGCGGACCAGCCATTCGCCGGCCTTGCGCATCGCCGGGTGGCGGGCGTCGAGCCCCGCGTCGGCGAGCGCCACGACGGCGAGCGCGGTGTCCCAGACCGGTGACTGGCAGGCCTCCAGCCGGCGGACCGTGACGACCTCGTCGCCCTCACGGACCTGCTCCCGGACGGTGAAGGTCTCCAGGCCGTCGAGGGCGGCGACCAGCACCGGATGGTCCATCGAGTAGCCCATCAGGTGCAGAGCCATGATCGAGTAGACCCAGGGTGGCTGAATTCCGCCCCAGCCGCCGTCGGCCTCCTGGCGGGCCAGGACCCACTCGGTCGCTCGGCGCAGGGCCAGCTCCCGCAGCGTCTTCACCGGGTGACGCTGGTAGCGGCGCAGCCCGGCGTCGAGCCGCTGGAACACACCCGTCCAGCTGACCAGGGGTGCCCGGTCGGGACGCACCGCCGCGACCCGCAGCTCGTCGATCGAGAAACCGAGCGATCGGACCGGCCGGAAGTGACCGACGATCGTCAGCGCCACCACCGTCTGACGGGCCCAGCACCCGAAGTCGTAGACGTTCAGCGGCACCCAGCTCGGCAGCAGGACCAGCTCGGGCGGCAGCACCGGGACCTCGTCCCACGGCCACTCACCGAACAGCGCCATCCAGATCCGCGTGAAGACCCGCGTCGCGGCGAGGCCGCCGTGCGCCCGCACGAACGACGCGGCGGCCAGCATGTGCGGCGCGTCCGGCAGGTCGCCGGCCAGTCGCAGGCCGACGTACGCCTCGAACGTGGTCGACAGGTCGGACGGGCCGCCATGGAAGGTCGGCCAGCCGCCGTCGTCCTGCTGCTTCGACCGGATCCAGCGGCCGGTCTCGGCGGCCAGCTCCGGCGGCAGGATGCCGAGGAACTGGCGGAGCATGAGATCCTCGGCGTCCATCGTGACGTTGGTCTCGAGCTCCCCCTTCCACCAGCCGGCCTCGGACTGCAGGCCCAGGAGATGGTCGCGCGCACGGCCCAGCACCGCGGCCGCCCGGTCGGCGACCTGGTCGGCCTGGGGCCCGGCCAGCTCGGTGGAGCCGAGCTGGCCGGTCTGCTGGGTGCGCGTCCCAGCGCCGCCGGCCGCGCGGACCGTGGCTGACGCCGCGCCGGCCAGCGGGCCGGTCGGGTCGGCCAGGTCAGTCGCGAGGTCAGGCAGCAGCGCCGGCCCGCTCGTGGCCGTCGAGGTCACAGCCCCGCTCGTGGCCGTCGGGGTCACGGCGCCGCTCTTGGCGACCGGGGCCACGGGCCGGGTGGTCACCAGCACGGGCCCGGCAACGGCGGACCCTCCGGATCGGCTTCGCCGATCCGAAAGGGACCCCGGCCGCGCGGACGTCGGCTGCGTCGCCGGCGTCGCCGGGGACGGGTCCGAGGTCAGGCTCATAGCCGAATCTCCTCCGGGCTCGGGTGGGGAGCATCAAAGGCCCCTGTCGGGGGCCCAGGTGCGCGCTCGCCGCACCCTCCTCAGCAGTCGCGTTCGGTCACGAAACGGGCCAGGGCAAGCAGCTCCGCCTCGGCCAGCGGTGGCAGGGACAGCGAGCGCAGCACCGCGCCGGCGGTCTTGAGCTGGCGGTCCGCCTCAGCCGTGGTCCAGTCACGGCCGCCGGCCCGCTCGACCAGCGCCGCGATCCGCTCCAGGTCCTCGGTCGGCCGGTCGCCCTCGCTCACGAGGAAGGCCCGCAGCTCCTCCGCGTCCGGGCCGCCGGCCTCCAGCGCGACGACGACCGGCACCGACTTCTTGCGGGACTGCAGGTCGGACAGCACCGGCTTGCCGGTGACGGCCGGGTCGCCCCAGATACCGAGCAGGTCGTCGATCAGCTGGAAGGCCGTGCCGAGGCGTGACCCGAACTCGGCGAGACCGTCGACGACCTCCTTGGGCGCGCCCGCGAGCACCGCGCCCAGGGAGGCGGCACAGGCCAGCAGGGCGCCGGTCTTGCCGTCCTCCATGTGCAGCGTCTCGGCGACCGTGACGTCCGAGCGGCTCTCGAACAGCAGGTCCTCGGCCTGGCCGCGGACCAGGTCCTGCACGCCGGCGCCCAGGATCACCGCCGCCTTGCGGCCGGGCTCGCCCTCGACCTCCAGCAGGACCTGCGTCGCCAGGCCGAGCAGCGCGTCGCCGGCGAGAATCGCGCCGTCCGCGCCGAAGACCGTCCACGCGGTCGGCCGGTGCCGACGCTCGGTGTCGCCGTCCATCAGGTCGTCGTGCAGCAGCGAGAAGTCGTGCACCAGCTCGACCGCCACGGCCGCGGGCAGGCCGACCTCGGCCGGTGCGCCCGCCGCCTCGGCGGACAGCAGCGCGAGCGCCGGGCGCACGAGCTTGCCGCCGCCTCCGGGCTGCGGGTTGCCGTCCGCGTCGACCCAGCCGCGGTGGTACTCGACGACGTGCCGAAGACGCGGGTGCAGCCGCGCGACCGTCTGGCGCAACGCGGGAACGGTTAGCGTCCGACCACGCTCGATGGCCTCCGGAACCGTCATGGTCATGCCGGGTTACTCCCAACGCTGTTCGTGGTCGGCGTGGATGCCGAGCTGGTACCCGTCGAGGCACCAGGATCGGTCGCGGTCTCGCTCCCGGGCGCGGTGGCGGCCTTGACGGCCAAAGTGGGCTGCGCCGGGACTGGTGGGCTGGTGGGCTGAACGTCTGATCTGGTCGGCGTGGTCCCCAGACGCGGCCAGGTGACATCGCCCGAAACCGTCCCCGGCTCGCGTGCGTTCACCCCCACGCTGGCCAGCGTCTCACGGGCAGCAGCGAGCCCGCTACGCACAGCTCCCTCCATGGTCGCCGGCCAGCCGGTGTCGGTCCACGCGCCGGCCAGGGCGAACCCGGGCAGAGCGGTGGCCGCTCCCGGGCGAAGAGCGAGCGATCCGGGCGCCTGGCGAAACGTTGCCGTGCGCTCTCTCGTCACGAAGACCTCGACGAGCTTCGCGTCCCGCGCCGCGGGCAGGATGCGACGCATCTCGGCGACGAACTCGTCACCGAGCTCGCCGGCCGGCCGGTCGATCCACGGCTCGGCGGCGGACTGGGAGAGCGCCACGTACTGCGAACCTGGCGGCGCCATGCCGGTACCGGACAGTCCGGACGCCCCGGTCCGGTCGAAGATCCACTGGATCGGCGAACCGGTGACGGCCAGGAACGGCCCGTCGATCACCTTGCGGTCGAAGATCATGTGAATGTTCACGATCGGCGAGGTGCCCAGCTCCGTCAGGCCGGCCGGGTCCGGATGGGCCCCGGGCGGCAGCAGCTCGGCGGCGGCCGGCGGTGGCACGGCGAGCACCACGGCGTCGGCGGTCAGCACCGCCGAGTCGGACCGGCCGGCGCCGCTCGCGATCGCCACCTCGTAGCCGGCGTCCGTCCGGGTGATCGAGCGGACCTTCACGTTGGTACGCACGTCGGCGCCGGCGTCGGCGAGCGCCTTGGCCGCGGCCTCGCCATGCAGCTGCTGCAACGGCACGTCGGCCCAGCCGATGTCGGCCGCGTCCGCCCGCTCCAGCAGCCCCGTGCGCACCACCTTCGCCGCGAGGCCCAGCGAGGCCTCCCCCGCCGGCACGTTCAGCGTGGCGACGGTGAGCAGCTCCCAGAGCGTCTCGGTGGCCGTCGGGCCCTGCCGATGCGCCGTCAGCCAGTCGCCGAACGACCGGCCGTCGACGGCCGGTGACCGCTGGTCGAGCCGGCCGAGCTGGAACGCGGCCAGCGCCGCGGTGACCCGCTGGGCGGGCGCCAGCGCCTTGTAGCCGAGCAGCGCGGGGGCCAGGTGCAGCGGCGCGGGCAGCCTGGCCTTCGTCCGGCGCAGCCGGGCGTGCGTGCCGAGCCGGTCCCCGAGCAGCACCGGGACGTCCAGCCGCTCCTGCAGCGTGGTCTGGTGCTCGACGCCGAGCCGGTTCAGGAAGCCCCGGTAGGCCGTGCAGCAGCGCATGAACACGTGCTGCCCTGTGTCGACCCACAGGCCCTTGCGGTCGAACGACGCGGTCGCGCCGCCCAGGCGGGGCCGGGCCTCCAGCAGCACCACGTCGACGCCGCTGTCCGCGGCCACCAGCGCGGCGGTCAGGCCGGCCAGGCCGCCGCCGACGACGACGAGCCGCGGCCGTGTCACGCGCGTCTGCGCCGTCACGAGGCCGCACCTCCCGCACCAGGGGCCGCCGGGCGGGCACGCTCGGGCCGGCCGGCAAGGCTGCGGGCGGCGACCAGCGCCTTCTCCCTGGCGGGCAGGGACACCCGCTGGGTGAGCACGGCCGCCGGCTCGGCCTGAATCCGGCGGTTGAGCCGCAGGTAGATCCCGGCGAGGGCACCGCAGCAGGCGGCGCTGCGCCGGTCGAGCAGGTCCAGCAGCACCAGGCCGCGGGAGTACCACTCCTCGGCGCGCGCGGTGCCCATCCGCAGGTAGTCGACGAGCGCGTCCCGCGGGCCGCCGAGCACGCCGTCCGCGTCGACGGCCAGCTTCACCCCGGCCGCGGCGAGCTCCGCCTGCGGTAGGTAGGTGCGCCCGCCCAGCAGGTCCTCCCGCACGTCGCGCAGGATGTTCGTCTGCTGCAGCGCGACGCCGAGGGCGTCGGCGATCGCGGGGGCGTCGCGGCGGCTGGCGGCCTCCGTCGTGCCGAAGATGCCGAGCGAGAGCCGGCCGATCGTGCCGGCGACCAGCCGGCAGTAGCCGACCATGTCGTCGAACGTGTCGTAGGTGCTCGGGACGATGTCGCTCTCGACGCCGTCCGCGAGCTCGATGAACGCCTCCAGCGGGATCGGGAAGCGCTTCGCGGCGTCGGCGAGCGCGACGAGCACCGGGTCGGAGCTGTTCGGGTCGAGGCCGCGGATGTCGGCGCGGGCCTTGGCCAGCCCCTCGACCTTCTGGTCGTCCGGGAGGTCCCCGTCGCCGATGTCATCGAGGCGGCGGGAGAACGCGTAGACGGCCGACAGCGCGGCGCGCCGGTCCGCCGGCAGCAGCCTGATCCCGTAGGAGAAGTTCTTCGCCGCCTGCTTGGTGATCTCCTCGCAGGCCGCGTACGCCTCGGTCACCGTGGGTCGGGACGCGGCGGCGGTCATGAGGCCTCCCCCTCGTCACCTCGCCGGCTGTGCCGGCTGTCAGCCTCAGTCATCGCAGGCCAGGCGCTGGCCGGCCCGTTCACGGACCTGCTCTCGGTGTTCCCCAGGTCGGCGCCGGTCACTACGCCCGAAAGGGTGGTCACTGCCACGGTCGGGGCTGGCACCGAGGTGGCGGCCCGGTCCTTCGCCGTCGCGAGCGCCGGTTCCGTCACGGCCGCAGCGGAAACCGCGGAGGCGGCCGTGGCCCGGGGCGGGTTCGGGGACGGCGGCGGCGGCTCGCACAACGGTGGCAGGCCGCCGGCCCCGGCGGCGCCGGCACGCATCGACGGCGAGTACGAACGGACCGCGACCCACATGGCGGCGCCGGCCAGCCGGGGCTTGCTCGCCTTCGGCGCGCCGCCGAGCACGTCGTAGCCGGCCTGGCGGACCGCGTGCAGCGCCGCGCGGCCACCGCCGATGAAGCCGGCGATGGCCAGCCGCATCCGGCCGTCCAGCAGGCTGGCCAGCGGGGCGCCCTGGTCGAGGACCGTGGTCGCCCTGGCGACCTGGAAGGCCATCAGGTTGCGCAGCGCCGGCGACGCGGTCGGCGCCGCGAGGTCGCTCTCGGCGACGCCGAAGGTGTCGAGGTCCTCGAGCGGCAGGTAGATCCGCCCGGCCGCGTAGTCCTCGGCGACGTCCTGCAGGTGCTCGGCGATCTGCAGCGCGGTGCAGACCCGGTCGGAGAGGATCAGCCGGTCGGGGGTCGCCCGGCCGAGCACGCCGAGCACCATGCGCCCGATCGGGTCGGCCGACAGGGTGCAGTAGCGCAGCAGGTCGTCGAAGGTCGGGTAGCGGGTGACCCGCTGGTCCAGCCGGTTCGCCTCGATCAGCCGCAGGAAGGGCTCGGCGGGCAGGTCGCAGGCCGCCACCGTCGTCGCCAGCCGCTGGTGCACGGGCAAGCTCGGCCCCGCGCCGGTCCAGATCCGCTCCAGGTCGGCCGCGAGCTCGTCAAGCAGGGCGAGCCGGTCGCCGGGGGCCTCGTCGCCGATGTCGTCGACCAGCCGGGCGAACCCGTAGATGGCCTTGAAGTGCTCACGGATGGCGGCGGGCAGCACCACGGGCGACACGGGGAAGTTCTCGCCGTACGCGGCGCGCAGCACCTCATCGGTGGAGGTCGCGATATCGGTGATACCGGCCGGCTCTGCCCGCCGGCCGGGGGCGGCGGTCCGGGCGTCGATGGGGGTCATGCGCCTCTCGTTCTCCTGAAGTCTCGGGGACCCGCGGCCGCGGCCAGGTTCCTGGTCGGGGGGTTGGCACGGGTCCGCCCGCTGCTGAGGGGTCGAGGGGAAGCCGGGCCGGTGGGCGCGCGCCGGGTCAGGGCGGCGTGAGGTCGCCGGCGGCGGGCCGGCGACCGGCGCGCTCGCTATCCGAACACATTCGCCAACCTGCGGTAGAGCGGCGGCGCCGCTCCGTGCACGCGCGCGGCCAGGGACATCCAGCCTGGCACCCACACCTCGGCGCTGCCGCGCGCGACGCCGGCAAGCATGCGGTCCGCGACCCGGCTCGGGGGCATCGCCTTGGGCCAACGGCGGACGTACGGGGCGCCGCGGCGGTGGAAGAACGGTGTGTCCACGGCGCCTGGTAAGCAGAGCGTCACCACGATGCCGCGACCTCGCACCTCGGAGCGCAGCGCGTCGGCGAATCCGACCAGCGCCGCCTTGCTGGCGGAGTAGGCCACCTCGCCCCGCACCCCCAGCGCGCCCGCGACACTGCCCACCAGCAGGATGCGGCCCTCGCCGCGGTCGAGCATCGCCGGCAGGACCGCGCGGACCAACATCATCGGTGCGAGCACGTTGACGGTGACCAGATCCCGCAGCGCGTTCGGGGACATCACCTCGAAGGGTCCTGCCGCGCCGATTCCGGCCGACAGGACCAGCAGGTCGACGTCACCGAGCAGTTCGGTGGCCCGGGAGGCGACGGCGGTCTCCGCGCCCACGGCTGTCAGGTCGGTCGCGAACCGGTGGCCGCCAGTCGCGGCGGCAACCTCGTCGAGGGCGACTCCGTTGCGGCCGACCAAGAGAGTCTTGGTGCCGTCCTGGGCCAGCCGGAGTGCGGCCGCGCGGCCGATCCCGCTGGAGGCACCGGTGACGAGTGCCGTCCGCGGTGGCCAGGGAGCGGACGCGGCCGCCCGGGCCCTGCTGATCACCGGCCGGGAAGCCCGATCCTGGACAGCAGGACGAGAGCGGGTGCTCACGCCTTAAACACCTCCGGTCGCGTCGGGCGCCAGGCCCACTGTGCGTCCGACCGCGTCACGGCCGGCGGTCGCGGGGCCACCCACCCAGGGTGACGGGGAGACGTGACGACCCCCCAGAAATCCCAACTGCCCGACAACACCCTTGCGGCCATCCTCGAGTCGCGGGTCCGCGTCGACGCCACACCCGCCAAGGGCAGCCCCATCATTTCACCGCCCCCCGACGATCCAGTCCATGGTCAGGTGGATGACATCAGGCACCTACGCCGGTGGCGCACGGCCGATACCCGTCCACCGAAGGGTACGGAACGATTACCCAGAGCGCATCTTGCGGCGCCCGGCCAACCATTCATTTGATTTACGGCTGTGAATCGGGCCGGAATGACACAGCGGCGACATGATGCAGACACCACGGCTGTGATACGGACATCGTCCAGACAGCCGGCGGGACACAACTGTGACGCCGTTGTGACAATCGTCGCCCACCGACAACGGGCCGCTCACACCGATCCGAGGGCCACCGGGTCACCGGGGCGAACGACCAAAGAGATGCCCCCTGCCGCGTCCACCATCCGGAGGCGGGAACCCTTGGCGCCTTCGGGCTGGCGCGACCACGGATCCCAACACGGGTCACGGTCCGGATGGGGAAACGGCTGCCGCACGGAGACAACCCTACCGTCCCGGACAAACAAGATCAAAAGGGGCTCGCCGGGTGGAGTCGGCACATCCGGGCAGGCCACGGACTTTTTCGGGGGTCGACGGGGGTGCGGGTGAGATCCGTCACGGCACGAGCGAAGGGACTGTAAGCCGGGAGGTAAGTCATCCCTGGTGGTCACCAGTCCTGGGATTTCCCGACCACCAGGGACGACTCGGGCCGCCTCAGCCGGTGTAGTAGCTGTCCGCGACGGTAAGGGCGTCGTCGAGGATGGCCAGGCCCTCGCGGAGCTCGTCGACGGTGATGGTGCATGGCGGGACGACGTGGGTCCGGTTGAAGTGGGTGAAGGGCCAGAGGCCGCGTTCCTTGCAGGCACCGATGAACGCTGCCATCGGGGCCGCGTCGGGGCCTGCCGCGTTGAACGGGACCAGCGGCTCGCGGGTCTCCCGGTCGCGGACCAGTTCGATGGCCCAGAAGACCCCGAGGCCGCGGACCTCGCCGACGCTCGGGTGGTTGACGGCGAGCTTCGCCAGCTCCGGGCCGATGACGTCGGTTCCGAGCATCCGGGCGTGCTCGACGATGCCCTCCTCCTCGAAGGCCCGGATCGAGCCGACCGCGGCGGCGCAGGCCAGCGGGTGGCCGGAGTAGGTGAGACCGCCCGGGTAGGGGCGGGTCGCGAACGCGTCGGCGACCTTCGGGCCCATGATGACGCCGCCCAGCGGGACGTAGCCCGAGTTCACGCCCTTGGCGAAGCAGATCAGGTCGGGCACGACGTTCCAGTGATCGGCGGCGAACCATTCGCCGCACCGCCCGAAGCCGGACATCACCTCGTCCAGGATCAGCAGGATGCCGTGCCGGTCGCACAGCTCGCGCACCCCGGCCAGGTAGCCGTCCGGCGGCACGAGGATGCCGTTCGTGCCGACGACCGTCTCCAGCAGCACCGCGGCCACGGTCTGCGGGCCCTCCAGGGCGATCACCTCGGCGAGGTGCGCGAGGGCCCGCTCGCCCTCCTGCTCGACGCTGTCGGCGTAGAAGGGCGAACGGTACGGGTAGGGGCCGTGGAAATGGACCACGCCCGGGATGCCGGGCTCGCTCGCCCAGCGGCGTGGCTCGCCGGTCAGGACGATCGAGCCACCGGTGGCGCCGTGATACGAGCGGTAGGTCGTGAGGATCTTGTGGCGGTCGGTGACGAGTCGGGCCATCCGCACCGCGTTCTCGGTCGCCTCGGCGCCGCCGTTGGTGAAGAAGACCTTGTCCAGGTCGCCGGGGGCATGCGACGCGATGAGCCGGGCCGCCTCCGAACGGGCCTCGTTCGCGTGGAACGGGGCGATCGTGGTCAGCTTGCCGGCCTGCTCGATGATCGCCTCGATCACCTTCGGATGCTGATGGCCGATGTTGGCGTTCACAAGCTGGGACGAGAAGTCCAGGTAGCGCCGGCCGGACTCGTCCCAGAAGCAGCTGCCCTCGGCCCGGTTCACCACCAGCGGGGTCAGTGCCGCCTGCGCCGACCAGGAGTGGAAGACGTGCTTGCGGTCGTCGTCGTAGGTGCTGCTGGTCATGACCCGCTGCCTCCTTGCCGCCCACGGACTGTCATCGAGGGCCTGATCGAGGGTCCGAGAGCGTACCCGTGCGCCGTTCGCCGGCCGATGGAAATTCTCGCCCCTAAGGAAACCCGAGGTTGAGGCCGCGGACAGCCCACGGCGACAGGATGCCCGACACACCGGACCGGCTCGCCCGGCGGGCGCGGGTGGGGTGCGCGCCGCCGGGCAAGCCGGGTGATCGTGGTGTCGGCCCGCCCTCGGCCGGCGGGAACCGGTCGAGAGCGGGCCGGCGCGGTTCAGGCTCCGTTCGCCGCCAGGGTGACGGTCTGGGGCTTGAAGCCGCTGCCGACGACGTCGACGCCGCTGCCCTTCAGGTCGGCCAGCGCCTTGTTGACGTAGTCGTTCGTGTAGGCGAGACCTTCGGGGTCCTTGGTGAGGACGGTCTGCCCGTCGGCGTTCTTGGTGCCCTTGGCGACCGAGACGGTCTGGTCCCAGGCCGCCTTGTCCACCAGGCCGATGCCGTTCGGCGACGGCCAGATCAGCTTGTTGACCTCGTTCGTCTGCCAGAGCTGGTGGCTGGCGCCGAGCTTCGAGCCCGCGGCGACGACCAGGTCACGGCAGTCGGCCGCGTTGTCCCGGCAGTAGATCCAGCCCTTGATCGAGGCCTCGACGAACTTCGTCGTCGTGTCCTGGTACTTCTTGTCGCTCTGCAGCTTGGAGGTGTTGGCCCAGATGGCGTCCTGCAGCATCGCGGTGCCGACGTCGTTCCAGTTGATGACGTTGAAGTCGCTCGGCTGGTAGAGCTTGCCCGTCGCCGGGTTCGTCGCCTCCAGCACCTGGGCGTACTCGTTGTAGCTCATGGCCTGGGCGGCGTCGACGTCACCCGAGATCAGGCCCTTCATGTCGAACTGCTGCTGGACCAGCGTGATGTCCTTGGACGGGTCGACCCCGGCCTTGGTCATGCCGGCGAACAGCTCGTACTCGTTGCCGAAGCCCCAGTCGCCGACCTTCTTGCCCTTCAGGGCGGCCGGCCCGGTGATGTTCTTGTCCTTGAAGCTGACCTGCAGCGTGCCGGACCGCTGGAAGATCTGCGCGACGTCGGTGATCTGCGCGCCCTGCTCCCGGGACGCCAGCGCCTTGGGCACCCAGGCGATCGCGTAGTCCGCCTTGCCCTGCGCCAACACGGTCTGCGGGACGATGTCGGTGCCGCCCTCGAGGATCTTCACATCGAGGCCGGCGTCCTTGTAGTAACCCTTCTTCTCCGCCGCGATGTAGCCGGCGAACTGTGCCTGGGTGAACCACTGCAGCTGCAGCTTCACCGGCGTCAGTCCCGAGGACGTGCTTCCCGTGCTGCCGCCGCCGGAACTCGACCCACACGCCGCGAGCGCGAGCGCCACGGCGAGTCCCGCGGCAAGCCCCCCGGCCAACCGTCGTTTCATGTACCCCTCCGGTACTCCCTGGCCGCGCCGGGCGCGCCAGTGACGACGCTTCAGGCCCGACGCGGCTCTCCAGCCGACATCGCGGGCCACGCCGCCCGTACCTCGCGAAGAAGATCCACCGGGCCGCGCCGCCCGCCGACGAACCGGATGTCCACGGGCCACGCCGCCCGCCCGGCGGCCCGGTCCGCCGCTTGTCTGCCGCCTATGCAGTTGATCGTCAGAGGGTCAGTGAGCGCCCGCCCCGCCGCCAGGGGGTCGCGAGCCACTCCAGCAGCCCGGCGACGAGGTAGACGACGAGCCCGAGCACGCAGGCCGCGGCCACGAAGGCCCAGGCCCGGGGATACGCGGTGTTCGACGCCGCCGAGGTGATCCGCGAGCCGAGCCCGTTCTGCCGCCCGCCGAAGTACTCGGACACCACCGCCGCGATCACGGCCAGCGACGACGCCAGCCGGAAGCCGGTGAAGATGTACGGAACGGCCCCCGGCAGCTGGACCGTCCGGGCGAACCGCCACGGCCCGACGGCCAGCGAGCGCATCAGCTCCCGCTGCACGTCCGGCACCTGCCGCAGCCCCCGCACGGTGTTCACGAACACCGGGAAGAAGACGACGATCGCGACCACGAGCCTTCGCGGCACCGCGGACGTCGTCGAGAACATCGTGTTGAACAGCGGGGCCAAGGCGATGATCGGCACGGCGTTCATCGCCGCCGCGAGCGGCCCGAGCAGCCCGTCGGCGATCTTCGACCTGGCGGCGACGACCGCCGCGAGCAGTCCGGCGACGAGGCCCACCGCGAGGCCGACGACCGCGTTCGCCCCGGTCGCCCGCGACGTCTGGACGATGACCCGGAAGCTGTGCCGGAACTGCGTCCAGATCTCCGACGGAGCGGGCAGCAGGTACGGCTGGATGTGGTTCGCCCGGACGTAGCCCTCCCAGGCCGCCAGGCCGACGACGCCGACCACCACCGGCGGCAGGACGACGGCGAGACGAGCCCGGGTCCATCTGGCGAGACGGGTGGCGTCGCGGTCCCGCCCGGCCGCCGGGCCAGCGCCGTCCGGGGCCGGGCTCATGCCCCGCCTCCGGCCCGCAGTGCCTCGCGCACGGCGGTCACGGCGGCGAAGAACGCGGCCTGCTCGCGCACGTCATCGGCGTCGACGGCTGTCGGCCCGCCGGTCTCCCCCGGTGCCGCCGGACCAGCCGGTACGCCGTCGCCAACCCGGGCCGCGCCGAGCCGGCCGGGCAGGTCCACGTCGATGATGTCCGTGATCCGGCCGGGGCGGGGCGACATCACCGCGACCCGGTCGGAGAGGAACACCGCCTCCGGGATGGAGTGGGTGACCAGGATGACCGTGGTCCCGGTCTCCCAGCGGATCCGGGCCAGCTCGCTCTGCATCCGCTCCCGGGTCATCTCGTCCAGGGCGCCGAACGGCTCGTCGAGCAGCAGCAGCGGCGGGTGTTCGGCCAGCGCGCGGGCGATCGCCACCCGCTGCTGCATGCCGCCGGACAGCTGGGCCGGCCAGTGCCCGGCGAAGTCACCGAGGCCAACCAGGTCGAGCAGCTCGCGGGCCCTGGCCCGGCGCTCCTTCCTGCTCACGCCGTGCACCTGCAGCGGCAGCTCGACGTTGCCGGCGACCGTGCGCCACTCCAGCAGCCCGGCCTGCTGGAACGCGATGCCGTAGCGCCGCGCGGCCCGGGCGGCCCGGGCCGGCTCACCGAAGACCAGCACCTCGCCCCGCGTCGGCTCGACGAGATCGCCGACCAGGCGCAGCAGCGTCGACTTGCCGCAGCCGGACGGGCCGATCAGCGAGACGAACTCGCCGGGCGCGACCGTCAGCTCGATGCCGGCGAGGGCGACGGTGGCCCCACCGCCGGCCACCGGGAAGACCTTGTCCACCCCGTGCACCGCGACGGCCGGCACCGCGGCGGCCGGGTTCGCGCCGCCGGCAGGGCGGTCCTCCTCACGGGGTACCGGCGCGGCGGGCGCGTCCGCCGCGGGAGCGCCGGGGCTGGTCTCGACCGCCGACGATCCGGGAGGTCCGCCAGCGGGTCGCGCGGTCATGTCGTCACCTTCTGGGTCTTCGGGGAAGGTACGTCCGACGCTGGCCCGGAGCCGGCCCGACCGGTGCCCGGCCGTGGCTGGCCCGGCCGCCGGGTCAGCGCCAGCTCGACCAGCGAGACCAGCCCGGCCACGAGCAGGCCGGTGACGGCCGCGCCGAGGACGGCGTCGTAGAGCTTGGTCGAATCGCTGGTCGCGGACTGGGAGTAGGCGATGATCAAGCGTCCGACACCGCCGGAGGTTCCGGTGGAGATCTCGGCGACGATGGCCCCGATGACGGCCGAGGCGGCGGCCAGCCGCAGCGCCGGCAGCAGGAACGGGACCGACGCCGGCAGCCGTAGCCGCAGCAGCGTCTGCCACCAGGACGCGGCGTAGCTGCGCATCAGCTCGACCGAGCTCGCCGCCGGCGACTGCAGGCCGCGCAGCATCCCGATCGCCACCGGGAAGAAGGCCAGGTACGCGGCGATCAGGGAGACCGTCATCCAGTCCTGCCAGCGCAGCGCGCCGAGGTGCAGCTGGCCGCTCCACCCGGCGACCAGCGGGGCCAGCGCGATCAGTGGCACGGTCTGGCTGGCGATGATGTACGGCAGCAGCCCGCGCTCGACGATCCGCAGGCGGGCCATCAGGACGGCGAGCAACACCCCGACGACGACGCCGGCCAGCAGGCCCACCACGGCGACCCGCAGCGTGTACCAGATGCCCTTGAGCACGGCCAGCCCGACCGTCTGGCTGCCGTCGGCCGCGACCTCCTGGTGGCCGAGCTGGGCGAGCACCGACCAGACGTGCGGCATGGAGACGTCGTCGTTGCGCGGCAGCACGGGCACGCCGAGGACCCGGCCGCCGTGCGGCGAGCCGACGAGCTTGTACAGCTCCCAGACCGCGCAGACCAGCACCACCGCGACGACCGCGAGCCCGGCGCGGCGCAGCCGCTCACCCCAGCCGCCGACGGCGGGAACGGGCGGGGCCGCGTCCCTGCCGCCGAGCGCGGCGGTGGCGGCCGACTCGTCGATGGAGGCCGTAATGGTCATGGCGCCTCGGGACCGGCCGCGGGGCTCTTCGCCCGGATGTGCTCGGCGATCGCGGGAATCACCTGCTCGCCGTATGCCTCCAGGGTCGCGAGCTTGGCGTCGTGCTGCAGGTAGACGGCGAACTGGTCGACGCCGAGCGCCGCCAGCTCGGTCAGCCGCCGGACGTGCGCCTCGGCCGGTCCGAGCAGGCAGAACCGGTCGACGATCTCGTCCGGCACGAACGCGGTGTGGGTGTTCCCGGCGCGGCCGTGCTCGTTGTAGTCGTAGCCGGTGCGGCCCTCGATGTAGGACGTGAGCGCCGCGGGGATGGCCGAGCCGCCCGCGCCGTAGCGGCCGACCAGGTCGGCGACGTGGTTGCCGACCATGCCGCCGAACCAGCGGCACTGGTCACGCTGGTGGGCCAGCGAAGCCGCGTCACCCGGCCCGACGTAGGCGGGCGCCGCGACGCAGATCTTCACGGTCGCCGGGTCGCGGCCGGCGGCGGCCGCCGCGGTGCGCACGGCGTCGATCGTCCAGGCGGTGATGTCCGGGTCGGCGAGCTGCAGGATGAAGCCGTCGCCGATCTCGCCGGCCAGCGCCAGCGCCTTCGGGCCGTAGCCGGCGACCCAGATGTCCAGCCGGGAGTCGAGGCCCCAGGGGAAACGCAGCTTCGTGCCGTTGACCTCGGCCTCGCGCCCATTGGCCAGCTCGCGGACGACCCCGACGCAGTCCCGCAGCGTCGCGAGCGTGGTCGGCTTGCCGTTGAGGACCCGGACGGCGGAGTCACCGCGGCCGATGCCGCAGATGGTCCGGTTGCCGTACATCTCGTTGAGCGTGGCGAACAGCGAGGCGGTGACCGTCCAGTCCCGGGTCGCCGGGTTGGTGACCATCGGACCGACCAGCACCTTGCGAGTGGCGGCCAGGATCTGGCTGTAGATGACGAACGGCTCCTCCCACAGCAGATGGGAGTCGAACGTCCACACATGCGAGAACCCAAGCGTCTCGGCCTGCCGAGCCAGCTCCACCACCCGAGAGGCCGGCGGATTCGTCTGCAGCACAACTCCGATGTCCACGTAATCGCCTCCCAGTCCGTCACGTTTTATGTGGTATGGCCTAGAGCCCTGGTCTGACCGCCCTACCGATCGAGCTGTACCCCAAGGCTTCGCGTAGTCCGGTGGGCCAGCAGGCACGAGCGAAGCGAAGTGCCTGACTGGCCCACCGGACGGAGCGAAGCCCGTTCGCGGCGGAGGACGCCGCCCGGAGGTCCCAACCGGAGCGAAGCGAGGATTGGGGCCGGAGGGCGGCGCCCGGACGCCGCGAACCAAGAAACAACCTCCTACCTAGGCCCCAAAATCACCGCGTCCTGGGGAAGCCCAGCTCGACCGAGCTCGTCGCCGGGTCGGGCCAGCGGGTGGTGACGACCTTGGTCTTGGTGTAGAAGCGGATGCCGTCGGGGCCGTACATGTGCAGGTCGCCGAATAGCGACGCCTTCCAGCCGCCGAAGCTGTAGTACGACACCGGCACCGGGATCGGCACGTTGACGCCGACCATGCCGGCCTGGACGTCGAAGGTGAACCGGCGCGCGGCGCCGCCGTCGCGGGTGTAGATCGCGACGCCGTTTCCGTACGGGTTGTCCTCGACGAGCTTCACCGCCTCGGTGTAGGTCTCGCAGCGGACCACCGCGAGGACCGGGCCGAAGATCTCGTCGGTGTAGACCGTGCTGGTCGTCGACACGTTGTCGATCAGGCTCGGGGCGAGGAAGAAGCCGGGGCCAGACGAGATCGGGTCGTCGCGGCCGTCGATGACGAGGGTGGCGCCGTCGGTCTTGGCGGTTTCCAGGTAGCCGGCGACCCGGTCGCGGGCCTCGCGGGTGATGACCGGGCCCATCTCGCTGTCCGGGTCGAGGCCCGGGCCAACCTTGATCTTGCGGACGCGCTCGGCGATCGCCTCGACCAGCGGGTCGGCGGAGTCACCGACCGCGGCGACGACGGAGACCGCCATGCAGCGCTCACCGGCGGAGCCGTAGCCAGCCGAGACAGCGGCGTCGGCCGCGGCCGCGATGTCCGCGTCCGGCAGCACGATCATGTGGTTCTTCGCGCCGCCGAGGGCCTGCACCCGCTTGCCGGCCGCGGTGCCCGTCTCGTAGACGTAGCGGGCGATCGGGGTCGAACCAACGAAGCTGAGCGCCTCGACGTCCGGATGGGTGAGCAGCGTGTCGACGGCGAGCTTGTCGCCCTGGAGCACGGTGAACACACCGTCCGGCACGCCGGCCTGGGCGAGCAGCTCGGCGAGCAGCAGCGACGCCGACGGGTCACGCTCGGAGGGCTTGAGGATGAACGCGTTGCCGCAGGCCAGCGCGTTCGACAGCATCCACAGCGGGACCATCGCCGGGAAGTTGAACGGGGTGATGCCCGCGACGACGCCCAGCGGCTGACGGATCTCGTGGACGTCGACGCCGGTCGACACCTGCTCGGAGAAGCCGCCGCGCAGCAGGCTCGGCGCGCCACAGGCGAACTCAACGTTCTCCAGGCCGCGCGCGATCTCGCCGAGCGCGTCGTCGACGGTCTTGCCGTGCTCGGCGGTGATGAGCTTCGCGAGCTCGGTCCGGTTGGCGTACAGCAGCTCACGGAACCGGAACATCACCTCGGCCCGGCGGCCGAGGCCGGTGCTGCGCCAGCCGGTGAACGCCGCCTTGGCGCTCGCGACCGCCGCGTTGATCTCCTCGAGGCTCGCCAGGGCGACCTGCGCGGCCTGCTCACCGGTCGCCGGGTTCCACACCGGCCCGAACCGGCCGGAGCCGCCCGCCACCGCCTTGCCATCGATCCAGTGCCCGATTTCCCGCATGGTGACCTCTCCCGGTGCCGTTCGTCCTGACACGCCCATCCTGGCCGGCATCGCCCGCGCCACCAAACTGAGCGTTTACTTAGCTCCTTTCGTATCCCGTGGACCGCCTTCGCGCAGCGGTTGTGGGTTGCGCCACTGGTCGAGCGTCGGCGCCCGGCGGGGCTGTCAACGCAGGTACTGGGAGAGGCCGCGGCGCAGGAACTGGCCGTGGCCGGAGCGGCCGTGGAAGGCGCCGTCCGCGACGACGACACTGCCCCGGGACAGCACCGTCTCGACCTTCCCGGCGATCTCGAAGCCCTCCCAGGCCGAATGGTCGATGTTCATGTGATGCGTGGCCGCGCTGATCGTGGTCGTCGCCCGCGGGTCGTAGAGCACGATGTCCGCGTCCGAGCCGGGCTGGATCACGCCCTTCTTCGGGTAGAGGCCGAACATCCGGGCTGGCGTCGTCGAACAGGTCTCCACCCAGCGTTCCAGCGACAGTTTCCCGGTCGCGACGCCCTGGTAGACGAGGTCCATCCGGTGCTCCACCGTCCCCATCCCGTTCGGGATCTTGGTGAAGTTCCCGCGCCCGAGCTCCTTCTGGTCCTTGAAGCAGAACGGGCAGTGGTCGGTGGAGACGACCGCGAGATCGTCGGTGCGCAGGCCGCGCCACAGGTCGTCGCGGTGCGGCTCGTCACGCGGGCGCAGCGGCGGCGAGGCCACCCACTTCGCCCCCTCGAAGCCGGGCGCGCCGAGCTGGTCCTCCAGCGTCAGGTACAGGTACTGCGGGCAGGTCTCGGCGAACACGTTGCGCCCCGCCGACCGCGCCGCCGAGACATGCGCCAGCGCTTCGGACGCCGACATGTGGACGAAGTACAGCGGGGTGTTCCCGGCGACCTGGGCGAGCACGGTCGCCCGATGGGTCGCCTCGCCCTCCAGCGCCGACGGCCGGGTAATGCCGTGGTAGATCGGGTCGGTCTGCCCGCGGGCGACCGCCTGGGCGGCGAGCACGTCGATCGCGATGCCGTTCTCCGCGTGCATCATGATCAGCGCGCCGTTGTCGGTCGCCTTCTGCATCGCCCGCAGGATCTGGCCGTCGTCGCTGTAGAAGACGCCCGGGTAGGCCATGAACAGCTTGAAGCTGGTGATCCCCTCGTGCGCCACGAGGTAGTCCATGGCCTTGAGCGCGTCGTCGTCGACCCCACCCATGATCATGTGGAAGCCGTAGTCGATCGCGCAGTTGCCGTCGGCCAGCGCGTGCCAGGCGGCCAGCCCGTCCTGGACGACCTCGCCGGTGCGCTGGACGGCGAAGTCGATGATCGTGGTCGTGCCGCCCCAGGCCGCCGCCTTCGTGCCCGAGGCGAAGTCGTCCGAGGCGAACGTGCCGCCGAACGGCAGCTTCATGTGGGTGTGCACGTCCACCCCGCCGGGGACGACATACCTCCCGGTCGCGTCGATCATGGTGTCCGCGGTGACGCCGGCCGCGGCGCCCGGGGCGTAGAGGGCGGCGATCGTCTCGCCGTCTACGAGTACGTCCTGCGGGGTTGCGCCCAGCGGGCCTACGACGGTTCCGCCGGTGATTAGCGTCTTCATCTTCATGGTTCGCTCCGTCCGGGCGGCGCGCTCCGGCCCCTTACTCGCTTCGCTCGCAAGGGACCTCCGCGCGCCGTCCTCCTCCGCTCACGGGCGCTCCGGCGACCTCGCTGAGGCCCGGCCCACTTCGCTTCGCTCGTGGGACGGGCCTCCGCGAGGCGCGCCTCCGCGCCCGCGTGGTCGCCCGCCGCTGCACCTCGCCAGAAGACAACCACCCTCGGCGCGTCAGGGCGGGGCTCCGCGAGGTGCGCCTCCGCGCCCGCGTGGTCTCCTGCCGCTGCTCCTCGGCAGATCACAGCTGGCCTCATCGGGTTGGTGGGGGTCATGGGGCGGTCAGGTCGCCGTACTGGTCGGGGCGGCGGTCGCGGTAGAAGGCCCAGCGGTTGCGGACGGTTGTCAGGAGGTCGAGGTCCAGGTCGCGGACCATTAGTTCGGGCTCGTGGGGGTCGGCGGTGCCGCCGACGAACTTGCCTTCCGGGTCTACGAAGTACGAGGTGCCGTAGAAGTCGTCGTCGCCCAGGTCCTCGATGCCGACGCGGTTGATGGCGCCGATGAAGTACTCGTTCGCGACGGCGGCGGCTGGCTGTTCGAGCTTCCACAGGTAGTTCGAGAGGCCGCGCGAGGTCGCCGACGGGTTGAAGACCAGCTCGGCGCCGTTCAGCCCGAGCGCCCGCCAGCCCTCCGGGAAGTGCCGGTCGTAGCAGATGTAGACGCCGACCCGGCCGACCGCGGTGTCGAACACCGGGTAGCCCAGGTTGCCGGGCCGGAAGTAGAACTTCTCCCAGAACCCGGTCGTGTGCGGGATGTGGGTCTTGCGGTACTTGCCGAGGTACGACCCGTCCGCGTCGATGACGGCGGCGGTGTTGTAGAGGACGCCCGGCTGCTCCTGCTCGTAGACCGGCAGCACGAGCACGACGCCGAGCTCGGCGCACAGCGCCTGGAACCGTTCGACGGTCGGGCCGGGCACCGCCTCGGCATACTCGTAGTACACGGGGTCCTGCACCTGGCAGAAGTACGGGCCGTAGAACAGCTCCTGGAAGCACATGACCTTGGCGCCCTGCTCGGCGGCCGAGCGCAGGTAGTCCTCGTGCGCCTTGATCATCGATTCCTTGTCGCCCGTCCATTTCGCCTGGACGAGCGCCGCGCGGATCACCCTGCTCATCGCTGCTCTCCCCTCCGCCGCCCCTGACGCGCAACAGACCCTGACGCGCGACCGACCTGGCACACGACGCCGGACGCGCCGACGCGCACGGCGCCCGAGAGTCCCGACCTCGACACTCTCAGCGTCCGGCCCGTCGCGCCCACCACGCTGGCGTTCGCTACCCGCCGACACGAACGGCCCGCTCAGCGACCGGATCCGCCCAGGTAGGCGGGGTTTGCGTGACCGCAGACTACTGTCACACTGAGGGCCGGACAATCGCCTTTCTGTTTCATTTTGTTACGCGGCGGTTCGGGTTGTTTCAGGCGGGAGACGGGGACGCATGCTCGGCACGATCACCGCGGCGGTCGAGGACCGGTCCGCGCGCGGCATCGCGGGCACCGTCAGCCGGCTGGTGATGGCGGGCGCGCTGCCGGCCGGGACCCGCCTACCGACCGTCCGGGAGCTCGCCACCGAGCTCGGCATCAGCCCGACCACCGTCAGCCAGGCCTGGCGCACGCTGGCCCGCGCCGGCGTGATCGCCCCGCGCGGCCGGGCCGGGACGTTCGTGCTCGCCGGCCCGGCCGCCGCCGCCGACCCGCGCCGCTACCGCCGGATCACCCGCAGCCCGGGCCGGCTGCCGCACGACTACTCGACCGGCACCCCCGACGCCGCACTGCTGCCCGACCTCGCGCCGGTGCTGGCCCGCGTCGCCCAGGGCGGCAATCTGACCCTGAGCTACCTGGACGACCCGGTGCTCCCGGCGCTGGAGAAGGCGCTGCGGATCCGCTGGCCCTTCCCGCCGGCCGCGCTGACCGTCGTCGACGGCGCGATGGACGGGCTCGACCGGGTGACCAGGGAGCTGGTCGGCTTCGGCAGCCGGGTACTCGTCGAGAACCCCTGCTTCCCGCCGCTGCTCGACCTCCTGGACGCCGTCGGCGCCGAGGTGGTCGCGCTGCCGCTGGACGACGAGGGCGTGCGGCCCGAGGCGCTGCGCGCCGCCCTCGGCGCCGCGACCGGCGCTGAGCCGGTCGCCCTCTTCTTACAGCCGCGGGCGCAGAACCCGACCGGGGTGAGCATGACCGCTCGACGGGCCGAGCAACTGGCCGGCCTGCTCGCCGGCCGGGCCGTCACCGTCGTGGAGGACGACCACAGCGGCGACGTCGCCACCGCGCGGCCGATCAGTCTCGGCCAGCATCTGCCCGGCTCGACCGTCCACATCCACAGCTTCTCGAAGAGCCACGGCCCTGACCTGCGGCTGGCCGCGGTCGGCGGCGTCGAGTCGGTCGTGACCGGCCTCGCCACCCGCCGGATGCTCGGGCCCGGCTGGTCGAGCCGCCTGCTGCAGGCTGTCCTCGCCGAACTCCTCGGCGACGACGACACCGAGCGGACCCTCGCCCACGCCCGCGCCGTCTACGCACGCCGCCGCGAGGCCATGACCGCGGCCCTCACCGCCCGCGGCGTCCGCGCCCAGGCTCCCGACGGGATCAACCTCTGGATGGAGGTCGCCGACGAGCAGGTCGCCCTCGTCTCCCTCGCCGCCCGAGGCATTGGCGCCGCCCCCGGCACCCCGTTCGAGGCCGCCCCGCTAGGCCCCCACCACCTGCGCGTCACGGTGGGACTCATCCCGGACGAGGACCTCGAAGCGGTGGCGGATCTCCTGGCCGAAGCCGCCCGCGGCTGACCCGACCGTCGGGCGACAACTGTCAGAAGAAGACTGACCGCGAAATCGCCGTGGTCATCCGCACCGTGGCCCCGGAAGTCGCCGGTTAATCGGCGTTTGGGCCCTCGGATGGTCGTGGCAGCCGCAGATTCACGACCATCCGAGGGCCAAGACGGCGATCAAGCTGTGGCGGAGGCCGCAGCGGGCCTCGCTCCCGTCAGCCTGTCGCCCAGAGCTGGACCGTCCCGTCCCGGCTGCTGCTCACCAGCGTGTGGCCGTCGGGGAAGAAGGCCAGCTTGGTCACCGTGTCGTTGTGGCCGGTCAGGGCCTTGTCGAACGCCTTTGGGCTTTCCGGGTGGGATACGTCCCACAGCCGGATGGCGCCATCGGTGCCCGCGGCGGCGAGGGTCTGGCCATCCCGCGAGAACGCCGCCGCCCACATCTCGCCGGGCTGACCCATCGCGATGAGCAGGCGAGGGCTCGACGGGATGGAGACGTCCCACAGCCGTACCCACTTGTCGATGCTGGCCGTGGCGAGCGTGCGACCGTCGGGCGTGAAGGACACCGACTCGATCGCTTTGGTGCCGGTGGTCGTCTGAATGGGCAGCTTGCCTACCAGGTGCGGTTGCTGGTGTGGGTTGGACGTGTCCCACAGGCCGACCGAGCCGTCCTGGCCACCGGTCGCGAGGAGCGACCCGTCGGGAGTGAAGCCTACGGACCACACCTCACCGCTCGTGCCGTCGAACGGGCCACCCAACGGCACCGGGTTGTTGGGGTCGGACACGTTCCACATCCGGAGCATGTGCTTATGGTCGCCGCTGACGAGCAGGTTCCCGGCCGGAGTGAACCCCACCACCCACACCGGGTCATTGTCGGTCGCACCGACGAGCGGCCCACCCCGTGGTTGCACCGAGGACGGGTCGGAGGTGTTCCAGAGCTGGACTGTGCCGTTCCTGCTTCCCGTGGCGAGCGTCAGCCCGCCGGGCGCGAACGCGACCGACATCGTCCCCTCCGTCACTCCCTGCCCGTCGCCTGCGCGCAGGGAGGTGAGCAGGCTCGGCTTCGCGGGCCGCGAGACGTCCCAGATGGGCACCGTGCCCTTCTCGCTGGCGGCGGCGAGGGTGCGGCCGTTGGGGGTCACCGACACCCACCAGACCTCGCCGCCGGCGTCCGTCAGCGGTTGACCCACGGCACGGAAGGTGGCGGGAGTGGCGGATGCCGACGACTTGGGGGTATTTGCGTGGCCCGACCCGGGATGAATCGTAATCAGCCCAATCGTGACCCCAAGGACGATGGCGACCGCGGCTGCCGCGGCGGAAAGGATCTGGGGCCGACCCCAGCCTGAGGGGCGTCCCGCAGGCTCGTACCGCGGCTTTTCGCCCGGACCACGCCGGGTCGGCGGTGCGACCGTGATCGGGACGCGGTGATAGTGGGCGAGGCCCATCAGCGGTCCGTTCGACGGATAGTCGATCAGGGCCGCTACCAGCAGTTTTCGAAGCGGGGCCGAGACCCTCGATTTGCCGGCGGCCAGGTCCTGGATAATCGCCCACCAGACCTCCGCGGCCCGGCCACCCACGCCGAAGCTAGGCAACCGCGACATCGACAGGTTGAGGTGACCTTCGAGCAGCGGTCGAGCGGCGAGCTCGTTTGGATAAAGGCGAGCGAGTTCCCCGACCAGCACACTTTGCTCGTGAGACGAGAGCTGGAGATCCAGCTCCGCGCGGTCTCCGCGGCTGGACCGCCAAGATGTCGTCCAACCGGACGAGACCGTATCGTCCGGTCTGCCCTGCCGGCCGTAGTCACCTACCACGGACGCGCCCCGTATCGCCACGTTCCGTAGCTGGAACACGGCAGCCGTCACTGTCGTCAGGCATTTCCCCCGCCCGCCCTCGGCCGCCGGCCCGCCGAAGCGAGCCATGGCGACCGGCCGATCCCCAACTGACGGGCGAGATCCTATTCCACAAACCTGCGGACGGTTCCACAGCACCGTCGCAATTCGCCGCCGGCGCCAATAAGTGCCAGTCAGCGCCGCGACCGGCAACTACCCCGTCGCCTTGATCGCTGTTTTCGCCCTCTGGTGGCTACGAAACAGCGCCGCAGACGACCACCGGAGGGCCGAAACAGCGATCATGAGAGGCCGGAACCGGCCAACCTCGTCGGGGGCGGCGCTAGGACGGTGGAGTGCGGGGCAGGCGGACCTCGAAACGGGTGTCGCCCGGCTCGGAGTTGCTTACCCGCAAATCACCGTGATGCTTGTTGACGACGATCCGCCAGGAGATGTCGAGGCCGAGGCCGGTGCCCTCGCCCACCGGCTTCGTGGTGAAGAAAGGCTCGAAGATGCGGCCCTGGATGTCGGCGGGAATCCCGGGGCCGGTGTCGCCGATTTCCACGAAAACCGACCCGTCGCTCTCCCAGGTCCGGATCGTGAGGGTCCCGCCGTCGGTGCCCGCCATCGCGCCGAGGGCGTTGTCGACGAGGTTCGTCCACACCTGGTTCAGCTCGGCCGCGTAGACGCCGATCGGGGCGATCGAGCGGTCGTAGTCCTTGACCACCTGGATGCCGTCGATCTTGCGGGCGAGCATCACCAGCGTGCTGTCGAGCAGCTCGTGCAGGTCGACGGTCTGGAACGGGCCGCGGTCGAGCTGCGAGTACTGCCGGGCGGCGCCGACCAGCGTCGAGACCCGGGTCGTCGAGTCCTCGATCTCGTTCATCAGCAGCTCGGTCTCGACTGTGTAGCCGAGCCAGCGCACCGCGCTGCCCAGGTGCTCGCCGCCGACCAGCTCCGCGACCTGGTCGAGCCACGGGACGTCAAGACCGGCCTGGACGAAGACCGGCGCGACGTCCCAGCCGAAGCCGATGCCGTGGTCGTCGAACCAGTCGCCGAGCTCGTCCTCGCGGTCGCTCGCCTCCAGCGGGGACAGCTGCGTCGCCTTCTTCGCGACCCGTTCGGCCGCCTCCTCCTGAAGCCGGATGAGGGTCACAAGCACGGACTTGTCGTAGATGCCCGCGGCGATGAGGCCCAGTTTGTGCCGCATGCCGGCGACCCGCTCGCGCAGCCCGGCGGTCGCGCGCACGGCGGCGGCGGCCGGGTTGTTGAGCTCGTGGGTCAGGCCGGCCGAGAGGGCGCCGAGCGCGAGCAGCCGCTCCCGCTGGCTGACCGCCTCCTGGACGCCGCGCATCCCGAAGAACAGGCCCTCCAGCAGGTGGACGGCCATCGGGAACCAGTCCCGCATCAGGAACGAGAACTGCTCCGCTTCCAGCACGAAGAGCCGGGAGCGCCGGGTGGCCCGCATCGACTGCGGATACGTCTGTGGCACCCGGTCCCCGAGGTAGGCGTTCCAGGCACCGCCGTAGACGCCGCGGTGGCCGGTGCGGTTGACCTCGACGTCGACGCCGCTGACCCGCTTGAGGATGGCCACCTCGCCCTCGAGGAGCACGAAGAGATATCGCGACGGCTCGCCCTCGACGGTCAGGTCGCCCGGCTCGACCTCGACGACCCGGCCGCGTTCACACAGCCAGGCCAGCTTGTCCTCGTCGAGCTTCTCGAACAGGAAGAGCGTCCGCAGCTCGTCCATCGTGCAGGGCAGCCCCTTGCCGGCCAGCCCACCCTGCTCGGCTCCGAAGCCGCTCACAGCACCCCCCTGGTTCGGTCCGCCGCCGCGCTCACGAGAGGTACCGGTGCACGAGCGTGATGGCCATCGCGCCCTCGCCGACCGCTGAGGCGACTCGTTTCACGGACTCCGACCGCGCGTCTCCGGCCACGAACACTCCCGGCAGGCTGGTCTCGAGGTGGAAGGGATCCCGTTCCAGTGTCCAGCCGGACGGGCGGCGCCCGCCGGCGACCAGGTCGGGGCCGGCGACGACGAAGCCGTGGCCGTCCCGCTCGACGACGCCGTCGAGCCAGTCGGTCCGCGGCGCCGCGCCGATGAACACGAACAGCCGGCTGGCAGGCACGGACTCGGTGACGCCCGTCCCGCTGTCGCGCAAGGTGAGCGCGCTCAGGTGCTCGTCGCCCTCGCCCGCGATCACCTCGGTACAGGTCCGCACGACGATGTTCGGGACGGCGGCGATCTGCTCGATCAGGTAGTGCGACATCGACGCCGTCAGCGACCGCCCGCGCACGAGCATCGTGACCGTCCTGGCGTGCCGGGACAGGTAGACCGCCGCCTGCCCGGCCGAGTTGGCGCCGCCGACGACGTAGATGTCCTCACCGACGCAGCCGGCGGCCTCGGTGAGCGCCGCGCCGTAGTACACGCCACGGCCGGTCAGCTCGGCGAGCCCAGGCGCCGGCAGCTGGCGATAGGCCACACCGGTCGCCAGCACGACGGTGTGCGCGCTCAGCTCGCCGCCGTCGGCGAACCGGACCGTGCGCGCCGGCCCGTCGGCCCGCAGCTCGACGATCTCCCGGGCTGTGATCACCTCGGCCGAGAACTTCACGGCCTGGCGGCGGGCCCGATCGGTGAGCTGGGCACCGGACACCCCGTCGGGGAAGCCGAGGTAGTTCTCGATCCTGGAGCTCTGCCCGGCCTGGCCGCCGGTCGCGGTGCGCTCGATCAGCACGGTCCGCAGGCCTTCCGAGGCCGCGTACACCGCCGAGCCGAGCCCGGCCGGGCCGCCGCCGATGATGATGACGTCGTAGAAGTTCTCGTCCGGGATGGTGCGCAGGCCCACCTCGGCCGCGATCTGGGCGTCCGTCGGATCGATGAGGGCGGCGCCGGCCGGCGTGATGACCACCGGCAGCGCCGCGGCGGCGAGGCTCGACGGCCACGGCTGCCCGTGTGGCGCCGGCCCGTCCAACGGCTCGGACCCGTCCAACAGTCCGGACGCGTCCGACAGCCGGGGCCCGTCCGTCGACATGGACCCGTTCGAGGACGCGGACCCGTTCGACGGCGCGGACACGGCGGCGGGGGCGGCCGCGGCGAGCAACCGGCGGCCCTCCGGCTCGTCGGCGAGGTACCACCGGTAGGGCACCTGGTTGCGGGCCAGGAACTCGCGGACCTCGTACGACCGGGCCGACCAGCGGTCACCCACGACCTTCGTCTCGACCACCGCCCGGCGCTCCGAGCGGCACCAGGCGTCGAGCAGCCCGTCGAGGACCGGGTAGAGCTTCTCCTCCGGCGGGTTCCAGGGCTTGAGCAGGTAGTGGTCGAGGTCGACGAGGTTGATCGCGTCGATCGCCGCGCTGGTGTCGGCGTAGGCCGTGAGCAGCACCCGCTTGGCGTCGGGATACAGATCCATCGCCTGTTCGAGGAACTCGATGCCGGTGAGCCCCGGCATCCGATAGTCCGCGATCATCACCGAGACCTGGCCGCCGCGCAGCTTCAGCTCGCGCAGCGTGTCCAGGGCCTGCTGGCCCGACTCGGCCCGCAGGATGCGGTACCGCTCGCCGAACCGCCGGCGCAGGTCTCGCGCCACCGCCCGGGAGACACTCGGGTCGTCGTCAACGGTGAGGATCGCGGGCCGGATGGCACCCGACTGTGTCGGTTGCGTGGCTGTACCGGTGGCCAGATCGGTTCCGGCCAGCGGATCGGTCTCGGTCACGTCAGTGCCCCTGTCAGAGCTGTCCCCAACCCGTCTGCGGTCCTCGCCCAGTCTGGCGGCCCACCCCACGACCAGACGGCGAAACGACCGCGGTGCTGCGCAAACCGCGGCACCGGTCTTGCTCGAACGGCGTGCTCCCGAACGGTGATCTTCCCGAACGGGAGTCTTCCCCGAAAACGATGTTCCTCAAAAACGATGTTCCTCGAACACGCGTGCTCCCAGGATACGTTTCCCCGCTCCGCCGGTCCGGTCGTCGACGGCAACCTCACTGTTCGCCGGGCGGTCGCGCAGACCGACGGACCGTCAGCGCTCCGCATACGTCGCCGCGCAGCGTGACCGCGGGCGGTTGTCCGGGCCGGGCCGGGTACCCCGGCGCGAGAGGGCGAGCGACGGCCGCACCGCGGCGTCGCGCCACCGGGCCGGCGGCGAGCGGTCGAGAGCCGTCACCACCGGCGGCCGTGCGACGCGAAGAAGGGGGATGGGTATGGCCGTGAAAGCAGGGACGGCTGGGGAAGCCGGGACGGCAAGGGAAGCGAGAGCGGACGCCGCGAGCAGCGCCGAGGAGAACCGGCGACGGGTCAGAAAGCTGGCGGCCGAGGCGATCGGAACGTTCCTGCTGGTCCTCGGCGGTGTCGGCACCGCGGTGCTGGCGGGGGACTTCATGGGGACGCTCGGCGTCGCCCTGGCCTTCGGCCTGACGCTGGTGGTCCTGATGTACGTGATCGGCCCGGTCTCGGGCTGCCACGTCAACCCTGCGGTGACGATCGGGCTCTGCGCGGCGAAGAAGATCGCGCCGAAGGACGCCGTCGCCTACATCGTCGCCCAGTGCGTGGGCGCGATCGTGGCGGCCGCGGCGATCTACCTCATCGCCGACGCGGGGCCGTTCGGCTACTCCGCCAGGATGCAGGGCCTCGGGGCGAACGGGTACGGCGCGCACTCGCCGGCCGGCTTCGGCCTGGGCGGGGCCTTCCTCGCCGAGGTGCTGCTCACCGGGCTGCTGGTCTTCACCTGCCTCGGCGCGACGCACATCCAGGCCCCCGTCGGCTTCGCCGGCATCGCGATCGGCTTCGTGCTGGCCGTGTGCAACCTGGTCTCGATCCCGGTCGACAACACGGGGGTGAACCCGGCCCGCAGCCTGGGGCCGGCGGTGTTCGCGGGCGGCTGGGCGCTGAGCCAGCTCTGGCTGTTCATCGTCGCGCCGATCGTCGGCGCGTTGGTGGCAGCGGCCGTGCACCGCGTGCTGCGACCGGAGCCCGGCGTCCGGCTGTCGACGGCGGCCCGCGCGCTGCCGAGCGAGTCGGAGGCGCGCATCGCGCAGGAGACCGCCCGGCTGCTGAAGATGCCGGTCGGCGCCCCGCGCCACCTGGCCGACGGCCGCCGAGCGCCCGCCGGCGCGGAGGATCCCGCCAAGGTGGGCGCCGGCTCAGCGGCGGGCCGGCCGGGCCGCGGCCCCGACGGTTTCCGCGACCGAGACTGGAACCGCGACCAGGACCAGCCGGGTGACGACACCGGCGGGTGCTGATCAAGAACTCGCCGGGGCCCGGTTCGGGGGGCCGGGCCCCGGCGGCCTAGGCGGCGGGCATGTCGTGCAGCGGGCGCGTCGGCGGGTGGTAGACGCGGCGGGCGGGGACTCGCAGCTGGTCACGTTCCGGGTAGCGGACGGCGGTGAGCGCCCCGCCGAAGCAGCAGCCGGTGTCCAGGCACAGGGTGTTGTTCACCCACCGGTGCTGGGTGCCCGGGGTGTGGCCGTACAGCACCATCGCCCGGCCCCGGTAGTCGTTCGCCCACGGCCGCCGGACCGGGAAGCCGTACTCGTCGCGCTCACCGGTGGTGTCGCCGAACAGCGCGAAGGAGCGGACCCGGGCCGAGTCGAGCCCGTGGTAGCTCTCCTTCAGGCCGGCGTGCGCGACGACCAGCCAGCCCCCGTCGAGCACCAGGTGCGATCCGAGCCCCGCGCAGAACGCGAGCACGGCCTCCTGGAACTCCACGGGCTCGGTGGCCAGCTGCTCGAGGGTCCTGGCCAGGTGCTGGCCGACCTTGGCCGGGCCGCCAGGCTCGCCAGGCCCACCGGAGCCGCCGGAGCCGTTGAGCGCCCGGACCAGCTTGTGTTCGTGGTTGCCGGCGACGGCCAGCGCGTCGCCGGCGGCGGCCATGCCCATCGCCAGCCGCAGCACCGCGGCCGGGTGAGGACCGCGGTCGATCAGGTCGCCGACGAAGACCACGCGCCGGCCGGCGGGGTGCCGAGCCCCGACCGCCCGGCCGGCCGGGTCGCGGTCCAGCTCGTAGCCGAGCCTCGCGAGCAGCTCCTCCAGCTCCTCGGAGCAGCCGTGCACGTCGCCGATGACGTCGAACGGGCCGCGTTCGGCGCTCCGGTCGACCGGAGCGGGCACGACGCTGACGGCGGTCCCGGCGACGCCGGCCGCACTGCGTGGTTCGGGCACGCTGTCATTCTTCCCGGCTGGAGATCGGGCGATCCCGCGAACGGGCTGGGGTACCCGCCACTTCTGCCGACTCCTACCGCCAGTTCCCCACAGGCGCCGTGCAGGATAGGCGAAAGGCGCACACCTTCCATGCACGTCAAGGCGGGAGTTCGACGGGATGGCGACCCAGGGCACGGCGGCCAAGCCGGCGGCGGCCCACGAACGCTGGGTCCTGGCCTATGAGCACGGGCCGGCGCGGCGCAGGCCGCCGGTGGGCACCCGCCTCCCGGTCGGCCGGTCGGTGGAGGTCGGGCGGGAGCGGGAGCTCTCCCTCGGCGTCGAGGTGACGAGTGACGGCATCTCCCGGGTCGCCGTCGTCGTGACCGCGACCGAGGCCGGCTGGGACCTCGATCTGCGCAACGCCAACGGCGCGACTTTGCATGCCTGGGGCCAGCCGCCGCAGCAGATCTCCGGCCATCAGAGCATCGCCTGGCCGCGGGTGGCGATCCGGTTCCACAACGGGCAACGGTTCGACCAGCCGCACACGAGCTACCACTGGGTGCTGCTGGAGGCCGACCTGCTCGACATCACCCCCGCCGGCCCGCGGCCCGGCAGCCGGACGTCCAGCGCGACCGTCACCCCCGCGCCGCCGGGCCCGCTGTCCAGGCCGCAGGAGGACGCCGTCCGGATGGTGTTCGAGCCGCTGCTGGCCTGGCCGCCGCAGGTGCCGGCCGAGCCACTGCAGCTCAAGCAGGTCGCCAGCCGGTTGGGCATCAGCGAGGCGGGGGTGCGGGACCGGCTCGGCCACGCCCATGACCGCGCGCTGCGGCTCGGCCTGCATCACAACGTGGGGCTCAACAACCCCGAATACCTGTACGTCCTGGTGAGCAACGGCTACCTCGCGCCGCCCACCGGCCGCAACCACCGCGTCGCGCTCCCCTGGCTCGAATGACCCGCCGGGCGGCTTCCCGCCCGGGGCGCGTCCACGCCGGGCCGGTCAGCGCGCCTGCCACAGCCGCACCGAGTAATCCCAGCTGCTGCTGGCGAGCGTGCGCCCGTCGGGCGAGAACGCCACCCCGGTGACCGTGTTGCTGTGGCCGACCAGTGGGGAGCCGATCGGGGTCGGCTGCGTCGGGTCCTGGACGTTCCACAGCCGTACCGCGTTGTCGGCACCGCCGACGGCGAGGGTGCGCCCGTCCGGCGTGAACGTCACCGTCCATGCCTCGTTGGGCAGGATCAGCGGGTTGCCCAGCGGGATCGGGGCCGCCGGGTTGGACACGTCCCACAGCCGGACCAGATGGTCGGTGCTGGCGCTGGCGAGGATGTGCCCGTTGGGCGCGAACACGGCCGACAGGACCGGCTTGGTGTGGGCCAGCGGGCTGGAGAGCATGACCGGGTTCTGCCAGTTGGTGACGTCGTAGAACCGCACATGGCCGTCGTGGTTGCCGGTGGCCAGGATGTGGCCGTCGTGGGAGAACGTCACCGACCAGACCTGGTTCGGCTCGGTCAGCGGGCCGCCCAGCTCGGTCGGGGCCGCCGGGTTCGAGACGTCCCACAGCCGCACCGTGTGGTCCTCGCTGCCGGTGGCCAGGGTCCGCCGGTCCGGCGAGAACGCGAGCGCCCAGACCGGCCCGGTGTCGGCGGTCAGGGCGGTCAGGAAGCGCGCGGACGACGGCTGGGACACGTCCCACAGCCGCACCGTGTGGTCCTCGCCGCTGCTGGCGAGCGTGCGCCCGTCCCGCGAGAACGCCACCGCGTCGACCGCGGCGGTGTGGCCGGTCACGCGGCCCAGGTCCCGTGGTGCCCCCGGTCGGGAGACGTCCCAGAGGTGCACCGTGCCGTCGTCGCCGCCGCTGGCCAGGGTGCGGCCGTCCGGTGAGTACGCCACCCCCTCGACCCGGTCGGTGTGGCCGACCAACGGCTTGCCCAGCGGGTGGAAGGGGACGGGCGCGGCGATGGAGGGCACCGGGCCGCGGGCCGGGCCGGCCGCGTCGGCCGTGGAGCCGGACCGGCCGCCGAACTCGACGACGCCCAGGGTGACGCCGACCAGCAGCAGGACCGCCGCGCCGATCGCGGCCGGTACCGCCCAGACCGGACGGCCGCGCCGCGGTCGCGCGGCGGAGGCCGGCGTGGAGAGGGAGAACACATCGGCCTGGTCCCGCCCGACCCGGGTCGCCGCCTCGTCCGCCCGGCGCGGGCCGGGCGGAGACGGCTCGGGCCCCGGATCCGGTTGGGTCGTCCCCAGCTCGCGGCCGTCGTCGAACGGCCCCGCGCCGGCCGGGGACGGCGCCGGAGGGTACGAAGGCGTCGGGGTGCCGCCCTCGGTGAGGGTCTTCTGCGACAGCGTGTCAAGGGCCGCGTCGAGCCAGAGCGCGAGCGAGCCCGTCCTGGCCTGTGGGGGCGACGCGAGCGTGTCCTGGATGTGCTGGATCAGGGCGGGGCGTCGCGCGGTCAGCGGGTCGCGGTGCAGCCGCTCGGCGAGCAGCCGCTCGTCGAGCCAGCCCTCCGGCGTCATCGGCAGCCGCGCGCCCAGCAGTACCTGCGCGGTCGTCGCCGCGAAGGCGTACCAGTCCGCCGACGGCGTCGCCATCGCGCCCGGGACGCGCATCTCCGGTGCCGCGTAGGGCGCGCTGCGCCCGGACGCTCCGGTCGCGTCGGTGAGCCGGGCCAGACCCAGGTCGACCAGCACGGTGCCGCCGTCCTCGCGCACCACGATGTTGGCCGGCTTCACGTCACCGTGGGCGACCGGCACGTTGGTCGCCCGGCCGGAGTGCATCTCGTCGAGCGCGCCGGCGACGTTGCGCAGCTTCCGGATCCGGTCGGAGATCCGGGTGTCGGGGTGCTCGTTGTACCACTCCCGCAGCGTCAGGCCCTCGACGAAGTCCATGACGACGTAGCCGGACCGGGTGGAGGCGTCGGCGAGACCGGCGCGGTGCTGGCCCGGCCCGGTGAACACGTCGGTGACCCGGACCAGCCCGGGGTGGTGCAGCGTGCTCAGCAGCCGGTCGGTCTGCTCCCACTCGGCCTCGTCACCCGGCCGGGCCGGCATGATCTTGATGGCGACCGTGGTGCGGCCGGCGGCGGACAGCGGGAGCACGGCCCGCCACACCTCGCCCTCGCCGCCCTTGCCCACCTGCTCGACCAGGCGGTACTTGTCGGGAGCCGCGGCGGGACCGACCCAGAAGTCGCCGTCAGACAAGGGGTCCCCCGGATGCATGCCGTCGTGTCACGTCACGGCCGAGGCGGAACGTCACCGAGGAGGCGCAGGCCCACCGCGCCCAGACGCCCCAGGTCACGCCAGAAGACGACCTCGGCCTCAAAGGTGCGGAAAGCGACGATATCGCCTGGTGGCCGACCACCGCCAGCCCACACCGGGCCTGGTCACCCTGCGCCAGCGCAGGCTAGTGATCTTCAGGCGCATCTCGTTGGATCGAGTCGTCCACTGCCATGGCGGCGGTGGGCATCCAGGGCGGCCGCCGTCTCGTCGGGGGGACCAGACGACCACCGTCCGTCACTGGTTCACGACCAACACCCCCGCGATTGAGGAGGAAGGGGAATGTCGACCGACCAGCCGATCAGCTCTGGTCCGTGCCGGGAGGACGGGGCCGAGGCCGAGGGCGGGGCCACGGACTCGGCGGCCTGGGCGTGGCGGCGCGCCAGCTTCTGCGGCCCGGAGGCGAACGCCTGCGTGGACGTCGCCTTCGGGCCCGCGGCCGTCGCCGTCCGGGACTCGAAGGACCCGTCCGGCCCGGTCCTGCTGTTCACCACCGCCGAGTGGGCCGGCTTCCTGAGCGGCGTGCATAACGGCGAGTTCGAGCTCCCTCACCGGGAGCTCGAACTACCGGTCTGTTAGCCGGCCGCTGACCGCCCCGGGCCACGGGGCGGTCAGCCCGACGTCCACAGCCGTACCGTCGTGTCCCAGCTACCGCTGACGATGGTGCGCCCGCCCGGCACCCAGGCCACCGACGACACCAGGTCGCCGTGACCGTTCAGGGTGGCCACCGAGCTCGGCGACTGCGGGTTGGCGAGGTTCCAGACCTGCACCGTCTGGTCCCGGCAGGCGACGGCCACGGTGCCCCCGCCAGGCGCGAACACGACCTCCCAGACCTCGTTGTTGAAGCCGCGGGTGCTCAGCAGGCGCTGGCCCGAGACGCTCCAGGTCCGCATCGTGGCGTCGGTGCTGCCGCTGGCGAGGGTGGCGCCGTCCGGGGAGAACGCCACGGACATCACCACTCCCGTGTGGCCGCTCAACGTGCCGAACATGCCGGGCGACGACGCGTCGGCGACGTTCCACAGCCGGATCTGACCGCGCTGGCTGCCGCTGGCGAGGGTGCGCCCGTTGGGCGAGAACTCCACGGTCCAGATCTGGTTGTCGCCGGGGTTCACGCTGGACAGCTGCTGGGGCGACGACGGGTCGGCGACGTTCCACAGCCGGATCGTGCCGTCGGCGCTGCCGGTCGCCAGGATGCCGCCGCCCAGCGGCGAGAACGCCACCGCCCACACCTCGCCGCCGAAGCCGGTCAGGGTGCCCACCTGCTGTGGGGACGACGGGCTGGACACCCGCCACAGCCCGACCGACCGGTTCTCGGCGGTGACGGCCAGCAGGCTCCCGTCGGGCGAGAACGCCACCGACACCTGCTTGCCCGAACCGGGCAGCACGGCGAGCTGCTGACCGGTGGACTCGTCCCACAGCCGCGCGGTCCCGTCGTCGCTGGCGCTGGCGACCGTGCGCCCGTTCGGGGAGACGGCGACGCCCTGCACCCGGCTGGTGTGGCCCGACAGCGTACGCGCCGCGTGGAAGCCCGAGGTCTGCGCCGGGGGCACGTTCGCCGGCTGGTCGTTCTGGCCACCCGGGTCGTTCGGGGCCGGGATCACGGGCGCCACCGCGCCGGAACCGCCATTGGACGTACCGCCGGGAGCCGCGCTGGACCCCGCGGCCGGCGAACCGGACGCGGCCTCGGTGTCGGCCAGGCTGTGCGTGGCGGCGGGCCCACTGCTTACTGACGGGTGAGTGCCGGCGATCACGCGCGGGCCGTTGCCCGAGCCGGAGCCGGCCCCGAACTTGATGATCACGACGGTCACCGAGCCGAGGAGCACCACGGCCGCGACCGCTGCGGCGATCACAACCGGGATCGTCCAGGCCGGGTGCGCTCTGGGGGGCCCGGGGCGCTGGGGTGGGAAGCCGGGCTGGCCGGGAAGGCCCGGCCCGCCGGGCGGCCAGCCGTAGTGCGCGCCGCCGGGCTGGGCTTCGCCAGGGCCCCGGCGGATCTGGGTCAGTTCCTCGTCCGCCGGCCGCTGGACCGCGGCCCCGGTCCCCGCGGCGACCAGCTGGGGTGTTCCCGGCAGCGACTCGGGGCCGGCCAGCCCGCTCCGGTCGAGCAACCCGGTGGCGCTCGCGGTCGCCGCGCCGGAGGTCTGCGCCAGGGCACCCTGAGCCGAGGGCTCCTGAGCCGGTGGAGTCTCGGCCGGAGCCGGCGCGGACGACGAAACCACTGGCTCCTCGACCGGCGCGGCCGGAAGTGCGGCCGCCTGGGCCGCCGGCGCTTCGACCGGAGCCGGCTGAGCCTCCTCGGCCGCCGCGGGCGCCTGGGCCGACGACACCTGAACCGGCACCGCCTGAACTGGCACGGCCTGGGCCGGGGCTGGCTGAACGGGGACCACCCGCGAGGGGTTTGCCCGTACCTGCGGAGCCTCGACCGGCGTCAGCTGGGACGGAGCTGCCGGAACCGGCGCCGCCGAGGACGACGTCGTCCGGCGGCCGCTGGTCGCGGTCTTCTGGGACAGCGTGTCGGCCGCGGCGTCCAGCCAGTGGGTCAACGTGTCGGGCAGCGGGCCGCCCGCCTGGCCCGGCCGCTGCTCCGGCGGGGCGGCGAGCGGCCGCAGGACGTGCTGGATCAGGGCGGGGCGCCGGCCGGTCAGCTCGTCACGGTGCAGCATCTCGGCGAGCGCCGCCTCGTCCAGCCAGCCCTCCCGGGTGGTCGGCAGCTTCTCGCCGAGCAGGATCTGCGCGGTCGTGGCCGCGAAGGCGTACCAGTCGGCCGACGTCGTCGCCATCGCGCCGTGCAGGCGCAGCTCGGGGGCCGCGTAGGGCGCGCTGCGGCCGGACACCCCGGTCGCGTCGGTCAGCCGGGCGAGCCCCAGGTCGACCAGCATGGTGCTGCCGTCCCGGTCGACCACGATGTTGGCCGGCTTCACGTCGCCGTGCGCGACCGGCACGGCCGTCAGCCGGCCCGAATGCATCTCGTCCAGCGCCCCGGCGACGTTGCGCAGCTTCCGGATCCGCTCGGAGACCAGCGCCTCCGGGTGCTCGTCGCACCACTCCCGCAGCGTCATGCCCTCGACGAAGTCCATGACGACGTAGCCGAACCGGGTCCCGGGATCGGCGAGACCCGCGGGGTGCAGCTTCGGCCCGGTGAACACGTCGGTGACCCGGACGAGGCCGGGGTGCCGCAGCGTGCTGAGCAGCCGGTCGGTCTTCTCCCAGTCGGCCTCGTCGCCGGGCCAGGCGGGCATGATCTTCACGGCGACGGTACTGCGGCCCGACATCGAAAGCTGAAGATGCGCGCGCCACACCTCGCCCTCGCCGCCCCCGCCCACGTTCTCGACCAGGCGATATTTGTCGGGCGCCGCAACCGGCCCGACCCAGAATCCGGCGTCAGACATCAGATCCCCCGTGGAAATGCCGTTGTGCTGCTCGTCCGGGCAGCCAGCCGGGCCGAGATGGTACTCGGAGCGTCAGGACGACGGCACCGTTGCCGCGAGATGTGGTGCTCGTTCATCAGGCCGCGCGAGGTGACGATAGCGACTCCCATGCGCCGGTCGCCGCGCGGGATGTGCGCGTCCGCATTGTGCGTCTCCGGGAACCGCGCCGGGCGGCTTTTCCACGCGCCGCCAGAGCCGTGGAACGTGACCCTGCTCCAGCGCAGGCTAGTGATCTTGAATGGACTCCCGTTTGATCGAGACGTGCACAGCCACACGGGCCGTGGACACCAGGACGGCAGCCGTCTCAGGCGGGGGGTGAGACGGCTGCCGTCCGCCTGGCTCGCGCGCAGCGCCCCCGTTCACAGAGGAGGAAGGGGCATGGTGACCAACCAGACGCCCAGTCGCGGATCGCGCCTGGAGGCCGAAGCCGGAGGTGATACCAAGACGCCGTCGCCCCTGGAGTGGCGCCGCACCAGTTTCTGTGGAATCGAAAACGCCTGCGTCGACGTCGCTTTCGCGTCGACCGGCATCGCGATGCGGGACTCGAAGGACCCGGCCGGGCCGGTGCTGCTGTTCACCACCACCGAGTGGGCCGCTTTTCTCCGTGGCGTGCACAACGGTGAGTTCGAGCTTCCTCGGGGGGAGCTCGAACGTCCGGGGTGCTAGCCGCCCCGCCGACCGCCCCGGAAATGGCGCGGTCAGCCGCCGGTTCTCAGCTCCTTCACGCGTTTACTCATCATCTCCAGCGATATGTCCGGGGCCTGCGCAACTCGCTGCGCGCTGGCGAGTGCGTCGACATAGACCCGGACCGGGTCCGGTTCGTCGACGAAGGTCTGCTGGCCCAGTGCCTCGGCGAAGACGACCGGGCTGAGGTCCTGGTCCTCGAAGCTGAACAGCGTGAAGCCGACGCCCTCGGCCGGGTGGACGGGCGCGTCGGACCGGACGATCTGCACCACGACCCCGGCGCTCTCGGCGCACCGCAGCACGTGCTCCCACTGCGCGGCCATCAGCGGGCCGTCGCCGATCGTCCGGCGCAGCACGGCCTCATCCATCAGGACGGTGAGCCTGGGCGCGTCGGGCCGGTCGAGTAGCCGTTGCCGGCGCTGGCGCAGCGCGACGCGGCGGGTCAGCAACTCGGGGGCCACGCCGTTGACCGAGCCCACCAGCGCCCGCGCGTAGTCGGCGGTCTGCAGCAGGCCCGGGATCAGGGAGGTGGCGTGGATCTCGATCGTGGCCGCGCCGTCCTCCAGACCGAAGAAGGTCCCCGAACCGGGCGGGACGACGTCGGAGAACTCCTGCCACCATTCCCGGCCGCGGGCGCGCCGGACCAGCTCCTCCAGGTCACGGCGTTCGGACTCGGCGAAGTCGATCAGGTGGGTGATCGCGGTGAGGTCCTGGATCCGGATCCCGGAGATCCCGGTCTCCATCCGGCTGACCTTCGCCGCGGAGCACTCCAGCCCGCGCGCCAGGTCCTCGATGGTGAGTCCGGCCCGCTGCCGATAGCGCCGCAGGCCCTGGGCGAGCCGCCGGCGCGCCAAGACCGCGTTCGTCGCCCTGTCTGCATCCGACCGCGCGGGAACCATGACGAGATCCTCCATCCCCCCACCACAGCCGCCCGTACCCGGTTGACCAATCCAGGCAACCACACCGTAGGCTGGACGGAAATTTCTTCCTGCATATACAGGATGCAAATTACATCTGAACCTACAATGTGACCATGCCCCGGTACCAGTGCCGCCGCCGCGGGGGCTCGGCGGCCTGGTCCTGGGGCCTGCCGCGGGGGCGGAGCCGCGCTCTCCCGCGCTCCGCCCCCGCCAGACCTGGCACGCCCGTCGCTGCCTCATACGGGGGGGGTAGCGCCGGGCGGCCCGCCGACCGGAACGGCGGCGGCCGACCGGCTCCGGGACGCCGGGCCCACGCCACCCGCGCGCCCCGTTGAGCACTGCCGTTCATCGCGTCACCTTCCCTCATCTGGCTGTGTGACGCGCGAACCGCGAAACCACGAGACGTCCGACTAGACCGAGGGGACAGCGCGATGAGGGGCGCCGAGCCGCTGATCGGCCAGGAGCGGTGGGTCCTGGTCTACGAGTACACGCCGCAGCGGGCGCAGAAGGCGTCCGGTACCAGGATCGACATCGGCGGGACCCTGGACATCGGCCGCGAGGGAATGCTGGCGCTCGGGGTCGAGGTGTGGAGCGAGGGCATCTCCCGCAAGGCGGTCGTGGTGACGGCCACCGAGTCCGGCTGGGAGGTCTCCGTACCCAACCGGCACGGCGCGGTCCTTCACCCGTGGGGTCAGGCGCCGCGGAAGATGTCCGCGACCGAGCACATCTCCTGGCCGCGAGCCGCGATCCGGGTTCTCAACGCCGAGCCGGTCGACAAGCCGGGCGGCACGCACCACTGGGTGCTGCTCGAGGCCGACCGGCTGCCGATCACGAAGGCCGGCCCGAGCCCGGCGCGGAACACCACGACCATCACGTTCACACCGCCGCCGCCGACGCCGCTGACCGAGAAGCAGGACGCGGCGCTGCGGCACGTGTTCGCCGAGCTGCTGGCCTGGCCACCCCGGCTGCCGGCGAAGCCGCGGACGCTGGAGGCCACCGGCCGTCACCTCGGCGGCGTCACCGAGGAGGCCATCCGCGAACGGCTGCGCCCCGTCCGCGACCGCGCGCTGCGGCTCGGGCTGGCCGACCGGGTGGGCCTGACCGACCCCCAGTACCTCTACTGGCTCGTCGAGAACGGCTTCGTCACCCCGCCGCACGGCACCGACCACCGCGTCCAGCTGCCCTGGCTGGAGTGACGGGCCGCGGGCGGGCCCGCCCGCCGCGGCGAGGCGCGGAACCGGTCGCGGCGGCGTGCCCGGTTGTCCACAGGTAGCCGGCGGGTGACGCCGGTGTCGGACCTGGCTCCTACAGTGGCGGGGTGACCTTGCCGCTGACCGAGCCGGCCGAGACCGCTTCACCAGCAGACGCCGAAGCGCCGGGTGGCGCCGAGCGCCCGGCCGGTGCCGGCGCGCGCGGTGCCGCGACGCCCAGCGCCGCGGGGCAGGTGCTGCGACGGGTCTTCGGGTACGAGACGTTCCGGCCGGGCCAGGGCGAGATCATCGAGCACGTCGTCGGCGGTGGGGACGCGCTCGTGCTCATGCCCACCGGGGGCGGGAAGTCGCTGTGCTACCAGATCCCGGCCCTGGTCCGGCCGGGCACCGGGATCGTCATCTCGCCGCTCATCGCGCTCATGCAGGACCAGGTGGACGCGCTGCGGGCGCTCGGCGTCCGGGCCGACTTCCTCAACTCGACGCAGGACCCGGGCCAGCGCAGGACGGTCGAGGCCCTGTTCGTCGCCGGCGAGCTGGACCTGCTCTACCTCGCGCCGGAGCGGCTGCGGCTGCCGTCGACGGGTGACCTGTTCGACCGGGGCAGGATCTCGCTGTTCGCGATCGACGAGGCGCACTGTGTCGCCCAGTGGGGCCACGACTTCCGGCCCGACTACCTGGAGCTGTCCACGCTGCACGAGCGCTGGCCGGAGGTGCCGCGGGTCGCGCTGACGGCGACCGCCACCCCGGCCACGCACCAGGAGATCACCCAGCGGCTCGGCCTGGCGAACGCCCGGCACTTCGTCGCCGACTTCGACCGGCCGAACATCTCCTACCGCATCGTCCCGAAGAAGGAGCCGAAGAAGCAGCTGCTCGACCTGCTACGGACCGAGCACGCCGGTGAGGCGGGCATCGTCTACTGCCTGTCGCGCTCGTCGGTCGAGCAGACGGCCGACTTCCTCGCTTCGAACGGGATCAAGGCGCTGCCGTACCACGCCGGCCTCGACTCCCGGCTCCGCGCGACGAACCAGGCCCGCTTCCTGCGCGAGGACGGGCTGGTGATGGTCGCGACGATCGCCTTCGGCATGGGCATCGACAAGCCCGACGTGCGCTTCGTCGCCCACCTCGACCTGCCGAAGTCGGTCGAGGGCTACTACCAGGAGACCGGCCGGGCCGGCCGTGACGGGCTGCCGTCGACCGCCTGGCTCGCCTACGGCCTGCAGGACGTCGTCCAGCTCCGCAAGATGATCGACTCAGGGGACGGCGACGCCCAGCACCGCCGCCGCCAGGGTGTCCACCTCGACGCCATGCTCGCGCTGTGCGAGACGGTCGAGTGCCGCCGGGCGGGGCTGCTGGCCTACTTCGGCCAGGAGGGCCGCGCCGCCTGCGGCAACTGCGACACCTGCCAGCACCCGCCGGAGACCTGGGACGGCACGGTCCCCGCGCAGAAGCTGCTGTCCGCGGTACTGCGGATGGCCCGGGAGCGGCGGCAGAAGTTCGGCGCCGGGCACCACATCGACATCCTGCTGGGCCGGGCCACCCCGAAGGTGACCCAGCACGAGCACCAGACCCTGACCGTCTTCGGCGTGGGCACCGAGCTGAACGAGTCGCAGTGGCGCGGGGTCGTCCGGCAGCTGCTCGCCCAGGGACTGCTCACCGTCGAGGGTGAGCACGGCACGCTCGTGCTCACCGACACCAGCGCCGAAGTGCTGCGGGGCGAACGCAAGGTGCCCATGCGCCGCGATCCCGAACGGGTCGCCAGGGCCGGGTCCAGCGCCAGATCCGGCGGCGGCTCCGCGGACGGCAAGGCCAAGCGCGCGGTGGTCGACCTGTCGGCCGCGGACCTCGAGGTCTTCGAGCGCCTGCGCGCGTGGCGCGGCGCCACCGCGAAGGAGCAGGGCGTCCCTGCGTACGTCATCTTCCACGACGCCACCCTGCGCGAGATCGCCAGCCGCGCGCCCTCGACGCTGTCCGACCTCGCCACCATCAGCGGCGTCGGCGAGAACAAGCTCGCCAAGTACGGCCAACAGGTCCTCGACACCCTCGCCGGCTAGCCTCCGCTCGGCGCCGAGCACCCAGCACCGAACGCCCGCGATCGCACACCGACCACTCGCCGCCGCACGCCCACCCGCCGCCGGCCGCCACAGCCCACTGGCACGGCCAAGATCGCCCTTTCAGCCCTCCCGTGGTCGCGATTCGGGCTGTTTCGCAACCACGGCAGGGCCAAGACGGCGATCATGGCTGGCCTGGCCCGCCAGGCCGGGCCGGCGGGCGAGACTGGCCCGGCGGACGGTCAGGCCCGGCGGCGGGGTCTGGCTAGGCTCGGGCCGGGGCCGTGACAAGTACCGGGCGCTCGGCGAGGGTGACCCGGACCTCGGCGCCGGGGGCAAGGTCACCGACCTGGATGGTGGCCACGTCGGCGACGACGAGGCCCGCCGTGTCGGCGGTGGCGTCGGCGAGTTCGGCGCTGCCCTTGCCACCGACGGCCGCGCGCGCGACGCCGGGCAGCTCGACCTGAACGCGGGTGATCGCGCCCCGGAACGAACGCTGCACGACCCGTCCGAGCGAGCCTCGGCCGTCGCCCGCCGCGCCGTCGGACACGGCGGTGACGACGACCGCCTCGGGCCGGACGAGGACGTCGACGTCGCCCGCCAGGTTCTGGGAGCCGACCTCCAGCACGGGGAGCCGCTGCCCGGTCACCTCGACGGTGCCACCGTCGGTGAGCGTGCCGGGCAGCCGGTTGACCGTGCCGACGAACTCGGCGACGAACGGCGTCTCGGGCCAGGCGTAGACGATCTCGGGGGCGGCGAGCTGCTCCAGCTGCCCGGAGCGCATGACGCCGACCCGGTCGGCCATCGAGAGCGCCTCCTCCTGGTCGTGCGTGACGAACAGGGTGGTGATCCCGAGCCGGGTCTGCAGCGACCGGATCTCGTCGCGCAGCTGGGCGCGCACCTGGGCGTCCAGCGCCGAGAGCGGCTCGTCGAGCAGCAGCACCCGCGGTTCGATCGCGAGCGCGCGGGCGAGCGCGACCCGCTGCTGCTGGCCGCCGGACAGTTGGTGCTGGTACTGGCCGGCCTGCGCGCCGAGCCCGACCAGCTCCAGCAGCTCACCGGCACGCGCCCTGCGCTTGCGGGCCGGCATCCGGCGCAGCCGCAGCCCGAAGGCGACGTTGTCCAGCGCGGTCAGGTTCGGGAACAGGCTGTAGGCCTGGAACACCATGCCCATGCCGCGCTTGTTCGCCGGGACGCCGGTGACGTCGGTACCGCCGACGACGATCTCGCCGGAGTCGGGCCGCTCGAAGCCGGCGAGCGCCCGCAGCGCCGTCGTCTTGCCGCAGCCGCTGGGCCCGAGCAGCGCGACCAGCTCGCCCGGGCTGATCGTCAGTGACAGGCCGTCAAGCGCCCGCACCGCTCCGTAGGAACGGCGCAGGTCGCGCATCTCGATCCCGACCGCGCCCGCGACCGGACCGGCCAGGCCTGTCCCGGCTGGCCCGCCCGGTCCCGGGAGCGCGGCCGCCGCGGCGACCTCGCCGGTCTTGCCCGTGTCCTCGACCCCGCCGGCCTCGCCGGCGGTCTCGTCCGCCATCGCGGTCTCGCCCACGGCTAGAACCCCCCAAGGATGTTCGCCTGGCGGCCGCGCCGGCTGCCAAGCGTGATGAGCAGCATCAGCAGGATCCAGGTCAGCAGCAGCGACATCATCGACACCGCGACCGAGACGCCGGCCTGCGTCTGGGCGACCGAGACCACCCAGACCGGGAACGTCACCCACAGCAGCACGCTCGCCATCGCGAACTCGCCGAGTACGAGCGCGACGGTCATGACGGCCGCGCCGAGCACCGCGGTGCGCAGGTTCGGCAGCACGACCCGGAACAGCTCGGTCGCCCAGCCGCCGCCGAGGCTGCGCGACGCCTCGACGAGCGTCTTGAGGTCGATCGCGCTCATGCCGGCGTCCAGCGACCGGTACGCGAACGGCAGGGCGAGGATGACGTACTCGAAGCCGAGGCCGTAGGACGACGACAGCATCCAGGACGGCCCCTTCGAGCTGAACGCCCCCAGGAAGCCCACGACGAGCACGATCGGCGGGATCACGAGCGGCAACACCGTGATCGTCTCGATCACCCGCCGCAGCCAGGGGAACCGCAGGTGCACCAACGTCATCGTCGGGACCAGCAGCGCGAGCATGATCACGACGGACATCAGCGCCAGCTTGGCCGACAGCCACAGCGCCGAGCCGAAGCCCGGCATCTTCGCGAACTGGCGGTACGAGGCGAAGGAGTAGCCGCCATGCGGGTCATGCAGGCTGAACTCGAACGACGCGGCCAGCGGCAGCAGGAAGAACACCGCGGCCACCAGGAAGACGGCCCAGCGCCAGGCGTTGACCCGGATCACCGTCCAGGCTCGGTTCCCGCCGGGGCGGCGCGCCCGCGTGGCGCTCGCCGGCGCCGGCGGGGCGGCGAACCGGTCCTCTGTCGTCACCGCAGCCATCGGGACGCCCTCCGGGTCAGCAGGGTGTAGCCGACCATCACGATCGCGATCACCAGGATCATCTCGAAGCCCAGCGCCTTGCCCACGTTCTGGCTACCGGCGATGACGTTCCCGGAGACCAGGTTGCCGATCTTGATCGGGACCAGCGAGACCGTGCCGGCGGTCAGGGCCTGCGCCGTGGCGTAGGCAGCGAACGAGCTACCGAACAGCAGCAGGAACGAGCCCGCGATCGACGGGAAGAGCACCGGCAGGCCGACGTGGCGCCAGAAGGCCCAGGTCGAGGCGCCGAGGCCCTGCGCGGCCTCCCGCCACTGCGGGCGCAGCCCCTCCAGCGCCGGCGTGATCGCCAGCACCATCAGCGGCACCTGGAAGTAGGTGTAGACGACGGCGACACCGCTGAATGTGTAAAGGTTGAATCCCAACGACGACAGGCTGATCCCGATGTCCTTGAGCCACCGGGTGGCGAGGCCCGTCGTGCCGAGAGTGGCGATGAAGGCGAACGCCAGCGGGACCCCGCCGAAGTTCGCGAACACGCCGGAGGCGGTGGTGACCACCCGGCGCAGCCAGGTGTTGCGCTTGGTCGTCAGCACCGCCTGCGCGAGCAGGCCGCCGAAGACGACGCCGATCGCCGCGGTCAGCAGCGAGACCTCGATGCTGGTGATGAACGCCGTCCGGTAGAGACCCTCGAAGCTCGTCCGGATGTTGCCCAGCGTCCACGCGCCGTCGTCGGTCTTGAACGAGTCCACGATGACCGCCACGGTCGGGAACCCGAGGAAGATCACCGCGTAGGCGAAGAAGGGGAGGGTGCCGAGCAGCGCCAGCCCGTCCCCTCGAACCACCCGCTGGGCCATCCGGGCCAGCGGCCGCGCGCCGCCCGCTACGGCGGCGCCGGCCGGCTCGGGTGAGCCGGCCGGCGGGGCGCCGTCGGGCGCGGACGCGGCAGTGCCGGGGCGGTCGCCCGCCCCGGCACCGGTGGACGCCTCTGTTACTTCAGGCCAAGAGCTGGCCCCGGCGTCCGACGAGCTCACGTCACGCGCCCCCGACCATCTTCGCCCAGTTGTCGGCGAGGACCTTCTGCGCCGCGGTCAGCTGCGCGTCGGTCGGGTACTTCGTGTCGGACGGAGCCGGCGGGAGCGCGGCGGCCAGGGCCTTGTCCACCGTGCCGGCCGTGGTCATCGCGGGGAGCTCGACCGGGCGGGCCCGGCCCTTCAGCCAGAGGTTCTGGCCCTCGGCCGAGTAGAGGTACTCCTCCCAGAGGCGCGCGGCGGCCGGGTGCGGCGCGGTCGCGTTGATCGCCTGGTCGTAGTACGCGGCGTAGGACGAGTCACTCGGAATGTTGATCTTATACTGGCCACCGGACATCTTGTCGGCGACCGAGCCCGCGTTCAGGTAGTCCCACCAGAGCAGGATCGGCGTCTCGCCGCTCTGCACGGTGGCCGGAGTGCCCTTGGTCGGGACGAAGTTGCCGCTCTTGCGCAGGTCGGCGAAGTACTGGATGCCGGGCATGATGTTGTCGAACGAGCCGCCGTTGGCGAGCGACGCGGCCATGACGGCGGCGAACGCCGCGCCGGCCTGGGTCGGGTCACCGTTGATGGCGATCTTGCCCTTGTACTCGGGCTTCTTCAGGTCGGCGAAGCTCTTCGGCGGGTCAGTGATGACCTTCGAGTCGTAGCCGATCGAGACGTAGCCGCCGTAGTCGGCGAACCACTTGCCGTCCGGGTCCTTCAGGCCGCTGTCGATGTCGTTCCAGCTCGCGACCTTGTACGGGGCGAGCAGGCCCTCCGACTCGGCCTGCAGCGCGAAGGAGTTGCCGACGTCGAGCACGTCGGGCGCCCGGCTCTGGCCCTTGAGCTGCTTGACCGCGCTGATCTCGTCGGCGCTGGAGCCGTCCGGGTTGGCACTGTTGATCTTGATGCCGTACTTCTTGGTGAAGCTGCTGATGATCTCGCCGTAGTTGGCCCAGTCCGGCGGGAGGGTGATGACGTTGAGCTGCCCCTCCTTCTTGGCCGCCGCGACCAGCGCGTCCATGCCACCGAAGTCGGCCGCAGACGTCGCCTTGGAAGCATCCACCTTGGCGCCAGCCGTGGCGCCTCCGCCGCTCGACGAACCGCTGCTCCCGCCGCAGGCGGCGGCGAGCAGGCCCACGACGACCGTTCCGGCGGCAACCAGCTGCAGCTGCCGGCCGACCGGTCGACTCCCTACAAACTTCACGAGCCCCCCAGGGCCAGATCGTTCCCTCCGGCGCGCAGCCACGGCGCCTCGATGCGGGCGCGCCACGACGGTCGACCGCCTGCCGTCAGCGACGGCACCGGCCAACCGGGCGGGCGTCCGAGCGGGCCCCGTGAGTTCGCTCCGGACTTGTCCGCGCAACGGTGACGTGCACGCATGACCAGTTGGTATACGGAAGTTGAGCGCAATCCTGTCGATGGGCGAACATCCCGGCCATTGACGCCCACTACCCGCCAAAAAATGAAAGGACGCAGAATTAACCCAGAACGGACGATGACGCGACGAACGCTCGACGCTAATTTTCAGCACATCAGTTGGCAAAGTCGGCTGTAGCCGGCCGGTCCGCGGGCTGGGACACGGAACCGTTCAGGTAACGGTCATGCGCACAGGTCAGCGACGACCTGGGCCGCCAGACCGTGGCAGGTCGTCATGCCGATGCCGGTGGTCACCGCGACGACCCGCACGCCGGCCAGCGGGCTCTCGACCAGGAACTCCCGGTCCGGGGCGGTCGCGTAGCAGCCGCGCCACCGCTCCCGCACCGCGAGCTCGGCGACCGGGACACCGAGCAGGTCCGCCGTCTCGGCGAGCAGCAGGTCGTCGACCCGCTCGTCGTGGAACGGGTGGTGGGTGACGGCCCGCTCGTGGGTGTCCCCGATGAGCAGGTCCCCGTCGGGAAGCTGGGTGAACATGAGGTTCATGTCGACGGCGAGCAGGTCGGGGCGCTCGGCCTCGAACCGGGCCCGCAGCGCCGGCAGCGACGGGCAGTCCGCGAAACCGGCGTAGCGCAGCAGCGACAGGCCGGTCAGCACGCCCGGCCCGAACCGTTCGACGGCCAGCCCGCCGGGCGCGAGCGGCGCGGCGACCCGCAGCATCTGCAACACGCACCGTCTGACCTCGGCCCGCTCGGCGATCTCCGGGTAGAGCCGGTCGAGGTCGTGCCCGGTGGCCAGCACGATCGCGGGCGCCGCCAGCTCACCGCGCGCGGTGCGCAGCACGCCCGGTGCGGCCTCCAGGGCGGCCGTACGCCAGAAGAAGGTGACGCCCTCGGCGGCGAGCCAGCGGGCGATCGCGCCGACGGCCTCCCGCGGGTTCACCCTGACGTCCCACGGCAGGAAGGCGCCGCCGACCAGCGCCTTCGCCCGCACCGGCACCCGCGCGCGCACCCCGTCCGCGTCCAGCACCTCGACCGGGGCCACGCCGGCCGCGGCGAACTCGCGCAGCACGGCCAGCTCCTCGGCCGACCGCGCGGCGACCACCGTGCCGGTCGGCTCGGCGTAGAAGCCGGCGAGCCGGCCGAGCTCCAGCCAGCGCTCCCTGGCCACCTTCGCGTAGCCGAGCGCCTCGCCGGCCTGACCTGTCACGCAGCCGTGGCCGAAGTTGCGCACCGAGGCGCCGCGGGCGAACGCGTCGCGCTCGACGACCGCGACCCGCAGCCCGCGGCGCAATCCCTCCGCCGCGTGCGCCAGGCCGACGATTCCCGCGCCCGCCACCACCAGATCGAATGCACCCAGCCGCATAGGGCCGAGCATGGCCGACGGACCCGCCGAAATGCACGTCGTCGCCCGGACGAGACTCACCTGACACTCGGGGCCGAGAAATGCTGGTCACCGTCGTGGGAAGGTGTTCGGTGGCTGTTCACGTCGCGCCCACCGAGCAGTCAGCCGTTCCAGGAAAGGTGAACACGTGGCCACCGACTCCGTCACCGCGCTCGTCGCGAACGCCCCGGCTGGCGCCGCCGAGAACCTCGACCGGATTCGCGTCGATCTGGCGGTGTTCGACATCGCCGGCACCACCGTGGAGGAGCACGGCGCGGTCTACACCGCCCTGCGGGCGGCCGTCGAGGCGGCCGGCGCGCACGCCGGACTGGTCCTGGCCGACGCGGACGTCGAGCGGTGGATGGGTGCCGACAAGCGGGCCGCGATCCGGGCGCTGCTCGCGCCGGCCTACGCGGACACCGACGCGGCCGAGCCGGACGCCGCGACCGTGGAGCGGGTCTTCACAGACTTCCGGGACCGGCTGGACGCCGCCTACCGGACCCGGCCGCCGACGCCGATGCCCGGCGTCGTGGAGGCGTTCGGCACGCTGCGGGCGCACGGGATCCGGATCGCGCTGACGACGGGGTTCGACCGGACGGTCGTCGGCCCGCTGCTGGCCTCGCTCGGCTGGGACGGCGGCCTGCTGGACGCGGTCGTCTGCGCCGACGACGTCCCGAGCGGGCGGCCGGCGCCCTACATGATCTTCCGCGCGATGGAGCTGACCGGGGTGACGGCCGTGGCCCGGGTGCTGGTCGCCGGCGACACCGTGCGCGACCTGCGCGCCGGCACCAACGCGGGCGCGGCGGCCGTCGTCGGCGTGCTGACCGGCCAGGTCAGCGCCACCGTGCTCGGCGCCGTCCCGCACACCCACCTGCTCGCCAGCGTCGCCGACATCCCCGCCCTGGTCACCGGCCCGACCGGCTGACCGGCTCGGCCTGGTCACCGACGCGGCCGGCGCGGCCTCGGCTCGGGGCGCGCCGATGAGTTGACCGGGGACTGCCGGTCAACCGAGGACGATCGTGCGAACGACGATCGGGGCGCGGGCGGTTGTGGATGCTGCCGGACCGCGCCGACCACGACGCGAGAGGCCGCGCGGATGCCCAAGCAGACGACGTTCCTGTGGTTCGACCACCAGGCGCACGAGGCCGCCGAGTTCTACGTGGGGCTTTTCCCGAACTCGAAGATCCTGGATGTCACCCACTACGGCCCGGACACCCCCGGGACCCCGGGCAGCGTGCAGACCGTCTGGTTCTCGCTGGACGGGCAGGAGTACATCGCGCTCAACGGCGGGCCGCTGTTCCCGTTCACCGAGGCCGTCTCCATCATGATCCACTGCGGGTCGCAGGAGGAGGTCGACCACTACTGGTACGGCCTGATCGCCGGCGGTGGCGCCGAAAGCTCGTGCGGCTGGCTGAAGGACCGGTATGGCCTGTCCTGGCAGGTGGTCCCCGCGGGCCTGTTCGACCTGCTCGGCGACCCGGACCCGGACCGCGCCTACCGGGCCACCCAGGCGATGCTCGCCAGCAGCCGCCTCGATATCGCCGAGATCCGCCGCGCCGCCGACGGGCTGCCCGACACCGCCGCCACCCCACCGCGGGCGTGATCGCGGTTTCGGCCCTGGACTGGTTGTAGCTTCGGCCGCTTCACGACCGCCGGAGGGCGCGGACGGCGATCAGCCCAATGCGCCTCGGGCGGCCGGCCGCCCGGCGCGGCGGGTCAGTACATCATCCGCGGGTCGACGTAGTGCTTGAACTCCAGCAGGTTGTCGGCGGGGTCGCGCAGGACCAGGGTCCGGTGCTCCTCGGCGAGGCCCTCGAACCGGAGTTCGACCGGCCGGAAGACCGGCAGCTTGCGGATCTCGACGAGGCGCACCAGCGCGTCGAAGTCCTCGGGCCGCCGGAAGGTCATCCCGAAATGGCGCGGATAGAGCCGCGGCTCGGCTCGCGGCACGTCCGGAGCGTCCTGCGGTGGTTCGGCCAGATGGCAGACGACCTGGTCGCCGAAGAAGTCGAGGGTGACCCGGTCGTCGTAACGCCTGGCCAGCTTGCAGCCGAGTCGTCCGACGTAGAACGCCACGGTCGCGTCGAGGTCGTAGGCCGGGATGGCCAGGTGGAAGGCGTCGCCGGGCTCACGCACGGCGGCCGCCGTCGATCGTGGCCTCGATGTCGAGCAGCGTGTCGGAACGCAGGCCCAGCCGCAGCGTCTCCAGTGCGATCACCTCCGTGGGCGCGATGTTGCCGAGGTTCACGTCCGTCCCGACCCGGCGGACGAAATAGGTCTGCAGTTCCTTCGTCGGCGCCTCGAACAGCAGCTGGTCGGTGGGCAGCCCGGCTTCCAGGATGTCCTCGATCAGCCCGAAACGCAGCCGGCCGTCGGGGCGGCAGATCCCGCTTCGGCCACTCTCCCTGGCCTCGGTGATCACAAGGTCCGCGCCCGCGTCCAGGTCGGCTCGGATGTATTCGACCCACCGCGACGGCGAGAGGCGTTCGGAGCGTTCCCCGTCCTTGAACCCAACCTCGCTGAGGACCGTGAAATCGTCGGCCAGCCGGGAGATGTAATCATCTTTTTCGGGGTTCGGCAGCTCGATCGTTCCATTGGATACCTCGACATGGCTACAGCCGTAGTCGTGACAGAACGCGCGGTAGTCGTCGAAACGGCGCTGCAGGACGTGCTTCTCGAACAGTGTGCCACCGAAGAAGTAGCCGATACCGAGAGACCGCAGGGTCTCGATCTTCTGGTCGAGGTCGGCCGTGACCAGCGCGGTCCCCCAGCCGAACTTCACCAGATCGATGAGCTCGGTCGAACTGGAGACAGCGTCCCGGAAGTAGCTGGTCGGCAGGCCGTTGTCGATCACCATCGTCAGGCCCCGGCTGCGTGGTTTTGCCTGCCGAGACGGTAGTCGTAGTGCGGTATCGCGCATGTTTCAAATCCTCCTCCGCGTGCCCCCGCCACCCCGACCGTCGTCTTGCAAGCTGAACGGATCCTGAAGGGTTGTTACAGGGCAGCCATGTGTGAGTACCAGTTCCTGACCCTCCTTCGAGGGCCCTGAAATAGCGGCGCGGCAGCCTTGACCTGGGCAAGGAGACACGATCACTCCGCCCACGGAGATCGTGGGCGGGCGACGCCTGCGGCGGCCCGGATCGCCACTCACAGGTAACGTTCAGGGCGCGCGCAAGCTGCTTTCAGGAACGGCGAGAAACGTCAGGCCGATGACGACGGAAGTGGATGACGCGAGTTTCGCTCCCACAATCGGCGGCGGTTGCCTTGTCACACTCATCGAGGCCCGGGGCGCCGACGCGCATCGCGTCTACCTCACGGACCCCCGCGGCGGGCGACGGCTCACCTACGGGGAGCTCGGGCGGGCGGTCCGCGGCTGGCGCGCCGAGCTCGACCGGCGCGCGGTGCCGCTCGGCGGCACGGTCACGATCGCGGTCGCGCAGCCGCTCGACTTCGCGCTGGCCTATCTCGGGGTCGTCGCCGGCGGGCGGCGCGCCGTCCCGGTACCGGCCGCGGCCCCCGGCCCCGAGCTCGCCCGCTCGCTCGGCCGGCTGAGCCCGGATCTCGTCATCGCCGACCCCGTGCTCGGCGCCGGCGACGGCATGGTCACGCCGGACGCCTACCTCTTCGGGTCACCCGAGGGCAGCCGCCTGGCCGCCACCGAAGCCGAGACCGGGGCCGAGACCGCCGTCGAGGCCGAGGCCGCCCGGCAGGCAGAGGCCGCCGGCCAAGCCGGGGCCGGGGTCGCCGCCGAGACCGGGGCCGAGACCGCCGGGCTGGCCACGGCCGGGCACGATGAGCTCGGCGGCGTGCTGCTGGCCAGCTCCGGCACGACCGGGAAGCCGAAACAGGTGTTCCTCGACACCGGCCGGCTGCTGCACGTCGCGACCGCCGTCGCCCGCCACCACCGGCTGACCGCCGCCGACGTCGGCTACAACCCGCTGCCGTTGGTCCACGTGAACGCCGAGGTCGTCGGCCTGCTCGCGACCCTGGTCGGGGGCGGCGAGCTCGTCCTCGACCAGCGCTTTCACCGGCGCGGTTTCTGGGACCTGATCGAGGCCAGCGGAGTGACCTGGATCAACGCCGTGCCCGCCATCCTGGCGATCCTCGCCCGGGAGCCGGCGCCGTCGAGCGCCCAGACCCGCGCGGTGCGGTTCGTGCGGTCGGCCTCCGCGCCGCTGCCGGCCGCCGTCCTGACCGGGTTCGAGAGCGTCACCGGACTGCCGGTGGTCGAGACCTACGGGATGACGGAGGCCGCCAGCCAGATCACCGCGAACCCGCTGGGCGACGGTCGACGAGCCGGCTCGGTCGGACGGCCGGTCGGCTCCGAGGTCAGGATCGTGGACCCGGCCGGGCGGCCCTGCCCAGCCGGCGAGACCGGGCAGGTCCAGATCCGCGGCCACGGCGTGATCGCCAGGTACGCGACCGAGACCGGCAGCGACACCGGCTGCGAGACCGGCAGCGAGCGTTTCCACACCGGTGGCTGGCTGGACACCGGCGACCTCGGCCGGCTCGACGCCGACGGCTACCTGTTCCTGGTCGGCCGGACCGACGACGTCATCAACCGCGGCGGCGAGAAGATCTTCCCGCGGGAGGTCGAGGAGGTGCTGCTCGCCGACCCTCGGGTCGCCCGGGCGGTCGTCTTCGGCGTCCCGGACGACGTTCTCGGGCAGGTGCCGGTCGCCCGCGTCCAGCTCGTCGCCCCGACGCGCGGGGCCGAGCGGGAACCCGCGGGCGCTCGGCTCCGGAGCGCCGGTGCCGGCGGCCTGCCCGCCGAGCTCGCGCGCCGGTGCGCGGCCCGGCTGGACCGTTTCAAACGGCCGGTCCGCATCGAGGTCGTGGACGACATCCCGGTCGGCCAGACCGGCAAGGTGCTGCGCCGCCTCGTCGTCGACCGGGCCGCCGGCGACCCGGCGGCGGCCTGATGACGCTGACTCCGACGACCGACCTGGCGCACACCGGCCTCGCGGCCACCGAGGCCGCCGACCAGGCCTCGCGGCACGCGCCGACGAGCACGCCCGAGGTCAGCACGCCGGTCGCCGCCCCAGCGGGTGCCGGGCGCCAGCACGTCCACGAGGTCGACGTCGTCCGGGTGCTGACCTTCGTCGCGGTGATCGGCGTGCACGCGACCGGCGGGACGATCGACGGCTCCGGCTACGTCGGCAACGCCGCGCTCAACCTGCTGCACTTCACCCGTGAGGCGTTCTTCGTCCTGACCGGCTTCGTCCTGGTGCACAGCTACGCGGACCGCCCGCCGCGCGGCCCCCGGCTGCGCAGGTTCTGGGCGCGGCGCCTGCTGCTGGTCGGCGTCCCGTACGCGGCATGGACCGCCGTCTACGGCGCGGCCGCGATGCGGGCCCGGACCAGCGACGACGGCGTTCTGGGCGGGATCCGGCAGTACTTCGGGCTGCTGTTCAGCGGGAACGCGCATTACCACCTGTACTTCCTGCTGGTCTCGTTGCAGATCTACCTGGCCCTGCCGGTGCTGCTGGCGCTGGTGCGCCGGGCCCGCCATCATCTGGCGCTGCTGCTCGCGGGGAGCGCGGCGCTGGAGGCGGCCATTCTGGTGGCGATCCAGTACGGGCCGCCGCGCGACGGGGTGCTCGGCTGGCTGCAGGACTACTGCCACGTCCTGCTGCCGACGTACCTGTTCTGGGTGCTGCTCGGCGGGGTCGCCGCGGCCCGGCTCGACCGGATCCGCGGCTGGGTCGACCGGCACCGGCGGCTGGTCCCGGCGATCGTCCTGGCCGGCGCGGCGGCCGCGCAGCTGTGGTACGCGGCCTCGATCCACCACGGCCGCAGCCCTGCCTTCGCGGCGTCGGTGTTCCAGCCCATCATGATCGTCTGGGGGACCGCCGTCGTCGTCGGGCTGTTCGCGGCTGGCCGGTGGTGGGCCGCCCGGCGCACCCCGGGCTCCCGGGCGGACCGGCTGCTACGGCTGGGCTCGGAGCTGTCGTTCGGCGTCTATCTGATCCATCCGCTGTTCGTCGACAACCTCGTCAAGGTGCTGCCCGACCGGATACCGGCACCGCTGTCGACGCTGCTCATCGTCGCGGCGGCGCTGGCCGGGTCGGGGGTGCTGGTCTGGCTCGCCCGGCGCACCCCGCTGAGCCTCCCGGTGACCGGCCGGCCCCGCCTGCGCCGCGCGACCACGACGCCCGCGCCGGCCGGGCCAGCCTGACCGCGGCGCCCGGCATCAGCCCGGCCAGCTGGGCACCAACCGAGGCGACGATCAGGGCAAACGAGCTGTTCCGGGCGGCTGACGTCCCCGAAAGCTAGGCTTCCGGGCAGCGGGAACCAGCTTCTACAGCGGCCCTGGTGTGCCGGCGGGCCTCGATCCCGCCAGGTCACGGGCCGCCCGGCCCCGGACCGGCGACCACGGCCGCGGGACCTCGAAGCGGGCCGCGAGGACGACCGGAGCGTGAGGAGTGGGTGCGGTGACGGCGACGTTCGATCTCGGGCTGGCGGGCAAGGCGGCGGTGGTGACCGGTGCCGGGGCCGGCATCGGGCAGGCGATCGCGCGGGGGCTGGCCGCCGCGGGAGTCCGGGTCGGCCTGGTCGAGATCGACCCCACCCGCGCGGCCGCCACCGTCGAGCTGATCGAGAAGGAAGGTGGCCAGGCCCTGGCGCTCCAGGCGGACGTCATGGACACCGCCGCCCTCACCGACGCCATCACCGCCACCCACACCGAGTTCGGCCGCCTGGACATCCTGGTGAACAACGCCGGCGGGGTGAAGGCGAGCCGGTTCCTCGACCAGAGCGAGCGCAGCTGGCGCCGCCACATCGACATCAACCTCGTCAGCATGCTCGCCGCGACGTCGACGGCGGCTCCGCTGATCGCCCAGACGGTGGCCGCCGCTGCCGAGGCGTCCGGCGGGCGGCCGACCGGCGGCTCCATCGTCAACATCACCAGCATCGAGGGGATGCGGGCCGCCCCGATGTACGCCGTCTACGCCGCCTGCAAGGCCGGGATGATCAATTTCACCCGGACGATGGCGCTGGAGCTCGCCGACTCCGGCATCCGGATCAACGCGATCGCCCCCGACCTCACCGCGACGGCCGGCATCCGCGGCATCATGCGCGGCCCCGTCGACCCCGACACGCTGCCCGCTCCCCCGGCCGAGCGCGTCGAGGGCATCGAGCGGTACATCCCGCTCCGCCGCGAGGGCGTCGCCGCCGAGATCGCCGACGCCGCCGTGTTCCTGTGCTCCGACCGGGCCGCCTACATCAACGGCAGCACGCTGAGCGTCGACGGCGGCACCGCGGCCTCCGCCGGCTGGCTGCGGGCCGGCTCCGGCTGGACCCTCCACGGTGCTCCCGCCCCCTCCGGCTTCGCCATGGGAAACCAGTAGGAGGACCCGCCTACCATCCCCTTCGTGGACCGGTGGTCGACGGCGGAGCGACTGTGCGGGCTGGCCGGCGGCGAGCTGGCGCAGCGCGGCCGGTTCGGGCTTCTGCGCGTCCGTGAAGCCCGGGCGCTGCGGCGCGGGAGGGCCGGTGTCTGGGGCGGCGAGGAAGGCCCGCGGGCGTTTCTGACCACGGTCGTCCGGGTGCCCACGGAACTGGCGGCGCGTGTACGGGCCGCCGCGCAGCCGGCCGCGGCAGCCGGGGTCAACAGCCACTACCTCTATCCGGCCGACGCCCTGCACATCACGCTCGCCAATCTCGACCGGTACGCGGATCTGCCGCTGGCGCGGCTGGCGGAGACGCTGGCGGACCGGGTCGCGGCCGCGCCGCCGATCACGTTCACCCTGCGGGGCCTCGCGGTCGCGCGCCACACCGTCTACGTCCGGGCCTATGCGCGGCCGGCCCCGGCTCTCCTCGCCCTGCGCGCCTCGATCCTGCGCGACCTCGGCTCCGAGCCACCCCGGCAGGAGCCGCTGCGGATCGCGGTCAGCAACGTGGTGCGGTTCCGCTGCGCCGACCTAACAACCGTCCTGCCGGCCGTGCATGCCCACCGGAACGCGCGTTTCGGCTCGTTCCCGCTGCACCGGGTCGAGCTGGTCCGCACCGACAAGGTCCTCTCAGCCGCCGGCACCGAACTGCTGGCCGCTTTCGACACCGGGCCGTGAGGCGACAGGAGTCCGGCCTGCGGTGATCACCGGTCGTCGGTCCAGAGCTCGGTGAGCCACTGCTGTTCCTGAGCGATCTCGGCGACGATCCGCGGGGCGGGTGCGACCGCCGAGGCGAGGATCACCGCCGTCGACGAGAAGCCCCAGGGGTTACGTCGGATCATGTCGATGATCTCGGCGGGAGGTCCCGTGCGATTCTCCTTCGGCCAGAGAGTCTCGCCTCCCCGAAGCGCACCACTGCGCTCAAGGCGTTCGAGCCGCCGCAGGTCACGCAGCCATTCCGCGGGTTCCTCGCCCAGTCGCGGCACCAGGAAGTCCGCGATGCTGGTCGCCACGAAAGGCGTCCAGTCGCTCGCCGCGATGGCACGCCTGACCAGCAGTTCCGCGTCCGCGGTCGCCGCTCGAAAGTGCAACAGCATGGCCGTGTCGGCGGAGAGTCTCAGGTGGGCAACCGGGCTGAAGCGATACTCGATCCGGCGCCCGGCCGCCCGGCGCGAATGGTCCCGAACCGCTTCCTGTAGGAGGCCCGCTACCCAGCGGTCCAGGCCTGTCACCACCCGGTCAAGTGGAAGGATCAGCGCGCGCAGGGCGTCGACCGAGCACCATTCGGTCACCGCGAGGGCCCACAACGCCCGGTCGAACTGCGATTCGGCCTCCTCCAGTTGCTCTTCCCACCACCACGGCTGATTGCGCCGGCGGCGCGCGGCCCGCAGCCTGTCGACGAGGCCTCCCGGTCCGCTGAACAGACCGGTCGAACCACGTCCGGACTCCGCTCGCGAACGGACCTCGGACGCGGCCCTGAAGGCGAGGCGCCTGGCCAGCCAGGTGTCCGGGCAAAGCCGGTCCACGGCATCGACGAGCCATCGCCAGCGTTCGAGCGAGTGATACCAGGACTCGCCGACCGACGACTCCATCAGCTCCGAGATGGCGGCGACCGCCGCGCCGACGGGCTCGTCGTCGGGCTTCCGGTCCGTCTCGGATCGAAGGATCCCGGACGCCGGGACGATGTTCGCCAGGTTCGCGATGGTCATCAGCTGGCTCGTGCCCGTGGTCACGATGCTCAGGCCGCCGAAATTGAGCACGGCTCGCGCCACGGCCGTGCGGATGGCCGCCGGAAGGTCGTCATAAAGAAGTCCCGCGCCAACGAGGTAGCAGGCTCGCGCCGGGAATTCCTTGTCCTGTTCGGGTCCCAACAGTTCCAGCGCGTCGGCGGTCGCGAGGTGTCGCACCACATCGGCCCAGGCGCCGAAGGCGATCCACCGCGTCCGCTCCGGCCCGGTCTCGCGCCGGACCCTGGCCAGCCAGGGCGTGAAGAAGTCCCCGCAGCCGGCGGCCAGTTGGCACAGACCGCGCGCCCGTTCGGTCAGCGGCTCGTTCTGCAGGCGCCCCCAGGCCTTCTCGAAAAGATGCTGTCCACCGCATTCCTCGGTCAGCCGGACGCGGCCCGCGCCGGTCTCGGCGAGTAGCGGGGCCGGGAGGCTGGCCCACCGCAGGCCCAGGTCGTCGAACGCGAAGTCGACCATCCGCTGGGTCGCGCGGGGCGACTGGGTGAAGACCCAGTCCTGCAACAGCGCGACGGCGATCGTCCGCGCGAGTGGCGCGGCAGCCTGGGCGGGCTCGCGGCCGAGTTCCTCGATGCGTTCGGCGAGATCGGCTAGCTCCCCCTTGTTGTAGTAGCCGGCGAAGAACCGGCAGATGTTGAACCAGTAGGGGTTCGGTGCGATCGCGAGAAATCGGTCCGGCTTGGTGCCGGGCCTCGGCCGGCCCGGCGGCGAGTTCGGCGCGGTGTGGTTGAGGAACCGGCCGGCGAAGTACTCGCGCAGTGGCTGGACCTCGAACTCGTAGGTGCCCGTCACCCGCGAGACGATCGCGAGCACGCGCTCAACCATCCCGGTGAAGAGGCTGTCGACGAGCTCGGCCGACTTCCCGTTCTCCCGCAGATACTCGCGCAGCAGCCTGCGCAGCTCCTCCTCCGTTATTCGGCCCGCGGCGGCCCCCCGGCCCGATTTCTGGTTGGACTCCGCGGACGAGTGCAGGTGGAACGCCAGGTAGCAGTGGATGTCGATCAACAGGTCGCGGTTCACCCGGACGACGCGGCTCTTTTCCGCCTCACGGTCGAGGAAGACCTTGACGTAGTCGTCGTACAGCTTGGTCCGCTTGTCCGGGAGCGATCCGCCAACCGCCCAGATCAGGCTGAGCAGGATCGACAGCTGCATGGTGTTCTTCGCCAGCTCGATCATGTGGGGCTGGCTGAGCTTCTCCTTCAACACGGAACGCTGCTCAGCCAGGTCTCGCTTCGGCAGGCGCCGAGCGGTGGCCCACTTCTCGGCGTACTCGTCGATGAGCGGGCGGCTGAGCGGCCCGAGAGCGAGGTGCTGGAACTGCCGGCGTGGCAGCGTCGCCGCGTGGGCGATCACGGACGGCCGGCTCGTGACCAGCATCCGGAAATCCGACTGCCCGCTGCCGAGCCGGGTCGCGGCCTCGGCGACGGCGGCGACGACCGACTCCCTCATCCTGAGGTATCCGACCTCGTCCAAGCCGTCGAGTATCACGAGGGTCGGGTGCTGGTCGATGACCGCGACGAGATCGGCCACGTCGAACCGCATCCCCCCGGAGAACCGGTGGATGTGCGCGGCCAGCGCCGATTCGAGGGTCGGTTCCCAGTCCGTCGGGCGACGCGGTTCGGACGAGGTTCTCTCCTCCGGATCCAGCCAGTCCGCAAGGTCACGGAGGTCCAGCTTGAGCGGAAGGAGGACCGGGCCGGCCCGGTGAGCGGGTGAGATCCGCGCGGTCTCCGCCACGTTGCCGAGCAGGCGGATCCGGTGGACCTGCGCCAGGTACTGGCTGAGCGTCGATTTGCCCTGCCCAGGCGCTCCCTCGATGACGAGGCGAGGGAAGTCGCGTGCGCTCTGTCCCAACAAGAGGCTCGCCGCGCCGAGCGCGTCCGGCCCGAAATGCGCCTCGACGTCGAGTTCCAGCGCCATTCCAGCGCCGTGGTAACACAGCCGGGCATCGTCGAAGGGCCGGGACACTCCATGCGCTGCCGCCGCGGAGTAGTACCACTCGGCGAGTCGGGCGTCGACCCGACGTCTGGGCGGTACGACCGGAACGTCGACAAAGATGTCAAACAACTGGTCGACGCGCTGTTGTCCCGTCTGTTTGAATCGAACGCCCGAATCCTGTTCGTGCTGGTGCGCGAGGTAGGCCTTGAGCGCCATGAACCGCCGCTTTTCCTGTTCGCCGGCGAAACTTGACTCCCACACCAGAGCGAGGGCGTCAGCACCGGAGAGCAGCTCCGGGTACTGGATCTTCAGGTGGAACTGCCCGTCGAGGCGACGGTCGAGATCGTCACGCCACAGGCACTGCGCGGGGATGGGCAGCGTCGAGTTGAGATGGTCCTGCACCCTGTCTATGGAGCCGGTACCCAGGTGGGAAGAGCCGCGCACATTTGTCATGAGGAAATAACGGCGGGCCCCGCGCCGAGCCAGCTCCACAACCTTCGGCCGTTCCCGGTCGATCGCGGCACAGACCCAGCTGACAACGTCGTCGAGCCGCTCCGGCGCCCGCGCGAACTTTACCTGAAAGACGGTTGTTCCCTCGACTGGATGGCCGACAGTCGCGTCACGGCCGCCGTCCGGCATGGCGACGGGCATGCACTGGAGGTCTCGACTCTGGGCAAGCAGAAGGGCTTGGCAGAACCGTTGGAAGTCCTGTTCGTTAAGACCTTCGTAGTTCGCCGTCATCCGCAGGAGCCCTCCTTGGTCACTTCGCGGCATGGTCGCGCCCAGGCGCTGACGGTTCCGAACTATAGGGCGCGGTGAGGCAGCGGCGATCAGCAGGTCCCGACGGGGCGAAGCACGGAGCACAGGAAAGCCGGGCTTCACGTCCGCACCGGGTCAACCTCGCGATAGGAAGCGCATCCAAAAGCACTCCACAACCGGCTGGAGACTCTTTGGCATGCAATCCAACCCGCAATCCAACCCGAGCCGGTGCCTCTTTTCAAATGGCGACGGCCCCCGGGGGCTGGCCTAAAGAGGACAACGCCCGGTGCCAGTAGCTGAGTCAGCGCTGGTTGCCGGGCGAGCGGTAGGCGCTCGGGGTGATCAGGCCGGTCTCGTAGGCGAAGGCGACGGTCTGGACCCTGTCGCGCAGGCCCAGCTTGGCCAGGATCCGACCGACGTGAACCTTCACGGTGGCCTCGGAGACATGCAGCTCGTCGGCGATCTCGCGGTTGGTGCGGGCCTGGGCCACCAGGAGCAGCACGTCGTGCTCGCGGTCGGTGAGGGCGGCCAGCGTGGCGGCCCTGGCGTCGGCCTGCTCGGGGGTCGGCAGCAGCGGGGTGAACGTCTCCAGCAGCCGGCGGGTGGCGCTCGGCGCGATGACGGCCTCGCCCGCGGCCACCGCGTGGGCCGCGGCGGCGAGCTCGGCCGGGCGGGCGTCCTTGAGCAGGAAGCCGCTCGCCCCGGCGCGCAGCCCGGCGTAGACGTACTGGTCGAGGTCGAACGTCGTGAGGATCAGCACCCTGGTCGGCAGCCGGGCGGCGACGATCGCGGCCGTCGCCTCGATGCCGTCCATGCCGGGCATCCGGACGTCCATGAAGACGACGTCCGGGCGCAGCTGGCGGGCCAGCCGGACGGCGCTCGCCCCGTCATCGGCCTCGCCGACGACCTCGATGCCCGGCTCGGCCCGCAGGAACATCCGGAATCCCAGCCGGATCAGCGGCTGGTCGTCGGCGAGCAGGACCCGGATCGGGGTCGCCGACTCGGCGCCGCCGGGCAGATCCTGGCCGCTCGGGTCCGCCATCACGCCGCGCCGGGGAGCACGGTCTCGGCGAGCAGGCCGGTGACGGGCGGCCGGGGCAGGCTGGCGGTGACCCGCCAGCCGCGGGGCCGCAGGGGGCCACAGGTCAGCTCGCCACCCCAGGCCGCGACCCGTTCGCGCATCCCGGTGACGCCATGACCCTGGTCAGGCTGGTCCCGGTCGGCCTGGTCCCGGTCAGTCAGACCCCGCTCAGGCCGGGCCGGGTCAGGCGAGGCCGGGGCGTCGGACCGGCGGTCCGCGGCGCCGTCGTCGACGACGGCGAGCGTCACCCGGTCCGGCAGGTAGTCGAGAGTCACCCGCGCCGCGCTGCCAGGACCGGCGTGCTTGAGGGTGTTCGTCAGCGACTCCTGAATCAGCCGGTAGACGGCCAGCTGGAGCCCACCGGGCAGCGTCCGGCCGTCGCCGCGGACCGTCAGCGTCACGGCCAGGCCCGCCGCCCTGACCTGGTCGAGCAGCGGGTCGAGGCTCGCGAGCCCGGGTTGGGGCGCGCGCTCCTCCTCGGCTGGAAGGCCGGGCGACCCGACCGGCTCGGCCGGGTCCGGGGTGTAGCCGCGCAGCACGCCGAGCAGGCGGCGCGTGTCGGCCAGCGCCTCGCGGCCGGTCGCGGAGACGGTGCTCATCGCGTCGCGGGCGGCGTCCGGTGAGCCGCCGACGGCCACCGCGGCGCCCTCGGACAGCGCGATGATGACGGTCAGGTGGTGGGCGACGATGTCGTGCATCTCGCGGGCGATCCGGCCGCGCTCCCTGGCCGTGGCGAGCTCGGCCTGCTGGTCGCGTTCCCGTTCCAGGCGCTCGGCTCGCTGGCGCAGCTGCGAGAGGTAGGCGGTGCGGGTCCGGGCGAAGATCCCGAGCACCCCGGCGGCGACGACCATCCCGGACAGCAGGACGAAGACCGTGATCCAGACGCCGACCTCCGCCCACCGGTCGACCGCCAGCCCGACGCCCACCTCCATCACGGCGCCGGCGGCGATGATCGCCCAGACGGAGCCGCAGGCCGCGACGGTGTAGAGCGCGACGAGCAGCGCGATGTCCGCCATCAGCCGGATGTCGAGCAGCCACTGGCTGAAGGCGATCACCGAGACGACGGTGAAGGTCGTGAACGGGTAGCGGCGACGGAACAGCAAGGTGGACGCGAGCGCGACGGTCAGGGAGACGGTCAGGGCCAGCGGGTGGCCCAACCGCAGGGAGTCGCGCACGGCGCTCGGCAGGCCGAGCGCCAGCACGGCCACGGGCGCGAGCAGCGCGAGGGCACGGGCGTAGTTCCGCGACGGGTCGCCGTCGAACGACCGGACCAGCTCACGCAGGGCTGCCCGCCGCCGGGCCCGCCAGGCCGCCCAGGGAACGGCCCGCCCGGCCCGCGCCCTGATCGCTCGCGCCCTCGCCGGCGAGATCACGCTCACTCGTCTCGCCTCCCCTGGTCGCGCCGGCGCACGGCCGGACCTGTCGAGACTAGGCGTCGGCCCGCTTGAGTCGGACCGCCGCGAGCGCGACGGCGACGGCCGTCCAGGCGAGGATCACCAGGAAACCGTGGCCGGGCGAGAGCAGGCTCGGGTCCGCCCGCTGCCAGAACGCCGCTCCGGCATTGGAGGGCAGGTACGGGCTGATGTTGTTGGCCCAGCTGGCGGGGAGCAGGTCGAACAGCGGCGGGATGACGAAGTACAGCGCGACCAGGCTGGAGATGCCGGCCGCTGTGTTGCGGAACAGCCCCCCGAATGCCATCCCGGTCAGGCCCACCAGCAGCAGGTAGACCGCCGCGCCGAGCACCATCCGCGCGGTGTGCGGGTGCGAGAACGCCACATTGAGGTGCTTGCTGGCCAGCAACGACTGGCCGACGAAGAACGCGACGAGCGTCGCGACCACCGAGGTGACGCCGACGACCACCGTGAAGACGGTCATCTTGGCCCAGAGGACCGGCAGCCGCTTCGGCACGACCGTCAGCGAGGCCCGGATCATGCCGGTCGCGTACTCCCCGGAGACCAGCAGTACGCCGAGCACCCCGACCGCGAGCTGCGCGATCGTCACGCCGCGCAGACTCGCCTCGGTGGCGTCGAACGCGAGCTTGCGGGCCGGCTCGAGCTGGTCCCAGCGGTTGGCGATCACGGCGCAGAACAGGGCCGCGAGGCCGACGGTGAGCGCCACGGCGGCGCCCAGCGTGATCAGCGTCGAGCGCAGCGAGCGGAACTTGGTCCACTCGGACTGGATCACCCGAGCCTGGCTGACGCGCATGCCGGGGAAGGGCGGCGCGGCGGCGGGTGCCTCCGCGAGAGTCGTGGTGGTCATCGGGCTTCTCCAGACGAGACGGGCTCGCGCCGGGCCGGGGTGGACGGGGTCGGGCCGGTATGCGCGTGGTACTCGACGGAGTCCGCCGTCATCTCCATGAACGCCTCCTCCAGCGACGCCCGCTGGGTGGCCAGCTCGTGCAGCGCCACACCGTGCTCGCAGGCGATGTCGCCGATCTGCGCGGCGGACAGTCCCCGAACCTCCAGCTCGCCGGCGGCGGCGCTGGAGATCGTGACGTCCGGCCCGACCAGCAGGTCGCGCAGCTCGCCGGCCCGCGGCGAGCGGACCAGGACGACGGAGCCCGACGCCTGCGCGACGATCTCGGCGACGGTCGTGTCGGCGAGCAGCCGGCCCTTGCCGATGACGATCAGGCGCTCGGCCGTCAGCGCCATCTCGCTCATCAGGTGGGACGAGACGAAGATGGTCCGCCCCTCCGCCGCGAGCGACTTCAGCAGCGTGCGGACCCAGCGGATGCCCTCGGGGTCGAGGCCGTTGACGGGCTCGTCCAGCACGACCGTCCGGGGGTCACCGAGCAGCGCGGACGCGACGCCGAGCCGCTGGCCCATGCCGAGGGAGAACCCACCGACCCGCTTCCTGGCGACGTCGCGCAGGCCCACCAGGTCGATGACCTCGTCGACGCGGCGGCGGGGCACCCCGTTCGTCTGGGCGAGGGCGAGCAGGTGGTTGTAGGCCGAGCGGCTGGTGTGGACCGCGCGGGCCTCCAGCAGGATGCCGAGCTCGGCCATCGGGGCACTGGCCGATCGGTAGTCCCGGCCGTTGACCCGCACGGTCCCGGAGGTCGGCTCGTCCAGCCCGGCGATCATGCGCATGGTGGTGGATTTGCCGGCGCCGTTCGGCCCGAGGAACCCGGTCACGCTCCCGGGCCGCACCGTGAAGGTGAGGTCCGCCACGGCGGTCCGCTCACCATAGCGTTTCGTCAGCCCATCAACTTCGATCATCCGCGCTCTCCCGCCACGCCGGTTCGGCCAGCGAGACGGTTCGGGCTGGCCATGCTGCCACGCTAGGGATTCGGCCGCGGACGGCGCATCAGCCGCAAGACGAGAGTTCGGGTCCGTCGGGTACGTCGCAGGTCGTATGTCGGTCGTCACCGTGGCGCAGTGCGACACCTCCCGGCGGCTGGACCGGGCCGTTCGCTCCCGCCGGCCGCCGCCCCCGCGAATGATCCGGAAAAGGCAGACATTTCGGGCCGTATGCCGACCGAGGGTGGCATAGGGGTAACGTATAGCCGATAGCACTCCGCCGGCTCCCACCTGTGCGCCGACACAGCGTCGACAGTGCGTGCTGACGCTGAGGCCTCCGACTCGGTCGCGCGGCGGGTCCGCGGGCTCCGCCGGCGGCACCGTTCGCTCGGATGTAGGGAGCGCTCGATGGGCCAGGTGACCACCTCCACCACGATCGCCGTTGTCTCGGCGCCGGCTACGACAACGACAACGACCACCAAGGCACCGCCCGCGAGCTTCCTGGGAGCCGCGGGCCTGAGCGCCAAGGGAACCCGGTTGAACCGGCGCGGGCTCGCGACGCGGGGCCGCATCCTGGAGGTCGCCGTCGACCTGCTCGCCGCCGGTGGCCCGGACGTCGTCAGCGCGAACCTGATCGCCCGGGAGGCCGGCGTCACCTGGGGGACGATCCAGCACCAGTTCGGCGAGGCCGACGGGGTCTGGGCGGCCGTCATCGAGCACGTGTCCTTCCGCCCGAGCTTCCACCCGACGCTGGACCGGCTGGCCGGCCTGCCGCTGGCGGCGCGCCTGGAGGCGATCGTCGACCTGGTCTGGAACTCGCTGGACTCGCCCAGCGCCCGCGCGGTGAACACGCTGCGGCTGTTCCTGCCGCGCGACGCCGCCGTCGTCGAACGGGACTACCCGCGCACCGCCGCCGCGCTGGCCGCCTGGGACTCCCGGTGGGCCCAGGTCTGGGACCACGCGTTCGACGGCCTGACCGTCCCCAGGGAGCGCCTCGCCAAGGTCCGCTTCCTCATGCCGGGCGCGATCCTCGGCCTGCACGACATCGGCGGGCTGAGCAGCTACACCGACGTCTCCGCGGCCCGCGCCGGGCTCATCGAGGCGCTCACTCTCTATCTGTCCTGACACCGCCCGACTCGCGACCGATTTCTGGAACCTGTTCTCGTTCGCGCTCGTTGACGCCACCGTGGCCGACCTGGACTTCGCGGACGTGCCCGGGGTGGCGGTCGTGGCCGGCGGGAGCGGTGGGATCGGCGCCGCGGTCTGCCGGCGGCTCGCCGAGCTCGGCAGCGACGTCGTCCTGACCTACCACCGCAACCCCGACGCGGCGGGCGCGACCGTGGCCGCGGTCGAGGCGGCCGGTCGCCGTGGGCTGGCCCGCCAGCTCGCCCTGGAGGACGAGGCGGCCACCGCGGCCTTCCTGACCGAAGTGGCCGACCAATGCGGTGCCGTGCACACGGTGGTCGTCGCGTCCGGGCCGCACGTCCCACAGCGGCACCTGTCGACGGTGCCCCCGGCCGACTTCCGCCGGCAGGTCGAGGGCGAGGTGGTCGCGTTCTACAACCTGGTCCACCCCGCGCTGCCGCTACTGCGGGCGTCGCGGGGCAGCGTCGTCGCGGTCACCACCGCCGCGACCCGCCGTTACCCGGTCCGCGACGGCCTGTCCGCCGGGCCGAAGGGCGCGGTCGAGGCGGTGGTCCGGGCGTTCGCCGCCGAGGAGGGCCGCTACGGAGTCCGACTGAACTGCGTCGGCCCCGGCATGCTGACCGACGGGATGGCCGACCGCCTGATCCGCTCCGGCGCCTACGACAACGGGGGGCTGGAGGCCGCCCGCCGCAACATCCCGCTGCGCCGGTTCGGCACCGCCGTGGACGTCGCGGAGGCGGTCTGCTTCCTGGCCTCGCCGCGGGCCGCCTACGTCACCGGCCACATGCTCGACGTCGACGGCGGCTTCCACCTCTAGCTGGTCTTGTTGCTGTAGACCCGGCTGGGCTCGATGAGGACGGCGGCCCGGCGCTGCTCCGCCATGACGCGGTCGTAGGTATCCCAGTCGTCGTGGGTGCCGCCCGCGGCGGTGAACACCTCGCGCAGCAGCAGCCGGAGCCGCTCGGCGTCGATGTCCGGGTGTGGGTCGTCCGGGCCGATGAGCTGGGCGGTCCCCTCCAGCGCGGCCCACCGCCAGCCGGAACGGATGGTCGCGGTCACCTGGGGCCGGGCCCGCAGGTTGGCCAGTTTCACCGGCCCGTAGGTGACGAACCCGAGCACGTCCTTCCCGGTGAGCGGGTGGGCCAGGACTCCCACGTTCACGACCGAGGACTGGATCGTCTGGTCGGCCCGCGCCGTCGAGATGACCGCCAGGCCCTGCTCCTCGCGTCCGAGCGCCGCAAGCTCGTCAATGGTCGTCATTCGGCCCACCCCCTCTGGATCTCTTCCCGTCACCTGGCAACCATCGGGATCCCCGCGAAAGTCCTACCTGGGCGAGCCGGCCGAACGCTGAAAGACGGCGACCGCGACGGCGGCGACGACGATCACCGCGGCCCCGCAGAGGAAGGCGGTGTGCATGCCGTCGACGTACGCGGCCTGAGCCTGGTGCGCCACGTCCGGGCCGAGCATCGTGGCCAGCGCCAGCGAGGACCGCGCGTGGTCGGCGAGCGGGGCCGGCAGCCCGGTCAGGTGCAGGTGGGCCCGGTAGGTCGACTGCAGCAGGCTGCCCAGCACGGCGATGCCGAGCGCGCCGCCAAGCTCCCGGGACAGGTCGTTCATCGCCGAGCCGACGCCCTGCTTGGCCGCCGGCAGCGCGTCGGTGATGGCCGCCGTCGCCGGCGTCATCGCCAGGCCCATCCCGACGCCCAGCGGCAGCAGCCCGCCGAGCAGCAGCCCGTAGCCGCTGGCGACGCCGACCCGGGACAGCACCAGCAGCCCGGCCGCCACCAGCGCCAACCCGGCCACGCAGACCACCCGAGTACCCAGCCGGCCGACCAGCCGCGGCGCGAGGCCCCGTGCCCCCAGCCCGATCGCGGCCGCCATCGGGACGAGGCTGACCGCCGCGACCAGCGGGCTGTCCCCACGCACCAGCTGGAGGTACTGCAGCACGACGAAGATGAACCCGAAGAACGCGAAGAACTGGCAGGTGATCGACAGCGCCCCCAGAGCGAACCCCCGGTTGCCGAACAGCCGCGGGTCGAGCAACGGGTTCGCGTGGCGCAGCTCCCAGCCGATGAAGCCGGCGAGCACGACCACCCCGGCCGCGATGCCCGCGAGCGTGCGCGCGCTGGCCCAGCCCGCGGTCGGCGCCTCGATGATCGAGTAGACGGCCAGCAGCAGGCCCGCGACGGTCAGCAGGGCACCGACGAAGTCCAGCCGCCCGACTTCGGGGTCGGCCGACTCGGGGATCACCCGCACCGTCGCGGCGACGGCGACCACCGCGAGCACGACGTTCAGCCCGAACACGGCCCGCCAGGACCACTGCTCCAGCAGCAGGCCGGACGAGAGCACCCCGACGATCGCGCCCGCCCCGGCCACCCCGGCCCAGGCCCCGACCGCGCGGGCGCGCTGCTCGCGCGGGAAGGTCGCGGTGATCGTCGAGAGGGTCGCCGGCATGACCAGGGCGGCGCCGAGGCCGAGCACGGCCCGCATCGCGATGAGCCACCGCGGGTCGTGGACCGTCATCGCGACGGCCGAGCCCACCGCGAAGACCGTCAGGCCCGCGATCAGGGCGCGCCGCCGGCCGTACCGGTCGCCGACGGCGCCGCCGAGCAGCAGCAGCGCCGCGAACGGCAGGGCGTAGCCGTCGATGACCCAGGACAGCTGGGTCTGGGTCGCGTGGGTGTCCCGCGCGATCGACGGCAGCGCCACGTTCAGCGACGCGACCGCGGCGACGACGGTGAACAGCGCGAGCATGACGACCGGGAGCACGGCCCGGGACACATCGTCCGGCTCCCGGCTCGACGTGGCGGGTGTGGCTGCGAGGGTGGTGCTCATGGGGACCTTCCGCTGAGAGTCCTGACACGCTGAGAGTGCTGACAGCGGTCAAGGTGACACCCGGGCGGCGGCTATTTCAATGCTGATGAATAATGGCGACGTGACCGAGGGCGCAGTACGCACGCGCGGCCGGCGGGCGGGCAGCCCGGACACCCGTGGGCGCGTTCTGGAGATCGCGCGCCGGCGGTTCCTGGCCGACGGGTACCGGGCGGTGACGCTGCGATCGGTGGCCACCGAGGCTGGGGTCGACGTCGCCCTGATCAGCTACTTCTTCGGCTCGAAGCGGGGCCTGTTCGGCGCGGCGCTGGGCCTGGCCGCGAATCCGGCCGACCTGCTGCGCCTCGCGCTGCCCGGCGACCGCGCGACGATGCCGGAACGGGTGCTGCGCACGCTGGTCACCGCCTGGGACGACCCGGAGAACGGCCCGCGGCTGCGGGTCCTCGCGACCACGGTCGTGCAGGAGCCGGAGTTCGCCAGGATGTTCCGTGAGCTCGTCCAGCGCGAGATGACCGAACAGATGGCCCAGTACATCGGCGGCGCCGACGCCCCGGCCCGCGCGGCCGTGTTCACCACCCAGCTGGCCGGGGTCATCTTCGCGCGCTACCTCCTGCGGCTGGAGCCGATCGCGAGCCTGTCCGCTGATGAATTAGTCCGCCACCTCGTTCCAGGGCTGCGGGCCGTGCTGTACGCCCCGGTCGGGGTGCCGCGCCGCCGTTGACGCTCCCCCGGCCCGACGCCGCGTGACCGGTGACAGACTCGGCGACGGGGTTCGGCGGAGGGGGCGGCGAGGGTGCGCGATGCGGCGGCGGCCAACTGGGCCGGGAACGTGCGGTTCGGGGCGGCGCGGGTCGTCGCGCCGGAGTCGGTCGGGGAGCTCCAGGAGATCGTGGCCGGCTCCCGGAAGGCCCGGGCACTGGGCACCGGGCACTCGTTCAGCCGGATAGCCGACACCGACGGGACCCTGATCGCGACGGCGCGGCTGCCACGCCGGATTCAGATCGACGACGGCTCCGTGACGGTGAGCGGCGGTATCCGGTACGGCGACCTCGCCAGGGAACTCGCGCCGAACGGCTGGGCGCTGCGCAATCTCGGCTCGCTGCCGCACATCTCGGTCGCCGGCGCCTGCGCGACCGGGACGCATGGCTCCGGTGACCGCAACGGCAGCCTGGCGACGTCGGTCGCGGCACTGGAGTTGGTCACCGCTTCGGGCGAGCTAGTCTCGGTCCGCCGTGGCGACGAGGACTTCGACGGCCACGTCATCGCCCTCGGCGCCCTCGGCGTCACCGTCGCGGTGACGCTCGACCTGGTGCCCGGCTTCCAGGTCCGCCAGCTCGTCTACGAGGGGCTGACCCGCGACACCCTGCTGGAGTCCGTCCAGGAGATCTTCGCCGCGAGCTACAGCGTCAGCGTCTTCACCGGCTGGGACCCGGAGTCGTCCCAGCTCTGGCTCAAGCAGCGGGTCGACGGGCCCGGCGACGACGGTGAACCGCCCGCCGAGCGGTTCGGCGCCCGGCTCGCCACCCGCCCGCTGCATCCGGTGCCGGGCATCGACCCGACGCACACGACCCAGCAGCTCGGCGTCCCCGGGCCGTGGCACGAGCGGCTGCCGCATTTCCGGCTGGACTTCACCCCCAGCGCCGGGGACGAGCTGCAGACCGAGTACTTCGTCGCTCGGGAGCACGCAGCCGCCGCGATCGAGGCGCTCTTCGCGATCGGCGCCGTCGTCCGCCCTGCGCTGCAGATCAGCGAGATCCGCACGGTCGCCGCCGACGCGCTGTGGCTCAGCCCGGCCTACCGGCGCGACGTCATGGCCCTGCACTTCACCTGGATCTCGGCCGAGGGCACGGTGATGCCAGCCGTCGCCGCCGTCGAACGCGCCTTGGCGCCTTTCGACCCCGTACCCCACTGGGGCAAGGTGTTCGCGCTGCCCCCGGCGGCGGTCCGCGCCGGCTACCCCCGTGCCGCGGAGTTCCTCGCCCTGGCCGCCCGCCGGGACCCGGAGGCCGTCTTTCGCAACCAGTACCTCGACGCCTACCTGCCAGCGGCCTGACCGGCGTCAGTGCCCTGACCGGCGTCACCGCCGGCGATCCGGTAGCCGACCCGGGGCGTCGTGGCGATGACCGACGGCTCGCCGAGCTTGCGGCGCAGCCGGCCGATCGTGACCAGAACGGTGTTCGTGAACGGGTCGGCGTGCTCGTCCCAGACCTGTTCGAGGAGGTCCTCGGCGCTGAGATGCGCCGGGCTGGCCCGCAGCAGCGCCTCCAGCACGGCGAACTCCTTGGCGGACAGGTCGAGCGGCCGGCCGTCCCGGGTGACGGTCCGGCGGATCGTGTCGAGCTCGACGCCCAGGGCCCGCAGCGTCGCCGGCGCGGCGGCTGGGCGGCGGCGGGCGAGCGCGCGAATCCGCAGCACCAGCTCGGGGAAGTGGAACGGCTTGGTCAGGTAGTCGTCGGCGCCGAGCGTGAGCCCGCTGACCCGGTCGACCGGCGCGTCCGCGGCGGTGAGCATGAGCACCATGACCCGGTCGTCCCGCCCGGCGATCATCTGGCAGAGCGTGTCGCCGTGGATGCCGGGCAGGTCGCGGTCGAGGACGACGACGTCGTAGCTGTTGACGGCCAGCTTGGCCGCGGCCTCCAGACCGTCGTGCGCGACGTCGGCCGCGATCGCCTGGTCACGCAGCCCCTCGACCAGGACGGCGGCGAGCCGGCGCGCGTCCTCGACCACCAGCACCCTCACGCCGGGACCCCCGGCAGGGCCGCGTCCGCCGCGCCCGAGACTGCCGCCCGGGGCAGCGCGACGGTGACCCGCAGGCCGCCGTCGGCGCGCGCCCGCAGGTCGAGCGAGCCGTCATGAGCCTCGGCGATGGCCGCCACGATCGACAGGCCCAGCCCCGCGCCGGCCGTGTCCGACCCGGTGCGCTCCACCCCGAGCCGGCGGAAGGGCCGGCCCAGCTCGGCGACCTCCTCCTGCGCCAGCACGTCCCCGCCGTTCTCGACGACGAGGCGCGCCGTCGACCCGGACACCGCCGTGGCGACCCGGATCCAGCCGCCGTCGCGGTTGTGCAGGATCGCGTTGTCGAGCAGGTTGTCGATCATCCGGCTCAGCAGCGGCTGGCTGGCCACGATCCAGGTCTCCTCCAGGCTGTGCACCCGGTGCAGCTGGAGGCCCCGGTCCGCGAGCTGGTCCGCGCGGGGAGCGAGCCGGGACGAGACGGCCTGGTCCAGGGCGATGACGGCCCGGTCCGGCAGCGCCCCGTGCTGCCCACGGGCGAGGGCCAGCAGGCCGTCGAGCAGCTCGTCCACCCGGTCCAGCTCGACGCGGACCCGGTCGGCGAGCGTGATCGTCTCGACCGGCACCGGGCCCGGCTTGGCCGCGGCGACGTCGACCAGCGCCCGGACGGTGGCCAGCGGGGTGCGCAGTTCGTGCGACGCGTTCGCGACGAAACGACGCTGCGCCCCGAATGCCCCGTCCAGCCGTTCCAGCAGGGCGTCGATGGTGTCCGAGAGGTCCTTGAGCTCGTCCTTCGGGCCCTGCATCGCGAGCCGCTCGTGCAGGCTGTCCGCGGAGATCCGCCGGGTGGCCGCGGTCATCGCCCGCAGTGGCCGCAGCGCGCGGCCGGCGGCGAGCCAGCCGACCACGACCGACACGACCGCCATCACCCCCAGCGCGATCAGCGACCCGAGCAGGTAGCCGTGGGACACCGACATGCGGACATCGCCCGACCCGACGGGCGGATTGACCGGGTCCGGACGGGTGGCCACCGCGGCGGAGGAGACCGACGTCGACCCCACCCCGTTGGTGATCCCCAGCAGCACCACGGAGGAGATCACGAACAGCACGCTGTACAGCACCGTCAGCCGCATCCGGACGGTCCGACGCACCTTGATCACAGTCCCCTCCTTCAGCCATCGCGGGCCCTGACCTTCCAGGGTGCCCGGCCGGGCCTAACAACGAAATAACGGCCGCCGTTCGGCCCCTGTCAGCGCCCGGTCCCTAGAAACCGGGCTGCCACAGAAACCTGTGCTGCCACTGATGGCACGCCTCAGGAGGGGTCCGATGGGAACAAGCATTGAGGTCGACGGTCTGCACAAACGGTTCGGCGGGACGAAGGCCCTGGACGGGATGACGTTCACGGTGTCACCCGGCCGGGTCACCGGCTTCGTCGGGCCGAACGGGGCCGGCAAGTCCACGACGATGCGGGTCGTCCTCGGCCTGGACACCCCCGACGCCGGCACGGCGCTGGTCGGTGGCCGGCGGTACGCGACGCTGCCGCGCCCGCTCGGCTGGGTCGGCGCGCTGCTCGACGCGGCGGCGCCGCAGCCGGGCCGCTCCGCCCGCAACCACCTGCTGTGGCTGGCCCACTCGCAGGGCCTCGGCCGCCGCCGCGTCGACGAGGTGCTCGACCTCGTCGGCCTCGCGGGCGCGGCCCGGCGCAAGACCGGCGGCTACTCGCTCGGGATGCGCCAGCGGCTCGGGATCGCCGCCGCGCTGCTCGGCGACCCACCGGTGCTGATGTTCGACGAACCGTTCAACGGCATGGACCCGCAGGGCATCGTCTGGATGCGCGGCTTCCTGCGGTCCCTGGCCGACGACGACCGGACGGTACTGGTCTCCAGCCACCTGATGAGCGAGTTGCAGGACACCGCCGACCATCTCCTCATCGTCGGCCGCGGCCGGCTGATCGCCGACACGTCGACCGCGGCGCTGCTCGCGGCCGCCGCCGGCGACCGGGTACGGCTGCGCACGAGCGCCGCGGCGGCCGCGGCGACGGCGTTGGAACGGGCCGGCGGCACCGTCGTCCTGACCGGCCCTCAGGCCCTGACCATCTCCGGCGTGCCGGCGGCCGAGGTCGTCGCCATCCTCGGCGCGGCCGGCGTGCCGTTCGCCGAGGTCGCTGCGGAGCAGGTCAGCCTCGAACGGGCGTACCTGGACCTCACCAGCGACGCCGTCGAGTACGCCGCCCGCCCCGGCGCCGCCCCGCCAGGGTCCGGCGCCGGGCCGGCGGTCGACGGCGCGCACGCGAAGGACGCGGTCCGATGACGGCCACCATGCTGCCGCCGCGGCTCGACGGGCCGGGCGCGCCCACCGGCCGGGCCGGCTTCGGCTCCGTGCTGCACGCCGAGTGGACCAAGTTCCGCACCCTGCGCGGCTGGGTCATCGCCGTCGTCATCGCCGCCGTGCTGATCGACGTGTTCGGGCTCTTCGCGGCCGGCGGGATGAGCATCGGCTGCGGCGAGAACCTGTCGGGCAAGGCCTGTTACCGGGCGCTGCCGACCGGCCCCGGCGGGCAGGCCGTCTCCGACACCTTCCTCTTCGCCCGCCAGCCACTCACCGGCGACGGCTCCATCACCGTCCGGGCCACGTCGCTGACCGGCCACTACTCGACCGGCCAGGTTCCGGCCGCCGGCTCGGCCGGGGACGCCCAGGCCTCCGGCGTCGACGAGCCCCAGCCGTGGTCCAAGGTGGGGATCATCCTCAAGGCGAGCCTGGTCCAGGGCTCGGCCTACGCGGCGATGGCGAACACCGGGAGCCACGGCACCCGCATGCAGTGGAACTACACCCACGACGTGGCCGGCCTGCCCGGGACGGTGTCGGCGGCCTCCCCGCACTGGCTTCGGCTCACCCGCGCCGGGGATGACATCACCGGCTACGACTCGACCGACGGCGTCTCCTGGACCAAGGTCGCCACCGCGCACCTCGCCGGCCTGCCGGCGACCGTCCAGATCGGGCTGTTCGCCGCCTCACCCGAGCACGTCGAGGTGACCCAGTTCTTCGGCGGCAGCTCGGGGTCCGGCGGCCCCTCCACGGCGACCGGAACCTTCGACCACATCAGGCTCACCGGCACGCGGGCCGGCGCGGCCTGGACCGCCAGCGGGGTCGGCGACACCGGCGGGCCAGGTCGAGGTCAGGCCCCGGCCACTCGCCCCGGCGGGCCGGCTCCGGAGCCGGTCGACGGCACGATGGCCTTCCGCCAGACCGGCGTCGACCAGGCCACCGTGACCGGCACCGGCGACATCGCCCCCGTCGTTCCCGGCGGCCCAGGCGCGACGGCCACCATCGAGGACCACCTGATGGGCACCTTCGTCGGACTGCTCGTGCTGGTCGTGGTCGCCGCGATGGTCGGCACGGCCGAGTACCGCCGCGGCCTGGTCCGCGTCACGCTGGCCGCGGTGCCACGGCGGGGGCAGGTGCTGGCGGCCAAGGCGTTCGTGGTCGCCGCGGTGGCGTTCGTGGCCGGCCTGGCCGCGGCGGCCGTCGCGGTCCCGGTCGGCAACCGGATCTCGCGCAACCAGGGCGCGTACCTGCTCCCGGTGAGCTGGCTGACCGAGGCCCGGGTCATCGTCGGGACCGCCGCGCTGCTCGCGGTCTGCGCCGTGCTCGCCCTCGCCGTCGGGGTGATCCTGCGCCGGGGCGCCGGCGCGGTGGCCGCGGTCATCGTCGGCATCGTGCTGCCCTATCTGCTGAGCGTCGCGTCGGTGCTGCCGGTGAGCGCCGCCGAGTGGGTCCTGCGGGTCACCCCGGCGGCGGGCTTCGCCATCCAGCAGAGCGTTCCGCGCTACGCCCAGGTGACGTCCGACTACGCGCCGCCGACCTACTTCCCGCTCGGGCCGTGGGCCGGCTTCGCCGTGCTGTGTGGCTGGACGGTGGTCGCACTGGTGGGGGCCCACCTCCTGCTGCGCCGGCGGGACGCATGACGGCGCCGGCCCTGCCCCGCCCCGGCTGGCGCGGGCCGGCGCTGGCCGCCCGGCGGGCGCTGCGCGCCGAGTGGACCAAGCAGCGCACCGTCGCCGGTCCGGCCTGGCTGCTCGGGGCCGCCGTCGTGCTGACCATCGCGGTCAGCACGGCCGCGGCGGCCGCCACCCACTGCCGGCCGAACGGTGACTGCTCCGTCGAAGCCGTCAAGCTCAGCCTCACCGGCGTCCAGCTCGGCCAGGCCGTCGTCGCCGTCCTCGCGGCGACGGCCGTCAGCGCCGAGTACGGAACAGGAATGATCCGGGTGACGCTGACGGCCGTTCCCGGCCGGCTCACCCTGCTGGCGGCGAAGGCCGTCACGATCACCGGTCCCGTGCTGGTCGGCGGGAGCGTCGCGGTTCTCGGTTCGCTGCTGGCCGGGCGCCTGCTGCTCCCCGCCCACGGCCTCACCCCGGCCCGCGGGTTCCCGGTGCTGTCGCTCACCGACGGCCCGGTCCTGCGGGCCGCCGTCGGATCGGTCCTGTACCTGGGCCTGATCGGGCTACTCGCGTTGGGCATCGGCACGGCGGTCCGCGACACCGCGGCCTCGATCGGGATCACGCTCGGCCTGCTCTACCTCTTCCCGATCATCGCCGCGTCCGTCAGCGACCCCTCGTGGCACCGGCACCTGAACCAGCTCAGCCCGATGACCTCCGGTCTGACGATTCAGGCGACCCGCGACCTGTCCGCCCTGCCGATCGGCCCCTGGGCCGGCCTCGGCGTACTGGCCGCCTGGGCGGCGGCGGCCCTGCTGGCCGGCGGGCTGGTGCTGCGCCTGCGCGACGCCTGAGGACCCGCCGACGGCGCGGCCTGGCCCCGTCGCGCCGCCGGCCGGTGCCGTCCGGCGCGGCGGGCCGGTCGCGACCGACCTGTGGCTCGGCGCCGACATCCGGGACGGCGGAGGCTTGATCACCACATGGTGATCAAGCCACCCGCCAGTTTCCCCTGCGCATCTGGCGATCAATGAGGTCTCGCACCTCACAGGGAAGCCTTGATCACTCGTCGCGCAGGCTAAACGGCGCTCGGCGCCCCGATTTATCCCGTTTATCCCTGCGCAGTTCTCGATCAAGGTGCAGCAGCTTGGCCAGCTAGCCGGGATGATCGGCGTCTGCGCAGGCAAGTCGGCGCCTCGGATCAGGCGGGACAGCGCCGGGGGTAAGCACACCTTGGTCAGGTTGGTCCACCGGGCGGCACCGGCGGTCCGCGGTCTCGCGTTCAGTCACCCGGGCCGGCGACGAGGAAGGAGACCTCGTCGCCCGCCACCAGAGGTGTCGTGGCGTCGGTGACCGGGACGCCGTTCAGCGCCGCCGGCGCCGTCCGACCGACCGGCAGGCGAACGGCGTCGGCTGCTTCCCGGATCGTGGCCGCCGGCACCAGCCGCGGCCCGCGCGACGGGTCCGAGGCGCCGCCCGCACCGACCAGCCGCACGGTAACGGTCGGCGCTGGACGAGCCCGGGCCGCCGCGTAGTCAGCGGGGGTGTTGACGTTCAGCAGTGAGTCCAGCTCCGGGTCCAGAGCCGCGAGCACCGGATCGGCCCTGAGCGCGGCTTCGTCCAGCCGGAGCACGGCGCAGGCCTCGAAGAGGAACGCCGGGCGCAACCGGTCCTGCTCGACCAGCCGGGCGGCGAGTTCGCCGAGCCCCGTCCGGTAGCCGGCGGCCAACGGCTGCTGGTACCCATGCGCGACCGGAAGAGCGACGGCTGGGCCGTCCGGCCCGTCAAGCGCCCTGAGCACCCTCGTGACGAAGGCCGGGTGCAGGAACGGCAGGTCGGTCGACGCGATGAACGCGCTCTCGGCCCGGCCGAGCAACGCGGTCAGCCCGGCCGCGATCCCCTGGACCGGACCCTTGTCCTCGCGCGGGTCGTCAACAACCAGCGTCCCGAAGGGAAGATCCGGGAGCCGCTGCCCGACCGCCCGCACGACGACCACCGGCCCGTCGACCGCCCGCCCGACGATGCCCACCGTCCGACGCAGGAACGTCGACCCGTGCCACTCCAGCGCCGCCTTCGCCGTCCCCATCCGGACGGACCGCCCGCCGGCCAACACGACGCCAGCGTGGCGGGCAGCCGGTGATCCCGTCATCGGCTCATAGTCGTACGCCCGGAGCCCGCCCACAACGTTCCGCGAAACGCCTCGGGCGATCTCTGCCTGCCGACCAGATCAACAGCCTCGTCAGCCGTCGACGGGGGTCACGATGGGGAAGGACGGGTCGAAGGAGTCGAGCAGTCCGATCAGCACGCGCAGCGCGTCGGGATCCCCGTCGACGGTGATGTCGCCGGCGCGGATCAGCGAGTCGACCCGGTTCGGCCTGCCGAGGATCTCCAGGAGGTCGGACCGGGACAACCTCACCGTGGCGTCGGCGTCAGGCAGCCAGCGGCGCCTGAAGTGCAGGACGCCGTTGCGGATCCGCAGCGAGCCCTGCTCGGCGCTGACCTCCAGGTTGAGGACCAACGGGTGGTCGGCGGCGCGCGGCCCGTCCAGCCGTACCGCGACGAAGTCGAACAGCAGGTCCAGCGGCATCTCGAGCAGGACCTCGGGCTGCACGGGCGACGTCAGGCCGCGCTGCACGCCGTCGCGCAGCTCCAGGGCGGCGGTCAGGTAGATGTTGCGCCACTGCGGTCCTTCGGCCTGGAAGCCGAGCTGCTCGTAGGCCTCGGCCAGCAGGGCGCGCGCGTCGGCGTTGGCCGGCTGCGCGGTGACCAGATGGTCGAGAAGCTCCGCGGCCCAGCGGTAGTCCCCGGCCGCGCCGGCGGCGCGGGCGCGGTCGAGAAGGGCCGCGGGCCCTCCCATGGCCTCGACGTAGCGCGGCGCCGTCACGCTGGCCGGATGCGGGTGCAGGGTCGCCGGGTTGCCGTCGAACCAGCCGAGCTCCTTGTGGAACACCGCCTTCAGGTCGTGGTTCAGCGTCCCGTGGTAGCCGCGGTTCCACCAGGCTCGGGCCAGCGAGTCCGGGAAGCGGAGCCGCTCGGCGATCTCGTCGGGGCGGTACCCGTGGTTCGCCAGCCGCATGGCCTGGTCGTGGATGAACTTGTAGGCGTCGCGCTGTGACTCCAGGAACGCGCGGACGTTCGCGTTGCCCCACACCGGCCAGGTGTGCGGACCCCAGTGCACCTGGACCGCGTCGCCATAACGTTCGAGGGCCTCGTCCAGATAGTGCGCGAAACGTGCGGCGTCACGGGTTCGCGCGCCGCGCAGGGTCTGGATGTTGTGCAGGGAGTGGTTGGCATTCTCCGCACAGCTCAGCGCGCCGTATTCCGGAATCCAGACGTGCATCTCCTCGGGCGCCTCGGTGTCGGGCGTGTACTGGAACTCAAAGGTGATTCCGCCGAACACCCGGGTCTGCCCGGTCTCGTCGATGATGTCGGTCGGGGAGAGATAGCCGTTCGTCCCGCCGGCGAGGGCCGCGGTGCCGATGCCACAGCCGACCAGGCCCCGTTCGCTCGCCGGCAGCAACTCCCCGAACGCATAGGCGGCGCGCCGGGCCATCACATTGCCGGCGATGATGTTCTCTCCCATCGCCAGGCGTTCGAAATCGTGGCCCGGCGCGATGATCGAGACCCGGCCGGCCGCGACCTCCTCGCGGGAGGTCACGCCGAGCACCCCGCCGAAGTGGTCGACGTGGGTGTGGGTGAAGATCACCGCCGCCACCGGGCCCGCGTCCGGGCGGTGCGTCCGGTAGAGGCTCATCGCGTACCGCGCGGTCTCCGTGGCGCAGCCGGTGTCGATGACGACGACGGAGCCGGCCGTCTCCACGACGGTGAGATTGGCCAGGTCATGGTTGCGGACCTGGTAGATGCCCGGCACGACCTCGTAGAGGCCACCGATTCCCATCAGCTTCGACTGCCGCCACAGGCTTGGGTTCACGGTCGCCGGGGAGCTCGCGTCCTCCGGGTGGGCGAGCGCCGCGAGGTCCCAGACCACCCGCCCGTCCGCGCCCCGGACCACGCCGCCGTCGGGCAGCTCGGCGATCAGGCCCCGATACACGTCGGCGAAGTCGCGGTCGTCGCCGAAGTCCAGATAGCGAAGGGTCTCGTCGTGCACCGCGGCCGTGGCCGGAGCGACTTCCCGTACGGATGTCATACCGCTCCCCTCAACCGTGACCTCTGGAATCTCGACCGTGATGTTCAGGACCCGTTGAAAGGGCGGCGACAAATCGGAATAAATATCACCGGCGAGAAGAAACACCGTCGACGGTGGGTTCCCGGCCGCCGACCGCCGAAACCCTGGCCGCGCCTCGCTCTGGACACGGAGGTTCCCAACGGCGAGGGTCGCGACGACCGGCCTCTCGCCGCCCGGCCGCTGCTGTCCGCGACCGGTCTGGTGTGCGGCGGGACTGCCGGGGTAGCTCGCACTGGTGGAGCGGTTGTCGAGGCGCTGCGCGTCCTGTCTGGGGCCTGAGTCCGAGGTCGCGGAGCCGTGGACCGTTCTCATCGAACTGCTCGACGTGCTGTGCCGCAGGCTGCACATGGACGTGGCCTGGCTCGGCCAGTTCGAGGGCGACCTGCTCGTCCTGCAGGTGGTAAGCGGCGACCTGGACCGTTTTGGGATCGCTCCGGGCATGAGCATTCGCCGGTCCAGCTCGCTGTACGGAAAGATTCTGGCCGGCGAGCTTCCGGCGGTGATCCCGGACGTCCGGGCAGATCCCCGGGCCGCCCAGGTGGCGTCAGCGACCGAGTTCGACATGGGCGCCTACGCGGCGACCCCGGTCGTCGACGGCGAGGGGCGGTCCTACGGCATGCTCGGCTGTCTCAACCAGCAGCCGTGCCCGTCCCTGGGCGAGAGCGATGCCGGCTTCCTGCGGCTGCTCGCGGGATTCCTCTCCCAGTTCGTGATCGATCTCCGTCAGCAGTGGGAGATGCGCAGCGGGGTCTGGCGCCACATCCGCAGCCTGCTCGACGAGGGCGGGCCACAGGTCTACTTCCAGCCGGTCGTCGAGCTGGCGACGGGCCGGGTGGTCGGGGTCGAGGGACTGTCCCGGTTCCCGACCGCGATCCAGGGACCGAAGGACCTGTTCGCCGCCGCTGCGACGGTCGGCCTCGGGCCCGAGCTGGAGATGGCGGCCATCCGCAACGCCCTGCGGGTGCTCCCGGACCTTCCCCTTGACGTCACCCTGACCGTCAACGCCTCCCCGGCCACGGCGACGGGCGGGCTGGTCGACCTGGTCGTGGGCACCGGCACGCCCGCGAAGGTGGCCGTCGAGATCACCGAGCACGACTACATCGGCGACGACCGCGGCCTGCTTCTGGTGGCCGACATCCTGCGAGGCCATGGGACCCACATCGCGGTCGACGACGTCGGCAGCTGCTACTCGGGGCTGGAGCAGCTCCTGCACCTGCGGCCCGAGGTCATCAAGATGGACTACTACATCACCCACGGCATCGACGTCGATCCGGCGCGCCGCGCGGTCGCGGCCGGGCTGACCAGGATCGCGCAGGAGATCGGCGGACGGGTCGTCGCCGAGGGCATCGAGACAGTCGCCGAGCTGGAGGCCGTCATCGCGACGGGCATCCCGTTCGGCCAGGGCTTCCTGCTCGGTGCTCCGACCCCGAGCATCACCGACGCCTGCCGCGGCGACCGCCTGCCCGGCCACCTGGGCGCCGGCCGACGAGGCCGGGTCGCCTGACTCGCGCTCGTACCGGGCCAGGGGCGCCTACTCGTCGCCGAGCGCGATCTCCTCGCGGTCGAGGTCGTGCTGAAGGCGGCGGCGGGTCGTGTCGCTGATGAGGTGTTCGTCGTAGAGGCGGCGCAACTCGGTGTTCTGGACGGCGAGCACGTCGAGCCGCAGCGCCCGGTAGGCCGCGTCGAGGGTGTTGCCGTCCGGGCCGTCGGTGCCATGGTCGAGACGGGCGGCCAGGCCGCGACGGGTGCGGTCGATGACCACCTCGGGCAGCGCTTCCAGGCCGGCGAGCTGCTCGACGTGGCCGAGTGCCGCCCGGTTGAGCGCGTCGCGGGCCTCCGCCTCCTCGCGGGCGGTGTGCTCCGGCTCCAAGGCCAGGCCCGAGCGGTTGACCACGGCCGTCAGCGTCAGCCCCTGGCCGACCAGGGTGAGGGCCACGACCGCCGTGGTCAGCACCAGCACGAGCGGACGCCCGTCCAGCGCGGCGCCGCCCTGCCCGGTGAGGGGGATGGACAGCGCGGCGGCCAGGGGCATCACGCCGCGGGTGCCGGCCCAGGTGACCACCCCGGCGACCCGCCAGGGCAGCGCGCCCTGGCTGGGCCGGACCGCCCGGGTGAGCGGCAGCGTCCAGACCAGTCGGGCCGCGACCAGCACCAGCGCCAGCGCCAGCGCCTGAAGCGGCCACCAGCCGCTGCCGCCGGGCAGGTCACGCACGAGGGCCGGCAGCTCCAGGCCGACGACGCTGAAGACCACGCTCTCCAGCAGGAACACCACCACCGCGTACACCGCCTGCACCTGCAGCCGGATCCGCGCGTCGCTAAGCCGGTGGCCGTAGCCGCCCAGCACGACGCCCGCGACGACGACCGCGGTGACCCCGGAGGTGTGCGCGGTCTCCGCCACCACATAGGCCGCATAGGGCGTGACCAGCGCGATCACGGTCTCCAGCACCGGATCGGTGGTGCGGCGCCGGATCAGCCCCACCAGCCCCGCGACCGCCACCCCGATCAGGCTCCCGCCGCCGCCGAGCAGCAGGAACTCGCCGGCCGCCCCCACCAGCTCGACCGAGCCGCCGGCCGCCACCGCGACACCGACCGCGACCTTGAACAGCACCAGCGAGGTCGCGTCGTTGAACAGGCTCTCCGCCTGCACCAGCACCTGGACCCGGCCGGGCAGCGCCAGCCGCCGGCCGAGCGCGGTCACGGCCACCGGGTCCGTGCTCGCCAGCACCGCGCCGAGCACGAACGCCATCCCGCCGGGGAGGCCGGTCACCGCGACGGCGGTGAAGCCGACCGCGGCGGCCGAGGTGAAGACCAGGCCGAAGGCGAGAATCGTGACCGGCCGCCACACCACCCGCAGGTCACGCAGCGACAGCTCCTCGGCTGCGGCGTACAACAGCGGCGGCAGCACGACCAGCGCGATCGTCTGCGGCGGGATGCGCAGCGCCGGCACCCCCGGGATCGACGCCACCCCGAGCCCCGCCAGCACGAGCATCGACGGGGCCGGCACCCGCCAGCGCCGGGCGAAGGTCGCCACGACCGTCGCGAGAACGACCAGGAAGAGAACGATCCCTACAGCGCGCACCGCAAAAGCCCCATCACGACGAGCGGATCACCGCCGCCAGCTCGCTACGGTCGTCCCCGCGCCGACCAGACTTCCCGGCACACCGATCCCAACCCTAGCCGCGGACAGGCCGGACCACACCCCGGCGGGGGCTCAGTCGGGCAGGTCGAGCAGCCGGCAGGCGTAGTGGAAGACCCGGTCCCGCAGGATGTTCGGGTCGAGCGCCGCGAGCGCCGGCTGGCCGACGGCGGTGATCGCGGCGGCGAGCATCGCGGCGGGGATGCTCCACTCGGTCTCGCTGTCGTCGTCGACGAGCAGGGCGAACATCCGCCTGGTGAGGCCGCTGAACGGCTCGTGCCGCGCGAGGACCCGCATCATCGCCGGGTCACCCTGCCAGGCGCGGACCTGGGCGCGGCTGCGGACGGAGAAGTCGACCAGCTGACGCAGCAGGGCCCGGCGTGCCTCGACCCGGTCGGGGGCCGCCTCGGCGTCCTCGACGGCCGCTTCGAGGGCGACCAGCTCATGGTCGGCCGTCGCGACGACGATCTCGTCCTTCGTCTTGAACTGGTGGTAGACCGCCGCCTTGGTGACCCCCATCGAGTCGGCGATCATCTGCAACGACGTTCCGGCCACGCCGTACTCCGCGAAGAGCCCGTACGCGGCGGTGATCACCCGCACCTGGGCCGGGGTATGCCGGATCTCGGCCAGACGCGTGCCCGAGCGCGAACGCGTCGTCGAAGCCACGAACGACATGGTAGCCGGTCGGCCAGACCGCGGGTAGCCGACCGGCTAGATGGCAGATAGCCGATCGGCTAGACGATGGGTAGCCGATCGGCTATTCTCGCCGCCCATGCGACGAACCACCGGCGAGACGATCATCTTCTGGACATTACCCGCGGTCGCGGTTATCTGGCTCGCGGCGTTCTTCCTGTTCCCCGGCTTCCTGCCGCCGATGTCCCCGCGGTCCTCAGCCACCGAGGTGGCGTCCTTCTACCGTGACCACACGGCCCGGATCCGCTACAGCATGATCCTGCTCAACTGGTTCTGCGTGGCGTTGATCCCGATGCTGATGCTGATCGTGGAGCGGATGCGCGATATGGCTCATCGCACGCCGGTACTGCGTTATTGCATGATCGGCTGCGCGGGCGCCGCGCCCATCACGTTCCTGACCGCGACCATCTTCTGGCTGCTGGCGGCATTCCGGCCGGATCGCTCGCCCGACCTCACGCTGCTCTTCAACGACCTCGCCTGGGTCACGTTCACCTGTGGCGTTCCCTTCCTCGTCGCGCAGAGCCTTTTCCTGGCGCTGGCGATCGGCCTCGACGAGCAGGACGTGCCGGTGTTCCCGCGGTGGGTCGCCTACTTCAACGTGCTGATCGCGGTCGCGCTGGTGCCGGCGGGATTCGCCGGGCTGACCCGCAGCGGCGTGTTCGCCTGGGACGGGTTCCTGTCCTTCTGGGTCAAGAACGTGGCCATCGCGCTCTGGATCGTCGTGATGTCGGTTGTCCTGGGCAACGCGATGCGGCGCACTCCGACCGGGGCACCCGCTGGGACCGGCATCGAGGCCGCCGCGTGAGGCGGGCCGCCTGGCTCCGCGACCCGAAGCGCGAGCTGTGGTTGATGTGGTACGCGACGCTCGTCTTCTACAACCTGTACACGGTCGTCTTCTTCATCCTCACCCGCACCCAGCCCCCGGCGGCGCCCTGGTTCGACGCCAGCCAGGCGACCGCCTGGTTCGCGCACCGCCACGAGGGCCTTTTGGTCGGGTTCTCGTTGATCTTCGTCTTCGGCGGTCTCCCGATGACATCCACCGCGCTGATCGCGTACTCGATCCGGCGGATGTCGGTCAGCCGCGCCTTCGCGTATTCCTACCTGATTCTGTACGCGGTCAGCGCGGTCCCCGGGCTTATGATCATCTGCCTGGCGATGACGGTCGGTGCCATGCGGCCCGACCGCGACCCGGCCATCCAGCACTGGCTCTACGACCTCGGGTTCCTGTCCTTCTCCGGCACGATGGGCGTCTTTCTCGTCGGCTCGCTGATCTGGATGGTCGCGATCCTGCTAGACAAGAACCGCGTCTTCCCCAAATGGTTCGGCTACCTGAACCTCTGCAACGCCCTGACCGAGGTCGTCGTCTCACCGTCCTGGATCGTCAGCCACGGCGTCTTCTCCTGGAACGGCACCATCGCCTGGTGGATCGACGTGGTCGTCTTCGGTCTCTACACCGGCGTCTTCATCACCTTGCTCCGCAATATGATCATCCGCGAGGACTTCGGCACCGGGCCGCTGCCCGACCTCCCTGCGCGCAGACCGCGCACGCGCGCCGTGGCGGAGGTGGCGTCGTGACGACCGCGCAGCCGACGGCCCCGACGGCGCAGAAGGCCCCGAAGCGGGTGCCCGGCGAGGCGGGCATGTGGTTCTTCGTCCTCTTCGAGACCCTGATCTTCACCTCGTACTTCGGCGTCTACCTCTACTACCGCGCCCAGCACGAGGCCGCGTACCTCCAGGCCCAGTCGCATCTCGACCTCTGGCTCGGAGTGCTCGGCACGATCGCCCTGCTGACCAGCTCGTGGTCGGTGGCCCGGTGCGTCCAGACGGCGCGCGCCGGCCGCTACCAGACCGCCCTGCGGGACGCGGCCCTGACCGCTGGCTTCGGCGTCGTCTTCCTCGGGCTCAAGATCGCCGAGTGGGCCCGGCAGATCCACGCGGGCAACACGTTCACCAGCAACGACTTCTTCCAGTACTACTTCTTCCTCACCGCGATCCACTGCATTCATCTGCTGATCGGCTTCGTCGTCCTCGGCGTCCTCGTCCATCAGCTCTCGAGCCCGAGGCGACGCTCGCAGGAGGTCATCGAGACCTGCGCCACCTACTGGCACACCGTCGACTTCCTCTGGGTGCTGATCTTCGCTCTGCTCTACGTCGTGAGGTGACCGTGGGAACCACATTCAACAAAAGACTGCTCGCCGTCTGGCTCGTCCTGTCGGCCATCACGGTGATCTACCTCGGGATCGACCACTCGGCCGAGGACCGGGGCGCCCCGGCCGCGAGCACGGTCGTCACGGTCAGCGCGATCGCGCTCGCCCTGGTCAAGGTCCGGATCATCATGCGGGAGTTCATGGAGGTCAGGCACGCACCGCCGCTGCTCTGCCGCCTCACCGATCTCTGGGTCGTGCTGATGGCCGCCAGCCTGGTCGCCATGTACTTCGCCGGCAAGGCCGCCAGCTGACACCGGGCCGGCACGACGGGCCTCGTCCGCGTCCTGAGCGACGCGGCGAGGCTACCGGTCGGACCTGCTCGGGATGAACAGCGCGACGACGAGGCCGAGCACGGTGATGACCAGCAGCGTCGTGAGCGAGAGGGCGAAGGGCCGGCCGCCCGGGTGCGTGGCGGCGACGAGGATCGAGCCGGCCAGTGCCGTTCCGAGTGACGACCCCAGATTGGAGATGCTCCGGGACAGGCCGGAGATGTCACTCTGGTCGCTGTCCGGGAAGCTCGACTGGACGAGGTTGACCGCGGCGGTGAGCATGACGCCGACGCCCAGCCCGGTCAGCAGGAGCCCGGGAACGAGGCTCAGGTTCCCCGACGTGGTTCGGACCAGGGCGAGGGAAACGGCCATGCCCGCCGCGGTCACGACAAAGCCCGCCTGGATGAGCGAGCGTTGCGAATGCCGGCTGGCGAGCCGTTCCGCGGCCGCCGAGGCCAGGAGAATCCCGGCGCTGGCCGGAGTGAGCATCAGCCCGGTCTGGATCGCGTCGTACTTCCAGACCTGCTGGAGGAAAACGCTGATGACGAAGAAGGTGCCCTGCATCGCGAGCCACTGGACGAGCTGAATGCCAAGACCCAGGTTGGCCGTCCGGTTGCGCAGCAGGCGGCGGCGCAGCAGCGGCTCCTTGCCCTTTCGTTCGCGCGCGTGCAGGTACCGGAAGAACCAGCCGAGGATGGCCACGCCGACGGCGATGGACAGCCATACCGGAGACATCCCGCCCTTGGAGATCAGGACCGTTCCCCCGACCGAGAAGTCCTTGCGGGAGACGAACCAGCCGTAGGTGTTGGTCTGCAGGATTCCGAGCACCAGGAAGAACAGACCGGCCGCGGACAGCACGGCGCCACCCAGGTCGAAGGGCGGCCGCGGCTCGGGCCGCGGCTGGTCGGCAAGATTGCGGGACAGATAGATGATCCACGCGACCACCACGACCTGGGTCAGGAACAGGGCCCGCCAGCCGATCAGGCCCGTGATCAGCCCGCCGATCAGCGGCCCGGCCGCGGATCCCAGGGCACCGGCACCGCTGACCACGCCGAAGTACCTCGCCCGTTCCCTGACCTCGGTGAAGGTCACGGTGACGAGGATGTACACCGGCGGAATCATGAGCGCGGAGCCCACGCCCTCCAGGATCGAGTTACCGACGATCATCACGCCCAGACCCGGCGCGAGCCCGGCCAGCAACGCGCCGACACCGTAGACGGCCAGGCCGGCGATGAAACACGTCCGCCGGCCCCAGAGATCCGACAGCTTGCTGCCAGGGACCATCAGCGCGGCCATGGTGAGCGTGAAAAGCGTGATCGTCGTCTGCACGCCGATGACGGTGGTGTCCAGGTCCTTCGCGATCGCGGAGATGGCCACGTTCAGGCTGGACGCCGCATAGCTGCAGATGAACTGCGCGAGCGCGAGCGGGAGGACGACCGCGCGGGCGTCGATCCGCGCCGGGCCGCCGGTCGACGGTTTCAGCGTGGTCCTCCTCGAGCCTGCGTCCAGTCGGCTGGTGAGCGGTTGGCCGCCGGCCGCGCGGGCCGCTACCTCGGCGTGTTCTCCGCCGCGTCGAGCTCGTCGTCCAGCGCCATGGCCGCCGCGACGAGCGCGAGGTGCGTGAAAGCCTGCGGGAAGTTGCCGAGCTGCTCCCCGGAGGGGCCGATCTCCTCGGCGAAAAGGCCGACATGGTTGGCGTAGGTCAGCATCTTGTCGAAGGCGTACCGGGCCTGGACCAGCCGGCCGGACCGGGCCAGCGCCTCGACGTACAGGAAGCTGCAGAGGTTGAAGGTGCCCTCGGAACCGCGCAGCCCGTCGGGGGACGCTTCGGGGTCATAGCGGTAGACGAGGCTGTCGCTGACCAGCTCGTGGCCCATGGCGTCGAGGGTGCTCAGCCAGGCGGGGTCCTGGGGAGACAGGAATCCGACCCGGGGCATGAGCAGCAGCGACGCGTCCAGCACGTCGGTGTCGTAATGCTGGACGAACGCCTGACGCTTCTGGCTCCAGCCGCGTTCGATGATCTGGTTGAAGATCGCGTCGCGGGCCCGGGTCCACCCAGGAATGTCCGCGGGACGAGAGGCCGCGGTCGCGAGGCGAATGCCGCGGTCGAAGGCGACCCAGGTCATCAGCCGGCTGTAGGTGAAGTCGCGCTGGCCGCCGCGGGTCTCCCAGATTCCCTCGTCGGGCCGGTCCCAGTGCTCGGTCAGCCAGTCGAGCATGGCGGCGAAGGCCTGCCAGCCGCGGACGCCACCGATGTCGCCGGCGAGGCCGAGCGCGTCGGCGGCCTCTCCGTAGATGTCGAGCTGGATCTGGTCGGCGGCTGCATTTCCGACCCGGACCGGCGACGATCCGCGGTAGCCCTCGAAGTGGTCGAGCGTCTCCTCGGTCAGCTGGGGGTCGCCGTCGATCCGGTACATGATCTGCAGCGGCTCACCGGACGCCGTGCCGCCGTCGGTGAGCCGGTTGCGCAGCCACCGGCGGAAGGCCTGAGCCTCCGTGGTGAACCCAAGGTCGATCAGTGACCGGACCGAGAGGGACGCGTCCCGGATCCAGGTGTACCGGTAGTCCCAGTTGCGTTCTCCACCGATCTGCTCCGGCAGCCCGGCGGTGGCCGCGGCGATCGGGGCACCCGAGGGCGCGTAGGTCAGCAGCTTGAGGGTGATCGCGGAGCGGTAGACCTCGTTCTTCCACCGGCCGCGATAGGTGCAGGAACGCAGCCAGGTAAGCCAGAAGCGCCGGCAGGACTCCAGATCGTCCCTGAGGTCCTTCAGCGACAGCGGTTCCGGCTCGGCGCTGCCCGGAGCGTCGCTGGTCAGCACGACGGCGGCGACCTCGCCGGCCGAGAGGGTGAAACTCGCCGAGACATCGGTGGAGTCGGACTCGAAAGCGATGGGCCCGGTGGCCTGAAGCCGCAGATCGGCGTTGGGGCCGTGAAAGAGCACCGACCGGCGGTCGAGCTGGGTGACGGTATGCGGCGCGCGGCCGTAGTCAAACCTCGGGCGGCAGGTAAAGGTGAAGCGGAGCGTTCCCCGCACCACCCGGGCGACTCTCAGGAGGCGGTGCTGGTCGGTCGGCACCGTGGTGTCCAACGGTTCCATGAAGTCGGCGACCTCGCCGACCCCGCTGGGCGCCATGAAGCGGGTAATCAGCACGGCGGTGTCCGACAGGTACAGCTGGCGGACCGCCAGCCCGCTCTCGGCCGGCAGATCGGCGGCGAGCCGGCAGTATCCACCGCGCTCGCTGTCGAGAAGAGAGGCGAAGACGCTGGGCGAATCGAACCGCGGCGTACACCACCAGTCGATGGATCCGTCGGAGGACACCAGCGCTGCGGTCTGCAGATCCCCGATCATTCCATGGTCGGCGATCGGAGGGTAGCTACTCACGGTCCCGCTCCTTCGGTCAGAAGCCATCGGCCGGTGCGCTCCGGGGTTCTGAGCGTGCGCTCGATCGCGGCTCGGCGCACGCCGACGGCCAAGCCGTTGCGCGTAGTCTGCGGCCGATACTCCCGGACCTCCCCGAATGCCGTCGGGCCCGAAAGTCCCGGAGGTCCCGGTTCAGGCCCGGCCGGGGGAATTGCTCGCACGTCACCATCCGTGACTGATCGAGTCGACAGTTTCGCCCCGCGGCGGGATTGTGCAGACGTTACCGGCTACGGGACGGAGGACGACATGGTGGCTACCCAGGACCTTGCTTATGACTATCCGGTGCTAGGCGCCTTCTGGACGATGCTCTGGATCTTTCTCTGGGCGATCTGGCTGGTCCTCGTCATTCGAGTGGTTGTCGACATCTTCCGAGACAGGGAATCGAGCGGATGGGCGAAGGCCGGCTGGCTGGCGTTCGTCCTGATCCTGCCCTTCTTCGGGATCCTCGCCTATGTCATCGTTAAGGGGCAGGCCATGGCCGACCGGGACTCGCGCCGGGTCGAGGACCAGCGCAGCACGCTCAACGCCTACATCCGCGACGTGGCCGGCGGGAGCAACAAGGACGTCGACGACCTGACCAGGCTTTCCCGGCTGCGGGCCAGCGGTGACATCACCGACGCCGAGTTCCAGCGCGCCAAGGAAAAGATTCTGCATTGAGATCGAACCTTTTCCGCTGCCGTTGACGAATGGGGCCGACCTGGGCCAGGAGACGCATAGCTGGAAGAGGCACAGTGGCTGCCGGCACGCCGTTCACCGCCGGCCTCGGCGGTGAACGGCGGCGGCCCGGCAGCGACGAGCAGGATCTGACCGCGAATCCCCGGCGAGGCCCCAGGGAGGCCGACGATGACCATCCTTGCCACCGCTCCCCCGGCGCATCGTCCGCCGCGGCGGCCCGCCGAAGGAGAGCCGAACGGCAGCAGGCAGCACGGCTCTCGCCAGCACGGCGCCGGGCCGGACGCGGCGCGGCGCGCGGACCAGGGAAGAGCCGCCCGGGCCTCGGCCCCGCGCCGAGCCCACGCCGAGTACGTCTCGGCGCCGGACCGGGCCGACCCGATCGACCTGATCGACCGGCAGTCACGCAGCCGAGTGCCCGAACTGGTCCCCCTCCGCTACCAGCGGATGACGGAATCGCCGTTCAGGTTCTACCGGGGCGCCGCGGCGATCATGGCCTCGGATCTCGCGGCCACGCCGACCTCGGGCCTCACCGTCCAGCTCTGCGGAGACGCGCACCTGCTGAACTTCCGGCTGCTCGCCTCGCCCGAGCGACGGCTGGTGTTCGACATCAACGACTTCGACGAGACCCTTCCCGGCCCGTGGGAGTGGGACGTGAAGCGGTTCGCCACCAGCCTGGTCATCGCCGCGCGCGCCAACGGCTTCGGCTCGGCCGAACGACGGGGGATCGTCACAACGGCGGTCGGGGCCTACCGCGGCTGGATGCACCGGTTCGCGACGATGACCAACCTCGACGTCTGGTACGCCCACATCGACGTCGACGAGCTGGCCCCGCGGCTCACGGACGCGCTGGGCAAGCAGGCCTCCAAGCGTGTGTCGCGAGCGACCTCGCGGGCCCGGTCCCGCGACCGGCTGCGGGCGTTCGCCAAGCTCACCGAGGTTGTCGACGGTGAACGACGATTCGCCGCCGATCCTCCGCTGCTCGTCCCGATCAGCGAGCTGCACACCGGGAGGGATCGGGACCTGCTGATGCGATGGCTCAGCTCGATCGTCGAGGAGTACTCCGCCACGCTGTCGGCCGACCGGCGCTCCCTGCTCGCCCGGTACCGCCTCGTCGACTTCGCCCGCAAGGTCGTCGGCGTCGGCAGCGTGGGCACTCGCTGCTGGGTCGCGCTGCTGCTCGGCCGCGACGACGGCGACCCGCTCCTGCTGCAGATCAAGGAGGCCGAGACGTCGGTCCTGGCCGATCACCTGTCCGGGAGCGCGTACGGCAACCAGGGGGAACGGGTGGTCGCCGGGCAACGCCTCATGCAGGCCGCCAGCGACATCTTCCTCGGCTGGCAGCGGGTGGACGGCCTTGACGGGCACAAGCGCGACTTCTACGTGCGGCAGTTGCAGGACTGGAAGGGCATCGCGGAGCCGGAGCGCATGGACCCCGACGGCCTGGCGCTGTTCGGGCGCCTGTGCGCGGCCACCCTCGCGCGGGCGCACGCGCGGTCGGGCGACAGCATCGCGATCGCGGCCTACCTGGGCGGTGGGACGACGTTCGACCGGGCGGTCGGCGCCTTCGCGGAGGCGTACGCGGACCAGAACGAGGCCGACCACGCCGCACTGGTCGAAGCGGTCCGCAGCGGCCGGGTCAGCGCCACCGCGCCCTGACGACAGCGTCGATGTGTTCCGCGCGACCGGAACCTGGAGGGGCCACGCTCCACGGGCGAGGAGCTCGGCGTCAGTCCGGGCGGAAGTCGGTGATTCCCGTGACGCGGCGGTACGTCCCCGGGGCGAGTCCGTACTCCCGCTTGAAGGCCTTCGCGAAGGCGAACTCGGAGGTGTAGCCGACGCTGTGGGCGACGACGGACAGCGGTACGTCCTGTTGGCGCAGCATCCGAGCCGCGGAGGTCAGACGCCAGCGAGTGAGGTAGGTCAACGGCGGTTCGCCGACCAGCGCGGTGAACCGCCGGGTGAAGGTGGCACGAGAGACCCCGGCAGCGGCGCCCAACTGCTCGACCGTCCACGGCCGTGCAGGATCCCGGTGCATCCGGTGGAGGCTCGGGCCCACGGCCGGGTCGGCGAGCGCCCGGCTCCAACCGGACGGATGGTCTTCCTGCCAGGCCCGCAGGATGTAGACCAGGAGCGCGCCGACAAGCGAGGACACGATCGCCTCGGCGCCAGGCTCCTGTTCCTCGACCTCGGCGCCGAGCAGGTCCACCGCCGCGTGCAGCCCGTTTCGCCGCCGGTTCGGCAGGTGTACGACGTCGGGAAGGGTGGCCAGCAGCGGATGCGGCCGGCGCTTCTCCAGCCGGTAGGCGCCCGACAGCAGGACCGTCCGCGCGCCACCCGCCACCCCGGCGACATGCTCGTGGCCAATCCGGGTGGACTGCCGTTCGCGGTCCAGCCGGAAGGTGACGGCCGGGGTGGTCGGGGCGTCGGCCAGGGTGTGTTCCGTCCCGCCGGCGAGCAGCACCACGTCCCCTGCCCGCAGCGCCCGCGGCTGGTCATCGCCGCTCGACAGCCAGCAGGTGCCCTGCAGGACGACGTGGAACCCGAATCCCTGGTTTCCCCCGAACCGCAGCCCCCAGGGCGCATGGGCCCGGGTGCGCGCGCACAGGGTCGGCCCGGTCTCCAGGGCCGCGAGCACGTCGGTGAGGACATCCACTCATTGATCATATCCAGACCGGCGCCAGGATGAGCCGATCGGACATGTTTCCAACCTGTCCGGACATTGTTCGTCGCAAAAGATGATTCATACAGTCGAGCCGGCGAACAGAGCTCACCATTCCGGCGAGAGAGTTGAAATCATGGACTTGCAGTTGCGCGACAAACGGGCGTTGGTCACCGGCAGTTCCAGCGGCATCGGCCGAGCCATCGCGCTCTCCCTCGCCGAGGAAGGTGTCGACGTCGTCGTCCATGGCCGAGACGCCGACAGGGCGCAGGCCACCGCGGACGTCATCGTCAAGGCTGGCGGCCGGGCGGTGGTGGTCCTGGGCGACCTGGCCGAGGACGCGGCGGCGGCCCGGGCCGCCGCCGAGGCCACCGCCGCCTTCGGTGGCATCGACATCCTGGTCAACAATGCCGGAACGGCCGAGGACACCGGCTGGGCCGGGGCGACCGCCACGGACTGGCTCAGCCTGTACGACAGCAACGTCGCCTCCGCCGTGCGACTGATCGGGGCGCTGACGCCGGGGATGCGGGACGGCGGATGGGGTCGCGTCATCCAGATCGGCAGCGCGGCCAGCCCGTACCCGCTGCCGGAGCGGGCCGCCTACAGCGCCGCCAAGGCGGCGATGGCCAACCTCACGGTCAGCCTGGCCAAGGAACTGACCGGCACCGGCATCACCGCGAACACGATCAGCCCTGGTCCGACGCTGACCGACAGGTTCCGGGAACTCACCTCCTCCTTCGCCGAAAGCCACGGGCTGAGCGACAGCGCGGCGGCCATCCGCGCGCTGCTCGACGGGCCCCTGGCCTGCCCGTCGGCCCGGCTGGTCGAGCCGGCGGAGATCGCCGCCCTGGTCGCCCTCGTCGCCAGCCCGCTGGGCGCCTCCATCAACGGGGCCAACCTCCGGATCGACGGTGGCTTCACCCCCACCGTGAACTGACCGGCGACCAGGCGCGGCGGGCCGGCCCCGGCCGCCGGCCAGCGCCGCCGGGACGCGACTACGCCGGCCGCGGTCGGGCAGACCGTCGGGGAGTCTCGTGGACCAGTGCGTCCCGGGCACCGCGGGCTCGGTGGAGCGAAGGAGATCGCCGTGCTGATGAGAGCGGCCCGCATGTACGGCTACCACGAACCGTTGCGGCTAGAGGAGATCCCGGTCCCCACCCCGGAGCCGGACGAGGTCCTGGTGAAGGTGTCGGCCGCGGGGATGTGCCGCAGCGACTACCAGTTGATCGAGGGCTACTTCGAGCAGGCCGCGCCGCTGGAGTTCCCGGCCGTTCCCGGACACGAGGTCGCCGGCCGGGTGGCCGCCACCGGCTCCGCCGTCCCGCGTTCGGCCGGCCTGTCCGAAGGCGACCAGGTCGTGGTCAACCCCGGGTGGGGCGATGGAACGTGCCGCCAGTGCCATGAGGGCAATGAGCAGCTCTGCACCGGAAGCGGCGGGTGGATCGGCTTCGGGCCTCCCGGCGGTTTCGCGGACTACGTGGCGGTCCCGCGGCGCCACCTGATCCGGGTGCCGGGCGGTGACCAGAAGGCGGAGCATCTCGCGCCGTTGACCGATGCCGGGCTGACTCCCTACCGCGGGGTCAAGAAGCTGCGGGCGGGCGGCAAGCTCGGACCGGGGCGGACCGTGGTGGTGGCCGGCATCGGCGGCCTCGGCAGCTACGCCGTGCAGTACGCGAAGCTGCTCGGCGGCGGCGCGACCGTGGTCGCGTTCTCCCGGACCGACGAGAAGCTGGCGCTCGCCCGGCGCAACGGCGCCGATCACACCGTCAACACCCGCGACCTGAAGCCCGGCCAGGTACAGGACGAATTGGAGGCACTCACCGGCCGCCGGACGGTCGACGCGATCCTGGACTGCGCGGGCGCCCCCGCGTCGATCACGCTCGACTTCGAGATTCTCGCGGCCGAGGGCGTGGTGGTGTCGGTGGGCCTCATGGGTACCAAGGTCGAGGTTCCGCTGAACGTGATCGTAGGAACCGAGCTCTCGTACTTCGGTTCGTTCTGGGGCAACTACAACGACCTCACCGAGGTCCTCGCCCTCGCGGCCGCGGGGCGCATCCAGCACAGCGTCACCACGGTGACGTTCGAGGACATCAACGACAACCTCCAGGCACTCGCCCGCGGCGACGTCGTGGGCCGCCAGGCCATCGTCTTCGCCTAGCGCGGCCTCCGGCGGAACTCGCCCGTTCCGGCGTGCCCATGATCGCCGGCTCGGCCCTCCAGTGGTTGCGGCTGGGGCTGTTTCGTAGCCACCGGAGGGCCAAGACGCCGATCAAGGCAGCAGCCGGACGGCTGCGGCCACGGCACTGGCCGCGGTTCGATGCGCTCGGCGGGGATTTGGGCGGAACCGGTTCCTTGAGGAGCCATCCTCTGCGAGACTGCAATTTACATAGCTAAATTTGCAGGATCGTCGAGGAGGACGTGGTCGTGGAACAACTCCCCGCCGCGCGAACCGCCAGGTGGTTCGCCGAGCAGCGTGTCCGGGCCGTGGGCAGAGCCGAGCGGCTCGTCCGCGGCACGTCGAGCCGCTTACGCCTTGCCGGAGTCGGCCTGGCCGCCGTGGGCGTCACCGCCGCCGTGACGATCGCGGGCTGCGCGCCTCCCGGCGGCATCGTCACGTCGCACCCGTCGCCGTCGGCCAGACCGCTGCACGCCGCCCTGTCGGTGGCGAAAATCGGCTGCGACGACTCCGGCGGGACGGCCAAGCTGGACGCCTCGGGAACGACCGGTGGGGCCGGTCCGCTGACCTACGCGTTCGCCTTCGGCGACGGAACGACCGCGGCCGCCGCCTCAACGGCGACCACAAACCACCTGTACGCCAGGAACGGGCCGTTCACGGCGACCGTGACAGTGCGCGACGCGTCCGGCGCCACGGCCACGGCGACCGCCACCGTCACCTTGCTCCACCTCGCCGCGAGCCCGACGTCGGTAACGGTCGGGCAGTCCGTGACGTTCACCGCCACCGGCATCTGCGCGGGCGCTCGCATCGACCTGAATTCGGGCGGCTATGCCGGTTACTACTACGGTGAACCCAACGCCCACAACTTCTGGGAGGACAACCCTTACACGACCACCTTCAGCGCCCCAGGGACGCTGCACTACAGCGCCCACTGGTCGGAGATCAATCCGTATTCGGACTCCAACGTCGTGGCGATAACCGTGACCGCCTAGCTCGGCCGTTTTCCGTTACCGCGACCGAGAGCCATTCCTGAGCCGGCGTCGCTGGGTGTGGCGGGACCGCTGGCCCCGCCACACCCAGCGACAGCCAGGGACGGACCCTCGCCGTCCGTCCGCGACTGACCGTTCATCCCGTGCTGTAGGTGCTGCCCCCACCCGAGCGACCGGCGGAATGATCGCCGTTTTCGCCCTCACGTGGTCGTGAATCGGGTCTTCTCGCAACCGTCTGAGGGCCAAAACGGCGATCACGTCGGCCGGTGGCCGCGCCGGCCGGGTTGGCGGCCGCGCCCGTACGGCTGTCAGGGCAGAGGGCGCGCGCGCTGCCTCTGGGTCGTCACTCCGGCTCCGGCCCTGGTTACCACCATCCCCGTCGGCGGGCCCAGCGCAGAAGTGCGGCGGACATGGCCACCATCACGGCGAGGGTCGCGACGAGTGGCCAGACCTGGGTGTGGTCGTTGACGATGACGTTCATCCCGAGAACCGAGGAGAGGGCTGTGATCGGTAGGGTCACGGCGGCGATGACGGCGAACCGCTCGGCGGCGATGGTCATCTTTGTCTCGGTCCGGGTGCGGTAGAACTCGATCACTCCCTGCAGATATTCGCGTTGGTTGTCGGCGAGAGTGCGGACTCGGTCGAACTGGTCGACGAGGTCGGTGACCAGTGATCCGGCGGTGACCGGGACGGTGTCGGCGAGGGTGGATATCCGGTGGTAGATCTCCCGGCTCGACGCGGCCATCGTGCGCGCCGCGAGCAGGCCGTGGCGGGCGCGGAACAGCTCGTCAAGCAGCTGTTCCGGATCATCGAGGTTTCCACCGGTGACCCGCTGTTCGAGTTTCCATACGTCGCCGGTCAGCATCTCGACGAAGTCCTCGAGCCGGTGGGTCAGCGTCGACACGATGGCGTGGGACAGCTCGAACGGGGTCGACGGGCGCAGTTTTCCGGACTCCAGCCGGTCGAGTACCGCCCGGGTGTCCCGTAGTGCGACCCGCCCGTCGACCGCCGGGTTGACGGGTCCGTGCACGGTCACGAGGTACCGGGTCCCGACGAACTGGTCGAGTTCGACGTAGTGGACGTGGCCGCCGGCGCCTCGTTCGGGTGCGTGCAGGACGACGAACAGGTGGTCCGGGTCGGCGTGCACCTTCGGTACGCGGTTGCGCTCGACGCAGTCGTGGACGCTGCCCGGAGCGAAACCGAACACGTCGGCGAGCACCCGTGCCGCGTCCGGGTCACAGTCGGGCACGTCCACCCAGAGCAGACCCTCGCCGCCCGCGAGCAGCCCGGCGAGCGCCTCGACCGGATGGCGCCGGATGCCCGAGTGGGTGATGAGTCGAACGTCCATCAACGTCCTTCCCCGGGCGGGTGGCCGCGGGTGGCGGGCCTGGCTTCTGGATACCAGCTGGGTCAGGCGTGGGCCGGTTGTCACACGCCGATGTCGCGGGTGAGGAGGTCTTCCTCTGTCTCGCGGCGGATGAGCAGGCGGGCTGTGCCGTCGTGGACGGCGACGAGTGGGGGACGCCCGACCAGGTTGTAGGTGGAGGCGAGGCTGTGGTGGTAGGCGCCGGTGGTGGCGACCGCGAGCAGGTCGCCTGCGTGGATGTCGCCGGGTAGCGGGACGTCGCGGGCGAGGATGTCGCCGGCTTCGCAGTGGCGGCCGACGACGGTGGCGGGGTGGGAGGCGGCGAGGGAGCGGCGGCCGATGAGCTGGAGGGTGTAGCGGGCGCCGTAGAGCGCGGGCCGGGGGTTGTCGCTCATGCCGCCGTCGACGGCGACGAAGGTCCGTACGCCTGGGAGGTGTTTGACGGTGATGACCCGGTAGAGGGTGATGCCGGCCTGGGCGATCAGGGCGCGGCCGGGTTCGACGGTGAGGCGGGGGGCGGGCAGGCGGTGTCGTTCGCTTTCGTAGGCCAGGGCGCCGGTCAGGCGGTGCGCGAGGCCCGCGAGGTCGAAGCCGTCGTCGCCGGGGGTGTAGCGGACGGCGTGGCCGCCGCCGATGTTGAGCTGCGCCAGCACGATGCCGTGCTGGTCGCGGATGGTGGCGAGCAGGCCGATCAGGCGTCTGGTCGCCTCCTCGATCGCGCCGATACGGGTGAGCTGGGAGCCGATGTGGCAGTGCAGCCCGACCAGTCGAAGGCCCGGCTGGTCCAGTACCTGGCCGGCGGCGTCGGTGGCGGCGCCCAGCGGGATGCCGAACTTCTGGTCGGGGACCCCGGTGCTGATGGCGTGGTGGGTGTGGCCGTCGACGTCGGGGGTCACCCGCAGCAGTACCCGCTGGTCGTGGGCCAGCGGGCCGAGGTGGCTGATCTCGTCGGTCGAGTCGATCACTATGCGCCCGACGTGGTAGTCGAGGGCCGCCTTGAGGTCCTCGGGGGTCTTGGCGTTGCCGTGCAGGATGAGCCGGTCGGCGGGGAAGTGGACGGATCGGGCCACGGCGAGCTCGCCGGCCGAGCAGACGTCCAGGGACAGGCCCTCCTGCGCGACCCAACGGGCGACCGCCCGGGTGAGCAGCGCCTTGCCCGCATAGCAGACCTCGACGCCGGGCAGGGCCGCGCGGTACTGCCGGGCGCGGCGACGGAACGTCGCCTCGTCGAGCACATAGGCCGGGGTGCCGAACCTCGCGGCCACCCTCGTCATCGCGCTGCCCCCGACGTGGAGTTCACCGTCGCTGTCCAGCGTGGTGCCCTGCGGCCAGATCCCGGCCGCGAGCTTCGCCCGCAGCGCGGGCCGCAGACTCGGGATGAGCTCACCCAGCGTCACCGTTCGCTCCTTCGCCGAGGCGCTGACCAGGTGGCAGCGCCGTCAGCACCACTTCATGCCCACCGGGGGCCGCGCGGGAAGTGGCATTGACACGGCGTTGACGGCCTGAGGGCGAATTTCCACAGCCCACGGAGCTTCCGAACCCACGATGGCTTGTCGGCGCCGGTCCTGATCGCCGACTTCGCCCGACTCTGTCGAGCACGCGAACGACGCCCCCTGATCGCCGTTTCGGCCCTCGGGTGGTCGCTACCGAGCCTGTCTCATGGCCACCCGAGGGCGAGAACGGCGATCAAGGCGACGGACGGACCTTGGCTTTAGTAGCGAATGGTCGTCTTGACTCGCGTCTTGACAGGCTGGCCGTGCTGGTTGGTCCACTCGGTCGCAACGTAGGTGTAGAGGGTCAGACCGTTACGGCCTTGGCGTTCCTCCCAGTGCGTCAGACGGGAGCGGGTGGTGATGACGTCCCCTGGCCGCATCTTGACCCCGAACTTGTCGGTCATGCCGCCGTTGAGGGCGTTTCCGCCCTTCTTCGTCTCTTGACCTGGCACCGCGCCCGCCGGCCTCGGCCGCACCAGCGGGACGGCCCAGGCGAAGGGATTGAAGTCGTCCGGGGCGATGATCCCACCCCAGCGAGTCGACCTGGCGTAGGCCTCGTCCCAGTAGATTCTCGGCGGCGTCTCGCCCCAGTACACCGCGATGGCCCACTTGCGAATGTCGGACGCCGCCACCGGGTAGGAGGTCGCCTCGTCCGTCCACACCCCCTTTTGTGCTTCAAGTTCGGGGGTCACGAGGGTTTCGAGCTGTCCCATCGCCTTCCTTCGATCTCCTTCGATCTCCTTCGGTCTCGCGGAGCGTCAACGCCGCCGTCGACACCGGGAGATCAGCCGCCGGCGGTCCAGCCACCGTCCACTACGAGCGTCGAACCGGTGACGTACGAGGCGTCGTCGGAGGCGAGGAAGGCCGCGACCGCGGCGACCTCGTCCGGATGACCTGGCCGGTCCAGCGCCGATTTCGACGCCGCCTTCGCGACCAGCTCGGGGAAGTTCTCCTCGCCCATGAGGGTCATGCCGGTCGGGTAGATGAAGCCGGGGCACAGCGCGTTGACCCGAACATTTGCCGTGCCCCACTCCCGGGCCGCGGACCGGGTCATCGCAAGAATTCCTGCCTTGGAGGCCCCGTACGCACCGGTGTGCGGCGACGAGACGAGCGCACCGACGGACGACCAGTTGACCACCGAGCCTCCACCGCTCGCGACCATCGCCGGGATCGCGTATTTCATGCCGAGAAAGACGCTCTTGAGGTTGATGGCCATCAGCTTGTCGAAGTCGTCCGGGTCGACGTCAGGGATCGCGGCCTGGGCCAGCCCCGCCACGCCGACGACGTTGCAGAGCACGTCCAGCCGTCCGAACCTGCTGACCGATTCGACGACAAGCGCCTCCACGTCGGACGCCTGGGTGACATCCGCGTGGAACGGAACAATCGCGTCGTTGTCGGCCGCGGTGTCCTTCTCGGCGCCGCTGACATCGGCAGCCACGACGAACGCGCCGTCGCGGGCCAGCCGCAGTGCCACCGCCCGGCCCTGGCCGATGCCGGCTCCCGTCACGATCGCGACTTTTCCCTCAAGACGTGCCACGAATGCTCCTCGGTTCTGGAACTAAGACCAGCGGCTCACGGCGCTGGGTGTCGCGGTCGGGCCCCGCGGCCTCGGGCTCTCAGACCATCGCGATGGTCTTGATCCGCTGGAACTCGGCGAGACCGTCGGGGCCGCCCTCCTTGCCATAGCCGCTGTAGCCCTGACCGCCGAACGGGCGATTGACCATGAGATTCGGAGCGCCGTTGATCATTGTCGCGCCGGCTTCGAGCCGCTCGGCGACCCGGTGCGCCCGCCGCACATCCTTGGTCTGGATGTAGGACGACAATCCGTACCGCGTGCTGTTGGCGATCTCGATCGCCTGCTCCTCGGTCGCGAACGGCATGATCGACAGCACGGGGCCGAACACCTCACTCTGACCGAGTTCGGAGTGCGGATCGACGTCGGCGAAGACCGTCGGCTCGAGGAAGCTGCCGCCCGGGTGGAGACCCAGCGGGCGCCCACCGCCGGCGATGAGCCTGGCCCCGTCCTGTGTGGCCCGCTCGATCATGCCGAGGATGCGAATGGCCGCGGCTTCGTTGACCACCGGGCCGATGTCGGTGTCGGTGTCCCAGGGGTCACCGACCCGGATTCCCTTGACCAGGGCGGCGACCCGGTCGAGCGTCTCGTCGTAGATCGATTCCTGGACGAGCATCCGAGTCGGAAACGCGCAGCCCTGTCCGCTGACCGTCGCGAGCACCCGCAGGGTGCCCCACGGGATCGCGGTGTCCAGATCGGCGTCATCGAAGACGAGGTTCGCCGACTTGCCGCCGAGTTCGAGAACGGCCGGCTTCATCTGCTTCGCGCAGGCGTGCAGGATGGCCGTCGCGGTCGCCGGGCCACCGGTGAAGGTGATCTTCTGCACGAGCGGGTGATCCACGAGGGCCGCGCCCGCCTCGACGGAACCCGGCAGCACGCTGACCACGCCCGACGGGAAACCCGCCTCGTCCACGAGGTCGGCGAACAGCTCGGCGGCGAACGGTGTCATCTCCGACGGCTTGACGACCACGGTGTTACCCGCGGCGAGGGCCGGCGGGACCTTCATCGTCAACGAGGTCAGCGGGCCGTTCCAGGTAATGATGGTGCCGATGACGCCGTAGGGCTGGGCGAGCGTGTAGCTGAACTCGCCGTCCGGCCCGAACGACGTGTTGACCCGGCCGGAGATCTTGTCGGCGAAGCCGGCGTAGTAACGGGTCCATTCCGTGGCGCCGCCAACCAGGCCGGACGCCGAGGTCACGGCCATTCCGTTGTCGAGGACCGCTCTGCGGGTGAACTCGTCGGCGTTGGCCTCGATGAGGTCGGCCAGGCGGAACAGCAGCCGGCGCCGTTCCGCCGGGCGCACGTCCCGCCAGACGAGGAAAGCCTCCTGCGCGAGCCGCACGGCCCGGTCGATCTCGCTGGGACCGGCCAGCGGGACGACGGCGTCAACTTCTCCGGTGCATGGGTCGATGTGCTCGAAGGTCCCCGCGGAACCGACGGCCAGCCGCTCGGAGCCGATCCGGAGATGTACCGCTGGCCTCGTCCTGTCGTACCCCGACTCCGCCATCACGCCACCTTCCAGGCTGTCATTGAAATTGCCCCCGAATTCATGAACTCGCACTTCTCGGGCCCGGCGTGAACGTGATCGGAACGGCCACTGGCGCCCGGCTGAAGGTCGAGATGAACTCGATGTCGGCGCCCGGCTGCAGGCGGACGTCGTGCAGCCGCTGGACGATCGCGTCGAGCGCGACCCGCAGGTTCATCCTCGCCAGGTTGGAGCCCGCGCACCGATGGGGACCCGCGCCGAAGGCGAGATGCGGGTTCTTGGAGCGATCAAGGTCGAACACATCGGGGTCTTCGAACTCGGCCTCGTCGCGGTTGGCGGAGGCCCAGTACATCAGGACCTGCTCGCCCTGCCTGATCGCCTTCCCGCCTATCTCGGTGTCGTGGCGAGCGCAGCGGGCGATGCCCACGAAGGAGCCGTCCATCCGGAGGAACTCCTCGACGGCGTTCGGGATCAGTTCTGGCCGCTCCCGCAGCGCCGCGAGGATCTCGGGGTGCTCGCACATGCGCTGCATCGCCATTCCCAGCACGCCGGCGGTCGTCTCGAGGCCACCGAGGATCAGCAGGTGAATCGTGCCGATCACCTCCTCGGGGGTGATCGGGCGCCCCTCGATCTCGGCCCCCATCACGGCGTCGACCACATCCCCGCGTGGCCCTTCCCGCCGCCGCTTCTCGATGAACTCGGCGATCCAGCCGGCCAGCTTCATCAGGCAGTCCATCGCCTCGGGGCGGTGGACCTGTCCCGCCATCGTGGCGTACCCGTTCACCTCCTCCAGGTCCTCGGCGGGAGCGTGCAGCGCGAGGTCGAAGAACGCCAGCCCTGGGAGCGGGCGCGCGAACGCCTCCATGAACTCGCAGGCGCCCTCCTCGATGAAACCGTCGATGAGCCGGTTCACGAGCTGGCGAGTCGGCGCCTCCCACTCACTGACCACGGCCGGCCTGAAGTAGGGATTGGTCAGCTGCCGGAACGCACGCTGCAGCGGCGGGTCGACCGTGACCGGCAGGATCTTCATCGACGGCCCCGGCGGCGCCGGCACGGTGATTCCCTCTTCCGAGGTGAAGGTCTGCCAGTCCTGGGCGACGCGCAGAACGTCCTCCTTGCGCGTCACCACCCAGAAGCCGCCGTGCTGGTCGCTGCGCGCCACGGGACACCGCGAGCGAGCCCGGGCAAGAGTCGGATGTAAGTCGCGGGCGAGCTCGGGCGCGACGGGGTCGAAGTGCTTCTCGACCCACTCGTCGTCGATCAGAGTCTGAGCTCCGGCTGACTTCTCAATCATTCTTCACACTTCTAGGAGTCGGCAAAGGGTGCGGACGGCACTCCTTCGGCAGCCAACGGGCCAAGATCTCCCCTGGAGAAGGGGCCTCTGCCAGGTCGGCGCGCCGAGGGTCCCCACGTCGAGGCGTCACGCGTGTCCGCCACCCGTCGCGACACCCCGGGGTCACTCTCCCTGCTGGGCGACCGCCCAGCATCTACGACTGTAGTGAACGCTTGCTCTCCTGGCTAGAGGCGGCATTGGTGCCGTCGGCCCGCAGCACACCGCGCCGGGTCAGCTCGTGGATGACCTGTTCGCCGGCCGCCGCGGCCTCGGCCACCCGCGCCTGCGACGCCCGCCAGGGGTCACCAGCGATGATCGCCTCGATGACCTGTCGGTGAGCGTCGACGATGTCCTCGTGGCGTCGCCGTTCGCTCTCACCCGCCGCCCAGCCGAGGAACCTGCCCTGGCCACGGAGTTCCTCCAGTAGCCGAGGGGTCGCCCCAGCCCGGTGCTGCACCCGGAGGATCTCGGTGGCCAGGTCCCTGCGACGACCGGCCAGGCCTCCGCTGTCGGCCAGCGCATCGAGAAGGCTCGTCAGCTGGTCCAGCACCTCGGGGCCACGATCCTCAGCGACGCGAGCGGCGGCGACTCCGCCGAGGTAGCCGAGGATGTGGTAGTCCGCCCGCAGGGTGCGCGCGTCGAAGTGCTGCACCAACGTCGCCCGATGCACCTGCGCCGTCACCAGGCCGTCCCGTTCGAGCAGGACGAACGCCTCACGGACGGGTGTGGGGCTGACGTCGAGGGCCGCGCTGAGCCGCTCGACGTAGATCCGGTCGCCGGACCGCAGCCGGCCCTCGAAGATCTCCCGCTGCACGTGCTCGACAACCAGAGTGCTCGTCTTCGTCCGCTGCGACCCGGATTTGATCACCACTTCGCCATCCTGGCTGCTAGGAGCGCTGCCGGTCAATAGAAAATAGAATATTGCGAGAGCCCTGAAGTGAGCGTACGCTCACCGACGCGCCAGGCAGGCGCGATCGAGCGGACGCAAGGAGGCTCCGGTGGCCAAGCTGGCCGACGGTCTGCGAGTGATCGACGCCGACTCGCACATGACCGAGCGTCACGATCTCTTCACGGAACGGGCGCCGAAGGGCTACGAGGATCGCGTGCCGCACGTCGAGCAGGTCGACGGAAAGCCCATGTGGGTGATCGACGGCAAGACGTTCGGCAAGGCGGGCTCGGGCGGCACTGTCGACCACGACGGGAAGAAGCACGCGTTCCGCGCGTCCCAGGGCGGGTCCTGGACCATTGACGACGTGCACCCCGCCGCGTGGGACGCGGCGGAGCGCCTGCGCCTCATGGACGAGTTGGGCATCAACGCGCAGGTCCTCTACCCGAACGAGATCGGCATCGGCGGTCAGAACCTGCGCAACTCGGTGCGGGACGAGGTGCTGCTGCGGCTCTGCGTCGAGCTCTATAACGACGCGATGGCCGATGTGCAGGAGCAGTCGGGCAACCGGCTGCTGCCGATGCCGATCATGCCGGCGTGGAGCATCGACGACTGCGTCCGGGAGGCCCAGCGCTGCGCCGCGCAGGGCGCCCGGGGTGTCAACATGACCGCCGACCCCCAGGACTCCGGGTCGCCGGACCTCGGTGACCACGCGTGGGACCCGTTCTGGGAGGTGTGCGCGGGGCTCAACCTGCCGGTGCATTTCCACATCGGCGCCAGCCAGACGGCACTCGCCTACTTCGGCACGACCTTCTGGCCGAGCCAGGACCACTACGTCAAGCCCGCGATCGGCGGCGCCTCGCTGTTCCAGAACAACTCGCGCGTGCTGCTCAACAGCGCCTACTCGGGAATGTTCGACCGGCACCCCACCCTGCAGATGGTGTCCGTCGAGTCCGGCATCGGCTGGGTTCCGTTCATGCTCGAGGCGATGGACTACGAGTTGTTGGAGAACGCCCCCGCCTGGGCGAAGAAGCTCCAGAAGACGCCGTCCGAATACTTCCAGAGCAACTGGTACGCCACGTTCTGGTTCGAGACCGGCCGCGGCGACCTTCAGCACCTCATCGACCAGGTCGGCGAGGACAGGATCATGTTCGAGACCGACTTCCCGCACCCGACCTGCCTGCACCCGAGCCCGATCGAGCAGGTCAGCGACACGATCGCCACCCTGCGCCCGCAGACCCAGCTGAAGGTCATGGGCGGCAACGCGGCCCAGCTCTACCGAGTCTGACGACACCGCGACGCCGCCAGGTCTCTCCGACCTCGTGGCGTCACGGCCACGAGGCCGCGGAATGTCCGGCCTTCCGACATAGGAATCGTGATTGATGATGACGACCGTCGATCCGGTCTACTGGGATCCGTACGACCCAGCCCTGGCGGCTGACCCGTACCCGACCTTCCGCCGGTTACGGGCCGAGGCGCCGCTTTACTACAACGAGAAGCACGACTTCTACGCGGTCACCCGTTTCGCCGACTGCGAGCGGGGACTTCCGGACGCGAAGACGTTCAGCTCGGCGCGCGGCGGGATCCTGGAGCTGATCAAGTCCGGCCTGGAGATCCCCCCGGGCACGCTCATCTTCGAGGACCCGCCCACGCATGACATCCACCGGCGCCTTCTCGTGCGGGTGTTCACGCCGCGCCGGATCAGCGCACTCGAGCCGAAGGTGCGGGAGTACTGCCGGCAGGTGCTCGACCCACTGGTCGGCGAGACGCGGTTCGACCTGATCCAGGCCGTCGGCGCGGAGATGCCGATGCGGGTGATCGGCATGCTGATGGGCATCCCCGAAAGCGATCAGGCCGAGCTGCGGGACATGTTCGACAGCAAACTGCGCACCGAGAACGGCGGCCAGATGGACCTCTCCGAGGGCGCCATCCTGTCCGGTGAGATCTTCGGCCCCTACATCGACTGGCGGAAAGAGCACCCGTCCGACGACCTGATGACCGACCTGCTCATGACCGAGTTCACCGATGAGCAGGGGGTGCGGCGGACGCTGACCCGCGACGAGGTCCTCTCCTACGTCACCATCGTGGCGAGCGCCGGCAACGAGACGACCGGTCGGCTCATCGGCTGGATCGGCTCGGCTCTGGCCCGCCACCCAGAGGCCCGGCGGGAACTGGTCGCCGACCGGTCGCTGATCCCGAACGGCATCGAGGAGATCCTCCGTCTCGAGCCGCCCGCCCCGTTCGCCGCCCGCTACGTCACCGAGGACGTCGTGTTCCACGACACGACGGTCCCCGCCGGCGCCGCCGTCATCTTCGTCCTCGCGTCGGCGAACCGGGACGAGGAACGCTTCGACGATCCTGACCGGCTCGACATCCGCCGGCGGATCAGCCAGCAGTTCACCTTCGGATTCGGCGCCCACTACTGCCTCGGCGCGGCGCTGGCCCGGCTCGAAGGCCGCGTGGCCCTTGAGGAGATCCTCACTCGCTTCCCCGACTGGGAGGTCGACTGGGAGGTCGCGAAACTCGCGCAGACCTCCACCGTGCGCGGGTGGGAGACCCTGCCTCTCGTCATCGGGTAGGCGTCCTGGCAAGTCGCGCCAGAGCCGCGCGAAGGACTCCGACAGGTCCGACAAGGCGTCGGCGGTACTAAGGACGAGGTGACAATGCGTTATTTCTTTCACTATCCGGAGACCACCGGAGTCGACGGTGACATGTTCGAGCCGGGGCCAGTCGACGAGGTCGCGGTCGCGGCCGAGCGAGCCGGCTTCGAGGGCTTCGCGCTCACCGATCACCCAATTCCGGGCGCCAACTGGCTGACCTCCGGCGGCCACCAGAGCCTCGACCCGTTCGTCGGCCTCGCGTTCGCCGCGGCGGCGACCGAACGGCTGAGGCTGCTCACCCATCTCTCGGTGGCGCCGTATCGCAACCCGTTCGTGCTCGCCAAGGCCGCGGCGACCGTCGACAAGCTCTCCGGCGGACGGTTCATCCTCGGGCTCGGCGCTGGCTACCAGAAGTCGGAGTTCTTCGCCCTCGGCGTGGACATGGAAGAGCGCAACCTCCTGTTCGACGAGGCGCTCGACGTCCTTCCGCTGCACTGGAGCGGCGAGCCGTTCACCTACCGGGGCCGGCACTTCGACGCCCGGAACGTCATCGCGCGGCCGCGGCCGGTGCAGAACCCGATCCCGATCTGGATCGGCGGCAACTCGAAGCTGAGCCGGCGGCGCGTCGCCGAGCGGGCCCAGGGCTGGATGCCGATGTCCGGGCCCCCGCAGCTGTCCACCACCGCCCGAACCGTCGCGATCAGCTCGGTGGAACAGCTCGGCAAGATGATCCAAGAGGTGCGTACGGCAGCGGAGGAACACGGCCGCACCGAGCCGATCGACTTCCTCTACTCCTACAGCGAGATCGAGGACCCGGCCCGCGAGCCGGACCGGCACCGCGAAGCGATCGCCGAAATCGAGAAGGCCGGCGTCAACCGCCTGATGATCACCTGTTTCACCCGGGAGACGGCCGCCACGCTCGACTTCATCGAGAGCTTCGGCGCCGTCCACATCTCGTGAAGGCCCAGGTCAGGTCAAAGGTGAAGGCGCTCGGTCAGCGCAAGGCGGAGCTCCTCTAGGTCCGCGCGGCATCACAGTTTCCACTGCCCGCGTCACGCGGGCGGCCCGTCGTCGAGAAGGAGAGGCATGACGTCAGTCATGGAAGGCGTCCGCGTCCTGGAGGTCGCCGAACACACATTCGTGCCGGCGGCCTCGGCGCTCCTCTCCGATCTCGGCGCGGACGTCATCAAGATCGAACATGTCGAGCGTGGCGACGCCATGCGCGGCCTGGCCTCGACCGGAACGGCGTTCGTCCCGAGCGACGTGCACGTCCTGCTCGAACACTCGAACCGGGGTAAGCGCAGCCTCGCGCTCGACATCGCCACGCCCGAGGGCGCCGAGATTCTTTATCAGCTCGCGGCCACCTCGGACGTGTTCCTGACCAACAAGCTCCCGCACGTCCGCGCGAAGCTGCACATCGAGGTCGACGACATCCGCGCACACAACCCGGACATCATCTACGTGCGCGGAACAGGTCAGGGCGAACGCGGCCCGGACGCCGACAAGGGCTCCTACGACGGCCTCGCGTTCTGGGCCCGCGCCGGCGTCGCCATGGGCATCATGCAGCCCGAGCACGGCCAGGTGCCCTACCCACCGGGACCGGGATTCGGTGACTCGATCGGCGCGATGGCCATCGCCGGCGGCATCGCGATGGCGCTCTACCACCGGGAGCGCACCAGCGAGGCCACCGTCGTCGACGTCTCGCTGCTGTCGTCCGCGATGTGGGCGATGGCCCAGGCGATCGGGCTGTCGGTCAACCTCGGCCGAGGGTGGGCGCCCCCGCCCATCGACGCCCCGCGCGGCAACCCGCTGGTCGGCACCTATCGCACGAAGGACGGCAGGTGGCTGTCGTTCAGCTGCCTGCAGGCCGCCCGTTACTGGCCGCCGTTCTGCGAGAGCGTCGGACGCGGCGACCTCGCCACCGACCCCAGGTTCGCCGACCACTCGTCGCTGATGGCCCACAGCGACGAAGCGGCCCGCGCCGTCGGGGAGGTGATCGCGCAGCGGACCGTCGACGAGTGGCGCGACGCGCTGAAGGACTTCATCGGCCAGTGGACCGTCGTCCAGGACACCCTCGAGGCCGCGCGCGATCCGCAGTCCATCGCCAACGGCTACCTGCAGCCGTGCGAGACCGCCGCGGGGGTGCCCTTCGAGATGGTCGCCGCGCCGGTGCAGTTCGACGAGAAACCCGCCGCCGCGGGCCGTGCGCCCGAGTTCAACGAACACGGCGACGCGATCCTCACCGATCTCGGGCTCGACTGGGAGAAGATCCTCGACCTGAAGGTGCGAGGAATCATCGCGTGACGCCACCCGCGTTGTTCCTGGCCCGTTCTCGCCCCCATCTTGTCAGCTCGCAGCGAGAGGACACCGCCCCATGCGCAAGGAAGACCTGATCCTGGTCAGCATCGATGACCACGTCATCGAGCCTCCGGACATGTACAAGAACCACGTCCCGGCGAAATGGCTCGACGACGTTCCGAAGGTGGTCCGGAACTCCGCGGGCGTCGACGAGTGGGTCTTCCAGGGCCAGAGCACGTCCACCCCGTTCGGCATGGCGGCGACGGTCGGCTGGCCGCGCGAGGAATGGGGTTTCAACCCCGGCGCGTTCTCGGAGCTGCGGCCGGGCTGCTTCGACGTGCACGGGCGAGTCGACGACATGAACGTCAACGGCATTCTCGCGTCGATGTGCTTCCCGACGATGGCGGGTTTCAACGCCCGTACCTTCTCCGAGGCGATCGACAAGGACCTGTCCCTCGTCATGCTCCGGGCCTACAACGACTGGCACATCGACGAGTGGTGCGCGGCCTACCCGGGCCGTTTCATCCCGCTCGGCATCGTGCCGATGTGGGACGTCGACCTGGCGGTCGCCGAGATCAGGCGGATCGCCCGCAAGGGCTGCCGTTCGATCAGCTTCCTGGAGGCGCCGCACTCGCAGGGCTGGCCGAGCTTCCTGTCGGGCCACTGGGACCCGATGCTGCAGGCGCTCGTCGACGAGAACATGGTGCTCTCACTGCACATCGGTGGCGCGTGGGACATCGTCAAGCTGGCTCCCGAGGCGCCGGTCGACCACATGATCGTGGTGCCGTCGCAGCTGACGATGCTCACCGCCCAGGATCTGCTGTTCGGCCCGACCCTGCGCCGGTTCCCGGACCTGCGGGTCGCTCTCTCCGAGGGCGGGATCGGCTGGATTCCGTTCTACCTGGACAGGGTTGACCGCCACTTCCAGAACCAGCCGTGGATCGGCAACAGCTTCGGCGCCGGCAAGCTGCCCTCGGACGTGTTCCGCGAGCACTTCCTCGCCTGCTACATCACCGACCCCTCGGGCCTGAAGATGCGCGACACGATCGGCGTCGACATGATCGCCTGGGAGTGCGACTACCCGCACACGGACACCACCTGGCCCGACTCCCCCGAGTTCGCCTGGAACGAGTTCCAGCAGGCCGGCTGCCGCGACGACGAGATCAACAGGATCACCTGGCAGAACGCCTGCCGGTTCTTCGACTGGGATCCGTTCGCGCACAGGTCGCGGGAGGACTCGACGGTGGGAGCGCTTCGTGCCCTCGCCGCGGGCGTCGACACCACGAGGATGCCGCGCGAGCAGTGGCGTCTACGCAACGAAGCCGCCGGCATCGGCGTTTTCTGAGCTCCACCGACTTCGGAGCCCCACCGACTTCGGAACTGCACCGACTTCGGAGCCCCATCGACGCTCGCCCCGAGACAGGAAGGTCCGAGAAATGACGGACTTAAAGTGGGACCCGTTCGACCCGGTCGTCGACGTCGACCCTTACCCGGTCTGGCGCCGTATGCGTGACGAGCAGCCGCTGTACCGCAACGACGAGTACGACTTCTTCGCGGTCTCCCGGCACGCCGACGTCGACGACCTGCACCGCGACACGAAGACCTACAGCTCGAAGTACGGGACCCTGCTGGAGATCATGGGCAAGGACCCGATCCCGCCGGGCTTCCTGATCTTCTCCGACCCACCGGTCCACAACATGTTGCGGACCTTGGTGTCGCGGGCCTACACCCCGCGGCGCGTCGGCGGGCTGGAGGGCCAGGTCCGTGAGCTGGCCGCGGAGTTGCTGGACCGCCAGATCGGCGGAGGCGGTTTCGACTACGTCCAGGACTTCGCCGCGCAGCTTCCCTCGCTGGTGATCTCCGCGCTGATCGGGGTGGACCCCGCCGACCGCGAGGAGGTCCGACGGACGATTGACCTCTGCTTCCACATCGAGGAGGGCAAGGGAACGCTCAACGAGATCTCCCTCGGCGCCTCGGCCCGGCTGCGCGCGTACTTCGCCGACCAGATCCAGGAACGTCGCGCGAGACCCCGGGACGACATGATGACGGCGCTCGTCGAGGCCGAGGTCAAGGACGGCGACACCACCCGCCGCCTCACCACCGCCGAGGCCGCGACGCTCACCAACGAGATGGTCAGCGCCGGGACCGAGACCGTCGCCCGGCTGCTCGGCTGGGCCTGCCTGCTGCTCGCGGCCCATCCGGACCAGCGCGCCGCCCTGGCCGCCGATCCGACGCTGCTACCCAGCGCGGTCGAGGAGACGCTGCGGTTCGAGGCGCCGTCCCCGGTGCAGGGACGCACGGTCATGGCCGATGTCGAGCTCTACGGGACGAAGGTGCCCGCCGGCTCGCACATCCTGCTGCTCACCGCGTCGGCTGGGCGGGACGAGCGCAAGTACGACGATCCCGACAGTTACGACATACATCGGCGCTTCGACAGTCACGTCTCATTCGGCCACGGCGCCCATTTCTGCCTCGGCGCCTCGCTCGCGCGGCTGGAGGGGCGGGTCGCGCTCGAGGAGACCCTGCGCCGGTTCCCGACCTGGGAGATCGACCAGGACAGGGCCGTGCGGCTGCACACCAGCACGGTTCGCGGCTACGAAAAGCTGCCGATCCTGTTCTGACCCGCCTCGCTGCCCGAGCAATGACAGAAGCGACGATTTTTCGGTTTCACAATCGAGGGCAGGGCGGAGAAGCAATGAAAGTGCTGGTGGTAGGAGGCACCGGGCCTACCGGACCGCACGTGCTCGACGGCCTGCTGCGGCGCGGCGACGAGGTCACGATCTTCCATCGGGGCACCCACGAGCCAGCGGGACTGCCCGATGTCGAGCACCTCCACGGCGATCCCCACTTCCGCGCGTCGATCGACGACGCGATCGGCGCGCGGACGTTCGACGTCGTGGTGGCCATGTATGGCCGGCTGAAGCATCTGGCGCCGGCGCTGGCCGGCAGGTGCGACCAGTTCGTCGCCATCGGTGGGGTGCCCGTGTACCAGGGGTTCTTCCCGGACCCAGGTCAGAGCCCGCTACCGGTTCCAGTCACCGAGGAGCACCCGGTCGTCGTCGACGGCGCGGGCGGTGCCGAACTGGCCTTCTCCAGGCGCCTCGCCGACGCCGAGACGGCCGTCTTCGCGCATCATCCGCGGGCGACCGTCCTGCGCTTCCCGACGCTGTTCGGGCCGAACAACGCGCGGCCGGCCGAGTGGTCGGTCATCAAGCGGGTGCGCGACCGGCGGCCTTTCCTGATCCTTCCCGACGGCGGCCATCAGATCCACACCCGGTGCGCCGCCGCGAACGCGGCCGCGTTCGTGCTCGCGGCCCTGGACGCGCCCGAAGCGGCCGCCGGCCAGGTCTACAACGCGGGCGAGGCGACAAGCTGGTCGTTCCGGGACTGGGCCACCACGATCACCCGGCTCCTCGGGCACGACCTGGAGCTGGTCTCCGTCCCCCGAGCGATCGCCATCGAGGCGACCACCTCGCTGCTCCCTCTGGCCGGCACCACGGCGACGCACGTCGTCGTCAGCACCGAGAAGGCACGCCGCGAGCTGGGTTACACCCCCGCCGTCGACCCACTCGACGCGATGGCCGAACTCGTCGCCTGGTACGACGACCACCCCGATTTCGACCCGGCCGCCAGCCCGTCCTTCACCGACCGGTTCGACTACACGACGGAGGACGCCCTGCTCCACCATTACCGGGCGGCCACGCGGCAACTGGCCAAGGTAGTGGAACAAAACGCCGCCCCGCCCATTCACAGCATGCCTCATCCACAAAGGCCCGGCGAAGTCGACCACCGCGGCCGCTGAATTCTGGTCGACCACCGCGGAACAGCGCGCGGCGCATTCGATCCCGGGCATTCCTTTTCCCCTGCCCTCGTGCCGAGCAGAACGTCCGCTCACAGGCGCCGGCCGTCCGGCATATTTCGCCACCATGAATGGAGATATTGTGATTCGTCAGCGCAGAATCGTGCTGGGAGCCGCGGCCACCGCCGCGGCGATGCTCTTAGCCGCCGGGTGCGGTTCCTCGAAGTCGGGCGGCACCCCTGGCGGCGGCGACCAGGCCGCGAAGCAGACCATCACGGTCGGCGTGCTCGCCGACCTCACCGGCGCCGCCGCGTCGGGCAACAAGACCGTCGTCGACGGCGTCAAGGCCGGGACCGTCTACGCGTCCCGCAACGGCTACACGATCAAGTACATCGTCGCGGACACCGCGACCAATCCCACCACCGCCCTGGCGGCCGCGCAGAAGCTCGTCACCCAGGACCATGTGTTCGCGGTCATCGGCCAGTCGGCGCTGTTCTTCGCCGCCGCCCCCTACCTCACCGCGCACAACGTCCCGGTGGTCGGGATCAGCGAGGACGGTCCCGAGTGGGCGACCTCGAAGAACATGTTCTCCGTCATCGGGGCGCTGCAGAACACCAAGGTCGCCGAGACGACGGGCAAGCAGCTCAAGCTGCTGGGCGTCACCAACTTCGCGACGCTCGGCTACTCGGTCTCCCCCAGCTCGTCCGAGGCCGCCAGCTCCAACGCGGTCTCGGCCGAGACCGCGGGCATCAAGGTCGGCTACCTGAACGCGAAGTTCCCCTTCGGTAGCACCGACGTGACCACGGAAGTCCTGGCGATGAAGAAGGCCGGGATCAACGGGTTCATGGCCACGGTCGACCCCAACACGGCCTTCGCGCTGATCCAGGGGCTGCGCACGCAGGGCGTCAACCTGAAGGCCGCGCTGCTTCCCACCGGCTACGGCGGCGACCTGTTCCAGGCGGGTCCCGGCGCGCTGCAGGAAGCCCAGGGCGTCTATTTCACTCTCGGCTTCGAGCCGGTCGAGATGCAGACCGCCGCGACCAAGCAGTTCGTGAGTGACCTGACCAGCGCCGGCATCAAGACCGAGCCCACGTTCGCCAGCTACATCGGGTACACGTCCATCGGGCTGCTCGTCCAGGCGCTCCAGACCGCGGGCAAGAGCGCTACCCCAGCCTCGGTGCTCACCGCCCTGTCCGGCATTCACAAGTTCACCGCGATGGGCCTCTTCGGAACCCACTCCCTGGACATCAACGACCGGGAGAACATCGTCCAGGGGGCTGACAACTGCTCCTGGCTCGTCCGGCTCGAAGGCAGCGCCTTCAAGCTCGTCGACGGGGGCGAACCGATCTGCGGCGCGGTCATCCCGGGCAAGACGGTCAAGCCGGCGACCTGATCGGACCGGCGCTGAGCGACGCGAGCCGCGCCCGTTCGCAACATTCGGACGGGCGCGGCTTCCGTGTCGCCCGCGGGTGTGCCCGCAGTCGGCCAGACCGGATCTCGACCCGTGAGTAATCCAGGAGCACGACCAATTCTGAGGAGTACATGCCGTGGCGTCGACTTTTGATCTCGGCCTCGTGGGCAAGGCCGCGGTGGTCACGGGAGCGGGTGCCGGCATCGGGCAGGCCATCGCGCGCGGGCTGGCCGCGGCCGGAGTGCGCGTCGGGCTCGTCGAGATCGATCCGAGCCGGGCAGCGGCGTCCGCCGAGCTGATCGCGAAGGAGGGCGGCACGGCTCTCCCCCTGCAGGCGGACGTCATGGACACCGCGGCGCTCGGCGCGGCCATCACCGCGGCCCACGCCGAGTTCGGCCGCCTGGACATCCTGGTGAACAATGCCGGCGGCGTGAAGGGGACCCGGTTCCTCGACCAGAGCGAGCGGAGCTGGCGCCGGCACATCGACATCAACCTCGTCAGCATGCTGGCCGCGACCGCGACGGCGGCCCCGCTGATCGCGCGGACCGTCGCCGCGTCCGGCCCGGTCAACGCCTCTCGCCGTAGCGGTGGGTCGATCGTCAACATCACCAGCATCGAGGGCACCCGCGCCGCCCCGATGTTCGCCGTCTACGCGGCCTGCAAGGCTGGAATGATCAATTTCACCCGCACGATGGCGCTGGAGCTCGCCGAGTCCGGCATCCGCATCAACGCGCTCGCGCCCGACGTGACCGCGACCGCCGGCCTGCGCGGCATCATGCACGGACCGGTCGACCCCGATGCGCTGCCCGCGCCCGCTCCCGGGCTCTTCCCGGGACTCGACCGTTACGTCCCGCTGGGCCGGGAGGGGGTCGCGGCCGAGATCGCGGACGCCGCGGTCTTCCTGTGCTCCGACCAGGCCGCCTACATCACCGGCACCACCCTGAGCGTGGACGGCGGAACCGCCGCCTCCGCCGGCTGGCTCCGCTCCGGCGCCGGCTGGACCCTCCAGGGCGAACAGTCCGGCGCCGGAGCGTAGCCAGGTCATGGGCAGGTGACGCCGCCGGCACCGGTACGGTTTCGCGCGCCCGTGCCGGCCGGTCAGGACCGCCTCAGGCGGGGGTCAGCCACCGATGCCTGGCAGCACGATGGCCCAGATCTGCGGCTCGGGGTGCTGCGGATCGAGCGCGTTCTCGACGAACCCAGCCGCGACCCGGTCATAGTTGATCGAGATGTGGTTGGACTGGTGATGATCGCCGTTTTCGCCCTCAGGCGGTCGCGAATCGAGTCTTCTCGCAACCATTCGAGGGCCAAAACGGCGATCATGATCAAGGCGCGGGACGGGCAGACGTTGTCCGAGGCCGCACTGGCCGACAGTGAGGACGAGGTCGGCGACGGGGCTCGCGGCCGTATCGCTGCCAACCCGCCAAGGAGTACCCACGTCTGAGGGACATTTGGCTGGGCGCCTGCTCCCACCCGGCGCGGCCACCACGTCCGTGTGACCCTGGCATGGTCCGACAGGCGTCGTCGGCCAGCGGATCCGGGCCGTGGGAATGGAGGCGGCGAAAATGGTCGCGTGGCCTCGTCGGGCTGGACCGGCCGCCGCGCTGACCGCCGTCATCCTGGTTGTCCTGATTGTGGTGGCCTGGCTGGTCTGGCCGACCGGAAGCACCGGGACCCCGTCGGCTGGCGGCTCGTCTCCCCCAACGACCAGCGGCGCGGACGGGGTGGTGAGCCGCGCGATCGTCGCGGAGAACGCCCGTCCCGGTACAACGGCCTGGCAGATCAGTGCGCCGGACCCGACGGGGATCGAAGGCTTCACCGACCGGGTGTCGGCCGCGCCGGGCGCGACAGTGCGTCTGTTCGTCTCGACGCAGGAGTCCCGCTTCCACATCGAGGCCTATCGGATGGGCTACTACCGCGGCACGGGGGCTCGGCTCGTCTGGCGCTCGGCACAGCTGCCGGGGCGCCGCCAGGCCACGTGCCCGGTAGCCGCCCACGTCAACATGGTGTCCTGCGCCGGCTGGACGCCGACCATGACGGTGCGGATAAGCCCCGACTTCGTCCCGGGTGACTACCTGCTGAAACTGGTCGGCACCAGCGCCGGGGCGCAGAGCTACGTGCCGCTGACCGTCGTCGACCCGGCCAGCCGGGCCGCCTACCTGGTCAAGAACGACGTCTACACATGGCAGGCCTGGAACCCCTACGGCGGCTACGACTTCTACACCGGGATCGGTTCGTGCCCGGCCGGTGGCTACCCCCTGTGCAGCCGGGCCCGGACCGTCTCCTTCGACCGTCCCTACGGCTACGGCCAGGGAGCAGGCGACTTCCTCAGCAACGAGTACCCGCTCATCCGCTTCGCCGAGCAACGCGGCCTGGACGTCACCTACGCCACCGACACCGACGTCGAGCACGACCCGGCCCTGGTCACCCGGCACAGGGCACTTCTCTCGCTCGGCCATGACGAGTGCTGGTCGCTCGGCGAGCGCGAGGCCGCCATGAACGCCGCGCGGCAAGGCGTGAACATCGCCTTCTTCGCGGCCAGCCCCGTCCTGCGCCACGTCCGGCTGGAGCCGTCCGCGCTCGGCCCGTCACGCCAGGAGGTCGACTACCGCAACAGCTCGGACGACCCGCTCGACGGACACGGCGACCCTCGGCAGGTCACCGGCAACACCTGGAGCTCGCCGCCGGCCAACTGGTCCGAGGTGCCGTTCGTCGGCGAGGCCTACGCCGGCTACATCGAACCCGGCCAGCCCGCCGCACCGCTGATCATCGGCCCGTCCAGCACGTGGATCTACCGCGGCCTGCGCCTACCGCCCGGCACGGCGGTGCCGAACGCGCTCGGCAGCGACTTCGACCAGTTCGACCCCGGCTCCCACCCAGCCAACCTCGAGATCCTGGCTCACTCGCCTATCCCCCGGAACGGCACCCAGACCTCCCGCGCGGCGCCCTACTCCGACATGACCTACTACACCGATCCCGCCAGCGACGCCGGCGTCTTCGACAGCGGTATCAACAGCTGGATTCCCGACCTCACGCCCTGCCCGCCGGGCACCCAGGCCGCCGCCTGCCCCGCCACCACGGTCTCTACCATGACCGCGAACCTTTTCGCCCTGTTCGGCCGGGGCCCCGCCGGCCATTACCAACCCTCACAAGCCAACTGGTCCCAGTACTATCCCTGACCGCCGCCGGTCAGGCCGGCCGTTAACGTGCACCGGCGCTTAACCCTTCGGGGCGGTTCCGGGTTCTACGTCGGGGCTGCCAGGCGACCGTTGATGGACCTCGGTCGGGTCAAACAGGGTCAGCGCTGGGTTGGTGGAGCCGAACCGCGTCACCAGATCGTCCCACCCAGACCCGGCCAGCATTGGCATCAGCTTCTGGAGCGCCACGGCGTGTAACGCGCAGCGCTTGCTGATGCTACGGCTGCCGCCACCGGTGACGTCTCGCGCAGGACCCAGCTTCGCCCCGACGTAGAGGCGTTCCAGCTCGCCACAGCGATGCTCTCCAGCGGCGTCGGCGGGCACCTCGGCGATATCCGTCTCGAAGCCGAAGTCGTTGCGCCAGGTCCAGAACCACACGCCAATGCGAAGATCAGCACGATCGAAGATCACGGTCTGGTCCGGGCGGACGAACGGCTCGGCAAACCCCCAGTCGGTCACCAGGAACGAGAAATCCCGCGCAACCTGGTCTATGAAGCTGAGCTGGCCCGGACGGGGGCGATTACTCACCTCAACAGTGTCGCCGACCCGGCCTAGGCCTTCCAGCCCCTGGCCGCACCCGGTCGTTCGCGGTCGCCCCTCGGGTAGACATGACAAAGGCGACCCGTATTCGCGGTTTCCACGAACACGGGTCGCCGGAGTCGAGTGGAGATCAAGCGGTGGACTTGAACCCTGATCTTGAGCGCTACCTGCGGGAACGCGATCGGTCCGGCTCGGCCTTTGGCGCCATGTAGTCGTCCAACTCCGTGTCGTCGAGAGGCCCGCCGAGTGGCGTTCCGGCGGGCCTCTCGACGCTCCGCGGCCTGGCATGATCGCGGTTTGCGCCCTCTGGTGGTTGTATCCATGGCCTGCCCGCGACCAGGAGAGGGCACAAACGGAGATCATGGTCAGAGGTTGGGTAGGTGATTCGCCTCGCTCCACGGCTACGCTCATTCTCCACGCAGCGTAATCCGTTCAGACCGAAGTGGAGACCGAAGGCCGCCAATAACGACGACGGCGCCGCACCACTCAGGCTCTGCCCGAGCGGCACGGCGCCGATCAATGCCACCAGCAACCAAGATCAGGGTTCGAACTTGGCAACTCTGGTGGAGGTGGCGGGAATCGAACCCGCGTCCTCCGGCGGCGCATCAGGGCTTCTCCGGGCGCAGCCTGCTCTTGATTTCTCGGCCCCACCGGTCCCGCAGGCAGGCCGGTGTGGGCCCAGTCACTGTTTGATGTTCCGCGCTACCCCGTGACCGGGTTGCGAGGTGATCCTCCTAGCGATGCCAGATCCTGGGCCGGAGGCTCTCCCAGGCTGACAGCTACTTATATCCGTCAGGCCGCGAGGGCGTAAGCGGAAGTAGCAGACTGCTCAGAGTTGGCAGTTATTTTTTTGAACGGATCGTTAACGAGATAACCGTTCATCCTCGGCCCGCTTCCCCTGACGTGGCGTCCGAAGTCGAAACCGGTCACCCCCAGGGTGAAACATTTTTGTACAAGATATGAAATTAGCTGAGGTGCGACGACCCCTGAGGGCCAGTCTCCGAACATACTCCCCGGACCAGCGCCCGGCAAGTTTGTTCACCACCGCCCGGAACCGCCCCGACCGGCCGGCCTACAGGCGCAGCGGCCGGATGGGCGCGGCGAACAGGGACGGGTCGTTGCGCCAGTCGACCTCGGGCACGTCGACGTACAGCTCGATCTCGTTGCCGTCCGGGTCGTAGATGTACAGGCTGTGCGTCACCGTGTGATCGGAGGCACCGGCGATCTGGACACCGGCGGCGACGATGTGGTCGAGCACGGCGCGCAGTTCGTCATCGGTGTCGCCGACCTTCAGCCCGAAGTGGTACAGACCGAGCCGCCGGCCCTGCGGCTGGCTGGCCGCGTCCTCGCCGACCTCGATGAGCAGCAGCTCGTGATGGGTGCGCCCCGACGAGAAGGCCGCCGCCGGGAACCGCAACGGGTTGTCACCGCTCGGGTCCGGCATGATCTGCCGGAACCCGAGGACGTCCCGGTAGAACGCCGCTGACCGCTCGACGTTGCGTACATAGAGCACCAAGTGCCCGAGTTCCTTGATCTCCATGCCCGAGGCCTCCCGGCTCGTCGGCGCTGGCGTCGTCACCACCGCCGGCCACATCCGACCACTATTGTTGCCTGTGCAACGACGCCTGGGCCTGATCTGTTTCCAAAGTCTCGCCCCAGGCGGCAGCACCGCCGCCGATCCCGACCGTCGGCCCTCTCTCGCCCCATGATCGAGGAGCCCTCGACGGGTCGCAGACCGGGCCCGGCCGCAACCGACTGGAGCGTGCCGGCTGGCTCGGGCCCTGAGCCGGCGCTCGGTCATCCGTCCTGGTCGAGGATCCCACCTGCCGTCGACCGTCAGGCGTGACTGGGCCTGGTCCGGCGTACGCCAGCGATCAGACGGCCCGCCCAGGCCTCCCATTTGCCGAGCCGTTTCGCCCAACCGTAACCGCGGGCGACCACTACCGGGTCCGGCAAGGCCAGCCGGCTGGCTTGATCGTCGTTTTGGCCCTGAACGGGTCGCAAAACCACTGCGGTTACAGCCACACGAGGGCGAAAACAGCAATCTTGCTGGTCTCGGGACCGGGTCGACCGCCAGGGGCGGCAACCGGGGACCGTCGGCGGCGATCATGGGGACGCCCGGCTCGAGTGAACCTCGGTGCGAGCAACGCCGCGCACCCGGAAGGCCGGCCGAAGACGCGCCACACCACCGCCAGTGGATCTTCAGCTCGGCGGTGGCGCGACGATTTCCATACCCGATCGCGGATCTTCGGCCGCGCCTGGCTGACCGGGACGTCAAGATCGCGAACCTGGTATGGATAAAAGGCGCATATCGGGTGCGAGACGACGACTTCGATACCAGGCTGACGATCATCACACCTGAGTACGCCGCCGACCGTCGATGATCGCCAGTTTGGTATGCGAAACCGGCGTGGAGCCGATCCGCGCCAAGCACCGCTCGCGCCCGTACCGCGGAACCGACAGCCCGTCACCGATCTTGCGCCACCCCACGCCCTCACGGCGGCCCCACCAGGCTGTTGACCGGCATGTCAGCGTCCACGCGGACCCGGCGGGCCCGGCGGGCCGGCTTACCGGCTTGTGCAGACGAAGGCCCAGGGCTGGTCGTGATGGCGTGTCATGACGACCGTGACGGCCGGCCCGCCGGGTACCAGCTCTCGGCGGCCCGGGAGCAGCCGGCGACGCAGGGTGTCGACGTCGCCCGCCAGGCCGCGGCGGCGCAGGTCCAGCGCGCTGATCCCCATGGTGCGCAGCAGCGCGGCGAGCCGGCGGACGTCGAAGGGCAGGCTCGTCTCGATGCGCAGCAACCGGGCGAACGGCGTCTCGACGGGGTGGTCGGAGGTCAGGAAGGCGATCATCGGGTCGATCTGCCAGGCCGCAAGCTGGCGGCCCAGGGTGCCCACCAGCCCGGCGCGGGTGACGGCGGGGCTGGGGTCGTAGAGGAACGCCCCGGGGTCACTGACCCTGTGGGCCTCGGCGTCCGCCGTGTCGGGCTCGCCCGCCAGGGTCGCGGTCCGCCACCCCGTCGCCACCTCCCGCGCCGGGACGCCCCGGCCATTGTCCGCGCCGCGAACCTGGCCCGGTTCCGCCTCGCGAACCTGGCCAGGCTCCGCCCCGCCGGGCAGGCCGGCGCCCGGCCCCACCAGTTCGGCGGCCTGCGCCGCCAGCTCAAGGGCCCGCGCCGAGGCCGGTTCCGCGCCGCCGGCGAGCAGGACGGTGGCGCGGCGGGAGGCGCCAGAGGTCAGCGCCGGTGAGTAGAGCGCCGCCTCCTTGAGGTCGCGGCCGTCGGCGACGAACTCGATCTCCCAACCCGGGGGTACGAGTTCGGTGGGCAGCCCGGGAGCGGCCTTGACCGCCACGGCCGGCACCCGTTCGGCCAGCGCGAGACACCAGTTCAACGGCGGTTCGCTGGCACCGGGACTGAACCGGCGGGCGCCGGACCGGCGCGCCGGATCGACGAACACCGCCCGCACGCCGGTCAGGTCGGCCGCCCGGACGTCCTCGCACCGGGCGTCGATCTCCGCCGCGGGCGCATACACGTGCGCGTTGTGCACGGCTATCCGCAGGTGGCCCGGATCGCGGTCGACAGCCACAAGTGGCTGCCCAGTCTCCGTCAGCGCCAGAAGATCCCCGCCGATCCCGGTGCAGAGGTCGGCGACCCGGCCGACGCCCACGAACCGGGCGGCGCGGTGGCGAGCGAGCGCTTCGGAGGTCGACTGCTCCAGTCCGGCCCGGGTGAACAGCATCTCCGCCGCCCGGGTGAAGGCCCCGGCCGCGCGACGGCGCAGTTCCGCCTGGCCGAACGCGGCGGCGACCAGGTCGGCCGGGTGCCCGGCCGCGCGCAGCCGGCTCCCGGCGCCGAACTCGTCGCCTGCCGCGAGCGCCGCGTCGGCGGCGGCGAGAAGCCGCTGACCCGTCGGGGTATCCAACGCATCGAGCTGCCGGGGCAGCTCCGACAGGCCACTGCCCCCTGCCTTCGCGTCACGGGCGTCCGGGCCGCCTGCCGCACGGTCGCCGCCGGCCGGGTCGCCGGGCGTCCGCCCACCGCTGGACGCCCAGGCACCGGCCGCACCGACTGGACCGGACGCACGGGCCGACGGTCGCTGGCTCAGCTGAAGCGGCCCTTCGCCTGACGGCCCATGATCCGGGACATCTCCCGCTTCGCGTCCTTCTCGGCCAGGGCGTGCCGCTTGTCGTAGGACTTGCGGCCGCGGGCCAACGCGATCTCGATCTTGGCCCGGCCGTCCTTCCAGTAGAGGGCGAGCGGCACGAGCGTCAGGCCGCCTTCCTTCGTCTTGCCGACCAGCTTCTCGATCTCGTCGCGGTGCAGCAGCAGCTTGCGCTTGCGCCGCGGAGCGTGGTTCGTCCAGGTTCCCTCGGTGTACTCCGGGATGTGGACGGCGTGCAGCCAGACCTCGCCGTTCTCAATCTGCGCGAACCCGTCGACCAGGGAAGCCCGGCCCATCCGCAGCGACTTGACCTCGGTGCCCGTGAGCACGACCCCGGCCTCGTAGGTGTCGAGGATGTCGTACTCATGCCGCGCCCGCCGGTTCTGCGCGATGTTCTTGCGCCCGGTCTCCTTCGCCACCGTCTTTCCCTCTCCCACCTGGCGCCCCGGGCACGCGCCGCCCCTCGGCCGGCCACGCGCCGGAAACACCTCAAGGTCACGAGATTACGCCCCCGGGACACCCCCGGCGCGAGCCGCGACGCCAGGCCTCGCGCGTAGGACCGCCCCCGGTCCAGGTGCCCGAGGCGGGGCGGTGGCCACACCGGTGCCCGGGTCTCAGGCGTGCAGGTGACGGCGCAGGGCAAGGCTGCCCATCGCGGCCGCGGCGAGGGCGCCGACCGCCATGACCGCGGCCACCGCGACCCAGACCGCGTCCCAGCCGAACAGCGGGAACATCGTCTGATGGGCGAACCGCCCGTCGACCAGGAACGCCTTGGCCGCGACGAGCGCGCCAGCCGCCACGGCACCCCCGATCAGCCCCGACAGCGCGCATTCCAGCACGAACGGCGCCCGGACCGTCGCGTTCGTCGCCCCGACCAGGCGCATGATGGCCGTCTCCCGGCGCCGGGAGTGCGCGGAGACACGGATCATCGTGTAGATCAGCAGGCCCGACGCGGCCGCCTGCACGGCGGCGAGCACGAACGCGGCGACGCTGAACCCGTCGAGCATCCGGTACAGCGGGCTGAGCAGCGCGTGCTGGTCGCGGACCGCCTCGACCCCGTCGCGGCCGGTGTACCCCAGCACGATCTGGTCGCCGTCCCGCGGATCGACCAGGCGCAGGCGCAGCGCGGCGGGCAGGTCGGCGGCCGTCACCCCGGACACGACATCGGGGGACGCCCGGAAGTCCCGCTCGAACCGGTCGTACACCTGCTGCTTGTTCTCATACCGGACGTCGACCACGGTCGGGTCGGCCTTCAGGTCGGAGATCAGGGCGGCGCGCTGGGCAGGGGTGATGCCGTCGGAGAGGTCGATGACGACCTCCAGCTGGTCGAGCAGGTAGCCGTCGATCGTGTGGACCTCGGCGCGCAGCAGCAGGCCGGCGCCGAGCATCGCCAGGCAGACCGCGGCCGTGATGACCACCGCCGAGGTCACCGCCAGGTTGCGCCGCAGCCCCGCGCCGAGAATCGCGAGCAGCGGCCCGATCCGCACTAGCGCACCCCAGCCGTCTCATTCGCCGGCAGAGGCACCTCGCCGGTGTCCTCGCCGTCGTAGGCGCCGCGCTGCTCGTCCCGGACGCAGACCCCGTCGGCGAGTTCGACGACCCGGCGGCGGCGGGCGTCGACCAGCGCGGCGTTGTGGGTGGCCATGACGACGGTCGTCCCGGTCCGGTTGACCGCGTCGAGCAGCCGCATGATCCCCTCGCTGGTCGCCGGGTCGAGGTTGCCGGTCGGCTCGTCGGCGAGCAGCACCCGGGGCCGCCCGACCATCGCCCGGGCCACCGCGACCCGTTGCTGCTCGCCGCCGGACAGCTCGTCGGGGTAACGGTTCTCCTTGCCCGCGAGGCCCACGAGTCCGAGTACCTCGGGAACGACCGTGCGCACCACGTGCCGCGGGCGGCCGACGACGTCGAGCGCGAAGGCGACGTTCCCGGCGACGGTCCGGTCCGGCAGCAGCCGAAAGTCCTGGAAGACGCAGCCGATGGTCCGGCGCAGCAGCGGCACCCGCCGGTCGGGGATCGCCGCGAGGTCCACCCCGTCGAGGGCGACCAGGCCGCTGGTCGCGCGTTCCTCCCGCAGCAGCAGGCGCAGCAGGGTCGACTTGCCCGAGCCGGACGGTCCGACCAGGAAGACGAACTCCCCGGCGTCGATGCGCAGGGTGACGTCGCGCAGTGCCGGCCTGCTCCCGGCCGGGTACGTCATCGTCACCGCGTCGAGCCGGATCATTCCGAGCTCCCTCCGCCCAGCCAGGCGGGCGGCGCACCGGCGCCGTCCGCCTCGGCTACCCCGTTCGTCACTGTCCGAGCCACTTCCACAACTGTAGGTGACGGGATGGTCGTAGCCGGTAAGCGGGCGTACGGTGAACAGACGGCGTCCAACGGTGTGGCCCCGCCCGAGATCCGGGCCGGTTCATGATCAGCAGGGGCCCGGCGTCCTGGTGAGCGTGTGAGAGGGGACGACAGCATGTGCTGTGAGGACCTGGTCTGCGCACACTGCGCCCGGCCTGTGGCCGAGGGCCATTGCGCGACGTGTCGTGCCGCCCGCGCCGAGCTCCATCACGAGTCCGGCGGCTTCACGCTTACCCCGCAGATGGTCGCGCTCATTCTGCTGGTGCTGACCGTCGTGGCGCTCCTCGCCGCCCACCAGGTTCCGTAAAGGGTCCCGTAAAGGTTTCGCGGCGTTCGGCGCACCTCGGACGGTCGCGGGCCAATCATGGACTCATGACGCGGAGTTGCGAGCCAGGGCGAGCGACCATCTCGGGTGCACGGCGGGCCGCAGGAGCCGTCGCGGCGGGCATCCTCGCCGCCGTCCTGGCCGCCTGCTCCGGTGGGGGATCGTCCAACCCGCCTGCCGCGTCGCCGAGCACCGGTACTGCCGCCGCCACGACGCCACACCCGCCGGCGACCGGGTCGCAAGCGGCGGACGTCGTGATCGCCACCGGGCTGCGGTCCCCGTGGGGCCTGGCCTTCCTGCCGAACCGGGACGTACTGGTCGGAGAACGCGACAGCGGCCAGATCATGCTCCTGCCCACCGATCCGGCGGTGTCCTCCGGCTACGGGAAGCCACGCCTGCTCGGCACGGTGCCCGACGTCCATCACGCCGGTGAGGGCGGCCTGCTGGGCCTCGCCGTCTCGCCCACCTTCGCCGCCGACCAGCTCGTCTACGCCTACCTGACGACGAACACGGACAACCGGATCGTCCGTTTCACCCTCGACGGAGGCGACGCGGGCACGCTGCCGCGGCTCGGCGCGCCGCACCCGATCCTCACCGGGCTCGCCGCGGGGACCTTCCATGACGGAGGCCGGATCGCGTTCGGCCCGGACGGAATGCTCTACGCCGGAGTCGGCGACGCCACCGAGCCGTCACGCTCGCAGAACCTCGCAAGCCTGAACGGCAAGATCCTGCGGATGCGCCCGGACGGCTCCGTCCCGCCCGGCAATCCCTTCCCGAACTCGCTGGTCTACAGCTACGGCCACCGCAACGTGCAGGGCCTGGCCTGGGACAGCGCCGGGCGGTTGTGGGAGACCGAGTTCGGCCAGAACCGCTGGGACGAGATCAACCTGATCCGCCCGGGCGCGAACTACGGCTGGCCGCTCGTCGAGGGCATCGGCGACACCCAGGGCGGGAGGTTCGCGAACCCGGTGGTGACCTGGCCGGTCGACCAGGCGTCACCCAGCGGGGCGGCGATCATCGACGACACGCTCTACGCGGCGGCGCTGCGCGGCCAGCGGATCTGGTCGGTCGACCTGCGGCCCAGCCTCGACGCCGCCCCGGCACTCACCACCGCGTCCTCCGGGAGTGGCTCCGCCGGCGCCGCCCTGCAGGTCGGCACGCCGCAGGCACTGCGCGCCACCGCCTACGGCCGGTTGCGCACCCTGGCCGTCGCTCCCGACGGCACGCTGTGGGTCACCACGAGCAACACCGACAGCCGTGGCAAGCCCGCACCGGACGACGACCGCGTCATCTCCCTGCGCTGATCGACCGGCTCACCGCTGAGCCCCCGGCAGACCGGACCACCGCTGCCGGGCGCCGGGGTGGAACGGCTCAGTCGGGAATCCGGTAGGTCTCCAGCTCCTCGCGCAGGGCGACGACCTCACCGATCACGATGACGGCGGGTGAGGTGACGCCGGCCGCCTCCGCGGCCACGGCGATGTCGGCGAGGGTGCCGGTCACGACACGCTGCTGGGAGCTGGCGCCGTCCTGGATGACCGCCACCGGCGTCGTCGCCGGACGGCCTCGCTTGACCAGCTCGCGGCTGATCTCGGGCAGGGCGGCCACGCCCATCAGGACGACGACGGTTCCCGGGCCAGCCGCCAGCGCGTCCCAGTTCGACGTCGATCCCGGATGCGACGGGTCGACATGGCCGGAGACGACAGCCAGGTCCTGGGTGATGCCTCGATGGGTCACCGGGATGCCGGCCAGCGCAGGAACGGCGACCGCGCTGGTGACACCGGGGACGACCTCGCAGGGCACCCCGACGGCGGCGCAGGCGAGTGCCTCCTCGCCACCGCGGCCGAACAGGAACGGATCTCCGCCCTTGAGCCGGACCACCCGCAGGCCGCGCAGCGCGCGCTCGACGAGCAGACTGTTGATCTCGTCCTGCGAGAGGTTGTGGCCGTGCGGCCCCTTGGCGGCGTCGACGATCTCGACCTCTGGCCCGAGGTCGGCGAGCAGCTCGCGGGGCGCGAGCCGGTCGACCACGACGACGTCCGCCCGGCGCAGCAGGTCGCGGCCACGCACGGTGATCAGATCCGCCGCGCCCGGGCCGCCGCCGACCAGCGCCACCCAGCCGACGCCACCCGGCCGGGCCACGTCGTGACCCGTCACTCGGCCAGCTCCGTGATCTCGTCCAGGTCGGCTGCGTCAGCCGGCCCGTCCGCCGCCGGGGCGTCCGGCGGCTCGCCGACCGCGAAAAGCTCGTCCAACAGACGCACCTGGGCTTCCTTGAGATCAACGATCCGCCGGCCGGTCGAACGGCGCGCCGCCGGCCAGGTCCACGTCCACGACCCGTGCCAGCGCCCGGACGGCGGACGGCGATGTCCGGGCGAGCCGGGCGGGCGGGTGCGCATCGTGGTTGTCGGTTCCGCGGCTGCTAGTGCGAGCCCGACTCGGCCGACCGCCGCCAACGCACCTCGGCGTCGATGAAGTCGTCTATCTCGCCGTCCAGCACACCGCCGGTGTTGGACGTCTCGACCTCGGTCCGCAGGTCCTTCACCATCTGGTACGGGTGCAGGACGTAGTTGCGGATCTGGGAGCCGAACGAGACGTCCTGCGGGCCGCCGGTCAGCCGCTGTTTCTCGGCCGCCTCCTCGGCGCGCCGGCGTTCCAGCAGCTTGGCCTGCAGCACGACCATCGCCGCGGCCTTGTTCTGCAGCTGGCTGCGCTCGTTCTGGCAGGTCACGACGATGCCGGTCGGCAGGTGCGTGATGCGCACGGCCGAGTCGGTCGTGTTCACTCCCTGGCCGCCAGGGCCGGACGACCGGAAAATGTCGACCCGAAGGTCCTTGTCGTCGATGTCGACATGATCGGACAGTTCCACGACCGGGGTGATCTCGACACCGGCGAACGACGTCTGCCGACGGTTCTGGTTATCGAACGGGCTGATACGCACCAGTCGGTGGACGCCGTGCTCACTGCGCAACGTTCCGTACGCATACGGAGCCTTGACCAGGAAGGTGGCCGACTTGAGCCCGGCCTCCTCGGCCTCCGACGAGTCATAGACCTCGGTGGAGTAACCGTGCCGCTCGGCCCAGCGGAGGTACATGCGCAGCAGCATCGCGGTCCAGTCGGCGGCGTCGACGCCGCCGGCACCGGCGGACAGCTGGACGATCGCGTCCCGCTCGTCGTACTCACCGGACAGCAGGGTGCGGACCTCGAGGGTCGAGATGTCCCTGGCCAACGTGGGCAGTTGCCCGGTCGCCTCGGAGATCAGGTCGTCGTCCTCGAGCTCGAACGCGGTCATGATGTTGTCGAGCCGGTCGCGCAGGCCCTCGACGCGGCTGATGTCGCCTCGCACCGAGGACAGCTTGCGGGTCACCACCTGCGCTCGGTCCTGGTCGCTCCACAGGTCCGGGTCCGAGGCCTCCTGCTCGAGGTCAGCGGCTCGCCGACGCAGCCCCTCGACGTCCAACACGGTCTCGATACCGGTCAGGGTCGAGTCGAGGTTCTTGAGCTCCTCGGCGATGTCGGCGGCCATAGCGTCCACCTTACCGAGATCGCGGGCTCCCTGGCCGCGACCGTGATCGCGAGCCGTCCCCGCCGCCAGCCGCGAGGCCCGGCCACGAGGCCCGGCCCGCCGCCCGCCAGGCCCGGTTCGGTGTCGTGCGGCCCGGCGCGTACTCCGGTCTGTGCGTCCGGAGTGACCACGACGCCTATTGTTAACATGCAATTGCATCGCGATACATTTCGGAAACATTAACGGCGCACCGCCGGCCGGCAGGTAACACAATACGAACTACCCCACCGGACGACAAAGTCCGAAGGGGGCCTCGCATCGAGGTCCCACGACGTCGACCAGCGAAAAGTCGCACCCGGAGACGCAGCCCACACGGATTCCCGACAGCCCGGGCGTCAGCCGGCGGTGTTGAACGCTATCTTCAAATGAAGGTTCCCGCTACGCCGTGAGGTAGTTCTAGATGCGATCACATCGCGGTCCGTCGGCCGCTTCGACCGCCCTGGCACCCGGGTTCCCTGCCTTCGATCCGCCGGCTGGCGGCAGCGGTACCGACCTCCCCGGGGCTGGCGCCGCAACGGCGACGTCCCGCGTGGCCAGCAGGCCGTCGGCTGGCGCGGCCGAAAGCGGAACACGGAGGCCATCGCCGTGTCGGATGCCGTCGACAGGCGTTTCCTGCTTCGTACCTTCGGGGCCTCGGCGGTCGCGGTGAGCCTCGAACACCCCAATCTCGAGAACCTGCGCAGCACGACCGACCTGCATCAGGCCTGCTCGGCGGCACTCGCCGCGGCGATCAGCGGTTACGAGACCTCCGACCTGACCAGCACGGCGAGCTCGATGCGGCCGCTGGAGAACACCACCCGCACGATCCCGCGCCAGCGCCGGCTGCGCGGCCGGGACGCCATCGACTGGATGCGGCTGCACGCCGCGGTCACCGTCGTCTCCGCGGGCACCGACTACGACCGCGGTCTGCACACCGACGCCGCGACCCGCTCGGACCGGGCCGCGAGCCTCGCCCGCGCGGCCGGCGACGGCCCGCTCGCGGCCCGGGCGCTGGCGCTGCGCGCGCGGATGGTCCGTCAGTACAGCCCGGCCGTCTCGCTGCAGATCGCCGGCGCGGCCGCCCGGATCGCCGGTCACAGCCCGTCTCGCGCGATGATCGCCGGCAAGGTCGTCGCGGGCGCCTACGCCGCGACAGGTGACACCGCTGGTGTGCGCGACGCGGTGGCTCGCGCCTGGCGCACGATGGAGGCGCTGGACGCGGAAGCCCACGGCCGGCCCGGCTTCGCGATCGAGACCTACTCCCCCGCCGATCTCGCGCTCGCCTCGGCCGAGGCACTCACGACCGTCGGCGCGCCGGAGGAGGCCCGGCCGTACCTCGTGAAGGCCTACAGCCTGATCAAGGACAGCGGGCAGACCGGAATGATCGTGTCGGTACGGATGGCGCAGGCGCGAGCCGCCGTCAGCGGCGAGCGGCCGGACCACTACGAGGCGGCCGAGCACGCCGCGGCCGCGGTCGCGCTGGCCGCCGACCGGCCGGCCGAGTGGGTGGCCCGCCTGGTCCGGGACGTCTCGAACCTGGCCGAGGAACGGACCGGCCACGCCCTCGACGACCTGGTCGCGGCCACCGCCAGCTGGGTCTGATCTGGCATCCGGGCCGTGCGGCTACCGGCCGGGCCGGCTACCGGGCCGGCCGGTAGCCGCACGGCCGGGACCGCCTCCGGGCGCCGGCCTCAGGGCTGGCCGCGCACGACCGTCTGGGCGTCCGCCGTGGCGTGGACAGTGACCGGGCCGACCCCCAGGAAGCCGATGAGCGGCAGGTCGACGACCCGGCTGCCCCGCACCTCGACCGTGTCCGCGTCGACCAGCGTCGCGGACAGCTGGGTCGAGCCACTCGGGTCGGCGCTCTCCTGGTAGTCCGCGACGGTGGTCATGACGTCGGCGAGCGGCAGCTCGTCGAGCGGGCCGGTCGCGGTGTAGACGGCCTGTTCGTCGACCCGCTGCGCGGCCGCGAGCGCCGCGCCGTCGGCCGCGGCGGCGACCGAACGGCGGGCCAGGAAGACCGCGGAGACGTCGGTCACGACGACGGCGAGCATCGCCGTGACCAGCAGGAAGCCAAGCGTCAGCATCAGGATCGTGCCGTCGTCGCGCGCCGGCCGCGGCCCGGGGCCAGCGCGGCGCCCCCGAACCACCGAGCGCACAACGAGCCAAACCGGGATCACCGGCCCATTGTCGCGCACCGCGCTCGAACCCGCACGGGCCGCCCACCGCATGCGCCACATTTGCCGGCGACCACCGGCCGAACATTGTTTCTGACGGTCAACCCCGACGGTTCGCCGGCAAGCGGCCCACGTCACCCGAAGCCCGGCTGGAACACCGTCAAAGGCGCAAGGAACCGAAACCTTACGGCGTGACCGCACGCCGCGGGCCGCCTGACCGCGGGCATTCGAGACGCCACGACCGACATCCCGGCGCCCAGCCTGTGACCGAGGTAAATCTTCCGTTACGTAAGCGTGGGTCTCCGACGGCACGTGGTTTGATCGACACGTTAGTGGCACCTCAGCGGAGGACCGCCAGCAACCGGGCAGCAGCCAGCTGGACATTCCGGGCCTGAACACTCCGGAGAACGCGTACTCGGCCGCCGCCCCCGACAACCGCGCCGGAGCCCGCTTTCGGGACGGCGTATGGAAAGGGGCAGCGTGCTCCCGCGCGAAGCCGCAATGCTGCTGCGCTTCGTCCAGGCTGGCCAGCCGGTGGCCGCCACGGCCGTCGCCGCCGCCCTGACGGCCGGCGGCGACCGGGCGGACCAGGCCGACCACGTGGTGCGGCACTGGCGCAATGAGCTGGTCGCGCTCGCCGCGAGTCCCGCACTCGACGGCCGGTCGGCCCGGCCGGTCCGCGCGTCGCTCGGCGGCGCCCTGCAGGGCCTGCTGGTGCTGTCCCTGGCCGATTTGCGGGACGTGACAGACGAGACCGAGCTGGTCCGGCTCGTCGCTCGCCTGGTGGTGCGGCGCGACCTGCCGGCCGGCTGGCACGCGGCTCGGACGCGGGACGCGGACGACGACGCCGGGCCGGACCTGCTGGACGCCGCGGCGTCGCCGGGCGAGGTCAAAGCCTGGATCATGGTCGCCGGGCGCGTCCCGGCGTCGGTGTTGAGTCCCGCGCGCGAGCTGTGGTCCACCGACCGGGTCGGCGGCCAGCGGACCGGGGGCCGGCCACTGCCACGCGCCCTCGGCGAGTTGCCCGCGGTCGGCCTCGGCCTCACCCTCCTGCGCGAGTACCGCGCGCTCGCCGGCGTCGCCACGGCCGCCTACGCCGAGTTCGGCCTGAATCCGGCCGTACCCACCGCGACCAGGGCAGCGACCGCCGCCCGCACCGCCGGCCGGGGCGTCGCCACGTACCTTCCGCCGCTTCTCGCCGACACCCGGCCACTCGTCCCCGTTCCGCGCGGCCACCAGATGGCCAGGCCGGCGCCGCGGCCTGACGGCGTTCGCTGACCCGGCATTACCGTCTCGCTACCGGATGGGTGCAAGCTCGCACTGAAAGCTACGTAAAGCCGGTTATCGTTCCCTTGACGCCATTGCCGGAGCTCAGGCTCCTGGCCGAGGGCAACTGAGGGGAGAGCCGGTGCGCCAGCGGGAGGCCGACACGCTGCTGCGGTTCGTCCGGGCGGCTCGGCCGGTCGCGGCCACGGCTGTCGCCGTCACCGAGGGACCGGACGGCGACCCGCGGGCCCAGGCCGACCGCCTCGTGCGGCACTGGCGCAACGAGTTGGTCCCGCTGGCGGCCCTTCCCGGCGTCGGCGGCCGATTCGCGCAGCCGATCCGCGAGGTGCTCGCCGGGACCGTCCAGGGCCTCCTGGTGCTGTCACTCGCGCAGGTGTGCGGGGTGATGGACGAGGACGAGCAGGTCCGCCTGGTCGCCCGCCTCGTGCTGCGGGACGACCTGCCACCCGGATGGTCGCCGTCCGGGGCGGCCGAGCCGCCGCCCGGCGAGGCGTGGCCGGACCCGTTCGCCAAGCGGGACCCGGCGGCCAAGCGCGATATCTTCGCCACCCCCGTCGCGTCGGCGGCTCCCGTGACGTCGGCGGCCCCGACGACGTCAGCCATCCCTGTGCCGTCGGCGGTTCCGGTCGAGTCGGCCGCCGACTATGAAGGCGACCAGGACAACGCGGGCCCGGCCGCGATCAGCCTCGCGGATGCGGTGCCCGGTCAGGGAGGCGAGGCCGACCCGGCCGACTCGCCCGAGGAGACCGAGACCTGGAAGCTGGTCGCGCAGCGCATTCCGGTGACGATCCTGCGCGCGGCTCGGGAGCTGTGGACGATCCACCGGCTGGCCGGACAGCGCGCCGAGGGCCGGCTCTGGCACCGCGCGCTCGGCAGCCTCCCCGCGGTCGGCATCGTCGGCGCGACCCTCGGCGAGCGCCACGCCCTGTCCGATATCGCCACGGCCGCCTACGCCGAGCTGGGCCTCGCCCCAGCCGAGCCGGGCACCGCGCCATCCGTCGCGGCGCGGGCCACGGCCGCCGCGAAATCGGTCAAAACTACCGCGAAGGGCGTGGCTTCCTACCTACCGTCGCTACCCGACGTCAGACGACGCCCACCCTTCGGCCGGTCCTAGCTCTTCCCGCGCTCTGCCGCCCGGCCGGCACACCACCACCTTCAGGCCTAAAATCGCCATCTTGACCAGCTGGCCTTTGGGGTCCGGGCCTTGTGACCCCCCGGACCCTGTACGCGAATTGCCTGCAGTTACGGCTCAAGTCGACCCACCCGGTGACCGGGAGGCCCGTACCCGCCGGCTGATCGCCGATGCCCGGTGAATCAGACATCAGTCATACCTGGCGGTCGACCGCGGGCGAGATTCACCGCCATCACGTAGGACTTGCACGGACTCAAGGCCCGCAACAAGCCGGCAGCGGCCGCCGGAGGGCAGAATCGACGACCCTTACATCCCGCGACAGATCCGCAGGAACGGCCATTGTTTCGCGCATCTCTGCCGCGCCGATTCCGGCTAGGCCACGGGAGCCGCCCGGTCGGCTCGATACTGGTCAATGACCACGACGAACTGACCATTCACCGTCACGTTCGCCAAATGGCTGCCGAGAATGCCGGCGCCGGGCAGCGGAATGGTCGTGCGGACGCAGACGACGAACTGGGCGCCGGGCTCCAGGGTCTCGGCGCCGTCGCCGGGGTCGGCCGCGCCGCAGCTGGCACCCTGAGGCGCGAAGCGCAGCTGTGGAGCGCCCGGGAGGCCCTGATCCTGGAAGGCGAGCTGGGCGGCCAGTTGGGCGCGGGTCAGGCCGTCGTCCTCGTCATCCGCCGTCGCGTAGGCGCGGCCGGCCTCCCGCGCCGCCTGCGTCACCGCGAACGCCGAGCGCTGCACGTCGAACAGCGCCAGGAAGAAATAGACGAACGGGATCAGCAGCACCACCGACAGCCCGATGAACTCGATCATCGCCGAGCCGGCGTCCGGCCGCCGACCACGGTCCCGCCGGCCTCGTGCCGCGTCTGACCGGGTTGGCCTCGTCCCGAGACCACCAAGATCGCCGCCTTGGCCCTCGCGTGGCTGTAACCGACGCGGATCCGTGACCACGTGAGGGCCAAAACGGCGATCAAGCCAGCGGGCCGACCTCGCCGGACCAGGCACTGGTTCGCGCACGCCTCGCAGCCGCTGGTCTCGTTCCGGCTGGAGTCGTTCCAGCCAGCCACGTTCCCGCAGGCCACGTTTCCGCACGCCATGTTTCCGCACGCCACCTGTCCGCGGGCCTCGCTGCCGCTTTGCCGGTGCCGGCACCGGGGATCGGATCGTCACCGGGTCTCCTTGACGGCGTGGCCGGTCACGTGGATCGTCACGCCGCCGCCGAACGGGAGCAGGCTGAGCGGGACGCGGACCTCGCAGGTCACCTGGACCAGCGGGATGTCGTCCGGGCCGCCGACCTGGCTGCCCACACAGGTGGCATCGGCGCGGCCGGGGATCGACTCGGCGATCAGCCGCTGCGCGTACGGCCCACCGTCGGCCGGGTCGACGTTCAGGTTCGCGCCGTGCCGGGCGCCCTCGGCCGCGTTCGCGACGAGGGTGTTACGGACGTGCAGGACCAGGCCGAGCTGGATGATCCCGAGGAACAGGAACAGCAGCAGGGTGCTGACCAGCACGAACTCGACGATCGCCGAGCCCGCGTCCGACCGCCGACCCGGCACCGCCGGCCGACCCGGCGCCGCCGGCCGACCTGCCAACGCGGGCCGGGACCGTCGGCGAGCTCGAACGTCCGCGCGCCCCGGTCCCGGGGCCGCCGAAGCGAGACCGTTCGTCTGATCGCCGCTTTCGCCCTCACCTGGTCGTTGGACGGCCGCTGTCACAGCCATCCGAGGGCGGAAACCGCGATCATGAACGCGACAGGCCGGAACCGGGACCAGCACGGCCAGGTGCGGCGCTGGTGATCGGCCGCGCCGCGATGGCTCAGCCGCCACCACCGCTGCCGCCGATGCCGGTGACCTTGTTGATCGCGGTCGTGAACATGTTCTGCAGCGCAGGGGTGGCGATCGTGGCGATCGCGACCACCAGCGCGGCGGTCATCACCGTCACCATCACCCAGCCGGGCACGTCGCCGCGGTCGCCGCGCCCACGCGCCGAGCCCGTGCCGGACGAAGGCCGCCGGTCCCACCAATGCCCACGGTCCCACCATGCGAGGTACCCGACGACCAGTGCCGTCGTGATGCGTGCCATCTCGTCCTCCCAGTTCGGCGAAACCTCCGGTCGTGGACGGCGGACGCCGCCCGCGACCAAGGGCCGCCAGCCGATCCCGAACCCCCTGGCCCCCCTCGAACCCGCGGGTCCCCACCCGCGGCGGCGCCCCCTCGGCACCGCTCACCCCGACCGCGCCGCGCACCGGCGCGATCAGGGAGTCCTTACTGCGCGAAGAACGTGAAGCTCACCAGCGCCGGGTAGAAGGCGAAGATCACCGTCGTCGGCAGTACCAGGAAGACGACGGGCACCATCATCGCGATCTCCTTGCGGCCGCCGGACTCCAGAAGCTGGCGCCGGCCGGCCTCCCGGACGTCGACGGCCTGCGCGCGCAACACGTCGGCCAGCGGTGTGCCGCGCTCGATCGCGACGGCCATGCCGTCGACGAACCGGGCCAGCGAGCCGAGCGTGGTCCGCGTCGCGATCCCCTCCAGGGCCTGCACGAGCGTGGCGCCGGCGCGGGCGTCGGCGAGCGCGAGCCGCAGCTCGTAGCCAAGCTCGCCGTGGGTCAGCCGGGCGACCCGCTCCAGCGCGCCGACCGGCGACTCCCCGGCCGTGACGGCGAGCGCGAGCAGCTCGGCGATCGTCGGGAACTCCATCAGCATCCGGTCCTCGCGGGCCCGGATCGCCCTGGTCAGCCACCATTCCCGGCCGACGACGCCACCGGCGACACCCGCGACGATCAGCGCGACCCCGACGACCGGCGGCGGACCGACCCCGATGACCGCTCGCGGCACCAGCAGCACCGCGCCGACCAGCCCACCGGCGACGGCGAGGATCACCTGCTGGGTACGGAACTCCTCGACCGAGGTCCGCCCGCCGGCCTGGGTCAGCCGCCGGACCAGGCCGGCGCGCCCGCCCAGGAACCGGTCGAGGCGACGGGCCGCGTCCTCCAGGAACGGCCGGGCGAGCGCCTCGACCGCCGCCAGCGGTGTCGGCGCGACCCGGGCCGACCGGCGGGCCGCGTGGGCCGCGCTGTCGTCGAGCAGCCGGGACGGCGCCGGGGTGTCCCGCAGGTAGGGCTCGATCCGGTCCGCGTACCGAATCCGGCGGGCACGTGGCGACCGGATCGCGACGATCACCAGCCCGATGCCGGCCACCAGCCCGAGCAGCGCCCCGGTGGCGGCGAGGCTCATCGAACTCTCATGGGCGCAGCACCCGCCCTTCTTCAGGAAGTCGGCCAATGCGCTTCATCACGACGTAGGCGAACACTGACACGGCACCGCCTCCGACGAGCACCGCGACGCCGGTAGGGCTGTCGTAGGCGGACACGTTCTGGCCGCGGGTGGCCAGCAGGAGCAGCACCACCCAGGGCGCGGCGAGGGCGAGGCGCGCGGCGTTGACGGTCCAGCTCTGCCGGGTCTCCAGCTCGGCCCGGGTGCGGGCGTCCTCGCGCAGGAACGTCGACAGGGTGCGCAGCAGCCGGCCGAGGTCGGTGCCACCGACCTCCCTGGCCAGCCGCAGCGACTCGATGATCCGGTCGGCCACCGGATCGGCGAGCTCGTCCGCGAGCTTGTCCAGGCAGGAGCTGAACGAGCCGCTGGCCCGGTACTCCTCGCCGAACCGGGTGAACGCCCCGCGCAGCGGCGCCGGGCCACGCTGGCCGACGGCGGCGAGGCCTTCGGGCAGCGACATGCCCGCACGCACGGCACTCGCCAGGTTGTCGACGACGTCGGGCCACATCCCGCGCAGGTCCGCCATCCGGGCCCTACGACGGCGGGCGACCAGGGTTCGCGGCAGGAACGCGGCGAACACGAAGAACGCGAACCCGAGCGACCACGTCGCCGTGACGGCGAAGATGACGAACCCGACGACGACGCCGATGGCGACGCTCACCGCGACGAACTGGCCCGGGCCCAGGCCCCGCACCCCCGCCTGCGCGAGCAGCTCGGTGGTGGACCGCCGCCAGCCGGGCTCCGCGGCGCTCCGTCGCCGCGGCGCCCTCGGCCCGACGATCAGAAACATCCCGAGCCCGAACAGCAGCCCCACGAAGATCCCCATCAGGCCTCCCCCACGGCCGGGGCGGCGCGCCTCATCGCTCCACCGCGATCTCCGGCCAGCCCCGGTCCGGCGGGGCCAGCAGCGCGGCGAGGTCGTAGCCGGCCCGGGCGAACCGGTCCGGGTGCGGCGGATAGCCCTCGGCGCGGACCAGCGTGTCGCCGTAGGACCGGAAGATCTGCGCGACCTCGACGACGTCGCCCTCGGCCCGGCCGGGCAGCGCGACGATCTCCGTCACCCGTCGGCGGCCGTGCGCGTCCTTGATCAGGTGAACGACGAGGTCCACGCTCGCGGCGACGGTCGGGACGACGAAGTTGTGACTGACGTTCTCGCCGGCGAGCAGCGGCAGTGTGCACAGCTTGGTGACGGCCTCCCGCGCCGAGTTGGCGTGCAGGCTGCACATCCCCGGCAGGCCCGAGTTCAGCGCGATCAGCAGGTCCAGGGCCTCCTCCTGGCGGACCTCGCCGACGAGCAGCCGGTCCGGGCGCATCCGCAACGCCTCCTTGATCAGGCGGCGGAGCCGGATCTCCCCGGTGCCCTCGAGGTTCGCCTGCCTGGTCTGCATGGCGACCCAGTCGGGTGCGCGCAGCCGCAGCTCGAAGACCTCCTCGCAGCTGATCACCCGTTCGCGGGCGGGGATCGCCGAGCCGAGGCAGTTGAGCATCGTGGTCTTCCCGGCCTGGGTGCCGCCGGCGATGATGATGTTCAGACCGGCGATGACCGACGCCTCCAGGAAGGCCGCGGCCGATGGCGGGAGCGTTCCCTTGGCCACCAGCTCGTCAAGGCTGGACGCCGAGAGGATGAACTTGCGGATGTTGACGGACCAGTGCAGGCGGGTCACGTCCGGGATGACGACGTGCAGCCGCGAGCCGTCCGGGAGCATCGCGTCCACGAACGGGGTCGAGAGGTCCACCCGGCGCCCGGAGGTCTTCAGCATCCGCTCGACCAGGTCCTGCACCTGGTCGCCGGTGAGGATCGTGGTGGTGAGCTCGCTGCGGCCATGACGGGCGATGAACACCCGGCCCGGCTCGTTGATCCAGATCTCCTCGACGGCCGGGTCGTCGAGGTGGCGCTGCAGCGGCCCGAAGCCGGCGACCGCGTCGTAGACCAGCCGGGCGACCAGCTCACGATCGACGATGGGCGGCAGGTCGCTGGTGAGCACGCGCTCCTCGTAGTCGCCGAGCACGTCGTCGACCAGCCGGCGCACCACGACCGGCTCCCGCGCCGGGTCGAGCGCCCGGCGCCGGACCAGCTCCCGGACCTCGTTCTCCACCAGAGACGCCGCGTCCGGCCAGCCGGCCGGCGCGCCGGCACCCAGGCCGCCTGCCGGGCCTGGGCCGGCGCCCAGCCCAGCCGGGTAAGGGCCACCCCGTACCGCCGCCACGAGAGTCCGCCGCTCCTCGTCCAGGCGCACGCAGCCACCCCCCGCACGACCGTGGCCGGAACCTGCCAACCCGGTATCGACACGAAGGGTAGAAAGCACGCCACATTCCGGCAACCCCGAAGGAAGGGGATGCACCGAACAACGTTCGCACAACCCCTCCGAGGGCTTGGTGGCGGGGTACGGTTATCCGGACACCCAGAGTGATTCGTGCATCGCTCCAGCAGTCAGAACGATGGCCTCCCGTGGCATAAAGCGGACACGGCGATCAAGCCGCAGGCCGGACCACCCGGAACGACAGGCTCAAACGTCCAGGTCCACCGGCCCGCACGGGGCGATTCCCGGGCCTTGTGCGCCCTTGCGGCCTGCCGGCACATCCCGCCCCGCAGGTGGGCAAGGCGGCCGGGCCCACGAAAGGGACCGACGGCGCCTTACCGGCGCAGAAACACCAGGTGCGGGCCGGCGCGCCCGCGCCACATCCACGCGCCTCACGAGTCCGCCACTCGGTCCGCGCTAATCTGCTGACGCTTCGCAACCTTCCACGTTCGGTCAGTCACGATCCGGTTCGGCGACGGACCTTCCCCCCACGTCCCCGCCCTGTCCGGGCCGCCGTGGCGTGCCTCCCGGGGGTCTCGAGTGTCTTCCCATGTCCATCCGCTGTCGGCTGCCGACCGCGTGCCGGCGAGCCTGGTCTCGACGGCTGTCCACGGCGTCCTGGCGGTCTCCGCGTGAACGGCGCGTCGGACGGCCATCCCGGCGACGAGGGCGGCGACCTCGCCCGCGGCACCGAGCCGGCCCGCGAGGCGAGTCTCGGCGAGGCGGTTCTCGGCGCGACGTCGGCCGCCGACGAGGCCGACAGGGCCGAAGAAGCCGACGGTCCAGGCTGGGCCGCCGGCGACCGGCCGGCCGAGGTCGCCGAGTCGGCCGTCGCCGACGCCGCGGCGGCGGCTGGCTGGGAGATCTTTCGCCGAGTGGCGATGAGCTGCCCGGTGCCGGTCTTCGCGACGGACGCCGTCGGCCGGCATGTCTTCGTCAATCCGCGCTGGAGTGAGCTGACCGGCGTCGATCCGGACGAGGCGCTCGGCTGGGGCTGGGAACGAGCGATCCACCCACACGACCTGCTGACCGTCACCAACCAGTGGGGACGGGCCCGGGCCGGTGGCGACGGGGTGTGGGTCCGGCTGCGGCTGCTGCGGCCCGACGGGCTGCACCGCGCCGCCATCCTGCAGGCCGTGGCGACCGCCGCGGGTGCCGGGGGTGCCCGGTTCATCGGGACCCTGACGCCGCTGCCGCCCGTGCCGGCCTGGCCGCCGCTGGGCCCGTCGGTCCGCGCGAGCCGGCTCGGGGTCGAGCCTGGCGGCCCTGGCGTCCCGACGTGGGGGGCCGAGTGGACGGACCTGCCGACCCGAGCCGGGGGCCCAGAGCGGTCCGCCCTCCAGCACCAGTCGAGGGAGCCGGCCGACGAGCAGGGGCCGACTGTCCCCGTGGCGTTGCCGCGGCCGCGCACCGGCCAGGAGCCGTCGCTGCCGCCGGCCGACCGCCTCGGCGGGGCCGACCGCGACGACACGCACGGCTGGGGCGCGGGGCCGGCCTGGGACGCCGTACGCGCCTGGCCCGGCCCGCGCGGCCGGAATCACGCCGACTCCACCGACCCGCGCCACGGCGACGAACGAGACGACGGCGGCCCGGACTGGTGGGACGGCGCCACCGCCCCCGACGGGCCGCCGGACCGACACCGATCCGGCGGGGTTCCCGGCGACGACGAACCGGACGCCGATGACCCGCACGACCTGGGTGACCTAGGTGACCTGGGCCCGGCGGACTTCCCACTCGGGCTGGGCGAACGCGACCGGCCCCGTGAACGGCCAAGACGCGACCACCTCACCTGGGATGGTGACCGCCGACGGGCGACCGCGCCCGACGGCGGCGACAGCTGGCCCGGCAGGGCCGACCCGCAGTCACCGCCGACGCTGGGCGGCGAATGGCGCTCGGCGATCGCGCTGCACGGCCGCGCCGTCGACGGCCACCGCGCGGACGGTCAGGACCCGCGCCGGGGGCCCCTCGGCGGTAGTCACGAAAGCCGGCATGCGGACCACGCCAGGTGGGCCCACGGCGGAGGCCAGGGCGCAGGCCGCGGCCACGGCGCGGGCGGCACCGGCGGCGGGAGGGGCACCGGTGGCGAGGGGCAGGCGGGCGGCCACGGTTCCGGCGACGGCGGCCACGGCCGGTTCGACCGGATGCCGCCCGCCGAGTGCGGCTGCCTCTACGGCGAGCTGGCCCGCGCCGAGGCCGCGTGTCGTGACCGGGAGCGCTGGCTGACCAGCCTGCTTGCCGAGCTGCCCGCCGCGGTACTGCTCGCCGACGCGCACAGCCAGGTGGTGGGCGTCAACCAGGCGTACTGCGACCTGTTCGACCTGGCCGAGGCCCCGGTCGACCTGGTCGGCACCGACTGCCGGCTGTTGCTGCGGCCGCGGGCCGGGCTGGTGGACGACCCGGCCGGCTTCGCCGACCGCCTCGACACCCTGTTGCGCCGCCGCAGGACGCTGCGCCGGGAGGCCGTGATGTTCGCCGACGGCCGCGTCTTCGAGCGCAGCCATCTGCCGCTGGTCAGCCCTGACGGCTACCGCGGCCACCTCTGGCTCTACATCGACGTCACCGACCGGCGGATCCTCGACGCCGAGATCGAAGGCCTGATCTCGGAGCTCTGACCCCGGCACGCAGCCTGTATCGCGAGCCCCCACCCGCCATCGCTGTTTGAGCCCCGGGGTGGTCGTGGAAACGTCTCCACCACGACCATCCCAGGGCCGAAACGGCGAGCAACGTCCGGCGGGCAGCGGTTCGGGGGACGCCGATCTTGAGGGATTTCGGAGTCAGGTCGACCTTCGTCTGGTTGACCGACGATCCACGGGGCGTGGCGTCAGTAGCTCAGGTCTTCAAGACCGCGGGACTGGAGCTCGCGGGCCTGGCCGACCCAGTCGTCGGAGAGGATGCGGCTGCCGAACCCGTCAAGCCTGGCCGAGAGCCGGTCGACGTCGGTGTCTCCCATCGCCGCCAACTGGCTGAACGAGGTGATGCCGAGTGTGCGCAGCCGCGCCTCGATCACCGGGCCGATGCCGACAATCTCCTTGAGGTTGTCGGTCGAGGGCACCGGCTCGGCGGGCCCACCCCAGGACGGCGGCACCGGCTCGTCAACGTCGTCGGCGACAGGCTCAGCCACGACGGCCTCAGGCACGACGACCTCGGGCTCGGCCGCCTCCGGCTCGAAAACGACGGCCTCAGGCACAGGCTCGGGCTCGACGTCGTCAGACACGACGACCTGAGAGACGACCGGCTCGGACACGACGGGCTCGGGCACGACGGGCTCGGGGCCAAGCTCGTCGGGCTTGGACGCGCCGGCCTCGGCAGGCACCGGCTCGGGCACGAGCACCGGCTCGGCGGCAGGCGTAGGCGCGAGCACCTCCCGGTCAGGCCCGGGAACCGTGCGGGCGTCGGCGTCCAGGATCTCCTGGACGACCGCGTCCAGCGCCGCGGTGTCGACGGCGGGCGGCTCGGTCCCGTTCGGGCCACCGTCGGCCGGGCCCGCGGCACTGCCGGCCGGCACCAGGGCGGCCAGGGCGGTGCGCTGCCGGGCGGGCACCGTGCGCGCCGCGCCCGTCGAGCGGCCCGGGACCCGGGTGCCACCGAGGGCCACCACCCGACCGGTGGTCGGGGCGAACAGATCAGCGCCATCCACCAGGTCGGTACGGTCCGCGACATCGACGCTGTCCACCGCGGCGACCTCGGCGACGTCGGTCCGGCCGGCAGCCCCGTCGACCGTCCTGGCCACGGGCTCGTCGGCCGGAGCGGAACCCGCTGGGGCATCGACGGACGCGGCGTCGAGGTCACCGTGCGCACGGCTCGCGGCCCACGCCTCGGCGATCGACTCGGCCTCGGCGATCCGGACCAGCAGGCCGGCACGCTCGGCGGCCCATTCCGCCTGCCGGCGATCCAGCCGCTCCGTGACGGCCGCGGCCTGGTGCGCGGCTTCCTCCACCTCGGTGCGCACGATCGCCAGCCGAGCCGAGAACCGGGCGGCCCGCGCCTCCGCCTCGGCCAGCGCGGTCTGCAGCCGGCGGGTCTCCCGGCTCTGCTCGTCGGCGGCCTCGCCGCGCAGCTCGGCCTCGATCTGGGCCATCCGCGCCTGCGCCGCGTCGACCTGCTCGACCGCCGTCGCGACCTGGCGCTCGGCCGCGCTCACTCGGCTCTCCGACTCCCCGACCTGCTGCTCGGCCGCGGCGAGCCGGGTCACCAGCTCCGCGTTCTCCACCGCGCTGCGCTCCTCCTGCCGGCGCAGCCAGTCCGTCAGCGCGGCAAGGCGGTCCTCATCCAGTTCCGCGAGCCCGCTCCGGGCCCGCCCGTCCGCCCGATCACCGTCGGAGGCAGCCGCGGCCGGGCCAGGTCGGTCCTCGGCGCCCGCCGTGGCGGACGACGCGCGCTGCCGGCGCAGCGGGCGGATCAGGAAGATCCAGGCGAGTGCGGCGCCCAGCACGAGCGCGATCAGCACGAACACCAGGACCTGCCCGAAGAGGTACAGCACGGGAAACCAGCCTCCCTCCCGCGCCGGGCTCCGGGCGTGGGCGGTCGAACGCGGACAGCAGTCAGATCGAGCACAAGACGGTCGAGCGGCGGGAACGGCAGCACACCGCCGGGCGCCACGGTTGGAGTGCCGTAGCGACCTGCTGGTGATTGGAGGTTGGCGACGCGCGTCAGCCGCGACCACGCGGGTCCTCGTTGTCCGGCTAGATGCCCATCTGACACGGGACAATAGCGCGCCGCACCAGACACAGCGGACAGCGACTCGCCGAACGACACACACCGGACACCGCTGTCCCGCACCGGCCGTCAGCGGCGCACCGGGCGGGTCGGCGCGCCCCTGTCCGGGCAGGTCACAGGCACCTTCGGGCGCGACCGAACTCCGCCCCGGGATCAAGGCCAATAAAGCCAAAACTACGAATCACTCAGGGCGCGAGGCACCCGGGTCAGACGAGGTCGGGCAGTTCCTGGGTCGCGAACCAGAGCAGCTCGTAGCCCTCGGCGCCGTCGACAACGAACGACGCGTCCTCGCCACCGAGGTCCGACTCGATCACCGCGTCCGCGGCGGCCGCCACCGCGGCCTCGGCGGCGGTGTCGTCGACGTGGATCGCCTGCACCGCCGTCAGCGGCACCGGGACTGTCACCTCGACCACGCCACGGTCCAGGTCGTCGCGGACCCGGATGGCCGCGTCGTCGACGTCGGCGGCGAAGACCACCCGGCGCCTGGGCGCGGTGGCGTCGGCGTCCAGCAGCCGGAGACAGGCCCGCGCGGCGGCGAGCAGCGCGGCGTACTCCATCTCCTCGGTGTCCGACTGGGCGTACCACTCCCGGACCGCCGGGGTCACCCCGAACGCGAGTCCGGCGGGTACCGAGCGGTCGGCGAGCACCGTCCGCGCGGCCGTCAACGTTGACGGAAGGTAGACGCGCACGTAGCCAGTGTGCCCCTGACACCGGCCGTCGCCGCGCGGCACCCCCTCGATTGATAGCTCACTGTGACGGACTTGGTTACGCGGAGCGATTCGCGGGCATCGACACCACCAGTGACGGCGGCAGGTCTGGTCGCCAGCCCGATCGCACATCGCGGAGGGGGGTCAGCGCGATGACAGTACGTAGCGAACGACGCCTCTCCTTGGACGGCAGGCCCGGCGTCGGGCGAACCTTCGGTGTCGGGCGCACGTCACCACACATAGTTCGGTAAACGGACTCTTTCTACGGTGTTAATCCGTTGTCACGGGTGGCGGTCCAAAGCTGGGTCGCCAGGCCGTCACGGCGGGGCGCCACCGCGGGCCCGGACGTCGAGACCTGTCGTTCGGGAGCTCGTTCGAGGCTGGGGGTGAGTCGGGTGAGCCGGGAGTACGCGAAGGCCGTGGGGTCTCGCCTACGGGCGATCCGGATTCAGCAAGGACTTTCGCTGCAGGGTGTCGAGCAGAAGTCCCGCGGTCGGTGGAAGACCGCCGCGGTTGGCTCGTACGAGCGCGGCGACCGCATGATCAGTGTTCATCAGCTCTCCGAGCTGGCCGGCTTCTACGGTGTCCCCGTCTCGGCACTGCTGCCGAACGAGGACCAGATGCCGCCGCGTGAGCGCCGCCCGCGCACGGTGTTGAACCTTGAGAAGCTCGCCCAGGCTCCGCCCGACACCTCGGCGCTGGTTCGCCGGTGGGTGGCGCAGATCCAGCGGCAGCGCGACGACTACGCCGGCCATGTGCTCTCGATCCGAGACGGTGACCTGCGGGCGCTCGCCCTGCTCCACGACACGACACCTCAGGAGTTCGCCGACCGGCTGCGGGCCTGGGGCGTGCTGGAGACCAGCCTGCCGGAGCCGGAGGAGCCCGAGGACCTCGACTAGCTCCGCCCAGGCGACGCGGAACCCAGGCCGCCGGGTGCGCTCGACGCCAGTCGCGTCGAGCGCACCCGGCCGCCGACGGCTCGACGGCGGTCAGTGCGGACCGTGACCGGACCCGCGTGGCCACCGCGCCCAGGAAGGCGCGGCCGGCCGCGCTGGGAGGTGGTGGCGACGATGACACGTAAACAAACCCTGGCCCGCCGACGGACGCCGCGCCGGGGCCTGGTCCTCGGCGCCGGCGGGATCCTCGGCTCAGCCTGGATGATCGGCGCGTTGCGGACGTATCAGGAGCGGACCGGCGACGACGTCCGGTCGTTCGACCTGATCGTCGGCACGTCGGCGGGCTCGGTGGTCTCGGCGTTGCTCAGTGTGGACGTCGAGATCGACACCATGGCCGACTCGGAACGGGGCCAGTACGCCCCGGGCGCGCCGGTGCTGGACTACCGCGAGCTGGGGCCGTCGCTGCCGCCGCCCCCTCGGATGCGGATGGGCTCGCCGCGGCTGTTGACCACCGGGGTGCTGCACCCGCACCGGCTGACGCCGATGGTGGCGCTCGCGGCCCTGCTGCCGCAGGGCCGCGGCACGCTCGCCGCCGTCGGCGACCTCGTCGGCCAGGCCGCGGCCGCGCGGCCGGTCGACCCGGACCGCTGGCCGGCCCGGCTGCGCATCGTCGCGATGGACTTCGACTCCGGCCACCGGGTGCTCTTCGGCGCGGACGACGCACCGACGGCGCCGCTCGCGCAGGCGGTGATGGCCTCCTGCGCGATCCCGGGCTGGTACGCCCCGGTCCTGGTGGACGGGCGCCGGTTCGTGGACGGCGGCACCCGCTCGCCGACGTCGCTCGACCTCTGCGTGGACGCCGGCCTCGACGAGATCCTCGTGCTGGCGCCGGCCTGCGCCTTCGACTACGACCGCCCGCACCGCCCGGTCGCCGTGCTCGAACGGCAGCTGCGCCGGGCGGCGACCCGTCGGCTGGCCGCGGAGATCACGCTGGCGGAGGCGACCGGCGCCCGGGTCCGCGTGTTGTGCCCCGGGCCGGCCGACCTGGTCGCGATGGGCGGCAACGTGATGGATCTGGCCCGGCGGACCGCCGTCTTCGAGACGTCGCTGCGCACCTCGGCGGCGGCCCTCGCCGACCTGCCCAGCCGGCCGAGGCCGCAGGCCAGGACGACCGTGCCGGCGACGACGCGGACGCCAGCCCCGACGCGGACGCCAGCCCCGACGCTGCCGCGGACGGCCCGGCCGGTCTCGGGCGCCGGCGCCGCGACGCCGCAGACCGGGACCCGGCCCATGCCGACGCCCTCGACCATCCCGACCAGGCCGATCACCCGGCCAAGTGGGGTGTCGCCGGCTCACGGCCCGGTCGTCCGGGAGGAGCCAGATCTCGCCGGCTAGCCAGGCGTCGACTCGCCGGCCGGGCCGGACCAGCCTCGCCGTCACCAGCGCCCGGCCCGTGGCGCCGCGTGCCGTCTCAGCGGCGGGCGTTGAGGCGGCGGCGCTGGCCGCGTGGGACGCGGCCGGCGAGCCGCGACGCCAGGTCACGGATCGCCACCCGCGCGGGTGAGGTCGGGGCGATGTCGCGCAGCAGCTGGCCGGCGGCCTGGGCGGAATCGAAGGCGGCCAGGTCGTAGGGCACCAGCGCGATCGGCTCGGTGCCGGTGTGCCGGTTCAACGCCCGGCTGATCTCGCGGCGCGGATCGCCGCCCGCGACCGAGGCACGCAGCCGGTTGACGACGACCAGCGGCTCGACCCCCGGCACCAGCTCGCGCAGGTCGGCGAGCCCGCGCACAAAGCGCACGAGCGCGACCGGTTCGGCGGAGCTGACGGCGATCACGGTGTCGGCCGCGGCCAGCACGGCGTGGGTCGCGCCGTTGCGCCGGGGCGCCGAGCTGTCGTAGCTCAGCTCCTCGTCGGCCTCCAGGCAGAAGCCGCAGTCGACGATGACGAACTGGGCCAGCCGCCTGGCGAGGTCGAGCACGTTCTCCAGCGCGCTCGGCCGCAGCTCGGGCCAGCGCGACGGCCGGGCGATCCCCGGCAGCACCCGCAGCCCGCCGCCCAGGTCCCGGCACAGCACGGCCAGCCGCGGCACGTCGAGCATCCCCTGGTTGGCGGCACGGGTGGCGGCGGCGAGCCCCGGCGCCTCCTCCAACAGGCCGACGAGCTGGCCGATCGAGCCTCCATAGGAGTCGGCGTCGACCAACAGGGTGGCGGCGCCGAGGTCCGCGAGCTCGGCGGCCAGACCCAGCGCCAGGGTCGTCCGCCCGGGCGCGCCGGTCGGACCCCAGACCGCGACGACCCGGCCCGCTTCGAAAGGGGCCGGGTCGGTCTCGTCGAGGCGGGCCTGCGCGTCGCCGAGCGCGGGGTCGCCGAGCAGCGGCGGCTGCCTGGTGCCGTAGCCGGCGATCGGATCGCTGTACCCGCGGCTGATCGAGACCGGGCCGATCGCCGGCCGGCCCGTCAGCGCCTTCGCCGCCTCGACGACCGCGCCGGCGACCTCGTCGGCGGTGGCGTCCGTCGTGATCACCGCGACGACCCCGAGCTGGCGCAGCCGGCGGTCACCGTCCTCGTCTCCCGGCGCGATCAGCCCGACGACCGCGACGTTCGCCAACGCGAGCCGGGTCAGCGCCTCTCGGTCGAGCCGGCGCAGGTCGGCGGACAGCAGCGCCGCCCGGGCCGCGCCGGTCGTCGCGGCCGCGAGCAGGTCCGGCAGGTCGACGCAGCGGCGCACGACGGTGACGCCGAGATCGGTGCGGTCGAACGCCGAGACCAGCCCGGCCTCGACGACGGCGTCGGTGACGGCGGTCAGGATCGGCAGGCTCACCGGCCGTACCCCGGCGCGGCCGTCGGTCCGGTGGCACCTACCTGGCCCTGCCCGTCACGGACCAGCTTCACGACGTCGACCCGGCCGCTCTGCGACGCGGCGACCGCGCGGATCGCCGCGTCGACCGGCACCCGCAGCGTCAGCGACCGATCGCCGCTGGCGATCCGCTGCTGGCCGAGGAACTCAACGTCGTGAAGAACCAGTACCTCGGCGCCGGCACCGCCGACCGCCGGAGTACCCACGCCGGTCGACTGGCCCGTCGCGGTCGACTGGCCCGTCGCGTTGCCCGTGCCACCGGAACCGCCGGTCCCGCTGCTCGCGTCGCCGGCACCGACGGCCCCGGAGGCCTGGAAGACGTAGACGTCGACGTGGTCGCCCGGGGCCAGGTCGGGCAGGCGGCCGGCCTGGACGACGATCGGGACGAGCCGGGTGGCCGCGGTGTCGGGCCCCGCGAAGTCGGACCCGCTGATCAGGTCGCCGGCGCCGACCGGGCGCGCGAGCGTGCCGCCGACGACCTCCTTCAGCCGCCGGCCCGGGTAGTAGCGCCCCGCGGTCGCGTCGGACAGCTGGGCACGCACGGTGACCAGATCGCCGGCGCTGACAACGTGCCCGGCGGGCAGGTCGGCCTTCGCCGCCACCCAGGCGGACGTCCGGTCCGCGGTCGCGAACAGCCGGGCTCCCAGCACCACCGAGACCAGCACGATCAGAATGCCGAAGATCAGCCGACCGTCCCGCCAGCCGCGGCGGCCGAGCCGGCGAGCTGGCGGGGACGGCGGGACGATCGGGTCCGCTGACCTTCCGGAGGGACCGCGCCCACCCGGCAGGGACCCTGGGCCAAGCGCGGGCGCCAGGTCGGTCACCGGTGATCTCCTCATCCTTGCGATGTTCACGCTGTGCGCTCAGCAAACGACACAGACACGAACACACCGTCGCACAACGTACGTGACCCGAGACCACATCGTGCCACCGCGTCAATCGCTGCCAAAGGCGATCCATCGGATCCCGGGCCGGATGCCTGGTTGGACGCTTGACGCGCCCTGGACGTTGGCTCGCCCGGCCCAGCGGCTTCTCGTTCGTCAGCTCACGTGGTGACGAAGGGACCAAGCCGATAGACGCTCCGCGGCCAAGCCGACGTCTTCACACCACGATCGACAGCCAGCAGAGTCAGTTATCCACAACCGAAAGCATCCGAACGCGTTCTCCGGCGAGAAACTGGTACACAGTTCCTAGGCCATCCGCCCACCTCCGACCTCCGAGGAGCAGCACAGCCGGTCGCGGGAACACCCCGAGCTGAGCCGCGACCGGACGCCCCGGAGGCCGACCGGCGCCAGGGGGCAGCCAGATGAACGACCGATTTCTGCAGCTCAGCGACGTGGCGGAGATTCTGAACATCTCGGCGTCGCAGACGTACGCCCTGGTCCGCAGCGGCGAGCTGCCGGCGATCAAGATCGGCGGACGAGGCCAGTGGCGGGTCGAGCGGACCGAGCTGGAGGCCTACATCCAGCGCGCCTACGAGCAGACGCGGGCGTTCGTCCTGGCCAACCCGCTCAGCCGCCACGAGGCCGTCCCCGAGGACTAGGACTGGGTCGGTGCTCTCGTGTGGTCTTGATCGTGGTTTTGGCCCTGGGACGGTCGTGATGGGGGGTTTCCGCGACCGCCCCAGGGCTCAAACGGCGATCACGACCGGCGCGGTGGACCGCGATCCAGACGGCGGGGCTGGGTGGCCTCAGGCGATGCGGCGCAGGAAGGCGATCGCGGCGAGCGGGATCACGCAGGCCTCGACGTCCCGTGGCCGGCGGAACTCGCCGGGCGTGTGTTCGGCGACGTCAAGGAAGTCGGCGCCGACGCGGTCCACGGTGCCGTTGACGATCCGGCCGTCGGCGAGCGCGATCCGGCACTCCGACCGGTCCCGCGCGACCTGGCGGAGCACATAGCGCAGGTCCAGTCGGGCACCCACCCGGCCCTCGTGGCCAGGATGCGCCGCGTCCCCGCTCAGCCCGCGAACCACCAGCACCGACCGCAGCGGGACCAGCGTCTCGGCCCTCCGCTGGTCCTCGACGAGTAGCCAGTCGACCCCGAGCGCCGTCAGCCGGCCGACGAGAACGCCGCGCTCGGCCGACGGAAGGCCACCGACCTCGACCCGCACCTGGTGGCCGACCGCCGGGCGCAGCCGGTCGATCAGCCGGAGGAACCCAGCCTCCCGCCGGCCACGGTCCGCGACCTCGACGGCAAGCTCCGCGGCCTCCAGCGCCTCCCACTGCGCGTCAAGATCCGCGAACAACGCCTCCCAGCGCACGCTGCCTCCCGTTTCCTCCGTCAGGGGGTGGTTGCCGCGCGGCCGTCCCGGCTCGCCCGGGTATCGCCAGGCGCGCAACCTCCCGGTCCGCTCGGCCGTCCCGACTCTGCGACCCGTCGCGTACCAAGGGTTCCGCCAGTACGAGAGCCGCCGGCGCCGCGGTCACCCGGCCGGGCGCCGACGCCCGACCATCCGAGCGGCCCGACCATCCGAGCGGCCCGGAGGCCGCACCACCATGCCACCCCACCCGGCCCGAGCGGAAGCACCGGTCCGATACCAGTGCAGACGACCAGGATTGACACATAGCCGCCGGGGAGTTACACAAGCAAACCGAGGCAAACGCACGCTCTCGGAAGATTCGATCGCGGGGGACGGCGGTGACGACGCGACAGCCCGGCCATCGTGGCCAGCCGTCGTCCCCGCGGTCGCCGAGACCGGGCGGCGGGCGGGCACCCTCGGCGTCACCCGCGCCGACGGCGGCGTGCGGGTGGCCGCGGCGCCGGCTGGCCGCACCCCAGGCCCGGTCGAGCTCCTGAGCAGGAAGCGAGGCGAGATGAGATCGATCCAGCGCGCGCTGCGGCCAGTCCTCGGGATCGCGGTGGCCGGCGGCGTCGCGGCCGTGCTGCTCCTCGCCGGGCCCGGACTCGCGGACCTGCCGGCGAGCGTGTCCGACGTCCCGGACTGGTTTCTCTCGGCCCCCGAGAACGCGCTGGTCACGGTCGTGGCGGCCGCCGCCTGGGGCTGCCTGCTGTGGCTGTGCCTGGGCGTCGTGGTCGGCTCGTTCGCCGCGCTGCCCGGGGCCGTCGGTCGCACGGCCGGCCGGCTGGCCGGCTGGATGCTGCCGCGCGCGCTGCGGCGGGCGCTGGAGCTCAGCCTCGGCCTCACGCTCGTCGCGGGCAGCGCGAGCGGACTGATCGCGGCCACTCCCGCCCTGGCCAGCGTGCCCGATGGTGGCACCGTCGCCGCCGCGAACGCCTGGCCCAACCTGTCCGCGCCCGGCACCGGATCGGGTGGGGCCTGGCCGAACCTGGCACCGCCGCCAGGCAGCTCCGCCCCGGCCGCCGCGTGGCCCGACCTTTCGGTGCCGACGGGCACGGCCGCCACCAGGCCACCGCCGGCCCCAGCACCTCCCCCCGCCAGCCAGGCGCCCCGCGCACAGCCGCCCGCCCGCACCCAGCCCGCCGCCCCGCCACCGCCGCCGGCACCTGCCCAGCCAGCCCCGGCCGCCCAGACCGCACCTCCCATCCAGACAGCGCCCCCGGCCCAGACAGCGCCCCCCACCCAGACCGCACCCCCGAGCCAGACGGCAGCACCCACACAGGTCGCAGCTCCCACGCCGTCGGCCTCTCCGGCCGAGACCGCACCCCCGAGCCAGTCGGCGTCTCCGGCACAGACGGACGCTTCGAGCCAGACGGCAGCACCCACGCCGTCGGCCTCTCGCACCCAGGCGCCGCCTCCGACTCAGACAGCGCCCCCTGCCCAAACAGCGCCCCCGGCGCAGACGGCGGCGCCAGTCACGTCCGTGCCGGCGGTCACCGCGGTACCGACGCCGGCTGTCAGCGCCTCGGCCGACGCCGCGGCCACGACAGCGCCGGCGGGCGACGCGGCGGGCACGGGCGCCCCCTCGGCCGACGGGCGGGACGAGATCCCCACCGTCGTGTTCACCCTCACCAGCCAGGCCTCGCCGGGCCCGGCCGCTTCGACCACCCTCCAGACGGGCGCCCCTGACCCCGGCGTCCCGTCGCCCACCTCGGCCAGCTCCGCGACGGCCGAGGGCTCGTCACCGACGGCCACGTCCTCGACGGCCGAGCCGTCGCCGACGGCGCCGCCGAGCTCGACCACGATCTCGCCGACCACCCCCGCGAGCCCGACGCCCTGGACACCCACCGTCACGGCGTCGACCACCATCGACTGGCCGTCCGCCGCCCCCGCTCCGCCCTCCGCCAGCACGCCCGCCACCAGCACGCCCGCGACGACAGCGCCGGCCACGGCGGAACCGGTGTCCGGTCCGGCCGCTGGCTGGCCAGACCTGTCGGCGCCGGTGGGCACGCCCGCGGCGGAGCCGACCGTCCCCTCGGCACCGCGCGGCATCGGCGCCCCGGCCGGCGGCGACACGGCCGCGGCCGAGGTCGTCGTCCTGCGCGGCGACTCGCTGTGGGAGATCGCGGCCCGCCGTCTCGGCCCGGCCGCCACCGACGCCCAGATCGCCGCCGAATGGCCGCGATGGTGGGCGGCAAATCGGGACGTGATCGGCCCTGACCCCAACCTGATCCGTCCCGGTCAGCGGCTTCGGCCGCCCGCCGGGCCCTGACCCCGCCCAGCCGAGGAGATCCACACGCGATGACGACGCCCCCCGGCTCCGGCTGGCCGGCCAGGTCGACCGAGCCTCGCCGCGCGCTGCGGGGCCTGCCGGCGTTCGCCACCGACCCGCCCTACGACGACGAACTGTCCGACACCGCGCGGCCCCGCGATCAGACGGCGGGCCCGGACCGGACCTTGATCGAGGACCCTCCCCGCGCCGCCGGCCAGGCAGGAAGGCGCACGGTCGTGCCAGGGGCCCGTCGTGGCACCGGCACCGCGAGCTCGTCGCGCGGCCGCGGTGGGCGGCACGGCACTGGGCCGAGCCATGGCCTCGCCGACAGCAGTCGGGGGCCCGGCGACAGCCGGCCGCCGACACCGACGGCAGCCGCCGACGCCGGCTCTGCGCGCGACCATCCCCGAACGACGGACGATGCCCCGTTCCTCGCGTCTTCCGGACGCACGATGACGACGACCCGGCGCGCACCGACGCGCATCCCGCAGCAGGCTCGCGACAGCCGATTCCGCGAGAGCCCCGGGCCGGCGGCGACGATCGTCGTCCGGGCGATCGTCGAGGTGCTCGCCGGCGTACGGCCGGTCGCCCACCTGGCTGGCTGGGCGACGCCGCAGCTCCAGACCGCACTGGAACGGTTCGGCGGTCAGTACCCCGGGCGAAGCATGGTCCGCAGCATCCGGATCAGCGAACCCAGGGCCGGAGTCGCCGAGGTCGTCGCGGTGATCAGCCGGACCGACCGGGTCGCGGCGCTCGCCCTGCGCATGGAGACGACCGACGGCCGTTGGCAGGTCACCGCCCTCCAGATCGGCTGAGACCCCCGCGAGGCGTCCCGCGGGGGTCTCACGCCGGTGTCGGGCAGGCGGTCAGGGCCGCCGGGCGGGGTCGCCGTGGCAGCGCTTGTACTTGCGGCCGGAACCGCACGGGCACGGCGCGTTGCGGGCCGGGCCGCCGCCGCGCTCGGCGTTGCCGCCCGTCCCACCGCCGGACCGGTCGTACGACGTCACCGAATCCTGGCCTCCGTCGACGGACGGCGCCGAGTACTGCAGGCCCCCGCTCACGCGATGCGGCTCGAGTCCCTTGACGAACACGGGTGGCGGGGCAGGAGCGGCCGGCGGCTCCGGCGGCGCGGTCCTGGCGGCGGCCGGCGACGGGCCGGCCGGGCGGCGGGCTCCGCCCCGGCCCGAGGTACGCGACCCGTTGGCCCCGTTCGGGGCGGCCGGGGCCTGCTCGGCCGGCGGGTTCAGCGGGGCGAGCGGAGCGGGCGCCTGCAACGACGGACCCGGGGCCGCGGCGGCGTCGTCCCGGCCGGCGACCTGGACCTCGACGTTGAACAGGAGCCGGACCGACTCCTCCTTGATCCCGTCCATCATGGTCTGGAACATCGTGTAGCCCTCGCGCTGGTACTCGACCAGCGGGTCACGCTGCCCCATCGCCCGCAGGCCGATGCCCTCCTGCAGGTAGTCCATCTCGTAGAGGTGCTCGCGCCACTTCTTGTCGAGCACCGCGAGCACGACGCGCCGCTCCAGCTCGCGCATCACGGCCTCGCCGTCCGGCCCCTCGCCGAGCTCGGCCTCGCGGCGGTCGTAGGCGTCCTGCGCGTCGGTCTGGATGTCCTCGGCCAGCATCTCGGCGGTCAGGCCGTCGCGGTCGTCGGTCGCGGGCGCCTCGACCCCGACGGGGTAGAGCTGGCCGAGGCCGGTCCACAGGGTCTCGAGGTCCCAGTCCTCCGCGAAGCCCTCGGCGGTGGCGCCCTCGACGTAGGCGGTGACGGTGTCGTCGACGAAGTGGCGGACCTGCTCGTGCAGGTCGGCGCCCTCCAGGACCTTGCGGCGCTCCTCGTAGATCACGGTGCGCTGCTTGTTCATGACCTCGTCGTACTTGAGGACGTTCTTGCGGATCTCGAAGTTCTGGCTCTCGACCTGGGTCTGCGCGGACCGGATGGCCCGCGTGACGATCTTTGATTCGATCGGCACGTCCTCGGGGATCTGCAGCCGGTCCATGATCCCTTCGACCGCGGACGCGTTGAACAGCCGCATCAGGTCGTCGCCGAGGGACAGGTAGAACCGGGACTCGCCGACGTCGCCCTGCCGGCCGGCACGGCCACGCAGCTGGTTGTCGATCCGGCGGGACTCGTGGCGCTCGGTACCCAGCACGTACAGGCCGCCGGCCTCCAGGACGTCGTCGTGCTCGGCCTTGACCGACGACTTCGCCTTCTCCAGTGCCTCCGGCCAGGCCGCCTCGTATTCCTCGGGCGTCTCCAGCGGGGACAGGCCGCGGCCGCGCAGCTCTCCCTGGGCGATGAACTCGGGGTTGCCGCCGAGCATGATGTCGGTACCACGGCCGGCCATGTTCGTCGCGACCGTGACGGCGGCGCGCCGGCCGGCCTCGGCGACGATCAGTGCCTCACGCTCGTGGTTCTTCGCGTTGAGCACCTCGTGGCGCACGCCGCGCTTGGTGAGCTGCTTGGACAGGTACTCGGACTTCTCGACGCTGGTGGTGCCGACGAGAACGGGCTGGCCATTCTCGTGGCGCTCGGCGATGTCGTCGACGACCGCGTCGAACTTGGCGACCTCGGTCTTGTAGACGACGTCCGGCTGGTCCTCGCGGATCATCGGCTTGTTCGTCGGGATCGGCACGACGCCAAGCTTGTAGATCTGGTGGAACTCGGCCGCCTCGGTCATGGCCGTACCGGTCATTCCGGACAGCTTCTCGTAGAGCCGGAAGTAGTTCTGCAGCGTGATCGTGGCGAGGGTCTGGTTCTCCTGCTTGATCTCGACGTTTTCCTTCGCCTCGATCGCCTGGTGCATGCCCTCGCTGTAGCGCCGGCCGTGCAGCACGCGGCCGGTGAACTCGTCGACGATCAGGACCTCGCCGTCGACGACGATGTAGTCCTTGTCCCGCTTGTACAGCTCCTTCGCCTTCAGGGCGTTGTTCAGGTAGCCGACGAGCGGGGTGTTCACCGACTCGTAGAGGTTCTCGATCCCGAGCTGGTCCTCGACCTTCTCGACACCGGACTCGGTGATGGCGACGGTGCGCTTGCCCTCCTCGACCTCGTAGTCGACGTCGCGCTTGAGCGTCGGCGAGATCCGGGAGAACTCCGTGTACCACCGGGTCGGCTGGTCGGACGGGCCGGAGATGATGAGCGGCGTCCTGGCCTCGTCGATGAGGATCGAGTCGACCTCGTCGACCACGGCGAAGAAATGGCCGCGCTGGACGAGTTCCTCGCCGCTCCACGCCATGTTGTCGCGCAGGTAGTCGAAGCCGAACTCGTTGTTCGTGCCGTAGGTGATGTCGCAGGCGTACTGCTGGCGGCGCGCCGCGGGCGGCATCTGCGGGTGGATCACCCCGATCGTCAGCCCGAGGAAGCGGTGCACGCGGCCCATGTTCTCGGCGTCGCGCTGGGCCAGGTAGTCGTTCACCGTGACGATGTGGACGCCGTTGCCGGCGAGCGCGTTGAGATAGGCCGGCAGCGTGGAGACCAGGGTCTTTCCTTCACCGGTCTTCATCTCGGCGATGTTGCCGAGGTGCAGCGCGGCGCCACCCATGATCTGCACGTCGTAGTGACGCTGGCCGAGCGTGCGCCGGGCCGCCTCGCGCACGGTGGCGAACGCCTCCGGCAGCAGCGAGTCGAGCGTCTCCTCACCGTCGGCGAGGCGCTGGCGGAACTCGTCGGTCATGCCGCGCAGCTCGGCGTCGGAGAGGCCCGTGAAGTCGTCCTCGATGAGGTTCACCTGGTCGGCGATCGCGGCGAGCTTGCGCAGGATCCGTCCTTCGCCGGCGCGCAGGACCTTGTCAAGTAGCACGAGCGGGGCTCCTCCGGCTGGCATGTCGGCGAACTGGCCAACACCACGATGCTAGCCCTTCTCAGTAGTCCAGCTTGGACCTGCGCGCCGACCTGACGCGACCGCGCGGACACAGCGCGGCCAGACGGCGCCTTCGGCCCGTCACCACCACCCGGGACCACCCCCGGCGCACGGCGGTCGGCACCTGACACCATCAGGGGTAACCGTCGTCGGATCGGAGGCGTCATGCCCGCGCTGGAGCCGGTCGAGATCACCGCGGGCTCACTGCATCTACGGCCGTGGCGGCCCCAGGACGCGGCCGACGTGTTCGCGGCCTGCCAGGACCCGGACATCCAGCGCTGGACGATGGTGCCGTCGCCCTACACCCAGGCCGACGCGGTCACGTTCGTCGAGCGGGTCGCGCCGATCGGCTGGGCCACCGGCACCGCCGCGCAGCTGGCCGTCGTGGACGCCACCACCGGCGGCCTGCTCGGCTCCATCAGCCTGCAGGACATGCGGGATGCCGACGGGATCCTCGGCGTCGCGCCCGGCGGGACCGCCGAGGTCGGCTACTGGTGCGCGGCCGAGGCACGCGGTCGCGGTGTCACCACCAACGCGGTCCGGGCGCTGTGCCGGTGGGGATTCGGGGCGCTGGAGCTGACCACGATCCGATGGCTGGCGCTGGTTGGGAACGAGCCCTCGCGGACGGTCGCGCACCGGGCCGGGTTCACCGTCGCGGCCGAGCCGCGCCCGCTGCTGAACCCCCGCGCCGGCGAGATCGCCGAGTTCTGGACCGGCACCCTGCGGCGCTGACCGCCCGCGCGGGCCCGCGCCCGCAAGGCCTCAGGTGATTTCGAGCAGCTTCTCGCGGACCGCGTAGACGACGGCTTCCATCCGGGAGTGCAGCTGGAGCTTCTCCAGGATGTTGCGGATGTGGTTCTTGACCGTGTTCTCGCTGATGAAAAGCTGCTTGGCGATGTCGCGGTTGTTCAGCCCCTTCGCGACGAGCCGGAGCACCTCCATCTCCCGGTCGGTCAGGCGTGGCGTGGGGAGCTGGGGGCGGTCGTCCTTGTTCTTGATCATCGACGCGAACTCGCTGAGCAGCTTGGACGCCATCGACGGGCTGATCAGGCTCTGGCCGTTGTAGACCGCCCGGATGTCGGCGGCGACCTCGTCGATCGAGATCTCCTTGAGCAGGTAGCCCATCGCGCCGGCCTTGATGGCGTCGTAGAGGTCGGCCTCCTCGTCGCTGATCGTCAACATGACGATCTTCGCGCTCGGGACCGCCTCCTTGATGGCGCTCGTCGCGTCGATCCCCCCGCGCCGCGGCATCCGCACGTCCATCAGAACGATGTCCGGCGCCATCTCACCGGCCATCGTCACCGCCTCCGAACCGTCCGCGGCCTCCCCGACGACCTCGATGTCCGGCTCCTGCGCGAGAACCATCTCGAGCCCGCGGCGGAACAGCGCGTGGTCGTCGACGATCAGCACTCGGATCGGGTTCTCCTCCGATGGCGCGCGCGGCGCCTCGGGCGAGCGCTGCTCGTCCACCGTCATCTGGCCTCCCTAGGACCCCTGCCGGCAAGGCGGGCGGTGGCACGGACAGCGGATCCGCCCCGGAATCGTCCGGGCCCCACGGAATCCCCAGCGCATGGACGCAGTTCGCCCATGAGCCGGCACGACGGTCAGAGCCGGATCCATCCGGCCGGACCACCGATGCCGCCAGCAGCATCACCCAACGCAGATGATCCCACGTCGACCGGGCGAACCGGTCGTCAGACGGTGGAAAACCCTATCGGCGCCTCCGCGCCCATCGCCCGGCTTCGCCGCGGTCATCGGAGACACGCCCGACCTGGGCCAGACCAGCAGGTTCGCGACGACCGCCGGACGCACCGGCCGGCCGACCCGTGGCGCGACTCACCAGAGCCCCGCCCGCGCCGGCCGGCCAGCCCGGTCCTACCAAGATCGCCGAACATCAGGCCCATCAGCGGCAGACCAGACCGCCCAAGGCCGGGAGACCCCTGACGAGGTCAGCTCGGGACGGCCGCCGGTTCACGGTCCTCATCGGAGGCCCGCGCCGGATCGTCGGCGTCGATCAGGTGGATGACGCCGTAGTCGTAACCGCGGCGGCGGTAGACGACGCTGGCGCGCCCGGAGGCGGCGTCCTGGAACAAGTAGAAGTCGTGGCCGACCAGCTCCATGTTCGACAGCGCGTCGTCCAGCGTCATCGGCTCGGCCCGGTGGGTCTTCGTCCGCACCAGCATGGGCGAGCGGTCCGGCAGGTCGTAGCGGTCCTCGAACCCGTCGGGCGTGGGGTCGTCCTCGTCCCACGCGTCCGCGCGGCCCGCGCCGTTCTCCTTCACGCCGGGCTGCCTGTGCGCCTTGCCGGCGGGACTCGGTACGCCGTTGCCGGCCGGGCGGGTCCCGTCGCCGGACGGCAGGGATTCGGCGGTCCGGGCGGGCGACGGTAGCCCGCCGCCGGCGTCGACCCGCCCGTTGGAGGGGATGGCGACGAGATCGTCGTGCGGGATCGGCGGTGGCCCGACGTAGGCGCGCCCGTGGCCGTTGTTGCCGTGCTTGTGGTCGGTGCGACGCTCGGACGCCCGGCGTAGCCGTTCGGCCAGCTTGCCGGCAGCGCCGTCGAGCGCCGAGTAGGGGTCGGCCGCGGCCGCCTCGGCGCGGATCACCGGCCCCCGCGTGTAGACCGTGAGCTCGACGCGCTCCCGGACATCCGCCATGCGCTTGTTGGGCTCCCGGGACAGTTCCACATCGACCCGGATGACCTTGCCGTCGTAGCGCTCAAGCTTCGCGAGCTTGGTCTCGACGTGACTGCGGAACCGTTCCGGAACCGCCGTGTGCCGGCCCTTGACCACAATGTCCACGCGATCCACCTCCCGTTCACCGACCGGGTGATTGGCGCGCGGCGCGGGCGCTCGCCCGCGCCGGGCCGACACCCGGCAGCCCGGTGCTGGCACGGGCCCGGGGCGGGCCCGTCCGAGCCGGGTCACCTGTACGTACTGGCTGTCCCCCACTTCGTGGCTCGTCCGGGGCGGTGGGTAGCCCACCTCGGACAAGCGTTCTCCCTGGTTGGCCGTATGGCCAGCCTGCTGCCGCGCCGAGACCGGGAGAAGGCGTTCGCCCGTCGTCCCGCGTGGTCTCGGCCCCTACTACCCCGACTTTCACTCCCGTATGTCGCGATGTGTCCCTTCCGCCGCATTGCCCGGTCAGGAGCGCCTCGACGGCCGTTTGGTCCACCCCGGACCCCGGTAGGCCATCTAGTGTCACCCTTCCGGTACCCCCTTGGTGGGCAATCGGACACGTGGGCGTGCCGCAGATGCGCCGGCCGGTCCGAGCACCGCGGCGACCGTGGCCACCGCGCCTACCCGCACCCGCGCCAGGCGTAGCGCCCGCACGGCGTCCGCGGCCGTCGCGCCGGTCGTCAGCACGTCGTCCACGACGACGATCTCAAGGTCGCCGAAGGCCGGATCGCCGACGCGGGCGGCCGCCGGCCGGGCCGCGAACGCGCCGGCGACGTTCGCGGCCCGCTCGAGCGCGCCGAGGCCGGCCTGGTCGGCCGTCCGGCGGGCCGGCCGCAGCAGTGGCGCGACCCAGGTCGGCGTGCCCGCCGCGCGGGTCAGACCGGCCGCGATCGTGGCGAGCCGGCCTACATGGTCGAAGCCGCGTCGCCGTCGTGCCGCCGCGCTCGCCGGCACCGGTACCAGCAGGAGCGCCCGAGAACGCGGCGCGGCGCGCACGGCGAGCACGGCCCGCGCCAGGGCGGCGCCGAGCGTGCGGGCGACGTCAAGCCGGCCGCGCTCCTTGTAGGCGATCACGAGCGAACCGGCCGGCCCGGCGTAGCGGGCCGCCGCCGCGCAGGGCGGCAGACCTCGCCGCCCCGGGGTGGCCTCGGGGCCCGGGGCGACGAGGATCGGGGGACCGGACAGCGCCGCGCCGCACTGCGCGCACACCGCGACAGCACCGCGCCCGCAGGCCGCGCAGGCCCGCGGCAGCACCAGGTCACCCAGCGCCGCCAACGCGCCACGGATCTGCCGGCCCAGCGGCGAGGGCGGGCGGCCCTGAGCCTCGGCCGGCACCGGGCGAGGCCCCCCGGCTACCAGCTGGGCCGGCAGTGGGCCTGGCCCGGGCTGACGGGGTGCGCGAGGCGCCCGCGCGGTGAAGGATCCGGTCACTCGGGCAGGATGAGCCCGAACCAGACGGCGAGGCCAGCGGGAGCGACGGCCTGTGGACAGTCGCGGGCCTGTGGACAACAGACCCGTAGACAAAGGCCGCGAGCCGGACGTCGGCCATCCGACGGCCGCCGGTCCCATCGACGCCGGCTCTGCGAGGATGTACCGGATCTTCCGGACGAAGGAGTGCGCATGGCCGTTGGAGGGCCGGTCACCGACCCGTCTCCATGGCCGTACGCACCCCCGCCCGCGGTGGCGACACCCGGGGCGGGCCCGGGGCCGGCCAGCTGGGCGGCACCAGGGTCCGACGAGGCCCCGGCGCGAGTCGCGGATCTCCCGTCACCGTCCACCCGGCTGGCCCCACCGACCGCCGCCGTGCCGTTGCGCCCCCTGAGCGTGAGCGAGATCCTCGACGGCGCGTTCGTGACACTGCGGACCAACCCGGGCGCGACGCTTGGTCTCGCGTTCGCGACCAGCGCGGTCCTCCAGCTCGTCTTCTCGCTCGTCGGGCTGGCCGCGCGGGACCGGCCCTTCTGGTTCTACGCGCTGCTGCAGGCCGTGCTCGGCGGCCTGCGGCTGATGCTGGTCGTGCTGCTGGCCGGGGTACTCGCGATCGTCGTCGCCGAGGCCAGCCTGGGACGGCGGATCACGGTCGGCGCCGCGGCCCGGCAGGTCGCGCCCCGAGTCCCCGGACTCCTCGTGATCACGATGGTGATGGCCGCCGTGACGCTGGGTGGCCTGGTCACGCTGGGTGCGCTGTCCCTCTGGCTCGGGGTCACGTACTGCCTGGCCACGCCGGTCTACGCGCTGGAGGGCGGAACCGTCCTGCAGGCACTGCGCCGCTCGCGGTCGCTGATGCGCGGGGCCTGGTGGCGCACGCTCGGCGTCCTCGGTCTCGGCGCGCTGGTCGCCGGGACGCTGGTATTGGTCATCTCGGTGCCCGTCAGCCTGTTCACGTCGTTCGGCTCGCTGACGAACTCGGACGGGGTGCCGACCACCGGCGGCCTGGTGGTCCAGGCCTTCGCCGGCTTGTTGATCACCATGGTGGTCACTCCGGTGCTGTCCGGTGTGATCGCGATCCTTTATCTGGACCGTCGAATCCGGCGCGAAGCCCTCGACGTCACCCTGGCCAGGGCCGCGGCGACGGGTAACGGAGGGCCCGCGGGCGCGCCGGTGACGGTGCTGCTGGCGACCCCCGCGTTCGCCCTGACGCCCGCCACCCCGTCGCCCGGCCCACGCCCACCCGCCGGCCCGACCGGCCCGCCCGGACCACCTGGCCCGCCCGCGGGCTGGGCGCCAGACCCGCCGCCTGGACGGTGGTCCTGATGCCCGCGCCGTACGGCGGCCCGGTCACCCGACCGGGCGCCCAGGACGAGGCCCGCCGGGAACTGTCCCGCGGCATCTACGGACGCCAGCACCCGCACCAGCCTGGCTGGCTGCACCGGGTGGTCGACTGGATCGACCACCTGCTCAGCAAGATCTTCATTCACACGCAGGGCTCCGGCGACTACACCGGACTCGGCCTGCTCGCCGGTGTGCTCGTCGTGGTCGCGCTCCTGGTGGTGCTGCGGCTGTGGCTCGGCCCGATCCGCCGGTCGGCCCGCTCGAAGGCGCCGGACACCGACCTCGCGAGCCTGCTGTCGGCCAAGGCGTTGCGCGCCGAGGCGGAACGCCTGGCCCAGGCGGGCCGGTACGCCGAGGCGGTGCGGTCCCGGCTGCGCGCGATCGTGCGGATGCTCGAGGAGAAGGGCGTGCTCGACCCGAGGCCCAGCCGGACCGCCGGCGAGCTCGTCACCGAGGTGGCCGCCGTCGGCGTGACCGGGCAGGACGAGCTGCGCCTCGCCGTCACGGTGTTCAACGACGTCTGGTACGGCGGCAGGCCGGCCGACGCCACCGGCTACCAGGCCGTGGTCCGCGCCGACGAGGCGCTCACGTCACTGCGCGGCGGCGACCGGCAGCCGGATCCGACCCAGGCGGTGCCGGCGTGACCGCCCCGGCCGATCTCGCGCCGGAGCCCGGCCTGGCGACCCCCGCGGGCTCGACCTTCCAGCCCACCGCGCCGCGGCCGGCGTCGCGCCGACGGCTGGTCCGCGTGCTGGCGGTGTTCGCCGCGCTGGCCGTCGTCTACGGCGTGATCGCGGCCTTCATCGGCGGCTCGTCCGACGGGGACACGTCGCTGGACACCACGTCGCCGAGGCCCAACGGGACGATGGCGCTGGCCCAGATCCTCGGCCATCGAGGCGTCACGGTCCGCGCCGGCGACGACGTCGCGACCGCGCTGGACCAGTCGACCGGCCCGGTCGGGACGAGCCCCGAGCGGACCTTCGTGATCGTTCACCCCGGCCGGCTCAGCGGCCCGACCCTCAGCCGGCTGTCCGACTGGGTCGCCGGCGGGGCCGATGTGGTCCTCGTCGAGCCGGACACGACCGTTCTGGACGCGCTGCGGCTGCCGGTACGCACCGTCGACGCGGGCGCCACGATCGGCCCGCTGCCCCCCGGCTGCCCGCTGGCCGAGGCGACCGCCGCCGGTACCGCGACCATCTCGCCGTCGACCTTCTACGGCCGGCTGACCGGCGACACGGCGGCGACGGCCACCTTCTGTTACCGGCCGACCGAGCGGGCCGCGGCCCTGGTGGTGGCGCGGCCGGCGGGGGGCCAGGGCCGCTTCGTCCTGCTGGGTGGCTCGGCGTTTCTCACCAACCGCCACCTCGACCAGGACGGCAACGCGGCGCTCGCGCTCGGCCTGCTCGTCCGCCACCCGGACCTGGAATGGGTGATCCAGCGGCGGGCCAGCTCGGACCCGGTCGACGGCAAGGGCGCGGTGCACCTGCTGGGGCCCGGGTTCTGGCTGACCTGCCTACAGTTGCTGATCGGGCTGGTCCTGCTGGCGCTGTGGCGCGGGCGACGGCTCGGGCCACCGGTCCCGGAGCCGCTGCCGGTGGTGGTCCGGGCCGCCGAGACGACCGAGGGCCGCGGCCGGCTGTACGCGGCGGCCCGTGCCCGTGACCTGGCCGCCGAGGCACTGCGCGCCGGCCTGCGGGCCCGGCTGGCCGACCGGATGGGTGTGGCGCCGCACGGCGAGCGCGGCGCGGTCGGCACCGTGCGGGCCGGCGGTGTGGTCACCGAGATCACCGGACCGGACCCGGGCACGCTCGTCGCCTCTGTCGCCGAACGGACCGGCCGACCGGCGATGACTGTCTGGACGCTCCTGTACGGTTCGGGCGGCCCAGCCGCCCCGCTCCTGGGCCCCGGTGGCTCGGCCCCATTTCCGGGCCCCGGAGTCTCGGGCGGGCCGCTGGCTGTGGCCCCCGAGCCGCCGGAGCTGGACGACGCCGCGTTGCTTCGGCTCGCGGAGGCACTCGACGACCTCGAACGACAGGTTGGTGGAAGGTGACAACTCCGTACCCCGGTGCCCCCGTTCCCGGCGCTCTCCCCTCTTCCGAGGACGCCGGATCGGAGACGCTGCGCGCGCCGCTCAGCCCGGTCGCGCCGCCCGTCGCGTCGCACCCGACCGGTCCGCAGGCCGTCGCTCCCGCGCAGTGGGGACCGACGCCCACCCCGCCGGTCGCGCCACCGCCGCCCGCGGCCGCGCCACCGCCGGCCTACCAGGCCCCCGCGTACTACCCGCCACCCCCGGCCGCGCCGGCCCCGCCACCGGGGACGCCCACGGCGGCCGAGCAGGAGGCGGCGCGGGCGGCCCTGATCCGGTTGCGCACCGAGGTCGGCAAGGCCGTCATCGGCCAGGACGCCGCGGTCAGCGGCCTCGTCGTGGCGCTGCTCTGCCGCGGCCACGCGCTGCTCGAGGGCGTCCCCGGCGTCGCCAAGACACTGCTCGTGCGCACCCTGGCCCGGGCGCTCACGCTGGACACGAAGCGGCTGCAGTTCACCCCCGACCTCATGCCCGGCGACGTGACCGGCTCGCTGTTCTACGACACCAAGACCGGCGAGTTCGGGTTCCGCCCGGGCCCGGTCTTCACGAACCTGCTGCTCGCGGACGAGATCAACCGGACGCCCCCGAAGACCCAGGCCGCGCTGCTGGAGGTCATGGAGGAGCGGCAGGTCAGCATCGACGGCACCCCCCGCCCGCTGCCCAGCCCGTTCGCGGTGCTGGCCACCCAGAACCCCGTGGAGCACGAGGGCACCTACCCGCTGCCCGAGGCCCAGCTCGACCGGTTCCTGGTGAAGGTGACGCTGCCGATGCCGCCCCGGGACGACGAGATCAAGGTGCTCGCCCACCACGCGGCCGGCTTCGACCCGTCCGATCTGGACGCCGCCGGGGTCAGCGCCGTCGCCGGGCCGACCGAGCTAGCGGTGGCCCGCGCCGGGGCCAGGGCCGTGCAGGTCAGGCCGGAGGTGCTCGCCTACATCGTCGACGTGGCCCGCGCGACGCGCAGCCAGCCGTCGGTGCTGCTCGGGGTCTCACCGCGTGGCGCGACGGCGCTGCTCGCGACCTCCAAGGCCTGGGCCTGGCTGTCCGGCCGGGGCTACGCGACCCCGGACGACGTGAAGGCACTCGCCCGCGCGACCCTGCGGCACCGGATCAGCCTGCGCCCCGAGGCTGAGCTCGACGGCGTGACCGGCGACCGGGTGCTCGAGCAGGTACTCGCGACCGTGCCCGTCCCCCGCTGACCTCGGATGGCGATCACCGGACGGGCGGTCGGCTGCGCGTTCCTGGGCGCGCTGGCGGTCGCGCTCGCACCGGCTCCCTGGCTGGTGCTGCTGGGGGTCAACCTGCTGGTCGTCGTGCTGGTGGCGGTGGATGTCGCGCTGGCCGGCTCGGTCCGGCCACTGGAGCTGACCCGCAGCGGGCCGCGGGGCGCGCGGCTCGGCCAGCCGGTTCCGCTGGTGCTGACGGTCGGCAACAAGGGCGAGCGGACCGCGCGGCTGCGGATCCGGGACGGCTGGCCGCCGTCGGCCGGCGCCCGCCCGGCCGTCCACAAGGTCACCGTGCCCGCCGGTGAGCGGCGGTTCCTGGAGTCCACGCTGTACCCGAGCCGGCGGGGCGACCGGGAGCCGTACCGGATCACCATCCGGTCGCTCGGCCCGCTGGGGCTGGCCGGGCGGCAAGGCCGTCATCACGTGCCGTGGCGCGTTCGGGTGCTGCCGCCGTTCCACTCCCGGCGGCACCTGCCGGCGGCGCTGGCGCGGCTGCGCGAGGTCGAGGGCCAGGTGGCGATCCGGGGCGGCGGCGCCGGCTCCGAGTTCGACAGCCTGCGCGACTACGTGATCGGCGACGACGTCCGCGCGATCGACTGGCGTGGCACCGCCCGGCGGGGGGCCGTCGTCGTGCGGACCTTCCGGCCGGAGCGGGACCGCCGGGTGATCTGCGTCCTCGACACGGCCCGCACCTCGGCCGGCCGGGTCGGCGCGCTGTCGCCGGACGGCGGGCCCGGGCTGGGCGGCGTGCCGAGGCTCGACCACGCGCTGGACGCCGCGCTGCTGCTCGCCGCCGTCGCGTTGCGGGCCGGCGACCGGGTCGGCCTGGTCGCGCACGACAGCGAGGCCCGGCTGGTGCTGCCCGACTCGGCCGAGGCGAACGTGCTGACCCGGATGAGCGAGGCCATGGCGACGCTGGAGCCAGCGCTCGTCGAGACCGACCACGACGGCCTGGTCTCGACCGTGCTGCGCACGGCGCGTCGGCGCTCCCTGGTAGTGATCTTCACCGAGCTGGTGCCGGCGGTGGTCGAGGAGTCGCTGCTGCCGGCGCTGCCGGCGCTGACCAGCCGGCACACCGTCCTGGTCGCCGCGCTGCGCGACCCACGGCTGGCCGAGCTCGCCGCCGGCCGCGGCGATGTCCGCGCGGTGTACGCGGCGGCGGCGGCCGAGCAGACCCTGCTACGGCGACGCCAGCTCACCGAGGAACTGCGCGGGCGCGGCGTCGAGGTCGTCGACGCCGGCCCGGCCGGTTACGCCCCCGCCGTCACCGACGCCTACCTGACGCTGAAGTCGCTCGGCCGGCTCTGAGGCGCCTCCGTGTGGAGCGCCCAGGCGGAGAGATCACCGTTCGCAGCGGCGCTTGAGCCCCTGGGCCTCGGTGTCGACGTACTGGCGGGTCTGCCGGCCGGTGAGCAACCCGACCACAGGCGCCAGCGGGCCGGACTGGCGGACGCTGAGGGTCACCGTCACGCCGAGATCGTCCGCCCTGTCGATGCGGTGCTCGGCGACCGTCGTCACGCCACCGCTGCTGGCCGACCAGGAGAAGAAACCGCCCGGGGACCAGTCGAGGACGGTCCAGCTCAGCGTCGGCATTCTCGGCTGCTTGATGCTGACGACATCACCCTTGGTGAGCTCGCCGGCCGGTCCGTCCGCGCCGGGCACGTACTCCGGCGCGGATTCCACCCGGTCCACCCGGCTGACCGTCGGCGTCCATTCCGGCCAGCGTTCGACGTCCCGCAGCACGGCCCATACCTGGTCCGCGGTGGCGGCGATCCGCACCGAAGTCTCGTAGTACACGGCGTCCTCCTGACGTCCCTTCTACCGGCCCTGAACCGGCCCCCAGGAGCCGGCAGGGCACGACTATCTACATTGAATGCCATGAGCCACAAATCCGACGCGGACCGTGGCCGCCGGATGACCCAGGTCGTCTTCGAATACCGGACCGGGGTGACGCGGCGGATCGCGACCGGCGCGCTGCTCACCGGCAGCTGGGACGCCAGCGGGTACCCGAGCACCAACTGGACGTCCGTACCGATGACCGAGACCACCGGCCCGGACGGCGCTCCCGCCTTCCGCGCGACGGTGGCCCTCGACGCGTCCATACCTTTCACCTGTCGCTGGGGCGTATGGCTGCTGGGCGAAGACGGGTCGCAGTTCTGGGGAATCCCCGGTGAAGTCGCGGACCCGACCGACACCGACCAGGTGCGGCTGCTCGCGCTCGATCCGGCCGGGCCGGCCACGGTCGACGCGACGTTCAGCCTCACCAGCCACCATTTCCTCGGCGCCGTTCCGGACGGCACCGGCGGAATCGTGTTCCGGGTCTGGGCGCCGAACGCCCAGTCGGTCGAGGTCGCGTTCGGCGGGCCGAGTGGCTACCTCGCGGACGACGGCTACGGCGAGGCCACGACGCGGGCCCGGCTCCCGCTGAGCCTGGGCCCGGACGGAATCTGGACGGCCGGCGCCGACGGCTTCGCCGACCAGGTGGGCGGCTATTACCTCTACCGGGTCACCCGCGAGGACGGCTCGGTCGCCTGGCGCACGGACCCCTACTCGCGCCAGCAGAGCGGCGGCGGGGACGTCAACCCGGACGGCGCCCACTACGACGGCGACGTCGCGGGCCTGGACGGTACCGTCAGCTGCTCGGTGGTCGTCGACGCGAGCCCGGCGGCGGCGTTCGGGACAGGTGCGGCGGATTTCTGGGCCGACGAGCTCGACCCGGCCCATCCGCTGCCGCGCCGCGTCGAGGATCTGGTCATCTACGAGCTGCACGTCGGCGCGCTCGGCTTCGGCGAAACCGCGGAGACGGACGACCCGTCGGGCGACCCGAAGGCGGGCACGTTCGCGGACGCGGTCGCGTTCGTCGACTATCTCGCCGACCTGGGCGTGAACGCGGTGGAGCTGCTGCCGATCCTGGAGTTCTCGGGATCGCGGTCGTGGGGGTACGGCACGTCGCATTTCCTCGCCGTGGAGAAGAGCGCCGGCGGGCGGGCCGGGCTGGCCACGTTCGTCCGCGCCTGCCACCGGCGCGGTATCGCCGTCCTCGTCGACCTGGTCTTCAACCACTTCACCCAGGACGCCGAGCGGGCCGAATGGATGTACGACACGACGACGCCCAGCCGCAACTCCTACTACTGGTATGAGGGCAGCGACGCCGACCATGCCGCGTTCCCGGACGGCGGCTACGTCGACAACCTGTCCTCCGGCTGGGCACCGCGCTATCGCGAGGAGCAGGTGCGCGCGCTGTTCGTCGCGGGGGCGGCCGCGCTGGTCGAGGAGTTCCACGTCGACGGTTTCCGGCTGGACCAGACGACGTCCATCCACCTGTACAACGCGCTGCACGCGGACGGCAGCCCGGTGGGCGCGGCGAACGTCGCCGGTCGCAAGTTCCTGCGCGAGCTGTGCCAGACCCTGCGGACGATGGCGCCGGACATCATCCTGATCGCGGAGGACCATTCCGGCTGGGACCAGGTGACCGAGCCCGCGCAGACCGGTGGCCTCGGTTTCGACGCCCGCTGGTACGTCGACTTCTACCACCACCTGATCGGCGACAAGGACGAGGGACCCGAGTACGCCCGGCTGCTCGACACCGCGGGCAGGGACCTCGACGGACCGCTCGCGATGGGGCTGTTCGCCGGCGCGCTCGCCGGCTCGGCGAACCGGACCGTGGTCTATCCGGAAAGCCACGACGAGGCCGGCAACGCCGAGCATTCCGAGCGCAACATCCTGATCGCGGTGAACAACGCGCCGCTGGTCGGCGAGACCCGTTGGTATGCCGAGGCGCGCATGCGCTGCGTCACCGCGCTCAGCCTGCTCACGGCCGGGACGCCGATGTTCCTGATGGGCGACGAGGTCGGAGCGCAGAAGGCGTACACGTACAACCACTTCACCGAGAACAAGGAGGACCTCTACGGGCTGCGGGCCGGGCCAGGCGCCGGGCTGTTCGCAGCCCACCGCGACCTGATCGGCCTTCGCCTCGGTTCTCCCGCCGCGAAAAGCCGCAACCTGGAGGTCCTGCACACCAACGACGGCGGCCGGGTGATCGCGTTCCGGCGCTGGTCCGACCCGACCGACGACGACCAGGCCGGCGGTGGCCCGACTGGCGGTGGCCCGACTGGCGGTGGCCCGGCCAGGGCCACGGTCGAGGAGATGCTCGTCGTCTGCAGCCTGAACAACCAGCCGTTCCCGAGCTACCTGTTGCGGCATCCGGCACTGACCGGCGCGCCGTGGCGCCTGCGGCTCAGTACGGACGATCCGGCCTACAACGGTCGCGCGGACGCCCCAACCACCGGGAACTTCGTCGTCACCGCGGACGGCGACGGCACCCTGGACCTGCGGCTTCCCGCCGTCGCCACGCTCGTCTTCACCCGATTGGCGGGGGCCACACCCGCCTGACACCGGCTACGAGCCGAACCCCGTGGCCCGCCCGATCGGTCGCCTGGCCGACGGCCTCTCCCACCGGGTTGGGCGGTCTGACAGTATTTCCGCCACGGCCGCGGATGGCCCTGGAGACTCGGGCGGTGCCATGGATCTGGACGCGTATGTAGCCGTCCATCGACCGGAGTGGTTCCGGCTCAGCCACCTCGTCGACAAGGCGAACCGGCCGCGCAAGATGTCGCGTTCGGAGCTCGACGAGCTGGTCGAGCTCTACCAGCGTGTCGCCACCCAGCTTTCGGTGGTCCGCGGCCGGTCCCACGACCAGGCCATGGTCGACGACCTGTCGTCACTCGTGATCCGGGCCCGGGCCGCCGTGACCGGCGGCGCCGAGACCAGCTGGCGGAGCGTCGGCCGGTACTTCGTCGCCACCTTCCCTTCGGCGGTCTACGTCCGCCGATGGTGGGTGATCGGGACGACGGTCGGATCCGTGCTGCTCGCGCTGGCCTGCGCTCTGTGGATCACACACGACACGAACGCCCGGGAGAACCTGGTCCCACCGAGCGACGTGGCCGCGCTCTGCCAGCACGACTTCAAGGCGTACTACAGCGAGAACCCGGCGAGCTCGTTCGCCGGCCAGGTCTGGACGAACAACGCCTGGGTCTCGGCGGAGGCGATCGCGTCCGGCGTGGCGCTGGGCCTGCCCACCCTGTTCGTCCTGCTCAACAACGCGATCAACATCGGAGTCGACGGCGGCTACATGTCCAGCTGTGGTCACGGCGGCGAGTTCTTCTCGCTGATCCTGCCGCACGGCCTGCTGGAGCTGACGGTCGTCTTCACCGCCGGCGCCGTCGGGCTGAAGCTCGGCTGGTCGATCATCTCTCCCGGCGGCCGACGACGCGTCGAGTCGCTGGCCACCGAGGGCCGGGCAGCGCTGTCGATAGCGCTCGGGCTCGCCGTCGCGCTGGCCGTCTCCGGGGTGATCGAGGCCTTCGTCACCCCGTCTGGCCTGCCGACCGCGGTCCGGATCGGGATCGGCGCCCTCGCCTGGTCGCTGTTCGTCGGCTACGTCTGGCTCTACGGCTCCCGCGCCGCGGCGACCGGCGACACCGGCGATCTCGACGCCGAACTGGCCGGCGATCTCGTGCCCGTCACCGAGGCGGTGACCCTGTGAGCCGGGTCGTCACCGGCGAGGCCGTCGCGATCGACCTGCGGCCGGCCCGGCTGGGCTCCCGGATGGTTGCCGGCCTGCTCGATCTGCTCATCCAGCTCTTCGTGCTGTACGGGGCGCTGGTGACGGCGCTGCTCGTGGTGAACCCGAAGGACGACGCGCTGGCCGCGGCGACCGTGCTGGTCGTCTACGTGACGACGATGCTCGGCTATCCGGTGGTCTGCGAGACCTTCCTGCGCGGCCGCACCATCGGGAAGATGGTGATGAAGCTACGGGTGGTCCGCGACGATGGCGGCCCGGTCCGGTTCCGGCACGCGTTCACCCGCGGGCTCATCGGCGCCGTCGTCGAACGTCCTGGCGTCTTCGTCGGGCTGCCAGCCGTGCTGGCGATGCTGTTCTCCGGTCGGGCCAAGCGGCTGGGCGACCTGTTCGCGGGCACCGTCGTGGTGCACGAGTCGGTGCCGGCGCTGCTCGGCGCGGTGCCGACGGTGGCGGGCCCGCTCGCCGGCTGGGTGACCCGGCTGGACCTCACCGGGCTCGACGACGAGCTGACCGGCACCGTGCGCGGCTTCCTCGGCCGGGTGCACGAGCTGTCCCCGGAGGCCAGGGAACGGATCGGCGCCGACCTGGTCGCCCAGGTCCGGGCCGTCGTCACCCCGGCGCCACCGCCGGGCACACCCGGCTGGGCGTACCTGTCGGCCGTGCTGGCCGAACGGACCCGGCGCTCCTACCAGCGCCTGCGCGCGATCTCCCGGGCGCACTACGGACCGGGCGAGATCCCGGGTATCCCGCTGGAGTACTACCCGGCGCACCTGCTGGCGCAGCGGCCCGGCCCTCCCCCGCCGATTCCCGGCTACGGTCCCGGTGGATCGATCCCGATCCCGATCGGCCCGACGATGCCGCCCGGTTCCGCCCGCTGACCGGCGTCCGCGCCGCTTCGCCTCGCTTCGAGGCACGGCCTGACACAACGATGTCAGAACGGGCCGGGGTGACGTGAGCGGTCCGGCGGAGATCTGACAGGGCAGTGTCAGGTATCGGGGTCAGGACCCGTGCCGCCAGGAGTTCAGGTAGTCCTGCTGGGTCGAGGTGAGCGTGTCGATCTCAAGGCCCATCGTCTCGATCTTGAGGCTCGCCACCTGCTTGTCGATCTCCGCCGGCACGTCGTGGACGCCCGGCTCCAGCGACCGGGCCGTGTGCACCAGCCACTCGGCGGTCAGCGCCTGATCGGCGAACGACATGTCCATCACCGCCGCCGGGTGCCCCTCCGCCGCGCCGAGGTTGACCAGCCGGCCCTCGGCGAGCAGCAGCACCCGCCGCCCGTCGGCCAGGACGTACTCGTCGGTGCTCGGGCGCACCCGCCGCGGCCCCTCGACCGCGAGCGCGGCCAGGCCCAGGACGTCGATCTCCACGTCGAAGTGCCCGGAGTTCGCGAGGATCGCGCCGTCCCGCATCAGCTCGACGTGCTCCGGCCGGATCACGTCCCGGTTGCCGGTCACGGTGATGAAGACGTCCCCCACGGCGGCCGCCTTCGCCATCGGCAGCACCCGGAACCCGTCCATCGCCGCGTCCAGTGCCTTCGTCGGGTCGATCTCGGTGACGACGACGTTGGCCCCCATCCCCTTGGACCGCGACGCGACACCGCGACCGCAGTAGCCGTAGCCGGCGACGACGACGGTCTTGCCCGCGAGCAGCGTGTTCGTCGCCCGGAAGATCGCGTCAAGGGTCGACTGGCCGGTGCCGTACCGGTTGTCGAACATGTGCTTGGTGTCGGTGTCGTTCACGGCGACGACCGGGAAGCGCAGCGCGTCCTCGGCGGCCATCCGCCGCAGCCGGATCACCCCGGTGGTGGTCTCCTCGCAGCCGGCCAGCACACCGTCCAGCACGTCCGTCCGGGCCGTGTGCAGCGTGTTCACCAGGTCGCAGCCGTCGTCGAAGACGTAGTGCGGGGCCGTGTCGAGCGCGGCGTCGATGTGGGCGTAGTACCCGTCCCGGTCGATGCCGTTGCGCGCGAACGTCGAGACCCCGTACTCCGCGACCAGCGCGGCGGCCGTGTCGTCCTGGGTGGACAGCGGGTTCGACGCGCAGAGCACCACCTCGGCGCCGCCGGCCACGAGGGCGCGCATCAGGTTCGCCGTCTCGGTCGTGACGTGCAGGCACGCGGCGATCCGGCTGCCCGCGAACGGCCGCTCCCTGGCGAACCGGGCCCGCACCTGGCGCAGCACCGGCATTGCCCGGTCGGCCCACTCGATCCGGGCCACGCCCTGATCGGCCAGCGACAGGTCGGCGACGTCGTGCTTGGGCAGGGCGCCCTGGGGCACCGGGGCTGACGCGGCGATGGTCACGTTCAGATCCTCCCTGCGAGCGCCGGGGCAACGGCCCGCGAAGCGGCCCGAGAAATGGTCAGGTTCACCGTCTCGACCATCGGCCGACGAACGCGGAGTGTCAACGAAGCTGACAGAGAGATGTAAGATTAAGTGCCAACCAAGGCACCCCGGGCTACGCTTCGCCTCGTGATCGCTCGCAGACCGGGCCCCGCGACCGCCGGCAACCCCGCCAACGGCACCGGCCAGAGCAGCGCCGACGGTCGCGACCTCTCCGGCCGGGCCGCCACCTGGCTGCCGACCGCGCGGCGCGCGTACGCCGAGGCCCAGGTGCGGGAGGAACGGTTCGTGCGCGAGGTGCTGGAGCGGCTGCGGGCGAAGGTCCGGCTGCGCCCGGAGCAGCGGCTGCCGATCGCGCGGGCCGCCGCCGTCCTGGAGACGACGCCGCGGATGCTGCGCTACCGGGAGTCGCTCGGGCTGGTGGCGCCGGCCCGCTCGGCCGGTGGCCATCGGGAGTACGGCGAGCGCGAGCTGGTCGCGGCCGCGTACGCGGACGAGCTGGAGCGCCGCTACCAGATCAGCCCGAGCGACCTGGCCTTCGCGGTACGGGTGCTCGCCGAGCCGGCGGTCGCCGCCGACGTGCGCCGGCTGGGTGAGCTGACCCGCCGGATCGCCCCGCACCCCCCGGTCGCCGCCCTGGACTTCGAGGCGCAGAAGGCCCGACGCCTCCTCGACCTGCCCTGACACCGTCCCGTCCAGCCATAGGCGCATCCGGTACGGTTGTCCATGCCCGCGACGACCGAGCGCGCGGGCAGTACCGGGGCGGCGGCACACAGTCCGGGCGCCGCCGCCGGACGCCGCCGGGCGACCTTCCGGCAGCTCACGCATGCTTGACAGGTCCACCGGACACGTCCCCGTCCCGACTGGCCGGGCCGACGTCACGGACTCTCGCGCTGGGGGTGACGGCCACGGCTGCCGGACGGGACACGCAGACATCGGTGGCGGGATCCAGTCGGTCGGCACGTCGCGCCGACGGCTCGATCCCCGCCGGTAGGCACGCGGGCGGCCAAGGCGGCCGCCTCGGCCGCGGCGGGGGCGCCGCGGTCAAGGACCGTGACACCGCGGACACGCGGCACGGCAGAGACGAGGGTGGCGGACGCTCGGTGCTCGACCTCCCGCTCGCGCCGGCTTCGACGCCGCCCCCGAGCAGCCCCGTGCGCGCGTTCGGTGGCCGGGCCGCGATCATCTCGCTGGCCATCGCGCTGGTGGTGGCGCTGCTCGCCCTGCCACTCGTCTCCGGGCTGGGCCTGTTCGCCAAGGCGTCCGCCGACCACTACCTGGACCTGCCCTCGGTACTGGCGACCCCACCACTGCCGCAGAACTCGCAGATCCTCGCCTCCAACGGCACCGTCGTCGCCACGCTGCACGGCGCCGAGAACCGCGTCGTCGTGGAGGGGAACCAGATCCCCACGGTGATGCGCCAGGCGATCGTCGCGATCGAGGACGCCCGGTTCTACGAGCACGGCGGCTTCGACCCGAAGGGCGTCCTGCGCGCCGCCCTGCGTAACAGCCAGGCCGGCGACGTCCAGCAGGGCGGTTCGACCCTGACCCAGCAGTACGTGAAGAACGTGCTGCTGCAGAACGCGACCACCCCGGCCGAACGGAAGGCCGCGACGGACCCGTCGGTCGGCCGCAAGATCCAGGAGCTGCGCTACGCGTCGGCCCTCGAGAAGATCCTCCCCAAGGACGAGATTCTCACCCGCTACCTCAACATCGCCTACTTCGGCGACGGCGCCTACGGTGTCGGCACCGCGGCGGAGCACTACTTCAACGTGAACGTGAAGGACCTGACCCTGGGCCAGGCCGCGCTGCTCGCCGGTCTGGTGCAGAGCCCGTCGCGCTACGACCCGACCACCAACAAGGCGGCGGCCACCACGCGGCGCAACGAGGTCCTCGACCACATGGTGACGTCGAAGTACATCTCGGCGACCCAGGCCACCGGGGCCAAGCAGCTGCCGATCACGCTGAACACCACGGAAGGCACCACGCTCGACTCCTGCAGCAATTCCATCGCGCCCTTCTTCTGTGACTACGTCCGAACCGAGCTGTCCAGCGACCCGGCGCTCGGTTCCACCAAGGAAGAGCGGCAGCGGAGGCTGTACGAGGGTGGCCTGCAGATCCACACGACCCTCGACATGAAGGCGCAGGAGGCGGCGCAGAACGCCGTCGACACGACGATCGGGCGGGACAGCCGGGCCGTCGCGCCCATCGTGGTCGTCCAACCCGGCACCGGAAACATCCTGGCGATGGCCGAGAACCGGAACTTCGGCGCCGACACCAGCCAGAACCAGACCAAGATCAACCTTCCCGCCTTCGCGCCCAGTACCGGAGGGTTCGAGCCTGGCTCGGCCTTCAAGGCGTTCACCATGGCCACGGCGCTCGAGCAGGGCTACGGCCTGTCCACGGGTTTCTACTCGCCGAGCTGCCTGAACGCCGACACGTGGCCTGAGATCAAGAGCATCTTTCCCATCACGACGGACGACAAGAAGTGCCCGGACGGCTATTCCAACTCCGCGGACTCGGAGTCCGGCGCCTTCGACATGCGGGACGGCACCTGGCAGTCGGTCAACACGTACTACATCCAGCTCGAGGCCAAGGTCGGCGTGACGAATGTCTGGGCCATGGCGCGACGCCTCGGGATCCCGCAGAGCGACGCGCCGACGGACGCCAATGGGAAGGTGGAACTCGGCCCGACCTTCGGTGGACTGACGCTCAGCCAGAACACGCAGATCGCGCCGCTCGACATGGCCAGCGCCTACGCGGTCTTCGCCTCCGGTGGGAAGTACTGCACACCGCGGTTCGTGACCTCGGCGACCGACTCCTCCAAGGAGAACGTCGACATCGCGCCGAAGCCCGAGTGCAAGCAGGCCATCTCCGAGGGGATCGCGGACACGGTCGCGAGCGTGCTGGCCGGAGTCATCACCAACGGCACCGGTTCCCCGAACGCGAACATCGGGCGCCCCGCCGCCGGCAAGACCGGGACCAACGACAACTACTCCAGTGCCTGGTTCGTCGGCTTCACCCCGCAGATGGCCGCCGCGGTCGCGCTCGGCGACCCCCGTGGCTCGAAGTACAACCTCGCCGGCCTCAAGGCGGACGGGAAGACCTGGCCTGAGGTCTTCGGCGGCGGTCTGCCGGCTCTGATCTTCAGCCGGACGTTGAAGCCGGCGCTACAGGGCACACCGGTGGAGCCGTTGCCCAAGGCCGACCCGACGGTCGCTCAGGGCACGAAGGGCGGCTTCCAGACCGACGGCGCGGCGGCGCCGCCGCCGTCCCCTGGCGTGCTGATCGACCCGCTGACCGGCCAGCCGATTACCGCCCCGTCAGGCCAGCCAGGCACGGTCACCGTCACCCCGCTGACACCTGGCCAGGGGGGCGACACCACGGGCCCGCGCCTCCCAGGCCAGGGCGACGGAAATGGCAACGGCAACGGCCACTAGCGCGGCCGATCCGGCATCACCTGGCCGCTGTTGATCGCCGTTTTGGCCCTCGACTGGTCGTGACCAGAAAGTACTCACGACCACCAGAGGGCCAGAACGGCGATCACTGAACGACGGTGGCGGCGTGCGCGCTGCGGGGGCCCCGCGTCCGCAGCGTCAGCGGACGCGGTCGAGGTCGTGGATGGCTGGTTCGAGGCTCGGGTCGATGCCGATCAGCATCGCCAGGTAGACCGACGCGTAGTCCAGCAGGCCGACCAGGGAGGCCATCCGCTCGACCGGGTGGCTGCCCGTCGCGGACAGCTCGGTGACCCCGACCCCGCGCTCGGCGGCGACCCGGACGACCGCCTCCGCGCGGCGGGTCACGTCCGGATGCTCGTGCCCCGGGTCGCGCAGCAGGATCAGCCGCAGCCGGGTGGTCATCTCGTCGTCGACCCGGTCCCGGAAGAACTCGTCGAGCTCGTCGTTCCCGGCGTCGGCCGCCGCGGCGCGGGCGCCGAAGACGCCGTCGAAGGCGGCGATCTGGTAGATCCCCGGGTGCGGCAGGCCGCCGTGCAGCACCGGGTACTTCGCCGTGACGGCGAGCTGGGTGGCCGCCCGGCTGGCCGCCGCCGAGGTCGCCTGCGAGGTGCCCCAGATGATCGGAAGGGTGCCGGCCAGCTCCAAGGCGAGCAGCTTCGCCGGGTTGACGAACGACTCGCTGGACGGCCGGCTGCGCCCGGCGATCTCCTCCAGCCGGGCCGCGGCCGCCTCGACGCCGGCGGCGGCGTCCCGGCAGACCCCCAGCGCTGCGCCCACGGCCAGCAGCGGGGTGGCCAGCGCCCACAGGCTGGCCCGCTCCGGCCGGGTGCCATCGATCTTGACGAAGGGCGCCCTGGCCCGGTCGGCCAGGTAGTGCAAGGGGGTGTCGGGCGGGCCGACGGCGAGGATGCGGCAGCCGCGGCGAGCCGCGTCCTCGACCGCGGTCAGGGTCAGCGGCGAACGTCCAGAGCCGGAGACGGCGAGAACGACGTCGGCCACGCCTACCCAGCCGGGCAGTCCATGATCGTGATGGCCGATGACCGGGACGGGGCTGACGGCGCCGGCCGCGGCGACGAGCACGTCGGCCGCGCCGGCGGCGGCCCCGGTGCCGACGACCAGGACGGCCCGGGGCCGCCCGTCGGCACCGAGCTGGGCCGCTCCGGCCTCCTCGGCGAGGCGCCAAGTCTCCCGGATCTGCCGGCCGCCGGTCGCGAGCTCCCGCAGCAGGTCCCCGGGGTCGGCCACGGCCAGTCGCGCCGGGTCGTCCAGGACGCTTTCGTCGACGTACACCGTGCTAGTCAACCGCCCTCACACCCGCCCGACCCGGTGAACCGGCTGGAAGGGCACGATCGGCCCGGCCGCGGAGTGGGGCCGCCAGCCCGGCCCCACTCATCGCTCAGGACGTCGCCGGGGCGGCGGCCTCCGGGAACGGACTCGCTTCGTCGAGCAGCATCACCGGAATGTCGTCGCGCACCGGGAACGCCAGGTTGCAGGCGGTGCAGACGAGGACCGGGGCGCCGGCCAGCGTGTCCTGACGCAGCGGGGCGTGCTGCGGACACGGGCAGGCGAGGATCTCCAAAAGCAGCGGATCGAGGCTCATTGTGCGCTTCAGTCCCTTCCACCACGGATGCTGGCCAGGACCTCGTCCCTCAGCCGGCTCATGGTGTCATCATCCCCCGCCTCGACGTTGAGGCGCAGCAGCGGTTCGGTGTTGGACGGCCGCAGGTTGAACCACGAGCCGTCCGCGAGCGAGATGGTCAGGCCGTCCAGGTGGTCGATATCGGTGGCCTTGTGCGCGTACTCGGCCTCGATGGCCTTCATCGACGCGGCCGCGTCGGCGACCTCCGAGTTGATCTCCCCGGACACGGCGTACGGAGCGTAGCCGTCGAGCAGGGCCGAGAGCGGGCCGGCCTGGCCGCCGAGCGCGGCGAGGACGTGCAGGGCCGCGAGCATCCCCGAGTCGGCCCGCCAGAAGTCCCGGAAGTAGAAGTGGCCCGAGTGCTCGCCGCCGAAGATGGCGCCCGTCCGGGCCATCTCACCCTTGATGAACGAGTGCCCGACGCGGGTGCGCACCGGGACGGCGCCGAGCTTGCGGACCAGCTCCGGGACCGCCTTGCTGACGATCACGTTGTGGATGATGGTCCCGCCAGGCTCGCGGGCGAGCTCCCGCTCCGCGACCAGCGCGGTGATGGTGGATGGGGTGACCAGCTCGCCGCGCTCGTCGACGACGAAGCAGCGGTCGGCGTCGCCGTCGAAGGCGAGGCCGATGTCGGCGCCGCTGTCGCGGACGGCCTTCTGCAGGTCGCGCAGGTTCTCCGGCTCGATCGGGTTCGCCTCGTGGTTCGGGAAGCTGCCGTCCAGCTCGAAGTAGAGCGGGACGACGTCGAGCGGCAGGCCGGCGAGGGCCGCCGGCACGGTGTAGCCGCCCATGCCGTTGCCGGCGTCGACCACGACCTTCAGCGGCCGGATGCCGGACAGGTCGACCAGCGTGCGCAGGTGGGCGACGTAGGCCTCCAGCAGGTCCACCTCGCGGACCGAGCCGGGCGTTCCGGTGTACGCGGGGACCCCGGTCGCGACCATGTCGCGGATCTCGGCCAGACCGGTCTCCTGCCCGATGGGCGCGGCGCCGGCGCGGCACATCTTGATGCCGTTGTACTTGGCCGGGTTGTGCGACGCGGTGAACATCGCGCCCGGCAGGTTCAGCGAGCCGGCGGCGAAGTACAGCAGGTCCGTCGACCCGAGCCCGGCGAGCACGACGTCGGCGCCCTGGCTCGTGGCGCCCTCGGCGAACGCCGCGGACAGCGGACCGGACGACTCGCGCATGTCGTGCGCGATCACGATCTCCTTGGCGTCCAACAGCCGGACGAACGCCGCGCCGGTGGCGCGAGCGATGTCCGCGTCGAACTCGGACGGCACGACCCCGCGCACGTCATACGCCTTGAAGATCCGGGCGAGGTCAAGCCCCATTGCCCTCCACCTTCCGCACCCCGTATCGGCGGCGGCTGTCACCGCCCGGCTCGTCTCCACAGTCACACGGAACAACAGTCCCATGGACGCGGATCCGGTCGACGCCCGCCGGGCGACATGGTCAGCGCGTGTCGCGCGGTCTCGGCGTCGCAGTGACCCTATCCACCACGCCGGGCGGGAGGATCTCCGAGGGCCCGGGAGCCGGGGCTCGCTCGCCCCAGGTCAGCTCGGTCGCACCAGGTCAGCTCGGTCGCACCAGGTCAGCCCGGTCGCCCCAGGTCAGCCCGGTCCCACCAGGTCAGGATGTGGGAACCGCGCGCAGGTGGCCTCGGCGGCCACCGGGATCGTCGCGCGGAGGTTCCTGACCCGCGCCGACGACCGGCCCGTGGCCCGGGACGGGGCCGTAGCTCTGGACCGGCCCGTAGCCGGGCGCGTCACCGGGCAGCGGCGCGGGGCGCGCGACCTCTCGGACGACGTCGGCCAGCGCTTCCAGGTCGTCGGTGGCCGGGTTGCGCGGAGGCTCCGGGTCGAGGCGCACGACCGCCCAGCCGCGCGGGACGGTCAGCCGGTCGGCGTGCGGCCCGCACAGGTCGTACGAGTGAGGCTCGACGTACGGCGACAGCGGCCCGAGCACCGCGGTGGACTCCGCGTAGGCATAGGTGAGCGTGGCGACCGCGACCGCGGAACAGGCCGAGCGGGAGCAGCGCCGGGGCTTCACGTTCCGGACGGTAGACCCCGGAACGGGCGGCGGCCACCACCGGCCGCCGTGTCGCGCCGGACAAGCCACGCTCGTGACGTAAACTGCCTCATCCAATCACTCTGCGCTTCCAATTGCGCGGATTTCAGCCCTCTCGCACACCCGGCGCCGCGGCCGGGCGCTCCACTCGCCGGGCCGTCCCGCCTGACCGGCCTGGATCACGCCACGCGGGTCGGCGCCGAGCCGTGCCGCGGCCGGCTACGCTGGCTCGGTGGTGGACGAAACCGCTGGCTCCGACTCCGCGGCTGGCTCCGATTCCGCGGCTCGTTCTGAGCCGGCGGCGGCTTCGGCGGCGCCTTCGGTGTCAGCGGCCGCCTCGGCCCAGCCCGCCGCTCCCGAGCGCCCGGCTACCGTCCGGCTACCGGTCGCCACCCGGCGGCCGATCCCACCCCGCCGCCGCCGCGACCGGCGCGGTCGCGGGATGCGCGGCACCCTGTTCCCGCCGGACGTCCCCGCGTACTCGACCCGCGGCGAGCGTTTCGACGATCTCGTCCTCGACGCCGTGGAGCATCTCGACCTGCGCTGGTCGGACCAGCTGGCCGGCGTCGAGTTCGCGGTGGAGGACGTGCCACCGGTGGGCGTCTCCGACGACGTCGTCCCGCTGGCCCTCTACCAGCCCGCCACCGGCCGGGGCCGGTCCGCGACGCCTCGGCGCATCGTCGTCTACCGGCGCCCCCTGGAGGCCCGTGCGGTCGACACCGAGGACCTGGCCGAGCTCGTCCTCGACGCGATCATTCACGAGGTCGCCGACATGCTTGGCGTCGATCCGGCCGTCATCGACCCCGAAGGCCACGGCTGGGGCGAGGAAGAGTAACGGCCGGCCCGTACTCTGTGGTCGATCGGCGAAGCCCCGGCCAGCTGGAGAGCGACACGATGAGCGCGACACGATGAGCGCAGACACCCAGATCGCCGGTGCCCCGGTGCCCCGGCCCGCCGGGGGGGTGGCCCAGGCCGCCGGGGCGGTGAGCCCCCGGGTGCTGCCGCTGTTCGGCCAGGTCCAGCACTATGCCTGGGGCTCACCCGACGCGATCTACGACCTGCTCGGCGAGGCGCCCAGCGGTGAGCCCGCCGCCGAGCTGTGGCTGGGCACCCACCCCGTCGCCCCGTCCGACTGCGATGACGCCGGCCGGCGCCGCCCGGCCGCCGAGCTGGTCGGCCAGCTGCCCTTCCTGCTGAAGGTGCTCGCGGCCGAGAAGGCGCTGTCGCTGCAGGTGCACCCCGACCGGGCGCAGGCCCGGGCCGGCTTCGACGCCGAGGAGCGGGCCGGCGTGCCGCGCAGCGCGCCCGAGCGCCGCTACCGCGACCCGAACCACAAGCCCGAGCTGATCGTCGCGCTCACCCCGTTCCGGGCGCTGGCCGGCGTCCGCGTGCCGGCCCGCACGCTCGCCGTCATCGAGGCGTTCGACGTCGCCGACCTCTCGGCCGCCTTCCGCCCGCTGGCGACGGACCCGAACGGCGGCGCCGCGACGGTGCTGCGCACCCTGCTGACGCTGCCGCGCGAACGCGGCCGGGGGCTGGCCGGCGAGCTCACCCGCGCGGCGGCGACGATCGCGCAACGGGCCGAGGCCTCGTCCGGTGCCACCTCGTCTGGTGCCCCCTCGTCTGGTGCCACAGACCTGGCCAGGGCCGCCGACCTGGTCGGCCGGCTCGCCGCCGCCCATCCCGGCGACGTCGGCATCGCCGCCGCGCTGCTGCTCAACGACGTCACGCTCAGCCCCGGCGAGGCGTTGTTCCAGCCCGCCCGCCTGCTGCACGCCTACGTGCACGGCGTCGGCATCGAGATCATGGCGACGTCCGACAACGTCCTGCGCGGCGGCCTGACCCCCAAGCACATCGACGTCGACGAGCTGCTCCGGCTGGTCGACCCGGCCCCGTCGGACGCTCCGGTGCTGCGGGCGAGCACGCTGCGGGCCGGCGCGGGTGGGCTGGTGCGCTACTGGCCGGTCCCGGTCGACGACTTCGTGCTCGCCGAGGCGATCTGCGCCGGTGGCGAGGTCACCCTGAACCGCCCGGCCGTCCTGCTGGCCGTCGACGGCACCGTCGACGTCGAGATCACCGGGACCGGCCCGGCCACCACCGAAGCCCCCGCGGGCGAGGCCGCCGAGGCGGACGCCGGTAAGGGCGAGGACGCGGCGGCGGGCGCGGCTACCGGCGGGTCGTCACTGCGGCTCACCCGGGGCCAGGCCGCGATGCTCACCGGGCCGGCCACCGTCACGCTGCGCGGCGCCGGCCGCGTGTTCGCCGCCCGCCCCGGCGTGCGCGCCTAACGGGAGGCGCTACCCGGCGGCCGGGTCGTCGACCAGGACGGCCGGGCCGATCGGGTCCGGCGGCGCCAGCGGCAGCACCGAGCTGACCGTGGTCGGCGTCGGGTCGCCGAGCGCCGCGGGATCGGCCTTCGGGTCCGGCGCGGCCGTGGACTTGCCCGCCGCGCCCAGCAACTCGGTGACAGCGACCGGGCCGGCCAGAACGGTCAGGCCGCCACCGGCGTAGCGGGCCGGCAGCGGGACCCTGACCGCGCGCCCGGCCGGGACGGAGACGGTGTAGCCGTCGACCCGGACCGTCGCCGTTCCCGCCGGCGCGGCCAGCAGCAGCGCGCCGGCACCGTCGGCAGGAACGGGCGGCACGTCGACGTAGGGCACGGGCGGACGGTCCGCCGGGCGGTCCGGTCCGCCGTCGGCCGGCGCGGCCGCCAACAGCGGCGTGCCGGACACCCAGGTCGGGTAGCCGCCGGCCGGACCGCCGGCGGGCGTCGCGGACGTGTCCGGGTCGACGGCCCCCGCGGCGAGGCCGAGGCCCGCGACGACCGGCGCCGGGCCGAGCGCGTCGACGAGCACGGCCGCCGCCTCCGCGCGGGGCAGCGTCACCGGAATCGCCACCGCCTCGCCGCCGGGCACCGCGATGTCGTCCAGCCCGGCCGGGCTGACCGGATGGCCACTGTTCGTCACCACCCGGACCCGCACCCGGGCGTCGGCTCCCGGCGCGGCGACGACCAGCTCCGTCGTGGCCCCACCCGCGCCGGACGGCGCGACGACCGGGCCGAGCAGCACCCGACCCCCCGGAGCCGCCGTGTCAGGGACCGGCGCGAGGTCCCAGGCCACGCCGTTGCTCGGCCGGTCGACGAGCCAGGACCGGACCCGGCCGGCCCGGGCCTCGACGTCGACGACGGTGGCCGCGGCCTCCGGCGCGACGGCCGCGATCCGGTGGCTCACGGTCGCGCCGGGCGCCACCGCCAGCTCGGTCGAGGCCGGCGCCTGGCCTGGTGTGAGCACCCGCACCGTGATCCGGGCCGGTTGGGAGCCCAGGTTCGTCGCGAACAGGAGGGGGTCGTGGCCCGCCCCGGTCGCGGGTCCGGCGAACCAGGCCGTGCCGCCGGTGGGGGCGCAGGCGGCACGGACCGGACCGGAGCCCCCACCAGGCGCGGTCACCGTCGCCGACAGCTGGGAGACCGCGCTCCCCCGCAGCACCATCGGCCGCCCCGCCGACACCGCGAGGCGGGTGAGCCCAGCCCGGTCCGTCGCGGAGAGCCCCGCCAGCGCCGAGAGGTCGGGCGGCGCGACGCGGGCGGCGAGCCCAGCCCGGTCGGCCGGCGACAGCGCCGCCAGGGCCTCGAGCGCCGACTGGTCGGACCGCGCCTTGAGGGCTGACAGCTTGTCGAGCTGGTCTGCCGGCAGGCCAGCCAGCGTGGACAGGTCGGGGGCGGCCGGTAGCGCGATGGGTGGCTCCTGCGCACCCGGGACCGCCAGTGCGCCCCGGCTCTCGTCGGGGCCGAGCAGTGGCCCGGACGGCGGCCGCCAGTGCGCCGCTGCGCCGTCGGCCTGGCCGGAGGATCTGTGCCCTTGGCCACTGTCGGCCCCGGCGCCGACGAGCGCCGCGGTCACCCGGCCGGCGGTACCGAGCCGAGCCAGGTCGACCCTGTTCGCCACCCGGCCGGCGGCGCCGAGGTCGGGGCAGACGAGGGCACGACTGGTCGGCGGCAGACCGGTCCGATAGGCCGTCTGCGCGCTGACCGGCTCGCCGGCCGGCACCGGGCCCGGACGCCCACCGGGCATCAGCACCGCGGCGGCCGCGATCGCCGCCGTCCCCACGACCGCGAAGCCCAGCCCCCCGGACGTGGCACCCCACCGCCGGGCCGGGCCGCCGGCCGGCCTCATCGAGTCGCTCCGCGACCGGCGGACTCCCGGCGGCGACGTCCGGCCGCCAGCGCGAGGACCGGCGCCGACAGCAGGAAGGCGGCGACGGCGGCCGCCTCGGCCAGCACCCACGCCCGGTGCGCGCTGTGGTCGTAGCGGACCCGCACCTCGCCGGCCGGCCCAGCGGGCACGACGAATCCCTGTGCCCAGCCCCAGGCGGTCACCGGGACGAGCCGACGACCGGCCAGCGTGGCCCGCCAGCCCGGGTCGGCCGGGTCGGCGAGCACCAGCAGGCGGCCGGCCGCACCGGCGGGCACCCGCGCGTCCACCGAGGTCCCGCCCGAGGTCCGGGTGAGCCCGGCCAGAGCCAGTCCCGGCCCGGTCACCACGCGGTCGGCGACGGCGGTCCGGGCCGCCGCGACGGTGCCGGGCCGCGCACCCCGGGCGGCGGCGACGTCGGTGTGCGACACGGAGCCAGGCGCGAGTAGCCGCAGCTCGGCCACCGGGCCGGCCGCCGGCCCGAGGCGCCAGTAGTAGCCGTCCTGCCTGGGCTGGTCCCGTTCGAGCCCGTCGGCCGCGTCGAGGGCGGCGACGAGCCCGCCCGCGGTGAACGTCGTCCCGCCGCCGGCGGCCGTGGCGCCGCTCGGCTGGCCGGTCAGGTCCGGGCCGGCGTCGGTGGTGGCCGGGCTCGCCACCGACTGACCCGGACCGGCGCCGGCCGGGATCCAGACCTCGTCCACGCCAAGCGCCGGCAGCGCCGAGGCGCCCCAGCCGCCGCCGACGGAGAGGTCGGCCACCACGGCCGCGAGAAACTCACGCGCCGGCCGGGACGGGTCGCCGGCGGTGTCGACCAGGGTCGGGCCTGGCCCGGCGGTCAGCGTGTAGGTCACGCCCCCGGCCGACGGACGCAGCACGAGGGTGCGGGCGGCATCGGACGGATCGGCCGCGGCGGCGGGCCCGTCGCCGGCCGTCGCGGCGGCCGGCCGGGCAACGAGGCCGCCCGAGTCACGCCAGCTCACCGGCTCAGGGGTGCGGCCGAGCCAGCCAGCGGTCCGGACGAAGAGCAGAACGGGCCCAGCGACGAGCACCGCGGACAGCGCCAGAGCCAGGACCCGGCGCGACCGGCCCGGCCGCGCTCGCCGACTTTGCGGGCCAGGCGCCGGACGGGCGCCGCCCAGGTCCCGGCGGGCGGACCAGGCAAGGCCGACCCCGGCGAGCAGCCCGGCGGCGGCGAGCGGGTCCTGGCCGGTGACCCAGCCGGCCGCGGCCACCAGCCAGCAGACGACGACCCCCGTGCGCACGGCCCGCCCGCCGAGCACCGTGGCGAACGCGCAGACCGCGGCGAAGATCCCCACCGCGTGGGCGTCGACGCCGGCTCGGTCCGGCTCATCGACGAGTACCGACAGCACCCCCAGCAGGCCGCCGCGCGCCGCGGTCCCGAGCGCCGGCAACAGCGGCGCGCAGCCCACCAGCAGCACGACGCCGACCCGGCCGATCAGCCGCCACGCACCGGGCGCGGCAGCGCGCCCGGCCGGCGACGAGTCTCCCCAGGTCTCGCCCGGCTCCGCGCGCCGCCCGGCCGCGATCACGGCGGCGACCAATCCCACGGCGGCCACCGGCAGCAGGCCGGACGCGCACGCGACGCCGATCAGCAACGCCCCGGCCAGCACCCACCAGCTCACCCAACCGGTCCCCACCGGGCCTGGGCCGGTCCGCGAGCTCAGCTGGGCCCCGGACGGAGCCAGCGCCCGGGCGGCGGCGGCGAGCAGCACGGGGGCCGCCACGCAGGAACCGACGGCGGCCAGGCTCCCGGCCTGGGCGGCCGCGGTGACCGGTGGCGCCAGGGCGTAACAGGCCGCGAGCCCGGCCCTGGCCCACCGGCGCCGCGCGAGCCCACCGAGCGTCCCGGCCGCGCGATAGGCGGCGAGCCCGGCCAGCGCCGCCGCCCCGGCGACCAGGATCCGGGCGGCGAACTCGGGCCGCCCGCCCAGCGCCGAGGACAGCAACGCGAGCATCGGGGTCCACGGGGGCGCTGGCCCGGGACCGCCGAGCAGCCCACCGGCCGGCCCGAGCCACCCGGACCACACGGCCGTCCACAGCTGTCCCGCCGCCCGCGGCAACGGCGCCGGACGGCCACCGTCGCGCCCCAGGTCGGTCAGGACGCAGCCCGCGACCGCCAGCAGCACCGCCAGCAGCACCGGGGGCTGGACCAGCGGGAACGGCCGGCGAGCCCGGTCCACGGTGGGCGTCGCGGCGACGCGGGGCGGACCCGGCACGAGCCCGGGTCTGGCGAGGCGAGGCAGCAGTCCGCGCAGCGCCCGGGCCGGCACCCGCCGCTGCGACGCCGAGCGACGCCGCAGCCGCCACAGCCGGGTGGGGTCCGCGAGCGCGCCGGCCAGCACCAGGGCCTCGACCCCGGCGGCGCGGATCCGGCCGCGGCCCAGAGTCAGAGCCGCGCGGGCCAGTCCGGCCAGCACGACGCAGCCGACCGCGGCCGGCGAGCCCCAGAAGCCGGACTGCGCGATCCGGACCCGGAGGGCGTCGGTCCGCGCGACCCGGCCCGCCGGTCCGGCGCCGGGCCCACCCGCCGGAGCGGGCAGCAGCCGCGCGGTCGGCACGGCGACGACGCGCAGGCCCGCGCGCCAGGCCCGCCAGCACAGATCGAGGTCGTCGGCCCGGCCCGCCAGCGGGTTCGGACCGTTCAGCAGGTGCCAGGCCGGGGCCCGCACCAGGGCGCCGGCCCGGTCGACGGCCAGCACGTCACGGACCGCCATCGGCTCGCCTGGGGCGGGGCGGCGGCGGCCGGAGCGGTCGACGGTGATGCCGGTCGGACCGAGAATGGCGGCGCCCGGATCGAGAGCCGCGCAGGCCAGCAGGCGATCGAGAGCGTCGGGGGCCGGCCGGCTGGTCTCGTCGAGCAGCCAGACGAATCCGCCGTCCGGCGGCAGCGTCTCGTGCCGCAGCGCGTGGACGATGGCGGCGGCCGGCGACGGCCCGGCGACAGGGACGAGAACGACCCGGTCGACCGCGCGGCTCTGTCCCGCGACGGCGGCCGGAAGATCAGCGACCGGGCCGTTGGAGGACGGGGGCCGCTGGGCCGGCACCCAGGGCGAGCGGGCGGACCGCTGGCCGGCCACGACGGACGTGACCACGGCGACGACCAGTACCCGGCCCTCGGGTGGCACCGGGAACGCCCCCACGTCCCCACCGCCGCGCAAGCCGGTCGGATCGGCTGTTTGGCGCGAGCGCGACGAATCGCCCCCGGCGCCCGCGCCCGGCGGAGGTTCGGTTGGACCCTGTTGGCCCACCGCGGTCTCCACCGGGTGCCCGCGGCCCGGCTATACGGCCCGGCGGCGCTGCTTGCGCCGTTCGCGTTCGGACATCCCGCCCCAGATACCGAACCGCTCGTCGTTGGCGAGCGCGTACTCGAGGCACTCGGTACGGACCTCGCAGCCCGAGCAGATGCGCTTGGCCTCCCGGGTCGAGCCGCCCTTCTCCGGGAAGAAGGCCTCCGGGTCGGTCTGCGCGCACAGGGCGCGCTCCTGCCACTCCATGACCTCGCCGAGCAGGTCACCCAGCCCGATGTCGATCACTTCGGCGAGCATCGGCCGGCTCGCGCCGCCGGCCGGGACGCCGCCCGGCTGGCCGGGCCCGGGAAGCTCCGCGTCGAGCTCGTCGTCGTCGAGCTCGTCGTCGACGTCGTCCGCGTCGTCCTCGGTGTCGTCGTCACTGTCGAGCTCGTCGGCCTCGGTGGCCGTGTCCTGCGCCGTCACGTCCTCGACCCTCGTGTCCTCGGCCCGCGCGTCGGCGTCGTCAAGGACCGCGACGGCCTCGACGCGGCGGGTGGTGGCGTAGCCGAGCGGCTGCGCGGAGCCGGGCACCGGGCGGACGAGGTCGTAGCCGGCGTCGGGCGTGACCCGTCCGGCGTAGGACGTGGGGGTCGGCACCCGCAGCTCCGCGGTCGCGTGCGCGTCCACGGGCGCCCGGGGCGTGGGCGGGCGGGTCACGCCCAGGACGCCGGGCCGCGGGCCCAGCGCCGTGGCCGGGCGGCCCACAGCCGTGCGGTCGTGCTCGTCCTCCTCGCGCGTCCGTAGGCCCACTGGCGGCGTTCGGACGCCCGCGTCGGTGTGCTCCATCAAAGGACCCCTCCAGACCCGTCGCGGTGCGGTCGGTCACCCCCCGGGCGCCGGCGCGCAGGTAACTGGTGTCCACACCGGGGGGTCGCATTACCAGAAGTCTCCCCCCCGGCGGGGGGAATGACACGCCGGTAATTACACGTGCCGAAGACGGCCCACGTCAACCCTACCGGCGCAACATCTTCTACAACCAGCGACATGACCATAGCTCACAGTCACCGGGCGATGTGACGGAGGGTCCTCTCCCAGCGGCTGCCCGTTACGCGCGGCTGTGGAGACCACACCGCGGCAACCACGTCGAGACGCGACGCAGTCCGGCGCACACCCTGCGGAATCGCGCCGTGTCCGGCAAGGGACAACGGCCGCGTACCCTCCCGGACCACCTTGCAACGCTCCGGCGCCATCCACAGCCAGTTACGGGATGTAGTGACTCCGGTGGGCACACGGCGGCTTTCCGCAGCCGGCCGCGCGGCCTTCGAGACCGGTCAGAAGACGGTCAGAAGACGAGCGGGAGCGCGGTGCGGTTGGGGGCGACCCTGGCTGCGTCGAACCTCTCCCGCGGGACCTCCCCGTAGGTGGTGGTCCGTTGGCGGGGGGGCCGGCCGGCGCCGGTGGCGACGTCCTCCAGCTCCTCGATCGAGCGCCGGGAGCCATGCTGGGAGCCGGCCATTCGGCTGATCGTCTCCTCCATCAGCGTGCCGCCGATGTCGTTGACGCCGCCGGCGAGCACGGCTCGGCAGCCGTCGGTGCCGAGCTTCACCCACGAGCACTGGATGTTCGAGATCGCGCCGTGCAGCAGGATCCGGGCCATCGCGTGCACCGCCCGGTTCTCCTGGACGGTGGGGCCGGGACGGGCCACACCCGCGAGATAGATCGGCGCGCTGTGGTGGACGAACGGCAGCGCGACGAACTCGGTGAAGCCGCCGGTGTCCTCCTGGATCGAGCGCAGCAGCCGCAGGTGGGCCAGCCAGTGCGCCGGGGTGTCGACGTGGCCGTACATCATCGTCGCCGATGAGCGCAGGCCGACCCGATGAGCGGTTGTGATGACCTCGACCCAGGCCGCGGCCGGCAGCTTGCCCTTGGTGAGCACCCAGCGGACCTCGTCGTCGAGGATCTCCGCCGCGGTGCCGGGGACCGTGTCGACGCCGGCCTCCTTCGCGGCCGTCAGCCAGTCGGCGACGGACAGCCCGGTCCGGCTGACGCCGTTCATGACCTCCATGGGCGAGAACGCGTGCAGGTGGATGTCCGGCGCGGCCTTCTTGATCTCGCGGGCCAGGTCGAAGTAGGCCGTGCCCGGCAGGTCGGGGTGGATGCCGCCCTGCACGCACACCTCGGTGGCGCCGATCTCCCAGGCCTCGGTGGCCCGGGAGCCGACCTCGGCGAACGACAGCGTGTACGCGTCGGCGTCGCCGCGCCGCTGCGCGAACGCGCAGAACCGGCAGCCGGTGTAGCAGACGTTGGTGAAGTTGATGTTGCGGTTGATCACGTAGGTGACGTCGTCACCCACGGTGTCCCGGCGCAGGTCGTCGGCGAGCCGGCACAGCGCCTCCAGTTCCGGACCGGTCGCGCCGAACAGCGCGAGCGCCTCGGCGTCGGAGAGCCCGGCCGGCTCCTGGGCCGCGTGCCGCAGCGCCGCCAGCACCTCGGGGTCACCGCTGCGCCGGGTCGCCGGCGCGGCTGACGTCCCCGCGCCGGCTCCCGCCCCGGCGTCGACCGGAGACCCCAGTTGGACGGGGACCGCCGCCGAGTCCGCGTCTCCCGTCACGGTGCCCTCGGCGGCCACGGCGCGGGAGCCGGTGCCGATGACGCCGTCCACTCCGGTGCCCGCGGCGCTCACCTGGGTGCGCAGCTCGGCCCAGTCGCCGTAGACGGTGTCGAAGTCGACCCGGGCCTCGGTGTTACGGCCGTCGGTGTCGATCGCGGTGTGGAGGTCGGTGCGCCCGCTGCTGTCGGTGAAGCCGCCGTCGGGCTCCTGCCAGGGCAGACCGACGGGCACCGCCCCCGGCCGCAGCAGCCCGTCCGGGCCGGCCAGGGCACCCACGTGCGCCGCGAGCCGGGGGTCCAGCCAGGGTTCCGACTGATACGGCGGGTAGACGGTCAGCCTCGGCCGCAGCTCGAAGCCCGCCGCGGCGGTCGCCTCACCCAGCACGTCCAGCGCCGGCCAGGGCCGCTCCGGGTTCACATGGTCGGGGGTGACCGGCGAGACGCCGCCCCAGTCGTCGATGCCCGCGGCGATCAGCAGCGCGCACTCGTCCCTGTCGACCAGATTCGGCGGCGCCTGCACCCTCGCCGTGGGGCCCAGCACGAGCCGGGTGACGGCGACCGCGGCGGCCAGCTCCTCGGCGCCGACGTCCGGCTCGCCGCGCATCGCGGTGTCGTCCTTGGCCCGGAAGTTCTGGACGATCACTTCCTGGATCGAGCCGTACGCCTTCGAGATCCGGCGCAACTCGAAGATCGTCTCGGCCCGCTCCTGCCGGTTCTCACCGATGCCGAGCAGCAGGCCGGTGGTGAACGGGATGTTGAGGCGCCCGGCGTCCTCCAGCATGCGCAGCCGCACGTCGGGGTCCTTGTCCGGGGAGCCGAAATGCGCGCCGCCGGGTTCGGTGAACAGCCGCCGCGCCGTGGTCTCCAGCATCATCCCCATCGACGGGGCGACCGCCTTGAGCCGGGCGAGCTCGGCCCAGCTCAGCACCCCGGGGTTCAGGTGCGGCAGCAGCCCGGTCTCCTCCAGCACCGCGATCGCGGCGGCCCGCAGGTAGCCCAGCGTCGAGTCGTAGCCGTGCGCGTCCAGCCACTCGCGCGCGGCCGGCCACCGGTCCTCCGGCCTGTCGCCGAGGGTGAACAGGGCCTCGGCGCAGCCCGCCGCCGCACCGGCGCGCGCGATCTCCAGGACCTCGTCGATCTCCAGGTAGGCCGCCGGCAGCCGGTGCGGAACGGTCGCGAACGTGCAGTAGTGGCAACGGTCCCGACACAGCCGGGTCAAGGGGATGAACACCTTCGGCGAATACGTGATGACGCCGGCCCGGCCGCCCGACCCGAGCCCGGCATCGCGCACGCGAGCCGCCGAGGCGGACAGGTCGCGCAGGTCGTCGCCGCGGGCCGCCAGCAGCACGGCCGCCTCGGTGACGTCCAGCGTCGCCCCGTCCCTGGCCCGGCGCAGCGCCCGGCGCAGCGCGCTCGGCGACGGCTGGTCGGGGCGAGGCTCGGAGTTGGTCAAGGCGTCCACCTGCATTCGATAAGGCCACGCGGGTCGGCTGGACCGCGTCGGGACGGCGGCCGCCGTCCCGACGGGGAACGGTCTGGACTGTGCACCAGGCGCGGGCGCCCGCGCCAGAGAACAGCCCCTCCGTCCGAACTCCGGCACCCTGCCCGCACTTCCCGCCAGCCTCGCGCCGCCGCGCCGCCAGCCCCGGCACCGGTCACCGGGGTGGCGACGCTCCCTTGGCCGCGGGCCGGTCTATCCCGTCGACTGGCCCGGCACACGGCGCCCATCGGCCCCGCGCCGCAGGCCATCGAGCGTGCCCAGCAGGAAGTTGGTCCGGCGCCGGGCGGCCACCAGCGCACTCAGGGCCGCCCGGCGCCGGCCCGCGTCGGACACGTCACGGTGCAGCTGGACGCGTTGCGCGGCGGCGACCTGCGGGGCACGGGCACCGGCCAACGCCCGGTTGAGCGAGGCCGATCGGACATCGGTCCGCCTCGGGCGCCCACTGGAGCCGGCCGTTGCCGCGTTTCTGATCTCGGGCATGACTTTCCCTCCCACGAACCTGGCGGCTCCCGGTCGGCGCAAGGGAGAGTCATGATCGGCGCCGGCGGGACCACTAGGCGACGGTCGAACAACTCGGATTCCACTGTCGCTGGTCTCTTGGGGCGGAATCAAGAGGATTACGACAGCAATGACGAGGCCATCCGCCCATGAACGGTCCTGCCCCGGCACAACCCGATCTATCACCACTCGTTACTCATGTCCGATAACTCACAGCTGCCGCAAAACGGATCCGAGCGCCCGAACCGGCTCCGGCCGCTGGCGCGGGCCAGGAGCGGGCACGGGTCAGGAGCGGGCACGGGTCAGGAGCGGGCACGGGTCAGGAGCGGCGACCGTCACGGTCGTCCTGGCCGGCCAGAACCGGAGCGCCACCCCGATCGGGGCGAGGAACGCTGCCCCAGCCTTCGACGGTCATGATCCAGCCGGGTCGACGGCGGACGGCGGACGGCGGACGGCGGACGGCGGACGGCGGACGGCGGACGGCGAAGATCTAGCCCACCTGTCGCCTCTGCCGCCTCTGCCGTCCCTGCCGCCCCCGGGCGCCCCACCCCGGCTGGCACGCACTGCGCCAGTTCGGCGACGTAAACGGAGGCCACGACGGTCGGTCGCCGCGGTAGCCGACGGCTCCGGAGGTGCCTGCCGCGTCCGGCCATTCCGAGGAAGTGCCGTGAAACACAACTCGTCGGGACCGGCCTCGCTACCCTGATCAGGTGCCCCGCAACCGCCAGGAGGTTCCCCGCGAAGAGCGGGTGGACGCCCTGCTCGCCGTCGCCGAGGAACAGTTCCTCGCCCACGGCTTCGCCGGCACGTCCGTGGCCGAGATCGCCCGCGCGGCCGGCATCGAACCGGGTTCGGTGTACTGGTACTTCCGGACCAAGGACCATGCGTTCGCCGCGGTGCTCAACCGGCTGCTGGACGGCGAGGTCGACCGGATCGGCGAGCTGGCCGGCGAGCCGGCGGACCGGCTGTTCGCCGCGCTCGACTCGGTGGAACGCCGCCGCACCCTGCATCCCTGCGTCGCCGAACGGGCGCCGCACGCACCGCCGGTGATGGCCTACCACGAGCGGCTGCACGAATGGCTGCACGGCCTGGCCCTCGCCGCCGTGACCGACCTCGTTCCCGAGCCGGACCGCGAGGTCGCGGCCGAGGCGGTCGTCGCCACCATCGAGGGCGGCCTGGCCAACCCGGCCCCCACCCGCCCCACCAGCACCCTCGTCCGCTACCTCCTGGCGGCCCTCGCCGGTTGAGGGCACCGGCCAGAAACGGCGCTCCGCGCCTCTGGCCGATTGCCCTGCTTCGGGCGCTTGGCGCCCTCGCCCAGGTGGTTCTGGGTTGGCGACGAGTGCGGAGGTGTCCGCTTGCCCAGGGTCGGGGCCTGGGTGCGTGCCGCTCGTGGGGATCTTGGCTGCGTTTCGATCTCGGAGATCTTGGGGGCTTTCCGCCCATAGGGGATCTTGCGTGCGTTCGCGGCGGTCAGGCTGGTCATGGCTGCGCCTGGCCGGTTCCCGCCCGCCAAGTCGGTGCTAGTGATCGCCGTTTTGGCCCTCTGGTGGTTGTCAGAGGACCCAGATCACGACCACGCCAGGGCCAAAACGACGATCAAAGACCGGCGCCCACCGCCGAGCCGCACGGCACCGCCGAAGGTCGCCCACACCGACCCAGCGAGGCGCAACCCAGCTCCCGACCCTGGACAAGCACACACCCCCGCACCCTCCCCGCAACCCAGAACCACGCTGGGGAAGGCGCCAAGCGCCCGAACCATGCAGGGCCGCCGAAGGGCGCTCCGCGCCCGGTCCCGGCGGCACGCAATAGCCTCAAGCATGTGAAGGTGACGGCCCTGGCTGGGGGCATCGGCGGCGCGCGGTTTCTGCGTGGGGTGAAGGCTGCCCTGCCGGAGGCGGACGTGACCGTGATCGGCAACACCGGTGACGACATCGTCCTGCACCGGCTCAACATCAGCCCAGACCTCGACACGGTCATGTACACCCTGGGCGGCGGGATCTCCGCCGAGCGGGGCTGGGGCCGCGAGGACGAGACGTTCACGGTGGCCGCCGAGCTCAAGGAGTACGGGGTCGGCCCGGACTGGTTCGGCCTCGGCGACCGGGACCTCGCGACCCATCTGGTCCGCACCCAGATGCTCGCGGCCGGCTATCCGCTCTCCGAGGTGACCGCCGCGCTCTGCCAGCGCTGGCGACCCGGCGTCCGGCTGCTGCCGATGAGCGACGACCGGGTCGAGACCCACGTCGTCATCACCGACGAGCAGGGCCGGCGGGCGATCCACTTCCAGGAGTGGTGGCTGCGGCTGCGGGCCGGGGTGCCGGCGGAGGCGATCGTCTCGGTCGGCGCGGCGGACGCGAAGCCGGCGCCCGGCGTGGTCGACGCGATCGCCGAGGCGGACGTGGTGCTGCTGCCGCCGTCGAACCCGGTCGTCTCGGTCGGCTCGATCCTCGCGGTACCCGGCATCCGGGACGCCGTCCGGGACACGAACGCGCCCGTCGTCGGCGTCTCACCGATCATCGGCGGCAGCCCGGTGCGGGGCATGGCCGACGCCTGCCTCCAGGCGATCGGCGTCGAGACGTCCGCCGAGGCGGTCGGCCGGCACTACGGCTCGCGGGCGACCGCTGGCGAGGCGAAGGGGCTGCTGGACGGCTGGCTGGTCGACACCGTCGACGCCGGCGTGACCGTGCCGGGGGCCCGGGTCGTCGCCCGCCCGCTGCTGATGACCGACCTCGACGCGACCGTCGCGATCGTCCGTGCCGCCCTGGAGCTCTCCGGTGTCTGAGCCTGGCCACGACGTCACCGGCCCGGGCCGGGCCGCGGCGGTCGACCCGGTGCGCGACGGGCTGCAGATCTACCCGGTTCCCGGGCTCGGCGAGATCCGGCCCGGCGACGACCTGGCGGCCGCGATCGCCACGGCGCTGGGCGCCGCGGGGCTGGGTCTGCGGGACGGCGACGTCCTGGTCGTCACCTCGAAGATCGTTTCGAAGGCCGAGGGGCGGATCGTGCGCGTCACCGGCGACCGGGAGGCCGCCAGGCTCGACGCGATCGAGGCGGAGACCGTCCGCGACGTCGCCAGCCGTGGCCCGACCCGGATCGTCGAGACCCGCCACGGCTTCGTGCTCGCGGCGGCCGGCGTCGACGCGTCGAACATCGCCAAGGACAGCCTGGCGCTGCTCCCGCTGGACTCCGACGAATCCGCCCGCCGGCTGCGGGCCGGGCTCGCCCAGCGCTGCGGCGGGGTCGACGTCGCGGTCGTCGTGTCCGACACCGCTGGCCGGCCCTGGCGGCGCGGCGTCGTCGACCAGGCGATCGGCCTCGCCGGGATGGCCGCGCTGCGCAGCCACATCGGTGACGTCGACGGCTACGGCAACGAGCTGGGGATGACCGAGGTCGCCGAGGCGGACCAGCTGGCGGCCGCGGCCGAGCTGGTGAAGGGCAAGCTCACCGCCACCCCGGTCGCCCTCGTCCGCGGTTTCGCCGTGGTGGCCGACGACGGGCGCGGGGTGCGCTCCATCGTCCGCCCGCCGGCCGAGGACATGTTCCGCCTCGGGACTCTGGAGGCCCGGCGGGCGGCGCTCACCGAGCGGCGGACCGTCCGGGCGTTCAGCGACGCCGCCGTCGACCCGGCGGCGATCGAGCGGGCGGTCGCCGCGGCGGTGACCGCGCCCGCGCCGCACCACACCACCCCGTGGCGGTTCGTGGTCGTCGCCGAGCGGCGCGCCGAGCTGCTGGCCGCGATGACGGCCGCGTGGACGCGGGACCTGCGCCGCGACGGCTTCCCCGAGGACGCGATCGCGCGACGGCTGCGCCGCGGCGACGTGTTGGCGAACGCGCCGGTGCTGGTCGTCCCGCTGGTCACCGACGACGGCGCGCACGCCTACCCGGACGCGCGGCGAGCCGGGGCCGAGGAGCGGATGTTCACCGTCGCGGGCGGCGCCGGGGTGCAGAACTTCCTGGTGGCGCTGGCGACCGAGGGCCTCGGCTCGGCCTGGGTGTCGAGCACCCTGTTCTGCGCCGACGTCGTCCGTGCGGTGCTGGATCTGCCGGCCGGCTGGGCGCCGCTGGGCGCCGTCGCGGTAGGCCACCCGGCCGCTCCGGCGCCGGCGCGGCCACCGCGGGATCCCGGCGCGTTCATCCTGCACCGCTGAGCGGGCGAAGGTCCGGGACGGACGGCCCGTAGGATGCGACACCGTGGCTAAGAAGACCGCCGAACGGAACGCCCGACTCGAGGCGCTGCGCCGAGAGCAGGCCCGCAAGGAGCGCCAGCGCGCGTTCCTCATCTACGGGACCGCGGGTGCTCTCGCGGTCGTGGTGCTGGCGGTGGTCATCACGCTCAGCGTCGGGAGCAGCCGGAGCAAGTCGGCGAGCCACAAGGTCGGCTACGTGGCGGCCCCGACGGCGGCGGCCCAGGCGGCCAGCTGCGTCGGCGTCGTCAACGACCGCCAGGTCGGCCAGACGCACGTGACCGCCGACCAGACGGTCAACTACCCGCAGTCGCCGCCGTCCTCGGGCAACCACGACGGTGACCCGCTGCCGGACGCGATCCACTTCTACACGCCGACCTCGGGCATCCGGATCGAGCGGGCGGTGCACAACCTGGAGCACGGCTTCGTGATCGGCTGGTACGACTCGAAGCTGCCGACCGCCCAGATCGCCGAGCTGCAGAAGGTCGCGGGCCAGGCCGGTAGCCGGTTCATCGCGGTCCCCTGGACCCGCTCGGTCTTCCCGGACAACCGCCACTTCGTCCTGACGGCCTGGGACCGCACCCAGCGCTGCGGCACGGTCTCCCAGGACGCCGTCTTCCAGTTCGTCCAGCAGTACGCGAACCCGAGCCTGGACGGCGCGACGTGGGACTCGCCGACCGCGCCCGAGTCGGGCGCCTCCGGCGGCACGCTCAACGTCACGGACAGCGGCCCGATCCCCGCCCTGAACGGCGCGAACACCCAGGTCCCGACGTCGTCGCCGACCATGAACGGCGCGACGACGGCCCCCTAGCCCCCCACCGAGCAGGTCCACCGGCGGCCCCCTACCAGTCCTTGGTCGGGGGCCGCCTCGGCGTCGGGCGGCTGACGGCGGCCCATCCTGATCACCCGGCCCGGCTATCATCCGGCCCATGAAGATCGGTCCAGGGACGCGGTTTGGGCGGATGGCGCAGGGGCTGTCGTTGCACCCGGCATTCCAGCGGGTCGGGCCGGCGGTCGTCCCGAAGCTCGACAAGACCCTGCACAAGGTCAGCGGCGGCCGCGTGATGATCGGGCAGATGATGCTGCCGATGGTCATGCTGGAGCACACCGGGGCGAAGTCCGGGCTGGCGCGCAGAACCCCGCTCGCGACGATGCCCGACGGCGACGGCTTCTGGCTGGTCGGCAGCAACTACGGCCGGCACGATCATCCTGCCTGGACGGCGAACCTGCTGGCACACCCGGACGTCGCCGTGGTCCACCACGGCAAGCGGCAGGAACTGCGGGCCCGCCTTGTCGACGGCGCCGAGCGCGATGCGATCTGGCCGAAGCTCACCGCCTTCTGGCCCGGCTACGCCGAGTACCAGAAGATGAACGAGCCCGGCTCCGAACACGGCCGGGTGCTGCGCGTCTTCCGCCTCGACCCGCGCCCGGCCTGATCGCCGGGCGCTCGGCCCGCGCCCCGTGGCGCCGCGGGCTCAGGCCTTGTCGGAGCTGAACCGCACGCAGCCGGCCAGCAGCGTCGCGCCCGGGAAGACCCGCACCCCGGCCCGCAGCTCGTTGCCGGGCTCGATGCGCGCGCCGTCGCCGACGACGACCCCGTCCAGCTGGACGCCGTCGCAGATCACCGCGTCCCGGCCGACGACCGAGTCGCGGACCACGGCGCCGTCGCCGACCGAGGAGCCGTCGAAGAGCACCGCGCCGTCGACGGTCGCGCCGCAGCCCACGGATGCGCCCGCGCCGACCGTGGCTCCGCCGCACAGCTTGGCGTCGGCCGCGATGGTGGCCCCGCCGAGGACCAGCGACTCCCCCACCGGCCCTGGCAGCGCGGACGACGCGATCCGCCCCTGCACCAGGTCACGGGAGCCGCGCACGAACGCGGCCGGGGTGCCCAGGTCCAGCCAGTAGGTGCTGTCCGCGTAGGCGGCGATCGGCACGCCGCCCGCCAGCAGGCCGGGGAACGTCTCCCGCTCGACCGACACCGGCCGGCCGGCCGGGATCTGGTCGATCACCGAGCGGCGGAAGACGTAACAGCCCGCGTTGATCAGGTTCGTCGGCGGGTCCGGGGTCTTCTCCAGGAACGCGGTGACCCGGCCGTCGTCGTCCGTCGGGACGACGCCGAAGGCGCGCGGGTCCTCGACCTGGGTCAGGTGCAGCGTCACCGCGGTGTCGGCCGTCTGGTGGCGGTCGATGAGCGCCGCGATGTCCAGGCCGGACAGGATGTCACCGTTGAAGATGACGACCGGGTCGTCCGGCTTGGAGCGCAGGAAGCCGGCGACGTTGCGGATGGCGCCGCCGGTGCCCAGCGGCTCGGTCTCGGTCACGTAGGCAAGCTCGATGCCCAGCGACGACCCGTCACCGAAGTACTCCTCGAACACCTCGGCCTTGTACGAGGTGGCGAGCACGACGCGGTCGATGCCGGCGTCGCGGGCCCGGGCGAGCATGTGGGCGGTGACGGGCACCCCGGCGACCGGGAGCATCGGCTTGGGGGCTGACATCGTGAGGGGCCGAAGCCGAGTCCCCTTGCCCCCCACCAGCATCACTGCGTCCATGCAGCCAAGTTTTCCAGACCAGGAACCAGGGGCTGCTGGCGCCTTCCGAAGTGACCGTGATCGCACCACGAGCGCAACCTCATAGCCGTATGCGGTTCACCAGCCACAGCATGAACCCGTCAGATGCGTCATCGTCTCGCTACGAAACCTTTCGACCACAGATAGCCAACAACCATTTCAGGATCGCACTCATCGACCGGGCATGTCCACCGGAACGCCAACGAACCGGGCGAACACCGGCAGATCACGGCCGACGGGCCACCGGCAACACATCCGCCGCCGTGCGGGTGGTGCGGGCGCCGGCGCTGTCCTTGGCGGCCGCCAGCGCGACCAGCAGCCGGACGGACAGCCCCACGGTCAGCAGGATCCGCAGCGGCAGGTAGGCCGGGCCCGCATACTGCCGGCACAGGTAACGCAGCATGCTGCGGTGATGGGCGACGACCATGCGCCGCGACGTCCGCTTGGTCGAATGCCCGCCAAGATGCTCGACGACGGCACCCGGCACGTAGACGCTGCTCCAGCCCGCGACGCCGAGGCGACGGTCGAGATCGACGTCCTCCATGAACATGAAGTACGACTCGTCGAACCCGGCGACCGACTCGAACGCCTCCCGCCGCACCAACTGGATCGAGCCGGACAGCCAGCCGGCCGTCGCCTCGGTCGGGGTGCCGCGTTCCCGCCGGTAGGAGGCCGTCCACGGGTTCGTCGGCCAGAACCAGCCGAACAGCGCGTGCCCGGCGCCACGGCCCAGCGACGGCAGGTCCCGGGCGGACGGGTAGAGCGCGCCGTCCGGGTTGATGATCCCCGGCCCGAAGGCGCCACCGCTCGGCCAGCGCTCGCCGGCCTCGACCAGCTCGTCCAGCGATCCGGCGGTGAACGAGATGTCGGCGTTGGCGATGACGACCCACCCGCCGCGCGCGCCGGCGGCCCCGCGGTTCGCGGCGGCGCCATAGCCGAGGTTGCGGCCCGGCCGGACCAGCCGGACCTCCGGCCGCTCGGCGGCGGCCGCCGTCGGGGCGTCCAGCTCGGGCGAGTTGTCGACGACGACGACCTCGTAGCTGCGCGAGGTGGCCTTCGCCAGCGTGTCCAGGAAGTTCCCGATGATGTCGCCAGACCGGAAGGTCACAACGACAACCCGGATCTCCGGCTCAACACTCACCACAAGCGCCTCTTCCCGACTGCCCCGCGAACTCCCCAAGAAGGTAACCCGCGCCCAAACCGACCCGCTTACCCGCACCTAGCGCCGAGCCCCGCAAGGTCGGCCCGGCTGGCTTGATCGCCGTTTTAGCCCTCAGGTGGTCGTAAAACCGCCCCGGTTACAACCACCTGAGGGCCAAAACGCCGATCTTGCCGGTGTTGGGACGGGGCACAGCGCTACGCGACCAAGAACCTGAGCGGCACGCAACCAAGATCCCGACCCTGGACAGCGACCACCCCCGTACATCCGCATCGACCTCGATACAGGGTTGGGGAGGGCGCTAAGCGCCCGACTCAGGCAGAGCGGCCGCAGGCGCGCAAGCGCCGGTTCCGGCCGATCGCCGCCCCAAGCCGGCTTGAACGGTCGGCGGGCGCTTCGCGCCCGTTCCGACCGTTCAAGCCTCTGCGACAGCGCGGGCGTAGCTGGCCAGGTGGGCGTCGGCGCTGGCGGCCCAGGTGAACTCGCCGGCTCGGGCCAGGCCCGCGGCGGACAGCTGTGAACGCCGCTCGGCGTCGTCGAGCAGCGAGCCGAGCTCGCGGGCGATCGAGTCGACGTCCGGCTGGGTGTAGGCGACGGCGTCGCCGCCCACCTCCGGCAGCGACAGCCGGGGGGTGGTCAGCACCGGAGCGCCGCAGGCCATCGCCTCCAGCACGGGCAGGCCGAAGCCCTCGCCGTGCGACGGGTAGGCGACCAGCTCGGCCCCGCCCAGGTAGCCGGGCAGGTCGGCGAAGCGCAGGTAGCCGGGCCGCAACACCCGCAGGTGGCTGGGCACCGCGGCGACGGCCGCGTCCACCTCGTCGTCCCAGCCGGAGCCGCCCGCGAGCACCAGCGCCGGTGGCTCGTCGCGCCAGTGCACCGCCTCGGCCCAGGCCCGGATCAGGTTCGGCACGTTCTTGCGCGGCTCAAGCATGCCGAGGAAGGCCACGTACCGGCGGTCGCCGAGGCCGAGGCGCATGCGCACCCGGCGCCGGTCCTCCTCCGTCGGCGGGTGGAACGTCGCCGTGTCGACGCCGTGGTAGGCGACGTCGGTCGTCGTCGACTCGCCGTCCAGGACCCGGACGAGCTCGTCGCGGGTCGCCTTGGACGGGACGATGATCCGGTTGGCCTTGCGGACGGCGGTGCGCATCGCCGAGCGGAAGAAGGTGCCCTTGACGGCGGTGTGCATCTCCGGCTCGGTGAAGAACGTCACGTCGTGGATCGTCACGCACACCGGCCGCTGTGCCCGCAGGGGCATCGTGTAGTGCGGCGAGTGGATCACGTCCGCGGCGACCTGCTCGGCCACCAGCGGAAGACCGGTCTGTTCCCAGGCCAGACGCGCCGGCCGGTGCGCGATCGCCGCCGGACCAGACATAACGGTGGCATCCGGAGCCATCCGACTGTACCGTTCTTCGTCCGACCTTTGGCACACGAGCGCCAGATCGGCGCCGGCCGCGCCCAAGGCGGCGACCAGCCCATCGACATAGCGCCCGACACCGCCGCGATCCGCCGGAACCGCGGTGGCGTCGACGAGCACCCGGGGTCCCACGGCGCTCCTTCCCACCCAGACGTCTGCCTGCTCGAATCTGTATCCGGGTCAGTAGCCCAGCTTGGTCCCGCGCGCCGAGCCGCCGCAACCACGCGGGCCGGTCGTGCGCGAGGGGGTCAGGCCGGCGAGGGCGCGTTATCTGATCGCGCCCCGACAGCCCACTTCTGTGGCCGTACCCGCCACGGGCCCGGCGACCACAGGCCCCCGCCCATCCGCGTCCGCGGTGGGCCAGGACAGGTGACCTCCGTGCCCGGCGTATACAACCGGGGCAACACTACGCCCGCCCGTCACCGGCGACGGACACGGCTGGGAAACCGCTGACTCGACGGTAGAGCGCCCAGCACGCGCGCGCCGCCTCAATCCAGCTAAAGCCTTCCGCTCGCTCCCGTCCGGTCCGCGACAGCCGCCCGCGCAGCGCGTGATTGGTCAGGATGTGGCTGACGGCGTCGGCCAGCGCGGTCGGGTTGTCGATCGGCACGACCAGCGCGGCCGGTCCGGTCACCTCCACGAGAGCGGGCACGTCGGAGACCACGACCGGCACTCCGTGCGCCATCGCCTCGATCGCCGGCAGGCCGAAGCCCTCCGAGCGTGACGGCATGACGAGCACGCTGGCCCGCGACAGGACGACCGCGAGGTCCGCGTCGTCGATCCGCCCGAGAGAGCGGAACCGGCCCTCGCCGACGCCCAGCTTGGCGGCCTCCGCGGCGGCGTCCAGGACGCCCCAGCCGGGCTGCCCGACGTGCAGCAGCGGCAGGTCGACGGCGCCGCCGGTCAGCATCCCGAGCGCGGCGAGCGCGACCTCCAGGCCCTTGCGGGGCTCCAGCGTCGCGAGCGTCAGCAGATAGCCGCCGGGCGGCAGGCCCAGCCGCCTGGCGCGCTCGTCGGCGTCCGGGCCGACCCGGAGCACCGCGTCGCTCGCGCCCTCGCCGATGACGTGGACCCGGCTGTCGGGCACCCGCAGGTGGGCACGCAGGTCCGCGGCGACGGCCCGGGTCGGCACGACGATCGCGTCGGCGGTGCGGGCGGCCCGCTGGCCCATCTCCTGATGCCAGCGGGCGCCGTGCGGGGTCAGCGTGCGCGGGTGGGTCCAGGGGACCGCGTCGTGGATCGTCACCACCAGGGCCGTGCCACGGCGCCGGGGCGGCACCAGCAGCGTCGGGGCGTGCACGACGTCGACGCCGGTGGGCGCCGGCCCGACGCCACGGGCCCAGGCCGTCGCCAGCGCCCGGCGGGCCAGCGGCAGCCGTAGCGGGCCGAGCACCCCGGGAATCAGCGCGTCCTCGGCCACCGGCCCCTGGCTGCCCGGGCGCCGGTCCAGCAACTGGCGGCCGAGCCTGGCCACCGGTCCTTTCGGGGGCGCGGCGCGGCGTTCCGGGCGCCAGGCGCACCAGCCGGTGACCCCGTCGCCGGGAGCGGCGGTCCGGGCCAGCGCGGCGGCCAACTCCGTCGAGTAACGCCCGGTCCCGCCCGGAACCGGCGCCAGCGCCTGTTCGACTAGGAAACCCACCCGCACCGGTCGACCCTCCTCAGCGTCGCCCGGTTCGACCGGAACGGTCGGAACCGGCGCCGGCGGAGTTGTTCCCGCGCCCACCAGCGGTCTTGCCACCAGCGCCACGCTTGCCGGCGGGCTTGGCGCCCCCGGCGCGGTCAGGCGCCTTGCCGGTGCCCGGCCGCGGGCTTGCGCCATCGGACCCACGTAGGGAGCTGATCCCGGCGTAGACCATCACGACGCAGGCGAACCCGCCGATCACGTAGCCCCAGGTCCGCTCGTGAAAGACCGCGAACAGCGCGCCGAGGCCGAAGACGACCAGGCCGAAGAACAGCACGGTCAGCAGAATGGCGAGCGCCCGCTGGGCCCGCACGTCAGGCCCGCCGACGGGCGTGCGTGAGCACCACGCTGCCGCCGTCGTCGGGAGTGCGCCGGTCGGCCAGCGCGACCAGCGGCGACAGCGGGGCCGCGGCGTTCCAGCCCGCCTTGCCGCCCTTGGCGGACAGCGTCATATACAGCCATTCGGCGCGCTCGGACCGGAACATGTGTGTCTGGCGCTCCACGTCCAGTCCGGCGGCGTCGAGCAGCTTGGTCAGCGTCTCGGCCGGATAGGCGTGCTTCACGTGGTAGCGCTCGCGGTGGTGGGCCAGCTTGTCGGGCCAGCGGTCGGCCCTGGTGAGCGCGTCGGCGGACATCACCAGGTCACCGCCCGGGCGCAGCACCCTGGCCATCTCGGCGAGCGCGGCGGCTCCGTCGTCGAAGTGCTCGATGGCGCACACCGACATGACGATGTCGAAGGAGCCGTCCGCGAACGGCAGCATCAGCGCGTCGCCCTCGACGAGGCCCGGGTGGCCGCGCAGCTTCTGGCCGAACTCGAGCTTGTTGCGAGCCAGGTCGAGGCAGACCGCTCGGGCGCCGCGGCGGATCGCCTGGCCGGCCCAGTAGCCGTCACCGCCGGCGACGTCCAGCAGGGTCCGCCCGGTCAGGTCGCCGGCCCAGCCCAACAGGGTCCCGACCTCGCGGCGGCGCATCACGTGCACCTGGTGACCGAAGTACGCCAGGGTGTCGTCACGCAGCGAACTCATGACTCCAGTCTGCCCGCCGCCCCGATCAGCGGCCCTGGCGGGTCGGTCGCCGCGCCGGGGCGGGCGGGCGCCCACGGCCTACCCCTGGCGCGAAGCGGCAGGCGGGCCGTCACGTGACCGGCTGGGGACCGCCGGGCAGGGTATGGCCGGCGGGACCCCGGGAGCCCGGCGTGGCGACCCACAGGTAGGTCGGAGCCAGCGGCAGGGCGGCGCGGGCCAGCCAGGCCCTGGCCGGCGCCGGCAGCCGCCCTGGCGCGGTCACCGCGCGCAGGAGGCCACGGGCCGGCCCGCCCGGCGGCAGGTCGGCCTCGGCGTGGAACGCCTCGGGAGCGAGCAGCACCGGCACCGTGTAGTCCCAGGCCCGCAGGCCGGCTCGGGCCAGCATCCGGCGCAGGCCCGGCCGGGACCGGTAGCGCTCGTAGTAGTGCTCACCGCGGCCGGCCGCCCGCAGGTAGCGGTCGGCCAGGCCGGGCGGCAGCCAGGACAGCAGCGGCAGCCCGTGGTGCGGCTCCATGATCCCGAGGCGGTTGCCCAGGCCGAGGTAGGCGAGCCCGTCCCGGGCGAGCACCCGGCGCACCTCGGCGAGCAGCACGTCCGCGTCGACGACGTGCTCGTAGATGTGGTTCAGCACGACGACGTCCACGGTGCCGTCGGCCAGCGGCAGCGCCAGGCCGTCGGCCTGGATGAATCTGGCCCGGCGGGCGAACCGGGCCCGGGCGCGGCGCAGCCCGGCCGAGTCGATGTCGACGCCGGTCACCTCGGCGCCGGCCGCGGCGAGCTCGTCGCAGATGAACCCGGCGGAGCAGCCGATGTCGAGCACCCGCAGCCCGGCCAACGCCTGCGCCCCCTCGCCGTCGCGCCCGAGGAAGTGGGCGAGCACGGCGATCAGCTTGCGGGCCTTGCGCCGCCGGGTGAACTCGTCCAGCGACCGCGGCTCCAGCTCGGAGTAGGCCAGCTGGCGCCCGCGCCTCGGGGCGTCCCGCCCGCGGGAGCCCCGCGCGTCCCGCCCGCGGGAGCCCCGCGCGTCCCGCCCGCGGGAGCCCCGCGCGTCCCGGCCGTGGGACGCCCGTGCGTCCCGCTCCTTCGCCTCGGGCGCGTCCCGCCCGTCCGGCTCTCGCGGGTCGCGCCCGCGCGAGACCCAGGCGCCCGTCCGTGTCCTGGTTCGACGGGTTCGCGCCCGCCCCGCCGCCGCACTACGTGTTGATGCTTTCACAATCGGTGAGAGTACGAAGCGCACCCATACGCTTACCTATTGCACTCGAACGGCGCCCAGCAGGACGTCGAGGTACCGATCCCAGCCGCCGGTCGTGTCCGGGGGCCGGACCTTGGCCGTCAGCGCGGCCAGCACCCCGGGCTCGTAGAGCCGGCGCAGGGCACCCGCCAGCGCGGCCGGGTCGTCCGGTGCCACCAACAGTCCGTCGACACCGTCGGCGACCGCCGCGGGCAGGGTGCCGACGGTCGTGGCGACGACCGGCCGGCCGTGCAGGTGCGCGAGGTCGACGTTCTGCGACGCGGTCCCGGCCCGGTAGGGCAGCACGAGAGCGTCGGCGGCGGCGAAGAGGCCCGGCACGTCCGCCGCGTCGACGTAGCCGGGCCGCAGCTCGACCCGGTCGGCCAGGCCGAGCTCGCCGACCAGCGCCCGGGTCTGCTCGGCCCCGCCCCAAAACTCGCCGGCGACGGTCAGCGCGACGTCGGCCGGCCCGGCCGCCAGCGCCCGCAGCAGCACGTCCAGCCCCTTGTAGGGCCGGATCAGCCCGAAGAACAGCAGCCGCCGAAGCGGCTCGTCCTGGCGGGCCTCGGGCCGGGACGGCGACGGGTGGACGCGACGGGTCTCGGCAGCCCACAGGTGGGGGGCCATCGCGGCGACCCGGACGGGCGCGGTGGTCAGCGTGACGGCGCGGGCGGCCTCGGCGTCGGTGTGGACCAGGACCGCGTCGGCACGGCGCAGCACGGCCCGGGTCAGCGGCTCGTCCACCGCCCGCCGCTCGTGCGGCAGCACGTTGTGACAGAGCGCCACCACGGCCGGCGAGCCGGCCCGGCGCCTGCCGCGCGCGCCGAGGCCGGAGAGGATGCCCAGGTAGGCCGGCGCCTGGATCGGGGTGACCACCACGAGGACCACGACGTCGGCGCTGGCCCGCAGCCGGCGGCCCAGCCGCGCCCAGCCGTCCGGGCGCCGCCAGGACAGCGGGTACCGGGTCGGGTCGAAGGGCTCCATCTCGGGCGCCTCGACGCGCTGCTGGCCGGGGTAGAGCCGCGCCGGGTACTGCGCCGACCAGGACTCGATCCGCACGTCGTGGCCCCGGGCCGCCAGCCGGTGGGCGAGCTCGGTGGTGTGCTGGGCGATCCCGCCCTTGTACGGGTGGGTCGGCCCGATGATCGTGATCCGCTGAGGCGGCGGGCCGGGCCGGGCGGCCGGGCCGCTCCCGGCCGGGCCCGTCTCGTCAGTTGCTGCCACGGGAGCGGGCGACCAGGTCGCCGATCAGCGCGAGCACGGCGATCTGGAAGCCGACCAGGATCGCGAGCACTGTCGACGTCGTGACGTGGAAGTTGTAGCGGCTGACGTCATAGATCAGCTTCACGAAGCCGAGGCCCATGATCCAAAGCGCGACCGGCATCAGCACCTTGATCGGGTCGAAGTACATGACCATCCGCAGGACCTGCAGGATGTAGCGCCGCGCGTCCTTGAACGGGTGGAACTTCGACTTGCCGGCCCGCTTCGCGTAGTCGATCGGGATGTAGTCGACCGGGTGCTGGTTGGACAGGAACGCCATCGTGATCGTCGTGACGCAGGAGAACCCGGGCGGCAGCAGCCGCAGGTAGGGCAGCGAGACCTCGCGCCGGAACGCCCGCAGGCCCGAGTTCAGGTCCGGGATCTTCATCCCGGCCAGCCGGGACGCGACCATCCGGATGAACCACTTCGCCGGCACCCGGGCCCACTTGTGGGTGCCCTCCTCCGTCTTGCGGGCACCCACGACCTGGTCGACGTCCGGGTTGTCGTCGAGGTACTTGACGAACTCCGGGATGCGCTCGTTCGGGTAGGTCATGTCGGCGTCGGTCCAGACGACGATCTGGCCGCGCGCCTCCTGGGTGCCGATCCGCCGGGCCGTGCCGGAACCCCCGTTGCGGCGGAACGGCATCAGCCGCATCTTCGGGAACCTGGGCACGACCTCGTGCAGCACGGCCAGCGTGCCGTCGGTGGACTTGTCGTCGATCACCAGCAGCTCGTAGCTGTACCGGCTCGCGTCCATCGCCGCGGTGATCCGCTCGAGCTCCAGGACGACGTGGTCCTGCTCGTTGTAGCAGGGCAGCACGACCGTGACGTACGGCGCGTCGCGCTGGATCGAGAACTGCTCGTCGTCGCCCGGCTCGGTGATCAGAGACATGTCCGATGGCTGCGGCTGGCGGATTGCGCTGACACTCACGTCGGTCTGACTCCCGGTCGCATGTGGAGATGTGCCGCCCGCGCCCGCGGAGGCCCAAGCGAGGCCCCTGGAAACGCCGTGCCCGCGGTGGCCGTCCTGCCCGCCGTGGCCTCGGACAGCCGAGCCCCGGACCCGCGTCAGCCGGCCTGGCAGGCGGCCAGCCCACGAGGGCACTGGCGAGCCGCGGTGGCACAGGCGAACTCTGGCACGCGCGTGGCGGTGCCCCATGCAGGGTGACACGGTGTGAGGCGACTCCGGACGTTGGGCGGGCCGTGAACACGCTATGGCCTAGTTGGTGCAACGGAGTGTAGTCGAGACGTGGCCCTGCCCACGTCGCGGGCACGCGACGGGCCCGGCGGCCAGATCACCGGCCCCGGTGAGCCAGGGCCGCATCCCGGCGCCTACTGTGGAAACGTGGGTGCGTTCAGGAGTGATCTACGCGAGTACGTCCAGCACGTCCGGTCCCTGCACGCGGGCCGCGAGACCTCGGCGGTCGCGTTCGTCACCGGGCTGCGCTACCCGTTGGCCTACGGGAAGCCGATCTGGACCGGTTCGCGAACCATCATCGAGGGCCACGAGCGGTTCGAGTTCCGCGCCGACGGGGTGCTGCGGGTGGGCCTCGGGTCGTTCGGCCTGTCCAGCAAGCACGACACCTCGGTGGTGCGGGTGCACCCCGAGGGCCGGCTGCGCTGCGAGGGCGTCGTGTCGATGCAGCGCGGGGTGCGGGTCGTCGTGGACTCCGGCCTGCTGCAGATCGGGCACGGCACGAACATCAACGGCTTCGCGAAGATCCTGGTCCGGGACCGGGTGTCGATCGGCGAGCACTGCACGATCTCGTGGAACACCCAGCTCCTGGACAACGACTTCCACCCGATCGTGGTCGACGGGGTGCCGCAGCCGCAGAGCGCGCCGATCGTCATCGAGGACCATGTCTGGATCGGCGCCGGCGCGATCGTGCTGAAGGGCGTCACGATCGGCGAGGGCGCCATCGTCGCCGCCGGCGCGGTCGTGACCAAGGACGTCCCGGCCAAGACCATCGTCGCCGGATCACCCGCGAAGAGCATCGGCACCGCCGACGCCTGGAGCTGAGCCCCGCCGCTCCGATTCCCTGGACGTTGCGCGCTCATAGGGCGGATCGGGTGACAACCGGCGAGGTCAACGGGCTGTCGCGCCCCTACGATGGCAGGCGTCCGTCGTCTCGGGGGTCCTCTCACGTGTCCGCAGTCGTGGCAGTCCGGAGCCAGGAGCTCGACGCCGCCCGTCAGCTGCTGCGGCCCGAGGTCCGGCTGCGCCCGTGGCGCGTGCTGCGCCGGGTGCCCGCGCCCATCTGGCTGATCACGATTCTGTTCACGCTGCTGCTGAGCAGCTGGTCGGTGCTGGTCCCGCAGTACCACGCGCCCGACGAGCCGCACCACGTCGACGCCGTGATGCGGCTGGCCGAGGGCAAGGGCTGGCCACCCGTCGGGCACGCCACCGTCTCCCCGGAGACGGTCGGCTCGCTGGCCGCGGCCCCGGTCGGCACGCGCGCGAAGCCGTACCAGCTGATCCCCGGCCCGTTCAGCAAGGCGGACGCCACCCCGCGCGCCGACCGGCCCGAGTGGCGTGAGCTCCCGAAGCCCGGCCAGCCGCAGCCCGACGTGCAGCAGATGATGCAGCACCCGCCGCTGTACTACCTGGTCGGCGCCGGCCTGCTCAAGGCCCTGCCCGGAGCTCCGCAGGACCTGCGCTTCGACCTGGTCATCGGGCTGCTGCGCCTGATGAGCGTGCTCATGGTCGCCCCGCTGCCGCTGGTGGCCTGGGCCTGCGCCGACCGGCTGACCGAGAGCCGGGCGGCGGGCCGGGTCGCCGCGCTGGTCCCGCTGGGGATCCCGATGCTCACCCATGTCGGGTCGAGCGTGAACAACGACGCCCTGCTGGTCCTGACCGGCTCGCTCGCGACGCTCGCGATCTGCTACGTGCTGCGCGGCGACACCTCGATCCGCACCGGCCTGTGGACCGGGGCGTTCATCGGCCTGGCGATGTTCTCGAAGTCGCTGGGGGTCGTGTTCGTTCCGCTGGCGGTGGCCGCCTACCTGCTGGCCTGGCGGCGCGGCCGCCGGGCGGTCGCCGGTGCCCAGGCACTCGCCGATGCCCAGGCGCTCGCGGCCGTCCCAGGCTCCGGCGCCCGGTCGGCCGCCGGGCCCGCCCCCACGAGGGCCGACGTGCCGTTCCTGCTCGCCGACGCCGCGACCGACCCGACCGTGCCCGCGCGGGCCGCCCGGTTCCCCTGGTTGCCGCTGCTGCTGGGCTCGCTCCTGGCGCTCGCGGCCGGCGCCTGGTGGTTCGTCGTCAACCTCGTCCGCTACCACACGTTCCAGCCGTCGACGCCGGGCTTCGTCCCTGGCACCAAGCTGTCCGGCTGGTCGGAGTTCACCGACGTGCTGGTCAACGGAACGATCCTGCGGTGGTGGGGCGACTTCGGCTGGTTCGAGGTGAACGTGCCCGAGCTCGCGGCCCGGATCGGCACCGCGACCGTGGCCGTCCTCCTGGCCGTCGCCGTCGTCCAGGCACGCCGCCCGGACCGCCGGGTCGACCTGCTCTGCATGCTGTGGCCGACGGTGGGGCTGTTCGCGCTGATGACGCTGCAGTCCGCGCTGCACTTCCACAAGACGTTCTACGTCTCCGGCGTCTCCGGCCGGTACCTGTTCGCGGGTCTGGCGGCGCTCGCCGTCGTGGTGGGCGCGGGTGCCGCGTCGCTGGGACGGTTCACCCGGTTCACCCCGCCGCTGGTGCTCGCCGCGGCGGTCACGATGCAGGCGCTGGCCGTGCACGCCGTGTTCCCGCGCTGGTGGGAGGGCCCGAAGGGCAGCCTGAGGACCGGGCTGGACAGCATGCTCGCCTGGTCTCCGTGGCCGGCGGTCGCCGCCGAGGTCGTCTTCGGGCTGCTCGCGCTCGGGCTCGTGGCGACGGTGGCCTGGGCCGTCGTCTTCGCGGTCCGCCCCGACCCGCGCGACCCCGGCGAGCCGGCCACGCCGGCCGGGGTCCCGCTCGGCGACCTGATCGCGGGCCACGCCGGCGACCCGAGCGGCTATGACTGGTTCGGCGCCGGCCACCACGCGTCCGAGAACGGCACCGACCCGGCCGGCACCCAGCCAGCCGACTCCGCGCCGACGGCCGGTGCGCTGCCGACGGCCGGTGCGCTGCCGACGGCCGGTGCCACCCGGACACCCGGTGCCACCCAGACACCCGGTGCCACCCCGACGGCTGGTGCCAGCCCGACAACGGGCACCGCGACGGGAACGGTGCCACCCGGCGGCGCGGCCCCACCCCGCGCACCTGGCGCGCACCGGCATCGACGCGGCTAGACCGCCCACCTCCCGTCAGACTCGAGCCACCTGATCTCTGGGCCAGCGCGGCCCGATCCCCGCGCCTCCTCCGTGGTCGGTCGCGGTCGTTCGGCCCGCTGGCTTGATCGTCGTTTCCGCCCTCAAGTGGTTGCCACACCGCTGCGGTTACAGCCACACGCGGGCGAAAACAGCGATCTTGCTTGTCTCGGGACGATGCGAACCCTGGCGGACATGGCGTTCGCAGCGGGCCCGGCCGTCGAGTCATCTCTGCTGGTCATGGGCCCCGGCCGTTCCCCGACCACCCGGCATGACTCGGTGCCCGGCCCAGCCCCGGATAGCCGGGCCACGGGCTCGGCGGCCACCGACTCCTCCGTGATGGTCACGGATCCGCCCAGGGCGCGCGAGGTAGCCGGCCAACTCGAGCCGAGCGCAAACAGGAACTACTTTCAGTAATCGACCGGTGGCTATACGGCGTCGGGGGTCGGGTCGCAGACTGAGGACCTGTCGGGGGAGGTCTGCCGGCTCGGTCGGGGGGGTCCGTGCGCCGCAACCAGCGCCAGGCGCTCGCCGTCCCGGCGGCACGCCCGCAGCCGTCGGCCAGCACGGGCGCCGCGACAGGCGGGAACACGGTGGCGGATCAGGCCGCGGCCGAGAACACGGCGGCATCGGCCGTCGCCGACGTCGCGGCGACCACCACGGCGTCGGCCGTAGCCGACGTCCCGGCGACCACGGCGAAGGCCGGCGTCGCGGAGGCCGAGCCGCCCCTCGCTCCCCCGCCCCTCGCTCCCCCGGCGCTCGCTCCCCCGGCCGAGCCAGGCGCACCGCTGCCGGCCGCGCCGAGCGAGGCCGCCGCGCACCTGTCGACCGCGCAGACCCTCCTCGGGCTCGCCGCGCCGCGCCGCGCGCCCGTCGTCGCCCAGCAGGCACCGACCCTGCCCCAGCAGCTCACCCTTCCGACGCATCCGACGTATCCGCTGGGAGCCGTCGCCGCCGAGCCACTGGCCCCGGACGATCCGGAGCAGCTTGGCGACTACCAGCTGGTCGGCCGGCTCGGCGAAGGCGGGATGGGCACCGTCTACCTGGGCGTCGCGGGGGCGGACACGGCCATCGGGCCACACGGCCTCGACGGCGAGCTACGGCTGGTCGCGATCAAGATGATCCGGGCCGACCTGGCGCGGCTGCCCGAGTTCCGGGCCCGGTTCCTGCGCGAGGCGGACGTCGCCCGGCGGGTGTCCCGGTTCTGCACCGCCGAGGTGCTGGAGGTCGTCGACCCGCCGAACGGCCCGCCCTACCTGGTAACGGAGTACATCGACGGCCTGACGTTGACCCGGGCCGTGCTGGCGGGCGGCCCGCTGCGCACCGGCGACCTGGAGCGGCTGGCGGTCAGCGTCGCCGCCGCGCTGACCGCGATCCACGGAGCCGGGCTCGTCCACCGCGATCTCAAACCGTCGAACGTGATCCTCTCCGCGCTCGGCCCGCGGGTCATCGACTTCGGCATCGCTCAGGCGACCGATGCGCACGGGGTGCTCAGCCACGACATCCAGCGCATCGGCACCCCGGCGTTCATGGCGCCCGAACAGGCCAACGGCCAGCCGGTGACCGCGGCGGCGGACATCTTCGCCTGGGGCGGGCTGATGACCTACGCGGGCACGGGCGTCCTGCCGTTCGGCGACGGGCCGACGCCGGTGCAGCTGTACCGCGTCGTCCACACCGAACCGAACCTGGACGGCCTCGGCCCGGCGCTGCGCCCGATCGTCACGCACGCGATGCGCAAGGACCCGGCCGACCGGCCCACCGCCCAGGAACTGTTCCTCCAACTCGTCGGCATGGGCCCGCAGACCCACCTCGACCCGGCGGTCAGTCACGCGATCCGCTCGGGTGCCCTGCCCGGACCCCCCACGGCGCTGGTGGACACCGACCCGCAGCCGCGCCTCGACCTCGGGCACGCCGCAGACGCCGCCGCCAACGCCAGCCCGGCGGCCGCGACCGCCACGACCGGCACGACCGGTACGGCGCCTGGGACCACCAACGGCCAGGCCGCGCACCTCGCGGCCACCCTGCGGGCCCTCATCCGCCCGCGGGTCGACGAGCAGGCGGCCTCGCCCGACCCCGCGCCCGACGCCAGCGCGATACGCACCTGGCGGGACGGGCTGCGGCACGTCTCACTGCTGGTCACACCGCTGCTGGCGCTGCTGCTGATCGGGATCCTGATCCCGGTGGTCCTGCTGCACGGCCCCACGAAGAGCCCGACTCCGGCCTCGGTCGCGACGGACGTCGCGGCCTCGGCCGACCAGGTCCGCCCGACCGACGCCGCGCTCGCCGACGCACTGAGCCTCGCCGCGTTCCGGATCAGCCCGGCCCTGGCCGCCCGCGCGGGCCTGCGCACCTCGTTCGCCGCCGCGGCCGCGACACCGCTCACCGGGCACACAGGCGCCGTCCTCGGGGCCGCGGTCAGCCCCGACGGCCGGGTCGCCGCGACGGCCTCGGCCGACGGCAGCATCCGCCTCTGGGACGTCCGGGACGCCGAGTCCTCTCGCCCGCTCGCGGTGATCGACCAGCAGGACGGCTGGGTCACCGCCGCCGCGTTCAGCCCGGACGGGAACCTGCTGGCCACCGCCGGCTACAACCGGCTCGCGACGCTGTGGGACGTCAGCGACCCCACCCGGCCCAGCAAGGTCGCCAGCCTGCGCGGCCACGACGGCTATGTCGCCTCGGTGGCGTTCAGCCCGGACGGGAACCTGCTGGCCACCGCCGGCTACGACGACACCGCGCGGGTCTGGAACGTCGTCGACCCCACCGATCCGGTCCAGCTCGCCGTGCTCACCGGCCACACCGGCTGGGTCAGGCAGGTGGCGTTCAGCCCGGACGGCCGGCTGCTCGCCACCGCGAGCACCGACCACACCACCCGGCTCTGGGACGTCGCCGTCCCGACCAGCCCGACGCTCCTGGCCACCCTGACCGGCCACACCGACTACGTCTGGGCACTCGCGTTCAGCCCCGACGGCCGCGAGCTCGCCACCGCCGGCTACGACGGCACGGCGCGGCTCTGGGACGTCACCGACCCGGCTCACCCGCGGGCCGTCGCCACCATCCCGGCCGACGCGCACTGGGTGCTCGCGGTCGCCTTCAGCCCCGACGGCCGGACCCTCGCCACCGGCGGCCGCGACGGCACGGTCCACCTCTGGGACCTCACGGCCCCGGGTCAGCCCGCGGCGGCCGGCGTGCTGGCCGGCCACTCCGACTGGATCGAGTCGATCGCGTTCACCCCTGACGGCCGGGCGCTGCTCACCGGTTCCGCCGATCGCACGGCCCGGCTGACCCCGCTGTCCGACGACGCGCTGACCGCCGCCGCGTGCCGCGACCGTTCCAGCCAGCTCGACTCGTCCCAGTGGCAGCACTACGTCCCCGAGGTCCCGTATCGGCCCACCTGCTGACCGCGGGCCGTTCCGGCTGGCGGGCCGGCATGCTGCCTACGCTCGGCGCATGACGCGACGTTCGCCGGGCCCCGCACGTTCGCCGGACCCCGCACCTTCGCCAGACCCCGCACCTTGGTCGGACCCGGCCCAGTCGCCGGGCCCCGCAGGTTCGTCGGACCCGGTGCTGACGATCAGCGCGGAGACGGTGGCGGCGGTCGAGGCCGAGGCCGCGCGGGCCTATCGCAAGCACGGGGAACGGTCGATCCTGAACCCGGCGATGCCGGACGCGGTGCGGCTGCCGGTGCTCGTCGAGGAGGTCGGCGAGGTCGCCAAGGCGATGCTCGAGAACGCCGACCCGGCCGACCTGCGGGCCGAGCTGATCCAGGTGGCCGCCATCGCCCTCACCTGGCTGGAGGCGTTGCGCACCTCCGACGGCACCGGGCGCCTGCGCTACGACCCCGCCAACAGCCCCCCGTACCAGGTGCCCGGCCCGCGCCGCGAAGGTTCCGCCAACCCACAACCACCTTCGTGCCCGTGATCGCCGGTTAGGCCCTGAGGGGGTTGGAGAAACGCCCCAAACGCGACCCGCCCAGGGCCAAAGCGGCGATCAGCGGCCAGCGGGCGACGGGCTTAGGACGGTCGGTCCGGGTGGTGGTTGCGGCCGGGGGCGCGGTGGCGAGGCTCGTGGCGTTCCTGGTTCGCGGTCGCGGACATCCGGCGGCGTCGCGGGACGCCTGAGCGGTCGAAAAGCTGTGACTGGCCGGCGGGCCCCAGCTCGGCCCGCTGACCGGGCTGGACGGCCGAACCGGGCGGGATCGACTGACCCGCCGCGATCGGCTGGCCGGACTGGATCGGCATCGCGGGCCCCGGCGCCGGCGCACCACCGGCTGTCGCACCCTCAGCCAGCGCCGAAGCCGCCAGCGACGAGCCCGCAGCGGGCGCGCCCACCGGCGGTGCACTTCCTGGCGGCGCAGTTGCCGGCGGCGCACCTGCTGGCGAGGCGCCAGGCCGGGACGCGGCGGGCAGGGGCGCCCCCGGCCTCGACCCGTTCGGCGATGAGGCGGACGGCGCCGACGTGGCAGCCCTTGGCGAGGCCGGTGAAGGGACGGGCGGAACGGCTGCCATCGCCTCAAAAGGGGGCAGCATCGCCGGTGCCGGCGGCAGCAGGAACGCGCCCGTTCCGGCCCCCGGCGGGACCTGCGCGGGATTGGCTGAAGCCGCGTTGGACGGAGCCGTATTGGACGGAGCCGCCGGTGGCGCCGGTGGCGCGGGGTCCTCGGGCGGCGCGGCCGCGTCACGTGACGTGGTCCGGCGGGACCGACCCGCCGGGGCTGGTGTCGGCCCGTCGGGCGCCTTGCGGGACGGGGAAGCCGAGGTACGGGTGGGCGTCCACAGCCGGGAGGCCTGTTCGGCCCGGCCGTCACTGAGCAGGTCGGGCTCGGCGGCGGGCTGGTGGAGACGGTGGCGCCCGCGCAGCCGCTCGGCGGCCTCGCGACCGGACCGGTTCCGCTGCGACGCCGCGTTCTGGCCGGTCGCCGGGCCGGCCCCTGTCTGACCAGCACCGTCCTGACCGGCACCACGCCAGCCGGCGTCGCTCGGCCCGCCGACGCTGTTCGGGCCCGCGTTGTTCTGGCCCGGGTTGTTCGGGTCGACGTCACCCGGCCCGTCCGGCCCAGGAGCTGACCCGCCCCGGCCGGTGGTCGGGCCGGACCCCTCCGAGGACTCGCGCGGCGCCGGCCCGGCCGGGAGCGCACGGGGGCCACCGCGGCCCGTGCCGGCTCCGTAGGGGCCCCCGCCGCCGCCCGCTGGCAGCGCGAGGCGGCCAGCCCCGTCCGAGGCGCCAGGCTCGCCCTCGCGGCGGCGGCGCTCCTCCTCGGCCAGCCGGGCCCTCGTCTGCTCCAGCTTGCTGGGGCCGCGCCCGAACCGGGCCCGCAGCCGGGAGTCGGCCGACCGGGCGGCGGCGACCAGGCGCGGCTCCTCCAGCCGGGCGTTCAGCGCGTCGGCCGTCAGCGCCCGTTCCTCGGCCAGCGCCCGTTCCAGCTCGGCGATCCGATCGGACTTCTCGATGTCGATCGCGATCAGCCGCAGCCGTTCCGCGTCGAGCCGCGAGACGTCCCGGTGGTGCGACTGCGCGCTGGCGAGCGCCTCGTCCCGCTGGGCGACGACCCGCAGGTACAGGTCGAGCCGGTTGCGTTCCAGCCTGGCCAGCAGCGGGTTGGACACCCAGGGGGCGAGCAGTTCGGCGATCCTGGCCGCGTACGGCGCCCGCCGGTCGACGATGATCCCGAGGCCGAAGATCGGCGCCACGGTGAAGAACCGCAGCTCGGGATGCCCGGCGACGAACTCCTCGACGGCGGAGCGCACCCCGTTGCGCGGGCCGCCCTCGGCGAGCGCCCAGGCGTAGGCGCCCTCGCCGCGCAGGCCCCGGCCGGGAACGGCGTCGACCCGGTCGAAGGTGACGCCCGCGTCCCAGGTGTACGGCTGCCGGTCGGCGCCGGTGAGCCGGTCCGGAGAGGTGTAGCGGTCGCGCCGGGCGGTGGGCCAGCCGACGTCGTGCAGCAGGATCAACGGGAAGCTGGCCCGGCCGAACTCGTGGACGGCGTCGGCGACGGCCGCCAGCGTCCTGGAGACGGTGGCGAAGTTGGCGTCACCGTCGATCAGGTAGGCGTCGGTCGGGGTGTGATCGTCGAGACCGGCGGCACCGTGTTCACGGACGACCTCGATGTCGAGGCCACGCCCGGCCGCCGGGACCCGCCCGGGTTCCGGGTCGACGACCAGCAGGCGGCCTCCGCCGCCGGCCCGCAGCAGCTCGACGAGCAGCGCCGTGGTCTTGCCCTGCTCGGTACCGAGCAGGGCGATGCTGCGGGCGCCGGCCGCGGCCAGCAGCGGCACCCACACCTCGCGCAGGTCGACGACCGACCGCAGCAGCAGCGTGGGCCCGTCCGGACCGACCGTCGGGTCGTGCCGCTCGACCTGGCCCTGGCCCTGGCCCTGTTGGCCGTAGACGGCGACATCTGCCGCTCCGCCCGCCGCGGCCCTGGCCGCGAGGTCGGCGAAGCTGGCCCGCAACGCACCCTCGTCGCGGCCGTCGCTCTTGGCCGCCATCCCGGCGGCGGGGCGTTGCGCCGCCGGGGCCTCGGCGGCGGGGACGCTGGCGCCCTCGGCCTGGGCCGGGGTGGCCGAGCGGACGTAGGGCCGGGCTGACAGTGCCGTCGACGCGATCGGCAGACGATCGGGCTCGGCCGCCCTGGGCGCGCCATCACCGGCCGGCAGGGGCTGCGCCGGTCCGGGCGCTTCGGACGGGCCGGGCGGGGGCTCAGGCCCGGCCGGTCCTCCGGTCGCCGTGTCGCTCACCGCAGGCCTCCCAGCTGTCGCATCACCCGACGGGCGGCCCGGCGGGGAAGTTGCGGTCCGGCGGCCGGACCCGCGGCGGCGGGTACCGGGGCGGCCACAGGGTCCCCCCGGATCCCCATCCACCCAAATGCGAACTCGACGTCAATCGCGTACGTGCCACCCAGCTCGGGCATGCCCGGCAGATCCAGGTTGTAGACGAGTTGAGGGTCACCGTCGAGGACTTCGACAAGGTTGGGCTGGAGTATTCGCAGCCCAACCAGCCCCAGGACAACGCCTCGACCACGGCCGGCCAATCCGGCCAATCCGGCCGCGGAGCCGGTGATACTGCCGCCGTTCCGGTCGGACTCGCCCGTCTCCAGCGAGCCGGGACCCTCGAACGCGGTGATCGTGAACTGTCGCGGCTCGCCTGCGCCGACGATGTGGAAGCCGAGAGTGAGCCAGTCCAGCCGCAGCAGGCCGCGGCGGCCGGCCGGGTCGATCCGGACCCGGCGGGCGCCCACCGCGTCGACCCGAAGCCGGACGAGAGACAGCCCGTCCCTCCCGGCATACGGCGTCGCCGTCGCCTTGGGTCCGCGGGCGAAGTCGGCGCCGGTGTCTACGTACACCTCGACGGGCCCGGCCGCCGCCGGCGCGGAGAGCTCGCGCGGGTCCACGCCGGCCGCGACGGCGAGCTCGGTGACGAGCGCCAGCGGCCGGTTCGCGACGGCGGCGACGGCGGCCGGCCAGGTCGCCTCGCGCAGCGGCAGCTCGGCCAGGCCAGCCGGGCTCAGGTAGGGCATCCGCCGGATCAGCTCGGCCGGCACGAGACCCTGGCCGTCCCGGCCCGAACCGCCGCCCAGGCCAGCTGAGCCGCCCATCCCCGCCGAACCGCCGAGACCCGCTGAACCGCCGGAACCCGCTGAACCAGCCAGGCCCACGGAACCGGTCGCCCCGGCGACACCGGCCGGCCAGGAGGTACCGGCCGGCGCAGCGGCACCGGGCAGCGCGGAGGCGTCCCTCGTCTCGGCTCCGGCCGGTCGCTGGTCGCCCGCCAGCCCACCGGCCGGATCGTCGCCGTCGTGCCGCCAGGCGCCGAACGCGGCCGCCTCCACCGTGGTCGGCCGGGCGACGAACCGGGTGAGCGTGCGCAGCAGCGCCAACCGGGCTCCGTCCCCGCACAGCGATGGCAACGCGCTGTCGCCGTCGTCCGGGGTCTGCGCCTCCCGGTAACGCAGCCACTCCCGCTGAAAGGCTCGGGCCCCGTCCTGGACGGCGCCACGCTGCGCGAGCTGGGTACGGCTGGCCCGCCCGAGGCCGAGCAGCGGCGTCGACCCCTCGTCGAACGAGATCAGCGCACCGGCGTCGGCCAGCGCGACCTGCTCGACGACGGCCGGGGCCCGCAGCAGCTGGCCGGCGAGCCGGGCCGGCTGGCCGGCGGAGACGAGATAGCCCTCCATCCGGTGCCCGGCGAGCCGGTGCGCGTGGACGGCCGGACCGGTCGCGAGGTAGAGGCCGACCGGGGTGACCTCACGGCCGGTGGCGGCCAGCAGCCGGGCGAGCAGCACCTGGGTCGTGCCGTCCCAGCCGAGGTCGACCAGCACGGCCGGGCCACGGTCGGGCAGCCGCTGGTCGAGGTAGCGCAGGAACCGCTCGCGCAGCCGCTCGGCGGCCAGCACGATCTCGCCGCGGATCCGGTCGTCGTGGCTGAGCGTCTCCAGCAGTTCCTCGAGGATCTCGTCGAGCAGGCCGGTGGGCACGTCGAGCCGGCGCCCGGCCAGGGCGGAGATGCCGGGCACGGTGGCCAGATCCACCCGAAGCCGGCGCAGCAGGGCGCCGACCGTGCCCACCGCGCCGCCAGCCCCGGTGGAGGTCCCGGACTCGCCCGGAGGCGGCCCGGTGCCGGCATGGGCCAGGAAGGCCCGCAGCTCGGGCGCGGATGCCTCGAAGACGTTGGCCAGGGCGCAGACCTCGCGCGAGGCCCACAGCGGGCGGGCCGTCACGCCGGCGTCCCGACCGGGCCCGGCGAGCAGACCGGAGACGAACTCCCCGGAGCGCATCAGGCAGAACGCCTCCTGGGCACCCAGCTCCTGGGTCCGTTCCACGACCCACTCGGCGAATCCCGTGAACACCGGGCCGAACACCGTGGCTCCGGTGTCCCAGAACCGCCGCAGCGCTCGGGGCACCCCGGCCGCCTCGGCCCGGTGCAGCACCCGGGCGCGCAACGCCGTCAGCCCGAAGTCGCCGTATTCCGGGTCGACCGGGGTGGCGTCATCCGGATCTCCGAGCAGTCCCTCGGCCGCGAGGGTCGCCCGCAGCTCGGCCGTCGCCTCGCCCCGGCGGACCACCGTCACGTTCGGCGCGGAGGTCGCGAGCCTGGCGGCCGGTGCCCCGGCGGCACCGGTGGGGTCGCCGGCCAGGTGCAGGAGCCGGGCCGCCGGAGTGCCGGTGGCGGCGGCGACGTGATCGAGCAGGCCGTCGGCCGGCCCGACACCCACGTCGGCAGAGGTGAACATCCCGGCGAACGGGATGCCGGCCAGTTCCGCCCGGGCGAGCAGCCGGTCGAGCTGCGCGCCGGACAGACAGGTGTCGGCGACGAGGTAGACCGGCAGGCCCAGCTTGAGCGCGGCCAGCTCGACGAGCTCCGCCGCGTCGAGGTCGACGCGGTAGATCGCCCGCAGGACGGACAGCTCCGCGTCGAGCAGGTAGTCGAGCTCGCCGGCTCCGGGCAGGGCGGGACGCAGCAGCGCCCAGATCTCGTCCAGCCGTGGATGTCCGGCGGTCTGAGAACCGGAGCCCTGAGAGCCGCTGCCGCCCCCAGAACCGATGGCACCCGCACGGCCGGCGCCCCCGCGGTTGACCAGGACCTGCTGACGGGCGTGGGCCTCCGCGAGCACCCGCAGGTGCGCGAACTGGCCGGCGGTGACGTCGGGTGGCAGCCGGCCGGCGGCCGCCAGCCGTTCACCCAACAGCAAGAACGCGTGGGCAGGCTCGGGAACCAGCCGCCACAGCAGGGTCTCGAAGACGTCGACGGACAGTGCGTCCGCACCGCCGGAGTCCAGGTGCGACCAGGCGTGGCCGAGCCGCGCGTCATCGACCACCTCGCACCACCCCCGGTCACCGTCACAGGCCGCGCGACAGCGGGAGAGGCCACAATCCGGCAGGCCGGTGCCGGCTCGGCCGAAGCCGGCCGACTCCGGAGGCGCGAAGGTAGCGGTCGCCGGGCCGAACACGTGACCAGGCGCGCTGTCGCGCCTCCTCCGGCCAGGGCGGGTCAAGGCGTCGACCGGTGCCGGAGCAGGCGGCCCAGATACTATGAACCGCCTCGCGGAACCCGGCGACCGGCGTCAACGGCGACGCGAACAGTTGGGCGGCCATGCGCGGCAGTAGTGCCAGGGACGGTAGTGCAAGGGCGGCGGTGCCAGCGGCAGTAGTGCCATGCAGGCGCACGGTGCGCCGCCGGAGCAGGGTACGAGGCGGGGTACCGCGATGCGGGCACACGGTGTGACGCGGGTACTCGCCGCTGTTCCGTACGAGGTGGCGACGCAGATCCCCGGTGCGGTCCGAGCGCGGGGCACAGGCGCGCGACTATCGTCGCCAATTCCGGACGTCACCCGCCTCGGCGGGCACACCCGGGACCATGGCACGATCTGGACAACAACAGGGGCCGTCCGCGCTACGAACGGCGGTCCCGAGGCGACACAGGCCCGGCGACCCCCGGACCGGCGACCGGCCAGGGCCCGATGATCGTCGGTCGGTCCGCGTCGTTCAGGGTCCGGCGTCGTACAGGGTCGAGAAGGAGCCGAGCAGTGCAGGTCGCAGGGGCTGGCCCCGCCGCTGGGCAGGGTGGCGCGGCCGGAGCGTCCCCGTCACCGTCGCCGACCGCGACGATGCCCGAGGCGGATCAGGCAGCGCGTGTCCCATCCGCGACGCCCGCGCCGTCCACGGCACCCGTCCCGTCGGCGCCGCAGACCGGGCTCGCCCAGCCTGCGCGCGTGCCACCGACGCCACCGGCCCGCCGGTCCGGCTCGGGGCCACGGCACGCCGCCCGGACAGCCCCGGCCGGCGCGGCCGACCTGGGCCGGAACTCGGGCGTGCTGGCCCGGCGGTCGCGCGCGCAGAGCCGGGTCCGCTGGGAGCTGCTGCGCAACCTCATCCGCAAGGACCTCAAGGTCAAGTACAAGGGCTCGACCCTCGGGTTCGCCTGGTCGCTGGCCAACCCCCTGCTCCTGCTGGTCGTCTATACGTTCGTGTTCCAGGTCGTGTTCAAGTCCGGTGTGCCACGGTTCGGCATCTACTTCCTCGCCGGGATGCTGGTCTGGAACGCGTTCGCGGGCAGCGTCGCGTCGGCCTGCGGCAGCGTCATCGGCAACGCGAACCTGGTGAAGAAGGTCCGGTTCCCGCTGCCGGTCCTGCCGCTGAGCGCGGTCGGCTTCGCCGCGGTGCACTTCGTGCTGCAGCTGCTGGTGCTGTTCGTGGTGGTGCTGGCGCTCGGCTACCCGCTGCTCGGCGGCGGCCTGGTGCTGCTCATCCCGGCCGGCGCGGTCGCGCTGGTCTTCACGACCGGCATGTCGATGCTCGTCTCCGCGCTGTCGGTCCGGTTCAAGGACACGCCGCACCTCATCGAGGTGGCGCTGATGGCCTGGGTCTGGGCGAACCCGATGGTCTACGCGTTCGGGCTGATCCAGAACCGGCTGCACGAGTACACCTGGATCTACCTGCTCAACCCGATGGCCGTCGTCGTCGCCACCTTCCAGCGGGCGATCTACGTCAACGACGTCTCCATCACGCGTGCGGACGGTACGACGTCGAATGTCCTCGCTGACCCGGGTTACCTCTACTACCTCAAGCACCTGGGCATCGCCGGGCTGATCTCGCTGGCGGTGCTGGCGCTCGGGGTCTGGGTGTTCCGCAAGCTGCAGGCCGACTTCGCCGAGGATCTCTAGTGCCCCAGACCTCCCCCCCGCACGCGCCCCCCGGCCAGGGGGCCACCCCAGCCGGCCGGGCGGCCAGTGCCGGCACCGCGAGCGTCAGCGCCGGCGTGCTGCCGGCCGGCGGCCCGGTCGCTCGCGGCGGCACCGCGAGCGGCCCGGTGGTGATCCGCGCGACCGGCGTCAGCAAGAAGTTCGTCTCCTACCACAAGCGGGCGACGAGCCTGAAGGAGATGTTCGTCCGCCGGGGCGGCCTGTCCGGCGAGGACTTCTGGGCCCTGCGCGACATCAACATCGAGATCCCCCGCGGCCAGACGGTGGGGCTCGCCGGCGCGAACGGCTCGGGCAAGTCGACGACGCTCAAGGTGCTCGCCGGCATCCTGCGCCCGACCAGCGGCAAGGTCGAGGTCAACGGGCGGATCGCCTCCCTGCTGGAGCTCGGCGCCGGCTTCAACGGCGAGCTGACCGGCCGGGAGAACGTCTACCTGAACGCGGCCCTGCTCGGCCTGACCAAGCGCGAGACCGACAAGCTGTTCGACGCGATCGTCGACTTCGCCGAGCTGCGGCACAAGATCGACGACGAGGTGAAGCACTACTCGTCCGGCCAGTACGTCCGGCTCGGTTTCGCCGTCGCGGTGCACGTCGACCCGGACATCCTGCTCGTCGACGAGGTCCTCGCCGTCGGCGACGAGGCCTTCCAGCGCAAGTGCCTCGCCAAGATCGAGGAGTTCCGCCAGCAGGGCCGCACGATCCTGTTCGTGACCCACTCGCTCGATCTGATCGAGAACATGTGCGACCGGGTGATCGTGCTGGAGTCCGGCAAGATCATCCATGACGGCGCGCCGGCCGTCGGCACCAAGCTGTTGCGCCAGCGGCTGGGCAGCTCGCCGACCGAGGGCGAGGGCGCGTTCAGCCAGGCGACCGTCCGGCCGGAGACGATCGGCTACAGCGACGCGCCGGGCGGCCCGCCGAAGATGTCCTTCGAGCCGGGCGAGTCGCTCACGATCACCGTCGGGCTCGAGAGCGATGAAGGCCATCCCGAGCGGGTCGCCGTGCGCTGCATCGCGGTCGGCCCCCAGGAGCTGCCGATCTGGGTGATGCAGACCCCCCCGGGTGGCGTCCAGATCAGCCCAGGCTTCTCGCTACTGGACTTCACCATCGACGCGTTGCCGACCCTGCTCGGCGCGTTCGCCGTCCGGGTGGAGGTGGCCGACGCGACGACCGGCAAGCCGATCACCGAACGGCGGTTCCACGATCTGTTCGGAGTCCACGGCTCCCACGGTGAAGGCCTTGTGAAGGTCGACTACGAGGCGAGGCTTCGCGCATGACCGTGCAACCTGTTGGGGTGCACCCGCTCGAGGGCGCATCCCTGACCAAGGACGCGCCCGAGGCGCCGGTGCCGGCGCTCGGCGGCACGGACGGCGGCGGGCCCGCGGGCGGCTGGGGCGACCGGCCGCTCGCGACGATCGTCATCGTCAACTGGAACGGCGCCCACCTGCTGCCGCCGTGCCTGGACGCGGTCGCCAAACAGAACACCGCCTTCGGGTTCCAGACCTGGGTGGTGGACAACGCGTCGTCCGACCATTCACGGGCGCTGCTGGCCGAGCGCTACCCGTGGGTGCGGGTGATCGAGTCGCCGAAGAACTTCGGCTTCGCGGGCGGCAACAACCTGGCCCTGCGCCAGGTCAACACCACCTTCGCGGTGCTGCTGAACAACGACGCGGTGCCCCAGGTCGACTGGCTGGCCAACCTGCTCGCCCCGTTCGAGCAGCCCGGCGGCGAGAAGCTCGGCGCGGTCACCGGCAAGGTCGTCTTCCTGCCCCGCTTCCTGCGGCTGCGGCTGGAGACGCCGACCTTCTCGCCGGGCCCGCACGACTCGCGGTCGCTCGGCGTCCGGATCTCCGCGGTCACCGTCAACGGCCGTGACGTGCTGCGCGAGGTGCTCTGGGAGCGGCTCACCTTCGGCGCCGAGGGCCCGCCCGACGCACCGTTCTTCTGGACCCGCGGGTCCGGCGAGCTGCTGGTTCCGGTGCCCGACGAGGGCCCGGTGACGCTCGGCCTGACCTGGGCCGCCGAGGCCCCGAAGACCGTCGTGGTCAGCTGGGACGGCCACGCCGGCCCGGCCGACGGCGGCCCCGGCTGGGCGGCGGCCGACGGCGGTGCCGCGCGTTTCGCCGCGCTGCCCGTGGCGGGCACCGAGCCGAACACTGTCTCCGTGACCATCGACGCCACGTCGCCCCGGGTCGACGTCATCAACAACGTCGGCGGGATCGTGCTGCGCGACGGCTACGGCGCCGACCGGGGCTACCAGGAGGTCGACGCCGGCCAGTTCGCGAACCCGGAGGAGGTCTTCACCGCCTGCGGGAACGGGATGGCGATGCGCGCCGCGCTCGGCCACGACCTCGGCTGGTTCGACGACGACTTCTTCCTCTACTACGAGGACACGGACCTGTCCTGGCGGATCCGTTCCCGCGGGTACAGCATCCGGTACGTTCCCGGCGCCGTGCTGCGGCACGTCCACTCCGCGTCGAGCGTCGAGTGGTCGCCGCTGTTCGTGTTCCACACCGACCGCAACCGGCTGCTCATGCTGACCAAGGACGCGACCCTGCCGCTCGCGGTGTCCGCGGTGGCGCGCTACCCGCTGACGACGGCGTCGATCGCGCTGCGCACGGCGCGGCAGGGCTGGGCGGCCCGCAGCCGGCCGGCGGTCCGGCCGACGCTGCTGCGGCTGAAGGTGATCGGCTCGTATCTGCGGCTGTTCCCGGCGATGGTGACGCGGCGACGGGAGATTGGCCGTACCGCGAGCGAACGACGTCGCTCGCTGCAGGACTGGCTGGTGTCGCGATGAGCGACCGTCCCGACGACCGCGACCGGCCCGAGACACCGGACCCGGCCGACTCCGCCGGCGGTACCCCGCGCGGCTATGGCGCGGACCGGCTCGGCGCCGGCCCGTTCGGCCGGGATCCGCTCCCCCCGCCGGCCACCGACGACGCGATCGCCTTCGACCCGCTGGACCCGCTGGGACTGAGCCGGCTCGGTCCGCTGGACCAGTTCGACCGGCCCGACCCGCTGGACCAGCCCACCCGGCTTGATCCGTTCGCCCGACCCGAATGGATCGCCGGGGACGCCTTCAGCGCAGGGGACGCGTTCGATGCCGGCCATCCGGGAGCCGGGCGTCCGGGAGCCGAGAACCTCGGCATCGAGCTCCCCGGAGCCGCCGACCTGGAGCGCTTCCTGCGTCCGGACGAGCCGTCGGACCGGCCGGGCCGGCTGAGCCCGCTCGCGTCGTTGGAACCGCTGCCGCCCCTGTACCCCCGCGAGCCCTCGGCGCCGAGTGAGCCGTCCGCGGCCTTCGACGCCACGCCACCGGCCGCCGTCCCGGCGCCGCTGGCGGACGGCGGGCGCGGCGCGAACCTTCCGCCCGCCGGCCCCGTCGGCGAGCCCGTCGAGGGGCTGGTCATCGACCGCGCCACCGGTCTGCCCGTCGAGCTACCCGGCCGCGCCGCCGCCGAGCCCCGGCGCACGGACGCGGATCGGGCCGTGGAGCCCGCGCCGGCCGCCGAGCCGACGCCGCCCGCCGTCGTGAAGCAGGTGACGGACACCGACGCCGACCAGGTGCTCGACGTCGACCTGCGGGAGCCGCCGGACGACCTGCCGCGCTGGGATCCGCTGTCGGACGACCTGCCCGAGGAGCTGGCCGCGGGCCTCGCCACCGAGCCGGTGGCGGCCGACGCGCCGCTGCCCAGACGGCGGCCTCCGTGGTCCGACGGTCCCGGCACCGACCCGGCCGAGGCCGGCTGGTTCGACCTCGGCCGCGTCGACGCCAGCCAGACGGATGCGGGCCAGACGGACGTGGACCGGCCCGGCGCCGGCAGGGCGACCGACGCCGCGACGCCCACGTTCACCGAGCAGGACACGACCGCGGTCCCGAGGTCGCGCCTCGCCAGCTTCCTGGCCGGGGTCAACGCGGCCGCCAACGACGCGGGCCCCGCCGAGAGCGGCCCGGCCACCCACACCCCGGCCGAGCGAGTCCCGGTCGAGAGCGGGCCGGTCGAGAGCGGACCGGCTGACCGTAGCGGCGACGCGGACCCGGCACCCGGCCCGGGCCTGACGGCCGGCGACGACGTCCCAGCCGGCGCGGATCTCCCAGTCAGCGTGGACCTGCCGGACCGTCTGGGTGAGACGGCGACGCCGGTTCCCTCAACGCCGGCCGGCGCGTTGGACGACCTGGTGTTCGAGCCGTTCCCGGCCGAGCCGGTCACGCCGTTCCCGGAGGGTGACTTCGACCTGCTGGCCGAGCGCTTCCCGGCCCCCGACACGCTGCCCGGAAGCTCGTACCCCACCTTTGACCCGGTCGGGGACATTCGGGTCTCGGTGGGGCCCGACGGGCTCCCGTTCGCCGACGATCGCGTGATCGACGCGGACGACTTCCTCGACGTGGACCACGGTTTCCTGCCGGCGCCCGCCGTCGCGGCGGAGCCGGCGCCGGTCGCCGACAACCACCCCGGCGCCCCTGACGCCGACGTTCTCGACGCGGACGCGGAGCCGCCGGCGCCCGCGGCCGACAACGTCCCGGCCGACTCCGGCGTCCAGACCCACATGAGCCAAGGCGTCTTCGCCGACCCGGCCGGGGCAGCGCCGCCGGCCGAGATCTCCGAGCCCACCCCGGTGCCGACCGCCGGCGGCCTCACCAGCCGGCCCGCGGTCGACGAGCCCGCGCACCCGGAGCCCCCGGCCGCCGAGCAGCCCGTGATCGCCGAGCAGCCCGTGATCGCCGACGAGCCCCTGGCCGCCACGGCGCCCGTGATCGCCGAGGAAGCTCTGGTCGCCGAGGCGGCGGTGGCCGAGGCGCACGACGGCCCAGCGGGCGACGCCGGCCACGGCGAGGCCGCTGCCCGGGACGAGGGCCAGGATGCGGCCAACCCGCCCGGCCCGGTGCACCCGGACCACCCGTCCGACCTGGCCTTCATGACCTACTCGGGCTTCGCGGGCTCGCGGCGCCATGTCGGCTTCCAGGTCGGGTCGCTGCCGGAACCGGCCGTCCCCGACCGTGGCGTGCCGAACCTGGTCACCCCGGAGGCGGCCGCGGCCGTGTTCGTGGCCGACGGGCCACAGGAGCACGACGAACCGGCGGGAGCCAGCACTCTGACCAGCCCCGAACCGACCGAACCCCGGCTGAACGAGGCCGAACCGGCGCCACTGCCGGCGGTCGCGGCCGCCACCATCGCCGCGACCGAACCGCTCGTCGAGCCCGAGGCGCCCGCGCGGGACGAGCCGGCCTCCCAGCCCGACCCGCGGCCCAGGCCGGAGACCGCCGAGCGGCCAGCCGCGTACCGGGGAGAGCCGGAGCCCGCCGGGCAGCCGGGGCCGTCGGTGGTGCCGTCGGGCCGCCAGGTGCGGGCCGCCGTCTACAACCGGTTCTGGCACTCGATGGGCGGCGGCGAGCGGCACAACGGCATGATCGCCCAGGTGATGGCCGGCGACGGCGCCGACGTCGACATCCTCGGCCACTCCGACGTCGATCTCGCCAAGCTGGGCGCGCACCTCGGTCTGGACCTCTCCGGCTGCCGCTACGTGCGGATCCCGGACCGGGGCGAGGACGACCTGTCGGTCCTGTCGGGCGAGTACGACCTGTTCATCAACGGCTCGTACATGAGCCGGATACCGACCCGGTCACGCAAGGCCGCCTACCTGTGCTTCTTCCCGACGCCGTTCGACCACGACATGGCGGCGTGGCGCAAGGCGGCGGTCCGGTCGGCCGGCCCGCTGCTGCGCGGGGTGCGCCCGGCGGTCGACTTCGGCCTCGGCTGGTACCCACCGGAGGGGGGCAGGGTCCGGCAGTGGCGCTGGTCGTCGGGCAGGGCGATCCTCTCGATCTCCGCCGGGGGCCGCCGGGCGCTGCGCGCCGAGTTCGGCCGCCCCGGCGCCCCGACCGGCACCCCGCTGCGCATCCTCGCGCCGAACGGCGACACGATCGCCAAGATCGACGTCGGCGCGGAGTTCGTCGGGCATGACATCCCGCTGCCGGAGTCCGAGGTCGGCACCGAGATCACGCTGGTCAGCGAGCCGTTCACGCCGGGGCCGTCGGACGTCCGTGAGCTGGGCATCGCGATCAGCCGGCCGCGGCTGGTGGACGCCCAGGAGAGCCTGCCGGCCAAGGTCGCGCTGCGCTTCCCGTGGCTGCTGCGCGACCCGCACGACCTCGCCTGGCTGGACCGCTACGACGTCGTGATGGCGAACTCCGACTTCACGCGTACCTGGATTCGCCGGATGTGGCGCAACGAGGCCGACGTCCTCTACCCGCCGATCCAGGTCGAGCGGCTGCGTCCGGCGCCGGTGCGGGAGAAGTCCATCATCACGGTCGGCCGCTTCTTCGCGCCGGGCCTCGGGCACGCCAAGCGCCAGTTGGAGATGGTGCAGTGGTTCGCCGAGCTCTACAACTCCGGGGCGCTGCCCGGCTGGACGCTGCACGTCGTCGGCGGCATGGAGGACTCGCAGCAGAACTACGTCGAGCAGGTCCGGGCGGCCGGTGCCGGCCTGCCGGTGGAGGTGCACCCGAACGCGCCGCGGTCCGAGGTCGAGCGGCTGCTGTCGACGGCCTCGGTGTTCTGGTCGGCGACGGGCTGGGGTGAGGACGAGCGGCGCAAGCCGTGGACGGCCGAGCACTTCGGCATGACGACGGTCGAGGCGATGGCCGGCGGCTGCGTCCCGGTGGTCATCGACCGGGCCGGGCAGCGGGAGATCGTCCGGCACAGCATCGACGGCTTCCGGTGGACCGAGCCCGAGCAGCTGATGTCGTTCACCCGCCGGCTCGCCGCCGAGGAGGGGCTGCGGTCGCGGCTGGCCGAAGAGGCGGTCGAGCGGGCCCAGCTGTTCTCCGACGAGGCGTTCGCGGACCGCTGGCGGACGATCGCCAGCCGTCACCACCTGTACGAAGGCTGACCCGATGAGCGGCGCGGCCGAAGCGCCGCTGCGGGTCGTTCTCGACGGCACCCCGCTGCTGGGCCAGCGGACCGGGGTCGGCCGGTACGTCGAGAACCTGCTCGCGGCGCTCGCGGGTCCGGTCGACGAGCGCGGCGAGCCTGGCCGTCCGCTGGAGCTCGCCGCCACCGCGTTCACCTGGCGGGGCCTGGCCGGGCTCACCGACGCGCTGCCGCCCGGGGTCGCCCCGGCCGCCCGGCGCGCGCCGGCCCGGCTGCTCCAGGAGTCCTGGGCCCGCGGCGAGCGGCTGCCGGTCGAGCTGTTCACCGGCCGGGCCGACGTCCTGCACGCCACCAACTTCGTGCTCCCGCCGCTGCGCGGTGCCCGTGGCGTGCTCACCGTCCACGACCTGTCGTATCTGCGGACCCCGGACGCGGTCAGCACGGCGTCCGCCCGGTACACGACGCTGGTCCCCCGGGGCCTGCGCCGGGCCGCCGCCGTGATCACCCCGAGCCAGGCCGTCGCCGACGAGGTCATCGGCGCCTACCGGCTACACCCCGACCTCGTGACGGTGACGCCGCTGGGCGTCGACGGCGCCTGGTTCGACGCGCGGCCGCCGTCCCAGGACTGGCTGCGCGCGCACGGCATCCCCGAGCGCTACCTGCTGTTCGTCGGCACCGCCGAGCCACGCAAGAACCTGGCGGCGCTGCTGTCCGCGCTGCGCGGCCTGCACGGCAGCTACCGGGACATCCCCCCGCTGGTCCTCGTCGGCCCCGCCGGCTGGGGCCCGGCGCTGGACACGGCCGGCCTGCCCGAGGGCGCGGTCATCACCGCCGGCTACCTGGACCCCGCGGACCTGCGCACCGCCGTCGCGGGCGCGGTCGCCCTGTGCTTCCCGTCCCGGTACGAGGGGTTCGGGCTGCCTCCGCTGGAGGCGCTGGCCGCCGGCACCCCGGTCGTGGCCGCCGACATCCCGGCCGTGCGCGAGGTCACCGCTGCGGTCGTCGGCCGGGCCGTGCGGCTGGTACCGCCCGCCGACGTCGACCGCCTCGCCGACGCGCTGCTGGACGTGATCGACGGGGGTTATGCCGGCCTCGCCGACGGCCCGACCCGCGGCATCGACCCGGACGGCCCGCGCGAGGCCGGCCGGGCCCACGCCCGCACCTTCACCTGGCGTCGCACCGCCCGCCTGACCGCCGACGTCTACCGCCGGGCCGCCAAAGACTGACTCTCGGGCCTGGTCAGCAGCCGCCCGACAACCGGCCCGACGGCCCGGCATGAGCCGGGGACGAACACGAAGATCCACCGTTCTGCGGAACGCCTCGGGCGCCGGGGCGCTCCCGGCGAACACGAAACACTCCCCCGCGAGGCCGGGATACCCCGATGGGGATCTTCGTTCCGGTGCACAGACACCGAATCCCATACCCAGTTGGTGATCTTCGGTCGATGTCGGCCAGCTGGTCAGCCATGATCCCCGACTCGGTATGGATAAAAGGCGCAAACCATGACACCGAACGACCGTTTCGATACCAAGTACGCGATCAAGGTCTTCGAGGGCAGGAGACGGCTACCGGTGATCATCAGCATGGTATGGAAACCGACGACGTCAGTCCGCGGGGAAGACGACCCCGTCGGCGGTCGACACGGTCACGGTCGCGGCGACCGACGGCTGGGCCGGCAGCGACGCGTCGGCGGTAGCCGGCATCTCGTCGACGTGGACGTAGCGGCCACCGCGCAGCAGTGAGGCGCCGGCGGCGATCAGGGTGATGACGATCGCCATCGTGAAGACGATCACGAGACCGTGGTGGAACGGCGAGGCGATCAGCGACGGGAAGAACTCCCTGCCCGTCAGGGTGTGCGCGTCGGCTGGCGGGATCTTGGCGAGGGTGTCCGAGCCGACCAGGTGCTCGACCGGGTTGTAGCCGAGGAACGCGGCGAACAGGCTGCCCACCGGAGGAAGCGAACCAATTCGGGTCGCGACGTCCGTAGGCACGCCGTGGGAGGCCAGGCCGTCCGTCAGGGTCCGCGGCAGCACCGACGCGAGGCCGGCGATCATCAACGAGAAGAAGACGCCGATGGACAGCACGCTGCCCGAGTTCATGAACGTCGAGCGCATCCCCGAGGCGGAGCCACGCATCTCGGCCGGGACCGCGTTCATGATCGCGGTGCTGTTCGGAGCGGCGAACAGCCCCGAGCCGATGCCGATGAGCAGGAGCAGCAGCGCGAACGACGGGTAGTGGAAGTTCGTCGGGATCAGCAGCAGGCCCAGGTACCCGACCGCGGAGGCGACCAGTCCGCCGGTGGAGAACACCTTCGCGCCGTACCGGTCGGACAGCGCCCCGGACACCGGCCCGGCGACCAGGAAGCCGATCGTCAGCGGCAGCATGTAGATGCCGGCCCACAGCGGGGTCTGCTCGTAGTCGTAGCCGTGCAGCGGCAGCCAGATCCCCTGCAGCCAGATGATGAGCATGAACTGCAGGCCGCCACGGGCGACCGCCCCCAGCAGCAGCGCGATGTTCCCCGCGGCGAAGGAGCGGATCCGGAACAGGCCCAGCTGGAACATCGGCTGCTCGGCCCTGGTCTCGATCACCGCGAAGATCCCGAGCACGACCACGCCACCGATCAGCGCGGTGAGCACCTTGGGGTTCGTCCAGCCCATCATGTGGCCGCCGTAGGGCTGGATGCCGTAGGTGACGGCGGCGAGCAGCGAGGTCAGGCCCACGGCGAAGGTCAGGTTGCCCAGCCAGTCGATCTTCGCGGCGGTCCGCCGGCCGTTGTCCCGCAGGCTGAGGTAGGCCCAGATGGTGCCGGCGATGCCGATCGGCACGTTCACCCAGAAGATCGCCCGCCAGTTCCACTCGGAGAGCACGCCACCGAGCACCAGCCCGAGGAACGAGCCGGCCAGGGCGGCGACCTGGTTGATGCCGAGCGCCATCCCGCGCCTGTTCGCCGGGAACGCGTCGGTGATGATCGCGGCGGAGTTGGCCGTCAGCATCGCGCCGCCGATGCCCTGGACGACCCGCATGATGATCAGCCAGAGGGCGGCCTTCGACCCCGTCCACGGGGTGAGCGCCAGGGCCGCCGAGGCGACGGTGAAGACGGCGAAGCCGGCGTTGTAGATCCGGACCCGGCCGTACATGTCGCCGAGCCGGCCGAGCGAGACGACCAGGACCGCGACCACGACCATGTAGCCCATCAGCATCCACAGCAGGTAGCTGATGTTGCTGGGCTCCAACGGGTCCAGCCCGATACCGCGGAAGATGGCCGGCAGCGAGATGATCACGATCGAGGCGTCGATCGTGGCCATCAGGACACCGACCGTCGTGTTCGACAGCGCGACCATGGCGTAGCGCCGGCTTCGGGCGTCGTCCGGGCCGGCTGAGGCGGTGGGGGCCGAGCTGTCCGGTGAGGCGGGCCTCGCGGTCATCGTGGGTGCGACTCCCCTCCGGCGGACACATGCTTGCTTAACCCAAGCTAACAATCCAGAGCGGCCGACGCTATCCCCGCCAAGCCGGCAACCTGCGCAAACAGCCACAAACCACGGCGAGGACTGACGCGGGCAAAACCCGAGAAGAATCACTGAGAGGTGTCGATCCGGCCGGAAGCCGTTCGTCGGACCGTTGAGTGGCCCGAGCAGCGGGCCCAGCGATGACAGGGGACACGCGATGGCGCAGTACCTGATCCTGATCTACGAGAACGAGGCCGGCTACGTCGACGGCGGCGAGGCGGTCAACAGCCGGGTCATGCAGGGGCACATCACCTTCAACGAGAAGAACGCCGCGGCGGTGAGCGGTGGCAACGCCCTGCAGCCGGAGGCCACCGCGACCTCGATCCGCTCGGACGGCGCCGGCGGGTTCGCCGTCACCGACGGGCCGTTCGCCGAGACCAAGGAGGCCCTCGGCGGCTACTACCTGATCGAGGCGGCCAACCTGGACGAGGCGATCGCGATCGCCAAGGAGGTCCCCGCCGAGTTCGGCGGCGTCGAGGTCCGCCCGATCCGGGTCTTCACCTGAGCCGGACCGGCCCACGACGATCGTCCGGCGTGGCCGGCGGGTCCGGATGACGAAGGACCCGGGTGCCTCCGACCGGGAGGGCCGCGGTTCGCGCGCGGCCGCGGCCGCCGAGGTGGCGGCCGCGGTCGCGGACGCGCACCGGCGCGAGTGGGCCTTCGTGCTCGCCGCGACGGTCCGGCTCACCCGCGACCTCGACCTCGCGGAGGAATGCGTCCAGGACGCGTACGCCCGCGCACTGACCGCGTGGGCCAACGAGGGAATCCCGACCCGGCCCGGCGGCTGGCTCACGACCGTCGCCCGCAACCGCGCCCTGGACCTGTTGCGCCGGGACGCGACGCTGCGCCGCAGCCTCCCGCTGCTGCTGGAGGACGAGACCGAGCCGAGCCCGGAGGAGGGCCTGTTCGCGTCGCCCGGCTCGCTTCTCGGTCCGGCCAACCGTGGCCCGGCCGCGTGGCGGTCAGTCCGCCTGCCGTTCGGCGACGCGGCCCAGGCCCGGCCCGTTGGAGACCTTTCCGAGCTGCCGGTGGTCCCGGGCGCCGCCGACGACCGGCTGCGGCTGATCTTCATCTGCTGCCATCCGGCGCTGGCCCCCGAGGCACGGGTGGCACTGACGCTGCGGCTGCTGTGCGGGCTCACGACGGTCGAGGTCGCGCGGGCGTTCCTCGTCGCCGAGACCACGATGGCCGCCCGGATCACCCGGGCCAAGAAGAAGATCGCCGCCGCTCGCATCCCGTATCGGCTGCCACCCGCCCAGGAGCTGCCCGAGCGGGTCGACGCGGTGCTCACCGTCGTCCACCTGCTGTTCACCACCGGCCACACCGCGCCCGTCGGGGCGGACCTCGTGCGCCGAGATCTGGTCGAGCGGGCCGTCGACCTGGCCAGGATGCTGCGGCTGCTGCTCCCGGACGACCCGGACGTCGCCGGCCTGCTCGCCCTGATCCTGCTGACCGACGCCCGGACGGCAGGGCGGGTCGGGCCCGACGGGCGGCTGCTGCTCCTGGCCGAGCAGGACCGGGCCCAGTGGGACCGGGCCGCGATCGACGAGGGCCTCGGGCTGGTGCGCGCGGCGCTGGTGCGCCGGGGGTCGCGGCCCGGGCCGGCCCGGTTGCCCGGCCGGTTCCCGTTGATGGCTGCGATCGCCGCCGTCCATTCCGGGTCGCCGAGCTGGGCTGACACCGACTGGCGGGAGATCGTCGGCCTCTACGACCTGCTGGCGCACCGCTGGCCCTCGCCGGTGGTGGCGCTCAACCGCGCGGTCGCGGTCGGCTTCGCCGACGGTCCGGCCGCCGGCCTCGCCGCCCTCGACGAGCTCGCCGCCGAGCCCCAGCTCGCCGGGTACGGCTACCTGCCCGCCGCCCGGGCCGACTTCCTGCGCTCCCTCGGCCGGATCGCCGAGGCTCGCCTCGCCTACGAGGAGGCCCTGCTGCTCACCGAGAACACGGTCGAGCGCGACTTCCTCACCGGCCGGCTGGCGGAGCTGGGCCGCTGACGACAGCTCTTGCGAAGCCGAGCCGAGCCGACGCACGCTTCGGTGCGCCTCCCCGCCATCGCCGGGAGGGCGGGGCGACCGGTGGAGGTGACCACGGCATGACGACGCTGGCCGGGGGCGGGCAGGAACGGGTGTTAGCCGGCAAGGTCGCGATCGTGACCGGGTCCGGGCAGGGCGTCGGTCAGGGGATCGCCCTGGCGCTGGCCGGCGCGGGGGCGCACGTCGTGGTCTGCGGGCGCACCGAGGCGACGATCGACGCCACCCGGACCGAGATCGAGGCCCGGGGCGCCAGGGCCCTCGCGGTCCGCTGCGACGTGATGGTTCCCGACGACCTGGACCGCCTGGTGGCCCGGACCGTCGAAGCGTTCGGAACGGTCGACATCCTGGTCAACTCGGCGATGGTCGTCCCGGCGGGCACGCTGTTGGAGATCAGCGAGGAGGCCGTCGCGGCGGGCTGGGAGTCCGGCCCGCTCGCCGCCCTGCGCCTGATGCGGCTGTGCCACCCCTACCTGCGCGGCGGGGGCACCGTCATCAACGTCTCGTCGAGCGCCTCGGTGAACCCGTCGACGCACAGCCGGGGCGTGTACGCGGCGACGAAGGCCGCGTTGAACGCGCTTTCCCGCGGCGCCGCGAACGAATGGGGCCCCGACGGCATCCGGGTCAACACGATCTTCCCGCTGGCCAGCACCCCCGCGCTGCGGCGCTTCGCCGCGGAGGAGCCGGACGCGATGGCCGACGTCATCGCCGGCATCCCGCTGCGGCGCCTCGGCGACCAGGAGACGGACATCGGCGCGGCAGCCGTCTTCCTCGCGAGCCCCGCCTCCTCCTACATCACCGGCGCCATCCTGCCGGTGGACGGCGGCGCCGCCTACGTCCGGTAGACCCGCCGGGCGATCAGGAGAGGCGGGGCGTCGCCGGTGGCCGACGGGGAAACGGCCACCGGCGCGGCAGCCACCGGGCGAGCGGGCCGCCGCCAGGCCAGCGCGGCAGCGGCCAGCGCGGCACGGCGCTGCCCGCGAGGGTCCAGAGCGAGCAGGCGAGGCAGCCAAGCCCGAGCCCCGCGCAGAGAGCCAGGAGCCACAGGACCGCGGCCGGCGAGTGGACGCCGGACATCACCAGCGCGGCCGCCAGCCGCCGGGCCGGGTGGTAGCGCGCCAGGACCGGGTACTTGAAGGCGAGCTCACGGGTGAACATCACTGCCGCGAACGCGCCGAGCCCGGCGACGACCAGGACCGTCGGCAGGCCGCGCCGGGCGAACGGCAGCGCGGCCAGGGCGGTGGCGAGCAAGAGCGCGGCGATCGGGATCGCCGGGAGCAGGTAGCGGGCGAACCACATGCCACCGGCGGCGACGTAGCCGACAAGCGTGGCCGTCACCACCACGACATGCAGCGCGATCAGCAGCCAGGCGACCACGGCCAGCGTTCGCGACCGCCAACCGCTGTCCAGGCCCGGCAGGGACCAGCGAGCCACCCAGCGCGCTACCGCCAGCAGCAGGCCGGCCGCGAACACCCAGAGCAGCAGCGTCGGCACGGGTCGCAGGACCGGCCCTTCGCCGATCAGGGCGACGCGCCCGAACGAGCCCCGATAGATCGCCGACCAGAACGCCTCCGAGCGCAGAATCTGCGGAATCGACATCGGTGACGAGCTGGTCGGGAACATCCGGGCGATCAGGCCCGAACCGGTGATGTCGCCGTAGAGCGACTGGTTGCGTCGGTAGAACCAGCCGATTCCGGCGACGAGCACCGCGACGCCGGCCACGGTCGTCGCGGCACCGCGTCCGACCTGTCGCCAGACCGGCAGCCGGCCGCGTCGTTCGGACGACCTTCCCGTCTCCTGCTCGTCCACGACCGTGCCGTCGGCCCGCGGCGGGGGTGGGGACGGGACGTCCCGCGGCGGAACAGCCCTGGACAGGCCCGCGTGCAGGGCGACGGCGATCCCGGCGGTCGGCACGATCAGGCCCGCGGCCAGCAGTCCACTGGCTCGGGTGGACGCGGCCGCCAGCACCGCGGCGCCGAGGACGACGAGCCTCCCCGTCGACGGTCCACGGCGCAGCACGACCACGACCGCGGCCAACGCCAGGGTGATCGTCAGCACCGCGAGCGCGTCGTTGTAGACCTGACCGGCCGTGTTCACGAACATGCCGATGACGCCGGTGATCGCCGCGGCACCGACCGCCAGGTCCGGGCGGCCCGGCAGTAGCTCGCGGACCAGCCAGGCGACGGCCACCAGCGCGAGGATGCCGAACCCGATGTTGACGAGCCGCGCGGCGCGGAACCCCGCGATCGGATGACCGGCCTCCAGGCCGATCTTCAGGGGTACCGCCTCGATCGCGTAGAACAGCGGCGGATGGTTCGCGGTGTAGGTCATCTGGGTGTTGCCACGGATGCCCCGTGAACCGCGGGCGCAGGCCGGCATACCGCCGTCGACGGACATCTGCACGGCCAGCGAGGTCGGACGGGAGGCCGTGCTGGCCGGGACCGCCGAGGTTCGGGCGCCCTGGGAGCCCGAACCGCCGCCGGGGCCCGGAGTGGCGCGGCCCGGGTTGAGGAGGTCTGGAGTCGCGCGGACCGTCGACGAGACGGTCTTGACGGTCCGGCCCCGGTCCCTGGTCGCGCCCGGCACGGCGCCCGGCACAGCGGCCGGGCCGGCGCGCCCGGTGCCGTGGGACCGGCTGTTCACGCCGAGCCGGGCGATCTCGATCCCCGCTCGGGCCTGCTCGGGGGTCACCCGGCAGTCGGCCGGAATGCCGGGCATTCCGGGCAGCACGGCGTGAACGGGAGTACCGAGGACGGGGAGGGTCCCACTCGCGACGTCGAGCGCGTAGGAGGTGTGCTGGGCCTCGTCACCGCTGGTGAACGGCGGCATGGCGAGCGCCGTGAGCCCCGCCAGCGCCGCGAAGACCAGTCCCGCGCCGACGACGCCGAGCGCCACCCACCGCCGCACCACCGCGGCTCCGCCACCGCCGCCGGTCTCGCGCTGGGTCAGGCCGTGCTCGTTACCCGACAGCCCCGTCGCCACGTAAGTTCCCGATCGCCCGCGGGCGGCCGGCCGCGCCGGCCAATTCGCCCAAAGGAGACCGTAGCCGCCGACCCGACCGGTCCGGCACGCACCCTACGCAGCCAGGCGATCACGGCGAAACGCGCCGGCCGTCGACGGACCGGCTCGGGCCGTGACGCTGCGAGCCCTACTCTGGGGCCCTGACGCTGGGGCCCTGACGCTGGGGCCCGGGTCAGGCCTCGGCCGAGTACGCCGAGTAGGGGCGACGGGACGGGTCCGCGGCGCCGGGTGGCGCGGCGTCGGTGTCCAGCGCCGGCAGGTCCGCGATGGCGGCGAAGTCGTGCTCACCCTGGCCGCGGCGGGCGGCCTCGGCCGTCAGCTGGAGCACGGCCTGCGCCACACCGAGCTGGCGAGGGGTCGCGCGGCAGGCGAGGCGGACGTCCTTCGCCAACGCCTCGACCGTGAACGCGGCCGGGGTGAAGTCCCCGGACTCGATCATCGCCCGCTTGTAGCCGAGCACGCCGCCGAGGAAGCCGCCGGCCAGCTCACCGACGACCAGATCCCGGTCGAGGCCCAGGTCGGCCCCCAGGGCGAGGGTCTCGGCGATGCCGGCCATCGCCTCGGCGAGGCTCAGGTTGACCACCAGCTTCAGTGCGCTGCCGGCGCCGACCTCGCCCACATGGACGATCTTCGCCGGGTCACCGAACAGCTCGAGTACCGGCCTGGCCGCGGCGAGATCGGCCGGGCTCGCGCCGACGAGGATCTTCAGCGTGCCGTCCCGGGCCGGGCCCAGGGTCCCGGCGACCGGGGCGTCGACGTAGCGCAGCCCGGCGGCGTTCGCGGCCCGGCCGAGCTCGCGAGCCGCCTCGGGCCCGACTGTGGTCCCGTTGATGACCAGGAGACCGGTGGGGGCCGCCACGTGGACGGACTCCATCACCTCGCCGGCCGACTCCGGCCCGAACAGCATCAGCACCGCGACGTCGGCGTCGGCCACCGCGTCCGCCACCGACCCGGCCTCGCGGGCACCGGCCGCGACCAGCTCGGGCGCCCGTGCCGGCGTCCGGTTCCAGATCGTGAGCTCATGCCCGCCGGCCAGCACGTGGGCCGCCATCAGCCGGCCCATCTTCCCCATCCCGAGAAACGCCACCCGCACGTCGGACCTCCCGTCGTCGCCAACCCACCATCGGGTCCCGTGGCTCCCCGCGGCCGACAGCACCGTGGCCACCGCCCCGCCTCGCACGGCGGCACCTGCCGCAAGGAACAACGCGGCCGCCCCGAACTATTGCCTACCCGGCTCAACCCGCCTCGCGCGCCGACTGGCCCAGGTCGCTGGCTGCCTGCGACCGCCTGTCACGGAATGGCCACCGTCTCGGCACTCCGGTCCAGTGTCGCGGCCGGGTCGGAGGTGGCGGCCGGGTCAGTGGACGGGATCACGGCGCCAGGCTCGGGCATGGTCCGCGCGGCGCCGCGACGCAGGGCGCGGGCGAGGCTGGCTGCGCCGAGGATCGCCGCGGCCCCGAGGATCCCGATCACCGAGGCCAGATACCGGTAGTCGAAACCCGCGGTCGCCGCGCTGAGCGCCAGGACGGACAGGCCGCCACCGCCCAGCAGCCAGAACGCCGGTGGCGGGCCGGGCCGGCGCCGCAGTCGCGCGATCGGCACGGCCAGCAGCCCGGCCACCAGCCCTGCCCCGACCAGCGGCATCGGCGCGTAGGCCAGCCGGGCGTAGGCGGCCAGCGGCCCGGCCAGCCCGTGGTTGAGCCTGGTCGTGACGAAGTAGCCGTCGGCTGCGCGCCGGTCGCTGTCCTGCGCCGCGTTGGTCAGCTGGTCGGGCAGCTCCCAGGTGTCGGGCCGGGAGGTCGTCGACGTCTCGTGCCGGGTCGGCGCGAAGTAGCCGGCGAAGTAGTCGGCCGAGGTCCGCAGCAGCATCCCGGGCTGGGCCCGGATGACGGCGTCCGCGAACTCTCCGGCCAGCTGCTCGCGGCCCTTCGGGATGCGGGTGTGGCCCTGGCGCAGCGGCGAGTTGGCCAGCCAGAGGTAGCTGTCGGGCTGGCCACGGTCTGCGACGGGCCTCGGGTCACACAGCGTGGACAGCTGCGGCCGGTCCGCGGGCAGCACCGAGCAGTCGGCGAACGGCGCGACCCGGCCATAGAGGAAGAACCCGGAGTGCGCGGACACCGTGAACCCGGCGCCCTCGGACGCGCTCCACCCGCTGTAGGCACAGATCGGCGCGGCGGCGGCCAGCCCGAACGACAGCAGCAACGCCCCCGCCTGGGACGCCGCGCGAAGCCGCGAGACGCCGCCCGAGCGGTGGGCCCGCACGGCCGCGGCGCCCACGGTCAGCGCCAGGACGACGAAGCCCACCGCGAGCGGCCCGTAGCCGACGGTCCGCACCGGCAGGCTGGCACCGAGCAGCAGCCCGGCGACGGGGACGACCGACAGCCGGGGCCGGCCCGGCACCGCGAGCAGCAGCAGGCCAAGCCCGGTCAGCGCGCTGAACAGCGTCTCCGCGAGCACGAACTGGCCGAGATCCAGCACCCACGGCGACAGCAGCACCGGCGCCGCGCACAGCGTCGCCAGCCACGGCCGGCGGGTCACCCGGACGGCGACGGCGTAGGTGACGACGCCGACGAGGAACGTCAGCGACTGCTGGACGAGGACCAGCCGGGTGAGGTGCTCCTCGCCGCGCACGAGCCGCAGGAACATCGGGTAGCCGCTGGGCCGCCAGTCCGCCGGCCACAGTCCGTGCCAGGTCTGGTCGAGATAGGCGCCCGAGTCGCCGAGGTACATCAACGCCGGCTGGTAGGCCGCGACGACGATCCCCCGGGCCGCGAGGGCGACCGCCGCGATCAGCCCGAACAACGCGTGGCGCCGCAGCAGCCGTCCGAGCCTGGACCCGGCGCCAGGACGCGCCTCGGGGTTGACCGGGGCGGGGCCAGCGTCCGCTTCGGCCGAGTCCGCTTCGGCCGCGGCCGCCGCGGGGTCGGATCTGGGCTCGAAGGGCCCGCGGGTGGCCGTGGGTGACTGGGCCATGACCGTCGGGGCGGTCATGGCCGGCTCGTCGGTCGGCGTCGCCATCGCCTCCAGTGTCCCAGCCGTCCCACCTGCACCGGCCCGTGGGGCGATCGGCCCGTTTCGTCCGGGTGGCGCGCCCGCCCCCGGCACCTGGTGACCCAGATCTCTGCAGTTCGGGAATTTTTGCGTTGACTGCAAACTTGTAGGAGAGGCAAAGTTGTAGTGGATGCACGATGGACCAGCGGAGGAAGCAAGCACATGTCTTCACCACGTAGCGCCGGCCTGACCGACGGCGCGCAAGCCGACGCCGGCGGAGGCGTTACGCGGGCGACCGGCCGCACGGACCGCCGAATCTGGCTGATCGTCGCGGCGCTCGGCACCGGCCTCCTGCTCGCCTCGCTCGACCAGACGATCGTCGCCACCGCCCTGCCGACGATCGTCGGAGATCTCGGTGGAGCTGCCCACCTGTCCTGGGTGGTCACCGCCTACCTGCTCGCCTCGACCGTGTCGACCCCGATCTGGGGCAAGCTGGGCGACCTCTACGGCCGCAAGCGGTTCTTCCAGGCGGCGATCATCATCTTCGTCGTCGCGTCGGCGCTCGCCGGGCTCAGCCAGTCGATGGCGCAGGTCATCGGGTTCCGCGCCCTGCAGGGCCTGGGCGGCGGCGGCCTGGTCGTCGGAGCGATGACGATCATCAGCGACGTGGTCTCGCCCCGCGAGCGGGGCCGCTACCAGGGCGTCTTCTCGGCGCTGTTCGCCACGTCCTCGGTGCTCGGCCCGCTGCTGGGCGGCCTGTTCGTCGACCACCTGTCGTGGCACTGGATCTTCTACGTCAACGTCCCGGTGGGCGCTGCCGCGCTGGCCGTCGCGACGCGGGTGCTGCCCTCGATCCGGTCGACCGTCAAGCGCTCCGTCGACTACCTGGGCACCGCGCTGCTCGCGGCCGGCGCCACGTGCCTGGTGCTGTTCACCAGCCTCGGCGGCTCGTCGCTCGCCTGGGGCTCGGCGCCCAGCGTCGGCCTGGCCGTCGGTGGTGTCGCGCTGCTCGGTGTGTTCGTGCTGGTCGAGCGGCGGGCGACCGAGGCCGTGCTGCCGCCCCGGCTGTTCACGATCAAGGTCTTCCGGGTCGCCAGCCTGATGAGCTTCGTCGTCGGCTTCGCGATGTTCGGCGCGATCACCTTCCTGCCGCTGTTCCTGCAGATCGTCAAGGGCATCGACCCGACCGTGTCCGGCCTGCAGATGCTGCCGATGAGCCTCGGCCTGATGATGGCCTCGATGACCACCGGCCGGCTGATCTCCAGCTGGGGCCGCTACAAGGTCTTCCCCATCGTCGGAACGGGTCTGATGACGGTCGGCATCGCGCTGTTCTCGCTGCTCACCCCAGACGTCTCGACGTTGCGGCTCAGCCTGTCGATGTTCGTGTTCGGCGTCGGGATGGGCCTGGTGATGCCGGTGCTGACGCTGTCGGTGCAGAACGCCGTCGAACCGCGTGACCTCGGCGCGGCCACGTCCGGCGCGACGTTCTTCCGCTCGATCGGTGGATCGTTCGGTACGGCGGTGTTCGGCACGATCTTCGCGAACGTGCTGAGCGGCAAGCTGGCGCACCTGATGGGCGGCCACGCGCTGCCGGGCGGCGTCTCCGGCTCGGACGTGAGCCCAAGGCTGATCGCCAGCCTTCCCGCCGCGCTGCGCACCGGGTTCATCCAGACCTACACCGACTCGCTGCAGGTCGTCTTCCTGGTGGCCGTGCCGATCGCGTTCCTCGGCTTCCTCACGGCCTGGCTGCTGCCGGAGCTGCGGATGCGCCGTACGTCCGGTCTCGATGCCCGCAAGGAGGCCGCCGCGGACCTCGTCGAGGTGACGGTCCCTGACACGGTTCCGGCCGACCTCGCGGTGCTGGGCCGGACCACGGTCACCGCGACGGCCACGGCCACCTGACCACGTCCCACCGGGCGTCCGACCACGGCCGCCGGCCCGCCACCCCGGCGGTCCGGCGGTTTGGCGGTTTGCGGTCCAGCGGGGCTCGGCTAGATTTATTCAGAGACTGCAAAGTTGTATGGCGAGCAAAGTTGTAGCATCAGCAAAGTTGTAGCACGCGCATGATTCGGCGACCTGACGCAACCGAGCCTGGAGCGACCGAGGCAGCGCGGGAGGAGGCCCCTCATGATGAGTGATCTCGCGGACGCCGCGGTACTCGCGGACGCCGCGGTGGCAGCTGTGCCGGTCGAGCTCGGCCTGCGGGAGCGCAAGAAGCGCCAGACCCGACAGGCCATCCGGGACGCGGCCGTCCGCCTCGTCGCCGACCGCGGGCTGGAGCGGGTGACGGTCGACGAGATCGCCGCCGCGGCCAACGTCTCGCCGCGCACGTTCTTCAACTACTTCCGGTCCAAGGAGGACGCCCTCGGCGGCATCGACAACGACGAGGTCGACGACGCCTGCGCGGCCTTACGAGCCCGGCCGGCGGACGAACCGCCGCTGACCGCGATCGCGAACGTCCTCATCGCCCGGATGGAGCGCAAGGTCCAGGATCCGTCGCTGCACCGGGCGCGGGCGCAGATGCACCACGCCAACCCGCAGTTGTTCGGCGCCCAGGCCGCGACCCTGCGCAACTTCGAGCGCAGGCTCGCCGAGGTGATCGGAGAGCGGGCCGGTCTCGGCGTCGATGAGCATCCCTACCCGATGACGGTCGTGGTCACGGCGATGGCCCTCATCCGGGCGACGATCGGCCATTGGCAGCGGAGCGACGACCTGTCGGCCCCGCAGCTGTCCGACGCCCTACGGGCTGGCTTCGCCAACCTCGCCCAAGGCCTGCCGGTGCCCCCCAGGTCCTCCTCGTGACCCAGTCCGCCCCCGAGACGCTCCGGGAGAGCCGATGACCTCCGCAAGCACAGCGAGCAGGGCCGCCGAACCGGCGGCCGAGGGCTCGGCGCCCTCCGACGACCCCGCATCGTCCGGGGGCCGGCGGGTCGGCCTGATCCTGATCGCGCTCGGCATCGGCCTGCTGCTGGCCGCGCTCGACCAGACGATCGTCGCGACCGCCCTGCCCACGATCGTCGGCGACCTCGGCGACGCCCAGCACCTGTCCTGGATCGTGACCGCCTACCTGCTCGCCTCGACCGTGTCGACGCCGCTGTGGGGCAAGCTCGGCGACCTCTACGGCCGCAAGATCTTCTTCCAGGCCGCGATCATCATCTTCCTCGTCGCGTCGGCGGTCGCCGGCCTCAGCCAGTCGATGGGCGAGCTGATCGCGTTCCGCGCGCTGCAGGGCCTCGGCGGCGGTGGCCTGATCATCGGCGCCCAGACGATCATCGGCGACGTGCTCTCGCCCCGGGAGCGCGGCCGTTACCAGGGCGTCTTCAGCGGGCTGTTCGGCTTCGCGAGCGTCGTCGGGCCTCTGCTCGGCGGCCTGTTCGTCGACCACCTGAACTGGCGCTGGGTCTTCTACGTCAACCTGCCGCTCGGCGCGATCGCGCTGGTCATCGTCGCGTCGGCCCTCCCGTCGACCCGCAACCGGGTGAAGCGGACCATCGACTACCTCGGCACGGCCCTGCTCGCCGGCGCGACCACCTGCCTGGTGCTGTTCACCAGCTTCGGCGGTACGACGCTGGCCTGGGGCTCGGCGGCGAGCATCGGCCTGGTCGTCGGCGGAGTCGTGCTGCTGGTGGCGTTCGCCTTCGTCGAGCGGCGTGTCCCGGAGCCCGTCCTGCCGCCCAGGCTGTTCGCGAACCGGGTTTTCAACATCTCCAACCTGATGGGCTTCGTCAGCGGCTTCGCGATGTTCGGCGCGATCACCTTCCTGCCGCTGTTCCTGCAGGTCGTCAAGGGTGTCGAGCCGACCATGTCCGGACTGCGGCTGGTGCCGGTGATGGGCGGCATGCTCGTGTCGTCGACCCTGACGGGCCGGCTTGTCAGCCGGACCGGCCGTTACCGGGTCTACCCGATCGTCGGTTCCGTGCTGGTCACGGCGTCCCTGCTCATGCTCGCCTGGCGGCTCACACCGGAGATCGGCACCGGCGAGATGGTCATCTACCTGGCCTTGCTGGGCTTCGGCCTGGGCGGCGTCATGCCGGTGCTGGTGGTGTCGGTGCAGAACGCCGTCGAGTTCCGCGACCTGGGCGCGGCCACCTCGGGTTCGGCCTTCTTCCGCTCGATTGGCGGTTCGTTCGGCACCGCCATCCTCGGCGCGATCTTCGCGAGCCACCTGACCGAGAAGCTGCCCCAGGCGCTCGGCGGAATGTCGCTGCCCGCGGGCTTCTCACCGTCCTCGGTCAGCCCGAAGCTGGTCGCCGGTCTCGCGCCCGCGCTGCGGCACGGCTTCGAGAACGCCTACACCGAGTCCCTGCAGGTGGCCTTCTGGGTCGCCGGGCCCGTCGCCGCGCTGTCGGTCATCCTCAGCCTTTTCCTGCCCCAGCTGAACATGCGCTCGACCGTGCACGTCGACGCCGACGGGAAACGACCGGAGAGCCCGGACGCGCCGGTCGCGGCCGCCGCGGCGGTCGAAGGCGTGACCGCAGCGGTCGCGGTCGGCGGTGTGGCCGAGCCACGGTCGACGCACGAGCCGGCGGTTCCCGCGTCGACGGGGGCTCCGACCAGCGCGGAACGCTCCGGGTAGCACCGGGCACGACCGCCGAGGAGGCCCGCGAGGCCTGATCGCCCAGCTTCCCGGGCTTCCTCGGCGGTCGGCCGCGGTCCCGTGCGCGGGTCGCCGCGCTTGTGGGCTGTGGCGACGCCGGTTTCCGCACGCAATCAGTGATCACTGACGGCCGTTCTCACGCCTAGGTGACCTTGATCGCGAACTGCGCATGCAAATCGTCGCTCGGCGTCGTGTTTTGCACCTTTTATCCATACGCAACTAGCGATCATGGCCGGTTAGACACTCGAGATCGACCGAAGATCGCCAGTTGGGTATGGATTTCGACATCTAGCCTCGCGTCCTCGGTGCGCGCGACACGTTCCTTGGGGTCGCCGGCCTGGGTGAAGCTGGGTGCCAGGCCCGGAGGGAGCTAGGCGGTGGGCTCCGGGCGGTCGAGGGCCTTGGGGTCGAGCTTGATGAACAGGCCTCCGGCGGACCAGTCGAGGCGGCGGCCGGCGGGGACCTCCTGGCGGCGCCAGACGGTCAGGTCGACGCCGAGCACGTCCTGGAGCCGCTCGGTCGAGAACGGCAGGAACGGCGCCAGCGCGACGGCGATACCCGCGATGGCCTGGATGGACGTGGCCAGGCTGCGGGCGGCGGCGTCACGGTCGACCTTGACGGTCTTCCACGGCTCCTCGCGGTAGAGGTACTGGTTGACCTCGCCCGAGGCCTCCATCGCGGCCCGCAGCGCGGCCCGCAGCTCCACCTTCTCCAGCAGCTCCGCGGTCCGGGCGAGACCCTCGTCGACCTTGGCCAGCAGCTCCGCGTGGCTGCCGCCGAGCTCCTCCGGCGACGGGACGTCGGGCAGGACACCGTCGAAGAACTTGTTGATCTGGGCCATCACCCGGTTGACCAGGTTGCCCCAGTTGGCGATCAGCTCGTCGTTGACCCGGCGGATGATGTCGCCGTCGGAGATCTCCGTGTCGTTCTGCTCGGGCAGCACCGTGGCCAGCGCGTAGCGCAGCGCGTCCGGCTGCAGCACCTCCAGGTACTCCGGGACCGAGCGCCCGATCCCGGCCGACTTGGAGGCCTTCGCCCCGCCGAACGTGACGTACTGGTTGGCCGGCACGTCGGTCGGTAGGTCGAGGCCGCCGTAGCCGAGCAGCATCGCCGGCCAGATCACCGTGTGGAACGGGATGTTGTCCTTGCCGACGAAGTAGTAGGCCGCGGCGTCGGGGTTCTCCCACCAGTCCCGCCAGGCCTCAGGGGCGCCGGCGATCGTCGCGGCCCACTCCTTGCTGGCCGACAGGTAGCCGATCACGGCCTCGAACCACACGTAGATCCGCTTGCCGGGCCCGAGCTCGTCGGTGGGCAGCGGGACGCCCCAGTCGAGGTCACGGGTGATCGCCCGGTCGTGCAGGCCGTCCTTGACGAACTGGAGCGACCAGTTGATCACATGGCGGCGCCAGCCGGTGCGGGTCTCCAGCCAGGCCAGCAGCGGCTCCTCGAGCTTGGAGAGGTCCAGGAAGAAGTGCGACGTCCGCCGCTGCTCGGGAACGGCGCCCGTCATCTTGCTGCGCGGCTCGATCAGCTGGTCGGGGTCGAGGGTGCGCCCGCAGTTCTCGCACTGGTCGCCGCGCGCGCTCGGGTACGCGCAGTGCGGGCAGGTCCCCACGACGTAGCGATCCGGCAGGAACCGCCCGGCCTGCGGGTCGTAGAACTGCGTCGTCTCCTGGACGGAGATGTAGCCGGCCGCGCGCAGCCTGGTGAACACGTCCTGCGTGACGGCGGTGTGGTTGTCCGTCCGGGTCGACGTGAACAGGTCGAACGAGATCCCGAGCCGCTCCCAGATGTCCAGGAAGATCGGGTGGTATCGGTCGACGACCTGCTGAGGGGTGATGCCCTCCTCTTCGGCGCGCACCGTGATCGGCGTGCCGTGGGCGTCCGAACCGGACACCATCAGCACGCGGCGGCCCGCCATCCGCTGGTACCGCGCGAAGATGTCCGCCGGCAGGTACGCGCCGGCGATGTGTCCTAGATGCGGGGCGCCGTTGGCGTAGGGCCAGGCGACCGCCACCAGGGTGGGACGTCCCCCGGGCACGTCGCCGGCCCCTGGCGAGCTGGACGAGTTGATCTGCGCGGTCACGTGCTTCACGTTACCCGGCAGGAGCAAACCGGTTTCCGACCGCGACGGTGGCCGCGCCGCCGCCGTCCGGCCGTTCCTCCTATCCCCGCAGTTCGGCGGGATAGGCGGCGAAGGCCGCGCTCAGCGCGTCCCGCCAGGGGCGCGGGGCGGTGAGGCCCGCGTCCAGCCAGCTGCGGTTCGACAGCACCGAGAAGGCCGGCCGGGGCGCGGGGCGCGGGAACGCGGCCGTCGTCGTCGGCAACACCTTCGCCGGGTCCTCGCCGATCTCTTCCATGATCGCCTGGGCGAACGAGTGCCAGGTCGTGTCGCCGGCGTTGGTGAAGTGGTAGAGGCCGAACGAGGCGCCGGAGAGGATCAGCTCGATCAGCCCGGTGGCGAGATCCGCCGACCAGGTGGGCGAGCCGCGCTGGTCGTCGACGACGGTCAGGGTGTCGCGCTCGCGGGCGAGCCGCGCCATCGTCTTGACGAAGTTCTTCCCGACGGCGCCGTACACCCAGGCGGTACGCACGACGTACGACGACGGGCACAGCGCCAGCACGGCCTGCTCGCCGGCGAGCTTCGTGCGCCCGTAGGCGGAAGCAGGGGAGGTCTGGTCGTCGACCTCGTACGGCTTGTCGGCCAGGCCGTCGAAGACGTAGTCGGTCGACAGGTGGATCAGGGTCGCGCCGGCCTCGGCGCAGGCGGCGGCCAGGTGCGCCGGGCCGGTGGCGTTGACCGCGTAGGCGCCCACCTCGTCCGTCTCGGCGCCGTCCACGTCGGTCCAGGCCGCCGTGTTGACGACCGTCAGCCCGCCCTGGACCTTCGCCGGCCGGGCCTGGTCGCGGATCACTGCGCGAAGCCTGGCCGGATCGGTGATGTCGCATTCCGACCGGGTCAGTCCAGCGATCGCCGGCAGTCGCGGGTCGAGGGCCAGCAGCCGGCACAGCTCGGAGCCGACCTGGCCACCGGAACCGATCACGAGTACGCGCACAGCTCGCAGTCTGGCAGACTGCCAGGCCCTGACACCTACGTCAGGCCCTGGGACCATATCCGGGACCTGCGCTCCTGGGACCCAGGCCGGGTTAAAGACCAGGTTCAGATCCGGTCGTCGAAGCCGGGGAAAATCCACAGGTCCGGCACAGGTTAGTGTGGTTGCGTTGCGCCGGACCCCCGATGACATCGGGCCCCAATGACAGAGTCTGGGACCACCGCCGGCATCGCCGGGCGATGAGCTAGGCCCGGCACCGGGCGCGTCACGGTGCGCCCGCACGGAACTCCAGGGACCACGGAGCCGACGATCAGCGAGCGCACGGACACAGCGAACCCCGCGGACGGCGTCATCGACACGCCACCCGCCACCACGATGCCGGCCGACTTCGGGCCGAGGACGGCCGACGCCGACGGTGGCACGTCCGCGTCCGGTCCGCTGCCCGCCTACCCGGGCGAAGGACCACGGGCCGACCGCGCCGACGACGGCCCCGGCGCGGCCACGGGCAGACCGGGCCGGCGGCTGGCCCGCCCGGCAGGGGCGACCTGGCGGCGGGTCCGGCGGGTGCCGACGGTCGTGCTGGTGATCACCGCCCTGCACCTGGCCCTGCTGGCCACGTACTCGGTGGTGTACCCGACGTGGACCGGCTACGACGAGGCCCAGCACGTCGACATGGTCTACGGGCTGCTGCACGGCGACGGCTGGCCGGCGCCCGGCGACAAGATGATCTCCAAGGGTGTCGCCGCGACCTCGGACGCCTTCGACCGGGGCGCCTACGCGGACATGTTCCAGTCCGGCGGCAAGAAGCGCGGTTCGCCGTCGTTCGCCGAGATCACCCCGACGCCCAGGGACCAGCGCGACTCGTTCGACGCGCTCGGCGGACCGGCCCCGGTGACCGACGGCCGGCTTTCCAACCAGATGGTGCAGCACCCGCCGATGGTGTACGCCGTCGGCGCCGCGGTGCTAGGGGCGCTGCCCGCGACCAACTGGGCCTATGACCAGCAGGTCTACGTCCTGCGGCTGCTGAACATCCTGCTGGTCGCGCCGCTGCCGCTGCTGGCGTGGGCGACGGCGCGACGGCTGCGGCTGTCCGAGGCGGTGGCCCGGGGCGCGGCGGTCCTGCCGCTCGCGGTCCCCGGGTTCGACCGGGTCGGGGCGACGTTCAACAACGACGGCGTGCTGATGCTCACCACGGGTGTGCTGACGTTCGTGCTGGCCGGCGTGCTGCGCGGTGACCGGCGGCTGCGTACCGCGGTCTGGGCCGGGGTGTGGCTCGCGCTCACGTTCCTGTCGAAGGGCCTGGCGCTGCTGCTGCCGCTGATGGTCGTCGCCGCCTACCTGGTGGGCTGGTGGCACAGCCGGCCGCGGCGGGCCGCCGCCGTCCCGGCCGGACGGGGTGGGCGGGCGCGGGCGCTGGTCGGCTCCCTGCCGTGGGGGCCCGCGATCGTGGCCCTCGCCGTCGGCCTCGGGCTCGGCGGCTGGTGGTGGGTCCGCAACTACGTCCTCTACGGCGCCGTCCAGCCGAACGGCTGGGACGCCGATCCGCCGCGCCGCGAGTCGCTGCTGTTGCCGGACTCGTTCTGGACCTGGCTCTGGTACTTCATCAGGACGATGATCAGCCGGTTCTGGGGCGGACTCGGGATGTTCGAGCCCCCGCAGCTGACCCCGGTGGCGATCGTCGCGGCGACGGTGATCGTCGGCGTCGTCGCGATCGCGTGCCTGACGAACGGGCTCGGCCACGCGGCCCGGCGCACGTGGCTGGACCGGCTGGGCCGGGCGGCCATCCCGGTGGTGCTGCTGCTGCCGGTCGCCTTCGCCTACGTGACGGTCGCCCAGCGCAGCTGGGCCGAGTACGAGCAGTACACCCGCGGCATCGCCGTCCAGGGGCGGTACCTCTATCTGGGTCTCGTCGGCGCCGGGGTGGTCATCGCCGCCGGGCTCGCCCGGCTGCTCGGCCGCCGGGACCGGTGGACACCGGTCGTGATGCTGGTCGGGGCGCTGCTCATGCAGGCGTTCGCGCTGCTGGCGATCTGCAGCTACTACTGGCTGGGACGCGGGGTGCGCTTCACCCCGGCCCGGGTGCCCGACGTGGCGAACGCGATCGCCCGCTGGGCGCCGTTCCCGTCCGGGGTCACGTTCGCGATCCTCGCCGTGACGGCGGCGCTCGCGTTGGTCTCGCTGGCCTACGTCGGACGCTCGGCACTGCGGGAGCGGCCGTCGACGCCGCCGGACGCCGACGGTCGCCGCCACGTGCCAGCGCCGGCCGTCGGCGTCACCGGGCCGCGGCCAGAGCCGTCCGCGCTCACCGCCTAGCTGACCGCCTGGTCTCGCCCGCCCCCCTCGGGCCTCACAGCGGGCTCACAGGGCAGGAACATCTACGCACGGGTGTCGGGTACGCGCGACTACGAGCGGGTACCTTGAGTGTCGACATGAGTTCGGAGAGCAACAATCCTGCCGGTTGATTATCCGTGTAGGAGCGGGAGGTGCTCAGACGGTGACAGAAGCACCGCCAAAGCCTCTGGCATCCACCCTGGCGCTGCCCGCGGAACTCGACCCCCACGGCCCGCGGCCCGGTCGAGCCAGGGCCAAGGGCACAGCGGCCCGCACATTGGTGATCATCGCCGCGACGCTGTCCGCCCTCGTCTTCGTGGTTTCCGTCGGCGGCTACACCGTGTATCGGTACTTCGACGGCCAGATCGCCCGCATCAAGCTGAACCTGGGTAATGACCGGCCGGCCGCCGGCACCGGCGGGGCCGTCAACTTCCTCATCGTCGGCTCCGACAGCAGAGCCGGGACCGGCACCGAGTTCGAGAGCGAGGGCGCCGTCGACGGCGAGCGCTCGGACACGACGATCGTCGCCCACCTCGCGCCGGACGGGACGACGACGCTGGTCTCCTTCCCGCGGGACACGCTGGTCGCGATCCCGGGCCACGGCAGGGGCAAGCTGAACTCGGCGATCACGACCGGCGGCCCGTCCCTGCTGATCAGGACGATCGAACGCCTGACCCAGCTGCGGATCGACCACTACGTCCAGGTCGACCTCGCCGGCTTCCGCCAGATCACCGACGCGATCGGTGGCGTCACGGTCTGCGTGCGCGCCCTGCCCGACGGCAGCACGGCCAACCTGCACGACCCGTGGTCGCAGTGGACCGGGGTCGTCGGGGCCAACCATCTCAACGGCGAGCGGGCGCTGGCCTTCGTCCGCGAACGCCACGGCCTGCCGGACGGCGACTTCGACCGGATCCGACGTCAGCAGCAGTTCATCAGCGCGGTGTTCGCGAAGGCCACCAGCACCGGCGTGCTCACCAACCCGGTCAAGCTGGAGTCGCTGCTGCAGGCCGCGTTCGGCTCGCTGACGGTCGACGACTCGACGACGATCGACGACCTGCAGAAGCTCGCGACCCGGATGCACGGGCTGCGGCCCGACCAGCTGCAGTTCGAGACGATCCCGGTCCGGCCGCCGACCCCCGCGGAGGGGGCCAACGAGCTCGGCGAGCTCCCCGTCTACGGCTCGGTGCAGATCTACGACCAGCGGACCCTGGACGCCTTCCTCGCCCCGCTGCGCGGCACCCCGAGCCCGGCCAGCTCCGAGCCGGCCGCCACCGGTGGCCAGGGCATCAGCGCCGGCCCGGTCTCACCGCGGTCGGACTTCAAGGTGGACGTCTTCAACGCGACCGGCCTCGAAGGGACCGCCGGCCGCACGGCCAGCTCGCTGGCGACCGCCGGCTTCGTCGTCGGTGCCGCGCAGACCTGGTCCGGCAAGGCACCCGCGACCACCCAGGTCCGCTATCCGCCCGGCGACGAGGCCGACGCCCGCGCGCTCGGGGCGGTCGTGCCCGGCGCCAGCTTCTCCGTCGACCCGACGCTGACCAGCGGAACCGTCTCGCTGGTCCTCGGCAAGGGCTTCACCGGCCTGCGCGACGTGACCGCGCCGGCGACCACCCCGGCCGGCGGCAGCACCCAGGCCGCTCCAACCAGCCCGGCCCCCGCCACCACCGCCGCCCAGCTCACTGGCGGCTGCACCTACTGAGTCCTAAATGGTGCAGTTCGGCGGTGCCGGTGGGCCCTGCGGGGCCTGGGTCGTCGGCGCGGCCGCGGGGGTGCTGCCGCTGCCCGCGGCGGTTGGGGTGACCACGCCGGTGTACTGCGCGCCGAGGATCAGGTGGATGCCCTTGACGGACGGGTCCAGCCGGGCGATCGAGCCGGGAACCGCCGCCTGCACGGTCCACGCCGCCTGCTGCTGTCCGGTGCCGTAGATCACCCGCGAGGTGGTGTAGGTGAGGGCGTCGGCGTTGCCCGCGGTCGTCGCCTGGAAGCCCTTGCCCACGAGCGCGGTCGTCACCTTGGAGGCAAGGCCCTTGGTCATCGACCCGTTGTAGACCGCGACGCTGACCTGCGCGGGCGGGACGGTGACGGGGCCTGGGGTCGCTCCCGGGTCGGGCGTCGAGGGCGCGGCCGTGTCGTCGAGGGTGACGCCGTCGACGTGGCCGCCGAGCGGTACGACGATCTTGGCGAGGTCAACCGGGTTGTAGATCTGCACCGCGCCGTACGGGGCGAGCGTCCCGTCCTTGGGGTTGCCACCCTCGGCGACGGTCGGCGGGTGCGTCGGCAGGGTCTCCACGTGCATGGAGCCCGACGCCACGCCCTTCATCGACAGGGCCAGGCCCTTGAGGTCGGTGATGCTGGTGTTGTCGTCGAGGGTCAGCGCCGAGGTCGCCGCCGAGATCAACGCCTCCAGCTTGATCGGGTTCGTCAGGATGTCACTGCTGGAGGCCTTGCGGAACACCGCGCCCATGAACTGCTGCTGGCGGTGGATCCGGTCCAGGTCGCCCTGCGTGGACAGCCCGTGGCGCTGGCGGACGAAGGCGAGTGCCTGGTCGCCGTTCACGTGGACGGTTCCGGGGCCGCCGAGCCAGCCGCTCATCGGGTCGTTCGTGTTGGTGCTGTACTTGTGATCCTCTTCGACGTACTCCCGGAAGCTCGACGGCAGCACACAGACGTCGACGCCACCGATCGCGTTGGTGATCTGCTTGAAGCCCGCGAGGTCCATTGACACGTAGTGGTCGACCCGCATCCCGGTCAGGCCCTCGACCAGGCTCACCAGCAGGGTGGGCCCGCCGTCGGAGATCGCCGAGTTGAACTTGTCCTTGTGCGCCGCGTGGTGCTTGCCCTTCCCGTCGGTGTACGCCGGGATCGTGACGAGGGTGTCGCGCGGGAACGAGACCATCGTCGTGGACCCGTCCTTGGCCAGGTGAATCAGGATCGTCGAGTCCGACCGCTGGCCAAGCACCTGGGAGCCGCCGTACGCGTCGCCGCTGCCGGCCCGACTGTCGGTGCCGACCAGCAGGTAGTTCGACACCCCGAACGTCTTGTCCGGCCGGTTGCCGCCCAGGTTCAGCGAGATGTGGTGCACGTTGCCGTTGGCGTAGGTGTACTGGGCCCAGCCGCCGACGCTGATCAGCAGTACGAGGACCGACACGAGGCCCAGCAGGATTCGTACCGCCCGCCGGCCACCGCCGCGTCCACGCCGGCCTTGGCCACCGTCGTCCCTGGGGCTGAGATGGGGCGGAAGCGTTGTCGGGTAGGACACGTCCCCGGTCTCCCCTCTCGGGCGCTACTGGGCAGAAAATGATGATAAGTGCTGACGTTCGGGCGATGCGTCACGGCGTGGGCCGAGGCTGACGCAATCGGTGCCGCGGCGGCGACCCTCGACTGGTCCGGGCCGCTACCACCGCCCAGAACCTCTATACACACCGCAAACACATGATTGCGACTATCCGTCGGGCAACCGACCAGACGGTAACAACAGGACCTGTGAACGGAACGGCGGGCGGGTCGCCGCACTCCCCCGGCCGGCGGCGCCGCTGCCTCGGCCGGCCACTCGACCAGTGCGGGGCGGCGCCCCGCCCGCCTGGGATGACCTGCGCACACGCGCCCCGGGACGGGGTGGAGCAGGGCGGATTCCACCGGGGCGTCAACGACGTAACGTTGGGTACCAACAACGGGGCATGCGTCTGTTGTGACGAGGCTTGCGACGCCGGGCGACAACGTCCAACCAGCGCGAAGCGTCCTAGACGGTGAGATCCAGACTGGGCGCGGGCTTCCGCGCGCATCCGCCTCGTGGGGAACGCGCCGGCGGCGCCAGGCAATCTCGATCAACGGAGATCGACGCGACGATCTCGGCGAGCCCTCGCTGGTGAGGGCCGCGCCGAGCGGACGACCCGCCAAGGAGGGCCGCACCGCCGGTGAGCACAGCGACGACACTTCGGCCACCCGACCGTCTGCCTCCGGAGCTCAGTCCCCGGAACCCGCGCCGGCGCCGGTCAGGGCTGCGACGGCTCTCACTGGTCGGTTGCGCGCTGCTGTCCGTCCTGGTGCTCGCGGTCAGTGCCGGCGGCTGGTTCCTCTACAACCAGTTCAGCAGCAAGGTCACGCACGACTCGAGCTGGCACCCGGCCGGCAACCGCCCGGCCGAGGTCGCCGGCGACGAGAACATCCTGCTGCTCGGCGACGACAGCCGCGACGGCACCGGCAACGAGTACGGCGGCAAGCAGGTCGAGGGCATCCGGTCGGACACGACGATCATCGCCCACTTCGACAAGAACGGCACCGCGACGCTGCTGTCGTTCCCGCGCGACGAGCTGATCCCGGTGGTCCCGAAGGTCAAGGGCACGCCAGCCGACGGCAAGGACAAGCTGACCAACATCCTCACCTACGCGGGTGTGTCCGGCCTGACGTCGACGCTGGAAAGCCTGACCAGCCTGCACATCGACCACTACGTCGTCATCGACCTCGCCGGCTTCAAGCAGGTCGTGGACGCCGTCCACGGCGTCACGGTCTGTGTCACTACAATGCCGGATGGCAGCACGACCAACCTGAACGATAACTATTCGCAGTGGCACGGTCACCTAGGGGAGAACACGCTGAACGGTGACCAGGCGCTCGCCTTCGTCCGGACCCGCCACGCGCTGGGTGACGAACGGCTCCGGATTCTGCGCCAGCAGCAGTTCCTCTCCAAGCTGCTCGCCAAGACCACCACCGCGGGCACGCTGACCAACCCGGTGACGGTCACGCAGATGCTCGGCGCCGTCGGGGGCGCCCTGACCACCGACAGCGGCCTGAACCTGGTCGAGCTCGCCGACCGCGCCAGCAAGCTCGGCTCCGGCAAGGTCAAGTTCATCACCATCCCGACGCACGTGCCGCTGCCCAGCGAGGGCGCGAGCGACGACCAGGGCGCGATGGGCTATCACGGTGACGTGCTGCTGGTGAACTCCGACGAGATGCAGCAGATCCTCGCGCCGCTGCGCCCGGCGCCGCCGCAGAGCGCCGCCCTCGCGTCGGCGCCGGCGGTCCCGCCCAGCCAGGTGACGGTCGCCCGGATCGTGAACGCGTCCGGCCGCAACGGCCTGGCCACCGAGACGAAGACCGGCCTGACCGCGCTCGGCTTCGGCGGCCTGATGACCGCCAGCACCGCCGCCACGAGCCAGGCCGCGACCGAGGTCCGCTACCCGCCGGGCCAGGAGGGCGCCGCCAAGGCGCTCGTGGCGAAGATCCCCGGCGCGCGGGCCGTCGCCGACGCGGCAGTGTCCACCACCGGGGTCACGATCGTCATCGGTTCGTCGTTCACGGGCGTCACCGCCGCGTCGCCGGCCGCCGGCACCACCGGGGCGACCGCCCCCGGTGCCGCGGCGGGCGGCCCGGCGGCCGTCGCCCCGACCACCGCGGCACCGGGCACCGGCGGCGTCCCGGCCAACACCGCGTGCACGCCGTGACGGACGGAGCGCCCCGGCTGACGCCGGTCCTCACGGTCCTCGGCCTCGACGGTCCGCCCGCCGGTCGCCCGGCCTATCCCGGGGTGGCGGCGGCACTGGCGGCCCGGCTGCGCGCCGACGGGGCGAGCCCGCTGGTGACCTTCTACGACGACGCGACCGGCGAACGGGTCGAGCTGTCCGGGATCACGCTGGACAACTGGGTGGCGAAGACGGCGAACCTGCTGGTGGACACGCTCGGCCTCGCCCCGGGCGACCGGGTCGGCGTGGATCTGCCGGTGCACTGGCTGACCGTCGTGATCCTGCTGGCCGCCTGGTCCGCCGGCTGCGAGGTGCTCGTCGCCCTCGGGCCCGAGCAGGAGGGTGGCGAGCAGGAAGGCGCGGCGGAGGACGACCCCGACGACGAGGCGACCGGCGACGTCCAGGCGCTGTTCGTCGCGGAGAGCCGGGTGGACACCGCACTCGGCCTGGGGGCGGACGAGGTCGTCGCGCTGTCGTTGCGCCCGTTCGGCGCCCGGATGGCGCACCCGGTCGCCGGCGTGCTCGACTTCGCCGCCGAGGTGCCCGCCCACGGCGACCGGTTCGCCGCGCCCTCGCCACCGGCCGACCAGGCCGCGCTGCTGGCCCGGGCCGGCGAGGTCGCGGCAGCGGCCGGGATCGGCGCGGGCGACCGGCTGCTGTCCACCGCCGGCCCGGCGAGCGTGGAGGGCCTGCTGGGCAGCGTGCTCGCGCCGCTGGTAGCCGGGGCCTCGGTGGTGCTGTGCCGCCATCTGGACGCCAACCTGGACGACGCCGCGCTCGCCCGGCGGATCACCCAGGAGAAGGTGACGATGGTCTGCGGCACCGACCGCAGCGTGCCGGCGGGCGTCCGAGAGCTCCGGCTGCCCGACGCGGCCCGGCCCTCGCCGGCGGACTGACCCGGCCCGACTGCCCGCCGGCGGACCGAGGCGCGCGGGACCTACGGGCAGGTGCGCGACCGCCCCGGTCGGGTACTTCACAGCGTGACAACTGGACAGGCCGCGGGCCCGGATCCTCCCGGTTCGCGCGGCGGATCCCCCGATCCGGCGAACGGTGCCGCAACGCGCGGTTGCCGTCCGTGGACGGCTCGGCGGACGGCGGCGACCAGGCCGTCCCCGGGGACCCGAGCCCGGTTACGGTCGATAAGGGACGGTATCGGCCCACGCTGGCGGCCGGCACGGGCGCGCCGACCAGGCGTGGCAGGCTACAGGGCGGCTGACCCAGACGGCAGCCGAGGCGGAAAGGCGGCGACCAGCGTGACCAGGTCCAGCGCGAGCGCATCGAGCTCGGACGATCGGCCCGCCGTGCCGACCGTCGCCGCCGAGACGGGACCGCGCATCGCGGTCCTCGGCACCGGCTACCTGGGCGCCACCCACGCCGTCTGCATGGCGGAGCTGGGCTTCACCGTCATCGGTTACGACGTCGACGCGGCCAAGGTGGCGCGGCTCGCGGCCGGCGAGGTGCCCATCTTCGAGCCGGGCCTCGAGGAGCTGCTGCGCAAGAACCTCGAGTCCGGCTGGCTGTCGTTCACGACCGACATCGACGGGATCGCCGGCTGGGCCGACGTGCACTTCGTCTGCGTCGGCACGCCGCAGCGGGCTGGCGACGGAGGCGCGGACCTGCGCTACGTCGACGCCGCCGTCGACCAGCTGATCGCGGCGGGGCTGGCGCCGGGCGCGCTGATCGTCGGCAAGTCGACCGTCCCGGCGGGCACGGCGGCCGGCCTCGCGGCCCGGATCAGCGCCGCGGCGCCCGATGTCGAGCTCGCCTGGAACCCGGAGTTCCTGCGCGAGGGCTTCGCCGTCGAGGACACCCTGCGGCCCGACCGGCTGGTGTTCGGCGTCACGCCGGGCGGTGCCGCCGAGGCGCGGCTGCGCGCGGTGTACACGGCGACGATCGAGGCGGGCACGCCGGTCGTCGTCACCGACTACGCCACCGCCGAACTGGTCAAGGTCGCCGCGAACGCGTTCCTCGCCACCAAGATCTCGTTCATCAACGCGATGGCGGAGATCTGCGACGTGGCCGGCGCCGACGTGCTGGAGCTGGCCACCGCGATCGGCTACGACGCCCGGATCGGCAACCGGTTCCTGCGGCCCGGCATCGGCTTCGGCGGTGGCTGCCTCCCCAAGGACATCCGCGCCTTCCAGGCCAGGGCGACCGAGCTGGGCGCCGGGTCGTCGCTGGCGTTCCTCGCCGAGATCGACGCGGTGAACCTGCGGGCCAGGCAGCGGGCGGTGACGCTGACCCGGGCGGCGCTGGGCGGCGTGGTCGCCGGCCGGCGCCTGGGCGTGCTCGGTGCCGCGTTCAAGCCGAACTCCGACGACATCCGCGACTCACCCGCGCTGGACATCGCGGCGGAGCTCGCCGCCGAGGGCGCCCAGGTCGTCGTCTACGACCCGGCCGCGATCCCGAACGCGCGGCTGCGCTACCCGTCACTGACCTACGCCACCTCGGTGCGGGAAGCTGTGAAGGCCGCGGACGCCGTGCTGGTGCTCACCGAGTGGGCCGAGTTCCGCACGCTGGACCCGGCTGCCCTGCTGCCCCACGTCGCCGGTGCCGTGGTCGTCGACGGCCGGCACGCGCTCGACGAGCGGCGCTGGCGCGAGGCGGGCTGGGCGTACCACAGCCTGGGCCGGCCGAGCGGCGCCGCCAGCCAGCCAGGCGCGGACGACCTCACCGACGACGAGGCCGCGGCCTGAGCTGGGACGCGCCGATGGGGTGCACGGCCGAAGGTCCCGGGGCGGTCGGCTCACACGCCACCGGCACGAGGACCGTGTCACGACGCGCACCCGAGGGCACACCATCCGTCGATACCATCCGTCACCCTGCCAAGGAGAACTGTTGCCTCCCGTCGTTGATCCGATCGTCTCCGTGTCGACCAGAACGGGTGCCTCAGCAGACCGCCGGGGGCAGTCGCTGGTGCGCCGGGCGGCGTCGGTAGTCTCGGCAGGTGGCAGAAATCAACCGAGGTTGCCTGTCGTGAAGCATCGGGCGCGGCCCTCCCGGGTCCAGCTGCTCATCCGTGAGGTCGGCAAGTTCGGCGTCGTCGGTGCTGTCGCATATGTCGTCGACTTCGTCGTGTCGAACGTGTGCCACGTCCAGTTCCACATGGACTGGCTGCTCGCCAAGACGATTTCCACGGTCATTGCGGCGACGGTCGCGTACATCGGGAACCGCCAGTGGTCCTTCACCCACCGCGCGCGCAGTGGTGTTCGCCGTGAGTACACGATCTTCTTCATTCTCAATGTGATCGGCCTCGGCATCGCGCTCGGCTGCCTCGGCTTCGGCGAGTATGTGCTGCACCTGAAGGGCGCCCTCGCCTTCAATGTGTTCGGCAACGTGTTGGGAACCGGGCTGGGCACGGTGTTCCGCTTCTGGGCGTACAAGCGCTGGGTCTTCCTGCACCCGGACCACCCGCGCGCGGTCTCGGGCCCGGACGCCCCGGCTCCGGCCCGCGTCCCGGAGCCGGCCGGCCGCTGAGCCACGGCCTTCACGGACCAACCTGACGGTCGCGGGGCGGTAATCCAGGCGAGTCTCGCCCTCGGCCGTCGTTAGGCGGACCCACAGCGCGGCATTCGCCCGCGCCCGAGCCATTACGGCGCCGACCGGACCAGCCGGCCGGCGCCGCCGCATGCCCGGGGCCGGAATGCGCGGGGCGGGAAACAACGGACGCCTGTCGGACCTGCGACCTCCCATGTCCGACAAGCGACCGGAAGATGCCCCAGCCGGGGCGACCTCCTAACATCGGACACCGGTCCGGGGTTGAGAAAATTTGGGGTCCCCGGGGACCGTTCCGGGAGGGGAACCACAACCATGCAGCCATCGGACTACGAGCCGGACAACTCGGACGCCGAGACCCAGCTCGTCGGCGGCGCCGCGACGCCGGCTCAGCCGTCCTACCCGCCGGGCTCGGCCGGAGGCGGCGCCGGCCAGACGCCGGCACCACCTCCGGCTGGCCAGCAGCCCTATCCGCCGACTACCGCGTACCCGCCCGGCTACCCGTCGCCCCAGACGCCGGCGCCGGGCTCGTACGACCCGCAGCAGCAGTACCCTGCCCCGCCCGGCTACCCAGCCCAGGGCTACCCGCAGCAGCCGCAGGCCCAGCAGCCGGGCTACGGCACGCCAGCGCCCGGCTACGACTACGGCCAGCAGGCCCAGCAGCCCGGGTACGACTACGGCCAGGCCCAGCAGCCGGGGTACCCCGGCTACGCGCCCCAGCAGCCCGGCTACGGCACCCCGGCGCCCGGCTATGGCACGCCCGCGCCCGGCTACGACTACGGCCAGCAGGCTCAGCAGCCCGGGTACGGCCAGCCGCCGGGCTACGGGTCCGGCTACCCGGGCACCCCGCAGCCGCCGCGCAACAACAACCGCCGCAACCTGATCATCGGCGCGGTCGCGGCCGGCGTCGTCGTGGTCATCCTGATCGTCGTGCTGGCGGTGAGCCTTTCCGGCGGCGGCGGCAAGCCCACGCCCAGCCCCACGCCGTCGCACACGCTCACGGCCGCGCCGACGACCACCGTCCCCACGACGGTGCCGACGACCGCGGTGCCGACCGTGACGCCCACCGGGCTGAGCACCGACGAGCAGGCGCTGGTCGACCAGCTCGACCCGAGCTCGATGAAGAACTGCGACCCGGCGCCCGACCAGGAGAACAACGACGTCCAGGCGGCGGTGCTCTGCACGGCCGGCGACGACGGGCGCGGCGTCTACGCGTTCAGCTACGTCAACGACACCGGTCTCCAGCACGACACGAAGTTCTACGGCGACGCGATCACCGAGACCGGCGACTGCAAGGACGGTAAGGACCAGGTCAGCACCTGGAACTACGAGAACCAGGAGACCGACGAGGGCGCGCTGCTGTGCGGCCACACCAGCGACGGCTCCGCCTACCTTCGCTGGTACTACAACGACAAGCTGCTCGGCTTCTTCGCCACGGACAAGGACGGCGTCGCCCTCTACACCTGGTGGCATGACTTCGAGCCCGTCGCGTAGTGCCCGTCGCGTAGTGCCCGTCCAGTAGTGCCGCCGCCGCACGGTGAGAACCGCCGCCCGGCCCGACCCCCCGGGCGACGGCGCACACTGGAGGCGTCTGATCGGCCGGTTCGGCCAGCCGCCGGGCCGGTGGCCGGCCGAACCAGGCCAGCCCCGGCCCTCGGCGGCGGCTGACCGGCCGAGCTCCGTCCACGACGGCGGCCCGTTCCCCCGGGCCCCGTCCCAGCCAGCAACCCTGTCCACGACCGTTCCGGCCGCGGGCGGACACCCGGGAGGAACGGTGGCGAGCCCGCCCGACAACGTGCCGCCTCGGCCTGACGGCGCCGCGGGCGACGACGGCCCGTGGACGTCACTCGCCAGTTGGGCGGATGTCACCCCGCTGCCGTTCCGGGAACCCCCGGCCGCGCCCTCACCCGGGGCGCCCGCGGCCCCGGCCGCGCCACCAGCCCCTGCACCATCAGCCCCGGCGGCGGCACGACCAGCGCCGCTCGCGCCGCCGCCCGGACGTCCCGGGCCGGGTCGGCCCTTGGCGGGTCGGCCGGCTCCGCCGGCGCCCTTCCCGCCGATGGTGCCCCGGCCGCCCGCCGGGCCGCCAGGCCGGACACCGCCTTCGCCGGGCTGGGTCATCCCGCCGGGCGCCCAGGCACACCCCGCTCCTCGCCCGTCCTGGCCGCCGATGCCGGCGCCGCCCGGCTGGCCGGGATCGGCGCCGCCCCCGGGCGCGGCGGGCCCAGGCACGGCACCGCTCGCCATGACCCCGTTTCCGGGCGCCACCCCGCGCCATCAGCGCCGACCACTGGTGGTCGCGCTGGTCGTGGCTGCCGGGGTCCTGGTGGCCGCGGCCGTCATCGGCGGCCTGCTCGCGGTCGCCACGCGCTCCGGCGGAGCCTCCGCGTCCCCGCTGGCCGCCACGGCGCCCTCCGCGACGCCGGGCCAGGCGTGGACCGACGCGCAGCGGGCCCTCGCGGCCCGGCTGGACCCGGCCGCCGTCGTCGACTGCCGGCCGAACCCGGCCCCGGCCGGCGCGGGCGTGACGGCCGCGCTCTTCTGCTCGACCACCGACACCCACCAGCAGATCGCCGTCTTCGGCTACCGCGACGACGCCAGTCTGACGGCCGACGTCACGGCCCGGGCCGGCGACGTGGCCGACGACGGCGACTGTGAGACCGGTGGGAGCGAGATCTTCACCTGGGACACCGGGCCGCACACCAGGGCCGGCGGCACGGTCATCTGCGACACCCATGCCGGCCAGCACTTCCTGTTCTGGACCTCGGACGAAGACCTGGTCTCGTTCCTCGGCTATGGCAGCGACCCACGGGCGCTGTTCCAGTGGTGGGAGCTGTTCCAGCCGTTCCCGGACTCGGCGGGCGCCAGCGCCGCCACGGCTCGCCCGGCCTGAGACGACCGGGGCTCGGCCGTCGCCGGGTCCGTGCCGGTGGTCGATGGCAACGAACCGCCGCCGGTGGGCGTCGCACCGGTCGGGAAACGCGCCGGTACGCCCCGCGCGGGCGGCGGCTGAACGGGAGGGACCGATGCGGCGTCGGACTGTCGCCGTGGTGGCGGCCGGTGGTGCGCTGGTGGTCGCGGCCGCCGTGACCACCACCGTGGTCCTCACGACCGGTGGCGGCGGCCCCGCCGCCCGTGGCTCCGGGCCGGCGGACACCGCAGCCCAGGCCGCGCCGCCCGCCGCCGTCACGTCACAGCCGGACGGGCTGACGCCGGCCGAGCGGGCGCTCGTCGGAACGCTCGGGCCGCTGAAGGTGCACGACTGCGTGCCGGCCCCGGCGGGCCGGGTCACCGAGCCGCCGGGCCCGGGGCTCGGCCTCGGCCAAGGGGTCGACGCGGCGGTGCGCTGCGAGACGAACGTGTCGGCCGGCGAGCCGGGACCGACCGAGGTGGTCGCGCGCCACTACCGGGACGCGGCCAGCCTGAAGGCCGACGCCGACCGGCGGGCCGCCGCGATCGACGACGTCGGCAGCTGCTCGGCCGGCCAGCCGAGCACGGAGACCTGGGGCCGTTCGACCAGGCAGCTGGGGGTCTTCCTGTGCGACCACGGCCCCGCCGGGACGCCCGCTGGGAGCTTCGACATCTTCTGGACGGTGACGGCCGACCAGACCGCGCTGTCGGCGAACAGCACCGACGCGGCAGGCCTCATCGCCTGGTGGCGCGACTTCACCGCGCCGTAGCACGGGCAGAGAGCGGGCGTCAGGCGCTCGCGCGGCCCTGCAGGTCCTCGCCGAGCTCGTAGAGGCGCAGGTGCACCTGCTCGACGTCCGGGACGCTGGTGAGGCTCAGCTGGCCGCGCTCACCGGCGCTCTCGATCGTCAGCGTGCCTGAGCTGAACAAGCGCTCGAACAGGGTCTGTCGGAAGCCGACGTCGTTGATCCGGCCCAGCGGGATGTCGTGGCCGGATCTGGTCAGGATGCCGTCCCGCAGCAGGACCCGCTCGGTAGTGATCACATACCGGGTGGTGACCCAGCGCAGCCAGGGCCGGATGCTCAGCCAGAACAGCGCCGCCACGGCAATGATCAGAATCAGGTACTGGAGCGGCTGCTGAGCCGCGCCACTCGGTGTGAAGAACACCCCGAGCACCGCGAGCAGAAGCACCACCACCGCGCAGGCCAACGGCCCCACCAGCCGGACCCAGTGTGGATGCAGGTCCAGCACGACCATCTCGTCGTCGGTCAGGATGTCCTCGGGAAAACCCACAGGACCGATGTTCGCACTTGCGGCGAAGCGTCCGGGCATGGGCCGCCGTGCACAATTCCGGCAGCCGCCCGCCGGCCGCCGTTGGCCTACGGTCTGGTCCGGGCGGGTGCCGTCGTCCCCGCGGCCCGGCTACCGGGCGCCGGACGCCGGACGCAGGTGAACGACGTCGGCGGCGCTGAACGCGCGGCCGTTCACGACCAGCCGGCCGGCCGGGTCGACATCGGTGGCGACACCCACGACGGTCTCGCCGCCCGGCAACTCGACCCGGACGTCCAGGCCGAGCGTCGCGCACACCTCCCGGTAGGCCGGGCGAGCGGCGACCGGATCCGCCTCGAACGCCGCCAGCGCCCGCGCGAGGTCGGTCAGCAGCGCGGCCAACAGCCGCGTGCGGGTCGCCGCCAGGCCGCCTGCCTCGTCCAGGGCCCCGATCCCGTCGCCGGCCAGCACGGCGAGGCTGGTGGCGCCCGGGGGCAGCTCCGCGGCGGCGGTGTGGACGTTCAGACCGAAGCCGATGACCAGTCCGGGTGGCCCGGGCGGGCTCGGCACCAGCTCGACGAGGATGCCGGCCAGCTTCGCGCCCTCGACCTGGACGTCGTTCGGCCATTTGAGCCAGGCTGGGACCCCGTACCGGGACCGCAGCGTGCCGACGAGCGCCGTCCCGACGACCATGGGCACCCAGCCCAACATCGCCGTCGGCGTCGGACCCGGCCAGGCAGCCGTGGCCGGCCGCGCCAGCAACGACACGGTCAGCCCCACCCCCGGCGGCGCCTCCCAGACCCGGTCCAGCCGCCCACGCCCGGCCCGCTGCCGCTCGGCGGCAACCACAAGCCCCGCCGCCTCCCCGCCCCGCGCCCGAGCGGCCACGTCAGCATTGGTCGACCCAGTCTCAGCAACAACCTCAACCCGCAGCCCGGCAGCCTCCCCCACCGCCGCCAGCACCACGCCATCCAACGGGTCCTCACCACCACTCACGAGCCCACTCTGCCACCCCCACCTCCAGGCACCCGACACTCCGGTCCCGGGCCCGGTGTCGATCCCGACAACCAACCCCGCCGGCCCCACCGAGCCCGAGCTGCCCAATCAAGAAACCAGCAACCAACCCCACCCAACCTCACCCGGGAATCAACCCTCCCAACCCAGCCAAGATCCAGACCCTGGACAAGCGCGCACCTCCGCACTTCGCCCATGCCCAGAACCACGGTGGCGAGGGCGCTTAGCGCCCGAAGCAGGCAAGACGGCCAGAGGCGCGGAGCGCCGTCTCTGGCCGGATGCCGCACCCGTTCGGGCCGCGCGCCGTGAGACGGAGTGCACTGTTGCTCGCACCTGTGCCCGGCCTGGCCGTACGCTGCCGCGCATGGCACTTCCGGCGCCCTCGGCTGATCCCACGCCCGACCCGCACACAACCGCGGGCAAGCTCGCCCAGCTTCGTCGAGTGAACGACGATGCCGTCCACGCTGGCTCGCAGCGCGCGGTCGACGCGCAGCACGCCAAGGGCAAGATGACGGCCCGCGAGCGGATCGAGGCTTTCCTGGACTCGGGCTCGTTCGTCGAGACCGACGCGTTCATGCGCCACCGCGCGCGCGACTTCGGGGTCGACAAGAACCGGCCCTACGGCGACGGCGTCGTCACCGGCTACGGGACGGTCGACGGGCGCCAGGTGTGCGTGTTCAGCCAGGACGCCACGGTCTTCGGCGGCAGCCTGGGCGAGGTCTTCGGCGAGAAGATCGTCAAGATCATGGATCTGGCCGTGCGGACGGGCTGCCCGGTCATCGGTATCAACGACTCCGGCGGCGCCCGCATCCAGGAGGGCGTGGTCGCCCTCGGCCTGTACGGCGAGATCTTCTACCGGAACGTGCTGGCCAGCGGCGTCGTCCCGCAGCTTTCGCTGATCATGGGCCCGTGCGCCGGCGGTGCCGTCTACTCGCCGGCGATCACCGACTTCACCCTGATGGTCGACAAGACCAGCCACATGTTCATCACCGGTCCCGACGTCATCAAGGAAGTCACCGGCGAGGACGTCGGGATGGAGGAGCTCGGCGGCGCCCACACGCACAACTCGAAGAGCGGCGTCGCGCACTTCCAGGCCACCGACGAGACCGAGTGCTTCGAGCTCGCGAAGGCCCTGCTGTCGTACCTGCCGCCGAACAACATGGACGACGCGCCGATCTTCGACGAGGTCGCCGACCTGGACGCCGAGGTCGACCCCGACCTCGACACGTTCATCCCGGACTCGGCGAACACCCCGTACGACATGCACAAGGTGATCGAGAAGATCCTCGACGACGGGGACTTCCTCGAGGTGCACGCCCAGTTCGCGATGAACATCATCGTCGGCTTCGGCCGGGTCGACGGCCGCTCGGTCGGCGTCGTCGCCAACCAGCCGATGCAGTTCGCCGGCACGCTGGACATCGACGCGTCCGAGAAGGCCGCGCGTTTCGTCCGCACCTGCGACGCGTTCAACATCCCGGTGCTCACGTTCGTCGACGTCCCGGGCTTCCTCCCCGGCACCTCGCAGGAGTGGACCGGCATCATCCGGCGCGGCGCGAAGCTGATCTACGCCTACGCCGAGGCCACCGTGCCGAAGGTCACCGTGATCACGCGCAAGGCCTACGGCGGCGCGTACGACGTCATGGGGTCCAAGCACCTGGGCGCGGACATCAACCTCGCCTGGCCGACGGCCGAGATCGCCGTCATGGGCGCGCGCGGCGCCGTCAACATCATCTACCGGCGTGAGCTGGCCGGGTCCGATACGCCCGACGCCCGGCGCGCGGAGCTGATCGACGACTACAACGAGCACTTCGCGACGCCGTACATCGCGGCCGAGCGTGGCTACCTCGACGCGGTGATCCAGCCGTCCGAGACCCGGCGCGAGGTCATCCGCGCGCTGCGGCTGCTGCGCAACAAGCGTCAGACCCTGCCGCCGAAGAAGCACGGCAACATCCCGCTGTGAGCAGGGGCCGGACCCAGAGATCTTCAAGGAGGTGCGCGTGGCGGAGAGCGAACCGGCCGAGCAGCGCCGGCCGCTGCTGAAGCTGGTGCGCGGCGACGCGACCCCGGAGGAGATCGCGGCCATCGTCGCGGTGCTGGCGGCGCACGCGGCCGCGAACGCCGGTCCGGCGCCGCGGCCGGCGCGGTCGGTCTGGGCCGACCGTGGGTACGCGATGCGGGTCGGCACGGCGCCCGGCCCCAGTGGCTGGCGTAACGCCGGCCGGGTGGCCAGCATGCGCAGCGGGTGATGTTCCTCACCCCCGCCCGGCGCCGGCCGATCACGAGTGAGTCGTGGACAGGCCGAGGCGCTGGGCGCGGGTGGGTCGACGGCCTCCGGCCGGCCGTGAGCCGAGCCCGAGCAGCGTGGTAGCAGGACTTTCCAGGTAGCAACCTCTGTGGCTTAGTCGCCCTAGACTCGGGCGGGCCGAACGAGGACGGGAGAAACGTGCGCAAGATCCTCATCGCCAACCGCGGCGAGATCGCCGTTCGGGTGGCGCGGGCCTGCAAGGACGCCGGCTACGCCAGCGTCGCGGTCTATGCCGAGCCCGACATCGACGCCCTGCACGTTCGCGTAGCCGATGAGGCGTACGCACTCGGCGGCTCCACCCCCGGCGACTCGTACCTGCGGATCGACAAGATCCTCGACGCGATCGCGAAGTCGGGGGCCGACGCGGTCCACCCCGGCTACGGCTTCCTGTCGGAGAACGCCGACTTCGCCGAGGCCGTCATCGCCGCCGGGCTGACCTGGATCGGCCCGTCGCCGGACGCGATCCGCCGGCTGGGCGACAAGACCCAGGCCCGGCACATCGCGCTCGCCGTCGGCGCCCCGCTCGCGCCGGGCACCGCCGACCCGGTGGCCGGCGTCGACGAGGTCATCGCCTTCGCCGACGAGTTCGGCCTGCCCGTCGCCATCAAGGCGGCGTTCGGTGGCGGTGGCCGTGGCCTGAAGGTCGCCTGGACGCGGGACGAGCTGCCCGAGCTGTTCGAGAGCGCGGTCCGCGAGGCCGTCGCCGCGTTCGGCCGGGGCGAGTGCTTCGTCGAGCGTTACCTCGACCAGCCGCGCCACGTCGAGACCCAGATCCTCGCCGACACCCACGGCAACGTGGTCGTCGTCGGCACCCGCGACTGCTCGCTGCAGCGGCGCTACCAGAAGCTGGTCGAGGAGGCGCCCGCGCCGTTCCTCACCGACGCGCAGCGTGCCTCGCTGTACGAGGCCTCCAAGAAGATCGCCAAGGAGGCCGGCTACATCGGGGCCGGCACCTGCGAGTTCCTGGTCGCCAAGGACGGGCTGATCAGCTTCCTCGAGGTCAACACCCGGCTGCAGGTCGAGCACCCGGTGACCGAGGAGACGACCGGCATCGACCTGGTGCGTGAGCAGTTCCGCATCGCCGAGGGTGAGGCGCTCGGCTTCACCGACCCGCCCGCGCGCGGTCACTCGATCGAGTTCCGGATCAACGGCGAGGACCCGGGCCGCAAGTTCCTGCCCGCGCCGGGCACCGTCACGAAGCTCGTGCTGCCGACCGGTCCCGGCGTGCGCATCGACGCCGGCATCGAGAGCGGCAGCGTCATCGGCGGGGCCTTCGACTCGCTGCTGGCCAAGGTGATCGTCACCGGCTCGACCCGGCAGCAGGCCCTTGAGCGGGCCCGCCGGGTGCTGGACGAGCTGGTCGTCGAGGGCATGGCGACGGCGCTGCCGTTCCACCGCGCGGTGGTCCGGGACCCGGCGTTCGCCCCGGCCTCCGCCGACGAGGCCTTCACGATCCACAACCGCTGGATCGAGACCGAGTTCAACAACACCATCCCCGCCTTCACCGGCGGCGCCGACGCCGAGGACGCCGAGGCCGGCCCGCGCGAGACGGTCGTCGTCGAGGTCGGTGGCAAGCGGCTGGAGGTCGTGCTGCCGGCCGGCCTCGGGGCGTCGAGCGGTGGCTCGGGCGGCGGCGGGCGTGGCCCGGCGCCGAAGCGCAAGGCCAGCGGCAAGAAGGCCGGCGCCGCGACCGGCAACTCGCTGACCAGCCCGATGCAGGGCACCATCGTCAAGGTCGGCGTCGCGGACGGCGACGTGGTGGCCGAAGGCGACCTGATCGTCGTCCTCGAGGCGATGAAGATGGAGCAGCCGATCACCGCGCACCGCGCGGGCACCGTCACCGGCCTGACCGCCACCGTCGGCGCCGTCGTCCCCAGCGGCACCGTCCTCTGCGAGATCAAGGACTGACCCCGGTCGGACCCTGAGCACACGCCGAAGCCCCGGTTCCGCCCTCCCGGCGGGCCGGGGCTTCGCGCTGCCCCGGCCTCGCACTGCCCGGGTTCGCGCGGCCCGGGTTCGCACCGCAGCCTGGCGCCGCCCCGGGCCGGGGCCTCCCGCCGCAGCCTCGCGCCGCCCACGCCTCACACCGCCCGCCCGTAGCGCGCCCAGCGCCCCACCGGCCCGAGCAAGCGCCGCCCGCGCAGTCCCAGGCCGAGCCCGCCGCCATCAGGCCAGCCAGTAGGCCCCACCTTCAGGCGATCAAGGTGGGCAGGCGAAGGAGGGGCGGGGCGCGTCGTGTGGATGGCGCCGTCCTTGGCGGTGGCTGCCGCGGGGTTGGGGAGTGCTGGGGCGCACGGTTCCGACAGGCGCGGGGGTCCGTAGGCTCGGGGCATGGACGGTGGCAGGGACGCCGCGACGGCCGACGGCGGCGCGGTGGCGACGGCGGACGCGAGTATGACCACGGGCGCTGGCGGCACGACACCGCCGGCGGCCGGTGGCGAGGTGATCCAGCCGCCGTTCGCGGGCCGGGTCTCGTACGTGTTCAGCGGGCGCATGCCGGCGCAGTACGCCGGATGGGTGTTCCGGGACCTGACCGCGCCGGGCTGGCGGTGGCGCCAGGCGCTGCGGTCGGTGCTGATGATGCTGCCGTTCGCGATCATCCTCGCCGTGCTGCCGGGGCCGCCCGGTACCCGGGGCATGTTGGCCGGGTTCCTGCTGGTGGCCGCCGCGGCGATGGGCCTGATCCTGGCCGGCAGCTTCCGCAACCGGCGGCTCGTCCAGAACGGCTTCCCGCCGATCGTCCGGCCTGAGGAGGACGACGACGAACCGGTCGGCCCGCCCGCCGCCGCGGCGCCCGTAACGGCGCCCACAGCGGCCGAGGCGCGGGGCGCCGCTACGAAGGCGACCGTTCAGACGAACGCGGGTGTCGATGCCGGTGTAGCGCCACAGACCGATGTAGCGCCACAGACCGATGTAGCGCCACAGACCGGTGTGCCCACGGCCGGCGACGGCTACGACCCGGAGGACCCCGAGGGCATCAACGCCTGACGGCCAGCGCCTGAGGTCCGATGCCTGGCCGTTCCAGGCGTGACGTCCGGGCCTGAGGTTCGGTGCTGAGCCCTTCCCGGCCTGAGAGGCGATGCCTGAGGTTCAGGGGCCTGACGTTCACGGCCTGGGAGGTTCGATGGCTGGAGTTCGAGGCCGGACCGATCCCGGCCTGACCTGTGACGCCTGAGGTTCAGGCCGTCGGGCGGGAGCGGAGTTCGGCGACGTAGTCGTCCGGCGCGCCGGCCTTCTCGGCGCCGTCGGCGATCGCGGCCAGATGCTCGGCGGACGGCAGCCCGCCCTCGTAGGCGTCGAGCACGTAGGTCCAGGCGAGCATGTCGCCGTCGAGGGTCTCCACGCGTACGCGGATGCGGGTGTAAAGGCCGGTATCGGCGCCTTCCCAGACGTCCAGCCGATCCAGGTCGTAACGGTCGAGGTCGAACAGCATCACGTAAACCCGCCCGGCGACATACGGGACGATGGTGGCGATCGCGCCGTCGACGCCGAGCTGTTCCCCGCCAAATGTAAGCCGCCAGCCCGTGAGCCAGCCGGTCCCGGTCACCGGCGAATGCGGAGCGCGCTCCTTCATCTTCGCCGGGTCAAGGTTGCTGGCATACGCTGCGTACAGGTTCATGTCGGCTCTCTCATCCCATCACCCGGGCCAGTCTGGCCCGGCGGCCGGTGTCGGCCGGGTCGCGAGCGGCGTAAGCACGCACGGAGGCGTGACGGCGAGGCCCGTTCGCCTCGCCATTATGCGACCGGCGGCCCGCTTGATCACACCGGCCATTCCGTAGACGCTGGCCACATTGGCTAAGCGTGGCGATGACGGGGAATGGGCGGGAGGAGCCCCGCCAGCCGGTGCGTTCACCGCCGGTCCGCCGGAGGCTCCCGCCGGGGCGCGGCCCCGCGTTGACCGTCGGCGCGCCACCCGGCCAGGGCCGTTCGGGGCCCGCGGGCGGGCGTCGACGCCGTGTTCTGCCCACCGGTGGTGCCGCGCTGTCGGACGGCGTGACCTGGGCGGGCAGGATGGGGACCGAGCGGCAGGCGAACAACGACGGCGGCGAGAACCACGTCAGGCGGGCGGCACGGTGGGCCCGCCGACGGGGTGAGCCGCCGACACAGCGAGCACAGCAATCGAGCACAGCGGCGACCGGGCACGCGCGACGCGCCCGGGGCCGCGCGGACAGGGCAGGGACAGCGGCGTGGCGGGCAGCAGGAATGGCAAGGAGGGGGCCGTGAGCCGGATCGTCATCCTCGGCGGGGGGCCTGGCGGCTACGAGGCGGCGCTGGTCGCCGCGTCGCTCGGGGCCGCCACGACCCTGGTCGACTCGGACGGCATCGGCGGCGCGTGCGTCCTTACCGACTGCGTGCCGTCCAAGACGCTCATCGCCACCTCGGAGACGATGACGTCGGTGGCCGCGGCCCCGGCGCTGGGTCTGGCCGGCCGGGGCGTGCCCGCGCGACCAGCCGGCACCTGGGAGGGCAGCGAGCCGCACCTGACCCCGCCGGAGGTGCTCAGCATCGAGGCGAAGCGGGTCAACAACCGGGTCCGCGAGCTCGCGCACGCGCAGTCCAACGACATCGAGGCCCGGTTGCGACGGGAGAAGGTCACCGTCGTCCACGGCAAGGGCCGCCTGGTCGGGCCGCAGGCCGTCGAGACCGACCAGGGCGACGTCTTCATCGGTGACGTCGTGCTCATCGCCACCGGCGCCGCGCCACGGGTGCTGCCCACGGCCGAGCCGGACGGCGAGCGGATCCTGACCTGGCAGCAGCTCTACGAGCTCCCGGAGGTGCCCGAGCACCTGGTGGTGATCGGCTCCGGTGTCACGGGCGCCGAGTTCGCCGGTGCCTACCGGGCGCTCGGCGCGGCGGTGACGCTGGTGTCCTCGCGCGAGCGGGTGCTGCCGGGCGAGGACCCGGACGCGGCGATGGTGATCGAGGACGTGTTCCGCGGCCGGGGCATCGAGGTGCTCAACCGGTCCCGCGCGGCCTCGGTACGCCGGATCGGCGACGGGGTGCTCGTCGAGCTGTCCGACGGCCGGACGGTGACCGGGTCGCACGCGCTGATGGCTGTCGGCTCGGTGCCGCGGACGAAGGGCATCGGGCTGACCGAGGTCGGCATCCGGCTCGGCTCCGGCGGGCATGTGGTCGTGGACCGGATGTCGCGGACGTCGGTGCCCGGGGTCTACGCCGCCGGCGACTGCACCGGCGTGCTGCCGCTGGCCTCGGTCGCGGCGATGCAGGGCCGGATCGCGATGCGGCACGCGCTCGGCGAGTCGGTGACGCCGCTGCGGCTGGGCACCGTGTCGTCGAACATCTTCACCGACCCGGAGATCGCGACCGTCGGCGTCACCCAGCGGATGAAGGACTCCGGCGCGATCGCCGCCGAGGTGGTCACGCTGCCGCTGGCGCGTAACCCACGCGCGAAGATGCTCGGCATCTCGGACGGCTTCGTGAAGCTGTTCTGCCGGCCCGGCAGCGGCAGCGTTCTCGGCGGCGTGGTGGTCGCGCCGCGGGCCTCCGAGCTGATCCTGTCGATCTCGCTCGCCGTCGCCAACGGCCTGACCGCCGAGCAGTTGGCGAACACCTTCTCGATCTACCCGTCGCTGTCCGGCTCGATCACCGAGGTCGCCCGCATGATGCGCTCCGAAGACCTCTTCGCCGCCTTCGACGAAACCCTTTAGCCAGGTCGGTCAACCCAGCCGGCTGAAGGACTCCAGGGCGGCGCCGGCGAGGAGGCGGACGCCGACGCCGATGGCGCGCTCGTCGACGAGGTAGTCGCCCTGGTGCAGGTCGTAGGTCTCGCCGCCCGGGGTGCGGGTGCCGAGGCGGGCGAGCGCGCCCGGCACATGGGTGAGATACCAGCCGAAGTCCTCGCCGCCGAGCGACTGGGCGACCGTGGTGGCCGCGCCGTGCCCGAACGCGGCGGTCACGGCGGCGTCGTAGGCGTCGACGAACTCGGACGCGTTCACCACCGGCGGCACTCCCTGCCGGTAGTCCACCACGATGTCGGCGCCGAACGGCGCGACGATCTGGTGGGCGAGTTGCTCGATCAGCTCGGGGGCCGTCTCCCAGGTGTCCCGGGACAGCGTGCGCACCGTCCCACGTACCTGCGCGGTGCGCGGAATCGCGTTCGGCACCGTGCCGGCCTGCACCTGGCCCCAGACCAGGGCGAGCGCGGAGCGCGGGTCGATCCGCCGGTTCAGCGCCGCCGGCAGCTGGGTGATCAGCGCGCCGAGCGCGTAGATCAGGTCGACGGTGTTCTGCGGCCGTGAGGTGTGCCCGCCCGGGCCAGCCAGGGTGATCTCCACCAGGTCGGCGGCCGAGGTGATCGGGCCGGGCCGCAGGCCGATCGTGCCGACGTCCAGCGCCGGGTCGCAGTGCACCGTGAGCGCGGCACCGACGGGCTTGAGCACGCCGGCGTCGATGACTTCCAGCGCGCCGCCGGGCATGGTCTCCTCGGCGGGCTGGAAGAGCAGCCGCACGGTCCCGGGCAGCGGGCTGTGCCGGGCGTACTCGGCGAGCGCGAGGCCGGCGCCGAGGACGACGGTCGTGTGCACGTCGTGGCCGCAGGCGTGGCAGACGCCGGGCACGGTGGACGCGTACGGCACGTCCTTGGCGTCCTGCAGCGGCAGCGCGTCCATGTCGGCGCGGAGCATGACCACCGGGCCTTCCACCTCGGCGGCCTCGCTGGGCCCGCCGGTGGCGATGTCGCACCACACGCCCGGGATGTCGGCCAGCCGCCGGGGTCGCAGCCCGGCGGCGGTGAGCCGGTCGACGATCCGCTCGGCCGTGCGGTGCTCCTGGCGGCCGAGCTCGGGGTGCATGTGCAGGTCGCGGCGGAACTCGACGAGCTCGGTCTCGTGCCGGGCGAACCAGTCCCGGACGAACGCGCTGGCCCGCGCGGCGCCCCAGCCGGCCGTGCCCCGGCCGCCGGACGCCGAACCGGCGGACGCCGAACCGACAGGCGCCGAACTGGCAGCCGTCGGACTGGCAGGCGTCGAGCTGGTGGGCCGCACGCTCTCCGCGGGGCCGTCGGCCTCCAGCGGGGGCCCGGCCCCGTCGGTCGCCACCGCAGGCTGGGCGCTCACGTTGTCCGACATCACGAAAACTTCGACCTTCCCCGGTGGACCCGACTGTTCGACAACGAACACCGGGATGGCCCACAAGGCCGAGCAGCGGGATCACCGCCGCGGTGGGGTCAAACCAGCGAGGTCACTCAGCTCATGAGGTCGCTAGCCGGTCGACCGATGTTCATCTCCCTCAGCAGCGTATCTACGACGTGGCTGAGATCGCCGCCGGCCCGCCGCGCGGCGGCCCGCTGCCGCTCATAGCTGGCGCCGACGGTCAGGATGTCCTGGATCGAGGTCAGCTCGGTCGCGCAGCCGAGCCTCCTGGCGACGGGCAGCAGGTCGTCGACCACGTCCGCCAGCTCGTCGCGGACCGGGCGGGTGGTGCCCCGGTCGTCGACCAGGATCTCCGCGTCGAGGCCGTACCTGGCCGCCCGCCACTTGTTCTCCTGGACCACCCAGCGTCGCGGCACCGGGAGCGTGTAGCCGCGGTCGAGCTGGATGTTCATCCGGTCGACCAGACACTGCGAGAGCGCCGCGACCGCACCGACTTCCTGCAGCGTGGGAAGTCCGTCGCAGATCCGCAGCTCGACGGTGCCGAAGTTGGGATGGGGACGGATGTCCCACCAGACCTCGCGGATGGTCTCGATCGTGCCCGAGGTGATGAGCGTCTCCATGAATCGCTCGAACTGCCCCCAGTCGGCGAGCTGTTGCGGCAGGCCGGCCGTCGGGAGGCTCTCGAAGACCTTCGACCGGCTGGAGGCGAGCCCGGTGTCCCGTCCCAACCAGAAGGGCGACGACGCGGACAACGCCAGGAAGTGCGGGATATAGGCCGTCAACGCGTTGACGATCGGGAATGCCTTTTCCTGGGACCGCACTCCGACATGCACATGGACACCGAAGATCAGCAAGCGGTGCGCCAGCCACTGCATCTGGTCGACCAGCCGGAAGTAGCGGTCGTTGGTGCTGATCTCCTGGGTGTTGTACTCGCTGATCGGATGGGTGCCGCTGCACATCAACCCGATTCCGCGCCGCTCCGCGAGGCCCCGCAGGACGTCGATGGTCCCGCTGAGATCCGCGAGCGCCTCCGGGACTGTGCCGCAGACCCCGGTGATCACCTCGATCGTCGACTCGAACAACTCGTGCTTGGCCTTTTCGGCGTCCTCATCGCCCACCTTGCCGGCGAACTCCTCGAGGATCTCGGTCGAGGCCCCGCGCAGCTGCCGGGTCTGGAGGTCGACCAGCTCCAGCTCCCACTCGATGCCAAGACTGGTGCGCGGCGACGACGAGAAGGGAATGTGCACCCTGGCTCCTCCAGCGGTGTCGGCGGCCGCGAGGCCAGTACCCATCCGGGGCTCAATGCCTATCCGGGCCCCGGCCGGACATCTGCCCACCCACGGACCGCCGACACGCATCGACCACAGGCGGGACCACTCCGCTCTGCCGGCGGATCACCCGCCAACATGCGGACGCGAGACGACGGTCAGACAAACCCCGACGATCTAAGGTAGGTCGGTTCAGCCGCCGTTCGCGGCGATTTCGCCGAACGGGCGCCATACCTGGAGTAATGGGCACGTCGCCGCTAGCCCGCCCAGGTCTCTCAGGGCCTACCTGCCCGTGGCCTCGCGCCGTTCCAGCGCGGCCACCCGGGCCTCCAGCTCGGCGATCCGGTGCTGGAGCAGCTCCACCTGTGCCTCCGCGCCCATCCGGCGCTCCCCGCTCCGGCGCAGCCGCGGGGACTCCTCGGCCCGCGCCGCGACCATCGCCAGCGGTACCAGGCGCTGCGGGCCGTGCGGGCCGTCGACCAGGCGGGACGGGATGAGATCCGCGCGGTACCAGGTCCGCAGCGCCGCCCGGGATACCCCCGTGCGCGAGGACGCCTCCTGAAGGGTCACCCAGTCGGAGTCCTCCAGTCGGGAAGCGAGTTCCAGCTCGACGTCCCATTGGTCCAGACGATCGTCCCAGCTCAAGGCACCTCCTCGGTCGACCCTACTATTAGCATGGTATTGACCGGGGTACCAAGCAGGGCGACGGTTGACGCATGTTCGAGCGATTCACCAGCCAAGCCCGCCACGTCGTCGTCCTCGCCCAGGAGGAAGCCCGCGAACTCGATCACAACTACATCGGCACCGAACACCTCCTGCTCGGGCTGCTCGCCGAGACGGACGGCATCGCGGCGCAGGCCCTCGCGGAGGTCAACCTGTCGCTGGAGATGACGCGGTCCCGCGTCGTCGCGGCCGTCGGCAGGGGCAAGAAACCGCTCAAGGGCCACATCCCGTTCACCCCCCGGGCCAAGAAGGTCCTGGAGAAGGCGCTTCGGGAGGCGCTCGGCCTGCGGCACAACTACATCGGGACGGAACACGTCCTGCTCGGGCTGCTGGCCCTTGACGAGGGCCTGGCCGCGACCCTGCTGGCCGAATGGAAGGTGGACAGCCACGAGCTGCGCGCACGGGTACTCGGGCTCATCTCCGCCGCCGGCGCGGACCAGGCTGCCGGCATTCCGCGGCGCCTACGCCGTCGCCACGCCGCCGATGGCGACGGCGGCGATCTCGGCCTGGAGGACGACGAACCGCGGCGTACGGCGGCGGCCGACGCCGCCCTCTCGGGCGCGACCGGCCTCGCCGGCCACGACCCGATCGGTTCGCATCACCTGGTGCTGGCCCTGCTCAGTGACCCCGACAGCGCGGCGGCCAGGACACTGACAGGCCTCGGCCTCGACCTCGCGGCCGCCCGCGATGCCCTGGCGCACGCCGACCTGACCGACACCTCGGACGAGCTGCCGGAGGTGACCGGGCGGCGCGGAATGTCGCTACGCCTGACCGGCTCGGCCGTCGTCCTGGAGGCCACCGACCAACGGCTGCTCGACCTGGCCCGGCTGGCCTTCGGCGCGCTGCGCGACCGCGGCGCCGCGTCAGCCCCAGAACCGACGGCCGAGGGCGGCACCGCCGCCACGGAAGGCGACGGCGGCGGTGCACCGGCGACCGAGTCGTCGCTGCGCGGGGACGACGCCGTCGCCAGCAGCCTGTCGGCGGTGTGGACGGCGTTGGCCGCCAGTCTGGCGGACATCCGGACGCAGTCCACGCCGACGGGATCCGGGCCCGCCTCGCCGGACGAGGCCTGCGAGGCCGCCACCGGGGCGGCCGACGACGACGAGCGCCCGACGAAGCTGTCGGTCAGGCCGGAGGCACCGCTGCGACGACGCGGACGCCAAGCTCCTTGAGCTGCCGCTCGTCGACGCGGGTCGGCGCGCCGGTCAGCGGGTCCAGGCCCGACTGGGTCTTCGGGAACGCGATGACCTCGCGGATGTTCTCCTCGCCGGCCAGGCTCGCCACCAGCCGGTCGATCCCGAACGCGAAGCCACCGTGCGGCGGGGCGCCGTAGCCGAACGGGGTGAGGAAGAAGCCGAACCGGCGGTCCGCCTCCTCCCGGCTGATCCCGATCAGGTCGAAGATCCGCTGCTGCAGCTCCGGCTCGTGAATCCGGATCGAGCCGGAGCCGAGCTCCCAGCCGTTGAGCACCAGGTCATAGGCCCGGCTACGGACCTGCAGCGGCTCGGTCTCCAGCTTGTCCAGGTCGTCCGGGTGCGGCCGGGTGAACGGGTGATGGCCCGGCTTCGGGCGGCCCGTCTCCTTGTCGATGCCGACGAACTGCGGGAAGTCGACCACCCAGACGAAGCGGAAGCCGCCCTCGCCCGCCGGCGGGCGACCCAGCGAGTTGCGCAGCTGGCCGAGCACCTCGCAGGCGGTCGTCCACTCGTCGGCGACCAGCAGCAGCAGGTCACCCTCCCGCGCCTCGGTCTTCTCGACGATGCCGGCCAGCTCGGCCTCGGAGAGGAACTTGGCCACCGGCGACTCAAGGGCGCCCGCGGCCCCGACCCGCATCCAGACCAGGCCCTTCGCGCCGAGCTTCTTGGCCGTGTCGGTCAGCGTGTCCAGTGCCTTGCGGTTGTGCGACGCCGAGCCACCGGGCACCCGGATGCCCTTGACGGCCCCGACACCGGCGAAGGCCTTGAAGCCGCTGCCGGCGAAGACCTCGGTCAGCTCGACCAGCTCCATGCCGAACCGCAGGTCCGGCTTGTCGACGCCGTACCGGTCCATCGCGTGCTGCCAGGTCATCGTCTCGACCGGGGGCACCGGGCCGCCGGTGATCGCCTCGGTCGCGGCCAGCACGGCGGAGGTGATCACATCCAGTACGTCCTGCTGGTCGACGAAGCTCATCTCCAGGTCGAGCTGGGTGAACTCGTACTGCCGGTCGGCACGCAGGTCCTCGTCCCGCAGGCAGCGGGCGAACTGGAAATACCGGTCCGCGCCGCCGACCATCAGCAGCTGCTTGAACAACTGCGGCGACTGCGGCAGCGCGTAGAAGCTGCCGGGGAACTGCCGGGACGGCACGATGAACTCCCGCGCACCCTCCGGCGTCGACGGCATCAGCAGCGGCGTCTCGACCTCGACGAACCCGAGCGGGCTCAGCGCGGTGCGGATGGCGGCGAGCACCGTGGAACGGATCCGCAGGTTGCGCTGCATCCGCTCGCGCCGCAGGTCCAGGTAACGGAAGGTCAGCCGAGTCGACTCGTCCACGTTGTCCGCGCGGTCGTCAAGCGGGAAGGGCGGCGGCTTGGCGACCGACAGCACCTCGACCTTGCAGTCCCGCAGCTCGACCTGACCGGTCGCGAGAGCCTCGTTGACGGTGCCTTCCGGCCGCTCGGTCACCAGGCCGGTGATCTTCAGGACGTACTCCGAGCGGACGTCGACCGTCCCGTCGACCACGCACTGGATGACGCCGGAGTAGTCCCGCAGGTCGATGAACTGCAGCGACTGGCCGTGCTGGCGCCGGTGCGCCACCCAGCCGCACACCGTCACGGTCTCCCCGGCGTCGGCGAGCCGCGGATCGCCACACCGGTGCGACCGCATCGCGGTCTGCCGCACCTGAACCGCCGCCGGCGCGCTGTGCCCGTCTGCCGTCACCATCGCCCTGCCGTCCCGTCCCAACCGTTTGATCTGCCCGAACGCCGCGCTCGTTCTGATCGAACGCCGCAGCCGATGGCTCCGCGCGAACGCGACCACTGCCGCCACCCGAACACGGCCGTCGCCGCCCGAGAACCACGCGGCGGCGGGCGTCGTCCCGCACATCCGCCGGGACGGCGTGCTTGCGGGACGTCAGCTCGGCGCGCGGCCTGGCGCTTTCGCGATCTCTCGCTCTAGCGGTCGCTCGCTCTAGGAGTGGACAACGGTCCACCTACCTAGCCCGTCACCCTACCGGGCGTCGGACCTTCGCTCCGTCACACCCAGGCGCGGCCGACCGGCGACGGCCCGCCTTCGCGACCCGCTCGACGGCCGCACGCCACCCATCACCAACAAGATCGCCACTTCAGCCCTCTGGTGGTCGCTCTCGGGGAGTTCTCACGACCACTCCAGGGCTAAAACGGCGATCTTGGTGACGGCCGAGATCCGCGACGGAGAGCTAGCGGCGCAGGGCCTTGATGAAGCGGCTTACCTCGGGGCGGATGCGGGCCGAGACGCGCAGGACCTGGGGGCCGCTGGGGGTGGCGAGCTGGACGCGGATGACATCGCCGTGCTTCACGCCCTGGGAGGCGGTCACCTCGCGGCGGTCCCAGCTGACGTCGAACCAGTCCCCCTCCCGGGGGAAAGGCGCCAGGACGAGCAGCCGGCGGCTGGTCAGCACGATCCAGCGGGACAGGCCCAGCCGATAGCCGATGAACCGCTCGGCCTTGGCGGTGAGCCGGCCGCCGCCGGCCGGGTCGGTGAGCCGGCCGCGCAGCACCACCTCGGTGAACTCACCGGACTCCAGCGGCACCTCGGGCAGGCGGGTACGGCGCGGGATGGCCACGCCGCCAGTGTGCTCCACCAGCGCCGCCAGGCGCCGACCCCACCTGGACGGCTACCCTCCGGCCCCGCCCGCGCCGGGGCCGAGCGTGACGCCGGCCGCGTCGGCGTCGTCACCGGTAACCCTTCTCGCTACAGTCGGCCCGTGACCCAGCTCGCAGACAAACCGGACGCCGTGGCGTCCGCCGCCCGCCTCGCCGCCGCGACCGGGGTCGACCGGCACGACGTCGCGGTGGTGCTCGGATCGGGCTGGAAGCCGGCCGCGCAGACCCTGGCCACCCGCGGGAAGCTGCTCGCCGAGGTGCCCTTCGCCGAGCTGGGCGGGTTCCCGGAGACGACCGTGCCTGGCCACGTGCCCTCGGTCCGGTCGGTCGAGGTGGGCGGCCGGCGGCTGCTGCTCTTCCTGGGCCGGGTGCACGCGTACGAAGGCCACGACCTGGCCCAGGTCGTGCACGGGGTGCGGACAGCGTGCGCGGCGGGCGTCGAGACGGTCGTGCTCACCAATGCCGCCGGGGGGCTGCGGGCGGACATGTCCGTCGGCCAGCCGGTGCTGGTCAGCGATCACCTGAACCTGACCGGCCGGTCGCCGCTCGTCGGGCCGGCCTTCACCGACCTCACCGACGCCTACGCGCCGAAGCTGCGGACGTTGGCCCGCGAGGTCGACCCGACCCTGGCCGAGGGCGTCTACGCGGCGCTGCCGGGACCGCATTTCGAGACCCCGGCCGAGATCCGGATGCTGCGGCTGCTGGGCGCTGACCTGGTCGGCATGTCGACCGTGCACGAGACCATCGCCGCCCGCAACGCCGGGGCCGCGGTGCTGGCGATCTCCCTGGTCACCAACCTGGCCGCGGGCATGACCGGCGAGCCGCTGGACCACCTCGAGGTCCTGGCCGCCGGAGAGGCCGCCGCCACCCGGATGGGCACCCTGCTGGCCGAGGTCGTCTCCCGCCTCTAGTCCACCAGTCCACCGGCGGCGGGAGCGGACGTGAGGGAAAACGACACGGGCCAGGCGTCGGCTGACGAGAGGGTCCTGGCCTGGCTCGCGCACGACCCCGACGCCGCGGACCGGGCCGAGATCGAGGACCTGCTCGCGGCGGTGGCCGACGGCGGGAGGACCGCGGCGGCCGCGCGAACCGAGCTCGCGGACCGGTTCGCCGGGCCACTGACGTTCGGGACCGCCGGACTGCGCGGCCCCCTGCGGGCCGGCCCGAACGGGATGAACACCGCCGTCGTGCGCCGCGCCGCCGCCGGACTCGCCACCTGGCTGGCCGCCACGGGGGCCGGGCCGAAGACGGTGGTCGTCGGGTTCGACGCACGGCACCGCAGCGAGGCCTTCGCCCGCGACAGCGCCCGGGTGTTCGCGGGCGCCGGCCTGCGCGCGCTGGTCCTGCCCGGACCGGTGCCGACGCCCGTGCTGGCGTTCGCCGTCCGGCACCTCGCCGCCGACGCGGGCGTGATGGTGACGGCCAGCCACAATCCGGCGACCGACAACGGTTACAAGGTCTACCTCGGCGGCCCGGTCGGCGCTCCCGGCCGCGGCGCGCAACTCGTCGCTCCCGCCGACGAGCAGATCGAGGCCGCCATCGCCGCCGCCGCACCCGCTTCCGCGATCCCGCTGGCGGACACGTGGAGCCAGCTCGGCGACGAGACCGTGGCCGCGTACGTCGCCGCCGCGGCCGGCACCCCGGCGGGTACGACGCCGACCCCCGGGCCGGCCCTTCGGATCGCCTACACACCGCTGCATGGGGTCGGGCTGGACGTGCTGCGACGGGTGTTCGCGGCAGCCGGGCTGCCGGAGCCGGTCGTCGTCGCCGCGCAGGCCGAGCCCGACCCGGACTTCCCGACGGCACCGTTCCCGAACCCCGAGGAGCCCGGCGCCATGGACCTCGTCCTCGGCCTGGCCGGCGAGATCGGCGCGGACCTGGTGCTCGCGCACGACCCGGACGCGGACCGGCTCGCGGTCGCCGTCGGCCCCGGCCCGACGCGGGCGGGCACCGCCGAGCCGGGCGGCGCGCGGGTGCTGACCGGGGACGAGCTGGGCCTGCTGCTCGCCGACGAGGTGCTGCGGACCTCCCCCGGGCCGGTCGCGACGACGGTGGTCAGCGCCACGGCCCTGGGCGTGCTCGCGGCCCGCCGGGGAGCTCCCTTCTCCGAGACCCTCACCGGCTTCAAGTGGATCATGCGGGCCGCCGAGGACCTGGCCTTCGGCTACGAGGAGGCCCTCGGCTACGCGGTCCGTCCCGATCTGGTCCGCGACAAGGACGGCGTCACCGCGGCCGTCGCCGTCGCCCGGCTGGCCGCCGCCGAGGCAGCCCGTGGCCGCACCCTGCTGGACCGCCTGGACGACCTGTCCCGCGAGCTCGGCGTCACTGTGACGGCCCAGGTCTCGCTCCGGGTCCCGGACCTGGCCGCGAGCACCGCCCTGACCAGCCGCCTGCGGGCCGCGCCGCCCACGACCATCGGCGGCCTGCGCGTCGAGTCCATCCGGGACCTGCTGCACCCCACCGACACCGGCCTGCCGCCCTCCGACGTCCTGATCTTCACCCTGGCCGCCGGCGCCCGGACCGTCGTCCGCCCCAGCGGCACCGAGCCCAAACTCAAGATCTACCTGGAGGCGGTAGAGCCAGTCGGCACCAGCCTCACCGCGGCCCGGGCAGCGGCGGCAGCCCGCGTCGACCGGCTCACAGCCTGGGCCAGGTCCCTGTGACGGCACGAGACCCCACGTGTCCAGACGAGACTCAACCCGGCTGGTGACCCTGGACAGGCACCTACCCGCACATCGGCGCCGGCCACGAACCACGTTCGGGAAGGCGCCCCGGCGCCTGACCAGGCAGAGCCGGGGTCCCTGCCGGATCGGCGAAGCCGATATGGGAGGTCTGCAGAGGCGCGGAGCGCCGTCTCTGGCCGCTGCCCTAGACGGCGCCGAAGAGGCGGTCGCCCGCGTCGCCGAGGCCGGGGACGATGTAGGCGGTGTCGTTGAGGCCGTCGTCGACGGCGGCGGTGACGAGGCGCAGGTCGAGGCCACTGGCCTCCAGGGCGGCGATTCCCTCCGGTGCCGAGACGACCGAGACGACGACGATGCCGCGCGCGCCACGGTTGGCGAGCAGGCGCAGCGCGTGCAGCGCGGAGCCTCCGGTGGCGAGCATCGGGTCGAGCAGCAGCACCGGGCGACCGGTGAGGTCGGCGGGGACGGACTCCAGGTAGACGGTCGGCTGGAAGGTCTCCTCGTCGCGGGCGAGGCCGATGAAGGCGCTCACGGCGTCCGGGACGAAGGCGTGCGCGGCCGGCAGCATGCCCAGGCCGGCGCGCAGCACAGGGACGACGACCGGCTCCACGGCGAGCCGCGCGCCTGTGGTCTCGGCGAGCGGGGTACGCACCGTCACCGGCGTGGTCGGCAGGGTGCGGGCGGCCTCGTAGACCAGCATCATCGCGAGGTCGTGGAGGGCCGCCCGGAAGGTCGGCCGGGAAGTGCTCTCATCGCGCAGGATGGTGAGGGCGACCGCGGCGAGCGGATGGTCGAGGACATCTACCTGCACGAGACCCGCTCCCTGATGGATGTGCCGCGCTGGCCACACGGCAGCCGGGCCGCGTGCGCCGCGGGCCCGAAGCACGTGTACCACCGCGTCCAGGGACGTCAATGCACAGGGGCCTCGTCCCGGGCCGAACCACGCGGAAAGATGGGGGCATGACGACGGCAGCCGACGGACCCGACCAGCCCGCCAGCGGCAACGAACCACGTCACCCGGGCAACGCGGCGGACACCCCCGGTGCGCGGGAGTTCCCGCCCGCGCTGCTGTACCCGCCGCTACCGCCGGTGCCGACCACCAGGGCCGGCCTGGCCGCGATGATCGACCACACACTGCTGCGCCCGGACGCGACGTCCGACGACGTGCTCAAGGTCTGCGCGGAGGCGGCGAAGCTCGGCGTGGCCGCCGTCTGTGTGGCGCCGACGCACGTCTTCCTGGCCGCGGCCAGCGCCCGCAACGAGACGAACGGCCGCATCTCGGCCGGGTCCACCGACCGGCCCGCGTCGAAGCCGGCGTACGCGGTCGCGTCGGTGGTCGGCTTCCCGCACGGCAACCATCTGACGGCCGTGAAGGTCGAGGAGACCAGGCGTGCCGTGGCCGACGGGGCGACCGAGATCGACATGGTGATCGACATCGCGAACGCGGTGGACGAGAACTGGGTCGCGATCGAGACCGAGATCCACGAGGTGCGGCTCGCGATGCCGTCCGACGCCGTTCTCAAGGTCATCCTGGAGACGACGATCCTGCAGGACGCGACGATCCGCTCGGCCTGCCGGGCGGCGCTCGCCGGTGGGGCGGAGTTCGTCAAGACGTCGACGGGCTTCCACCCCGGCGGTGGTGCGAGCCTTCGTGCGGTGCGGGCGATGCACTCCGCCGTCGGTGGGCGCCTCGGCATCAAGGCCTCCGGCGGTATCAAGACCGCGGCGCAGGCCCTGGCCTTCATCCAGGCCGGTGCCACCCGGCTCGGCCTGTCCGGCACGGCCGACGTCCTCGCCGAGATGCCGAAGGACGCACCGTCCAGCTGACGGGCGGTGCCGACCAGCAGAGCGGCGCCGCCCCCACCCGGAATCGGCGGAGGCGGCGCGGGAGATCTGGCACCGGCTGGGTCAGCCGCTAGGCGTCCACGTCGGTGTGCAGAATGCGGTGCTTCCCGAGGCTGAGGCCAGCGAACGCGACGATCAGCCAGATCGGCCCCACCATGCCGGGGAAGCCGGCGATGGACAGGCCGCAGGACATGAACGCCACCGCGACCGGCGGGATCAGGCTGACCAGGCCCAGCCACCGCGACACGAGGTGGTCACGCAGGCTGAGCCAGGCGACCGCGCCCGCGGCGACGACAACCCCCAGGTAGCCGATGAACGGGCCGAAGTCGTTGAGCATGAGGTAGAAGAACTGGCCCTCCGTGCCGAACCCGTTCTCGTTCAGGCCTCCGGGCAGGTACAGGGCGAGCGCCAGCTTCCAGCCATAGCCCAGGCTCAGCGCCGCGGCGGACGCCGTGAGACCGTCGGCCACGACCCGAGCCGCCACGGCGCCTCGCCCGGTGGGAACCGCCCGCGACCGCCAGGACGCGGCCAGCACCAGCAGGACCGCCACCGCGAGGTAGCCCAGCGCGCCGCCAAGCTGGAGCTGTCCTCGGGAGAGCTTCGCGAGCGCCCCGGGGCCGACGTGGTCGGTGCCCACGTTCGGGCTCGTGAACATCGTCGCGACGATGCCGAGCACTCCGGCGCCGACGCCCAGCCAGGTCCATCGCGACCGGGCCGGCGTCCCGGCGACGGTCTCGTGGCCGACCGGCGCGGTTGTCATCGTTGCCATCTCTTCTGTCCCTCCCTCGGCCGGCGGCAGGATGTCGCCGGCGTGTGGGACCACGGTCGGCCGCCCGCCGTCCCGCATACGAGGGACAGCCGCCCCGAGTCGGCGACACCCACGCGACACCCGTCGGGCCGGGCGCGATCCTGAACGCATGCGGGCAGTTCCCTCGACACCGGGCGTCGGGCCCGGCGCGGCGCCGGCCGCCGCGCCGGCCACGACCACGGGTGGGGTCGTCCTGGCCTCGGTCGTCGTCGTCGGCCTGGCGGCGCTGTCGATCGGCTGTGCGGTCGGCGCGGTTCTCCTGCACCGCTACGTCACGGCGCGGACCGACCAGCCGGTCACGCTCGATCCGGCGGACCTGGTCCTCGCCGCCGCGTTCCCGCCGGTCGCGGCGCTGGTGCTGCTCTACCAGCCGCGCAACCTGGTCGGCTGGCTGCTTCTCACGACCGCCCTGACCGGCCCGTACCTGCTGGCCACGCAGTACGCCGCCGTCGCGCTGCTGCCCGGGAAGAGCGGGTTGCCGGGGCAGGAGGCCGCCACCTGGTTCGCGGTCTGGGGATACGTGCCGTACCTGGCCCTCTGGGGCCTGGTGCCCTCGACGTTCCCGGACGGCCGGTTGCCCTCCGGGCGCTGGCGCGTGCCCTTCACCGCCACGGCGGTGGTGATCGGCTGTCACCTGGTCGCCCGGATGATCTGCCCGACATCGCTCGACGTGTCGAGCGAACTGCTGAATCCGTACGGCCTGCGATCGGCGCCCTGGCTGCGGTACGTCACCCTGGCCACCTCGGAGGCCGTCGTCTTCGGCGGCGGGCTGCTCGGGCTCGCCGCGGTGCTGACCAGGCTGCGGCGGTCGCGCGGCGTGGAGCGGGCCAAACTGCAGTGGCTCGTCCTCGGGGTCGCCAGCCTCGTCGGGGCGAGCCTGATCGGCCTGATCCTGCAGGGCCCGCACGATCTGGCGGCCGGCATGGGCGTCGGGATGGTGCTGCTGGTGGCCGCGATCGGGGTCGGCGCGGTCCGCCACCGGCTGTTCGACATCGGGACGGCGCTCAGCCGCACGCTCGTCTACGGGCTGCTCACCGCGTTCCTGCTGCTCGCCTACGCCTGCGCCGTGGCCGGAGCGGGTGCGCTGGCCCCCGGGCGGCGGGTGGCCTACGGGGTGCTCGCCGTGGCGGCGCTGGTCGCCGCGGCGGCCCGCGACCAGGTGCAGCGGCTCGTCGACCGGGTGCTGTTCGGCGTGGCCCGTGACCCCTACGCGGTCCTCGCGGTCCTGCACGGCCGGCTCGATCTCGCGACCGGGCCGATGGACGCCCTTTCGCAGCTCGCCGACGGAGTACGAGAGGCGCTCAAGGTGCCCTACGTGGCCGTCGAGAGCGCGGACGATCGGCTCACGACCATCGAGTCGGGCCGGCCTGTCGGCTGGCTGGAGCGACTGCCCGCACCGACCCGCGCGGGAAGTGTCGCCGGCACGCTCCTGGTGGGCCGGCGCCACCGAGCCGACCAGTTCACCGTGGCGGAACGGGCGATGTTCACCGACATCGCCAGGCGGGCCGGGGATCTGCTGGACGCAGCGGCGACCCAGCACGACCTGCGGCGCAGCAGGGAGCGCGTCGTCGCCGCGCGGGAGGAGGAACGACGCCGGCTGCGCCGCGACCTGCACGACGGCGTCGGGCCCCAGCTGGCCGCGATGGCCATGCAGCTCGACAGCATCGCGGACGGCCTGGCAGAACGATCGGACCCGGCCGCGGAGCGCGCCGCCCTGGTGCGGGACCGCCTGCGGGCGACAGTCCGTGATATCCGTCACATCGTGGAGGACCTGCGGCCGCCGGCTCTTGACGAGGGCGGGCTGTCCGTCGCGCTGGCGCAGGTCATCGCGCCCTTCGCGCCCACCGTGACGCTGGACGCACCAGGCGACCTGGCCGAGCTCGGGCTGCCGGCCGCGACCGAGGTGGCGGCGTTCCGGATCGTCGCCGAGGCGGTGACGAACGCGGTCCGCCACTCGCGGTGCGACACCTGCGTGGTGCGGGTTCGCGCCGAACCGCCCTGGCTGGTGGTGGAGGTGGCGGACGACGGCGCCGGCCTGGCCGGCGACGCCGTCGCGGGGATAGGCCTGCGCAGCATCCGCGAACGAGCCAGCGAGGTCGGCGGACGGCTGGAGGTTCTCAGTTCGAGCGACGGCGCCGCCGGCGGCGGCACGCTGGTACGGGCTCGGCTGCCACTGGAGGAAGGGAGCACGCCGTGAACCCCCTGCGCATCGTGATCGCCGATGACCACGAGCTGTTCCGCGACGGGTTGCGCGGCCTGCTGGTCGAGCTGGGCGCGACGGTCGTGGCCGAGGCCGCGGACGGCAACGCGGCCCTGGCCGCGACGCTGCGCCACGCCCCAGACGTGGTGTTCATGGACCTGCGCATGCCGGGCCTGAGCGGCATCGAGGCGACCGCGCGCATCGGCGAGGTGGCGCCCCAGACCGCCATCCTGGTGCTGACGATGAGCGAGGACACCGCCTCCCTGCAGGCGGCCCTACAGGCGGGCGCGCGGGGCTACCTGCTCAAGGAGTCCTCGAAGAAGGACGTGGCACGGGCGCTGGAGGCAGTCACCCGAGGCGAGCTCGTCATCGGCCCCGGGATCGCGGACAAGGTACGCCACGCCGTCGGCGGGCTGTCGCCGGGCGTGTTCCCCCAGTTGACCGAGGCGGAGGTGCGCATGCTGGAGCTGCTCGCGGACGGACTGGCCAACGGGCAGCTCGCCGCTCGGCTGTACCTCTCCGAGAAGACGGTCCGCAACCGGGTCTCCACGATCCTCGCGAAACTGGGCGCCGGGAGCCGCGCGGAGGCGGTCGCTCGAGCCCGCGACGCGGGCTTCGGCTCCGCCTCAGCCGGCTGACGGGCCCGCCACCGCCTCCCGGGCGACGCAGTCGGCCAGGTGGTCGTTGACGAGCCCGCAGGCCTGCATCATCGCGTACGCCGTGGTCGGGCCGATGAAGACGAGGCCACGCTTGCGCAGCGCCTTCGACAGGGCGACGGACTCCGGCGTCGTCGGGGTGAGGTCGGACATTGCGCGGGGCGCGGGGCGGGCGGCCAGGTCCGGCTGGAAGGACCAGACCACGTCCTCCAGTGGCTCGTCGAGCGCCAGGATCGCGCGGGCGTTGACGATCGTGGCCTCGATCTTGCGACGGTTGCGGACGATCGAGGCGTCGGTGAGCAGCCGCTCGGCGTCGGCGGGGCCGAACGCGGCGACCGTGGCCGGGTCGAAGCCCGCGAACGCCCGCCGGAACCCCTCGCGCTTACGCAGGATCGTCAGCCACGACAGGCCCGACTGGAACGCCTCCAGGCTGAGCCGTTCGAACAGCCCGACGGTGTCCCGGACCGGCCGCCCCCACTCCTCGTCGTGGTAGGCGAGGTAGTCGGGCGTCGACACCCCCCACGGGCAGCGCATCAGACCGTCCGGCCCGGCCACCGGCCCGCCGGGTCCAAGCGGCCCACCCGAGCCCGTCGCCCGTCCGTCGGCGACCGCCGGCGTCGGCAGCGTCTCCGTCATCGCGTCACCTTTTCGCTAGCCAGTCGCGGGTACCGGGGCGCCGGTCAGGCACCGGGCGCGCTCGCGGCCAGCGCGTCGAAACCGGGCTTGATGACGTCGTCGATCAGGTCGAGGCGCTGGTCGAACGGGAGGAACGCCGACTTCATCGCGTTGAGCGTGAACCAGCGGATGTCCGACCAGCCGTAGCCGAACGTCTCCACGAGCGTCGCGAACTCGCTGGAGAGGGTGACATCGCTCATCAGCCGGTTGTCGGTGTTCACCGTGACGCGGAAGCGCAGGTCGCGCAGCAGGCCGATCGGGTGCGTCGCGATGCTGCGGGCCGCGCCGGTGTGGACGTTCGACGACGGGCACATCTCCAGCGGGACCCGGGTGTCGCGGACGTAGTTCGCCAGCGGGCCCAGCGACGCCTGGCCCTCCACGTCGACGGAGATGTCATCGACGATGCGGACCCCGTGACCGAGGCGGTCCGCATTGCACCACTGCACGGCCTCCCAGATCGACGGCAGGCCGAACGCCTCGCCGGCATGGATCGTGAAGTGGCCGTTGGCGCGCTGCAGGTACTGGAAGGCGTCAAGATGACGGGTGGGCGGGTTGCCCGCCTCGGCACCGGCGATGTCGAAGCCGACGACCCCCTGGTCACGCCAGCGGACCGCGAGCTCCGCGATCTCCAGCGAGCGGGCCTGGTGGCGCATCGCGGTGCACAGCACCCGGGCGTGCAGGCCGGTGCCCTCGGAGCCCGCGCGCAGCCCGTCGAGCACCGCCTCGACGATCGCGTCCAGCGACAGCCCGTTCTCGGTGTGCAGCTCGGGGGCGAACCGGATCTCGGCGTAGACGATGCCGTCGGCCGCCAGGTCCTCGGCGCACTCGCGAGCGACCCGGGCCAGCGCCTCGGGCGTCTGCATCACCGCGACGGTGTGGCTGAACGTCTCCAGGTAGCGCACGAGGGAACCGCTGTGTGCGCCGCCGCGGAACCAGCCGCCGAGCTTGGTGACGTCGGTCGTCGGCAATGCCGTGTAGCCGCACTCGTCGGCCAGCTCCACCACCGTCGCCGGACGCAGCCCGCCGTCCAGGTGATCATGAAGAAGCACCTTCGGCGCGAGCCGGATCTGGTCCAACGTCAGCGATGCCATCGCCACCTCCCCATCCCCCCGTCGCCGTCGGTTCGAGGCTAGGGCACGGGACCGACAATCCGAGCGGCCGATCCGCCGACGCGCCCGGTGCGCGACAGTCGGACAATCAGGACGGCGTACGGCCGCGGCCGGGGAGCACAACCTCACCGGACGCCGGGTGATCAGGCTCGACCGAGTGGGCACGCAGGACCGGCCCGCTCGCGCGTTGGCCGGGGGACGAACGAGAGAGGTACCACGAGATGGCAGGCGAAGGCCGGTCAGCAATGGGATCTGGCCTGCCAGCGGGCTCCTCGGGGCACGCCCCCGGAACGGTCGTCGGCCGGCGCTACCGGCTCGACGGGGTCATCGGCGTGGGCGGCATGGGCGTGGTGCACCGCGCCACGGACCAGATCATGCGGCGGACCGTCGCGGTCAAGGAAGTGCGGATGCCGACCGGCAGCCCGGCCGCGAACGCGGACGCCCGGGAGCGGGTGCTGCGCGAGGCGCGGTCCGCCGGCCGGATCCACCACCCGGGCGCCGTCGGCGTGCTGGACGTCATCGACGACGGCGAGCTGCCGTGGATCGTGATGGAGCTCGTCGAGGGCGAGCCCCTGTCGGCCAGGGTCGAGCGCGAGGGCGGCCTGCCGGTCGAGGAGGTCGCCCAGATCGGGATCTCACTGGCCTACGCGCTGGACGCGGCACACCGCCTCGGCGTCGTGCACCGCGACGTCAAGCCCAGCAACGTCCTGCTCACCCAGGACGGGCAGGCCAGGCTCACCGACTTCGGGATCGCCGTGAGCAACGGCGACCCACGGCTGACCAGGACGGGCGAGGTCGTCGGCTCGCCCGCCTACCTGGCCCCGGAGCGCGCGCACGGCGAGCCGGGCGGACCGGAGTGCGACGTCTGGGGGCTCGGCGCCACGCTGTACGCGGCCGTCGAGGGCGAGCCGCCGTTCGGTGGCGCGACCCCGCTGGACATCCTGACCTCCGTGGTCGAGGGCCTGATCCGCCCGCCTCGGCACGCGGGCAGGCTCGGCCCCCTCCTGGACGGGATGCTGTCCCAGCGGGAGCTGGACCGCCCGACGCTCACCAGCGTGCGGACCCGGCTGCGCGACCTGGCCGGCGAGACGCCGGGGCGCCCGTCGGTGGCCGGCCAGACCAGGACCACGACCCGCCCGACCGGCCCGCCCCCCAGGCGGCCAGCGACGTCGTCACCCGGCCGCGCCCCGGCCGCACCGCCGTCGACGCCAGGGCCGGCGAACCCCCGGCCGGCGACAGCCCGGGCGGCCACACCGGCGACCCCTCGCCCGGCCGCGCCCAGCCCGGCCGCGCCGGTCACCCCACTGCCGGTCGAGCCGACCGCCGCCGAGCCCGTCACGGCATCGGCGGCCGGGGCCGGGCCGGCGGCGGACGGTACGGCGGCCGCCAGCGGCACGGCGCTGGCCGGACCGACCCGGGTGCTCGCCGAGGCACCCGTCAGCGAGGGGTCCCCGGACCTCCAGCCGGCCGAGGTGCCGAGCGCCGAGCAGGAAGCCGCGCCGGCCACCAGCGGAGCCGACGAGGCCCGGGTCCCGACCACGGTGATCATGAAGGACGTCCTGGCCGACGAGACGGTCACGGACGGGCGCGACCCGCGCACGGACGAGGCTCAGCCAACCAGCACTTTGGTGGGTGGCCCGTCAGTCAACCAGCCGACGCCGGACGCGACCGAGGTCCTCCAGCCGCGCGGCGACGCTGGCGAGCTCGACGACCTCGCCCGCTACTGGGCCTCGGGGTCCGCCTGGACGTCCAGCAGGCCGGCCGGCCCGCCCGACGACGGCCCGGCCAGCGAAGACGCGTCCGGCCCGGTGGAGGACCCGCCCAGGCCACCCCGCCCGAAGCGCCCCGGCGAGGAGACCCCACCCCGGTCCCAGGCGGAACGCCGCGCGGTGATCGTCCTGGCCGTTCTCGTCGTGGTGCTCGCGCTCGCACTGGTCGCGGTCCGGCTGTCCGCCGACGACGGCAAGGACAACCGGCCCGCGAGTGCCCCCGCCGCGGCCACCTCCGACCTCGGCCCGAGCGCCCCCGCGAGCGCCGTCCCGGACGGCCCGCTGGCGGCCGCCACGACCACCGTGACCCCGCCACGCGGCTGGGTTTCCTACGTCGACGCGGCCGGCTGGTCGCTCGCGTACCCGTCGAGCTGGAAGCGCTCGGCGGGCGTCGGCGGCACCGGAACGGTCGACTTCACCAATCCGGCCACTGGTACGGTTTTGCGCGTCGGAAGCGCGGGCCAGGCACCGGCCTCGATCCTGCGGGACTGGCTCACGAACTTCGACACCGCATCACAGGGCGGGCCGATGGGGCTGACGGACTACCAGCGGCTACGGCTCGCGCCGGTCGGCACCGGCGACGGATCCACCGAAGCCGACTGGGAGTACACGTACAGCAAGGACGGAGGCAAGGTCCATGTGCTCTCCCGCGGCGCCGACCGGGGCGGCCACGGCTACCTGCTCTCCTGGCAGACCGAGGACAAGCAGTGGGCCAGCGACCAGGGACTGAGGCGGCAGCTGTTCGCGACCTTCCGCCCGGCGCCGTGACGGCCACCGGGGCGCCCAGCGCGCACGTCGGCCGCCCGATCTGTCAGACTTGACTCGATGGCCAGATCGGCGAGTGTGCCGCCGGAGACTTCCCGGAACGGCACCCCAAGCATCGTCGCCGGACGATACCGCCTCGACGCACCGATCGGTCGAGGCGGCGCCGGCGTCGTCTGGAGCGGTGAGGACGAGGTCCTCCAGCGTCGCGTTGCGATCAAGGAGATACTCGTCCCGCTCGCGGGCGCCCAGAACGAGCGGGACGCGCTGCGCGCGCGGGTGCTGCGAGAGGCGCGAGCGCTCGCGCGGCTGAACAGCCCCTCCATCGTCGCCGTCCACGACGTGGTGGAGGAGTCCGAGCGGCACTGGATCATCATGGAGCTCGTCGACGCGGAGAGCCTCGGCGACGTCATCCGCACCAACGGCCCGCTGCCGCCCGACCAGGTCGCGGCGATCGGGCTGGAGCTCATCCACGCGCTCGGGGCCGCCCATCAGAAGGGCGTGCTGCACCGGGACGTGAAGCCCGGCAACGTGCTGCTGGGACGGGACGGCCGGGTCCGGCTGACCGACTTCGGCATCGCGGCGACCGAGGGCGACATGACCCTCACCGGCACCGGGGCGCTCGTCGGCTCGCCGGCCTACATCGCGCCGGAGCGGATCCGCGGCTCGTCCGGCACACCGTCCAGCGACCTGTGGGGCCTGGCCGCGACGCTGTACTCGGCCGTGGAGGGAACCCCGCCCTACGAGGGCCCGGAGACGTACGCCGTGCTCTCCGCGGTCGTCGAGGGCCGCCGGCGGGCCTTCCGCAACGCGGGGCCGCTGCGCAGCCTGCTCGGTGACCTTCTCGACAAGCCGGCCGAAGAGCGGCCGGACGCCGACGAGGTCCGGCAGCGGCTGACGCCGATCGCCCGCGGCAGCGAGCCGGTCCCCCTCTTCGTGATCAACGGCCCCGGCGTCGACGGCGCCACAGCGGTCGACGACGGCCTGGAGAAGGTCAGCGACGGTTCCGGCTTCCCGGCCCCCGACGCCGACGGGGACGCTGACTCCCCGTTCGCCAAGGCCGCCGCGCTGCGGGCCGTCGAGGACGAGATCTCCAGCACCAGCTCCGACGAGCTGTCCGGGCTGGAGGCGGTCTCCAGCGGCCCGTTCCCGCGGCCGCGCCAGCCGGCCCGGCGGCAGTCCGATCGGCGGCCGTTGGTGTTCGCGGCGCTCGCCGCCCTGGTCGTCGTGGGAGCGGCGGTCGCGGTCAGCCTGCTGCTGACCCACCGCGGCAGCGGGAACAACCAGCAGCCGACCTCGGTGACCGGCTCGCCGTCCGCGGCGACCGCCTCGGCCGGGACGCCGGGCGGCCTGCAGCCCATCGAGTTCCCCACCTCGGAGGTGCCGGCGACCGAGCCGTCGCACCATCCGTCCCTGTCACGCACGTCGGCGCCGGTGCAGGTCACGACGCCGCCGGCGATCACCTCGACGCCGACGCCACCACCCGCGACGACCCCGCCGGCGACCACGCCGCCGCCGTCCAAGACACCTCCGCCCACCAAGACAGCGCCGCCTACCGGCAGCGCGAGCCCGACCTGTTTCTTCACGCCCTGCCACACCTGACGCCGGGCCTCTGACGTCGCGGGCCGGTCTCGCGGTGAGGTCGGGCCAGGAGAAAGACCTGAGCCCTCTAGGACAGGCCCCTTGCGTGGGCTGTCCTAGAGGGCTCAGGTCTGTGGTGCCCAGGTCTGGTGCTCAGGGTCTGTGATGCTCAGGGTCTGTGGTGCTCAGCTCCAGGGTGCGCGGGTCGTCCGGTGGGCCTGGCCTGGCGGCAGGTGGTCAGCTGGCGCGAGGCATCAGATCCGTGGCGCGCAGCACGCGCAGCAGGTCCTCGGGGTCGACGATCAGGCGGCCGGTCGGCGGGTGGGTCGAGTCGGCCTCGTCGTACTGGAGGTCGGCTGGCAGGCTGTAGAAGTCGGCGAGGTGGCGACACAGCTCCCACAGCCGACGCTCGGCCGCCTTCTGGTCCCGCCAGCGGCGCTCGGCGTCGACGTCGGTCTCCGCGCTGCCTTCTCGCTCAAGCCGATGCGAGCGGCATAGTCCCTGAGGGTCGCCGGCCAACGCCTTCTTGCTGCATCGGTGCGCGACATACCCTCGACCACCGCCCATGACCATCGCCGTGCAGCGGTCGTCCTCTTCCCACACCATCCCGGCCCGTCACCGCCTTCGCTGTTCGCCAGTCAGAAGAAGCCGTGTAACCAGGCTAGGGGCTTTCAGCCAGATGTCCATGGTTCCGGCATTGAGTTCACAACGCCGATACACAAGACGGCCGACGTGACGACGCTGGTCACGAACTTGCTGCCACACAAAGGAATCCAGCTAGCCGACAGCAGGCAGTCGGGTACGCTCGGCACCGAATCGCGGACCAGAAGGTGACAACGTCGGGACCATTCTCCGACCCCGCCCCGGTGATCGCGTCAACCGCACATGATGAACGCCACCCAAAGAATGTGACGCGCACCACTTGGGTGCAGGCCATCCAGAAATAGTCGCGACCTTGTCTCCGAGAAAGGCATATAGCCCTCCACGGACGACCCTCTTCAAGCGGCATAGTTATAGCGCGCAGAAAGGCCGAGCCGCGCGAACCACCCGGGGCGGGCCGAGATGATCCCGGCAATTCGTGACCCAGCGTGACATTCGAGGTCAGAGGAACCGGTGCATGATGTGCATGTCGACCTCGCCGTGGACGGCGTGCCGGAACCCGCGCGGCACCGTCCCGACGATGATGAAGCCGAGCGATCGCCACAGGTTGAGTGACGCGACGTTGGTGGTCACCACCGCGTTGAACTGCATCGCCCGGTAGCCGAGGTCCCTGGCGGCGGCCAGGCAGTGCAGGCCGAGCTGGCGCCCGACCCCCAGGCCCCTGGCCTCCGGCGCCACCATGAAGCCGGCGTTCGCGACGTGGTCGCCGAGCGTGAGCTGGTTCGGCTTGACCTGATAGGTGCCGACGATCCGGCCGTCCGGATCGAGCGCGACCCAGGTCCAGGCCGGCGGCGGCGCGAGCCACATCGCCTTCCCGGCGTCGCTCGACGTGGCCGGGTCGTACGGGTAGGTCTCGCCGGCCGCGATGACCGTGTGCCACAGCGGCCAGAGCCCGGCCCAGTCGTCGTCCACCGCCGGCCGGATCAGCACCTCGACACCCATCACCCCATTGTTCCGCTTTGGCCGGGCTTGGCTCAGCCGGTCTCGACGGCCAGCGCGAACGGGAGGACGGCCGGGGCTCCGGCCTCACGCAGCAGGCGCGCGGCGACCGTCATCGTCCAGCCCGTCGCGACCACGTCGTCGACCAGCAGAACCGGCCCGTCGGCCCGCGCGATCCCGGTGGCGACCGCCGGTGGGACGGTGAACGCGCTGACGAGGCCGGCGAGCCGGTAGGCACTGTTGTGCGAGGCGCCGGCGGACGGCCCGTCGGCGACCCGGTCGAGCGCGCCCAGCAGCGGCAGCCGGCCGATCGCGGCGATCCGGCCGGCGACGCTCTCGACCAGCCGCGGCCGGGACCGCGACGGCAGCGCCACGACCGCCGCCGGGCGCCGCTTCCAGTCCCACGCCTTCAGCGTCTCGACGATCGCCTGGACCAGATCATCCGGTATCGGCTGGTCCGGGGCTCCCGGAGCGAGCATCGGGCGTAGCCGGTTCCCCCAGCCCACGTCGTTGAGCCTGGCGAGCACCCGGCCCGGCTCGGCCCCGGCGCCGGCCGGAATCCGTCCAGACAGGCTCACCCCGAGGGTCTTCATCCCGGTCGGCCACATCTTGCGCGGCTCCAGGACGACGCCGGGGCGGCGCAGCTCGGTCCTGGCCCGTTCCCGGGCCGCGTCCGAGACGTCCGCGTCCCAGCTCTGTCCGGTGCACCGGTCGCAGCGGCCACAGGCGGCCGCGTACGGGTCGTCGAGCTGGCGGCGCAGGAACTCCATCCGGCAGTCACCGGTGGCCAGGTAGTCGAGCATCGCCTGCTGCTCGGCGGCCCGCGCCGCGGCGAGCCGCGCGTACCGCTCGGCGTCGTAGTACCACGGCCGGCCGGTCGACTCCCAGCCGCCGCGGACCCGGCGGACCGCGCCGTCGACGTCGAGCACCTTGAGCATCGACTCCAGCCGGCCCGAGCCGACGTTGACCGCCGCCAGCAGGGCCTGCGTCGACAGGGCTCGCCCGGAGCCGGCCAAGGCGGCGAGGACGTCACGGACGATCGCCTCGGGCGGGAAGGACGTGTCCGCGAAGTACTTCCAGATGTCCCGGTCCTCGGCGGCCGGGAGCAGCACCACCTCGGCCCGTTCGACGCCACGGCCGGCGCGGCCGATCTGCTGGTAGTAGCTGATCGGCGAGCTGGGCGCGCCGACGTGGACGACGAAGCCCAGGTCCGGCTTGTCGAAGCCCATGCCGAGCGCCGAGGTCGCGACCAGCGCCTTCACCCGGTTCGCGAGCAGGTCCTCCTCGGCGGCGATGCGCTCCGCCGGCTCGGTGCCACCGTGGTACACGGCGACGGTGTGTCCCTGCGCCCGCAGGAAGCCCGTCAGCTCCTCGGCGGCCGGCTTGGTGAGCGTGTAGACGATGCCCGACCCGGGCAGCCGGTCGAGATGCTCGGCGAGCCAGCCGAACCTCGCCTCGGCCGACGGCAGCGTGACGACGGCCAGGCGCAGGCTTTCCCGGTCCAGGGCGCCGCGCAGCACCAACGTCCCGGCCGCCTCCCCCGTTCCGTCGCCGAGTGCGCTCCCGCCGGCGCCCCTGGCAGCGCCCAGGGTGACGCCGTCGTGGCCGCCGGCTCCGAGCTGCTCCGCGACGTCGTCGACGACCCTGCTGTTCGCGGTCGCCGTGGTGGCGAGCACCGGGACATCCGGGCCGAGACCGGCGACCAGCGTGCGCAGCCGGCGGTAGTCGGGCCGGAAGTCATGGCCCCAGTCGGAGATGCAGTGCGCCTCGTCGATCACGAGCAGGCCGGTCGAGGCGGCCAGCTCCGGCAGGTAGTCGTCCCGGAAGGCGGGGTTGTTCAGCCGCTCCGGCCCGACGAGGAGCACGTCCAGGTCGCCGGACCGCAGCGCCGCGTAGACCTCGTCCCACTCGGTGACGTTGCCCGAGTGGATCTCCCCGGCCCGGATGCCCAGCCGGGCCGCGGCCTGGGCCTGGTTGCGGATCAGCGCGAGCAGGGGCGAGACGATGACGGTCGGGCCGACCTTGTTGCGCGCCGCGGCGTTCCACCCGGGCCGGCCGGGCGGCGGCACGCCGGGCTCGGCCCAGCCGGCGGCAAGGTCCTCGGGCGCCTGCGGCACGGACGACGCGTCGTAGTCCGGCGGCTCGAACCGGTCGTCCTCGGGCTCGTGGCCAAAGTCCGCGTAGCCGTCCTCGTCGTCCGGCGGCTCCACCGGCCACGGCTCGTCGTTCCAGGCACCCGTGGCCACGGCCGCCCCGGCGGCGCCGGTCGCGGCGGCCGGCAGGGCGCCGCGCTCGCGCAACAGGGCGGTCGCCAGGAAGTAGACGGCCGACTTGCCCCAGCCCGTCCGCTGCACCAGCAGCACCCGGCGCCGTCGGTTGACCAGCGCGTCGATCGCCTGCCACTGATCCTCACGCAGCCGGGCATGCGGCCCGGCCAGCTGCCGCAGCAGCTGCTGCGCCCGCTCGCGGGTGTCCAGGGCCGCCACCTCGACGGAACCCGTGGCGGCGGCCACCTCCGGCGCCAGCCTGCTCGCGTCCACCGCCATCACCCGTCCGCACTCGTCCGAAGGAGCTGTGTCCGAGGAGCGGTGCGCGCACGTGCCGTCCGCCGCCATCGCCCGTCGCCGCCCTGTCTATCCCACGCGTGCGACAGTCCACGACCGGGCCCGGCGGCCGGCCGGGCGCTCGCTAGCGGGTGGAGTCGACCAGGTCGCGATCCGGCTCACCGGTCGATTCCGGGCCACGAGCATCCGCTCGGGCGCGCAGCAGGCCACGGGCGCCGAGCCAGGCGACGGCGGTGCCGATCGCCAGCGAGACGACGGTCAGAACCAGGTGGACCAGGAAGAACCCGGTCGGGCCGTCGTGCCAGGCGCGGGGGTCCTTCCAGATGTTGCGCAGGAAGGTAGGCCAGATCACCCACGACCAGACGCCCACCAGCACCAGGAACCAGGCGGCCCGTTTCGACAGAGTCACCCCTCCACCATCGCAGCCGGTCCACCCGGACGGCCAAGGCGCCCGCGTCACACCGGGCCAGCGGCGGCGCCGCTCAGGCCCGGAGTGAGCGGCGTCACCGCCCGCGGGGGCCGGATCCAGAGAGGTCCCGCTGGCGCCGACGGCGGTGCGGGCCGGTGCCGCGCCGCTGCGGTGGGAGGGGCCGCGCCGTCGCCAGATGCCGCGCCCGGGCACGTTGCGCGTCGCGGCGCGCGCGCACCCGCTTCCGCCGGTGCCCGGCGGCCGTCAACAGACCGGCGAGAACCGTGGCGCCGAGCGCGAGCCAGGTGATCCAGCCGGGACCGGAGCCGCCGTGGTGCCGGCCGGCGCCAGACGCGGAGGCCGGACCGCCGGCGAGCCCGCCGATCCCGGCGCCGGTAGGCGGTACCTCGTCCCCCACCGTGGGGGCGGGCGGCGGCGCGGGCAGCATGCCGACCGGCGCCGCCACGCCGTCGTTCGCGAACCCCCAGTCGAGCAGCGCCCGGGCGTCCGCGGCGTAGTTGGGCGCGGCCCGCAGCAGCGCCACGACCAGCGTCCGCCCGCCCCGGCGCGCGGCACCGACGTACGTGGCGTCGGCCGCCACGGTGTAGCCGTTCTTCACCCCGAGGGTGCCCGGATACCTGCCCAGCAGCAGGTTGTGGTTCTGGATCTCGAAGGAGCCGCCGTTCGGGGTGGGCAGGACGGCCCGCGGGATGGTCAGGTACCGGCTGATGACGGGCTGCGCGATCGCGGCCCGGCCGAGGATCGCCAGATCACGCACGGAGGACAGCTGCCCGGGTGCGTCCAGGCCGGTCGGGTCGACCGCGTGGGTGTCCGTGGCCCCGAGCGAGGCCGCCAGCGCGTTCATCCGCGCGACCACGGCGTCCCGGCCGCCGACGGCGTCGACGAGGGCGACGGTCGCGTCGTTCCCGCTGGCGATCAGCATCGCCGTCGCGAGGTCGCGCACCAGGTAGCTCTGGCCCGGGACCAGCCCGACCTTCGTGCCGTCGACGGTGACGGCGTCCCGGCCGACCGTCACCCGCCGGTCCGGTGCCAGCCCCGGCAGGACGACGAGCGCGGTGAGGATCTTCATGGTGCTCGCGGGCAGGTCGCGGGTGTCGGCACCCTTGGCCGCCAGGATCTGGCCGGTGTCCGCGTCGGCGACCAGCCAGCCCGCCGACGTCAGCTGCCCGGGCAGGCTGGTGGCGCCCGCGCCGACCGCCAGCGCCGCGGGTGGCACAGGTCCGGCGGGTGACTCGGCCCGCGGCGGGCCGGCGCTGGCCGGCCCGGCCGGCGCGGCCGCGGCCGGTTCGCCCGCCAGCGGGAGAACGACCGGGGCGAGCAGCGCCAGGACGACGGTGACGAGGACCCTGGCGAGCCGAACCCGTCCCGCCACACCCACCGCGGCCATCGGCGGGCTCACCAAACGTGAGGGGTCGAGCCAGCAGCGTTCACGGTGTCACCGTACGTGGTAACGCCAACACGGTGCGACACGGGTGGCGGGAGGGACTCGGCCGTCAGGACCTCTGGCCCGGTGGCGCTGGTGGGGCGCCGCCTAGCCGGACTGGTCGCCCAGAAGGTCCGGGCTGCGACGACAGTCGGGCGAAAGAAGCGCGGACGCGGTGCTGGCGGCCGGGCCCGACGCCGCGCGGCGTCGCTCGCCGCCGGTCCGGTGCCCTCCGGTCGAGCGGGTCGCCGCCGACCGGCTCGCGCGCCGGCCGCCGACCCCGTTCGGGGCCGGGTCGACGTCGGTCGAGGTCTCGCCGCCGGCCACCGCCCGTGCGCCGACACCCGCGGCCACCGGCAGGACCACGGAGCCGGGGCCCTGCGCCGCGGCCTGGGTGTCACGCACGGCGTCGAGCACCATCAGCCGCAGGTCGTCACGCAGCGAGTCCAGCTGGTGGGCGAGCTCGCCGCGCAGGTACTGCCGCGTCGCCGCGTCGCTCTGGGCCAGGCGCAGCGCCGCGACCTCACGGGCGAGGAACTCGGCGTCATCCCGGATCCGCAGCGCCGCGGCGCGGTCCTCCGCGACGGTGGCCCGGTCCCGGTCGTCCTGCCGGTTCTGCGCCAGCAGGATCAACGGCGCCGCGTACGCGGCCTGGGTCGAGAAGGCCAGGTTGAGCAGGATGAACGGGTACGGGTCCCAACGCATCAGCGGGATGGCCACGTTCAGGCCGATCCACACCACGACCAGCACGGTCTGGATGGCGAGGTAGCGCCCGGTGCCGAGAAAACGGGCGATGCGCTCCGCGCCGCGGCTGAACGCCTCGCGGTTCACCCCGCGCGGCAGGAGCATGGTCCGGCCGGGCGCCGGGACGTCGAGGCGCTCCGCGGCTCGCCGGGACACGACCCGGCTGGCGGTGGTCGTGATGCTCATGGAGGTTCCCCGTTCCGCGCGCCTGGCCGCCGGAGCAGAGCCGTCGAGTCGCGGCGCACACGTTAGAGCAGGCCGCATGACGGCGGCCCGGGCCGAGCTTTGACAAGATCGGCCAACCCCACCCAGGGAAGGACACAGGACGGCTGCCGGGCGCGATGGCGCTGGGCAGCACGGCGCGGGCGCGTGAACGCGCCCAGGGAACTCAATCCCGCCGAGCCAGCTCGCCCACGGCGAACCGGCTCCTGGCTAGCTACGCCGCGTTACCTTCCGTCGAGCGTCAGGTGGAGGTGGCCGTAACTAGAGCACCCGCCAGGACTCACAGCGGCCACCTCCTCGCGGTCGTCCTCGCTAGAGGATCCGATAGGTTCTTGTCAAGGATAACGGCCGGTTCCGCTACGCCCCACCTGGGGCTGCCGTGATATTGGTCCTTTGCCCGACGCCGCAGCGGATGCCGGCCCACGCGATGTCCAGCCCGAGGGTCTCGGCCCGAGGCCGGCCGAGCCGGGCTACCAGCGTTCGCGTGCCACGGCGTCAGGAGCGCCGTCCCGAGCGGCGCCACCAGCGCGCTCGACGCCCGTGAGGACCTGCGTCATCCGCAGCCAGCGGCGCTCGTCGCCTGGATCGCCCGACGGTTCACCGTCGACGGCGAACCCATGGCGCTCGTAGAGCCGCCGCGCGGCCGCGTTGTCCAGGTTGACCCACAGGGTGACCTCCCGCGCGCCGACCTCGCGGGACCAGGCGACCGCGGCCTCGACGAGCGCGTCACCGGCACCGATGCCACGCGCCCACGGCGCGATCCACATCGCGGCCAGCTCCCGCCGGTAAGCCTCCGTCGCGGGCGCGTAGGCCCTCGCCAGGCCGCACGGGGTGCCGTACCGGCTCACGATCGCCACGTAGTCGTCCTGGCGAGTCGCGCAGTCGATCGCCCTGCGGTCCCAGCCACTGGCCGGAACCGTCAGCTCGTCGCCGACGCAGCCGGAGAAGGCGCGCGGCGCGTCCGTCAGCGCCAGCAGCCGCAGTGACCGCAGCAGCAGCGCCTCGTCCGCCCGGATCCGGCGGGTCTCGACCTCGATGGGTCCCTGCTCGACCGTCGTCAGGTCGACCGACGCGGGCTCACTCGCGGCGTCGGCGGGGCGCGCCGCATCCAGCGACGCGACGTATCCGCCAGGCGCGGCGATGGCCGCGGGCGCCGACGCTACCGCGCCGACGTTCGTCCCCGTCGCGTTCATCGGCTCCTCTCAGGACAGTGGCAGGCGCGGTGCGGCAGTGCCGCGAGATGTCGCTCGGGCGCGCGGTGCCACGGGCAAAAGGCTAGGACCATGTGCTCGGCTGCGAGCGATCAGGTTCGCACATTCCGGGCCCTCACGTCCGAGGGTGGCACGAAGGCCACGGAACGCGGACCCCTCGGCGCGGCCCCGAAACCGGACGTGACCAGCACCGACGCCGGCCCGCCGCGGCCGCGCCACCGCGGTTGCTGACCGCCCTCGGGCGCCCGCCGCTCAGCGGCCCAGCCGCAGCGCTCGGCGGGCCACGATCCGGGCCAGCGAGGCGGCCGGGATCGTGCCCCGACCGAGGCCGATCTCGACCAGGGTGTCGTACAGCTCCGTACGTCTGCTGGCCGCGTGGACGGCGGCGTCCATCAGCGCGCGGTGCCGGCCGGCGAGGCCGGCCAGCAGGGTCGTGTGCCGCAGATGGCGGCCCAGCTCGCCGGCGAGCGCACGCCGGTAGGCGCCGCCGGCCCGCTCCGGCCGGCCGGCGGCGACGGCGGTCATCGCCGCGTCGCCGGCGAGGGCGCCGGACAGCAGCGCGTAGTAGATCCCCTCGCCGGTCAGGGGGTTGATCAGCGAGGCGGCGTCCCCGGCGAGCAGCACCTGGCCGTCCGGCTGGCGTGGCCGCGCGGTGGACATCGGCAGGTGGTGGGCCCGCAGCGTCCCCGGGTAGGCCGGCTGGTCGGGCAGGATCGCCGCCAGCGTGCCGTGCAGCACCGCACGGCCGGACCGCTCGTCGGCGCCAGCGGCGCCGCGGGCCGCGGCCGTGGCGTTCAGCTGGGAGCGCAGCATCCCGAAGCCGATGTTCGCCCGGCCGTCGCCGATCGGGAACGACCAGGCGTAGGCCGGCCAGCCCTCGTCCGTCATCTCGATGTACTGCTCGGGCGGGATGTCAGCCTTGGGCGCGTCCGCGTAGGCGCGAACCGCGATCGCGAGCGAGTCCGGCGGGTTCACCGCGATGCCCAGCGCCCGGCGCACCGCGGAGTTCGCGCCGTCCGCGCCGACGACGACCCGGGCGGCCAGCGCGCCGCCGTCCACGACGACCGCCGGGCCACCGTCAGCCTCGGTGACCGCGAGCTCGCGGACCCGGTGGCGCACGACCCGGGCGCCGCGAGCCTGGGCCGCCGCGAGGAGGCGCGCGTCGAACACCATCCGGGGGATGACGTGGGTGGCCCGGGTCGACGGGGTGGCGACCTCGGCGCCGCCGGGGGTGCGCAGCCGCATCCGGTCGACCGGCCGGAATCCGGCGGCGGCGTCCGGCACGCCCAGCTCGCGCAGCACGTCGAGCCCGTGCGGGGCGATGCCGTCGCCGCAGGTCTTGTCCCGCGGGAAGGTGGCCAGGTCCGCGATCACCACGGTCGCGTCCGGCCGGTGGCGCAGCGCCGCGAGGGCTGCGGCGGCACCGGCCGGGCCGCCGCCGACGACGAGCACGTCGGCGACCCGGCCACGCAGCTCGGCCGGATCGGTGACCGGCACCGCCGGCGGCTCCAGGAGGCGCATCGCCCCAGTTTCGCAGCCGGCGCCCCTGGCGGCTGCCGCCGGTCCCCACCAACCGTCCCCGGGCCCTTCCCACCAGACTCCCGAGACGGCCCACGGGACCCCCTGACCGGACCCACCAGACTGGCCGGCCCGGCCCAGACCTACGTCGCGGCGGTCCCGAGGGCGCGGTCGTGGCCACGGCGTATGAGTGATCACACCTGGCTGGCGCCGGGGGGCTCGGGTGGGGGGTGTTCGTAGAGTTCGGGGGGTGGAGGCGCTCAAGCAGGTGGCCGACTGGCCGGTTCCGTCCGTCGCGGCGGTGGTGCTCGCCCGCGCCGCCGACGGCTCCGTACGCAGGGTCGGCGAGATCGGCGACCAGGCGGCGACGTTCCGGCTGGCGAGCGTCTCCAAGACGATGTCGGCCTACGCGGCCCTGCTCGCCGTCGAAGAGGGCGCGTTCGGGCTCGCGGACCCGGCCGGGCCGCCTGGGGCCACCGTCGCGCACCTGCTGGCTCACGCCTCGGGGCTGGCGTTCTCCGGGCAGCGCGTCCTGGCCCGCCCCGGCACCCGGCGGATCTACTCCAACACCGGCATCGAGGAGCTCGGCCGGGTGCTGGAGGGCGCGACCGGGATCGCGTTCGCCGACTACCTGGCCGAGGCCGTCTTCGCCCCGCTCGGCATGACGGCCAGCCGGCTGGTGTCGTCGCCGGCGCACGGCGTCGAGGCGACGGCCGCCGACGTGGCCACGTTCGCCGCCGAGCTGCTGCGCCCGACGCTGCTGGCGCCCGAGACATACGTCACGGCGACGGCGGTCGCCTTCCCCGGGCTGGACGGGGTGCTGCCGGGCTTCGGCATGCAGCGGCCGAACGACTGGGGACTGGGCTTCGAGCTGCGCGGCACCAAGGCCCCGCACTGGACCGGGTCGGCCAACTCGCCGGCGACGTTCGGGCACTTCGGCCGGTCGGGGACGTTCCTGTGGGTGGACCCGGTCGCCGGGGTGGCCTGCGTCGCCCTCACCGACCGGGATTTCGACCAGTGGGCGGCCGACGCCTGGCCGGTGTTCTCCGACGCGGTCCTGGCCGAGGCCGCCGCGCTCGACATCCAGCACCTCGACGCCTAGCACAGCGCGGTCGCCCGGGCTGTCGCGGACTGAACGCCGACGGCGCGGCGGGGGTGATTCCGCAGGCGTGCCAGGGGGTATCCCGCCTGTCGTGGACGGCATCCGCGGCACCTTCGACACGGCCCGCCGAGGGGTCTCCGGCGGTGTCTCGACGACCCGCCGATCGCTTCCACCGCTCGACCACACGATCCGCGCCTACGCGCGCTACGGAGCGAACGGCGGCGACCGGCTCGCGGCCTCGACGACCTACTACGTGTTCCTGTCGTTCTTCCCGCTCGTGGCGCTGCTGTTCGCCGCGGCGGGCTTCGTCGTCGACTCGTACCCGGATCTGAAGGACGACATGGTTCGGCAGATCAACGGCTACCTGCCTGGGCTGGCCGACAAGCTGAACATCAGCAGCCTGGGCACGCTCAAGGTCGGAATCGGCGTGCTCGGCCTCGTGGGCCTGTTGCTGGCCGGGTTGGCGTTCGTCTCGGCGCTGCGGGACGCGATACGGCTGATGTGGCACCAGAACACCGATGCCGGCAACCTGATCACTCGACGGCTGCGGGACATCCGGGTGCTCGCCGGGCTCGGGCTGCTGGTGGTGATCTCGCTGGCGCTGACGAGCCTCGCGACGTCCGCGAACGGGGTCCTGCTGCGCGCGACCGGGATGGCGGGCAGTTCGCTGGCCTCCTGGTCGGCCAGAGGCCTGGGCGTGCTGCTGGCCCTGATCGCCGACCTGATGGTGTTTCTGTACCTGTTCTGGCGGCTGCCTCGGCAGACGAGTCGACGAGCGGTCGCCCGGGCCGCCCTGCTCGGGGCGGTCGGGATCGAGGTGTTCAAGCTGGTCGGCACCTGGCTGGTCGGCAAGACCACCGACAACCCGATGTACGGCACCTTCGCGGTGCTCGTCGGTCTGCTGATCTGGATCAACATCGTGATGCGCTGGACGCTGTTCGCCGCCGCCTGGGCGGTGACCGCGCCAGGCAACTCGGACGTCTTCCCGTCCGGCACCGCGGACCAGCAGGCATCGGAGACCGACACCGCGGCGGACGAGCCGACACAGGAAGGGGCGGCACAAGAAGGGCCGACACAGGAGGCGGACCCGGCGCGGGAGATCCCGGCCGCCACCGGAGCGGCCGGCGTCGCGGACGAGTCGTCGCCAGCCAGTCCGCCGGCGCCGGCCGACGCGGGCGACCCATCGCCCGACCGGCACTGGCTCGCCGACCGGTTCCGCGGGGTCGTCCTGCGACGGCACCCAAACGCGCCACGGCACCCCGCGGCCGCCCTGCGGCCCACGACGGCGCAGGGCCCCGCGGCCGGACCGACAGCGCCCACCCGACCTGCGCCGGACCCGCCGTCAGCGAGGACGGCGCCGCGCGACGAGGCGACGACGGCCGCCCCCGCCCCAGCGCGGGGCGAGGACGGCCGAAGCAGCCGCTAGCCCGCGTTCAGCGTGGCGATCGCCTCGTTGAAGGTCGCGGACGGGCGCATGACGGCGCTCGCCTTGACCGGGTCGGGCTGGTAGTAGCCGCCGATGTCGGTCGGGGAGCCCTGCACGGCCAGGAGCTCACCGGTGATCGTCGTCTCCTGGTCGGCGAGCGACTTGGCGAGCTCGGCGAACGCGGAGGCCAGCTGCTCGTCGGCGGTCTGCGCGGCGAGCTCCTGGGCCCAGTAGAGGGCCAGGTAGAAGTGGCTGCCGCGGTTGTCGATCCCGCCGACGCGCCGGGCCGGCGACTTGTTCTCGTTGAGGAACGTGCCGGTCGCCCGGTCGAGCGTCTCACCCAGGATCTTGGCGCTGGCGTTGCCGGTTACCTGGGCGAACTGCTCGAAGCTGACCGCCAGCGCCAGGAACTCGCCGAGGCTGTCCCACCGCAGGTAGTTCTCCTTGACCAGCTGCTGGACGTGCTTCGGCGCCGAGCCACCGGCACCGGTCTCGAACAGGCCGCCACCGGCCATCAGCGGCACGACCGACAGCATCTTGGCGCTGGTGCCCAGCTCCAGGATCGGGAACAGGTCGGTCAGGTAGTCGCGCAGCACGTTGCCGGTGACCGAGATGGTGTTCTGGCCCTTGCGGATCCGCTCCAGCGAGTAGGCCGTCGCCGCGACCGGCGAGAGGATCTCGATGGTCAGGCCCGTCGTGTCGTACTCGGGCAGGTAGGCCTTCACCTTGGCGATCAGCTGGGCGTCGTGGGCGCGGTTCTCGTCGAGCCAGAACACCGCCGGGTCGCCGGTCGCCCGGGCGCGGGTGACGGCGAGCTTCACCCAGTCGCGGATCGGGGCGTCCTTGGTCTGGCACATCCGGAAGATGTCGCCCGCCGCGACCGGCTGCTCCAGAACCACCGTGCCGGCGTCGTCGACGACCCGCACGACGCCGTCCGCCGCGATCTCGAAGGTCTTGTCGTGGGAGCCGTACTCCTCGGCCTTCTGGGCCATCAGACCGACGTTGGGCACCGAGCCCATCGTCGCCGGGTCGTAGGCGCCGTGCGCCCGGCAGTCGTCGAGGACGACCTGGTAGACGCCCGCGTAGCTGCTGTCCGGCAGCACGGCGAGGGTGTCGGCCTCGCTGCCGTCCGGGCCCCACATGTGGCCCGAGGTGCGGATCATAGCCGGCATCGAGGCGTCGACGATGATGTCGCTCGGCACGTGCAGGTTGGTGATGCCGCGGTCGGAGTCGACCATCGCCAGCGCCGGGCCGGCGGCGATCTCCGCCTCGAAGGATGCCTTGATCGCGTCACCTTCGGGCAGCGCGGCCAGGCCCGCGAGGATCGCGCCCAAGCCGTCGTTCGGGGTGAGGCCGGCGGCGGCGATCGTCTCGCCGTAGGCGGCGAATGTCGACGGGAAGAACGCGCGCACCACGTGGCCGAAGATGATCGGGTCGGAGACCTTCATCATCGTGGCCTTCAGGTGCACCGAGAACAGCACGTCCTCGGCCTTGGCCCGGGCGATCTGGGCGGTGAGGAACTCGCGCAGCGGGCCGACCCGCAGCACGGACGCGTCGACGACCTCACCGGCGAGGACCTTGACCGAGCCCTTGAGGACGGTGGTCGTGCCGTCGGCCGCGGCCAGCTCGATGCGCAGCGCGCCGCCCGCGCCGATGACCGCCGACTTCTCGGTGCTGGCGAAGTCGTTCTGGCCCATCGTCGCGACGTTCGTCTTCGAGTCGGCGCTCCAGGCACCCATCTTGTGCGGGTGGTTGCGGGCGTAGTTCTTCACCGAGGCGGGGGCGCGCCGGTCGGAGTTGCCCTCCCGCAGCACCGGGTTCACGGCGCTGCCCTTGACCGAGTCGTACCTGGCGCGGACCGCGCGCTCCTCGTCGGTCTTCGGCTCGTCCGGGTAGTCCGGCAGCGCGTAGCCCTTGCCCTGCAGCTCGGCGACCGCGGCCTTCAGCTGCGGGATCGAGGCCGAGATGTTCGGCAGCTTGATGATGTTCGCCTCGGGCCGCAGGGCCAGCTCGCCGAGCTCGGCGAGCGCGTCGCCGATCCGCTGCGACTCGTCGAGGTACTCCGAGAAGGTCGCGATGATGCGGCCGGCGAGCGAGATGTCGCGGCTGTCGACGGGTACGCCCGCGGCCGCGGCGTACGCCTGGATCACCGGCAGGAACGAGTACGTGGCCAGGGCCGGCGCCTCGTCGGTGAACGTATAGATGATCGTCGAATCAGTCACCGCTACTCCGCTTCGCGTTCGCTGCATCTCGCGAGCAGGACGTGGGTCCCGCTCAGTCGAACCTATGTCCCGCTCATCCCGTCTTCGCCGGCCCGCGGGAGCCGATGACGGGTCACGGCACCGGAGAGGGCGTCGAAGAGCCGGCGAGCGTCACGCGCGGCGGCCTGGCGACGGGTCAGCGAGGTGATCGCGTCTCCAGGCGGCATGGGCGGCGCCCGCGAGGCTACCCCGCGCAGGGGGTGGCCGGTGGCGCTGTGTGCGCGAGATTGCAGCCGACACCCGCCGATCGGGCGGCGCCGGGTCCGCCGCGCCATCCGCGTGCGCGGCTAGGCGACCGCGATCGGGAGCGGGACCGTCAGGGTCAGGCCGATCACGGCAGCGCCGAGCACGGTCAGCAGGACGGTGTCGAACAGGCGGCCCCGCACCGCGAGCAGGCCCATCCGGTGGGCCGGCAGGACCAGCCGCGCCGCAGCCAGCACCAGGAGCACGGTGCCGATCCCGAACAGCCCGACCCGCCACCGGTTCTGCGCGACGACCAGGATCATTCCCACGACGACGCCGGCCAGGGCCGCCGTCAGGGCGAACTCGCGCACGAACCAGGGCCCGCCACGGCGTCGCTCGGCGGCTCGCTGCGCCTTCGCCCGGGCTCGCGAACCGGCCCTGGCCCCGACCGGCGGGGGCTCGTTGTAGCCGGAGCGGCCTTCGCCAGCCGTGGTGACGGCGCCCGGACGCGGCAGACCCACCGGCCCCTGAGGTCGTAGCGGCTGCTGGTGCACCGCGTCATGCACGGGCCGCGGCTGTCGCGCGCTCACGGTGCTACGCCCAGTCCGGCCACGCCCGCAGTGTAAGGAGCCAGCTGACTCCCCAGCACACCCACCCACTCGTGGCAAGCACCCCCCACCGCACAGCACTCACGCGGACTAGGGCAGACTGCCCCGTCAGGTCCCACAGCAGGAGGAGCGTGACGTGGCAGACGAGTCGCCACACAGCAAGAAGCTTCAGGAGCTGATGTTCCGGGCGTGGGAGACCTTCGGGGACGCCCGCCATCTCGACAGCGACGACCGCGTGTTCGTCCAGGCCCTGGCGCGCCAGACCGCGGACCGTATCTCGGTCCTCTACGGCGCTTCCTGGCGCGAGGCGCTCGACTGGGTCTCGCAGCGTTACGTGCCGAACAGCGACGCGCCGGGCGGCCCGGCCACCGCCGCGACCGCCACCGCCACTCCGGCGACCGGCACCAGCTCGGCCACGACGACGACCAGCGCCACCGGCGCGGCCCGCCGGGGCACCACCGCCGCGGAGTCGACGAGCGTCTGAAGCGCTGGCGCCGGCCAGCGGCCGCCCCCTGCCGCCCCTGAGGGCTCAGCGGGACCAGGCGTGCCGCCGGCTGGCGCCACCGACCAGCACGCAACACCCGCTCTGCCACCGCGCCCGGAAGTCAGCCGGGCCGGCGACGAGCACGGCCAGCCCGCGGACCCGCGCACGCGGCGGGAACGCCGGGCCGGTGGTCGTCGCGACCCCAATCGGCGCCACGACCCGGGCCGAGGCGGTCCGGGTGGTGCCGGCCGCCGCGGCTGATCAGCCCGGCGGGCGCTGAGGCCTCCGGCAGGCGCCGTCCGACGGCTGTCGGTCGGCGGCCCGCGTCGTCCCGGCCCGGCCAGCGGGCCAGGACGACGCTTGGCGCCTCGTCTAGTGGGCGAAGTGGCGCACGCCGGTGAAGTAGAGGGTCACGCCGGCCTCCCGCGCGGCTATGACCACCTCTTCGTCACGGACCGAGCCACCCGGCTCGACGACGGCGCGCACGCCGGCGTCGGCGAGCACCTGGAAGCCGTCCGCGAACGGGAAGAACGCGTCGCTCGCGGCGACCGCGCCCTTCGTCCGGTCACCGGCGCGGTTGACCGCGAGCTTGGCGGCGTCGACCCGGTTCACCTGGCCCATGCCGACCCCGACCGTCGCTCCGGCCGAGGCGATCAGGATCGCGTTGGACTTCACCGCCCGGATCGCGCGCCAGGCGAAGTGCAGGTCGGCCAGGGTCTCCTCGTCCGCGGGGGTGCCGGCCTCCAGCGTCCACGTCGACGGCTCGTCACCGGCCGCGTCCAGCGCGTCCCTGGACTGCAGCAGCAGCCCGCCGGAGACCTGGCGCAGCTCGACGCCGCGCGGATGCGGCGGCGGCGCGCACTGCAACAGCCGGATGGAAGGCTTGCGGGCCAGCACCTCGACCGCGCCCGGCTCGTAGCCCGGCGCGGCCACGACCTCGGTGAAGATCTCGGCGATCTGCTCGGCCAGCTCGACCGTGACCGGCCGGTTGGTCGCGATCACGCCGCCGAACGCCGACACCGGGTCGCAGGCGTGCGCCTTGCGATGCGCGGTCGCGATGTCCGCCGCGACGGCGATCCCGCACGGGTTGGCGTGCTTGATGATCGCCACCGCCGGCTCGGCGAAGTCGTAGACGGCGCGGCGGGCCGCGTCGGTGTCGGTGTAGTTGTTGTAGGACATCTGCTTGCCGTGCAGCTGCTTCGCGGTCGCGAGCCCAGGCGTCGGGTCGTCGGCCGCGACGTAGAGGGCGGCTCGCTGGTGCGGGTTCTCGCCGTAGCGCAGCACGTCCGAGCGGTGCCACTGGGCGGTGAGCACGTCCGGCCACCCGGTCTCGGTCGCGGTCTCGTCCGGGGCGACGACGCTGGCGAACCAGGACGCGACCGCCGCGTCGTAGCCGGCGGTGTGCGCGAACGCCCGCGCCGCGAGCCGGCGGCGGGCGGGCAGGTCGAAGCCGGGGCCGCGCACCGCTTCGATCAGCGCCGGGTAGTCACCCGGCTCGACCACGACGGCGACCGAGGGGTGGTTCTTCGCCGCGGCCCGGATCATCGCCGGGCCGCCGATGTCGATCTGCTCGACGGCCTCGTCCTCGGTCGCGCCCGAGGCGACGGTCTCCCGGAACGGGTAGAGGTTCACGACGACCAGGTCGAACGGCTCGATGTCCAGCTCGGCCAGCGTCTCGGCGTGCTCCGTCAGGCGCAGGTCGGCCAGCAGGCCGGCGTGCACCCGCGGGTGCAGCGTCTTGACCCTGCCGTCGAGCACCTCGGGAAAGCCGGTGAGGGTGCTGACCGGGGTGACGGCCAGACCGTGGCGGGCCAGCACCTGGGCGGTGGAGCCGGTGGAGACGACCTCCACGCCGGCGGCCAGGAACGCCTCGGCCAGCTCACCGAGCCCGGACTTGTCGTAGACGCTCACCAGCGCGCGGCGCAGCCGGCGCCGCCCGGTGGCGACCACCTCGGTGCCGGCGGTGGCCGTGGAATCGCCCGCCGACGACCGTGCCGCCGGGCCGTCGCCGGACGGGACCGCCGTCGCGTCCTGCGGCTTCGTCATGCTTCCTCCTTGTCGGCTCGCCGGCGCAGTCCGCCGGCGGGGCGTCGGTGCCCAGGCCTCTCACCGGCCCGGGGCGGTTCGCCCCGGCGCCCGGTCACGCGCGCGCACCCGCCGTCACCGGCACACGGCGGTCTCCCGCCGGCACCTTCAGGCGTTGCCACGCACGATCTTGCCGATCGTTGCGACGTACAGCCCGCGTTCGACCGCCTGGATTCGGTCGCGCAGGTCGTCCTCGGTGTCGCCCGGTCGGACGTCGACCGCCGCCTGGGCGATGATCGGGCCGGTGTCGACGCCCTCGTCCACCCAGTGAACGGTGACCCCACTGACCTTCACGCCATGCGCCAACGCCTCCCGGATCGCGTGCGCGCCGGGGAAGGACGGCAGCAGCGACGGATGCGTGTTGACCGTGCGGAACCGCCCGATGACCTGCTTGTCCAGGATCTTCATATACCCGGCGAGCACCAGGAGGTCGGGGCGCGCGGCGGCGATCCGCTCGGCGGTGGCGGCGTTGAACGCGTCCCGGTCGGCGTGGTCGCCCAGCTGGACGGTGAAAACCGGCACGCCGAGGTCGGCCGCCCGTCGTTCGGCGCCGGTGTCGGGCCGGTCGGTTCCCACCGCGATGACGCGCGCGCCGAAGGCCGGGTCCTGGCAGGCGTCCAGGATCGCCTGCAGGGTGGTACCCGCGCCGGACGCGAGCACGACCAGGCGAGCGGGGTCGGTCTGCGAAGGCAGCAGGCTCATCTCCCAGGTCTTTCCCAGGCTCGGCGACGCGAGTCGGGAGGCCCTCCCCCGGCCGGGCAGCCGGGGACGGACGAAAGCGGCCGCCGGATACGCCCGGAACCGTGACCGCCCTGACGGCCGGCTCAGCCCGTGGCCGAGGCGGCCTACAACGACCTTCGACTGTACTGACTGGCGGCCCGCGACGCGCCGGAGCAGGCGAGCCGCCCGGCCTCGTCGTCCGGGTGCCAGAACTCCTGCCCGAAGCCGAGGCCCAGGTCGAGCTCGAAGTCCGGGTCGGGCGGGCGGCCGGGAACCGGGCTCGGGCACCCCCCGGCGGCCCCGCCCGGCCCCCTGGCGTCGCGGACCGCCCCGGCGCGGCCCATGGACTCGGCCGGACCACCGACGACGGGATCGAGGGCGCTGTAGTCGAACCCGTCGAGAAGGTCACCGGGCCGGCACAGGTACAGCTCGGCCAGCCGCCGCAACGTGTCCGGGGAGGGCGCCCGGCCGCCGCGGGCCGGCCAGCTCTCCCAGTAGCTGAACGCCTTGTCGTTCTTCGGGTCAGCCGGCCAGCGCGCGGTCCACTGGCGAGCGGCCTGGTCCTGGGTCCAGCCGTGCGCGAGCCGGAAGGCCAGCCTGGCGTTCAGCCGGTAGGCGCGCTGCCAGTGGAGGGCGATCCGCCGGTAGGTCCAGCCCAGCACCCGCAGCGCGGCGGCCTGAGCCCGCAGCTGAGCCGCCGTCGGACGGTGGACCACCGCGACCGGGTGCCCGGCGGCCAGGCGCCGCGCGGGCAAGGGCGGCGCGGACAGAGACGGCGCTGGTGGGGACGGTGCTGGCAGGGTCACGGCGGGCTCCTCCCGGCGCGTGGCCGCTCGTCACGGCCACCCGGACGCGCTCACCGTAGTCACCAGCTCCGACACGTGGCGGGCCAGTCCGGGTCAGCGTCGGCGGACCAGCTCGGCGACGCTGGTGACCAGGGCCCCGGCCATCCCCACCTCGACGAACGTGGCGAGCATCGCCCACCCTGACGCCGGCCCGAGCCGGGCCGCGACTCCCGCGCCGATCCCTCCGCCGGAAACGGCGGCCAGCAGACCGACCAGCAGGGTGCAGACGACCGTCCCGGCGCAGACCATGCTCAGCCGGCCGCCGAACGCGGCGCCCGGGCTCCCGCGCCGGACCGTGAGCGCCAGCGCCACGCCGGCGGCGAGCGGCGCGACCGCCAGAACCAGCCAGGCCCAGCCCGGCAAGGGCGCCGTCGGCAGCAGCCGCAGTACCGGCAGGTCGGGCAGGCTGCTCGGGGCGGCGGTGGTGGGGGTCAGGGTCAGCTCGGGCCCGGCCGCGAAGCCGACCCCCAAGGCGTAGCAGACCCCCCAGACGACCAGGTTGGGCAGCACCGCGACCTGCCCGGCGAACAGGCCGAAACCGCCGACCACCCCGGGGCCGAGACCGTTCGCCGCGGCGGCCACGCTGCCGGCCCGCACGATCAGCAGGACGGACAGGCCGAGCGCGCCGACGGCGGCGAGGGCGGCCGTCGCCGCGCAGCCCGCGGCCAGCGGCACCCGAAGCACCGCCGGCACCAGCCGCCACGCCGAGCGGACCCGGCGGTGGCCGGCCAGCACACCGGCGGTCGCCCCGAGGCCGCTCAGCACGATGGCGCCAGCCACCGCCGAGCCCACGGCCGGCCGCGCGGCCGGCGCCGAGGCGGCCAGGCAGACCGCGAGTACCAGGGCGGTCTGCGCGACCACGACCGCGACCACATCCAGGGCCGCGGCGCGACGCGAGACCCGGCTGGGTGCGCTCGCGGCTGCCTTCGCCCCGGTTGGTCTCACGGCGCCGGCGGCCAGCGTGGCCCCTGGCCGGATCGGGAGCCTCAGCCGGCCGGCCATCGCGCGTTGCAGGAGCGAGTGCTGCTCGGCGCGCGCCGCCGCCAGCCGGTACCCCGCGGACGCGGCGACCAGCAGGGGCATCACGACAAGCCCCAGCGGATGAAAGTGGACGGCGCCGGCGGGCAGCCGCAGGGAGGCGCCATGCGCGAGCAGCCACAGGTCGGCGCCGACCCGCAGCGCCGAACCGGCACCGGCCTGGGCCCTGGTGTCCGCGCCCCAGGCCATCAGGACGAGCAGCTCGACCGCGACCAGACCGGCGGCGCCGGCCGCGACCGGACCGGGCAGGGACACCCCGAACGCGTAGGTGAGCCGGGCGGCCCGGCTGCGCCGGACCACCGCGCTACCGCGGGACGCGACGGGGTGGGCCACGGGGACGACGCTCGCATGTCCCCGCCGGCTGGTCGTTCCAACACGCCGGGTCATCGCCCGGAAATCGGCCCGATCCAGCAGAAATCGCCGCCGATACCGCGTCGGCGGGGCAGGTTAGCCGGGCTGCTGCCCGTAGGGCTGGCCACCGGGCGCCGGCGGCTGCTGGGACGCGGGGTCGTAGCCCGGCGCCGGGGTTCCGTGGCCGGGCGCCGACGGCTGGCCGTACCCGGGAGGCGGCGGCTGCTGGCCGTAGGGCGCCGGCTGGGACGCCGGCTGGCCGTAGGGCGAATATGGCGCCGCGGGAGGCTGCTGGCCGTAGGGCGCCGGCTGGGGCGACTGCCCGTAGCCAGGGGCCGGAGTCGGCTGGCCATAGCCGGGCGCGGGCGTCGGCTGGCTGCCGTAGGGAGCATTCGGCTGCTGTCCGTACGGGGCGCCAGGCGGCTGCTGGTAGGCGTACGGCTGGCCGTACGGCGGCTGGGCGTACGGCGGCGGCGCGCCGAAGGGGGCCGCCGGGGGCCGGGGGCCGCGGCCGGGAATCGACTCGCCGCTCGACAGCAGTCCCATCACGGCGAAGGCGGTGAGGACAGCCGCGCCGATGAGACCGAAATAGAGCCCGATACCCGGGTCATACGGGCTGACGCTCACGAGACGGATGAGGACGAACAACGTCGCCACGCCGCCGAGGATCACATTGAGCAGCGCGGGGCCCACCGGGCCGAGCTGCGGGACTCGCACGCCGCCGAAGCTCCGTGCGGCGACAAGCCCGGCCACACCGACCGAGAGCAGAATCGCGACAACGGGAAAGAATCCGCAGGCCCAGCCCGCGTGACTGGCGCCGCGGTAGTAGTAGTAATCGACCCGCATCCAGGGCAGGAAGCCGGCAATGAACACGACCGCGCCGGCGGCGACCATGCCGACGTCACTGGTTGCGACATCGCGACCAGCGATCTTGACCATTGGGACCAACCCCGCTCTGTCCAGCGTCACGGCATCCGGCATCGCCGCGGCGCGGCCTCTGGTTCAGCAAGCATCGCTGGTTCAGCAAGCATCGCCGCGAAAGTCCTACCGTATTATCCCGGATTCGCGCCGGGGCCGGTCAGGACCATGACAGCCATCCCTGATGGCGACGCGGACCAGCCTCCCGCCGAACCGTGATGCCGAGGCGCCGCACCTGACGAAGCCTGCCACCCGGCCGAGCCACGGGCTATCTGTGCGCCCGGGCCCGACGGTCACCCCGGTGTGGCCAGGTCACGGCCACACCGGGGTCGTTGGTCAGAGCGAGCGCATGATGTCGGCCATCAGACGCGCGGTCTCGGACGGCGTCTTGCCGACCCGGACCCCGGCCTTCTCCAGCGCTTCCTTCTTGGCCTGCGCCGTACCGGACGAACCGGAGACGATCGCGCCGGCGTGACCCATCGTCTTGCCCTCGGGAGCGGTGAAGCCCGCGACATAGCCGACGACCGGCTTGGTGATGTGCGCCTCGATGTGCGCGGCGGCACGCTCCTCGGCGTCACCACCGATCTCACCGATCATCACGATCGCGTCGGTCTCCGGGTCCGCCTCGAAGGCGTCCAGGGCGTCGATGTGGATCGTGCCGATGACCGGGTCGCCACCGATGCCGACGCCGGTCGAGAAGCCGAAGTCGCGCAGCTCGTACATCATCTGGTAGGTCAGCGTGCCGCTCTTGCTGACCAGGCCGATCCGCCCGGGCGGGGTGATGCTGGCCGGGATGATGCCGGCGTTCGACTTGCCGGGGCTGATGATGCCCGGGCAGTTCGGCCCGATGATCCGGGTCTTGCCCTTCGCCTGCGCCGTCGCGAAGAACGAGGTCGTGTCGTGCACCGGCACGCCCTCGGTGATGACGACGGCGAGCGGGATCTCGGCGTCGATCGCCTCGAGCGCCGCGTCCTTGGTGAACTTCGGCGGGACGAAGATGACCGAGACGTCGGCGCCGGTCTGCTCCATCGCCTCGGCGACGGACGCGAACACCGGTACGCCGTCCTGGGACTGGCCGGCCTTACGGGCGTTCACCCCGGCGACGATTTTCGCGCCAGATGCCGCCATACGCTTCGCGTGCTTGCTGCCTTCCGAACCGGTGATGCCCTGCACCACGATCCGGCTGTTCTCGTCGAGCCAGATGGCCATAGTGAGCTGTATTCCTTCTCGACTCAGGCCGCGGCGGCGGCGAGCTCGGCGGCGAGCTTGGCCGCGCCATCCATGGTGTCGACCGGCTTCACAACCGGGAGATTGGCCTCGGCGAGGATGCGTCGGCCTTCCTCGGCGTTGTTGCCGTCCAGGCGAACGACCAGCGGGGTGGTGATGTCGCCCACCAGCTCGAGCGCCTTGATGATGCCGTTGGCGACCGCGTCACAGGCGGTGATACCGCCGAAGATGTTGACGAAGACGCTCTTCACCGACGGGTCGGAAAGAATGATCGAAAGGCCGTTCGCCATGACTTCGGCCGAGGCGCCGCCGCCGATGTCGAGGAAGTTCGCCGGGCGCTTCCCGCCGAACTCCTCACCGGCGTAGGTGACGACGTCCAGGGTCGACATGACCAGGCCGGCGCCGTTGCCGATGATGCCGACCTCACCGGTCAGCTTGACGTAGTTGAGGCCCTTTTCCTTCGCCTTCTGCTCCAGCGGGTCGACCGCGGAGTTGTCGACGAGCGCCTCGTTCTCCGGGTGCCGGAAGTCGGCGTTCTCGTCCAGCGAGACCTTGCCGTCGAGGGCGACGACCGTGCCCTCGCCGGTCAGGATCAGCGGGTTGACCTCGACCAGGGTGGCGTCCGCCTGGACGAACACCTCCCAGAGCTTGGTGAGCAGCTCGGCGGCGCCGTCGAGGGCGGCCTCGGGGAGCTTGGCGGCGACGGCGATCTCACGGGCCTTCGCCAGGTCGACGCCGGCCAGTGGGTCGATGTGGATACGGGCGAGCGCCTCGGGCTTGGTGGCGGCGACCTCCTCGATCTCCATGCCACCTTCGCGGGACGCCATCGCCAGGAAGGTACGGTTCGCGCGGTCCAGCAGGAACGACGCGTAGTACTCCTCCGCGATGTTGCTGGCCTGCTCGACGAGCACCGAGTGCACGGTGTGGCCCTTGATGTCCATCCCGAGGATGGCGCTGGCCTTCTCGAAGGCGTCGTCCGGCCCGTCGGCGACCTTCACGCCGCCGGCCTTGCCGCGGCCACCGGCCTTCACCTGGGCCTTGACGACGACCTTGCCGCCTAGCTCCGCGGCGATCGCGCGGGCTTCTTCCGGGGTGGCGGCGGTCTTGCCGGTGGGCACCGGGACGCCATGTTCGGCGAAGAGGGCCTTCGCCTGGTATTCGAAGAGATCCACGGTCCGTCCAGTGGGGTGCGGTCGGTCAGGGGATGCACGGAACGGATGCGAGCCTATCGACGCACCCGCCGTGACGCGCGCCTGCGCGGTCCAGGCCACGGACGGCACCACCGCTTCACAGCGGTACCGATTGTGACCCACACCGCGCCGTCTGGGCGGCCCGCGGCCGGCATCGACGTAACCGTCTGACACACCGACACGGCCGCACCGCCCATGCACGCGCGGCAGAACCGTACAAAATGCCTGGCCGCACCCGGATGTCGGTGGTATCGAGCTCACCTGGCGGGTTACCCGGCGGCGAACGACAACTGGCTCAACCGGAACAGAACCGACGTCGGCGTATGTCCGATCTCACATCACGCGACTCTCCGAAATCGCCGGCCGGCGCGGGACGTTTCGGCACTGAATACCCGGTCAGCCCCGGCCGGCGGCCACCCCGAGGAAGATCATCGCAAGGATGATCCCGGGCCAGCCGAGCATGATGCCGACCGCCGCCAGGCGATCGGCCCGCCGGGCCGCGGACCGGGCGGCGAGCCGGGCCCGGTAGCCGAGATACACGCCGGCCACACTGCCGAGCCCGAACAGCCAGCACACGGAGAGTACGGCCGACAGCACCGCCGGCACGTTCCAGGCCGCCGCAACGCCGGTGGGAGCCGGCCTCCCGCCGTCGGCGAGCTCGTCACCACGACCGGGACCTCTCCCGGCCGCCGCGTCACCAGAAGGTCGCCCGGCCGCCGCCGGCTGGGGCCGCCTCGGATCGGCGGGCGCACCCGCCGGCGGCGGGTAGGGCGTTCCCGGGCCTGAGACGTCCGATCCCGCCGGCGGTAGCGCCGGCCGGTACCCGCCACCCGCCGGCAGCGCCGGCCGGTACCCGCCACCCGCCGGCGGCATGGGCCGATGCGGATCGGGCGGGGGCACCGCGGGCCGATACGAGTCCGGCGGGGGCAGCGCCGGCCGGTAGGGCGCGACAGGCGGTACCGGCCGGTACCCGCTACCAGCAGGATCCGGACGGTAGGACTCCGGCGGCGGCGGGGCCGGCCGGTACGCGTCGGCCGGCGGCGGGACACCCAGCGAGCCGGCCCGCGCCGAGCGCCAGTCCGGGTCCTGGGCGGGACGGGGGTACTGGTCGGGACGGGGGTACTGGGCGGGACGGGGGTACTGGTCGGGCGCGTCCGCCTGCCGCGGCGGCCAGGGCCGGGGAGGCTCGGCCCGCGCCGGGCCGGCGGGGTACCCACCCGGCCACGGCTGCCGGGGCGGCTGGACGCTGGGCGGCCCAGACGGATACCCGTCGGGCAGCCGCTGGCCGAGCGGATACGCGCCGGTCTGGCGCGGGGCGTCGGGACGTCGTCCGGCCGGTGGGATGTCGCCCGGGCGCGGCTGGCCCAGTGCCGCGGCCGCCGGCCGGGCCCCCGGAGCGGGGGCCGGATCTGGCCGCCAGGTCGCCGGCACGGGCCTCGAGATCGGCCCGGCCGGCGCCGGTAAGGCCCCATCGTGGCGGGCGGCGAGCCTCGGGTCGGGATCCGGGCGCCGAGCCGGCCGGCCGGGCAGCTGACCGGTCCAGTCCCGCTCCAGCACGGTCTCGGTCGCCCGATGCGCCTCACTCATGGTGCGCACCGGGTGGCCGCTCAGGTTGGCGAGCAGCCCGGCGGCCGACGGTCGTAGGCCGGGTTCCTTCTCCAGTGCCGGGATGACCGTCGCGAGCAGGTAGTCGGGCAGGTGGTCGAGGTCCGGCCCCTCCCGCTGGATGCGGAAGGCCAGCACCTCGGCGCGGTCGGCGTGGAACGGATGCCGGCCGGTCGCCGCGTAGGCGACGCAGCAGCCCCAGGAGAAGATGTCGGCCGGCGGCCCGGCCTGCTCACCGCGCATCTGCTCGGGCGCCATCCACGCGAGCGTGCCGACGACGTGGCCCGTGCGGGTGAGCGTGGCGTTCCCGTCCAGCTGGGCGATCCCGAAATCGATCACCCGGGGGCCGTCCCAGGCCAGCAGGATGTTCGACGGCTTCAGGTCGCGATGGACCACGCCGGCCTCGTGGATCGCCACGAGGGCGTCGGCGAGGCCGGCCGCGAGGCCGCGCACCAGCCGCTCGGTCAGCGGCCCGCGCTGGCGTACCGCGTCGGCCAGGCTGATGCCCTCGACGTACTCGGTGACCATCCAGGGCCGTTCGGACTGGGTGTCGGCGTCGAGCACGGCGGCGACCGCGCCTCCGCGGACCCGCTGCGCGGCCCGCACCTCGCGCTGGAACCGGCGGCGGAACTCCACGTCCTCGGCGAGCTCCGCCGAGGCGACCTTCACCGCGACAGGCTCGCGTCGCTCGGTGAACGCCAGATAGACGGTGCCCATCCCGCCCTCGCCGATCCGGTTCTGCAGCCGGTATGGGCCGATGGCGGTGGGATCGTCGTCGGTGAGCGGTGTGAGCATGGCCCCCCTCGCGCTGGCCGCGCGCTGCCGACGAGCCCTGTCGACTTCGCGTTGCGTCACAAGCCGCGCATTCAGCCGCTACCGGCATGATGGTGACTTTGCACAGTATGCCAACGGCGATGCCCCCACCCCACACGCCGGGTTGTCACGTCCAAACCCATGGTGTTTCCCGACCGCCGCGAGACCGGTCGACGGCAGCAGAACGGGGCGCTGGCCAGCGGGTCCGCAGCGCGGAGTGACATTCCGCGCCGGACCGCGACACGGGCACCCGCCGGGCCTGACGATGCGGACATGACCGATCGCCATCCGACGTCGGCCGACCTCCACGCCGAGCGGGGGGAGCAAGCACGCCCCGACCCGGCCCAGGACCGCCCTCGCGCCCCGGCCGACTGGCGCGCCCGCCTGCTCGCCGCCGTCAGTCCGCGGCCACCGGCGCCGCCGGCGCCCAACCGGATCGACTGGCCGGACTACAGCGGACGGCCCGCGGTCTGGTGGGGCGACGGGACGGTCGCGGGAACCCACTGCGTCGTCGCGGTGTGGGAGTTCGCCGTGTACGGCGGGAGCTTCGGCGAGATCGACGCGGCCACCTTCGCCGCGGCGGCCGAGCACGCGACCGCGACGGGCCTGCCACTGTTGTCCTTCCTGCGCAGCGGCGGCACTCGGCTGCAGGAGGGCGTCGCCGGCCTGGTCGGGCTGCCACAGGCGGCGCTCGCGGCGATGCGCCTGGCCGAGGCCGGCGTGCCACACCTGGCCGTGGTCGACCAGCCGACGACCGGCGGCGTGTGGGTGACGGTCGCGTCCCGCGCCGACCTGCGCTGCGCGGTCGCGGGAGCGACGGTCGGGTTCGCCGGCCCCCGGGTCGTCACGGCGGTCACCGGCACGGCCCCCGACGCTTCCAGCCACACCGCCGAGTCGGCGTTCGCGGCCGGGCACGTCGACGTCGTCGCCCAGCCGGACCAGGTCGAGGCCTGGTTGGCGACGGCGCTCGCCGCCGTGACGGCGAAGCCCTCCGGTTCGGGTGCCGCCGGCCCGGCAGAGGTCGGTCCCGACGACGGGATCGCCATGCGGCGCGGCTGGGAGCAGGTCCAGGCGGCTCGCGCGCCCGGGCGGACCGCCGCCGGCGCCGCGCTCGACGCGCTGGCGCCGCGCGGCGTCGAGCTCGCGGGCGGGGACCCGACGGTGCGGGCCCGGCTGGGCCTGCTCGCCGATGCCACGGGTACCGGGGTGGTCGCCGTGGCGCTGGCAGCGGTGCCGCGCGCGGCCCCCGGGCCGGCCGGCTTCCGCCTGCTGGAGCGAGCCGCTCGCCTGGCCGGCCGGCTCGGGCTCCCGCTGGTGACCTTCGTCGACACCCCCGGTGCCGACCCGAGCCCGGCGGCCGAGGCCGGCGGCGTCGCCGCGGCGATCGGTGCGGCGATGGGGGCGGTGCTGGCCTGCCCGAGCCCGACCGTCTGCGTCGTCGTCGGCGAGGGCGGTTCGGGCGGAGCGCTGGCCGCGGCCTGCGTGGACGTCCTGCTGATGGCCCCGGACAGCTACCTGACGGCGCTCGCCCCGGAGGGGGCGGCCACGACGTTGCGCATCCCGGCCGAGCGGGCGGCCGACCTCGGTGGCCTGCGGCCCACCGACCTGCGCCGGCTCGGCTTCGCCGACGGCGTGCTCGGCTCCGGTGAGCCGGCGGCGCTCGCCGCGGCCATCGCCGCGACGCTCGGCCGTCTCCATGGCTCTGACCAGGGCGTTCGCCTCTCCGCCAGGGGCCGGAAATGGTCGACGGGGCTACCTGGACGTCTGTAACCTGACGTCCCCAACCAGCACACCGGCTCCGCCCCTGGCCAGAAAGTGATCACCGGTCATCGCTACCCGACTGCGCAACCAGCTAGGGCACCTGGGCAACGCCGCCGGGAGGGCCACCCGGGACGTGGCGACCGTGCCCTTCGGCGTCGGCCGGGCAGTAACGCGGCGGGTCGGGGCGGCACCGGCGACCGTGCTGGGGCTGGTCACCGAGGCGGCCAGCCTCGCCACCCACGTGGCCTTCTACCCGGCGGGGGTCCGGGCGGGCCGCACGCCGGCCGTGGATCGCTACAGCCTGGCCGGGCTGGCGCCGCTGCAGCGCGGCCTGTTGATCGGCCATCCGGCCGCCGCCGGAATGCCGATCCTGCTGGTGCACGGGCTGGTCGACAACCGCTCGATCTTCGCCCGGCTGCAGCGCACGCTGCGCCGCCGCGGGTTCGGCCACGTCGAGACGGTCAACCTGCCGCTGTACGCCATCGACGTGCCGACCGCCGCGCGGATGCTCGCGGTCACCGTCACCGAGATCTGCGGCCGGACCGGCTACCAGCAGGTCCACGTCGTCGCCCACTCGCTCGGCGGGCTGGTCGCCCGCTACTACGTCCAACGGCTGGCCGGCGACGAGCGCGTGCACACGCTGGTCACCCTGGGCACCCCGCACGGCGGCACCCGGCTGGCCCACCTGGTCCCCCGGGTGGTCCCGTACCGGCTGGTCGCGTCGCTGCGGCCGGGCTCGCCGCTGCTGACGGAACTAGCCGAGCCGGCGCCCAGCTGCGGCACCCGGTTCCTGGCGATCGGCGGCGGGCTGGACTCGGTCGTGCGGCCCGAGTCGGCGGCGCTGCACCATCCCGATCTCGTCGGGCTGAACGTCACGGTGCCCGGCCTCGGCCACCACTCGCTCCCCTTCAACGGCGACGTCGCGCACGGCATCGCCACAGCCCTCGCCGACCTCGACGGTCCACTGACCTGGCTCGACCCATCCGGCAGCCACCCCGCGGCCCGGCACCCGGGTCACGACTCGCCCCCCGACCGTCGATCAGCAACGTCGAACCTCTAGCTCAACCGGTCACCCAACCGGCGAAATCCAGACGAATCGGGAGGGCGCCCTGGCGCCCGAACCGGACGAAACGCACCCCAGGTCCCGACCCTGGACAAGCGCCCGCCCCCGCACTCGACCCCACGGGAGAACCACGTTGGGGAGGGCGCTCAGCGCCCGAACCCGGCTGTGGGGCGGGCGGGCGCTCCGCGCCCGCCCGCCCCACAGCCACTGATCCGACCGGGTCGGTTGACGAGTGCGACACTAATGCTAAGTTGGCACTCGGCACGTGAGAGTGCCAGCGACATACGGCGCCTGTTCACCCGCGACGGCAGGCCGCCAGGGTCGCTCTCTCATCCAGCGTAGGAAGGGGAGGTCGATCGTGACGACCGCCACCAAGGTTGCCATCAAGCCTCTCGAGGACCGGATCGTCGTCCAGCCGTCGGACGCTGAGACCACGACCGCCTCGGGCATCGTGATCCCGGACACCGCCAAGGAGAAGCCGCAGGAGGGCAAGGTCCTCGCGGTGGGCCCCGGCCGGTTCGAGGACGGCAAGCGCGTCCCGCTCGACGTCAAGGTCGGCGATGTCGTGCTGTACAGCAAGTACGGCGGCACCGAGGTCAAGTACGCCGGCGAGGAGTACCTCGTCCTCTCGGCCCGCGACGTCCTCGCGATCATCGAGAAGTAGTTCGGCCTGGGCGTATCCCGGGCGGGTTCCGACGATGTCGGCATCGCGCCCGGGGTACGCCCTTCGGCGTTCTGCCGGGGACCGGCAGCGGGAGGAACCGCAACCATATGAGCAAGATCCTCACATTTCGCGAGGACGCGCGCCACGCGCTCGAGCACGGGGTGAACACGCTGGCCGACGCGGTCAAGGTGACCATCGGCCCGCGCGGGCGCAACGTCGTCCTCGACAAGTCCTACGGCGCTCCCACCATCACGAACGACGGCGTGACCATCGCCCGTGAGGTCGAGCTGACCAACCCGCACGAGAACCTTGGCGCCCAGCTCGTCAAGGAGGTCGCGACCAAGACCAACGACGTCGCCGGCGACGGTACGACGACGGCGACGGTCCTGGCGCAGGCCATGGTTCGCCAGGGCCTCAAGGAGGTCACCGCCGGCGCTGCCCCGGTGTCGCTGAAGTACGGCATCGAGGCGGCCGTCGAGGCGGTCTCCCAGGCGCTGCTCGACGCGGCCATCGAGGTCAGCTCGCGGGAGACGATCGCCCAGGTCGCCGCGATCTCCGCCCAGGACACCCAGGTCGGCGAGCTCATCGCCGAGGCGATCGACAAGATCGGCAAGGATGGTGTCATCACCATCGAGGAGAGCCAGACCATGGGTCTGGAGCTCGAGCTGACCGAGGGGATGCAGTTCGACAAGGGCTACATCTCCCCGTACTTCGTCACCGACCAGGAGCGGATGGAGGCCGTCCTCGAGGACGCCTTCGTGCTGCTGCACCCCGGCAAGATCGGCGCTCTCAACGACCTGCTGCCGGTGCTCGAGCTGGTGGTGCAGGAGCGCAAGCCGCTGCTGATCGTCGCCGAGGACATCGACGGCGAGGCCCTGTCGACCCTGGTCGTCAACGCGATGCGCAAGACCTTCCAGGTCGTCGCGGTCAAGGCGCCCGGCTTCGGTGACCGCCGCAAGGCGATGCTGCAGGACCTCGCCGTGCTCACCGGCGGCCAGGTCATCGCCGAGGAGGTCGGCCTCAAGCTCGACGCGGCCACCCTCGCCGACCTCGGCCGGATTCGCCGGGTCGTCGTCGACAAGGACACCACCACGCTGGTCGACGGCGCAGGCGACCCCGAGTCGGTCTCCGCGCGGGTCAAGCAGATCCGGGCCGAGATCGAGGCCTCCGACTCCGACTGGGACAAGGAGAAGCTGCAGGAGCGGCTGGCGAAGCTCGCCGGCGGCGTCGCGGTCATCCGGGTCGGCGCGGCCACCGAGGTCGAGCTCAAGGAGAAGAAGCACCGTCTGGAGGACGCGGTCTCCGCCACCAAGGCGGCGATCGACGAGGGTGTGGTCGCCGGCGGCGGCTCCGCGCTCGTGCACGTCGCCAGCGCGCTGGACGGCGACCTGGGCAAGACCGGTGACGAGCGGTCCGGGGTTCGGCTGGTGCGGTCCGCACTGACCGCGCCGCTGTACTGGATCGCCCGCAACGCCGGCCTCGACGGCCCGGTCGTCGTGTCGAAGGTCTCCGAGCAGCCGGTCAACCACGGCTTCAACGCGGCCACCCTGACCTATGGCGACCTGATCGCCGACGGGGTCATCGACCCGGTCAAGGTCACCCGGTCGGCCGTCGCGAACGCCGCGTCGATCACGGCGCTGCTGCTGACCACCGAGGCCCTCGTCGTGGAGAAGCCGGCCGAGGCGGCCCCCGCCGCGGCTGGTCACGGCCACAGCCACGGGCACGGCCACAGCCACGGGCCTGGCTTCTAGGCAGGTACCGCGGAACGAGAAGAGCCCGGCCGGTGCACCAGCACCGGCCGGGCTCTTTCGTCGCCTGGGCGACCGGGTTCGTTGCCTCGGCGACCGGCCACCCTAACCACGACTACCGAGCATTACCAGCCTCTCACCATGCGCAGCGTCCGCGCACCCATCGCGGGTGAGCCGGCCGCCGGCCCCGCGATGTCGGGCATCTGGCCACCCGCCGGCCCCGGTTCCCGACACCGCCGGCGCCCCGGCTCTCGACACCGCCGGCGCCCCGGGTATCTGTCGCCCCGGCTCCCCGCGTCCAGCACCGCCGGGCCCCCTCAGGCGACGACGGGCGCCTGCCGGTAGGCGTCGGCGGCGTCGGGCGCCGGGTTCGCGACGTGCCCCACCGGCACGTTGTTCTGGCGCGCGCCGCCGCGACGGGTCCGGCCGGTCAGGATCGCCTCCCGCTCGGACTCGCTCATCCCGCCCCAGACCCCGTAGGGCTCACGGGCGGACAACGCGTGCTCACCACATTCCTTGATCACCGAACAGCGCGCACAGATGGCCTTCGCGGCCGCCTCGCGCGCCGCCCGGGCCGGGCCACGCTCCCCCTCCGGATGGAAGAACAGCTCGGTGCTCTCCCCCCGGCAGGCGCCGTGCAACTGCCATTCCCATTTCTCCGCGCCGGGTCCAGGCAGACGTCGGACGTCGGTCATCGGCTGAGCCCCCCTCGTTCGCCCTCAGCGTTCGCCCCTCGGCCGTCGAGCCGCGGCGGCGACCTGCGTCGCCCGCACACCGTAGGCCGGCCCACCCCTTTTTCGATCTTGAAAAATTCACCCGGCCGAGCCGGTCGCGCCGGGCCGGAAACCCCCGCGGACGCGGTCCAGGCGGTCGCGGTCGCGCCGTCACCCCACCGACGCGGAAGAGTCAGATGATTGGGCGCTACCCGCCGCCAGGCCGGGCAACCGGGCCCGCCGCCCGGAGTTCGCGCTGGTCGGGCCGATTTCCCGGCCTGATGGGAGGAACAACCGGACGTTGACCAGGACGCCGGAAAACGGGACGACATCTCCGGACAGTCACCCGAAGGTTCAGGCATCCCCGGATCCACGGCCACTCCGTGGGCCGACCCGCGCTGGGCGTAGCGTGGAGCGAGTGAGCGACGAGCCCATCGACCCGTTCGCGGACGATCCGGAGGACCCGGCGTCCGAGCTCGCCCAGCTCGACCTGGGCGACGACCTGCTCGAGCCGCTCTCGCTCCACGAACGCGAGGAGGTCCTCGCGGAGCTCGGCGATCTGGACGTGTTCAGGACCCTGTTGGAACCGCGCGGCTACCGCGGGCTGGTGGTCGACTGCGAGGGCTGCGCCGAGCCGCACTACTTCGACTGGGACCTGCTGACCGGAAACCTGCGCCATCTGCTCAACGAGGGCAGGACCCGGGTGCACGAGCCGGCGTTCGCCCCTGACCCGAGCTGCTACGTCTCCTGGGACTACGCCCGCGGCTACGCGGACGGCGTCTGCGAGGCCTCGGAGGCCTCCGAGGCCTGAGCGCCTTCGCTCGTTGGTGACAACGCCCACATGGTGGGGTGGCTGACCCTTTCGACCGGCATCGTCGCCGGCACACTGTTGTTTCCAGCAGATGTCGGCCCGGGCGGTACCGGCCAGGCGGGCCGGCGCGCGATGACGGTGTGGGCTTGCCGGCTCGACGAGCGTGGGCGGGCCCGGCAGGGGTCATGATGTCTGCACGGGGTCTCTCAGAACCCCGCAGCCGGCCGGCGCAACCCGAACGGAAGGTGCAATGGACGCTCCCGTCGCCACCCCGACCTCGATCGCGGCCTCGACGTCGGCCCGGCCCGCAGCGGCCAGCGACCGCGTCGCCGACCCGGCCGGACTCCCCGACCTCGCCGACCAGGCCGCCGGCTCGGAGCTTCCGACGACGAAGCTCGCGATGCTCGGCCTGACCTACGACGACGTCCTGCTGCTGCCGGCGGCCTCGGACGTCGTCCCGGCCGAGGTCGACACGTCGACCCGGCTGTCGCGCAACATCCGGCTGGCCATCCCGCTGGTCTCCTCGGCGATGGACACCGTGACCGAGCACCGGATGGCGATCGCGATGGCCCGCCAGGGCGGCGTCGGGGTGCTGCACCGCAACCTGTCCGTCGAGGACCAGGCGCAGCAGGTCGACATGGTGAAGCGGTCCGAGTCCGGCATGATCAGCGCCCCGATCACCTGCGGCCCGGACGCCTCCATCGACGAGGCGAACGCGATGATGGCCCGCTACCGGATCTCGGGCGTGCCGGTCACCGGCGAGGACGGCACGCTGCTGGGCATCGTCACCAACCGCGACATCCGGTTCGAGCGCGACTTCGCCCGCCCGGTCCGCGAGGTGATGACGCCGATGCCGCTGATCACCGCCCCGGTCGGGGTCAGCAGCGACGAGGCGCTGCGGCTGCTGCGCCAGCACAAGATCGAGAAGCTGCCGATCGTGGACGGCCGCGGCCGGCTGTGTGGGCTGATCACCGTCAAGGACTTCACCAAGCGGGAGCGCTACCCGCTGGCCACCAAGGACGCCGACGGCCGACTCATGGTGGGCGCCGCGATCGGCGTCGGTGAGGACGCGTTCAAGCGGGCCCAGGCCCTGGTCTCCGCCGGCGTCGACTTCCTCGTCGTGGACACCGCCCACGGCCACCAGCGGGCGGTGCCCGAGATGGTGCGCCGGATCAAGGCCGAGTGGCCGCGGGGCATCGCCGGCCGGCCGTTGGACGTCATCGGCGGCAACGTGGCCACCGCCGCGGGCGCCGCGACGCTGGTCGCGGCGGGCGCCGACGCGGTCAAGGTCGGCGTGGGCCCCGGCTCGATCTGCACCACCCGGGTCGTCGCCGGGGTCGGCGTCCCCCAGGTCACCGCCATCTACGAGGCGGCCCGCGCGGCGCGCCCGCACGGCGTCCCGGTGATCGGCGATGGCGGCCTCCAGCACTCCGGCGACATCGCCAAGGCGCTCACCGTCGGCGCCGACACCGTCATGCTCGGCAGCCTGCTGGCCGGCGTCGACGAGAGCCCGGGCGAGCTGATCTTCATCAACGGCAAGCAGTACAAGGCCTACCGCGGCATGGGCTCACTCGGCGCGATGCGCAGCCGGGGCGGGGCGCGGTCGTACTCCAAGGACAGGTACTTCCAGGACGACGTGCTCTCGGACGACAAGCTCGTCCCCGAGGGCATCGAGGGCCAGGTGCCCTACCGTGGCTCGCTGGCCGCCGTCGCCCACCAGCTCGTCGGCGGGCTGCGCGCCGGCATGGGCTACGCCGGTGCCCCGACCGTCCGCCACCTGCAGGACCACGGCCAGCTCGTCCGGATCACCACGGCCGGGCTGATCGAGAGCCACCCCCACGACATCCAGATGACAGTCGAGGCACCGAACTACACCGGCCGTTAAATAGGTACGGCCAGGCCGTAGGTCGGGGGCGGGGTTTCCGCTTGGTGCGCTCGTGAAGGAAAGGCCAGCGTTGGCTGAGGTTGAGATCGGCATCGGTAAGAGTGCGCGGGTCGGGTACGACCTGGCGGCGGTCGGGATCGTCCCGTCCCGGCGGACGCGCGACCCAGCGGACGTCTCGCTCGCCTGGCAGGTGGACGCCTACCACTTCGACCTGCCGATCGTCGCGGCGGCGGCCGACGCCGTCAGCTCACCGGAGTCCGCGATCACGGTCGGCAAGCTCGGCGGCCTCGGCGTGCTGCACGTCGAGGGGCTCTGGACGCGGCACGAGGACCCGCTGCCGCTGGTCGCCGAGCTGGCCGGCCTGCCCGCCGCGACGGCCACAAGCCGGCTGCGCGAGCTGTACCGGGCGCCGATCCGCCCCGAGCTGATCGCCGAGCGGGTCGGTCAGGTCCGGGACGCGGGCCTCGTGACGGCCGCGGCGCTGCGGCCCCAGAAGGTCAAGGCGCTGAGCGCCGATCTGCTCGCCGCCCAGGTCGACCTGCTGGTCATCCACGGCCCGGCGGTCTCCGCCGAGCACCAGTCGACCCGGACCGAGCCGCTGAACCTGAAGCGGTTCATCGGTGACCTGGACATGCCGGTCCTGGTGGGTGGCTGCGCCTCGTTCTCCACCGCGCTGCACCTGATGCGCACCGGGGCCGCCGGGGTGATCGTCGGGGTCGGCACGGGGGGTGGCGACGCGAACCGGGCCGAGCTCGGGATCGGGGTGCCGCTGGCGACCGCTATCGCCGACGCCGCCGGGGCCCGGATGCGCTACCTGGACGAGTCGGGCGGCCGGTACGTGCATGTGATCGCGCACGGCGACCTGCGGACCGGCGGGGACATCGCCAAGGCCGTCGCCTGCGGCGCCGACGCCGTGATGGTCGACGGGGTGCTCGCCGGCGCCACCGACGCACCCGGCCAGGGCGGCATGTGGTCGATGGACGTCCTGCACTCCGACCTGCCGCGCGGCGGCTGGCAGCCGGTCGAGCAGGCCGGCACCCTCGAGCAGATCCTCGTCGGCCCGGACCAGGGCGGCGCCGCGAGCACCGTCAGCCTCGCCGGCGCGCTGCGGGCCGCGATGGCCACCACCGGCTACGCCAGCCTGAAGGAGTTCCAGAAGGCGGAGATCATGCTCTCGGCGGCGGCCGGCCAGTGGTCGCGCTGAGGCTCGGCTCGGACGGCCCAGGACAGCACTAGACGTCGCGAGCCGGTCACGCCTCGTCGATCGCAAGGGTCGGGTCCCCACCTGATGGCCTGGCCCGGGCACCCTGTGGGCCAGCTGTGGGCGGCGTTGGGCTTGGTCTGAGATGGCCGGCGCGTACCCCCGGCGTCGGCGTCACGCCCTACGTGGCACCCTTGGAGCGTCCGTCTCCATCCCGAAGGATCACAAATGCGCCTCGACGAGCACGGCCGCTGGGTCAGCGACGACGGCGCCTACGTGTGGGACGAGAGCGCCCAGACCTGGCAGCCGACGACGTCACGCCCCGGTGGTTCCCCAGCCGCCGGCCCGACCGGCCCCTCCGCCGCCCGCGGTGGTGGCGGGACCGGCGCCTACGGCCCCGGCGGCGGTCAGCGGCCCGCCCAGGCGGAGACCGGCGGCTACGGGCGCCCGGGCGCCGGCCAGCAGGGCTACGAGGAGCCGCGGACCGGCAGCTTCCCGCTGTTCGGCGCGGACCCACGGGGCGGCCGCGACCGCGAGGCCTCCTGGGCCCCGGCCACCGGTCCCTACCCGCAGCCGTCCACCACCGGCCGGCCCGGATCCGGCTACGGCGCGGACCCGCCGACCGGCGCGAACCCGCTGGACACCGGCACCAACTGGCGTGCCGGCGCGGCGCCGACCCGTGGCGGCGCCGACCGGGGCCCGGGCGCGCCCGCGGCCCCGGGCACCGGGCAGTCCCGGTCCTGGTCGGCCAGGGACCCACTGGGCACCGGCCCCTACAACCGCCCCGAACCCCTGGGCGGCGGGCAGTACGACCGTGCGGACCCGCTCGGCACCGGCCCCTACGACCGCGCGGACCCGCTGGGCTCCGGCGGCTCCACCCGCGGCGGCTACGACCGGGCCGACCCGCTGTCGGGCCCGTTCAACCGGGCCGACCCCCTGGGTACCGGCCCGAGCACCGGCAGCTGGACGCGCGGCGGCACCGGCCCCAGCCAGAGCCGGGGCCCCGGGACCGGGCCGGCGCAGAGCCGGGCCGGCTCGGGCGGCACCGGCCCGAGCAGCGCCCGAGGGGCGGACGGTCTCGACGGCGGCCCGAGCCCCGCCATGAACCGGGCGGCGGCCCCCGTCCTGGGCGTCGACTCCACCGGGCCGCTGCCGACGGACGCCGGCGCCCGTGGTGGCAGCGGCCGGTTCAGCACGTCCACCTTCACCAAGGCCGGCTCGGGTACCGGGCCACGGGTGGCCCGGCCCAGTGACGACCTCGACGATGACCTCGGCCGGGACGTCGACGACCTGCTCGTCGACGACGACGAGGACGACGAGGACGCCGACGAGCAGGGCGGCCTCACCGGTGCCCGCGGCAGGCTGCGTGGCCTGGCCCGGATGGGTGGCGCCGAGGCGGGTCGCCGTGGCGGCCCCGGGCACGACGAGGACGAGGACGACGACCTGGACGAGGACGACGAGCGTGGCGGCCGGGGTAGGTCCGCCGGCGCTCTCGTCGGCAAGGTGCGGGCGTCCCGGGGCCGGATGCTCGCCGTCGGCGCGGCGGTCCTGGTCGTCGTGATCGTCGCGGTCGTGCTCGTGCTGAAGACCACCGGCGGCAGCGGCTCGTCCGGCACGGGCACCACCGCTGGCGGATCCGTCCCGGCCTCACGCCAGTACGACGCGAGCATCCGCAAGGTCTACCTCGACCAGTGCGTCCAGCAGAGCAACGGCGCGCAGGCCTACTGCAACTGCACCTTGCAGAAGCTCGAGGCCGGCTACAGCCAGGAGGACTTCCTGCGCATCAACGCCGACCCCACCTCGGCGACCGGTCAACGGGTCGTCAAGGAGATCAAGGACGCCTGCAAGTCGCTGAGATAGGGCCGTCCGGGGCCGAGCAGCGGCGCCTGCCCCGGGCGGGTCCACCGAACGCCGGATGGGGCGGTCCCACCGCCTCGACGGGCAGGTCATACTGGTTGGCAACCTTTGGTCGGCTTCGTCGGGGCCTGTGGCGTCCCCGCCTCCGACCGCTCCAACCTTCACTCCACGCGCGCGGGATGCGGCGTGGCACCGGACCAGGGGTGCACAGGCTTGCCCACCGATGACCGCGGTCGCCTGCTGAGCGACGACGGCGCCTGGGTGTGGGACGCGGGTTCCCACCAGTGGCTGCCGCATGTTCGCCAGCCGGGCAACCCTGGGCCGTCGGTGGCCGCGAGCCGTGACGACTTCTTCGCGGTCGAGCGGGTCGACGAGGCCGCGTCGGCGCCCCGCCCGAACGGGACCACGGCCGACGCCGCCTGGGTCATCGGCGGCTCGACGACCCGGCCGCGGACAGACGGCGTGGTCGACCCGTTCGCCGTCAGCTCCAGCCACTGGGACCGCAACGGCTCGGACACCGGGCTGTCGGTCACCGGGATCGACGTCGGCCCTGCCCCGTCGGTCGCGGGCCCCACGCAGGTCAGGCCCGGCTATGGCCCCAGCGCTCAGGCTCCGGTGGCGCCGACGGCTCGGACGTGGCCCGCCCAGCCGAGCGGTGGCACGGCGGCCGAGCCCGGGCCCCAGCGCCCCAGCCCGGTCAGCGGTCCGGTCCGGTTGGGGCCGGTGACCGGCTCCGTCCGGGTTGGCGGCGACCCTCCCGTGGCCGGCCGCACCCAGCCCGCCGGCGGCGCCCCGACGGCCTGGAACCCCGGGCCGCTCCGCCAGACGCCGGGTGCCGCGTCCGGGCCCGCGGCCTCACCGCTGAGCGCTCCCGCCCCGGCCCCGGACCCGGCGGCACCCGTCAGTGCGGCGCCGAACATCTTCTTCACGCCGGCCCGGGGGCTGCCCGTCACCCAGCCGGGCGCCGGGCCGTCGTCCGGCCAGCCCGCCCCGGGGGCGACCGACGCAGGCACCCGCACGGCGAACCCGTGGGCCAGCCGCGCCGCCGAGAGCATGCGGGCCAGCCTGCCGGATGCCACGGCGTCGCCCTGGCGGACACCGACGGTGGACGGACCCAACGGACGGGCGGCTGGCTTCGACCCGTATCCCGTCGCCAGGACGTCGCCACCAGCGGCGGGCTCCCCTCCGGCCGGGAGCGCGACCCCCGGCTTCGCAGCGCCAGGCGTCCCGTCCGCGGGCAGCCAGCCGCTGAGCCCCCAGCCGTTCGGCGCGCGGCCGTCCGGGGCCCAGCCGTCCGGAGCCCAGGCGCCCGCGGTCCAAGCGCCCGCGGTCCAGACCCCCGGAGTTCGGTCACCCGGTTCCCCGGCGGCCCGCCGGGCCACCTCCGGCGAGCCGGCGCAGGCCGTCCCGGGCTTCGGCGCGGCGGCGGGCGACCCGGCGTCGAGCGACTGGCGGACGCCGGTACGGCCCACCGCGCCTCCGGGCGGCGGCGAGCCCGGGGCGAACGGACAGTGGCGCCGCCGTACGGGTAGTCCGATCATCGACCCCCGCGATCCCCTCGGCACCGGCGATCTGCCCTCGTCACGGCCGATCACCTCGTCGCGGACCGGCCCGCCTCCCCAGCGTCCTGGCGCACCGGCGTCCCCGAGCCTCCCAGCGGCGCAGTCCCCGCTCGCGGGAACCGGCGGCCAGCAGCCAGCGGCCAGCGGCGCCGGGCTCGCGTCGGCGCCGGTCGGCCAGCCAGGCCGGCCGGCGGAACCCCGCGTCCAGGGCCCTGGACGTCGATCCCGCCGTCACGGCCAGCCCGGCCCGGCCGCGCGCGATTCCCAGCACACGGCCGGCGACGCCGTTCACAACGGGGCATCCGCTCAGAACGGGGCCGCCGCGGCGTACGGCGAGCCGGGCCGCGGGGCGGCTCCGTTCGGCGCCGCTCCCGGCAACCACGTCGGCGCCGTTCCCGGCGCCACCGCCGGGCGCGGCCGTCGCGGCGGCGCGGAGCACGTCGGGGCCCCGCCGGCTCCGGTCGAGATGACCTCGGTGCTTTCGAGGGCGATCGGTGGCGGCCGGGCGGGCCGGGACGTGACAGCCGACCCGAGCCGGCCTCCCGGGCCAGCCGAACAGTCGGCCGAGACTCGCGCGCGCCACGCGGACGCACCGGCGACGGACCTGCTCGATCCCGTGCGGCCGGGTGTCGGTGGCCCGGCCACGACCGGTCAGCCGGGACGGACCGGACCGCGCCGCCACACCGCGGGCCGGTCCGGAACCGGACCAGGGCCCGACCAGGGCCGGGATGAGACGCGCCGCAACGGCGGGCCGCCGGACGCCCGCGGTGGGGCGTCCGGCCCGACCGGCGGCTACCGGGGCGGCCCGGGCGAGCGTCCCGACGACGCCCGGCCGGTCAGGGACGAGCTCGCCGACCTGCTGGAGCCGGCCATCCCGGCCGATGCCCACGAACCCGCGGCGACGGCGTCGAAGGTCGGCCCGACCGGCACCCGGCGCAGATTCGCCACCGAGGACCTGTCCGACCTCCACGACGAGATGGCCTCGCGGCAGGCGCCGACCGCCCGGCGGGGCGCCCACGGTGACGCGGCCGACCGGCTGACCTGGTTCCGGCACGGCTGGCTCGGGCCGCTCGCGGTGGCGGTCACCCTCGCGCTGGTCGCGCTGGGTCTCTACGTACTCGTCAGCGGCCGGGGCGGGGGCGGCCGGGGCGGCGGCAGCGTCGTCGCGACCACGCCGCCCTCCCCCGCCGGCACGAACCCGGACGCCAAGGTCGGCAAGGCGCTCGTGGACGGCACCTACATCTGCCAGGCCGGACCGTCGGCGAGCGTCTCGGCCACCGCGGGCGCCACGACGGGCGCCACCACGGTGGCGGCCGGCACGACCAGCGTTCTGCTCGTGCCGGCGACAACCGGCACCTACACCTGGAACGGGCAGTCTGGTGCCTACGTGATCGCGACGCCGAACTACGACGACCCATCCAACATCATCGCGTCGGTCTCGTTCTCTTCTGGACCCCTGCAGGGCGACACCGCCACCAGCATCGCCGGCTGGCCGAAGGGCGGTGGCCGAGTGACGGCGACCGTGACGCTCACCAAGGGCAACAGCATGTTCTGCAAGCTCAACTAATTTTGACGAGACGTTGCCAAACTGTCACCGAAAGGTTTCGACTGCGACCATCGGTGACCACTTCGCGCGGCCCCGGCGACCACTCGACCGGCCCCACCGGCCGCGCCGATTCGTCGTGAAGGACCCAGTCGCCGGGTTTCGAGCGGGGTGCGGCAGGATCAGGGGCCATGCACAGGTCTGACCGTCTTATGGGTAAGAAGCGGCCGAACGGCACCTCTGCTGCCGGGGTCACCGCCGCCGTCGCGGACCAGCCGCAGATGGCCGACGGCGCAACGCCCATGACGACGAGCCAGGCCAGCGCAGACGCCATTCCGGCCGCTACCGGCCCGGCCGGCGCGACCGCGGCCGAGCCCGAGACCCACCGAGGCTTCCGCTTCGTCGACCGGCGGGCACTACTGCGGCTCGCCGGCACCGCGGCGGCCATCGCACCCGCGACCAGCCTCCTGGCCGCGTGTTCCGGCTCCAAGGGATCGAGCGGGGTACGGCCGGTCCGGATCGGCGTGGTCACGCCCCAGTCGGGCTCGCTCAGCGCGTTCGCCTCGACGGACCTGTTCGTCACGGACTACATGACCACCTGGTTCAAGGACCACGGTGGCATCGCGGTCGGCAACTCCACCCACCCTGTCGAGATCTTCATCCGCGACAGCCAGTCGACCTTCGCCCGTGCCGCCAAGGCCGCGACCCAGCTGATCTACGAGGACAAGGTAGACATCGTCCTGGTCGACGCGACCTCCGACACGGTCAACCCGGTCGCGGACCAGTGCGAGGTCGCCGGCGTGCCGTGCATCTCCACGATGGCGCCCTGGGAGTCCTGGTACTTCTCGCGCGGCGGCACCATCGACCTGAAGAACCCGTTCAACTGGACCTTCCACTTCTTCGCGGGCCTCAACGACTACTACCAGGCCTATTCGTCGATGTGGGGGGACCGCGTCGCGACGAACCGGACCGTCGGGGCGTTGTGGCCGAACAGCGTCGACGGGCAGTGGTTCTCGCACCCCAAGCTGCCGTTCCGCGCGGGCCTCGACAACAACTGGAAGCTGGTCAACCCGAAGCAGCTCGACGGCAAGGGCAGCCAGCAGGACTACCTCTACACTCCGGGCACCAAGGACTTCAAGCCGCTCATCTCGGCGTTCCAGGCCGGGAACGTCCAGATCGTCACCGGCATCCTGGACGAGACGGACTTCGCGCAGTTCGAGCGAGACGCGGGTTCGAAGAGCTTCGAACCGAAGATCATCACGGTCTCCAAGGCCGCCATGTTCGACAGCGACCTGCGCACCATCGGCGCCCAGGTCAGTAACAACCTCACGACCGAGCTGTTCTGGTCCGAAAGCAGCCCGAACCGCAGTTTCGTGACCAACCTGCCGTCCAAGGACCTCGGCCAGAAGTACCGCGCCGAGACCGGCCGCCAGACCTCGCCGCAGCAGCTCGGCGCGTCCATGGCGCTGTTCGATGTCGCCGCGCAGGCCCTCAGCGCGATCAACTCGATCGATGACCGGAAGTCGATCGCCTCCGCGCTGAAGAGCCTGACCGCGCGGACGATCCTCGGCGAGGTCAAGTTCGGCGCCCGCGAGGGCCTGCCGCAGAACGTGGCCACGATCCCGCTGAACGGCGCGCAGTGGCGGTGGCACCAGGACAGCTACACCTTCGAGCTGGTCCAGGTGAACAGCAGCGGCAACAACGCGCTACAGAACCAGGGCCAGCTCGGCCCGATCACCTACGACGCCTAGCCCAGGCCGCGGCACTCAGCGCCCGCGCGGCGCTGAGACGGCCGTCACCGTCCGCGGGCCCACTTCCTTGGGACAACCGTAACGCGAGCCACAGTGAGGCCCTCAGGGCCGATTCTGGGCCATTCCGGCGCGCTCCCAGGTCGGCCCGTACGGGCCATCGCGGGGCGGCCACGGCGGAACGCAGGGCCCCGGACATGGATGAGGGGGAAGGCGGTCGCCTTCCCCCTCATCCATGTCCGGGCCGGCCGACGGCCCGCCCGGACGCGCCCGCGCGGGCGGGCGCCCTGGAGCTACGCGCGCAGAGCGGCGCGGGACATCGTGTGCTCGACCACCGCGATCAGCGCGGTCTTCGTCGAGTCACGGTTACGGGCGTCGCAGGTGATGATCGGCACCGACGGGCTGATCTGCAGCGCCTCGCGGACGTCTTCGATCGAGTGCCGCAGCACCCCGTCGAAGCAGTTCAGACCGATCACGAACGGCAGCTGGCGCTGCTCGAAATAGTCCACGGCGGCGAAGCAGTCGGCCAGGCGGCGGGTGTCGGTGAGCACGATCGCGCCGATCGCGCCGCGCACGATGTCGTCCCACATGAACCAGAACCGGTACTGCCCCGGCGTGCCGAACAGGTAGAGGATCAGGTCCTCGTCGAGCGACACCCGGCCGAAGTCCATCGCCACCGTGGTCGTGGTCTTGTCGACCAGGTGGGTCAGGTCGTCGACGTGGGCGCCGGCCTCCGTCATGACGGCCTCGGTGCGCAGCGGCACGATCTCCGAGACGGAGCCCACGAAGGTGGTCTTCCCCGCACCGAAACCGCCGGCAACGACGATCTTGACCGAGGTGGTCGCGATCGATGAGTTGACGCGTCTGTGGTCAGAGCTTTCGTAGGCCACTGAGAACCCTTTCGAGCAACGCGAGATCCGGCGCCTCGTCGCGGTCCGGCTGCTGGTGTACGCGGACGAAGCCCTCGTCCGCCATGTCGCCGACGAGCACCCTCGCGACTCCGAGGGGCACCCGCAGGCCGGCGGCGATCTCGGCCACTGAACGAACCTGGCGGCACATGGCAGCAATGGACTGCTGCTCAAGGCTGAGGCCGATCGCGCGTTCCTCGCCGTACTGGGTGGTGATGACGAGCGCCTCGATGGCGAGCTCGTAACGCGACCGGGTACGACCCCCGGTCATGGCGTACGGCCGGACGACTGGTCCCGGCGGGCCCCCCATTTCGCTCACGCTGGCATCTCCCTCACCTCGGATGGAATCACCGCGTCAGCGATACGCCCGGTCATCGCGGGAGCGTCCCTTGCAGCTCCTGGCGCAGCGCGGGCGTGAGGACCGCCTTGGCCCGGCTGACCAGCAGTGCCATCTCGTAGCCGACCAGGCCGATGTCACAGGACGGCGCGGCCAGCACCGCCATGCTCGCCCCATCGCTGATCGCCATGATGAACAGGAAGCCGTGTTCCATCTCGACGACCGTCTGGGTGACCATTCCGGCCTCGAAGACGCGAGCGGCACCCTGGGTGAGGCTGACCAGACCGGAGGAAACCGCGGCCAGCTGGTCGGCGCGGTCCCTCGGGAAGCCGTCGGAAACCGCCAACAGGAGTCCGTCAGCGGAGACCACGACGGTGTGCGCCACACCCGGAACCCGGTCGACGAAATTGTTGATCAGCCAGTTCAGGTTCTGCGCCTCGGCGCTCACCACCGGTCTCACCGTTCCTCCTGCCCGTCGCGGCGGGCGCTTCTCGTCTCGGCACCCATGTCCCGTCCCTGCCGGACACCCTGGTAGAAGCTGGCGAGCCGTCCGCCAACCGCTTCGGGGGACCTGGTCGCGGCGTCAGCTGGCCGCGGCGGGGTCTTGCGATTACTGGCCGGCTCAGCGCTGCCGGGGACTAGATGGGTCATCGGCACCCGCAGCGGCAAGCCCGCCTTGGTCGTCGAGTTCTGCTCGTCACTGGGCGGCTGCCGCAGCGCCTCAGCCGCCTGCCAACCGGCGTCGCCGGCCGACTCCCACGAGCGCGGCTCGCCGCCGCCCCGGACGGGCAGTTGCGGATCCGTGCCCCGCACAGGCAGTGGCGGATCAGCGCCCCGTACGGGCAGTGGTGGCTCCGCGCCACGCATCGGCAGCGGCGGCTCGGCCGGGCGCGGCCCGGTCTGCTGCTCCGTGTAGGCGGCCGGCTGACGGTAGCCGCCTCCGTTGAGACCACCGGTGCTCAGGCCGCCGGTGTTCGGGCCGGTACCGCCGCCCATCCCGTTGTCCGTGCGCAGCCCGGCGGCTGGACGCATCGGCGTTGGGGCCGGCATCGGCGCGGGCGCCGGCGTCGGTTCGGGACGCTGCATCTGGTTGTCGCCCAACCCGCCGTTGCCCATGACCCGCATGCCCGCGGACGCGCGGGGCGCGGTGAACGCGGCCGGCGGCGGGGCGAACGCCCCCGGCGGGGTGGTCTCGACCACCGGGTCGGGACCACGCCGGGCCTCGTCGCTCGGCGAACGGCGCTGGAACCAGGCCGAGACCGAGTCGAAGATCGGAGTGGTGTCGACGTCCTCGCCCTCGCCGACGTACAGCTCGCCGGTGTCCTCGGCCCGCGGCCGGGCGTAGCCACCGGTTGTCGGCTCCTCCCAGCGAGGCCGCGGCACGTCCACGGGCTCCGGCTCCGGCCGGTGCGCGGGGCGCGCGAACACGTTCTCCTGCGGGTCCGGCTGCGCCGGCTCGCGGTAGCCGGCGCCGTTCTGGTAGCCGGGGTCGCTCGGGTAGTCGTCGGCACCCTGGTACCCGCTGGCACCCTGGTAGCCGCTGTCGCCCTGGTAACCCCTGTCGCCCTGGTAGCCGTTGTCCGCCTGGTAGCCGCTGTCGCCCTGGTAGCCGTTGTCGGCCTGGCGGGCGCGGTCGGGCATCGGCAGCGGGCTGGTGCCCGGGCGCTGCATCGGGCCGGTGTGGTCGAGCGAGTCCGGGCTGACCGGGCGCTGCGCCGGGAACTCACCGCTCCACGACTCCCGCAGGTCGACCGGGCCAGTCCGCGGGCCACGCCGATCGTCGTCGTACCCGGGCCCGTCGAACCGGGGCTCCTCGAACTGAGGCTCGTCGTACCGCGGCTCGTCCGGCCGGGGCTCTTCGCGCTCGGGCTGGTAGCCACGCTGCTGGCTCGGGCCGGTCCCCGGCTGCATGCCCGGGAAGGGGCCGAACCGCTGGGTGTCCTCTTCGGTGTACCGCGGCTGCTCCTGAGCCGGCAGCGGCACCGGGCCGGTCCTCGGGCCGCCCTGCTGGCTGCCGGGGCCGATCGCGAGCGGCGGGGGCCCGAACCGACCGGGGTCGATGGCGGGCAGCGCGCCGCTCGGCGGGCCGAACCGCTCGTCCTGGTCCTCGTACCCGTCTGGCTGCTGCCGGCCGCGGCCGTTCTCCTGGCCGGGGCCGAACTGCTGCGGGCCGCCGAAGGCCTGGCGGACCGGGCCGGTCGCGGGGCCTCCCGACCCGGCACCCAGCTCGGGCCGGCCCGCACCGGTACCGGGGGCTCCGAAGCCCGGCCGAGACCCGGTGTCAGCGCCCGGCCGGCCGATGGCCGCCGACGCACCCGGCCGCTGCGACCCCGGGCCCGTCCCGCCGCCCACGGCGTCGCCGGTGACCAGCTTGGCTGGCAGCCGGATCACCGCGGTGATGCCGCGGGAAGGCGACTCGCGCAGCTGGACGCGGATGCCGTGCCGGCCGGCCAGCCGACCGACCGCGAACAGGCCCATCGTCCGGGACACCGACACGTCGACGACCGGCGGGTTCGCGAGCCGCTCGTTGACCCGCTCCAGGTCCTTGGCCGGCATGCCGATGCCCATGTCGACGATCTCGATCATGGCGCCGGCACCGGGGCCGAGGGAGTGGCTGGTGACGACGACGTCCGTCGCCGGCGGGGAGTACGAGGTCGCGTTCTCCAGCAGCTCCGCGATCAGGTGGACGACGTCGCTGACACCGTTACCGGCGATGGACACCGGAGCGGCGGTCGTCTGCTTGACGCGGGTGTACTGCTCGACCTCGGAGATCGCCGCGAGGACGACCTCGTTGAGCGGGACCGGGTGGGTCCAGCGCCGAGCGGTGTCGGTACCGGCGAGAACCAGCAGGCTCTCGTTGTTCCGCCGCATTCGGGTGGCGAGGTGGTCCAGCTTGAACAGGTTGGCGAGCTGGTCCGGGTCCTGCTCGCGGTTCTCCAGGTCGTCGATGAGGCGCAGCTGGCGCTCGACGAGGCCCTGGGAGCGGCGAGACAGGTTGACGAACATCGCGTTGACGTTGTTCCGCAGCACGGCCTGCTCGGACGCCAGCCGGACGGCCTCGTGGTGAACCTGGTCGAACGCCCGGGCGACCTCGCCGATCTCCTCGTCGGTGTCGATACCGACCGTCTCGACCTCGTCGTCGATCACCTGCTCGGACGAGTCTCGCAGTCTTCGGACGGCGTCGGGCAGTCTTCGCTCGGCGATGTCGAGGGCCGCGGTTCGCAGGGCGAACAGCGGGCGGATCAGCGACTGCGCGACCACCAAGGTGATGATCAGCGCGGCGGCCAGGATCAGGACGGTGAACAGGGCGGAGAAGATCGCCTGCCGCTCGATCCCGCGCCGCAGGGTTCCGACCCGCGAGTTGATCTGATCCAGCATGCCGTTGGCGACGCTGTAGCTGACCGTGATCATGGCTCGGGTGTTCTGCAGCCACTTCGTGGACTCGATCTGGTCGATCTGTCCGTCGTTGAGCGGCTTGGAGACCGTCGAGTTGAGCACCCGGTCAGTGTTCTTCAGGGTGTTGAAAACGTCGTTGTTCAGGCGCGGGTCGAGTGCCTGCTCATACAGCGTCTTCTGAGCCGGCGACGCGGACTTGTCAAACTGGTCGAGTTCGTTGTTGCGTTCGGCGTCGGTGCTCAGCACCGACCGGAACTCGTCACTGGTGAATGGCAGCTCGGACACCAGGTAGGTGTTGATCTGGGCCTGCTGCTGAGCGAGGAGGTCGGTCGCCCGGACCAGGTGCAGGGTCGCGTCGACGGAGCTGTCCAGCTGCCGGTCGTCGTTGCCCTGTGGGATCAGGCCGACGAGGTCGATCAAAGGTTCGATCATGGAGTCGTACGAGGTCATGACCGAGACCGGGTCGGTCAGCCTGCCGATGGCCGCGCGCTTGGTCGGCAGACCGTCAAGGCCGGTCGCGACCGCGTCGAGCGCCTCGTTGACCTGGGGGCTGAACGACCCGCGCTTGCCGTTGGCCACGTCCTGGTAGGCCTTGTACGAGGCGTCGACCGCTTTCTGGCGGGCCACGACCGGGTCGGAGGCTGGTGCCTGGTTGACCGCGCGCAGGGCCACATATTCAGCGGTGAAGGTGCGCTCAAGTTCGACGTTGTACGCGAGGTCGAGCGCGGAGCGGTCGATGGTGATCAGGTGCGAGACCCGGTTGATGTCCCGGGTACTCGTGAGCACCGAACTCGCGTCGATCAGGGCGTTGACGATGATCGCAACGACCGGGATCGCGAGGATCGCGATCAGCTTGGTACGAACCCGCCAGCTCGACGGGTTGGACAGGACGCCGCGGCCACCGCGACTCCCGCCACCTCCGTCGGGGGGTCGAGCCACAACGGGGCGCTCACCGCGGCCCCCGTCTTCCACGACGGGAGCGCCCGGCGCCGGCATCGGCATCGGGTCTGCGGCGATGCCCGTGCTGCTGGCCATCGGTTGTCTGCGCACGTACTTCGCAACCTCTCCGCCGGCCCCCCGGAACAGGGCGTTCTGGGGATGGCCCGGTATCGGACCCGGATGTCCCTCGGTCGGCACCATAGCGGTACCGAGTTCGCGCTCGAAAGGTGGCTACCTTACGCCACGTACTACGAAGCTACGAGTTGTGTGCCTGATGCGCACTTCATGAGGCCCGCCCACGCCGGGTAGGTGGCACGCAGCCGTCGGAACATCACGGGTGCGACGCACGGTCGCCACCGAGGAAGACCGGAGGGATGCCGTCAGCGTCACCACCGCGACGGATCTCGATAACCGTCCGGAGTGCTTTGGAAGCCATGTGATCGAGATGGCCGACCTTCATCGGAAGATGTTTCCGAGAGTTTCAGGCCAGATACGTATTGTTAACATGCGCGCGATCTGGCAATCCGGACGCGCCACCCCGTGCCCGTCGCGGGTCCGGTGTTCCGGCGGGCGACGCGCCGGCGGCGGCCGACCGGTGGCGCTGCTCCGTAGACTTGGCAGGTGAGCGCACCCAACCGCCCGCCCAACCGCCCGACGGCCTCGCGATCAGGTCAGCCCGCTTCTTCTGGTCAAAACGCACAATTCGACCAGAACGCTCCGGCCGGGCAGCACGCAGCCGCAGGCCAGGGCTCCACGAGCCAGGCACAGCCGACGCACCCGGGCTACGACACGGCCCTCGTCATCGACTTCGGTGCGCAGTACGCCCAGCTGATCGCCCGACGGGTGCGCGAGTGCCATGTGTACTCGGAGATCGTGCCATGGAATACGCCGGTGGCCGAACTGCTCGCCCGCCGGCCGAGCGCGGTGATCCTTTCCGGCGGCCCCAAGTCGGTCTACTCCCCCGGCGCGCCCCAGGTGGACCCGGCGCTGTTCGACACAGGCATTCCCGTGCTCGGCATCTGCTACGGCCACCAGGTGATGGCGCAGGCGCTCGGCGGCACCGTCGACCGGACCAACACGGCCGAGTACGGCGCGACCACACTCTCGGTCACCCGGCCGGGCCTCCTGTTCGACGGCCTGCCGGTCGAGCAGCAGGTCTGGATGTCGCACGGCGACGCGGTGAGCGCGGCCCCGCCCGGCTTCTCGGTGACGGCGAACACCCGGTCCACGCCGGTCGCCGCGTTCGAGGACCTCGGGCGGCGGTTGTTCGGCGTGCAGTTCCATCCGGAGGTGCTGCACACCGAGCACGGCATGGAGGTGCTGCGCCGGTTCCTGCTGCACGGCGCGGGTGCCCGGCCCGCGTGGACGATGGTCAACATCGTCGACGAGGCGGTCGCCGCGGTCCGCGCCCAGGTGGGCGGCGCGAGGCTGATCTGCGGGCTGTCCGGCGGCGTCGACTCGGCGGTCGCCGGGGCACTGGTGCAGCGCGCCGTCGGCGACGCGCTGACGTGCGTGTTCGTCGACCACGGCCTGCTGCGGGCCGGCGAGGCCGAGCAGGTCGAGCGGGACTTCGTCGCCTCGACCGGCGTCGAGCTGGTGCACATCAAGGCGGCGGACAGGTTCGCCGCGGCCCTCGCGGGCGTCACCGACCCGGAACAGAAGCGCAAGATCATCGGCCGGGAGTTCATCCGGGTGTTCGAGGAGGCCGCGCGCGATCTGGAGGCCCGCGCCGAGGCCGCCGGCAGCCGGATCGAGTACCTGGTCCAGGGCACCTTGTATCCGGACGTCATCGAGTCCGGCTCCCCCGACGCCGCGAAGATCAAGTCGCATCACAACGTCGGCGGACTGCCGGACGACCTGCAGTTCGGCCTGGTCGAGCCGCTGCGGACCCTGTTCAAGGACGAGGTCCGCCGGCTCGGCGAGGAGCTCGGCCTGCCCGAGGAGATCGTCTGGCGGCAGCCGTTCCCGGGGCCAGGCCTCGCGGTGCGGATCATCGGCGAGGTCACGCCCGAACGCCTCGAGATCGTCCGGGCGGCCGACCAGATCGTGCGCGACGAGATCCGCCGCTCCGGGCTGGAACGCGAGATCTGGCAGGTGTTCGCCGTCCTGCTGGCCGACGTCCGCTCGGTCGGCGTCCAGGGCGACGAGCGCACCTACGGCCATCCGATCGTGCTGCGCGCCGTGACCAGCGAGGACGCGATGACCGCCGACTGGGCCCGGCTGCCGGCCAACCTGCTGGAACGAATCAGCAACCGGGTCGTCAACGAGGTGCCGCAGGTCAACCGCGTCGTCTACGACATCACCTCGAAGCCCCCGGGCACCATCGAGTGGGAATAGGGCGGAGCGGTCGCCGGGCGCTACGCGCCCGGCGACCGCTCCGCCGGCTCGGGCGCTGAGCGCCCTCGCCAACGCTGGATCGAGGTGGGCGCGGACGATGCGGATCAGCCCGTCCAGGGTCGCGACCTCGACTAAGACGCGCGGGGAGCCCCTGCCCAGGGCCGGGGTCCTGGCCGAGGCGGGCGGAGCGTCGGTCCTACGGTGTGGTGCCGAATGGGCCGCGATCTGAGACGGGGCGCATGAGTGAATTCAGCGGGACCACACTTGAGGTGGGCCAGTAAGGCTTCGAGCGCACAGGGCCTCTGAGGGCGTTGTCTTCTCGGCGTTCGCGCATGGTTGGTGCGATGTTCGGGGCCAAAACGACGCCAAGGCAAGATGCCGGTCCGCCCTGCGCCGACGGCAAAGGTCTCCTCATCTGGTTAAGAAGGTCAGCTTTACCGAAGAAACGGCCACGGGACGCCCGGACCAATACCCCGCGCTCCGCACCCCGGGATCGGCCGACATTGGGTCTATTGCCAGCATTCCGGCGGTTCGTAGCGGGCCTCGGAGGCTTCCTGGAGCGTTCGCCGGATGCCCCACCCGGATTCGATCGTCCGTGCCACGACAGCAGTGCCGGGTCCGCCGCTGTGGGTGATGTCGGACCAGGCAGGCATAGTGGCGGTGAGCCGGAAACGCCGACAGCACCCCACTCCGGCGGCCGGCAACTCGAACGTATGATCGAGGACTGATGAGCACACTTTTCGACGACGAAACCGTTCCCGGCGCCGGTGGGGCATCGTCCGAGCCGCGTGACTCGTACGACCTGTTCGCCCCGGCGGTGCTGGCCGGTGCCCCCCGGTCCGGGCAGCCGGCCGCGGCGCACCAGCCGGAGCGCCGGGCGTCCCCCCGGCTCGACCCGGACGCGCTGCTGGCCGGGCTGAACCCGCAGCAGCGCGCAGCCGTGGTCCATGAGGGGTCGCCGCTGCTGATCGTCGCCGGCGCCGGGTCCGGCAAGACCCGGGTGCTCGCCCACCGGATCGCCTACCTGCTCGCCGCCCGCAACGTGCACCCCGGCGAGATCCTCGCGATCACGTTCACCAACAAGGCCGCGAACGAGATGCGGGAACGGGTCGGCGCGCTCGTCGGCGGCCGGGTGCGGGCCATGTGGGTGAGCACCTTCCACTCGGCCTGCGTGCGGATCCTGCGCAACGAGTCGAAGCGGCTCGGGTTCGGCAGCTCGTTCTCGATCTACGACGCCGCCGACGCCCAGCGGCTGATCACCCTGGTCTGCCGCGACCTCGACCTCGACTCCAAGCGCCATCCGGCCCGGGGCCTGGCCGCCCAGATCAGCACGCTGAAGAACGAGCTGGTCGACCACGAGACCGCGCAGGCCAAGGCCTCCAGCCACCCCGAGCGGACCGTCGCCGAGGTGTACGCGCTCTACCAGCGCCGGCTGCGCGAGGCGAACGCGCTGGACTTCGACGACCTGATCATGACGACGGTGAACCTGCTGCAGGCGTTCCCGGACGTCGCCGAGCACTACCACCGCCGGTTCCGGCACGTCCTCGTCGACGAGTACCAGGACACCAACCACGCCCAGTACGTGCTCATCCGCGAGCTGGTCGGTGGCGGGGGGTCGACAGCGGGCCGGGCACCCGGCCGGCTCCTGGCCGCCGGGCCAGCGGACCCTGGGCTGCCCGGCCCGGCCGAGCTGTGCGTGGTCGGTGACGCCGACCAGTCGATCTACGCGTTCCGCGGCGCGGACATCCGCAACATCGTCGAGTTCGAGGAGGACTTCCCGAGCGCGAAGACGGTGCTGCTGGAGCAGAACTACCGCTCCACCCAGACCATCCTGTCCGCGGCGAACGCCGTCATCGCCCGCAACACCCAGCGCAAGCCGAAGCGGCTCTGGTCCGACGCCGGCGACGGCGAGAAGATCGTCGGCTTCGTCGCCGACAACGAGCACGACGAGGCCGCGTTCGTCGCCGAGGAGGTGGACCGGCTCTCCGACGAGAAGCTCGCCCGGTACGCCGACGTCGCCGTCTTCTACCGGACCAACGCGCAGAGCCGGGTCTTTGAGGAGATCTTCATCCGGGTCGGCCTGCCCTACAAGGTCGTCGGCGGGGTGCGCTTCTACGAGCGCAAGGAGATCCGGGACCTGCTCGCCTACCTACGGGTGCTGGCGAACCCGTCCGACACGGTCAACCTGCGCCGCATCCTCAACACCCCCCGACGCGGCATCGGCGACCGGGCCGAGGCGATGCTCGCCGCGTTCGCCGAGCGGGAGCGGATCGGTTTCGCCGACACGCTGAGCCGGGTCGACGACGTGCCGGGCCTGGCCACCCGGTCGGCCAAGGCGATCCGTGAGTTCGCGACGCTGCTCGCCGAGCTGCGCGAGACCGCCGAGGGCGACCCCGTCGAGACGATCGAGGCCGTGCTCGAACGCACCGGCTACCTCTCCGAGCTCGTCGCGGAGGACACGATCGAGTCGCAGGGACGGGTCGAGAACCTGCAGGAGCTGGTGGAGGTCGTCCGGGAGTACACCGAGCGGTTTCCCGACGGCACGCTCGCGGGCTTCCTGGAGCAGGTCTCACTGGTCGCCGACGCGGACCAGATCCCGTCCGACGACGGCTCGGACGGCGTCGTCACGCTGATGACGCTGCACAGCGCGAAGGGTCTGGAGTTCCCGGTGGTGTTCCTCACCGGGCTGGAGGACGGCATCTTCCCGCACATGCGCACCCTGGGCGACCCGATCCAGATGGAGGAGGAACGCCGGCTCGCCTACGTCGGCGTGACCCGGGCTCGCCAGCGGCTCTACCTGACCCGCTCGGTCGTGCGCAGCGCCTGGGGCCAGCCCGCCTACAACCCGCCGTCGCGGTTCGTCACCGAGATCCCCGAGCACCTGCTCGACTGGCGGCGGCTCGCGCCGGCGCCGGCAGGCCCAGGTCCGTCCGGATCCGGTGGCTTCGGAAGCGGTGGTTTCGGGTCGGGCGGGTTCGGGTCAGGCGCGGGGCGCGGGGGTACAGCGCCGGCCGGCTCCCCCTTCGGCCAAGGCCGGGCGTCGTCCCGCCCGGCCAGTCGGCCGATTCCCGCGTTGTCCGTCGGCGACCGGGTGACCCATGACGTCTTCGGCCTCGGAGTGGTGGTCGCGACCAGTGGCATCGCCGACTCCTCCCAGGCGAAGGTCGACTTCGGCGAGGGCACCGGCACCAAGGACCTGCTCCTGCGCTACGCCCCGGTCACCAAGCTCTGACGTCCGTCAGCCTCGGTCCGCTTCGGCGGCCGGGAGGTCCGAGGCTGGCTGGTCTGGGGCTGGCTGGTCTGAGGCTGGCTGGCCGGCCCCGCGCTGCCAGCGCCAGGGCAGCAGTGAGCGGTGCGCCGCCTGGGCTGGGTGCGCCCGGCCGATGAGGGCCCGGACGTGCTCGTTCACCGCATCCGGGCGTTCCAGCGGAAGGGCGTGGCCGGCCCCCTCCTCGACGACGAGCTCCGCCTCGGGCAGCGCGTCGGCGAGCGTGCGGCTGTGCGGCAGTGGGGTCATCAGGTCGTGGTCGCCGACCATCAGCAGCGTCGGGACGTGCCGCAGCACCGCCGCTGCGGCGAGCTTGTCGTGCGCCAGCAGGGTCGGCAGGAACGACATGATCACCGGGATCGGCGTGGCCGCGATCTCGCCTTCCAGGAACGTCACCACCGACGGCGGTACGTCGGTGGTGCCGAAGCCGACCCGCCGGGTGATCGAGTAGGCCAGGTCGCTGCCACGCCGCCTGGCCCGCTCCAGCAGCGGCGGGGCGTGCCGCATCCCGACCGCGAGGCCCGGCAGCACTCGGCGGACCGCGCCGGACACCCCGGCCGGCAGCCCGAAGGTCACCCGGGCCAGGTCACCGGCACTCGTCGACATCAGGGCCACAGCGACGACCCGTTCCGCGAACAGCTCCGGGTGCCGCTCGGCCAGGCCGAGGATCGTCATCCCACCCATCGAATGGCCGATCAGGACGATCGGGCCGGTCGGCGCGCGCGCGGCCAGGACGGCGTGCAGGTCATCGGCCAGCTGGTCGATCGTGCACCGGGCGACCTCGGACCGCCCGGACCGGCCGTGCGCCCGCTGGTCGTAGAAGACCATGGGGCCGAGGTCGGCCAGCGCCCGCTGCTGGAAGCACCACGAGTCGGCGGTGTTGCAGAACCCGTGCACGAACACGAGGGTCGGCCGCTCGGGCAGGTCGGCTGACCCCCACCTCCAGCGCAGCCGGCCCAGGCCCGCGGGCGGGTCCGACCGGACGTCGCCGGCCGCCGCCGAGCTGACGCCGTCGGCGGAACCGTTGCCGCGGGTCTGGGTGACGACGGCCGCGGCCGGTACGCCAGCGGCGGCGAGGTCGTCCGGGTCACTCTCGACGACGTGCAGCGGCACGCCGTCGGAGGCGATCACCGTGGTGGCCCGGCCGACGATGGGCCCGGCACGCAGCTGCGGCGGGACGTCTGGCCTGGCCCGGGCCTTCTTGACGGCCCGGCGCTCCGCGATCAGACCGGCGGCGATGACCGCCCCGGCGATGCCGAGGCTGCCGCCGGTCGCCCGGACCGCCTTCGACCCCGCCACCGATCCGACCAGGTCGACCGCGCCCGCCGCCGACCTCCCCAGGCTGCCGCCCTTCGCGAAGCCGCCCGTTCCCGTGGCCGTGCCCGCCACGCCACCACCTCGCCAACCGCACGCCGATCTTGGCGGCCTCGTCCCGTTTCCCGCCAGTTAGGATGCCCTACTCCCCGATGATGCACCGGTGAACGGCACCCCAACCGCCCACCGGGGCACCAACAGCCCGGCGCGGCGGGGCTAGCCGACGGCGTCGGCGGCGGCGCTCAGGCCGGCTCGGGCGGCCGGCAGCAGGCCGGGCAGGTCGGCGGCGGCGAGCGGGCGCGGGGCCAGCTCGCCGGCCCGGCCATGCAGGTAGGCGGCCACGCTGGCCGCGTCGAGCGCCCCGAGGCCCGCCGCCAGCAGCGAGCCGGCGAGGCCGGTGAGCACGTCTCCCGTCCCCGCGCTGCCGAGCCACGGGGTGCCGGTGGTGTTCACCCGGGCCGCGCCGCCCGGGTCGACGACCAGCGTCCGGGCGCCCTTGAGCAGGACCGTCACGCCCAGCTCGCCGCTGGCCAGCCGGACCGTGGCCAGCCGGTCGGTGGCCAGCTCCCGCCCGGTCTCCTCCGGGTCCCAGCCGAGCGCGGTGGCCGTGAGCCGGGTGAACTCGCCCTCGTGGGGGGTCAGCAGCACCGGGGCCGCACGCCGAGCCAGCGTCTCCCGGCTCGCCGAGGGCTCCACCCGACCGGCCCCCCTGGCCGACCCACCAGGGCCGGGCCCGAAGCCCACGGTGAAGCCGAGGCGACCCTCGGTGCCGCCCGTCCGGAAGCCGGCGGCGAACGCCTCGGCGAACGGGTCGAGCCCGCCGGCGTCGAGCAGCAGTGGCACGTCGGTACCCACCAGCGCCTCGACCAGCTGGCGCGCCGCCGGACCGGGCACGATCCCTGGGCCGAGCGCCCAGGCCTGCACCCGGCCGGCGGCCAGCATCGCGGTGGCGTCTCCCGGTTCGATCACGGTCACCACCGCCTCCGGGTGGGCTCGGCGGACGTGCTCGGCCGCGCGTGACTCGGCGACCACCCGCAGGTAGCCGGCCCCGCCGCGCAGCGCCCCGCCGGTCGCCAGCACCACCGCGCCCGGATAGCGGTCGCTGCCTCCCACCAGGCCCAGCACGCCCCGGGTGTACTTCGAGTCGGTCGGTCCTGGCACCGGGAGCAGGGCGGCGACGTCGTCGTCGTCGAGCGCCGTGAGGTCGGGTTCGGGCAGGTCGAGTCCGATCTCGACGAGCGCGAGCTGACCGACGTGGGTGGCGCCAGCGCCGAGCAGCAGCCCGCGCTTGTAGGTCCCGAACGTCACCGTCCGCGCGGCCCGTACGGCGGGGCCCACCACGGAGCCGGTGTCCGCGTCCACCCCGCTCGGCACGTCGACGGCGATCGTCCGCGCCGCCGGGGCCAGCTCCGCCAGCCGCGCGTGCGCCGCGCGCAGCCCACCGCGCCCGCCGATCCCGAGCAGCCCGTCGAGCACCAGGTCGGCCCCGGCCAGCAGTGCCGAGACACGATCGTCCGGCAGCGGCCGCGCCGCGCTGTCGTCGGTGGCGGTGGAGACCTCGCCGGGGGCGACGACGTGGTGGCGCCGGCCGCCGGCGGCGAGCAGGGCCGCGGTGGCCTCGGGGTGGGTCCTGCCGGGCGCCAGCACGTCCACCCGAGCGCCACGCGCGGCCAGTCTGGCCCCGACCCACAGCGCGTCGCCGCCGTTGTCGCCGCCACCGGCCAGCACGACGACCCGGCGCCCGTACGCGCGCCCGCCCAGGAAGCCGACCGCGTGGCTGAGCAGCCCGGACACCGCCCGCTGCATCAACGCTCCTGGCGGCAACGACGCCAGCAGCGGCGCCTCGGCGCCCCGGACCTCGGCCACGGTGTGGGCAGCACGCATGCCACCATCGTCCCGCGTCGGCGCGGGCCGGGCGCCCTGGCCCGGCCGGCGACGATCCGCCGCCCGGCCGGATCCAGGCTCAGGCCAAAGGTCCAGGCTCAGGCCAACCTGGTGGCGGGAACGGTGGCGGCGGCCGTGAGGGCGGCGACGCGCTCGGCGGTGGCCAGGTCGATGTTGCCTCCGGACAGGACGACGGCCGTCGGCCCCTGGGCGAGTCCCGGATGACGCAGCAGCGCGGCGACCCCGGCGGCGCCGGCCGGCTCGACGAGGTGGCCCCCGGTCGCCCGCAGTAGCACCATCGCCTCCCAGAACGCGTCCTCGTCGACGGTGACCACGTCGTCGAGCAGCGACGCGGCGAGCGCCAGCGTCAGCCGGCCGGGGGTGCGCACCGCCATCCCGTCGGCGATGGTGTCGGCGGGCGCGCACAGGCGCCGGCCGGCGTGGAACGAGTCGGCGAACGCCGAGGCGTTCTCGGCCTGGACGCCGACGACCCGTACCTGGGCACCGTGGGCGTGGCCAGCCAGCGCGGCGGCGATCCCGGCGGCCAGCCCGCCGCCGCCGACCCCGACGACGACGGTGCGCAGGCCGGGCACCTGCTCGATCAGCTCCAGACCGACGGTGCCCTGACCGGCGATCACGGCCGCGTCGTCGAACGGATGGACCATCAGCCGGTCGCCCTGGGCGGCGAACGCCTCGGCGGCGGCGAGCGCGGCGTCGACCCCGCCGTCCACGTGCTCGACCCGCGCCCCCCACCGGCGCGTCCTGGCCACCTTGACCGAGTTCGCGCCGGTCGGTACGAAGATCGTCGAGTCGACGCCGAACTGGGCCGCCGCGTAGGCGACGCCCTGGGCGTGGTTGCCGGCGCTGGCCGCGACCAGCCCGCGAGCCCGGCGGGCCGGGTCGGCCTGGGCGACCCGGTTGTAGGCGCCGCGCAGCTTGAACGACCGGGTGTGCTGCTCGTCCTCACACTTCAGCCAGACAGGCGCGCCGGTACGGCGGCCCAGACCGGGGTGCGCGACGACCCGGGTGCGTCGGGCGACTCCGGAGAGGGTGGCCGCGGCGCGGTCGACATCGACCGCCCGGATCAGGGCGGCGACCTCGGCCGGGGAGAGGTCGTCCGGCCCGGTCGCGGTCCGGGTGGTAGTTCGGTCGGCCGCGTCGTCCGCCTGCTCGTCCGGGGATCCGGAGGCGGCGCCGGATTTACCGGACGTGCGCGGCGACGGCGTCGTCGCTGCTGGCTGGGTCATCCAAGGCTCCCTGGTGGCTGGGCGGCCACTGGAGTGCGCCGTGGCCGCGGCAAACAAAAAAGCCCCCCGCAGAACGCGGAAGGCTTGGCGCGCGGCCGACTGAACGCTCGGTCGCGCGCCTAGGTAATGCCCATGAGTCGAACGCCCAGGGGCCGACGACCCAAGGGCTGCCGACCAAGGGGCTGCACACCCAAAGGTCGTCGAGACACGAGCTGCTGCGGCACAGTTCCAGACTGCTCCGTCGTAGCCGCCCGCGTCAAACCGACACCGGCGGCCTTCGGTCAGGTACCCAGCGGGAGCGTCGAGGAGGCGGGCAGGTCGAGCGGGGACGGAGCGACGCCGGCCGCGACCTGGAGGGCGCCGAGAGCGGCGACCATGGCGCCGTTGTCGGTGCACAGCCCAGGGCGCGGGACCCGCAGGGTGATGCCGGCGGCCGAGCAACGCTCGGCGGCCAGCGCCCGCAGCCTGCTGTTCGCGGCGACACCGCCGCCGATGACGATCGTGTCGACGCCGTGCGCCCTCGCCGCGCCGACCGCCTTGGCGGTGAGCACGTCGACGACGGCCTCCTGGAAGGACGCGGCGACATCGGCCACCGGCACCGGCTCACCGGCCCGCCGACGCGCCTCCACCCAGCGGGCGACGGCCGTCTTCAGGCCGCTGAAGGAGAAGTCGAAGGTCCCGTCTCCCGCCTTGCCGCGCGGGAACGGGATCGTCGGCGAGCCCTCTCCGGCGGCCCGGTCGATCGGCGGCCCGCCGGGGAACGGCATCCCGAGCAGCCGGGCGACCTTGTCGTAGGCCTCGCCGGCGGCGTCGTCGACGGTGGCGCCCAGCGAGACCACCGGGGCCGCGGCCAGGTCCTCCACGAGCAGCAGCGACGAGTGGCCGCCGGAGACCAGCAGGGCGATCGACGGCGACGGCAGCGGGCCGTGTTCCAGCGTGTCGACGGCGACGTGCGCGGCCAGGTGGTGCACGCCGTAGAGCGGCACCCCGAGCGCCAGCGCGTACGCCTTCGCCGCCGCGACCCCGACCAGCAACGCGCCGGCGAGGCCGGGCCCCGCCGTCACGGCGACCGCGTCGAGGTCCGCCGGCCGGGCTCCGGCGGCGGCCAGCGCCCGCTCGACCGTCGGGACCATCGCCTCCAGGTGCGCCCGGGCGGCGATCTCGGGCACCACGCCGCCATAGCGGGCGTGTTCGTCGACCGACGACGCCAGCGCGTCGGCGAGCAGCACCCCGTCACGCACCAGCCCGACGCCGGTCTCGTCGCACGACGTCTCGATCCCGAGGACGAGGGGCCCTCGCCCATGCGGCCGGTTCATCCGGCTCCCTCCCTGCGGGTCGAAGCCGGCACGCCGGGCGCCGCGGCCCCGCCGCCGCCCGCCGGGCCGTCGGAAGCCGCCGCGCCGCCCGGGGGCGTGGCCGGCTGGTCGGGCTCGGCGGCCGCGTCCCGCTCGTCGAGAGCCGACCAGGCGGCGTCGAGCTGGGCGCCGTAGCCGGCGGTGTCGATGGGGCGGGCCCGCATCACGTAGGCGTCGCCGCCGGACGGCTGGTAGTACCCGCGGCGCATGCCGATGTCGACGAAGCCGAGCCGGGCGTAGAGGGCCCGGGCCGCGTGGTTGTCGGTGCGCACCTCGAGGCCGCAGCTACGCGCGCCCCGCCGTCGCGCCTCACGCAGCAGAGCGATCATCAGGCGCGCGCCCAGCCCACGCCCCCGCAGGTTCGGGTGCACGCCGACGGTCTGGATGTACGCCTCGTCGTCGGTGACCGCGAGGCCGGCATAGCCGACGATCCGGCCCGCGACCAGCGCGGCCAGGTAGTACCGGCTCGGCCCGGCCGCGAGTTCCGACCAGAACATCTCGGGCGTCCACGGGTCGACGTCGAAGACGTCCCGCTCCAGCTCGGCGGCCTCGACGAGCTGCCACCAGCGCAGCGGTACCAGGGTGACCTCGGGCGGCCGCTGGTCCGGCCCGCCGCCGGAGCTCATACCCTGACCGGCTTCGCCGGGTGCGGTTCGGCGACGTCCGGCCGGCGCAGGTAGATCGGCGTCAGCGGCTCGGGGGTCCGCCCGGCGCGCAGGTCCGCCGCCGCGAGGGCGGCGAGCAGCGCCGGCTCCGGATAGTCGGGCACGGCCGAGGCGAGACCAGCGCCCGCCGGGGCGAAGGACGTGAACGCGTCGGGAAAGAGCGCCCGGCCCGGCCCGGCCAGGGTGTCCACACCGGCCGCCCCCAGCAGCTCCGCGGCGCGCACCGGGTAGTCGACCGCCGGGCCCTCGACACGGCGCCCGTCGGCGTAGCCAGCCCAGAACACCTCGCGGCGGCGGGCGTCGGTGGCGACCCCGGCCCGGCCCGTCGTCGCGGCGCCGATCCCGTCCAGCGAACAGACACCGTGGCAGGGCAGGCCAAGCGCGGCGGCGAACGTTTCGGCGGTCACGATCCCGACCCGCAGGCTGGTGAACGGCCCGGGGCCGAGGCCGACGACCAGTGCCGACAACGCGGCGGGCCGGACCGCAGCCTCGGCGAGCACCGTCTGGATCAGCGGGGCGAGCAGCTCGCCGTGCCTCCGGGCGTCGACCACCCGCCGGGCGGCAAGCGGGCGGACGGGCCCGGGTCCGGACGACGGCGCGGGACCGAGCTCGACCAGCGCCACCGAGCAGGCCGGCGTCGAGGTGTCAACAGCGAGCACCAACACCCGTCCAGCCTACGGACCGCGACCGGGCCGGCTTCGGACCGATCCGCTCAACGGCGCCGAACGGGCATCGTGCTCACCCGGAGAAACGACCGTCGGCGGGCGAATCGACGCGAAATCGGGCGGGCGCGCCGGCCGCGTTCCCCGTCAGCCGGTGGCGGCCTGGGCACCGCCCAGGGAACGCAGGCGCTCGGCCCAGCCGGGCCCGGCGGGCACGAGCTGGACGCGCCGGGCCTCGCCGGCCTCGTCGCCCTCCGGGCGGTCGATGTCGACCCGCAGATGCTCGTTCGCCAGCTGCTCCACCCGACCGGCGCCCCACTCGACCACGGTCAGGGCGACGTCGGTGTCCGCGTCCAGGTCGAGGTCGTCGACCTCGGCCACGCCCGCGAGCCGGTAGGCGTCGACGTGCACCAGCGGCAGCCGGCCGCCGGTGTGCACCCGGGCGAGCACGAACGTCGGCGACGTCACCGGCCCCGGCACCCCGAGCCCGGCCGCGATCCCCTGCACCAGAACTGTCTTGCCAGCGCCGAGCGGACCGGCGAGCACGATCAGGTCGCCGGGCCGGGCGACCCGCGCGATCCGGGCGCCCAGCCCGCGCATGTCCTCCGGGGTCTCGACCACCAGCTCTCCCTGGGCGCCGCCGGCGCGGTCGCGCGAGGAGAGCTGGGGACCCGCCGCATCCAGGCCCGGCGCCGAGCCGGGGCCGCCTGAGGTCGTCACCCGTCCATCATCCGCCCGGTCACGCGGGTCCTGGCCGACGCCGCGGGCCGGTCTGAGTCAGCGGTTCGGGTCAGCGGTTCGAGTCAGCGGTTCGGATTGGCGCAGCCGCCGCCGCTGGCCAGACCACCGAACGCCCCGCGCCCGGGCCGTACTCGGACCATCTTCGGCGCCGCCTCGGCGGCAGCGGCCTGCTCCACCTGCTCGCGGGTGGTGAGGGTGAGCAGGACGGGCCCGCCGGTCGGGCCCGCCTCGGCGTCCGCGCCGGCCAGGTCGGTCAGGCCGTCGAGGTCGTCGTCCAGGTCGTCGTCCAGGTCGTCGTCAGCCGGGCCGTCCAGCTCGTCGTGCCGCGTGCCGCCGAGCGGGGCGGGTGCCGTGGCCGTGCGCCTACCGCCGCGCCACCTGAGCTTCACGTCGTCTCCCTCGTGTCTCGTGGTTGTCTCGTGCAGCCGTGCCCCGGACGTAGTACCCGTTCGGGCCCGTGACGACCGTGCCGCCCCCGGCCGGCACCCCGGGCGCCGAACGCTTCCCTCGACCGTAGGTGCTCGCCGCCCAGCCGTCTCGGCGCCCGTGGCAACTCCCGGTCCACACAGCAGCCGTCAGTAGGGCCGATGCGGCAAAACCGCCCGTCAGCGGTCCCGGCGCGCGATGATGATCTCCAGCTTGGCGGTGGAGGAGGGGTTCGATGGGCGGCGCGCGCGATCCCTGGCGTCCCGACCGCGGAGCCGGCGAGGGACCGTCCGGGGACGAGATCGGGTCGGCGCGGGACCCGGACGCCCCGGCCGGCCGGCTCGCGCGGGCCGGCGACGCGGTGGCCGCGGCCGGCGGCCGGGTGCTCGCCCGGCTCGGCGCAGGTCGGCTCGCGGCCGGCGTGGGCGGGCTCGTCGTGCTGCTGATGGCGGGCGGTGCGGTCTGGCTCGCCCAGGCCGACGAGAACCCCGGGCAGCCCTGCACGGCGCACCCGGGCGCGGTGTGCGAGGCGGCCTACGGGATCTGGGCCGACGCCGACCCTGACCGCGCGGTGACCAGCCCGTCCGGCTGGTCGGCCAGAACCGCCCGGTACCTGGGCGAGAGCTACGTGACCAGCGCGGCGGCGAGCCGGGTGCCCGCGCCACCGGGTGGCCGGGACGACTGCGCCGCCCGCGCGGCCTGGGCCGCGTCGATCGGCGCGGTCCCGGCCGACGTCGCCCCGCTCCGGGTGACGGTGAGCGCGCGCCGAGGCATCCCGGTGACAGTGCTCGGCTACCGGGTCCACCTCGACGAGGCGCGTCAGGCCCCGACCGAGGGCACCCTGCTCACCTGCTCGGGCGTGCTGGACGCCGACGACCAGGCCGAGTCCAACGCGCCGCCCTGGCAACGCAGGCCGGCCCTCTACCAGGCACGCACACTGCCGTTCTCGGCCGCGGCGCCCGTCGACCTCGACCGGCGGACCTCCGAGCTGATCGCGCCCGGCCCCGCCGCCGGCCAGCCGGCGACGCCCGTGCACGTGCCGGCCAGGACGAGCACGCCGATGCTGGTCGCGGCCACCACCGACGGCTGCGCCTGCCGCTGGCGACTGGAGGTGACGCTCCTCGTCTCGGGCGAGCAGCAGGTGGTCACGGTCGGCGCGGACGGTGTCCGAACCGGCCCGGCGGCCGCCAACCGGGGACAGCCGTCGTTCGCGACGACCTCGTCGGCGTACCTGCGGCCGTACGCCTACGTCGACGGCGGCTGGCAGGCGACCAGCAGCCCGACTCCGCCCGGCTCGTCCCAGCCTGTCTGCCCGCTGCTGCCGGCCGGCGCGGTCGCCGACGCCCTCGGGAACGGCCCGTCCGACCCACCCAGTCAGGTCGACGAGTCCGAGACCGTCGAACGGGGCTACCCGAACGTCGCCTACGCCGGCCTCACCCGGCAGGTGTCGTGCCAGTGGCAGGCCAGCCCGAACGGGTGGGAGCTGGGCAACCTCACCATCGAGACTCTCCGGCTGGACGATGCCGCGTCCGCGCGGGCCGTCTTCGACCAGCGTCGGTCCGCGCCGGTGGGAATGCCGTCCCTCTTCGGGTGCTCCGAGGGCACGCCGACGGTGGCGTCCGCGCCGGTGGAGATCCAGGGCGTCGGCGACGCGGCGGTCCGCTCGGCCGGCCAGTTGCTGGTGCTCGCTGCCGACCGGGTCGTCCGCGTCGAGCTGTGCGTCCCCCCGACGCCGGCGCCGACGCCGGCACCCACGATCGTGACCCCGGTGCCCGGCGACGAGGCCGTACTCATCCGGCTGGCCCGGGCGGTGCTCGCGGGCTGAGCCCTCGGCGTCGACAGGCCGTCAGGGGTTGAGGTAGATCCGGGGGACGCGGGGGCCGATCCGGGTGACGATCTCGTAGTTGATGGTGCCGAGCGCGGCGGCCCAGTCGTCCGCGGTCGGCTCGCCGGCGTCGCCGGGGCCGAACAGCACCGCCTCGTCGCCCTCGGCGACCTGGTCGTCGCCGACGTCGAGGACGAACTGGTCCATGCAGACCGTGCCGGCGATCCGCCGGCGACGCCCGGCGAGCAGCACCTCGCCGAGGTTCGTCGCCGCGCGCGGCACCCCGTCGGCGTAGCCCAGCGGGACGAGCGCGAGCGTCGTCTCGGAGTCGGTGACGTAGCGGTGGGCGTAGGAGACCCCGGTGCCGGGCGGCACGCGCTTGGCGAGCGCGACCCTGGCGGCGAGGCGCATCGCCGGGCGCAGGCCCAGCTCGGCGGACCGGCCGACGTCGGGGCCCGGCGACAGCCCGTAGATCGAGATCCCCGGCCGGACCAGGTCGAAATGGGCCTCCGGGCTGACCAGGGTGGCGGCCGAGTTCGCCAGGTGGCGCACCTCGGGGCGCAGCCCAGCCTTCTCCGCGATCTCGACCGCGTCGGTGAACCGGCCGATCTGGCCCTGCACGGTCGGATGGCCGGGCGCGTCGGCGAACGCGAAATGGCTCCACACCCCGACGACGTCGAGCACACCCTCGGCGCGCAGGGCGGCGGCCGCGTCGCACAGGCCCGGCCAGTCGGCGTCGGTGGCGCCGGCCCGGCCGAGCCCGGTGTCCGCCTTCAGGTGGACCCGGGCCGGGCGGCCGGTGGACCGGGCGGCAGCGGCGATCTCCGCCAGTGCCCAGGGCGCGGAGGCCGACAGGTCGATCTGGGCGCCGATGGCCGCGTCGAGAGGTTCTCCCGGCGACATCAGCCAGGACATCACCGGCACCGTGATGCCGGCCGCACGCAACGCCAGCGCCTCCTCGATCACGGCGACCCCGAGCCAGGTCGCGCCGGCGTCGAGCGCGGCGCGGGCGCACGGCAGCATGCCGTGGCCGTAGCCGTCGGCCTTGACGACCGCCATGGTCGCCGCGGAACCGGCGCGGGCGACCAGCTCCGCGGTCGACGCCCGCACCGCGTCCAGGTCGATGGCGGCGTACACGCGCGGCGGCGTCACCGGGTCCGCACTGGTCGCAGTGGTCGGCTGAGTCATCGGGCCCTCCGGAATCCAGGCGCGGATCCCCGCCCCGCGCGGCCGGCGCGACGGTGTCGAGCCGGCGTCCAGTGGCCGGGACGACGCCTGCCGGAACCCTACTTTGCCCCGCTCGGACCGGCTGACTGCCGGCAACGGGGACAGCCCCGGCACAGCCGGCCCGGGCCCGCCATAGGATTGCGGGGTGATCATCAAGGTTTCCGGGGACGGACCGCACGACGAGGTCATCCTCACGCCGCTCGAGGCCGCCTTCACCGAGACCACCTGCGCCACGCTCGCCGGCACCGAGGCGTTCACCCGCGGTGTCGGGCTGGCGCTGCTCGGCCGCGTGGCCGACCTGCGAATCCGGCCGAGCGATGCCTCGGGGACCGTGGACGACGACGGCCAGTACGCCGTCAAGCTGTCGGTGGACGAGGACGGCCCGCACCAGGAGTGCGGCTGTCCGGAGGCCGCCGCCGCGGCGCTGTGCCCGCACGGGGTCGCCGTCGCGCTGGCGGCGACCGGCTCGGTCAACGGGGACGAGGACGACGAGGACGACGACGACTACGTCCGGGCGGCCGTCGGGGTCTTCCTGACCGGGCTGCCGCGGGCCGAGCTGGTCGACCTGGTCCTCGACCTCGCCGACGAGAACGACGACCTCGCCGACGCCCTCTGGGAGGCCACCGTCCGCTGGCACCGCGACCAGGCCACCGACTGACCCAGCCGCCTGCTTATTCCACCGTGACGGACTTGGCCAGGTTGCGGGGCTGGTCGACGTCGAGGCCGCGGGCCAAGGCCAGCTCGCAGGCGAACACCTGCAGCGGGATCGTCGTCACCAGCGGGGAGAACAGCGACGACGTCGCCGGCACCCGGATCAGGTGGTCGGCGAACGGCTCGACCAGATGGTCGCCCTCCTCGGCGATGACGATGGTCCTGGCGCCGCGGGCCCGGACCTCCTGAATGTTCGACACGACCTTGTCGTGCAGCACGGCCCGCCCGCGCGGCGAGGGCACCACGACGACGACCGGCACGCCCTGCTCGACCAGCGCGATCGGCCCGTGCTTGAGCTCGCCGGCCGGGAAGCCCTCGGCGTGCATGTAGGCGAGCTCCTTGAGCTTGAGCGCGCCCTCCAGGGCCACCGGGTACCCGACGTGCCGGCCGAGGAACAGCACGGTCCTGGCGCCCGACAGGCTGCGGGCCAGCTCCCGCACCGGGCCGACCGTGCCCAGCGTGCGGGCCACCAGGTCGGGCATCTTCTGCAGCTTCTCGACGTAGGCGCCGACCTCGTCGCCGTAGAGCACGCCCCGGGCCTGCGCGAGGAAGAGGCCGACGAGCAGGCAGGCCGCGACCTGGCCGAGGAACGTCTTGGTGGCGGCGACGCCGACCTCCGGGCCGCACCGGGTGTAGAGCACGGCGTCGGACTCGCGCGGGATCGTCGAGCCGTTGGTGTTGCAGATCGCCAGCACCCGGGCCTTCTGCTCACGGGCGTGCTTGACGGCCATCAGCGTGTCCAGCGTCTCGCCGGACTGGCTGATCGCGATGACCAGCGTCGAGCGGTCGAGCACCGGGTCTCGGTAGCGGAACTCGGAGGCCATCTCGACCTCGCAGGGCAGCCGGGTCCAGTGCTCGATCGCGTACTTGGCGATCAGGCCGGCATGGTAGGCGGTGCCGCAGGCGACGATGAAGACCTTGTCGATGTCGCGGAAGTCCTCGCCGGAGAGCCGCTCCTCGTCCAGGACGATCGCCCCGTCGGGCGACAGCCGGCCGCGCAGGGTGTCGGCGAGCACCGCCGGCTGCTCGCTGATCTCCTTGAGCATGAAGTACGGGTAGCCGCCCTTCTCGGCGGCTGAGGCGTCCCAGTCGACGTGGTAGGGCCGGCCCTCGACCTGTTCGCCGTTGAAGTCGATGACCGTCACGCCATCCCGGCGGCCCTCGACGATCTGGTCCTGGCCGATCTCCAGGGCGTCCCGGGTGTGCGCGATGAACGCGGAGACGTCGCTGGCGAGGAACGTCTCCCCCTGGCCGAGCCCGACCACCAGTGGGCTGTTGCGCCGGGCACCGACGACGACCTCCGGGAAGTCCCGGTGCAACACGACGAGGGTGAACGCGCCGGAGAGCCGATGGCAGACCCGGCGGACCGCCTCGGTGAGCGGGTGGCGCCCGCCCTCGGTGCCCTCGCTGGCCGCGACGGCGGTCGCCTCCGCCGAGCCCGGGCGGCCCAGCTCGGCCTCCAGCAGGTGCGCGACGACCTCGGTGTCGGTCTCGCTCTCCAGCTCATGGCCGGCGGCGAACAGCTCCGCCCGCAGCGCGGTGAAGTTCTCGATGATCCCGTTGTGGATGACACCGATCGTGCCGGTGCAGTCCGTGTGCGGGTGGGCGTTGACGTCGGTCGGCCCGCCGTGGGTGGCCCAGCGGGTGTGGCCCATGCCGGTCGTGCCGGCCATGCCCTCCCCGACGACCTGGCCCTCGTCGTTCTCGGCGAGGGCCTTCTCCAGGTTCGCCAGCTTTCCGGCGCGTCGGACGACCTTCAGTGCGCCCGCGCCGACGACGGCGATTCCGGCCGAGTCATACCCTCGGTACTCCAGCCGGCGCAGCCCGCCGAGGGCGACCTCGAGGGCGGACTGCTCTCCCACGTAGCCGATGATCCCGCACATGGGGCTCAGCGTACGCAGCGGCGACGGCTGTGCGCGCACGGACCCGGGAACCGTCGACAGGTTTCGCGAACGCTCCCGCGCGGATGCGGCGAAAGCCCCGAGCCGACCGGCGACCGGCGCTCCAAGCGGGCCATCGGCGCAGGTCAGGACGTTGCCGGTCCCGGTATCGATGTCCGCCAAGTCGTTCTGACGGCTCGAATTCCCGGGTACTTCCGACGGGCGTCTCCTCGTTCCGGAGCGCCTTCGCGGCCTTCCCGAGGAGGGGTCAGCCGGCGATGGCGAGCTCGCGCCTGACGACGTCGGCCAGCTCGGTGGCGACCGCTCGGGCCCGCGCGTCGGTCGGCGCCTCGACCATCACCCGCACCAGCGGCTCGGTCCCCGAGGGGCGCAGCAGCACGCGGCCCTCGGTACCCAGCTCGGCCTCCGCCGCGGCGACGGCGGCCGCGAGCGGGGCGGAGCCCTGGACCCCGCTCCGGTCGACGCCGCGCACGTTGACCAGTACCTGCGGCAGCCGGGTCATCGCCTTCGCCAGCTCACCGAGGGGCTGGCCGGTCTCGCGTACCCGGCCCAGCAGGGTGAGGGCCGTCAGCAGACCGTCTCCGGTCGTCGCGTGCCGCAGGAAGACGATGTGGCCGCTCTGCTCGCCGCCGAGCGTCACGCCGAGGCGACGCATCTCGGCGAGCACGTACCGGTCGCCGACCGGGGTCGCCAGCGCCTCGATCCCGGCCTCCCGCATCGCGTGGTGGAAGCCCAGGTTCGACATGACGGTGACGACGACCCGCCGGTCGGTCAGCTCGCCCCGCTCGGCCAGCGCCAGCGCGCAGACGGCCATGATCTGGTCCCCGTCGACGATCTCGCCGTCGGCGTCGACCGCGAGGCACCGGTCCGCGTCACCGTCGTGCGCGATGCCGACGTCCGCCCCGTGGGCCAGTACGGCCGCCCGCAGGCTGTCCAGATGCGTGGCCCCGCAGCCGTCGTTGATGTGTTCGCCGTCGCCGTCGGCGTGCAGCGCGATCACCTCGGCCCCGGCCTCGCGCAGCACCCTGGGCGCGAGCCGGGAAGCGGCGCCCTGGGCGCAGTCGACGACGACCCGCAGCCCGTCGAGCCGGAGCGGCAGGGTGGCGAGCAGGTGCTTGACGTAGCCGTCGACGACACCGTCGATGTAGCCGGGCTCGTCGCGGACCCGCCCGACCGCCGCGCCGGTGGGGCGCCCGGCCGGCTGGGTCCGCAGCCGGGCCTCGATGGCGTCCTCGACCTCGTCCGGCAGCTTGTGCCCACCGGCGGCGAAGAGCTTGATCCCGTTGTCGGGCATCGGGTTGTGGCTGGCGGAGAGCATCACGCCGAGGTCGGCCCCGGTCGCGGCGACGATGTGCGCCACCGCGGGGGTCGGTACCACCCCGACCCGGACGACGTCGGCACCCCGGGAGGCGAGCCCCGCGAGGACCGCGGCCTCGAGGAACTCACCCGAGGGCCGGGTGTCCCGCCCGACGACCACGATGGGCCGGTCTCCGGCCGCCCGGGGCGTCAGGGCCGCCCGGTTCTCGGTGAGCACCTCGACCGCGGCCTCCGCGAGGCGCAGCGCCAGCTCCGCCGTCAGGTCGACGTTCGCGACGCCGCGCACGCCATCGGTACCGAACAGCCGCCCCATCACGGGCCCCCCAACCATCGGAGTTCGCCGAGCTCCATGTCGTGCCCGCGCCGGCAGCGGGACGGCCTGGCGTCCGGTCCTCGGACGCCGCCGCGAGTCCAGCCGCCGGCACTGGTCAGCCCGGCCGTCCCCCAGAGGACCGCGCTTCCCGGCCCGCGTCGGCGGGCCGGACAGCCATCATCTTCGCCGACCTGGCCGTGAGTTCCGTCGAGGCCCGCCGCCAGGAGGACGGCGCGCCGGCCGCGAGTGTCCCCGCGGCCGGTCCCGGGGCTGCCGACAGGCGCCGAAAACGGCGAAAACCCGCCCGTCCAGGATGGCCGACAGGCGGGTGTCACCGCGATCAGAGAAGTCACCGCACGTCGAAGCCCCGGCCACGCGAACCACGGGGCCGGGGCTCCCAGGGAGATCCCCCTGGGGTGCGTACTTAACGCTTCGAGTACTGAGGCGCCTTACGGGCCTTCTTGAGGCCGTACTTCTTGCGCTCCTTGGCCCGCGAGTCACGCGAGAGGAAGCCGGCCTTCTTCAGCGTCGGGCGGGAGTCCTCCTCGACGATGATCAGGGCGCGAGAGATCGCGAGGCGCAGCGCGCCGGCCTGGCCGGAGATGCCGCCACCGTGCAGCAGCGCCACGATGTCGTAGCTCTCGGCCTTGTCGAGCGCCTTCAGCGGCTCGTTGACCAGCTGCTGGTGCACCTTGTTGGGGAAGTAGTTCTCCAGGGAGCGTCCGTTCAGGGACCAGTTCCCGGAACCGGGGAGCAGGCGGACGCGGACGACCGCCTCCTTGCGGCGGCCGGTGGCCCGCGGGTTGCCCTGGACGTCGGTCACGACAGACACGTCGCGTTCCTTCCTTGCGGTTCGTGGTCGCGCGAGCGCGACATTCGGGGGTCCGAGGACCCGACCCCCGGGTCAGATCTTTCGGCTTGTGCGGCGACCCACCCACCGCCCTGGCCGGAGCCAGCGAAGAGGGAGAACGCGTATCTCTGACGACTCAAGATCTAAAGTGACTCAAACCCTCGCGAAGCGAGCCCCCAGTCAGCGCCCCAAGGTCCCGCGAACGAGCCCCCAGCGAACTACCCAGAGTTTCACCGAGCGAGCCCCCCAGCGACCGGCTCAAGGTCTCGCGAAGCGAGACACCGGGGGGTCCGGGGGGTCGCCCCCCCGGGCAGACATCCAGGAGCGGGGCCGCCGGGAGCTGCCCGAAGGGCAGCGAACAGGCGGCCCGCCCCCGCTACTGCGCGACCTGGACGATGTCGTACGGCTGCGGCTGCTGGGCCTGGTGCGGGTGGATCGGGCCCGCGTAGACCTTGAGCTTGCGAGCCTGGGCCCGGCCGAGCTTGTTCTTGGGAAGCATCCCCTTGATGGCCTTCTCGACGAGCAGCTGAGGCCGCGTGTCGAGCAGCTCGCCGTAGCTGGTGCTGCGAAGACCACCCGGGTAGCCCGAGTGGCGGTAGTACTGCGACTGCTCCCGCTTCGAACCCGAGAGCGACACCTTCCCGGCGTTCACGACGATGACGAAGTCACCGGTGTCGATGTGCGGGGCGAAGTACGCCTTGTGCTTCCCACGAAGTAGCTGGGCAGCCTGGCTCGCCAGCTTGCCGAGGACGACGTCGCTGGCGTCGATGACATGCCACGCACGCTGGATATCCGCGGGCTTGGGCTGGTACGTGCGCACAGGTCTGCCTTCTTCGTCGGGACGACGCTCCGTCCGGTCCACCTCGCCTGAGGAGGTCCAACCGCAGCAAGCGCGTCAAGAGTGTGAAAACGCGCGCGTTCGACAGTCGTGTCACGCGCCGCAGTCTTTGAGGTTACCAGGCTCTGGACGGCTGCCGCCGCCGGCGTCCCACCACCTCGCCCCTGCCCCTCCAGCGGAGGCCACGGCCCGGTTCCGCGGTGCGGCCAGACGAGACCACACCGAGACCGGAAGCGCCGGCCAGCCGAGACCGATCGCCTGGGACCGACCAGCTGAGACCGACCAGCTGAGGCTGACCAGCTGAGGCCGTCCGATTGGGGAGGGATGTCTGGAAGATCATAGCAATCGGCTACCGTCGGTCGAATGAGCGGCACCGATCCTTGGCGGGACGCCGGCTCGGAGCTCGGGGACTCCGATCGGCGCGGCGACGACTGGAGCTCGGCCACCGGCGCCCAGGCGGCAGCCGGATGGCCCCCACACAGCACCTCGCCCCTTAGGGACAGCTGGACCCCCAGCGACGACTGGCCCCTCACGGGCCCACACCCCACCGGACCAGGCACCGGCCCGGTCGACCGTGCGTCACTGGTCGGCCCGCTCGACCCGGCCACCGGCGGCATCCTGCGGCCTCGTTACGTGCCCCGCCCTGTCGCCGACCGGCACAACTCGGCCGAGCCGCCGCTCGACCAGAGCTACCCCGGCTGGCCCGAGGACGACGATCTGGACGACGACGATCTGGGTGACGAGGGCGAAGAGGACGACGAGTACGAGGACGTCGCGGACCTGGACGACGGCCTGGCTGACGACGAGTACGACGACGACTATTCCGAGGACGACCAGGACGACGCCGTCGAGGAGAAGGCCGCCGCGGCGCCACGTGCCAGCCGGTTCGGCGAGGGCAGGCGAGCGGCCGCACGCCGCTGGTCGCAGGACCCGGCTCCCGCGGGCCGAGTCCCGAAGGACCCGGCTCCCGCGGACGGACGGGCCTCGAGGCCGCGCCTCGGCCGCGGTCCACGGGTTCTGATCATCGCCGTGGTGGTCCTCATCGTCGGCGGCGTCACCTACTGGACGATGACCGGCGGCTCGTCCGGCACCAGCGCCGCGCCACCGGCACCACTTCCGACCGCGCAGCCGGTGCCGGCCGACTTCCTGGACTCCGCGTTCACGGACTCCGACCCGGTGACCGCGAACGAGTTCTTCCGGGACGGCTCCGTCGTCGCCGGCGCGCACACGTACACCCGGGTCGCCACCAAGCTCGACCAGGGCTGCCCCGACCTCACCGGCATCGTCGCGCTCGCATTGGCGGGCCAGGCCCCGCTGCCCACGGCGGCGGCGGCCACCCCGGCCCCCGGGCCGTCGGCCAGCGGCGCGGCCGCGCCAGGCGCCTCGGCCGCGACGACGCCGGCCGCCCCGGTGACGCCGGGCCCGCTGTGCCGCCAACTGGTCCGGGCGCTCTACGTCGGCGAGGCGGACAAGTCCGGGCGCCGGTTGCTCGCGGGCATCAGCGTCCTCGTCGTCGACAGCGTCACGACCGCCAAGAACGCGGTACAGGCGCTCGGCGCCGGTGCCGGCGGCGTGACCCCGCTGCCGCTGCCGAACGGAACGCTGCCCGGCGCGAAGATCAGCGGCCCGAACGGCAACAACAACTGGCGGACAGCCTTCAACGACGGCCACTACGCCGTCCTGCTCCAGCTCGCCTACTCGGACGACACCAAGGGCAAGGCGACCGACGCGGTGCTCACGGACGCCGCCACCGACCTCAAGAAGATCACCACGTCGCCGCTCGACGACCGCGCGGTGCTCGGCCGCGGCTACCGGGGCTGAGGCCGAGCCTCCACCCGGACGTAGCCGGGTGGAGCGACCGGATCCGGGCGGAGCGGCGCCAGGCCGTCCAAGAGCGGGGAGTCAGCCGGACAGCGTCGGCGAGACGCGGACGGCCCTGGTGACCTCGGCACGGGCGGCGAGGTCGGCATCGGGCGGGTAGCGCACCTCGACCAGCGTGAGCCCATGTGCCGGCAGCACGGTCACGCCCGGGCTGCGCACCGCTCTGGCCAGCATCTGGGGGATCCAACCCGGTGGCTGGCGGCCCTCGCCGACGCCGACGAGCGCGCCGACGAGCGCCCGGACCATCGAGTGGCAGAACGCGTCCGCCTCGACGTCGGCGACGAGCACGCCGTCGGGGCCGCGACGGACATCGAGGCGCAGCAGCGTGCGGACCGTCGTCGCCCCCTCCCGGCGGCGGCAGAACGCGGCGAAGTCGTGTTCCCCGAGCAGCGCCAGCGCGGCCAGCCGCATGACCGCCGGGTCCAGCGGCCGGGGCCAGGCGAGGGTGTCGTGGCGGCGCAGCGGATCGGCACCGTAGGGCGCGTCGCTGATCCGGTAGTTGTACCGGCGGGAGAGCGCCGAGAAGCGGGCGTCGAACCCGACCGGCGCCGGCCCGATCCCGAGAATCCGCACCGCGCGGTCGAGAACGCCGTTGAGCCGGCGGGCGAGCCCACCGAGTGGAACCTCGTCGGGGATGTCGACGTGCGCGACCTGCCTGGCGGCGTGCACCCCCGCGTCGGTCCGACCGGCCACGGTGAGCCGCACGGCGGGCAGCCTCGCCACCCGCATCAGGGCGTCCTCCACGTCGCCCTGCACGGTTCGCTGGCCAGGCTGGCGGGCCCAGCCGGCGAACGGCGTCCCGTCATAGGCGAGGTCGATCCGGAGCCGTTGGAGGCCGTCGGCGCCGAAGATGGTCAAGGCGCTCGTTATCTCCTTGCTTCCCGAGCTGCTTGCTTTCCGCGCTAGCGCGTCCATCAAACTGATCTGCCGGTCGCGGTGGTTCGGATGGTTCGGTGGTTCGGATGGTTCGGTCGCGCCACAGCCGTGGCAGGCCGGCGCGGAGCGCTGGCGACGCTCTCACGATCGCACCTTCGGCTACCCCGTGTCAGCCCCGGGTCCCACCGGCGATCGGGGCCGTGGAGCGGGCAGACGGCGAGGAGCCCGCCTCCCGGTGCGGGTGGCGGGCTCCTCTCCCCGGAGGCCCTGGGGCCCGGAGGACGTCAGGCTTCGGTGTCGCCGTCGGCCGACTCGGCCGGCTCGGCCGTGGTGGCCTCCGCCGCCTTGGCCTCTTCGGCCTCGAGGGCGACGGCGGCCGCGGTCGGCGACTCCTTCGCCAAGTCCTCGGCGGCCTCGGCGGTCGCACCGGTCGGCGCCTTGCGGTCGGCGAACCGGGTACCGCGGGCGCGCTCGGCCTCGGCCACGGCCGACTGGCCGACCGTCAGCGCCTCGACGAGCTCGATCCGGGCCAGCTGGGCGTTGTCGCCCTTGCGGAACCCGACCTTGGTGATCCGGGTGTAGCCACCGTTGCGGTTCTCGTACCGCGGGCCGATCTCGGTGAACAGCTCGTGGACGACCGACTTGTCGCGGATGACGCGCATCACCTGGCGACGGGCGTGCAGGTCACCCCGCTTGGCGAAGGTGACCAGCTTCTCGGCGTACGGGCGCAGCGCCTTCGCCTTGGTCTCGGTCGTGGTGATCGCGCCGTGTTCGAACAGCGAGGTCGCCAGGTTCGCGAGAATCAGCCGCTGGTGGGCCGGGCTGCCGCCGAGCCGGGCGCCCTTCCTCGGAGTGGGCATTCGAGTTCCTCGTTCCTTTCGCGGTGCGAAGCACCTCAGAGCCGACCGGGACGGACATCTCCACGGCCGCGAGCCAAGCCCGCGACACGGCCCCAACCTCGCCCGTCGAGCGAGATCAGAACCTTGGTCAGGCAGTGCCCCGGCCCCCCGGTCGGAACCGAAACCCCACCCAACGTGGATCCCTGCGAACAGGTCTTACAGACGAACCAACCAAGCCAAACAGATCAAGCCACCCCAGCGCCCCGACCCAGAAGCCGCCAGCGAAGCGAAGCGGCCCCCCGACTCGGTCAGCTCGGTGCCCTGAGCCCAAGTCTTCGCGTAGTCGGGTCGGCCAGCAGGCTGCGAGCGAAGCGAAGCCGCCTGACTGGCCGACCCGACGGAGCGAAGACCCCGTTCGTGGCGGAGGACACGGCGCGGAGGTCCCGACCGCAGCGAAGCAAGGTCGGGGCCGGAGCGCCGCGCCCGGACGCCACGAACCAGAGACTCAGCGCCCGGACGCCACGAACAAAGAAACTCAGTACTGCTCGGTCTCGACGTACTCGCTGCCGTCGTCGTCGTGACCGGCGGAGAACGGCGGGCTGTAGGTGTCGGTCCCGTAGGTGTCGACGGCCTGCCGCGGGTCGAACCCGGGCGGGCTGTCCTTGAGCTGCAGGCCCATGGCCCCCAGCTTGGTCTTCACCTCGTCGATCGACTTCTGACCGAAGTTGCGGATGTCGAGCAGGTCCGCCTCGCTGCGCGAGACGAGCTCGCCGATCGTGTGGATGCCCTCGCGCTTGAGGCAGTTGTAGGAGCGGACGGTCAGGTCCATCTCCTCGATCGGCAGGGCCAGGTCAGCGGCCAGCTGCGCGTCCTGCGCGGACGGGCCGATGTCGACGCCCTCCGCCTCGGCGTTGAGCTCCTGGGCCAGCCCGAACAGGCCGACCAGGGTCTTGCCGGCGCTCGCCATCGCGTCGCGCGGCGAGATCGACGGCTTGGTCTCGACGTCGACGATCAGCTTGTCGAAGTCGGTCCGCTGCTCGACACGAGTCGCCTCGACCTTGTAGGTGACCTTCAGCACCGGCGAGTAGATCGAGTCGATCGGGATACGGCCGATCTCCTGGCCAGGCTGCTTGTTCTGGGCCGCGCTGACGTAGCCACGACCACGCTCGACGGTCAGCTCGATCTCGAGCTTGCCCTTGTCGTTGATGGTGGCCAGGTGCAGCTCGGGGTTGTGCACCTCGACGCCGGCCGGCGGCGCGATGTCCGCCGCGGTGACCTCGCCGGGGCCCTGCTTGCGCAGGTACATCACCGTCGGCTCGTCGTTGTCCGAGCTGACGACGAGCTCCTTGAGGTTCAGGATCACGTCGGTGACGTCTTCCTTGACCCCGGGAACCGTGGAGAACTCGTGCAGCACGCCGTCGATCCGGATGCTCGTCACCGAGGCACCGGGGATGGACGACAGCAGGGTGCGACGCAGCGAGTTGCCCAGGGTGTAGCCGAAACCAGGCTCCAGCGGCTCGATCACGAACCGCGACCGGAACTCGGCGATCGGCTCCTCGGCCAGCGTAGGACGCTGAGCAATAAGCATGAGCTACTTCCTTCCAACCACGACGCCCGCCATATGACGCCGTGCAGTGCCTCCCTCAAGGGGAGGCGACGGCGAGGAGCTTCGGTCCGCACACTCGCCGTAGACCATTCTGCGCCTCGGTAGCAAATGCAGAGGCGCAGGGGTGAGACGACCATCGGCCGCCGGGTCAGACCCGACGGCCGAAGGCCGACAAAACCACACGTTCGGGAGCTTCGGCTGGAACGCGACCGAGATACCTACCCCGGACCGCGGCCCACCCCGGGCATCCACGCCCGCCCCGATACAGGGCTGGCGAGGGCGCCCAGCGCCCGAGCCGGTTTCGCGGTCGCCGGGCGCTCCGCGCCCGGCGACCGCGAAACCCTACTTCGAGTAGAGCTCGACGATCAGCTGCTCCTGGACCTGGGTGTCGATGGCACCACGGGCGGGGAGCGAGTGGACCAGGATCCGCATCTGGCTGGAGATGACCTCGAGCCAGGCCGGAACGGTCCGCTGACCGGCGGTCTCGCGAGCGACGATGAACGGGGTGAGCTCCCGCGACTTCGGCGCGATCTCGACGATGTCGTTGTCGCTGACCCGGTAGCTGGGGATGTCCACCTTGCCGCCGTTGACCTGCACGTGACCGTGCCGGACGGCCTGACGGGCGGCGTCGCGGGACGGCGCGAAGCCGGCCCGGTAGACGACGTTGTCGAGCCGCGACTCGAGGATCTTCAGCAGCTCGTCACCGGTCTTGCCGGAGCGACGGTTCGCCTCGTCGTAGTAGCCGCGGAACTGCTTCTCGAGCACGCCGTAGATCCGGGCGCACTTCTGCTTCTCGCGCTTCTGGAGGAGGTACTCGGAGTCCTTGGTGCGACCCCGGCCGTGCTCACCCGGCGGGTAGGGCCGAATCTCGATCGGGCACTTCGGCGATTCGCACTTGCTGCCCTTGAGGAACAGCTTGGTCTTCTCGCGACGGCAACGCTTGCAGTCCGGGCCGACGTAACGGGCCATGTCTTCCTTCTTCTCTCTCGTCCGATATAGCCCGGTCAGACCCGGCGCCGCTTGGGGGGCCGGCAACCGTTGTGCGGGGTGGGCGTGACGTCCTGAATGGTGCCGACCTCGAGGCCAGCCGCCTGCAGCGACCGGATCGCGGTCTCCCGGCCGGAGCCGGGGCCCTTCACGAACACGTCCACCTTGCGCATGCCGTGCTCCTGCGCCTTGCGCGCGGCGTTCTCAGCGGCCATCTGCGCGGCGTACGGCGTCGACTTACGCGAGCCCTTGAAGCCCACGTGGCCGGCGGACGCCCACGAGATCACGTTCCCGGTCGGGTCCGTGATCGACACGATGGTGTTGTTGAAGGTGCTCTTGATGTGCGCGTGCCCGTGGGCGACGTTCTTCTTCTCCTTGCGCCGAACCTTCTTGACGCCAGGACCTGTGCGAGTCTTGGGAGGCATGTGCTTTCGTGATCTCCGTCTACGAGGTCGTCGGTCAACGGCCGGTGGTGCCACCCCGAGACCTGGTCATCAGGGGCGGCGAGACCGGTGACTACTTCTTGCCGGCCTTCTTCTTGCCGGCGATGGCGCGACGCGGGCCCTTGCGGGTGCGGGCGTTGGTGTGCGTCCGCTGACCGTGCACAGGAAGGTTGCGCCGGTGACGGAGGCCCTGGTAGCAGCCGATCTCCATCTTGCGGCGGATGTCCTGCTTGATCTCCCGCTGCAGGTCGCCCTCGACGCGGTAGTGCCCGTCGATCCATTCACGAAGCCTGATGACCTCGTCCTCGCTGAGGTCACGGACCCGGGTGTCCGGGTTGACCCCGGTCGCGACCAGGGTCTCCTTCGCGCGGGTGCGGCCGATCCCGAAGATGTAGGTCAGGCCGATCTCGACCCGCTTCTCACGGGGAAGGTCAACGCCCGAAAGGCGTGCCATGAAGGTGGTTCCTTCCTGCTTCGGAGGTATCGGGCGTCGCCGTCCCTATCGGTCAACCAGACCGACAAGGCCCCGGCCTCCGACCGGGGGTTGTGACACGGGCTGCCGCATCCATACGCTTGCGGCCCCACCGCGCCCTGACGACGCTTGATGTGTAGCTGCGCCTGACGAGTTCGCCCAGCCGGAACTCCGGCGGCGGACGTCAGGTCACACCATGCGGGGATCAGACTACTCCCCTGCCCGTCGGCTCCAGCTCACCGGCTGAGGCCCCCGCACGAGCCAAGCTCGCTACCCGGGCCGGAGGTCGCCCTCCGGGACTGACGTTCCGAGCGGAATCCGGCGGGAGGCTGCCCGCGATTCGGCGGGCAGCCTCCGACGCCCGGGTTTCAGCCCTGGCGCTGCTTGTGACGCAGGTTGTCGCAGATCACCATGACACGCCCGTGACGACGGATCACCTTGCACTTGTCGCAGATCTTCTTGACGCTCGGCTTGACCTTCACGGCTGCCGTTACCTCCTGCGCGCAGCCGCGGGCCGCGCTTGAGTCAGTCAACAAGGGAACCAAGACCACCCCGGCCGAACTAGGCCCGACCATGGTGTTCCTGGCTATCGGGCGCCCCCAGATCCATTTCAGCAGACCTGGTTCAGTGACACCCTGAGCAGCTAGCCCCCCGTCGAGCGAAGCTCGACAGCGGGGGTTCCAGGGCGCCGGGGTCCCCACTGATCCGCGCCAGCGGATCTGTGGGGGAACGGCCCCCCTGGGCAGACATCAAGTGAAGTCGGAACGGGGAGCGCGGTCCGCGACCACACTCCACCCCGACTCACTTGTAGCGGTAGACGATGCGTCCGCGGGACAGGTCGTAGGGCGACAGCTCGACCACCACCCGGTCCTCCGGAAGAATCCGGATGTAGTGCTGGCGCATCTTGCCGCTGATGTGGGCGAGAACGCGGTGCCCGTTCTGCAGCTCAACCCGAAACATGGCGTTCGGGAGCGGCTCGACGACCCGGCCCTCGATCTCGATTGCCCCGTCCTTCTTCGGCATGTCCTCCACTGTCCTGACGTGTGCGACCCTCGGGGCGGGCGCCCCAGAAGCAAACAGCCCAAGCCATCGGGAAACCGGCGGAAGCCGGGCCACCACGATGGCCGACCCGGTGGCCCAGACAGCCGCGCCCGTCAGGAACGCCCAGCACAGACAGTCGCCGATGACTGGGCGATCGTGAATCAGTCCGTTACCAGCCAAGCCGGGCAACCCCGCCTAGACAGCCCCGCCCAGGCAAGGCAGACCAGAGAGATGGCAGGCGCGAGAGACCACCGCCTTGAGAGTCTACGCGCCCACTTCGTCAAGGGCGAATCAGCGCCGCGGCCCTCCGGCGTCGGAGCGACAGCGTGGTCCACCTCCGGCGGACGCTGAGCCCACCTCGGCGGACGCCCGGATCAGGACTTTGCCTCCGCGGGCGCGCCGCAGGCGATCCCCAGCTCGGCGAACCTGGCGGCGCCGCCGTCATGCGCGGTCAGCACCCACGGGCCGCGCGGGGTGACGGCGACGGTGTGCTCGGTGTGGGCCGCCCAGGAACCGTCGACGGTCGACACGGTCCAGTCATCGTCGAGCACCCGGGTGTCCGGCGAGCCCATGGTGATCATCGGCTCGATCGCGAGCGCGAGGCCGGCGACCAGCTTGATGCCGCGGCCGGCCCGGCCGTGGTTGAGGATGTGGGGCGGCTGGTGCATCTCGGTACCGATGCCGTGACCGCCGTAGTTGTCGACGATGCCGAAGCCACGCGGCTGGACGTGCTGCTCGACGGCATGCGAGATGTCGGTCAGCCGGCCACCGAGCTGGGCCGCGGCGAGGCCGGCCCACAGCGAGTCCTCACAGACCTTGATCATCTCTAGGATCGCGGGGTCGACCGTGCCGACCGGCACCGTGATGGCCGCGTCGCCGTGCCAGCCGTCGACGATGGCGCCGCAGTCGATCGAGATGATGTCGCCGTCGTGCAGCACCCGCTTGCGGTTCGGGATCGCATGGACGACCTCGTCGTTCACCGAGCTGCAGATCGACGCCGGATACGGCGGATGCGCATAGCCCTTGAACGACGGGATGCCGCCGCCGGCGCGGATGGTCTTCTCAGCCACCGCGTCCAGGTCGGCGGTGGTGGCACCGGGGAGCGCGGCCTCCCGCAGCCGGTCGAGCGCCTGCGCGACCAGCAGCCCGGCGACCCGCATCTTGGCGATCTCCGCCGCCGTCTTGATCTGGACGTGCTCTCGTCGCGCCATAACCCTTGTCCCGGTCTTCGCTCTCGTTCACGGTGCCCCGCGGCCGATCCGGGCAGGCCAACCCGGGTGGGCCGACCGGCCCACGTGGTCACCGACGGGGCTTCTGGAACGACGATAGTCCTCAGCCACAACAAGCTCGCTGGTGGATCTTGTCCACCGCGCCGCAGGACCCGAGCGCGCTAGGCGTGAGACGCTCAGGAACCGTGGTGACGCAGGGCGTCGATCGCGCGCTCGGTGACGTTGTCCACCGGGCCGGTCGCGTCGATACCGATCAGTACCCCACGCTCGGCGTACCAGGACACCAACGGCGCGGTCTGCTCGGCGTAGACCTCCAGGCGGTGCCGGATGGTCTCGGCCCGGTCATCGTCACGCTGGAACAGCGCGCCGTTGCACCGGTCGCAGACGTCCTCCACGGTGGGTGGATCGAAGTCCACGTGCCAGATGTGCCCGCACGAGCGGCAGGTCCGCCGACCGGACAGCCGCCGCACCACCTCGTCGTCGTCCACGACGAGCTCAAGCACCACGTCGAGCTGGGTGCCCATCGCCTCGAGCATCCCGGCGAGCACCTCGGCCTGCGGGACGTTGCGAGGGAATCCGTCCAGCAGGAAGCCCTTGACCGCGTCGTCCTCGGCAAGGCGGTTGCGCACCATACCGATCGTGATCTCGTCGGGAACGAGGTCACCCGCGTCCATGTAGTGCTTGGCCTGGATACCGAGCTCCGTGCCTTCTCGGACGTTCGCACGGAAGATGTCACCGGTGGAGATCTTGGGAATCGACCGCGCCGAGGCGATGAACGCGGCCTGCGTACCCTTGCCTGCTCCCGGTGGTCCGACCAGTACGAGGCGCACTACCGGAGGAAGCCTTCGTAGTTGCGGAGCATGAGCTGGCTCTCGATCTGCTTCACGGTTTCCAGTCCCACCCCCACCATGATCAGCACCGACGTCCCCGCGAAGGGGAAGGGCTGGTCCTTCGTCAGGTTCAGCAACGCGAGCGGAAGAACTGTGATCACCCCCAGGAACAGCGAACCCGGCAGGGTGATCCGGGAGAGGACGTGATCAAGATACTCGGCGGTGGGGCGCCCGGGCCTGATGCCCGGGATGAACCCTCCGTACTTCTTCATGTTGTCGGCGACCTCGGTCGGATTGAACGTGATCGCGACGTAGAAGTACGTGAAGAAGATGATGAGCAGCCCGTAGGTCGCTAGATAGAGCGGATGGTCACCCTTCGACAGGTAACGAGTCTCAAAGTCCTGGAAGCCCTTGTTGTTCCACACCTGGCCGACCAGCTGCGGCAGCTGCAGCAGCGACGAGGCGAAGATGACGGGGATGACGCCCGCCTGGTTCACCTTGATCGGCAGGTAGGTCGACGTCCCGCCGTACATGCGCCGGCCGATCAGGCGTTTGGCGTACTGCACCGGGATGCGGCGCTGCGACTGTTCGACGAGGATGACGAAGACGACGATCGCCAGGCCCAGCAGGCAGACCAGGGTGAAGACGACGCCGCCGGCGACCTGGAGGATCGCGGTGCCCTGGGACGGCAGCCGGGAGGCGATCGAGGTGAAGATCAGCAGCGACATACCGTTACCGATGCCCCGGGCGGTGATCAGCTCACCGAGCCACATGATCACGCCCACGCCCGCGGTCATCGTGATGACGATCGTCGCGATGCGGAAGAGGCTGGTGTCCGGGATGATCTGAGCCGAGCAGTCCGGGAACAGCCGGCCGCTGCGGGCCAGCGCCACGATGCCGGTCGCCTGGAGGATGCCGAGCGCGATGGTCAGGTAGCGGGTGTACTGGGTGATCTTCTGTTCACCCGCGCTGCCTTCCTTCTTGAGCTGCTCAAGCCGCGGAATGACCACGACGAGCAGCTGAAGGATGATGCTGGAGGTGATGTAGGGCATGATGCCCAGCGCGAAGATCGACAACTGCAGCAGCGCGCCGCCGCTGAACAGGTTGATCAACGAGTAGACGTTGCTCGCGCCCGTGCTCGCGGTACTCAGACAGGTGTGCACCGCGCCGTAGGAGACACCAGGCGCGGGCAGGACGCTGCCGATCCGGAACAGGACCACGATCCCGAACGTGAAAAGCAGCTTCTTGCGCAGGTCGGGCGTGCGGAAAGCCCGCGTGAAGGCGGTGAGCACGGCTCCTCCTGCAGGGGGGAAGTACACGAACGAGAGACGGCGACGGTCCGCCGGACGAGCTGTCCGATGGATGTTCCGGACGCCGTGAGGCGACTGTAACAGCACCTGAGGCTCACGAGTCCCGACATCACCTCCGCGGAGGTCAGTCAGAAACCCGCGGCCCCCACGGGATCACCGGGCCACCGGCAGCCGAGCGGACCCGGTGCCTCGACCCAGTGTTCACCGAAAGGGGACGGACGCGCCCGCGCCCGTCCCCGATCTCACACTTCGGTGACACTGCCGCCAGCGGCGGCGATCTTGTCGCGAGCGGAACCCGAGAACGCGTGCGCGCTCACCTGCAGCGCGACGCCGAGGTCCCCGTCGCCGAGCACCTTGACGAGCGCATTCTTACGAACAGCGCCCGCCTTCACGAGCTCGTCGACGCCCACCTGGCCGCCCTGCGGGAACAGCTCGGCGAGGGTGGCGACGTTGACCACCTGGTACTCGGTGCGCCAGCGGTTCTTGAAGCCCTTGAGCTTCGGGATCCGCATGTGCAGCGGCATCTGGCCACCCTCGAAGGTGGCCGGAACCTGCTTGCGCGCCTTGGAGCCCTTGGTGCCACGACCGGCGGTCTTGCCCTTGGAGCCCTCGCCGCGACCGACCCGCATCTTGGGCCGGTTCGCACCCGGCGCGGGACGCAGGTGGTGCAGCTTCAGCGCCCGGCCACGCTCGGCCGTGCTCGCCTCGGGGGCGTCCTTGGTCAGTTCGGCCATCTCAGTTCACTTCCTCGACCGTCACCAGGTGCGCCACGGTCCGGATCATGCCCCGGATCTGCTGGGTGTCCTCGCGCACGGTGGACGCGTTGATCTTCCGCAGGCCCAGGGTCTTCAACGTCGCCCGCTGGTTGTGGGTGCCGCCGATCGGGGACCGGACCTGAGTGATCCGCAGAGAGGCCATCACACACCTGCTCCGGCGGCCGCCCGCGCCCGCAGCATCGCCGGCGGGGCAACGTCCTCCAGCGGCAGGCCGCGGCGCGCCGCGATCTCCTCGGGACGAGTCAGCCCGCGCAGCGCGGCGACGGTCGCGTGCACGATGTTGATCGGGTTGGACGAGCCGAGCGACTTCGACAGCACGTCGTGCACGCCCGCGCACTCCAGCACCGCGCGCACCGGGCCACCGGCGATGACACCGGTACCCGGGGAAGCCGGCTTGAGCAGCACGACGCCGGCCGCAGCCTCGCCCTGGATCGGGTGCGGGATCGTCGAGCCGATCCGCGGCACCTTGAAGAAGTGCTTCTTGGCCTCCTCGACGCCCTTGGCGATCGCCGCGGGCACCTCCTTGGCCTTGCCGTAGCCGACGCCGACGGTGCCGTCCGCGTCCCCGACCACGACGAGCGCGGTGAAGCTGAACCGGCGGCCACCCTTGACGACCTTGGCCACGCGGTTGATCGCGACGACGCGCTCGACGTAGGCGGTCTTCTCCTGCGCCGGGCCGCCGCCTGAGCGGTCCCGGCGCTCACGGCGGTCGGAGCCGCCGGCGCCGCCGCCACGGCGCTGCTGGCCTGGCATCTAGAACATCTCCTTTGTCGTGGTCATCAGAAGTCCAGCCCCGCCTCGCGGGCCGCGTCTGCCAGCGCCGCGATCCGGCCGTGGTAGGTACGCCCACCCCGGTCGAAGACGACGGCGGACAGCCCAGCGGCCTTCGCGCGCTCGGCGACCAGCTTGCCGACCTCACGGGCCAGCGCGGTCTTGTCGCCGTCGGCCGTACGCAGCGAGGCGTCCAGCGTCGAGGCGGCAGCGAGGGTGTGGCCGGCGACGTCGTCGATGACCTGCGCGTAGATGTGCCGCGAGGAGCGCGTGACGACGAGCCGCGGACGGATCGGGGTGCCGGTGACCCGCTTGCGGACCCGGGCGTGGCGGCGGAGCCGGGAGATCCGGCGCCGGGAACTGGCGGTGAGGCTCACAGCCATGATCTATCTCCTACTTCCCGGTCTTCCCGACCTTGCGGCGGACGACCTCGCCCTGGTACCGCACGCCCTTGCCCTTGTACGGGTCGGGCTTGCGCAGGCCACGGATCTTGGCGGAGACCTCGCCGACGAGCTGCTTGTCGATGCCGTGCACGACGAAGCGGGTCGGGGTCTGTACCTCGAACCGAATGCCCTCCGGCGCCTTGACCGGCACCGGGTGACTGAAACCGAGCGCGAACTCCAGGTCGGAGCCCTTGGCCTGCACGCGGTACCCGACGCCGACGATCTCCAGCGTCTTCGAGTAGCCCGTGGTGACGCCGATGACCATGTTGGAGACCAGCGTCCGGGTCAGGCCGTGCAGCGCGCGTGAGTTGCGCTCGTCGTCCGGGCGGGCGACCACGACCTGGCCCTCTTCCTGGGCGACCGTGATCGGCTCGACGACGGTGTGCGAGAGGGTGCCCTTCGGGCCCTTCACGGTGACGTGCTGGCCATCGAGGGACACCTCGACGCCGCTCGGCACCGAAATCGGCAGACGGCCGATGCGAGACATCTCGGGACCCCCTACCAGACGTAGGCGAGGACTTCCCCGCCCACCTTCCGCTTACCGGCCTGCCGATCGGTGAGCAGCCCTGACGACGTGGAGATGATCGCCACGCCCAGGCCGCCGAGCACCTTCGGCAGGTTGGTGGACTTCGCGTACACCCGCAGACCGGGCTTGCTGATGCGCTTCACGCCGGCGATCGAGCGCTCCCGGTTGGGGCCGTACTTGAGGTCCACGATCAGGTTCTTGCCGGGCCCGGCCTCGGGCTCCTCCACGTGCCAGCCGAGGATGTAGCCCTCCTGCTGGAGGATCTCGGCGACGTGCACCTTGATCTTGCTGTGCGGCATCACCACCCGGTCGTGGTACGCCCGGTTGGCATTGCGGATGCGCGTGAGCATGTCCGCAATCGGATCGGTCATCGTCATTGGGTGACGCCTTCCTCACGGCGGTTCCCGGTGCCCCTCGTGGGCTCGGGCCTACCGCGACTGGGTGGTGTTACAGATCACCCGCGTCACGCGGGCAAAGTACCAGTCTGCTCCACGCGATGAAGCCGCCTGTCAGCAGGCGGCTCCACCGGGCCAAACAGCGGTACCAGCTGTACCGAACTGCCCCCGACTACCAGGAGCTCTTGGTGATCCCGGGCAGCTCGCCGCGGTGCGCCATCTGCCGCAGGCAGATCCGGCACAGCCCGAACACCCGGTACACCGAGCGCGGACGGCCACACCGCTGGCAGCGGGTGTAGCCGCGGACCGCGTACTTCGGCTTGCTGGCGGCCTTCTCGATCAGAGCCTTCTTCGCCATGCTTCTAGTTCTCCCGGAACGGGAAGCCCAGCGCGCGCAGCAGCGCCCGGCCCTCGTCGTCAGTCGTCGCGGTGGTGACGACAGTGATGTCCATGCCGCGCACCCGGTCGATCCTGTCGATGTCGATCTCGTGGAAGATCGACTGCTCGGTCACGCCGAACGTGTAGTTGCCGCGACCGTCGAACTGCTTCGGCGACAGGCCACGGAAGTCCCGGATGCGGGGCAGCGCGATCGAGACGAGCCGGTCAAGGAACTCCCACATCCGGTCGCCGCGCAGGGTCACCTTCGCGCCGATCGGCATGCCCTCGCGCAGCTTGAACTGCGCGATGGACTTCGTCGCCCGCCGTACGGCCGGCTTCTGGCCGGTGATGGCGGCCAGGTCCTTCAGCGCGCCGTCGATGAGCTTGGCGTCGCGGGCCGCGTCGCCGACACCCATGTTGACGACGACCTTCACGACGCCCGGGATCTGCATGACGTTCGCGTAGCTGAACTGCTCACGCAGGCCTGGCGCGATCTCCTCGCGGTAGCGCTGCTTGAGCCGCGGCATCGCCGACGCCTCAGTAGTCACAGTCATTTGGATTCCGATCCCTACAACTCGGCACCGGTACGGCGCGAGATCCGCACCTTGGTACCGTCCTCGTTGATCTTGTATCCGACGCGGGTCGGCTTCCCGTCGCTCGGGTCCACAACCGCGACGTTGCTGACGTGGATCGGAGCCTCCTGGGTGACGATGCCACCCGACTGCGAACCACGAGTCGTGGTCTGGACGCGGGTGTGCCGGGTGACCCGGTTCGCGCCCTCGACGACGACCTTCCGCTCGTCGGGGATGGCCCGGATGACCTTCCCCTTGAGCCCGCGGTCCTTGCCGGAAATGACCTGGACCGTGTCGCCCTTCTTGATCTTCATACCGGCCACGGTCTAAAGCACCTCCGGCGCCAGCGAAATAATCTTCATGAACTTCTTGTCGCGCAGCTCGCGGCCGACCGGCCCGAAGATGCGGGTGCCCCGGGGGTCGCCGCCGTCACGGATGAGCACGGCTGCGTTCTCGTCGAACCGGATGTAGGAGCCGTCCGGCCGCCGGCGCTCCTTGGTGGTGCGCACCACGACCGCCTTCACCACGTCGCCGCGCTTCACGCCGGCGCCGGGCAGGGCGTCCTTCACCGTGCCGACGATGATGTCGCCGATCCCCGCGTACCGACGACCCGAGCCGCCGAGAACGCGGATGCACAGGATCTCCCGCGCGCCCGTGTTGTCGGCGACCCTAAGGCGCGTCTCCTGCTGAATCACTTCAAGCTCCTGACCCGCTTGCGGCGAATTTCTCAATCTCACCGTTGAAGCCGCCGCAACGGGAGGCTTCGCCTATCACCGGGACCGCCCCGCCGCGTGACGCGGCGGGGCTCCGGTACCTAACTACTTGGCCTTCTCCAGGACGCGGACGACGCGCCAGCGCTTGGTGGCCGACAGCGGGCGGGTCTCCATCAGGAGCACCCGGTCACCGACGCCACAAGCGCTTTCCTCGTCGTGCGCCTTGATCTTCTTGGTCCGGCGGATCGTCTTGCCGTAGAGCGGGTGCTGGACCCGGTCCTCCACCGCGACGACGACCGTCTTCTGCATCTTGTCGCTGACGACCAGGCCCTCGCGGACCTTGCGGAAGCCGCGCTCGGCGGCACCCGCCTCGGTCGTGGTCTCGTCTGCCATCGTCACTCCGCTTCGTCAGCCGGGCCGGCCGCCGGGTCGACGGTGAGGCCGAGCTCGCGCTCCCGCATCACCGTGTAGATCCGGGCGATCTCATGCTTGACGGCCCGCAGCCGCCGATTGTTGGAGAGCTGGCCGGTCGCGTTCTGGAACCGGAGGTTGAACAGCTCCTCCTTGGCCTCGCGGAGCTTGTCCACCAGGTCAGCGCCGGACAGCGCGCGCAGGTCGTCCGCGGAGGTCGCGATAGCCATCACGCACCACCTTCACGGGTCACGAACCGGCACTTCATCGGGAGCTTGTGGATCGCGCGGCGCATCGCCTCGCGGGCCACCGGCTCGGCCACGCCCGACAGCTCGAACATGATCCGGCCTGGCTTGACGTTCGCCACCCACCACTCGGGCGAGCCCTTACCGGAACCCATGCGGGTCTCGGCCGGCTTCTTGGTCAGCGGACGGTCCGGGTAGATGTTGATCCAGACCTTTCCACCGCGTCGGATGTGCCGGGTCATCGCGATACGAGCCGACTCGATCTGCCGGTTCGTCACGTACGCCGGCTCGAGCGCCTGAATCGCGAACTCGCCGAAGGCGATCCTCGTCCCGCCCTTGGCAGCACCCGTCCGCTTGGGGTGGTGCTGCTTGCGGTGCGCGACCTTACGAGGGATAAGCATTGTCCTACTCCTCCGCCTTCTCCGGCGCGGCCGTCTCGACGGCGGCCGGCGTCGGCGACACGTCCGGGGTCGCGACCGCCGCGGCGGTCGTCTCCGGCGCGGCGGTGGCCTCGGCCTCGACAGGCGCCTCGGCCGGAGCCTCGGCAGCCGCCGTCTGCGGCTTCCCGCCCCGGCGCTCGCCACGCTCGCGCGCGGCCGCGGCGCGGCCAGCCTCGGTGCCACCGGTGGTCGTCCCGGACGAGCCGGAGCGCGGCCCACGACGGGCGGGACGCTCCCGGCGGTGCTGACGGGTCAGCGCCTCCTGGGCCTCGCGCTCGGCGCGGCTCTGCACCACGTCGCCCTTGTAGATCCAGACCTTCACGCCGATCCGGCCGAAGGTCGTGCGGGCCTCGTAGAAGCCGTAGTCGATGTCCGCCCGCAGGGTGTGCAGCGGCACCCGGCCCTCGCGGTAGAACTCCGACCGGCTCATCTCGGCGCCGCCCAGACGTCCGGAGCACTGCACCCGGATGCCCTTCGCGCCGCCCTTCATCGCGGTCTGCATCGCCTTGCGCATCGCGCGGCGGAAGCTGACCCGGCTGGAGAGCTGCTCGGCCACGCCCTGCGCGACGAGCTGCGCGTCCACCTCGGGGTTCTTGACCTCGAGGATGTTCAGCTGGACCTGCTTGCCGGTCAGCTTCTCGAGGTCACCACGGATACGGTCGGCCTCCGCGCCGCGGCGGCCGATGACGATGCCCGGCCGCGCGGTGTGGATGTCGACCCGCAGCCGGCCCTGGGTCCGCTCGATGTCGACCCGGCTGATGCCGGCCCGCTCCATGCCCTTGGACATCATCTTACGAATCTTGACGTCCTCGCCGACGTACGCCTTGTACTGCTTGTCGGCGTACCAGCGCGACGTGAACTCCGACGTGATGCCCAGTCGGAACCCGTGCGGGTTTACCTTCTGCCCCACTACCGGGCCCTCCTGTTGCTCTTGGCGCCGTCCGCGGCCGGGGCCACGCTCTCCACCACGATCGTGATGTGGCTGGTCCGCTTGCGGATGCGGTAGGCCCGGCCCTGAGCGCGCGGACGAATCCGCTTCAGCGTCGGGCCCTCGTCCACGTACGCCTCGCCGACGAACAGCGTGTCGGGGTCGAGGCCGTGGTTGTTCTCGGCGTTCGCGATGGCGCTGTGCAGCACCTTGTAGACGTCGGTGCTGGCGGACTGCGCGGCGAACGTCAGGATGTCGAGCGCCTCCTTGGCGTTACGGCCGCGGACGAGGTCCACGACACGACGCGCCTTGGTCGGCGAGATCCGGACGTAGCGGGCCGTGGCCTTCGCGCCAGGCAGACCGGCCCTGGTCAGACCGTCGACGAGATCGTCAGCCACGGCGTGACCTCCGGTCTTCCTTCACGTGACCGCGGAAGGTCCGAGTCGGGGCGAACTCCCCGAGCTTGTGACCGACCATGCCCTCCGTGATGAACACCGGAACGTGCTTGCGGCCGTCGTGCACCGCGATGGTGTGGCCCAGCATGTCCGGAATGATCGTCGAGCGCCGCGACCACGTCTTGATGACGTGCTTGGTGCCCTTCTCGTTCTGGACGTCCACCTTCTTGAGCAGGTGGTCGTCGACGAACGGGCCCTTCTTCAGGCTGCGTGGCATTGTGTCTCCTCCTCCCTGCTCAGTGGTGGTTCTCGGCGCTGGTTGCGCGGGTTAGCGCGCTCACCGGCGCTTCGCCTTCTTGCGGTTGCTCACGATGAGCTTGTCGCTGGCCTTGCGGGTGGCCCTGGTCCGGCCCTCGGGGCGGCCCTTCGGGTTCACCGGGTGGCGACCACCGGAGGTCTTGCCCTCACCACCACCGTGCGGGTGGTCGACCGGGTTCATGGCGACACCACGCACGGTCGGGCGACGGCCCTTCCAGCGCATCCGGCCGGCCTTGCCCCAGTTGATGTTGCTCTGCTCCGCGTTGCCGACCTCGCCGACCGTCGCGCGGCAGCGGACGTCGACCTTGCGCATCTCACCGGAGGGCATCCGCAGCTGGGCGTACGGGCCGTCCTTCGCGACGAGCTGGACGCTCACGCCGGCGCTACGGGCGATCTTGGCACCGCCGCCGGGCCGCAGCTCGACGTTGTGGATCACGGTACCGGTCGGGATGTTGCGCAGCGGCAGGGCGTTGCCCGGCTTGATGTCCGCGCCGACGCCCGAGCTGACCGTGTCACCCTGCTTGAGCTTCACCGGGGCGACGATGTACCGCTTCTCGCCGTCCGCGTAGTGCAGCAGCGCGATCCGGGCAGTGCGGTTCGGGTCGTACTCGATGTGCGCGACCTTGGCCGGCACGCCGTCCTTGTCCCGACGGAAGTCGATGACGCGGTAGGCGCGCTTGTGGCCGCCACCCTGGTGACGGGTGGTGATCCGGCCGTGCGCGTTGCGGCCGCCCTTGGAGTGCAGCGGACGGACAAGCGACTTCTCCGGGTGGTCACGCGTGATCTCGGCGAAGTCGGCCACGCTCGAGCCGCGGCGCCCCGGAGTGGTGGGCTTGTAACGACGAATTCCCATGACTAATCCAGCTCTCCGTTACGCGCCCGGGCCACCGAAGATCTCGATGGAGTCGCCGGGGGCGAGGCTGACCATGGCGCGCTTGGTGGCCTTGCGCTGGCCCCAGCCGTACTTGGTCCGCTTACGCTTGCCGGCCCGGTTGATGGTGTTGACGCTCAGCACCCGGACGTTGAAGATCTGCTGGATCGCGATCTTGATCTGGGTCTTGTTCGCGTCCGGGCGGACGATGAACGTGTAGACGTTCTCGTCGAGCAGGCCGTAGCTCTTCTCCGAGACAACCGGCTTCAGGATGATGTCCCGCGGGTCGGGGATCACTGGTCTGCCTCCTGCGCCTTGCCCCGGCCGATGAACGAGGCGAGCGCGCCCTGGGTGAAGACGACGTCGTCGCTGATCATCACGTCGTAGGTGTTCAGCTGGCCCGGGTCGAGCAGGTGCACCGTCGAGACGTTGCGCAGGCTCTTCCAGGTGAGCTCGTCGGTCCGCTCCACGACGACCAGCACCCGCCGGCTGCTCGCGATCTCCAGCAGCGCGCTGAGCGCGGCCTTCGTCGACGGCGTCTCGCCGTCCACGAACGAGGAGACGACGTGCACCCGGTTGTTGCGGGCCCGGTCCGAGAGGGCACCGCGCAGCGCGGCCGCCTTCATCTTCTTCGGGGTCCGCTGGTCGTAGTTGCGCGGCGTCGGGCCGTGCACGGTGCCACCGCCGGCGAACTGCGGGGCGCGCAGCGAGCCCTGCCGCGCGCGGCCGGTGCCCTTCTGCCGGTACGGCTTCTTGCCACCGCCCCTGACCTCACCGCGGGTCTTGGTGTCGTGGGTGCCCTGGCGGGCCGCGGCCTGCTGGGCCACGACGACCTGGTGGATCAGCGGGACGTTCACCTGAACGTCGAAGATCTCGCCAGGAAGCTCCGCGGTACCGCCTTCGCCACCAGCCGGGGCGTGGACCGTGACGGTCCGCGCCTCGCCGACGGGGGCCTTACGAAACGTCCGGGCCCGCTCTTGGCCTGTTGTCTCAGTCACGCCGACACCTCAACCTTCTGGGCGTCCGACGGTGCGAAGTCGGCCGGCGCGGGCCGCTTGGCGGCGCTGCGCACGAAGACCAGCCCGCCGTCCACACCGGGAACCGCGCCCTTGATCAGCAGCAGGCCCCGCTCGGCGTCGACCGCGTGCACGGTCAGGCCGGCGACGGTGACCCGCACGTTGCCCATGCGGCCGGCCATCCGCAGGCCCTTGAAGACCCGGCCCGGAGTGGCGCAACCGCCGACCGAGCCCGGCGAGCGGTGCTTGCGCTCGACGCCGTGACCGGCGCCCAGGCCCTTGAAGCCGTGCCGCTTCATGACACCCGCGAAGCCCTTGCCCTTCGAGGTGCCCGTGACGTCCACGACCGTGCCAGCGTCGAAGACCGAGCCGTCGAGCTGGAGGCCCGCGCTGTAGTTGCCCGCGTCGGCGGTCCGCAGCTCGGCCAGGTGGCGGCGCGGAGTCACACCGGCGGCGGCGAAATGGCCCCGGGTCGGCTTGTTGGTCTTCCGGGGGTCGATCTCGCCGTAGCCCAGCTGCACGGCCGCATATCCGTCGTTGTCCGGGGTTTTCACCTGGGTCACGACGTTAGGACCGGCCTGGATCACGGTGATCGGTACGACGCGGTTCTGCGCGTCCCAGACCTGGGTCATCCCGAGCTTGGTGCCCAGGAGCCCCCTGTAGTTTCGGTTGAGCATGGCTGCGCCCGGCCCCTTACAGCTTGATCTCGATGTCGACGCCGGCGGGGAGGTCGAGGCGCATGAGCGAGTCGACCGTCTTCGGCGTCGGGTCAAGGATGTCAATGAGCCGCTTGTGCGTGCGCATCTCGAAGTGCTCGCGGCTGTCCTTGTACTTGTGCGGCGACCGGATGACGCAGTAGATGTTCTTCTCCGTCGGCAGCGGCACCGGACCCGCGACCTGCGCCCCGGTCCGCGTCACGGTCTCGACGATCTTACGCGCCGAGCTGTCGATGACCTCGTGGTCATAGGCCTTGAGCCGGATGCGGATCTTCTGTGCCGCCATGGTGGGCTTCGCCTGTCCTGTCTGTCTCGTCACCCGGGGTACCGCGACCGGGCTCCGGGATTGCACCGGTCGCCGGGCGTACCACTTCCTTCTTGCCCCGCTCCCGGACGCTCCGGGTTCAGGGACCCATACCGCCGAACGGAGCCGAGGCCCCGCCGGCGGCGGTCATGCTTCGCGCAAACGGAGGGAGGTGCTGCGCGCGGACCTTTCGGCACCGCGCGCGGCACCTCCCACCCACTACTTGATGACCTTCAGGACCTGACCGGCGCCGACGGTACGGCCACCCTCACGGATGGCGAACCGCAGGCCCTCCTCCATGGCGATGGGCTGGATCAGCTCAACGACCATCTCGGTGTTGTCGCCCGGCATGACCATCTCGGTGCCCTCGGGGAGGGTCACGACGCCGGTCACGTCGGTCGTCCGGAAGTAGAACTGCGGACGGTAGTTGTTGAAGAACGGCGTGTGACGGCCGCCTTCGTCCTTGTTCAGGATGTAGACGCGGGCCTCGAAGTTGGTGTGCGGCGTGATGCTCTTCGGCTTCACGACGACCTGGCCGCGCTCGACGTCCTCACGCTTGATGCCGCGCAGGAGCAGACCGACGTTGTCACCGGCCTGGCCCTGGTCGAGCAGCTTGCGGAACATCTCGACACCCGTGACCGTGGTGGTCTGGGTCTCGTTCTTGATGCCGACGATCTCGACGGTCTCCGACACCTTGACGATGCCGCGCTCGACTCGGCCGGTGACGACCGTGCCACGACCGGTGATCGTGAAGACGTCCTCGATCGGCATGAGGAACGGCTTCTCGATGTCGCGCACCGGCTCGGGGATCGACTCGTCGACCGCGGCCATGAGCTCGAGGAGCTTCGCGCCCCACTCCTTGTCGCCCTCGAGGGCCTTCAGAGCGGAGACACGGATGACCGGAACGTCGTCACCCGGGAACTCGTACTGGCTGAGCAGCTCGCGAACCTCGAGCTCGACGAGCTCCAGGATCTCCTCGTCGTCGACCATGTCGGCCTTGTTCAGGGCGACGACGATGTACGGCACGCCGACCTGACGAGCGAGGAGCACGTGCTCCTTCGTCTGCGGCATCGGGCCGTCGGTCGCCGACACGACCAGGATCGCGCCGTCCATCTGCGCGGCACCGGTGATCATGTTCTTGATGTAGTCGGCGTGACCCGGGCAGTCGACGTGCGCGTAGTGCCGGGCGTCCGTCTGGTATTCGACGTGCGCGATGGAGATGGTGATACCGCGGGCCTTCTCCTCGGGCGCCTTGTCGATCTGGTCGAACGGGGTGAACGGGTTCAGGTCCGGGTGGGCGTCGTGCAGGACCTTCGTGATCGCCGCCGTCAGCGTGGTCTTGCCATGGTCAATGTGACCGATGGTGCCAATGTTGACGTGCGGTTTGGTCCGCTCGAACTTCTGCTTCGCCACGGGTGTCCCTCCAAGGACGGGTGGTGTCGTGCTGTGCTTCGCTTGTGGGATTGCTGGCGGGACGGACCCGTCTATTCGCCCCGAGCCTTCGCGATGATTTCCTTCGCGACGTTGCCGGGAACTTCGGCGTAGGAGTCGAACTGCATGGAGTAGTTCGCCCGGCCCGACGTCTTCGACCGCAGGTCGCCGACGTAGCCGAACATCTCCGACAGCGGCACCAGCGCCCGGATGATCCGGGAGCCACCGCGCTCGTCCATCGCCTGGATCTGGCCGCGCCGCGAGTTCAGGTCACCGATGACGTCACCCATGTAGTCCTCGGGAGTCGTCACCTCGACCGACATCATCGGCTCGAGCAGGACCGGGTCGGCCCTGCGTGCCGCCTCCTTGAACGCCATCGATCCGGCGATCTTGAAGGCCAGCTCGGACGAGTCGACGTCGTGGTACTGGCCGTCCTGCAGGGTGACCTTGACGTCGACCAGCGGGTAGCCGGCGAGCACACCGAACTCCATGGCCTCCTGGCAGCCCGCGTCCACCGAGGGGATGTACTCCTTGGGGATGCGGCCACCGGTGACCTTGTTCGAGAACTCGTAGCCACCGCCATCGCCGCCGGAAGGCTCCAGGTCGATGATCACCCGAGCGTACTGGCCAGAACCACCAGTCTGCTTCTTGTGGGTGTAGTCGACCTTCTCCACCTTGCGGCGGATGGTCTCGCGGTAGGCGACCTGCGGGCGGCCGACGTTGGCGTCGACGCTGTACTCGCGCTTCATCCGGTCGACCAGCACCTCAAGGTGCAGCTCGCCCATGCCGGAGATGACCGTCTGGCCGGTCTCCTCGTCGGTCCTGACCTGGAAGGTCGGGTCCTCCTCGGCCAGCCGCTGGATCGCCGTACCCAGCTTCTGCTGGTCGACCTTCGTCTTCGGCTCGATCGCGACGTGGATGACGGGGGCAGGGAAGGTCATCGACTCGAGCACGACCGGCGCGTTCGGGTCGCAGAGCGTGTCACCGGTGGTGGTGTTCTTCAGCCCGACGACCGCGACGATCTGGCCGGCGCCGACGCCATCCCGGTCTTCCCGGTGGTTGGCGTGCATCTGCAGGATGCGGCCGATCCGCTCCTTGCGGTCCTTGGTCGAGTTGAGCACCGCGGAACCGGAAGCGAGCTTGCCGGAGTACACCCGGATGTAGGTCAGCTTGCCCACGAACGGGTCCGACATGATCTTGAAGGCCAGCGCCGAGAACGGCTCGTCCTCGCTGGCGGCCCGCTTGACCTCGACGTCCTCGCGACCCGGCTGGTGGCCGGTGGTCTCGCCGACGTCGGTCGGGCTGGGCAGGAAGTCGACAATGGCGTCGAGCATGGGCTGCACGCCCTTGTTCTTGAACGCCGTGCCGCACATCACCGGGTTGATCGAGCTGGCGAGGGTGGCGCGCCGGATACCGGCGAGCAACTCCTCCTCGGTCGGCTCCTCGCCCTCGAGGTACTTCTCCATGAGCGCGTCGTCGTTCTCGGCGACGGTCTCGAGGAGCTTCTCGCGCCATTCCTGCGCGGCCTCTTGGTGGTCACGCGGGATGTCGACGACGTCGTAGGAGGCGCCCTTGTCCTCGGACTGCCAGATCAGACCCTTCATGCGGATCAGATCGATGACGCCCTTGAAGTCGGACTCGACTCCCCACGGCAGCTGGATGACGGCCGGCGTCGCGTCGAGACGCTCGATCATCATCTCGACGCAGCGGTGGAACTCCGCGCCGACCCGGTCCATCTTGTTGACGAAGGCGATCCGCGGCACGTGGTAGCGGTCGGCCTGGCGCCACACGGTCTCGCTCTGCGGCTCGACGCCGGCGACGGCGTCGAAGACCGCCACGGCGCCGTCGAGGACGCGCAGCGACCGCTCCACCTCGACGGTGAAGTCGACGTGGCCCGGAGTGTCGATGATGTTGATGGTGTGGTCGCGCCAGACACAGGTGGTGGCCGCGGAGGTGATGGTGATCCCCCGCTCCTGCTCCTGCGGCATCCAGTCCATCGTGGCGCCGCCGTCGTGAACTTCACCGATCTTGTAGTTCACACCGGTGTAGAACAGGATGCGCTCGGTCGTCGTGGTCTTGCCCGCGTCGATGTGGGCCATGATCCCGATGTTTCGGGTCGTGGCCAGGGCGGCACGTACGTCAGCCATGACAGATCACCAGCGGTAGTGGGCGAAGGCCTTGTTGGACTCGGCCATCTTGTGGGTGTCCTCCCGGCGCTTCACGCTCGCGCCGAGGCCGTTGCTCGCGTCGATCAGCTCGTTCATGAGCCGCTCGGTCATCGTCTTCTCACGCCGGCCACGCGAGTACGCGACCAGCCAGCGCAGCGCCAGCGTGGTGCTGCGGCCGGCGCGGACCTCGATCGGCACCTGGTAGGTGGCGCCACCGACCCGGCGGCTACGCACCTCCAGCGTCGGCTTGACGTTGTCCAGCGCCCGCTTGAGGGTGACCACGGGGTCGTTGCCGGTCTTCTCCCGGGCACCCTCGAGCGCGCCGTAGACGATCCGCTCGGCAATCGACTTCTTGCCGCTCATCAGCACCTTGTTGACCAGAGAGGTCACCAGCGGCGACCCGTACACCGGGTCGACGACGACAGCGTGCTTGGGAGCGGGCCCCTTGCGTGGCATTAGCCCTTCTCCTTCTTCGCTCCGTAGCGGCTACGAGCCTGCTTGCGGTTACGGACACCCTGCGTGTCCAACGCCCCGCGAACGATCTTGTAGCGAACGCCCGGAAGGTCCTTCACTCGCCCGCCGCGCACCAGGACCATCGAGTGCTCCTGGAGGTTGTGGCCCACACCCGGGATGTACGCCGTGACCTCGATCCCGCTGGAAAGCCGGACACGCGCGACCTTGCGCAGCGCCGAGTTCGGCTTCTTGGGCGTGGTCGTGTAGACGCGAGTGCACACGCCACGGCGCTGCGGGCTCCCCTTGAGAGCCGGGGTCTTGGTCTTCTCGACCTTGTCCTGCCGGCCCTTCCGGACCAGCTGCTGGATCGTGGGCAACGCCGCTCCCGTTCTCGTCCTTCTCGTGGTGCCGTTGTCCCCCGTGGTCCGGGGGTCCGAGGGTCGCCCCTCGGGGAAAATCACGGGCTCCGGAGCTGACCGAAGTCGGCGCCCAGGTGGCCCATCGTGTGTTCCGCCGACCCACGCGGTCGGGCGTGTCGCGCCCGCCAGCACCTACCGGCCGAGGCCGATCTGTCCCAGAGGGAGCGCACTTACCGGCTTATCGAGCGCCCGCCCACCGACGAGGCCCACCTGGAGGCAGGTCTCGGGATGAGACGGGCACCGACAGTCGCTGACGGCGGTCAGACTGACGCACGCGCACCGCTGGTACACCCGGGGATACCCAGAGGGTCACCCGCGTTCCGGCGGCTTGCTTCATCCGACCCGGACAGACTCGCCCGGACCTAGATCATCGCCACAAGTCTACCTGACACCGTTCTGTAACAGCGACAGGCTAACCCGCGATGCGCGCTGAGGGCCGCAACCCACTCCCGAGCCGCTAGGGCCCTTCGGGTCCAGGGGTCGCCCCCCGGGTCAGCATCACGAGCTTGCCGACGCTGCCCTGAGGACAGGCGCCAGACTTGCCCGACTCGCATCACGGGCTAGCCGGAAGCCGTCTGAAGGACAGCAACCAGGCTTACCCAACTCGCCACAGCGCCAGCCGACCGCATCGTGTCGAGGCGCAGGACACACGCCGGAGCCACGCGGACTCCGGCCACAGGACGCAACATTACTCCACGCCCACGTCAAGTGTCGAACCGGGTCTCCTTTGCGCCCACGGCCAGTCGGCCGCCCGCCGGGCGCTACCGGAGCTCAGGCGTCCCGCCTCCCGCGAGGACGCGTCCCAGTCGTTCGTCGCCGTTGACGTGTCGTGCGCTGGCTATGGGGCCAGCTGTCCCGTTGCGTTGGAACCGTTGTACCGGCCCCACGTCTCGCCCATGTTGCGTTGTGTTACCGCGTGACTGACATACCCGGCCTGCGGGGCCCATTGTGCCGCTCTGGCAGGCTGAGTGCAGGCAAAACGCCAAGTTGGCGCGAACCGACCGCCAGCCAGCACTGCCCTGATCGCTACCTACGCCCTCCCATGGCCGTGAATCGTCCATGAGTACAACCACCGGAGGGCCAAAGCGGCGATCAAGCTGGCCGGCAGGGGCAAGTCCGGGGCTGACGGTGGGTCGCCGATTCCGGTTGATGATGAGGGGAGCGCTCATGCCGACCAGGAGCGCCGCGACGGCGGCCGAGCCCGGCGAAAGCCCAGGTAGTGAGCCAGCAGCGGGCGAGCACACCTCTGCTCCTCGCAGCCTGACGGCCTCGGCGGCAGCCGCCGACCCAAGGCGGAAGCCGGCACGCGCGGAGCTACTGGCGGCCTACGGTCGCGCGGTCCCAGACCTGATCAGGCCCGGCCTGAAGGTACTGATCTGCGGGATCAACCCGTCGCTCGCCGCCGGCGCGACCGGTTTTCACTTCGGGGGCACCGCGAACCGGCTGTGGGCAACCCTGCACCAGGCCGGGTTCACCGACCGCCAACTGCACCCCTCCGAGACCGACGAGCTGCTCGCCCGCGGCATCGGCATCACCAACATCGTGAACCGGGCCACCGCCCGCGCGGACGAGATCAGCGACGACGAGATCCGCGCCGGCGTGGGCCGGCTCACCGCCACCGTCGACCGGTACCAGCCCGGGTGGCTGGCCTTCCTCGGCCTCGGCGCCTACCGGACCGCCTTCGGCGTAAAGAAGGCAACGGTCGGCCGTCAGCCCGACCACCTCGGGCCGGTCGGCGTCTGGCTGCTGCCGAACCCCAGTGGCCTCAACGCCCACTACTCCCTCCCAGCCCTGGTCGGGGCCTACCGCGAGCTGTACGAGGCCGCCAACGCCTCGTAGGGACCCGGAGCCGATCGACTCGTGCCTGGTGGTCCGGTCAGCCCGCGCGTGATGATCGCCGTTTCAGCCCTCTGGTGGTCGTGAATCCGGCCCGCCCACAACCACCGGAGGGCGCAACTCGCGATCAAGCCCCTCAACGAAACGGCGGGCGCCCCCGAGGGGACGCCCGCCGTCGTGCGGTGCGGGTACTGACTAACGGTAGTCGCGGCTGCCGAAGTCGAACTCATCGAGCGGGACGGCCTGGCCGCTGCCGGTGCCGAAGGCGCCGTACTCGACCGTGCCGCCGTCCTCGAAGCCGCCGACCGTGTACATCTGGGCCCGCGCCTCCTCGGTCGGCTCGACCCGGATGTTGCGGTACCGGGTGATGCCGGTACCAGCCGGGATGAGCTTGCCGATGATGACGTTCTCCTTCAGGCCGACCAGCGAGTCCGACCGGGCGTTGATCGCCGCGTCGGTGAGCACTCGGGTGGTCTCCTGGAAGGAGGCAGCCGACAGCCACGACTCGGTGGCCAGCGACGCCTTGGTGATACCCATCAGCACCGGCCGGGCCGACGCCGGCTGGCCGTTGGCCTCGACGACGCGACGGTTCTCGGCCTCGAACCTGCCCCGCTCGACCAGCTCGCCGGGCAGCAGCGTCGTCTCACCCGACTCCAGCACGTTCACCCGCTTGAGCATCTGGCGGATGATGATCTCGATGTGCTTGTCGTGGATCGACACACCCTGCGACCGGTACACCTCCTGGACCTGGTCGACGAGGTGCAGCTGCACCTGGCGTGGCCCGAGGATGCGCAGCACCTCGTGCGGGTCGACCGCACCGTCGATGAGCTGAGTGCCCACCTCGATGTGCTCGCCCTCGGCGACCCGCAGGCGCGAGCGCCGCGGCACCGGGTAGGGCATCTCCTCCGAGCCGTCGTCGGGGACGATGACGACCTTGAGGGTCTTGTCCGTCTCCTCGATCTTGACTCGGCCGACGACCTCGCTGATCGGCGCCTTGCCCTTGGGGCTACGGGCCTCGAAGAGCTCGACGACACGCGGCAGACCCTGGGTGATGTCGTCACCGGCGACGCCACCCGCGTGGAAGGTACGCATGGTCAGCTGGGTACCCGGCTCACCGATCGACTGGGCGGCGACGATGCCGACCGCCTCGCCGACGTCGACCAGCTTGCCGGTCGCGAGCGACCGGCCGTAGCACTGGGCGCACACGCCGCGGCGGGACTCGCAGGTCAGCGCCGAGCGAACCCGGACCGTCTCGATCCCGGCCTCGATCAGCTGGCCGATGACCACGTCGCCGAGGTCGGCGCCGGCCGGGACGATGACCTCGCCCGTCCCGTCGACCGCGTCCTGGGCCAGCGTCCGCGCGTACGCGGAGGTCTCCGCGTACCGGTCGCGGACGAGCACGCCGGTGCGGGCGTCCTTGGTCGCGATCCGGGTGGAGACGCCGCGCTCGGTGCCGCAGTCGTCGTCCCGGACGATGACGTCCTGGCTGACGTCGACGAGCCGGCGGGTCAGGTAGCCGGAGTCGGCGGTCCGCAGCGCGGTGTCGGCCAGACCCTTACGGGCACCGTGCGTGGAGATGAAGTACTCCAGCACGGACAGGCCCTCGCGGAAGTTCGCCTTGATCGGCCGCGGGATGATCTCGCCCTTCGGGTTCGAGACCAGGCCACGCATGCCGGCGAGCTGCCGGATCTGCATCATGTTTCCGGCCGCGCCCGAGTTGACGAGCGTGGCGACGGGGTTGGTCGGCGGGAAGTTCTCCTCCATCGCCTTCGCGACCTCGCTCGTCGCGTTGGTCCAGATCTGGACCAACTCGCTGCGACGCTCGTCGTCGGACAGGAAGCCACGCTCGAACTGCTTCTGGACCTTCTCGGCCAGGTCCTCGAACTTGGCGAGGATCTCGCCCTTGTTCGGCGGCGCGATGACGTCCTCGATCGCGACGGTGACACCGGACCGGGTGGCCCAGTAGAAGCCGGCGCTCTTGAGGGCGTCCAGGGTCGCGGCGACCTGGGCCTTCGGGTACCGCTCGGCCAGGTCGTTGACGATCGCGGCCTGGTCGCGCTTGTGCAGCAGCTCGTTGATGAACGGGTAGCCCTCGGGCAGCGCCTCGTTCAGCAGGCAGCGGCCGAACGTCGTCTCCAGGGTGAACGGGTCACCCGGGATCCAGTCCGCCGGCGCCTCCCAGTCGGTCGGCGGCGTGTGGTCGCGCAGCCGGACCTTGATCAGCGACTGCAGCCCGACCTCTCGCGCGTCGTAGGCCATCTGCACCTCGGCGACGCTGGAGAACGACCGGCCCTCACCGAGCCCGCCGCCCTCGGCCAGCCGGGACAGGTGGTACACCCCGGTGACCATGTCGAGGCTCGGCATGGCCAGCGGACGGCCGGACGCGGGCGAGAGGATGTTGTTGCTGGACAGCATCAGGATCCGGGCCTCGGCCTGCGCCTCGGCGGACAGCGGCAGGTGCACCGCCATCTGGTCGCCGTCGAAGTCCGCGTTGAACGCGGTGCAGACCAGCGGGTGGATCTGGATGGCCTTGCCCTCGACCAGCTGCGGCTCGAACGCCTGGATGCCGAGACGGTGCAGGGTCGGCGCCCGGTTCAGCAGCACGGGGTGCTCGGTGATGACCTCTTCGAGCACGTCCCAGACGACCGGCCGCGCGCGCTCCACCATCCGCTTGGCGGACTTGATGTTCTGCGCGTGGTTGAGGTCGACCAGCCGCTTCATGACGAACGGCTTGAACAGCTCCAGCGCCATCTGCTTGGGCAGGCCGCACTGGTGCAGCTTGAGCTGCGGGCCGACGACGATGACCGAACGGCCCGAGTAGTCGACGCGCTTGCCGAGCAGGTTCTGGCGGAACCGGCCCTGCTTGCCCTTGAGCATGTCCGACAGCGACTTCAGCGGGCGGTTACCGGGACCGGTGACCGGACGGCCGCGGCGGCCGTTGTCGAACAGCGCGTCGACGGCCTCCTGCAGCATCCGCTTCTCGTTGTTGACGATGATCTCGGGCGCGCCGAGGTCCAGCAGCCTCTTCAGCCGGTTGTTCCGGTTGATGACGCGCCGGTACAGGTCGTTCAGGTCGGACGTGGCGAAGCGGCCACCGTCGAGCTGCACCATCGGGCGCAGGTCCGGCGGGATGACCGGGACGCAGTCCAGCACCATCCCCATCGGGGAGTTGCGGGTGCTCAGGAAGGCCGAGACGACCTTGAGCCGCTTGAGCGCGCGGGCCTTCTTCTGACCCTTGCCGGTGCGGATGGTCTCCCGCAGCGACTCGGCCTCGGCGTCCAGGTCGAAGTCGGCGAGCCGGCGCTGGAGCGCCTCGGCGCCCATGCCGCCCTCGAAGTACTGGCCGAACCGGTCGCGCAGCTCGCGGTAGAGCAGCTCGTCCGGCTCCAGGTCCTGGACCTTCATGCTCTTGAACCGGTCGAAGACGCGGTCCAGATCGTCGATCTTGCGCTGGGCGCGGTCGCGGATCTGGCGCATCTCGCGCTCGGCCGACTCACGCACCTTGCGGCGCGCGTCGCCCTTGGCGCCCTCGGCCTCGAGCTGGGCCAGGTCGGACTCCAGCTTGCGCTGGCGGGCCTCGACGTCCGCGTTCTTGCGGTCCTCCATGCCCTGCTTCTCGACGCCGATGCGGGCTTCGAGGGTCGGCAGGTCACGGTGACGCCCGTCGACGTCGACCTTGGTGATCATGTAGGCGGCGAAGTAGATGACCTTCTCAAGGTCCTTCGGCGCCAGGTCGAGCAGGTAGCCGAGCCGGCTCGGCACACCCTTGAAGTACCAGATGTGCGTGACGGGCGCGGCCAGCTCGATGTGGCCCATCCGCTCACGGCGCACCTTCGCGCGAGTCACCTCGACGCCGCAGCGCTCACAGATGATGCCCTTGAACCGGACCCGCTTGTACTTACCGCAGTAGCACTCCCAGTCCCGGGTCGGACCGAAGATCTTCTCGCAGAAGAGCCCGTCCTTCTCCGGCTTCAGGGTGCGGTAGTTGATGGTCTCCGGCTTCTTGACCTCGCCGTGCGACCACTGGCGGATGTCGTCCGCGGTGGCCAGGCCGATGCGCAGCTCGTCGAAGAAGTTGACGTCCAGCAAGACTGTCGCCTGCTCTCTCTTTCTCGTGTCGGACGCTCAGTCGGTGTGTGGGCCGGACCGGCCCGCCCGCGGGTTACGGGCGGGCCGGTCGGCCACTCACACCTCTTCGACGCTGCTCGGCTCCCGCCGGGACAGGTCGATCCCAAGCTCCTCCGCCGCCCGGAACACATCCTCGTCGGTGTCGCGCATCTCGATCTGGACGCCGTCGCTGGAGAGCACCTCGACGTTCAGGCACAGCGACTGCATTTCCTTGATGAGCACCTTGAAGGACTCGGGGATACCGGGCTCCGGGATGTTCTCGCCCTTGACGATCGCCTCGTAGACCTTGACGCGACCGTGCACGTCGTCGGACTTGATCGTCAGTAGCTCCTGCAGGGCGTAGGCGGCGCCATACGCCTCCAGCGCCCACACCTCCATCTCGCCGAACCGCTGGCCACCGAACTGCGCCTTACCACCCAGCGGCTGCTGAGTGATCATCGAGTAGGGGCCGGTCGAGCGAGCGTGGATCTTGTCGTCGACGAGGTGCAGCAGCTTGAGGATGTAGATGTAGCCGACCGCGACCGGGTACGGGTACTGCTCGCCGGTGCGGCCGTCGAACAGCTTGGCCTTGCCCGACGACCCGATCAGCTGGACGCCGTCCCGGTTGGGCAGGGTGGCGTCGAGCAGGCCGGTGATCTCCTCCTCGCGAGCACCGTCGAACACCGGGGTGGCGACGTTGGTGCCCGGCGCGGCCGAGTCGACCCCGATCGAACGGAGCCGCTCCTTCCACTCCTCGTCACCCGAGTCCACCTGCCAGCCGGTCTTGGCGACCCACCCGAGGTGGGTCTCCAGGATCTGGCCGATGTTCATACGCCGCGGCACACCGTGCGGGTTCAGCACGACGTCGACCGGGGTGCCGTCCTCGAGGAACGGCATGTCCTCCTGCGGCATGATCTTCGCGATGACGCCCTTGTTGCCGTGACGGCCGGCGAGCTTGTCACCATCGGTGATCTTGCGCTTCTGGGCGACGTAGACCCGGACCAGCTCGTTCACGCCGGGCGGGAGCTCGTCGCCGTCCTCGCGGGAGAACACCCGGACGCCGATGACCTTGCCGGACTCGCCGTGCGGCACCTTCAGCGAGGTGTCCCGGACCTCCCGGGCCTTCTCACCGAAGATCGCGCGCAGCAGCCGCTCCTCCGGGGTCAGCTCGGTCTCGCCCTTGGGCGTGACCTTGCCGACCAGGACGTCGCCGGGGTTCACCTCGGCGCCGATCCGGATGATGCCGCGCTCGTCGAGGTCCGCGAGGACCTCCTCGGCGACGTTCGGGATGTCGCGGGTGATCTCCTCCGGGCCCAGCTTGGTGTCCCGGGCGTCGACCTCGTGCTCCTCGATGTGGATCGAGGAGAGGACGTCGTCCTGGACCAGCCGCTGGGAGAGGATGATCGCGTCCTCGTAGTTGTGCCCCTCCCACGGCATGAAGGCGACCAGCAGGTTCTTGCCGAGCGCCATCTCGCCGTTGTCGGTGCACGGGCCGTCCGCGATCACCTGGCCGGCCTCGACGCGGGCACCCTCGTCGACGATCGGCTTCTGGTTGATGCAGGTGCCCTGGTTGGAGCGGCGGAACTTGGCCAGCCGGTAGGTGCGCCGGGTGCCGTCGTCATGCATGACGGTGATGTAGTCGGCGGACAGGTCCTCGACCACACCGGCCTGCTGGCAGACGACGACGTCGCCGGCGTCCTTGGCCGCGCGGGCCTCCATGCCGGTGCCGACCAGCGGCGACTCCGAACGCAGCAGCGGCACGGACTGGCGCTGCATGTTGGAGCCCATGAGCGCGCGGTTCGCGTCGTCGTGCTCCAGGAACGGGATCATGGCGGTCGCGACCGACACCATCTGGCGCGGCGAGACGTCCATGTAGTCGACCTCGTCCGGCGGGATGAACTCGACCTCGCCGCCCTTGCGTCGGACGAGCACCCGGTCCTCGGCGAAGGAGCCGTCCGCGGTCAGCGGGGCGTTCGCCTGGGCGACGACGTGCCGGTCCTCCTCGTCCGCGGTCAGGTAGTCGATCTGGTCGGTGACCCGGCCGGCGACGACCTTGCGGTACGGGGTCTCGACGAACCCGAACGGGTTGACCCGCGCGAACGTCGACAGCGAGCCGATGAGGCCGATGTTCGGGCCTTCCGGCGTCTCGATCGGGCACATCCGGCCGTAGTGGCTCGGGTGGACGTCCCGGACCTCCATGCCGGCCCGCTCACGGGACAGACCACCGGGGCCGAGCGCCGACAGGCGGCGCTTGTGGGTCAGGCCGGCCAGCGGGTTGGTCTGGTCCATGAACTGGGACAGCTGGCTGGTGCCGAAGAACTCCTTGATGGAGGCGACGACCGGCCGGATGTTGATCAGGGTCTGCGGCGTGATCGCCTCGACGTCCTGGGTGGTCATCCGCTCGCGGACGACCCGCTCCATCCGGGCGAGGCCGAGCCGCACCTGGTTCTGGATCAGCTCGCCGACCGTGCGCAGCCGCCGGTTGCCGAAGTGGTCGATGTCGTCCACTTCGTAGGCCGGGTCGGTGCCCTCGTGCAGCTTCACGACGTACTCGATCGTGCGGACGATGTCGTCCTCGGTGAGCACGCCGGTGGCGCCCTCGACGTGCAGCTCCAGCTTCTTGTTCACCTTGTAGCGGCCGACCTTGGCCAGGTCGTAGCGCTTCGGGTTGAAGAAGAGGTTCTCCAGCAGCGTCTGGGCGGACTCACGCGTCGGCGGCTCACCCGGCCGCAGCTTGCGGTAGATGTCCAGCAGCGCGTCGTCCTGGCCGGAGGTGTGGTCCTTCTCCAGGGTGACCCGCATCGACGGGTAGTCGCCGAAGCGCTCCAGGATGCGGGCCTCGTCCCAGCCGAGCGCCTTGAGCAGCACGGTGACGGACTGGCGGCGCTTGCGGTCGATGCGGACGCCAACGGTGTCACGCTTGTCGATCTCAAACTCCAGCCAGGCACCCCGGGACGGGATCACCTTGCAGGAGAACAGGTCCTTGTCGGACGTCTTGTCGAGCGACTTCTCGAAGTACACGCCGGGCGAACGGACGAGCTGGCTGACGACCACCCGCTCGGTGCCGTTGATGACGAAGGTGCCCTTCGTGGTCATGAGCGGGAAGTCGCCCATGAACACGGTCTGGCTCTTGATCTCACCGGTGGTGTTGTTGGTGAACTCGGCGGTGACGAACATCGGCGCCGAGAACGTCATGTCCTTGTCCTTGCACTCCTCGACGGAGTACTTGGGCGGCTCGAACCGGTGATCCCGGAACGAAAGGGACATGGAGCCCGAGAAGTCCTCGATCGGAGAGATCTCCTCGAAGACCTCCTCGAGACCGGAAGTCAGCGGTACATCGTCGCGGCCGGCGTCGACGGAGTCCTGGACCCTCTCCTGCCAGGCATCGCTGCCGATCAGCCAGTCGAAGGACTGGGTCTGCAGGGCAAGTAGATCCGGGACCTCAAGGGGCTCGACAATCTTGGCGAACGAGATGCGGGAGGCGGAGCGCGAGGCGGCCAAGGTGGTCCTTCCGGTGGCCTGGCATCGGGCGGGAGATGCCGACGAGCCGTCGGGGTGGTCAGGTGATCAGTGTCTCGCCGCGTTTACACGCGGCGACTGCGGGGTAGTCGGCCGGTTGTCTCTGGTGAGTACCGCCACCCCCGCTCACACCAGACATCCGGAGCCCGAGAGCGGCGGATCCCCGGACGCGCGACACGCGCGAGCGGGCGATCCGGGACGTTCCCCGGCATCGGGTCTTGGCGAAGCTGGCCGAAGGCCAGCGAGCAGGCGTGGAGTCCTCTTTGGGGCGGGCAGGCGGTCGTGCGGTCCGGGTCGGACCCGGCTCGGCCGGACGTAAGACCTCAGAAGCTCTCCCTGACCCGTTCGGCCGCGCGTAGCGCGACACCGGGTCCGAGAAACCGCCCCCTGGCAGACGTCGTGGCCTCCGGCGAAGCTGTCCCTACGGGAAGCAAGCCGGCGAACCGGGCGCGCTGTTCCCGGTCATCGCACGGGACGCATCAGACGCCGGTCCCGGCGGAGATGGCGGGGCGCCGACGGCCCAGCGGGAGGGATGCCGGCGAGACCACCACGGGTGGCGGGAACGGATCTGACAGGCCCAGTGCAACGAAAAGGACAGCGCAAACTAGCAGTGTAGCCTCAGGCCGCACTGCTGACAAGCCCCGTCGTCATGTTCGTGGTGCACACTCTCGCGCTGTATTTCGGCGATCTTGCTGCCTGCGTCCGACCTGCCGTGTTCCCGCCTGTCCCGCCTTCCTTTCACCTGTGGGTCGGGCACCCTGAGGGCGCCTCTCGACCGTTTCTCGGCCACCGCTTCGCCTCGCCGCCGCCGGTCCTACCCGGCCCCTCGTCGAGTCCCGGCACGTCCGGCGGTGTGCCGCCTGGCCGCCGCCGGGTGGGCCGTCCCCACGCGGCGCGCCCCCAACGGGGCGCTCCTCACAGGGCGTTAGCCTGCCCGACTTCGCCAGATCGCGGCGGTGGTCCGCCAAATGATGGAACTCCGTTGTGGGCGATGCAGTCAACCCCTCAGACGGACCCCATGAGCGGTTAGTTACCGATCTGCCGCTCGTGCCGCCCCTGGCACACTCGCCCGGAAGGCCAGCCGAGGCCGCGCGGGCCCCGCCGTCCCACCGGTCCTGGCCGTACGTCGGACGGGTCCAACCAGCATCGGACAACTCCGCCGGGCCGGCCACCGCACGGCCACCCACCGCGACGTCGATCCACGTCGGCGGCCGCCGAGGCCTCTCGCCTGGCGGGGCCTCGGCCCCGGTCCGCCGCCCCGCCGCCGGCGGCCGGCACGCGCCCGCCGCGGCCACCCCCACCGGCTCCCGCCCGCAGCTCCGGGAGCGCCGGTGATGGACCGTAACCCATCTCACCTGGACCGAGCCAGGACCGACCTCGGCGCGTACCGGTCCCCTGGGTGTGAGGCCGGGGTGTGGGGCCGGGGTGTGGGGCCGGGGTGTGGGGCCGGGGTGTGGGGCCGGGGTGTGGGGCCGGGGTGTGGGGCCGGGGTGTGGGCCCCAGCCGCGCCGGCGACGACACCGCTCACCGATCCGCGGGCGACGAGGCCCTCAGGGCGTCGACGGCGTCGGGGGGTAGCCGTTACCCCTGTCGGGCCTCGTACGGCCGCCAGCGGCCCACTCCGTCGCACAGGGCCGACTACCAGCCGCGACCGCGGCACGGGGCGGCCCTCAGCGGCGCCCCCCGCAACGACGTGAGCCGTGCCGGGCCCGGTGGGTCCCCAAGAGCTCGGAGGCTCCGGGGCCACTGTGGGGGCCGGCACGGCTCACGGGAGACCGTGCGGGGCCGGCGACGCCAATCGCGCCGTCGGCCCGACGGGTACGCGGCGAGGTTCTCCCGGCTCCGGCTTCGCCGAGCCGGGAGGAACCTCGCCGCGGAACTACTTGACGGTGACGGTGGCGCCGGCGCCTTCGAGGGCGGCCTTGGCCTTGTCCGCCGCCTCCTTGGCGACCTTCTCCAGGACCGGCTTCGGCGCGCCGTCCACGAGGTCCTTGGCCTCCTTGAGGCCGAGGCTCGTCAGGGCGCGCACCTCCTTGATGACCTGGATCTTCTTGTCGCCAGCGGCCTCGAGAATGACGTCGAACTCGTCCTGCTCCTCCTCGACGGCAGCAGCGGGGGCGCCGGGACCACCGGCGACCGCCGCGACCGCGACCGGCGCGGCGGCGGTGACGCCGAAGGTGTCCTCGAACTGCTTCACGAACTCGGACAGCTCGAGCAGCGTCATTTCCTTGAACGCGTCGAGCAGCTCGACGGTCGAGAGCTTCGCCATGATGGCGGTTCCTTCCTCTACTGATCTTCGATCGTCTGACGCGGACGGGCCCTCGTGGGGAGAGCCTGAACCGCGGTTGGTGCGTGGCGGTCGACTGTGTCGATGCCCTCGACTACTCGGCGGCGACAGCCGGCTCAGGCTGGGCGGACGCCTCGGCGGTGCCCTCCGCCTCGCGCTTGGCGCGCAGCGCCTCGGCGAGCCGGGCCGCCTGCGACAGCGGGGCGGCGAACAGCCCGACGGCCTTGGCCAGCGAACCGTTCATGGCCCCGGCCAGCTTGGCCAGCAGGACCTCGCGAGACTCCAGGTCGGCGAGCTTGCGAATGTCGTCAGCCGACATCGCCTTGCCCTCGACGAAGCCGCCCTTGACGATCAGGGCCTGGTTCGCGCGGGCGAACTCGCGCAGAACCTTCGCCGCCTCGACCGGGTCACCGCCGACGAACGCGACGCCGGTCGGGCCGACGAGCAGGTCGTCCAGGCCAGTCACGCCGGCACGCTCTGCAGCGATCTTGGTGAGGGTGTTCTTGACGACCGTGTACTTGGTCTTCTCGCCCAGCGACCGACGCAGCTCGGTGATCTGGGCGACAGTCAGGCCGCGGTACTCGGTCAGGACAGCCGCGGTGGAGTCACGGAACTCCGCGGTGATCTCCGCCACGGCGGCGCTCTTCTCAGGGTTCGCCATGGGGCTCCTTTGGGGAAAGGATGCCGGCCGTCTCCCAAAGGACCCATGAAACGACGAACGCCCCGGCGCAGGGCTCGGGGCGTGAAACCTGACCAGGCGGCTCGAACACCCACGTGGGGCGCCGCACCTCGGCGGTTCGCGTCCGTCACCTGCGCGGGCCGCCCGGAATGTCCCGGGGCCTTCGGCCGTCTCCTGACAGACAGGTGAACGGCGACCAGCGGTCTTCGGTGTGGAACTACGTTCAGATTATCAGCTAGCCGGTAACCCGGTACCCGGTAACCCGCCGCCCCGGGCGGGGCGGCCTTCCCAGAGCGGCGCGGCGGCCTCCCGAGTGCGGCGCGGTGGCCGAAACGCGTCCGGCGTAACAGTACTGGCCCGTCGACCGCGCGCCCGGACGCGCTCTGCGCCCAGTCCTCCCTCGGCTCCCGCCACGCGCTCGCCGCGATCTCGGTCCCCGACACCACCTTTGGGCGATCAAACCGCTGCCGATCAAGGTCTGCCAACGCCGGCGACGGCGGTGCCGGCTCAGGCGGCGCTGCACCAAAAACGCGAGCCGTGCCGGTCTGGGACCGGCACGGCTCGCGGAGGAGAGGGACGAACGTCAGTTCGTGGCGTCCTCGAGGAGGTTGCGCACGCGGTTCGGGTCGACCTGGATGCCGGGGCCCATCGTGGTCGTGATGGTGATCTTCTTCAGGTAGCGGCCCTTGGCCGCGGACGGCTTGACCCGGACGATCTCGTCCAGCGCGGTGCTGTAGTTCTCGACCAGCTGCTGCGCGGAGAAGTTCGTCTTCCCGATGACGATGTGCAGGTTGTTCTGCTTGTCAATCTTGAAGTTGATCTTACCGCCCTTGATCTCCTTGACGACCTTGGTGACGTCGAGGGTCACGGTGCCCGTCTTGGGGTTGGGCATCAGGCCGCGCGGGCCGAGGATACGGGCGATGCGACCGACCTTGGCCATCTGGTCCGGGGTCGCGACGGCGGCGTCGAAGTCCAGGAAGCCCTCCTGGATGCGCGCGACCAGGTCGTCACTGCCGACGATGTCGGCGCCGGCGGCCTGCGCCTCGGCGGCCTTCTCACCGGCGGCGAAGACGGCGACCCGCGGCGACTTGCCGGTGCCGTGCGGCAGGTTCACGGTGCCACGGACCATCTGGTCGGCCTTGCGGGCGTCGACGCCGAGCCGGAAGGCGACCTCGACGGTGGCGTCGAACTTGGTGGCCGACGTCTCCCGCGCGAGGCCCACGGCCTCCAGCGGGGAGTACAGCTTGTCCGCGTCGACCTTCTCGGCCGCGGCGCGGTAAGCCTTGCTGCGCTTCATGTGTGCTCCTTGTGGTTCAGGCGGACTCCCCGGACGCTGTCCGAGGGCCCTCCCACCTGTGTGGCGTCCCGCCGTCGGCCGAAGCGTGAGGCGGGGTGTCCGGGGCCGGAGCCCCTCGCGATCCGCGGCAGCGGACCGGCGGACGAGGACCTACTTCTCGACGGTGATGCCCATCGACCGGGCGGTGCCGGCGATGATGTTCTCGGCGGCCTCGATCGAGACGGCGTTGAGGTCGGGCATCTTCATCGTGGCGATCTCGCGCAACTGCGCGGCCGACAGCTTCGCGACCTTGTCGCGGTGCGGCGCGGCGCTGCCCTTGTCGACACCGGCGGCCTTGAGGATCAGGCGCGCGGCCGGCGGGGTCTTCGTGATGAAGGTGAAGGACCGGTCGTCGTAGACCGTGATCTCCACTGGCACCACGTTGCCGACCTGCGACTCGGTGGCGGCGTTGTACTGCTTGACGAACTCCATGATGTTGACGCCGTGCTGGCCGAGCGCCGGGCCCACCGGGGGCGCCGGGGTCGCCTTGCCGGCGTTGATCTGGAGCTTGATCACCGCAGTGATCTTCTTCTTCTTGGGAGGCATCTCGTTCTTCCTTCGGGTGGGCCGGCCCCTGGGTGGACATCTGAGGCGGGCCCTCGGGGTAGCTACTTATGAAGGATAGCTACCGGCCAGGCCAGGCCCGCCTCACCCGGACGGTTCAGATCTTGAAAGGACCTGCCGGTCAGATCTTCGCGACCTGGTTGAACTGCAGCTCGACCGGAGTCTCGCGGCCGAAGATGGAGACCAGCACCTTGAGCCGCTGGGCATCGACGTTGATCTCGCTGATCGTGGCCGGCAGGGTGGCGAACGGACCGTCCATCACGGTGACGGACTCGCCGACGTCGAACTCCTGCACCTTGACGGTCTCGACCTTCTTCTCCTTCTTCGCCGGCGGGACGAGGATGGAGAAGACCTCCTCACGGCGCAGCGGGGAGGGCTTGTTGGTCAGGCCGACGAAGCCGGTCACGCCGGGGGTGTTGCGGACCGCGGACCAGGACTGGTCGGTCAGGTCCATCCGCACGTAGATGTAGCCCGGGTACTTCTTCTGGGTCACCATCTGGCGCTTGCCGTTCTTGACGACCGGCACCTCCTCGAGCGGCACCTCGATCTGGAAGATGTAGTCCTCCATGTTGAGGCTGGAGATCCGGGTCTCGAGGTTCGTCTTGACCTTGTTCTCGTAGCCGGCGTAGGAGTGGATCACATACCAGTCGCCGGGCGCCGCCTCGAGCGCGCGGCGCAGCTCGTCCTCGTCGTCCTCGTCGTCGGCCACGGCTGGGCTGGGGGCGGGGGCGGGGGCGGGGGAGCCGGCGGTCAGGTCGTCGGCCGGCGCGGCGGACGAGCCATCCCCATCCAGCTCGGCACCGGCGTCCGTGCTCGCCACCTCGTCGTTCTCGAACGCCGCGAGCGGGTCAAGGCGTTCGACAGCCTCCCCCTGCTCGGAGGCGGGCTGCTCGGGAGACTGGGACACGGGGACGATCCTTACTCCTATGGTCGCCGCGTGGCGCACGGACTTTCGTGTGCGTCCCTCGGCGGCTGCGCTGTTTCGTGGTGGACTCGGACTCGCTGCTCGTGGGCTTCCTCTGGTTGACCTTGCTGGCTGGCGCCGTGGGCCGGACACCCGTTGGCTCGCGTACCGGTGTACCCGGCTCGCGCCTGGCATCGACCCGACCGAACACCACCGCGCGCCACGACCAGCTCGTTCGGTGCCGGTCGGCGAGCCAGCCCGCCGGCTCCACCGCTCCCGGTGGGCGCGGGCGCGGTCAGCCGAAGATCTGGAGCACCAACTTCGTGAGGCCGAAGTCGAGGGAGGCCACGATCGCGGTCATCACCGACACGAAGACGAGCACGACCACCACATAGGTGACCAGCTCCGTCCGGCCCGGGTAGATGACCTTCCGCAGCTCCGCCACGACCTCGCGGTAGAACCGCAGCGGTGTCATACGACGCCGGCCGCCAGCGCGCGCGGGCTGCTTGGCCCGCGGTGCCGCGTCACGGGTGTCGGTCGCCACAGCTCCACCACTCTCGATCGTCTGACCTACGCAGGGGCGACAGGACTCGAACCTGCAACCGCCGGTTTTGGAGACCGGTGCTCTACCAATTGAGCCACGCCCCTAGGAGCCACCCGGCCCTGTTCCGGCGGCGGCCCGCGGCCCTCGGGCTGCCGTCCTCTAGAAACTCCTGGAGGACGGGGACCGCCGACTGCGTCGCCGAGTCGACTGGCCGCCTAGTTGCCTAGCACTACCGGAACTAGACCCGTGGTGGGCGCGCGGGTATCCCGTCGATGACGGCCCGAGCGGATCGAGCATACCCCCTCGACGCGGGCGCACCGCGTCTGGCTCACACGGGGGACCCAACATCTCTGGCAGCATGGTCCTCCATGAGCCGGATCTCGCGCCGCATCGGCGGCATCGCCCCCTCTGCCACCCTGGCCGTCGACGCCACCGCCAAGGCCCTGAAGGCCGCCGGTCGCGACGTCATCGGGTTCGGCGCGGGCGAGCCGGACTTCCCGACTCCCGATCACATCGTGGCGGCGGCCGAGAAGGCCTGCCGAGACCCCAGAATGCACCGCTACACCCCGGCCGGCGGCCTGCCCGAGCTCAAGGAGGCCGTCGCCGAGAAGACCCGGCGCGACTCCGGCCTGGTCGTCGACCCGAGCCAGGTGCTGATCACCAACGGCGGCAAGCAGGCCGTGTACGAGTCGTTCGCCACGCTGCTCGACCCCGGCGACGAGGTGCTGCTGCCCGCGCCCTACTGGACGACCTACCCGGAGGCGATCCGGCTGGCCGGCGGTGTGCCGGTCGACGTCGTCACCGGTCCCGAGCAGGGCTACCGGGTGACCGTCGAGCAGCTGGAGGCGGCCCGCACCCCGCGGACGAAGGTCCTGCTGTTCTGCTCGCCGTCGAACCCGACCGGCGCGGTGCACAGCCCCGAGGAGGTCCGCGCGATCGGCCGGTGGGCCGCCGGCGCCGGCCTGTGGGTCATCACCGACGAGATCTACGAGCACCTGGTCTACGGCGACGCGCGCTTCAGCTCGATGCCCGTCGAGGTGCCCGAGCTCGCGGACCGCTGCGTCGTGCTCAACGGCGTCGCCAAGACGTACGCGATGACCGGCTGGCGAGTCGGCTGGCTGATCGGCCCGGCGGACGTGGTGAAGGCCGCGTCGAACCTGCAGTCACACCTGTCGTCGAACGTCGCGAACGTCTCCCAGGCGGCCGCGCTGGCGGCGGTCTCCGGCCCGCTGGACGCGGTCGCGCAGATGCGTGAGGCGTTCGACCGGCGCCGGCGCACCATGCACCAGTTGCTCAGCGACATCCCCGGCGTGGAGTGCCCACTGCCTGAGGGCGCCTTCTACGCGTACCCGTCGCTGCGCGACGTGGTGGGCCGGACGATTCGCGGCAAGACTCCGGCGAACTCGGGTGAGCTGTGCCAGGTGATCCTGGAGGAGGTCGGAGTCGCGATCGTGCCTGGTGAGGCATTCGGGACACCCGGGTATGCCCGCCTGTCCTACGCGCTCGGCGACGGCGACCTGGCCGAGGGCGTGCGCCGCATCGGCGCGCTGCTCGGGGAAGCGTCCTGACCTGGCGCTGAGAGCGCCGTCGGCCGCCGTCTCACCGGACGGCGGCCGACGCGCGGCCACGCTGGCTCCCGGGCTCCTTGGTCTGTCTGGTCCCTCTGGTCTGTCTGGGCGCCGCCGCACGTTGCCGGTCGGCCTGGGCGGCCCGCGCCGTCAGGCGAGGCGGGCGGTGGCTCGGGCGGCCATGAGGACCTTGTTGCCGTCGCAGCGGACGACCAGGTTCACGACGACGCGGTTGCCGTCGAGCTTCTTCTCGACGGTGCCGCGCACCTCGACGAGCGCGCCGGTGTCGTCGTTCGGCACGACGACCGGCGACGAGAACTTGACGCCGTACTCGCAGATCGCGCCGGGGTCGCCAGCCCAGTCGGTGACGACCCGGCCAGCGGTGGCCATCGTCAGCATTCCGTGCGCGATGACGCCGGGCAGGCCGACCTCGGCAGCGACCTTCTCGTTCCAGTGGATCGGGTTGAAGTCACCGGAGGTGCCGGCGTAGCGGACGAGGTCCGCACGACGGAGCCGGAAGGAGCCCGCCGGGAGCTCGGCGCCGATCTCGACCTCGTCATAACGCACCGTCGAGGCCCGCGGCGCACTCTCGGGCTCGCCGGGGGCGGCCGGCGCCGGGACCTCGACGCGAACGGGGCCCGCGGTCGGGTCGGCGGTGCCGCGGGAGATCAGGCCGCAAAGGCCCGTGGCGACGGGCTCACCGGTGGTCGCACGGAAGTCGTAGCCGGCGGTGAGCACCTCGTTCGTCGCGACCGTACGCAGGCCGGTCAGGGTCGTCACCGCGGTCAGCTCGTCGCCAGCCACCACCGGTCGCGACAGGCTGAAGCGCTGCTCGCCGTGCACGATCAGTGAGAAGTCCATGCCGAAGGCCGGGTCGCCGATCGGCAGGCCCAGCTCACCGGGAATCGCGGCGACGAGGAACGTCGGGGGCGCGACCAGGTCCGGGTAGCCGGCGGTCCTGGCGGCCTCGAGATCGTGGTAGAGCGGATTCGGGTCCCCGATGGCACGGGCGAACTGTCGGATGTGCTCACGGCCGACCAGGAACGGCGTGCTGGCGGCGAACTCCCGCCCGATGAAGGCCTGGTTCAGCGGCATGAACGACTCCGATCTGTCCGATGACCCGGCCGGGTCCGTCCATCCACTACCACTACCACGCACCGCCCGCACCCAGCCGAAGCCGCGCACCCGCCTTAACTTCAGGGTCGTGGCGAGTACCGCGGCCGGATCCGGGCCTGTCGCGTGCCGTTCAGGGTCCTCGCCCCGAACGGCGCCAGGTGGCCCAACGCGACAAGGCCGGCGACCTCAGGTCGCCGGCCTCTCGACTAGCGGGGTGACAGGCTCCGGCCGGGCTGTCCGCCGGACCTCGACCGACCCGGCCGGGCCGACGAGCGTTCCGGCCGTGAAGCCGGTGGACGCCCGAAGGGTGCCCGGCCGTCTGGCGCGAGCCTGCCCGCGCCGGGACTTACCGGGTCTCGCGGTGGTCCGTGTGCTGCCGGCAGTTCGGGCAGAACTTCTTCAGCTCGAGACGGTCCGGGTCATTGCGACGGTTCTTGCGCGTGATGTAGTTACGGTGCTTGCACACCTGACACGCCAGAGTGATCTTCGGACGAACGTCGGTGGCGGCCACGGCGTGAGCCTCTTCCTGTAGCGGTTTACCAAACGGTCTGACGCCGCGAAGCGGACGCCTCCCGCCGGAGGCCCGCCACTCTGCGGCCAGCCGCGCTCACAGCGCGGCCTAGGTTCAGGTTCAGATCCAGGGTCGCCCCAGACCAGAGTCCACAGAGAGTCTAGCCGACCCGAAAGGCTCGACCGAGCAGCCCCTCATCACATCCCAGCCAGCCAGCCCATAGCTCAGCCGGCAGGCCCCGAAGCCAGCAGGACCCCCGAGCGCCAAGCGCCCAGGCCCCAACCGCCCAACCCAAGCCAAGGGGGTGTCGGGGGGCGAAGCCCCCTGACCCGGGGGTTCCAGGGGTCGCCCCCCTGGGTAGACATCAACCAACCGGAAAGGAGCCCGAAGGGCTACGAACAGGTTGATCGTAGCGGTGGCCGGATTTGAACCGGCGACACAGCGATTATGAGCCGCTTGCTCTGCCAGGCTGAGCTACACCGCCTCGGACGCCACATACGGCGGGCATCCCGACCGGCAGCGTACTGGCTAAAGGCCACACACGACAACGAATTAGCGGTGGCCGTTGATCTTGACCACGACCTGATGTCGGCCGGACCGTCGAGCCCCTTTACGGAATCGAACCGTAGACCTTCTCCTTACCATGGAGACGCTCTGCCGACTGAGCTAAAGGGGCGCTGCTCTCGCGGGTCACACGTTACACGATGGCGAGCCGGGTGTGGGAAGCAGGTTGACGGCCTCCACCGGCCTCCACCGTGTGGCGCTCCCCACCACCTCCCACGGCTCCCGCGCCCCTTGCCAGCCCCGAATGCCACCCCTTGTCCGCCCCGGCGCGGTTCTCGCAGCCGGGTTGCCGGCGGCCGGGCGCAGGGGGCCGGCCGGGGGGTCGTGCCGGCGGCCGGCGGGACAAGTCCTGAGCATCGGGCGTCCGGGCAGATTCGAGTCGAGCGGTGGCTTCGGTTCGGTTCCCGGTACGTAGCAGCGCTTTCCCCGACGTGGGCTGAACCGGGTGCGGGGGTGCGCCACGCCGGGGGCAGGGTCGGACTGGAGGTGGCGGCACCTCGGGGCCCGCACGTGCACCCGCTGGGTCGGGAAACGTCGCGACATTCTGACTGAGCGTGATTGGGGGCATCCACAAACTCCTTGGGAACCCCAGACTGGTTGCACTGAGTAGCCGTGTTCGCGCTTAGCGTGGCTCTCGGCCGTTGACGCCCGCTGAGCGGGACGCCCGGCCGCGCTCTGACGAGCGGACCCGAGCAGAACCCGCGACCAGCGAGGGTTGCCCATGCGCCTCATGCCCCACCCCGCCCGGCACCACCAGGACAGCCAGCCGGCGGCCCTCGCCGCCGACGGCGCGGCCGGCCACCGGCCGCCCGGTAACAGCCCGGCGAGGCCTCGGGGCACCGGAACGCACGGCGACCCGATGGCCGCGCATCCGGGAATCCAGGTGCCAGCCGGCACGCCACTACCCCCGGGCACGCAGCTGCCGACCGGCACGCCGCTAGCCTCCGGAGCCGCGCCGCGCTCCGGCACCGCCCTGCCTCCCGGCCCGGGGTTGCCCACTGGCGGACCGATCGCCACCCGAGCAGCGCTGCCCCCCCAAGCCCCGCTGCCCGCCGGAACGGCGTCGTCCCCCCACGACCAGGCCCCCGACGGCCACCACGTTGCCGTACCGTCGCCCCGCCCGCCAGCCGACCAGCTGTCGGCGGCCCAGCTGGCGGCTGGCCGGTCGCAAGCTGGCCTGGGGCCGGCCGCCGAACTGCCAACCGGCAGGACATCGTCGGCCCAGCGGCCAACCAGCCCGGCATCAACCTCTCGACCACCAGCCGTCTGGGCGTCGACCGGCCGGCTGGCCAGTCCGCGACGGCGGCCCCGCCAGAGGTTGCCGCGGGTGGCTCTGATGGCCATCACGGCGCTCGCCCTCTCGACGACCGCGACCGCGGCCGCCTCGCCGAACCCCGCCTGGCCCAAGGGCGTTGACGTCTCGTCGTGGCAGCACCAGAACGGGGCGACGATCGACTGGAACGCCGTCAAGGCCGCCGGCAACCAGTTCGCGGTGATCAAGGCGACCGAGGGGACGACCTACACCAACCCGCAGTTCGCCTCGGACAAGGCCGGCGCCCAGGCCGCCGGGCTGACCATCGGTGCCTACCACTACGCCCGGCCCGCCCTGCCGATCTCGACCGCCGTCGACCAGGCGAACTACTTCCTGGCCGCGGCCGGCAACACGAACACGATCGGGCAGCTGGCTCCGGTCCTGGATCTGGAGACGACCGGCGGACTCAGCCCCTCCGACCTGACGAAGTGGACCCAGACGTTCCTGCGCACGGTCGAAGGCCAGACCGGGCGGACGCCGATCCTCTATACCTTCCGGTCCTTCTGGACCGACAAGATCGCCAATACGCAGGCATTCGCGAAGTACCCCCTCTGGTTCGCGATCTACAACAACAACGCCGATCCGGGCCCGTTGCCCGGTGGCTGGCCGAACTGGCTGATCTGGCAGTACGACTCGGGCGGCGCGGTAAACGGCATCAACGGTCGGGTCGACGTCAACGCGTTCTGCTGCAGTGCGGCCGACCTGAGCGCCAGCGCGAACGGAACCGTCGACCAGATCGCCGCCCGGTACGCGGCCGAGCCACTGCTGCACATCTCGCTGGGCGCCCCGACCCGGGGTGAGGGCCCCGCGGGCGGCGGTCGCTGGCAGCCGTACGCCAACGGGCTGATGTTCTGGTCGACCGAGACCGGGACCCGGGCGCTGTACGGGCCGATCGCGCAGAAGTACGTGGCGTCGGGCGGCAGCAATGGCTCGCTGGGCCGGCCGCTCGAGGACATCTCGTGGACCACCGCGCCCGACGGGCTGTCGGCCGTGTTCGAGGGCGGCCGGATCTACTGGCATCCCGCGCTCGGCGCTTTCATCGTTCACGGCGAGATCCTGAAGAAGTATCTGGCCGACGGCGGCTCCGGTTCCTGGCTCGGCCTGCCGGTCAGCGACGAGTACGACGTCCCCGGTGGCCGCGAGAGCGCGTTCCAGCACGGCAAGCTCACCTGGAGCTCCACCACCAACCAGGTCGCCGAGTCGCACGACACCGCTCCCGCGGTCGGCGCGGTGGCGGCCGCCGTGGCTCCCTGACCCACGGCGGCCGACCGGCCTCCCACGGGAGCTGGTCCCGCGGGAGGTCGGTCCGGGGGTGTTAAAGGTGGGTTCCGGGTTGGGCGAGCGGGTTGCCCGCGGCGCCGTGGCGGCTACCGTGCCGGCATGGGTTGTCGGGCGGTGTTCCTCGACATCGACGGGGTGCTGACCATCTCCTGGCGTGCGCTGCCGGGAGCGGCGCAGGCCGTGCGCCAGCTTCGGGACGCCGGCCTGGCCGTGGCGTTCCTGACGAACACGACGTCGCGAACCAAGGCGGCGATCGGCGCCGCCCTCCGGTCCGCGGGCATCGAGGCGCGGGACGACGAGATCATCACAGCGGCCACGATCGGCGCCGCCTACCTGCGTAGGCACCATCCGGGCGCCCGCGTGCGGCTGCTCAACAGCGGCGACATCACGGCTGACCTTCCCGACGTCCGGTGGGCCGCTCCGGACGAGCAGCCGGACGTGGTCGTCCTGGGTGGGGCTGGGCCGGAGTACAGCCACGCGGCGCTCACCCAGGTGCTGCGCGACGTGCTCGCCGGGGCCACGCTCGTCGCCCTGGCCCGCAACTTCTACTGGGCGACCAGCGAGGGGATGGCACTGGATACCGGTGCCTACCTGGCCGGTCTCGAGCAGGCGGCCGGCACGCGGGCCGAGGTGGTCGGCAAGCCGGCACCCGCGTTCTTCTCGGCCGCGCTCGACCTCGTCGGCGTCACTGCCGGCGAGGCGTTGATGGTCGGCGATGACCTGACCAGCGACGTGCTCGGCGCGCAGGCCATCGGCCTGACCGGAGTCCTGGTCCGCACCGGCAAGTTCCGCGCGGATGCTCTGACCGCCGCCGGCGGAACCCCGGACCACGTCGTCGACTCGATTGCCGATCTTCCGGCCCTGCTCGCCGCTGTCGGGTCCGAGCGGTGAGCGTGCCAGCCGACCCCGAGACGCACGAGGCTCAGGCCGACCAGCGGGGCGGGCTGGCGCTGTTCGCCTACGGGACGTTGACTTTCGCGCCGGTGCTCGACGCCCTCCTCGGTCGCAGGCCACCCGTCACCGCGGCCATCGTGCCTGGCTGGCGGGCCGCACGGCTTCCCGGCCGGCCCTACCCCGGCCTCGTGCCAGCACCCGACGGCCGAGCCTCGGGTCTGCTGCTGTCCGGGCTGACTCCGGCCGAATGGGCCCTGCTCGACTCCTGGGAGGGTGACCCGTACCGGGTCCGCCGGGTACGAACCGCCGTCGCGGACTCCGCCGGTCCCGCGACCGGCCCGTTCGCCTTCACCTATACCTGGCGCTCCGTCGACGAGACCGCGCCTGAGGACTGGGACCGCGACCGATTCGCCGACGAATGGCTGGAGCGCTACGTCACCCGCCTCCGGGGCTCCTGAACCACTCGGCCTGGGCCTCTCCGTCTGTCCAGCCTTGTCGGGAGCGGCACTAGAGTCGGCAGGCGTGGGCGACGAAACCGAGATCTCCTTGCTGGCCACCCGGGTTCGGGCGGCGGCACTGTTGACCGGCAGCTTCGTGCTGCGTTCCGGGAAGACGAGCACCGAGTACTTCGACAAGTACCGGTTCGAGGCCGAGCCGGCGCTGCTCGCCGACATCGTCGCCGCCATGGTCCCGCTGGTGCCCGCGCAGGCCGAGCTGCTGGCCGGTCTGGAGCTCGGCGGAGTCCCGCTGGCGACCCTGCTCTCGGCCCGGACCGGCCTGCCGGCCCGTTTCGTCCGCAAGAAGGCCAAGGAGTACGGCACCCGCCAGATCGCCGAGGGTGGCGACTTCGCCGGCAAGCACGTGGTCCTCGTCGAGGACGTGGTCACCAGCGGCGGCGCCGTCCTCGACGCGACGAAGGTGCTGCGCGACCAGGGCGCGACCGTCGAACACGTCGTGTGCGTCATCGACCGCCAGGAGGGTGGCGCGCAGCGGCTCGCCGACGTCGGCCTGACGCTGCACCCCGCCCTCACCAGAGCCCAGCTCGACGCCGTCGCCTGACCGAGCACTCCCCCGGACCCGCCGGTTCCGCCTCGACGCCAAAGTCGCCCCCCAGGAAGCCTGGCCGGCCGCGCACCCAGGCACTCGCGCCCTTGATTGCCGTTTCGGCCCTCGGGCGGTCACGCGCGGAGCCGGATAACGACGACCCGAGGGCCGAGACGGCGATCGATCAAGGACATCTGTCCGGCGGCTAACCGACGATCTGGTCGGCTGGGACTGGGCCTCCTGGTCCTGGAGCGCATCGCCGTGATCGGCAGTAGCCGACCCCGACCGCCCGGGCCTCGACCCGCGGAGCCGGGCGCGCTGACTCACCGCGAGGCGGTGGCATGACACGCGCGACACCTCGATCCTCCCAGATCTCCTGAACGACCCAACGCGACCAGGATGTTACGATCCGCGGCACTTGCAGATTTGTCAGAATCAGAAGCACGGGGGTGCAGTCTGCAGGCCAGCGATTTTCTATGTTCTATGCGTTTTCGCGGGACTCGCCACCGCCAGTTTTGGCGGCTACCTTCTCCACCAGCATCAGGCTGGTCGCGGCATGTCCGATGCCTCGGGCGAATACAATAATGTCGGCGTCAGACTTCCAGCGGGCCTGGTGGTGCTCATACTGGGATTGGCTCTCGCCTTCGGGGTGCCCGGGGCGGTCTTCGCTGCGACCCGCGACCCGTCCAAGACGGCCACCCCCACGGGAGAGCCGACACCTGTGGGTACAACCGGCACGGCGACCTCATCTCCACCCGTTTCCGCCGCCCCGACCACGTCCGGGGCCTCGACCATCGTCGTAAAGGCCCCCCTTAACGGGGCGGAGGTTTCGGGTATCGAAGGCGTGGTCATCAGCGGGACTGCACAAAATCTGGGCGACAACACGATCTGGATCCTGGACTACGGCTTCGACGGGACCGGAAGCCGAGTATTTTACCGCGACAACACCGACCCACTGTCAGTCGTGGGCGGAAATTGGACATTCACCGATCGGCCCATCGGGAATGGATCGCGCGATATCGGCCAGATCTTCAAGATCTCCATCGTCGAGGCGTCGCCGGCCTGCGCCAGAGTGCTGAAAAATGCCACGCCGGGCCAAGACGGTGCCGTGATAATTCCGGTCCTTCCCGATGGCTGCAAGCAGGTCGATCAACGTGAGGTCAAGAAGACCCGGATGTAGGCGACGGCATCCAGCCACCCTCACCAGCCGTGGGATCTTGCCAGGCCGGCGAGCTGTCGGTCCCCAGCGGCGGTTGCGCGGATCTTGCGCGGTCGAGGTTCGGTGGCAGCCCTCGGGCGCCCAGATCTGCGGAGTGATCACGCGGACGTGGCCTCGTTCTTCGCTTCCCTCTGACTCTGGCCGGCGGGTTCGGGGGGCCTGAGCATGATGTCGAACACGTCAAGCAGGGCATCGGCGATCAGTGGCGCCATCGCCTCGACCGGCCGACGCACACCCACCTGAGCCTCGATCTCCCCCGCAATGACTCGACACAGTTGACCGAAAACGTCCCCGCGGGCCTCCTCGCTCATGCGGCCGAGTATGCCCGCGGGCTAAGACCCGACCGCGACGGCTTGAGGGCCTCGCCCTCACGGCTGCAACGGCCGTGAGGCGTGCCGCGCCTGATGCCCCCGGCGGTGTGCGGCGACTGGTGGGTCAAGGCGCGGGCTCGTCCCACCGGTCAGTGCCCACCGGCGAGTCGGTGTCCAGCAGGTATCGACCCTCGTTGGCGACGAGGAAGGCAACGAACTCGGTGACGCTGATCGCGGGCAGCGTGGGGTCGGCGGTGGCAGTGAAGGCAGTCGTCAGGCGCTCGATCAACTCGTCCGTAATCTGCGGCGTGGTGTACTCCGGCAGCGTCCCCACGAGGAACAGCAGATCGCCGACTCCCCCGGCAGAGCCGGGGAATGGATATTCGGCCATCGCGTCCGTGCGACCGATCCAGAGACGATCCGCCTCGGGCACGAAGTCGAGGACGCCGTTTTCCTTCCAGTTCCAGAAAGCGCTGATGGCCGCAGGGGCCGGCACGGCATCGAGCACGGCCAGCCAGACGTCGCACACCAACTTGCCATCGCTCATGACCCAAGTCTGCCGGCGCGGCGCGCTGCGACGCATGGTCCGGCTCCCTTCGGAGAGCAGGCGGACCTGTCCCTACCGCCGGGTTCTCGGCCGTGCAAGATCCGCCAACGAGCCGCCGCTCGTCGCGATCCCGCGGACGCAAGTCGCCGACTTCGGACACCTGCCGGACGGCCGGCCTGCCTGTCCGGGTGGCTGAACGCCGGGGTGTCGCCCCAGCAGGTCGCCGATTGGGCAGGGCACAGCGTGGCCGTGCTGCTGCACACCTACGCGAAGTGCGTGGACGGTGACCACCTCGCCGCCCGCAAGCGGATCGAGACCATGTTGGCGCTGGAGCCGGGGTCATGATCGCGTGCACGTATGTTGCACGGCCAACCGGCAACGGCCGTGATCCGTCGGGACTGGTCGCGCACGAAAAAGGCCCCGGAGGGTGATCCGGGGCCTGCGACCTGCTGCGGTGCAGAAGATCGGGGGTGGTGGCAGGTGTTGGGTTCGAACCAACGTAGGCTGAGCCGACGGTTTTACAGACCGTTCCCTTTGGCCACTCGGGCAACCTGCCGTGTCCTCGGAGAGCATACCGGTCCCGGCGGGGGTACGGCTGGGGCGCGGTGCGCCGTCGGCGGCTCTGGCCTTGCGGGCGGCGGTCCAGACCCTCTCGACTCGACCCTGACAGGAGGCTCCTCGCCGTGGCGGACCCCTCGTTCGACATCGTGAGCAAGGTGGACACCCAAGAGATCGACAACGCGGTCAACCAGACCGCAAAGGAGATCAAGAATCGCTTCGACTTCCGGGACACCGGAGCCTCGGCCGAGCACTCGGGCGACTCGATTTCGCTGACCGCGAACAGCGAGGAGCGGGTCAAGGCCGTGCTGGACGTGCTCCAGGAGAAGTTCGTCAAGCGAGGCATCTCACTCAAGACGCTGCAGTACGACGAGCCGAAGCAGACGGGCAAGGAGTTCCGGCTGGCGGTCACGGTGACCCAGGGCATCGCCGACGAGAAGGCCAAGGAGATCGCGAAGAAGATCCGCGCCGAGGGCCCGAAGGGTGTCCAGGCGCAGATCCAGGGCGATCAGCTGCGTGTCTCCGGCAAGAAGCGGGACGACCTGCAGGCCGTGATCCAGCTGCTCAAGTCCGAGGACTTCGACGTCGCGCTGCAGTTCGTCAACTACCGCTGATCCCGCCCGGCGCCCACCCGGCCACCCGACACCGTCCCGCGGCCGTGGGAAAGCCGCTGAGCTGGGGCCACGGGCGTCAGCCCGTCATCGCGGGCAACGCTCATACATACCGTGATTGTTGGCCCGAAATTGGGGTAAGTGCTTTCCGAGGCCGAGCCGTCGAGGCCACCGACCCGGCGGAGCACCCCCCGAGCTCCGTCGAAAGCACCCCGCCCGCATCCCCCCACGGGCGGGGTGCCCTCGTTTCAGGCCCCGCGCGGACCGTCTCTCGGTCAGCGGTACGGGTTCAGCCGGGCCAGTTCCTCCAGCCGGGCGATCCGCTGGTCCATCGGCGGGTGGGTCGAGAAGAGCTGGGTCACGCCGCCGGACCGGAACGGGTTGGCGATCATCAGTGCCGAGACGGGCGCGAGCCGCGAGCTCTGCGCGAGCGGCCGGGCAGCGGTGCCCGACTCCAGCTTGCGCAGCGCGTTCGCGAGGCCGATCGGGTCGCCGGTCAGGGTCGCGCCGGACTCGTCGGCCTGGTACTCACGGGCTCGGCTGATGGCGAGCTGGATGATCGTCGCGGCGATCGGGCCGAGGATGATCAGCAGGAGCAGCTCGAACATGCCGGGGCCGTCCTCGTTCCGGCCGCCGAAGAAGGCCGCGAACTGGGCGAGGTTGGCCAGGTAGACGATGACGCTCGCGAGCGCCCCGGCCACCGACGCGATGAGGATGTCGTGGTTGTGCACGTGGCTTAGCTCGTGGCCGAGCACTCCGCGCAGCTCACGGTCATCCATCAGCTCGAGGATTCCCTCGGTGCAGCACACCGCGGCGTTTTTCGGGTTACGGCCGGTCGCGAACGCGTTCGGCGCGCTGGTGGGACTCACGTAAAGCCGTGGCATCGGCATACGGGCGCGCGTCGCGAGATCGCGGACGATCGCGTAGAGACGCGGCTGCTCAACCTGGCTCACCGGGTAGGCCCGCATTGCCCGCAACGCGAGCTTGTCGGAGAAAAAGTAGGAGAAGCCGTTCATCAGGACGGCGATGCAGAGGGCGATGATCAGCCCGTTTCGGCCGAAGATAGCCCCCACCGCGAGGATCGCGGCCGACAGCACGCCGAGCAGCAAGGCGGTCTTGAGACCGTTGAGGTGAGACATGGCGTCCCGTTGTCCTGTCGTGTCAGTAGGTTGCAACCACTTCAACGCCGACGATGCCGGCCGGCGTTCCCGTCCGTGCACAAGCGTCCGTGATGCCCCAGTTGCCCCGAGATAAGCCAGTCTGCGACACCCGGCCAGCGCGTCCCGACAAGAGCGGACCTCCGGAGCACCCGACGCACCGCCCGGTACGACGTCGGTTCGGCCGCCCGCCCGTCCGGCTCCCGCCGCGCATCCTGCGCACGTCCGTGCCCGCCCCGCACCTCGCCAGGCGCGGTCGGCGTCAGGCACGGTGGACGTCAGGCGCGGTGGGCGTCAGGCGCGGTCGGCGCCGTCCAGGGCCGCGCGGAGGGTGGCCGCGGCCGGGGCGGCCAGGAGTCCGGACGTCTCCAACCGCTGAGCCGCGAGCCGGGCGAGGCTGACGTAGGCCGGGACGACGGTCGGCTCGGCGGCGAGCAGCGCGGCCAGGTGGGCGGCGACCGTCCCGGCGTCGCCGCGGCGGACCGGGCCGGTGGTCGCGGCGTCCCCGTCCCGCAGCGCGTTGTCGAGCGAGACCCGCAACAGCGGCGCCAGTGCGGCCCGGGCGTCGTCGATGCCGACGCCGGTCAGCAGGTCGGCGGCGGCGCCGGCGAGCGCGGCCAGGTAGTTCGCGCCGAGCACGATCGCCGCGTGGTAGATCGTGCGGGCCTCGTCCGGGACCTCGACCGTCCGCCCGCCGAGGTCCGCGACCAGCCGGCGGGCGACCGGCGTGGCCGCCGGGTCGGCCGTCACACCGAACGTCGTGCCGCGCAGCCGGCCGGCGTCGGCCGCTGGATCCAGCCCGGCCAGGCTCATGATCGGGTGGATGGCGGCCCGGTACGCGCCGCGCGCGACGACCGGTGTCAGCGGGCCGAGCCCATGGCGGCCGCTGAGGTGGGCCACGACCGTGCCGGGACGCGGCCCGCCAGGCCCGCCGGGGTGCGCGACGGTGACGGCGACCGGGCCGAGGGCGTCGTCGGAGACGGCGAGGACCAGGACGTCGACCCTGGTGGCCAGCTCGGCGACCGGCAGGTGCTGCGCCGCGGGCAGCCAGCGCTCGGCCCGCTCGGCGGCCGCCGCGGAGCGCACCGACACCCCGACAAGCCGATGGCCCGCGTCCGCGAGCGCCACCGCGACGGCGGCTCCGGCCCGCCCGAACCCGACCACCCCGATGTCCAGCTGCACCCACCGATTGTCCCGCCTTGGCAGTCTCGGCAGTGATGCCCCGGCACCCCGGCCGTTCGGCGTTGCCGACCCCGCTGCCAACCCAGCGCCCGGCCAGGACGCCTCGGGTCGTCGAGGTAACCGCACGCACCCGGCACGCTCCGGTTGAACGGGGAGGATCGGCACCGGACCGGCATGGTGTCCAATCCCACATAGTGTGGGCGAGGTCATCGGGATGAAGTCGCATCCGGCGGACGCGCGAATGACGTCCTCGGCGACACTGGGGAAGTGGCCGGTCGAACCTGCCGGTGACAAATACCTGACATCGCAGGCAATCCGCCGGTCGGAGCGCGAAATGTCGATCGTTGAGATGGCAGGTTGACCGGCACGCGAAGCGCACCGGGCCCCATCGGAACGAAGGATGTCCCGGCCACACGACCGCTAGAGATGGCCCGGACACGTAGCGTGATATGACTACCGACAAGTAGGTGCCACCTGGCGTGCCGGACGGCTCACCCCTCGGCGGCGCAGGCGCCGCTATCCGCGCGCCCAAATGGGCCGACAGGTAGGCTGGTCCGGTACCTGAGGAGGTTACTGAAGGTGTCTGAGCAGGTCCGCGAGCAGGTCCGGGCGCAGGGAGCCGGCAGGGAGACTCGCCAGCTCGACCGGGTCGTCGTGCGGTTCGCCGGCGACTCCGGCGACGGTATGCAGCTCACCGGCGAGCAGTTCACGAGCGAGACGGCGGTGTTCGGCAACGACCTGTCGACGCTCCCGGACTTTCCCGCCGAAATCCGAGCGCCAGCTGGTTCTCCGGCCGGTGTGTCCGGTTTCCAGCTGCATTTTTCCGACCACGACATTTTGACGCCGGGTGACGCGCCCGACGTCCTCGTGGCGATGAACCCGGCCGCCTTGAAGGCGTACCTGAAAGACCTGCCGCCGGGCGGTGACCTGATCGTCAATACCGACGCCTTCACCGGTGGAAACCTGAAGAAGGCCGGCTATGCGACCGACCCGCTGAGCGACGGCACGCTGGACAAATACCGCGTGCACCGGGTCCCGCTGACCTCCATGACCATCAATGCGGTCAACGCCACCGAAGGCGTCGCCGGGTCGGTCAACAAGAAGGAGGCCGAGCGGGCGAAGAACATGTTCGCCCTGGGCCTCATGAGCTGGCTGTACAACCGGTCGACCGCGGGCACGGAGGAGTTCCTCCAGACCAAGTTCGGCAAGCGGCCCGAGATCGCCGCGGCGAACATCGCCGCGCTGCGCGCCGGCTTCAACTACGGCGAGACGACCGAGTCGTTCTCGGTGACCTACGAGGTCGCGCCGGCCCGGATGAAGGCCGGCCTCTACCGGCGGGTGTCCGGCAACCTGGCGCTGTCCTACGGCCTCATCGCCGCCGGCGAGCTGACCGGGCTGGACCTGTTCCTGGGCAGCTACCCGATCACCCCGGCGTCGGACATCCTGCACGAGCTGAGCAAGCACAAGCAGTTCGGCGTCCGCACGTTCCAGGCCGAGGACGAGATCGCCGGCATCGGCGCCGCGCTCGGCGCGTCATTCGGCGGCTCGCTCGGCATCACCACGACCTCCGGCCCCGGCGTGGCGCTCAAGTCGGAGACGATCGGCCTCGCGGTCAGCCTCGAGCTGCCGCTGGTGATCGTCGACATCCAGCGTGGCGGCCCGTCGACCGGTCTGCCGACCAAGACCGAGCAGGCCGACCTGCTGCAGGCCATGTTCGGCCGTAACGGCGAGGCGCCGGTACCGATCATCGCGCCGCGGTCGCCGTCGGACTGCTTCCACGCCGCGATCGAGGCGGCCCGGATCGCGACCAAGTACCGCACCCCCGTGTTCCTGCTCTCGGACGGCTACCTGGCCAACGGCTCCGAGCCCTGGCTGCTGCCGACCCGCGAGGAACTGCCCGACCTGACGGTCGAGTTCACCACCGAGCCGAACCACGACGGCGAGTTCTGGCCGTACCTGCGTGACCCGCAGACGCTGGCCCGCCCGTGGGCCGTCCCGGGCACGGCGGGTCTGGAGCACCGGATCGGCGGCCTGGAGAAGGCCGACGGCTCGGGCACGATCTCCTACGACTCGGCCAACCACGACAAGATGATCCGGCTGCGCCAGGCGAAGGTCGACGGCATCGCCGCCGACATCGAGCCGCTGGAGGTCGACGACCCGACCGGCTCGGCCCGTGTGCTGGTGCTCGGCTGGGGCTCGACGTACGGCCCGATCGCGGCGGCGGTCCGCCGGGTGCGCGCGAAGGGTCTGCAGGTCGCCCAGGCGCACCTGCGTCACCTCAACCCGTTCCCGGCCAACACCGGCGAGGTGCTGCGGTCCTACGACCGCGTGCTGGTGCCGGAGATGAACCTCGGCCAGCTGCGGATGCTGGTGCGGGCGGAATTCCTGGTCGACGCGATCGGCTACAACCAGGTCCGGGGCATGCCGTTCAAGGCGGCTGAGCTGGCCGGCGTTCTCGAGGATGTGATCAACCAGTGACCGTCACCACCAACGGCAAGGTTGGCGACGGCCGGGTGACCAACCGGCTGCTCGACCTGGTCCCGGCGACGACGATTCCGCTGAGCCGCAAGGACTTCGCCTCGGACCAGGAGGTCCGCTGGTGCCCCGGCTGCGGCGACTACGCCATCCTCTCGACCGTGCAGGGCTTCCTGCCCGAACTCGGGATCGCCCGCGAGAACGTCGTCTTCATCTCCGGCATCGGCTGTTCGTCGCGCTTCCCGTACTACCTGAACACCTACGGGATGCACTCGATCCACGGTCGCGCTCCGGCCATCGCGACGGGCCTGGCGACCTCGCGTCCCGACCTGTCGGTGTGGGTCATCACCGGTGACGGCGACTCGCTGTCGATCGGTGGCAACCACCTGCTGCACGCGCTGCGCCGCAACGTCAACATCAAGATCCTGATGTTCAACAACAGGATCTACGGCCTGACCAAGGGCCAGTACTCGCCGACCTCCGAGATCGGCAAGATCACCAAGTCGACGCCGCACGGTTCGCTCGACCGGCCGTACAACCCGACGTCGCTGACGATCGGCGCGGAGGCCACCTTCGTCGCCCGGTCGGTCGACTCGGACCGCCAGCACCTCACCTCGGTGCTGCGGGCCGCGGCCGAGCACCCCGGCGCCGCGTTCGTCGAGATCTTCCAGAACTGCAACATCTTCAACGACGGCGCCTTCGACGCGATGAAGGACCGGGACACCAAGGACGACGCGACGCTGCGGCTGCGCCAGGGCGAGCCGCTCACGTTCGGCGCCGACGGTGGCAAGGCGGTTCGACGGGCCGCCGACGGCTCGCTGGAGGTCTGCGCCGCCGGTGACCCGGGCGTCCTGCTGCACGACGCGCACGCCACCGACCCGAGCCAGCAGTTCGCCCTGTCCCGGCTGACCGGCGACAGCCACGGTGTCACCCCGATCGGGGTCTTCCGTGACGTCGACGTGCCCAGCTATGACGAGGAGCTCAACGCCCAGATCAGCCGGGCCAAGGAGCGCCAGGGCGCGGGCGACCTCATGAAGATGATCGCCGGCAAGGAGACCTGGACCATCTAGCCGGCCCAGTACCAGTCAGCCCACAGGGCTCACGCCCCCGGAAAGGGGGTGTGAGCCCTGTGGTCTTTCCGGGCCGGCCCGATGCCCAGCTCAGAGCCAGGCCCGACCCGGCGCAGGTCCCGCTCCCACTCGGCACAACTCTTCCGCCCCGTCCGGTTCCGGACCGATGGCGGGCAGTAAGGTCAGAGGCACGCCCGTTCCAGACGCAACGGGTGAGGTGGGAAAAACGTCTGGGCTCCACCGGAGTACCCGAACCGAGTCTCCCGCCCCAAATCCCCGGGCGTTGACGATCCGTTCGACGCTCCCGGCACGCGGAGGCTCTTCCGGCGATGGATGGCAACCGGGCCGAGCCCGCTGGCCCGGGCGACGCCGGCCACGAGCCCGACCCGCGCTGGCCGGCCCAGGCCCAGCAGGCCGGCGGCTACGGGTTCCCCTACCCGCCGCTGCCGCCCGCGGAGGCCGACGGCGGGTTCTCGCCCAGCGACACCAGTCCGTTCCCGCTCGGCCCGCTGTACCTGCAGACGCCGTACCGCGATCCGGCGGACGACCCGTCGATGTCCGCGGGCCCCGGCGGCCAGCAGGATCCGTACCAGTCCGCCGGGCCGCGCGGTTACCTGCCGGCCGGCGCACAGCCGACCTATTCGCCGGGAGGCGAACCGCCGCCCGGCGGGGCGACCGGGCTGCCGACGGGCGAGAACTGGGCGAACTGGTTCGCGCAGCCGGAACCCGGCTACGGGCCGCCGTCGGCGGGACCGCCGCCGGCCGCCCCGGTGGCGTCCCCCTGGCGGCAGCCAACCCAGCCGTCGCCCTGGGACCAGCCTCTCGCGAACCCGGCCTACCCCGGCGGGTACCCGCAGCCGCCGGCCTACCCGCCGCCGACCGACGCCGGCGGTGGGTTCGTGCCGACCGACGCCACCAGCGCCATCCCGATCACGGCGTTCCGCGAGTCACTGCCACCGGCGCCGAGCCAGCCCCCGCCAGCCCAGTACCCGGCCGCTCAGTACCCGACGGCGGGCTACCCGGCCCAGTACCCGACGGCGGGCTTCCCGGTGGATCAGTCGCCGGAAGCCCTGTACCCGGCGACCGAGCAGTACGCGCAGCCCCAGTACCCGACGGCCCAGTACCCGGTCGACCAGCCCGCCGCGCCGGGCCAGCCCCCCACGGCCCAGTACCCGACGGCCCAGTACCCGACTGGCCAATATCCGGCGGGCCAGTACCCGACCGGCCAGTACCCGACGCCGCTCTACCAGGCCGGGACGTTTCCCGCGGCGCCCTACCAGGACCCGCTGACGCTCGGTGCCTACGGCCAGGACGCCCTCTATCCCGGCGACCTGGGCCAGTACCAGCCTCCGGCCGACCCGCCGCGGCCCGCGAACGACGTCCAGCAGGCCCGTTACCCGCAGCCGCCGGCGGAGGCCGGGCCGTTCCCCGGCCTGGTCCAGCCGGCCGCGCCGGACGTTTTCGCGCCTTACTACCAGCCGCCGCCGACCGACGTCGCCAGCGGTGGCTTCGCGCCCTCCGACACGAGCGCCATCCCGATCACGGCCTTCCGCGAGTCGCTCGCGGCTGGCCCGGCCGGCGCGCCTCCTGCCCCGACGGCACAACGCCGGGTCACGAAGCCCGTGGCGGCGTCCTCGACCGCCGTGCTGCCGGCCGCCGACGGCGAGAAGGCCGCGGCGAGCGCTCCGCCCGCGAAGCACGGCGTCCGCCGGGCCCGGTTGCGGCGTCGGCGCCAGCTCGCCGTGGTCGCCGCCCTCGGGGTCGTGATCGTCGCGGTCGCCACCGCCCTGGTGCTGCGCCTCGTCGACGGCGGAGAGGCGAGCAGCGCGGGCGCGACCCCCACCTTCGCGGTCGGCGGCGCGCAGGGGTCGGCGAAGTCCTACCCGTTCCCGGTGTTCGCGCTGACCCGCAGCGCGCCTCCCGGCACGTCCTCCATGTCGCCGGGCGGTGCGCTCGGCGCCGCCGTGGGCACGGCGGGCAGCGGCGCCGGCGGGACGGGCCAGCTGGTCCTCACGCCGGTAGCCCCGACACCGGCCACTCCACCCGTCGCCGCTCACACCTGAGCCGGCGGTCGGCCCCGGTCGAGGGTCGGCCGCATTGGGCCGCCGTTATGCGGATGGTCGGCGGCCCATGACGGGGGGGCAGAAGTGGATTCGTGATCGATGTCCGGTATGGTCATAGTGCGCGTGGGGGTACGTGCGGTGTTGCCCGGGGGGGGTCACACACCGAACCAAGCCGGAGGCTCCGTGCACGGTCACAACTTCCGACACCACGAGGCTGCTGCCGGGCGTAACAACCCGTCCGCCCGTGGCCTGGCATCCGCCGGGAGTCGACGTGGGTAGCCCTTACTTCACCGACCGGCGGCCTCATGACGATTACGAGGCCTACCCGGCAGAGGACGGCTGGCCGCCCGTCCGCGGCCACGTCGCCGCGGTCGCGCAGGTCCATCGGCCGGCCGGACCGTCGGCGCGGATTCCAGCGCCGCCCGTCCCGCCGCCTGGCGAGTTCGACCCGCGATCTGGCCCGCCGTCGACGCCGGGCACGCTCCGGCGCATCGAGGCGGTCGCGGCCCAGGAGCAGCAGTACCGCGCTCCGGCGGGCCAGGGGTACGCCGAGCCCGGCTACGGCTTCGACGACTACCAGGAGCGCTACCGGACAACCGGCGGCTATCCCGGATCCGGCGGTGGCTACTCGGACTACGACGCCCGCCCGGACTACGAGGACCGGATCGCGTCGCGGTCGTGGGCCGCGACGCTCTCGGCGCGCGATGCCGGCCGGGCGGCTTCGGCTGACCACGCCGGCGGGACCGTGATCGAGTCCCGCGCGGGCGCCACGCGCGCTGGGGGAAGCCGCACGGCTCCCGGCAACCGTGCGACGCCTGGCGGCGCGCGGCCTCGGGTCGAGCGCGCGGAGCGGCCTGACGGCGGTCAGCGGGCTCCGGGAGCGCACCGGGCACCGGCCGGTCGTCCGGGCAGCGCCCGGGCTCGGCTGGCGATCGCCAGCACCGCGTCGCTCGCCGGGCTGTCGGCTCTCGTCGGGACGGCCGTCATGGCGACCGACACCGGATCGCTGACGATCAAGCCCGGTGCGGGCGGAACGGCCACGGGCCAGTGGCCGACGAGTGAGTCCACCGACGTCGCCTCCGCGGGTGGCGGGACGATGGACGACGGGCCGCACCTGACCCCGACCGCGCCCGGCGGGGGGACGAGCAGCCGCCAGACAACCGCGCCGACGCCCTCGCAGGCCGAGTCCCCGTCCACCTTCGGGGACCTCACCGGCGGCGTGGTCTACGGCGACGGTGGCTACGTCAACGCCGCCGGGCCGCTCAACCCGGCGGTGACCTCGGCGGATCCGAACGCGGACCCGATGGCGGCCAGCACGCCGGACGCCGCGGCCAGCACCGACTCGTCGTCGCCTGCCGGCCCGGCCAACGGCATCGGCACAGGGACCCTGACCTGGCTTGGGATCGGCGACCTCGACCTGGGCAACATCGTGGGCACCGCGTCGTCGGGCCCGACGACGTCGCCTGACCCGTTGAACTCGCCGGACCCGTCCACGTCGCCCGACTCGTCCGGCACGCCGAGCCCGACGGGCTCGACGAGCCCCAGCGGTTCCGCCACGACGCCGTCGGGGCCGGACTCGTCGAACAGCTCGTCGACCAGTTCCGGGTCCACCCCGCACGCGTCCGCGGCGCCTAGCCCGAGCTCGGCGGTCACGGCGACCAGCACCACATACCGGTCGACCAGCTCCTCGGCCGACCCGTTCGTGGTGACCAGCGCCGACCACCCGTCGAACGAGCACGCGGTCATCGGCCGGTTCGTCTAGGAGAGTCCGACCGCCCAGCGCGGCCCCACTCCGTGGGTCGTCGCGCCGGGCGGTGAGCAGGACCGGCAACACGGAAGGGCCCGGCTCCGAGTGATCGGAGCCGGGCCCTTCCGTCTGTCAGGGGTGGGTGCCCGACGGGCCTCAGCCGGTCCGGGCGATGACGAAGTCGGTGAGGCTCTCCAGGGCGGTCCGCGCCGAGCTCTCAGGGAGCGGAGCGAGGCAGCCACGGGCGCTGGCGGCCCAGGAGCGCAGCTCGGCCCGCGCCTCGTCCATCCCCGCGTGGCCGCGCAGGATCTCAAGCGCCTCCTCGACGGCCGGGTCCGCGGTGAAGCCACCCGCCACCAGCTCACGCAGCCGGTCGGCGCCCTTGTCCCTGCCCCGCAGCGTGTAGAGCACCGGCAACGTCAGGACGCCGGCCCGCAGGTCCGTCCCCGGGGTCTTGCCGGAGTCAGCGGTGGCCGACGAGACGTCGATGATGTCGTCGGAGAGCTGGAAGCAGACCCCGATGCGCTCCCCGAAGGTGGCCAGGATGTCGGCCGTCACGGGGTCCGCGCCGGACATCATGGCTCCGAGCCGGCCGGAGGCGGCGATCAGGGACGCGGTCTTGCCCGTGACGACCCGCAGGTAGTGCTCGACCGGGTCGTCGTCGGGCATCGGCCCCACGGTCTCCCGGATCTGGCCCTCGCACAGGGTGGCGATCGTCTGGGCGAGGATCCTCGTCGCCTCCGGGCCCAGATCGGCGGTGATCTCCGAGGCCCTGGCGAACAGGTAGTCGCCGACGAGGATGGCCACCGTGTTCGTCCATCGGGCGTTCGCGGAGGCGGCCCCGCGGCGAAGCGGGGCCTCGTCCATCACGTCGTCGTGGTACAGGGTCGACAGGTGGGTCAGCTCGATGGCGGCCGCGGCCTGGATCACCTCCGGCGCGGCCGGGTCGGCGAAGTGCGCCGCGAGCAGCACCACCATGGGGCGGAATCGTTTTCCGCCCGCATCGGTGAGATGTCGTGACGCCTCCGTGACGAACGCGAACTCGCTACGGATCGCGTCGCGCAGCACGCGCTCCACGCCCGTGAGACCCGCTCGCACGGCGATTTCGAGATCAGGGTCGGCCCTGATCCCCATGGTGTCCAGCCCGGTTGCGCTCATACCGCCATCAGCGTACGAAGCCTGAGGCCGCCGCGTGACTAGCGAGGTCCAACAAAGGCTGCGGCGCGACGCCGAGGAGCAGTGTCAGCAGGGTGCCGACCCCGACCGTGGCGTAGGTGAGAGTGGGCCGGGTCACCACGACCGGGCCATCGGCCGGCGGGTTCGAGAAGAACATCAGCACGATCACCCGGACGTAGAAGAACGCCGCGATGGCGCTGCAGACCAGGGCGATGACGACCAGCCCGGTCGCGTTGCCGGCGATCGCCGCCTGGAAGACCGCGAACTTACCGGTGAAGCCGCTCGTCAGCGGGATGCCCGCGAGGGCCAGCAGCAGGAAGGCGAAAACGCCCGCCAGCAGCGGTGACGTGCGGCCCAGGCCCTGCCACTGGGACAGGTCGCTGGCCTCGCCGTCGCTCGTCCTGACCAGGGAGACGACGCCGAACGCGGCGATCGTGGTGAAGCCGTAGGTGACCAGGTAGAACATCGAACCGGACAGGCCGTCGGTGTTCGTGCCGGCCAGGCCGACGAGCAGGAAGCCGGCGTGCGCGATCGCCGAGTAGGCGAGCATCCGCTTGATGTCGCGCTGGGTCAGCGCGAGGACGGCACCGACGACCATTGTGAGAATTGCCACGGACCAGACGACGGGCCGCCAGTCCCAGCGAAGACCGCCGAAGGCGACGTAGAACACCCGCAGCAGACCGCCGAAGGCCGCGACCTTGGTGCCGGCCGCCATGAACGCGGTGATCGGCGTGGGCGAGCCCTGGTAGACGTCCGGGGTCCACGAGTGGAACGGCGCGGCGCCGATCTTGAAGAAGAACCCGACGGCCAGCAGGCCGATCCCGAAGTACAGGTAGGTGTCGTTCTTACCGACGGTGCTCGCCGCCGTCGCGATGCCGCCGAGGTTCACGGTGCTGGCGTAGCCGTAGATCATCGCCAGGCCGTAGAGGAAGAACGCCGACGAGAACGCGCCGAGCAGGAAGTACTTCAGCGCCGCCTCCTGCGAGAGCAGCCGGCGCCGGCGGGCCAGGCCCGCGAGCAGGTACAGCGGCAGCGACAGGATCTCCAGCGCGACGAACATCACCAGCAGGTTGTTCGACTGGACGAACATCAGCATGCCGGACACCGAGAACGCCATCAGCGGATAGGCCTCGGTCTGCATGTTCTGGGAGGTCTGCAGCGCGTTGGAGCCGGCCGCGCCGGGCGTGACCGCGGCCTGGGCGACGATGGCGCCGCCGGTCGAGTCCAGCCGCCGCTCGGCGACCAGCAGCACGGCCAGCAGGCCGAACACGAGGATCGTGCCCTGCAGGAACAGCGTCGGCCCATCGATGGCCAGCGCGCCGTCCACCAGCGTCGCCCGGCGGGTGTGCAGCAGGCAGACGGCGATGAACGCCACCAGGAAGCCGAGGAAGGCCAGCACCGGCTGGAGGTTGCGCCGGGTGGACGCCGACGTGAACGCCTCGACCAGGATGCCCACGAACGCGAGCCCGAGCACGATCAGCACGGGGCTCATCGAGACGTACTCGATGGACGGAACCTTGATCGGCGGGATCGTCACCGGCGCGGCGGCCGTGATGGCTGTGCTGGCGCTCACGAGTGGCCTCCGGTGGTGCTCGCGCCGGCGACCGGGGTGGTCGGCGCCGGGTCGTGATGGCCGACGTCGGTGAACGTGGCGGTCACCGACGGCCGGATGATGTCGATCAACGGCTTGGGGTAGACCCCGAGGGCGATGATCAGCGCGATGATCGGCGCGACGACGAGCTTCTCGCGCACGGACAGGTCGGTGAGCAGCGAGTTCTCCTGCGTCACCGGGCCGGTCATCGTCCGCTTGTAGAGGTTCAGCACGTAGATCGCGGCCAGCACGATGCCGCAGGTCGCGACGATCGCCAGCGCCCGGTAGCGGGTGAAGGTGCCGACCAGGACGAGGAACTCGGAGACGAAGCTGTTCAGGCCCGGCAGCGCCAGCGACGACAGACCGCCGATGAGGAACACCCCGGCCAGCACCGGCGTCACCTTGGCCATGCCGCCGTAGGCGTCCACGTCGCGGCTGCCGCGGCGGGCCACCAGGAAGCCGACCACCAGGAACAGCAGGCCGGTGGAGAGGCCGTGGTTGACCATGTACAGCACCGCGCCGACGCCGGCCTGCGAGGTGAAGGCGAAGCAGCCCAGCGCGATGAAGCCGAAGTGGGCCAGCGACGTGTAGGAGACCAGCCGCTTCATGTCCCGCTGCCCGATCGCGAGCAGCGCGCCGTAGAAGATGCCGATCACCGCCAGCGCCAGCACGAGCGGGGCGAAGTAGTCGGCCGCGTCCGGGAACAGCGGGATGCAGTAGCGGATCAGGCCGAAGGTGCCGACCTTGTCGAGCACGCCGACCAGCAGCACCGCGCCGCCGGTCGGCGACTGGGCACCGGCGTCCGGCAGCCAGGTGTGGAACGGGAACAGCGGCGCCTTGATCGCGAACGCGAGGAAGAAGCCGAGGAACAGCCACTTCTGCGTGGTCGGGTCGATCTTCATCTGCCGCAGCGTGGCGAAGTCGAACGTCCCGTGGCCGAGCTGGTGCACGGAGACGACGTACAGGCCGATCACCGCGGCGAGCATCAGCAGGCCGCCGAACAGGCTGTACAGCAGGAACTTGACCGCCGCGTACGCGCGCTGCGTCTGCTCCTTCGGCGCCCCGTAGCTCCCGATGAGGAAGTACATCGGGATGAGCATCGCTTCGAAGAAGACGTAGAACAGGAAGACGTCGGTGGCGGCGAAGACGCCGACCATGCCGGCCTGGAGCGCGAGCAGCAGGGCGAAGAAGGCCGGGACGGAGCGCTTGCCCTCCTCGCACTCGTGCCAGCTCGCCAGCACGACGACGGGGACCAGCACCGCGGCCAGCAGGATCAGCACGATCGAGATGCCGTCGGCGCCGACCGAGTACGACACCCCGAACTGCTTGATCCAGTCGTACCGCTGGGTGAACTGGAAGCCGGGGACGTTCGGCCGGTAGGCGGCGGTCGCGATCACCGCGATGACCAGCTCGACGATCGTCAGCCCCAGCGTGAGCTGCTTGGCGAACGTGCTGGCGGTCTTCGGGATCAGCGCGACGACGACCGCGCCGACGAGCGGGATGGCAAGCAGAATTGTCAGCCAGGGGGCGGTGTGCATGTCAGCCCGCCCTCACCAGCAGCAGGGCCCCGATCACGAGGATCGCGCCTCCCAACATCGAAAGTGCGTAGGTCCGGACGTAGCCGGTCTGGGTGCGCCTCAGCCGGCCGGACAGCCCACCGATGCCGGCGGCGGTACCGCCCACCGCGCCATCGATGATGATCTTGTCGAACCAGACCAGGAACCGGACCAGGAAGTTGCCCGGGATCATGAAGGCGGCCTCGTTGAAGGTGTTCGCGTAGAGGTCGTGGCGGGCCGCGACGGTCAGCGGGCTGACCTGAGCGTCGGGCTTGGCGACCGCGTCCACCGGGCGCAGCTGGTAGCGCAGCAGCCCGCCCGCGACGCCGCCGAGCATCACGACGAGCGTGAGCAGGGTCAGCACGACCGGGTTCAGCGTGTGGTCCGCCTCGCCGTGCTCGCCGACGACCGGGGCGAGCCAGTTCTGCATCGAGCTGCCCAGGACGAACAGGCCACCGGCGAAGACCGACCCGACGGCCAGCAGCATCATCGGCCCGGTCATCGTGAACGGCGACTCGTGCGGGTGCTTCGCGTTCTCACCCTCGTGCTCCCAGCGCGCCTTCCCATGGAAGGTCATCAGGAACAGCCGGGTCATGTAGAAGGCGGTGATGCCGGCACCGAGCAGGGCGACGATCCCGAGCACGTAGCCGGACGTTCCGCCCTTGTCGAACGCCGTCTCGATGATCTTGTCCTTGGTGAAGAACCCGGAGAACGGCGGGAAGCCGATGATGGCCAGGTAGCCGAGGCCGAACGTCACCCAGGTGACCTTCATGTACTTCCACAGGCCGCCGTACTTCCGCATGTCCTGCTCGTCGTCCATCGCGTGGATGACGGAGCCGGAGCCGAGGAACAGGCCGGCCTTGAAGAAGCCGTGCGCGAGCAGGTGCATGATGCCCAGCGCGTAGCCGGCCGGCCCGAGGCCGACCGCCAGGAACATGTAGCCGATCTGGCTGACCGTCGAGTACGCGAGCACCTTCTTGATGTCGTCGTACGCGCAGCCGATGATGCAGCCGATCATGATCGTGACCGCGCCGATGATGAGGACGACGGTCCGCGCGGCCTGGGTGTCGTTGAAGATCGGGGCCGACCGGGCGATCAGGTAGACGCCGGCGGTGACCATCGTCGCCGCGTGGATGAGCGCGGAGATCGGGGTCGGGCCCTCCATGGCGTCCGGGAGCCAGGCCTGCAGCGGGAACTGGCCGGACTTGCCACAGGCGCCGAGCAGGAGCAGCAGCGCGATCGCGGTGATCGTGCCGTAGCTGAGCACGTGCCCGGCGGCGGCGGTGAAGACCGTGTCGTAGTTCGTCGAGCCGAGCGTGGCGAACAGGAACATGATCGCCAGCGCCAGGCCGACGTCGCCGACCCGGTTCATGTAGAAGGCCTTGTTCGCCGCGGTGGCGGCGGCCGGCTTGTACTCCCAGAACTTGATGAGCAGGAAGGACGAGAGGCCGACCAGCTCCCAGCCGCCGTAGAGCGCCAGGAAGTTGTTCCCCAGCACCAGCAGCAGCATGGAGGCGAGGAACAGGTTCATGTAGGCGAAGAACTTCCGCCGCGCCGGGTCGTGCGCCATGTAGCCGATCGAGTAGATGTGGATCAGCGAGCCCACACCGGTGATCAGCAGCACGAAGACGACGGAGAGCTGGTCGACGAGCAGGCCGACGTCGACCTGGAAGCCGTTGACCGGAATCCAGGAGAACAGGTGCTGGGAGACGGCGCGCTGGTCGCCGGCCTTGCTGTGCAGCGAGAAGAACAGCACCAGACCGACGACGAAGCTCGCCACCGCCGCGAGCGTGCCCAGCAGATGGCCCCACTTGTCGGTGCGCTTGCCGCCGAGCAGCAGGATCGCGGCGCCGGCCAGCGGCAGGGCGATGAGCAGCCAGGTCAGCGAGAACGCACCGCTCGCGGCGGCGTAATGCACAGCGTGGGCCGGGGCAGCCGGGCTCATCGCGCGTCGGCCAGGGGACGCGCCGACGCGGCGTCGGCGGACGGCGGGTTTTCGGCTAGCAGCGTCACTGAAGTGGGTCCGTTCTTCGCTAGCGGCTCAGGACGGCGTTGTTCCGTACTGCGTCGGTTCTGCAGGGCAAGTGGGGCCGACACCGGGGCCAGGCGCGCCGAGCCGCCGGCCGCCCGGTGTCGCCGAGCCCGGGGGCTCGGTCGTTCAAAGGCTCAGTACTTCAGCAGGTTCACGTCGTCGATGGACGCGGACTTGCGGGTTCGGAAGATCGTCAAGATGATCGCCAGGCCGATCACGACCTCGGCCGCGGCGACCACCATCACGAAGAAGGCGATGACCTGGCCCTCGAGGTTGCCGTTGATCCGGGAGAAGGTCACCAGCGTCAGGTTCACCGCGTTGAGCATCAGCTCGACGCACATGAACACGACGATGGCGTTGCGCCGGACCAGCACGCCGACCGCGCCGATCGCGAACAGCAGCCCGGCCAGGATCAGGTAGTTCCCCGGGTTCACAGCCCGCTCCCCTTTCCGGCGCCGACCGGCGCCGACCCGTTCGCGGCACCGGGACCGGTCGAGGCGTCGGGCGAGTCGCCACCGACGCCACCACCCGGCCCGGTCCCGCCGGGCGGTTCCTCACCCGGCGGCAGGCTGGTCGGCACGCCGCCGACCAGGCCGCGATCCGCGCCCGGCAGCGTCGGAACCTGGTCCGCCGAGTCGGCGCGGGCGTACACGCCCGGGCCCGGAACCGGGGTCAGCACCCGGCCCTCGGCGATCCGCCGGCGCAGCGTCTCCTTCTGCGACGGCCGCGGCCCGGTCCGCTCGCGGTGGCTGAGGATCATCGCGCCGACCGCCGCGATGACCAGCAGCGCCGAGACGGCCTCGAAGGCGAACACGTACTGGGTGAACAGCAGCCGGGCGATCGCGTGGATGTTCCCGCCGCCGGCCTGGTTCACGTCGGCCACACCCGCGGCCGGCTGGTTCTTGATCGCCTTCCCCAGGGGGAAGACCAGCAGGCCGGCGAAGCCGAGGCCGAGCACGACGGCCGCGACCCGCTGGCCGCGCAGCGTCTCGACCAGCGACTCGCTGGACTCGACGCCGATCAGCATCAGCACGAACAGGAACAGCACCATGATCGCGCCGGTGTAGACCACGATCTGCACGAAGCCGAGGAACGGCGCGTCCTGCAGCAGGTAGCAGACCGCCACGCAGAACAGGTTGGCGACCAGCATGAGCGCGCCGTGCACGGCCTTCTTGGCGAAGACCATCCCCAGCGCCCCGATCACCGCGATCGGGGCGATGATCCAGAAGGTCAGCGTCTCCCCGACACCCACATGGGTGATCGGTGCCGCGGCGGCAAGCAACTGCGCGTCCATCAGTGCTCCGAACCAGACCCGCCGTCGCGCGCCAGTTCCTGGAAGGCGGGCAACGGTGTGTTCGGGTCCCAGCGGTAGTAGTCGGTCTCGGTCTCGCCGAGGTACATCGGGTGGGGCGGTGCCGCCATCCCCTCCCGGAGCGGGGCGAGCAGCTGCTCCTTGGTGAAGATCAGGTCATTGCGGCTGTCGTCGGCGAGCTCGTACTCGTTGCCCATCGTCAGGGCCCTGGTCGGGCAGGCCTCGATGCACAGTCCGCACAGAATGCAGCGCAGATAGTTGATCTGGTAGACCTTGCCGTACCGCTCACCGGGCGAGAAACGCTCCTCGTCGGTGTTGTCCGCGCCCTCGACGTAGATGGCGTCGGCGGGGCAGGCCCACGCGCACAGCTCGCAGCCGACGCACTTCTCCAGCCCGTCCGGGTGCCGGTTGAGCTGGTGGCGGCCGTGGAACCGCGGCGCGGTCGGCTTCTTCTGCTCTGGGTAGGACTCCGTCACCGGCTTGCGGAACATGTTGCCGAAGGTGAGACCGAAGCCCTTGAAGAAATCGAAGTAGCCCATGGTCTAGAACTCCTCACGCTGGCGCGGGCCAGCCGGGATGACGGCCGGATTCCTGGCCGCCCCCCTGTCGATGTCCCCGTTCTCGCGGTCCTGGCCAGGCGGCGGGGGCCACGGGATGTTCTCCAGACTGGGTGGTCCCTGGCCGTCCGCGTCGTCGTCGTCCTCGTCCGCGGAGCGCCGTCCGCCGAACAGGAACTCGGCGACCACGAACAGGCCGAGGATCACGGCGAGGCCGATCAGCCAGGGCCGGGCGTCGGAGGTGTCGCTCTGCCGGATGGTGCGCAGCGCGGCGATGAACAGCACCCAGACCAGCCCGAACGGGATCAGGATCTTCCAGCCGAAGCTCATGAACTGGTCGTAGCGCAGCCGAGGCAGCGTGCCCCGCAGCCACACGAAGAAGAACATCACGAGCAGCAGCTTGATCATGAACCAGATCAGCGGGACCCAGCCGTGGTTCAGGGACGACAGCCCCGGGATCGGCGGCGGCTGCCAGCCACCCAGGAACAGCGTCGTCATGACCGCGGAGACCGTGACCAGGTTGACGTACTCGGCCAGGTAGAAGAACGCGAACTTGATCGAGCTGTACTCGGTGAGGAAGCCGCCGACCAGCTCGCCCTCGGCCTCGGGAAGGTCGAACGGCGTCCGGTTCGTCTCGCCGACCATCGAGATCATGTAGATCACGAACGACGGGAACAGGGCGATGTACCACATGTGCCGCTGGTGCTCGACGATCCCTGAGGTCGACAGCGTCCCGGAGTACATGAACACCGCGACGAAGGCCAGGCCCATCGCGATCTCGTAGGAGATGATCTGAGCGGCCGAGCGCAGCGAGCCGAGCAGCGGGTAGGTCGAGCCGCTCGACCAGCCGGACAGGATCAGCCCGTACACCCCGATGGACGCCGCGGAGAGCAGGTAGAGCACCCCGACGGGAAGGTCGGCCAGCTGCAGCACCGTGTGGTGGCCGAAGATCGAGACCTCGGGCCCGAACGGGATGACCGCGAACGCGATCAGCGCCGGGATGACGGACACCAGCGGGGCCAGCAGGAACACCGGCTTGTCGGCCAGCGCCGGGATGATGTCCTCCTTCAGCATCAGCTTGATGCCGTCGAGGAGGCTCTGTCCCCAGCCCTTCGGCCCGTGCCGGTTCGGCCCGAGCCGGACCTGCATCCGGGCGACGACCTTGCGCTCGAACACGATGCCGAACAGCGTCATGATCATGAGGAACGCGAAGACCGCGACGCCCTTGATCAGGACCAGCCAGAACGGGTCCGAGCCGAACCGGGACAGGTCCGGGTCGGCCCCGGTCGAGCCGGCGGCGACCAGGAGGGCGGTGTTCATGCCGCACCCCCCGCCGCGACCGTCTCGCGGGTGGTCGACGACGTGGCCGGCGCGGTCTCGGCGGCCGCGATGGCCACCACGGCGCCCGCCGAGACCGCGAGCGACCGGTTCAGATGCGAGCCGGGCGAGTAGGTCGGGACCCAGACCACCCGGTCGGGCATGTCGGTGACCTCCAGCGGGAGCGTGATCGCGCCGCGGTCGGTGCTGACCGTGACGAGCCCGCCGTCGGCCGCGCCGATCTCGGCGGCCGTCGCCGCGGACAGCAGCGCCCGCGCCGGCCGGGCGGTCCCGGCCAGGTACGGCTCCCCGTCCTGCAGGGCACCGTCGTCGATCAGCTGGTGCCAGCTGGCCAGCAGCGCCGAGCCGGCCGCCGGAACGGCGGGCGTGGCCGCCGACACGGCCGGCGCCGGCACCCGCCCGGCCCGCTTCTGGCCACCATCGATCGGAGCACTGGCGCGGCCGAGCGCGGCAAGCTCGCGGGCCGCGGCGCCGACGTCCGGGACGCCGAGATCGACGCCCATGTGCTGGGCGAGCAGGTGCAGCACGCGCAGGTCGGGCAGCGCGTCGGTCTCCAGCGCCCGCTGGAACGGCCGCAGCCGGCCCTCCCAGTCCACGAACGAGCCGGCCTTCTCCGCGACCGGCGCGACCGGGAACACCACGTCGGCCACCTCGGAGATCGCCGAGCGGCGGATCTCGAGGGAGACCAGGAACGGCACGGTCGCGAGCGCCTCGAGCGCGGCGGCCGGGTCGGGCAGGTCATCGACGTCCACCCCTGCGACGATCACGCCGTCGAGACCGGCGTTCTCCAGGGCGGCGTCGGCCAGGATCTCGGCGGTGCCACGGCCGGGCCCGCCGGGCAGCTTCGCGCCCCAGACGGCCTCGACCTCGGCGCGCGCGGCCGGGTCGGCGACCGGCCGGCCGCCAGGCAGCAGCGACGGGAACGCACCGGCCGCGAGGGCCCCGCGCTCCCCGGCCCGGCGCGGCACCCAGGCGAGCCCGGCGCCGGTGGCCTCGGCCAGCCGCAGCGCGGCGGTCAGCGTGCCGGGCGATTCGGCCGCCCGCTCGCCGACCAGAATCACCGCGCCCGGCTTGCGCAGCGCGTCGGCGACCGAGCCGGCCAGCTCGCCGGCCGGGCCGGGACGCCCGCCGCCGAGGCTGGTCAGCAGGTCGGCCTCGCCGCCCGGCACGGCCGGCAGCAGGGTGCCGGCGAGCTTGCCGAGCGCCCGGGTCGCGACCGGCCCGACGGCGTAGACGGCGGTGGCGTGCTTGCGGACCGCCTTGCGCAGCCGCAGGAAGACGATCGGCGACTCCTCCTCCGGCTCGAAGGCGACGAGCAGGACCGTCGGCGCGGCGTCCAGGTCGGTGTAGGTGACGCCGATGCCGGTGCCGGCGACCGCGTTGCCGAGGAACGCCTCCTCCTCGGCCGAGTGCGGCCGGGCGCGGAAGTCGATGTCGTTGGTGCGCAGGGCGAGCCGGGCGAACTTCGCGTAGGCGTAGGCGTCCTCGCGGGACAGCCGGCCACCGGCGAGCACCCCGACGCCGTGGCGGTCCCGGGTCTCGGCGAGACCCCGGGCCGCGTAGGCGAGGGCCTCGCTCCAGCTCGTCTCGACGAGCTGGCCGGTCGCGTCATCCCGGATGAGCGGGCTGGTGAGCCGGTCGGCCTGCCGCGCGTAGGTGAACGCGAACCGGCCCTTGTCGCAGCTCCACTCCTCGTTCACCGCGCCGTCGTCGCCGGCGAGCCGGCGCATCACGGTGCCGCGCCGGTGGTCGGTGCGCAGCGAGCAGCCCGAGGCGCAGTGCTCGCAGGAAGTCGGCGTCGAGACCAGGTCGAACGGGCGGGACCGGAACCGGTAGGCGCTGGAGGTGAGCGCGCCGACCGGGCAGATCTGCACGGTGTTGCCGGAGAAGTAGGACGAGAACGGCTCGTCGCTCGCGACGCCGACCTGCTCGGCCGCGCCCCGCTCGAACAGCTCGATGAACGGGTCGCCGGCGATCTGCTCGGAGAACCGGGTGCAACGCGCGCACAGCACGCAGCGCTCCCGGTCGAGCAGGATCTCGGAGGAGATGGCCAGCGGCTTCGGGTAGGTCCGCTTCTCCTCCTGGAACCGGGACTCGGAGCCGCCGTTGGCCATCGCCTGGTTCTGCAGGGGGCACTCGCCGCCCTTGTCGCAGACCGGGCAGTCCAGCGGGTGGTTGAGGAGCAGGAACTCCATCGTCCCGGCCTGCGCCTTGCTGGCGACCGGCGAGGTGAGCTGCGTCCTGACGACCATGTCCGCGGCCACCGTCGTCGTGCAGGAGGCGACCGGCTTGCGCTGGCCCTCCACCTCGACGATGCACTGCCGGCAGGCGCCGACCGGGTCGAGCAGCGGGTGGTCGCAGAACCGCGGCACCTCGATGCCCAGCAGCTCGGCCGCCCGGATGATCAGCGTGCCCTTGGGGACGCTGACGGGCAGGCCGTCGATAGTCAGCGTGACGTGGTCGGGCGGAGGCGGGGGCGCTGCCCCCGCGCCCGCCGGCGCGTCAGTAGCGACAGTCATGTTCAGGCCGCTCCCATGAGTGTTGACGCTCCCAGATCGATGGTCGCCATCAGTGCGCTCCCGCCAGCGCGCTAGGCGAGCCCGGCGCGACGCCGTTGCTCGACGGCGCCTGCTCCCGCGGCTTCGCCGCCGCGGCGAACTCCTCCGGGAAGTGCTTGATGCCCGACACGATCGGCGACACAGCGCCGTCGGCGAGCGCGCAGAACGCACGGCCGAAGATGTTGTCGCAGGCGTCGGTGAGCGTGTCGATGTCCCTCGGGTCGCCCTGGCCGCGCTCCATCCGGGACAGGATCTGCACCAGCCACGGGGTGCCCTCCCGGCACGGGGTGCACTTCCCGCAGGACTCGTGCGCGTAGAACTGGGTGAGCCGCCGGACGACCGGGACCATGTCCACGGTGTCATCCATGATCATGAGCGCCGCCGTGCCGAGCAGCGAGCCGGCCGCGGCCACCCCGTCGAAGTCCAGCGGGACGTCGAGGTGCTCGGCGGTCAGCATCGGCGTCGACGAGCCTCCGGGGGTCCAGGCCTTCAGCGCCCGGCCGCCGCGCACGCCGCCGGCCAGCTCCAGCAGCTCGCGCAGCGTGGTGCCCATCGGGGCCTCGTACTGGCCCGGCCGGGTGACGTGGCCGGACAGGCTGTAGATCTTCGGCCCCGGCGACTTCTCGGTGCCCATCGAGCGGAACCACTCGACGCCGTTGTTGACGATGAACGGCACCGAGGCGATCGTCTCGACGTTGTTGATGACCGTCGGCGAGTTGTAGAGGCCGTGCGTCGCCGGGAAGGGCGGGCGCAGCCTCGGCTGGCCACGCCGGCCCTCCAGCGAGTCGAGCAGGGCCGTCTCCTCGCCGCAGATGTACGCGCCGGCGCCGGAGTGGATCACCAGGTCGAGGTCGAAGCCGCTGCCCAGGATGTTCGTCCCGAGGTAGCCGGCCCGGTAGGCCTCGGCCACCGCGTTGCGCAGCCGGCGGGCGGCGTGGATGAGCTCGCCGCGGACGTACACGTACGCGCGGTTCGCGCGGACCGCGAACGAGGCGACGATGATGCCCTCGATCAGCGAGTGCGGGTCCGTCATCATCAGCGGGGCGTCCTTGCAGGTGCCCGGCTCGCCCTCGTCGGCGTTGACGACCAGGTAGTGCGGCTTGCCGTCGCCCTGCGGGATGAAGCTCCACTTCATCCCGGTCGGGAAGCCGGCGCCGCCCCGGCCGCGCAGGCCGGAGTCCTTGACCATCTTGATGACCGCGTCGGGCCCGAGGTTGAACGCCGCCTGGACCGAGCTGTAACCGCCGTGCTCCGCATAGGTCTCCAGGGTCCAGATCCCGGGGACCTTCCAGTGCGCGGTGAGAACCGGGGTGACGGGCATCGTCACGCCCCCTTTGTCTTCGGGTCGGCAGGAGCGGCTGGCGTCGTTGTGTCGCCCGGCTGCGTCCCGGCGATCTCGCCCTGCCAGCCGGCCTGCTCGGCGACCGTCAGCCCGACGACCGACGGCTCCAGGAACCCGGTTCCGGCGACGCCCTCGGGCCGCGGGTCCTCGAACCCGGCGAGCTGGTAGGAGACCTCTTTGAAGGTGCACAGCGGGCCGCCCCGGGTGGGCAGGGGCCGCTCGCCGCGCGCCAGCGCCTCGACGATGCCCTCGGCCGCCTCCGTGTCGACGCCGTCATAGAACTCGTAGTTGACGGTCATGACCGGGGCGTAGTCGCAGGCCGCCAGGCACTCGGCGTGCTCCAGCGTGATCGTGCCGTCAGCGGTGGTCTGGTCGTGGCCGACGCCGAGCTTCTTCGACAGCCGGTCATAGACGTCCTGGCCGCCCACCAGGGAGCAGGACAGGTTCGTGCAGACGGAGACCAGCCAGTCGCCGACCGGGTGGCGCTTGTACATCGTGTAGAAGCTCGCGACCGCCTGGACCTCGGCCGCCGTGATGCCGAGCTGCCCCGCGCAGAAGTCGATGCCCTCGGCGGTGACGCAGCCTTCCTCGGCCTGCACCAGGTGCAGCAGCGGCAACAGGGCCGAACGCTGCCGCCCGACCGGGTACCGGGCGATGACCTCCGCCGCGGCGGCCACCGTCGCGGCGCTGAACGGCCCGGCTCCGGTCCCACGACCGGCCGCGGTGGGACTGGTCACGGCGTCGGGGACTGTCGGGACCTCGGACGGGGACAGCCCGTTCGTGGCTGCTCCAGAAAACGCTGCCATCAACGATCAACTCCCCCGAGCACCGGGTCGACCGAGGCGACCGCGACGATCACGTCGCCGACCTGCCCGCCCTCGGTCATCGCGGGCACCGCCTGCAGGTTGACGAAGCTTGGGTCGCGCACGTGGACGCGGTAGGGCCTGGTCCCGCCGTCGCTGACGACGTGGACGCCCAGCTCGCCGCGCGGGCCCTCGATCGCCGTGTAGACCTGGCCGGGCGGTACCCGGAAGCCCTCGGTGACCAGCTTGAAGTGGTGGATCAGGGCCTCCATCGAGGTACCCATGATCTTCCGGATGTGGTCGAGCGAGTTGCCCATGCCGTCGGAGCCGATGGACAGCTGCGCCGGCCAGGCGATCTTCTTGTCCGCGACCATGACCGGGCCGGGGCCGAGCTTCGACAGCTTGTCCAGGCACTGCTCGATGATCTTCAGGGACTCGGTCATCTCCTCCAGCCGCACCAGGTAGCGGGCGAAGGAGTCGGCCTCGGTGGCCGTCGGCACGTCGAACTCGTAGTTCTCGTAGCCGCAGTAGGGCATCGTCTTGCGCAGGTCCCACGGCAGGCCGGCGGCCCGCAGCAGCGGCCCGGTGACGCCCAGCGCGAGGCAGGCCGACGCGTCCAGGTAGTTGACGTCGATCATCCGGTTGCGCCAGATCGGCTGACCGGTCAGCAGCCGGTGGTACTCCTTGATCCGGCCGGGCATGTCCTTGAGGAACACCCGGATCGCCTTCTCGGCGCCGTCCGGCAGGTCCTGGGCGAGGCCACCGGGGCGGACGTACGCGTGGTTCATCCGCAGACCGGTGATCATCTCGAGCAGGTCGAGGATCTTCTCGCGCTCACGGAAGCCGACGATCATCGCGGTGGTGGCGCCGAGTTCCATGCCGGAGGTGGCGAGGCCGACCAGGTGCGAGGAGATCCGCTGCAGCTCCATCACCAGGACCCGGATGACGGTCGCCCGCTCGGGAACCTGGTCGGTGATGCCGAGCAGCTTCTCCACCGACAGGCAGTAGGCCGTCTCGGTGAACAGCGGCGAGAGGTAGTCCGCCCGGGTCAGGAAGGTGACCGCCTGGGTCCAGGTGCGGTACTCGCAGCTCTTCTCGATGCCGGTGTGCAGGTAGCCGATGACCAGCCGGGTCTGCCGGACCGTCTCACCCTCGATGTCGAGGACGAGGCGCAGCACGCCGTGCGTCGACGGGTGCTGCGGGCCCATGTTGACGACGATCGTCTCGGCGGCCTCTTCGCCGGCGCCGAGAACCTGCTCCCAGTCCCCACCTGTGACGGTGTAGACCCGGTTCGCGCCCGACTCCGTGAAGCCGGCCTCGTAAGGGGCGTGCGTTTCAGTACTCACGAGTAGCTCCGGCGCTTCTCGGGGGGCGGCACCTGGGCGCCCTTGTAGTCGACCGGGATGCCGCCGAGCGGGTAGTCCTTGCGCTGCGGGTGGCCGATCCAGTCGTCCGGCATCATGATCCGCGTCAGCGCGTGGTGGCCCTCGTAGACGATCCCGAAGAAGTCGTAGGTCTCCCGCTCGTGCCAGTCGGCGGTCGGCCAGACCGGCGTCAGGCTCGGCATCGTCGGGTCCTCGACCGACACCGACACCTCGACGCGGATCCGGCGCCGGTGGGTCAGCGACAGCAGGTGGGCGACGGAGTGCAGCCGCCGGCCGCTCGGGTCGTCCGGGTAGTCGGCACCGGAGAGCGACGAGAGCAGCTCGAAACGCAGCGCCGGGTCGTCGCGCAGGGTGCGGGCGACGTCGAGCAGCCGTTCCCGACGGACGTGGAGCGTCAGCTCGCCGCGGTCGACGACCACCAGCTCGATGGCCTCGTCCAGCCCGGCGAAGGCCCGCTCCAGCGCGTCGTAGATCGCGTCGGCGTGCTCGTCGCCGAACGGGCGCTCACTCGACGAGAGCACCCGGGCCGGGGCGACCAGCCCGCCGAAGCCGGAGGTGTCCCCGCTCCCCTTCGCGCCGAAGGCGTCGTGCCGGGCGCCCGCGCGGCCGTTGAGGCCGGCGCCACCGCCCTGTTCCAGGTCACTCATCAGCCCAGGTCCTCGGTCGTCGGTCCGGTGCCGCGGCCGTGGATGTCGTCCGTCGGCTCGGCGTCGAACAGCTCCGGGTCGAACGCCTCCGCGTTGGGCTGGCCGACCACCGGGAGCAGCTTGCGCCGGCCGAACACCGACGGCGGGGCGACGGCGGCGGGCCTGCGGTCGTTCAGCTCCGGTACGACGGCGCCGCGGCCGGCCGGCAGCGGGGCGCCCGCGGGCATCCGGAAGCGCTTGCGGTCGTTCACCGACAGCGTCCGGGTGTCGAGGCTGCCCTCGGGCAGCGCGGACTGGGCGGTGGCGACCTCGATCGGCTTCGGGTACGGCGAGCTGCCGATCTCGGTGCGGTCCAGCTTGCCGTCGACCGGCCCGGTCTGGATCTTCCGGTGGATCTTCATGATCGCGTCCATCAGCATCTCGGGCCGCGGCGGGCAGCCTGGGAGATACATGTCGACCGGGACGATGTGGTCGACGCCCTGGACGATCGCGTAGTTGTTGAACATGCCGCCGGAGCTGGCGCAGACGCCCATCGAGAGCACCCACTTGGGCTCGGGCATCTGGTCGTAGATCTGGCGCAGCACCGGGGCCATCTTCTGGCTGACCCGGCCGGCCACGATCATCAGGTCGGCCTGGCGGGGGCTCGCGCGGAAGACCTCCATGCCGAACCGCGCCAGGTCATAACGCGCGGCGCCGGTGCCCATCATCTCGATGGCGCAGCATGCCAGGCCGAAGGTCACCGGCCACAGCGACGACTTGCGGCCCATTCCGGCCAGCTTCTCGACACTGGCGAGAAGCACGCCGCTGGGCAGCTTCTCTTCTAGTCCCATTCCAGGCCTCCCCGCCGCCAGACGTAGGCGTAGGCGACGAACACCGTAGCCACGAACAGCACCATCTCGACGAGGCCGAACACGCCAAGCCCGCCGAAGGCGACCGCCCACGGGTACAGGAAGATGATCTCGATGTCGAAGACGATGAAGAGCATCGCGATGAGGTAGAACTTCACCGGGAAACGGCGGGGCCCGGCAGCCTGGGGCTCCGGCTCGATGCCGCACTCATACGCATCGAGCTTTGCCCGGTTGAACCGCTTCGGCCCGACCAGCATGCTGATCACGATCGACCCGCCCGCGAACGCTGTGGCGATCGCGATCAGGACGAGGATCGGCACGTAGTTGGAGAGCATGCCGAGCTCCTCTCTCCGGAGAAAATTTTGGCCGGCGGTGCGCCGGTTCGGTTCTGTTCCCTTATACGCCGCCCTGGCCGGACGGTCCTACTCGGTCCAGGTATCCACTCGCAAGGACGCGCATGGTCACACAATTGCGCACCGGCGCGGTCGTTTGCCTTCGGCACGCAATAAGCCCAGTACGGACGGACCTTTTGACCCACGTTGTTCGGATCACCACCGCGGTTTCCCTGCACGACATCCCCCAGACCGCCGGACGTGGCTTGCGCGTATCGCTGGCTCGGGCGAGGCCGGCCGCGGCACAGGCGACGTCTGGAACTAGGCGCTCGGGGCGAGCCGGCACAGCGCGTTGATCACCCGGTCGTGCGCATCACCTCCCCGCGGGTCAGTAAGGTTCGCCATGATCTTCAACATGAACCTCATGAGTACCGGGTGCGGGAGGCCGTACTTCGTGGCCAGCCGCATCACGGTCGGGTTGCCGATGAGGTTCACGAAGACGCGTCCGAGCGTGTAGTAGCCGCCGTAACGGGCCCGTACCGCCTCCGGGTACTGGAGCAGCGCCTTCTCCCGCCCCGCGTCCGCCGGCCGGGCCAGCGCCTGCGCGACCACCTCGGCCGCGAGCTCGCCGGACTCCATCGCGTACGCGATGCCCTCGCCGTTGAACGGGTTGACCATGCCGGCGGCGTCGCCGACGAGCAGCACACCGTCGGAGTAGTGCGGCGTGCGGTTGAAGCCCATCGGCAGCGCGCTGCCGCGCACCGGCCCGGTGGCGTTGTCCTCGGTGTAGCCCCACTCGGCGGGCAGCGCGGACAGCCAGCGGCGCAGCAGGTCCCGGTAGTCGGTGTTCCCGAAGGCCGGAGTGGTGTTCAGGATGCCGAGGCCGACGTTGCTGGTGCCGTCGCCCATGCCGAAGATCCAGCCGTAGCCGGGCAGCAGCCGGCTGGCGTTCGGCTTGCCCTCCCAGAGCTCCAGGTGCGACTCGAGGTAGTCGTCATGGGTGCGCGGGCTGCGGTAGTAGCGGCGGACCGCGACCCCGAGCGGCCGGTCGTCGCGCCGCCGGATGTCCATCGAGAGGGCGAGGCGGGCGCTGTTCCCGTCGGCGGCCACGACGACCGGGGCGCGGTAGGTCACCGGCTCCCTGTCGTCCCCGGACCGCGCCGTCACGCCGACGACGCGCCCGGTCCGGTCGTCCCGCACCGGGCCGGACACCGTGGTGTCCTCGCGCAGCCGGGCACCGGCCTTCTCGGCCGCCCTGGCGAGCAGCTCGTCGAAGTCCGCCCGCGGGCGGACGAGGCCGTAGTCCGGGAAGCTCGCCAGCTCGGGCCAGGGCAGCTCCAGGCGCAGGCCGCCACCGACGATCCGCAGGCCCTTGTTGCGGGCCCAGCCGGCCTCCTCGCCGGTCTCGATCCCCATCTTGACCAGGGCCGCGACCGCTCGCGGGGTCAGGCCGTCGCCGCAGACCTTGTCCCGCGGGAAGGTCGCCTTCTCCAGCAGCAACACGTCCAGGCCCGCGTTCGCCAGGTGGTACGCGGCGGCGGAGCCAGCCGGGCCGGCACCAACGACGATCACGTCGGCATCGGCGCCTGTCGCGCCGCCCGACGTCACCGTGGTCCCAGTCACCCGATGCTCCCCACCGACAACCGACTCCCCACCAGGTCCCACACCGATCCGCCTCCCTGAGCCTCCGCACGTCCTTCGCGGATCCTCCGGGGCGGACCGGCGGGAACCCCGGCCGTTCGCCGGTCGTTGCCCGCGTGTTCCTCACCACGCTCGTGAATTTCTTCACGAGCGTCCTGCCACGGCCGAGTGTAGGCGCTCACACCGCCATTGGCATCAACCAGGATGGTTCCGCTCCCAGACTGGCCGACCTCGCTCTTCGGACGACCACGAAGGGTCGCGGCGCTGCCACCTACGTCGCACGATGAGGCCCGATCGACGGCCGAGACGCCAAATCCGGCAGCTACACGACCACAGAGCCGTCGCGGGGTGGCCGGGGAGGCCCAGGCAGGCGAGCCCGGCGCTGGCGCCGACCGGCCGCCAAGGGACCCACCATCGAGTGACCCAGCTCATCTGCTACGGCCCGGCCACACTCCCGATCGGCACCCCCGTTGAGCCTCGTACGACGACGATCTCGATGCCGCGCCGCATCTACTCGATCATGAGCGCCGGGGCGGCCGTCCGGGGTGGGCTCAGTGGAGAGCGCCAGGCGGGACGCCGGCCACCCGGCCTCGGCCGGGCTCGGATCAGTCCGCGGCACGGCCGCGCCCAGCCCGCGGCGGTTATGACAAACGGACAAGAACTCCAGCCGTGGCGACCGAGCGGCGATCACGCCAACGGCGCCGCCCGACCGGCCGCGGGGCCGGTGCGCAGCTCCTGGATCACCCCCAGCGTCGATCTCCCGCTGGCAGGCCACCACCTACGTGCCTTGATCACCGTTCTGGCCCTCTGGTGGTTGCCATACCGGTCGGATCACGACCGGACGAGGGCTGAAACGGCGATCACTGTGGTGCACCGACGGATCCACCAAGATCGGTGAGATGCGGCTCTAGCAGTCGCCGTGGTGGAGCGCGACGATGCCGCCGGTCAGGTTCCGCCAGCCGACGTTGGTCCATCCGGCGGCGCTCAGAAGATCCGCGAGGTCGGGCTGCGCGGGCCAGGCCCTGATCGACTCGGCCAGGTAGACGTAGGAGTCGGCGCTGCTGGAGACCGCTCTGGCGACCGCCGGCAGGGCGCGCATCAGGTACTCCAGGTACACCCGGCGCATCGGGCCCCAGGTCGGCTGGCTGAACTCGCAGACGACCAGCCGCCCGCCCGGCCGGGTCACCCGCCGCAGCTCGGCCAGGCAGGCCGGCACGTCCGCGACGTTGCGCAGCCCGAAGGAGATCGTCACCCGGTCGAAGGCCGCGTCCGGGAACGGCAGTCGCAGCCCGTCCCCGGCGACCAGGCGCACGGAGCCGGCGACCGGTGGCCGCCGGGCCAGCCGCGCCTGGCCCGCCCGCAGCATGCCGACGGAGAAGTCGCAGGCGAGCACCTCGGTGCCGGCGGCGGCGAAGGCCCGGGACGACGTGGCGGTGCCGGCGGCCAGGTCGAGGACTCGCTGGCCCTCGGCGAGCCGCAGCTCACGCGCGGTCGCCTTGCGCCAGCCGCGGTCCATGCCGGCCGACAGGACCGCGTTCGTGATGTCGTAGCGGCGCGCCACCTGGTCGAACATCGCGGCGACCTGGTCCGGGCGTTTGTCCAGCCCGGCCCGCGCTCCCCGGCCGGCCTCGACGGCTCGGCCGGCCACGGCGACCGGGCCGGCCGCGGCGACCGGGTCGGGCTCGACGTCCGGACTTGGCGCGACGGCCTGGTCGGGCGCGACGACGGGGTCGGGCTCGATGTCCGGGCCGGGAGCCTCGTCAGGCTCGGGGGTACGCGCCAGGCCGGGCTTGCCCACGGCCGTCACCGCCGTGACTCTCGGGCCACGGCGCGGTCCAGGCGCATTCAGCTCGCCTGGACGAGCGGGAGCGCGGTGGACGAGTAGTGCGAGGCGACCCGCTCGTCCACCGGGTCGTCGGCCGGGTCACGGTGGACGACGAGGTGGTTGTAGAGGGTGTCGCGCTGGGCCGGGATCCGGTCGGCCGAGCGGATCAGGTGGATCAGCTCGGTCCGGTTGGTCCGGTGCCGGGCGCCGGCCGAGGAGACGACGTTCTCCTCCAGCATCACCGAGCCGAGGTCGTCGGCACCCAGGTGCAGGGTGAGCTGGCCGACCTCCTTGCCGGTCGTCAGCCACGAGCCCTGCAGGTGGGCGACGTTGTCGAAGAACAGCCGGGCGACGGCGACCAGGCGCAGGTACTCGAAGAGCGTCGCCTGGGTGCGGCCCTTCAGGTGGTTGTTCTCCGGCTGGTACGTCCACGGGATGAAGGAGCGGAAGCCGCCAGTACGGTCCTGCACGTCGCGGATCATCCGCATGTGCTCGATCCGCTCGGCGTTCGTCTCCCCGGTGCCCATCATGAAGGTCGCTGTCGACTCGAGGCCCAGGCCGTGCGCGGTCTCCATCACCGAGAGCCAGACGTGGCCCGGCTCCTTGAGCGGCGCGATCGCTGCCCGCGGCCGCTCGGTGAGGATCTCGGCGCCGGCGCCGGCGAAGCTGTCCAGCCCGGCGTCCCGCAGACGCACGATGACCTGCTCGTGGCTCAGCCCCGAGGTGCGCCCGATGTGCACGACCTCGCTCGCTCCCAGCGAGTGCAGCGCCAGCTGCGGGTAGGCCGCCTTGATCGAGGAGAAGGCGTTCTCGTACCACTCGATGCCGAACTCCGGGTGGTGCCCGCCCTGCAGCATGATCTGGGTGGCACCGAGCTCGACCGCCTCGCCGCACTTGCCGACGATGTCGGCGACGTCGCGGACCCAGCCCTCTTCGTGCTTCGGCGCTCGGTAGAACGCGCAGAACTTGCACGCGGTCACGCAGACGTTGGTGTAGTTGATGTTTCGATCGATGATGTAGGTCGCGATGCCGTCCGGGAAACGACGTCGACGCACGGCGTCCGCGGCCTGCCCGAGCTCGTGCAGCGGCGCCTGCGTGTAGAGCAGCAACGCCTCGTCGGGGGTGATCCGGCCACCGTCGGCGGCCCGGGCCAGCAAGGATCGAATCTCGCGCACGGCTCAGACGTTACGCGGCGTTCGGCCAGAGACGGCGCTCCGCGCCTCTGCAGACCTCCCAAATCGGCTTCGCCGATCAGGCAGGGACCCCGGCCCTGCCTGTTCGGGCGCTGAGCGCCCTCCCCAACGTGATTCGCGGACGAGGCGAGGTACGGAGGTGGACGCCTGTCCAGGGTCAGGACCTTGGGCAAGTCACGTTCCGAGCTTCCCACGTCACGTCACATGCAGTGCTTCGCGCCGTTCAGATTCTGCTGTGCGCGCCGCCCCCGGGCGCCGGAGCGCGCGGGGACGACGTGGTGCTGGTGGGTCAGTAGCTGGGGCCGCTGTTGCTCGGCGGGGAGCCGCCGCCCTTGTTCCGGAACTTGTCGGCGAAGTTTGTGATCTTCGCCTTGTTCTCGGGCTTGGTCGCCTGCGACTTGACCTTGTTGATCATCTCCTGGGTCTTCGGGCTGTGCAGCATCTCCGAGACCCGCTGCGTGAAGTTGGCCATGACGGGGTTGTACCTGCCATAGGCCTTCATCATGCGCGCCGAACACGTTCTGTCTGTCGCCCGGTCACCCGTCGTGGGTGACCGTCACTGACCTGGCGGCACGGGCGGAGCCGTGATGCCGGTCTTGTCCTGCAGTCGCTTGCTGATCTGATCGCCGAGCTGGCCACCGACGTTGCTCGTCTGATGGCGCCACTGCTGTTCGATCCGGTGCACCAGGCGCTGTTGCAGCGTCTGGCGCTGCTTGTCGACAGCGCTCGCGATCCGGTCGGCCGACCCGAGCAGCACCAGAACCAAGATGACGAAGATGATCGTCTTCTTGAACGGGATACGCAGCCGCATCCGCCTGCGGCGCCGCGGCATCCGCTCGCGGCGGGAGACCGGCTCCGGGGCGGGCGGCGCCGGGCGAGCCTGCGCCGGCGGCTGGTAGGGCGGCCGGTGCGGAGCCTGCGGCGCGGCGGGTGGTGGCGCCGGGCGAGCCTGCGGCTGCGCCGGGGCGGCCGGCTTCTCGTAGCGGATGTAGCCGTCCCGGGATCGGCGGCTCGCGGCCCGGTTGGCGCCGCCGGCCTGGTAGCCGCCGCCGTTCGGATAGCCGCCAGCACCGGGTGCGGCGCGCCCGGCTCCACCCGGGTAGCCCGAGCCCTGGCCACCGTCGCCGGCCTGGCGAGCCCGCGGGTCGGCGCGCTGGCGATAGCGGTCGCCACCGTCGGCGGGCTGGCGCGGCGCCAGCTCCTGGCCGCCTCGGTACGCGGAGCCGCCGGCGCCGCGGCCGTCCGGACGGGCCAGCCCCGACCCCGCGGCGTAGCCGGCGGCCGCGCCCGCGACGGCCCCGTAGCCGGCGGCCTTCGCGGCCGAGGAGCGCGCCGGGGCCTCGGTCGGCCCGCCGATCCGGGTCGGGTCGACGCCTCCGACGCCGGGCCAGGTGCCGTCGAGGACCCGGGTCGCGGCCGCGCGCACGTTGCCGCGGCCGGGCTCGCCAAGGAGGGTCAGCAGGATCTGCTCGCCGGACGGGCGCAGCCTCGGGTCGCGCCCGAGCGTCCGCGCCACGATCGGGCGCAGGTCGTCCGGGATGCCGGACAGGTCCGGGGTGCCGGTGAGGACGCGCTCCGAGATCTCGTAGAAGGTGCCCTGGCCGTACGGATGCACGCCGGTCGCGGCGTAGCCGATCAACAGGCCCCAGGCGAAGATGTCGGTCGCCGGCCCGACCGGGCTGCCCTCCATCTGCTCCGGGGCCATCCAGCCGAGCGAGCCGAGCACGATGCCGGACCGGGTACGGCCGGCGACGGCGTCCAGCGCCCGGGCGATCCCGAAGTCGATCACGCGCGGGCCCGAGTAGGACAGCATGACGTTGCTGGGTTTGAGGTCGCGGTGCACGATCCCGGCGCCATGGATCGCGGTCAACGCGCTGGCCACGCCGACCGCGACGCCCTGCAGCGTCGACATGCCGAGCGGGCCGGACTCCTCGACGACCTCGTCGAGGCGCTTCCCGTCGATGAACTCGGTCACCAGGTACGGGTTGCGGGCATGCGGGTCGGCGTCGAGGACCTCCGCCGTACAGAACGGCGCGACCCGCCGGGCCGCCGTGACCTCGTCGCCGAACCGGGCCCTGAACTCGTCGTCGTTCGCCAGCTCGCCGCGGATGACCTTGACCGCCACCCGCCGGCCACGCGCGTCACGGCCCAGGTAGACGGCACCCATGCCACCGGCGCCGAGTCGGCTGAGGATCTCGTAGCGACCGATCTGGCGCGGGTCGGAGGAGCGCAGCGGTTCGCCCGGGAGCGGCGGCCCAGCCGAGGACCGCTCCGGTCGCACCGATCGTTCCGTCACTGCCACCCCGCTCGTCGACCTCGCTTCATTGTCCATCGTCGCCTGGCGTGACCCAGGACACGTCGGCCGCGACGCCAGCCGTTGGAATTCCCAACAGCCGCAGGGCGTCAACACCGAGGCTTCTAGCTGTGTTCTTGCCGACGGTAACCCGCTGACCGGCGCTACTCGAAGACTTGTCGAAGTTCTGACCTTTCAGAGCCGGCCCCCGCCGGACCAGCACCTGCGACGTCACACGGGGTTCCGCCACGGGTGTGACATTGGACGGCCGACTCTCCGACAACCTGGATCAGGGCGCGCGAGCCGGGCCTCGGGCAGTATGAAGGGCCTGGAGTACTCCAGAGGCGCCGAACTGGCCGTCAGGACTCGTTGTCCGGCAAACGAAATGTCGGCCGGGTTCGGGCGGGTAAGAACGCGCTGTCGGCAGTCCAGGGCCCGGTCGGGCCAGAGCGAGCTCCGGGCCCGGGTCCGCGGGCGCCAGCGGATGGAGAGACGCCATGGGTGACACGTCCGTCGACCAGTCCATCGACATGCTCATCGTCGGCGCCGGCCCGGCAGGGCTGTTCGCCGCCTACTACGCGGGCTTCCGCGGCATGTCGGTCGCGCTGATGGACTCCCTGCCCGAGGCCGGCGGCCAGGTGACCGCGATGTACCCCGAGAAGGTCATCTACGACGTCGCCGGGTTCCCCGCGGTACGCGGCCGCGAGCTCGTCAACGACCTCGTCGCGCAGGCCGCGCCGTTCAACCCGATCTACCTGCTGGGCCAGCAGGCCGCCGAGATCACGCACGAGCCGGACGCCATCGTCGTCACCAGCGCTGAGGGCCTGCGGGTCCGGGCCAAGGTGGTCCTGATCACGGGCGGCCTCGGCACGTTCACCCCCCGCCCGCTGCCCACGGGGACCGAGCACCTCGGCCGCGGCCTCGTCTACTTCGTCCCCCGCCTCGACGACCTCCGTGACCTTGACGTCGTGGTCGTCGGCGGCGGCGACAGCGCGTTCGACTGGGCACTGGCGCTCGAGCCGCTGGCCCGCTCCGTCACCGTGGTGCATCGCCGGGACAAGTTCCGCGCCCACCAGCACACCATCGACCGGGTGCTCGCCTCGTCCTGCGAGGTCCTCACGTTCACCGAGGTCGCCGCGATCAGCGGCGAGGAGCGGATCGAGAAGGTCGAGCTGGTGCACAGCAAGTCCGGCGACCGGCACGTCCGGCCGGCGCAGGCGGTCGTCGCTGCGCTCGGCTTCACGGCCGACCTCGGCCCGCTGACCCGCTGGGGCCTGAACATCGACAAGCGGCACATCGTGGTCGACTCGACCATGTACACCGGCGTCGAGCGGATCTTCGCGGCCGGCGACATCACCGAGTACCCCGGCAAGGTCCGCCTGATCGCCACCGGCTTCGGCGAGGCGGCCACGGCCGTCAACAACGCCGCCCCGGTCATCGACCCGTCCGCGAAGGTCTTCCCCGGCCACAGCTCCGACGACGGCACCCCGGCCGCCTGACCGGGGACACCGCCTGACCGGGGACGGCGCCGGGCCCGCCACGGCGCAGACTGGGCAGGTGCGAGGCCTGCTGGTGATCGGGCACGGGTCCCGCCGCGACGAGGCCAACGCGACCGTCTTCGCGTTGGCCGCGGCGCTCGCGGCCGAACCCGCCACGGCCGGTGGCCGCCCCGCCTGGGACGTCGTGGAGGCCGCGTTCCTGGACGTGCTGCGTCCCGACATCGTCGACGGCTACACGGCTCTCGCCGAAGCGGGCTGCACGCGGATCGTCGCGCACCCGTTCTTCCTGTTCGCCGGGCGGCACACGGCCCGCGACATCCCGGCGGCGCTCGCGCGGGCGCAGGCGAGCCACCCGCACACCAGCTGGAGCGTCACCGAGCCTCTCGGCCTGCACCCGGGCGTCATCGCCACGGTGCGCGCCCGCATCGCCGACCGTCTGGTGACCGAGCCCGGCGCCGATGAGGACCCGCCGAACGGGTGAGCCGGGTCGTCAGGCCGGGCCGCCGGTCCCGGGCGGTGCCACCAGGCCGCAGACCGCGGTGACGAGGCCGGCGATGCCGGGTTCGTTGGCGACGGCGTCGACCCGGATGCCCGTCTCCTCGCAGGCGAGGACCGTGCGCCTGCCCATGGCGACGACGAGCAGTCCGGGCGGGAGCGGTCCGTACAGCTCGGCGGTGCGACGGGCGGCGGTCGACGAGGCGAAGGCCACGGCGTGCAGGGCGCCCCGGCGCAGGTCGGCGGCGACGGACGGGTCGGGCTCGGCCGGGATATCCGTCTGCAGGGTGATCCGCCGCACGGTGCGGACCCCCATCGGCGGCGCGGCCGACGCGCAGACGGCGACCTTGAGGCCGGTCACCGGGATCTCGGTGACGACCACGTGCGCGACCCGGACCTCGGCCGACGAGCGGACCGTCGCGAGCCCGAGGGACTCCAGGGCCACCGCCGCCGAGTCGGACGCGGACACCAGGGTCAGGCCGGCGAGCGCCCGGACGTCCTGCCCGGCCCCGCGCAGCAGGGTGACCACCGTCGTGACCTCGTCGGCGTCGGCGAGCACCAGCGCGTCGGCACCGGGCAGCGCGGCGAGCAGCCCGGACGCGTCCGGTACCGGCGCGAGCGTCGACACCACGGTCTCGACGGCGTCGGCCCCCTGCCTGCGCAGGTCACGGGCCAGCAGACCGGGGCGCTGCCGGGTGCGGGGCACCAGCACGCGAACCCCGGCCAGCGGCCCGTTCTCGGCGCCGGCCGGTGCCGGCAGGGCCACCCGGTCCACCTGTCCACTCCCGTCGTGGCTGATGTCGAGATCCGCCGTGTCGGCGTTCTCGTCCTGGCTGGCTCGCCGCTCGGTCCCCTCGCCGCGCCCCGCCGGCCGGGACGACGCCGGCCTCGCGAACCCGGGCCGAGCGGACGGCGAGCGGTGTGGGGAGGCGGCGCCGCGGGCGTCGATGCGCGCGGCGACGTCCCCGACGACGATCACGGCCGGCGAACGGACCCCGGTCTCGACCGCGTCCGCGCCGAGCGATTCCAGGGTGGTTCGCAGGACCCGCTGGGTCGGGGTGGTGGCCCGCTCGACCACGGCCACCGGGGTTCCCGGTTCCCGCCCAGCGGCCAGTAACGCGTCGGCGATCCCGACGAGGTGAGCGATCCCCATCATGATCACAATGGTGAGCGTGGGCGAGGCCAGGGCGGCCCAGTCGACGGTCGAGTCCGGGTGGCCGGGTGGCAGATGTCCGGAGATGATCGCGACATCCTGGGCGAGGCCGCGATGCGTCACCGGAATGCCCGCGAAGGCCGGGCCGGCGAGCGCGGACGACACGCCCGGGACCACCGTCACCCAGACGCCAGCAGCGGCGCAGGCCTCGGACTCCTCGCCGCCGCGGCCGAGCAGGTAGGGATCGCCACCCTTGAGCCGGACCACCCGGGCGCCGGCCAGTGCCCGGTCGACGAGCAGCGCGTTCACCTCGTCCTGGCCCCGCAGGTCGCCGTCCGGGCCGACCCGGACGAGCTCGGCGCCCGACCGGGCATACGCGTGCAGGGCCGCGTCCACGGCCAGATCGGTGACCACCACGTCCGCGCCCGCCAGCAGTTCGGCGCCACGCACCGTGATCAGGCCCGGGTCGCCGGGCCCGGCACCGACCAGCCAGACGTGACCACGGCGCGGTGACGCTCCGTTGCCACCGCGCCGGCCGTCCGCGCCGCGCGGGCGCGAAGGCGGCCCGGCGCCGTCCCCCCAGCCGCTCGCCACGCACGGAACGTTACCGGCTTTGCCCGGTCACGCCCCGACTTGCACGACCAACCCAGCACCATCGGTCGAATCCGCCCCAAAACGGGCGACCACGACCTCGCGCCAGGGTCACGCGACCGCACGCCAGGGTCAGTGGATGCCGCACTCGGTCTTCGTCGTGCCGGACCAGCGGCCGGCGCGACCGGAACCGCGCCGGGTGCACGGCCAGCAGCCGACCGACTCGTACCCGTCGGACAGCAGCGGGTTGACGAGGACGTTGTTCTCCGCGACGTAGCGATCGACGTCCTCGTCGGTCCAGGCCGCCAGCGGGTGGATCTTCACCTTCCCGCGCCGCTCGTCCCACCCGACGACGGGCAGCGCCTTGCGGCCGGACGACTCGGCCCGGCGGGAACCGGCGGCCCAGGCCTGGTAGGGCGCGAGCGCCCGGTCCAGCGGGACGACCTTGCGCATCCGGCAGCACAGGTCCGGGTCGCTGGCGTACAGGTCCTTGCCGTGGACGGCGTCCTGGCCGGCGACGGTCAGCTGCGGCCGGACGCTGATCAGCGGCAGGTTGTAGGTCGCCGCGACGGCGTCCCTCGTGCCGATCGTCTCGGCGAAGTGGTAGCCGGTGTCGATGAAGACGACCGGGACGTCCGACCGGATCTTCGCGAGCATGTCGACGAGCACGGCCTCGGCCATGGACGCGGCGACGACGAGCTTCGTCCCGAACTCCTCGACGGCCCAGCGCAGGATCTCCTCGGCTGGCGCGTCGGCCAGCTCCCTGCCCACGCGCTCGGCGCGGGCCTTCAACGCGGCGTCCATCAGCCGTTCTCCTCTGGTGCGGTAATCGCTTGAGGCCGGTTAGTCGAGGTCGGGCGCGAAGTCGAGGTCACGGTGGTGGCGCTGGCCAGCGCGGTCAGGTTCAGCCGGAAGGAGCGCTGACACGAGCGGCAGGCCCAGTGGCCGTGCCCCTCGCCGGTCGCCCCTTCGGGGATGTCCGGGACGAGGGACTCCTCGCCGCAGTAGGGACAGAAGAACGGGACCGCGCGGCCGCTCATGCGTGGGCCACCACCGCGTCATGCGTGATCTTGGCCTCGTCGACCGTCTCCACCCAGTCGGCGAAGGTCTGACCGTCGGTCCTGTCGCCCTGGTAGGTCTTCAGCAGCCCGACGACGTAGTCGACCAGCTCGTCGGCCGTGATCTTCAGGCCGCGGGACTTGCGGCCGAGCCGGGACCGGCTGCCCAGATGGCCGCCGAGGTGCAGCTGGAAGCCCTCGACCATCTCGCCGCCCGGCCCCGGGACCAGCGAGCCCTTCAGGCCGATGTCGGCGACCTGGAAGCGGGCGCAGGCGTTCGGGCAGCCGTTGACGTTGATGCCGATCGGCTCGTCGAACTCCGGCAGCCGCGCCTCCAGCTCCTCGATCAGGCGCCCGGCGTTGGCCTTCGTCTCGACGATCGCGAGCTTGCAGAACTCGATGCCGGTGCAGGCCATCGTGCCGCGGCGGAACACGCTCGGCCGCACGACCAGGTCGAGTTCGGCCAGCGCCGCCTCGAGCGCGGGCACCTCGGCCTCGGCGACGTCGAGGATGACCAGCTTCTGCATGGTGGTCGCGCGGATGCGGCCCTGGGCGTGCCGGTCCGCGAGGTTCGCGACGGCGGTCAGCGTCGACCCGGTCAGCCGGCCGGCGCGCGGCGCGAAGCCGACCGCGAACGTCCCGTCCTTCTGCCGGTGCACGCCGACGTGGTCGCGCCCCTCGGTGCGCGGCGCGGCCGGAGCCGGGCCGTCCGGCAGCGGCGCCTGGAGGTACTCCTTCTCCAGGGTCGCGCGCACCCACTCCACGCCCATGTCGGCGACCAGGAACTTCAGCCGGGCGCGGGTGCGCAGCCGCCGGTAGCCGTAGTCGCGGAACAGGCAGGCGACGGCGTGCCAGACCTCGGCCACCCGCTCGGGCTGGACGAACGTGCCCAGGCGGACGCCCAGGTGCGGGTTCGTCGACAGGCCACCGCCGACCCACAGGTCGTAGCCCGCGCCGAGCTCGGGATGCACGACGCCGACGAACGCGACGTCGTTGATCTCGTGCAGCGTGCAGTGGTCGGCGCAGCCGGACATGGCCGTCTTGAACTTGCGCGGCAGGTTCGACAGCGACGGGTCGCCGACGAACTTCGCCACGACCTCGTCGATGACGGAGGTGGCGTCGATGACCTCGTCACCGTCGACGCCGGCGAGCGGGCAGCCGAGCATGACCCGCGGGGTGTCGCCGCAGGACTCCTCGGTGGTCATGCCGTTCGCCTCGAGGGCACCCCAGATCGCCGGGACGTCCTCGATCCGGATCCAGTGCAGCTGGATGTTCTGCCGGTCGGTGACGTCGGCGACGTCCCGGCCGTAGCGGGTCGAGATGTCGCCGATCACCCGTAGCTGGTCGGACGTCATCCGGCCGCCGTCGAGGCGGATCCGCTGCATGAAGTAGGCGTCCTCGATCTCCTCCGGCTCAAGGATCGCGGTGCGCCCGCCGTCGATACCCGGCTTGCGCTGGGTGTAGAGCCCCCACCAGCGGAACCGGCCGCGCAGGTCCTGCGGGTCGATGCTGTCGAAGCCGGTGTACGGGTACTGGTTGAGGATCCGGTCCCGGACCGCGAGGCCGTCCTGATCCTTCTTCATCCGCTCGTTGGCGTTGAGCGGTTCGCTGTAGCCGAGCGCCCACTGGCCCTGTCCCTTGGGACGGGTCGGGCGGGCTGGACGGGGCCGAGCAGGAGAAGTCATCTGATCTCTCGCGACGTTGGGAGGAGCGGAGCACCGTCAGGTGGACGGCACGCGGTCCGGGTCAGCCTGGGTCCCTCTGACCAGCCGCCGCCGGTCACCTCTGGCCATCCAGGGCCTGGTCACAGCGGGGGTCATCTCGCCAGGCTCGACGGCCGCGCGGCGGCCAGCCGGATGTCCTGACGGGGAGCGAGGAAGGTCGAGCTCAGCCGGTCAGCGGGCGCGACAACAGCCCGCGCTGGCGACCCGGAGCAGGTCCACGTGCCGGCGCGAGACCAGCAGGAGCTCCGGAAGGCGCGGCGCCACGGCGGCGAACGGCCGCGAACGGTGGCGAGGCGCAGTCATAGGCGCCATCGTTTCACAGATATGACGGGGGCGCCGAGATTGTGGCGTAGACAATGCTCCGCGAACAGGTTCACTATTTTACCCACCAGATTGGTGGAGATTCAAGCTCCGTGGCGCGGCCCGGCACGAGCAGGCGATCAGCCGGCGGGCGCGGAGCGCGCACAGACGGCGCGCAGGCGATCAATGAGCGGGCCGGCCCCGAGGCCCTTCTCCATGACGTCGTCGGCGCCCAGCGCCACAGCCTCGTCACGCACGGTGTACGCCGAGAACCCGGTGAAGACGACCACCCGGGCGCCCGGCACCAGCCGGCGGATGCGCGGCAGCGCGGCGATCCCGTCCAGCACCGGCATCGCCACGTCGAGCAGGACGAGATCCGGCCCGGTCTGGGCGACGACGTCGACAGCCTCCGCTCCGTTGGCGGCCCGGCCGACGATGGTGAAGTCCGGCTCCATGTCCAGGAGCAGGCAGATCAGCTCGCGCACCCCGTCGGCGTCGTCCGCGACGACGACCCGCACCGGCGCCGGCCCGTAAGGGGTGGTGAAGGCACTCCCGGGCGCCCCCGCCAGCCCGCCGGAACGGACCGAGCCGGCGGTACCGCCGTCCGCCCCCGCGTCCGGCCCTCCGGCTGTCCCTCCGTCCGCCGCCTCGTCCGCACCCAGGTCCGCGGCGATGTTCCGGTCCACTCCTACCGTTCTACCGGCTGGCGCACGGTGCGCCCATCGTCATTCGGGGTGGTATTCGCGGATGGCCCGGGGCACTCCGGCTGAATGGCGTGACCAGGAAAGCGCTAATCCGGCTAACGGTGCCCGTATGGGACCTTTTGCCTCTAGCGGCGCACGGTCATGGACGCAATAGACTGATCACAAACAGTGACTCGCGGCACGATCATGATTTAGGTCGAGATCGAGACCGCGGTGCGACCATTGGGGTGCACATGCTGAATGCGGGCAGGCGGCAGGGCAGCCGTGGCCCGGAAGGCACGGCAGCCGTCGAGGGAAGCTTCCACCAGGAGGTTCGACGTCGCCGTTGCGCCCGCGGTCTGTCCCGCGACGAGCTGGCCGAGAGAACCGGCTACAGCCGTCATTACGTCAGCCAGCTTGAGCAGCCAAGCAAGGGGATTCCGCCCCGCCCGGTGGTGGTCGCCGTCGACGCGGTGCTGTGTGCCGACGGAGCCCTGGTCGCGCTGCGCGACGAGGCCGCCTCGACACGGGTCGAGCTGGCCGGCCGGCCACGCGACCCTGAGCACGAGTCCCGATCCCGGGTCCATGACCTGCTCGGCAACCGTCGCTGCGACGCCGAGCTGGACTACCTCGACCGGACGGTCGGAGAGCTGATCGCGATCGCCGGCAGCCTCGGCCCGCGCGACATCCGCGACCGGGTGCTCGACCAGCAGGAGATCGTCGACAGCCTGCTGCGCGCCCCGATGCTGCCGCACCAGCAGCTGCGGCTCTTCCTGATCGCCGGCCATCTGGCCGGCCTGCTCGCGATCGCGCTGCTCGACCTGGGCGAGCTGTCCGGCGCCTGCACCTGCTGCCTGGAGGCGGCGGTGTTCACCGAGCTCACCGGCCACGCGGGGCTGCGCGCCTGGACGCTCGCGGTCAACCGGCTGGTGGCCGAGGCCGCGCGCCACGCCGAGGCGCTCGCCGCAGAGCCGAACGACGCGCAAAACGATGAGCTGACAATCACGACAGAAGTCGACGAATTGGCCGTTCGCGACCTCGACGATCCGTACCCGGTATACAACCGCCCCGGCGCGGTCGTCCGCGCCGACGAAGCGACCGTCAGCCATGCCGACTTCGGTTATGTCGACGGTTCCACAGCGGAGACCGATCCCGTGGGATACGGGGCCCCGGCGCCGCTGCGTGACCCGATCGCCTGGCGGGTCGACGAGCTCGCCGCCGGTCGATTCGGCTACGACCCGCCAGAGTTCGGCGCGGAACCGGCCGGCCCGCCATGGCGCGGCGTCGGCGACGTGCTGACCGCCCCAGGCGGACGGGCCAGCACCCCACTGCTGGTAGCACTCGCGAAAGGCCGGATCGCCCGGTTCGCCACCACCAACGCCCGCCGAGAACGCCCACTGGCCGGCCTCTCCCGCGCCTTCCACCCACCGGTCTGATCCCCCCGCTCCGCGAGCACCCCGTTCCACGGAACACGAAGATCCACCGTTCCACGGAACGCGAAGATCCACCGTTCCACGGAACGCGAAGATCCACCGTTCCACGGAACGCGAAGATCCACCGTTCCACGGAACGCGAAGATCCACCGTTCCACGGAACGCGAAGATCCACCGTTCCACGGAACGCGAAGATCCACCGTTCCACGGAACGCCTCGGGCGCCGGGGCGCCCTGGCGGTCGCTCCGAGGGGCGGCGGGCAGCGCAATCGCGCAACCGAAGGTCCGAGCCGCCGATTCGCGTACGCATCTGGCGATCTTCAGGCCGGCCAACGGTTTGCGATGGCCATGATCGCTAGTTGCGTATGGATAAATGCGGCAAATCGGGCAGTGAGTAACGGTTTCCCCTACCCAACCGGCGATCACGATGAACCTCGGCGCGGGGAGGGCGTGATGATCGCCAGTTGGGTAGGGAATTGGCGGGCGCAATGCCGTGGAGTACCGGCCCTCGCCGGACTGAGATGCCGACCGGGGCGACCGCCGCCCAGCCACGCGATCGCCAGCTGGCGCCGGCTCCCGCGAGGTCAACCGCTGGCTTGATCGCCGTTTTGGCCCTCAAGTGGTCACGAAGCCGCGGCAGTTACAGCCACGCGAGGGCGAAAACAGCGATCTTGCTGGGCTTCCGGCGAGGCCAGCCCCGTCAGGTGCCGCATTAGACGCCGGCTCCCGCACTAGCTAGTCCCGACTTCCGCGCGGCGCCAAGCCCGACTCCCCCGCGGCCTGGTCCTGACTTCCGCTAGGCCGACTTCCGACAAGCCCGGCTTCAGGTAGGCCCGGCTTCCGCGTTGCCTAGTCCCGGCTTCAGGTAGGCCCGGCTTCCGCATTACCTAGTCCCGGCTTCCGCTAGTCCCGGCCCCGCGCACGCCCGGCCATCGAGGGCCAAAAGCGCCCGATCAGGAGGGCGGCGCGGTGGGTGGGCCGGTCAGACGTCGGCGAAGACGATGTCGCGGGGTGGCGGAACCGCGCCGCGTACCGCGGCGCGGCGGGCGAACTCCGCGACACCGGCGAGTTGGCGCTCGCCGAGGCGGAAGTCGAGCGTCGTGAAGTAACGGACCAGCGATGCCTGGTCGAAGACCTCCCAGCGCGACGCACGGGCGGCGACCGTCTGCACCTCCGCGAGGGCGAGCTCGATGCCGCCACGCAGCGCGCTGTGCACTTCCTTGACCAGACCGGGGTGAGCCCCCGCGAACGAGCGGCGGGCCGCCCAGATCGCGAAGACCATCGGCAGCCCGGTCCAGTCCCGCCAGGCCGCGCCGAGATCGATGACCTCGGGCCGGTGGCCGGGGCCGCCCTGCTCGAACTCGTAGTAGGCCCGCAGCGCCACGTCACCGATCGTGACCGCGGCGTCGGCCTCCCGCAGCATCATCGGCACGTCCGGCGGCATCGTGATGTACCGCGGCCGGACCCCGAATCTGTCCTCGAGCATCATCCGGGCCAGCAGCACGCTGGTCCGCGAGGTCGAGCCGAGCGCCACCGAGCGGATCTCGTCGACGGGTACCTGGGTGCTCAGCACCACCGACAGCACGGGCCCGTCGGAGCCGACGGCGAGATCCGGCAGTACCACCAGCTCGTCGGCGTGCCGCAGGTACTCGACGAGGCTGATCGGCCCGAGATCGAGCTCGCCGGCGACGAGGGCCTCGCTCAACCGGTCCGGGGTGTCCTTATACAGGTCCAGGTCCAGCAGGGCGCCCGAATTGACCAGGCCCCAGTAGAACGGCATGCAGTTCAGGAACTGAATGTGCCCGACGCGCGGCCGGGTCTCGGCGACGTCAGTGGCCGGGCCGCCCGGGGTCGGGCGAGGCCTGGGCACCCCGGCGACCGTCGGCCCTGGGACCGGGCCTGCCGGGGTCACATCGCTCGCGCGACCGGACGGCACGGTGCTCCCGTGGTCGGGCGCGCGGCCGTGGCCGCCGTCCTCGTCGGCGCCGGCCGTGGTCAACTCCCGCCTCGGCGCAGCTCGGCGGCCTGCTGGGTCGCCCTGCGCTGGCGCAGCGCGAGCGGCAGGCTGAGCACCCCGCTGATCACGAAGGACAGGAAGATCCCGGGCACCGTACTGACGCCCAGCAGCAGCACGACCGCGGTCACCACGCCGAACAGCAGCACCCGCAGGCCGTAGTAGCGCACGTGGAGCGAGAGCATCCCCGGCGGCGCCTTGGCCGGCCCGGACGAGGCGATCTCGGCCTTTGACGGCTTGGTCATGGGATCCTCCGACCCTGCGTCATCGTTGTCTCCCGGCCGGCTTGGCGCGCTTCTTCACCCAGCCCAGCCGGACCAGCACGCTCGGGTAGAGGGCCAGGCAGACGATCACCAGCAGCAGCCCGAGCAGGGTGGAGGGCGCCAGGCCCAGGCCCAGCGCGTGGGTGACCAGGTACAGCACGACCCCGGGCAGCAGGATCACCAGGAACGCCAGCACGAAGATCGACCCGATGCCCGCCCCGCCCGCAGGCCGGAAGTGGGCGGGCCGGGCCGCGCCGGTCCGCGCCGGTCCGCCGCCCACCGGCCCGGCCGCCGCCACCGGGCCGGCTGCCGCCGGCGACTCGGAGGCCGTCGGCGGCTCGGCCAGGGCGGGCTCGTCCAAAGCGGGCCCGGTTCCGGACGGGCTCGCGGGGCGCTCCTCGTCGGTCACCTCGGCCTCGCCTACGCGTCGATCGGCTGGGGGACGTCGCGGCGGGCCGGGTCAGGGCCCTCGTAGTCGCGGATCACCCGGTAGCGGGTGTCCCGCTCGACCGGCTGGAAGCCGGCGTCCCGGATCAGTGTGAGCAGGTCCTCGCGGGTCATCGTGTTCGGGGTGCCGAACCGGTCCGCGTCGTGAGTGATCTTGTACTCGACGACCGACCCGTCCAGGTCGTCGGCGCCGAAGTTCAGCGCCAGCTGGGCCGTGGTCAGGCCGTGCATGACCCAGAAGCACTTGATGTGGTCGACGTTGTCGAACAGCAGCCGGGAGACGGCGAAGGTCTTGAGCGCCTCGGCGCCGGTCGCCATCGGCTGGTTCATCAGCCGGTTGCGCGGGTCGCCGGCGGCGTCGTGCTGGAACCGAAGCGGGATGAAGACGGCGAAACCGCCGGTCTCGTCCTGCAGTTCGCGCAGCCGCAGCACGTGGTCGACGCGGTGGCGGGGCGACTCGACGTGGCCGTAGAGCATCGTGCTCGGCGTGCGCAGGCCCTTGGAGTGCGCCAACCGGTGGATGCGCGACCAGTCCTCCCAGTGGGTTTCATGGCCGACGATCTGCTGGCGAATCTCCCAGTCGAAGATCTCGGCACCGCCGCCGGTCAGCGACTCCAGGCCGGCGTCGATCAGCTCGTCGAGGATCTCGTCGGCGCCGAGGCCGCTGATCTTCTCGAACCAGTGGATCTCGGTGGCGGTGAAGGCCTTCAGCGCCACGTTGGGTAGCGCCACCTTCAGCTCGCGTAGCGACCGTGGGTAGTACCGCCACGGCAGGGTCGGGTGCAGGCCGTTGACGATGTGCAGCTCGGTGATGCCGGACGGCTCCATCTCCTTGGCGAGCCGGACGGCCTCCTCGATCCGCATCGTGTAGGCATCGGCCTCCCCCGGCTTGCGCTGGAAGGAGCAGTAGGCACAGCTCGCCGAGCAGACGTTCGTCAGGTTGAGATGCCGATTGACGTTGAAGAAGGTCTGGTTCCCGTTCTTGCGGGTCCTGACCTCGTGCGCGAGGGCACCCAGCCAGGCGAGGTCGTCGCTGGCGTACAGCGCCTCGCCGTCCGATCGGTCCAGCCGGTCCCCGGCCCGGACCTTGTCCTCGATCTCCCGCTTGCGCCCGGCATCCATAACCGGCAAGCCTATCCGCCTTCCGCCAGACCCAGATGATCCACAAGGGCCTGGCGCGGGTTCGGCGACGCGGCTCACTCGCCGGCTGTCGACTACTTGCGGGCCTTCGGCGGCTTCACGGGCTTCACCGGCGGCGCGGGCGTCGAACCCTCGACGCGGGCGGCCTGCTTCTGCATCCGGGCCAGCGGGTAGCCGGCCAGCGCGCCGCCGATCAGGCCGAGCAGCACGGCGAGCACTAGGGGCAGGCCCGCCGCGAGCCAGAGCACCACGGCGATCACCAGGAAGATCCCGATCCTGGCGAGGAAGAACGGCAGCGCGGCCCGCAGGTCGAACTCCTCGAGCTCCCGCTTCGGCCGCTTCCCGAAAAGCCCGCCCGACCCGGCCTTCCCCGGCGGCGGCGCGACCTTGGTCTGCTTCACCTTGACCTTCGCGGGCGTCACCTTGGTCGGCGTCACCTTGGTCGGCGTCGCTTTCGTGGCGGGTGTGCCCTTAGCCCCCGTCGGCGTCGCCGCCTTGTCTGCCCGGTCCCCGCGCCCGCGCGCCATCCCGATCTCCCTCACGCCCTGGTCCCGCTGTCAGCCCGTTGTCCAGCGCTGTCCCCGTGTCCACTGTGCCAGGTCGCGGCCGGTCGGTCCGCGCCGCGCCCAGTTCGCCCGCCCAGCGGCGGAAAAGAACGTTGGGTACGCCGGCGGCGTCCAGCACCCGGCCGGCGACGAAGTCGACCAGGGCCTGCGCGTCGGCGGCCCCGGCATAGAAGCCAGGGCTCGCGGCCGCGACGACGGCCCCGGTGTCGTGCAGCGTGACCAGGTGGCGCAGGGTCGCCCCGGTGAAGGGCATCTCGCGCGGGACGACGACCAGCAGGCGGCCCTCCTTGAGGGTGACGTCGGCCGCGCGCTGCAGCAGGTCCTTGGACAGGCCGAGCGCGATCCCGGCCACGGTCGCGGTACTCGCCGGAACGACGATCATGCCCCTCGTCGGGTAGGAGCCGCTGCTCGGCCCGGCGGCCAGGTTGTCGGCGCCGTGCACCCGGACCAGCGCGTCGACCCCGGCGACGACCTCGTCCCGGTCGGCGCGGGGCCGGCCGGCGAGGCTGGTGCCGAGCCAGCCGGCGAGCGCCTCCGGCCAGGCGCCGGGGCCGTCCCGCCAGGCGATGCCGGTCTCGTCGAGCAGGGTCAGCCGGGCGGCCCGGGACACCACCAGGTCGACCGGCAGGCCGGCCGCGAGCAGCCCACGCAGCACCGACGCCGCGTACGGCGTCCCGCTCGCGCCACTGACCCCGACCACCCACGGCCGCCGGGCCGCCGGGGCCCCGGCCGCCGCCGCGACACCGTTCGCCGCAGGATCACCGGCCGGGCCCGTCACCCGTGCAGGCCGCGGACGATCAGGTCGGCGAGGGCGAAGACGAACAGCGCGATGCCGACGAAACCGTTGGCGGTGAAGAACGCCCGATTGACCTTCGACAGGTCGGTCGGCCTGACGATCGCGTGCTCGTACCCGAAGGCAACCGCCGTGGCGGCGATACCCACCCACCACAGCGCGCCGAAGTGCTCCATCAGCCCGAAGACCACGAACAGCCCGAACGTCACGACGTGGGTGACGAGCGACGCGATGAGGGCCGCCCGAACCCCGAACCGGGCCGGCACGGAGCGCACCCCGATCCGCCGGTCGACCTCGACGTCCTGGCAGGCGTAGATCAGGTCGAAGCCACCGATCCAGGTGCCGACCGCGAGCCCGAGCACGACCGCGGCCCACGACCAGTGCCCGGTGATCGCGATCCAGGCTCCGATCGGCGCCACCGCCTGGGCGATCCCGAGGATGACCTGCGGGAAGTCGGTGAACCGCTTGGCGTACGGGTAGACGACCAGCGGCACGACGGCGGCCGGGGCGAGCGCCAGGCACAGCCAGCCCAGCGCGGCCGCGGCGGCCAGGAACACCACCAGCGCCACCACGCTGCCGATCACCGCGGTGCGCACCGCGACGACACCGGTGACCAGCTCGCGGGTCGCCGTCCGCGGGTTCTGCGCGTCGATCCGCCGGTCGATGATCCGGTTCGCCGCCATCGCGAACGTCCGGGCCGCGACCATCGCGACCGTGACGAGGACCAGATCCACCCAGTGCACCGAGCCGGAGGCCCGGAACCCGGCGGCGAGTGCCGCGACATAGGCGAACGGCAGCGCGAAGACCGAGTGCTCGATCTTCACCAGCCGCAGGAAGGCCTTCGGCTTCTCGATCGCCCCCGGCAGGACGGCGGCCTCAGTCACAGCCCGTACTCCTTCCAGCGCGAGGTCACCAGGGTCCGGGTGGCCTCGTCCATGACGCACTCGTCCGGCCACCCGCCGGCCCTGCGGTAGCCCTCGGTGGCCAGCTTGCGGGTGGCGTCGATGCCCGCCTTGCCGCCGTAGAACTGCTCGTACGACGAGTGGTCCAGGTGATCGACCGGGCCGACCGTGGTGACCAGGTCGTGGGCGTAGTCGACGTTGCCGAACGCCCGCCAGGCGACCTCGGAGTAGTCGTGCACGTCGCAGTCCGCGTCGACGACGATCACCAACTTCGACAGGGAGAGCAGCCCCGCGCCCCAGACCGCGTGCATCACCTTCTGCGCCTGCTTCGGGTAGCGCTTGTCGATCGACACGATCGCGCAGTTGTGGAAGACGCCGGCCTCCGGCAGGTCGTAGTCCACGATCTCGGGGATCAGCATCTTGATCAACGGCAGGAAGATGCGCTCGGTGGCCTTGCCCATCGGCCCGTCCTCCTGGGGCGGCCGGCCGACCACGATCGTCTGGTAGATCGGGTCGCGCTGCATCGTCATGACGTCGACGTGCAGTGCCGGGAAGGGCTCGACCGGTGTGTAGAAGCCGGTGTGATCGCCGAACGGGCCCTCCGGGAGGCGCTCCCCCGGCTCCAGCCAGCCTTCCAGCACGATCTGGGCGTTCGCCGGTACCTGCAGCGGGACGGTCAGGCAGTCCACCAGCTCGACGCGCTCACTGCGCAGGAAGCCCGCGAACAGGTACTCGTCGATGTCCGCCGGCAGCGGTGCGCTCGCCGCGTAGGTGACGACCGGGTCGCAACCGAAGGCGATCGCGACCGGAAGCCGCTCTCCCCGCCGCTCGGCGACGGCGTGGTGCGCGTTCGAGTCCTTGTGGATCTGCCAGTGCATCCCGACGGTCCGGGCGTCGTGCCGCTGTAGCCGGTACATGCCGAGGTTGCGGGCACCGGTCTCCGGATGGCGGGTGTGAGTCAGGCCCAGGTTCAGGAACGCGCCACCGTCGTCCGGCCAGGACAGGATGCCCGGCAGCCGGAACAGGTCGACCTCGTCGCCCTTGTAGACGACGTCCTGGCACGGCGCGGTGCGGACCTTCTTCGGCGGCATGTTCGTCAGCCGCGCGGCCTTGCCGAGGGCGTCCCGCATCCCCGAGAACCCGTGCGGCAGCTCCGGGCGCAGCATGTCCGCGATCCGGGTGCCCAGGTCGTCCAGCCGCTCGACGCCGAGCGCGCGGGCCATCCGCTTCTCGGTGCCGAAGACGTTGATCGCCAGCGGCAGGTCCGAGCCCACCGGGTTCTCGAACAGCAGCGCCGGGCCGCCCGCCCGCACCACGCGTTGCACGATCTCCGTCACCTCGAGGCGCGGGTCGACCGGAGCCTTGATGCGGCGCAGTTCGCCGTGCTTCTCGAGGTCGCCCAGAAACGCGCGCAGATCCGCCCAAGCCATGTCACCCATCCTCGCAGCGTCCGGGCCTCTGGCGTCGCCGCCTCCCCGGCCCGATCCGGTGTACGCCTCGCGATCTGGGCCGCCGGCCTGGCGCCTGAGCTGGGGCCCGCGCGGTTCCGCGGGCCCGCGGCGCTCCCGTCGGGACCGCTGTTCCGGCGATTGACAGGAAAAGGCTCGGTGTGCCTCTCTTATCACCGGGCGGACACGGCGCCCGCGCATGACGCACACTGTCGGTGCGCGCGTGGCCGGGCGGGGCCGCCACCACCGCCAGCAGGCCAACGCGCGAGCGGCCAGATGACGGCCGTGTCACGACTTTGGGGCACGGCCCGCGGACGATTCGCCGCGCCGTAGGCTGAGATGGCTGCCGGGACCGCCCCCGTGCGAGCGGAGCGGCCCGCGACCGGACTCGGCGACGGGCCGGCCACCCGACAGCGCGGTGAGCGGCGAGCGGGAAGGGGACGGACAGCCGGTGACTCTCCTGCTCTACATAATGTTGTACGCACTACTCGGCTATGTGATCGTCGACGTCGCGCGAACTCCGCGCGAGGACGTCCGGACCCTCACGAAGACCATCTGGATCCTGTTGGCGCTGTTGCTGTTCCCCGTCGGCGGCGTGCTCTGGTTCTTCTTCGGCCGGCCCCGTTCGGCGGCGGTCCGGCGCCGCCGCGGGATGGCGGCGCGCCGTGACCATCCCGCGTACGGCGGCCGATTCGACATCGTCGAGTCGCAGCGTGTCGCCGGGCCCAGCCTGTTCCGCGGCCGGCCCCGCAGCAGCCCACCCGCCGGCCCCGTCGGCCCGGATGACGACCCGGAGTTCCTCCGCGAGCTCACCGAGCGCCTCCGCCGCGAGAACCCCGACGGCCCGGCGTCCCACCACTAGCACCGCACCGCTCTCCAGGCTGGCCAGCCGAACCGCCCCAGGCCGCCGCCCTCCAGGCCGTGATCACTGTTTGGGCCCTGGAATGGCTGCGACCAGGGCCGATTCACGACCGCCAGGGGGCGAAAACGGCGATCACCCCGGTGCCTAGGCAGCGCTAGCGGTGCCAGCCGCGGACAAGGGTCAGGCCGAGACGCCCGCGTACGAGTGCAGGCCGGTCAGGAACAGGTTGACGACGTAGTAGTCGACGAAAAGAGCGCTGAAGGCGACCAGGGAGACCGCTGCGGCCTTCTTGCCCCGCCAGCCGGCGGTGGCGCGGGCATGCAGGTAGGCGGCGTAGCAGACCCAGGTGATGAACGACCAGGTCTCCTTGGGGTCCCAGCCCCAGTACCGGCCCCAGGCGGCCTCGGCCCAGATCGCGCCGGCGATGACGGCGAACGTCCACACCGGGAAACCGAGCGCGATCAGGCGGTAGGTCAGCGTGTCCAGCGAGGCTGCCGCCGGCAGCTTCATCACGATGCCGCCGCGGCTGCGCATCGCGGCGGTGACCTCGGCCCGGCCGGCGGCGACCTCCGCGAGCTGGTGCTCCCAGCGGTTCTTGACCAGGAACAACACCGTGGTCACCGCGGACACCAGGTAGATGCCGCTGGCCAGGATGGCCGCGACCACATGGATCTTGAGCCAGTACGAGTTCAGCGCGGGCACCAGCGGGCCGGCCGCGACGTACAGAACCGTGCCGGCGAGCCCCATGTAGACCAGCACCGGGAACGTGACGAACACTCCGAGCCAGCGGACGTCGAACCGGACCAGCAGCACGAGGAACGCCGAGATCGCGATCAGGCAGATCATCGACGAGAACTCGTACATGTTGCCCCACGGCACCCGGCCGGCGGCGAAACCACGGGTGACCACGGAGCTCAGGTGCAGCGCCCAGCCGAGCACGGTCAGCACGACCGCTATCCGGCCGACGAGCAGGGCCCGGGCCGGCTGCTCGTCGTCGGCCCCGTCGAAGTCCGAGCCGCCGGAGGCCGGGCCCGCCACGCCGGCAGCGGGGGCGGCCGCCTTGGCGGGGGCTGGGACGTCGCCGGCGGCACCGGCCGCCGTGGCACCGACGAGTGCCGGCTCACGGGCCGGCTTGGCCGTCGCGGTGGCGGGCGTCGCCGTGGCGGACGTGGTGGCCGCCTCGGCCTCCGCTCCCGCGCGACCGAATCGGCTGAAGGCGAACTCGGCCGCGTAGCCGAGCATCCCGGCCGCGTACAAGGCCATCGCGCCGCCGTAGAGGTGGTCGGATAGCGAGGCGAGGCCCTCGTTGACGGCCATCACGGCTCCCGTCTGTTGCTGGAGGGGGCGTTCTCATCGGTGGTCGAGGGGGCGCCGTCGGGTCTCGCGGCGTCCGGACTGGCGGGGTTGGGTCTGGCGGAGTCCTGGGCGGCTGTGTCCTGGGTGACGGTGGTCGCGGCGCGTAGCTGGGTGGTCAGCGAGGCGAGCTCCGCGGCGAAGCCCTCGGCGTCCGAGCGGGACAGGCCACCGATCTCGACCGTGCTACCGGCGCCGGCGGCACGAGCCCGGACCCAGACCCGCCGGCGACGGACCCGCAGGCTGATGATCAGGCCCAGGATGATCGCGATCGCGGCGACGAGCACGAGGTCCTTCGTCGGGTCCGACTTGACCTGGAACTGGGCGTACTCGCGCACGCCGTCGACGGACAGCGACATCCCGCCGGGCAGGTTGGTCATCGTCCGCTCGTCGGCGTGGCCGATCCACAGTGCCTGCGAGATCACGCCGTTGCCGGTCGGCCCGTCGGAGGTGAACTGCTTCATGTCCCGCGTGTCGAGGGAGTAGATGTTCTGCGGGATTCCCTCGTTGACGTGCAGGTTGCCGACGTAGCCCGTCAGCGTGATGGCCGGGTTGGCGGCCGCCGGGTAGATCGAGACGAGGCCCTGGGCCGGGTCGTCGATCGTCGTCGGGGTGAAGAAGCCCATGAAGGCCAGCTGCTGAGGTGTCTGGAGCTTGCCCACCGGCGCGAGCCCGGCATCGGGAATCTTGACGACGCACAGCGAGCGGAAGTTCGGGTCCTCCTGGGCGCAGGTGACGTACGACTCCCAGACGACCTTCCCGGCCTTGTCCCGCAGCACGAAGTGCGGCGCGTAGCCGTGACCGAGCAGGTAGACCTTGTCCTTGCCGATCACCAGCGGGTGGTTCGGCTTGATCACCGTCTTCTTGACCGGGGAGTCCAGACCGGTGCGGTACGACACCGCGGCGGCGAACTCCTTGGGCTCGCCGCTGAGCTGGTAGCTCGCGCTGAACTTGTCCAGCGTGACCGAGTACGGCCGCAGGTTGGCGGTGTCGACCATCGCGCCGGCGGTGAACTGGTCGTAGGACAGCAGCGTGTTCGAGAACCCGTCACCCTGCACGACCAGCATCGAGCCCTGGTAGCCGTACCAGGAGCCGAGCCCGACGCCCAGCAGCAGGACCATCAGCGCGATGTGGAAGACCAGGTTGCCGGTCTCCCGCAGGTAGCCCTTCTCGGCGGCGACCGAGTGGTCGGGGCTGCCGTCCGGTCGGGTGGCCCCGTCGGCCGCGATCGCGACCCGGAACCGGCGCGAGCGCAGCATCGCGGCCGCGGCGGCGGTCGCCTCGCCCGGCGCGAGCGGGCTCGCGAAGGCGGAGCCGCCCGCGAGGCGCCCCGGCCGGGCCGGCGCCGCCGGCGGGCGGCCAAGCAGCGCCTGCGCGTGCCAGCGCACCCGCGACCACAGGCAGCCGATCAGCGAGATGAAGAGCAGCACGTAGATCGCGGCGAACCACGGCGCGCTGAAGACGTGGAACAGCGAGAGGCGCTCGAAGATCGGCCCAAGCGTCGGATGGTTGGCCCGGTAACGCTGCACCAGGATCGGGTTGATGTTGTTCTGCGGGAGCAGGGAGCCCGGGATCGCGGCCACCGCCAGCAGGAACAGCAGGATCAGCGCGGTGCGCATGCTGGTCAGCACCCGCCAGCCGCGCCGGACCGGGTCGACCAGCCTGGCCAGGCTGGTCCGCCCACCGTCCGCCGCACCCTCGGGGGACGTCGCCGCGACGGCGGGCAGGCCCGTCTGCCGGGCCGCCGGGACGCCGAACGCGTCCGGCTGGGCGACGATCTCGTCGGCGTCGACCTCTGTCGGCGAAGCGGCTGCCGCGCCGGTCTTGCCGGCCGTGGCGGTGGAGCTCGTCGAGGGTGGCGTCACAGCGGTGTCTCCGCGAATCCGGGGGCGAACGAGCGCAGCGTCGAGACCAGGTCGGCCCACTGACCGGTCACCTGCAGGACGCCGACGACGACCAGGAGCGTGCCGCCGGCGAGGGTGAGCAGCCGGGCGTGCGACCGGACCACCGCCAGCGCGCCGGCGGCCCGGCGGAATCCGAGGCCGACGACGACGAACGGTACGCCCAGGCCCAGGCAGTACACGGCGGACAGGAACGCGCCGCGCCCCGCGGTCGCGCTCTGCACCGCCAGGCCCAGGACGGCCGTGAGCGTGGGGCCGAGGCACGGCGTCCAGCCGAGACCGAACAGCACGCCGAGCAGCGGGGCGCCGAGCAGCCCCGGCGACGGCAGCCGGTGCAGGCGCAGCTCCCGGTTGGCCCACATGAACCGGGAGAAGGCCCCCGCGAACAGCAGGCCCATCAGGATCGTGACGACGCCGAGCACCCGGGTCACCCCGACCTGGTGAATCCGGATCCAGCTCCCGACCCCGCCGAACGCCACGCCGTAGGAGACGAACACGGCCGAGAACCCGAGCACGAACAGCCCGGTCCCCACCGTCACCCGCCCGACCCGGCGCGCCCGGCCAAGCCCGGCGCCCAGCAGCCGGGCCGGCGTTCTGGGCATGGTGGCCTCAGCCGCCGATCCGGTGCCCACCGGCGCCGACGCGTCGGACGGCCGGGCGGCGGCCACACCTGGCGCCGCCGCCACCAGCACGGCCTCGGCGGGAGCGGTCTCCCGCGTCACCGCCTCCTCGGCCTCGCGGGGCTGACCCTCCAGGTCGGCGCCGGACAGGCCCGTGACGTACGAGAGGTAGCCCGGGACCAGCGGCAGCACGCAGGGCGAGAAGAAGGACAGCAGTCCGGCGACGGCGGCGACCGGCGTCGCCAGCAGCAGCGGCCCGTCCGTGACCAGCCCGGCGACGCTCACCGCGAGTCCCCGCCGCCCGTCGTCACCGAGGTCACGTCTCGGCCGCGAGCTTGTCGAGGACCGGGCCGAGGCTCTGCGCGGTCACGCCGCCGGCGAAGCGAGCCGCGATGTCACCGTTGCGGTCGAGCACGAACGTAGTCGGGAGGGCTACCGCGACCGGCCAGTGCGCGGCGAGCGTGCCGAGCTTGTCGACGATGCTCGGGTAGGTGACCTTGTAGGACCGGACGAAGGCCTGCGCGGGTGACACGTCCTCGCGCTCGTCCACGCCGAGGAACGCGACGTCCGGCTTCTGCGCGGACACCTGGAGCAGGTTCGGCGTCTCGGCCCGGCAGGGCGAGCACCACGAGGCCCAGAAGTTGACGACGACGATCTTGCCGCGGAACGACGCCAGGTCCAGCTTGGTGCCGGTCAGCGTCGTGCCGGCGAGGTTGGGCGCCGCCTTGCGGTGACCCAGCTCCGCGAAGTCCTGGCCCGGCGCCTGCGGCACGAACTTGAACGTGCCGGTGGAGGCGTCGACCTTGTTCGCCGAGCTGGAGCAGCCGGACAGGCCGAGACTGCCGATCCCGACAGCCAGGGCCAACGACGGCAGGACGGCCCGGCGCCAGCCGCGCGGGCCCCGCCCCGCGGGGATGCGTACGCCCCGCCCCGACTTCAGCACGTCACTCAGTATGTGCGCCACGTTCCGCGCTCCCAGTGCGCCTCGGGTCTACTCCGTCGCCGCACTCGCTCCACGTCTACGACCGTCCGTAGAACTTCACTCACCACAGTAAGCCGCGCCCGTCCCAGGCGACGGCCGGGGCCCGGCGAACCGTTGTGACAAGCCTCGCGGCGGCGGCCTCAGGCGCCGACCGAGCCCGAGCCCGCGGCGGTGGGGCCGTTGGGTTCGGCGTAGTCGACGCGCAGCAGGGTCCCGTCGCGGTACACGGCGGAGGTGACGCTCGCCAGCGCGCACTGGCGCCGGTCGGGCCGGTGGAACAGGCGACGGCCCTCCAGCGCGCGCCGGGCCGTCCAGACCGGGAGCTGGTGGCTGACCAGCACGACCTGGCGGCCGGGGTGGCTGTCGCGCCAGTCCTCGGCGGCGCGCAGCATGCGCTCGGCGATCTCGGTGTACGGCTCGCCCCACGACGGCTTGAGCGGGTTGCGCAGGACCGACCACATCTTCGGGTCGCGCAGCAGCCGGGGGCTGGCCTCGAACTTGCGGCCCTCGAAGAAGTTGCGGCTCTCGATCAGCCGGTGGTCGGTGAGCACCGGCAGGCCGTGGGCGGCGGCGATCGGGGCCGCGGTCTGCTGGGCGCGCAGCAGCGGGCTCGCGACCACGGCGGCCACGTCCAGGTCGGCCAGGTACTCGCCCACCACCTTGGCCTGGCGTTCACCGGTCTCGGACAGCCGGTAGTTCGGCAGCCGGCCGTAGAGGATCTTCTCCGGGTTGAACACCTCGCCGTGGCGGACCAGGTGCACGGTGGTGGTCCCCGCCTCGTCCGGCGGCCGTGGCGCGGGCGGCGGCTGCGTCACCGGCGGCTGGGTCACGAGGAGACCGCCTCGGCCCGGCCGGCGGCGACGGGCGGGTCGGCGACCGCGGCGGCGGCGCGGGCCGCGGCCGGTGCCGCGGCGGCGATCCGCTCGACGGCCTCGTCGTCGTGCGCGGCGGAGACGAACCAGGCCTCGAACGCCGACGGAGGCAGGTAGACGCCGGCGTCGAGCATGCTGTGGAAGAACGCCGCGTACCGGACCGACTCCTGGGCCACGGCACCCGCGTAGTCGACGACGGCGGCGGCGTCGGTGAAGAAGAAGCTGAACAGGCTGCCGGCGCTCGCCGGCAGGTGGGCGACGCCGGCCTCGGTGAGCGCGGTGGAGACGATCCCGGCGACGTCGCCGGCCCGGGCGTCGACGGCCGCGTACACCTCGTCCGTGCAGGCGTTCAGGGTCGCGAGGCCGGCGGCGACGGCCAGCGGGTTCCCCGACAGGGTGCCGGCCTGGTAGACCGGCCCGGCCGGGGCGAGCCGCGCCATGACGTCGGCCCGGCCGCCGAAGGCCGCCGCGGGCAGACCGCCGCCCATCACCTTGCCGAACGTGAACAGGTCGGGCGCCCAGCCCTCGGCGACGCCCTCGATCCCCCACCAACCGGCCCGGGAGACCCGGAACCCAGTCATCACCTCGTCGAGGATGAACAGCGCGCCATGCTGGTCGCACAACCGCCGCAGACCGGCGTTGAAGCCCGGCAGCGGCGGGACGACGCCCATGTTCGCCGCGGCTGCCTCGGTGATGACGGCGGCGATCTCGCCGCCCTGCTCGGCGAAGACCGACTCGACGAGGGCCAGGTCGTTGTACGGCAGCACGATCGTGTCGGCGGTGGCCGCGCCGGTGACGCCGGGGGTGTCCGGCAGGCCGAGCGTCACGATGCCCGAGCCGGCCGCGGCGAGCAGCGCGTCGACGTGGCCGTGATAGCACCCGGCGAACTTGACGACCTTCGTGCGGCCGGTGAAGCCGCGGGCCAGCCGCACGGCGCTCATCGTCGCCTCGGTGCCCGAGTTCACCAGCCGGACCTGCTCCAGCGGGGCCACCCGGTTGACCAGCGCCTCGGCCAGCTCCACCTCACCGGGCGTCGGCGTGCCGAAGCTGGTGCCGCTGGCGGCCGCCCGCTGGAGCGCGGCCACGACGTCCGGGTGCGCGTGGCCGAGGATCATCGGGCCCCACGAGCCGACCAGGTCGACGTAGGTACGCCCGTCGGCGTCGGTGAGGTAGGCGCCCTTCCCGGACACCATGAACCGGGGCACACCCCCGACCGCCCGGAAGGCCCGGACCGGCGAGTTGACCCCGCCGGGGGTGACCCGCTCGGCGCGGGCGAACAGGTGCTCGGAGGCCGGGGCAGCAGACGGGACGACGCCGCCTGGGGCTGCGGGAACAGGCATGCCCCGATCCTCGCAGGTCCACCGGAGGTCGCTACCCGCCCACCGGCCTCGCCCGGCCGGTGAGGCGTGACCCACCTCATAGCGAGCAAGGCCGGGTGGGCCGAACGCGACACAGCGCCCCATCTCGGAGCCGAGCGGGGCGCAGTGGCCCGGGCCTCGTGGCCAGTGGCGTGTGCGGGCTCGCGGTGACGAAGATTACGGCAGTCCTCGCACCAAGAGCCGAACGATCGGAGTCGTCATGCGCATCGGGACCCTCCTGCCAGACCCCGGCGGAACGGACGCGCTCGCCCGGCTGCGGGACACGCTGGCGCAGGCCGCCGAGGACGGGCTCACATCCGCGTGGATGACGCACATCTTCGGCCTGGACGCGCTGACGGCGCTCGCGGTCGCCGGCAGCCAGGTCCCGGGGATCGAGGTCGGCACCGCGGTCGTGGCGACGTACCCGCGCCACCCGGTCGCGCTCGCCCAGCAGGCGCTGACGACGGCGCTGGCCACCGGCGGCCGGCTGACCCTGGGCATCGGCCTGTCGCACCGGCTGGTGGTCGAGGACATGTTCGGCTACAGCTTCGACCGGCCGGCGCGGCACATGTCCGAGTACCTGTCCGCGCTGGTGCCGCTGCTCGACGGGCAGCCGGTGGACGTCAAGGGCGAGACCCTGCGGGCCGCGGCGGGCCTCTCGACGCCGCGGCTCGGGCGGGTGCCGGTCCTGGTCGCGGCGCTGGGGCCGGCGATGCTGCGGCTGGCCGGCGCGCGCACCGACGGGACGGTGCTGTGGATGACCGGGCCGGCGACGATCCGCGACCACACGGTCCCGACGATCCGGGCCGCCGCCGCCGAGGCGGGGCGCCCGGAGCCCCGGGTGGTGGCCTCGCTGCCGGTCCGCGTCACCGACGATGTCGAGGGCGCGCGCGTCGCGGCCAACAAGACGTTCGCGATCTACGGCAAGCTGCCGTCCTACCGGGCCATGCTCGACCGGGAGGGCGCCGCCGGGCCGGCCGACGTCGCGATCATCGGTGACGAGGAGTCCGTCGCGGCTCGGGTCGCCGACGTGGCCGCGGCGGGCGCGACCGATTTCGTCGCCGTGCCGTTCGCCCCCGAGGGCAGCGCCGACGAGCAGCGCACCCGCGCGCTCCTGCGCACGCTCGCCCGGTCCCCCAGCTAGCCGACGACCGCGCGCGGGTCCGCGTGAACGGACCCGCGCGCCGGCCGGATCGGCTCCCCGGGAGTCAGCGGGGGTCGCCGAAGATGCCGTCCGGGACGGCCGGGCGGGCCGGGCCCGCGTCCGCCGCCGGAGCGGGCGCCTGGTCCGGGACCAGGCCGGGCACGAGCTGGCCCGGGTCGACGACCGGCTCCCGGCCTCGGGCCGCCGAGTCGCCGTAGATCCGGCCCTTCCAGGTGACGCCGCGCCCGGCCCGGCGCCGACGGGCCGAGTCGAACGTCATCCCGAGGTAGAGCAGCGCCGTCACCGGGAGCAGCAGGGCCACCGGCAGTGGCTGGCGGTAGTAGCGGACCATCGGCAGGTACGTGCCGGCGAGCAGCAGCCAGCCGGCGCCGCCGACCGCGGCGAGCGGCCACGCGCCGACGGCGAGTCCCGTCACCGCCGCCGCGACGGGCACCACGAACAGCAGCAGCATGCCGAGGGCCGTCCCGGCAAGCAGCGCCCCCGAGTGCCGCAGTTGGGTGAAGGCGCTGCGGGTGACCATGTTCCACAGGTCGGCGAGCGCCGGGTATGGCCGGACGCTGTCGGCCCGGTCGGCGAGGCCGAGCCAGGTCCGCCCGCCCGCGTTCTTGACCAGCCGGGCGATCGCCACGTCGTCGACGACCGCGCCGCGGACCGCCGCGAGCCCGCCAGCGTCGCGCAGCACCTCGCGGCGCACGAGCGAGCAGCCGCCGCCCGCCGCCACCCCGGACCGGGGCCGGTTCGACCAGCGGAACGGGTAGAGCATCGCGAAGAAATAGCCGAACGCCGGGACGACCAACCGCTCCCACCACGAGGTGATGTTCAGCCGCGGCAGCTGGGAGACCATGTCGAGCCGGTGCGTCGTCGCCGCCTCGACCAGCGCGCGCAGCGAGCCGGGCCGGTGGGCGATGTCGGCATCCGTGAGCAGCACGAACTCGGCCTCGCCGGCGAACTCGACCCCGTGCTGCAGCGCCCAGAGCTGGCCGGTCCAGCCGGCCGGCGGCGGCGTGGACGACAGCACGGTGAGCCCGACGCCGCCGAGCGCGGCGGTGTCGCCGGCGTCCCGGGCGGCGGCCCGCCGGGCGAGTTCCTGGGCCGCCAGGTCACGGGCGACCTCCGCCGTGCCGTCGGTGCTCGCGTCGTCGACGAGCACCAGCGTGACCGGGCCGGGATAGTCCTGGGCCAGCAGGCTGGGCAGGGTCACCGGCAGCACGGCGGCCTCGTCCCGGGCCGGGACGACGATCGCGACCGGCGGCCACTTCGCCGGTGCCCGCCGCGCCGGCAGCCGCTGGTCGGTCCGCCAGTAACCACCCCAGCAGACCGCCAGCCACAACCAGGCGGCCAGCGCGACCGTCGCCGCCGCTGTCAGCACCAGAACCATCTGATCCGTCACTCTCCGTAGCCTGCCACGGCGCCGGCCAGACGGCAGCCGGACGCCAGGCCGGCTCCGCGGCCGCACGCCAGGCGGCTACAGCGAGCGCTGGTAGCCCCGGAAGGCCCGGACCGCCACCGCCCAGGCGAGCGCGGCGAGCGCCACGAGGCCCAGGAGGTTCCACAGAACGGACAGCCAGTCGGGGTTCGCGGCGATGGCCCCCCGCGACGCCGTCACCGCCCAGTTGGCCGGGTTGTAGTGGGCGACGGCCCGAATCCAGCCGGGCAGCAGCCCAGCCGGCATCATCGCCGTCGACAGGAAGGTCAACGGCAGCACCAGGAAGTTCGCCGCCGCGATCAGTGCCTCCCGGCGGCGCACCACCAGCGCGAGGGCGTCGGACAGCGCCGCGACCGCGGCGCTCAGCGTCACCGCTACGACGATCAGCACCAGCACCCCGGGCACCCCGGAGCGCAGGTGCGCGCCGAGCGACCAGCCGAGCAGGACGATGAGCGCCACCTGCACGGCGACCAGCAGGGCCTGGTTGGCGAGGGTGCCGCCGACGATGGCCCAGCGGCGCGTCGGCGAGGCGAGCAGCCGCTCCATCACGCCGGTCTCCATGTCGTCGATGAACCGGATCCCGGTCCAGCCGGCGGAGAACAGCACGCTCATCGTGGCGACGCCAGGGGTCAGGTAGTCGATGTAGTCGTTGTCGGCGAACCCCGGCACCGTCGAGATGCTGTGGAACAGCGAACCGAACAGCGGCAGCCACACCACCGCCTGGACGAGTGTGATCGCGAGATACGCCGGCCGGCGCATCAGCGAGCGCAGCAGCCGCGCCGTCAGCGCCCCGAACTGGCGGTACCCCGCCGGCCGCGCGTTGGTCCGGCTGGTGGTCGGCGCGACGGTCGGGACAGCCGCGGGGAGGGATCCCGTGACGGGCGCCGGCTCGGTGATCGTCGTCATCAGGCCACCTCCTCCTGCCGGCCGAACCGATGTCCGACGTGGCGCAGGTAGACGTCGTCGAGGGACGGCCGGGCGACGGTGGCCGCGGCGGTCGCGAGGCCGGCGCCGTCCACCGCGGCGAACAGCGCCGGCAGGATGGCGGCGCCGCCGTCGACCCTGGCCCGCACCGCGCGGCCGGTGAAGGTCACCTCGCCGACGCCGGGCAGCGCCGCGAGCCGGATCCGCAGCGCCTCGACCTGGCGGGCGTCGGGCGTCGCGGTCAGCTCCAGCTCGACCGCGTCACCGTGCAGTTCGCTCTTGAGCTCGTCGGGCGTCCCCTCGACGACCACCTGGCCGTTCTCGATGATCGCGACGCGGGAGGCCAGCCGGTCGGCCTCCTCCAGGTAGTGGGTCGTGAGCAGGATCGACAGGCCGTCGGCGGTCAGGGCCTCGATCTCGGCCCACATCACCGCCCGGGCCTCCGGGTCCAGGCCGGTCGTCGGCTCGTCGAGGAACAGCACGGCCGGGCGGGAGACCAGGCCGATCGCCACGTCCAGGCGGCGCAGCATGCCACCCGAGTAGGTGCGGGCCAGCCGGCCGGCCGCGTCGGCCAGGCCGAACCGGTCGAGCAGCTCGTCGGCCCGGCGGGCGAGCTCGGCCCCGCCGAGGCCGTAGAGCCGTCCCTGCAGCAACAGGTTCTCGCGGCCGGTGGCGTCCGGGTCGGCCCCGGAACGCTGCGGGACGATCCCGATCGAGCGGCGGACCTCCCAGGGATGGCGCAGCAGGTCGTGCCCGGCGACTGTCGCCGAACCGGCGTCCGGGCGGGTCAACGTCGCCAGCATCCGCACCGTCGTCGACTTCCCGGCACCGTTCGGGCCGAGCAGTCCGAAGATCGTTCCAGCCCGTACTCGCAGGGTGATCCCGCGGACCGCCTGCACCGGCGGGTCCGCGCGCCGCCGGCCGCGATACGTCTTCACCAGGTCGACGGCATCGATCGCCCACACCGGTTCGACCGCCGCGAAGACCACCGGGGCCTCGCCAGTCGGGTCCGGGTCCGCCGCGGTCTCGGCCACCGGCTCGGCGCCGTCGACAGGGCCATCCTCGACCAGTTCTGGCACGGCCTCCGCTACCGCCTCGACGCCCTCGACGGGGTCCGGCACGGCTTCCGCCACGGGCTCGGCACGATCCACCAGTTCCGGCTCGGCCTCCGCTACCGGATCGACGCCGTCGACGGGGTCCGCTACGGCTTCCGCTGCCGGCTTGGCCTCGTCGGGTGGGTCCGCCTCGGCCGACGGCTCGGCGTCGTCGGTCGGGTCCGGCTCGGGGTCGGCCGCCGGGTTGAGGGCTTCAGGCTGGTCCGGCTCGGCCTCGGCCGCCGGCTGGCTACCGCCGGCCGGAGTCACGTCCTCGGCCGCCGGTGCTGGACTGTCGCCCTCGTCCGGGGCCGTGGGCCCCGGCTCGATGGTTGGAGTGGCGGAGACCGCCGTTGGCGCGGGCTTCCGCGCCGGTCGGGTGGTCGTCATGACCGTTTCTTGGTGACCCTTCGCTCGGGCAGGCCGGTCCAAGGACCGGCTCGGCTGGTTCCTGCGTCGCCGCGCTCATCGCTCCCCCAAGGCGATTGCTTCGCGAGCGGCCTGGAACGTGGTCGCCTGTTTCGACGCGGCGCCGTCGTCGTACGCCGTGTTGTGCCGATATTGGCTGACCAGTCCTGCCGTGTCCGAGAGACCACATAGCGCGCCAGATAGGTCACACCGTGGCACACGCAGAACTTCCAGGTCGGCGAACTGGCCCACCAGTCATGAACGGTTACCGAAACTTTTCCAGACGCACATCAAGCCGGGCTCACCGCCGCGTCGAGCGCCGCTCGACGCCTGCGATCAGCGACGGGCGAAGCGGCGTAGGCGCAGGCTGTTGGAGACGACGAACAGGGAACTGGCGGCCATCGCGGCGCCGGCGATCATCGGATTGAGCAGCCCGGCGGCGGCGATCGGCAACGCGGCGACGTTGTAGGCGAACGCCCAGAACAGGTTGCCGCGGATGGTCCGCAGCGTGGCCCGCGAGAGCCGGATCGCGTCGACGGCCCCCCGTGGGTCGCCGCCGACCAGCACCAGGTCACCGGCCTCGATGGCGACGTCGCTGCCGGTCCCCATCGCCAGCCCCAGGTCGGCCTGGGCGAGCGCCGGCGCGTCGTTCACCCCGTCGCCAACCATCGCCACGACGAGCCCCTCGGCCTGGAGCGCCCGGACCGCGTCGACCTTGCCCGCCGGCAGCACCCCGGCGACGACATCGGCTGGGGCGATCCCCACCTGGGCCGCGATCGCCCGCGCGACCGGCTCCGCGTCCCCGGTGACCAGCATCGGCCGCAGGCCGAGGCCACGCAGGCCGGCGACGGCCTCCCGCGCGGTCGGCCGGACCGTGTCGGCGACGGCGATCGCTCCCCGCACCCGCGCCGCGGGGTCCCCATCGGCCGGGCCGACGGCGTCGGCCCAGGCGACCAGCACGACCGTGGCGCCGGCGGACTCGGTCGCCTCCTGCCAGCCGGCGACGTCGTCGTCGACCGGCACGCCCCGCTCGGCCAGCAGCCGCGCGCGGCCGACGAGCACCGAGCGCCCCTCGACGGTGCCGCCCGCCCCGAGACCGGGCAACGCGACGAAACCCGCGACCGGCGGCAGCTCAGCCGATCCGACAGCCCCGGACGGGACAGCGGAGCCAGGCGGGACCGGAGGCCGGGAGGCCAGAGCGGCGCCGGCGATCGCCCGCGCGATCGGGTGCTCACTCGCGGCCTCGACGGCCCCGGCCAGCCGCAGCACGTCGGCCGGGTCGGTGCCCGCCGCCGGGTGCACCTCGGTGACGGCCATCCGGCCGACGGTCATCGTGCCGGTCTTGTCGAGGACGACGACCTGGGCCCGGCGGGTCGACTCCAGCACCTCGGGCCCGCGGATCAGGATGCCCAGCTGGGCGCCGCGCCCGGTGCCGACCAGCAGCGCCATCGGGGTCGCGAGCCCGAGCGCGCAGGGGCACGCGACGATCAGCACGGCGACGGCGGCGGTGAAGGCGGGCGTCGCCCCGGCCCCGGCCAGCAGCCACCCGGCCAGCGTGCCGGCGGCGAGCACGAGGACGACCGGGACGAACACGGCGGACACGCGGTCGGCCAGCCGGGCGATCTCGGCCTTGCCGGACTGCGCGGCCGCGAGCAGCCGGGCCATCTGGGCCAGCTGGGTGTCCGCGCCGACCCGGGTGGCCCGGACCACCAGCCGGCCGCCGGCGGCCACGGTCCCGCCGGTGACCGACGCGCCCGGCGCCACGTCGACCGGCACCGACTCGCCGGTGACCAGGCTGGTGTCGACAGCGGCGGCCCCCTCGACGACCACCCCGTCGGTGGCGACCCGCTCGCCGGGCCGCACGACGAACAGGTCCCCGACGGCGAGCGACTCGGCCGGCGCCCGTCGCTCGACGCCGTCCGGGCCGAGCACGGCGACGTCCTTCGCGCCGTGCTCCAGGAGGGCCCGCAGCGCGGCCCCGGCCCGGCGCCGCGAGCGCAGCTCCAGGTAGCGCCCGATCAGCAGGAAGACGGTGACGCCCGCCGCGACCTCGAAGTACACCGTGTCCGCCCCGCCCGACCGGGAGGCCAGCAGGTCGAAGCCGTGCCGCATCCCGATCCGGCCGGCGTCACCGAACACCAGGGCGTAGAGCGACCAGATGAACGCGGCCAGCGTGCCCAGCGTGATCAGGGTGTCCATCGTGGCCGCGCCGTGCCGCAGGTTGCGCCAGGTCGCCCGGTGGAACGGTAGCCCGCCCCAGCCGACGACCGGAGCGGCCAGCGCCAGCGACACCCACTGCCAGCCGGGGAACTGGGCGGGCGGCACCATCGCGAGCACGATCACCGGCACCGCGAGTGCCGCGCTCACCCAGACCCGGGTCCAGGACCGCCGGGTCTCGGCGGCCTCCGCCGCCTCGGCCTGCTCGATCGCGTCGACGGTCGGCGCGTCCGGGTCGTCGACAAGGGTCCGGCCCCCCTGCCCGGCGCGCGGCGCGACCAGCGGCGCGGCGCTGTAGCCGGCGGCCTCGACCTCCCGGACCAGAGCGGCGAGGTCGAGGGCACCTGGCGCCAGGGGCGCCGCGTCGACGAGGCTGACCGTGGCGCGTTCCGTCGCGTAGTTCACCGACGCGTCGACGCCGGGCAGCTTGTTGAGCCGGCGTTGCACCCTGGCCGCGCAGGAGGCACAGGTCATCCCGCCGACGAGCAGTTCCACGGTGTCGCCGGGGCCCAGGGGCTCGCCGGCGTCGCCCGGTCGAAGCCCGGCCGTCCGAGCGTTGCGAACTGCGGCCATCGTCGTCGCCTCCGTCCCCGGATCTGAGCCGATTTCAGGCGAGCTGGTAGCCGGCCTCTTCGACGGCGGCGCGGACAGCGGCACTGTCGAGCGGCGCCTCGCTGCCCACCTCGGCCTGCCCGGAGGCGAGGTCGACCTTCACCGCCGTGACGCCGGGCAGCTGGGAGAGCTCCTCGGTCACGGCCTGGACACAGTGCCCGCAGGTCATACCGGTCACGGTGTAGGTGCTGACAGTCATCAGAATCCCTCCCGGCCCGCGGCGCCACCCCGACGCCGCCGTACTACGGTCTCACGATACCCCCCGGGGGTACCAGAAATCGCCGAGCGGCCGAATCCCGGAAACGCCGAGCGGCCAGCGGCGACTTTCGCCACTGGCCGCGGAACTCGGTGAAGGGGTCGTCAGTACCTGGGGGGAAGGCGCCTCAGGCGCGGCGCAGCTTCTGCGCGACCTCGGTGGCCCAGTAGGTGAGGATCAGGTCGGCGCCGGCCCGGTGAATCGCGGTCAGCGTCTCGTTGATGATCCGGTCCCGGTCGACCCAGCCGTTGGCCGCGGCGGCCTCGACCATCGCGTACTCACCGGAGACCTGGTAGGCCGCGACCGGCACGTCCACGGCGTCGGCGACGGCCCGCAGGACGTCCAGGTACGCGAGCGCCGGCTTGACCATCACGGCGTCCGCGCCCTCGGCCAGGTCGAGGGCGACCTCGCGCAATGCCTCGGCGGCCGAGCGGGCCGGGTCCTGCTGGTAGCCGGCCCGGTCGCCGAACTGCGGCGCGCACTCGGCGGCCTCCCGGAACGGGCCGTAGAAGGCGGACGCGTACTTGGCCGAGTAGGCCAGGATCGGCAGGTCCGGGTACCCGGCGCCGTCCAGCGCCGCCCGGATCGCGCCGACCTGGCCGTCCATCATCCCGCTCGGCGCGACCACCTCGACGCCGGCACGCGCCTGCGCCACCGCGATCGAGGCGTACCGCTCCAGCGTCGCGTCGTTGTCGACGTCGCCGGTCTCGGTGAGCAGGCCGCAGTGGCCGTGGTCGGTGTACTCGTCCAGGCAGAGGTCGGCCATCACGACCATCGACCCGCCGACCTCGGACACGAGGTCCGCGATCGCCAGCTGCACGATCCCGTCCGGGTCGTCGGCTGCCGAGCCACGAGCGTCCTTCTCCGCCGGCACGCCGAACAGGATGATCCCGCCGACGCCCGCCTCGGCGGCCTCGGCGGCCGCCTTGCGCAGCGAGTCCCTGGTGTGCTGGACGACGCCGGGCATCGAACTGACGGGGACCGGCTCGCTGACGCCCTCCTTGACGAAGGCCGGGAGGATCAGGTCCGCCGGATGCAGCCGCACGTCGGAGACCAGCCGGCGCAGCGCCGGCGTGCGGCGCAGCCGGCGCGGCCGGGCCAGCGGGAAGCCCGCGGCCGGACCGCCCGCCGGCCGGCCCCCGGTGGTCACCGTCGGCCCCGGCGCGGCTTGGGCAGCCGGGCGGCGAGCGGACCGACCTTGCCGAGCTCCTCGCGGTGCTCGGCGGCGAAGTCGGCGAGCGCGGTGACCAGCGAGGCGATCGTCGCCTCGGGCGCCTCGACGTCGACCCGCAGGCCCAGCTCCTGGGCGGTCTCGGCGGTCTTCGGGCCGATGCACGCGATGACGGTCGTCTCGTGCGGCTTGCCGGCGATCCCGACCAGGTTGCGCACGGTGGAGGACGAGGTGAACACGACCGCGTCCACCCTGCCCCCCTTGAGGGCCTCCCGGATCGGGGCGGGCGGCGGCGCGGCCCGCACGGTCCGGTAGGCGGTGACGTCGTCGACCTGCCAGCCGCGCTCCTTCAGGCCCGCCTCGAGGATCTCGGTGGCGATGTCGGCCCGGGGCAGCAGCACCCGGTCGAGCAGGTCGAGCGAGCTGTCGTACTCGGGCCAGTCGGCGAGCAGGCCCTCCGACGACTGCTGGCCCGCGGGCACGAGGTCGGGCCGGATGCCGAAGGACCGCAGCGCCTCCGCCGTCGCCTCGCCGATCGCGGCGACCTTCACGCCGGCGAACGAGCGGGCGTCCAGGCTGCGCTCCTCGACCTTCTCCTGCACGGCCTTGACCGCGTTGACCGACGTGAAGGCAACCCACTGGTAGCGACCGGAGACCAGGCCGGTGATGGCCCGCTCCATCGGGGCGGCGGTCCGCGGCGGCTCGACGGCGATCGTCGGGACCTCCAGCGGGCTCGCGCCGTGCGAGCGCAGCAGGTCGGACAGGATCGCGGCCTGCTCCTTGGTCCGCGGCACCAGCACGGTCCAGCCGAACAGCGCCCGGGTCTCCCACCAGGAGAGCTTCGACCGGGTGGCGACCACCGGGCCGATCGAGAGCACGATCTGGGTCGGCGGCTGGCTGGAGTTCGCCAGCAGCGGCGCGGCGTCGTTCTCGATCCGGTCGAGGGTGGAGCTGACGGTGCGCTGGTCGGTGGTGGTGCCGTCGACGGTGACCGCGGTCGGGGTGTCGCCCGGCCGGCCGTGCTCGACGAGGGCCGTCGCGACCTTGCCGATCTCGTTCGGCGCCGCGGTGATCACCAGGGTGCCCGGGGTCTGCGCGAGGCCGGCCCAGTCGACGTCCGAGACGCCCGCGACGGTGCCTCCCAGGCCGCCGAACCCGGCACCGAGGCCGAGCCCGCCGCCGAGGCCACCGCCCAGCCCGCCACCGCCGAGACCGCCACCGAGACCACTGGAGCCCAGCCCGCCGCCAAGGCCACCGCCCAGCGAACCGCCGAGCGGCCGGCCGATCAGGCCGCGCGACGTGCCGAACGGCGAGGAGCCCAGGCCGACGGCGTCGGGGCCGAACGGCGACGCCGCCGGCAGCTCGCCGCTGGACGAGAAGACGCCGGTCGTGCTCGCGTAGGTCACCGGAAGGCCGGGGGCGACGCCCGCGTAGGTCGAGACGGCGGCGCCGGTGGCGACACCGGGGATGACCTTGTAGGGGATCTTGGCCTTGGCCAGCGACTGCGCGTCGTTCGCGCCGATCCGGGTGAGCCAGGGGTCGGACGAGTAGAGCCGGACGACCTTGTCACCGGCGCGGGCCCGGCTGACGACGGCGGCCGTCGCGGCCTCCGCGTCCCGGATCGGCTTCGGGGCGTCCAGGTCGCCGATCTTGAGGATCTCGGCGGCCAGCGGTTCGAGCACCGCGGGCGCGACATCCGGGTCCGCGACGACGACGTCGGCGGCTTGCAGGGTCTCGACGGCCAGCACGGTCAGCAGGCCGGGGTCACGGGGCCCGGCGCCCACCAGGGCGACCGGGGATACTGGCTTCTTCGTTCGTCGAGTGGCCATGACGTCAGCGGATTCCCATCAGCGTGTGTGCTCCTGCGGACAGCAGGTCGTCCGCGAGGCGCCTGCCCAGCGCTTCGGGGTCGGCGGTCGAGCCTCCCAGCTCACGCCGAAGGACGGTCGTTCCGTCCAGCGACGCGACCACCGCGCGCAGGCGAACCTCACCCTCGCTGGCAGGCGCCTGCCCACGAGCCGGAAGAACCTGCGCCAGCGCGCCGACCGGAGCGGTGCAACCCGCCTCGATCGCCGCCAGGAAGGCGCGTTCCGCTCTGACCGCCACGGACGACGGTGCATCGTCGAGCACAAACCGTAGCAGCCGCTCAAGCGGAATCTCAACTCCGCTTCCGGGCGCGACCGGGCAGCTCATCCCCGTGACCGCCCCCTGGTCCTCCGGGGTGCCGACCGTCAGCAGGGTCAGCGGAGCGAGCGTCGTGGCCACGCACTCGATCGCGAGCGCGCCCTGGCCCGGCGCCGGAAGCATCACTTCCGGCTCCAGCAGCTCCGTGATCGCGTCCAGCCGGTCCAGGCGGGCGAGCCCGGCCCGGGCCAGCACGACGGCGTCGACCTCGCCGTCGATCGCCTTCTTGATCCGGGTGTCCACGTTGCCGCGGATCGGCACCACGTCCAGGCCGAGTCCGAGCGCCCGCAGCTGGGCCGCCCGGCGAGGCGCGCCGGTACCGATCCGCGCGCCGGGACCGAGCTGCGCGAGCGTGCGGCCGGTCGGCGAGACGAGCACGTCGCGGACGTCCTCACGCGGCGGGATCGCGGCGAGCGTGATGCCCTCGGGGGGCGCCGTCGGCAGGTCCTTGAGCGAATGCACGGCCAGGTCGACCTCGCCGGACAGCAGCGCCTCACGCAGGGCGCTGACCCACACGCCGGTGCTACCGAGCTGGCTGATCTCGGCCCGGTTGCGGTCGCCCTCGGTGACGACGTGCACCAGGTCGACCTCGATGCCGAGCCGGGTACGCAGCTCGTCGGCCACCATTCCGGACTGCGCGAGCGCGAGCGCGGAGCGCCTGGTGCCCAGCCGCAGCCGGCTCGGGAGCCCGCCGGCCTCACCCGCCGAGGCCGGCGCCTGCCGGGCCGCGGCGGCGGGCCGGCGGCCGGCCGGGCCGAGCGGGTACAGCGAGGTCGAGGACGAGGAGGTCACGGCTGCTCCAGCAGGTCGGGGGCCGACACGACGGCCGGCACCTCCCTGGGTAGGTCGAAGAGTTCACGCAGCGCCTCGGCGTAGGAGTCGCCACCAGGCCCGCCGGCGAGTTGCTGGACCCGCACCGTCGGCGCGTGCAGCAGCTTGTCGACGACGCGCCGGACGGTCCCGGTGACCATCTCCCACTCCCGGGCGTCCAGGTCGGGCAGCCGGCCACGCAGCCGGTCCAGCTCGTCCTGCACGATCGCCGCGGCCTGGGCCCGCAGCGCGACAACCGTCGGCGCGACTCGGACGGCCCCGCGCTTGTTGAGGAATCCGGCGACCTCGGAGGCCACCAGCGCGCGCACCGCCTCCAGGTCGTGCGAGACCTGCGCGCCGTCGAGCGCGACCCGCAGCGACTCCAGGTCCACGAGGGTCACTCCGGGCAGCGCGCGCACCGCCGGGTCGATGTCGTGCGGCAGGGCGAGGTCGAGGAAGACCAGTGGCCGGCCGGACCGGCCCACCGAGGCCGCCTCGACCATCTCGTAGGTCACCACCAGGCCGGTGGCCCCGGTCGAGGAGACCACCAGGTCGGCCTGGCCGACCTCGTGCGGCAGGTCGGCCAGGCCCACGACGCGGGCACCATGGTTCTCGGCGATCGCCGCGGCCCGGGCCGGAGTGCGGTTCGCGACCACCAGGTCGACGGCACCCGCCCGCCGGACGGTCGCCGCCGTCAGGCCACCGACCGAGCCGGCGCCGATGATGAGTACCCGGCAGCCCACGAGGGGTTGGCTGGCCGAGTCGGTGAGCTCGGCTTCCGACGTGGCGCCGTCGAGCCCGGTCACGTCCGTGGACAGCCGCTCCGGGCGTTGGACGTCGAGGCTGCCGGCGGCGATCTGCAGGCCGACCGAGACGATCGACGCTCCGGCGGCGTCGATGGAGGTCTCGCTGTGAGCGCGCTTCCCGACCCGCATCGCCGTCTGGAACAGGGCGGCGAGAGCACCGCCGGCCGTGCCGGCCTCCTGGGCGCCGCGGAAGGCGCCGCGGACCTGGCCGAGGATCTGGCTCTCGCCGACGAGCATCGAGTCCAGGCCGCAGACCACCGAGAACAGGTGCCCTACCGCGCGCGCCTCGTGATGGACGTACAGGTGCGGCGACAGCTCGGACAGCTCGACCCCGCAGACGCGGGACAGCGTGTCGGAGATGTCGGCGAGGCCACCGTGGAACGTGTCGACCTCGGCGTAGATCTCGGTGCGGTTGCAGGTGGACAGCACTACGGCCTCGACCACGTGGTCGGCCTGGACCAGTTCGCCGAGGACCTTCGGGGCGTCGTCGCCCGAGACCGCGGCGAGCTCCAGTAAGGCGTTGGGCGCGGTCCGGTGGTTCAGCCCGACGGCGAGGAGGCTCACGAGCCCTCACTTCCTGTGGCCAGCCGCATCACGGCCTCCGTTCCGGCCGCCGTTGTAGGCGCCGGCTCCGCGTCCCCGCGCTCCGCCGGGGCGATTCCCAGGGTGCGCCCTTCCGTCGCCAGGGTGCGCAACTCGGGCCGCGAGCCTGTCGCCCCGTCCGGGGAGAGCGCGCCGACTGCCCCCTCAAGAGGGAGCGTGCCCGGGGCAGCCGGCCGGATGCGCGGCTCGGCGGACCGGTCCGGGCGCTTGCGGGCCTCATGGAACGACAGGATCTGCAGCTCGACCGCCAGATCGACCTTACGCACATCGACCCCGTCAGGCACGGACAGCACAACCGGGGCGAAATTGAGGATGCTGGTGACCCCCGCGGCGACCAGTCGGTCGCAGACCTGCTGCGCCGCCGCGGCCGGGGTACAGATCACACCGATCGTCACCTGATAGTCCTCGATCAGTCTTTCCAGCTCGACGACCGGCCGGATCTCCACCCCGCCGACGAGCTCACCGGCACGAGCGGGATCGGCGTCGACGAGCGCGACAATCCGGAACCCACGCGCCGGGAAACCGCCATAGCGCGCGAGCGCGTGCCCGAGATTACCTACTCCGACGAGCATCACGCCCCGGTCCTCGGTCAGCCCGAGACGCGCCGAGATCCGGTCCAGCAACACGTCGACGTCGTAGCCAACGCCTCGGGTGCCGTAGGAACCAAGGTGCGAGAGGTCCTTTCGAACCTTCGCCGAAGTGACCCCGGCGGCGGCGGCCAGCGTGTCCGACGACACGGTCTCGACGCCGTCATCGGCCAGACCCGTGAGCACCCGCAGATAGAGCGGCAGCCGGGCGACTGTCGCCTCGGGGACCGCTGGGCGGGGTCGTTTCTCCCTCGACGGGCGCCGGGACGGGCTCATGACGCGCGGCTCCTCCAGCGGTCTGGCCGCGGCCGGGCGTGGTCCGCGGCAGCAGTGAGCCCTTGCCGTCTCACCGAGGCCTCAGGTCGTCGAGCCCTGGTCGGAGGCCACGAAGGAAAGGCTCAGTCTGTCGAGGCGGGGAGCTGTGTCCCGGTCGCCGGCTGTCCAGCTGGGGCGACCGGCAGACGCACCCGGCCGGCACGCCCGGCCAGCGACCACGCCGACCGCGCGCGGCACCTGCCCGAGCATGGGGGTGAGTCTACGACTTCGTGAAAGAGTTCACAAAGTTTCGGATGGTGGTATCGCCGTCGACCAGACGGTCGGGACGGGTCAGCGCAGCGACCAGCGGCGACCGGCGAGGGCGTCGCGCAGGCGTGCCTCCTCGACCCGCCAGTAGCCGTGTTCGCGACCGTCGACCAGGACGACGGGCACGCGGTCGCCGTACTCGTCCGCCCGCGCCGGGTCGGCATCCACATCCAGCTCTCGCCAGCCGACGCCGGTCTCGTCCGCGACCCGGGCGACCGCCGCGCGGGCGTCCTCACACAGATGACAGCCGACCCTGCTGATCAGAGTGATCCGAGCCTCGCTCACGGCTGCTCCCGTCGACATCGTCAACCGTCACCACGTCCTGTCGAGTCTGCCCCCGGCTGAACGGGTACCGGCGTGGGCCCGGTCCGGCCCGGCTCTGCGTGGGGCCCGGCTCGGCCGGCTGCCGTGGGCGCGCGACCGGCCACCGGTCCGATCGGTCACCCATCATGTCCGATCGATCACCATCGGCCAGCAAACCTGTTCGTCACCTGGACGTCCGGCCGCTGTCACCACGTGTCCGCCGCCCGTACCCATGAGCGGGGAACGAGCCGCGTGTGGTGCGCAGTTCCTGCGACGCGCACCGGCTGGTGGGCCGTAGGCTCGGGTGCGCACGCCTAAGGAGTACGGGATATGGTCCTTCTTCTCGCCTCCGGAGGCACCAGTGGCAGAGCCACGGGACACGCCAGGGCTTCCCGGCGCGCCGGTCGCGCGCGCGGCGGGCGGGCCGGCTCCCGGACCGCCGTCCGGATGGCAGGATGGCGGCCGGACCTGGTCACGCACAGTGGTGACGCAGGCCCGCCGCGCGCCACTCAGCGACGCCCGCGACGCGCCGCGGAAGCCGAGCGCCACAAGCCGTGGACAGCCGGGAGATGAGATGTGGTTGCGACCGCACAAGGATGACACGACCGCCGCGGACGCCGCGGCCGCCGACGCCGCGGCGACCGCCGCGCTGAAGGTGGCGGCCGAGGCCACGCCGAAGCCACCGCCGGACCCCACGGCGGCCGCGTTCTTCGACGTGGACAACACGATGATGGCCGGCGCGTCGATCTTCTATTTCGCCCGGGGGCTCGCGGCCCGCGACTTCTTCGACTCGCGCGACCTGCTGAAGTTCGGCTGGCAGCACGTCAGCTACCGGCTGCGCGGCATGGAGGACCCGAACGGCATGCACAACGCCAAGGAGGCGGCGCTCGCCTTCGTGGCCGGCCGGGAGGTCAGCGAGATCGTCCGCTACGGCGAGGAGATCTACGACGAGCGGATGGCCGAACAGATCTACTCGGGCACCCTCGCGCTCGCGCAGCAGCACCTCGACGCCGGCCACCGGGTCTGGCTGGTCACTGCCACACCGGTCGAGCTGGCCTCGATCATCGCCCGCAGGCTTGGCCTGACCGGCGCTCTCGGCACCGTCTCCGAGGTCGTCGACGGCCGGTACACCGGCCACCTGGTCGGAGACCCCCTGCACGGGCCCGGCAAGGCCGCGGCCGTCCGCGCGCTCGCCGACAGGGAGCACCTCGATCTGACCCGCTGCTGGGCATACTCGGACTCGATCAACGACCTGCCGATGCTGTCCATGGTCGGCAATCCCGTCGCGGTCAACCCCGACCCGGATCTGAAGTCCGCCGCCAAGGACCGCGACTGGACCATCAAGGACTTCCGCACCGCCCGCAAGGCGGCCAAGGTCGGCATCCCCACCGCGGCCGGGCTCGGCGCCCTCGCCGGCGGCGTCGCCGCCGGCATGGCCCTCAAGCGCCGCTACGGCGAGGCCTAGGCGGTCGGCCCGGCGTAGTGATCGCCGTTTTCGCCCTCGGGTGGTCGTGAATCGAGCCTGGTCACAGCCGCTTGAGGGCCAAACTCGCGATCATGATCAAGGCGCGGAGCGGGCGGACGTTGTCGGAGGCGGCCCTAGCGGCCCTAGAAGAAGACTGAGCGGCGTTGCATGAGGAGGCCGTACAGGGTGTGCTGGATGGACTCCCGGATGCGGTCGGTGAGTTCGAAGACGAGCATCGGGTCCTCGGCGGCGGCCGGGGTGAGGGACGAGGTGTCCACCGGCTCGCCGAACTCGATGAGCCACTTGGACGGCAGCGGAACCATGCCGAGCAGGCCGAGCCAGGGGAACGTCGGCGTCAGCGGGAAGTACGGCAGGCCGAGCAGCCGGGCGACCGTCTTGGCGTTGCCCAGCATCGGGTAGATCTCCTCGGCGCCGACGATCGTGCACGGGATGATCGGCACCCCGGTGCGCAGCGCCGCCGAGACGAAGCCACCGCGGCCGAACCGTTGCAGCTTGTACCGCTCCGAGAACGGCTTGCCGACCCCCTTGAAGCCCTCCGGCCAGACCCCGACCAGCTCGCCCTTGCCCAGCAACCGCTCCGCGTCGGCCTGGCAGGCCAGGGTGTTGCCGGTCTTGCGGGCCATCGGCGCCAGGAACGGCAGCGAGAACACCAGGTCGGCGGCGAGCATCCGCAGGTAGCGATGGGCCGGGTGGTGGTCCAGCAGCGCCATGGCGGTCATCAGCGCGTCGATCGGCAGCGTGCCGGAGTGGTTGGCGACGACCAGGGCGCCGCCCGTGTCGGGAACGTTCTCCAGACCCCGGGTCTCCACCCGGAAGTAGTTCCGGTAGACCGGACGCAGCAGCGGGGCGACGACGTGCTCGGTCAGGTCGGCGTCGAAGCCGAGCTCGTCGACCTCGTAGTCGCCGGTGATCCGCCGCCGAAGGAAGGCGAGCATGCCGGCGAGCGCGCGTTCGAGGCCTGCGGGATCGGCGATGGGCTCCTCCCCGGCGCTCGGCGGGGTGATGAGCGGGGTGGCCATCGGGTCTGCCGTCGAGGCGGCGGCCGTACGCGTTCGGGTGGCCCGGCCCGCGGGTCGTTCCGACACGCGCTCGTCGTCGCGCCGTGTCGGGCGCGGCGCCCGGAGGTCGGTCGGTGGTTCGGGTGCGCCGTCGGCCTGTTCGGCGACGACCCGGGCGGCCTTGGACCGCCCGGATCCTCCCGCGCCAGACCGAGCGGAACCGCTGGTGGCGCCGGCCGTCGGCGGGCCGGCTTTCGCCCGCGGCGCGCGGCGACGCGCGGCGGCAGCGCCAGTCGCGGTGTCGTCCTTGGCCGCCGGGTCACCAATGCTCGCCGCCGCCTCGGCCGGACCTGGCGTGCCGGCGGAGCCGCCTCGGGCGGAGCCGGTGGCGCGGCTGGAGGACCCGGCTCGGGTGGACGCGGCGGACCGCTTCGAAGCGGTAGCCCGGCTGGCCCCGCCAGCCCGATCGGCCCCGGCAGCCCGATCGTCCCCGGCAGTTCGGTTGGACGCGGCAGTACGGCCGGAGGCGGCCGCCGGCGCGGCCGTTCCGTCATCGAACGCCGGGGTAGGCGCGTCGGCCTCCGGCGCCGCCGGACGGTCGGCGCCGATGCGGGAGGTGGCCGTCCTCGCTGGGCGCGTGGACGCCGGTCGGCGCGACGAGCCGGGCCGGCTCGACGAGGCCTGATGATCCGTGGCGGCCGCTCGATCCGCTGCCGCGGCGTCGTCCGACGGCCCGGGATTCGCCGCCGGCCCGGATCCGGGTCGCAGCCGCGAGCTCGGCCGCGCCCCCGCGCCCACCGCTCCGGCGCTCGGCGACGGCGTACCGGCCGTCGCGGCACCGGCATCAGGGGTGGGACGGGAACTCGGCACCGGCGGCATCCGGCTGGTCGAGGACGACCGGCCCATCGGCGAGATCGTCGCACCCGGCGACTCGGAGTCGCCGCCGCGCGGTTCGGCGATCGGAGGCTTGTTGGCCGCCTTCGCGCCAGCCCGGCGGGCCGGGCGCGCCAGCGGGATGATCTGGGCCTCGCCGGGCGGCGGCTGACCGGCCGCGGTCACGGCGCACCCACCAGCCGGCGGCGGGCCATCAGGCCGAGCAGGGCCTGCTCGGCCTGGACGACCTGCTCAGGGTCGATCGTCGGGCGCAGCCCGCGTTCCCGCACGAAGCTGTCGAACGCCGCCGCCGTCGTGTAACGCGGCGTGTAGCCGAAGACCTCGCGCAGCCGGGTCGTGTCGACCGCGCGGCCGTGGGCGAGGAAGCCGACCTGCTCGGGCGGGAAGTCCACCACTCGCAGCCGGCTGGCGAGCCTCGACAGCGAGCTGACCGCCGGGAACGGTATCGGGATCGGTGGCCGGCCGGATCGGCGAACCGCCTGCGAGAGCAGCAGGATGCCGTCACCGGCGACGTTGAACGTGCCGGCGTGCCCACCGCCGGCGGCCCGTAGCAGCACCGCGAGCGCGTCAGACGAGTGGAGCAGCTGGATGCGCGGGTCGAAACCCAGCACGGTTGGTACGACCGGGAACTCGAAGTAACGCGCCAGCGGGCTGTCGACGCCGGGGCCGAGGATGTTCGCGAACCGCAACACGGTCACGGCGATATCCGGCCTGCGGCGGCTGAAACCCCTTACGTAGCCTTCGACCTCGACGGCGTCCTTGCCGTAGCCACCGCGCGGCAGCTGGCGCGGCTCCATGTCCTCGGTGAACAGCGCCGGGTCGCGCGACGACGAGCCGTAGATCGTCGTCGTGGACCGGACGACGAGCCGGCTGACCGTCTCCGACTTCTGGCAGGCGGCGAGCAGCTGCATCGTGCCGATGACGTTGATTTCCTTCATCGCCGTCCGGCCACCGGCGACGACCGGGTTGGCGATGAGGTTCAGGTGCAGGACCGTGTCGATGCCGGCCGTGCCGATCACCTTGGCGATCAGCGGGTTGCGGATGTCGGCGCGCACGAATCTCGTCCGGCCGAGGTCGTCACCCGGTGCGACCGTGTCGACCCCGATCACGGTCTCGATCTGTGGACTGGCCGCGAGGGCTCGGGCGACGTCCGCGCCGAGTGGACGGGACACACCGGTGACAAGCACGCGGCGTGGTCTCATGTGGGCTCCCAGGGCGCCGTCAGATCCGGTCCGTGCCTTGGCGTCCCGGTCATCGTACGCCTGCCCTGGCGCGAAACCACTGCGTAGCGTTACCGGTCCGACGGCCGTCGCCCGCTCGCAACCCGGAGGTCACCCGCGGCCGGCGGCGGCTCAGGTGAGCGCGGGCAGGCTGACGACGGACGCCGGCCGCCCCGCGGCCCCGGCCCCCACCGCCGACCCGGAGGCGGTGGCGGAGCCCGGCTCACGCGGCGGCTGGCCGATGACGACGGCGTCGCCGCGTCGCAGCCGCAGCAGGTCGCCGGCGCGGCCGCAGTTGACGGCGAGCATCACTCGGCGCAGCGCGTCCTCGCACAGCGCCGCCTGCCCGACCGGCACGTCACCGTAGGTGTGGGTGAACGGGAGCAGGTGCTGACGCCCCGCGGCGCGGATCTCGACGTCGTCACCGAGCAGTACGCCGGCGGCCTCAAGATCCTGTCTGGTCACGTTGAGTGAGAGGTTGCCGAAATGGTCGACGGCCAGCACCTGGGCGTGCAGATGGTCCTCGTCGACCACGCAGCCCGGCCGGGTGAGCCGGACCAGCGACTCGGCGTCGATGCGCGGCCCGACCTCGGCGAGCGCCAGCCCGGCGGCGAGCCGCGCGGCGACCGGGGCGTAGACGTCCCGGCCGCGGAAGACCACGCTCGGCAGCGGTAGCCACAGCGCCGGGTTGGAGATCTCGTGGGCCGCCGTCACCCCGCCGAGGATGTCCCAGGCGAGCGAGGTGAGGCCGTTGTCCGGGGCGACGAAGGTCGATCCGTCGGCCGCGCGAATCGCGACGCCACGCGTGGCCGTGGCCGCGGGGCGCCCCTCGGGCCGCCCCTCGGGCCGCGCCTGGGCGCCGCCCACGGCGACGTCGAGCCGTTCGACGACGGCCAGGTGCACGCCGACCGGCAGGTAGCAGACGCTGTCGGCCAGGAGGCCGGCGCCATGTTCGATGTCCTGGGGGGCGACCGCGTGGCAGACGTCGACGACCCTGGCCCCCGGCGCGTGCCGGGCGATGACCCCGTGGACCACGCCGACGCAGGTGTCGTCGAGCCCGTAGTCAGAAAGAAAGTTGATCCACCCCGCCGGGCGGGCGCCGTCGCCCGCCCCGGCCGCGATGCCCGTGCTCGCCTCGCTCGACGTCATCAGTCGCACCCCGCAGACGCACGGGTGGCCCCGTTGCCACCCGGCGAGCAGCGTCCCACAGGACCAAGGTCCCAGCCGGACGGAACCGCGCCGAGGAAACCTCCGGGATACATGCCTCGCAGCCGGGCCGAGACGCTCGCGGTCTGCGGCCGGGGCGCGAAGGTGCTGCCCGAACGAGTAGCCGCACGGCGTTCATGGGTCCTGCCGCGTGCCGGATCGGCCTACGCCTGGCCGGATGCGCGTCGCCACCAGCGATCGCGCACCCGAGGCCGCACACCAGTCGACCCCCGGCCGCGCGGCGCGCGACGTCGGGGGTCTCGGGGCGTTCTTACCGACTACTTCTTGTTGCGGCGCTGGACGCGGGTTCGCTTGAGAAGTTTGCGGTGCTTCTTCTTCGCCATCCGCTTGCGACGCTTCTTGATAACAGAACCCACGAATACAACCGATCTGTGTGGAGGAGAGCTACCGGGTGAGCCTACCGCCCAGCACCGGCCTGGATGGGTGGCCGCCCTGACACGGCCAGTCAGCGCGCAGCCCCGCCCGGCGCGCCGGCCGCGGCCAGGGCAGCGGTTGCCGGACAGTACCACCTGGCTCGGCGCGGACCACCGAACTCAGCTGGGGCGACCGAGCTCGACGGAACGGTCACGGGCCGCCACCAGCGCGTCGAGGATCGCTCCCCGCACCGCCTGGCGGTCGAACTCGCGCAGCGCGGCCGCGGTCGTCCCGGCCGGTGACGTGACGGCCTCCCGCAGCAGCGCCGGGTGCTCGCTGGTCTCGCGCAGCATCTGGGCCGAGCCGAGCGCCGTCTGCACCATCAGCTCGGTGGCCAGCGGGCGGGGCAGGCCGAGCAGCACCCCCGCCTCGATCATCGCGTCGACCAGGTAGAAGAAGTACGCCGGGCCACTGCCCGACAACGCCGTGACGGCGTCGAGCTGCGACTCCGGGACCCGGACGACCCGGCCGACGGCCGCGAGCAGCTCCTCGGTGCGGGCCAGCTCGTCGTCCCCCGCGTGCCGGCCGGCACAGATCGCCGACATCGCCGCGCCGACCAGCAGCGGCGTGTTGGTCATCACCCGTACCACCGGCGTGCCGGCGGGCAGCGCGTCCTGGAGGAACGTCAGCGTGATCCCCGCCGCGAGCGACACCACGAAGGCGCCCGGGGCCAGCGCCGCGCCGATGTCGGCCAGCAGCCCGGCCATGTCGTGCGGCTTGACGGCCACGATCACCACGTCGGCGCCGGCCACCGCCTCGTCCGGGGTGGCCGCCGTGACCCCGTGCTGGGCGCAGATCCGCGCCACCCGCGCCGGGTCCTTCTCCGCGACCACGATCTCCTTGGGCTCGACGCCGGAGCGCAGCAGCCCGGCCAGCAACGCCTCGCCCAGCCGGCCGACGCCCACGATCGTCACACTCATGCCCGCTCCTCAGCCCACCCGCGCCTGTACCGCTCGCAAGGCTACGGCCCCGCTCCTGGTCTCAGGGCCTGCGGGCGACTACGAGGAGGGTGCGGAACGGCTCCTCGATGACTCCGTCGGGGAAGGCCCGCAGCATCGAGCGACGCTCCGCGTCGAGGAAGTCCTGCTCCTGGTCGCCGATCGCGGCCACATAGGACTTCGACCGAAGCCAGGTCAGGTAGGTGTCGACATCGAGGCGCCGGACCCAGCGGCCGGCGAGGGTGACGACCTCGGCGAACTGCCCGGTCCAGCGCAGCTCGTCGGCATAGGGCCTGGTCCGGTAGCCGCGGGTGTACCCCGGGCTCATCGCCTCCAGCCGGTCCTGCTGGCGCTGCCACCAGCGTTCGTCCTCGGCGTCCACGTCGTTCCACCAGACGGCGAGCGCGCCGCCGGGACGCAGCACCCGGGTCGCCTCGGCCGCTGCGACCGGCACCCGCATCCAGTGCCACGCCTGCGCGTAGCAGATCAGGTCGGCGACCCCGGCCCGCAGCGGCAACGCCTCGCCGTCACCGAGCGCCGCCGGAATTCCCGGGGTACGGGCCCGCAGCCGGCCGAGCATTCCCGCGCCGATGTCGAACGGGACGACCCGAGCGCCACGGCCGAGCAGCTCACGGGTCGCGATGCCGGTGCCCGCGCCCACCTCGACGACGTCGGCGCCGGCGATCGGCCGACCGGTGAGCCGTTCCAGATCGTCGAACAGCGCGTCGGGGTAGCTGGGCCGTGCCGCGTCATAGGCGTCGACCAGCGGGTCGAACAGCGAACGTGAACCCATGCCCGCAATCGTGGCACCGATCCGCGCCGGCGCCGACGGCATCCGCCCAGATCAGGGCAGCACGAGGCCGCCGGGACTGGCCGCCGCGGCGGGCGCGGCGAGGTTGAGCCGCGTGAAGGCGAGCGCCTCGGCGAGGTCGGCCTCCCGCTGCGCGCGGGTCTCGGCGCGACGGGTGTTGATCTCGACGACGACGGTGCCGTCGAAGCCCCGGGCGGCCAGCCGCTCGAGCAGCTGGGCGCAGGGCTGGGTGCCGCGGCCGGGGACCAGGTGCTCGTCCTTGGCCGAGCCCACGCCGTCGGCCAGGTGCACGTGGGCCAGCCGGTCACCCAGCACGTCGGCCATCGCCAGCGCGTCCGAGCGGGAGACGCTGGTGTGCGACAGGTCGAGGGTGACGTGCCGGTAGCCGTCCTCGATCGGCGACCAGTCCGGCGCGTAGGCCGACACCTCCCGGCCACGGGCTCGCAGCGGGAACATGTTCTCGACGGCGAAGCGGATGTCGGTCTCCTGCGCCATCCGCTCGATGCCCGCGATGAAGTCCCGCCCGTAGTCACGCTGCCAGCGGAACGGCGGGTGCACGACGACGGTCTTCGCGTCGAGCGTCTCGGCCGCCGAGCGGGCCCGCACCAGCTTGCCCCAGGGGTCGGTGCCCCAGACACGCTGGGTGAGCAGCAGGCAGGGTGAGTGGATCGCGACCACCGGGATGCCGTGGTAGTCCACCAGCCGCTTCAGCGCCCGCGGGTCCTGACTGACCGGGTCCGTCCAGACCATGATCTCGACGCCGTCGTAGCCCAGCCGGGCCGCCATCTCGAAGGCGGCCGGCGTCGACTCGGGGTAGGTCGACGCCGTCGACAGTGCGACCTTGGCCGCCGGGACACCCACCCGCACGCGAACACCTTCTTCCGCGATCCAGGGCCAGCCCCCGCACGGCCCGCTCCCAGGCTAGGCCATCACGGCGGGGGTGCCCCGTCCGGCGGCGACCCAGGCGATCTCACTCTCCGTGGCGGCCCGGCGAGGGCTCAGCCAAGCTTCAGGGTGTCCAGCCGGCGCAGGATGATGCCCTCACGCAGCGCCCACGGGCAGATCTCGACCTCGTCGACGGACAGCAGGTCCATCGTCTCGACGGCGACCACCGCCCCCGCGGCGAGCTGCGCGGCCCGGGACGCGGACACCCCGGGCAGCGAGGTCCGTTCGGTGGAGGACATCCGGCAGACCACCTTCGCCGCCGCCTCCAGGTCGGTCCTGCGCAGCACCCGCCGGACGTAGGGGCCTCGGCTGTACGGCTCGGCGCCCGCGATCCGGGCCAGCGAGCGGAAGGTCTTCGACGTCGCGACCGCCCGGGTGGGCTCGCCGACGTGGTAGAGGTTGCCGACCACCGGCGCGACCTGCGCCCGGACGTAGCGGCGCAGCGCGGACAGCTCACGCTGGCTCGGCGGGTCCGTCGTCAGCCAGTCCCGGGTGAGGCGGCTCGCGCCCAGCGGCAGCGAGGCGACGACGTCGGGCTCCTCGTCCAGGCCGGCGCCGATCTCCAGCGAGCCGCCGCCGATGTCCAGCGCGAGCAGCCGGCCGGCGCTCCAGCCGAGCCAGCGGCGCACCGCGAGGAACGTCAGCCGGGCCTCGTCGTCACCCGGCAGCACCTCGACGCCGACGCCCGTCACCGACCGCAGCCGGGCGAGGACGTCGTCACTGTTGGTGGCGTCCCGCAACGCGGATGTGGCGAACGCCACGAGGTCGAAGACGGCCAGCTCGTCGGCCTGCCGGCGCAGGTCGAGGATGCAGTCGACCAGGGCGTGCTCGCCGCTGACCGACAGCGCGCCCGAGTCGTCCAGCAGCTCCACCAGCCGCAGTGGCACCCGCACGCTCGCGGCCGGCCTCGGCGCCGCGCCGTGGTGGGCGTCGACGACCAGCAGATGCACGGTGTTCGAGCCGATGTCGATGACGCCGAGCCGCATCGGCTGGGCGGGCGGCGCTGGCAGGGCGACGGCCGTCGCCCGCGGCTGGCTCACCACCGCCGAGGCCGCGGTGCCGTCGGGGCCTGCGAGCGGGCCGGCGGCCCCCGGGCTGGCTGCCCCAGCGGTCGCGGATGCCCCTGGCGAGGCAGCCGCCCCCGCGGGAACGAGCGTCGTCGACGCGACCGCGGAGCGCCGTGGCACCACCACACCGGGCAGCACCCGGCCACCACCGGCGTCCGCGACCGGTTCGGGCCCGTCCTTCTCCGCCCGCGCCGTCGGTGAGAACCTCAGCCGCATTGCCCGTCCCCCTGTGTCGTGCACCGTCCGCACCGCCCCGGCCACAACGCAGCCGAGCCGGGCCGACCTCCCTCGACACCCGCTGACGCGTGGTCGAGCGACGTACGACGGTACGCGCCCATGCTGGTCTCCTGCCCCACGGCTGCTCGCCGGCCACCCGTCGGGGCCCGCGGGATCGCGCAGAGACACGAACGCAGGCCGCCGTCGGCCGGCCGGGCGGAGCGCCCGGCCGGCCGCACTGGCCGGGCGTCCTACGGCTCGAACTTGTAGCCAAGACCTCGGACGGTTACGAGGTGCCGCGGGTTGCCCGGTTCGGACTCGATCTTTGCCCGGAGCCGCTTGACGTGGACGTCGAGCGTCTTCGTGTCGCCCACGTAGTCCGACCCCCAGACCCGGTCGATCAGCTGCCCTCGGGTCAGTACCCGGCCGGTATTGCGCAGGAACATCTCCAGCAGCTCGAACTCCTTGAGCGGCAGCGCGACCGCGGCGCCGTGCACGGTCACGACGTGGCGCTCGACGTCCATCCGGACGCCGCCGGCCTCCAGCGTCACCGGCGCGGCCTCGTCCGGCTCGCTGCCCCGGCGGCGCAGCACGGCCCGGATCCGGGCGACGAGCTCACGCGCCGAGAACGGCTTGGTGACGTAGTCGTCGGCGCCGAGCTCCAGGCCCAGCACCTTGTCGATCTCGCTGTCCCGAGCGGTGAGCATGATCACCGGCACGGACGACTTCTGCCGCAGGGCCCGGCACACCTCGGTGCCAGACAGGCCGGGCAGCATGACGTCGAGCAGCACCAGATCCGCCCCGTGCCGTTCGAAATCCGACAGCGCGGCGTGCCCGTCAGCGGCCACCGCGACGTCGAATCCCTCGCGCTCCAACATGAAGGACAGCGCCTCCGAGAACGACTCCTCGTCCTCCACCACGAGCAGGCGGGTCACCCGGTCACTCTTCCTTTCGCGGGCCGGCCGGTCCCGCGGATCTCGCGGTCGCCGGTGGCGGCTCGTTGTTCTCGTCGGCTTCCTGATCGTGCCTGAGCGGTCGTTCATCGACCGGTCAGTCGTTCACCTGTGGTCAGGTGCCGGCGGTCCTGTTCCCGGCCGTCCGTCCCTTGCTCGACCTGGTGGTCCTGGTCTTCGGTCCCGGCTGCTGTGTCCGGGCCGACGTAGTGTCCGGCGCCTCCGCCCCGTCAGGGAGGCCCCGCTCGTCCGGGACGCCCGCCTCGTGAGGGGCGTCCAGGTCGTCGTCTCGATCGTCCGCGCCCGCGGGACCGCCGTCAGCCCGTTCGCCGACCTCGCCGCCCTTCCGGGCCGTTGATCCGCTCTCCGGTGCCTCGGCGGCGCCGTCGGCGGTCACCGGAATGATCAGCTGCGGCGCGGTCTCCGGCGCGTCGTCGCCGTCCGCGAGGTCGTCGTGGTACGACGGCAGCCGCAGCGTGAACGTGGACCCCGCGCCCTCGGAGCTCCAGACGCCGACCGTGCCGCCGTGGTTGGTCACGATGTGCTTGACGATCGCCAGGCCCAGCCCGGTGCCGCCGGTCTCCCGGGACCGGGCCGGATCCGCCCGGTAGAAGCGCTCGAAGACGCGTTCCAGGTCCTTCTCGGCAATCCCTATGCCCTCGTCCGCGACCGAGATCTCCACCATGTCGCCGGCCGAGCGCACCCCGAGGCCCACCCGCGTGCCACGCGGCGAGTAGTTCACCGCGTTCTCCAGCAGGTTCGCCACCGCTGTCACCAACTGCGCCTCGTCGCCGAGCACGCCGGCATCGGTCTGTCCGATCACAGCCACCGAGATGCCGCGGGTCTGCGCGGCCAGCCGGTTGCGGTCCACCGCCTCGGCGGTGACGTTGTCGACCGCGACCGGCCGCAGCTCCGGCAGTGGGTCCGCGCCCTGCAGCCGGGACAGGTGGATGATCTCCTGGACGAGCCGGGCGAGCCGGGCGGACTCGTGCGTCATCCGGTCGGCGAACCGGCGGACCGCGACCGGGTCGTCGCTCGCGGCGTACACCGCCTCGGCGAGCACGTGCAGCGCGCCGACCGGGGTCTTGAGCTCATGGCTGATGTTCGCGACGAAGTCACGCCGGACGGCGTCCACCCGGCGGGACTCGGTGACGTCGTCGAGGATCACCGCGATGTGGCCGACGCCGCCGAGCGGCCTGGTCCGGACCCGGACGGCGAGCGGCTCCTGGTCCGGGCGCGGCCGGGTGAGCGGCGGTGGCGGCACCGGCGGCAGGTCCAGCTGGCCGTCCAGGCCGGCGCCGGCCCGGCGGGTGCGCCGGACGATGTCAGCGACGGACGGGACGCCGATCCGGTTGTCGATCACCACACCCATCGCGCGGGCGGCCGGGTTCGCCATCACCACCTCGTCATGGGTGGTCAGCACGACCACCCCGGACGGCAACGCCGAGACCAGCCGGCGCAGCTGGTCGGCGGGCAGGGAGTCGGCGGACTCGTCGCCGGCGACCGCCGGCGGGCCCGGCCGGTCGTTCTCACGCAGGGATCCGGAGGGCGCGGGGCTCGGCGTGCTCATCGGCGGTCTCCCGGGGAACACGACGGGGCCAGAACGGACACCGGACGCACGGACACCAGGCGCACAGCGGTCGATCTCGACACGGCGACGCAGGCCGGTACGGACGGGATCGCGTACCGTAGCATGCTTGTCACGTCATTCACCGACCTGTCGCCCACGCGCCGAATGCTAGGTGTCGTGCGGCCCTCCGGGATCCGCCGAACGGTTCTCCACGGCGGTTCGTCGTCAGGTGTTCATCCCCGCTAACGTCTCCGTTCACCGGTCCGCGACTGGGTCGCCGCATCGTCAACCCATCCGAAGACCAGCGATCTCGGGTCGACGAGTCCCGGGGCTATGACCAGGTGTGGCCGTACACGCGAAGCCGCGGTCGGTTGTGACTCGCCGGGCGGATGCCAGGACCCGAACGGCCTTGACCGGTTTGATCAGAACAGGAGTCCGCCCGTGCGGGACGTCTTCCACGAGGAGCTCGAGGGCATCACGGTGTCCCTCGTCGAGATGAGCAGCATGGTCGCCTCGGCCATGGCCCGCGCGACCACCGCGCTGCTGGACGCCGATCTGCAGCTCGCCGAGCAGGTCATCACGGCCGACGAGACCGTCGACCTGCTCCGCAACGAGATCGAGGAGCGCGCGTTCGACATCCTCGCTCGCCAGGCGCCGGTCGCGACCGACGCCCGGGTGATCGTCACCACCCTGCGCATCGTCGCCGACCTGGAGCGCATGGGCGACCTGGCGCTGCACGTCGCCAAGGTCGCACGCCGCCGTTACCCAGGCAAGGCCGTGCCGCCGGAGCTGACCGGCACCATCACCGAGATGGGCCAGGTCGCGCAGCGGATCGTCGCCAAGGCCGGCTCGGTCATCGCCAGCCGGGACACCGAGCTGGCCGCCGAGCTCGAGGCCGACGACGACGCGATGGACCACCTGCACCGGCAGCTGTTCCACATCCTGCTGGAGCGGGAGTGGACGCACGGCATGGAGGCGGCGATCGACATCACGCTGTGCGGCCGCTTCTACGAGCGTTACGCCGACCACGCGGTCTCCGTCGCCCGCCGCGTCGTCTACCTCGTCACCGGCGAGAAGTCCGCCTGACCACGAGTCAAGATCGGGGGTCCGGTTCCACCGGACCCCCGACTGGTTTTTCAGGCACCGTCCGGCGTGACCCAGCCACGGCCTGAACCCTGGATGTGATCGGCCGAGTCGCGTACCTACTCGTCGATACAGCGCTGGCCGGGCGCGGAGCGTTCGGCCGGAAGGGCCGCGAGCGGCGCGCTCAGCGCGCCTTCGAGCGGCTCTTCCCTTGGGCGGCTACGGCGGCGGCGGCCAGCTCGGCGGCGTCCGGGTCGAGGTAGGCGGACGAGATGACCTTCAGGTCGTCGTCCAGCTCGTAGCGCAGCGGGATCCCGGTGGGGATGTTCAGCGCGGCGATGTCGGCGTCACCGATGCTGTCCAGGTGCTTGACCAGCGCGCGTAGCGAGTTGCCGTGGGCCGTGACGAGCACCGTGCTCCCGGCCCGCAGGTCAGGCACGATCGCGTCGTACCAGTACGGAAGCATCCGGACGACGACGTCCTTGAGGCACTCGGTCGCCGGGATGAGATCGGGCGCGAGCTCGGCGTACCGGTCGTCGACGCCACTTTCCTGGCCCGGTGTGATGTCCGGCGGCGGGGTGTCGTACGAGCGGCGCCAGAGCATGAACTGCTCCTCGCCGAACTTCTCCAGCGTCTCGGCCTTGTCCCGGCCCTGCAGGTCACCGTAGTGGCGTTCGTTGAGCCGCCAGCTGCGCCGCACCGGGATCCACAGCCGGCCGGCGGCGTCGAGGGCCAGCCAGGCCGTGCGCATCGCGCGGGTCAGCACGGACGTGTGCACGACGTCAGGCAGCACGCCGGCCTCGCGCAGCAGCTCACCGCCGCGGGTGGCCTCCTTGACGCCCTTCTCGGACAGGTCGACGTCCACCCAGCCGGTGAACAGATTCTTCTGGTTCCAGGTGCTTTCGCCATGGCGGAGCAGGACGAGGGTCGGCATAGGGCGATCCTGCCCGCTCGGGCCGGCGTAGGGCCAGATCTCGTTTCGCCGTTTCCCGCACAGTCCCGCGGTCCGACGGCCTGACGGACCTCATCGGGGCAGGTCCCGGGGCGTGGCCGGCCCGGAACGTGAAAACCCCCGGGTTGCTCCGCGCCCGCAGAAGCGGTGCGCGGGCCGTCGGGACTGAACGACGGCACCCGGGGGCCCGGTGACTGCCTGGTACTCGCCGGCCGGTGCCCTCAGGGACACCAAGGAGGTGAGCACAAGGAGACCGGCCTAGCTGACAGTCACCTCACGAGTCCAACTACTACACAAGTCTGGACCACCTCCTCTCCCGTGTACCGACGACGCTACGCGCGACCCGGGTGGGTGGGCAACGCATTTTTCGCGGGTCACCTGGCCGGGGCTCGCGGACGCCTGGCCACCGGGCCTTCGTCAGTCCAGCGCGCCACGCCGGACGGCCAGCTCCAGGGCGTCACGCAACGTGACACCGACCGGGCCGACGGCACCGGTGCCGACCGGCCGACCGTCCAGCCGGACCAGCGGGGCGACGCCACGGATGCTGGAGACGAGCATCGCCTCCTCTGCCGCCCGCAGCTCGTCGAGGGCCAGTCGCCGCTCGGTGACCCCGCCGGTGAGGCCGGCCCGCTCGGCCAGCCTGGCCACCGCCGCCACCGTCGTGCCGGCGAGCAGGCCGAGCTCGGCCGGCGGCGGGGTGTAGGCCCGGCCGCCGACGACGGCGATGACCGAGGAGGTCGTGCCCTCCAGGACCTCACCGTCCACCGAGACCCAGACCGCCTCGGTGGCGCCGGCGGCCTCGGCGAACCGCTGCGCGGCCATCGGGACCGCGTAGGACAGGTGCTTGGCGCCGGGCAGCAGCCAGGGCGTGTCCCGCCGGCCGGTCGCCGTGACGCCGAGCGAGAGCGTCACCGCGTCGACACCGGTCACCCTGGCCGCCGCGACCGCGGGCGGGACGGGCTCAAGCAGCGCGTAGACGACCGGGGCGCCACCGGCCGGCCCACGGGTCGCCGCCAGCCGCAGCCGTCCGTCCTGGCCGGCGTTCCCCGCCAGGGCGGTCGCGCCTGGATCACCCGGCCCGCCGCCCGCGTGGAAGAGCTCCGTCGCCGCCAGCGCCAGCGTGCGCCACGCGGCGGCCGGCGGGACGGCGAGCCGGAGCGAGGCGGCCGAGGACGCCAGCCGGGTCAGATGCTCGTCGAGAAGGAAGATCCGCCCGTCGTGGGTCCGCAGGGTCTCGAACAGCCCGTCGCCGCGCAGCACCGCGCCGTCGTCGGCCCGCAGCAACGGGGTCGCCAGGTCATGCGGTACCGCCCGCTCGCCATCCCAGACGACCGCCACCGAGTCCGCCACGGGCCACCCTCCTCGTTCGTTTCTCGCTCGCCACGACCTCGCCACGACCCGCCGCCAGCGCGGTCCGCCCGCATGGGCCACCTGGCGGTGGCCGCCCGGCGCCGGTCTGGTCGGCCCCAGGCGACCGTCAGTCCGGCGCGCGCTGTGACCAACCGCGCCCGCCTAGACTTGACGCTATGCCGCCCGACGTCTATGGGCCGCACAGCCATGGATCATCCGGCCACGGTCTGCGCGGCGTGTCGACCGATACCGCCGTGCCGGCCGACTCCGCGTCGCCCGGCCCCGCGGCGCCGGGCGACGAGTCGCGCGAGGACTGGCAGGTCCGGCTGCGCGGCCGGGGCTACCGGCTCACGCCGCAGCGCCAGCTGGTGCTGGAGGCCGTCGCGAAGCTGGGCCACGCGACGCCCGAGGCGATCGTCACCGAGGTCCGCCGGACCGCGACCGCCGTGAACATCTCGACCGTCTACCGCACACTCGACCTGCTCGAGGATCTCGGGCTGGTGTCGCACGCGCACCTCACCCACGGAGCCCCGACCTATCACGTCACCGGCCATGACCGGCATATCCACCTGGTCTGCGGCGCGTGCGGCGCGATCAGCGAGCTGTCCCCCGACCGGCTGGCCGGGCTGGTCGACGACCTGCGCCGGGAGCTCGGCTTCACCGTGAACGTCGACCACGTCGCGCTGGCGGGCCGGTGCGCGGACTGTTCTGCCCATGGCGAGGGTTGACTAGAGGTATGAGCGACGCCGCCACTGCCTCCGACCTGACCGCCACCGCCGGCTACCGGTCGCCGTTGCTCGGCCTGCCCGGCGCGGTCGCCGCGGACGGCGTCGACGCGGGGGTGGCCGCCCACTACGGCGACCCCCTGCGGGAGCAGCGCCTGGCCTCGACCGGCGCGGTGCTGGTGGACCGCTCGCACCGCGGCGTGGTCCGCGTCACCGGGCCGGACCGGCTGACCTGGTTGCACAGCCTGACCTCGCAGCATCTGAGCGCGCTGCGTCCGCTGCGCGGCACCGAGGCGCTGCTGCTGTCCCCGCATGGCCACGTCGAGCATCACCTGGTGCTCGCCGACGACGGCCAGGCGACCTTGATCGACGTCGAGCCGGCCGGCGACGCCTCCAGCGGCGCGGTCGCGCTGACCCGCTTCCTGGAGTCGATGCGCTTCCTGCTGCGGGTCGAGCCGGCGGACGTGACGGCGGCGACGGCCGTGCTGTCGCTGGTGGGCCCGCAGGCCGCCGCGACGGTCGCCCAGGCACTGGGCGCAGACGCGGCGGACGTGCCGGCCGACTGGGCGGCGCCCACGGGTGACGGGGCCGCGGGACTGCCGGCGGAGGCCGGTCGCTACCCGGTCGCGCGGTTCGGGCCGGACGTGCTGGCCCGCCGGATGCCGTACGGCGTCGATCTGCTGATCGAGCGGTCCGGGCTGGCGTCGGTCGCGGAGCGGCTGCGCGCCGCCGGCGCGACGGTGGCCGGGCTCGACGCGTTCGAGGCGATCCGGATAGCGGCCCAGCGCCCCCGGCTCGGGGCCGACACCGACCACCGCACGATCCCGCACGAGGTCGGCTGGCTCACCGGTGCCGTGCACCTGGACAAGGGCTGCTACCGAGGCCAGGAGACGGTCGCCCGGGTGCACAACCTCGGCCGGCCGCCGCGCCGGCTGGTCCTGCTGCACCTCGACGGCGCGGTCGCCGCGCCGGGCTCGCCGGTGACGACCGCCGGCCGGCAGGTCGGCTTCGTCGGCTCGTCCCGCATGCACGCGGAGCTGGGCCCGGTGGCACTGGCCATGGTGAAGAGGTCCATTCCGGACGACGCGCCACTGGTCGTCAACGACCCGGACGGCCACGAGGTCGCGGCCCAGATCGATCCCGACTCCGGCCCCGTCCGGCCGGATCGCCCCGCCGGCCACCTGTTGCGCTAACGGCCTCCCGACGGTCGGCCCGACCCGCCCGGACCCATCGGGCGACCGGGCCGCGCCAGCCTGATTCGGCTACCACAACCAGTTACAATCCGTGGCCGATCTCGGTTACACAGAGGCACGGCGGCCGGCACGCCGACCGTGCCAACCGAGGCGCCGATCTCCGCCCAGACACGCGAATCCGGCCTCGGCGGGGGCCGCGCGCGGCCCTTGTGGCTCACGAGTGCTACTTGGGTCGGCGCCACGGTCAAGCTGGTCTTTGGGCCCGGCGCAGTCGTCACGGCCGACTGCACGACCATCTCGACGAGATCCGGATCCGCCCGCGACGTCACCCCTGCCGCCATCTTGGCTGATCAGGGCGTAGATGGCCGGCCCAGCCGGGCCTGGCCCGACGGCGGCGATTGTCCGGGGGTGTGCACTCGGGGCCCACGAGTGGGCCACTTGTGGCCTCAATGCACGCAACGCACTGCGGTCAACACTATCGATGGCAGATGTCGCGACATAGCGTTGCCGTGCGCCTACGAAACGTTCGTCGGGCGACACGCAGTGACCGCCACCGGATGTGGAGCGCTCGCGGACCCGAGAAAGGCAGGGCCGCGGGGGGCGGTCTCGCAGGGAGCGGTGGGCCAAGGATGTCCCGCCGATACCCCGGCCGATCCCACCAACGGGACCGGCAGGGACCCCTGCCCCTGACCCAGCTGTCGCCACGGATATTTGTGCACGCAATCCGGAGGAGATCGTCGATGCTGACGGAGAACGCCCAGGCCTGCGCACACCCATTGGCCTTCGTCCGCGCCCAACGGGGTTGGTCGTATCAGAAGCTCGCCCGAGTCGTCGCCAAGCGGGCGCGGGACCTGGGCGTAGCCAACATGGCCGCGGAGCGGCAGAAGGTGTGGCGCTGGGAGCACCGCGGCGTCATCCCGGACCGGGTGTCGCAGCTCGCCCTGGCCACCGAGCTGGGGGTGCCGACCGAGCGGCTGGAGTCCCACCCCTGGCCGTCCTGGCTACCGACGGGCGACAACGTCCGCACCGACTACCCCTGGACACAGGCCGGCGGCCTCAGCGCCCTCACCGACGTCGTACAGGACGCTCTCACCGACCGCCGGGGCTTCCTGACGATCACCGGGTCGGGCGTCGCCGTGCTCGCCAACGAGTGGCTCGGGCTGGAGCCCGCGCACCTGGCCGGCGCGCTCGACGGCGGCCTCGTCGACGAGCAGATCGTGCACCGGATCGCGCACAACATCCCTGGCCTGCGGGTGATGGACGACCGGCTCGGGGGCGAGAGCGTCCGCCGCCTGGTCGACGCGGAGCTGGGCGTCGTCACCCAGCTGCTCTCCCGCGGCCGCTACTCGGAGCGGATCGGCCGCCAGCTGCACGTCGTCGCCGCGGAGCTGGCCCGGTTCGCCGGCTGGGTCTCGTTCGACGCCGGCTACCAGACGGCGGCCCAGCGGTACTGGGTGACCGCGCTGCACGCAGCGCACGTGGGCGGCGACCGGCTGCTCGGCGCCAACGTGCTGAAGAACATGTCGTTGCAGTGCGTCGACTTCTCCCGCCCGGCCGAGGCGATCGAGCTGGCCGACGCCGCCGTGCGCACGGCGGCCGGGGTCAGCGGCCGCGTCGGCGCGATGCTGCACATGCGGATGGCCCGCGCGCACGCGGCGCTCGGCGACCAGGTCTCCTGCATGCGTGAGCTGGGCATCGCGGAGGCCGCGTTCAGCCACGCGAAGGCGCAGGACCCGCCGTGGGCCGTCTACTTCGACGAGGCCGAGTTCCAGGCGCAGGTCGGCTGCTGCTACATCGACCTCGGGCATCTGCCGTCCGCCGACCGCTGGCTCGGTCAGGCGCTGCTCGCCCACCCGGCCCAGAAGGTCCGTGACCACGCCACCTACCTGCTGCGCCGCGCCGGCGTGCAGATAGACCTTGGCAACCTGGACAACGGCTGCGCCCTGGCCACCGAGTCGATCCCGCTGCTGACCGCGACCCGGTCCCGGCGCAACGCCCGGCGCGCCGACGAGGTCCGCCGCAGGCTGCGCCGCCACACCGCGGTCCCCGCCGCCCGTGACCTCGACCAGCAGCTCGCCGAGCTGGTCTGACCCGCGCCGTTTCTCCCGCAGGCCTTCCCGCCTGCCCGCACGTCCCCACCGGCTCGCGGACCGACACCTCCGATGCCCACCACCCGGTGCGAGCGCGACCGGTGGGGACCTCTTCCCCGGGCCGAGCCCGGCCTCCTCGACTTCCGGGGCCGAGCCCTGCTTCCTCGGCGGTCTCGGCCCTCCCTGGGCAAGCCCGGAGGCCGGGCCAGCACCTTCCCCTGATCGCCAACCAGCCCGCGCGCCGACACTGGCCCATTGGTGCTGGTGATCGCGGTTTTGGCCCTTGGGTGGTTACAGAAAAGGCCTGGTCACGACCAGGGCAGGGCCCAACCCGCGATCAAGGACCGGCCGCAGCGCCCGGGGGCTGCGCAGCTAGTGATCAAGGTGTCCCGATGGGCCGCGAGGACTTCTTGATCACCAGCTGCGCAGGGGACTTGGTCGGCCGAGCCGGACGAGCTCAGATCACGACCGAGTAGATCTTCACCTGGCCACCCTGTTGGGACCGGCCGTAGCGGTGATCTCAGTGTTGAGCCGGGAGCAGGACCCCATCCGGGCCGAAGAACGCGCAGGTGGCGGCTGAGGCCGTCAGGATGACCGACCTGCCCGGCTGGGCCGGGCTATCCGTGGGGACGCGGACGGCCACCGGGCCCGAAGGCGTCTGGACATAGATGACGCGTTCGGCGCCCAGACGTTCGGAGACCACAACCGTGCCGTCCAGCCGAAGGATGCCATCGGCCGGTGCAGTGCCGTCGCCACCCAGTGCCGCGCCGCCACCGAGGCCCGAGCCAGACCCGAGGCCCGGGCCAGACCCGAGGTCAGTGTCACCGGCGGGCACCGCGGACGCCGACGCCCTTGAGGAGACGATGAGCCCCTCCGGACGGACGCCGACGGAGGTCGCCCCGGCCGGCGCCGCTACGGCGAAGCCGGGGCCGGACAGGACGCCGCCGGACAGGGTCCCGTCCAGGACGTTCATGGGCGGGCTGCCGACGAAGGTGGCCACGAACCGGGTCGCCGGACGGTCGTAGACCTCGTCGGGGGTGCCGAGCTGTTCGAGGCGCCCGGCGTTGAGGACCGCGACCCGGTCGCCGACGGCCATCGCCTCGGCCTGGTCGTGGGTGACGAACAGGGCGGTGGAGCCGAGCCGGCGCAGCAGGGCGACGATCTCGACCCGCAGCTCGACCCGCAGCTTGGCGTCCAGGCCCGACATCGGCTCGTCCAGCAGCACGACCCGGGACTGCCGGGCCAGCGCCCGCCCGATCGCGACCCGCTGGCGCTGGCCGCCGGACATCTGGGCCGGGCGCCGGTCGGCCAGCGCGCCGATGCCGAGCATGTCCAGCGTCTCCCTGGCCCGCGCCACGGCCGCCTTCTTGGGCTGCCTGCGGCCGTAGCGCAGCGCCAGCGTCAGGTTGTCCAGCGCCGACAGGTGCGGGTAGAGCGCGTAGTGCTGGAAGACCAGCGAGACGTCCCGCTGGTGCGGAGCGATGCCGGCCTGGTCGACACCGGCGAACAGCAGCCGGCCGGAGGAGGCCGACTCCAGGCCGGCACAGATCCGCAGCAGGGTCGACTTTCCCGAGCCGGACGGGCCGAGCAGCGCGACGATCTCACCGGGCCGCACCGACATGTTCACGTCGGCGAGGGCCTGGACCGAGCCGAAGTCCCGGCCCAGCCCCACCATCTCGATCGGCACCCCGGCGGTGCCGCCGGGCGTGGCCAGATCGTCGGGCCGCGCGGCCACGTCCGTGCCCGTCATGACGCGGTGAGCTGCGTGGCCGTCGCCTGGGCGTCCCGCATGGCCGTCGCCGGGTCGGTGCCCTTCATCACGTGGATCACCTGGTCGGTGAGCGCCTGCGGCACCTCGCCACCGCGCGCACCCGGCCAGGCCGGCGCCGCCACCAGGGAGCCGCCCAGGTCCTTGAACTGCACCAGCTCGGGGAACTGCTGGTAGAAGCCGGCCAGCTGGGTGGCTGCGGCGGTGTCGACGGGAAGGTAGCTGACCGCCTCGACGCTGGCCGCGACGACGTCCGGGGACAGCATGGCGACGACCATCTCGGTGGCCATCTCCTTCTGGCACTTGTCGGTCGCGAGCACGGTCAGCGCGTTGCCGCCGGCGATCGGGGCCTGCTTGCCGCCGGGCAGCGTCGGGAAGGGCATGACGCCGAACTTGAAGCCCTTGGCGCCCTGGCTCTGGATGTACTTGATGCCGGCGCCGATCGAGGCGATGGTCGCCCCGACCATCGCGGTCTGCTTCTGGATGCCGAACCGCAGCAGGCCGTTCTGGGTCGGGTCGTCGGACTGCGGGCCGTAGGAGCCGACCTTCGCGAGGAACTGGGCGGCCGCGATCACGTTCGGGTTGTTCAGGTTCGGGGTGCCGTTCGCGTTCTGGACCAACGTGCCCTTGGAGCTGGCGAGCGTGCTGAGGTACCACTGGCCGAACTGCTGGCCGGTCGGCAGGTCGATCGGCTGGATGCTCGGGTCGGCTGCCTTGATCTTGGCGGCCGCGGCGAGCACCCCGTCGGTCGTCGCCAGCGTCTTCGGGTCGACGCCGGCCTTCGCGAGGACGTCGGCGTTGTAGGCGAGCACCGGCATCGAGACCTGGTCCGGAATGCCGATCTGCTTGCCGTCCACCTGGCCCAGCTTGAGGAACCGCTGGTCGTAGGTGGAGCGCAGCAGGCTCGGGGACAGCTCCTGGGCGCCGAGCTGCTTGGCGAACACCGGCAGCAGGTCGAAGCCCGCGACCGCGACGTCGGTCTGCTTGCCGGCGGCCTTGTCGGCCGAGATCTGCTGGACGAGCTGGACGTAGTTGCCGGCCGTGGAGTTGAGCTGGACGGTCAGGCCCGGGTGGGCCTTCTCCATGTACGCCTTCGCGGACTTGGCGACGTCGGACAGCTGCGCGACGCCGTAGAAGCTGAGCGTCTTGACCTTGCTGGCGCATTCGGGTGACGCCGTCGCGCCGTTGACGCCGTTCACACCGGCACTCGCGGCGCGGGCCGTCGGCCGCAGGTCGGGAACGCCGGAGCTGCCGCCACCGCCGCAGGCCGCGGCCGTGAGGGACAGGGCGACCGCGGCGCACAGTGCCGGCAGCGTCACGGCCGGCAGCGTCACGCGCGCGCCCACCACCCGGCCGCGCAGGCGCGGGCCGCGCCCACCAGAGGAGTCGATGCGGATCACGGCTGTTCCTTCCATGGCCCAGGGGGCGCGACGGGTCGTGGCTGGTCGGGTGCGGCGGGCCGGCTGGCGCTGCGGGGTCATCGGGCGCGCTGTGCCTCAGCCGCCCACGCCGGTGCCGGTGAGGCCCGACGTGAGGCGGCGCTGGGCGATGAAGAAGACGACGAGGGTGGGCAGGCTGATCACCAGTGCGCCGGCGGCGAGCTCGGCGAAGTCCGGGAGGCCGTACTTGGGCGAGGCGAACATGGTGGCCAGGGCCAGCGGCGGCGTGGCGATGTCGGGCGAGCGGGCCTCCAGTAGCGGCCACAGGTACTCGTTGAACGACAGCAGGAAGCTGAACACCGAGACGGTGGCGATCGCCGGCATGGAAAGCGGCACCACGATGGTCCACAGCGTCCGCAGCACGCCGAGGCCGTCCATCCGAGCGGCTTCCAGGACCGAGACCGGAATTGTCGACATGTACTGGCGCAACAGGAAGATTGCCGCCGCGCTGGTCATAAACGGCAGAACCAGCCCGACCCTCGTGTTCGACAGGCCCAGGGCCGAGATCGTCACGTAGTTCGGGATAGCCGTCACCTGGCTCGGTACCAGCAGCGTGGCGAGCACGACGGCGAACACCACGGACCGGCCCCGGAACGGCAGCCAGGCGAACACATAGGCCGCGGGAATGGCCGTCACCAGCTGCAGCACCAGGATCCCCAGGCTGACCCCGATCCCGGTCAGCAGCGCCCGGCCGAGGTGGCCGTCGGCCCAGGCGCGCTGGAACGCGTCGAAGCTGACCGACTGGGGAATCGGGTTCGACGTCAGCTGGAAGGCCGACTGGGAGGGACCGAAGGCGGTGCGCACCATCCAGACGAACGGCAGCAGTGCGAAGAAGACCCCCAACGCGAGAATCACCGACCGGCCGGCGATCCCCGCGACTCGGCCACCGCCGCCGGTCGCCGCCGGCCGGGCTGCTGGGTGACTCATCCGAACTCCCCCGTGCCGCCGAACTCCCCAGTGCCGCCAGACAAAGCGGCCCTACCGGGACCGGCGCCGAGGCTCACCAACGCGGCCCCGGCCGCCCCGTCGACGGCCAGGTCCGCGCCCTCGCTCTCCGCCCGGGCGGCGCGCGCTCTGGCCCGCCGGCCGAGGACCGACCCCAGCACGCCGATCAGCACGATGGCCAGAATCAGCAGCAGCGCGATCGCGGAGGCGTAGCCGATCCGGAACGAGCCGGTGAAGCCGACCTCGAAGATGTAGTAGACGATCGTCGAGCTTGACCGGAACGGCCCGCCCTTCGTCAGGACCGCCACCGTCTCGAAGGTCTGCAGCGTCAGGATCGTCGTGAAGACGCCGAGGAAGATCGTGGTGGGTGCCAGCAGCGGCAGAGTGATGTGCCGCAGCCGGGCGAACCCCCGGATGCCGTCGACGTCGGCCGCCTCGTACACCGAGGCGGGGATGGCCGTCAGCCCGGCCAGGTACACGACGAACACGAAGCTGGTCAGGCGCCAGCCGCCGACGAGCGCCACCACCGGCAGCGCGGTCGACGTGTCGCCCAGCCAGTTCTGCGGGTGGACGCCGAACCAGCCGACGGCCGTGTTCGCCAGACCCTGCGGGCTCGGGTCGAACATGTAGGCGAAGATCAGTGCGATCGCGATCAGATTCGCGCTGACCGGCAGGAACAGGGCGAGCCGCAGCGCACCACGGCCCCGGGCGACCTTCTGGGTGGCCAGGGCCAGCGCCAGGCCGACGATGACCGCCGGGATCACCGTCAACCCGCAGTATTCGAGCGTGTTGACGACCGTCTTGCCGAGGTCAGGATCGTGGAACGCCTCGCGCAGGTTCGCGGTGCCCACCCAGTGGAAGCTCGGGCCGGTCAGTCTCTTGTCGGTCCCGGCCGCGAACGCGGAGACCACCGCCGGGCTGAGCACGAACACTCCCAGCCCGAGCAGCGCGGGGAACAGCAACGCTCCGGCCCGCCAGCCGGCGATACCGTTGCCCGTCCCCGCCCCTCTTGCCATGGTTACGCATCTTGGCCCTGCGACGCGCCACCTGCCTAGAAGCATGGCTGACGAGGAAGTGAACTCAACCAAACTGTCCGGTGACGGCAACCCGGTTGTCACCGGATCTGCGTCAGGGATCCCACTGGGGCCCGATGCCTGCAAGAATGGCAGGCAACCTGATGTCGATCTTGGGATTGCGATGAGTGACGGGACCGGCTCCGAGTGGGGACGAGTCGCCGACGACGGCACCGTCTATGTACGGACGTCCGAGGGCGAGCGCGCTGTCGGCTCGTGGCGGGCCGGCAGCCCAGATGAGGGCCTTGCGCACTTCGTGCGCCGCTACGACGACCTTTCCGCCGAGGTGGAGCTGCTCGAGAAGCGCGTGACGATCGCCGGGGTCGACCCGGTCGGCATCGCCACGAGCGCGCAGCGGCTGCTGGACGGGCTGCCGGGCGCGGCCGTCGTCGGCGACCTGGACGCGCTGCGCGGCCGGCTGAACGCGCTGCTGGGCGTGACCGAGAGCCGCAAGACGCAGGTGCAGGCCGAACGCGCGGCCAAGGCCGCGCAGGCGGTCGCCGCCAAGGAGGAGCTGGTCGCCGAGGCCGAACGGCTGGCGAAGAGCTCCGACTGGAAGGCGGTCAGCGAGCGGTTCCGGGTGATCGGCGAGGAGTTCCGCGCCATCACCGGCGTCGACAAGCGGACCGACTCCGGCCTGTGGCGCCGGATCGCCGCCGCGCGGGAGGAGTTCGCCCGCCGGCGTACCGCGCACTTCGCGGCGCTCGACACCCAGCGGGCCAAGTCGAAGGAGCGCAAGGAGGCGCTGATCGCCGAGGCCGAGTCGCTCGCCGACTCGACCGACTGGGGCGCCACCAGCACCCGCTTCCGCGCACTGATGGCCGACTGGAAGACCGCCGGCCGGGCGGCCAAGGACGTCGACGACGAGCTGTGGGCCCGGTTCCGCGCCGCGCAGGACACGTTCTTCAGCCGGCGCAACGCGGTGAACGCCGAGCGCGACGCGGAGGCGCGGGCCAACCAGACCGCCAAGGAGGCGCTGCTGGCCGAGGCGGCCGAGCTCGACCCGGCCGAGGCCGAGCGGTCGCTGCGCAAGCTGCGCGACATCCAGGAGCGCTGGGACGCGATCGGGCGGGTGCCCCGCGAGGCGGTCGGCCAGCTGGAGCGTCAGCTGAGCACGATCAGCGACCGGATCCGCGAGGCCAACGACGCCCGCTTCTCCCGCAACGACACGGAGACCTCGCCGTTCGTCGCCAAGCTCCGTCAGTCGGTCAGCCGGCTGGAGGAGAAGCTGGAGAAGGCCAAGGCATCCGGCCGGACCAAGGACATCGCCAAGGTCGAGGCGGACCTCGCGACCCAACGCGCCTGGCTCGCCCAGGCCGAGCGGTAGCCGCCGGCGGTGTGCCCGCGGTCCCTGAGCAGGGACGCGGGCCCATCGCGGGCAGGTACCGACACGGGCCCCTTGTGCTAACTGCGCGCTTGCCAGAGTTAGCACCTTGACGTAGCGTCGCCCTAGTCCAGCCGGTGTGACATCGTCACCTCACGTCACCAGCTGACTCTGGCGCGAGCGACGTCAGAGTCGCCGAAGGTGCAGGTGGCGAGGCGGAGCGTGGACGAAGGGAGGTATGAGCCCCGTGGCGGCCCTGCATGTCCGAGAGCTCGGCGACTACATCCGGGACCAGCGCCGTGCCGCGCACATCTCGCTGCGCCAGCTCGCCCAGCAGGCCGGCGTGAGCAACCCGTACCTGAGCCAGATCGAGCGCGGCCTGCGCAAGCCGTCGGCCGAGATCCTGCAGCAGATCGCGAAGGCGCTGCGTATCTCGGCCGAGGTCCTCTACGTGCAGGCCGGGATCCTTGAGGAGCGGGAGGGCGGCGAGGACGTCCACGCGGCCGTGCTCGCCGACGAGGTACTCACCGCTCGTCAGAAGCAGGTCATCCTCGATATCTATGACGCGTTCCGCCGGGAGAACGCGGCGGCGGCGGATCTGGCCGCGAGCGCGATGACCGCGGCCGACGAGACAAGTGCCGAGGCACCGCGGCCGGCTGCCGAGCCGTCGCCGGCGAAGGCGGAGCCGGCCGAGGCGGTCCCACCGGTGCCCCGTCGCCGTGCCTCCACGGCCCCGGCCGAGACCGGCACGACCAGGAGCGGCACCCCCAGGAGCGGCACCACCAAGGCTCGCGCCGGCGACGGCTCCGCCAGCGCCGAGCCAGCAGGGACGCCGCGGCCCGCGGCCCGCCGGTCACGCGCGGCGGCCTCCGCCGAGCCGGGCGAGACCGCGGGCAAAGCGCCGCGGCGGGCCGCCACGACCCGGCGGGCGACGCCACGCCGGGCCACGGCCACGACCGCCAAGCCGGCTTCGGCGAAGCCCGACGCAGGGGCGTCCCCGGACGCGCCCGCCGGGGTCCCGGCCGAAGCGGCGGCGCAACCGAACCAGGCGTCGACGTCCGAACCCTAGACGTCCGAGCCCTGGCACCAGCGGGCCGCGGTTGACGTCCGCGCACTACCGACGCGGACGGCGAACTCTGACCGCGACCCAACACATCACGGTGTGTCCCAACTGACCCTGAAGGCGGTGCACCGCGCCCAGGACGACCACCGACAGACACGCACGCGGCGGGGCCGCCGGCCCCAGCCGCGGAGGAGGCCAGATGGCTACCGACCGACCCGCCACGCCGAGGACCCGGCGCGCCAGCACCACGGCGACCGACAAGACGACCACGACGCGCGCTCCCCGCACTCCGCGCGCCACCTCGAACGGCTCCGCGGCCCGAACCACCGCGACCCGGTCCACCGCGACCCGGGCCGGCGCCACGCGCACCGCGACGGCGTCGTCCGCCGCGCAGCCCGCGGGCACGTCCGCGCGGACCACGCCGTCCCAGCGGCGGGCGCCGATGACCGAGATGACCAAGCCGCTGTTCGCCTACGTCGGCGCGGCCGACCTCGCGGTGGAGAAGCTGCGGACGCTGCCCGCCACCGCCGGCACCGAGGTGCGGCGGCTGTCGGACCGGGTCGGCGAGCTGACCGTCGAGGCCGTGAAGGTGCCGACCCAGGTCAGCACCACGGTCCGCGGCCTGCCGGAGACCGTCGGCGCGCAGCTGTCCGGCCTGCAGGGCCGGGCCACCGAGCTCTACAACTCCTGGGCGCACCGGGGCGCGAAGCGGGTCACCGAGATCCGCCGCAACCCCGCGACCGAGGAGGCCTTCACCCGGACGAAGACCGCGGTCAGCCGGACCAAGGCGGCCAGCACCTCGGCGCGCCGGGCCGCCGACGCCGTCGGCAAGGCGGCCGTCAGCCAGGCGCCGATAGGCCGCCGCGGCCGATAGTCCGCCCGTCGGGAGCGGACAAACGACCCGGACCACGGACCCGCGTTCCCGGGTCCGTGGTCCGGGTGTTGTATGGCGGATATGCGCTACCGTCCCCTCGGCAACTCGGGCCTGCTCGTCTCCGTCGTCGGCCTCGGCTGCAACAACTTCGGGTCGAGGGTCGACCTCAACGGCACCCGGGCCGTGGTCGACGCCGCGATCGAGTCCGGGATCAACTTCTTCGACACCGCCGACACGTACGGCAACAAGGGCGGCTCGGAGACGCTGCTCGGGCACGTGCTGCGGTCCCGCCGGGACGAGATCGTGCTCGCCACCAAGTTCGGCAACGACATGGGCGGCGTCTACGGCGCCGACTACGGCGCCCGCGCCTCGCGCCGCTACATCCGCAAGGCGGTCGAAGGATCGCTGTCCCGGCTGCAGACCGACTACATCGACCTCTACCAGCTCCACAAGCTCGACGGCGTCACCCCGATCGAGGAGACGCTCGAAGCGCTCGACGAGCTGGTGAAGGAAGGCAAGGTCCGCTACGTCGGCTCCTGCAACCTCGACGGCTGGCAGGTCGCGGACGCCGAGTGGACGGCCCGAGCGGCGAACCGCACCCGGTTCATCTCGGCGCAGAACCACTACAACCTGCTGGAGCGCTCGATCGAGGCCGAACTGGTCCCGGCGGCGCTCCGGTACGGGATCGGCATTCTGCCGTACTTCCCGCTGGCGAACGGCATCCTGACCGGCAAGTACACCCGGGACGAGCCGCCGGCGCCCGGTACCCGGCTGGCCGGCCGCCAGGACGAGCTGACCGACGACGTCTTCGACGCGGTCGAGGCGCTGGAGACGTTCGCCCGGGAGCGGGACCGGTCACTGCTGGACGTCGCGATCGGTGGCCTGGCCGCGCAGCCCGGTGTCACCTCGGTGATCGCCGGTGCGACCAGCGCGGCCCAGGTCCGCGCGAACGTCGGCGCGGGCGCCTGGCTGCCCCGCGCGGACGACCTCACCGTCCTCGACAAGATCGCCCCTGCCTACCACCCCAGGGGCTGACCCGGCCGAAAATCACTGCGCGCGCCCGCGGCTTGTTCGGCGGAAAGGGCAATGCCGTGGGCGCGGCGCGGTACTAGCGTGCCCACCTGACGGGAATGGATGCCACCCGACCAGGGTGAGGGGACGCCACGGATGCCGACCACGATCACGCTGGTCCGCGCGGATATCACCACGCAGCAGGTCGACGCCGTCGTCAACGCGGCCAACTCGTCGCTGCTGGGCGGCGGCGGGGTGGACGGGGCCATCCACCGGGCCGGTGGCCCGGCGATCCTCGAAGCCTGCCGGCGGCTGCGGGACACCGCGTATCCGGGGGGCCTGCCCACGGGGGGCGCCGTCGCGACGGCCGCCGGGCTGCTACCGGCGAGACACGTGATCCACGTGGTCGGGCCGGTCTACCGGCGCGACGAGGACAGGTCGGCCCTGCTGCGCTCCTGCTACGTCGAGGCACTGCGCGTCGCGGACGAGCTGGAGGCCAGGACGGTGGCGTTCCCGGCCGTCAGCGCGGGCGCGTACGGCTGGCCGCTCGCCGACGCGGCCCGCATCGCGGTCACCACCGTCCACGAGACGGCGTCCTCGCTGACCGAGGCGCGTTTCGTGCTCTTCGACGACCGCGCCCTGCGCGCGTTCGAATCCGCTCACGCGCGCCTACGGCCCGCCAATCCCACCTGACGCTGTCACGGCCCGCTCCAGCGGCCAGGCGAGCGTGACCTCCCCGAGCCGCCAGCGGCGGGGCGTGCGCTGGACGGGCCAGCCGTCGGCCCTGAGGTTCGCGACGGCGATGGACCAGCGCATCCGGGGCCCGAACGGGGCGTAGCTGGCGGCGTGGTCCCAGGCCTCGTCACAGGCCGCCAGGAACGCGTGGATCGGCTCGCCTGGGACGTTGCGGGCTATCAGCGCCTTGGGAAGCCGTTCGGCCAGGTCCGACGGGCAGCCTAGGCTCGGCAGGTGGGTGGACAGGGTCAGCGTCATTCCGCCTGCCCACCCCTCGGCCGGGCCGCCCGCGTCACCATCGGCCGCTGGGCGGCGGGCGTCGAGGGCCGGCAGGGTGAACCAGCAGGCGCGGCGGCCGATCTCGTCACACGTGCCCTCGATCAGCAGGCCGCCGGGGGCGAGCCGCTGCCGCATCGTCCGCCAGGCGGCGGCCACCTCGGGCTCGGGGTACTGCCGCAGGACGTTCAGGGCGCGGATCACCGTCGGGCGGCGGCCGGCCAGCTCGAAGCCACCGCGGGCGAAGACGAGGCCGGGCGGCCGGGCGGCCGGCTGCGCCGCGGCGACCCGCTCCGGGTCGAGCTCCAGGCCCAGCACCCGCACGTCCGGCCGGACGGTCCGCAGCCGCTCGTAGAGCTCGACGGTGGTCACCGGCGACGAGCCGTAGCCCAGGTCCACGACGAGTGGGTCGGGGGTCGCCCGCAGCCGGGCGGCCTGGGTGCCGACCAGCCAGCGATCGATGCGTCGCAGCCGGTTGGGCGCGGTCGTGCCACGGGTCGGCAGGCCGAGCGCGCGGGCCCGGCCCGCCGCCAGCCGCGGCGCGCGCCGCCCCGAGACCGCAGTCACCCTCTCACCATGCCAGCCCGGTTCGCGAACCCGGCCAGGCCGCCCGGCCTTCGCGTGGGGTTCCGGCCCCGGATGACCACGGCCGGGGGCGGGGATACCCGCGCGGGAGCGGGACGTGAGGAGGATCGCCCCGGCCCAATACGCCAGCAAACGGACAGGACGACTCTAAGGTGAACAGTCGGCCTATCCCCGTTGCGCGGCCCCGGTCGACACAGTGGCGGGCATAGCCCGGCCGAGCAGCGATGTTGCAACGTTCGAGTAACAAATCCGGCCGGCGGTCGGGCCAGGTTTGCCAGCGGCGACCCGGGCCGGGTTCGCCCAGCAGCGACCCGGGCCGGGTTTGCCCAACAGGGACACGGGCCAGGTTGCCAGCGGTGGACACGGACCGGTCTGCCCACAGGAACACGGAGGTGGTCGGTGCGGCTGGTAGCGGGCGGGGGCGCGACGTCCCCGGCTTCCTCGATCAGGGCGGAAAGCGGCACCGTGAGCCGGGCCGACCCGAGCAGGACCGGCGTCGGCCCACCGGGCCGGCGTCCCGTCCCCCGTCGGGTGGCGATGCTGTCGATGCACACCTCGCCGCTGGAACAGCCGGGCACCGGGGACGCCGGCGGCCTCAACGTGTACGTCGTGGAGCTGTCCCGTCAGCTCGCCGAGCAGGGCACCGAGGTGGAGGTGTTCACCCGGGCGACGAGCAGCAGCCTGCCGCCGACCGCCGAGCTGTACCCCGGGGTGACCGTCCGGCACGTGCCGGCCGGCCCGTTCGAGGAGATGCAGCGCGCGGAGCTGCCAGCGTGGATCTGTGCCTTCACCGCGGACGTGCTGCGGGCCGAGGCCGAGCGCGAGCCGGGCTGGTTCGACCTGGTGCATTCGCACTACTGGCTGTCCGGCCAGGTGGGTCTGGCCGCCGCGCGCCGCTGGGGCGCGCCGCTGGTCCACACCGCGCACACGCTGGCCAAGGTGAAGAACCGGTCGCTGGCGATCGGGGACCGTCCCGAGCCGGCCGAACGGGTCCGTGGCGAGCAGGAGGTGGTGGCCGGCTCGACCCGGCTGGTCGCCTCGACCGTCGAGGAGGCCCGTCACCTCGTCGACCTGTACGGCGCCGACCCACACACGGTCGACGTCGTGGCTCCAGGCGTCGACCTGGAGATGTTCCGCCCGGGTGAGCAGGCGGCGGCGCGGCGGCGGATCGGCGTCCCCGCCGACGGGCACCTGCTGCTGTTCGTCGGGCGCATCCAGCCGCTGAAGGCGCCCGACCTGCTGCTGTACGCGGCCGCCGAGCTGCTGCGACGCGACCCCTCCCTGCGCGAGTCGCTGACCGTCGCCGTGGTCGGCGGGCCGAGCGGCAACGGCCTGGACCGCCCGGACGCCATGGTCAAGCTGGCCGCCGACCTGGGCATCTCGGACGTCGTGCTGTTCCGGCCGCCGGTGCCACGGGCCGAGCTGGCCGACTGGTTCCGGGCGGCGACCGCCGTCATCGTGCCGAGCCACAGCGAGAGCTTCGGCCTGGTCGCGATCGAGGCGCAGGCCTGTGGGACCCCCGTGGTCGCCGCGGCCGTCGGCGGGCTGTGCACCGCCGTCGCGGATGGGAAGTCGGGCCTGCTGGTCGCCGACCGCGACCCCGCGGCCTACGCCGCGGTGCTGGCGAGGCTGCTCGCGGAACCGGGCTGGCGGCGCCGGCTGGCGACCGGTGCGCGGGCGCACGCGTCCGGCTTCGGGTGGACGGCGACCGCGCACGGCGTGCTGCGGGCCTACGGGGCGGCGCTCTCCCCCGCCGCGGTCGCGGTCTAAGGCAGCGCGGTCTAAGGCAGCGCGGTCTAAGCCGGCGGGCACCGGGGTAGGGGCTCGTTGCCGATCGCGGCGCACAGGCCTACGGTCACAGACAGCCGGGGCGAGGTAGGAGGCTTGTCGTTCATGACCACGACGACGACCGAAGCAGGCGCTGCCGTGCCCGACGCCCGGGCTGGCGTGACGGGGCGGATCAGCGAGGCCGAGCGTGACCGCCTCGACGCGGTCATCCACCGGGCGCTCGACGAGCTCGAGCTCTCCTACGAGCACCCGGCGCTCGGGACCTTCCTCGTCACCCTGGAGGGCGAGCACAAGCTGCGGACGATGACCTGGCTCGTCGTCCAGGACCACACCCTGCTGGTCGAGGCGTTCTTCATGCGCAAGCCGGCGGAGAACGCGGCCGGGACGTACGCCTTCCTGCTCAGCCGCAACGCCAAGACGTACGGGGTGCACTTCTCGATCGACCGGATCGGCGACATCTTCCTCACCGGCCAGGTCCCGCTGACCGCCGTCAACGCCGACGAGATCGACCGGCTGCTCGGCTGCGCGGGCACGTACGCCGACGAGAACTTCGACCCCGCGATCGCGCTCGGCTTCGCTCAGGCTGTCGCTCGGGAGAAGGCCTGGCGGGCGAAGGTCGCCGCCGAGGCCCGCGCCGCCCGCGCCCAGGAGTAGACCCCGCGGTGGCCTCGACTTCGGCTTGCGACCTCGCGGTGAAGGAGTGCGCGGGGCCGCGCCGGTCAGCCGACCTTGCGAAGGCGGGCCGAGAGGTGCGGCTGCAGGGGCTTGCCGCCGGCCTCCATGTCGATCGCGTAGGCGAGGTCGCCGCCTTCGACGATCCCGTAGAGCCGGACGGAGCGGGTCACGTCGCGGGCGGTGGCCGTCCGGATGACGACGTTGTGCTCCAGCTCGATCTTCGTGCCGTCCAGCGAACCGACGTAGATCTCGGAGATGCCGAACGGGTGGGCGAGCATGACCTCGACGAGCCGGCGCCCGGGGCTGTCCGGGTCGTCCTGCAGCCGCCAGAAGCCGGTCTCGGTGGCCAGCGGGCTACCGGGCACGCGGCCGTCCCGCGGCTCGTCGGCCCACCAGGTGGTCGACGCGTAGCCGAGCGCCGGCCGGCCGGTGGTGACGAAGGTGATCTCCTGCTCGTAGCGGAAGTCAGCGAGCCCCTCGTACCCGCCGACGCCCTCACCGCGCCAGGTGCCGACCAGGAAGGCCAGCGGGGCAAGGCTCGGGTGCAGGTCGGGGAGGCCAGGGTTCTCGACGTCAGGGTTCTCGACGTCAGGGTTCTCGACGTCAGCGTGCTGTGCGCTCAGGTCGGGGCTCGACCCCGCCGCCGGGCCGGTCGTGCTCGCCACCTGGTCCTCCTCGTGTCACGGCGCCGCCGGGGAGCTGGTGCCCGAGCCCGGGCGACGCGCGGGCGGCCGGTCTGGTCCGGCCGCGTCGGGCACCGATGATCGCACCTCGGCCGCCAGGGACCCGTGTCGGCCCTGGTAGAGCGCGTAGGCCACGCTGGCGCAGCCCCAGGCGATCAGCAGCGCGGCCAGGGCCAGCAACCCGGTGAAGACGTACTGCATGCTCCCCGCCACAGGACGGCGTTGTGTGCGGACTCCCCGACCTTACGACGGCGAGGCCACTGGGAATATCCCGCGGCGCCAGCGACGCTTGTGCGTGCTGTGACCGGGCTATGGGTTCTGCTGGCCGCGATCGTGGCCGCCACCGCACTGGGGCTGACGCTGCGCCGCCGCGACGGCCGGTTCCGGCCCGGCCGTCGCGGCGGCGCAGCGCCCGCGCCCGTCGCGCCGCCCGCGCCCGCCGCATCAGAGGCACCTGCCGCGGGATCCCTCGCCGCGGAGCTGTCCGCGCTGGGGCAGCCGGGCGGCGAGCAGGCGACGCTCCTGCAGTTCTCGACCGCCTTCTGCGCGCCGTGCCGGACCACGCGGGTCGTCCTCGCGGACGTGGCGCGGATCGTGCCCGGCGTGGCGCACATCGAGGTCGACGCGGAGGAGCACCTGGACCTCGTCCGCAGGCTGGGTATCCGCCGGACGCCGACCGTGCTGGTGCTGGACGCCGACGCCCGCGAGATCAGCAGGGCGAGCGGTGCTCCGCCCAGCCGGGCGGCCGTGATCGCCGCGCTCGGCCCGGCCGTGCCGCTGGACGAAGACCTCCGCTGACCGGCCGACGAGACCCCCGGCGAACGCCGCCGGACGCCGTCTGGAAAAATCATCCGGTTCAGCAGCGAACCGTTAACACCTACGTGACGCCGGCTGCTAACGTGGCACCGTTATGTTCACGACACATTTGATCAAGCGCCGCGCGGTGGATCTATGCCGCGTGGGCAGCTGCTTGTGTCGACTTTCCTGATCGGGCGCTAAGCCCAGGCATGCTCACGGCCGGATGGCCGGGCACTCGCCACCGCGAAGGTAGATCTGGCGGATTCCGCCGGCCCGCCAAGGACCCACGGCCTCGCCGCCTCCGCCTCGCAGTCAGGAAGAAGATCCACATGGTTGACCCCCGAGGTCTGCGGTTCGCCGCGGCCATCACCACGGTCGTGCTAGCCGTCGCCCTCCTCACCGGCAGCCCCTGGGTGCTGCTGGCGCAGCTGGTCATCTTTCTCGTCGGAGCCGTGGGTGGGGTGCGCCGCGCTCCCTATGGGCTGCTCTTCCGGTACCTGATCCGGCCGCGGCTCGGCCCTCCGGCCACCACCGAGGACCCTGTCCCGCCTCAGTTCGCACAGGCCGTCGGCGCCGTGTTCGCCGCCGTCGGTGTCATCGCCTTCCTCGCCGGTATCCCCGTGCTGGGATACGTGGCGGCGGCGTTCGCGTTCGTCGCGGCATTCCTGAACGCCGCGTTCGAGTTTTGTCTCGGTTGTCAGCTTTACCTTTTCATTCGAACCATCACCACCGCGAGAGGAGCCCGCGCATGAGCCGCGAGCAGGCGCTGGTCGACGCGAGTTGGGCCGAGGCGCACCTGACCGATCCGTCGGTCGTGATCGTCGAGGTCGACGAGGACGTGTCCGCCTACGACAAGGGCCACATTCCGGGGGCCGTCCGGCTGGACTGGAAGTCCGAGCTGCAGGACCCGATCATCCGTGACTTCGTGAGCAAGGAGGCCTTCGAGGCCCTCCTGTCCGGCAAGGGCATCTCGAACGATGACACGGTCGTTCTTTACGGCGGCAACAACAACTGGTTCGCCGCCTACGCCTACTGGTACTTCAGCCTGTACGGCCACGCGGACGTCCGGCTGCTCAACGGTGGCCGCAAGAAGTGGGAGCTCGACAGCCGCGAGCTGACCCGGGAGGTCACCCCTCGCCCGGCCACCACGTACAAGGCCAAGGAGGCGCGCACGGACATCCGCGCCTTCCGCGACGAGGTCATCGCCGCGATCGGCGAGAAGGCCCTCGTCGACGTCCGGTCGCCAGACGAGTTCTCCGGCAAGCTGCTCGCCCCGGCCCACCTGCCGCAGGAGCAGTCGCAGAAGGCCGGGCACATCCCGACCGCGAAGAACATCCCGTGGGCGAAGACCGCCAACGAGGACGGCACCTTCAAGAGCAACGACGAGCTGACCGCGCTGTACGGCGAGGCCGAGGTCGACCTCTCGAAGGAGATCATCGCGTACTGCCGGATCGGCGAGCGCTCGGCGCACACCTGGTTCGCGCTGCACGAGCTGCTCGGCCTGCCGAACGTCAAGAACTACGACGGTTCGTGGACCGAGTACGGCGCGCTGGTCGGCGTCCCGGTCGAGAAGGGCGCCTGAGCAGCATGTGCGGTGCAGTCGCTGGCGGGCCGTCCACTGAAGGGATTGACGTGGCCAAGGAAACCGTAATTCAGGGAATCGTCGTCAAGGGCGGCGAGCCGGTCTCGTCCGGCTACGCTCGGCTGCTCGACGAGGGTGGTGACTTCACCGCCGAGGTGCCCCTGTCGGCGACGGGCCAGTTCCGTTTCTTCGCCCGTCCGGGCACCTGGACCGTCCGTGCGCTCGTGCCCGGCGCGTCCGGCGAGCAGAAGGTGTTCGCCCGCCAGGGCGAGCCGGTCGAGGCCCGCGTCGAGGTCTCGGCTTAGGCGGGCGTCTCGATACTCAGGATCCCGGGCGGTCGCGACCGCCCGGTGTCCCGGCCGCGGACCGACGGTCCGTGGCGGAATGGACGCCTGAGTTGACGTCGAAGGCGGTGGAGGATCTCTCCTCCACCGCCTTCGTCGCGTCCAGGACGCCTTTTCGTGGAGACGCTCCGGTGTCGGCACAAGCCGAGCCGAGCGGATACCGCCATCGCGGGGCCAAGTGCCGTCGAGTCTTACCGCGCGATCGTTCACCCGCGCCTCTGACGGCCACCAGGTATGACGGACAGCATCGCCGCGATCACCGTCGAGACTGATCCACAGCTAGCAGCTGAAGATCCACCAGACGCGGCGCAGCGGTGTCAGGTCCCGCAAGATCTGCCCGTTCTGATCGGCGATATGGCCCTCTGGTGGTTACGAAACAGGCTCGCGTACGACCATCAGAGGGCCGAAACGGCGATCATGCCGTCCGCCGCCTCGGTTCAGCCGGTCCGCCTTCCGTCAGTTCGGCTCAGGTCGGGCGTCGCGGGGCTGGGATGACCGGCGGGGCCGGTGGAGCGGCCAGCACCATGGGCCGGACGGTGAAGTGCCGCATCTCGTTGTCGACGGCGAAGGTCGCGGCGGCGCCACGGTCGGGAAACGGGGCGACGACCTGACGGACGTCCTGGCGTCCGGCCCCGTCGTACTGGACGACGGCGTACAGAGCTTGCGCCTCGAACATCATATGATCATCTAACCGCATCCACGCAAAGTCACGGAATCACTCCATGGTGTGCCTACAGTGGTCCGTACCCGCGACCGCGCCGGACTGGGGATGCTCTGACCGTTTTTCCCGGGTAGTGCCTCAGTAGACGAGAGCCCGGGCACCGTCGGTCATGACCTCGGCCACGAAGGTGGCGGCGCCGGCGATCCGGACGCCGTCGATGACGTCCCCGGGGCCGATCGAGCGGCGGGCGGCGCACTGGGTGCACAGGGTCACCGTTCCGCCGGCCAGGACCGCGTCAAGGAGGTCGGGCAGGGGTGCCGCCTCCGGCAGGGAGAACTCCGCGGCCCGGCCCGGCAGCGCGAACCAGGCCGACTCCCCGGTCAGCCACAGCGAGACGGCCACTCCGCTGCTGACGGCGACCGAGGCGACCGTGAAGGCCTGCGAGCAACGCTCCGGCGCGTCCGTACCCGCGGTCACCTTGATGACTAGCGATCGACTCATCCCGCCAGTCTCGTCCCCACCGAACGGCCGGGGCCACCGGCCTCGCGGCCGCGGGCCGGTGCCGGGAGCCGCCCGCGCCGGACGGCCCGGAGTCAGCCGGTCGGGGCCGGGGTCGGAGTGATCGCCGTCGTGTCGATGATGACGTTCGTACCGGCGGCGCTGAACCGCATCCGGTCGGGCAGGACCGTCGCGGCCGTCAGTTTCAGGTTGAACGGCAGGCCCTCCACCGGGACCGTCACGGTCAGCAGCTTCACCACCTCGTCATGCAGCTGGGGCGGCAGCAGGCCCGCGATGCCCTGGCTGAGCTCCCGCGGGGTGTAGGTGAAGGCTGCCGGCTTCACCCCGATGTCGGCGGTGCCGTCGAACGGGTAGCTCTGCCCGCCCCAGTTGATGGTCGAGGTGATCTTGACCGCCGACCCGGCCGCGCCGATCTGGATGTTCGTGACGAGCGCGCCGGGCTGGTTCTGGGTAGCCAGGTAGGCGTTGATGTCGGTGTAGGTGAGCTCGACGTCCGCGTCGAGGCTGTCGACCGGGATCCTGGTGACGTCACCGCCGATGATGCTGGAGAGCGGGACGTGGACGCCGTCGAGGTGCGAGCGCACCCGGTCGACGCGCAGGCCGTTCTCGGTGAGGCCGCGGACGTCGACGTTGACGTCCCGGTAGTCGCCCTTCACGACCTGCGGCAGGAACAGCGCGCCGCCGATCGAGACGGACGGCTTCGTCGGCAGGTTCTGGCTGCGTTGCGTCTGCGTGGCGATCTGGTCCGAGACCACGTGAACCGCGAGGCGGTCCGCCACGAATCCCAGAACCAGCAGCACCACGACAACAACCAGCGTTATGCGAATCGCTCTACTGCCCACCGGATCATCCTGGCAAATGCCGCCCAACCAGGTAGACGAGAGGTGCCGCGACCGTCAGGGGCGCTACAGCGGCCAACAGGACAGCGGCGACGGATCTCGCCGGGAACGGTGGAACCCGCGCCCCGCCCGCCGCGACCAGCACCGCGGGCGATCCCAGGCCCGCCTCCCCGCGCTCGCGGACGCGTCGCGCCGGCCGGGCCGGCGTTCCGTCGGGGGACGGCTTCGGCTGCGGTCCGGACGCGGCCGGCACCGTCCCGCCGGCCGCCGAGGCGGCGAGCGCGGGTCCCGCGCGCGCGATCAGCACCCCCATCACCGCGGCGGCGAGGGCGCCGGCGGCGGCCAGCAGCGCACCTGAGCCGGCCGACAGCTCGTCGACGAGCCCGCCGTAGCCGGCGCCCAGGCCAGTGCCGGCGGCGAGCCCCAGCCCGCCCGCCAGCAGCGAGCCGGCGCCGAGGAGCCCGGCGAGCCAGGCCACCAGGACCGCGCCGCCGATCCCGGCCAGCCCGACGGCGACGAGCAGGTCTCCCGGTGCCGGCGCGCCGGGCTGCGCCCGCAGCGCGAGCAGCCCGGCGAGGAAGGCGACCAGGGTGCCGCCGCCGAGCGCGGCCGCGAGCTCCGCCGTCACCCGCGCGCTGGCGGGCGCGGCCGCCGCGGACCCGTCGCCCGCGCTGGCCGGCGCGGGCGGGACGCCGACGCGGCGCCGGCGGAAGAGCTGGTAGACGATCACCACGGCGAGTCCGGCGCCGATGACACCGGCGATGCTGCCGAGGTCGTGCCTGGTCGCGCCGAGCACGGCGCCGTCGGCGGTCAGCGCGGCGGCGGCAAGCAGCAGCACCGTCGGCCGGGACGCCCGCAGCACGGCGACCCAGGCCCAGCCGAAGGCCAGCTGCTCGACGAGCAGCACGGCCGCCAGCTCCGGAGTGCCGGCCATGGCGGCGGCGGCCGGCAGGGCGGCGGCCAGGGCAGCGCAGAGCAGCGCGACGGTCATCCACCGCCCGGCGGCAGGCGTGGCCCGCCGCGGCGACGGCCCGGCTGGCGCGGATGGGTTCGAGGAGGAAGGGTCCGAGGAGGGGGGGTCACGGAACGCCGCGGGACCCGCCGATCCGGCGGGGGCGCAGGTCCGTGGCTCGCGGGCGCGCACACCCTCATGCTTGCACGACACCCCGCCGCTGCCCGGCCGACCAGGCATGTTCATCCGATCGGCCGTGATATGGCCCTGGCGGCACTGGCGCGGGTTTCAGCCACAGGTGAAGGGGCGCGGGTTTCAGCCACAGGTGAAGGGGCGCGGGCTTCAGCCACCGGCGAAGGGCGGCAGCGCCTCGACGACGCTGCCGGGGCGCAGCGGGATCGTGGCCGGGTCACGCCTGCCGGCGGGCTGCTCGTCGACGAGGAACGAGCAGCGGGCGAGCACCTCGGCGAGCCGGTGGCCATGCCGCTCGGTCGCCACGGCGATCACCGCGGCCAGCGTGTCCGCCTGGAGCCGCTCCTCCGCGGCGCCGGCCGCGTCCCGCGCGGCCGCCCAGTACCGGACGGTCACCTCCGCCACTTCCGTCACCCCGGCTCCCTTCGTCGACTCAGATCATCCCGCTCCCCGGAAGGTCACGCCGTCCCGGGGCGATTGCCGGTATGTTTCACTCGCGTTTCCCAACTGTTATCCACGTCGAGCTCGGAGCCGTCCCGGTGCCCATCCAGGAGATCTGGGAGATACCTCCCGATCCTGTCGACGAGCCCCGGGATCGCTCCGGCCTCCGCGTGCCCGAAGCCGGGCACGAGCCACAGCCGGGCCGACGGGCCGGCCGCGGCGGCGAGTGCCCGCGGGTGCTCCAGCGAGAAATACCCATCCAGCTCACCATGGACGATCAGCGTCGGAGCGGGCGCGATCTGCCCGATCAGGTCGACCGGCGCGGCCGGCTGTTCGGCGGGCACGAGCGACCACGGCGGTGCCGGAATCCGCACACCGAATCCGAGTCGGGCGACCAGTCGTCCGGTCGACGTCTCGGCCATCCAGTGAATGCGGCGCATCGGCGCGGTATCACGTACGAACCATCGACTGGTGGCGCTGACAGCGACGACGGCGTCCGGAGTGTGACGCAGCAGACGGCCGTGAACGGCTGTTCCGGAACGCGCCAGCGCGGCATGTCTCACTACGGCCGCACCGCCCATCGACCACCCGACAGTGACCACGCGGTCATATCCGAGTCGCCGCGCCTCGCCCACGGCAGCATCAACGTCGAACACCTCGCGGTCACCGAACGTGCAACGACCGGTGGAGCTACCGTGACCCCGCGTCTCGATCAGCAGCACGCTCGCGTGCCAGCGCAAGCCCTCGGCGACGGAGCGCACCGGTCGCCGGGCGATGGTTCCCGAGAATCCCGGGACGACCACAGCCGCTGGTGGCCGTGGTCCGGCCCCCACCAAAGGGCCGTAATCGAGCAACGCAGTGGCCAGAATCTCAGCGTCGGCGGTCGGGAGAACCCGGTAGACGGTGGGAGCGCAGTCGAGCACTCCGCTATCCTCCTCACGTACCGATGTGCGTTTCATGCCCATGACGGTCGTGAGACGCCGCAGTCCGACTTGTGTCAACCAAGGCCAAGAACGGACCGCTCGGCACCACTTGGGTCGACGCTGCCCCACCACCATCCGCCGCACCTGGAGGAGCCGTCTTGAGCGTCGTCCTTTTGCTCACCAACGCCCCCGGTCCGTCCGCCGAGTCCTTCCCATCACTCGGCCTGCTCACCCACACCGTGCGCGTCGCACCGCTGGAGGCCAGCGCGCTGCTCGACGCCCCGCCGGTCGACGTCATCGCCGTGGACGGACGGCGTGAGCTCGTCATCGCCCGAGGCCTGTGCCGCCTGCTGCGCACGACGGGCCTCACCACCCCGCTGCTCGCCCTGGTCACCGAGGGCGGCCTCGCCGCGGTCTCCGCCGACTGGGGTGTCGACGACGTGGTGCTCGACACGGCGGGCCCGGCGGAGGTGGAAGCCCGGCTGCGCCTCGCGATCGGCCGGGTAGCCGCCGCTGGCGGGACCGCCGAGGCCGGCGTCATCCGTTCGGGCGACCTCTCCGTGGACGAGACCACCTACTCCGCCAAGCTGCGTGGCCGTCCGCTCGAGCTCACCTTCAAGGAGTTCGAGCTGCTCAAGTACCTCGCCCAGCACCCGGGCCGGGTGTTCACCCGTGCCCAGCTGCTGCAGGAGGTCTGGGGCTACGACTACTACGGCGGCACCCGCACCGTGGACGTCCACGTCCGGCGGCTGCGCGCCAAGCTCGGCGCCGAGCACGAGTCGATGATCGGTACGGTTCGGCACGTCGGTTACAAGTTCGTTGCCCCGCCGATCACCCCGCTGCCGGACACGAACGCCGCCGGCCGGCTCGAGCGCGACGAGATCCGCACTCCCGAGCGCGTCTGACCTCCGGGCGGCGGACCCACCTCCCGAGGCCAGCTCGCGGCTCTCCCCGGGCCGGCGGTCCCCTTCCCCTGGGCCGACGGGTTCGCGCTCCCTGACATGCGGCAAGTTCGACGCGGCGCCGGCCAGCAGGCCGGCGCCGCTTCGGCGTCCGCCGGCGAATCCGGCCGCCGGTCCGCTTCGTCCCCGGTTCGTGCGGCACGAGCGGACCTGGCTTACCGTCGGCTGGTGAGCTTGCTGAGCTGGTCGGACACTCTGTCCGCGGGACAAGCCGCCGGCATCGGCACGCTGGTCGCCGCGGCGCGGGCCGCCGACGGTGTCGGGCCAGTCTCGGACGACGTGGCGCTGACGCTGCGCCCGGGTGCCGGCGCCTCGCCCGGCCGGTCTCATCTGGTCGCCGCCGACGAAGCGGGTGCCGTCACCGGGTACGCCCAGCTGGCCCGGGCCGGCGACGGCGCCTGGGAGGCTGAGCTGGTCGTCCACCCGGCCCACCGGCGCCACGGCGTCGGAACGCGGCTGGTCGCGACACTGCTCGACGCCGTGCGCCAGGCCGCGCCGGCGGTACCAGCCCGGCCGGCCACGCTGGACATCTGGGCGCACGGCGACTCGGCCGCGGCCGCGGCGCTGGCGGACCGGGCCGGGTTCTCCCGTGGCCGCGTGCTGCTGCAGCTGCGCCGCCCACTGGCCGGCCTCGACGGGGCCGACCTGGCCGAGCCGGTCTGGCCGGCCGGCGTGACGGTGCGGACGTTCGAACCGGGGAAGGACGAGGGCCGCTGGCTCGCGCTGAACGCCCTGGCCTTCGCGAGCCACCCGGAGCAGGGCCGCTGGACCGAGCAGGACCTGCTGCCCCGCGAGGCGGAACCCTGGTTCGACGCGGCCGGCTTCTTCCTGGCCGAACGGGGCGACGACCTGGTCGGCTTCCACTGGACGAAGGTGCACCCGGTGGATCCCGCGCCACCGGCCGGGGCCGCGGCGGGGCCGATCGGGGAGGTCTATGTCATAGGCGTCGATCCGGCGCGGGCCGGCGGCGGCCTGGGCCGGGCTCTCACCCTGGCGGGGCTGCGCCACCTGCGGGACGACCGGGGCCTGGCCGCGATCATGCTCTACACCGACGAGGACAACGTCCGGGCGGTACGGATGTACGAGGGGCTTGGATTCAGCCGCTACGCGGTCGACACGCAGTACCGCGCCACCGTCAGGCTTTAGCCCGTGCCGGGCCACCGGTCAGTTGCGGCGGCTCGCGGGACGCGGGCCGGTGACCGCGGCCACGGCCGGCGGTTCACGCACGCCGCCCTCGACCTCCAGAACCGCCGTGAGGTTCGTGACGTGCAGCAGGCGGCAGGCCATGTCGTTGAGGTTGCGGAGGATCAGCCGCCCGCCGGTGGAACGCTGCCGACGGTGCGCGTAGAGGATGACGGCCAACCCCTGCGAGTCGAGGAACCCCACCTCGGCGAGGTCGACCACGATCTCGCTGACGCCCGCCATCCGGGCGTCCATCAGAGCCTCGCGCAACGGGTCGAGGGACGAGTAGTCGATGTCGCCCTCTGGCCGGATCACGATGGCATGCGGGCCTGTCACTTCGACGCTCACTCTAAGGATCATCGCTCCCCGCCACCGCCGGTCCAGGCCAATCGATCGATGCCCTACCCCTCTCCGTGCACGCTCACACCCCGTCCACCAAGTTCACCCACCGCATCCCCACCGGTCCGGACGGCGACCCGAACGCGCGACCGGCGAGCCCGAGCCCGGCGGTCTCGGGCCGGTCGCCAAAAGGTCCCCGCCTCGCGGGGTGGGATCGGGCCGACTCCGGTGCGATCTTTCGATCATGCGTGATGAACAGGCCCGTACCCCCAGCCAGCGCACCGCGGCGCCGGGACCCGCGTCGGCCGTGGCTTCCAGCCACCCGACGCTGGCCTTCCCCGGCGAACGAGACCGGAGCGGAGTCACGTTCCTGCACCGGACCGACGGAAGCTCGGTCACCGTCAGCACCCAGCCCGGGGGTGCCACGGGGGATCGGGTGGTTCTGCTGCGGCTGCAGTCACCGCTGCTCGACGCCGTCAACGCGGTCTACCTGCGGCCGGCCGAGGCCGACCGGCTCGCCGACGGGCTGACGCACGCCGCCGAGGTCACCCGCCGCGACCTCGCCGCGGGCGGGGCCGCTGACCGGGTCCGGACCGACGGCGAAGAGGCACGTCGGGCGCCGGCCGGACGGCGCGTCGTCGTCGTGGGCGAGGGAACCAGCGCGCAGGGCCTGTGCGCCGTGCTGGCCGAGCTGCCACCAGGGGCAAGCCTGCGGGATTTCAGCTCGGACGCCGACCTGAGCCTCGTGTTCGCGCTGCCGGCGCCGGACGCCGGGCCGGAGCCCGGCTAGGCCCGACACCTGGGCTGTTGCCCCGGCAAGGCGAAGGCCCGCCGACCAGCGCGGCTCAGCCGCGGGTCAGCCGAGCCTCAAGCTCCGCGCGGTCAGTGACCCAGTAGGGGCCGTCATCCTCGACGACATCGGCCAGGAGCACGTGATGACGACCGGCGTGGCCATTCGGGAGCAGGCAGGTCAGGCCGTCGGCGCGGCAACTGGGCGCGACGACGGTCTTCGGCACGGTCCAGAGCAGCCAGACCTCGTCGTCGCCCCAGCCCTGCAGGACGGCGGTGTGGTCGCCCTGATGGCCGTGCTCGAGCGCGCAGGTCACCTCGTCGGGCACCTCGTACGCGGCCCCGGGCACGTCACCGAGCCGCTGCGCGATCTCCTCCGGCACCCGCTGCCATTCGCCACAGGCGCCATCGTCCACGGTCTCGCCCACGCCCCACTCACCTCCGCCGAAGCGGCCACCCGGATCGCCGACTGTGGTCGACCTCGCGGTGCCCGCGCTGTCCACGACGACAGGACGTCTCCGAGCCCGCGAGCTTCGCCCGACGGAACGGCTCACACCCTGTCGACGCACCGATATAAGCACGCTGGGTCGCGGGTCCCGACACCGGGTCGAAACGATCCGTACAGAACTAGTTACTCGTAGAACCCATCACCGGGCCGCCTGGACCTTTCAGTGACAGGAATGTCACTGAAAGACGATGCCGAGCGCGGTCGCGAGCGACGGGGCGAGACCCACCAGGTCCCCGGCGCCGACCTGGGCGCCGGCCAGGCCGTCGGCGCCGGTCACCCGGTCGAACCGGCAGTCGGCGAACCGCGCGGCGACGACGGTCATGCCGGAGAAGTCGGCGCCGGTCAGGTCGCAACGGATGAACTCGACGTGGTCGAGCCGGCTCCTGGTCAGATCCAGCCCGGTCAGGTCACAGTCCTCGAAGCGGCAGCGGTGCAGCCGGCAGAACCGCAGGGTCAGGCCGTCGGCGCGCACACCGGTCAGGCGGGCGTCATGGATCTCGCCGCTCACCCAGACGGCGCCGGACAGCCGGCCACCGTCGACGGCCACCCTGGTCGCCGCGCCACCGTCGGCCACGGTCCCCGCGAGCGCCACCTCCCGGGCCGCGACGTCCCGCAGGGTGACGCCGGCCAGGTCGCCACCGACCACGCGCAGCCTCGCCAGCCGGGCCCCGACCAGCGTGACGTCGCGTCCGTTCCCGTCGCCGGTGGTGGCGAGCAGGTCGGCGAGCTCGACGGGCTCCGCCGGGCCGGGCGCCGGCGCGCCCGGCGGCTCGGACGGGAGATCCGGAACCACTGGAGCCCAGGGATCGCCCCGCCGCCGCGCCGTCGTCGCCATGGGAACAGCATGCCGGGTCGCGCCGGCCGGCTCAGCCGCGGATGACGTCGACCAGGCTGATGACCGCGAGGACGACGAACGCCGCCGCCGCGACCCGGGTGATGACCTTCACCGGGATGACCCGCAGCAGGCTGCGGCCGCCGGCGATCGCGAGCCCGGCGACGGCCCAGAGCGCGAGGACCGCGCCGAGCCAGACCGACACCGGCGAACCGAACCGGGCGGCGAGGTTGGCCGTCGAGATCTGGGTCAGGTCACCCATCTCGGCCACGAAGATGACGGTGAACGACGTCGCCGCCACCCGCCAGAACCCACGCGGCGTCTCCCGGGCCTTCTTGCCGCCCGCGGTCACCACACCCGCCGCCGCCACGCCGGCCGCCGAGGCGTCTGTCGCCGACGAGGGCTCGTCGGACCGGGCCACGCTGGCGGCGCCCACCGGACCCGGCCCGGCCTCAGCCGTCGCGCCCGGCCCGTCCGGGCCGACAGCCTGCGCGACCTCCCGCTCGGCCTCGGCCTCCTCCTCGGCCTCGTCGTCGTTGCCCTCCCGGTAGACGAGGACCGCCCCGATGACGAACAGCGCGAGGGCCACGGCGTCGACGACGCGGTGTGGCAGGAGCGTGAAGACGCTGCCGACGGCGACCGCCAGCGTGACGTGCACGAGGAACGCGGCGGCGACCCCGATCCACACGTGCAGCGGCCGGAACCGGCTGCCGAGCACCAGGCTCGCGACGAGGGTCTTGTCGGGCAGCTCAGCAAGAAAGATGACGCCGAACGTTACGAGCGCGGCGGTAAGGCTCACGGCCTGGCCCTTCTTCTCGGGCCGGGCCGTGGCGCGGGGACGCCTTCGACCCGGCGTCGCGAACCGGATCGAAGGTCTCGCCCACCCGACCGGTTCCGAGACCGACCAGGCCCAGCCGCCGGGCCTGCGCCGCGTACCGGCCGGCCGTTGCCGACCCGCCTCACGACGCCGCCAGTATGTCGACGACAGGGCCGCCCGACACGGGCCTACCGAAACAGCAGGCATGCCGGACAGCAGGGCTACTCCCCTTCTGGGCTCACCTTACCCAGGCCTCGTGGGACGCAGGACCCCGTTGCGGCGTCCATCACCCCGCCGCAAGCGGACGTGACCTGGCCAGTCCGCCCCGGCCAGTCCGCCGGACGCTTCGCCCCAAAAGGGCCCAGCCCGGCCCACAGATGCGACAGACCGCTATGAAATCATCGCCCGGGCACCGCCCACGGCAGACGTACCTGGTCTGTCGACGGCGGCGCGCGGCCCGCGGTCGAGGACCCGTAGTCGAATCCGTAGTCGAGGAGAGGCGCATGGCTTCCAAGAAGCAGGTCGCGACGTACGCGAACCAGGCCAAGTCGACCCTGCGCAGCGCGGTCCGGCAGGCGGGCTTCGACGTCGTCCGGCGCCGCGCCGGGTTCGACCTGCCGGGCATGGACGCGCTGGCCGTCTCGACCATCCGGGAGACGTCGCCGTACACCATGACCGACCCGTCGAAGGTCTTCGCGCTCATCCAGGCCGTCCGCTACCTGGTGAACAACCGGATTTCCGGCGACATCGTCGAATGCGGCGTCTGGGCCGGCGGTTCGGCGATGGCGGCCGCGCGCACGCTGCTCCAGCTCGGCGACACCTCACGCCATCTCTACCTGTTCGACACCTTCGAGGGGATGCCGGCGCCGACCGGGGCCGATATCGCCCCGGATGGGCAGACCGCCGAGAACCTGCTGGCTCACGCCGACCCGACCGACCCCGCGTCCGCCTGGTCGATCGTGCCGCTGGAACAGGTCCGGACCAACGTCGCCCAGATCGGCTACCCCGAGGACAAGATCCACTTCGTCAAGGGCCTGGTCGAGCGGACGGTGCCCGCGCAGGCACCGGAGCGGATCGCGCTGCTGCGGCTGGACACCGACTGGTACGAGTCGACCCGGCACGAGATGGAGCACCTGTACCCGCGGATCACGCCCGGTGGGGTGCTGATCGTGGACGACTACGGCTGGTGGAAGGGCTCCCAGCAGGCCGTCGACGCCTACCTCGCGACCCACCGCATCCCGATTCTGCTCAACCGGATGGGGCCCGAGTGCGGCGCGATCGGCGTCGTCCCGGCGGCCGGCGCGGCCCCTGCGCGGCCGGTGTCCCCGTCAGCGGCTGGCGCCAAGACCTTCTGACGCCACGCCCTCCGGCCCTACCCGGCCCCCAGCCGCCAACTTCGGTTCAAGATCGCCGTCTTGGCCCTGGAGTGGTCGCGGACGGTCCCAGAACACGACCAGTCAAGGGCCAAAACGGCGATCATCTCGACCACCGGGTCGGGCTGGCCAGCGCCGGGCTCAGGCGAACAGGCCTCGGGCCCAGTAGTCGCCGCCGGTGGCGGAGACGCCCGGGGGGACGGCGAACAGCGCGCTGCTGGTGTGCCGGATGTACTCGTTCAGCGCGTCCGACTGGGCCAGCCTGCGCTGGACCGGGACGAACCCGGTGCGCGGATCGCGTTGGAAGGCGATGAAGAACAGGCCCGCGTCGAGCTGACCGGTCTGCTGGTCGACGCCGTCGGTGTACGAGTAGCCCCGCCGCAGCAGCGTGATGCCGCCATTGGTGGCCGGAGCGGCGAGCCGGATGTGGGCGTCGGCCGGGATCACCTGGGCGCCGTCCTCGCCCTTGGCCGCGAGCGGCACCGGGTCGAACTCCGTCTCCGCTCCCAGGGGGGCGCCGGTGTCCTTCCGCCGGCCGAAGACGTCCTCCTGGTCGGCGAGGAAGTCGCGGTCCCACGCCTCCAGCAGCATCCGGATCCGGCGGGTGACCACGTAGGTGCCGCCCCGCATCCACGCCTGGTCGGTGTCCGGGCCGACCCAGACATGGGTGGCGAGGGACTTGGTGTCCTCTCGCTTGATGTTGTTCGTGCCGTCCTTGAAGCCCATCAGGTTGCGCGGGGTCTGCTGGGCGGAGCTGGTGGTGCTCGTCCGGCCGAATCCCAGCTGGAACCAGCGCAGGACGGCGGTGCCCTGGGCCAGCCGGCGCAGGTTGCGCACGGCGTGGAAGGCGACCTGCGGGTCGTCGGCGCAGGCCTGGATGCACAGGTCGCCGCCGCCGCGGTCGGGCTCGAGCTCGTCGCGGGGCATCGCGGGGATGTCGGCGAGCGCCGCCGGCCGCCGGGCGCTCAGGCCGAAACGGTCGTCGAACAGCGACGGGCCGACGCCGAAGGTGATGGTCAGGTTGGCCGCGGACAGGCCCAGCGCCTCGCCGGTGTCCCTGGGCGGCGACTGCGGCGCCGACTCGACGTCGCTGACCGGCTCGCCGGCCGCCATCCGGCTGGCGGCGTCGGTCCAGATCCGCAGCAGGTCACGCAGCTCGTCGCGGGTCACACCGGCCGAGACGTCGAAGGCCGCGAAGGCCAGCCGGTCCTGCGCCGCGGTGCTCACCCCGGCCTGCTGCGGGCCGTGGAACGCGACGACGTCTCGCGGCGCGCCGGCCGGCGGCTTCGAACCGTCGTCCGAGCAACTGGCCAGTGTCGCCGCCCCTGCCCCCGCCAACCCGGCCGCGCCGAGCAGCGCCCGGCGTCGAGAGAGCCCACGCTGCTCGGCCATCACTGCTGAATCCCCTCGTGATCTTCCTGGGAGGTACCCACCGCCTGGCGGCCGTCCGGCTTCTCGCTCGAACGGCCGCCCGTGCGGTGCCTTACTGCACGATCGTCCCGGCCACCTGCGACAGCGGCTCCGCCAGCGCGTCGACGGCCTGCGAGAGGGTCTTGCGCTGGGCCTCGGTCACCTTGTCGTAGGAGACGTAGCCCGTCCCCTCCTTGTACGGCGCCATCGCGGCGTACATGTCGGTGAAGCGGCCCTGGACCGTCGAGGCCAGCGTCGGGTTGATCTTCGACAGACCCGGCTGGAGCAGGGTGAACGCCTTGTCCGCGCCATCGATGTTGCCCTGCATGTCCAGCAGGTCGAGCTTGCTGTAGCGCTCTTCCTCACCGGTGATCTTCGACTGGCCCACCTCGTCGAGCAGCTCGGTCGCGCCGTTGGCGACCTGGGCCGGCTGGTAGGTCGTCGTGGCGACGAGCGTGTTCAGCTTGCCGACGTCGGCCTGCAGCTGGTCGGCGATCGGGCCCATCCCGTCCAGCGACTTGTCGGCGAAGATGGCCTTCTCCAGGCGGTGGAAACCGGTCCACTTCGCCGGGTCGTCGACGTCGTCGATCCGGGCGTCAATGGCGGGGTCGAGATCCCCGAACGCCTCGGCGACCGGCTCGATCCGCTCGTAGTTCAGGCGCGGCGCGCCGTAGAGGGCGGCGGCCTGGGTGAGGTCGCCGGCCTTGACCGCGGCGACGAACGGCGTCGTGTTGGTCACCAGCTCCGCGACCTGGGCCTTCACGTAGTCGGCGTACTGGGTGGCGGCCGTGTTGAGCGCGGTGACCACCTCCGGCGAGAGCGTGGTCACCGCGGCACCGGAGGCCGCCTGGGTGACGACGAAGTCGACCTTCTCCGGGCCGCCCTTCGCGCCCGGGCAGTAAAGCTGGTACTTGCCCGGCTTGACGTTCAGCGAGAACGTGCCGGAAAGGCCCGGCGTGAGGTTCTCCTTCTCACCGAGAATCGTGTCGCCGTTGAGCAGCTCGGCCTCGGTGATGGCGTCGGCGTCCTTGTTTGTGATCTTGAACGTCGTCGCCCCCGCCGGAATGGTGGCCGGGTCGGCAGTACAGCCCTTGGACGAGATCGTCACGTTGACGGTCTGCTTGCCGGCGCTCGTCCCGGATCCCGACGAGCTGCCTCCGCAGGCGGCGCACGCGGCGGTGATGACGGCGATGGCGCTGAACGCGAGTGGTGCGCGGCGCACGGAGTACCCCCAGTATTTGTGAGTGTTTGTTTGTGTGGGCGGACAGCCCCGGGCGGGACCGTGGGCTGTCCAGCCACCAGCTGCCCTGGCCGCGGCGGGCCCGGCCAAGGCGCCGGCGTATTGCGGCCGCTGGTGTTCGACGCGGTGCTATTTCCGGGGAGCCGGCTCCGGTTGGAGCTCACCCGTCGACGTCTGTGCCGCCGTCCCGGCGGGCGCCGACCCGACAGTCGCCGGCACGGTGGTGTCGGGGGCGGAGCCCTGCGGTGTCGCGGTTTCCGCCGCCACGGGTGCCGTCGTGGCCGCCGCGGCGGGAGACCCGCGCCGCCTGGTCGGCCAGGCGATGAACAGCACCAGCGGGACGAGATAGACGATCCAGGCCACGAACTCGGCGACGACCGGGCGCGGCTGCAGCCCCAGCACGCCGGTCAACACGCTGGCCAACGGCGTACCCGGCCGCACAAGCCACGACATGTCGAACATCTGCTTCTGGCCGGCATTCAGCCAGCCAGCCTCGTGGCCGGTGTGCGCGGCCGTCGCAAGCAGTCCGGCGGCGACCAGGACGAGAACGAGCCCGGTAACCCGGAAGAAACGGGAGAGGTTGATGCGCACGCCGCCGCGGTAGATACCAATACCAATGACAACCGCGACGAGCACACCGAGGAGCGCTCCTATGCCCGCGCTGGCGGGCGAAGTGCTCGCGTTGAAGGCCGCGATCAGGAATACGGCCGTCTCGAAGCCCTCCCGCAGCACGGCGAGAAAGGCCATCGCGACCAGGGCGCCGGTGGACCCCGTCTCGAGCGCCGACGCGGTCGCGTTCTCCAGCGAGCGCTTGAGGTCGCGGGAGTTGCGTCGCATCCACAGGATCATGTAGGTGACCATCGCCACCGCTATGAGCCCGATGACGGTCTCCAGCCCCTCTTGCTGGCGCTGCGGCAGCTCCCGGTCGACCGCCTGCAGGGCGATGCCGACGGCCAGGCAGAGCACCAGAGCCAGGCCGACACCGAACCAGACCTGGCGCAACGCGTCGCGCCGGCCGCGCTGCCGGAGGAAGGCGGCGACGATGCCGACGATCAGGGATGCTTCCAGCCCCTCCCGCAGCCCGATCACAAAAGTGGGAAGCACCGGCCACCCCTTCCCTTCGCCACTCCGGACCGACTCAAGCTGACCTAACCTAAGGCAAGCTTGCCTAACTTAGGACAGCCTTACCCTTAGACGCAAGAGCCTCCAGAACGACGATGCCCGGACTCCTGGCCCACCGAGGTGGGCAGGCCAGGCCATCGAAAACGACACGAAAGCAATAGAACGCGGGCCGTGACGGGCGAGCGGGCTAGCCACTCCGGTCGGCACCAGACCGTGCACATGGCGACACGTGAGCAGGAGCGGAGCCCACGACGTTGCCTTACTCGAACACACGTGCGAACGTTGACCTGTGACTGGGACCGGTCGGCCAGAGGCCGGGGTGCGGATCGTGATCGACGGCCAGGCGTTCGAGCTGCCGGCCGACACCGACCCGGAGGAACTGCGCCGACGCGTCGCCCAGGCCGTCTTCCGCTGCGAGGTCGAGCAGCTCCACCTGGCGAACGGCCGAACCATGCTCGTCAACTGGCGCTCCGTCCGCACCATCCAGATCGAGCTGGGCAGCCCCGCCCGCCGCCGCGCCCAAGGCCTCCCCACGGCCGCCTACCCACCGGCCCTCGCCGAGCACCCGCCGCCCGGCGACCGCCCGCCCACCCCCTAGACGGATCGCGGTCGTGCCGTGGCCGGGCGGGAACCACGGCCACGTTCCCCGCACGGCCGCGATCCCCCAACCACCGAGTCACTGAGGCCGCTGGCGTGGAGCCAAGTAGCCGTTCATGATCGCCGTTTGGGCCCTGGGGTGGTCGTAGAAACGCTCCCGTCGCGACCATTCCAGGGCCCAAACGGCGATCAAGTCCATGCAAAACCACGCTCTGCCGGTCAGACCGCGGCCGGCCCGCTCATGATCTAAAAGGGGACTGGTGGTCAGCCGGGGGTGCCCCAGCCGCCGCCGCCTGGGGTCCGGATCGTGACGACGGAGCCGGCGGTGAGGGGGCGGCTGGTCTTGGGCGGGAGGAGGTCGCCGTCTACGTCGTTGTGGCCGACGGCGCCCGGCGCGCCTCCCTCGGCGCCCTGGGGAGCGTGGCGGCGGCGGTCGGTGAGGACCGAGAGGGTCGCGGGGGCGAGCACCCGGATGGAGCGGACCAGGCCGGCCCCACCGGGGTGGCGGCCCGCGCCGGCGGTCGTCTCGTCGAGCTCGTAGCGCTCGACCCGCATCGGGTATTCGAGCTCCAACGCCTCGATCGGGGTGTTCAGCGTGTTCGTCATCCCGACGTGGACCCCGGACGGGCCTGGGCCGCGTGCCGAACCGCCCGCGCCGCCGGCGAGGGTCTCGTAGTAGGTCCAGCCGTCCCCGCCGATCACGAGGTTGTTCATCGTCCCCTGGCCCTGTGCGGGCAGCACGGGCAACGGGTCCGCGCCGGCGGCCGGCCCGCCGGGCCGGGCCGCGCGGGCGGCGTCGACGGCCGCGCCGAGCGCGGCGAGCACCGTGTCGGCGATCCGTTGGGAGGTCTCGACGTTGCCGGCGACGACGGCCGACGGGCGGCGGGCGTCCACCAGCGACCCGGGCTCGGTCACGACGGTCAGCGGCGCGTACGTGCCGTCGTTGGCCGGCACGTCGTCGGGCAGCAGCACCCGCAGCGCGAAGCAGCAGGCCGAGCGGGTCACCGCGCGCGGGCAGTTGACGTTGCCGCGCACGGCCGGGGAGGTGCCGGCGAAGTCGACCGTCAGGCCGTCACCGGCGATGGTCACGCGGACTCGCAACGGGATGTCGACGTCGTCAGCGCCGTCGCCCTCCAGCTCGCTGGCCGCCTCGTAGCTGCCGTCGGGCAGCAGCGCGACCAGCGCCCGGCTGCGCCGCTCGCCGTACCGCAGCACCTCGTCGAAGGCGGCCAGGACGGTGCGGACGCCATGGCGCTCGGCGAGCTCGGCGAGCCGGACGCCGGCCAGCCGGTTCGCGGCGGCCTGCGCGCGCAGGTCACCGCGGCGCAGGTCGGGGGTACGGGAGTTCGCGCAGATCAGGTCGAGGATGTCCTCCTGCCAGACGCCGGCGCACACCAGCCGGACCGGCGGAATGATCAGCCCCTCCGCGAAGATCTCGCGGGAGTCGGCCGGCATCGAGCCTGGCCGCATGCCGCCCATGTCGGAGTGATGTGCCCGAGTGGCCGCGTAGCCGACGATCTCGCCCTCGAAGTCGAGCGGACTGACCAGGGTGACGTCCGGGAGGTGGTTGCCACCGGCGAACGGGTCGTTGAGGACCCAGACGTCACCGGGCCCGTCCGCGGCCTCGGGTGACCGCGCGGCGGCGCGCTCGGCGACCACCCGGACGGACTCGTACAGCGCGCCCAGGTGCACCGGGACGTGCGCCGCCTGCGCGACCATCCGGCCGGTAGCGTCGAACAGCGCGGCCGAGCAGTCCCGCCGCTCCTTGATGTTCGACGAGTAGGCGCTGCGGACCAGCAGCGTCCCCATCTCCTCTGCGATGCCGGCCAGCGCGCTGGACAGCACCGAGAGCGTCACCGGATCCAGCCCGGCCGCCTGCCTGTTCTCGCCGGCCCGGTCGTCCATGCGTCCAGAATCCCAGCCCACGGCCGGACGGCGCGCCCGAGGTGGGCGGGGCCTCGTGATCCGCCATCCGGCGCCGGCACACCTGTGGGGGGCGTGGTCAGATAGTGGCCATGCCCGTCGCCCCCGGCCCGTCCCGGACCTCCCCGACCGCCGGCCTGTCCGGCCGAGACGCCACCGCCGCTCCGGCCGGAACCCCGGGGTTGTCCGACGCCGTCACGCGGGAGCTGGCGGCCGAGGTCGCCGGGCGGGTGCGGGCGTTGATGCCGCGAGCGATCGAGGATCTCGCCGAGCTGGTGGCGCTGCCGAGCGTCTTCGACCCGAAGACCGGGCCGTCGGCCGACTGTGTGCGCGCCGCCGACCTCGTGGCGGCCGCGCTGCGGGACGCCGGGCTGCCGGACGTCCGGCTGGTGGAGACGCCGGACGGCTCGACGTCCGTCATCGGTCACCGCCCGGCCAGCCCGGCGGCCAAGAGCGGGCCGGAAGGCCCGGCGGATGGGCCGACGGTCCTGCTCTACGCCCACTACGACGTCCAGCCGCCCGGCGACGACACGCGCTGGGACAGCCCGCCCTTCGCGCTGACCGAGCGGGCGGGCCGCTGGTACGGCCGGGGAGCCGCCGACTGCAAGGGCAACCTGATGGCGCACCTGACGGCGCTGCGCGCGGTCGGGGACGCGCCGGCCGTCGGGATCAAGGTGATCGTCGAAGGCTCCGAGGAACAGGGCACCGGCGGCCTGGAGCGGTTCGTCGAGCAGCACCCGGAGGTGCTCGCCGCCGACACGATCGTGATCTGCGACTCGGGCAACGTCGCCGTCGGAGTGCCGACCATGACGACCGCGCTGCGCGGCATGGTGAGCGCCGTCGTCCGGGTGACGACCGGGACCAGCGGCATGCACAGCGGCACCTTCGGCGGAGCGACGCCGGACGCGCTGCTCGCGCTCGTCGCGATGCTCGCGACGCTGCACAACGAGGCCGGCGACGTCACGATCACCGGTCTGGCCAACGGCGGTGTCTGGGACGGCGAGGCCTACCCCGAACAGCAGCTGCGCGCGGACGCGCACGTCCTGCCCGGGGTTGACCTGCTCGGCAGCGGGACGGTCGCCGACCAGCTGTGGGCCCGCCCGGCACTGACAGTCATCGGTGTCGAGGCGCCGCCGCTGACCGGCGCTCCGTCGGCGGTGCAGCCGTACGCCGCGGCGCGGCTGAACCTGCGGGTTCCGCCCGGGGTCGACCCGGAGGCCGCCTTCGAGCTGCTCGCCGCCCACCTGCGGTCCGCCGCGCCCTGGCACGTCCAGGTCGAGGTAGAGCTGGAGGGGTTCGGCGCGCCGTTCCGCGCGTCGACGGAGGGAACCGGCTACCGGGCGATGGCCGCGGCGATGTCGCTGGCCTACGGCCGGCCGGTCACCACCGCGGGGCAGGGCGGCGCGATCCCGCTGTGCAACACGTTCGCCCGGACCTATCCGGACGCGGAGATCATGCTGATCGGCGTCGCGGAGCCGGCCTGCCTGATGCACGCGCCGAACGAGAGCGTCGCGCCGAGCGAGATCGAACAGATCGCGCTGGCCGAGGCCCTGTTCCTGCTGGGCTACCCAGCCGGCCAGGCGGCGCGGCCGTAGCGGAGCCGGCGCGGCCTCGCCGGCGTCGACCGACTGAAACAAGGCCCAGCACGCGGTAGGGTCCGAACCCGGCAACCCAGCGCCAAACCCGGCGTCGCCTGGTGCCATTCTTGGGGGTCATGGGACCGCGGGGGGACGAGACTGCTGTGCCCGCTCCCGCACCGCCGCCCTCGTCGGCGCCCGAGCCCGTCCAGGACGCATCTTCCGAGACCGCCGTGACCGAGATCCCGCCGACGCAACCACCGTCGGCTCCGCCGGCCAAGCCGGCCCGGGCCAGGGCGACCCGCACGCGGGCCAACACGCGGGCCAAGTCGACGACGAGCACCACCGAAGCCGCGGCCACGCAAGACGCCGCGACGCAGGCCGCGCCGGCACCGCCGGCGCCGCCGGCGCCGCCGGCCGCCCAGGACACCATGCCGGAACCGGTCGAGACCAGAAGCTCGTCGGTCGGCTCCACCGGCAGCGGGGATCTCGGTGAGTTCCTCCGTTTCCTGATCCCGGACGACCCCACGACGGGGCCGGTCCCGATCCCGCCGCCCGCGCCCGACACGGGGCCGATGCTGCTGCCGCCGATCGACGGGCCGTTCGCCACCGCCGCGGTGACCGCGCCGACCGCCATACCCGGCGACGCGCCGACCCGCACGCGGGCCGCTGGCGCCGACACCACGACCAGGCGCTCTCCGGCCACGAGCGGCACGGCGACGGGCGAGACGGCCACGGAGATGTCGGAAGCGCCCACCTCGGTAAGCGAGGGCGCCGCCGGGGACGACGACCCCGGCAGGGCCAGCCCGGGCGCCGAGAGCCCCGAAGAGGACGCGTCCCAGGAGGAACCGGACGCCTTCGCGGTCGTCGGGGTGCTGCCCGGTCCGGGTCGCCGCCGGTGGGCCTGGGCCCGATGGCTGCGGGTGCGGTGGGCGTGGCTGCTCCTCTGGCCGGTCGCCCTGATCTGGTCGCTGGTGCCGGGCCGGCGCCCGGCGCTGCGCTGGTCGCTGGCCCCGCACACCGAGCCGAAGCCGGAGGGGCCCCGACGGCTGCGCTGGTTCTTCGAGCGCGGCTGGCGACGGTCGCCCCGCTGGTCGCGCCCGCCGCGCGTGTCGGTCCTGCCGGGCTGGGCCAGGAACCGCGTCGACGTGACCTCGCCCGTGTACGCCGTCGCGTTCTCGCCGGACGCGCGACGGCTGGCGACGGCGAGCGGGAACGGTGCCATCCGCCTGTGGAACATCACCGACCCGACCACGCCCCGGCAGCGCTGGACGATCAGAACCCGGTTCGCCGCCGGGCCGGCGGTGGCGTTCTCCCCCGACGGGGCCTGGCTCGCCACCGGCTACGACACCGCGCACGCCGCGCTCTGGCGGATCGACCGGGCGGGCGCGCCGGTGCCCCGGGCGCTGCTCGACCACCCCGGCGGGCTGACCGGCCTGCACTTCTCGGCCGACGGGCGCCGGCTGGTCGGCACGTTCGCCGGCGAGTCCGCCCGGGTCTGGGACGTCACCGTCCCGAGCCGGCCCCGCGTCCTCGGGCGCGCCGGTGACCGGCGGGCGGCGCGCGGCGCGGCGACGTTCCCGGACGGCCGCTGGCTCGCGACGGTCGGCGAGCGGGTCGAGTTCTGGGATGTCTCCTCGGCGCCGGTCCGCCGTACGCACCTGACCGCCGGCGAGGGTCCGCTGTTCGGTGTCGCGGTCGCGCCGGACGGCCAGACGCTCGCGGTGGGGCGCAACGACGGCGCCGTCGACCTCTGGCACACGGTCGACCCGTCGGCGCCGGCGCCACGGGCCTCGATCGACGCGCACTCCGGCTGGGTGACCATGGTCGAGTTCGGCTCGGACGGGCGGTGGCTGGCGACTGTCAGCGCCGATCAGGTCGCGCTGTGGGACCTGACCGACCCGACGGTCCCGGTCGGCCGGCTGCGGGCGCGGCTGCCGGTCACCGCGGTGGCCTTCTCCCCGGCCCGCGGGCTGCTCGCCGTCGCGAGCCTGGACGGATCCGTCAATCTGCTGCGCCCGACGGCGGCGATCGAGCTCTCGCCGGCGGAGCCGGATCTCGTGCCGATCAGGCTCGCCGACCCGGACGGTCTCGAGGACCTCCGCGACCCGGCGAACGCACCGGCGATCCCGCTCCCGGGCGAGCGGCCCAGTTCGAAGACCACGGCGCAGGGCGCGGCCTTCGGGGTGCTGTCCATCTGGCTCGGGCTCGCGCTCGCGCTCAGCCCGCATATGACGCTTGTCCAGGCCCTCACGATCGTGATCCCGGCGGCGCTCGGCCTGCTCATGGTCGTCTTCTGGTGGCCGGCCGTCCTCGGGCCAGACCGTGGGGACACCTCCGAAGACGACAGCCAACCCCCGACCACCGACCTGCCCGGGACGACGAGCCCCGGCCCGGTTTCCACGACCGGGCCGATTGCCGGTCCGCTTCCGATCAAGGGGCCAGCCACAGGCCCAATCCGGACGACCAGACCGCTTCCGCCCACCGGACCTCGTACCGGGCCACTCCCCCGGACCGGCCCGCGAACGGGCCCGCTCCCGAAGACCGGCCCCCGGACCGGCCCGATCCCCACCACGGGGCCGAGAACAGGCCCGATCCCCACGACCGGGCCCAAGACCGGACCGATCCCGACCACAGGACCGAAGACCGGACCGATCCCCACGACCGGACCGAAGACCGGACCGATCCCCACCGCGGGGCCGAGAACAGGGCCGATCCCCACCGCAGGACCGAAGACCGGACCGATCCCCACCGCGGGGCCGAGAACAGGGCCGATCCCCACCGCAGGACCGAAGACCGGGCCGATCCCCACCGCGGGGCCCAAGACCGGACCGATCCCGACGACCGGACCTAGGGCTGGGTCAGCTCCGTACGCGGGGCCTCGCACCGTCCCGCTGCCTCAGACCGGGCCGCTCTCGACCGGACCGGGGACGAGGCCGCTCCCGACGGCCGCGCCGAGAACAGGCACGCGACCCGGCGGGCCCGGGCCGGGCGCGGATCGCGCCGACCGGGTCGCCGGCTCGGCCACCGAACCCGCCACGGGATCGACCGACGGGACGTCCGACGGGGCCACCGCGAGTGATGGCCCGGCGAGCCCCTGAGGCGAACGCCTCGCGCCCCGGCCCCGCGCGTCCGATCAACATCCCCCAAACTGGCTGGCCAGCACCCGACCTGCCACTACGCTCGAAGCGTTCGCCCGGATCCGGGTGGGTGCACGAGTTCGACGCGCGGCTTACCGGGCACGCCAAGCGGCAGCCGGCCCCGGCCCCGTGAACGCACTGCGTTAAGTTAAAGGGATGAAGCGCCGCAAAGTCCCAGGAGCGGGCCGCCGGCCTTCGACCTACGGATACTCGGCGTGATGGGGGGGCAGCCTTTGTTCACCGTCCGACGGGATTCGAGCACGGCCACGCGAGGCGTGGCCGCTGAGGCACCACCGGTCCTCCAGATCGGGGACGTCGCCCGCCAGGTTGGGCTGTCGCTGCGCACCGTCCGGTTCTACGAGGAGGCCGGGCTGCTGACCCCGGTCGGGCGGACCCAGGGCGGCTTCCGGCTCTACGACGAGGATGCCCTCGACCGGCTGCTACTGATCAAGCGGATGAAGCCGCTCGGGTTCACTCTCGAGGAGATGCGGTCGCTGCTGGCCGTCCGCGATGAGCTGCGGCTGCCGGGCCTGACCGCCGAACGCCGCCACGAGCTGCGGGAGCGCCTGCGGACCTGGGCTGCGCTGGCCGAGCAGAAGCTCGCCGACCTGCGAGCCCGCGCCGGCATCGCGGCCGACTTCGTCGCCGGCCTGCATGACGACGCGACCCGTGATCCCAGCTCCCCCGCGATCGCGCCGATCCGGGATGACGACCCCGGCGACGGCCAGGAGGCGGTCACCGAACGGACCTGACCCGGTCCCCCGCGCCACCGACGCGGGCGCGCGAGCAGCCAGGCCGGCCGGCCTGGTCGCGGCCGGCCGCGACGTAACAGCACTCATCCGTCCGAGTCCCGCATCGAGTAAGGGTTCAGTTGTCCAACACCCAAAGCATCCCGTCCGCCCCCGGTGCTGGGGGCGAGGTCTACCAGATCGGTGACGTGGCGGACAAGGTCACCCTGTCGCTGCGCACCACCCGCTTCTATGCCGAGGCCGGGATCCTCGCCGCCGTCGGCGAGGACGGGACGGGCACACCGCTGTACGACGACGAGGCGGTCGACCGGCTGCTGCTCATCAAGAAGATGAAGCCGCTCGGCTTCGCCCTCGAGGAAATGCGAGCACTCATCGACCTTCGCGACGAGGCGACCAGCGCTGATGCCGCCCCGGAACGGCGCGCCGAGCTCCTCGAGCGGCTGGAGACCTGGATCGCCCTCGGCGAGGAGAAGCTGCGTTCCCTCGAGGAGCAGGTCCGCATCGCCGAGTCGTTCCTGGGCGTCCTGCACGACGACGCCCACCGCGCCCGCCGCGCCGCCGACTAGGGTTGAGGGCCGGAAACGGCCCTTCGCGCCTCCGGCCCCCAACCTCGGGCGCTGAGCGCCCTCCCAACGCCTGACTAGCTGGACGTGGATGACGTGGGGCTGGCCTCTTCGGTGGTTGGCACCCGTGGGCGCGTCCCAGCGAGCCTGTGGTTGCGTTTCGGCGAGGCCGTGGTCACGTCGTGGGGACCAGCTCCACCCTTGATGATCGCGCGAGAACGCCCAGCCGTCCCGGCCGCTCCCACGCCCGGCGACCGTGGTCGGCTCGACGCCGGTTTCGATACCAAGCTGGCGATCATCGACGGTCGGCGACGTACTCAGGTGCGATGATCGCCGGTCTGGTATCGAAACCGGCGCCTCCCGCCCGATATGCGTCTTTTATCCATACCAGGTTCACGATCTTGCCTATGGCGCCGGCCGCACGAGGCCGAAGATCCGCGATTGGGTATGGAAATCGGCGCCACCGCTGCCTGCGCCGGCGGGGTTCTGCCTGCGGCAGATCTGCTGGGGGCAGAGGATCGGCCGGGGGGTGGGGTCGGCGGGGGAGGCTGGGTTTACCGGACCGGGCCTTTCTCGCGTCACTCGCGAGGCCCGCCGGGCGCAGCCGCCGGAGGGACAGATGGCCGAGGGGTCGGACGAGTTCGGATTGGGCCAGCAGGTGTTCCAGCGCCTGCTGCGAGAGCGGATCATCTTCCTCGGTTCCGCCGTCGACGACGAGGTCGCGAACAGGGTCTGCGCGCAGTTGCTGCTGCTGGGCGCCGAGGACCCGCGCCGCGACATCTTCCTGTACATCAACTCGCCGGGCGGCGTCGTGACCGCCGGGATGGCGATCTACGACACCATGCAGTACCTGGACAACGACGTCGCGACCGTCGCGCTGGGGCTGTCCGCCTCGATGGGGCAGTTCCTGCTCTGCGCCGGCACCCCGGGCAAGCGGTACGCGCTGCCGCACGCCCGGATCATGATGCACCAGCCGTCCGGCGGCATCGGCGGAACCGCCTCCGACATCGCGATCCAGGTCGAGCAGACGCTGCACACCAAGCGGGTCATCCAGGAGCGCACGGCGTTCCACACCGGCCAGACCGTCGAGCAGATCGACCGCGACTCGGACCGCGACCGCTGGTTCACCGCCGACGAGGCCAGGGACTACGGCCTCATCGACGAGGTCGTCGCCTCCGCCCGTGCCGTCCCGGCGGAGTCTCCCTTCGGCTACCGCACCTGACCGGGCCAGGCGAACAGTCCTACCTGGTGGTCACGAGGAGCCAGGATCCGCGACCACCAGGCAGGACTCGACAGGTCACTCCCGGGGGTCGGCGAAGATGAGACTTATGCCCACCTTCATCGAGAAGCCGACCATCATCGAAGCAGCCGGCAACCTCCCGAAGATCATCCGCGAGTACGTCGGGCAGGTGAACAGCGGGACGCCCGGCGTGAGCATCGCGCACATGACCGCTCCGGGCGGCTGGGAGGAGCCGGGGCAGCGCCCCGAGTTCGACGAGTACACCGTGGTGCTGCGCGGCGTCGTCACCGTCGAGCACGAGGGCGGGCGGGTGGAGGTCGGTGCCGGCCAGGCCATCCACACCGCGGCGGGCGAGTGGGTCCGCTACAGCACGCTGGGCGCGGACGGCGCCGACTACATCTCGGTCTGCCTACCCGCGTTCGCGCCCGACACCGCCCACCGGGACGACTGAGCCCGCCCGAACGACCAAACCCGCCAGGGACAACCAAGCCCGCCCGTGACAGCCGACCCAGCCGGGACGGCGGGGTCCGCGGAGACGACAGGCCCGCGGGGACGACCGGGCCGGCTCCTTCCCAAGGTTCCCGGACCGGGCTCGCCCAGCCGGCCTACGATCAGTGTCAAAACGGAGGCCCGCGGGCCCGAGCTGGGGAGGCGGCGGATGGCCGAGTCGGGCGAGGCGCCTCCGCTGCTGCGCCGGTTGGTCGGGGACGCGCTGCGCGGCTACCGGACGGACCAGGGCCGGACGCTGCGCGACGTCGCCGGCGCCGCCCGGGTGTCCGTGCCCTACCTGTCCGAGGTGGAGCGGGGCCGCAAGGAGGCGTCCTCCGAGGTGCTCGCGGCGGTGTGCAAGGGCCTCGACGTCCGGCTGAGCGACCTGCTCGAACAGGTCCGCCGCGAACTGCTCGCGATCGAGCCCCGGCCTGTCACTGCGCCGGAGCCGCGCCGGCCGGTCCAGGGCCCGAAGGCACCAGCCCACGCCGGCGCCGCGAGTGCCGCGACCGCCCAGGGGGCTTCGGCTGCCAGGCCGGCCGCCGCGACGGCGCCGCTGCGCCGGCTGGTCGTGATCGCGCCCGCCCGGTTGACGCCGGCCCAGCTGTCGCGACCGTCCGAGCCGGGGCCGACCTGCCAGCTCGGCGCGTCACCGCCGATGGCCGGGCCGCGTCACTCGCCACGGCCGGGTCGGCACCGTCGCCGGCCAGGCAGCGCCGCCAGCGGCCGGGGAGCGTACGCGCCGATCGTCCCCACGACCTCGACGCGGCGCCCGCCCCGCGCCGGCGGACGGTCCACCGGGCCCGGAACGGGTCTGCGACGCCGCGCCAGTCAGGCCTGCCCCGCTGATGGTCTGCCTGTCCACGGCGTGACCGTGCCGCTCTGGCGGAGCTAGTCCGCCCCCGAGAGAGTCTGCCCTCACCGCGCTCAGAGCATGAGCGCGAGCTCGGCCCTCAAACGGTTGCACCCAGGCCCGATTCACGACCACGCGAGGGCGAAAACGGCGATCATTCCGCCCGGCCCGTGCCGTGACCTGGACTTTCCCGTACCGAAACGTCAACGACGCTCCCGACGTCCTAGCGTGGGGCCGCCCGGCCGTCCAGGCGTGCGGCCCGTGGCTGGAGCGTGGAGGCGAGCGATGGACTATCCCGAGTACCTGCGCAAGGTGCCGAAGGTCGAGCTGCACTGCCACTTCGAGGGCACGGTCCGGGCGGCGACCTTCGCCGACCTGGCCCGCAAGCACGAGGTGGCGCTGCCGACGGACGAGGTGGCCCGGCTCTACGACTACGACACCATCTACGAGTTCCTGAAGATCTTCGGCATGGTGTCGTCGACGCTGATCGACCGGGCGGACTTCGCCCGATGCGCCTACGAGTCCCTCGAGGACGGGGTGCGGCTGGGCAACCTGCGGTACCGGGAGATGTTCTTCAACCCCACGCTGCACACCCGCCGTGGCATCCCGATGGCGACCGTCATCGACGGCCTGGTGGACGGCATCCGGGCGGCCGAGACCGACTTCGGCGTGCGCTGCAAGCTGATCGCCGACGTCTACCGGCAGGACGCGCCGGAGCTGGCCAGGCAGATGGTCGAGGAGGTGCTGGCGAACCGGGTCGACGAGCTGATCGGCCTGGGGATGGACGGCGCCGAGGCGCCCGACCCCCCGGAGAAGTTCGTCGAGGCCTACCGGGCGGCCAAGGCCGGCGGCCTGCGGCTGACCAGCCACGCCTCCGAGGACGCCCCGCCGGTGAACATCACCACCTGCCTGGACGTGCTCGGCTGCGAGCGGATCGACCACGGCTACCACATCCTGGCCGACACCGCCGTGCTGAACCGCTGCAAGGACGAGGGCATCTACTTCACCTGCTGCCCGACGTCGACCGCCGTCGTCTACGGCTGGCCGGACCTGACCGCGCATCCGATCAAGGACATGGTCGCCGCCGGCCTGAACGTCATGCTCAACTCGGACGACCCGACGATGTTCCACACCGACCTCGGCCGTGAGTATGTCGAGCTGTGCACAGCCCTCGGCTACGACCAGTCGACCGTCCGCACCCTTGTCCTCAACGGCGTGGACGCCACCTGGCTCGACGACACCGACAAGGCGTCGCTGCGCACCGAGTTCACAGGCGAGCTGGACGCACTCGACGCCGCCCTCACCGGCACGGACCGGTAGCCGCGGCTGGCTAGGCCTCCGGCGCCGGGGTGTCGGAGGTCATGAGGGCCGCGGCGACGGCCTCGCTGACCTCGCGGCGGCGGGCCTCGCCGACCACCTCGGCGCCGTCGGCCTCCTGGATGTAGAACGCGTCGACGACGTCCAGGCCGATCGTCGCGACGATCGCGGTGTGCACGTCGATGCCGACGCCGGCGAGCGCCCGCACGATCCGGAACAGCACCCCGGCCCGGTCGGGCGCGCGCACCTCCAGCACGGTCCGCGAGCCGGAGTCGTCGAACGTCGCCCGCGGCGGACCGGGGGTGCGCCAGGGCCGGCGGGTCGCGTAGGCCTCCTCGCGGGCCGCGAGCTGGCCGGCGACGTCGAGCCGGCCCTCCAGCCCGCGGCGGACGTCGGCGAGCAGCCGGCGCGGGTCGGGCTCCTGCCCGTGGGTCGCCGCGACGGCCGCCTGCAGCAGCGCCCGGCCGTCCGCGCCGCGGGCCGAGGCCCGCCGGATGTCGAGCCGGTTGAGCGCGAGCACGCCGGCCGTGACCGCGAGCAGGCCGACGTGGTCGGGGGCGAGCACCACGACCTCGTACATGCCCTCGTCCGGCAGCTTGTTGACCTGCACCAGGTGCTCGTCGGGCAGCGCGAGCAGGGCGAGCTGCCGCTCGCTGAGCTCACCGGCATAGGGCACCGGGCCGCCGCCGAGGACGGCCGTCGCCCGCGCGACCAGGTCGCCGATGAGACGCGCCTTCCAGGCGCTCCAGGCGGTCGGGCCGGTCGCCTTCGAGTCCGCCTCGGTGAGCCGGTGCAGCAGGCCGAGCACGCGGATGCTGCCGGCCGCCTGCGCGACGGCCTCGATCGTGGCCGGGTCGTCGATGTCGCGGTGGGTCGCCGAGTCGGGCAGCAGCAGGTGGTGGCGGACCATCGCGACCAGCACGTCGACATCGTCCGGCGGCAGGCCGAGCCGGGGCCCGAGCTTCTCCACGATCAGGATGCCGGCGTCGGTGTGGTCGCCGGGGTAGCCCTTGCCGATGTCGTGCAGCAGCGCGCCGAGCAGCAGCAGGTCGGGCCGGTCGACCTCGCGGGTGTGCTGGGCCGCCTTCGCCGCCGCCTCGATCAGGTGCCGGTCGACGGTGTAGCGGTGGTACGGGTTGCGCTGCGGACGGCTGCGGACGGCGGCCCATTCCGGCAGGACGCGGACGAGCAGGCCGACCTGGTCGAGCGACTCCAGCACCGGGACGGCGTTGTCGCCGGCGGCGAGCAGGGCGACCAGCGCGTCGAGCGCGGCCGGCGGCCACGGGTCGGGTAGCGGGTGCGCGTCCCGGGCGAGCCGGTCGATCGCGTACCGGCCCAGCGGGATACCGGCGCGGGCCGCGGCGGCGGCTGCGCGCAGCACGAGTGCCGGGTCGCCGGCCGGGTCGGCGTCGCGGGCGAGCTGGACCTCGCCGTCCTGTTCGACGACGCCGGCGTCCAGCGGGCGGCGGATCGGGCGGGCCGAGCGCCAGCGCGAGCGGGCCTTCAGCGCGCCGCTGACCTGGTTCCAGGTGGTGTCCCAGGTCCACGAGATGGCCCGGCCGGCGTCGGCCACGGCGTGCGCGAGCGCGAACGAGTCGGGCTGCTCGGCACCAGGGGCCGCACCCGCGGCGACGTAGCCGAGGGCGGCGGCGACCGCGTCGCCGTCCTGGAGCAGCAGCCGGTCCTGGTCCCGGCCCGCGGCGACGCGGCGGATCTCGCCCCGGACGTCGAGCAGCAGCTGCTGGGCCGCGCGCACCCGCTCACCCGGAGGCTCCGCGACCCAGGCGGCCGCCAGGGCGTGCAGTGCCTGCACGTCGCGCAGGCCGCCGCGGCCCTCCTTGAGGTCCGGCTCCAGCAGGAACGCGACCTCGCCGACCCGGCGGGCCCGTTCGGCCTGGAACTCGGCGAGCTCGGGCAGCCGCCGGTGGGCCCTGGCCCGCCAGCGCGTGCGCAGGGCCTCGACGAGCCGGGCCGCGAGTGCCTCGTCGCCGACGACCAGGCGGGCCTCGAGCAGCCCCAGCGCCGCCTTCAGGTCGCCGTCGGCCACGGACACGGCCTGCTCGACGGTGCGGACGCTGTGGTCCAGGCCGACCCCCGCGTCCCAGACCGGGTACCAGATCCCGTCGGCGATGGTGGCGAGCGCGTCGGAGCCGCGTTTGCCGTCGTGCACCAGCACCAGGTCGAGATCCGTGCCGAAGGCCGGCTCGCGGCGGCCATAGCCACCGACGGCGATGAGCGCGAGGCCGGGCCCCGGGTTCCCGAACAACGCGCGCAGCGCCGCGTCGGCCCGATCGGTCAGCGCGGCCCGCAGCGGGGCGCCGACCAGGTCCGGAAAGGCGTCGTCGCGACCGCGCAGTGCCACGAGTCCGGCGACCGCGTCGGGGCCGCCCGCGTCCGGTGCGGGGGTGGCACCGGGGCCGGGCTCACCAGTCGGCCGATCCACCGCGACCACCTCCAGATCCGTCGGTTCAGTCAGATCCTTGCCCGAAGCACACTCATCTACCGAATCGATCGGGCGGGACGGCGCCCCCGTCGCCTGGTCCACGATCACCGGGCCGGCAGGAACGGGCGTACACGGCGGTGACGTCGCGGGCAGGGACGTCAGCGGCAGCGAAAAGCGGGGGGTTCACCGGCGGCGAACCCCCCGCTTGTCAGGCCATCACCCAGCGGGGCCCGGCGGGAGCGGTCGGGAGTGCTCGGGGGTCCCGAGCCTCGGTGCGCGCTCCGGGCACGGCCGCGTCCGGAGCTTCTGGCGGCGCCGGTCGCCCGGGCGCCTGGCGGGCTGGCGCGACGTACGCGTGAGCGTCGTCGCTGGCCCAGCGTCGCGCTAGAGGGCGTCGGAGCCGCGCTCGCCGGTGCGGACCCGCACGACGGTCTCGACGGGGACCACCCATACCTTGCCGTCGCCGATCTTGCCGGTCTGCGCGGCCTTGGTGATCACGGCCACGAGGTCGTCGACGGCCTCGTCGTCGACGACGACCTCAACCTTGATCTTCGGTACGAAGTCGACCTTGTATTCGGCCCCGCGGTAGACCTCCGTGTGCCCCTTCTGGCGGCCGTATCCCTGAACCTCGGAGATCGTGAGCCCGTGCACGCCCTGGGCCTCCAACGCCGTCTTGACGTCGTCGACCTTGAACGGCTTGATCACCGCGGTGACAAGCTTGGTCATTGCTGTTCCTCTCCCTTGGCAGACCCGAGCCCCCTTGGTCAGGCCTGTGTCTGCTCGGGCGCGTTGGAACCGAGCGGACCCGGCGACGCTACCGCCGCCACCGACCAAAGTGAACCGAAAAGTGGTCTCTCACCACAACTATCGAAGGCCTCCGCCCGCTGGGACCCCTCCACTCCCACCTCCGGGCCGGACGGCAGGCCGTCACCGTGACCGCCGCGACGCCGGCCGACCCTCGCGTCACCCGGAAGTGTGACGCGGTGTAGTCGAGGTCGGTGCCGCCACTGCCGTGAGGTCGCGGCCGGCCGACACTCACAGTGACGCGATCGGGTCCAGGACGGCACCGGCCAGGACCAGACAGCAAGCACGTGCCGTCCACGGACCATTCCGCGGTGGAGAACACCGCCCGCGGGCGGGGGAGGCGAAAGTACTCGCGTATTCCGCCGAGAAGCCGAAAGAATCCTGTTGGGGCGTCCTGGGTGCAAAAAAGCGAGGGTGTGCCGATTTCGACACACCCTCGCCCATCAAGCTGTGGGGCCGCCGGGGCGGCGCAGGAAGGACCTCCGCCGCCCCGGGTCAGACCGCCGTGACGCGGCCGGTCAGGCCGTCGCGTCTTCAGGCACGAGCGACGGGGCCGGCGAGGAAATGGTGCCCGCACCGCTGATCGAGCTGTACTGGTACGCGGCCTCACCGTGCAGGGCCTCGTCCATACCGATCTCTTCGTGCTCTTCGCTGAGACGGCCCTTGACGACGTACCGGATGAACAGACCGAGGATCAGCGTGCCGACGGCCGAGTAGCCGAGAGTCGCGCCGACGCCCACGGCCTGCCAGCCGAGAACGCTCCATGGCCCGCCGTAGAGGACACCGTCCTTGCCCAGCGGGTTGACGTCCGTGGTGGCCAGGAAGCCGTTCAGCAGAGCGCCGAGAACACCACCGACGAGGTGGACGGCGCCGACGTCGAGGGCGTCGTCGATGCCGACCTTGCCCTTGATCGCGGTAGCGAGAGCGCAGAGCGCGCCGGCGAGAACACCGACGATGATCGCGCCCATCGGCGAGACGAAACCACAGGCCGGGGTGATGGCGACCAGGCCGGCGACGGCACCAGAAGCGGCACCGAGGGTGGTCGGCTTGCCGTCACGCAGCCACTCGACGACGACCCAGGCGAGCGAGGCGACACCGGTGGCGATCTGGGTGTTCAGGAACGCCCAGCCCGCCAGCGAGCCGGAGCCAGCACCCGAACCGGCGTTGAACCCGAACCAGCCGAACCACAGGATGCTGGCGCCGAGGACGACGTACGGAACGTTGTGCGGACGGAAGTCGCCGCCCGGCCAGCCCTTGCGCTTGCCGAGCACGAGCGCCAGGACGACACCCGCGATACCGGCGTTCGCGTGGACGACCGTTCCACCAGCGAAGTCCATGACGGCGTGCTTGAACAGCCAGCCGTTCGCGTTCCAGACCCAGTAGGCGATCGGCGAGTAGATCAGGACCGACCACAGGGTGACGAAGAGGCAGAACGCGCCGAACTTGAGGCGGTCCGCCGTCGCGCCGGTGATCAGCGCCGGGGTGATGATGGCGAACATCATCTGGAAGGCGACGAACACCGTCTGGTGGGTGGCGCTGCCCTGCGGGTTGATCGACCCGATCGCGGTCGGGTCACCCAGGTGCTGCATCGCGGCGTAGTGGAAACCACCGAAGAAGCCGTTGGTGTCCGGCCCGAACGCGATGCTGTAGCCAATGAGGGCCCAGACCAGCGTGACAATGCCGATGGCAAAGAAGTTCTGCATCAGCATGCCCAGGACGTGCTTGCTGCGGACCATGCCGCCATAGAAGAAGGCAAGTCCCGGCGTCATGAAGAGCACCAGCGCGGAGCTGGCGAGCATCCAGGCGTCGTTCGCGGACAGGCCTGCGTTGGTGACTGCGTCCTGTAGTTCTTGTGGGGACATATCTCTCCCGTCGTACTCCCCCCGCGCGAGCCGCCGCGCGGACTACGGTCCCCGGTTCGCCTGCTCGCGGCACTCGTCCCGGATCCTCCGGTGTCGAAGGTTCTTTAGGCGCTGTTCCAGACCAGTGACCGCCCTGTTTCTGGTGTGTGAATTCGCTAAATTGGGCGGCACGTGGTCGAGAAGGGTGTGCCTGCAGTGGGCGCCCGGAGACTCTCCGTGTCGATCAGCGCAGATGCGTGACTGTACAACTTCGGACAGTTACTGTGACGCGCCGTGTGCAACACACGATCGGAGGGCCCCCATAGTGGCCGTGGTCTGTCCCAGGACCCGCGGATGCCACGGCGTTGGCCCGTCAGGCTCACGCCGGCACCCGCCCAGCGCGGCCGGCCTCCGGGCACCCGCGCTCTGCTGGGATTTCTGATCTCCGGGTGGCTGACTCTCGCGCCTGGAGTGTCACCCGCGTGGGCGCAGCCAGTCCCGTCCACGTCCGGCGCACCGGACACGATCGCCGGGCTGACGGCCCAGATCGCCGCCGTCCGCGACGAGCTGTCCGGCCTCGACGACCAGATGACGGCGGCCACCGAGGCGTTCGACGCCGGCCGGCTGCGGCTGGGGCGAGCCCAGACGGCCGCGGACGATGCCGCGCAGCGCGTCACCCGCGCCGACCGAACGGTCCAGGACGTCGTACAGAAGCGGCGCGACCTCGCGGCGTCGGCCTACCGGGCGGGGGGCCTGAACACGCTCTCGGCGATCCTGGGCGGCGACCCCGGGGACGCACTCGACCGCGTCGGCGCGCTGGACGCCCTCGCCCGCCGGGCCGGCGCCGCGGAGACACAGGAGCGGCTGGCCCGGGTCGACCTCACCCAGGCCCGCATGGACGCGCAGGCATCGCTCGCCGCGGCCCGAGCCGCGTTCGACGACGTCGCGACGCAGAAACAGATCATCGAGACCTCCGCGGCACGCCAGAAGGGCCTGCTCGACGGCCTCATCAGCAAGCAGGCCGACCTGGAGCGGAAGGCCCGCGAGGAGGCGGCCGCGGCCGAACGCGCCCGCCAGCAGGCGGCGGCGGCCGCGGCGGCGCGGATCGCGCAGCAGGCGGCCGACCAGCAGGTCCAGCTGCGCCAGCAGTCGGCCCTCGTGGGGCAGGCGGCCAACGCGTTCACCGGGACCCCCGTCACGCCGCCGGCTCCCGCGACCGCGCCCGCAGTCGCGGTCGCGGGGGGCGGTGGAGCCGCGACCGCCGTGGCCGAGGCGTACAAGCAGCTTGGCAAGCCCTACGTCTGGGGAGCGGCCGGCCCCGACACGTTCGACTGCTCAGGTCTGACGCAGTGGGTCTGGGCGAAGGCCGGCGTCCAGCTGCCGCACTACACCGGCGACCAGTGGAACGCGGGCCGTCACGTCACCCGCGACCAGCTGATCCCGGGCGACCTGGTCTTCTTCGACCCGAGCCTCGACCACGTCGGCATCTACATCGGCAACGGCCAGATGATCCACGCTCCGCACACCGGCGCCGTCGTCCGGGTCGAGAACGTCTGGTGGAACGCCTTCCAGGGCGCCATCCGCCCCGCCGGCTAGCGACTGCCGGCCGAGCGTGGCCTGTATGCCGTGGCGGCCTTCAGCGGGACGCTGACGTCCTCACGGGCGCCACCCGGCGCCCTGGCATGCCCGGACGGCCATGCGGCTCGTGCCGGGCGTACGAGGGCTGGGCATCGCCAGGAAGCGCGGCAGTGGAAACCGTCGAAGACCGGACCGCGACCGGGCCAGCTGGCCCGGGCCGGGGCGAGTCTCTAACCGAACTGCTCGGCCATCTCGACGAGTTCCTTGCACTTCGGGCAGACCGGGAAGCGGCTCGGGTCCCGGACCGGCTCGAACTTGAAGCCGCACAGCGCGGTCACACGACCGCCCTCGATCGACGCCCGCACGATGTCCTCACGGCGGGCGAAGTGGGAGTAGTCATCGCCCTCGCCCGTGCGCGTGTCGGACGTCTCTGGCCGGATCTGCGTGGTGCTCACCGGCCAAGTGTAGTTCTCGCCTGTGGTCACTGCCCGGCATGGGATCCGGCGCGCGCCCCGGCCCGGAGTGCTCATCGAGGCGTGGACCGTCGGCTTTGCGCCCATGGAATCGGCGGTCCGCGCTGGTTGTTGCCCCTCACGCGCCGGGTGGCAAGCCGAGCCATGGCAGGAGACTCTTGTCAAGGGCCGTTCCGACGGCGCGCCCGGTCGACCCGGAGCGTCGGCGCGCCCCACGGGGCTCTTATCGCGGCGGGTGCCGGCGTACCCTGGGCAGTGAACGAAGGAGGCCGGTGACTGCACTGATCGACAGTACCGAGATGTACCTCCGTACCCTGTACGAGCTACGGGAAGAGGGCATCCCGCCGCTACGCGCGCGCTTGGTGGAGCGGCTGCACGTCAGCGCTCCCGCCGCCAGTGAGTCGACGGCTCGACTGGCGCACGAAGGCCTGGTCTCTCTCGCCGAGGACCGGACCGTCCAGTTCACCGACAAGGGCCTGCTCCGGGCCACGGCAGTGATGCGTAAGCACCGCCTCGCCGAGCTGCTGCTCACCAAGGTCATCGGCCTCGACTGGGCTCTCGTCCACAACGAGGCCTGCCGGTGGGAGCACGTGATCTCCGACGAGGTCGAGGCCCGCCTGACGGTGCTACTGGGCGATCCGAAATTCTGTCCGTTCGGCAACGAGATCCCGCCCGCGGTGGAACAGATCGCGAACGGCAGCGGCATCCCGAAGAGCCTGCTCTCGACCGCGGACGGCGCGGCCGGGCAGGCGAAGCCGGTCACGGTCGGCTGGATCTCCGAGCGACTACAGAGCTACGAGGACGTCATGCGCCGCCTCCAGGAGGCCGGCATCGTCCCTGGCGCCCCGATAGTCATCGAGTCCGCCGGCGACATCGTGAGAATCCACCAGAAAATCGACAAACCCGCCCAGATCGACCGCCGAACCGCTTCTCTCGTCTACGTCCAGTAGTCGCGCTCACGACCGGCGCCGCTGAGCCTCGCCCAGCGGCGCCTCCGCGCTGCCCCGCGTCGGTCGGCGCACGGCCCTCCGGCCCCTCGCACCCCCGGCCCCTCGCGCGGCTCTCATGATCGCCGTTTTGGCCCTCCAGCGGTCACGGAAACGCCCCGATCACGACCACTTGAGGGCCGAAACGCCGATCATGGCCGGTGGGGTGGCGGGCGCGCTGGGCCAGGGGCTTCGGGGAGGCGTCCCGGCGGGACTCCGGCCTGGGTCACCAGACAGGGCCCGGCCCGGCGGACCTCGGTCGCGAGCCGGCAGGCGATCCGGCGTACTCTTGCTTGGTCGACGCGCGGCATGATCCGGTCTCAGCCGGCTCCGGCGCGCAGCCGACACGCCCGCCCTCGTAGCTCAGTGGATAGAGCGACCGCCTCCTAAGCGGTAGGCCGCAGGTCCGATTCCTGCCGGGGGCACTCACTTTGACCGTCTGACCAGCATGTTTACGGCTCTCGCCGATCGACGCGGGCAAGCGCTCCGGTCGTAGGCCTACTAACTTTCGCGGTGCAGCGTTCCGACGCACACGGTCGGGTGGCGGCTCGCCGAGCACGGCGCGCCAGCGCCCCGCGCAGGCGGGTCGTCGGGTCCTTGCCGTGCGTGGCGTGAGGGGCGCGGCGCGCCCCGTGGATCTGATCAGCGGTGGCGGGCGCTACTCGTCGTCTGGATCGCCGCAGGAGTCGATCCAAAGGTCTCCGGGCAGCGCAAGGAGCCGTGATAGCAGGCGCCGGTCGAGCTCGACAGCATGCTCGGTGGCCTCGGAGGCCACGAAGCAAAACCAGTTGGCCCAATAGCCGGCGTCGACCAGGTCCCACAGCGGCTGGGCGAGCGGCTCCAAAAGAACCAGCAAGCGATGCAGGTGGGTTTCCAACTCCACGCCGGACTCGACCTGTGGACTGGACTGCAGTAGCCACCCAGACGTGCCGCGAATCGATCGTGAGCGACTGCTAACCGGCGTGCAGACCTCGAACGCCTTAGTGGGTTGGAGACCCAGGCGCTGGGTCACGGCCGCTGCAGTCAGCCCATCAGGCCCAACCAGTCGGTACGTCGCGGTAGTGCGCACAGGATCAGTGTGGTTGAGGGCCTGGCCGTCATGCCCCAGGTAGAGCGTGATCCCTTCGGTGTGCCGGCGGCTCTGCCCTACCTCCGGGTTCTCGGCCGCGCAAGATCCGCCAACGGGACCTGCGGACGGACACCGTCCGGCAAGATCCGCCAACGCTGCCCGCCGACCTCGCGAACCATGCGGATCTTGCAGGGCGGTAGGCCGGCGGTCCCCAACGCCTGCCGTGCCAATCTTGCGCGGCACACCGTCGTCACCAAGCCAGGACTTGACCGTGAACGCCTCCTTCAGCACCGCCACCGCCACGGGAAGCCGGTCCAGGCGGGATGAGTCCTACGGGTCTCCTGTCCGACGACCCCGCATCGGTCCGCCAAACCGCCTTGGTCCTGGTCAGAGCGCCATCCAGGGTCCTGGAGTAGGTCGCGGACCAGGACGCGGACTTTTGGGTGGTCTCGGATCTGCTCGGGCGCGATGCGCTCGGCCTCCAGAAGCGCGGCGATAGCGTCGCCGCGGTCGCGGCGCTGAGCGTGGGCGCGCGCCACATCCACCAGGAAGCGGCCACGCCGTTCCGCTGATAGTCCGGTCGTGTCGATGCGGCCGGCTCGGTCGAGGGCCTCGCCAGCGTCGCCCAGACGGCGAAGAGCGCCAAGAGATCAAGGGCCGGGAGCCAGGTTGGCAGCTATGCCAGCGGACGATGACGGACGGTCGTAGACGTCTGTGGACTCCAGACCGCCGTGACGTTCACCAGGTGGTCGTCCATGGACGACCGGTCGATGATCTCGAATTCTCCGGTCACCGATTCAAAATCAACCTTCCCGAAGCCTTCCGGGCCGAATGCTCGTAGAAAGTGGGGTCTATCGGCCGGAGTTGTTTCCATCATCCGCTAAGGCTTGTCGGGCCGCCAGTGTGTCTGGGTGGTCGTCGCCGAGAATCCGGCGAGATCGGGTGACGACGTCGTCGAACAACGCTCGCGCCCTCTCGTAGTCGCCCTGATCTCGGACTACTAACGCGAGCGCGTGCGCTGCGGCAATCGTGTCGGGATGGTTCTTGCCAAGGATCCTGTCGCGTCGGGTGACGACGTCATCGAACATTGTCTGAGCCGTCACGTAGTCGCCCTGATCTTGAGCTACGAACGCGAGTTCGTGTGCTGCAGCGATCGTGGACGGATGGTCCTCGCCGAGGATCCGACGCGAGCGGGCCAAGACGTCGTCGAGCATTGCCCGAGCCATAATGTGGTCGCCCTGACCTCGCACGACACGAGCAAGTTCGTGTGTTGCGGCGATCGTGGACGGATGGTCCTCGCCAAGGATCCGACGCGAGCGGGCCGAGACGTCGTCGAATAGCGTGCGCGCCGTCACATAGTCGCTTTGATCCCTAGCTACGAATGCGAGGGCGTGTGCTGCGGCGATCGTGGACGGATGGTCCTCGCCAAGGATCCGGCTACGTCGGGCCAGAACATCGGCGAACATTGTCTGCGCGGCCGCATAGTCACCCTGATCCCTTACGACGCGGGCGAGTTGATGTGTGGCTTCAATTGTGGACGGATGGTCGTCACCGAGAATCCGACGCGAGCGGGCCAGGACGTCGTCGAGTATTGACCGGGCAGTGGCGTAGTCACCCTGATCTCGAACCGTGAATCCGAGGGCATTTCCGGCCGCGATTGTGTCAGGGTGATCCTCGCCGAGGATCCGTGCGCGTCGTTTGACGACGTCTTCAAGCATGGTTCGCGACGCCGCATAGTCACCTTGATCCCGCGCGATGGCTGCAAGGTTGTGCGCGGCGCTAAGCGTGTCCGGATGATCCTCTCCGAGGATCCGGCGATATAAGGTCAGGACGTCGGCGAACATTGTTCGCGCGGTCGTGTAGTCACCCTGGTCTCGCATTACGCCTGCAAGTTGATGTGCGGCTCCTATTGTCGACAGGTGGTCCTCGCCGAGGATCCTCCGGGACCGGTCCAGGACGTCGGCAAACATTGCCCGTGCCGTCACATAGTCGCCTTGGTCCTGGACAATGAACGCAAGCGCATGCGCGGCTGCGATCGTGGACGGGTGATCCTCGCCGAGGATTCGACGGCGTCGAGTCAGGACATCGTCGAACATTGTTCGCGCGGTCGCGTAGTCACCCTGATCTCGCACGACGCGAGCGAGTTGATGCGCGGCGTCAATTGTGGACAGATGGTCCTCGCCGAGGATCCTCCGGGATCGGGCCAGGACATCGTCAAACATTGCGCGCGCCATCACATAGTCACCCTGGTCTCGGACTACGAACGCGAGTGCATGCGCGGCGCTCAGCGTGTGCGGATCGTCTTCGCCGAGAATTTCCTTGCTATGATCTAGTGCGCTCTCACCCAGGCTGCGACTGCTCGGGTAATCGCCGCGGTCCCGTAGATATCGGATCAGCCAGGCGACCATGTTGCGGCTATCCGGGTCGTTATCGTCAACTAACCCGATGGCCAGCGCGTGCGCGTGCAGGAGGGCATACCGAGGCCACGCCTCCGGCCGGTCGCGCACCTGAGGATGTCCATGGGCAATGAGTCGACGCGCCACCCTGCGCAAGAACGATCGCAATTCGCCGGGCGTATCATCCCGCAGAACGCGCGCGACTAGCCGGTGCATAACCACCGCGTCTGTGCCCTCGGTGCGGCGCACGAGCGCCAACGCGAGCACCCGACCAACCAACTCGGCCCATGCAATCCGGTCCGCGGCCACCTCATTCAACGGGGCTGGAAGGATCTCAGCAGCGTGCGGACCCACCAGGTCCAGCGGGATCGGCTCCGGAGCAAACTGCGCAAACAGCCGAGCTACCATCACCACAGCCGGGTCGTCGAAGGCGTGAAGAATCACCGTCCATGTCGCTGCGACCGGCCGGACGCCGCTCGGTGCACCCCGGCCCATCAGCCGTTGTAGCTCCGTCGCCAGCAGATCAGCGTACTCGGAAGGCGCCATCGATGTCGCCCCTAAGAACGCCCCGGCCTGCTCGACCGCCAGCGGCAGATTTCCCAAGGCTGTGACGATCCGGCCCGCGTCTTCTTCACCTACATGCTCGACGTGCGCCCGCAGCAGCATCACCGCGTCTGCCGACGGCAGCACGTCTACGGCAATAGTGCGCGCCAGCCCCGACCAGCGATGATCACGCGAAGTCACCAGCACGTGTCCACCCGACACCGCCGCCGCCCTCAGCACCCCGAACAGGTCCTCCGGCTCGCCCACGTTGTCCAGCACCAGCAGCCAGCGGGAGAACCTATTACTCGACGCCAACATTGTTACGAGCGCATCGACCGACTCCTCGGCAGACCCGACTGTCGCAATCCCCACCCGCTCCACCAGCCGGGTAAATGCAGCTAAGGCCGACGACGACTCCTCCGCCGGTATCCACCACACAAGGTCGTACTGTCCGCCAAATCGGTAGCAGTACTCCACCGCCAATTGTGTCTTCCCTACGCCGCCCAGCCCATGGAGTGCGACTGGCAGGACCGCAGCTGACCCTGACCCCACCAGCCGCTCCCGCAACGCTGCCAGTTCATCCTCCCGCCCAACGAACAGCGGATTTCGCGGCCAAGCCACCTCCCACACCACGCCGCCTGCCGGGCCGCCCGGCGACGACCCGCCAGGTCCGGTGTCGAGACCCGGATGACCCGGAAACCGGTGACGAGCGATTGTCATCAGCCGTTCCGCGCCTCCAACGGCGACACCATGGGCGAGCAGCGTCGAAACCGCCGTCCAGAACACTCGCGGACTTTCAGAACTCCACGGCACATCGGCCGTCGCGATCCCCGCCTCCTGCACCAGTTGACGCGCCGACACCGGGTCCGCGAAAACCTCGGCAAGCGCAGCGATCTGCCAGTCGGTCAGACCCGACCTCATGCCACCCCCCGGCAGCCCGAACCACCCGAGCGACACAGTCTGTGACGCTGTCGATCAGCATCCCATGTTCCGCCACCAACCAGCACATCAGCAGAGGACCCGGCGAGCTACTACGGGACACTGGTCAGTCAGCGGCCGTCTAGGACAGGCGGGTCCGGAGATCGAGAGGGGTTGGTTGACGGTCAGGCCAGCGGAGAGCGACGCCCGCCGAGGTTCCAACATCGAAATTCGGGTGTGATGCTTGATACGACGGCTGTGACGGTTGGGAGTTGGCATGCCTGCACGACTGCAACGTGTAGTCCGACTACGCGGCCCGCAGTGCGAAGTCGATCATGCGCCGGCAGCCAGCGTTGCAGCCAAGCCGGCAGACGGCGGACGAGAGTGGATGCCCGCAGAATTCATTCGACGCGTGACCTGCACTTACAGATGTTCACGGACAATGACCAATATCTCTTGATTCGCGGGTCGAGGACCGCCCGCACGACGGTGCCGTCCCGCGCTGCCTGCCGCTTCCGCTCCTCGACGCCCGCGCGCTTGCGGTGCCCGCGGGCAGGAACGCGTGGTCTCAGTCTTGGTCTCGTTCACGGCCGTTCAGCGGCGGTCGAGACCACATAGTGGCATTGCCCCGCCAGCGTCGCGGACCGCCGTGAAGGCTGGCGTACGAGCCACCGTGGCACTCCTAAGCGGTAGGCCGCGGGTCCGATTCCTGCCGGGGCGCTCTCCATGTCTGACCAGCGCGTTTGCAACGCCACGCCAGGCCATCACCGATGGCTATGCGCTTCGGTCGTGGGCCTACTAACCTCCGAGATGCGACGCTCCGACGCGCGCGGGCGGGTGGCGGCCGACGCGCCCGCCGAGCCAGCACCGCGCGCAGGCGGCTGCGTGGCGGTCGCCGGGTCCTGGCCGTGCGCGGCGCGTGCGGCGAGACGTGGTGGAGGGGCTGGTGGCTCTCAACAAGCGGGGTAGCAGACTGATCGTGGTCGACGGCGACCACTACCGCTGGATCGTTCGCCGGAAGCCGACGTATTGCCAGGGCAACGCCTGGACACCACTCAGCTTCGCGGTTGAACGCGCGAACCCGCCCGGCCGCACCGCCCTCGTCGTCCGCCTGGCCACCCCTCGTCTGGACAACTGGCTAATGGCCCCGGCCGCCCCCTTACTTCCCTCCGCGGTCGCCAGCGCCATTCGACAAGCGCTGGAGCACGGATGGCGGCCAAGTGCTCCGGGCTCGCCTTTCGTACTCGACCTCGGGCGATAGCAGCCCGCGTCGTCGCGGGCCGGGCCCGTCAAATCCGAGGGCCTTGCCCTCATGGCTGGGGCGAGCGTGATTCCTCCCGAGAGCTGGCGGGCTTGTCCCCACCGCCGGGTTCTCGGCCGGGCAAGGTCCGCCAACGCCCCCTGACCCGAGCCCCAGCCATACGGATCTTGCGCGGTCGGGGTTCCGATCGACGGCGACCAGCTCCACATCTTCGACCCGCAAACCGGCGGGCTCCTCCGCACCCAGTCGAACCCGCTCACCCCCGACCAGGCCCGCCGGGTCCAGGGCGCCCGTCCCGCCGGCCCACAACCCGGCCCTCGATCGAGCCTGCCACCGTCCAGCGCCGCGTCTCGGACTCCGGCCCTGTCATGATCGCCGGCCAGTACGTCCTCGTCGGCCGACGCGCCGCCGGCCGCACGATCACCGCCCACGCCGCCGACCCCCACGATCACCACCGAAGTCGGAGACGGCGAACCACCCCGCGCCCTCGGCCGGACCACCAGCCGGCCCGTCACGAGGATCAAGGCCTACCGGCCCCCCAAGGCCGGTTCAGTTTCCTAGCCCTGCCGTCAGGCATCAGGTGGGACAGAAACGTCATGCATCAACTGGGACTAGACACTAGCTCGGCAGGCGCTTCAGCGCGTCAACGATCTCGTACAGGACTTCACCGAGTCGATCTGTATCGGTGCCACCGAGAACCTTTCGCTCCACCTTGGCCACGGCATCGCGAACCCGATCGAGAGTCCCATTCAGTGCGAGCACCACTCCCGCCCGCTGGCCCAGAGGTGATCGAAATGGACCTTGTACTGGTCGAACGCGCCGTCGTACTGTTTGCAGCAAAGGTGGAAGGTAAGACTCCAGTGCCCAAGTCGATCCGCGATCGTCCCGCGGCGGCCACACCGAGGGAGCTGGGTCGGTGCGGCTCTCCCACATGGAGACCTGGCCTTTGGTGACGCCGATGGCGAGGGCGACTTCGGCCTGGGTCATCCGAACTGCTGCGAGTTCGTCTGAGGCCGGTAGCCGGCCTAACGGGGCGATCTGCTTGGTGGCGCTGGGTCTGGCGGGTCACGGATGGACACCGACAGAACGTCGGGATTCCTGCAGCTTCGGTGTTATCTATGACCAGCGGTCGCTCAACGTGAGCTGGGTCGCCGCAGGGGAATCAGACAGCTGCTTGTCTCGGAAGCGACTGCCGTTGATACCGACGTCCCCCAGAGTGGACACTTCGGTCAAGCGTTGGCGGTAGGCCCGCCGCGCGGGACGGTGAGCGCTGCTTGATCGGGCGGCCTCGCGAGCCGGAGCACACGGGGGGCGCCGTGGAGAACGAGACGATCCGCTACCTAAATGGCGAGCGGTACCGGCTGCTGGAGCCGCTCGGTTCTGGCGGGTTCGGGACGGTGTGGAAGGCCCTCGACCAGCGGTTGCGGGTCGATGTCGCCATCAAGGAACTGGCAGTTCCGGGCGGCGTCGACGACCCGACGTTCGCGGAACGAGTGGCCCGCGCGGAGCGGGAGGCTCGCAACGTCGTGAAGCTGCGCGACCATCCCCATGTCGTGTCTGTGCACGACGTACTGACGGAGCGAGGCCGGCCGTGGATCGTGATGCAGCTGGTCTCTGGCCGTTCGCTGGCGCAGATCCTCAGGGAGGATGGGCCGTTGCCGGAGGCCGACGTGGCCCGGATCGCGGTGGAGGTCATCGACGCGCTGGCCGCAGCGCACGCCCTGGGCATCACCCACCGGGACGTCAAGCCCGCGAACATCATGCTCACCCCTGAGGGTCGTGCAGTGCTCGTCGACTTCGGAATCGCAGTCCAGGAATCCGACACGAACATCACCCACGGCGTCATCGGCACCCTTGCGTACACCGCGCCGGAACGTTTCGACGGCGAGCGGGGCACGCCGGCCAGCGACGCGTTCTCCCTCGGCGCCACGCTTTACCATGTCGTCGAAGGGAGTTCTCCCTTCGCGCGCGCGGAGCAGCAGGCGACCCTGCACGCGGTGCTGTCCGAAAATCCGCCACTGGCCCAGCGGGCGCCGGGCCTCGCGCCGGTTCTGGCCGGGCTGCTCGCCAAGGACCCGGCCGACCGGCTGACCTTGATGGCTGCCCGGGAACGCATTCTGCGCCTATCGCCGGGCTCGGCCACCACTCCGCGGCCGGCCGAGGGCACGCCTGCCCCCTTACCGCCTACCAGGCCCGAGCAGCCCACGGCAGCCCGGCCAGCAGCCCGGCCCACAAGGCCGACACCCGCGCCAGCCCCCCGGCCAGACAAGATCCAGTTCAGGTTCCACTTCCCGGTGGCCTTCTTCTTGTTCAGCCTGACCCTCCTCGGCATCGGGATCTATTTCTGTACCCGGGCGCCGGCCACTCCCAGGTCCTCCGGCGACATATTTAGTATTCTCGTAGCCTCAATCGGGACTCCGCTCGGGGCGATATTTTTCCTTGCGACCGTGCTACCCTCTGGCCGCCTCACATTAGACAGCAAAGGAATAACGACGGAAATGCGGGGAATAAGGCCCACGGTAAACGTTCGCTGGGCTGATGTCCTAACTATTCGCATTGATCAGGGGGTGTTGGGACTCACCGCCCGGGGGAACGGCAAGCGCTCGCCGACGACCGTCACGGTCTGTCAGCTGGACCGGCTTGTCGACACCACACCCGCGCAGATCGAGGAGGCGCTACGCCTGTTCGCCGGCGCGGCCTGGACACGCGGCCGGAGATAGGCCGCACCGCTTCGACGGCCGACGCGGTGTCCGTCGCAGTACACGTCTGCTCCACCTCGCGCCCAGTCCCCTGGCCGGCGGGGCGCTGCAGGCGCCCAGATCGCCTAGGATGTCGGTGTCCAGCGGAGGTGCTGGCAGATCCACTCGCTCACGACCACATCCACGGGCAGTACCGCTCTCACGTCTACCCATCGGACGTCGTCCGGCTGACTGGACGAGTAACCGGCCAACGACTCGACGACAGCGGCGACGCCGTGGTCGAGATCGAGACCTGGGCGACCAACCAGCGCGGCCAGAACGTCATGGCGGGCACCGCTCCCGACGCGCTCCCGCGCAGACCATGAGGACGCACCACATGGACACGATCATTGTCGGCGTCGATGGAAGTGACACCGCGAGCAAGGCGGCCACAACAGCCGCCACACTCGCTTCCGCCCTCGGATACGAGCTGATCGTCGTCAGCGCCTTCAGCTCCACCGACCGGCCGCAGACAGCTCGCCCCTTCGACGAACTCGACCTGACCGCGAGCGACACCGCACTGAAGATCGCCGAGCAGGCGATCGGGGATCTCCCGACCGACTTCGCCAGCCTGCCAACCACTCCCCGCTCGGAGCTCGGCAAGCCGGCTGACGTGCTCGTCAGCGTCGCCGAGGAACTCGGAGCGAGCATCATCGTGGTGGGCAACAAGCGCGTCCAGGGCGTCACCCGGGTCCTGGGCAGTATCGCCGCGGACGTCGCCCATCGCGCGCCCTGCGACGTCTACATCGCGCACACCCACTGAGGAGACAGCCGCGGGCCTGGCGCTGGTCATGTGATCGGGTCCGCGGCTGGGGTCACGCGGGGAGGGGACCGCGTCTGATCGCGGGCTACGACGTCGGGTCGGCGAACAGCTCAAGCTGGATGTTGTCGGGATCACGCAGGACCAGGACGGCAGCGCCGGGAATGGAGTTCGCCGGCGCGACCGCCGAGTGGATGACACCGCTGTCCGCCAGCCGCCGGGCCCACCTATCCAGCTCATCCCGGTTGGCCACGGCGAACGCCAGGTGATCGAGGCCCACCCGCGTCTCGTCGAACGAACCGCCGTCACCGTCGCGGTGCTGGGTGAGCCCCAGGCGCACGTTCAGGCCCCGGTGCCGCAGGAACACCTTGCGGCGCGACCCGTCCGGGGCCTCGTACGCTCCCACCCGCGTGAAACCAAGGACGTTCTCGTACCAGGCCGCGCTGGTCTCGACGTCCCGCACAGTCAGTCCGAAATGGTGGATGCCGACAATGCCGCCGACCGCCGCATCCACCGGCGTCTCGGATACAGGCCCCACCTCGGACATGACCGACAGCATAGGCAGAGCAACGCCGCTGTCACCTCCGCGCGACCCGCCGATTCCCGACACGACCCCTGTCAGACGATCGGGTGATGTCGCCACCCCGCCGCCCGCCTGGGCCACCGACAATCGCGGCGACGACGCTCCGCAACCATAGGACCCGCGTCAGATCCGATCTTGAAGCAGTCCCCTCGCGGGGGCCCATTCTTATTTGCCTTGTTAGGGAGCGGAGCAGGTAGATGTTTTCCGGACGGACATTGCTCACGGCGGCCGCGGTCGCCGCCGTGACGGTCGCGGCCGCGGATCGCTGCGGTGGTGTTAGAAGGGGCGTAGGTCGGTCGGGATGGTGACGACTATGGTCGCTCGCCGCTCGACGGGGGAGGTGCCCTGCCGGCTTGCCCAGGCCTCGTCGGCGCGCATCCAGGCAGGCAGTCCCGCGGGCAGGTCCCGCTCGGGGATTGTCGCGAGGTCGCCGGGCGTGAGGTCGTCGCCGTAGTGCACCAGCGGCGTCACAAGGTCGGGGTGGGTGATCGCCGGGTGCAGGACATCGAGAGCGGCGTTCCAGTTGGCGAGCATCGCCGCCATCGCCGCAGTTGGGTCACCGTCGGCCGCGGTGGAACTGTCGGGGTACGTGGGATGCAGGATGTGCTGGTAGGCACCGCTGTACTGGCTGCCCGTCGGCGTCGCCCTCCAGTGGTGAAAAGCCTTGTCAGCCAGGGTTCCGAGCGCGACGACGGCGTCGATGGGGTTGGTCGCGGTCAGTGCGTCGAGCCAGCGGTGGCGGTAGGCACCGATCGCCGGGTCGTGGGCGTGCCGGTTCCCGCCGGTCTGGCCGTAGACGCTGTACACAAACGTGTTGATCATCGTGTAGCTGTGGGTGATCCCAAGCTTCGCGAGAAAGCCCTGGATACGGCGCCCGGCGGTGCCGATGAGGATCCGCCGCGCGATCGCCTCATGCGCGGCCGGGTCCTGCCCTAGCACCAGGAGACGGGCGGTTCCGTCGAGTCTGCCGCGGTGGAAGATCGGCCCCCACTCGACGCGGAAATCCGCCGCCGGATTGACCTCCGGGCCCGGGCAGCCCGCCACGAGGCTGGCGTACGGTTCCTGGCCGTAGCCGGGATCGAACTCGGTCATCGCCGCCCACCGTTCGCCGTTGGCCCACCCGTCCGCGCCGCCCCGACCAGTCCCCGTCCAAGGACGGCTAGCCGCTGGGCTGCAGCCTGACACGCCCGTTCCACCCAGTGGACAGGAATCGCCGACCGGGCGGTGACGGCAAGCCGACGAGTCGCTTCCCCACAGCCGCCACCATCGATGCTGTACTACCGAATGGAGTCTTCCGAACACAGATAGTAACGAAGTGGCAGTGGCGCAGCCGACCAACTCTGACGGCGGACCGCGGTTCGCGTTGCGCGGCCGGATCGTGACCATGGATGCCGCCGACACCGTCCTGCCCGACGGCGCCATCTACGTTTCCGGCGGGGTCATCGACGCGGTCACCCCCGCCGACGCACCGCCGCCTGCCGGCCATGAGGCGATCGTCCCGGTGGCGACGGGTGGCACGGTCTATCCGGGGCTGATCGAGCTGCACAACCACCTGCCCTACGACGTGCTGCGCCTATGGGACGTGCCCCGCCGCTACACGAACCGCGACCAGTGGGCCGGCACCGCCGACTACCACCGCCTGGTCACCGGGCCGATGACCGTCCTGGGCTCCGACCCGACGCTCATGCCCGCCGTCGTGCGCTACGTCGAAACGAAAGCCCTCGTCAACGGCACCACCACCAGCCAGGGCATCGCCCTGTTCAGCAACACCGGAGCCCGCCACATGTACCGCGGCGTCGTCCGCAACGTCGAACAAACCGACGACCCGACACTCCCCGCCGCGCTGTCCCGCATCGCCGACGTCGAAGCCACGGACGCGGCCAAATTCCTCGCCCGCCTCCGCGGCAACCACCGGCTCCTGCTCCACCTCGCCGAAGGCATCGACACCGCCGCCCGCAACCACTTCCTCGCCCTGCAACTGGAAGACGGCCAGTGGGCCATCACCGACAACCTCGTCGGCATCCACTGCACCGGCCTACACCCCGAGGACTTCCAGGTTCTGGCCGCCCACGGCGGGTCGATGGTCTGGTCGCCGCTGTCGAACCTGCTGCTGTACGGCCAGACCTCCGACATCGCCGCCGCCAAGGCCGCGGGTGTCCGCATTGGCCTGGGTGCCGACTGGTCCGTCTCCGGGAGCAAAGGCCTCCTCGGCGAGCTCAAGGCCGCCCGCCTCGCCTCCACCGCCGCCGGCGGCGTGTTCACCGACCGCGACCTCGTCGCCATGGCCACCCGCGATGCCGCCACCATCCTGCAATGGAACGGAAAACTCGGCACCCTCGAAACCGGCCGCTACGCCGACCTCCTCGTCATCGACACCACCACCGCGGACCCCTACACCGCGCTGATCGACGCCCGCGACCACGACATCATCCTCGTCACCATCGCCGGCATCCCCCGCTACGGCACCACCACCCTCATGCACACCCTCACCGCCGACGACGACCAGCCCGCACCCGAGGACCCCCACCTCGACGGACCGGGAAAGCGGCTCCTCTACCTCCGGCAGGACACAGCCGACCCCACCGTCGAAGCACTCTCCCTCACCGAAGCCACCGGCCGACTCACCACCGCGCTCGCCGACCTCCCGAACCACGTTGCGCAACCATCCGCCGCAGCGACCTTCGCAGCCGCCGGAGGCCGGCCCCGCTGGCGACTCGCCCTCGACGAGATCGAACCCACCGGGCTCGCCCTACGTCCTCACCTGCCCCTCCGCACCGGCGCCGCCCGCCCCCGCGAGACCACGCCGAACGAGTCGCCGCCCGGACCGTTCACCCACGCCGCGCCGGCCCAGCATCCCGTCGCCCTCGACCAGCTCACCTCGCAGGACGACGAAGAATTCCGCCAGATCCTCGGCGCCGAGCACAACCTGCCCGACGGCTTCGGTAAAAGTCTCACCGATCTGTTGACCTGACGGTTCCGGCAGGGCTGTCTCGGCAACGGCTCAGGCTCCGCCAGCTCGCGGTGCAGAAACCCAGTCCGGCTTCGGGCCGTCCCGCGACCGGGTGAGAGCTTCACCCCGTCGCGGGGTGACCGCTGACTGGACACGGCGGCACCAGTGGGAGGATCGGCCATGTGACGAACGACGCCGGAAAGGTCGTGCGGGCGTGGGACTTTTTCATCTCCTACACCGCCGCCGATCGGCAATGGGCGGAGTGGATCGCGTGGCAGCTGGAGGATGCCGGATATTCCGTGCTGGTCCAGGCGTGGGATTTCGTCCCCGGCTCGAACTGGATGCTGGGCATGCAACGAGGCGTCTCCTGCGCGCGCAGGATGATCGCCCTGCTGTCCGTTAGCTACATAGGGTCGGTGTACGGCGGCGAGGAATGGCACGCCGCGCTCGCCGCGGACCCGGAAGGCTTCGCGCGCAAACTGCTTCCCGTCCGCATCGAGGACTGTGAGCGGCCTGGCCTGCTGCGCAACGTCGTCGGGTTCGACCTGTTCGACTGTGAACCGGACGCCACGTGTGCCCATCTGCTTGAACAGGTGGCGCACAGCCTCAAAGGGCGGGCCAAGCCCGCCGTCCCGCCAGCGTTTCCCGTGAACCGGCGTCCGCGGGCGGTCGAACCGGCCTTCCCATCACCGGCCGACCCTGCTACGCCACGCCATCTTTTCGGCACACCGTTGGCGGTCCTGACGGGCCACACCCATGAGGTGAACACCGGGTCTTTCTCTCCGGACGGCTTACTTCTTGTCACGACCTCCAGAGACAACACGGCGCGGCTGTGGGACGTGGCCACCGGCCAGCAGCGAGCGGTTCTGTCCGGTCACACCGGTGTCGTGTGGTCAGTGGATTTCTCTCCCGACGGCGCCCTGCTCGTCACGTCCTCCTGGGATGGGACAGCGCGCCTGTGGGACGTCGCCACCGGCCGCCAGCGCGCCGTGCTGACCGGCCACACCGGACCCGTCTGGTGGGCGGCGTTCTCCCCGAGCGGCGACCAGATCGTCACCAGTTCCGTCGACGGGACAGCGCGGTGCTGGGATCCCTCAACGGCGCGACAACAACGCGTGCTCACTGGTCACATCAACACCGTCTACTGGGCTGGCTACTCCCCAGACGGCACCCTGCTCGCCACCACCTCCAAGGACGGGAACGCCCGTCTGTGGGAGGTGGCCACCGGCCGCCAGCGCGCCGTCCTCACCAGCCACACCGACCCAATCTGGGCGGGCGCATTCTCCCCGGACAGCACGCTGCTCCTGACCACCTCCAGAGACAAGACAGCGCGGCTGTGGGACGTCGCCACCGGCGAACAACGATTCTCGCTCTCCGGCCATACCGATCCCGTGCCGTGGGGAGGGTTCTCCCCGGACGGCACTCTGATCGCCACTACCTCCAGAGACAAGACGGCACGGCTGTGGGACGCCGCCACAGGCAAACAGAAGGCTGTTCTCACTGGCCACACGGATCCGGTGTGGTTCGCATCGTTCTCCCCCGATGGCACCCTGCTTGTCACCACGTCCAGGGACAAAACGGCACGGCTTTGGGACGTCGCCACCGGTGAACAGCGCGCCATCCTGACGGGACACACCGAACCGGTGGCCTGGGGCGCGGCATTCACCCCGGATGGCGACATCCTGGCGACCCTGTCCGCGGACAGGACGGTGCGCCTATGGGCGGTCGGTTCATCGGACGCGCCGCGGCCGCGACCCGAACGGTAGAACCCATATACATCTGCCGCTCGACCAGCTCGCCGCCGTGGCGAACGTCGACGTCGGCCGCCCGCATCGTCCTCGTTCCCCAGCCGTGAGCTGGAAAGACCAGTTGATCGGCGTCGCTTCATCGCGATCGGAGCCGTGACCGCGTTCAGCTGAGGTCAGCTCAGCTGAGGTCTGTGGGTGGCGCGACGAGCGGGCCGGGCAGGTACTGAGCGATCCAGTCGATCGCCGGGCCGAAGGCCGCGGAGAACACGCCCCAGTTGTGCCCACCGGACGCGGTGAGCATGGTCGTCGTCGGGAGAGACGGGGCATAGTGCCGCAGCGTCGCCGTCATCGCGCGTGCCTCGGCCATCGCGCCCGGATCGCCGCCTGAGGCCGAGAGGAACAGCGGGGGCGCGACCGGGTTGCGGTAGCGGACCCACCAGAGGGGCGAGTTGTCCCGGCTGGCGAACCTCGACCCCTGGTAAAGGCCTGGCGTTCCCGGGTCCTGGCCGGCGGTGAAGTAGCCCGAGATGCTGGCCGCCGCCGCGTAGCGCTCGGGGTGGTGCAACGCGACGTTCGCGGCACAGAACCCGCCGGTGGAGATGCCCAGCGTGGCCCAGGAACGAGAGGCGTCGACGCGGAAGGTCCTGGTGACGTCGTCGAGGACGTCGACGGACAGGTACGTCTCCCACTGCTCTCCGTGGACGGCGTTGACGCACTCGGAACTGTGGCCGCCGGCGTAGACCTGCGGGATCACCAGGACAACGGGTGGGACCCGGCCGGCGGCGATCTCGGTTTCCAGGCGGGCCTGGATGTTCATCAGCTGGGGAAAGGTCTCGGGCGAGCCGGGGTAGCCGTGGAAGACCTCCACCGCGGCGAACCGGCGCTGCGCGTTGCCCGTGAAGTAGGCGGCGGGGAGGTAGAGCAGGCCGTGGTGGGTCAGTCCGCTGCGCATCCCGGGGTACAGGACGTTCAGCAGGAGGCCGTGGCCGTGGCGGCTGTCCCGGCGGCCGAGCGCGGCCCAGTCCGGGGTCAGCACGGTCACCTGGGAGCCGGTCCCGGAGTGCGCCGGCATGGCGAGGCTACGCGGGCTGGCGGGGCGGCCGAGCAGATCCGAGACCGAGGTGTAGAAGCCGTACGAACGGTTGACCTGCGCCAGCGCGAGGACTCCGCCGAGCGCCATGACCAGCAGCAGGCTGGCCGCACGCCCGGGCAGCGCCCACCAGCCGGGCCACCGATTCCACAACAGGGAGGTGCCCACGGCGCACAGCAGGCCGATCATGCCCAGCAGGAGCAGGAACGGCCATCCCGTGAGGGTCATCGGACCTCCGTGTCAACGTTGACGCCTGTCATTGTCGACGCCGAAGACGGAAATGAGAATTCTGGTCGTTCAAGCCCTGTCGCCGTTCAGCGTTCGAGTCCGGTGACCTTGTGGGCGTAGTCGGTGGGTACGGACCGCGCGGCCGGATGTCGCTGACCGGCCGGCCCCGCCGCGAACGCCTGCAGCAGATTCGTCGTCACCTGGCTGGTGAAGGCCTGAATCCGTGGCCCGCTCGCACCGGCTCCGCAGACGTCGCCCAGCGTGCACACCCAGGCGCTCGTGCCCGCGTCGAACACCCCGGCGCCTGACGCGGCGGTGTAGTAGGTGACGTCGGAGAAGTCCGGAGCGCCTCGGCAGGTGACCGGCGAGTGGGCAAGCACCTCGATGTTGGGTGGCGTCGGCGCGGTCGCGTCATAGCGGTCGTACTCCGAGCCGATCATGCCTGGGACATGTTCGCCGGCCGTCGCGGCCGTGCCGGACAACAGCCACTGATGCGGATTCCAGACGACCAGGTCGGCGTGCACGGGGTTGCACTGGTACATCCCACCGGTCAGGGCGCTTTCCGGGCTTGCCAGCGGCGGGGTCGGCCAGTTCGCGGTGATCTGGGCGTTGTCCTTGCCGTAAAGCGGGTCCTCCGTGGCGACCTTGTAGCCGGCCTGCGTCCGCTCCGGTCCGTACGGCGACGGCGACAGCCGGATCCGCCGGTAGACCGCGTTGGCGCCGAGGAACGCGAGGTTCGTGCCGCGGTCCCTGGCGCCGGTGAGCGCGTCGCGCATCGCCCGCGAGTAGTACTCGTCGTGGCCCAGGGAGATCACCGCGCGGGCGCCGTCGAGCAGGTGGGGGTCCGCGTCCAGGTCGACGTCGGTCGCGTAGTCCAGCGGCAGGCCAAGCCGCTCGGCGAGCGCGACCAACGGCTCCTCGTTGCCGGTGAAGTCGGCGGCGCCGTCGCCGTAGTCGTAGGGCCGGTCGAACGAGACGACGCGGGCCCGATCCGCGAACTGGCCGTCGGGGCCGTGATACAGGCTGTAGCCGCCCCAGGCGTTGTAGGCCTGCCAGGTCGTCACCGCGTTGAGAATCACGATCCGGCCCGCCGCCTTCGGACCGCGCACGGTCAGCGGCACATACCACTGCCAGCCGTGCGCGTCGTCCAGCCGCATCAGATAGTCCCCGGGCGGCCAGCCGCCGGTCTGGAACGTCGTCGCCGGGCTCCAGGTCGTCGCGACGGTGTGCACCGTCGGGGTCGGGGTGGGCAGCGGCTGGCGGACGCCGGCCAGGCCGGTCACCTGGTCGACGAGCCGACAGCCCCGACCGCCATACCAGCCAGTGCGGAAGACCGACACCATGAACGAGGGCGCCGTCGTCGACACGTACAGCCGGACCGGTTCACCGGGGGAAATGCTCGCCCGGTCAAGCCAGCCCTCGATCGCGTGGTCACGGCCCAGCCGTGCCAGCCCACAGTCGGCCCCTGGCTTGGCGTTCTCGGCCAGCACGTCGGAGCCCGCGGGCGCCGAGGTGGTCACCGGGGCGGGTCGTTGGCCCGTCGAACTCCCACTGGAAGGCCGGCTGGTCGGACCGGGGCCGCCACAGGCCGCCAGCACCGCGGCCAGCACCCCGACCGCTACCGTGCCAAGGCCGCCGCGGCCTAACCTCATCTGCCACACGGCCCACAGCATCCACCGGGCGGTTCAACTCCGGGCGGCCACCCCCGGCCAAATCGATCTTCTTCTACACGCGTCTAGCAGATCGCGCTGGGACTGGCCGACCTTTCTGGCTACGGACGCGGCCAACAAGGTCGGCCGGGTAACAAGATCGCTGTCTGCGCCCTCGCGTGGCTGTAACCGCGGCGGTTTCGTGACCATTCGAGGGCCAAATCGGCGATCACGCTAACGGGCCGACCTTGCCGGGAGTGGCGCTAGATCGCGCGTTCGCCCTTGAGCATCGAGCCCGCGTCGAGCCGGATGTTGAGGCCGGTGATGTAGCGGGAGTCGTCGCTGGCGAGGAACGCGACCAGGGCCGACGCGTCGCCGACCTCGATGTAGGGAATCGGCATCGGCTGCATGGCCGGGAAGGCCACCTCCGCATCCTCGCGGGTCGGGATTTTGCCCGCGGCGACGAGATCCGGGCGGAACGAGCGGTAGATGTCGTCGTTCATCAGCAGCCGGGTGTTGACATTGGTCGGGTGGACCGCGTTCAGCCGGATGTTGTGCGGGGCCAGCTGCAGGGCGAGCGTCTCGACGTACTGGAAGACCAGCCTCTTGGCGAACGAGTACCCGACACCACCGGTCTTGCCCATCGCCTCGGTGGTGTTCTTCATCAGGCCCGCGCACGAGCCGGTGACGATGATCGAGGCGCCCGCCCGCAGATGCGGCGCGACGACGGCGACCGTGTTGTGCGCGCCGACGAAGTCGACGTCCATGCCGTCGATGAAACCCTCTATCAGGGTGCGGTCATTCATCGGCAGAATGCCGGCGTTCGCGCAGACGATGTCGACCCGGCCAAACCGGGCGAGGCCCTGGTCGAGCGCGGACTTCAGCTGTTCCTTGACCCGCACGTCGGCCTTGACGGCCACGATGGAGCGTCCGGTCGCCTCGACCTCCTTGACGGTCTGCGCGAGGTCCTCCGCGCTGGCCATCTCGTAGTTGACGGTCGGGATGTCCTCGCAGATGTCGACCGCGATGATGTCCGCGCCCTCGCCGGCCAACGTGACGGCATGGCTGCGGCCCTGCCCGCGGCCGGCGCCCGTGATGAAGGCGACCTTGCCCTCCAACTTGCCCATCTGGTCCTCCCGGCTTGCCTGTGGAGATCGACTTCGTCTCGGTGGACGTACCTCTCGGCGTCCGCTACGTAGAAGGGTGCGGTGGTCGGCGGCGGGCCGCGGGCAGCAAGGACGGGTAGCGCGTGAAGTGGTCGATGCCGGGGAGGTCGGTGCCCGGTGGAACGATCTTGTCGATCGCGTCGAGGATGTCCGGACTGAGCTCGATGTCCGCGGCGTCCAGAGCGTCGTCCAGATGCTTCGCCGTACGCGGTCCGATGATCGTCGAGGTGATCGCGGGGTGGCTCGCGACGAACGCGAGCGCCAGCGAGGTGAGGGTGATGCCCGCCTGGGTTGCCACGTCACGCAGGGCGTCCACCGCGTCGAAACGGGTGGGGTCCGCCCGTTCCGCGGCAGTACTGACGGTCCCCTGCATGAAGGGACTGGTGGGGTCGTACCGTGAGCCGGCCGGTGGCTCCTGGCCGCGCTGGTACTTGCCGGTCAGCCACCCACCCGCGAGCGGGCTCCACGGGATGACGGCCATCCGGTGTCGTTGGCAGGCAGGAAGCACCGCCTGCTCCACCGAGCGGGCGAAGATCGAGTACTGCGGCTGCTCGCAGACGAACCGTTCCGCGCCGCGCCGCGAGGCCGCCCACTGTGCCTCGACGATCCAGTCCGCCGGGAACGAGGACGATCCGAGGTAGAGCACCTTTCCCTGCCGTACCAGGTCGGTGAGCGCTCCGAGGGTTTCCTCCAGCTCGGTGTCCCAGTCGAGCTTGTGTATCTGGAGGAGGTCGATCCGGTCGGTGCCCAGCCGTCGCAGGCTGTCCTCGACCGCCTGCGCTATCCATCGGCGGGAGGAACCCCGCTGGAGTCGACCGCCCATGGGGAAGAAGCACTTGGTGGCCAGCACCACCTCTTCTCGGCGCGATTTGACCGCTCGCCCGATTATTTCCTCACACTCGCCGTGGGAATACACGTCGGCGGTGTCGATGAAGTTGATGCCGCCGTCGAGGGCACGATTGATGATCGGCACGCACTCGTCGGGCTCGGTGCTGCCCAGCCGGCCGAACGTCATCGTCCCCAGGCACTGGCTGCTCACCTCGACGCCCGTCCTGCCAAACCTGCTGTACCTCATCAGAACCCTTCAGGAGATCTCAGCCATAGAGGGCCCCAGAATCAGCGAGGACGCATCGCGGAGGCCCTACACGCATCAGAACCCCAGTCCCGCGACACAGGTAGTCACGACGCAGGCGTCGGCCATTAACGGAAGCCGTGAATGCCACCCGCGATACGACCAGGCCCCTCGCCGGTGGACTGATTATGCGACCGCCGGTCGCATAGTGTCAAGGTGGTGTTAGATGGCCCGGTGAGCCGGCAGCTTCCGACCGAGAGCGACGAGTCGGGGCCCGTCCGCCAGGAGTTCCTCGCGCCCAAGCCCGGCTCCGCTGAGTGGTGGACGCAACGTGATGCCACGGATGCGAAGCGCCGGCCACGCTCGGGCGGCCTGACGACCGCACGCATCATCGAGGCCGCCCTGGAGATCCTCCGGGACGGAGGACTTGAGGCGCTGACCGTGCGGGCTCTGGCCGAACGGTTCGAGACGAGCAATGCCTCGCTGTACCGGCACTTCGCGAGTCGCGACGAGTTGATCGCGCTGATCGGCGACCACGTCATGGGCGAGGTACGGCTGGACCGAACCGGGCGGGGCTGGCGCGCCGACGTCGAGGCGTTGATGTCCGAGATGCGGCGCGTCATCCTCGGCCAGCCGCTGCCGTCGTCCGCGGCCCGGCGCATGTCCGCCTACGGCCCCAACATGCTGCGCATCGTCGACGCCGCGCTCGGGCTGTTCCTCGAGGCCGGCCTCCCCAACGACGAGGCGGCTCGCACGACCATCAGCATGATCAACTTCGTCGCCGGCTCGGCCGACATCGACCGCAGCGCTGCCGGGCGCGGCCCGCGAGGCGACACCGGGTCGGCCGGATTCGACCGGCTTCTCGACAGGCTGCCGGCCGACCGGTTCCAGGCGCTGCGCGCGGCGGGGCACGCCTATACGTCGGCACCTGTCGACGATGTCTTCGCCCACGGTCTGGCGATCTTCCTCGACGGGGTGACCAGCCAGCTCGCCGCGACCGGACGCTGACCGGAGCTCCGCACGCGACCGGCTCCAGCGCGACCGGCGTCGCGCCGGCCCTCAGACCGCTGCACGCCGGACACCCGCGCGCCGCCTCGGTGCGGTCGTCCATCCGACAGATGCTGGCAATCAACGAGAAGCGTCCCAAAATGCAAATTGCATAAGTAAATTTGCAGATGTTGGGAGACGTCTCATGGAGTCATCCGTCGTCGCACGGGCTGTCAGAGGCTTCGTCCACCGGCGTGACCGGGCGGCCGCCGAGCGCGGGCCTGCCCGCGCGAGTGCCGGCCGATCGCGACTGGCCGCACTGTGCCTCGCGACGTTGGCGGTCACCGCCACCACGGCTATCGCGGCCTGCCAGCCCTATCCCGGAATGCCCCTCCCGCCGCCCACCCAGAGCCAGCCCGGTCCGCCTGGCATCAAGCTGTTCGTGGCCCCGACCAGCGGCGCGGCGCCGCTGCAGGTCGGCCTCACCGCAGCGGCCGCCGGCGGAACGGGCACGTTGGCCTTCCGATTCGACTTCGGCGACGGCACGGTCGTCGGCCCGCAATCGGGCGCCAAGGCGGCGCACCTGTACACGAAGGTCGGAACCTTCCAGCTGACGGCGACCGTCACCGACAGCATTGGCAGGTCGGCGTCGGCGACCCAGGCGGTGACCGTCTCAGCGCCGACACCGCACATCTCGGCCAGCGCGACCACCGCCCCGATCGGCCAGGGCGTGACGCTCACGGCCACCGGCGCCGTCCCTCCGGCCGGCGACTACACGTGGAACGCCACGAACCCCAACGGCCTGTCGTTCCGCCTGGACGACACCACCACCCCGACCTACTTCATCAATCCAGATCTCGCGGGCACCTGGACGTTCTCGGTCGACATCTCGGACGCCGCCGGGGCCTACCGCCCCTCCAACAAGATCCAGGTCACCTTCACCGCCCCCGCCTCCTGAGCCACCGCGGCCTCGGCCGACACCGCCGCGCGGTGTCGGCCGGGGCCGCCGCTCGTGGATCACCGTTCTGGCGGCCCGGCGAGGCGCCAGAGCCTGGGATCAGGAATTCCGGCGCGCCGGAGACGGAGTCTGTGAGCGCTCGGGCCCCTCCCCCGTCCGGGACCGAGACGGCGAGCTCTCCCGGTGCCGGCGCCGCACGAGGTAGCGGACACCCTCGATGATCCCGGTGACGGTCAAAGCGATGCCGAACGCGAGCAGCAGGCCCTTCCAGGGCTCGTCCTCGAACGTCTGGCCGCCGGCCATCCCGATGAGGGTGTTGTAGACGGCCCAGAAGACGGCACCGATCCCGGCACCCACCGCGAAGCGACGCCGGTAGGGCATCCCCAGCATTCCGGCGGTCAGGGTCGTCGCGGTCCGCCCACCGGGGACGAACCGGGCGACGGCGATGATCAGGATGCCGCGCCGCTCGATCATCCTCCGGGCCCACTCGACGGCTCGTCTGCCCTTGTCACCGCGCAGGAGCCGGCGTTGGGCCGCCGGCCCCCACCGCCGCCCGATCAGGTAGCTGGCCGTGTCGCCCGCGAAGGCCCCGAGCCCGGCCACCACGATGACCTCGAACGGGTTGAGCCGGCCCGATCCGGCCAGCACCCCCGCCGTGACCACTGCCGTCTCGCTGGGCAGGATCGGCAGCAACGAGTCGCCGAAGCACACCGCCAAGAGCAGCGGATACGTCCACCACGCCCCGGACACGACATCGACGACCTGATCGAACATTTCCCAGACATACCCCGCGGTAGACGGCTACCGCGGCCGGGGCCGAGACAAGAATCTCGGCCCCGGCGCGACGTCCGTGATCAGGACGCTTCCACGGTGAACCGGCTCAGGCAGCGGGTGGGGCTAGCCCACGGACTTCCCGGGAATGACCGTCCCGCAGACGGGATCGGCACCGGAGACGACCGAGAACGACTGCCCCTTGAACAGGGTGAACCACAGGCAGTTGTCGGCCCCCGGGCCACCGACGCCGCGCTGGTCCATCCCGAAGTTGATGGTGTGGCCGCCGAGGAGCCCGGCCCCGTCGTAGTTCGTCACCTTGAGAAGGGCATCGATCATCGAGGCGCGGGTCGGCTTGGCGCCGGCGCCCTTCAGGCCCCAGGTCACCGCGTCCATCGACGTGTAGGCCAGGTACTCGGGAAGCCCGGGGACCTTGGTGGTTCCGGCGGCCTTCAGGTCGGCCTGGAACTTCTTCGTCGCCGCCGTCTGCAACTCGAGCGGCTCCCAGCCGAGCGAGAAGTAGACGTCCTGGGCGTCCTGGATCTCCGCGGGGCCGGCGGACAGCAGCGAGTCTCCGTAGCCGATGGACAGCACCGGGGCCTTCAGATCGACCCCCTGCTGGCGGAGCGACTTGATGATCTGGAAAGCCGAGATCTCCTGGAGGGCGATGTCGAGCCCGTCGATCCCCGCGTTCTTCATCGCGAGCACGGCGGGGCCGACGTCGGTGCTGCCGAGCTGGAACGTGTCGTTCAGGTAGCCCGCCTTCAGGCCGGCGGTCTGCGACGACACCACGGCGCCGCGGGCGGCATCGGCCGCGCTGGGCACGCTGCCGTAGCCGATCGCGCCGATGTTGGTGGCGCCGACCTTCTTGTAGAACTCCCCGAGCGTCGTCGTGACCTTCGAGTAGTCCGGGAACCCGAACACGGAGAACATGTTCCGGTCGGTGTTCCACTCCGTGGAGTCGACGGCGCCGCCGATCACCGGAACGCCCTGCGCGGCCAGGTAGGGAGCCGCGGCGAAGGTCAGGTCGGAGATGGCGATGACCGCGAGCACGTGCTCCTGGTCGACCAGGCGGTGTGCCGCGGTGAGCTCGCCGGCCGGCGAGGACGCCCCGTCGGCGATCACGTACTTGAGGTTGTAGCCGTCGGCGGCCGCCGCGATGGCCCCGGCCTTGATCGCCGCGGGCAGGTTCTTGTTGGAGGCACCGAGGGCGCCGGTGAGGTCCGAGATGACGCCGATCGTGTAGGTGGGGCCGCTCGCGGCGCCCGACGAGCCGGCCGCGGCCGAACCACCGGAGCTTCCGGAGCTACCGCACCCGGCTACCGCGAAGGTCGCGGCGGCCAGCAGGACCGCTCCGAGCCGCCAGCCCCGTCGCCGCGCGAGGCCGCCGGATAAGCCTCCAGGCTCCCGGTGCCTGCCAAATCCTGGTGTGCGCCGTGCCGTCATCCCTTGCTCCCGTCAGGTCGAGGGCGGACCCCGCGCCAGTTCCCGCAGGTGAGCGCCGGTCGTATGACCTGCAGCACACCAGGGGCTGGACTTTTCTGTCAAGCGCTTGATAGAACCAACCCGCCGCAGAAACGCTGGACCCTGCAGGAGGCATCGAGTGGTCGAACCGTCACCGCGGGCCGAGGCCGCACCCCCGGTCGACCGGTGGGCCGGGTGCCCTCCCGAGCTCGAAGCCCGGTCGGCCGCGTTACGCCGGATCCGCGTGTGCGACCTCAGCGGCCAGCTCGCGGGGGCCGGGGCGACCAGGCTGCTCGCCGCCTTCGGCGCCCAGGTGATCCGTGTGGAGGACCCGGCTACCAGGGGTGGGTGGGACATCGTCCGGGGCGCTCCGCCGTTCCACGACGAGCGCCGCGGCCTGGAGTTCGGCGGCGGCTTCAACAACCACAACACCGAGAAGCTGGGAGTCACCCTCAACCTGCGCACCGAGCGTGGGCGTGACCTGCTGACGCGGCTGATCGCGGTGTCGGACGTGGTGACCGAGAACTTCGCCGGCGGGGTGTTCGCGCGGCTCGGCTTCCCGTACGAACGGCTCCAGGAGATCAAGCCCGACATCGTCTACGTGTCCCACAGCGGCTTCGGCGCCACCGGCCCGTATCGCGACTTCCGCACCTGGGGACCGATCGTCCAGGCCGTCAGCGGGCTGACGTTCACCGCGGGCCTGGCCGGGCAGCCACCCGCCGGCTGGGGCTACTCCTACATGGACCACCAGGGTGCCTACGCGATGGCGATCGCGATGCTGGCGGCGCTGTGGCACCGCGACCGCACCGGCGAGGGGCAGTGGGTCGACCTGGCCGGCGTCGAGGTCGGCCTGAGCCTGACCGGCCCGGACATCCTTGATCACCATGTGAACGACCGTCCGGCCCGGGAACCGGGATCGGTCGACTCCAACCGCGGCGGCGCGCCCGCGATGGCGCCGCACGGGATCTACCCGGCCCAGGGCGAGGACCGCTGGGTCGCGGTGGCCTGCCGCGACGATCTCGACTGGCGGCGGCTGGCGGACGAGATCGGCCAGCCCTGGGCCCTCGGCGACGACCTGGCGACGCTCGCGGCTCGGCTCGCCGGCCAGGACGCGCTGGACGCCCGGCTGAGCGCGTGGACCGCGGGCTTCGACAACCACGGCCTGGCCGAGCGCCTCGTCGCCGCCGGTGTCCCCGCGAGCCCGGTCCGCACGCCGGCCGAACGGATCGACGGACCGCCCGCGACGCCCGGCTGGGATCTGTGGCCGACCGTCGTGCATCCCGACATCGGGCCGGCCCGCGTCGAGGGACTACCGGTGCATCTGTCGGAGACCGACTGGTCGCTGCGGCGCGGGGCGCCCCGCCTCGGCCAACACAACCAATTCGTGCTGCGCGACGTCCTCGGCGTCGACGAGACCGAACTCGACGAGCTGACGGCCGAAGGAGTCTTATGACCGGCCCACTGGACGGCCTGCGGGTACTGGAGATCGCGGGGCAGTTCACCGCGTACCCGAGCAAGGTCTTCGCCGACCTCGGAGCGGACACCGTCGTGATCGAGCCGCCCGGCGGCGCGGCGGCCCGGGCACTGGGCCCGTTCGTGGGCGACGAGCCTGCACCCGAGGCGAGCCTGCACTGGCGCCACTACAACACGTCCAAGCGCGGCATCGTGCTCGACCTGACCGACGAGGCGGACCGCGCGCGGCTACGGCTGCTGCTCGCCGACTGCGACGTCCTGCTGGAAGGACTGCCCGAACCGGAACTCGCCGGGCTCGGGCTGACTCCAGACCGCCTCGCCGCCGCGTTTCCGTCGCTCGTCTGGGTCTCGGTGACGCCGTTCGGGCGGCGTGGGTCCCCGCCCGACGTCCCGACCACCGATCTCACGCTGCTCGCCGGCGGCGGCCCCGTGCACAGCTGCGGCTACGACGACCACACACTTGCGCCCGTGCGCGGCGGCGGCGGCCAGAGCGCGCACACCGCCGGCTCCTTCGCGGCCGTGGCCGCCCTGACCGCGCTGATGTGGCGAGCCGTCTCCGGGCGCGGCCAGCACGTCGACGTGAGCGTCGACGCGGCGCTCAACGTCTCCAGCGAGCTGGCCACCACCCAGTACCTCACCGACGGAGGAATCGTCAGGCGGCAGACCGGCCGGCACGCCATGGTCGAGCCGACCGCCCCGACCCAGGTCGAGGCCGCCGACGGGCACCATGTCGTGCTCGGTTTCCCACCGCGGGCGGCCGAGGACTACGCGGCGATCGTCGAATGGATCGACCTTGTCGGGTTACGCGAGGACTTCGCGGACGTCGTCCTGTTGGAACTGGGGGTCGAACGCGGCGGGGTCGCCGTCGTCGAGCTCGCGACCGACCCGTTGGCGCAGGAGATCTGGAACGCCTCACGGGACGCGATGATGCTGCTCGCCGCGCGGCTCCCGGCCTATGAGTTCTTCCTCGGCTGCCAACGCCGCGGGCTCGTCGCGGGATTCGTCGCCTCACCCGAGGCGGCGCTCGAAGACCCGCACCTCGTCGCACGCGGATTCGCCACGTCGGTGACCGATTCACACACCGGCCGCACCGAGACGCATCCCGGGGCGCCCTACCGGTTCAGCCGGACGCCCTGGCACATCTCGCGGCCCGCGCCTCGGATCGGCGAACACACGGAAAGCTTTTTCAAGACTCACTGGAACGATTGTTAGAACGCGTCTCGTCCGGACGGGCCGGCCTCGTCTCCGGGGCCGGCATCCTTTTCGGGGCCGGCATCCTTTTCAGGGCTGGAACCGCCGGCCAGTATGTTCGCCACCGTGTCCGTCAGCATCATCGACAGGTGACGCCGGGTTGTCTCCACCTGGGACCCGACCCATTTGGCCAGGGTGCCGTTTCCGGTGCCAAAAATGATCAGTGTCATCGCGCTGGCCACCCGGAAGAGGCGCTCCGCCGTACCGATGTCCGGGGTGAGCGGGGTGAGCCGCGCCACGACGGCGTCACTCTCCGGGGTGGCGCGCGAACTCACCAGGTGCCGGTACTCCGGGTCGTTCATCAGGGCGATCAGGAACGGGTGGTAGTACTGGCCGGTCTCGTGTTGGGCCATCTCCGCCGCGGCGGCCACCATGGCGCGGGCAATGTCACGAACCGTGACGTCCCGGTCCGGGACGTTCACCGCGAACAGCCGTTCCAGATCGGACCGCAGCTCGCCGGTGCGGGAGTCGACGATCGCGAGCACAAGGCCCGACTTGGAACCGAAATGATAGTGGACGGCGTCACGGCTGATGCCGGCCTCGGCGGTGATCTGCCGGGTCGAGGTGCGAGCTATGCCCTGTTCGGCAAAAAGCCGCTCGGCGGCGCGGAGAAGCAGCTCCCGTGTCTGAACACCGCGTGCGTCCTTACGCACCTCAACCCCGGCCGGGGATTGCGTATCCAGCGACGCCACGAAAACAGTGTACCGCGCCGATGCCATCAGTCCCGCGATGGAAGGTGGTCTTCTCGTTAGATCCGGGCTACTTCGCCGCCGCGCGCTCCTGTTCGACGTAGTACTTCGCCGCGGCGCGGATGGAATCCCGGGTCGGGGCCGGGTGCCAGTCCAGCTCCCGAGAGGCCTTGCCGTGGTCGAGCGGCGACATGAAATGCATGAGCCGTACCGTGACGCTGGTCATCACCATGTCGCGGCGCAGTACGCGTCCGCCCAGGTCGCCGAGGCGGCCGAACACCTTCATCACGCCGATCGGGATCCCGAAGCGCGGCGGACGGGTGCCGACCGCCTCGGCCGCCGTCGTCACGAGTTCCTGCCAGCTCATGAAGGACTCGCTGATGATGTACCGCTCGCCGACTCGCCCCTTCTGTCCGGCGAGCAGGAAGGCCGCGGCGGCGTCGGTGATGCCGACCACCTCCATCGACGCGTTGCCGAAGTAGATGGGCAGCTTGCCGAGCGCGGCGTCGGACACCATGCGGCCGTGCGGCGAACCGAAGTCAGGCGCCCCGTACGTCGTCGACACGTTCATGACGATCCCCGGCAGCCCGCGCTGGCGGCAGTACTCCAGAACGAGCTCCTCGGCTGCGACGCGCGCCCTGATGTATGGCCCGCCGAGGTGCATCCAGTTGTGCGGGAGTTCTTCGTCGGCCAGACCGTCCGTGGACACACCGATCGTGCCGACGGTGCTACAGAAGACGAAGCGCCGCACCTTCATCTCCAGTGCCGCGTCGAGCGCGTGCCGCAGGCCGTCGACGTTCGTGGCGAACAGCGGCGCCGGGTCGCGCAGCCAGGCCCGAGCGTCGACGACGCAGTAGAACACCGTGTCGACGTCGCGCATCGCCTCGCGCATCGCCTCGTCGTCGGTCAGCTCCCCGTAGCAGCGCTGCACCGGAAGGTCGTCGAAGGCCCGGGTCGAGCTGGACCGGCGAATCCACACCCGGACGTCGTCGCCGCGCTCCACCAGCTGTCGTGTGACGTGCGAGCCCAGAAATCCGCTCGCGCCCATCACCAGTTGCCTGTCGACCACGAATGACATCCCTTCGCTGCCGCGTTCGTCCGCCATCGGACTCCGCGAGCCCACTATCCAGCGGGGCGTCCACAGAATCCACCCGGTCCCATGCGCCCCGACCGTCATCCGTCTACTGACCATGGCCGTGACGGCACGGCTGAGGCATCAGGCTGTCATACCCGCGCCGACGGCCTGGATGTGGACCGCTCCCGGGTAATGACAGACCCTCCCTCACGTCTGCGACCGGACCTAGCGTGGAGTCAGCGACGCCCCCGCGGGGCTCGGGCCGGCGCCGGCGCCGGTGCCGGTGCCGGTGCCGGTGGACGCGATCCGGCCGGCGCCCGGCCGGGTACCACAGGCGCGGGGACGCCCCTGACCATCAGCGACTCCAAAGAGTTTCCTATTGACTACGAAAGGTGCCGTTATGCGCGCGACTGTGATGTACGGTGCCGGCGACGTCCGAGTCGAGAACGTCCCCGACGCTCGACTGGCGGAGCCGACCGACGCCGTGGTGCGCGTCGTGGCCGGCTGCATCTGCGGCAGCGACCTGTGGCCCTACGGCTCCATGGAGGCCACGGGCCAGGGCCGCCGGATGGGGCACGAGTTCCTCGGCGTCGTCGAGGAACTCGGGTCCGAGGTGCGCGGCCTGCGCCAGGGCGACCTGGTGGTCGCGCCGTTCGTCTGGGCCGACAACACCTGCGACTTCTGCCGCGAGGGCCTGCAGACCTCCTGCCGCCACGGCGGCCTGTGGGGCAACGACCTCGACGGCGGCCAGGGCGAGGCGGTCCGGGTGCCCCAGGCGCAGGGAACGCTGGTCAGGCTGCCGGTCGGCGCGGACTCGGCGCTGCTGGCGTCCCTGCTGACACTGTCGGACGTGTTCTCCACCGGCCACCACTGTGCCGTCACCGCCGGAGTCAGCCCGCGCACCTCCGTCACCGTGATCGGGGACGGCGCCGTCGGGCTGTCGGCCGTGCTGGCCGCCCGCCGGCTCGGCGCCGAGCAGATCATCCTGATGGGCCGGCACAAGGACCGCACCGATCTCGGCCGCGAGTTCGGTGCCACGGACGTCGTCGCCGAGCGCGGTGAGGCGGGGGTCGAGCGGGTCCGGGAGCTGACCGGCGGCGACGGCACCCACACGGTGCTCGAGTGCGTCGGCCTGCGGCCGGCGATCGAGACCGCCCTGGGGGTCGTCCGGGCCGGTGGCGCCGTCAGCCGGGTCGGTGCACCCCAGTACACCGAGGTACCGATGGACTTCGACGCCTTCTTCCGCAATGTCACCCTCACCGGTGGGGTGGCGCCGGCCCGCGCCTACATCGAGGAACTCCTGCCGGACGTGCTCGACGGCAAGATCGACCCCGGGCGCGTCTTCGACCGGGTCGTCGGCCTCGACGACACCCCGGCCGGCTACCGGGCGATGGCCGACCGAGAGGCGCTCAAGGTGCTCATCCGCCCCTGACCGGCCAACGGGGGTCACCGGCGACTTACCGTCCCCGGACCCACCGGCACAGGCCAGGCGCCCTCGCCTCGTCCGGCTGGCCCGCCGTGCCCTAGGGTCGCCGGCATGACCTCTCCTGGGCTCGCGCTCGGGCCCCTTCGGCCGAGCTACCCGATCGAGACCAGACGGCTCCTGCTGCGGCCCATCGACCCGGTCGGCGACCTCGATGCCATGCACGCCTACCTCTCCCGGGAGGACGTGTGCCGGTACATCCCGCCGGAGCCGAGGAGCCGGGAGCAGGTCGCCGAGCGGCTCGCCAATCCCGAGCTCGTCCGGTCGGAACTGGACACCGAGGGGCAGTGCCTGGCGCTCGCCGTCGTGCTGCGGGAGTCGGGGGACCTGATCGGCGACCTGATCTTCTTCTGGCACAGCGCCCTGCACCGCAGCGGCGAGATCGGCTACGTCGTCAATCCCGAGTACCACGGGCAGGGCTACGCCACGGAGGCCGCGCGGGCCCTCCTCGGCCTGCTGTTCGACGAGTTCGGGCTGCACCGGGTGACGGCTCGCATCGACGCCGAAAACCCGGCCTCGGCCGCGGTGCTGACCAAGCTCGGCATGCGGCAGGAGGCCCTGCTGGTCGAGAACGAATGGTTCAAAGGACGGTGGAGCACCGAGATCGACTTCGCGATCCTCGATCGGGAATGGCGCGGACGGGCCGGCCTCGGCTCTGATTCGTGACCCTGGCGCCGGACCACCTCCGACCCGCCCATACCGGCCCGGCCGCAGGAGGCCGACCCGTCCGGCGAGGTCATCCGGATCAGCTGGGCTGGCCGCTCTCGCGGTGCTCCAGCGCCTCGGCAAGCAGGTCCGCCACCCGCGCGACGCCTGTCGCATTCGGGTGGTAATAGATGCCGTAGGTGTCGGAACCATTGAGCCAGCGGTCGGTGGAGCTGGCGCACACGTCATGGCCGACGCTCGCGGTGTAGACATCGACAAAGGAGACGTCGGTGTCCGCGGCCGACCGCCGCAAGGTTGCGTCGAGCACCAGCCCGATCGACGTCAGCCGACCGGTGTCCGCCGCGGAAATAATATTGTCAGTGCAAGTTGCAGGCGGGTCCGGAAATATGCGCGGATAGCCGAGGATGTAGATGCGCGCATCCGGCGCATCCGCCCTCAGCGCACCGATGAGCCGAACGAGACCGGAATGCAGGGCCACCGCGGCCTGTCCCAGATCGGTCGCGGCGGGCAGCCCGGGGCATGGCTTGCTCGCGCGGGCGGCCTCCATGCAGCGCTGGATGGCGGCGCTGTAGTCGAGGTCGTTCCCACCGGCCGTGATCGTCACCAGGCGGGTGTCCGGGGTGACCGCGTCGAGCTGCGCGGGACGGCCGTCCTGCGGTGTGTCGAACAGGTTCGCGATAGTCGCGCCGGCGCAGGTGACGTCGACCAGGTTGAGCCCGAAGCGCTTGGCCACGACGTGCGGATAGTTGTCCGCCGCGCGCTGACAGCCCGACCCGATGTCGGGACCGGTTCCGGAACCGGCGGCGAACGAGCTGCCCATGGCGACGTAGCGACCGGTCAGCGGCACGGGGGAACTGCTCGGAGAGGTGGTCGTCCCGCCGCCTGGGATCCCGGTCGTGCCACAACCAGCCATCGCGACCGCTCCAGCGAGGCCGGCGAGAACAACGACCAATGACCGGCGGGGCCGTCGGGAGTGCATCCATGCACCTTTCACTGAGCGCTCTCTGACTGGGCGCCATTTCGATAAGGCGCACCGGATAGTCAACATGCGCGCCAATCGACCAGGCCGCGGGCAGTTCGCGACGTGGCACACCGAATCCACATCAGGGGTCACCGTCGCGGGTGTCACCCGCGCTCGGCCATCCTACAACAGCCGATTTTTACGAACAATTGATACGAGCGCTCGGCATGTGCATAACACACATGCGGGACGAGTCCGCCGGGCGCGGCCAACCACGCCTTACCGCCCCGTCCGGGCACAACCGCCGCGGCACCAGGCAGGACGTATCCCGGCGACCGCCATATACGGTGCGATCGTCGCGCCCGCGGCCCGGCGGCGCGATCCGGAGGCCGCCTCCGGCGGTCGGTCGACGGAGGGCTCGGGGCATGCACCTGCACGTGGGCTGCGCGATGTGGTCACACAAGTCGTGGCAAGGCCGCTTTCTCCCGCACCCGCTACCGGCGCATGAGCGGCTGCGGCACTACGCCAGCTGGTGCACCGCGGTCGAGGGGAACACCACGTTCTACGCGACGCCGGCCAAGGACACCGTCACCTCCTGGTCCGCGCAGACCGACCCGGCCTTCCGCTTCGTCGTCAAGCTACCGAAGATCATCACGCACGAGCGGTGCCTCACCGACGTCGACGAGCCGCTGCGGCTGTTCCTGGACGCGATCGAGCCGCTCGGCCCGCGGGCCGACGCGCTCTGGATTCAGTTGCCGGCGGCGTTCGGCCCGGCCGACGTCCCGCTGCTCGCCGGTTTCCTACGCCGGCTCAGCTCGTCCTACCGGTACGCCGTCGAGGTCCGCCATCTGGCGTTCTTCGAGGACCCGCGGGCGGCCCGGCTGTTGGAGGAGACCCTCACCGCCGCCGGCGCCGAGTGGATTCCGTTCGACACCACCGTGTTCTTCCAGAGCCCGCCGGCCAGTGCCGCGGAGCGGGACGCCTGGGTCAAGAAGCCAAGGGTGCCGGCGCGGCTGGTGGCGCTGACCGAGCGGCCGATCGTCCGCTACCTCGGCCGCGACGACGCCGCGCGCACGGTCGACGGGTGGGCGCGGTGGGTCGACATCGTCGCCGCCTGGCTGCGTGAGGGCCGGTCCCCGACCGTCTTCGTCCACACTCCCGACAACGCCGACGCGCCCGAGCTGGCCCGGCGCTTCCACGATGAGGTCCGGGCCCGGGTGCCCGCGCTGGAACCGCTTCCCGCGCCGATCCCGGCCGCGCCGCTCACCCTTTTCTAGCGCCCCGACCGCCAGGGCCAGCCGTAACCGCCGAGGTCAGGCGGCGCCTGGCCGCCGAGGCCAGCGGCTGGCCTGGTCGCCGGTGGACGCGGTCGGGCCAGACTGTCGGACCTCCGGCGCATGCTAGGGAACCGAGCGGGGCAGCCACAGCCGCCTCCGCGCCGACATCGAGGTCGCCGACGGCCGCGTCGTCACGGCCGCCGTGGCCTCCACCCAACGTCGGCGAACCGCCCGGATCATCGCCAACGCGCTCGACACCGCCGGCGGGACCGACTGGAACGCTGACGTCGCCGTCGAGGTCCGGCTGACCGACGCGCCCCTGACGCTGCGCCGCCCGGATGTCGTCGTCTACCGGGCCGACGCGGTCGCGCTGACCCCGATGCGCGCCCAGCACGTGTTGTGCGTCGTCGAGCTGGTCTCCCGCGCGTCACAGGCCACCGGTCGGATCGTCGGCGTGCACCGTTACGTTCGCGCGGGCATTCGTCACTACTGGCGGATCGAATGGTCGGCGACCGGCGTTCCGGTCGCCTGCACCTACGTCCTGGACCCGGTCAGCCAGGCCTACCGCGAGGAAGCCATCTGCAACGGCATCGTGCATGTCACCGAGCCGTTCCCGGTAACCATCGACCTCACCCGGATCTAGGGACCTGTCCGCCGAGGTCGACCTCGTCCCGAGATCGGCAAGATCACTGATTTCGCCCTCGCGTAGCTGTACCCACAGCGGTTTTGTGACCACTTGAAGGCTAAAACGGCGATCATGCCAACAGGCCGACCTTGCCGGAGACGGCGCTGGGGACGCTTCCGGGACGCTCCGTCAGTGGCCGCCGGTCCACGGGCCGATTCCGCCGACGCGGTCGACGGAGATCGAGAGGACGTAGCCTTCGGGCGGGTTCGGCATCGGCGGGTAGGTGGCGTCCGGGCCGAGGTAGACCTTCGCGAGCCGGTTGAGCAGGGCGGGCGCTCCGCCGTCGTTGACCGTGGCCGTCCCGTGCACGATCAGGTACTCGGTCATGCCGGCGGCGTTCAGCACGCCGGTCTCGATCGTCAGCACCACCCGCGGGTCGCGCCGGATGTTACGGATCTTCTGGTACTCGGCCAGGTGAGCGGTGACGATGGCGTCCCCGTCCAGCCCGATCCACACCACGCTTGCCTGCGGGCTGCCATCCGGATTCAGGGTGACCAGGTGGCCCAGATTGCCCCCGGTGATCACCGATCGCGCCTCGTCAGTCAATGCGGCCACGCAGAGCCCCCTCGGTGTCAGACAGAACGCGGCGTCCGGATCAGCGGGCGCCGCTGTCCCCACAACCTAGAGCGCAGCGCCCGCGTTCCCGACCAGCCGAGCCGCCTCATCCACCGCCTACTCGCCGCCCCTGGCGAGATCCTGTCGAAGGGCCTATCCGTTCGCAGATGGAGCCGGCCGCGGGGCACTCGGCCGGGTCCGGCGGGCCCGCAGCCGCTCGGCGCCTATCGACGGCCTACCCGGCGGCCGGCGCGGGCTGTCCGCCCGAGGCCGCAGAAGTACCGACGGTGGATCTCCAGCAGGCTGGCGGCCTCGGCGCGCGACGCGACCTTCTCGGACTTGGTCTTGCAGTCAGGGCACAAGTAGTGGGCCATAGCGCTGCTCCTCGCTCGTCGATCCCCGGCGTGGCCGTCCTTGGCAGAGCTATTCCACCATCTCGGACCTCTCAGACCTCGGATACCCGGACAAACGTGGTTCTCGTCATGATCGACACCTAGACGATCGGCTCGATTTCGCTCCGCGACCGTCGGCGAGCGCGGCGGCCATGGCGCCGGAGACGACACAGGGGCCCGATCCGAAGATCCACTCTTTCGAGTGAACCAGCAGACCAGGCCCCTGATCAGGAGCGGAGGCTCGGGGATTTGAACCCCGGATGGGCTGTAGACCCAAACCGCATTAGCAGTCCTCTCGCGTCCGTCCTCGCCGGTCCGGGGCGTGGTCTGCCGACGGATACAGCCAGGTCAGAGAGGGTGTCTCGTCTGGCTCGGTCCGGCTGGACGCCTTGCGTCCGTGCATTTGGTGCCAGCGCTGTGCCAGCAGTGCCAGCGCGCGACCGTGCTCGCTGCGGTCACCCTGCCGCCTTGTCTGGCCGGTGCTCGCCTATCCACTGCTCGACGTCGGCAGGCCTCCAGAGGCGCACCTTGCCGTGCGCTACCGACGGCGCTGGGAAGCCGTCGCGGTGGGAGAGCTGGCGGGCGCGCTCGGCTGAGATGCCGAGTCGGCGGCCGATGTCGCCGGTAGTCCACACGTCGTCGCTCACGAGGACAGGGTATTGCGTTACCCCAACCCCGTGTCTAGTATTGGGTCACCCCAACCCCTTGGGGTGACCCAAATGTAGGCGGGCCCGGTCGGAGTTGCCTCTCCGGCCAGGCCCTAACGGAACCGACCTGACTCACCAGGGGGACCCGCTGTGACAGACCTTCTCACCCCGACCCGCGATCCCTTCGCGGGCCTGGACCCGTTCGGCGCCGACACCGACGAGATGGCGGCCCGGTTCGCCGCCGTCGTCGCCGACTTCACCCCGGCGCCCGCGCCGACCTGCCTGGGCTGCGGCCGGGCGCTGCGCTCGGCCCGGTCGATCGCGGCTGGCATGGGCCCGACCTGCCTGCGCAACGCCCGCCGCCGTGCCGCCCTGCTGGCCGGCTCGTTCACGGACCGCCAGATCGAGGCCGCGGTCGAGGCCGTCGAGGACGGCGCCGTGATCCCGGCCGAGACCCCTCGCGTCTGGCTCATCGTCGGCTCCAAGGGCGACGAGATCTACACGACCGACGGCGCGGTCTGCGACTGCCTCGCCGGACAGAACGGCCGCGCGTGCTGGCACCTGGCCGCGACCGCGCTCGTCACCCCGGCGGTGGCAGCGTGAGCGCCGCGACGGCCACCCCGGCCCACATCCTGTCCGGACCATCGGTCGAACGACGCTTGAGCGTCCTCAGCGACTTCGCCCGCGTCGCCACGATGGTCGGCAACACCCTGGACTTCGAGATCTTGTCCGACAAGTCGGTCGAGGTGCTCGCGACCCTGGCCGAGGTCGCCTACGGCGTCGCTGAGGCGCTGCTGGAGCGCGACGCGCTCGCCCAGTACGAGCGCGAGGGGATCTCGGCGGACGACGTCCCGGCGTCGGGCAGTCTGCCGGCGAAGGCCTGCGAGCGGCTCGCGGAGGCGTGCTACCTGCTCTATAGGGGCGAGATGCGCGCCCACTTCGCCGCCATTGAGGCCACCCGGTGAGCGCCGCCGACCCGCGTCTTACCCTCGCGCTCGCCTGGGGCTCGGCCGTCCGCGCCGCCGACGTCGTCTCGCTGGGCCTCGGCCTGTGGGCCGGCCGCGGCGACTGGGCGAGCTGCTCGGTCGAGGCGCGCAACACGGCCGGCATCGAGGCTCTCGCGAACATCGACAAGGCGCTCGCCGAGCTGGCGGCCGTCCGAGACCAGATCCGCGACGAGGTCGACCGGGCCGAGGTGCCCCGGCGGATCGCGGCCGATGAGCGGTACCTCGCCGAGGCCGAGGAGCGCGGCGATCAGCCGATGATCGGCTACTACTCGCACTACCTGACCGTGAACCGGGCCCGGCTCGCCGAGCTGGACCGGGCGGCGCGCGCCGGTGGTGTCCGGTGAGCGCCTCGCTGTTCTGCCGGGAGCGGGTGTGTCGCCGCTGTGCGGCACCGGCCGACCCGGCGCTGTCCGAGGCGGCCGGCTGGTGCACGCCCGGCTGCCGGGACGCCGGCCGGGCCGACATGCGCCGACGGGCCGCCGGTCGGGCGCGGCGTCGGCGGATGCGGACGGCCGGCCGGTGATCCGCATCCTGGCCGCTCTGGCCGTCCTCGCTGTCCTGCTGCCCCTGCCGGGCGTCGCCCTGGCCCTGGTCGTCCTCGCGGCGACCGTGGCCGTGGGCGCGTTCGCCCGGTGGTCCTACCGGGCGGATCCGCCCGTCTGGCGGTCGCCCGGCCCGAACTGGTCCGGGAGGTTCGTGTGAGCGCACGCGTGAAGCACGTGATCGTGCTGCCGATGCCGTGCACCGCCGGCCAGCTGCGCGCAGCCCTTGCCGGTCTCATCGACGACGCCCCGCTCGTCGATGTCGCCCTTGCTGGCAACGACGGCAAGCCGATCACGGTCGAGGGCCTGGCCGACGTCGCGCTGGTCATCGGCACGGCCGGCGGCGACCCGGTGGCGACGGTGGCGACCCCGGGCGGCGATCCTGTCGCTAGCCGGGCGCTGGCGCCGGCCGCCGCCGCGGCGCGGCCGACGGGCCGGAGCAAGCTGGCCGGCCTGGTCGCCGAGCTGCCCGCCGACGACGGGCGCAGCGCCCGCCAGCTCGCCGAGGATCTCGCCGCCGAGGCGGGCATCAAGCCGGCGTCGGCACGCCGGTACCTGACCGGCCTGCGGGCGGGTGGCGCCTCATGACCGAGGCGACCACCGACGTCGACACCCCGCCCGGCGGCCTGCTCGTCCCGGGCCCGTGGACGCCCGCACCAGTCGCCGAGCCGGATCCGCCAGCACCAGCACCAGCGGTGACGCGGCCGCCGCCGCGGCGGCCGGCGCTGGCCGCCGAGCCGCTCACCCTGCCGGCGTGGACCCGCGATGCCACGGTCGCCCGTGCGCGCGCCGCGCACGGTGCCCGCGTCGCCGGCCGCCTGGCCGCCCGCGGCACCGTGCGTTCCGTGCCGTCGGTGGTCGGCGGCGGGGTCCGGGCCGGCCGGGGCTGGTGGCGTTGGGTGCAGGCCGACGATCTCGCCGACGAGCTGCGCGGCCCGGACGGGAAGCTCGGCGAGAAGGTGTTCGTCATCCGCGACCACCGCAAGGCGCGCTGGTACCTGACCGGTGGGCTGCTGCTGACCGCCAGCGTCGGCGAGACGGTCGCCGCCTACACGGTGGGCGACGTCATCCCGGCCGTGTCGGGGCTGGTCGTCGCCGGGGCGTTCGCGATCGCCGGCCGACGCCGGGGCGGTACCGCCCCGGCCCTGCTCGGCGGCATCGAGCGGGACGTCCGGTTGGAGCTCGCGCCCGAGCACCTGAACGCCGCGTTCCGCGCGGCCGGGATGCTCAGGGCGGACGCGGCGCTGATCCTGCGCTCCCCCGTCGTGCGCGACCGGGCCGGACGGGGCTGGGAGGCCGTCTTCGACCTGCCGATGGGTGGCGGGAAGACCGCGGCTCACGCGATCGCGAAGCGGGACGTCATCGCCGCCGAGCTGGGCGTCGACGAGATCCAGCTCATCATGAGCCGGATCCGCGCCAGGCAGGGCGGCAACGGCAAGCGCATCGCGTTCTGGGTCTGCGACGACGATCCCTACCTGGGGAAGCCGGTCGTCTCCCCGCTCGTCGACCTGGAGTCGTTCGACTTCTGGGGCCTGGTGCCGTTTGGCCAGGACGCCCGCGCCGAACGGATCGAGGTCGGCCTGCTCTGGCAATCCGCCTTCTTCGGCGGCCTGCCCCGGCGCGGGAAGACGTTCTCCATGCGGCTGCTCGTCGCCGCCGCCGTTCTGGACCCGTGGTGCCGCCTCTACGTCGCCGACGGCAAGGGCGGCGCGGACTTCCGCTCACTGGCCGGGGTCGCCCACCGCTACGTTCGCGGCGCCGACGAGGCCGACCTCGAGGCCTTCGAGGCGATGCTCGACGAGCTGATCGCCGAGATGTCACGGCGGTTCGCACTGTTCGCGACGCTGCCCACGGCGGTCTGCCCGGAGGGCAAGCTGACGCCGGACATCATGCGGCGGTACAACCTGCCGCTGATCCCGGTGGTGATCGACGAGCTGCAGGAGTACTTCGAGGCGCTGGAGACCGAGAAGGACCGCGCCCGGATCATCGGGAAGCTGGCCCGGATCGCCCGGCGCGGCCCGGCCGCTGGGTTCATCCCGGTGTACGCCAGCCAGCGGCCCGACGCGAAGTCGGTCCCGACCAAGCTGCGCGAGATCGTGACCTACCGGTACTGCACGCAGGTCACGGACAAGACCAGCAGCGACATGGTGCTCGGCGACGGCAAGGCCGCGGCCGGCGCTGACGCTTCGATGCTGTCGGAGGATCACGTGGGCGTCGGCGTGCTGGTCACCGGGCCGGCGTCGTTCGTCACCGTGAAGGCGGACCTGCTCGACAACCCGGCGTTCGAGGTGATCTGCCAGCGCGGCCGGAAGCTGCGGATCGCCGCGGGCACGCTGACCGGGCAGGCCTTCGGCGACATCGGGGCCGCCGCGTTCGAGGTCGGCTACGCCATCCCGCAGATCATCGGCGACGTGATGGAGGCATTCGGGTCCCGCACCCGCATCTGGACAGAAGACCTGCTCGCCGCCCTGGTCAACCTCGACGAGGACACGTACGGCGACTGGGACGCCGACCGCCTGGCCGCCGAGCTGGCGGACGCTGGCGTGGTCCGCCACTCCAAGCAGGTGAAGATCGACGGGGTGAACCGGGCGGGCTACCTGCTGCGCGACGTCGAGGGCGCGATCCCGCCCGAGGTGCTCGCCGCCCGGCCGGTATAGGGGCCCGCCCCTGCCTCGCCGTCGCCGTCGTCCCTGCCGGCGGTGACGTTCGCCAACGCCACCCAGTAGACGCCCCTCTCTACGGCTGTAGACGGCCCGGTAGTGCCCGCTGACCTGCGACGTAGCGGCCGTAGAGGGGAGGCAGTGCCGTACACCTACGGCCCCTCAGAGGCTCTCGACGCCCACGACATCAGCCGCGAGCGGAGATCACCATGCCCAAGACCACGACCACGCACCACCAGCCCGAGACGGTCGAGGAGTTCAGCGAGCGCGTCCTCTACGGCCCCGGCGGCTTCTACACGACGGGCGGCTGGACACCCGAGCGGCGCGCCCGCCTGGCCCCGATCATCGCGGCCGTAGAGGCGCGGCAGGCCGTCGCCGCACAGCCCCGCTAGGGCCCTAGCCCGGGTGATCGAAGGCGGCCGGCCAGGTCTTGCGTCGGACGAGCTTGCCGGCCTCACCTTCGCGGTAGACGGTGATCACGCCGTCGCTGTTGCGAAGCACGGCGTAGCCGATGCCCTTGTCGATCTCGACCGTCGAGCTGGCACGGTCCACCACGTCGGGTGTGAAGCCCTCCCGGTCGGCGCGACGCAGGTAGGCACTGCGGGCCCGCAGCAGCATGCGATCCGCATAGAGATCGGACTCGTCCGGACGGGGAAGCCGGTCGCCGGCCGGTGGTGACTCGCTGGTGCTGATCTCGGCCAGGTCGCGGTTCAGGATCCTGGCCACGGCGGCGCGCAGTCCGTAGGGAAGTGAGGCCACCGTCGGCGACGGGCGTGGCGCGTTCCAGCCCAGCCCATGCTGCCAAGCGACCGCGCGCCCGAGCAGAACCCAGACCTCGTGCTGACTCTTTCGGGGTCCCCTTTTCCAGCCGCGCACCCAGGTGTTGATCAGCCACGGATCGGCGGTCGGAACCTCAAAGACGAGGCAGGGGGTGTCAGGCCGGACGGCGCCGCTGTACGTCGGCGGCAACGGCTTCGCGACGTATGCGGGCGGCTCTGGGCGGCGGCGCTGGTACCGGCTCCTACCGAAGCTCACGACGCATCCGTCGGCGCCTCGTCCCGCGGCTGACGGTTCTCGGCGATCCAGGCCGCGACCTTGTCTTCATCCCATAGCCGGCCGGTGCGCCCTGTCTGCTCGGGCGCCGGGAACGACGGACGGCGGCTGATCTGGTCCGCGCGCTCTCTGGAGACCGTGCCAGTGGGCGACGTCGGCACGAGTAGATCCGCGACGTCAGAGATCGAGATGAGCCTTCCCACCCCTTGCACCCTGTGGGGTTCACACATGGGGATTGGCACCCCGGAACCCCGCGTGTAACGTCACGGACCGGCCACAAAGAGAAAAGGCCCGCCCGGTGTGTCACCACCGGAACGGGCCACGGACGAACGCCGCAGGAGGGCGAACGCCGTATGAGCACGAGCATGCCCGAGCCGGGCCAAGACGTCGAGCCGGGTGCCGGCGACGACTGGCCGTGTAGCTGGGACTTCACGAGCGTCGCCACCGACGACGACCTACCGCCCTCCGCGCAGCACCATCGGGTATCCATCGACCCGGCCGCCCTGCGCGCCCTGGACCGCGGGGCCGGCCAGTGACCGACGAGCAGCGGGCCCGGCTGCTGCACCAGATGGCGACGAGCTACGCCAGCCGGCAGAACCCGCGCGACCGGCACGTACTCGTGCGCCTGGTCGGCGGCGAGCCCGTGGACGCGGTGATCTGCCTAACGCCCGAGGCCGCGTTGCTCGTCGCGGACGCGATGGAGCTCCAGCCGAGCGACTTCACGATCGTCATCGGGCGGGAGATGTAGCCGTGGACGTCACGCTCGTCGGCAAGCCGACGGAAGTGCAGCTAGCGCTCGACGCGCTGAACCTGATCATGAGCGTCGAGCAGTCGTCCGTGCCCGAGCCGGCTGGAGACGGCCTGTTTCGGGTGCATGCGGTCGTCATCGACCCGGATGACCCGCGGTATCAGATCAGCGACGACGTGCTCGCGGCTGAACTCGGCCTCACGCTGCCGCCCGCGCAGGCGGCACGGCGTGACGAAACCCGTGACGGAACTCCCTAGGCTTGCGCGACGAGCGCCACGCCGAGGCCAGCCGCGACAGCGTCCTCGCGCTGCTGCGCGGACAGGCCGCCGGCGGTGCCGTGCCGGCCGCCGATCGCGTGCGCCTCGAACACCAGGACCGCGGCCAGGCAGGGCACCCGGACCGGGCACGGGCCACACACGGCCCGCGCAAGGGCGGCCTGCCGCCTGGGGTCGCCGTAGAACGCGTCGGTGTCCATCCCCGCGCAGGCGGCGCGGGTGCGCCAGGCGTTGTCACCCAGCGGGAATCCGCCCCGGAATTTCTTGCGCGTCGTCACCTGCCGACCCCGGCGCGGACGTGCGAGACGACCTTCGCCAGCGTGCGCTGAACCGCGGCTTCGACGACTGCGCCTGTCTCGGCGTTCGTCATGCCGCCCGTCACGGCGACGTTGACGGCGCCGACGCTCAGCACCGGGCCCGAGTAGCCGGCGCTCGCCGAGACCATCCCGCCGTAGGCGTAGCCGGGCGGGCGGACGACGCCGACCGGGCCGCCGAGGGCATAACCCGGCGTCGGGATGACGGTCGCCGTGCCCGCGTTGATCGACGCCATCGCCGTCGGGCCGTACTTCGCGGCGGCCGACGCCTGGATCACCCACTCACGGTCCGAGAGGCGCGCCAGGATGCTGTCCGACGTCGTCGAGCCGGGGCCGCGGATCTCGCCGCCGGTCGCAGCGCCCTGAAGGCTCGACGTCAGCGCCGGGGAGTTCGGGCTGGTCGCCGAGTAGTACGCGTACTCGACGACCTGCCGCTGCGTCGTCGTGATTGTGATGCTCTTGTCGTGCAGCGCGTCCACAGCGGCGCGCAATGCGTCGACCTGTGCCTTCGCCTCGACCGAACCTGGAGCGGCGATCTCGGTGTCCTTACTGACCACCATCGCCGCCACGGTGTTGATGAATTCCTGCGTCTGGCCCGTCGCTTCCGTCGCTCCCGGAGCGGAAATCATCGTCCACTGCCAGGGGGGCACATGGCCCGTTGTGTCGATGAACTGCTGAACGAGGCCCGTGGATTCGACCGCACCTGGCGTGGTTATGGTCGTCGATTCCACCTGCGGTGTGCGCGAGAGTATTCCGTTCAGGTCGTCCATTCTCTGCATCGCTTCCATCGCGCCCGGGGTCACAACGGATGTCGATACGGAGGCCGGCATCCGGCTCAGGATTCCGGATGTCTGGTCCAGCTCTCGCAGTGCGTCCACCGCTCCGGGTACCGATACGGTCGTGGAGACGGCTGACGGCAGTCGGCTGAGAATGCCCGACGTCTGGTCGAGGTCGTTCATCGCCTGCAGAGCGCCGGGTGTAGAGATGTCGATGCGGGCGAACTTCGGCAGCGACGAGATCCGGCCGTTCATCGCGTCGAGGTCGCCTTCGGCGTCCGGAATGCCCTGGATCAGGTAGGCGGTCTGGACCGACTTCGGCATCGTCGCGAGGTTGCCCGAGATCTGCTCGATCGAGTCCCTGGTCGACGCGGCGCCGGGCGCGTCCACCGGGATCGACACGCCGCCGATCGCGGCCAGGGCCTGCGCCGAGCCGGACGTCTCGTCGATCGCCTGGCCGTACCCGTCGACCTGCGTCTTCGCGACCCCGCTCGCCTCGGCGGTGGCCTGGACCTGGCCCGTCAGCGCCGAGGACGCGCTCTGCGCCGCGCTGGCGTCGCCGGTGAACGTCGCCAGGCTCTCGCCGTAGGCGCCGGCCGCCGTCAGGGCGTCGTTGTACGCCTTGCGGTTGTCGCGGGCCGCCTGCGTGTTCCCGACCAGGCCGTCGTGGTTCGACGCGAGCTGCGTCTTCAGGTTCACCAGCGACTCGGCGAAGTTGTCCTGTGCGCGGATGACGCTGAGGCCGTTGCCCTGCAGCAGGCCGAGGGTGTCGTCGAAGCCCTCCAGCGCCTCTTTCGCGCCCGTCGTCGACTTCGTCAGGGCGTCCATGGCCCGTGCCATGTTGGTCGTGTCGATACCGGCGTTTCGCGCCTTCGTCTGCGAGTCGTCGAGGAACTGTGTGAACTTGCTTCCGTCGACCTTCGCGAGCCCCTGCGTCAGGTCGACGCCGTAGGCCGTGGCCAGGTTCTCGACCGCGGCCTCGGTGAGGCCGTACTGCGCCGCCAGGCCCTTCGCCGTGTCGACGCCCGTCTTGAGCGCCTCGGTGGTGTTCTTGATGTCGTCGGCCTGCGCCTTGCGGTTCTGTCGCACCGACGCGTCCTGCGTCAGCATCCCGTCGAGGCTGGAGTTGTACGCCTGCTGCTGCGCGGTCAGCTGCGTCAGGGCGCTGCGCAGCGTGTCCAGGTTCGTCGGGTCGACGCTCTGGTTCACCCGCGTCAGGCCCTGCTGAACCCGCTCCTGCTCCTGGTCCATCAGCCGGTAGGAGACGGCGAGCGCGGCCAGGACAACGCCCATCGCGCCCAGCGCGGTGCCGGCGCTCGCCAGCGCAACGCGAAGCACCGTCGTGCCCTCGGCCGCGGCGACGGCGCCCAGCCGGTACTGCGCCCACAGGCCGATCGCGGTCGGCAGGTAGGTGACGCTGGAGACGACGGACGCGCCGAGGGTCGTGACCCTCGCGGCCAGTGTCGTGACCGACGTGGCGATCGCCTCGGCCCTGAACGCGGCCCACGCGAGCGCCAGGGCGATGACGGCGGCCCGGTTGCCCCCGAGGACGCCGGTCGTCGTGCTCACCGCGGCGGCCAGCGCTTCGAAGCCACCGATCGCGACGGTCAGGCCGAGGTGGGCCAGGTCAGCCGCCAGCCCGTCGAGGTGCACGCTGTGCGCGATCTCGGCGACGTTCCCGATCGAGCTGGCCAGCGCGTCAAGCCCCGGCTTGACGTCGCCGAGCACCTCCGAACCGACCTTCTTCACCCCGCCGAGGAACGTCGTCAGGCCAGCCAGCGCCTGGTTCAGATACGGCAGCAGAGACGCGCCGATCTCGATGCCCGTCGCCGAGACCTTGTTCTTCAGGATGTCGAACTGCGCCGAGGTCGCCTTCATCTGCTCGGCGAACACCCGCTGAGTGGCGCCCGCGTTCTCCTGGGCGGTGCCCATCTCGCCGATGATCCTGGTGTAGTTGGCCCCGTCGCCGGCCATGAGGGCGAGAGCGCCACGAACGGCCCGGATCTCCGGGAACCACCGGAGCATTGTCTGCAGGTTCGCGTCGCCGCTGTTCTGCAGCTTCATCATCACGCCATACAGACCGATACCCGTGTCGGACAGGTCCGACTGCGATATGCCGAGCTTCGTGAACTCCTGCCCGAGCGCCGCCGACGGCTTGATCAGCTTGCTGATCAGGTTGTTCAGCGACACGCCCGCGTTGCTTGCGGACATGCCGGACAGGGTCATCGTGGCCAGGGCCGATCCAAGCTGCTCGATACCGACGCCCGCCTGCGCGGCGTTCCCGACCGAGTTCGCGACAGCGCTCGTGAGCGCTTCGAACGAGATGACGCCGTAGTTGACCGTCTGGAACAGGGCGTCCGACACCCTGGTGGCCGAGTCCGCGCCGAGGCCGTAGGCATTCAGGGAGGCGACGATCGCCTTCGAGGCCGTGTCAGTACTCGTCAGACCAGCGGACGCGGCCTGCGCCGAAACACCCAGGATCGACATGGCGTCTGCGCCGTAGAAGCCAGACGACGCGATGTTGTACAAGCCCTCGGCGAGCGTCTGAGCGGACTGCGGGAGCGTCCGCGACATGGCCAGGATCTGCTGCTCGGTCGCACCGAAGTTCGCGCCGACCTCCGCGTCGATGCTGGCCACGTTGTGCATTTCCGCGTCGAACTTCGCCGCCGCGCCCACCGACGCGATCAGGCCCACCGCCAGCGCCGCCAGGCCCACCTGCCCGGCGAACTGCGCCGCGTTCCCCATCGCGTTCGCGCCCAGCGCCGCCGACGTCGTCGTGCCAGCCATGCCCGCGAGGCGCCCCTCGGCGACCCCGGCCGCCGTCGCCATCGACCCCGCCGAGCGCTCGGCCGACGCCAGCGTCGAGGCGAAGCCCGCCGTCTCCGCGCGGGCTGCTGCCGTCGTCGACGCGCCGGCAGCCGCCGCCGACGAGGACGCCCGGATACCAGCGGCGCTCGCATCCGACGCCGCGCCCAGCCGGGCGAAACTCGCCGCCGACGTGGTGAGGCTCGCGTCCATCCGCGCCGCGCTCGTCGCCATCAGGTCCGCCGCCGCCGAAGCCCGAGCCAGCGACCCCGCCAGAGCCGCGGCACCGCCATCCAGCCGCACCGACGCCTGCGCCCCGGCGGACATCTCCCGCGTGAACGCCTGCGTCGCCTCCGACGCCTGCGCGTAGGCCCGCACCAGCGGCGACGCGTCACCCGAGATGACGACGGAGATGTTCCGAAAGGCGCTCACATGCCCATTTTGGCACCGAGTGCCAAATCATCCGCGCAGGCACGCCGAGAGGAGATGATCTTGCAGAAGGGAGTGCCTGACCAGGGAAATTGCGCGAGGGGGCCTCGCGCCGATCAAGATCGAAAAAATCGGGCATACCCCCCCGGGTACGTGCCCGCCTGCCCTCGCGCGCGCCCGCGCGAGGCTGCGAACGAGCGCGCGAGCATGAGCAACGAACGCCACGTGAACGCACTCACGCGGCCGTGAGTGGCCGTCAGGCCCATACCAGTACCTGGTACCGGTATGGGCCACCGGGCCCGGCAGCGTGGCGCTCAGGGCCGTGGCCTGGCCGCTCAGGCGTCGAGGTAGGCGACGAGCTGGTAGGTGCCTGCCCGGTCGAGGCTGCCGCGTGCCCGGTCGTATGCCCTGGTTGTCCGTGGGTCGGCGTGGCGGGCGTGGTCCTGGGCGTCACGGAGGCTTGCGCCAGCGTCCAGCAGCAGCGTGACGGACGTGGCCCGCAGGCTGTGCGGGCTGAGCTGCAGGTCGCCCAAGCCGGCGCGCTTGGCCAGGCGTCGGATCGTGCGCCACACCGCGGGCCGGTCGAGCCGGTTGCCCGTGGCCGTGACGAACAGCGGGCCGGCGGTGCGGCCGGCGAGGTAGGCGTCGATGGCGCGTGCGGTCGGCGGGGCCAGGACCACCGTGGCCGCCTTGCTGCCTTTGCCCACGATGCGGAGCACGCGGTGTCCGCGCTCGTGGCCGAGCTGGTCGACGTCCGCCTCGATGGCCTCGGACACGCGCAGCCCGTTGGCCAGCAGCAGCCGCATCAGTGCGGACGTGCGCGGCCCGTCGGCGTCGGCCGCGGCGAGGAACGCGCGGGCCTGGTCGAGCGTCATGCCCGGCGCCTGGTGACGGTCGGTCGTCTTGGGTCGCTTGACCTTCGCCAGCGGTGAGGCGTCGATCAGGTGCTCGTCGAGCGCGTAGGCGTACACCGAGGCGACCGAGGCGAGCTTGCGGCCGATCGTGGTGGACGCCTGCCCGGCCGCTTCGAGGTCGCGCGCCCAGCGGTCGGCGTGCGGTCGGCGGGCGTCAAGCGGGTGGATGCCCCATGCCTCGCATGCCCGGGTCCACTCGGCGACGGCCCGGCCGTAGGCCTCGCGGGTGCGCGGGCTGAATCCGCTGTCGAGCCAGAGCGCGACGAGTGCGGGCCATGGGTCGCGGTCACCGGCCAGAGCGACGGCGCCGGCGGCGGGCAGGACGTCGAGTGCGGTTCCGGGCACGTCAGGCATGATCGAACGATACAACAGAATGCCCCTTCTGTTGTATCAGGCTAGCTGGCGACACCCGGCAACGCGACAGGCCCCGGCATCGTCGCCGGGGCCTGTCGAGGGTCTCGCGTCACACCAGCTCGGCGAGCCGGGCGTATAGCCGGGGCGGGAGCCACGGGCCGTGTTCGACCAGCAGCTCAGCCGCCGTCGCCGCGGGGTCAGACGGCGGGTGAATGAGGCAGTCCCGCAGCCACGTCTGTACCGCCTCGCACGCCGCCGTCCGGATGCTGGCGTCGGCCACCGCGAGGTCTGCCGCCGCAAGATCGGCCGCCGTCGTCACGGCCCGGCCAACAGGCGGGCCACCGCGACGAGCTCGCCGCCGACCGTGAGATCGCCGGCCATGAACCGCTGGACCATGGCGTTGATCTCTCCGGATCGGGCGGCGATCACGGTCAGCGCCGCGCCGATCTCGTCCAGGGACGGCGACGGGTCAACCGGGCCGTCCGCGGCGGGCGTCATCACGAGCCGGTGAAGCCGAGGCCGGGCCGCGGCGTCGCCGTCCGGTTCAGCTCGCCGAGCTCGGCCGCGGCCCGGCGGCCCTCCGCCCAGCTCTCCGACGTCGCACGGGCCGCCGCGCCGTTGGTCGCCGCAGCCTTGGCCGCCGCTTCGGCGATGAACCGCCCCTGCTCGTCGCGCCGGGCCACCATGGCCGGGTCGGCCGCCTCGGCGGCGCGCCGAGCCAGCGCGGCCACGCCGCCGTCGACGAGAGCGCCGTGCACCTGCAGCTTGGCCAGTACCGCGCCTGCCTCCAGACCGCCCAGCGGCTCGGAACGGGCGAGGACATGCGCGGCCACGTCGGCGGTGGCCTGCTGGCGAGCGGCAGCCAGCGCGGCCGGGTCCGTCAGCAGCTTGTAGTCGAACGCCATCAGTAGGCTTCCTTTCGGATCATGGTCATGCGGCCGGCGCCCCGATGCGGGCGCCGGCCGCATCCGTCAGCGGCCTCGCCGCCGGGTCGAGCTACGCGGAGCGGGCCGCGGCGTGCTGGTCGTACCGGCCGGCAGGAACGTGCCGTTCGCCGCGCCGTTCACGAGCGCGTTGCGGTCGACCTGCGTCAGGCCCTGCGCGCTGCCGAGGACGGCCAGGCCGCCATCGCCCTGCGCAGTCGCGCCCCGGGTCCTGCTCACCGGGCTACCGGCCTGCGCCGCGTTGGCCACGACGGCCAGGCTGGACGGCCGCGCCGTCCCGGGCAGGCCGCCCGGCGTGGTCGGAGAGATCGTTCCCTCCGGCAGGTACCGCCTGGCCGGCTTCGCGGGCTTGCGTGGTGTCGCCATGATCTTTTCACCCCCTCTCGTCGGTGTCTTGGGCTCTGAGTCCCGGGCCGGCCGGGTCCGTCGTGCGGTGGTGCTCCCGCAGGTCGGGCGGGTCCGAATCCCGGAAGCGCCGGGTCGCAGTCTGTGATCAGCTTGACATGATCGCTTCGAGTGGCAAGGCGTCCAGCTCGGCGCCGACCGCCGCATTGATCGCGGGCAGATCGATGTTCCAGCCCAAGCGCCGGGCAGCGCCCGCCAGAACCTGGATCCACAGGTCGGCGCGCATCTCGGCCAGCCGCACCTGACGCTCCGCGATCCCGGCCGCGACCGCCTTCGTCGCCAGGTCGGCGGCGAGCTTGCGCTCGCTCTGCTCCAGCGCGGCCAGGGCGCGGATCTGCTCGCCCGTGTCGACCGTGCCGCCGCGGCCGTCGCTCGCGCGTGTCCGCCCGACGAGCACGGCCACACCACCGGTCGCCAGCACCTGCCGCAGCGCCGCACGCGCAGCCTCGACACCAGCGCTCCCGTCGACCAGCTCGTCCAGCTCGCCCTCAAGCGCGGGCGCAGACTCGGCACGGGCCAGCGCTTCGGCAGCGTCATACGCGCGCTGCAGCAGATCAGCGAGCATCCGGGCGCGGGCGTAGGTCACCGTCAGCAGCCGCAGCAGCGTTTCCCCCGGGTCCACCAGCGGTTGATCTAGGTCCCACGCCAGCACCGTGCGCCGAACCTCCACCTTCGCGCGGATCTTGGCGGTCGACTGACCGCCATGCGAGCGGCACCGCTTCGTGCCCGACAGCACGACCTGGCCGCACGGCTCGCCGCGCTTGTTGTGGCCGCCGAACTCGCCGCAGCGGGGCGGCTTGCCGAACTCTCGGACGGTGGCCTGACTCATGAGCCCGCCTCACCCGACTTCTGCCGCTGGGCGCCGAGCCTGAGCAGCGCGCAGATGTCGCCCAGCCGGTGGGTGAGCCCCGCGCGGTCGGCGGCGACGACGATGACGTGTCCGACGGCTTGGCTGAGTTCGGTCTCGGTCGTCGGTCGTGGGTCCTGGTGTTCGAGGGCGGCTATCCCGGTGGTCAGCTCGGCACAGAAGATCACGAACTCGGTTTCGGGGATCGGCTCCGACACGTCCCGTGGTTCCCGAGTCCCATGTCCCACCCCCTTAAAGAAGGGGGGGTGGGACGGGACTGGACTGCGGTCCCATGGGACTGGTTGGGACTGGTGGGACTGGGGTTCAGGCAACGGTGCCTCCGAGGACATAGAAGGGGCGTTGCTGGGTGCCGTCGTTGCGTAGCGCGCCACGGCTGACCAGCAGGTTCAGCGCACGGTAGAAGGTCGTCCGGGGCATTTCGGCGACGTCGCGGAGCTGGGTTCCGGTGGCGCCGGTAGTCCCAAACGAGTCCCGAACGATCTTCAGTAGCCGTGTCTCGGACTCGGCGAGTTCGCGATCAGTCCCAAGATCGAAATGGGACTCGATCGTGACTGAATCCGCACTGGCCACTAGACGGAGCGTGAGTTCGTCCTCGCGCGGCCCTTCCTTGCGCTTGCTCCTGGTCATCTTGATCAGCGCCGCGTCGCCGTCGACTCCGTACACCGTGTCGACGGCCGCCTCCAGCGCGCTGGAGCCGCGGACGGTCGACCGGTCCTTGCCGGTGTGGTGGACCAGAAGCACCGCGGTGTCGTCGGTCGCGCGGCGCACCAGTTCGAGCGCATCGACGGCGATGCCGACGTCGCGGGCCGAGTTCTCGTCTGCGCCGACGATCGAGCGGGCGAACGTGTCGACGACGACCAGGCGGTACCGCTCGGCTGCGACCAGATCGACGAGTCCGTCGACCGCGGCGGCATCCAGCAGCTGCACCGGCTCGGGTAGCACGTCGAGCCATCCATCGTCGACCGTGACGCCGTTGGCGGCCTCCCACGCGCCGATCCGCGCGTCCAGGCCGAACGCGCCCTCGGCGGCGACGTACAGCACCCGCGCGCAGTCGACGGCTCGGCCGAGCCACGGCGTTCCGGTCGCGACGCAGCAGGCCCATGACAGGGCGACGAAGGACTTGCCGACGGCGGGCGCGCCGGCCAGCAGTGCGACGGTGCGGCGGTCGATCGTGTTCTTGATCAGCGACTGGGGACGGGGCAGCCTCGCCAGAGCGGACCGGTCGAGCACCTTGGCGCGCAGCACGGGCGTCGCTGGGCCGTCCGCCGCGTCGAGTTCGTCGAGCGTCGCGCGATGCTGCCGGAGGGCCTCGTCCATGTCGCCACCGGTCGCGATGACCTGGCGGAGCCGATCGGCCGCTTCGATCGAGCGCCGCCGCTTGGCCAGCGCCCGGACTACGCGGGCGTAGTAGCCGCCGTTCTCCCGGCTCGGCGTCGATTCGAGAAGGGTGTGCAGATAGGCCGCGCTGCCGATGCGGTCCAGCTCGCCGCGGGCGATGAGTTCGGCCGCAACCGTAATCGCGTCGACCGGCGTCTCGTCACGGGAAAGGCCGAGCATGACGCCGTAGATGGTCGCGTGGCGCGACTGGTAGAAGTCGTCCGCGGTGAGCCCGCATTCGTGGATCCTGTCGAACCCCTGGCGGTCGCCGCTGTACTGCAAGAGCGCGCCGAGGGTCGCTCTTTCGGCGTCGAGGTCGTGGGGCAGTAGGGCGCCCAGATCGATGGATGGCGCGGCCCGCACCGGAGCAAGGCTCACCCGCAGGTCTCCTCGTTGACCGGCAGGTCGGCGAGAACGGCCGCGCTGATCGGGTTGTCCAGCCCGCAGCGGCACAGGTGCAACCACACGAGCCGGGCCGAGCGGCGGCGCCGGTAGGTGTCGAGGTCCGCAACGGTTGCGCTACCTTGGTCCCGACCCCGCCGCCCAGCTAGGTCACCGTTCCCCGCCCCGGTCTCCGACTGGGGCGGTGGCGTTTCTGCGGTCATCCGGCGGCCCGCTCCCCCGCGCCTTCCTCACTCGACGGCGAGGTCGGGTAGAGCAGCGCGATCAGGTCATGGGTCGGGATGCGGATACGCCGTCCGACCTTCAGCACGCGGGTCAACGTCCACGTGCCGGTGCGGATCGCGTCATAGATCGACGACTCGGCGAATCCGGTGATCTGCGCGGTGTGCGGAACATCGGTCGTGGGCCCGAGCGCGGCGATCCCCTGGGGCCCGGTCAGGCCGGGCGGGGTCATGCCGGCACCTTCTCGCCGCCTTGGTCCTGGGCAGCCAGCCACGCGGCGACCTCAGTCCGGCGGTACCGGACGATGCGCCGGCCGGCCCGGTACCAAGGCGGGCCCTCCCCGCGGTGTCGCCACTGCCGCACGGTGTCCGGCGCCGCCCCGATGGCTCGGGCGACGGCCAGGGTATCCATCGGCTCGTCGTCCAGGACTGCCGAGAGACGTCCCGTGGGATCGGCCATGGTCGGACCATGGGGTCGGAAATCTGTGACCATGACTCGGCACCATACACGGACCTGGCATGCAAGTTGATGCCGTGGGGTCAGATATTCGGACCGTGCGCTACTGTGCTAGTTGTGACAGATCCCGCGACCGCGAGACCGCTGCGCTTCGTGATCGGCGAAGGGGTTCGTCGCGTGCGCGAGGCACACGGCGTCCGCCAGGAAGAGGTGTCACGGGCCGCACGCGCCTACGGCCTGGCTTGGGCCCGGTCTCGCATCGCGGCGCTTGAGCGAGGCGATAAGGCGGTGAGCGCCGACGAACTGACCTTGCTCCCACTGATCATGAGCGCCGCCTGCACCCGTCCAGTGGCTTTGTCCGAGCTAGTCGCACCGGACGTCTGGGTGCGGGTTGGCGACCGGGCGATGCCAGGTAGCGACATTGCTGCCATCTGGGCAGGAGGGATGCCACTACGCGGCAGGAACGTGCCCGGAACGCTGCAGGACCTGATCAGCGAGCAAGCAGATGCCGAGGCGGCCCGACCTGACTTCGATCGTCTCGTCGCCCTAGGAGCGTTCGGCGAACACGATGGCGAAGAACTGCGCGGCCTTTGGGCGACCGGCGCAAGCCTGGCCGAAGAGCGGGCCGCAACGAGACTGAGCGAACGACCGCGGGTCGTCGCCTACCTCGCCCGCGCGGTCTGGGGCGCGTCGCTGGACGAAGAGCGCGATCGCATCGTCGCCGAACGCGATCCAGACGCCAGCCCGGACCGCCGCCGCGCCTTGCGCGGCCAGGTGAACCGCGAGCTTGTCGAGGTACTCGCTGCCGAGATCGCCCGGCGAGAGAAGCCCGCAACCGAGAGCGCCGCCCCGACGACGTAGCAGGGGGGAACGTGAGCAAGCCGTTCCGGAAGTGCTGGTGCCGCGACCCGCAGACCAAGCGCGAGTACCGCCGTGGCCAGTGCCCGGACTACGACCGCAAGGGCCACGCGAAGTGGTACGGCCGCCTGGAGGCGCCGAAGGGCGCGACCGGCCGGCGTCGTCAGCCGCTGATCGGCCCGTTCGACAGCGAGAAGGAAGCAAAGCTCAAGCTCGCCGCTGCAGTCGGCCGGACGGCCGGCGGTACCTACTCGGATGACCAGAAGATCACGTTCGCGCAGTACGCCGACCGGCGCCTTGAGTGGCGCGAGGCGACGGCGGCCACGGGTGAAGGGCTGAAGCGCTCCACGCTGGACGCCGAGCATGAAGCGCTCACGCTCTACCTGAAGCCCGGTCTCGGGCACCTGCGGCTGGTGGAGATCCGCGATCGTCACGTACGCGATCTGTACGCGGCGATGCGTCTGCTGAACCGAGACGAGGCCGCGGCAGGCGAACTCGCCGAGCTCGTGCGGCGCCTCGCCGACGCCCGCGCCGTCCGCGATGGCAAGCGCATCCACAACCGGCCACTGTCCGAGTCACGCATCCGCCGGATCCACGCGGTGTTGACCGGCATCCTGAACGACGCGGTGAAGCTGGCGAAGATCCTGGACGCCAACCCGGCAGAGGACATCTTCCGCAGCGCGGGCGGCGCGAAGCGGCGCGGCCGGGCTCGGCCGCTGCTGTGGTCGGCCGAGCGGACCGAGCGGTGGGTCGAGACTGGCCACGTCCCGGGCAAGGTGATGGTCTGGGCGCCCGCGCAATGTGGCGCGTTCCTGGACTTCAGCGAGGCCAGCGGCGAGCGCCTGCACGCTCTGTTTCACCTGGACGCCTACTACGGCCCGCGGCGCGGCGAACTCGTCGGCCTGGAGCGCTCCGACCTCTCGATCGAACGGCGCCGGCTACACGTCCGCCAGGCGGACACCGACGGCGACCTCGACGAGGGCAAGACGGAGAACGCCGACCGGATGATCGTTTTTGACGAGGACACGGCCGCCGTTCTGAAGGCCGAGCGCAAGCGCCAGGCCGCCGAGCGCCTCCACTGGGGCGAGGCGTACGAGGACTCCGGCCGGGTGTTCACTCGCGAGGACGGCACCGCGCTGCGGCCGGCCAACGTGTCCGAGCGGTTCGCCGCGCTGGTGACCCGATACGGCGCGATCCGGACCCGACTCGCCAAGCCTGGCTGGACGCCGGAGCGCACCGCCGCGCAGTTCCGGGTGCCGATCGAGGCGGTACAGATCGCCGCCGAGTCGGGGCCGCTGCCGCCGATCCGCTTCCACGACCTGCGGCACGGCGCGGCGACGATGCTGCTCGCCTCTGGCGCCGAGATGAAGCTCGTCTCCGACGTCCTCGGGCACGCGTCCGCGGCGTTCACGAGCGACGTGTACGCGGTCGTCGCCGAGGAACTGGCCGAGGCCGCAGCCGTGCGCATCGCGGCGTTCGTGCCGCGCCACAACAAGATCAAAGCCGTTGGTGCCAGCAATGTGCCAGCACGGGGCATCAACGGATCTTGAAACGACAACAGGGCTCCCGCGCCGTAGCGCGAAAGCCCTGGTCAGGGAGCGGAGGCTCGGGGATTTGAACCCCGGATGGGCTGTAGACCCAAACCGCATTAGCAGTGCGGCGCCATAGACCGGACTAGGCGAAGCCTCCCAGCGGTGCCCGCCAACTATAGCGTCTCGGACAGGGAGTGTGGCAGCCGGCGGGCGGCCGGTCACCGCGCACGGCGGACCCGAGTCTGTCAAGCGGGGGGCCGGTGCGGGGGCGTCCGGCCTGGTTGGGTTCCGGTTGGCTTGGCCATAGCGTGCGCGGCCATGAGGGTGGCACTGACCGCGGTCGACCCGCTTCGTGGCGTCGGCGGGGACGTCCTGGTGGACACGGACGACGACACGACCGTCGGCGAGGTCGGACGGGCGCTCGCCCGCTGTCTGCGTCCGGGCGCCGTCATCGACGCGCCGGCGGACACGGTTGGCGGCGGCGATCCCTGGGCGGTCTTCGTCCACGGGCGGGCGGTCGACGCCGGCCTCAGCCTGCGGCGGTCGCCGCTGGTCGAGGGCTCGCAGGTGAGCCTCGGGTCGCCGGCGGGCTGCGCGCCGTCCGGCGAGCCCCTCGGCCTGATCGAGGTCCGCGTGGTCGGCGGTCCTGGCGCCGGGGTGGTGCATCGCCTCGGGCCCGGGCAGTTCCTGGTCGGGACCGGCCGCGACTGCGCCGTGCGGCTGGCCGATCCCACGGTCGCCGACGCGGCCCTGACGCTCGTCGTCGGCGCGGATGGCTCGTGCGCGGTTCGCCCGGCCGGGGTGGGAGCCGGCTTCGACGAGGTGCTCCTCGACGGCCTGCCGCTGCGCGCGGCCGGGCGGCTGCTGGCCCTGCCGGGCGCCGAGCCCGGCGGGCGCGACCCGGGCGAGGGGGGTCAGTCGCACGCAGGGGTCCGCGCCGCTCCCCTGCTGGCGGTAGGCGCCGTGCTGCTCGCCGTCGCGCTGCCGGAGCCACCCGACCTCGCGACCCGGCCGGCGACGGAGGGGCGCTGGCTCGAGATGAACCGCCCACCCCGGCTGTCGGCCTCGCGGCCCACGGCCAGGCATCGGCTGCCGGCCCGCCCCGAGCGGCCCGAGCGACACCCGGTCGGGATCCTGATGGCGCTCGTTCCGGCGGCCGGTGCCGCGGCGATGGCATTTGTGCTGCACACCTACTACGGGCTGCTGTTCGCGTTGCTGACCCCGCTGGGCCTCGTCGGCGCGCGGCTCAGCGGTGGGCGGCGAACGCGGAAGGCCTACCGGCGGGCGCTCGCCCGCCACCGGCGCGAGCTGGCGGACGTCGAACGGGCTGTCACGGCCGAACTGGCGGCGGAGTACGCGGCGCGTCGGGCCGCCGCTCCGGACCCGGCCGAGCTGCTGCTGACGGCCGTCGGCCCACGACGCCGGCTGTGGGAGCGCCGCCGGACCGACCACGACTACCTGCGGCTGCGGCTCGGCACTGCCGACCTGCCCAGCGAGCTGACGACCCTGGACCCCACAGCCCAGGAGGACCAGCGAGAACAGCACCGCACCGCGCCCGACGTGCCGGTCACCGTGTCGCTCGCGGAGCGTGGGGTGCTCGGGGTGGCGGGCCACGGCGCGTTTCCCCGGGCACTCGGCTGTTGGCTGCTCGCCCAGGCGGCGGTGCTGCACAGCCCGCGAGATCTCGTCGTCTACCTGCTCACCTGGTCGGGCGGGGAGGCCGACTGGGGCTGGGTGCGCTGGCTGCCGCACGCCCGCGCGGCCGACGACGCGACCGTCCTGGTGGGCGCGGACGAGGAGAGCAGAGCGGCCCGGATCGGCGAGCTGGTCCGGTTGATCGTGGACCGGAGAGCCGATCGGGGTAGTCAGCCGGACGGCTCCCGCGCCGGCGATCCGGACGTGCTCGTCGTCCTGGACGGGGCGAGAGCGCTGCGCGGGTTGCCCGGCCTGGTGACGGTGCTGCGCGACGGGCCGGCCGTCGGGGTGTACAGCGTCTGTCTGGACCATGACGTCCGGCTGCTTCCGGCCGAATGCCAGGCAGTGGTGGAGCAGTCGGTCGGCGGGCTACGGATCAGCGAGGCGGGCAAGGCGAGCGTCGAGGACGTCCGGCCCGACCTCGTCGGCACGGCCGGGTCGGAGCCGGCGACGCAGGGGCTCGGTCAACCGGCCGTCGCCGACGCGGCGGCGTGGTGCGTCCAGGTCGCGCGGGCGTTGGCGCCACTGCGCGACCCGCGGGGCGACCAGGACGAGGCGGCGCTGCCCGAGTCGGCCCGGCTGTTGGACCTGCTGGATCTCGACGCGCCGACGGCCACCGCGATCGCGGCTGGCTGGGCGGCGGCGCCCGGCGGCCGCATGTCCGTACCGATCGGGTCCGGCCGGGAGGGACCGTTCACGCTGGATCTGTGCCGCGACGGACCACACGGCCTGATCGCGGGCACGACGGGCTCGGGAAAGTCAGAGCTGCTGCAGTCGATCGTCGCGTCGCTCGCGGTCGCCAACCCACCGGACGCGCTGACGTTCGTGCTGGTCGACTACAAGGGCGGCGCCGCCTTCGCGGCCTGCGCCCAGCTCCCGCACTGCGTGGGGCTCGTGACGGACCTGGACAGCCACCTGGTCACCCGGGCGCTGGCTTCGCTGGGGGCCGAGCTGCGCCGCCGGGAACGGCTGCTCGCCGGGGTAGGCGCCAGGGACCACGAGGCCTACCAGCGCGAGCGGGCACGGACGGCGGTGGGCGACACGTCACCCCCGCTGCCCCGGCTGGTCATCGTGATCGACGAATTCGCGTCGCTGGCTCGGGACCTGCCCGACTTCGTCACCGGCCTGGTCGGGCTCGCCCAGCGGGGCCGCTCCCTGGGCGTGCACCTGCTGCTCGCGACGCAACGGCCCGGTGGGGTGGTCTCGCCGGAGATCCGGGCGAACACCAATCTGCGGATCGCGCTGCGCATGACCGATGCCGCCGAGAGCATCGACGTGATCGACGCGCCGGACGCGGCGCGGATCTCCAGAGCGGCTCCGGGCCGCGCCCTCGCCCGGCTGGGCCACACGTCGCTGGTGCCGTTTCAGACCGGACGCGTCAGCGGCCGGGCCGCGCCGCCGAACTCACCCGCGCCGCCGGTCCAGCTCGGGGGCCAGGCCGGCCCGGCGACGGGTCGCGGGCCGCGCCGAGTGCCGCCGCGGGTGACCGAGTGGCCGTGGGCCGCGCTGGGCATGCCGCTCGGGCACCGGTCAGGACCGGCCGCGGCCGACGAGGACGGTGCCTGCGATCTGACGGTGCTGGTCGAGCGGATCCGCGCGGCGGGCGCGGTGGCCGGCGTGCCTCGCCAGCGCGCGCCCTGGCTACCGCCCCTGCCCGAACGGATCACACTCGACACGCTGCTCGACGGACACCCCGACCTGTCCCCACCCACAGGGCTGGCGCCGGTCCTGCTCGGGCTGTCGGACATCCCCGGTGAGCAGGAGCAACGTCCCTTCCAGGTCGAGCTGGAGTCGTCCGGCCATCTGATGATCGTCGGGTCGGCCCGGTCCGGCCGGTCGACGGCGCTGCGGACCTTCGCCGGGGCCCTCGCTGCCCGCGTCTCGGCGTTCGACGCCCACCTGTACGGCGTCGACTGTGGAAACAGCGCGCTGCGGGCGCTCGCCGCGCTGCCGCACACCGGAGCCGTGGTCAACGCCGGCGAGCCAGACCGGGTGGAACGGCTCCTGCGTCGGCTGGGCGCTGAGATCGCCGCCCGGCAGGAGGCCTTCGCCGGCCGCGGCTACGCGGATCTCGGCGAGCAGCGGGCGGCCGAGCCCGGTGCGGCGCTGCCTTACCTGATCGTGCTAGTCGATCGGTACGAGGGGTTCCTGGCGGCGTTCGAGACCCTGGACGGCGGACGGCTGGTCGACGAGCTCGCCCGGTTGATCCGCGAGGGCCCCGCGGTCGGGCTGCGGGTGGTGCTGACGACGGACCGCCGCGGCCTCATCGGCCAGGTGGCCTCGGCCATCGAGAACCGGCTGGTGCTGCGGCTCGCCGATCGGGCCGACTACCCGCTGGTCGGCCTTTCCGGCGGAGCGGTCCCGGACGGGCTGCCGCCCGGCCGTGGCTTCCGGATCGGCGACGCCGCGACGGAACCGGGGCTGGCCGGGAGCACCCACGGCGGAGTCAGCCCGCCGGTCGAGACCCAGGTCGCGCTACTCGACCCGGATCCGTCCGGACGCGCGCAGGTCGCGGCGCTCATCCGGCTGGGCACGGCGGCCGCGCTCCGCGACGGGCTCGCGCCCGGACTCGCGACCGGGCCCCGCACCGACCCACGCCGGCCGATGCGGATCGACCTGCTCCCCGCGCGGCTCACCTTCGGGGACGCCATGGCCCTCACCGCCACGCCAGAGACCGCTCCGCTCACGCCGACGGCTTCGCCGCGGGCGCCGCGGCCGCTGGTGGGCCTGGTCGGAGTCGGCGGCGACGAACTCACCGCGCTCAGCGTCGACCTGACAGCGGACAGTCCGGGCTTCACGGTCGCCGGGCCGCCCGGATCGGGCCGCAGCACGGCCCTGGTCACCCTGGCGTGGACGCTGCTGGTGGGGGGAACACGGCTGGTGCTCATCGCCCCTCGGCCGTCGCCGCTGCGTTCGCTCGCCGACGCCGCCCGGGTCCTCGGCTGCCTGGACGCGGACGCCAGTCCGGACGACCTGGCCCAGCTGCTGCCCGCCGGCCGTGGGAACCACGAGCCGACGGCGGTGGTGATCGACGATGCGGAACTCCTCGCCGACGGGCCGCTCGCCGCCCCGGTCGGGGCATTCCTGCGGACCGCCCGTGACCGGCGAGGCGCACTGGTCATCGCCGGCACCACGGAGGAGCTGCTCGGCCAGTTCCGCGGCTTCCTGCTCGACGCGCGACGCGGTCAGAGCGGGCTGCTGCTGTGGCCGGGAGGCCCGGCCGACGGTGAGCTGTTCGGACGGCGCCTCTCGGCCTGGGCCGGCGGACCGAGACGGCCAGGCCGTGGCCTCTTCTTCCGGCGTGGCACAGCGATCCAGGTCCAGGTCCCCGAACCACCGACACCGGTGACCGAGGCGCACACCCGGATGACACCGCGCCACGACACCCCGACGCTCGCCCCTCGACGCACCCCGGCGGCTCAGATCGGGCCCCCCTCGCGTGGCCGGTCCAACAACCCTCCGACCACCGGCCCCGCGCTCCACCGGACACGTCCCGAACCCGACGCGCCAGTCCGCACCCCGACGATCACCCAGCCCGGACCGACCCGCAGGCCCAGAACGACCAAGGAGCGGCCATGAGAACAGTGACGACCCCGGCGGCACAGACCGCGGCTCGCGGACTCGGCGACGAACTACCCAGCCTCACCACCACGACCGCGGACCTTCGCCGGTACTGCGACACGTTGGCGAGCCCGCAGAACTGGGACGGCCCCAAGGCGCGGGCGTTCCGCACCCAGGTGTGGCCGGACGTCGAGACGACGCTGACGAACCTGCGGGGCAACCTCGACGAGCTCGCTCGCTCTGTCGCCGAAGTCAACCGCCGCATCGCCGACGCGGGCGCCTGAGCACTCACAAGGAGAACCGATGTCCAGCTCGGGTTCGACAGTCCGCAGCACGCCGGAGGCTGTCGCGGCAGTCAACGGTCTCGGCGCCCTCGTCAACGGGCCGCTGCTCCGCAACTTCGACGCGCTGCGCCGCCATGCCGCCGTGCTCACCGACCCGGAGAACTGGGACGGCCGCGCCGCCGCCGACTTCCGCTCGACGATCTGGCCGTCCTACCAGCGAACCCTCACCGATCTGCACACCCAACTCGACCGGTTGCGCGTCCGACTGGGTGAAATCCAGGACGACATCCAGAACGCGGGCTGAGCGCGATGAGGCACCGGTCGGGTTCGGACGTCTCGCGGGCGGGGTTCGGAACGGGTGTCGACGCGACGGTTCGACGATGAGCGTCAAGTCGGCCCCACCAAGGCCGAACCCCCTCTTGTCCACGGATAGCGGGACGACGCACAGTAGTCAGAGCGTGAGAGGAGGGTGGCCAGTGGCCGTCTGGGGTGGGAGTGGGCCGGCCGGCGGCCGCCATGCCCGACCAGCCCGGCCCGAGCCCCAGCCGGCGCCGCCCGGGCCGCCGGCACCCGCGGACGCGACGCCGCCGATGCTTCTCGGCGAGGCGGACCCGGCCGCCGCCGAGCGCATGTGGGCCTGGCTCGCCCGCCCCGCGACCGGCCCGACGCCACTGCTGCCGCGGCCTCCCGAGTCCTGGCGATGGTGGCGCCGGTCCTCCACCGGAGAACCGGCGGGTCGGTCGCCAACCGGACGGCCGGTCCGGCGGCCACCTTTGGCGGACGTGCGCCGCCCCAGCACGACCCGACCTGGCGGGGGCCCGAAACAGGACGCCGGCGGCTCCGGCGCGATCCAACGAACCGATGCCGCGCCCTCGGCGAGTCGGCAGCCAGCTACCAGCGCCGCACGACGAACAGGCGAGCAGCCAGGCCGGCCGGACCGCCCGAAGGCTGGCGCATCGCTGCTCGCGGCCGGCCTGTTGGCCGAGCTGACCGGACGACGGCCGGCGCTGCCCGCCTCGTGGTTCCGTGGGCGCCAGGAGGAACTGCGCCTGGCCGCCGACGCCGACGGCGCACGCTTCCTGGATTGCGCCACCCGGCTGCTGTCCGCCGAGCTGGCGGCACTGGGCCGGCCGCTACCACCAGTGTTCGCGGCGACGCTGACCGAGGACGCGCTGGTCCTGCACCTGGCGCCCGCCCCGGCCGAGCCACCCCCGGCACCCTGGTGGAAGGCCGCGGCCGGGACCTGGCGAGTCGACAGGCTGGCCGACGCCCCAGACGGCCTGTCCCCCGGCGTGGCCGCCTCGATCCCGCCGGCGACCCCGGCGCCGTTTCCCGGGCTCGCGACCGTGGGGTTCGCCGCCGAGCGGGCCAGAGTTCTGGTCGACATCGAGGGCGCGCCGGGCACGATCGCGATCGGCGGCCACCCGGCGCGGGCGAGGGAGACAGCGGTCTCGATCGCCGTCGAGCTGGCGACCAACCGCTGGTCGGACGCGCTACGGGTCTACCTGGTCGGATTCGGGGATGACCCGTCGGTGATCGCGCCGGGCCGGCTGCGGACGGTGGAGACCGTCGAGGCGGCGCTGGCCGAGCTCGCGACCCACCAGCGGCAGCGGGTGAACGCCCAGGTGTCGGGCGGCGACTGGGACGGCGGCCAGGCAGGACCGGTGTTGCTCGGCCGGCAGGCGGCCAGGACCCAGGCACTGTGGACGCCGGATCTGCTGGTGCTGGCCGAGCCACCGGACGAAGCCACGGCACAGGTGCTCGCCCGGTACGCGCACGGCCGGGATCGCGCCGTGGGCGTACTGGTGGTCGGCGAGACCCCGGCCGCGCGCTGGGTGTTCACCGCGTCGCGCGACGGCCGGCTCTCCCTGGGCGTCCTGGGCCTCGATGTGACGGCACAACGCCTACCCGCGCAGGCCTATGCGTCGATCATCGACATGTTCCGTTCCCTCGATCCCTGGAACGAGGCGCCGGCCGACGCCCTCCCCGTCGGGGGGAACGACGTCGGTCCGGCCAACGTCGCCCGGCCGCCGCTGGCAGGCTGGACGGTCGCGGCCAGCCGAGCGAACCACCCCCCTGCGTCCGACCCGGTCGTTCAGCTACCCACCGCGCGACGCGCGGCAGGTGCTCCCAGCCGGCAACCACCGACGACTCCTGGCCCGTTCCTGCTGGTCCCGACGGCGCCCAGCGCACCACCACAACCGCCCACACCGCCAGCCCCGGTAGCTCCGCCGCCACGAGCCGCTCCGCCGGAGCCGTTCCTTCCCGTTCTCCCGGAAGCCGGTCAGACCAGTCCGGTGCCGCCGGCCGGCCGCCGGCCCGCCACGCCAGATCCGTCGAGCGCCCCCGTAGCGGTCTGGCCGCTGCCGGACTCGTCCCCTCCGCACGCGTCCCCGCCGAACTCGTCGCCGCGGACGGTGCCCGGTGCCGTCGCTCCAGCGACACCGCCACCGACGCGGTTCCCCCGCCCAGGACAGCCCGCCGCCCGCGGACCGATCTCGATCCTGGTCCCGGCGCCGTCGCAGAGGTCCAGGCCGCCGGGACAGGACGACTCCGCCGTCCGGCCGCCTCCGGCGCCCCCGGCCGCGCGGCCACGACCGTCGCCCGCCGGTCCGGCCTCACCCCTCCAGCTGCCCTGGGTCGCGACCCCGGCACCCTCGCCGCCGGAAGCCGCCTGGGCCCAGCCTCCGGAGCCCTCGGCCGAGGTGGAGATCAAGGTGCTGGGCCGACCCGTGGTCAGCGCTCCCGGCCGGCTGCCTGCGGATCAGGTCGACGAGCTGACCGAACTCGTCGTCTACCTCGCGTTGAACCCGGCCGACCCACCGATGCGCATCCTGGCCGCCGCGCTCTGGCCAGGCGGCGCCACGGACGCGGTCGTCGCCGACGCGATCCGCCGAGCTCAGGCCTGGCTCGGCGCGGATCCGGTCGGCCGCCCTCGGCTACTGCTCAGCGGCGACGGCCGGCCTCGCCTCGACCCGGGTGTCCGCTGCGACTGGCGGCTGTTCACCGCCTGGGCGCGCCGGGCTGTGTCCCGCGGGGAGACGCCCGGCACCGGGGGTCAGGCCGTCAGCGCGACGGGAACCACTGCCGACGGACCGGCGGCCGACCTCGTGGCGGCGCTGCGCCTGGTCTCAGGCCCGGTCCTGGCTGATCTCCCGGACGGGCGATACGGCTGGCTGCTGGCCTCTGGGCTCGCCGAACGGATCCGCGCGGCGGTCGTGGACGTGGCCCACCGCCTGGCCGGCCTCAGCCTCACCGCTGGCGACACGGCCACGGCGATGGCGGCCTGCCGGACGGGCCTGCGGGCCGTCCCGACGGCGGAACCGCTGTGGCGGGACCTGTTGCGCACCGTCGCGGCGCGCGGCGACCGGCATGCGCTCCAGGCGGTCGCCGCCGAGATGTATCGAGCGCTGCCACCCGCGGCCACGCCCCAGCGGGATCACCCGGCGGCTCTGGGCCGCCGTCGCGTCGAAGCAGGCGCCGAGCCGGAGACGAACGAACTGGTCCAGAGCCTGCTGCCCGGCTACCGCCCCCACTGACGACCCCGCGCCGAGCCGGCGCACCGCCCCATCGCGCACGGACAAGGCACGATAGAACGCGCACTCTGGCATCACCCCGCGCCAGCCGCTCTCTGGGAGGTACCCACGTGAACGTGCACGGCCTGCTCGGCACCGCCGGCGCCGGGGCCACCGGTCACGCCGACAGCGCGCGTCCGGCGGTGCGGCTCGCCGACGCGGCCCTGCGGCGCGACGAGCTGTGGGCCGCCGCGACGGCGGTCGCGGACGAGGTCGCCGGCGCGGCGGTGGTCGCGGTGCACGGGTCCGCGAGCCTGCGGACCGTCGTCGGCATCGTCGGCTGCCTGCTGGCCGGCGTCCCGGTCGTCCCGGTGCCAGCCGACGCGGGCCCGCGCGAACGAGCGCACATCCTGGCCGATTCGAGGGCCGAGCTCTGGCTCGGAGACCCACCCGCCAACGGGGACCGGCTTGACGAGGGCAGCCGCGCCCTGACCGTCGTCCCGATCGACCCGGCCCGCAGGTCTGACACGTCCTACCCTGAGCCAGATCCCAGCACCACCGCCATGATCATGTACACGTCCGGCACAACCGGCGCTCCCAAGGGCGTCGTGATCTCCCGACGCGCGATCGCCTCCTGCCTGGACGGACTGGCGAACGCCTGGGCCTGGACCGCAGATGACGTACTGGTCCACGGACTGCCGCTGTTCCATGTGCATGGCCTCGTGCTTGGCGTTCTCGGCGCCCTGCGCGTCGGAAGCCCGCTGGTGCACACCGGCCGGCCGCGTCCCGCCGAGTACGCCACCGCGGCCGAGCGGCATGGCGGAAGCCTCTTCTTCGGCGTGCCCACGGTCTGGTCGCGGATGTGCGACGAGCCAGCGGCCGCCGCGTCGCTCGGCCAGGCCCGGCTGTTGGTGTCCGGCAGCGCGCCACTCCCGGTCCCGGTCGCCGAGCGGCTGCGTGGCCTGACCGGCCTGGTGCCGGTCGAGCGGTACGGCATGACCGAATCCCTGATCACCGTCGCGGTGCGGTCCGACGGCGAGCGCCGGCCCGGGTGGGTCGGCCTGAGCCTGCCCGGCGTCGAGACCCGGCTCCGCCCGCTGCCCGACGCCAGCGACACCCCCGCGGCCACCAGCCCGGCCGCGGACAAGGATGTGCCGTGGGATGGCGAGTCGGTCGGCGAACTCCAGGTGCGAGGCGGGTCGCTGTTCGACGGGTATCTGGGCCTAGCCGAGGTGACGGCCGCCAGCTGGACCCCGGACGGTTGGTTCCGCACAGGCGACGCGGCGGTCATCGACCCGGCCGGCTGGCACCGCATCGTCGGCCGGACCTCCGTCGACCTGATCAAGAGCGGCGGCTACCGCATCGGCGCCGGCGAGGTCGAGGCGGCACTGCTCGCCCATCCCACGATCGTCGAGGCGGCCGTCGTCGGCGTGCCGGACCCCGACCTGGGCCAGCGCATCGTCGCCTATGTCGTCGGCGACGGCACAACACCGGTCGACCCGGCCACGGTGGCCGACTTCGTCGCCACGCAGCTGTCCGTCCACAAGCGCCCGCGTGAGGTCCGCGTCGTCGAGGATCTGCCACGCAACGCGATGGGCAAGGTCCAGAAGAAGCTCCTCACGAGATCCTGACCAGGCGCTGGGGAGACGCTGCGACCCAGACCCAGCCTGGCCACGACGAGGGACGGTGGGACGGGCGGTACCCGCCGCCGCGCAGCCGATACTGGCTCGTTCGGCCCGTCCTCCGTGCTGTAAGGTAGCTCCAGTCGCCTGCGGGAGCGGGCGACGGCAGCACGTGACAGTGACAGCAAGCGACAACTGAACAATGCGCTCGTAGCTCAACGGATAGAGCATCTGACTACGGATCAGAAGGTTGGGGGTTCGAGTCCCTCCGAGCGCACCAAACATGCTCTGACCTGCATGTTCACATTTTCACAAGCACCAGAACCTTCTGACCTGCTATCAGATGGTCCATCCGCACGACATAGGCGACGCGTCTGGTCCGTCACCTCGGCGGACGGCACGGCACTCATTGGCATCGTACGGCACCAGCAACGCTTTCTGATCTTCATGCGGTTCGCGTGTGCGCGAGGTGTGCGCGAGCGCCCCGGGAGAGCGCCTCTGCTCTGGCGATTCTGGCCACTTTCCGACGAGAGTTGGCCCGCGCATGTGAGCCGCGCGGCCTCGGCCTCAGGCAGGGCCTGGGGAGCGCTTCAAGATCTTGAAGCGCTCCCTCCCGCCAGGCCGGCACGGTCCATCGGTCGCAGGCGATGGACTAGATGGACGGTCGGAGGGGTGTTCACCAGCCAAGTCGTCCAGTGCTGTCGCTCCCCGGCGATGTTCCGGTGTCCGGTGCCGCCGCGGACCTGATGCTCGCGGTGGTGCGCTGCATCCCCGGCGACGACCGTCTTTGTGGTTTCCGGCCCGGCCGGGATCGTCTGGGAGCAGCGCCACGGCACCGGCCGACCTTGAGACGGTGAGACTTCCCTTCTACAGGAGCAGATTGAAAATTCGGCTGGCGCGGGCCCACTCCTCGGTACCAGGGTTGCGCACGTCCGGCTCCAGGATCGTGAAGGCCTCGGCGAGCGCGAGGCTCAGACCACCGGCGATGAGAGGCAGCCGGGTGGATGTGTCCTCGCTCAGGGCGATCTCGAGCGGGGGCCGGGCGGCGATCTGTTCCAGGATGGGGCTCAGCTCGATCTCCTCATCGAGGCGCCGGAAGCGGTGGATGCTCTCCTGAAGGCCCTTGGTGATCGGTAGATCCCATGGCTCGATGACATCACGAAGATTCGCCTTCGCTGTCGCCCGCGCGATCACCAGCAGGTCGTACAACTTGTCGTTGACGAACTCGTTGTGTCGTTTCAGGTCGTTTTTGTCGACGTCCAGTCCCGCGGCGGTCCGGAAAAACCGTTCGAACCTACTGACGCCCATGACCGGCATGGCTGTCGTCCCCCGATCTTCCGTGACGCGAGGCCGGTACGCGGTGACGCGCACCGCCGCCTCGCATCCGCTTCAGCGCGGACATACCTTTCTACCGAATCGGCATTGCCCACCGAGTGATCCGTACACGTCCCAGACGCCGGCCAACACGCTCAGGCGGCGAGGCCGTGGTGGGCGGTGGCCTTCTCGTAGTTCACGTCCAGCTCCCCGTCGTGGGCGTCGATACGCACGACACCGCCTTCGGAGACGTCGCCGCGGATGAGCGCGCGCCCGACCTGGGTTTCGACCTCGTGGGAGATGTACCGGCGTAGCGGGCGGGCGCCGAACACCGGATCGAAGCCCTTCTCGGCGATCAGCCGGCGGCCGGCCTCGGCCAGCTCCAGGCTGATCTGCCGTTCGGCGAGCCGGTGGCGCAGCTCCTCGAACTGCAGGCCGACGATCCGCTCGATCTGCGGCAGGGCCAGCGGCCGGAACAGGACGATGTCGTCGATCCGGTTGAGGAACTCCGGGCGGAAGTGCCCCCGCAGCTCCGCCATCACCCGGGCCTCGGCGTCCGGCCTGATCTGGCCGTCCGTGTCCACCCCGTCGAGCAGGTACTGCGAGCCGATGTTCGAGGTCATGATGATGACGGTGTTGCGGAAGTCGACCCGATGGCCCTGGGCGTCGGTGATCCGGCCGTCGTCCAGGATCTGCAGCAGGACGTTGAACACGTCCGCGTGCGCCTTCTCGATCTCGTCGAAGAGCACCACCGAGTACGGCTTGCGCCTGACGGCCTCGGTGAGCTGGCCGCCTTCCTCGTATCCCACGTAGCCGGGGGGAGCGCCGACCAGTCGGCTGACGGTGTGCCGCTCCTGGTATTCGCTCATGTCGAGGCGGACCATGTGTTCCTCGGTGTCGAAGAGCGCTACCGCCAGGGTCTTCGCGAGCTCGGTCTTCCCGACGCCGGTCGGGCCGAGGAACACGAAGGAGCCGATGGGCCGGCGGGGGTCCCGGATCCCGGACCGGGCCCGGATGACCGCGTCGGCGACGAGCGTGACAGCCTCGTCCTGGCCGACGACTCGTTCCCGCAGGATCTCGTCCAGGCGCAGCAGCTTGTCCCGCTCGGTTTCCTTGAGCCGGGTGACCGGGATACCGGTCCAGACCGCGACGATCTCGGCGATCTCGTCCTCGGTGACGACCTCGCGCAGCAGCCGCTGCTCGCCCTGCTTGGCGGCAAGCTGTTCCTCCTCGGTGGCGAGACGCCGTTCCAGCTCGCCGAGGCGGCCGTAGCGCAGTTCGGCGGCCCGCTCGAGTTCGTAGGCCCGTTCGGCCTCCTCGGCCGCACGGCGGACGCGTTCGATCTCCCCACGCAGCTCCTGGACCCGGCGGATCGCCTGGCGTTCGGCCTCCCATTGGGCGCGCATCGCGTCCGCCTCGGCCCGCACGTCGGCGAGCTCCCGGCGCAGCTGGTCCAGTCGCGCCTGGCTGGCCGGGTCGGTCTCCTTGGCCAGGGCCGCCTCCTCGATCTCCAGTCGGGTCACCCGGCGGCTGGTCTCGTCCAGCTCAGCGGGCATCGAGTCGATCTCGGTCCGTAGCCGGGCGCAGGCCTCGTCGACCAGGTCGATCGCCTTGTCGGGCAGAAACCGGTCGGTGATGTAGCGATGACTCAACGTCGATGCGGCGACGAGCGCGCGGTCCTGGATCTTCACCCCGTGGAAGACCTCGAACCGCTCGCGCAGGCCGCGCAGGATCGAGATGGTGTCCTCCACGCTCGGCTCGTCCACCATGACCGGTTGGAAACGCCGCTCCAACGCGGCGTCGGACTCGACGCGCTTGCGGTACTCATCCAGCGTGGTCGCGCCGATCATGTGCAGCTCGCCGCGGGCCAGCATCGGCTTGAGCATGTTCCCGGCGTCCATCGCCCCCTCGGCGGCGCCGGCGCCGACCACGGTATGCAGCTCGTCGACGAACAGCAGGACCCGCCCCTCGGCGGCCTTCACCTCGGTCAGCACGGCCTTGAGCCGTTCCTCGAACTCGCCGCGGTACTTCGCTCCCGCCACCAGCGAGCTCAGGTCCAACGCGAAGATGGTCTTGTCGCGCAGGCCCTCCGGCACGTCCCGGCGGACGATCCGCTGAGCCAGGCCCTCCACGATCGCGGTCTTCCCGACGCCTGGATCCCCCAGCAGCACCGGGTTGTTCTTCGACTTGCGGCTGAGGATCTGGATCACTCGGCGGATCTCCGCGTCCCGGCCGATGACCGGGTCGAGAGTGCCGGTCCGGGCCAGCTCGACGAGGTCCCGGCCGTACTTCTCCAGCGCCTCGTAGGCGCCCTCCGGAGTTGCGGAGGTGACCCGCTGGTGGCCGCGGATCCGGGTGAGCGCGGCCAGGAAGGACTCTCTGGTGACGCCATGCTCATGCAGCCGCTGGCCGGCGGGGGTGGCGGTGCCCTCCTCGGTCAACGCGAGCAGCAGATGCTCCACCGACACGTACTCGTCCTTCAGCCGCCCCGCCTCGCGTTCGGCCGCGTCCAGCAGCCGGGCCAACCGCTGGGTCACGAACACCTGCCCGGGCGCGGCGCCGGGGCCGGTCACCTTCGGCCGCCGGGCCAGGTCGGCCTCCAGCTGGGTGCTCAGCGCGGCGACATCGGCCCCGGCCTCGTTGAGCAGCCGTGAGATCAGCCCGTCGGGCGCCGCCAGCAGGGCGGCGAGCAGGTGCTCGCCGTCGACCTCGGTGTGCCCGAGCGCGGTCGCCTTGGCCTGCGCCGCAGCCAGCGCCTCCTGGGACTTCTGCGTCAGCCGGTTCATGTCCATAGTCGTCCGCTCCTCGCGTTGCTGGCTTCCAGCACCGACCGGACCCGCGGGGAGGTGCTGCCGCCGAGGGCGGCTTCCAGCGCGTCGATGCGGTCGAGCAGATCGAGCACGAGGCCGATGGCGGCGTAATTCAGGCCGAGACCGGCCCGTAGCCGCCGGATCCGGGCGATGGTCGCTGGAGCGTCCGGCGGGAACCACAGGGTGCCGGCGGCGTCGCGGGAGGTGTCCAGCAGGCTGAGCGTGGCGAACTGGCGGACCAGTTCGGGATGCAGCCCGGCCCGGTCGGCGACCGTCTCCAACGTGAGCCAGTTGGCGACGCCGAACCGTGGTTGGGCCTGGCTTCTCGCGCTTACGGTGCCGCGGCGCGGGCGGCGGACCAGCGCCAGCGGGTAGCGGCGGGAGGCATCGGGCCGGGACCCCCCACTCTCCGGTTGGCAACGGGTGCTCATCCTCGCCTCCTTACTGTCACGCCCGGACACAAGTCCCGCCGTGAGTCACGGCTGGCCACCTGGCCCCGATCGCGTTCTGATCAGGTGCGGCGTCTATGTCCGCGGATCGAACGTGGAGATCGCGGCCAGTTCTTCGAACAGCGCGCGTTCGCGGTCAGTCAGCTTCGCCGGGACCATCACGCTGACCTCGGCATACAGGTCCCCGGGCGAACCCCGCGGGTTGGGCATGCCCTCACCGCGCAGGCGCAGCCGCCGGCCGGACGACGAACCGGCCGGGACGTGGACCTTGACCTCGCCGCCTGGAGTGGCGACGGGGACGGTCGCACCGAGCGCAGCCTCCCAGGGCGAGACCGCCACGGTCAGGTGGATGTCCCGCCCAGACAGCCGATAACGCGGATGCGGCATGATGCGCACCCGCAGGTACAGATCCCCGGCCGGGCCCTCGCCGCTGGCGCGCCCGCCCTGCCCGGCCAGCCGGATCCGCTGCCCGTCCACCACCCCGGGCGGGACGGTCACGGTGTAGCCCCGCGCGCCCTCAGCGCCAGCGAGGGTCACCTGACGGCGGCCGCCCCGGTACGCCTCCTCGACGCTCAGCGCCAGCTCGGCCTCCTGATCGGCGCCGGGAATCGGACCGCTCGCCCCCCGTGCGCCGCGACCCGCTCCGAACAGGTCTCCGAACAGGTCCTCGAAGCCACCGCCACCGCCGAAGCCCGCCTCGAAGCCCGGCGTCACCCGGACCCGCTGGCCCGAGCCCCCGCGTCCGGCGCCGGCACCCCCGAAGCCAGCGCCGACGCCGGCGGCCACCCGTTCGTCGTAGTCCTCGGGTATGCGCCGGAAGTCCGGCCCGAACCGGTCGTACCGGCCCCGGGTCTTCGGGTCCGACAGCACCTGGTAGGCGTCGTTGATCTCCTTGAAACGCTCCTCCGCTGCCGGATCCTTGTTCACATCCGGGTGGTAGCGGCGGGCCAGCTTCCGGTAGGCCTGCTGGATCTCCTCCGTCGACGCGTCGCGGCTGACGCCGAGAGCCTCGTAATAATCCTGGGCCACGGCGTCACTCCGAGGGCTTGCTGACGGCGACGCCTACCGGGCGCAGCTGCCGGCCGGGCTCGCCGTAGCCGGGCCGGAGCACGGTGACCACTGTGCCCGGCGGCTTGCCCGGCTCGTCGACGAGGCTCACCACGTCATGCCTGGCAGGGTCGAAGGGCACGCCGACCTCGTCGTGGCGTGGGTAGCCGAGCCGGGCCAGCACGTCGACCGCCTGGTCGCGCACGGCCTGGACGCCGGTCAGGATCGATTCCGGGTCGGCCCCGGCATGGGCCAGCGCGAGCTCGAGGTGGTCGAGCACCGGGAGCCAGGCCGTGGCCGCCCGGACGCGCTCGGCCTCCCGTTCCCGTTCCACCTCCCGGGCGCACCACTTACGTTGGTTGTCGAGGTCTGCGAGGGCTTGCCGCCAGCGGGCCATGAGCTCCTCGATCCGCGCGGCGAGCGCCGCCGGCTCCTCTTGCCGGTCGACTCCGGCGGGATGCTCCACCCCGGCCGGCTGCTCGCCGCCAGCAGGCCGCGCCTCGCCTACCGGCCGATCGACGGCTGCCGACGGGTCCGCGCCCGTGGGACGGTTCCCACGTGGATGATCCTCTCCGGTTCCTGATGGTGGCCGAGGGGCAGACGTCATCGCTCAGTCCTCCGCTCGCTCAACGCTCCCGGTCGCCTCGTTCGCCCGTTCGCCTCGCGGGACGGTTCCGCGCGCCCGCTCCTAGGCTCAGCTCCGGTCGAAATCGGCGTCAATGACGTCATCCGGGCCGCCGGGCGGCGGCTGCCCGCCGCCGGCCGCACCGCCGGGACCCGGCTGGCTGCCCCCGCCCGGCTGGCCACCGGCGCCCGGCTGGACGCTCGCCAACGCGTGGTAGAGCTGTTGGAGATCCGAGCTGAGTGACCGGATCCGGTCGAGCGGCGCTTCCTCCTTGACTGCCTGCCGAGCGTCGGCGATGAGCATCTCGGCGCGGGCCTTCTCGTGCGCCGGTGCGGCTTCGCCGAGGTCCGCCAACCGGCGCTCGACCTGATAGGCGACCGAGTCGAGTTCGTTACGGGCGTCGATCGCGGTGCGCAGCGCCTCGTCCTCATTCCGGTGCCGTTCGGCCTCGCCGATCATTCGCTCGACCTCGCTCTTGTCGAGGGTCGAGCTCTCCGTGATGGTGATCTTCTGCTCGGCTCCGGTGTCCTTGTCCCGTGCGGTGACGTTGAGGATGCCGTTGGCATCGATGTCGAAGGTGACCTCGATCTGGGGCTCGCCGCGCGGGGCCGGCCGGATGTTCTCCAGCCGGAACCGGCCCAGCACCCGGTTGTCCGTGGCACGTTCCCGCTCGCCCTGCAGCACGACCACGTCGACAGCGGACTGGTTGTCCTCCGCGGTGCTGAACACCTCCGATCGCCGAACCGGGATCGTGGTGTTCCGCTCGACGATCTTCGTCATCACGCCGCCGCGGGTCTCCAGGCCCAGCGACAGCGGGGTGACGTCGAGCAGCAGCACGTCCTTGACCTCGCCCTTGAGTACCCCTGCCTGGATCGAGGCCCCGAGCGCCACCACCTCGTCCGGGTTGACGCTCATGTTCGGTTCCTTGCCGCCGGTCAGCCGCCGGACCAGCTTCTGCACCGCTGGCATCCGGGTGGCGCCGCCGACCAAAATCACCTCATCCAGGTCGTTCGCGGTGACCTTGGCGTCCTCCGTCGCCTGGTTCACCGGCCCCATGGTCCGTTCCAGCAGATCGGCGGTGATCTGCTCGAACGTCGAGCGCATGACCGTGGTCGTCAGGTGCGTCGGCCCGGACGCGTCCGCGGTGATGAACGGAAGGTTGACCTGGGTCTGGGTCACCGAGCTCAGCTCGACCTTCGCCTTCTCCGCGGCTTCGAACAGCCGCTGCAGCGCCTGCGGATCCGCGCGCAGGTCGATGCCCCGCTCACGCTGGAAGCCGTCCGCCAGGTGGTCGACCAGCCGGCGGTCGAAGTCGTCCCCACCCAGGTGGCTGTCGCCGGCGGTCGAGCGCACCTCGACCACCCCGTCCCCGACGTCCAGGACACTCACGTCGAACGTGCCGCCGCCGAGGTCGAACACGAGCACGGTCTCGTGCTGCTTCTTGTCCAGGCCGTAGGCAAGCGCGGCCGCGGTCGGCTCGTTGATGATCCGCAGCACCTCCAGGCCGGCGATGCGACCGGCGTCCCGGGTGGCGGTGCGCTGCGCGTCGTTGAAGTAGGCGGGCACCGTGATGACCGCTTCGGTGACCTTCTCGCCGAGTTGCTTGGCGGCGTCGTCGGCGAGCTTGCGCAGCACCTGTGCGCTGATCTCCTCCGGCGAATAGAGCTTGTCCCGTACCTGGAAGCGGACGGAGCCGCTGGGGCCGGGTACGACGTCGAAGGCAACCGCCTTGCTTTCCTCGCTGATCTCGTCATAGTGCCGCCCGACGAACCGCTTCGCCGAGGAGATCGTTCCCTTCGGATTGAGAATCGCCTGCCGTCGGGCCAGCTGACCAACGAGCCGCTCCCCACCCTCCGTGAACGCGACCACGGACGGAGTCGTCCGCGATCCCTCCGAGTTCGGGATGACCCTCGCTTCACCACCTTCCCACGCCGCGATCACCGAGTTGGTCGTGCCCAGGTCGATACCTACTGCCTTGGCCATGAACCTGCCCCTAGCTGGGAGCGAGCGGAAACGGTCAGAAATCGAACGCGGCCACCACGGGCCGTCCAAAGATCCCGGTTAGGGATGTCCTGACTAAGCCAGTCAGACGAAGCCGGTCACACCGCCCGATATCGGCCTAGCGGGTGTTACCCGCGGGTTCGCCATGCACTGCCCTCCCCAGCTCGGCGACACCCAAACTTTGAGCCAGATCGCGCATCGTCGATAGACATGACGCCGGTCCGCGGCCCAAGTGGATCCCGTTTCGATGAGCGCCCGGCCACGGCCTCGCGCCGGGGGGCGCCGAGTCGATCGGAGCCGCCGCGTTTTGTGGACGGTGGGCACGGAACCCCCCAAGTGGAGGGCTCACGCCGCCGGTGGCACAAAGGCAGGAGAAATCATGAACACTCGGCTGCCGCACCACGACGGGCAATTCCCGAGCAGCGCGAGCAGCCGGAGCGGACAGGCGAGCCAGCCTGGACGGCCCGGGGCGGAGTCGCTTCGCAGCGCGCTCGGCTGGTTCAGCCTGGGGCTCGGCGCCGCCGAGATCAGCGCCCCGCACTCGCTGGCCAGAACGCTCGGCGTCCACAACTCGGCCACGAACCGGTCCATCCTCCGGCTGTTCGGCGTCCGGGAGGTCTCAGCCGGGGTCGGGGTCTTCGTCAGCCGACGCCCGGCACGGGCGCTGTGGGGTCGGGTCGCGGGAGACGTGCTGGATCTCTCGGCGCTCGGGCTCGCGTTGAGCCGGTACCGCCTCCATCCGCGGAGCGCGGCTCGGCTGAGCGTCGCCACCGCGGCGGTTGTCGGCTGCACGGTGCTGGATGTGATCGCCGCCTGTAAGCAGGCCGCCATGACCGAGGCGGAACGCAGGACGGGTGGGAACAGGCGCCCGGTGCACGGGACGGCGACCGCGACCATCCGGCGGTCTCCGGCGGAGCTCTACAAGGCCTGGCATGACTTCGAGCGCCTGCCGAGGTTCATGTACCACCTGGACTCGGTGCGCGTCGTCGACGGGCATTCGCACTGGAAGGCCAAGGGTCCGGCGGGGACCCACGTCGAGTGGGACGCCGAGGTTGTCGAAGACCGCCCGGACACCCTGATCGCCTGGCGTTCCGTCAACGGGTCGCAGATCGACAACGCCGGCTGCGTGCGGTTCGTCCCGGCACCCGGCGACCGGGGCACCGAGGTCCACGTCAGCCTCGATTACCACGCGCCCGGTGGCCCCGCCGCCGTGGCGGTGGCGAAGCTTCTCGGCGAGGAGCCCGGCCAACAGATCGCCGATGACCTGCGCCGGTTCAAGCAGATCATGGAAGTCGGCGAGATCGTCCGGTCCGAGGGGAGCCCGGCGGGTGCTCGGGCGTCCAACCAGCTCCACCAGCGTCCGGCCCAGCCGATTGGCTGATGGCGCAGAAAGCCCTGGACCGGTTCCTGGACCCCGAACCGGCTCCGGACTGTCCGGTACGCCAGACAAGAGGGGAACATCATGCGCGCCAACTGCTGGCTGGGAAAGGGCAACGTCGACGTTCTGGACGTGCCCGAACCGCGAATCCTGAACAACCACGACGCGATCGTCAAGGTCACGAGCACCGCGATCTGCGGATCAGACCTCCATCTGTTCAACGGCTTCATCCCGACGATGAAGAAGGGCGACGTCCTCGGTCACGAGTTCATGGGCGAGGTGGTCGAGGTCGGTCGCGAGGTGAAGAACCTCGCGGTCGGTGACAGGGTCGTCGTCCCGTTCCCCATCGCGTGCGGCCGGTGCAACGCCTGCCACGAAGGGGCATACTCAGTCTGCGAGAACTCGAATCCCAACGCCGGTCTGGCCGAAAAGATCCTCGGGCATGCGCCGGCGGGAATCTTCGGCTACTCGCACATGCTGGGCGGCTATCCGGGCGGCCAGGCCGAGTACGCTCGCGTCCCGTTCGCCGATGTGGGGCCAGTCAAGGTCCCAGCCGGGCTGGATGACGAGCAGGTTCTCTTCCTGTCGGATATTCTCCCGACCGGCTACATGGGCGCCGAGATGTGTGACATCAGCCCAGGCGACGTCGTCGCCGTCTGGGGGGCCGGCCCGGTGGGCCAGTTCGCCATCGCGAGCGCGTTCCTCCTGGGCGCCGAGCGGGTCATCGCGATCGACCGCCTGCCCTACCGGCTCCAGATGGCTCAGGAGAAGTCGGGTGCCGAGCCGGTCAACTACGCGCACAGCGACGTCCGGGAGGAGCTGCTCGAACTGACCGGCGGGCGCGGCCCGGACGCCTGCATCGACGCCGTCGGTCTCGAGGCGCACCATGCGTCGCCGCCGGCCTACGCCTACGACCGCGCGAAGCAGGCGACCCGCCTGGAGACCGACCGCCCCTTCGCGCTCCGGCAGGCGATCCGCAACTGCCGCAACGGCGGAACGGTCTCCGTCATCGGCGTGTACGGCGGCTTCGTCGACAAGTTCCCGATGGGATCGCTGATGAATCGTGGGCTGACCCTGCGGGCGGGGCAGTGCCACGTTCAGCGGTACACCAAGCCGCTACTCGAACGTATTCAGGCCGGTCAGCTCGACCCGAGCTTCGTCATCACCCACCGGATGGCCCTTGACGACGCGCCTTCCGGGTTCGAGACCTTCCTCAACAAGGAGGACAAGTGCGTCAAGGTTGTCCTGACGCCCTGACCGCCGCCACACGGCGCGTCCCGCCCGGCGACGCAGGAACTCGCCGGCTCACCCACACCTGAGACACATTCCAAAGGGATCCGCCATGACCACGACCCGGTCGCCGACCACCGGACCGGACCCGGTCGTCCTGGTCTGTGACCCGGGGTCGTCTAGCCTGCGGCTGGTCCTGGCCGGGCCCGAGGACAAAGTCGTCGCCAGCCGCCACATCGAACAGCCGCCTGGATCGCCGGCAGTGGCCGTGGCGGTCGACGAATTCCTCAACAAGGTCGTCGCGCGGCCGGTGCGCGCTGTGGGCTACCGGCTGGTGCACGGCGGCCCGGCGCTGACCAGGCCAGCTCTGGTGGACGACGAGGTGCTGCGTGCGGTCAGGGCGGTCGCCGGCCTGGCGCCGCTTCACCTGCCGCCCACGCTCGACCTGCTGGACGACCTGCGGCGCAGGCTGCCGGACGTGCCGCACGTGGTCTGCCCGGACACCGCGTTCCACCGGGGGCTGCCGGTGGTAGCGGCCACGCTGGCGCTGCCCGCCCCCTGGCGGGAGAAGTACCACCTGCGCCGTTACGGTTTCCACGGGCTGTCCTACGCCTGGGCGCTGCGGCGCACGGGGGACCTGCTGGGTCGGCGGCCGGATGGATTGCACCTCGTCATGGCCCACCTGGGGGGTGGCGCGTCGGTGACCGCGGTCCGGGACGGCCGCAGTGTCGACACGTCGATGTCGATGACGCCGCTGGATGGCGTGCCCATGTGTACCCGGTCGGGCGCGATCGACCCCGGTGTGCTGCTGTGGCTACTCGAGGACGACCGGCTGACCCTGCGGGAGGTCACCGACGGCCTCTACCACCGGTCGGGTCTGCTCGGCCTGTCCGGCCTCTCGGACGACACCCGGGACCTGGTCGTCGCCGCGGACTCTGGCGACGAGGCAGCGTGCCTGGCGCTTGATCACTACACCCACCGGCTCTGTCGCGAGATCGCGGCGGCGAGCGCCAGTCTCGACCGCCTCGACGCTCTCGTCCTCACCGGCGAGATCGGATGGGACCAGCCCGAGATCCGCACCGTTGTGTGCGCGGGCCTGGGCATTCTCGGGGTCCAGCCGCCCGTCCGCGACCGGCTCGACGCCGATGGACCGGTAAGCGCGCCGGACGCCCCCATCCCCGTGCTGGTCATCGAACCCCGCGAAGACCTCGAACTCGCACGCGAGACCTTCGCCGCCCTCGATGCCCGTGAGGATCGGGGCGCCCCTAGAACGTCGAGGAGGGAACAGCCCGTGCCTACCGCTACCGCCGTCCGGCACAGTCCAATTGCCAGCATAAACCCATATAACAACGAAATAATGCGCGAATTCCCTCCCATGCCCGAGCAGGCCGTCGACCACGCGGTCCGGGAGGCGCATCAGGCATTCCCGTCCTGGCGCGATACCAGCGTTGACGAACGCGCCGCGCTGGTCGGTCGAGCCGCACAGCTGATGCGTGAGCGCGCCGAGCAGTTGGCCCGGCTGGTGACCCGTGAGATGGGCAAGCTCATCCGGCACAGCCGCGTCGAGATTGACCTTTCGGCGCGGATCCTGCAGTACTACGCCGACAAGGCCCCCGTGCTGCTCGCCGACGATCCTTTGGATTTCAAGGATGGTTCGGCCACCATCATCAATGACCCACTGGGGGTGATCCTTGGCGTCCAGCCCTGGAACTTCCCGGTTTACCAGACCGTCCGGTTCGCGGCGCCCAACCTGGTGCTGGGGAATACCGTTCTACTCAAGCCCGCAAGCAATACGCCACAGTCGGCGCTAGCCCTCGAGCAGCTGTTCGCGGACGCGGGCGCGCCACGGGGCGTGTACACCACCCTCCTGGTTCCCGGGCGCGAGGTCTACCGGGTGATCGAGTCTGAGGTCGTTCGGGGCGCGTCGCTGACCGGAAGCGACCGGGCCGGCGTCAGCGTGGGTGAGACCGCCGGGCGAAACGTGAAGAAGAGCGTCCTCGAGCTGGGCGGCAGCGACCCGTTCATCGTGCTCGATGACGACAACCTGGACCGCAGCGTCGAGGCGGCGCTGGTCGGCCGTCTGCACAACATGGGCCAAAGCTGCGTGAGCGCCAAGCGGATGATCGTGATATCCGAGGTCTTCGACCGGTTCGTGACCGCGCTGGCCGAACGGATGCGCGGGCTGGTTCCAGGTGACCCCGTCGACGAGGCCACCACGCTGGCACCGGTGTGCTCCGAGCAGGCCGCCCAGACGCTGGTGGACCAGGTCCGCGACGCGCTGGACAAGGGAGCGACCGCGGTCGTCGGCGGCGGGCACGCCGACCACCCCGGAGCCTTCGTACAACCCACGGTCCTCGTCGGCGTGACGCCGACCATGCGCGCGTTTCGCGAGGAGCTGTTCGGACCCATCGCGGTCGTCTATCGCGTACAAGACGATGACGAGGCGGTCTCCCTGGCGAACGACTCCCCTTACGGTCTCGGCGGTGCGGTGTTCAGCAGCGACATCCCCCGGGCGCGGGCAGTCGCCAGCCGGATCGAGAGCGGGATGGTGTGGATCAACCATCCGACGTCCTCCGAGCCGGAACTGCCCTTCGGCGGCATCAAGCGGTCCGGCTACGGCCGGGAGTTGTCCCACCTCGGCATCAAGGAGTTCGCCAACCGGAAGCTGATCGTGACGATGGGGACGGACGCGCCGATCACCGACGCCCTGGGCTGATGCCCGCTCGGGCGGTGCGCCCCTGCTCACTATCTCGGCCTGACTCTCCTTGTGGGAGAACATGATGACCACCATCAGTGATCCGCATCTCCGTCTGGTGCGTCCCGTCGAACCGCTCACCCCACAGGGGTGCGCCGAATGCCTGCGGATCGGCTCTGCCTGGGTGCACCTGAGGCTCTGCCTGACCTGCGGTCATGTCGGATGCTGCGACTCGTCGCCGCTGCGGCATGCGCGGGCCCACGCGCACGCGATCGGGCATCCCGTCGTGCAGTCGTTCGAACCGGGCGAGGACTGGCGGTGGTGCTACGTCGACGAGGTCTACGTCTGACGACGAGGACCACTGTGGGTGAAAGGGACAGGGGTCACCGACTCTAATCGCGAACGGGGGATCCGATGCAGCCGAGCCAGGAGAACACCGGAGGCGCTGGGCCGGCGGGTGCCGGGCAGATCACCGAGACGCCGGACACCCACGGGGCCTACCCGCGTCTGGGTGTCGACCAGCTCGCCTCGCTGGAGGCCGTCGGCCGGCGCCGTCCCACGGCGGTCGGGGACCTGCTGTTTCGGGAAGGCGACCGGACGACCGACTTCGTCGTGGTGCTATCCGGTCTGGTCGCTTCCGTCGATGGCTATGGGACTGCGCGGGAACGGCAGATCAGCCTGCACGGTGACCGTCGCTTCCTCGGTGAGCTGGGCCTTCTCTCCGGACAGACGGCCTTCACCTCGGTGGTGGTCCGGACAGCTGGCGAGATCCTCAGCGTCCCACTGGACCGGCTGCGGCGGCTGGTAGCGACCGATCCCGGCCTGGGAGATCTGGTACTGCGGGCCTACCTGGTGCGCCGCTGGCTCCTCATCGGTCTGGGCGCGGGCCTGCGCATCATCGGGTCGCGCTACAGCACCCGGGCCCGCCTGCTACGGGATTTCGTCGCGCGCAACCGGCTGCCCCACCAGTGGGTCTGTCTGGAAAGCGACCCGTCCGCGGAGGAGTTGCTGCGTACCCTCGCCGTCGAACCGGCGGACACCCCGGTGGTCGTCTGGGGACGGCGGGTGCTGCGCAACCCGAGTATCGCGCAGCTCGCGCAGGCGGTCGGACTGCCGCCGCCCGCCCATCCGGGATCGACCTGGGATCTGATCGTCGTAGGCGCCGGCCCCGCCGGCCTGGCGGCATCGGTCTACGGCGCATCTGAAGGACTGGCGACCGTCACGCTGGACTACCTCGCCACTGGCGGGCAGGCCGCCACCTCCCCCCGGATCGAGAACTATCTCGGGTTCCCGTCCGGTATCTCCGGCGGTGACCTGGCCGAGCGGGCGGTCCTGCAGGCGGAGAAGTTCGGGGCCCGCCTCAGCGTGCCCTCCCGGGCCGTCGCCCTCGGCCGCAAGGACGGGCTGCACCAGGTAACCCTGGACAACGGCGAGACGCTGGCCGCGCGGGCCCTGGTGATCGCGACCGGAGCACGGTACCGGGAGTTGACCGTGCCCGGCCTGCAGGAGTTCGAAGGCACGTCCGTCTTCCGCGCGGCGACGCTGGTCGAAGCCCAGACCTGCCGGGGCGATCCCGTCGTCGTGATCGGCGGCGGCAACTCGGCCGGACAGGCGGCGCTGTATCTGGCCCAACACGCCGGCTTCGTGCGACTGTGCATCCGCCACAATGATCTGGGCCGCGACATGTCGCGGTACCTCGTCGACCAGATCGTCCGCACCCCGTCCATAGAGGTGCTCCCGCACCGAGAGATCAGCGGTCTGCGCGGAGAAGTCACTCTAGAGGCCGTGATCCTCGAGGACAAGCAGACCGGCACACAGGAGGAGGTGCCCGCCCGGGCCCTGTTCCTGTTCATCGGTGCCCAACCACACACGGACTGGCTCGCCAATCAGGTCGCGCTCGACGACCGAGGATTCGTCCGCACGGGAGTGGACGCCGAAGCGGCCGCCGAACCGAGCATGGCCGGCGACGGATCGCCCGATCCCTGCCCCCTGGTGCTCGAGACCAGCCGGCGCGGGGTGTTCGCGGTCGGAGACGTGCGCAGCGGATCGGTAAAGCGGGTGGCCTCCGCGGTCGGCGAAGGCGCGATGGCCGTCCGCCTCGTCCACGAACGGCTCTACCGGACCCGGCCATCCTGACCGGTGGGAGGCTGGCGCCGGATTTCCGCTCCTAGCCGGGAGTCGGAAGGGTGTAACGCAGCAGCGCGCCGACCCGCTCGGTCGGCGATTCCGGCACATCGGCCGGGACGCTGTGGACGGCGGCTCCGGTGCCCACCGCGGCCCGGATGAGCGCATCCACCAGCCCAGCCCGAATCGGGTCGGCGACCGCCGGCAGGTCCGCGGGATCCAGCGCGACCTCGCTGAGATCTGGACCGATCCAGGCCGGCGCGCCGGCCGGAACCCCTTCGGCCAGCAGCAGGTCGCTCACCTGGGCCAGGCGCAGGGCCGCGGCCGTAGCCCGCGGCCCGTCAGCGGCATCCAACGCGATCCCCCCGGATCGCTGCCCACCCCCCGGCTCCGCGGAACCCGAGCCTTGCGGGTGGCCGGCGCCCGCCGCGGACACCGATCCGAGGGATCTCGGAGCTGTCCCGCTCGCCGCCCCGACCAGCGAGGTCGCGCGGCGGCGATACTGCTCGAACTCGCCCAGCAGGCTCGCCGTGCGCCTGGTCTGCTGCTCGGCGAGCACGTCCATGACACGACCAGCCAGATGGTCGTCGGACCCATCCCGGGCGCGGCTACCCTCGACGACCACGACCCTGGTCGCGACCTCGACGGGCAGCTTCTCGCGGACCAGCGAGAGCTCCTTCGGATCGCCGGCCAGGATCACCACCTCGGCGGCGATGTCGTGCGCGGCCCGGACGATGCGATCCGCGTCCTCCTTCGCCCCGTGCTTCCAGTGCTCCTCGACGCGGTTCTCATAGCGTCGGCGAGCCCAGCCTCCGGTACGTGCCTTGTGCCATGGCGGCCGGGTGGTGTCCTGAGAGACGCCACCGGCCGGCAGCGGACCGTCGGTGTAGGCGAGGACATCGACCCCGCGCCGATCGACCAGGGCGATCACGTGCGGAATCCGACCTTCCGCCCAGTCCAGCAGCGGCAGCAGGTGCGGCAACGGTCCGACCGCGACGACGTCGACATCCGACCGGCCAGGAAGCCATCGCGCGAACGGGACATGCGCGGACCTGCCTTCGCCGACGGCCACGACCACCCGCGTCCCACCCTCACGGTAACGGGGGTCGCCCCGCTCGGCGAGCAACGCATCGCGGGTAGCCGGCCCGACACTCTGGCCTTCGAGATCGGCGAGGATGTCCCTCCACCGCAGGACGTAGAGACGGGCGGCGTTCTCACGGACCGGATCGGTACTGGCGTACACGGTCACGACCTGACCATCGAAGTCATACAGGCTGCGCAGCTCGCTCACGTCCATGAGGCGCTCCTCGGCAGGCGACAGAAGCGGTAAACCGATTCGACGCTGCAGGCGAGCGCCTCGACAAGGACACCCGCGGGCAGCCCATCGGATACCTACCTGGAGAGGTGCGCCTTGAGCGCGGGCCCAAACCTGCCCGCCACGCTGGCCGGCCGGTCTGATCCGCCCCGGCTGCGTCACCCCGCTGCCATGCGCCGCCCGCGCAGTCGACAGCGCATGCCTCGGTCGGCCTCGCATCCCGAGATCGCCGCGCCGGCCGGCGGGTTGTGCCCCCGTCGGTCAGGGCAGGGCGTGGAAGGCATCGAGCAGCGTCATCCCGCCGGGCCTGGCCCGGCTGGTGTTGGCGTCCCGGCACATGATGATCAGCCAAGGTGCGGGCGGTGCCAGCCCCTGCGGTGCTCATGCTGCCACTACGACCCGGCGACCGGCCTACTCGCTCCCAGGTAGACCTCGGATCCCCATCGCGCGCCCACAATCGTCGGGAACGGTTCGACGCGGACATCGGCGCCCACCTGGGGAGCGTCGACCATCGTCGCCTGCCGCCCCGCATGCCGAGGTAGATGCCTACGTGCGTGACATTGTTCGCCGCACTACCGAAAAACACCAGGTCCCCCGATTGCAGCGGCGTCCCGCCCGGGAGAAGCGGTCCGGCGTCGTACTGGGTCTGCGCCGTACGTGGGATCTGGATGCCCGCGGCGGCGTAGGGCGCGTAGGTCAGGCCGGAGCAGTCGAATCCGGGATCGCCGTTGCCGCCCCAGACGTAGGGCTTGCCGATCTGCGCGCAGGCGAACTGGACCGCCGCGAGCGCCACGCTACTGAAATGATCGGCTCCGGACTGAAAGGTCGCCTGAAATGTCGAGCACGCTACTGAAGTGTTCGGCGTCGGTTCAGAACTCAGCACGCAGAGCACTCGCGTGCTCGCTCCGACGGTCCTGGATGTTGCTCCACCGGCTAGACGCGAGCCGTCACGGTCGCCGAGCACCAGGACAGCCACGAACCCGAACACGATCGGGGCCACTGCGGCTGACTCGTGTTCAGCGGAGCGCCCGACTCGTCGGCGTCTCGGCCGGTCAGCGTCGAACATCCACAGTCCGCCGAGCCCAGACACCCCCAGCGCAGGGTGTCCGGGGCTCCTTTGTGCCAGAGCAGATTTCGCGACCGGGTCAGGTGGCCTCGGCCAGGTACAGGGTGGCGAGCGCGATCGCGAGGGCGCCGAGGGTCAGTTGCAGGGCGGTGTTGGGGAGTTTGGGCTGCAGGCGTGCCCCGAGGTAGCCGCCGGTGAGGCCGCCCGCGCCGCAGGCGAGGCCGAGTGCCCAGTGGGGGGCGATGTTGCCCGGGGTCGTGAGGGCCAGAGCGGCGTAGGTCGCGGCTCCGGCGATCGAGGTGACGAAGGTGGAGGCGAGGGTGGCGGGGGCGACCGTGGCGACGGGCATGCCGCGGCCGACGAGGATCGGGCCGAGGATTGATCCGCCGCCGATGCCGTAGACGCCGCCGACGAAGCCGACGGCCAGTGCCAGCAGTGTGATGGCTCGGGGCCCGACGGGCGGCCGTTCGCGGCGGCGGGGGGCCCGCAGCGTGCGCGCGCACAGCCAGAGGCCGAGGGGCAGTAGCAGGCAGGCCAGCAGTACGTGGAACAGGGCGGCTCCTGGCGCGTAGCGGACTCGTACGACCGCGCCGAGCACGACGCCGGGCAGCGTGCCCGCGACCAGCCGGCGGACGAGCGCACCGCCGAGCTGCCTCTGCTGGTGGTAGCGCAGCAACGATCCCGGTGTGGCGATCACGTTGTACAGCAGGTTCGTCGGGGTCACCGCCGGGCTGGGGACAGACAGCAGGTCGAGTTGGACCGGCAGCAGGAACACCGCGCCCGAGACCCCGACCGGCGCCGTCACTATCGCGAGCACCAGACCGGCCACGAACCCGAACACGATCGTCGTCAAACCGGCTGACTCCTCTCGAAGCGGACCCGACCGAGTCGTCCGCACCTCGGCATCTCGTCGCCGACCCTTCCACGGTCCGGCGAACAGTGGCGGTGTCGGAGGCGTCGCGCCGCCGGGTCCGACAGGTGTGTCCCGTACCCGAGGGAGGGCAACGGATCGCGCACGTAGGCGGCGCAGCCCGCCGAGCCGAGGAGGCGCTGCACGGGCAGCAACACGGGCCGCTCGCTTGCGGCCGGGTGACACCTCCGGCCCTGGGCCGCTGGACACACACCCGTCGGCCAGACCGGGCCGTGACCGGGGCGGCATTGACGACGGACAGACGCGCACTCGCCGGCGGTACCTCTACGACGGGACCGTACGGCTCTGGGATGTGGAAGGCGTTTTGACGATCGGATCTTGCTCGCTCTAGCTAGGCCTACGATGACCTCAGATCCCCTTGATCGTTACTTAGGGTATCCGATCTGTGCTGTTGGGTCATTTTCATGCGCGTTGGCCGGCCCGTGCGGGGAACGGCATTTGAAGAGCGGCGTTCGGCCGGGGTGGGCGTCGGCATGCTCGGGAGGGCGGGAGCGTATGGGTATCGGCGTGCCCGTCGGACTGCTGGGTGATGGTCGAGCGGCGAGGTGGTTCGGCTTCGGGGTCGCCGCGTACGCCCTGGCGATGGCGGTCTGTGTGGTGGTGCTGCCAGCGGCTGCGCAGGACGTGGTGGTGCGGTACACCGGCTCGGTCGCGCTGGGGGTGTCGTGCTGGGTGTGCGTGGTGACGGCCCGGCGATGGCGTGGCGTGGAGCGGTGGTGGCGTGCGTTGATGGCCGCGACGCTGCTGGGTGGCGTGGCGGTGAGCGCGTTGCAGTTGCTGGGCTATCCGCGGTCGTCCCGGACGCTCGTGGAGCCAATCGGTCTGGCCGCGCTGGTGGTGCTGGCGTGGCTGGCGGCGCTGGTCGGCTTGCTGCTCTACCCGTCGGACCCGTTCGACGTGGCGATCCGCGGTCGGCAGGGACAGCGCGGCCAACGCCTCCACCTGATCACCACTTTGGACGGCCTGCTGGTGGCCGGGGCCGTGTCGTTGCTGGCCTGGATCCTGATCCTGCGAGGGGCGGTCCACGCAAACACCGATGCGTCAATCTTGCTGTTCTACTTCGCGACGACCGCGGTCGGAACGGCGCTCGTCGTGGTGGTCTTCCTGATCGCGGCGTTCCGCCGCCCGCGGCGCCCCTTCGGCCTGCTGCTCCTGGGTACGGCGCAGGTCGCGTTCACGGTCTACTCCCTCGGCCAGGTCCGCGCGCAGATCGAGGGCCGGCCCGAGGATCTGGGCGTGGCCGATCTCGCGGTCGTCGTCGCGCCGCTGCTGGTCGCGTGGGCGACCTTGCTCCCACCGGTGACGGTCGCCGGTCGGGACGGGCGGGTGGCGGCGGGCCAAGGCCCGGTACTGCGCCGTTGGTGGCATGTCCTGCTGCCGTATGTGCCGCTGGTCGCCGCGAGCGTCGTCACGCTGCTGGATCTGGACGCTAGACGTGGTCTGACCCCGGAACTGTGGGCGATGCTGGGCCTGCTGGTCCTCGCCCTGGCCCGGCAGCTGACCACGTTGACGGACAACGTGCGGCTCATCGCCCGCGTCGAGCAGGACCAGATCGCGCTGCGCCACCAGGCTTTTCACGATCCGCTGACGGGTCTGGCGAACCGGGCGCTGTTCAACGACAGGCTGGCTCAGGCGCTGGCCCAGCGGGCACGCTCGCCGACCTCGGTCGCGGTGCTGTTCTGCGACCTGGACAACTTCAAGCACGTCAACGACGCGCTCGGCCACGCCGCCGGCGATGACCTGCTGTGCGCGACGGCCCGCCGACTCCTCGGATCCGTCCGCACCCGAGACACCGTCGCGCGGCTGGGCGGTGACGAGTTCGCGGTCCTGCTCGACGGGCAGACCGGCGACCCGGTCGCCGTGGGGCGCCGGATCACCGACACCGTGTGCCGGCCGGTCAGCCTCGCCGGCTGCGATCACGCGGTGCGCGCCAGCGTCGGCCTCGTGATAGCAGACCGGGACGCCGGCCCGGTCGCCGCCGAGACACTGATCCACCGCGCCGATATCGCCATGTACGCGGCGAAAGCCGGGGGCACGGGCGGGCTGACGGTCTACGACCCGACCGCGATCGCGCCGGACAACACCTCGGCGCTGTACGCGGCGCTCGGCGCCGCCCTACGCGGCAACCCCGATGGCGGGGAGCTCGACGTCGACTACCGGCCCGTCGTCGCGCTCCCGGGGGGCGCGACCGTCGGGCAGCAGGCCCGGCTCACCTGGACCCACCCCAGGTTCGGCACGGTCGAGCCGAGCGACATGCTGCCCACCACCCTCGCGGACGGTCTCGCGCCCACCCTGGAACAGCTGCTGCTGTCCCGCGCCTGCACCCACGCCGCCGACCACTGCCACCGCACCGGCGACCTCCTACCGGTCCACGTCCCGGTCGCGGCCCGCCTGCTCGCCGACGACACGGTCACCGGCGAGATACGTGGGGCGCTCACGACCGCGCAGCTGACGCCGCGGGCACTGGTCGTCGAGCTGTCCGCGACCACGAGGACCCGCGAGCTACGCACGGCCGCTCCCACGCTGCGTCACCTACGGCGCCTGGGTGTACGGATCTCGCTCACCCGGCTGGGCGCACCCGACACCACCCTCGACGCGCTGCACCTCCTGCCCCTCGACCTCGCCGTCCTCGACACGTCCCTCACCCACCCGCCCAGCAGCACTGAGGAAGGCCGCCGGGCGGACCTGGTGCTCACTGCCCTGCTCGACCTTCTACGCGGCCTCGGGGTCGCCCTCGCCGCGACCGTCGACAACGCACGCGCCGCCCACCGCGCCCACCAGCTCGGCTGCGCCTTTGCCACCGGCCCCCCGTTCGGCGACTGGCAACCCGACCCACACGACACCCGCGCGACCAGCCGGCGGTGTACCGAGACAGAACCCCGTCGAACGTGACACGGGCCGTCCGCGCACCGCTGTGGCAAAGGCCGAGACCGCGTCGTCGGGTCGTCGTCTTCGGGTCTGGCATCGTGGAGTGCAGGACGCCGCCTCGTGCCAGCCTCGGGAGAGTGATCGTGGGTTCTTCGCTCTACGCCGAGGTCGGTGGTCTGGACGGGCTGCGGCGGCTGTCCCCGGCGTTCTACGACCGGGTCCTGGCTGACGAACTGCTCGCACCCGTCTTCGCGCATTTCACGCCGACCCACCTCGATCACGTCGCGGTGTGGCTGGGCGAGGTGTTCGGCGGGCCGGAGGACTTCTCCGCGACACTCGGCGGCCATCAGGCCCTGTTGCGCAGCCACCTCGGCCTCGGGATCCGCGACGAGCATCGGCGGCGCTGGCTGGAGCTGATGGCGCACGCGATCAGCGAGATCCTGCCCGGCCAACCCGAGCTCGCCGCGACGCTGATGGCGTACTTCGAATGGGGCACGGCCATCGCCCCAGGACATCTCACAGAACCCGGCCGGCGCCGATCTCGGCGAACCCGGCCCCACCCCACGCTGGGGACACGAGGGCCTCGTCCACTGACCTGGCCGGCACCGCGATTGCGCCCGGCGCCGTGCCGCTGGCAGCAGGAACCCGCGCTGACTGCCGGCCGGGTTCCCTACGACGAGGGCGGTTGCCGTACGACGTCGCCTATCCGTACGCGGCAGGAGACGGTTGCCGCTGGGTCCCTGCCCGTTCCTGGTCGGGTCGGATGCTGGCGGCGTCGAGGCGGAATGAAAACGGACGGGCTGGGAGTTCGACGTTCATCGCAGTCTCGACCGCGGAGAGCAGATCATTGAGCCGGCCGCGGTGAAGGACGGCACCTGACGGAAGTGTCGCCCACCAGGCGGCCTCGTCTGGCGCGCGTCCGAACGGGACGACCGGCGGCTCAGGCATCTTGTAAGCGTAGCGGCTTCGGCACGCTACGACTCGCGCAAGCGCCTGCTCTGCGATGGCCTGTGGCTGGGCCGCGGGCCGACCCTCCGTGGCGGGTGCGGCAGCACGGCGCGGCGGCCGAAGGCCGCCGCTGAAGCCGTACAGCAAGTTCGCGACGATCAAAGCCCGCGCGATTTGTCCGATCCCAGGTGATGCTTACTGGCCTGGGTCGGCCCGTTCACGGGGCGGTCTGGTGCAGGCGGTGAGCGAGGCGGGTGTAGCGGCGGCCCGCGGTGGCGGTGTGGACGGCGCGGCTGATGGCTTTGGTCGATCCGACGAGGACGACGAGTTTCTTGGCGCGGGTGATGGCGGTGTAGAGCAGGTTGCGTTGCAACATCATCCAGGCGCTCATCGTGACCGGGATGACAACGGCCGGGTATTCGCTGCCCTGGGAGCGGTGGATCGTCAGCGCGTACGCGTGGACGAGCTCATCAAGCTCGGTGAAGTCGTAGCTGATGGTCTCGCCTTCGTCGGTGCGTACGGTGAGGGTCTGCTCGACGGGGTCGAGGGCGGTGACGACGCCGAGGGTGCCGTTGAAGACACCGGCGGCGCCTTTGTCGTAGTTGTTGCGGATCTGGCTGACCTTGTCGCCGACCCGGAACACCCGCCCGCCGAACCGCCGCTCCGGCGTGCCGGGCCGGCCCGGGGTGAGCGCCTCCTGGAGCAGGCCGTTGAGCGTGCCGGCTCCGGCGTGGCCGCGGTGCATGGGCGCGAGGACCTGGACATCGGCGCGGGGATCGAGGCCGAACCGGCGCGGGATCCGGTTCGCGACCACGTCCACCGTCATGGCCGCGGCGTCCTCGGCTTCCTCGCAGGCGAACAGGAAGAAGTCCGCCATGCCCTTCACGTGGGGGAACTCGCCGGCGTTGATCCGGTGGGCGTTGGTGACGACGCCTGACTGGGCGGCCTGGCGAAACACCTGCGACAGCCGGACACGCGGCACGGGGGTGCCGTCGGCGAGCAGGTCACGCAGTACCTGGCCGGCACCGACGGACGGTAGCTGGTCGACGTCCCCGACGAGCAGCAGATGCGCTCCTGGCGCGACGGCGCGGGCGAGCTTGTTCGCCAGCAACAGGTCGAGCATGGAGGCCTCATCGACCACCACCAGGTCGGCGTCCAGGGGGCGGTCGCGGTCGTAGGCGGCGTCGCCGCCGGGGCGTAGCTCCAACAGGCGGTGCACGGTCGCCGCCGGGTGGCCGGTCAGTTCGGTGAGCCGTTTCGCGGCCCGACCGGTCGGCGCGGCCAGCAGCACCTTCGCCTTCTTCGCCGTCGCCATCTCCACGATCGCCCGGACCGTGAAACTCTTCCCGCAGCCCGGCCCCCCGGTCAGGACCGCGACCTTGCAGGTCAGGGCGAGGCGTACCGCCTCCCGCTGCGCCACAGCCAGCTCCACCCCCGTCCGGCCCTGCAGCCAGCGCCAGGCCGCGTCCCAGTCCACCGTGGTGAACACGCCGAGCCGGTCGGTGTCGGCGTGCAACAGACGCCGCAGCTGGCCGGCCAACGACACCTCGGCCCGGTGAAACGGCACCAGGTAGTAGCCGACGACCGGCACCGCCGGGTCCTCACCCGGCAGCTGTTCGCGCACGACCCCTTCCTCGGTGACGAGCTCGCCGAGGGCGTCGATCACCTGGGCGACCTCGACGGTGAGGATCTTCGCCGCGTCGGTGAGGAGCCGCTGCTCGGGCAGGTAGCAGTGCCCGTCGTTGGTCGACTCCGACAGCGTGTACTGCAACCCGGCCTTGATCCGCTCGGGGGCGTCGTGCGGGATACCGACGGCCTGGGCGATCGTGTCCGCGGTCTTGAACCCGATGCCCCACACCTCGCTCGCCAGCCGGTACGGCTCCCGGCGGACCACGTCCACCGACCCGTCCCGATACTTCTTGTAGATCTTCACGGCGAGAGACGTGGACACACCGACGCCTTGGAGGAAGACCATCACCTCTTTGATCGCCCGCTGCTCGTCCCAGGCGGCGGTGATCGCCTTCACCCGTTTCGGGCCGAGCTTGGGAACCTCGATCAGCCGGCCAGGCTCGGTGTCGATCACATCGAGGGCGTCGGCGCCGAAGTGGTCGACGATGTTCTCCGCGAGCCGCGGCCCGATCCCTTTGATCAGACCGGAGCCGAGATACCGGCGGATGCCCTGCACCGTCGCTGGCAGGACCGTCGTGTAGTCCTCGACCTGGAACTGCCGGCCATGCTGGGGATGACTACCCCACCGGCCCCGCATCCGCAGGAACTCACCCGGCGCCGCCCCCAACAGCGACCCGACGACCGTGACCAGATCACCACCCCGGCCAGGATCGACCTTCGCGACCGTGTACCCGGTCTCCTCACTGGCGAACGTCACCCGTTCCAACGTCGCGTCCAACAACGTCCACCGCGCACCATCCGACCCCGGCACACCAGCCCCACCAGGCCGCCCACCACGACGCTGCGGCGACGGACCCGCCACGCCCGCCGCAGGGGCCGGGGGCCGCACCGCAGGCCCCACCGACGCCAACCCGGCCTCCAAACCCTCCGACACCCTCCGAATCATCCCGGCATAGACGCAGGTCACCGGAAGCGGGTGCGTGTCGAGGCTGCCGCCGTCGACCGCACGCCGAGCCCGGGGGCTGTCCGCACGCACGAGGGGTGGCAGCCTTCGTGTTGCTCATAAGAAAAGAGGCCGCATTCGTCCAAAGCAGCGCAGATTCGCATCTTGGTGAGACCGTCCGGCCGGGGACGCCCAGCAATGCGGGTTACCGCGAGCCGGGACAGCGGCCGGCGCCGCCTCACTCTTGCGGAATCTGTGGTGCCTAGCGGGCCAGTTGCCCGCGATCGATAGTTCGGGCGGGCAGCGAGCGGCTGTGAGCTTGGCCCCTGAGCACGGACACCTTTGAGGGCGCCCCCGTTGCCTGGACACGCTGGTCAGGAGTTCGCGGTCGGCTGGTGGGTCGCGGTTTCGAACTGTAGCGGGGTCTGCCAGTGGAGGGCGGAGTGGCGTCGGCGGCGGTTACAGAACCCCTCGATGTACTCGAAGATGGCGTTGGCGAGTTCGACGCGGGTGTTCCAGCGTTGCCGGTTGAGCAGCTCGGTCTGCATGCGCCCCCAGAACGCCTCCGCGACCGCGTTGTCGTAGGCATCCCCGACAGTGCCCAATGACGGTAGGAGCCCGGCGCGATGGGCCCGTTCGGTGAAGGTCCACGAGGTGAACTGGGTGCCGTGGTCGGCGTGGATGATCCCGCCGGGGATCTGCCCGTCGCCGCTGCTGCGGGATTCGATCGCCATCCCGAGCGCCGAGGTCGCCAGTTCGGCGCGGGCTCGTGAGTCGATAGCCCAGCCGACGACGCGGCGGGAGAAGACGTCCAACACGACGCAGCAGAAGACCTTGCCTTCCCGGGTCGGGTGTTCGGTGATGTCGGTAACCCACAGCTCGTTCGGCCCATCGCGGTGGAAGTCGCGCGCCACCAGGTCCGAGACCGTCACCGACGACGGCACCTTCTTCGCAGCCCGGCGCAGTGGCAGCCCGGCGAGGCCGGCTCTGCGCATCAGGACCGCGACCGTCTTACGGGACACGACCAAGCCCTGGCCGAGCACGAGCTCGGCGCGGACGCGGGGCGCCCCGTAGGTTTGCCGTGGCGCCTCGAACACGGCGGTGATCTGGTCGGTCAGCCAGGCCTGGCGGATCGCCCGGGCCGACGGCGGCCTGTTCTTCGCGTCGTAGAACCCGGAACGCGACACGCCGAGGATCAGGCAGGCCTGTTTCACCGGCACGCCCTCAGCGGCGAGTTCCGCCGCGAGAGCGAACCGTACTTTTGGGGGCACCACCTGCTCCACCGCGGCCGCCGCCTTCCGCAGAATCCTCACCTCGTTCTCCAACTCGACAATCCGCGCCTCGGCGGCACGCAGTGCGGCGGACTCGACCGCCTTCGCCGACCGCGGCGCCACGCCGGCCTCGATCAGCTGCTGCGTTCTCCAGCCATGCAGGCAGGACTCGGACATGCCCAGCGACGCGGCGACCTGCGCCACGGAGCGGCCCGAGGCGACCAAGTCCAAGGCACGACGGCGGACCTCCGGCGGATACGGCTTCGGCACGATCAACAGCCTCCAACAAGCAGGCAGCCGAACCGCCGAACTCCTCACAGGCGTGTCCGCAGAACAGGGGCAACATCAGTCCGGCCCACATCCACCAGGTTCGAGCCGGCTCTGCGTTTTGAAGGACGTAGACGTCGGTTCCTCGCGTACTCCTCTCCAACTCGCTCGCCAGGCCCGCACCATCTGGCAGTGCTGACACGTCCTGGCTTTGTCAGTGCTGCTCCCACCCTCCCCGGCACCACCCGGACCAGGCTGCCCCCAGCTACAATCAGCCTGCTGCGACAGGCCAAAGGCGAAGGTCTTTCACCCCCACTCGAAACACAGCGCCTCGTGGCGCACAAAGCCAAACAAGAACGTCAGACCCACCACCGCAGCCATGATCACCGTGACTGCGTGAAACGCAAGACCACGCGCCTCAACCCGCGGCGGCGCGGTCACCGCGCACGACCCGGGAGCTCGAAACCAGCCTCCAGGACCAGCGTCCCGACGGAAAGCGCCTGGTCAGCGCTACAACCTTCTACAGCGTGCCCCGCCGGGGGCACGCTGTAAATGATCTTCGTCTGAATATTTGTGCTGGTAAAACAGGGTGAGCGATATCGCGGCTAACCCTGGCCGCTCAGGCCCGCAGGGGACCGCATCGGTCGCCACCAGCGGTTTTGCTGACCACGAGCAGGCGCAGGTCCGTGCCCTACGGGGGTAACCCCAGCAAGCACCTTGACGGCCGGCCCGAAACGCCGACCTACTTCAGCCGCCAGCTGGCGCAGGATGCTGTTGCTCGACTCGTCACAAGAGAGCCCTATTACGCTTCAGTGCGGCTTCGGGGTCTTGGTTCGGGGTGACGCCCGTTGCTGCTGACCGTGCAAACCGGCCTTCGGTTGCGGGGCCGGGGGAAGGCCGGCTGAGCTCGGATGGACTGCGGCCGATGGTCCCGGGCCGTGTGCATCAGGGTCGGTCTCGGGCGACGGCCTTGCGGGTGCCGCGGGATCGGTGATCTGATCGTCCACCTGGCCCGTTCCCGTAACGCTCGTCGGGCCAGTCGTCGCCGGGGCGGGCGTCCCGGAGCCGGGGGAGGCCGGCCCCGCGGAGACCGGCCGCGGCGCCGGGGCCGCTCCGGAACCGTCCCGGGGCGCCTGCGCGATGAGCGCGGTTCCCGTGATGGCAAGTGCGGCGACCACTCCGGCAGCCGGGAGCAGGACGCGCTGCCTGCGAGGACGGGGCGCGGGTAGCCGTGGCGGTCGGGGATCGAGCCACCGGCCGGACGCGGTCGGGATCGAGCCCGCACGGGCGCGCGGCGATGCGGCGGTGAGTTCGTAAGCCAGGGAGGTTTCCCGGAGCTCGGCCAGGAGTTCCGCCGCGGTGGGGCGGCGCGCCGGAGCCTTGTCCAAAGCCGCGGCTACCAGACGGCGCAGGCCATTGGGGATGTCAGACAGGTCCGGGACGGAGTTGACGGTCCGGTAAAGCACAGCCTCGGCGGGACCGTCACCGAACGGCGCACGCCCGGTCGAGGCGAAGACCAGCGTGAGCGCCCACGAGAAGATGTCGACCTTGGACGTCGGACGGCCCCCGTCCAGCAGAAGTTCGGGGGCTATGTAGCCGACGCTTCCCAATACCAGACCGGACGCTGTCACGGTTTCCGGCAGGCCGGCCACAATGCCGAAATCGATGATCTTCGGGCCGTCGTCGGCCAGCATGATGTTGCTGGGTTTCAGGTCCCGGTGCACGACCCCCACCTCGTGGACGGCACACAGCGCCTCGGCCGTGCCGACCGCCAGGGCGCGCAGCCGGCGGCCGGACAGCGGCCCATCCGCCGGGACCGAGGCCGCCAATGTCGGCCCCCGCACATACTCGGTCGCCAGCCAAGCCGGCTCGCCGAGCGGGTCGGCGTCCAGCAGTGTCGCGACCCGCGGGCTGTCGATCGCAGCGACGGCCACCACCTCCCGGGCGAACCGCCGCCCCAGCGCCAGGTCGGAGGCGAGGTCGTCACGAAGCACCTTGACCGCGGCCAGCCGTCCCGCCGCATCCGAACCGAGATACACCGTGCCCATGCCACCGCTGCCGAGCCGAGCCCTCAGCCGATAGGGGCCGACGGCCGTCGGATCGTTGGCCCGCAGTGCCTTACGGATCTCGCCAGTCGGGACCATCAGACCCCTCGCTCGCAGCGCACTCGATCGTCGCTTCCCGCACCCCTTGACCTGCCCGACCACCGCTCAATGTGGTGCGAATACCCACACGCCGGACAGTAAAACGGCGGCCAGGAGACGCGCACCGGTGGCCGGTGGGAGAGTCCTCTCGCGTTCGCCGACCCAGCCCCACCTGGCAATCCCTAAGGCCCTCCAGCCCGCTCGCCCGGAACTCCCCGGCCTCCGGAAGACCCTCATTAGCGGCTTGCTCGGCGGCGACGGCCCGTCGTGTTCAGCTCGGACGGGAAACGAGGTGTAGGGCGCGCGGAGTGGGGCAGGCAGGCGGTACCGGTCCACCCAGCCCTCGACGGCCACCGTCAGAGGGACGCGAAGGTCGTCGCCCCAGGCGACTCGCGGCTTCCTGGGAGCACGGACCGCCATGTCACATCGGAGGCATCACTATGATTGCCGCAGGCATCATTGCCCTGCTCCTCGGGTTCCTGTTTGGAATCCCGATTCTCTGGACGATCGGCATCATCCTGGTCGTCGTCGGCCTCGTCCTACTCGTGCTCGGCCAGACCGGGCGTGCGGTGGGGGGCCGTAGGCACTATTTTTGACAGACACAGGTCCGCGCGCGCCGGCACCCCCAACCCGTCGTGCGCGGCCCATTTTCCCAGCGCCAGCGCGAATCGACGTGGACGAGGTTTCTCGACCCGCGGGTTAGATTCTCCTCGTCCACGTGGATTCGCGCTGGCGTGTATGGGGCGAGCTTACGGTCTCGACGCGGAGGGTCTACAGCGAGCCAGCGAGCGACCATTAGATCCCGGCTATCTCGATGCGGCGCATACAGGCTAAACCCTGGGTCGGCGGCGCTGCTGCCGGTCTGACATCGGCGCGATCATCGCCCTGTTGATCTTGTCATGTGCGACGGCGCGTTTGGACTGCTGTGCGTAATCGGGACGCACCGGTGCCGTGCCCGAGGCTCCGTAGCCGCGCATGTCCGGGCAGACCACGGTGTCTGTGTCCAGGTCCAGGGCCGGATCCGAGGACGCAGCCCAGCACCCGGGGCCTATGCGGCGACCGCGGTGAGCACCTCGTCCCAGTCACGGAGGAGCCTGCCGAGGCCGTAACGGTCGGGCGCCGCCTGGCGGGCCTTCTCGCCGTAGGCGCGGGCGAGGTCGAGATCGGCGGTGAAGTGGCGGGCGGCGTCGGCGAGGACGTCCGGGTCGGTGGACGGCACGCCGGCTCCGGGCGGTACGGCCTCGTACGCGTAGGTGGTCGCGAGCGCCACCACCGGCTACTGGCGCCCGCGAGCGCGATCGTCTGCCAGAACACGACGGCCGCTGGTGGGCCGCCGGTGAGGGTGCGTAGGCAGCCGGAGACCTTCTGACCGAGCTTGCGCAGGTCGCGCCCGGAACCGTTGTTATCGGGTGGGACGCGCCGGTCGAGGGCGAGACGCAGGTAGTCGTCCTGCCCGTCGATCAGCCGGTGCGCCCGCGCGTTCCGCGTGCGGACTAGCTAGAGAGCGCGCCGGACGCCCGAAGGGCGGGACGCAGACCCCGGGATGCCGTGGTGAGGGCCCCGACGGAGGCTCCGATCGCTGTGACCAGGACCAGTCCGACGAAGATCAGCCCGGGGGCTGCGACACCCTCGGTGTGCGCGGTTCGCAGCATCAGGACCACGGCTGCCGTGGATGCCGCGGTAGCGAGGGTCAGCAGCGCGGCGACGGGAAGTGCCAGCAGTCCGGGTAAGCGCAGCGCGCGGGCCGGCGGCGCGGCTCGGGTGGTCGCGAGCGCTGGCCCGACGCCGGCGGCGACCAGGGCACACACGAACCCAAGCGTCCAGACGACCAGGCCGCCGACGAACAGCCCGGAGAAGTGCGGGTTCTGCGCGATCGGCGGATATGTCTGCCGCCAGGCGACGAGCCCGGCGAGCCCCAGCAGATCCAGCACGACCGCCAGCGCCGCGACCAGCAGCGGACGGATGATCGACCATTCGCCCCGGCGGGCGGCCACCAGGAAAACCCGTAGCACGGGAACCGACGCGATGACGATCAACACGGCGCTCATCGCGATGGCGACCAGCGACGCGTTGAGCAACGGAAGTACACCCGCCGGCACGTGTGCGGGTTCCGGGTCCAACAGTGCCCGGTTGATGGCCGGCGTCACGAGAAAGCCGGCACACCAACAGACCCAGGTGGTGACGACCGTCGCCTGTAGTCGCCGGCGAACTCGTTCCGCGCCCTCGGCCGGCACTATCGCCCGGCTCCACGCGCGAGCGGCACCCCCGATCAGGTCAAGGACGGTCTGTGGGCCGACCTCGGTGTCCTGCACCAGGCCACGGATCTCCTCGCCGTACCGTTCCCGAAACGACGGCGGATAGCAGGACAGCGCCATCGAGGCGATCCTGCGGGCCGCGTTCACGCCGTCGCCGTGTCAAGACGGGACAGGCCGGTCCAGGCGAGCGACCGCATCGCCGTCAGCCGCTCGCGCAGCACCGCCGCACCCGCCGCGGTGATCCGATACGGCCGGCGCCGCTGCTCCCCTGCCATCGCCTGGACGAACCCGCGTTCCTCCAGCCGAGACAGCGCCCCGTATAAGGTGCCGGGCCCGAGCGTCACCCCAGCCTGCTCCGCGATGTCCGCCGTCATCGCGTACCCGTGCTTCGGCCCGCCGGCCAGACTGGTCAGGATCAACACCGCCGGATCCGCCCAGCCCACCTCATCCTTACGCCGCATACGACCTCCGTCTCACGTAGTACGCGAAACGTAGGACAGGTCGACGCGGCCGTCAAGGACCGACCCGGGCCGGCCGGGCGAGCGCTCGCGGGTCGAACGGCCAGCCGCGCCGCCTCCCGACCGGGCGATCGTCCCGGTGTCTGCCGCCGTTTCGCCCACATCGAGGGGGCCTGCCCCACGCGTCTGAGCGCTTTGCTGTTCGGCGTGTCGGAAGTCCGATAGTTCCTGGTAGGCGAATAATCCGCGCCATGGCTCATCCGCGACGGTTCGCCCTCGCCGCCGTGTTCGTGCTCGCGCTGGCGGGCTGCACCCTGCCGGGATCGACTGCCTCCGGGTCGACCAGTAGCCCGACCAGTGCCGACTCGGCCCAGCCCGGACCGCTGGTCGACTCGACGGCGACCTCAACCGTCTACCCGGCGCACTGTCAGGCGAGGGACAACAACGAAGAGCCCGACCCGACCTGCACACCCGGCGCGCTGAACCCCGCGGTCACCCAGGCCACGATCGGCTCAACGATCTGCAAGTCCGGCTGGACGGCCACGATCCGCCCGCCCACGTCCTACACCAACACGATCAAACGTGAGGCGATCGCCGCATACGGCGACTACGCCGGCACCGCGATGGGCAACTACGAACTCGACCACCTGATCTCCCTGGAGATCGGTGGATCCCCGACCGCGGTCGCGAACCTGTGGCCCGAGAAGGGAGAACACAACGACAAGGACCCCGTCGAGAACGCCGCCAAGCGCGCCGTCTGCTCCGGCCAGATGAGCCTTGCTGACGTCCAACAGCAGATCGCCACCAACTGGGTCGCCCTCGGCCACGAACTCGGCGTCACGGGCATCCCCGCCACCTGAGTCGAGGACCTTCGGACAGCGCACGGCGCCTGTCGGGCGGTTGCAGCCGGGAGTTGGCTGGCGCTCCGGCCGCCGAGCCAACCCGCGGGGACGATTCGCTCGGACTACTGTAAAAGGGCCGGCAGTCTCCATCCCCCCCCGTAGGTGGCTGCCTGTCTCGGATTTTCGGGGCCTCGACGGTCCGTGTCCGCGGCCAACCCGACAGCGCGGGCGCGACGCCGACCGACCCTGGCAGCGTCGATCAACCGTCTGATGGCAGACTCGGCGCGCAGCGGAGTTCCCAGAGCACAGGGACTTGTCTCAGCGGACCCCCTCGTCTGGGAACTCCGCTGCCCGTTCTGGCTAATACTCGGTCCTTCGCCGAGCGTTGACCCGGCTCCCGTCGGAAGCGTCGCGTCGGCCTGCCGCCATCTCGACCTCGCCAGGGCGGTCTCCTGTCCCGGTCTCTGTTCTGTATTGATCCGGGACGAACTCCGGGGGCGGGTTCGCAGACTGGGTGACGATGCAAGGCCGGTGGACCGACCTGGTCGTGGCCTTGCCCGAGGTGGCCGTGGACAACCGGACTACCGGGCTGGATAACGTCGCCATGATCGTGGGGCGAGTCGGAAGATGGGGACGATATGCGGCTGGCATAGGATTTCTGGTGTCCCCTGGACCGTCTCTTGGCAAGGCGGCTGCCGACACCCAACGTCGGCCAGTGGTGGGAGGATCAGGCGCTGTGTCCGACAGGGGCGCCGCAGGCAGGCGGCCAGCGCCAGAGTGGGATTTTTTCATCTCCTACACGGGCGCGGACCTGGCGTGGGCCGAGTGGGTCGCCTGGCATTTGGAGGATGCCGGTTACCGGGTGCTGGTTCAAGCGTGGGACTTCGTGCCTGGGTCTAACTGGTCGGTGCGCATGCAGGAGGGCGTCACCAAGGCGGAACGCACCATAGTGCTGCTCTCCGCCGCCTACCTGGATTCGGTGTACGGCCAGGCCGAGTGGCTGGCCGTACAGGCTGCCGACCCCTTGGGGTTCACCCGTAGGCTGCTGCCCATCAGGGTGGAAGAGTGTCCGCGTCCCGTCCTGCTTGGACAGATCGTCTCGTTCGACCTGTTCGGCCAGTCACCGGAGGCAACCCGCCTTCATCTGCTCGGCAATATCGCCGCCGCGCTCGCGGGACGCGCGAAGCCGGCGGTCGCACCGACCTTCCCTCGCCACAGACGACCGAGCCTGCTATCAGGCAAGCCGGACATCGCCCGCTCGACATCTCCAGCCCCCGCCGCCCAGCTGGCCCCCGTGCGCCCAGCGGAGCCATCCCGGCGGCGACCGGTGGACTCCGGCGTCAGACCGGATCGCGCGGCGCAGGACCCGACGACCCGACACCCTGACCACGGGCGCAGCGACAGCTACGCCCAGACCGCCGGACATGTGGATACGGAACCGGCCGGCGCGCGGCCACCTCGATGACCGAGACTCGCGTGGCCGCGTATGGCGGCAACCTTGCCTGCCGCCTCCGGCGACAAGCGCCGCTGGGCCAGCCTGCTGCGCCACCGTCGGATCCTCGCCCCGCTTACGGTCGTCATGGCCGCTGCTATCACCGCCGCCGCGCTGATCGCCACAGTTCCGGGCCACCGACGGGAAGGCGAAGCCTCCCAGCACACCACGACCCTGTCACCGCCTCCTGCTGTGGACTGGTCCAGCACCACCCTGCCGCCCGGCCCCACCAGCGCGGTGAGCTCGGTGGCGTTCTCCCCGGACGGACACACCCTCGCCGCCGGCACCTACGAGGGATTGAAATTGTGGGACGTCACCCAACCGGCCCACCCCAAACCCATCGGGAATCCGAACAACTCGCTCCACCCGCTGCTCTCGGTCGCGTTCTCCCCGAACAGGCACACCCTGGCCGCAGCCGTAGGTCCCGGCCCCACCGGCTCCGACACCTACGGCTCGGTGTGGCTGTGGAACATCAGCGACCCCGCCCACCCCACCCGGCTTGACACACCGACCGGCGCCGATCCGCTGGTGACCTCGGTCGCGTTCTCTCCGGACGGACACACCCTGGCCGCCAGCGCCGGCGGCCAGGTCGGCGGGGTCTGGCTGTGGAACGTCGTCAACCCGACCCACCCCGTGCAATTAAAGGCACTGCCCACCAGCCTGCCCTACTCGCTAGCGTTCTCCCCGGACGGGCGCACCCTGGCCGTCGGCTGCAGCGACGACACAACGCGTCTGTGGACAGCGGATTAAAGAACCCCGCGGGCCTCGCACGACGGCGTTAACAAACCGAAATGCTCGTCCTCGACACCGTCCACACGATCGACGACTTCTACCTCGGCCTGGTACGACTCCCCCGCCCCTGACACGACCGAAAGTGCCGAACCTCTGTGACGTAACGCTGCCACTCCTTGACCCGCTGCCGCTCCCAGATTCACGAACTCGGCGGCGGCGGCGGGAGGCTATCCACCTCGCGGAGTCGGTCCCCCGAGAAATGCACCCGGAAAGGTGAGCCACCGGCCCACGACGGGCCATAAATGGCACAGCCAGATAGCGCCGACAGAACGGCGCTATCCCGCCTGAACTCCTGTCGACGGCTGGGCCGCGTGCGACTCGATCCCCAGCAGGAGCAGCGCCTGCTCGACCACTCCTCCCGGAGAACTCGCGCCGGGAGTCTGATCCCCGGTGCCGGCCGGAGGGTCGCGGAGATCCGGGATTTCCTGCTGCATTCGGCGAGTGTACGCGCGCCAACGGCACGCCCGCAGTACAGCGACTTCGGGTGGACGGCACATGGGCGCAGTGCAGATTATTCACGACCAAGCCGGCATTCGATCCGCGACGTCTTCGGCGCCTCCCCCGGCTGACAACGCCGTCCATTTGGTCCATTTGAAGGGGCCGCCGCTCGGCGCCGACCCCTCCGCCCATGGTCGGAAGCGATAAGGAGGAAACAAGCGCGAAGGGGAGCGGCGGGGTGGGCGATCACGGCGCGGCCATGACATGGCGTCTGACCATGTCGCTCCCGCGCGGGCGCGACATGCTCATGGCGCCCCCGCGGACGCCGCGCGCATCACCTGGGCGAGGACGGCCGCGTCCCCGCCTGGCAGACGCGCCACGGCGTCCCGGACCCAGGTCACGCCCGCGAGCAGGTATCCCTCAGGCCGGAAGTAGGCCTGACCATCGGCGGCGAGCGTCTCCAGGATGGGCCAGACCGCCGAGTCGCGGCAGAAGGGGCCAAACGGAATCGGTCGGACGGCCCAGTCGAGCACCCGGTAGCCGCGACGGCCCGCCTCCGAGAGCACTCCTAGCGGGTCGGATATCGATGAGATCATCAGCATCGCCAGATCGAACGGACAGCCGAGGATCCGGCGAGTGACGGCCGCTCCCCGCGCCCCGCCGTGCAGCCCCGGCCCGTCGGGGCGCCGCGCCTCCGCCGGCAGGTAGGGCGGGTTGGCGACGACGCAGCGCTCCTTCGCACGGGCGGCGTATTCGAAGAAGTCACCGAACTCGACGGAGTAGTTCGCGGGACCCTTCCGATCGGCCAGCCGGCGAGCCGCCCGGTACGCACCTGGGTCGCGTTCGTAGCCGCGGACCGGAACGCTCGACTCGGACCGGTCAATCGCCTCCAGCAGCGGGATACCCGTGCCCACACCCAGCTCCGTCACCCCGTCCGCGAGGTAACGGCGCAAATCCCCGCGGCACAGAAGACGCTCAACGCACCACGCGTAGAACCCTGACTCCACCGGGTCGTAGAAGACCATGCCGCTCCAGCCGTCGCCCGGCCCCGAGCACGGTCTTCCCCGGGGGTAAACGCATTGGGTGCGTGCTCAAGACCGCGGGCAGCGCACCGTCACGCGCCCACCGTCCCGTACCCGCATGACCCGCCGCCAAGCTCTTCCACGCGACCCGCTCGTCCGGCAGCTGCTCGGTGATCGCCGCGTCGAACTCACGGTCCTGGCCACCCACCTTGACGTGCCAGTGCGTGTGGGTCGCGTCGAGCTGCTCGATCGACTCCACCCCGGTCATGAAGTGCGGAAACGACTCGAACTGGGTCCACTGGTTGTAGGCGGTACGCACCGGCACGCTTACGTCGATCGACTCCGCGACTGTGGTCGCCGTCAGAACTCTCCTCTTGTCGCTGATCCGGACCACCACGGCGTTCCAACGGCCGGCCATCGACAACACCCGAAGCGCCGGATCGCCGTGACGACAGATGAATCGCCCACACCCCCGGGAAACCTAGGCCGCACCCACCTGATTGTCCGGGTTACCCGATCAACACCGGGTACAGGCGCATCAGAGCCGCGCACGAGCGGCCCGTGACGAAGGAGTCCCCGATGAGCGTGATCGACAAGGCGAAGAACTCCCTGCAGCGCCTCACCGGACGCGGCAAGCGCACCGCGGGCCGGGTCAGCGGCAAGCCAGGTATGGAGGCTCGCGGCTCCGCGCGGAAGATCGGCGGCGACGTCAAGCAGGCTGGCGAGAACCTCAAGGACGCCGCGCGCTGACTCTCACGAGGCGGGCGCGGCAACGTCCGAGAATTCGCGGCGTCCGGCCGTGGTCGTAGCCGCGCCCGCGCGCAGGGAAAAATCCGCCAGCCCCCTGCTGTGACCGTCTACACAGGGGCCGCCCCATCTCGCATTGCGCGGACCGCCAGCCAGCCTGGCCCAGCTGGTGTGGACGCCACACGACGGTCCTCGTCTCCGAATCAACCGGCTTTGGCGAGTTCGTGTCGGACTGTGTCGGCTAGTTCGTTCCAGCTGGTGGTGAACTTCTGTATTCCTTGGTTTTCGAGTTCGGTGACGACGTCGTCGTAGTAGATGCCGACTTCAGCGAGGGCGGCGAGTTGTTGCGTGGCGTGGTCGTAGGTTCCGGTGATGGTGTCGCCGTGCACGTGGCCGTGGTCGGCGAACGCTTCGAGTGTCGCCCCGGGCATCGTGTTGACGGTGCCTTCGGCGACGAGGCCCTCGACGTAGCGGGTGTCGGGATAGTCCGGGTTCTTCACGCCGGTCGAGGCCCACAGCGGGCGTTGGGGGGTCGCGCCGGCGGCGGCCAGGTCGCGCCAGCGGTCGGTGGCGAGGGTGGCGTGGTGGACCTGGTAGGCGAGGCGGGCGTTGGCGAGCGCGGCCTGTCCTTTCAGGCTGCGCGCGGTGTCGGTGTTCAGGGCGTCGAGGCGGGCGTCAACCTCGGTGTCGAACCGGGAGACGAAAAACGAGGCAACGGAATGGATGCCAGACAGCGGCACCCCGGCGTCGCGGGCCTGGTCGAGACCGGTGAGGTAGGCGTCGATGACGGCCTGGTAGCGGTCGAGGGAGAAGATCAGGGTGACGTTGACGCTGATGCCCGCCGCGATGGTGGCGGTGATCGCGGGCAGGCCCTGTTCGGTGGCGGGAATCTTGACCAGAACGTTGGGCCGGTCGACGGCGTCGGCCAGCGTGCGGGCGGCGGTGATGGTGGCTTCGGTGTCGCGGGCTAGCCGGGGGTCGACCTCGATCGACACACGTCCGTCCACACCGCCGCTGGCCTCGAAGACCGGCTGGAACGCGTCGCAGGCGGTGCGCACGTCGTCGGTGGTGATCTGAAAGATCGCGTCGTCGACGGTGGCGTGCACGTCGGCGAGTGCGCGTAGCTGGTCGGTGTAGCGGTCGCCCTTGGCCAGCGCCGAGGCGAAGATCGTCGGGTTGGTCGTGACGCCGACGACGTGGCGGCGCTCGATCAGGTGTTGTAGCTCGCCGCCGGCGAGCAGTTCGCGCGACAGGTCGTCAAGCCAGACGGACACGCCGTGTGCGGACAGTTGGGCCAGGGGCTTGTTCATGGCGCTCCTACCTGGTGGGGAGGCGTGTGGCGGTCAGGCGGGGCGGTCGGCCGCGCCGCCGGCGGTCGGTGCGAAGCCGGCGGGGTGGCCGCCGGGGCGGGCGCCGTGGGCGGCGTCGCGCAGGCTTTCGTGCGCGGCCGCGACGATGGCGTCGGTGGTGAGGCCGAGCTCGCGGTAGAGGGTCTGGTAGTCGGCGGAGGCGCCGTAGTGTTCGACGCTGATGCTGCGCCCGGCGTCGCCGACGAGGCGTTCCCAGCCGGTGGCGACGCCGGCTTCGACGCTGACCCGCGCCGCGACGGCGGGCGGCAGCACCTGGTCGCGATAGTCCCGGCCCTGGGCGGCGAACCATTCGACGCAGGGCATCGAGACGACCCGGGTGCCGACGCCGGCGTCTTCGAGGGCGACGCGGGCCTGGAGTGCGAGGTGTACCTCGGATCCGGTCGCGATCAGGATGACCCGCAGGTCACGGTCGCTGTCGGCGAGGACGTAACCGCCTCGGGCGGCACCCGCCGCGGCGGCGTAGCCGTCCGGGCCGCGGTCCAGCACGGGCAGGTTCTGGCGCGAGAGGATCAGGCCGGCGGGCCGGTCGGTGTGTTCCAGGACGGCCTGCCAGCACACGGTGACCTCGTTGGCGTCCGCCGGCCGCACGACGTCGAGGCCGGGGATGGCCCGCAGCGCGGCGAGGTGCTCAACCGGCTGATGGGTCGGCCCGTCCTCGCCCAGGCCGATCGAGTCGTGCGTCCAGATGTAGATCGCCGGCAGGCGCATCAGCGCCGCGAGCCGGACAGCGGGACGCATGTAGTCCGAGAAGCACAGGAACGTGCCGCCATAGGGCCGGGTCAGCGACTGCAGCGCGATGCCGTTGAGCGCCGCGCCCATCGCGTGTTCACGGATACCGAAATGCAGGGTCCGCCCATACGGCCCGCCCGGCCAGGCATCGGTCTGGCCGCCCTCCGGGATGAAGGACGGCGCGCCGGTCATGGTCGTGTTGTTCGACTCGGCAAGGTCGGCCGATCCGCCCCACAGCTCAGGCAGGACATCGGCGAGCGCGGTGAGGACCTCGCCGCTGGCCTTCCTCGTCGCCATCCCCATCGGATCGGCCTCGAAGGTCGGCAGGGCCTGGGTCCAACCATCAGGAAGCTTCCGCGCCCGCAACCGGTCGAGTAGTTCGGCCCGGTCGGGCTGCCCGTCACGCCACTTCTCGTAGTCAACATTCCAGCGCTCGCGGGCCGCACGACCACGCTCGCCGACCCGACGCGCATGGTCGAGCACGTCAGGCTCGACGGTGAAGCTCTCGTCGGGCGGGAAGCTCAACAGACGCTTCGTCGCGGCGACCTCGTCGGCGCCGAGCGCGGCCCCGTGCGCCTTACCGGTTCCCTGAGCGTTGGGAGCGGGCCAGGCGATGATCGTGTCAAGGACGATCAGTGACGGCCGCGTCGTCTCGGCCTGGGCGGCGTCGATCGCGGCGCGCAGGGCATCGACGTCCTCGACGTAACCGTCGGACGTGCGCCACTCGACGGTCTGGACGTGCCAGTGGTACGCGGCGTACCGGGCAGCGACGTCCTCCGAGAAGGAGATGTCGGTGTCGTCCTCGATCGAGATGTGGTTACGGTCGTAGAAGACGATCAGGTTCCCGAGCTCCTGCCGCCCGGCCAGGGAGCTGGCCTCGCTGGACAGGCCTTCCATCATGTCGCCGTCGGAGGCCAGCACGTAGACGTGATGGTCGAACGGGCTCGTACCGGGTGGTGCGTCCGGATCGAGCAGCCCCCGCTCACGGCGGGCCGCCATCGCCATCCCCACCGCCGCGCCGAAGCCCTGGCCGAGCGGCCCGGTGGTGATCTCCACGCCTCGGGTGTGCCGGAACTCTGGGTGTCCCGGGGTCTCCGAGTTCCACGTCCGGTACGCCTCCAGGTCGTCCAGCTCCAGGCCGTAGCCGGACAGGTATAGCTGGATGTAGAGCGTCAGGCTCGTGTGGCCGCAGGAAAGCACGAACCGGTCCCGGCCCAGCCACTGGTCGTCCGCCGGGTCGTGACGCAGCACGTCCTGGAACAGCAGGTACGCCAGCGGAGCCAGGCTCATCGCCGTGCCCGGATGGCCGTTGCCGACCTTCTGCACCGCGTCGGCGGCCAGCAGCCGGATCGTGTCGACCGACCGGATGTCGAGGTCGGTCCAGCCGACCCGCTCGGCCCGCGGCCACGACAGCGGCAAGGTCCGGCGCAGTTCCTGCCACCCGTCCGGCCGGCGGTCGTCCTGCGGCTGGGTTCCTGTACTCATCTGGACGGCCCTTCGAAGGGGTGCACGCGACGCGTCGCTACCCGCATCGGCGGGTGCGCGCGGACAATTACGAACACCGCGATGGTGAACCGCGGCCGGGTGACGCGGTCGGTGGCGCCCTACCCGATCAGCCGGCCCAGACACCCGCCGGTGCGGCGCGCTCAGATCTTCTTGTTGGCCTCATGCGGCCCGGCCCATTCGAGGAAGATGACAGTGGCGTCGTCCTGAAGCCGGCCGCCATGGTGGTCGATCAACGCGCGCATCAGACGGCGCAGGGTTTCCGGGACCGCCAGCCCGTCGGCGTGGTGCCGCACGACGAAGTCCACGAACCGGGACAGTCCAAACTCTCGGCCGGTCGCGTCGCGTGCCTCGGTCACGCCATCGGTGTAGAGCAGCAACCGGTCGCCCGGTTCGAGTTGCTCCTGGCACACCGTGGCGTCCAGGCCCAGGTCCATACCCAACGGGTAAGCCGGCGGGCAGGGCAGCGAGCTGACCCACCGCCCACCCCGGATCACGACAGGCGGATGGTGGCCGTAGTTGACCCAGCTGAGCTGCCCGCTGCTCGTGTCGAGGTCAGCCAGGATGGCCGTGACGAACCGGCCGGAGCCGAACTGCTCGACGAGCACCCGCTCGATCTCACGGCCGATCGTGACCGGGTCGGCGTTCTGCCGCCGGAAGGCACGGCACGCGGCCACCGAGAGGTTCGACGCCAGACCGGCCGCGGTGTCGTGCCCCATCGCGTCGAAGACCGCGATGTGGACGATGTCCCCGGCGACCGCGTAGTCGAAGGCGTCGCCGCCGACCTCGTACGCCGGCTCCATCGCCGCGCCGACGACGACCCGCCGGTTGGCGAACGAGGACGGAGGCATCAGATGCCACTGCATCTCCGCCGCGACCGTCATCGGCTGCCGGCGAATCAGGCGGGCGTACGAGTCACTGACCTCCCGTTTACTCACCAGCAGAAGGCCCACGAGCGCGGCCAGCTCACGCAGCGCCGTCGCGGCGGCGTCGTCCCCGGAAGGAAGCTCGGCCCGCAGCACCCCCAGACGCTCCGTCCCGTCCAGGAGCGGCGCCCAGTGCACCACCCGGCCGTCATCCCCGGGCGCGGAGGCGACCACCGTACGCACGTCCCGGAACGCGCGGCCCGGCAGCGAACTGTCGACACCGAACTCCTGGCCATTCCCACCGGCATCAAGCCCTCGGCCCGTCAACTCCCGCAGCACCTGACCGCGAAGGTCCACAACGTAGAGCTGTACCTGCGCCAGATTAGCCTCGGCCGCGTGCTCGGCGACCAGTTCAGGCAACTGCTCGAAAACCGCCACCCGTCCCAGATCGAGCAGACCGCCCAGCATGCGGTTCCCCGGAGCAAACACCGCCACCACCCGTCGGACACCGACTCCTTCACGAGCCGGACCAGCCCGTACGGACACGTAGACCTTCACCGGCGACCAGCAGCCGCCATTCCGGCCTCCCTCACCGTACGCGTCGGCAGCAGAGGACCTCAACCTCCGCCACGCGGGACCAACCTCCGTCTCGCCGTAACCAGGCCAAACGAGCGTCAGCCAATGCTCGACCATCGCCGAGGTTTGGGAGCCGGGCCTGCGGGGAGGGGGCGCTCCAAAGAACACCCCGCGACGCAGGGACTCGGAGGAATCGTGTCGACTGACGCAATCGTCCTGCTGAAAGCGGATCACAAGGAGATCAAGGCGGTTTTCAAGCAGTTCCAGGAGACGGGCGAGGGCGCCTCCGCCACGAGGGGCAAACTCGTCACGAAAATCATCGAGCTGCTCACCGTACACACATATATCGAGAACGAGGTCATGTACCCGGAGGTACGCAACCTGCTGCCGGAGCTGGAGGACGACATCCTCGAGTCCTACGAGGAGCACCACGTCGCCGACGTGCTCGCCATGGAGCTCGCCGCCCTCCGGCCCGATGCCGAACGATTCACCGCCAAGACCACCGTCCTCATCGAAAATGTGACCCACCACACCGACGAAGAGGAAACGGAGTGGTTCCTGAAGGTACGGGAGAAGCTCGGCCGCAAGCAGCTCTCCGAAATCGGACAGCGGCTGCTAGAGGCGAAGGAAAAGGCCCCCCACAGCCCGGTACAGCCCAGCGCCGTCAAGAAGACGCTTGACGCCGTCATCAAATAGCCGGCTGGCAGGCCCGAACACCCGGCCGAGCCGAACGACGACCGAAGGTAGATGTTGATGGAGAGCAAGGACACGGCGGTCGACGACGACGATCGCCCCGCCCCTGGCAGCCTCACCGAGCAGTTCGCGGCCCGACCCGAGGCGACCGCGGGCACGCGGGCGGCCCAGCGAGGAAACGCCGGCTCCTGGGTCGCCGTCTCGATGATCATTCTGGGTTTCGCGCTTGGAGCCTGCGCCCTGCCCACGCACTGGCTGATCCTATGGATCTTGACCGGCGTCGCCCTCGTGGTCGGCGGCATCCGGGCGCTGACCTCGCGGATCATGGAGCAGGCCCACTGACACCCCGGCAGGCGCTCTGACGCCGGAGATGGCAGCCTGCCCTCCCCGATACCCGGAGTGGCGACCCGCGTTCTGACGAACCCCGTTCAGCTGCAGCGATCGGAGAGGTGCAGGCGATGAAGGCGTTGACGTGGCAGGGCAAGCGGGACGTGCGGGTGGAGGAGGTGCCGGACCCGCGGGTGAGTGAGCCGACGGACGCGGTCATCCGGGTCACGTCCACCGCGATCTGCGGTTCGGACCTGCATCTTTACGAGGTGCTCGGGATGTTCCTGCGGCCGGGGGACATTCTCGGTCACGAGGCGATGGGCGTGGTCGAGGAGGTCGGGCCGGAGGTGACGGGCCTGCGGCCTGGTGACCGGGTGGTGGTGCCGTTCAACATCTCCTGCGGTAATTGCTGGATGTGCGACCGGCAGCTGTACGCGCAGTGTGAGACCACTCAGGTTCGGGAGACCGGTAAGGGTGCCGCGCTGTTCGGCTATACCGCGCTGTACGGGGCTGTGCCGGGCGGGCAGGCCGAGTATCTGCGGGTTCCGCAGGCGCAGTTCGGCCCGTTGAAGGTGCCGGACGGGCCGCCGGATGAGCGGTTTCTCTACCTGTCCGACATCCTGCCGACCGCGTGGCAGGCCGTCGCCTACGCGGACGTGCCCGACGGCGGGACGCTGGCGGTGCTCGGGCTGGGCCCGGTCGGCCAGATGTGCGTACGCGTCGCCCGGCACGTGGGAGCCGGCGGGGTCCGGGCCGGCGCGCCGCGGGACGTCCGGGTGATCGGGGTGGACCGGGTGCCGGCGCGCCTCGGGCTGGCCGCGCGGCACGCTGAGGTTCTCGACCTCAGCCAGGGAGGCGACGTCGCGGACCGTCTGATCGAGCTGACCGGCGGGCGGGGGCCGGACGCCGTCGTGGACGCGGTCGGCATGGAGGCCCACGGAGCGCCGCTGGGGAAGGCCGCGCAGACCGCCGTCGGCCTGCTGCCGGACCTGCTGGCCCGGCCGCTGACCGAACGGTTCGGCGTCGACCGGCTGACCGCGCTGCACACCGCGATCCGGGCGGTCCGCCGCGGTGGGACCGTGTCGCTGTCCGGCGTCTACGGCGGTGAGGTCGACCCGATGCCGATGATGGACCTGTTCGACAAGGGCGTGCAGCTACGGATGGGACAGGCCCACGTACGCCGCTGGACTGAGCAGATACTCCCCCTGCTGACCGACAGCGACGTACTGGGCGTCGACGACTTCGCGACGCACCGCCTGCCGCTCACGGACGCCCCGCACGCCTACGAGATCTTCCAGAAGAAGCAGGACGACTGCGTCAAGGTCGTCCTGAAGCCCTAGCCGGCCGGGCGCAGCGATGAGCGGCCGGTGTTCCAGGCGTCGAGGATGGCGGTGGAGCACCGGCCCTCAACGGCCATGATCGCGCGTGCGCCGAACAGGATGTCGTCGGTGAGGGCTGGTTCGGCCTGTGCGAGGCCCTGGGCGAGCTGTTCGGCGGCGACGTGCTGGTGGTGGGCGTCCGCGACGACGTGTACCTCGAAGAAATGCCGGGCGTCGGCACCGAGGCCGTGGCGGCGAAGGGCTGCGGCGTAGGTGCCCATCGGTTCGACGGAGGTCATCTCGAAGATGGCGAGGTGGCCGATCAGTGCCGCGCGTAGGCGGCGGTGCAGGCCGAAGAACGTCGGGAGGTTCACAGTGGCGAGGGTGGTGGCGGGGATCCGGTCGAGGTAGTGGCCGTAGCTCGGGTCGAGGCCGAGCGTCAGCATGGTCACGCCGAAGAGGTTCTGGTGGGCGTCGGGCGCTCGGCCGTTGCCGTACTCGTCCATCTGGATCTCGATCAGGGCGGCCTTCGCGTAGCCGGACAGCCGGGGAATCGCCCACGAGTGCGGGTCGGCTTCCTTGAGCTGCAGCAGCGAGCGGTGGATGGCGAACTCGCGGAACTGGTCGAGCGAGCCCTCCTCGGCGAGGTAGCGCGACAGGGACGGCCCGGTCGAGCAGCCGATGATCTCTTGGAGGGCGGCGGGCACCTCGGACGGGCCGACCCCCTCGCACGGGGCGGCGCCGACCTGGGCGGCGAGCTGCCTCAGCCGGGTCTCCAGGTCGTTCTCCAGCTGGGCGCGCAGCGTGAGCAGGGTCGGTTCCCACTCCCACCGGTCGTCCACGCCCGCGAAGCCCCGGTAGTGCAGCTCGTAGAGGCAGTAGAGCGTAAGTGCGGCGTCCTCGCCGAGAAGCGGGTCGTCATCGGGCGCCGGCCACCCCGTGGGTGAGTGCGCGGGTCTGGCCAGCTGGCGCAGCAAGAACTCGCTCAGGGTCCCTCGCGCGGCTGGCAGCGCGCCCGGGGCCAGCTCGCGGGTTTCCAGCACGGTGCCATACCGGACCGGCCGCGTCGCCGTGCCGGCGCTTGACACGTGGCCAGTGCCATGGTCAGCAATCTTCGTGTGCACAGGTCGGGAATGCCCGGCCCGGAAGGGCGTAACCCCGCCGCCGGTCGTGCGGGGCGGGCGCGGAAATCCCGTCGTAACAAGCGGGGTTGGGGTCGGCGTGGCGGGTAGGTCGCCGGGCGACATGGCGGCGTCCAGGGTGGCTTGCGTCATCCCGCCGGCGGAGGTCAGGAGTGCTGGTATGCCGTTCTTTGATCCGATCGAGTCGGGGTTCTACGCGTCCTGCCTGGAGAACCTGCTGGCCGACATTAGGCTCGGGCCGGTCCTGACCGACGGGCTGGTGGAGCTCGGCGCGGGCACCGGCATCCCGATGGTCGAGGCGCTGCGGCGCCAGGAATCGACGGTGGCCGTGCGTGGCTTCGAGCTGGACGAGCGCTCGCAGCGCGTGGCCGCGAGCGTCGTGGAGAAGTCGGGGCTGGCGAACTACCAGGTCGTGCACGGCGACTTCTTCGACGGCGCCCACGCCGGGAACGAGCGATGCGCGGTCGCGAACCCGCCCTACCTCCCGGCCCCGGGTGACGCGCCGGAGCTGTGGGGCGGCGACACCGGTGCCGAGATCTCCCGGCGGGTGCTGTCCGAAGGTTTCGAGACCGTCCTGCTGCTGGTCTCGTCGATCTCCGACCCGGTCGGCCTGCTGGCCCATGCTCGGGCGGCCGGCTACCGGGTGTCGGATTGGATGGCCCGGCCCATCGTCTTCGGCGCCTTCACGCGCGACAGCCAGGTCAGTCGCCGGGTTGGTGAGCTGGCCCGAGACGGCCACGCGTTCTTCACCCCCGAGACCTATGTGATCGCCGGCGTCACCTGGGTCGCCGGCCCGGCGGGCCCTGACGACATTGAGGCGCTCACCCAGGTACTGACAGCCGGCCACGCATCCGCCATCGGCGGCGCGGCGGCCTGACGACGACCAGCCGGTCAGCGCGAACGGGTCTTACGCCGGATCTTCGTCAATGCGCCAGGCCTGTGCACGGCCTCACCACCATTGTCGCTGCGGACAAGATATTGCGGCTCCTCCGCGCTGGCCCGGACCGACCGACCGCCGGCCTCCGTGTCCGCGGTGAGCTCGCGGATGACCTCTCCGGACGCGGTGCCCCCATGACTGGACCAACAGACACGATCCCCCTTGGCGAACGTCGCCATGGTTCCCCTCCGTTCGTCTCGCTTCCGGGTGTTCCACCCGGAGCCCACACCCAAGCCGCCGCGGATACGGTGCACCGCAGCGAACAGGCGCTCCGGTCGCCGTCCCCGGCAGCACGACTACGCGAAATAGGCCTCGATGGTCTTCCTGACGGCGCCGGGCGCGACCGGGCCGCGCGGAGCCTGCTCTTTGGCCTCCAGCAGTCGCTGCCCGATCTCGGAGATCTTCGCGCGGCTGAGCCTCTCGCGAACCGTCGGGAACCAGCGCTCCTCCTCTTCGTCGATGTGGTGGGTCACGTTCTCGATCAGAACGGTGGCTTTGGCGGTGAAGCTGTCGGCGTCGTGGCGCAGAGCCGCGAGCTCCATCGTGAGGAGATCCGCGACGTGGTGCTCTTCGTGGGACTCAAGGACTTCCTCCCGAAGCTCGGGTAGGAGGGCCTGGACCTCCGGATACACAACCTCATTTTCGACATAGGTGTGCACTGTGAGCAGTTCGATGATGTTCCGTGCGACCGCGCCCCTCGCGGCAGAAGTTCCTCCACTCGCTTCGTCGAAGCGCTCGAAAGCAGTCCTGATCTCTTCGTGATCCACTTTCAGGAGAACAAGCGCATCCGTCGACATCGACTTCCTCCACGCTCGCCGCGTCAGTCACCGGCGTCAGGCTGACACTCGCGGTTTGCCCGCGCCGCGCGGGGCAGGGCGACGGAGAGGCCGCCAGAAGGATCACGCGTGTCGCCCGCCCGGCTCGCGGTCGTACGCACAGCTGAGGCGGCCCCCTACGAGGTGGCCGACGTGGATGCGGATACGTCTCCGACGACCAAGCCAACTTCGGCTGTCGACCCGGTGCGCGCCGTGGCCAGCTCGGACACACGGACATCCGCTACGGAGGTCGCCATGGACATCTCCAGGTCCGGTGCCGCGAGGGTCGTCGTCGTGGGTGCCTCGGGCAACGTCGGGACCGGCGTCCTGGCAGCGCTCGGAGGCTCCGCCCACGTCGCTGACATCACCGCGCTCGCCCGCCGGCCACCGACCCGGCCCGGCCCGAAGATCTCGTGGAGGGCCGCCGACATCACGGGCGATGACCTCGCGGGCGTGTTCGCCGGGGCCGACGTGGTGATCCACCTCGCGTGGCTCTTCCAGCCCACGCACGACCCGGCGGCTACGTGGCGGACGAACGTCCTCGGCAGCGCGCGCGTGTTCGACGCTGTCGCCCGGGCGGGTGTGCCGGCGTTGGTGGTCGCCTCGTCGGTGGGGGCCTACTCGCCGGGACCCCCGGACGACCGGGCTGTCGAGGAGGACTGGCCGACCGACGGCTGGCCGGGGGCCGCCTACACGCGCGAGAAGGCCTACGTCGAGCGGCTCCTTGACGTCTTCGAACGCGATCATCCCCGCGTGCGCGTCGTCCGGCTCCGCCCGGGTTTCATCTTCCAGCGGCCGGCGGCCAGCCAGCAGCGACGCCTGTTCATGGGACCGTTCGTGCCCGGCGGGCTCGTCCGGGCCGCCACGGTGCCTCTCGTTCCCGACATCGCCGGGCTGAGGTTCCAGGTCGTACACGCAGACGACGTGGCGGAGGCCTACGGTCTCGCGGCGGAGCGTGACGTGCGCGGGGCGTTCAACATCGCTGCGGAGCCCGTCGTCGACTGCCGCGTGCTCGCCGACCTCCTGGATGCCCGGGCCGTGCGGATGCCACCGCGGGCCGTCCGCGCCGCGCTCGTTGGCGCCTGGCGCCTGCACCTCGTGCCCACCGACCCGGGCCTGTTCGACGCGGTGATGCGTCTGCCCGTCATGAGCACCGCCCGAGCCAGGGCCGAACTCGGTTGGGCGCCCCGACACAATTCGCTCGCCGCGCTGAGGGACTTCCTCGCCGGACTGCAGGAGGGCGCGGGAGCCAGCACCGCGGCCCTCGCGCCCGCCACGCTGACGGGTCGCGCGGGCGAAGTGCTCACCGGCGTCGGCGGTCGCGCCTGACTCCCTCGGTGCCGGCCGACAGAACTCGAAAGTTCTGAGGGCCGAGGGTATGGCGTGCGGCGCCGGGCAGGGACCAAGCGACCTTGAAGGAGGACAGCTCATGGCGGACAAGCTGACCGGCCAGCGGATCGCGTTCCTGGTGGCGCCTGAGGGTGTGGAGCAGGTGGAACTCACCGAGCCGTGGCAGGCGGTGCGCGATGCTGACGGCGTCGCGGTACTGGTCTCGACCAAGGAAGGCAGGGTCCAGGCGTTCAACCATCTGGCCGAAGGCGACACGTTCGCGGTCGACGAGACGGTCGAAGGGGCGGATCCGGGATCCTTCGACGCGCTGGTGCTGCCGGGCGGCGTCGCCAATCCGGACTTTCTGCGTTGGCAGCCGGGCGTCGGGGCGTTCGTCCGTTCGTTCTTCGACGCCGGCCGGCCAGTCGCGGTGATCTGCCACGGTCCGTGGACGCTGATCGACGCGGACGTCGTGCGCGGGCGGCGGCTGACGAGCTGGCCGAGCCTTCGGGCCGATCTGACCAACGCCGGCGCGACCTGGGTAGACGACGAGGTCGTCATCGACCAGAGCGGACCGAACGTCCTGGTCAGCAGCCGCAAGCCAGCTGACCTCAAGGCGTTCACCCACGCACTCGTCGACGAGTTCGCCCACCCGGGCCGTGGTCGGACCCAGCCAGCCTTCGCCGGCGTCTCCGACCAGGACGCAATACGCCAGGTAGCCGGCCAGACCTCCGCCGATCTCCACGCCGCTGACGTGTTCGCGCGCGAGTCCGACGGTTCGCTCACCGCCACCGAGGCCGCCAAGGCCGACGGCGACGACCTGACCCCCTGACGCCGGCCCATCAGGCAGGGACCTTGCTCCCCCGCTGACAACACCAGTCGGCTCGTCCTCGCGGCGCGAACCCCGAACGGAGTCCCATGACGGACGACCACACCCTTGACCCGATCGAGCTCGGCGAAGAGCAGGTCGCGCGCGGTGCCGGCGGCGAAACCCACCAGACCGCCGAGGGCACGGACCGGCCCACGTTGACAACCCAGCAGGGCATCCCCGTCGCCGACGACCAGAACACCCTGCGCCTCGGCGAACGCGGCCCAGCGCTGCTGGAGGACTTCCACTTCCGCGAGAAGATCTTCCACTTCGACCACGAACGCATCCCCGAACGAGTGGTCCACGCCCGCGGCTTCGGCGTCCACGGCTTCTTCGAGAACTACGAGCCGCTCACCGACCTCACCCGCGCCGACCTCTTCCAGCGGGCCGGCGCCCGCACGCCCGCCTTCGTACGGTTCTCCACCGTCGCGGGCAACAAGGGCTCCGCCGACCTGCCCCGCGACGTGCGCGGCTTCGCCGTCAAGCTCTACACCCAGGAAGGGAACTGGGACCTCGTCGGGAACAACATCCCGGTGTTCTTCATCCAGGACGCCATCAAGTTCCCCGACGTGATCCACGCCGCCAAGCAAGAACCCGACCGCGGTTTCCCGCAGGCCCAGACCGCGCACGACAACTTCTGGGACTTCGCCTCCCTCACCCCCGAGTCCACCCACATGCTCATGTGGATCATGTCCGATCGGGCGATCCCTCGCTCGTTCCGTTTCATGGAGGGCTTCGGCGTTCACACCTTCCGCCTCGTCAACGCCGAAGGCCGCTCCACGTACGTGAAGTTTCACTGGAAGCCCAAGCAGGGCCTGCAGTCCGTGCTGTGGAACGAAGCCGTGAAGATCAACGGTGCCGATCCCGACTTCCACCGCCGCGACCTGTGGGACGCCATCACCACCGGCGCCTACCCCGAGTGGGAGCTCGGCCTCCAGCTGTTCGACGACGACTTCGCCGACCGGTTCGTCTTCGACGTCCTCGACCCGACGAAGCTGATCCCTGAGGAGGAGGTCCCGATCCGTCGGGTCGGGCGGCTGGTCCTTGACCGGGTCGTCGAGAACTTCTTCGCCGAGACCGAACAGGTCGCCTTCTGCACCCAGAACATCGTGCCCGGCATCGACTTCACCAACGATCCCCTCCTGCAGGGCAGGAACTTCTCCTACCTCGACACCCAGCTCAAGCGGCTCGGGGGCCCCAACTTCACCCAGCTGCCGGTCAACGCCCCGAAGTGCCCGGTCGCGCACTTCCAGCAGGACGGTCACATGGCGATGACCAACCCGCGAGGCCGTGCCAACTACGAACCCAACTCCTGGCCCGCCGACATCGGCGGCCCACGCGAAGACCCCGCCCGCGGCTTCAGCAGCTATCCCGAGCAGGGCGGCGGGACGAAGCGGCGGCTGCGCCCGGAGAGCTTCGCCGATCACTACAGCCAGGCCCGCCAGTTCTGGGAAAGCCAGACCCCTGTCGAACAGGCCCACATCGTCAGCGCGTTCGTCTTCGAGCTCAGCAAATGCGAACGCCCCGACATCCGCGCCCGCATGGTCGCCGGCCTGCGCAACGTCCACGACGACCTCGCCGCCCAGGTCGCCGCCGGCGTCGGCCTCACCGACCTTCCCCACCGGCTCCCACCCGCCCGGGAGCCGATCACAGACCTGCCCGCCTCGACCGCCCTGTCGATCCTGCACAACGGCCCGAACACCTTCACCGGCCGCAAACTCGGCATCCTGCTAGCCGACGGCGCCGACGCCGACCTCGTCGCCCAGCTACGCGCCGCCGCCAGCGCACAGCAGATCACCGTCGAGGTCATCGCCGCGACCATCGGCGGGGCGACAGCCAGCGACGGCAGCACCATCACCGCAGACCAACGCGTGGATGGCGCACCCTCCGTGCTCTACGACGCGATCACCCTGATCACCGGGACAGCCGGCGCCCACCAACTCGTCGGCAGCCCCGCCGCCCGGGACTTCCTCGCCGACGCCTACGCACACTGCAAGTACATCGGCTACACCCCGGACGCCGAGCCCATCCTCAGAGCAGCCGGACTCGGCGGCGAGCTCGACGCCGGCTTCCTCCCGCTTCGCAGTGGGGAAGCCGTCGCCACCTTCCTCGACACGATCGCGCCCCTGCGGTACTGGCCACGGCAGGAAACGCTGCCCTGACCCGACGGCGGCGACACGGTGGCCAACCTGTACATCGGGACCTCGGGCTGGAGCTACGACCACTGGGACGGCGTCCTCTACCCGCCGGGGACACCGCCGCGGGACCGGCTGGGCATCTACTGCGCCCAGTTCGACACGGTCGAGCTGAACGCCAGCTTCTACCGCTGGCCGACCGACGCCACGTTCGCCTCCTGGCGACGACGCCTGCCCGCCGGATTCACGATGTCCGTGAAGGCGCCTCGCGGGCTCACCCACGGCAAGCACCTCCACGGACCCGAAGCCTGGACCGCGCGGATCCGCCGTGGCTGGCACGAGCTGGGCGAACACCGCGCCGTCGTGCTGACCCAGCTGGACGTCCGCCAAACCCGCGACGACGCCCGCCTGGAGTACTTCCTCGCCGGCGTCCCCCGGTGGATGCGGCTAGCCGTGGAACTGCGCCACCACAGCTGGCACCACGAAGACGTCTACCGACTGCTCGAACGCCACCAGGCAGCCTACTGCGTCCTGAGCGGCGCCCACCTGCCGTGCGTCCTGCGGGCCACCGCCCCCTTCGTCTACGTCCGACTCCACGGGCCCGACCATGACGCCCTCTACGCCGGCTCTTACAGCGACGACGACCTGCGGTGGTGGAGCGACCGGCTCCTGGAATGGCACGCCCACGGTCTCGACGTCTACGCCTACTTCAACAACGACGGCCACGGCCACGCCGTCCGCAACGCCCTAACCCTGCGCGACCTGTGCGCCAGCCGCCTACCACCAGGCTGAAGCACCCACGCGCCCAGAATCCCACCCGGACACGCTCCTCGCCACGGTGTTGCCCGGGGCGAGCGGGGAAGGGCACCGCGAGACATCACGAACGCACCCGAGGAGGACCCTCATGTCCGTCACCCCCTTCAAGGACCTCCCGCTGGCGGACCGCAAGCGTGCCTGGAACGGCGCGGCGGCAGAGAAGCGGGTCCGCCGCTGGGCCAGCGCGCAGGACACCCCGAACAGCAAATACCGCCAAGCGCACGTCTGGTACGACGGCCAGCACAAGGACGAGTTCACCGCCTACAAACTGCTCATCGCCGACGTCATCGAGGGCGAACTCACCGTCGTCCCACGCGGCGTGATGGCGGCCGCGGCGGTCATGCAGGGCTCCCGTGGCGGCGTCAACCTCCCCGAGGCCGACATCACCCGGGCGAGGAACCACCTGGCCAAGTACTACAAGAAGATGGGCGACGACGCCCCCTGGCAGTAACCACCCAAGCCCCGCCCGGGCATGGTCAATCCTGGTCGGCCTGGCTGCGGTGAGCGTCCCGCGCTGGGTGCGCGGATCGATTCTGACCGCGGTTGGTCGTCGATGCCCGGTTTACTCGCCCTCGGCCGGGAATGGCACCTTCATGTTGATTGACATTGTCGTCGCCATCATCATCGTCGCGATCGCCGCCGCTCTGGGCCTGACCGTGCACCCCGTTCTGTGGGTGATAGCCATCGCCGCCGTGCTGTGGCTGGTCGGCCGCCGCGGAATCAGTGGCCGCAACCGCTCGCGGCTATAAACCACAGGCGGCGCACTCCCGGGAACAACCCCCGGGAGTGCGCCGCCTCGCTGTCTCGACCGGCCCGTTATTGCAGGATGCCGACGCCGCGGGCGATGACCAGGATCGAGGTCAACAGCGCGGCGATCGACTCCAGCGCCATGAGCAGCTTCGCTCTGCTGGTGAGCGGCATCGTGTCGGTGGGGCTGAACGCGGTCGAGTTGGTGGTCGAGACGTACAGGTAGTCGATGAAGCTTGGCACCCAGCCGGAGGTGCGGCTGGAGCTGCGGGCGACCTCGGCGATCGTGTCGTGGTTCTCGTCCTGGGAGAAGCGGAAGTCCGCCGGTGGGAGCGCGGACCGGTCGGACTGGGTGCGGGCCACCGGTCCGCCGCGGTCGAGTTCCCAGAACGCGAGCCCGAACACGATGATGTTCGTCAGCCACACCTGCAAGGCGCCGAGCAGGAGCGGGCGGCCCTGCTGGACATGCTCCGCGACGAGATCGCGGATGAGCAGTCCGAGCGCGACGAGGTTCGTCAGCGCGATCAGCCCGACCAGGCCCAGGGAGATCGCCCGTGACCAGCGGGTCTGTCTGGCCATCCGGCGTGGGTTGACCGCGACGAGGCTCGCGAGCAGACCGCCTTCCAGGATCGGGATGATCAGCCGCGGGCCGAGGATCAGCTGGGCCGGGAGCAGCGCGTAGATACCAATCGCGACGGCAGTCGCGATTGCCGCCGGCAGGCGCCTCACCGCGGCGCGCACCGCCCGGCGTCGCTGGCATGGCCCGCCCTCTCCTGTCTTGTTCACCGCCGACTCCGCGGTCGGCGGCGGCCCGCGAATCCGTCATTCAGCTCAGATCGCCCACCACTATGCCATCCGGAGGAGTTCCTGGCACAGCACCACGACCAGTACCAACCTGGCCTTCCGGGCGTCTACGCCCGCGCACCCCTGGGGCGCCGACGAGACCGGGATGACCACGACGGGTCTATCGCAGCAGGGGCAGGACCTCCTCGGCGAGGAAACGGATGCCGCCGTCCTGGTCGGGGCCCATCTGGGAGATGTAGACCTCGTCGAATCCGGCGTCGAGGTAGGGCCGGATCGCGTTGGCGGCGTGCTCGGCGTCCGGCCCGCAGGCGATGGCGTTCGCGGTCGCCTGCGGGCTGGAGGCGTCGTTGAGTGCCTCGAAGGACTGCCAGGTCGGAAGGTCCTGCGCGGCCTGGCCGCCGGCGCCCTCGAAGCCCCACCGCTGGTGCGCGGTCTCGACGGCTTCCTTCATGGTCGGCGCCCAGCAGATCTTGACGCCGGCCTGGGTGCGGCCTTTCCCACCGTTGTCCCGGTAGGTGCGGAGCCCCTCGGCGTCGGGCCGCACGGACATCCAGCCGTCGCCGACCCGGCCGGCGAGCTGCGTCGCCTGCTCGCCGAAGCCGCTGACGTAGATCGGCGGTGGGCTGTCGGGACGGCTGAAGATCTTGGCGTTGTGGACGGTGAAATAGCGGCCCCCGTGGGTGACGGTGTCCCCGGTCCATAGCTGGCGGATGACCTCGATCGCTTCTTCGAGCCGGGCGTGGCGGGAACTGACCGGCGGCCACGCGTCGCCAAGGATGTGCTCGTTGAGCGCCTCACCGGAGCCCACGCCGAAGGTGAACCGGCCCGGGGCGAGCGTGGCGACGGTCTCGGTCACCTGCGCCAGGATCGCCGGGTGGATGCGGAACGTCGGGCAGGTCACCGCCGTCGTCATCCGTAGCTCGGTGGTCGCGGCGATCGCGCCGAGCACGCTCCAGACGAACGGGCTTTGGCCCTGGCTGGACTGCCAGGGGTGATAGTGGTCGGAGATCCAGATCCGGTCGAATCCGGCTGCCTGCGCGGCTTGGGCGGAGCGGACGATCTCCGGTGGGCTCAGTTCCTCGTCCGACAGAAAGTAGCCGAACTCAGTCATAGGACCCGCCTACCCGCAGACCGTCGCCGCATTCCCCCGGTCCGCCTGAAACGCAAGCGTCCTGCCCGGCTCGGGTTGTTGGTTGTCGCGGGTCCCGTGGGGAACGCGTCAGCGGAGAGCCAATTCCGGGGGCGGCGATCGGATGAGGTGCAACGTGGGCAAAATCCTGGTCGGGACGGCGTCCTGGACGGACCGGACCCTGATCGACTCCGGCTGGTATCCCCCGGAAGCCAAGACGGCCGAGCAGCGGCTGCAGTACTACGCCCGCCAGTTCCCCCTCGTCGAGGTCGACGCGACCTACTACGCACCACCGAGCGCGACCGCCGTACGCGCCTGGGTCGCCCGCAGCCCCGCGCACTTCACCTTCAACATCAAGGCGTTCTCGCTGCTCACCGGGCACCCGACCCGGCCCGCCGCGCTCTATGCCGACCTGCGCGACCGGGTCCCGTCCGGCCGCAGGAACCTCTACGCCCGCGACCTCGCCGACGACATCGTTGACGAGGTGTGGACCCGGTTCCTCGCGGCGCTGCGCCCACTCGCCGACGCGGGGAAGCTCGGCGCGATCCTGTTCCAGTTCCCGCAGTGGTTCCCGATCGGCGCCGCGAACAAGAGGTACCTCCTGGAATGCCAGGACCGCTGCGCGCCGCTACCCGTCTGCGTCGAGTTCCGCAACCGCACCTGGATGGAAGAACGCAACCAGCACGAGACACTGGATTTCCTCGCGTCCTACGCCCTGCCCTACGTCTGCGTCGACATGCCCCAGGGATATCCCACCTCCATCCCACCGGTCGTGGCCGCGACCGCCGACCTCGCCGTCGTCCGGTTCCACGGCCACAGCGACAAATGGACCAGCAAGGACATCCACGAACGGTTCGGCTACCGCTACAGCGACGACGAGCTACACGCCTGGGCACCCCGGCTCCGTCAGCTCGCCGAGAAGGCCGACACCACCCACGTACTCATGAACAACTGCTACACCGACTACGCCCAGACCAACGCCCGTCAGCTCATCGACCTCCTGGCCGACTGAACGACCGCGGGCGCCCGAGTAGACGGGGTGGAACGGTCGCGGCCTGGGCAAGGTCAGGGACGTGCGTCGAGCACGGAGACCGCCGCTGTCCGTGCTCAGGGGCCAAGCTCAGCTCGACGAGCTATCGACCGCCTGCCCGGAGATGATCGACCTCACCGGCCTGATCCGCGGCTTCGCGGACCTCCTGCACCCCCGCGCCGCAAAAATGCCAAAGCCCTCACCGAATGATCACCACGGCACGCGAAGCCGACCTGCCTCACCTGCACGCCTTCACCCGCGGCCTGGACTTCGACCGCGCCGCCGTCACCGCCGCCCTCACCCTGCCCCACCACAACGGCGGGACCGAAGGCGTCAACACCAAAACCAAACGGATCATGCGCCAGATGCACGGCCGCGCCGGCTTCACCCTCCTACGCCACCGCATCCTGCTCAGCTAACCCTCCGTCACCACCGAAAGTGGAACAGAGCCGTTTACGGCACAGTCCCTCGAGCGGCGCAGGGGCGCCGCCGGCGCCGGGGACGGCGCGCGGCCGGCGGCGCGCAGCGGGCGTAGGTAGGCCAGGACGACCGCTTGGCTGCCGGTGTAGCCAGCCCCGCGGATCTCGCGGAACAGCAGGCTGCCGTTGGTGACCCCGGCATCGAATCGCTCATGCAGGTAGGGCTTGTAAGCGTCCAGGACGCCGCGTCGCCCGTCGCGGGCTTTGGCCAGGACGTCCTCGGCCGAGGCGGCCCGGTCGTAGCGGCGCACGGTCTCCTTCGCCAGCCCGGTCTGGCGTTTGATGGCCTTGATGCCGAGGCCCTGGGCCTTGAGCTCCTGCACGACGGCGTGGCGTTCCCGCTGGTGGCGGACCCCTGTCACGGCGCTCGAACTGCTCGGCGCGTACCACCGCCTTCGCCTCGCCCTCGGCCGGCGCCGGCCGTTCCGGTGGCGGCGCCATCTCGGCGCCGGGTTCACGCAGGTGGGTCCGGTAGCGGGCGACGGTCTTCTCGACGTAGCCGGCCAGGTTGTGCCACAGATTCCACCTGTCCGCGATTTGGACGGCGTCGGGGGCGCCGATGCGCGCGCCCTCGGCGTAGGCGCCGCCCCTGTCGCGGCAGAAGGTTTCGGTACCGGGATGCGCTTCGAGCTAGGCGGCGAACGTCCCGGCCTCCCGGTCGACGAGCAGGTCGATCGGCTGGCCCGTGGCGACATCGACGAGCACTGTGCCGTAGGTGTGACCGCGCGGACTTGCCGCAGCGCCGTCGGCAGATGTTGCGGCAGCGCGGCTCGGTCCGGATCGCCTTCGAGCTTTAGCCCTTGTCGGCCAGGACGTGGTCGGGCTTGGTCCTCCGCTGCCGTTGAGGTCGAACAGGACGGCTCGGACAAGATCGGTCACGGAGCCGGCCCACCCAGTCTTACGCCCCGATACCAAGATCCGTGTGCGCTGGGCTCCGGCGGCGCGCCAAACGTCCGGCGGGCCGACTACCGCCGACCTGTCGATCAGGTGGCGGCTCGGCCGGAAATCTGCACCCAGCGATGCATATTCCATGGCCTGGGCAGGGTAGGTACTGGCCGGTAGCCAGTAAGGGGGTTGAGCGGGGTGAGAAGCAGGCATGGCAAGGTCGACGACCTCGGCTATCCGGCGTTCGGCATGGGTGCGGCCGCTGATCTCCTCGATGTGGAGCCGGCGTTCCTGCGCGCGCTCGGCCACCAGGGTCTCCTCAACTCGCACCGGTCCCAGGGCGGGCATCGTCGCGACTCGCGCGCCGACCTCGCTCTGGCCGCTCGAGCGCACGAGATCGTCGACGACGGACACACCGTCGCCGCCACGTGCCGTATCGCCCTGATCGAACGGAAGTCGCGGCCACCCGCGCCGAGCTCGAGCGAGACCGCGCCCGGCGTAGGGGGCGGCCGTCGGGTTCCGCGCAGGACGGGTGAGCAGAACATGATCGTGCTGGTCGCCTTGCGGAACGAATCGTCGTGATGCCTCGGTGACGGCGCCGCCTTGCCTGGCCGCGCCGGGTGTCTGGATTGCTTGTTGATGATCGGCAGCTTCAGCTGACAGGCTTGGTGGAGGCGGGCCATGTGGTTGGCGGTGCACGCCGGCCGAATTGGATCGATCGGCGTGGTGTACCTGCGGGGCGAGCTGGATCTGGCAACCCAGCCGCAGCTGGAACAAGGACTCAGATCGCTCGTCGAGGCGGGTTGCTGGCAGCTCGTTGTGGACTTCGAGGCGATCCAATTCGCCGACCTGGGCGGTCTGGGCGTCCTCATTCGGGTGCGCCGCCGGCTGCGAGCGGGCGGCGGTTGGCTACGCCTGGCCGCGCCGCCGCCCGGTGTCCTGCGGCTTCTCGCCCTGACCGACCTGGATCTCCCGGTCTACCCGGACGTGTACGCGGCGATTACCGATGCCGACCGCATGCCGGTCGTGAGGCCACGAGGAGACGGCGACCTCGACCAGACGTGGTAGCCGGCCAGGGCGCCGCTGGCGCGTCATGGCGCCGCGGCTGGGTCAGACGACGCGTAGCAAGGAGCGGCCGGTGCGCCAGGCGTCGTGGATGGCGGACGAGCATCGGTCCTCGACGGCCATGACGGAGCGTGCGCCGAACAGGATGTCGCCAGCGAGCGGCTGGCTCGGCCCGGGCCAGGCCGCCGGCGCGTTGTTCGGCGGCGACGGCCTGGTGGCGGGCGTCGGCGACGACGTGGACGTCGAAGAACTGGCGGACTTCGGAGCCGAGGACCCGTCTGGCCTGGTCGGGGAGGCCGGTCTGGCCCCCGGTAATGGTGGCCCGGGGGCCAGACCGGCGCGCGAATCGACGTGTTAGGGGATATTCCTCCCGGGTCGTGGGTGGCTGCTGTGCCTCCTTTCGCTATGCCGCCGCGTCGATGTCGAGGTCGGTCTGATGGGCGGCGCCCGCTGCCCGGGTCGGCGTTGGGGGCGGCGGGCGACCGGCGGTCCGGATGGCTGAGGGTGGGGACAGCCCGCGCCCGGTGGTGGTCCGGGCGACGGTGGCCGCGGAGCAGCTGGCTGCCTGGGCCTGCCTGTCGGGACGTCGCTGTCCCAGCTGGCCGAGATGATCGCGTCGAACTCGGCCTGGAGCAGGTCGGGGTCGGCGCAGATCAGGTCGGCCAGCTGCGCCTCGACCGGACGGACCGGCGCCGCCCCCTGGAGGGTCGTCATCGGTCCCGCCCCGGGTCAGGCGTTGATGGCCTGGCGGTCGTCGCTGGACGTCTCGATCGCGATCTTCCTCGGCTTGGCCTTCTCAGCGACCGGGATACGCAGGGTCAGCACGCCGGCGTGGTAGCTCGCGGTGATCTTCTCGGTGTCCAGGTTGTCACCCAGGATCAACTGGCGGCTGAACACACCGCGGGGCCGCTCGGCGACCAGGACCTCGCCATTCCCCTTCAGCGCCGGGCGTTCGGCCCGCACGGTCAGCACGTTGCGTTCGACGTCCAGATCCACGGTGGCGGGGTCCACGCCGGGCAGATCGAACTCCGCCACGAACTCCTCGCCCTCGCGCCACGCGTCGATCGGCATCCCGCTCGGCCGGGCCACCGTGCCCAGGGTGCCGAACACCTGCTGGCTCAGCCGGTCCAGCTCCCGGAACGGGTCGGTGCGCACCAACATCGGAACTCCACCTCCACGATCACGATCTACAGATCAGAGCGTTAGGTCATCCACTTATCTGTGGTGGCTGACCTAGATTTTTATATAGCACCGGTGGCAGACTGAGGCAAGCCCCGGGTCGGACGTCCGGGTGGAATCCCCGGAGGTGCCCCGTGAGACCGTCCGACGTCGACCCGGCCCAAGGGGTGTTCGGGATCTCGGTGGCCGCCGATCTGGTCGGCATGGACCCCCAAAGCCTGCGACTGTACGAACGACGCGGGCTGCTGGAGCCGGCCCGCACCGACGGCGGGACCCGCCGCTACAGCAGCGACGACCTCGCCCGGCTACAACGGATCGGGTACCTGCTCGCGGCTGGCCTGAACCTCGCCGGGATCGCCAAGGTCCTCGAGCTGGAGACCGAGAACGCACGGCTACGCGCCGCACTCGAACTGACGCATGACGCGGACATGGCGCGGACGTCTCCCCTAACCCGCCCTCGAAGCGTGGACTGACGCGGAAGGAGGATCGCGCCCCCGCCGATCGGTCTTCCCGTGTCGCTCGCCCAAACCAGCGTGGTGACCATACTGAGTTGCGACTACGGCGGCCATTGACCATCTACTGGCCAGTCGTGACCGTGGCTGGCCGTCTATCGGCGATCCCACAGGGGCCCCCTCGACACCCGGGTAAGATCATCATCCCGTCACGGTGACGATATTCTCGCTGCTCCCGGGGGTTCTCCTGGGGTTACCAGGGCACGAGGGTGTGCCGTCCCAGGAGAAGAAGCCGCCCGTGGGTCCGTCGTCTGGTAGCAGGGCGAGGCGGTAGCTCCCGTCGCGCCCTCCGCCGGACCAACGGATCTTGACCCCGGCCTGAGTGCCACCGGCCCACCGGCCTTGCGTAAGTCCGGAGCCCGTAGGCGTCGGGCCGCAGCCCGCGTTCGCCGAGTGGTTCTCGATCCCATCTACCGCTATTAGATCAGGACCGCCGGTATCTGTCCGCCCACCGCGACCAGGCATCGGCCCGATGTGCAGCCGAGATCGCTAGGGACGTCATGCTCAGCCGGACGGCGGCGGCTGTTCCGCCGCGGTGTGCGTGCCGGTCACCGATCGCGACGATTCCCCGCCCCGCTCTCGTCAGCGACACCGTGTGCGCACGATGAGGGGACCTGGGGCACCACTCCAAGCAGAAGCAGCAGCCGCTCGACCAGATCATCCGGTTCAAGCGTGCATTCCCGACTCGTTCCGGTTGCCATACCGCATCCCGCTTCACTGATTCCGTCGCGATTCTGTGCCATTTCTGCCAATCCTTTGTGGTTTGCGAGGTGCCGCTGCCAGCGGGCCGGCCCAAAACTTATTCTGGCGTCCGTAGGGGCCGCCGACTGGATCTCCGACGATCGGAGATCCATTCCGGTTCAGGGTTTCCGGAGCGTCTGAACGGGGACGCAGATCGGGCGGTCGTTATCTGCCGCCGTATCCGCCCCTGACCCCGATCCCAGCAGGCGAAGTGATCGCGTGACAGCTCCCCGACGCGACGAGCGGTCCGATCTGGGCCGACGACCCGGCCACGCGGCCCGCGGCGGTGGCGGCACGATGATCGGTGTCGTCCACTCCGCGCTCGCGCAGTTCGCCGAGCTCACCGGGCAGGAGCCGGAGCGCGTGAGCGGTATGCGGGCGGCCGAGGACGGCTGGTCCCTGCTCGCCGACGTCGTCGAGCTCGAACGGATTCCCAGCACGACGAGTGTGCTCGCGACCTACCGGGTGGACGTCGACGAGGACGGCAACCTGCGTGGGTACGAGCGGTTGCGCCGCTTTGTCCGCGGCGCCGTCGACCCGACTTAGGAGGACTTCACCTGGACTTCGCGTTCCCCGTTCCCGGCTCCTCGGCGAGCGGCCTTCCGAGTAGTTTCCCGGCGGCGTGATGACCGAACCTGTGCTGACCTCGCACCGGCCCGTCCGGCAGTGGACCGGACCGCGCAGCGACACTCTCGCCGATGTGCTGGAGCGTGTGCTCGACAAGGGCGTGGTGATTGTCGGCGATGTGGTCGTCAGCGTGTTGGACGTTGAGCTGCTCACTCTCAGGCTCCGGTTGTTCATCGCGTCCGCTGACACCGCCCGGGAGATGGGCCTCGACTGGTGGCTGAATGATCCCTTCTTCTCTTCCAAGGCTCCCGCGCGCAGGTCCGAGCAGGGAGCGGATGACCTGGCCGAGGAGAACCGTCAACTGCGCGAGCGCCTCGACAAGCTGGAACGCGCGTTGGGCCACCACGAACGGCCCGCCGCCCTGGCGGGAGCGCGGAACGAGCGGGACGTGTTGGAGGGCCAGGTCTTGGGCGAGGCCGAGCCGGCCCGCCGGGCCAGCGTGGGCGGTGACCAGACCGGGGCGCCCGAAGACCGGACTGAATCGAGGAGACCGTGATGGGGCCGGTGGGGCCGGTGGTCGGCGGTGCTCGCGCGCTCGCGGCAAGGCTCGCTCCTGACGTTCTCGACGAGGCCGTGGCGGACGCACGGGTGCAGGCCCGCGTGCGGCTGGTCGCGGCGCTGGCGGATGAGATCGTCGCCGCGGCGCTCGCCACTGACACCGCGCCAGACCTCGCCCGCCGCCCGCCGCGGGACCAGGCGCCCACCGAGACGCTCCCCAGCCGTCCGACAAGCGGACGGCCCGCGCCGGCCGAGCCAGTCGCGGAATCGATGGCTACGCCGACTGCCGAGCCGCAGGTCGACGCGACGCCCGCCCGTACCGGGCTGTACGCCTACGGGATCACCGACGCCGCGGCCACCACCGGCGACATCATCGGGCTCGACGACCAGACCCCGGTGGAGACGGTGCGGGTCGGCCCGGCCGCGCTGGTCACCTCGACGATCGACCTGGACCTGCTCGCGGGCCTGGAGCAGGAGGTCTCGGAGGCGGGGCAGCTCTCCGAGTCTGGTCGCCTCGCCGACCTCGCCGGCCGCCACGACCGGGTCATGCGCATGCTCCTCGACCGAGGGCCCGTGCTGCCGCTGCGGTTCGGCACTGTCCTGCCGGACCGGTCGCGGGCCGAGCGGCTGCTGCGGGCGTCGGCCGATGAGCTGGCCGTCGAGCTGGACCATGTCCGCGACCATCACGAGTGGGGCCTGCGAGTCACGCCTCCAGACGAAGGCGTCGCCCGCGAACAGGCCGACGACACGCCGGAAGCGAGTCCACCCACGGAGGGGAGCGCTGCCGGAACCGCCTACCTGTCCGCCCGGCGCGACGAACTGCGCGTCGCCGCGCTGCGAGAGGAACGTCTGACTGGTCTGACCCGGCGCGTCCACGGTGAGCTCGCCGCTCTCGCGTCGGATGTGGCGATGCGGTCTGGCCGTCCGGGTGCTGGCCGGCTCAACGCGGCTTACCTGGTGGCCAGCGCCGCGGAGGACGTCTTCCTCGACGCGGCCGACACCGCGACGCAGGAGCTGGTGGACGCGGGGTGCGAAGCCCGCTTCACCGGCCCCTGGCCGCCCTACTCGTTCGTCCGGCTGACCCTCGGGGAGGCCTCTCATGACTGAGCTGGCCCGCCAGGTCGCGTCGACGGCGGGAGCGACGAATGCTGGGCGCCCCGGTCGCCGTGCGTCGCTTGGCTCCGGGCGCGGGCTGTCCGATCTCCTGGACAGGCTCGTGGACAGCGGCGCTGTGGTCACTGGCGACGTGATCATCGGCCTGGCCGGCGTCGACCTGATCCGGCTCGACCTGCGGCTGCTCCTGATCGGCGCGCAGAGCGCGATCGAGGCCGGCGCAGGGGCCGAGCTCCGACCCGGACCGGCGCCGCCAGGCCGGCCGCGGCCGGACCACGCGGGTGAGGTGGTCGAGGGGGCGGTCGTCCGTCCTGCCGGGGCGGACCGCCGCCAGACCGGTCCGGCGGCCGGCGGGAGGGCCGAGCCGTGACGAAGCGAGGGCGCGCGGTCCGCCTGACCGCCGACCCGCAGGAGGTTGGGCGCGGGCTCGGACAGGTCGTCGTCGTGCTCCTCGAGCTGCTGCGGGACCTGCTCGAACGCCAGGCGGTGCGCCGGGTCGACAGCGGCACGCTGCCGCCGGCGCAGGTGGAGGAGCTCGGCCAGGCGCTGATCGAGGTGCGGGACGCGATCGCGCAGGTGCGGGACTCCCTCGGAGTGAGCGCCGAGCAGACCCGGGCGGCGACCGCGCGAGCCCGGGAGCTGGTCGGGGACTGGCCGCCCGCCGACCTCGCCGCCGACGTCGAGCCGGCCTCTGGCGCCTCCCGCGGCGCGGCCGCCGGCGGTGGCGGCGAGCGCCGGTCGAACCACGCCGGTGGCCACGGCACGCGCCGCCGGCCCAGCGGAACTCCGGCCATCGGCCGCCTGCTCGAAGCCGGCCGGTGGCGCCACGAGCAGGGGCGGCCCGCGGCCGGTGTCCGCGGCCCGGCGCCGCCCGGATAGGACAGGTCATGACGGTCGCGACGCAGTCGATCGGCCGGGCCCCGCGCCCGAGCAGCCTCGCGGACGTGCTCGAGGTGGTCCTCGACAAGGGGATCGTCATCGACGCGTACGTGCGGGTCGCGTTGGTCGGCATCGAGATCCTCACCATCGACGCCCGCATCGTCATCGCGAGTGTCGACACCTACCTGCGCTTCGCCGAGGCGGTGAACCGACTGGACCTGCAGTCGCGCGAGAAGGAGCAGGTCACCGGCGTCCCCGGGCTTGTCCGGTCGGTCAGCGAAAGCGGTTCACGGTACAAGGCGAAGGGCGCGTTGGAAGGGGTCAAGGACACCGCGCAGGACTTCGTCGCGTCGCTGCGCGGAGACGGCGACGAGGACCGCGACGAGTTCGCGGTGAGGCGGGACAGCAGGGCCGAGCTCACTAGCGGTGCCGCGGACCGCGGCCTGCCGCCGGGCCGTGGGGCTCCCGCGGACCGGGCCGGAGCCCGGTCAGGCTCGGACGGGGCCTGACATGGCCGCGCTGCTGCTCTACGCGGTGGTCCGTGCGGGGCATCCGCTCGCCGACCCGCCGCCGCTGGGCGTGGGCGAAGCGCCAGGGCCGGTCCGGCTGATCCGCCGGGGCGACGTCGCTGCCGTCGTGAGCGCTGTCCCCGAGCCGGTGAGCCTCGCCGACCGGGACGCGGAACGCCACCTCGACATCCTTCTCGACCTACTTGCCGACGGCCCGGTCATCCCGCTGCGGCTGGGATCGGTCGCGCCGGACGAGGACGCCGTCCGTGACGAGGTCCTCGGCGAGCTGGCTCCGGACCTGAGCACACGGCTCGACGCGCTCGACGGCTTCGTCGAGGTGCACGTCGACGCGGACGAGGACGAGCTGACGGCGATCCGGGCAGTGCTGGCGACGGATCCGTCGCTCGCCGGGGCCCGGGCCGCCGCCAGGGACGCGGCCGACGTCCAGGTCCGTATGTCGATCGGTGAGCAGGTGGCGGACCGCGTCGTCACCCGCCGGGCCGAGAAGGCGGAGACACTCCTCGAGGAGCTGCGCCCGTTCGCCGTCGGGGACACCGGCCGAGGGCCGATGGGCGGACCGGAGGACCCCGTCCTGCGCTGGGCGTTCCTCGTCCGGCGCGACCCGGAGCCCGGCCACCGTGACCTTGCGCGTTTCGACGAGGCCGTCGAACGCGCCCGCCGTGACCATCCCGAGCTCGTGATCGGGTACGTCGGCCCACTGCCCGCCTTCCACTTCCTGGGTCCCGTCGAGACCGCCGACGAGCCCCAGGCCAGCAGGTGGGGCTGGTGAGCCAACAGGCCCGCCACCGGGCCGGAAGGAGAGCACGATGAACGTCAAGGTGATGCTGGCCGGTGGGGTCGGCTACCTCCTCGGCAGGACCAAGAAGGGCAAGGCCGCCCTGAAGTTCGCGCTGTGGGCCGGCGGGCACGACGCCAACGTCAAGGACCTCGCCCGCGCACAGGCGCTGAAGTTCCTCGACAGCGACGAGGGCCGGAAGCTCGTGGCCCAGCTGCGCGGGCCGATACTCGCCGGTGGCAGGAAGGCTGCCCTGTCGGTATACGAGCGTCGCGTCGGGTCGCTGACCGAGAACCTCTCGCACCGCACCGCCGAGTTGCGGCACTCGCTCGACGAGACGCCCGCCGAGCTGGGCGGAATGGCCGGCACGCTCACCGGCACGCTGAACGACACCCTCAGCCGGTGGAGCACGCCCCACGGCGAGGAGCCCGACGGCGACGCGCCCCGCGCGCAGTCCGAGCAGGCGACGGCGGACTCCGACGAGGAGCGAGAGCAGGAGACGGCCGCTGCCGAGGGCCGCGAAGCGGCCAGCGGCGAGACGCCCGACAGCGAGGCCGTCGACAGCGGCGCTGCCGCGTCCACGGAAGAACCGGACAGCCCGCGGGCGGCCGAGGGTCGTCCGGTGCCACGCCGACAGGCCGCGCTGGCCGGGAGCCGCCGGCCGCCGTCCCGCCACCCCGGCGTGCGACCGGCGTCCGAGCGACCCGAACCGGCGTCGGTAGCGAGCAGGAAGCGAGCCCGAGCCGCCTCGCCGGCCCGGTAGGAGGTCGATCGATCATGACAGCGGCGGACACCGACCGGCACGCAGGCGGCCTCGCGGGCGCGCTCCTGCATGACCAGGCGACCGAACAGCTGATGCGGGAGGTGAAGAGCTTCCTCGCCGCCGAAGGGCAGAAGGCCGTCCGGCAGGTAGGCGAAAAGCTCGGATCCGCGACAGGCGGGCTGGGCCCGGCCGGCGAAGGGATCAAGAAGATCGCCGCCGGCGAGTCGCCGGGCAAGGCAGCGACGTCGACCGCGCTGAGCATGCTGAAGGAGAAGGTGAAGGGCGCCATCGGTCTCGGCGGCGGCGTAGGCAGCGCGGGCGGTTCGGGTGAGGCCGGACCCCCGAAGGTCACCCACATCGCGGAGAGCCTGGACGTCGCGGTGCCCGTCTCCACCGCCTACGACCAGTGGACCCAGTTCCAGGAGTTCCCGAAGTTCATGAAGGGCGTCGAGGGCGTCGACCCGAAGAGCGAGACCGAGCAGAACTGGCGGGTGAAGGTCTTCAAGTCCCGCCGGACCTGGCAGGGCAAGACCCTCGAGCAGATCCCCGACCGCCGGATCAAGTGGACTACCGAGGGCGGTAAGGGCACCACCAAGGGCACGGTCACCTTCCACCCGCTGGCCGACGACCTGACCCGCGTCGTGCTGACGATGGAGTACTACCCGAGCGGATTCATGGAGAAGATCGGCAACATCTGGCGGGCAGGAGGCCGCCGCGCCCGCCTCGACCTGAAGAACTTCCGCCGCTTCATCACCATCCAGGGCGAGGCCACCGGTTCCTGGCGCGGCGAGATCCGCGACGGCGAGGTCATCCACCAGCCCGACGAGGAACCTTCCGGCGCCGAGCCCCGGGAGGACACCCAGGCTGACACGCCCGAAGCAACATCCCAGCAAGAGGGCGAAGAAGGCGAACCCGCGGACAACCCGGACCAGGAAGACCCGGGCAGCCAGACAGCGCAGAGCGCGCAGCCCAAGGAAGATCAAGGCGCTGGCAAGTCCGAGGACGCCTGAGGACTCGCGGCGGTGCTTGGTGGCTCACATGATGCGTCGCTTCGCTCTGCACGGAAGCGATCCCAGAACGTGTCGTGCGCGGTCTGGCCCTGCTCCATACACGCCAACGCGAACCTACATGGACGAGAAAGAATCTACCCCGCAGGTCGAGGGGGCTCGTCGGCAGTGGTTCGCGCTGGCGCTGGGAAGTGGCTGCGCACGACGGTTTCAGGGGGTGCCGGCGTGCGCGAATCGGTTCTGTCAGAAATAGTGCTTACGGCCGCCCACGGCGCGCCCGGTCTGGCCGAGCACGAGCAGGACGAGGCCGACGATGACCAGGATGATACCGATCGTCCACAGAATCGGGATTCCGAGCAGGAACCCGAGGAGCAGGGCGATGATGCCTGCGGCAATCATGGTGATGCCTCCGATGTGACGGTGCCGCCCCCGTGCTTCCAGGAAGCTGCGAGTCGCGAGGGGTGACGACCTTCGCGTCCCCTGACGGTTGGTCGTCGGGGGCCGGGGGACCGGTATGGGCTGCCTGCCCCCTGCGGCGCGCCCTACACCTCGGCCCACCTGCCGATCTCCTTCGGGGCCCTCCAGCCCGCTCACCCGGGCCTCTCCGACCTACCGGAACAGCCTGGGCAGCTGCTGGTTTGACGGAGACGAGCCGCCGTGTTCAGCGCTGACGGGTCACTGATCGCCCCCACCACGACCGCACCGGCAACGCCGACGCCGACGCCGACGGGGCAGGCTCGACTGTGGGTATCGCCGGGGCGCGCCGATGGCGTCAGGCCCGGGTGGGTCGCTTGGTCGACGTGCCGCGACTACCTAAGGACGGCGTCGACAGTCTTCTTGAGCGCGCTCGGCGCGGCGAGGCTGTGCGGGGCCTTCTCCTTGGCCGCCAGCAGCCGTTCGCCGATCTCGGAAAGCTGGCGGCGGCCGAGCTTCTCACGGACCTGGGGAAACCACTCCGTTTCCTCTTCCTCGATGTGGTGGGTGACGTTCTCGATGAGGACCGTCGTCTTCGCGTCGAACCGCTCGGCCTCGGGGGCCAGGGCGGCGAGCTCCATCGCGAGCAGGTCCGCGACGTGGTGCTCCTCGTAGGACTCGAGGATGTCCTCGGTCAACTCGGGTACCAGGCCGCGTACCTCCGGGTACATGACCTCGTTCTCGATGTAGGTGTGCACCGTGAGCAGTTCGATGATCTTGTCGACGAGCTTGCCCTTCGTCGCCGTGGCGCCCTCCCCCGCCTCCTGGAACCGCTTGAACGCGGCCTTGATCTCCTTGTGGTCCGCCTTGAGGAGCACGATCGCATCTGTCGACATGATTCCTCCAGAATCGGTTGCGGTTCGGGCGCCAGACGTAGCGCCCCTCCCCCAGGTCACGACCTTCAAACTCGATCTCCAGTCGCCATGAAAAACATGCGATCAACCGTCGATAGCCTGCGACCTTCCTGATCCGGAAACGTTCGGAGAGAACGGCCACCCTAAAGTAGGTGTGCTCGTAACGGACAGCTCTGACCGTCAGGGCCGCCGCGGGAATGTGAGATGAATTGATCACGGCCGAGCGGGGCCCGGCCGCGCCAGGGCAGGCCCGACAAGAGGGACGCCCGGCGCGGGCGCGGTCGACAGGTGACCCAGGACGTGTCGGGCCGGCCCGGGAGCCGCGCGAGCGAGGCTTCGTAGGCAACCACGAGCGGCATCTCACCAGAATGCCCAGCTACCGGCGGTTGGGAACGTAGGACAGGGGAACGCGACAAGTACGGACTAATCGGCTGGAAATCCAGCGAGAGGAGTCACGACGATGAGTGACGCCGACGTCGAGCGCGCCCGCGCCGCCGTGCTGCCCGAGGATGACGTGGTGGGGATGCTACTCAACCAGCATGCTCGTATCCGTGACCTGTTCGCGGAGGTGCGGACGGAGTCGGGTCAGCACAAGCAGCACGCATTCGACGAGCTGCGGGCCCTGCTCGCGGTGCATGAGACCGCCGAGGAGATGATCGTGCGGCCGGTCACCACCCAGGTCGACAAGTCGGTCGCCGACGCCCGCGACCACGAGGAGGACGAAGCCGGCCACGTGCTGCGGGCGCTGGAGAAGATGGACGTCAACAGCGCCGAGTTCGACCGTGAGCTGGCCGAGTTCGAGCAGGCCGTCTCCCATCATGCCGAGCACGAGGAAAGCGAGGAGTTCCCGCGGGTACGCGGGGTCCGTAACGAGGAGGAGCTCGAGAAGATGGGCCGGCGGCTGCGCACAGCCGAGAAGATCGCCCCAACACATCCGCACCCGTCGACGGCCGGTTCCACCGCGGCGCAGTGGACGGTCGGACCCATCGTGTCGATCATCGACCGCGTCCGCGACGCCGTGCGATAGCCGCACGGCCAGCGAGACCAGGTCTGCCGGTTTGGACGGCCGAGGCCGGCGCCGTGCTTCGCTCGTCTTCTCATCGGCGAGCGGACCGGACGCCGGCCTCACCCACGTCCACCGCGCCTGGTGGCCCAACCGCTCGGTCAAGCGGCGCGACCGGACAGCCGCCGGGGCCTGAGCCACATGGGGCAGGCCTACTGGGATGTCCGTCTCACTACCGGCAGCGATCGGGAGTCAGCCCGGCCGAGCAGCACGTTCACAGCTTCCTGGAAATCCCGCCATTCGCCGCCGTCGCGACTCTCGGCTGCGCCGTCCGGACTAATCGGCCAGCAGATCTGCCAGTTGCCGGGCGTTGACCTGGGCGTAGTCCGTGTAGCAGTTGTTCATCAGCACGTGAGTGGTATCCGCCTGCTCGGCGAGCTCGCGTAGCCGGGGCGCCCATTCCCGTAGCTCCGCGTCGCCGTACCGGTAGCCGAACCGTTCGTGGATGTCCTTGCTGGTCCACCTGTCGCTGTGGCCGTGGAAACGCATGACGGCGAGGTTCGCCGTCGCCGCGACAACGGGCGGGATCGACGTGGGATAGCCCTGGGGCATGTCGACGCAGACGTACGGCACGGCGTAGGAGGACAGAAAGTCCAGTGTCTCGCGCTGGTTGCGGTCCTCCATCCACGTCCGGTTGCGGAACTCCACGCAGACCGGGAGCGGCGCGCAGCGGCGCTGGCATTCGAGGATGTACTTCTTGTTCGCCGATCCGATCGGGAACCACTGCGGGAACTGGAACAGGATCGCACCGATTTTCCCCGCCCGCGCCAACGGCTGCAGCGTCACGAGGAACCGATCCCATACCTCATCGACCAGATCCGCGGGAAGGTCTCGGGCGTAGAGGTTCTTGCGATCGGACGGCACCCTGTCGCGCAGATCGGCGTACAGCGCGGCCGGCCGGGTCGGATGCTGGGTCAGCAGTGAGAACGCCTTGATGTTGAAGGTGAACTCGGCCGGGCTGCGCTCCACCCACGCGCGCACGGCGTTGTCGCTCGGCGGCGCGTAATACGTGGCGTCGACCTCGACCAGCGGGAACTGGCGCGCGTAATAGCGCAGCCGCTGCTCCGCCGTCTTCGCCTCCGGCGGATACCAGCCGGAATCGATCAGAGTCCTGTCCGTCCACGACGCCGTCCCGACGAGAATCTTTCCCATGTCCAGCTCACTGCCACCGTGATCGGGTCTTCTCCGCGTCCTCGTACGGATCGACGTCAGGGACTTCCTGAGAAAGCTGCTCGTCCAGCGACGAGCCGGCCCGTCCTTCCGTGGCCGTCGGCCGCGCCCGGGTCCCAGCGCTCAGCCGGTCGGGCGCTTCCCAGTCATCATCGAGCGGGTCGCGGCCCGCGTCGGTGTCGCCCAGGTCATCGCTGTCCAGGCTCTCCTCGACGCTCAGCGGCACGTCGTCAAGAACGCCAGCCTGGTCGTCATCCGCGGAACGCTTCTCTGTCTCGGTCATCGCTGCCTCTCGCTCCCAGACAAGGGCTTTGATCGGCGGGCGGCCCGGGGGCAGGATCCGCCGTCTGAGGGTCCGGTGCCCTCGCTCCGCCGACGGCAACCGGCGGCGGGCGCCCGACCAGCAAGCCGGTTCTAGGGCATGCCGCGCGAGAATGCGTCGCCTCCGACAGATCGCCGCCAACCCGCCAGCGTGAAGATCGTGCTCAAATCCCAGCTCGCCAGCCTCATGCTCAAGGCGGCGGGGACCCCGCCGGCGGCGTTGATCGTCGCGGGATGAGGATCCGTGCGCTATGCGCGTAGCGATCGTCGGAGCCACCGGGAACATCGGCCACGCCCTGCTGTGCACCCTGCTAGCAGGCACGCCGGCTGGCCCGCCACGCGAGTCAGGCAGGCCCAGCAGGTGCTGCTGACCAAACACCGTGCCCTGCTCGAACAGACCGCCCGGCAGGCGCCCCTGGGACGGCCCGCTGCGTCCAGGATCTCGCGCCGACCGAGGTGCTGGTCACCGCTCTGCTCGCCGATCCCGACGGTTCGCATCTACGCGACGGGGAGCGTCGCTTCGACGCGCCGTGAGGCATCCAGGTCGGGATGGGTTCGGGTAGCTGGGCGCGGCCTCGTCGAGTCAGGGCTCAGCTCAGAGTCATGCCTGGGCGCCGACCGGCCCGGTCGGCGCCCAGGCGTCTGAGGCTGTTACGGCCGGTCGACCTGGCCGCGCCACGCACCGGACTCGGTACCGCGCTGCTCGATGAACGCCTTGAAGCGCTTCAGATCGGCCTTGACCCGTCGGTCATCCGCACCTACCACCGAGCCGACCTTCTCGGCCACACCTTCGGGCTGCCAGTCCAGCTGGACCGTCACCCGGGTCTGGTCCGCGGCCAGCCGGTGGAAAGTCACCACACCGGCGTGGGTCGGCCCATCCGTGCTCTTCCACGCGACCCGCTCGTCCGGCAGCTGCTCGGTGATCGCCGCGTCGAACTCCCGGTCCTGGCCGCCGACCTTCACATGCCAGTGGGTGTGCGTGTCGTCGAGCTGCTCGATCGACTCCACACCGTTCATGAAGTGCGGGAACGACTCGAACTGGGTCCACTGGTTGTAGGCCGTGCGAACCGGTACCGCGACGTCGATCGACTCCGCGACTGTGGTGGCCATCAGATCTCTCCTCCTGTCGCTGATCTAGACCACCCCGGCCTTCCCCCGCCGGCCAGCGACAACACCAGCCGAGGGGTGCCGTTCGGAACGCGACGGTCGCGAAGCATCGCAAGATGGCCAGCCGTGCGGCTTCCGGGGCGGCCCGGACCAGCGCCGAACTGCGGTGTCGCTGGGGAGCGCGGCCGCCGTACCCACTGGGCTGCGGACGATCTGATTAACGCAGCCCGCAGACGGGTACTGCGCCCTCACTGACATCGGAGGTTTACGACGGCTCTCATTCTGCCGCCTCTGCCTTTCGGCGGTTTGGGCTTGCTTTCCACGCGAGCCGTCTGGGGGCGGTCAGAAACCCCGACCCGCCCGCTGCGTCTAATCAGTCGGGGGGCCGTGCCGGAATTCCGGACGTCGGCGCTGTCAGATAGAGCCAGGCCCGTCTTGAACTGTTCACCTACGCCCGCATGTGCCACTGCACGAGCGGCCACGACCGGAAGGTGCGAAATGGTCGGGACGACCGAAACCGATGACAAGGCCGTGGCCACCGGCCAACATCCGGAGCGCCACGATGGCAGCCTCGCCGCGCAGTTCGCGGCCCGCCCAGAGGCAACTGACGGACCTCGGGCACCGTACCGAGGGAACGCAGGGTCCTGGGTCGCGGTCTCCCTGATCATTGTCGGGTTCGCGCTCGGCGCGGTCGCTCTCCCGGTCCACTCACTGATCCTCTGGATCGCCACAGGCCTGGTCCTGATAGCAGGCGGTGTACTGGCGCTCAGCTCGCGAATCATGGAGCAGGCGCACTAATGCCCGAGTGCGAGGCCCACCGGTGAGCGCGAGGCCCTTCTGACCGAGCTGCGCGATGTCGCCCCGACCCTGGTCGCGATCTGCGGCGACCTGACCCAGACCGCGCGGGCGCAGGAATTTCAGGCCGCCCGCGTTTTCCTCGACGCCCGCTCCGGCGCTCGTCGTGCCCGGCAACCACGACCTGCCTGGATGGCCGGTCTGGACCCGGCTTGCCCAGCCGTGGCGACCGTGGCGACGGCACATCGGCACCGATCCACGCGAGGCCACGACGTACGCGGCCGAGGGGTTGATCGGTGTAGGAGTCACCACCGCCCGGCGAGGAAGCGTGCATCTCGACTGGTCGCGAGGCCGGATCAACCTCCGACAGGTCGACACGACCGTCCAGGCGTTCGAGGACGCCCCCGACTGCGACCTGCGGGTGCATGTCGCGCACCATCCGTTTCTGCTGACCGGGTCGGGCGTCAGCCGCGGCTTGGTGGGCCGGTCCCAGCTGGCCCTGCGACAGCTGCGCCGGCGCGCGGACCTGCTGCTCGGCGGCCATCTCCACCAGGCCTACAGCGGCGTGGTCGACGGCCTGGTCGTCGCGCAGTGCGGCACCACATTCTCCAACCGGCTCAAAGGCGAACCGAACAGCTACAACGTCATCGACGCCGAGGGCGACCGAATCTCGATCTCGACCCGGCGATGGAACGGCGACCGATTCGACACCGACCAGCACTGGCAGTACACCCGTCACGACCACACCTGGGCCCCTGCCTAGCCTTCGGAGCGACTCGGTCGGGCTGCCTGTGGTTTTTCATCCGCATGCTGTGGGAATGCGCCGTCCAACACCGATCACGGGACCCGCCAACGGGCGGGCGACGGCACGGTCCTGGACATGCAGGTAAGGCGGTTCGCGTTGGCCGTTGTCGAGCTGAGGGGGCGGCCGGCGCCGCGGACTCGGACGAGAAGAAGGTCGCGCCAGGCACAGCGTTCAGCTGTCTGTCGGGAGTCCGTGGTGACCGCGGCGGATGGGGTGCGGCTGCATGTCGAGGAGACCGGACCACCGGACGCGGAACTCACGGTGGTGTTCGTGCACGGCTTCTGCATGACCTCCGACGCGTGGGTCTTCCAGCGACGGGGCCTGGCTGATCTGGGACGCCTGGTTTGCTACGACCAGCGCGCCCATGGCCGCTCCGGCCCGTCCGAGGCCGGGCAGTGCACCATCACGCAGCTCGCCGACGACCTGTACCGGGTGCTGAACGACCGGGTGGCGACGGGGCCGGTCGTACTCGTCGGCCATTCCATGGGTGGCATGACGATCCTCGGTCTCGCCGACGCACATCCGGATCTGTTCCGCGACCGGATCGTCGCGGTCGCCCTGCTGTCGACCAGTGCCGGCGAACTGCCGCGGCTGGCGTTCGGGCTGCCCGCCGCGATGACGACGGCGGTACGGCACGTCCTGTCGCCGATGGCCGTAGGCCTGCGCCACACGCCGTCAGTACTGGAACGGCTGCGTGGCAAGGGCGGCACGGTGTCGCGGGCGCTGACCCGGCGGTTCGGGTTCGGCCCGGACGCCGTGCCGGAGTCGACCGTCGACCGCCTGGAGAAAATGATCGCGGCGACGCCGGTCCCCGTCCTCGGCGCGTTCCTTTCGACCCTGCTAGACCATGATCGCCTAGAGGCCGTCGGGGCGTTACGCGCACTGCCGACCCTGCTGCTCGTCGGAGACGCCGACGTCATGACGCCGATCGAACACAGCAAGGTTCTGGCCGACGCCCTCCCGGACGCCGAACTCGCCATCGAGAAAGGCGCCGGGCACGCGGTGATCCTCGAACGCCCAGACGCCGTCAACGCCCACCTCCGAGCCCTCGTCCACCGGGCACAGCACGCGACCCGCCGCCCCAACCGCGCCTCCTGACAGAAGACAGCCCTTCTCGCCTACACCGTCGGACGGACATCAGGGAGTGGCTCGAATGAATGGTCGCGCAAAGCCGCGGCGCGGTTCGTGGGCACGGAACGTCACCCGGGTCGCTGCGGGTGCCGCGATGGTGACCGCCGGGACCGGCCATCTCTCGTTCGCCCGCGAGGACTTCCAGGCTCAGGTCCCCGACTGGGTTCCGCTGGACAAGGACACGACCGTCCTCGCCTCCGGCGTCGTCGAGATCGCCATGGGCGCGGCCCTGATCGGCCTCCCACGCCACCGGCGTCTCGTCGGCGCGACCTTGGCCGCCTTCCTCGTCGCTGTCTTTCCGGGCAACATCAGCCAGTACACCGGTCACCGCGACGGACTCGGTCTCGACACCGACCGCAAACGCGCGGTCCGTCTGCTGTTCCAACCATTGATGGTCGCCGTGGCGTGGTGGTCCACCCACGACAGCGGCGCGTCCTGAACGGACGATCACGGCCCGACCCGGGCGCCGGCGACCGACCCCTGTCCAACCGCCCCACCGTCGTCCTAGCGGCCGCCCCACCGTCGCTGTTGGCCCCAGCGACCGCCACATTCCTGAGCCATGTGCGACGTTGCGCCAAAGTGGGATTTAGGCGGACCCGCGCGGGCAAGTGGGGGTTCGTGAAGACGATTCGGGCCTCCGCTCAACACGTCGCCGATCAGGTTGCGGGCCTCGTCCGCTCGGAGGCGGGCGAGTACTCCGGTGCAGAACCCCGTCCGCTCGGTGGCTACGTCGTCACCCTCGCGGCCTACGGAGGGCTCTGCGCCTCCATGGTCGGGGTCGCGAAGCTGGCCGGCGCCACACCCCCCGAACGCACCAGCCCCGCGGATCTTCTGCTGATCGCGACCGCGACGCACAAGCTCAGCCGGATCCTCACCAAGGATCCGGTCACGAGTCCGCTGCGGGCGCCGTTCACCCGCTTTCGCGGCGTCTCCGGTCCCGCCGAGCTGACCGAGGACGCCCGCGAGTCCCCCTCCCTGGTGCACAGCACCGGAGAACTGCTGACCTGCCCGTTCTGCACGGCGCAGTGGGTGGCGACCGGATTCTTCTTCGGGCTCGTCGTCGCCCCGCGCTTCACCAGGCTGGCCGCCTCCGTCTTCACCGCCGTCGCCGGAGCCGACGTCCTCCAGTTCGCCTACAGCCGCCTCGAACAGACCGCCGAATAGGACCAGCCGGGTGGTCGTCCGGACTGGGAGAGGACGCGGCGTCGAGACGCACGCTGGGTGGGCCGGCAGGCGCGATGCTGGGCGGCAGGGCGGCGGACACGGAGTGAGGCGGGCGTGAGGCGGGACCGACGGTGGATCGGCGCCGCGGTGTGGGTGTTCGTCGGCGCCGCGGTCTGGTTGGTCTCCCTGGCGTCCCTCGCCGCGGTGTCGGTAGCCGAGTGTGTCGCCGCGCTGGTGGCGGGCGTTCTCGGCGCGACGGCCGCGGCCCTGGGCCGTCGCGCGATCGGACAGGCCGGCCCGGGCTCCGACGCAAGGGGGCGGCGGGAGCCGCACCCGCGGGCTCGTTGGCGGCTGGTGGCCCGGCTGCCGGCCGCTGTCCTGGCCGATACGGGACGCGTCTTCGTCCAGGCGGCGCGGCGCGACTCCGTCGGCGGGCTTCGGGTCCTGTACCTCGACGCGGCCGGCGAGGGCGCCCATGCCGCGAGAAATCGCGTCGCGGCCACGATGCTGCTCGGGGTCACGCCTGGCACCTACGTCACCGACGTCGACCGCGACACGGGCGTCGTGACGATCCACGCGCTCGTCCCGCCGTCGGCGACCGAACGCGCCCTGGATCGGTCGGCGACCGGACCGCCGGCCGATGGCGAACGAAGGGAGACACGGTGAGCGGATTCGGCTGGTGCGCCTGCGCGCTGCTGATCGGCGGGGTCGGCCCGGCGGTGGTGCTCGCGTCCCGGGGCGACGCGGCCCGACGGATGGTCGGCCTGCAGCTCGGATCCGCGGTGACGGTTCTGCTGTTGATGCTGCTGGCGCAGGCGTTCGGTCAGCCGTCCTATCTGGTGGTGCCGTTCGTGGCGGTGCCGTTGTCGGTCGCGGGGACCTTCGTGTTCACCCGGCTGCTCCCGTCGCGGCGGTCCTGATGCACGTCGGGGCGCTGTGCTGTGTCGCCGTCGGCACCGGGGTGATCGTCGTGACCGCGATGCTGGCGCTGGTGACCAGGGGCCGGTTCTTCGTCCGGCTGCATCTGGTGACGCCGGTGACGTCGTTGGCCGGGCCGCTGATCGGCCTGGGGCTGGTCCTGGAGAACGGTCTCGGCTTCACCGCGGCGCAGATCGCCGTGATCGTGCTCGCGTTGGCGGTGGCCAGTCCGGCGATGCAGGCGGCGACCGCCCGGCTCGGGGCGATCGAGGCGGGCAGCGCGGCCCCGGAGCCGGCCGAGTGAGCGCGCTCGACGTGCTGCTGCCCGCGGTGCTGACGCTGCTGGTCGTGGGCGCGTTGGCGGTGGTGCTGACCGACGACCCGGCGAGGCAGGCGGTCACTCTCTCGGTCTATGGGCTGCTGCTGACGATCCTGTTCGTGCTGGTCCAGGCGCCTGACGTCGCGTTGAGCCAGGTGGCGGTCGGGACGGCGGTGGTGCCGCTGCTGATCCTGCTCACCCTCCGCAAGATCCGGAGCCGGCGTTGAGTGGCGAGGCGGCCGGCCGGGGGCGGCGCGCCCGGTTGGCGATCTTCTGCGTGGGTGGCGCGGGGGTGGCTGTGCTGTTCGGGCTGGCGGTCTTCGGGCTGCCGGCGCCGGGTGGGGACGACCATCCCTACCGGGATCGGGCGGTGCCGGCGGCGGTGTCGCACGGGACCGCGAACGTGGTGTCGTCGGTCAATTTCGACCTGCGCGCGATGGACACCCTCGGGGAGGAGGCGATCCTGTTCGCGAGCGTGCTCGGGGTCGCGGCGCTGGCGCGTCCCACCACCGGGGAGAACGAACGACGGCTGCGTGCCCCGCGCGAGCAGGTCCTGGACGCCGCCCGGGCGACGGCGGCGGTGTTCTTCCCGGTGACGCTGGTCGTCGGGCTGGATGTCGTCCTGCACGGCGCGCTGACCCCGGGCGGCGGTTTCCAGGGCGGGGTGATCCTGGGCACCGGCATCCATCTCGTCTACATCGCCGGCGGCTACCGGGCGCTGCTGCGGGTCCGCCCGCTGGACGTGTTCGAGCACGGCGAGGCGGTCGGCATGGGCGCGTTCGTCGCCGCCGGTGTCGCCGCGCTGCTCGTCGGCGGGTCGTTCCTGGGCAACGTCGTGCCGACCGGCCGGCTGGGGAGCCTGACCTCGTCGGGAACCGTCGAGCTGCTCAGCCTCGCGGTGGGGGTGGAGGTCGCCTCGGCGGTCGTCGTCCTGCTCGCCGCTTTCCTGACCCAGCTCCTCGAGATCGGCGACCGCCCGGAGGCCGACCAGTGATCAGATACGCGTATCTCGTCGCGGTGGCGATCATGCTGATCGGCGCGTTCGGGATGGTCCGGGCCAAGAACCTGATCAGTCTCGTCACCTGCCTGTCCGTCGCGCAGTCGGGCACCTACGTGCTGCTCGTCGCGGTCGGGTTCCAGCGCGGCGCGCCGGCGCCGGTGTTCGGCGAGCCGGCGAGCCCGCCGACGATCAGGGTCACCGACCCGCTCGTGCAGGCGATGGCGCTGACCGACGTCGTCGTCTCCGCGACCGTCACCGCCCTGCTGCTCGCCCTGACGATCCAGGTCGCGAAGACGCACGGGACGATCGACCCGGACGAGCTGTCCTCGCTGCGCGGCTGAGCCGCGGGCAGACCGACGCCGTGCCATGAGCTGGGCCGATCCCGCGCACCTCGCGCCGCTGACCGTCGCGCTGCCGCTGTTCGTCGCGGCCTTGGTCGTCGGCCTGCACCGCTGGCTGCCACGGTGGGCGCTCGACGGCCTGACGCTGCTGGGCGCCGCCGGGGCTGGGCTGATGGCGCTGCGGCTGGCGTTCGCCGCGGCCCACGCACCTGTCGTCGCATGGATCGGCGGCTGGACCCCGGTCGACGGGTACAGCGTCGGGATCGTCCTCGTCGCCGACCGGGCGGGCGCCTGCGCGGCCGTGGGCGCGGCGGTGCTGGTGTGCGCGTCGCTGATCTACGGCTGGCGGTACTTCGACGCCGTCGAGGGCCGCTACCACGGCCTCGTGCTGCTCCTGCTCGCCGGTATGGAGGGCTTCGCGCTCACCGGGGACCTGTTCGACCTGTTCGTGTTCTTCGAGCTGATGGGCGCGGCGTCCTACGCGCTGACCGGCCTGAAGATCGAGGACCCGCCCGCCGTGCAGGGCGCGCTGTCGTTCGGCGTCGTGAACAGCCTCGGCGCGTACATCGGGCTGATGGGCATCGCGCTGCTCTACGGCCGGACCGGGACGGTGACGCTGGCGAACCTGGGCCCGGCGCTGGGCCGCCATCCCGCCGACGCGCTGACCCTCGCCGCGTGCGCCGCGGTCCTGACCGCGTTCCTGGTCAAGGCGGCGGCGGTGCCGTTCCACTTCTGGCTCGCGGACGCGCACGCCGTCGCGCCGAGCCCGGTGTGTGTGCTGCTGTCCGGGGCGCTGGTGCCGCTCGGCCTTTACGGCGCGTTCCGGGTGTACTGGACGACGTTCAGCACGGTTCTCCCGCCGGGGCACATCCGGGTCGTGTTCCTCGTCCTGGGCACGGTGACGGCGCTGGTCGGCGCGGTCATGTGCCCGTTGCAGCGGCATGCGAAGCGGCTGCTGGCCTACTCGACGATCGCCCACGTCGGCCTGCTGCTGCTCGCCGCCGGCTGCCTGACCGGGATCGGCACCGCCGGCGCCGCGATCTACGTCGCCGGGCATTCGGCGGTGAAGGCGGCGCTGTTCCTGATCGTCGGGACGCTGCTCAACCGCTACGGCACCGTCGACGAGCACGATTTGCACGGCCGGGGGCGTGCCATGCGGGTGCTGCCCTGGCTCGCCGTCGCCGGGGGCCTGGCCCTGGCCGGGCTGCCGCCGTTCGCTACCGCGCTGGGAAAGCAGTTCGGTGAGGAGGCGGTCGGCGAGGTCGGCCAGCCGTGGCTGGCCGCTGTGTTCGTCGTCGTGTCGGCGCTGACCGGGGGCGCCGTGCTGCGCCTGGCCGGACGGGTGTTCTTCGGCTTCGGCCCCCGTCCCGAGACCTCAGTCGACCCGGAGGAGACCAGCGGCGCCGAAGAACCGGAGGCGGCGACCTCGACGATCCGGGTCACGATGCTCGTCCCGATCGTCGTGCTGCTGGCGGTCGCCCTGGTCCTCGGGGTCCTGCCCGCGACAGGCGGCGCCGCCGGGCGGCTCGCCGCGGCGTTCACCGACCCCGCCGGCTACGCGACCTGGGTACTGCACGGGCACGCACCCGCAGGACGACCCGACCCGACGACGGCGAACAACGTCGGCGCGGGCTGGACCATCGCCGGGATCCTCGCTGGCGGCCTGTCCACGCTGCTGGCCTTGGCGTTCGCTGCCTGCGCGCTGTGGCTGCCGGCCGCGGCGCGGCGATCGGAGCCGGTGCGGGCCGCACTCCAGGGCCTCGACGGTGCCAGCCGGCTCGTCGTCGGTCCGCTGCGCCGGGCACATTCCGGCCATGTCGGTGACTACGTCGCGTGGCTGATCAGCGGCGTCGCGGCCCTCGGCACGCTGCTCGGCCTCGCGGCCCACTGACCGCCTTGGCCCCGCCGGGTACTGTAGGCAGTCGGCTCGCCTTGCAACACAGCAGGAATGACCGGCAACTGCGCGCTGTCGGGCGGCTGGCGCAGGGGCATGGCGTGAGGCGTCCCGATCGTCGCTGACGAAGGAGCGGTGTGGCGAACTCGCTTTCCGAGTCGGTGATTCCGATCGAGGTGCTCCTCGTCCAGGACGACCCCGGCGACGTGTTCATGGCCCAGGCCGCGTTCGACGACCACAAGGTCATGAACAACCTGCACGTGGTCGCCGACCGCGTGGCGGCGCTGAGCTTCCTGCGCGGCCAGGGCGAGTACCGCGACAGGCCGCGGCCGGATCTGATCCTGCTCGATCTGAACCTGGGAGACAGTCGACAGCTCCTGGCCGAGGTGCGGTCCGACGACGAGCTGCGCCACCTCCCGGTCGTGGGCCTGACCTCCTCCAAAGCGGAACAGGAAGCGCTCCGCGACGACCTGCACGCCGACGCCTACATGACCAAGCCGGTCGACTTCGAACGGTTCGTCGACGTCGTCTGCCGTCTCGACGCGTTCTTCCTCAGCGTCGTCCGCCTTCCCCGCCGCTGACCCTCACCCCGTCACCGCGCGGCGACGGCCTTTCCTCATGCGAGGGAGGCGGCGCCGGCGCGGGAGCGCAGAGGGCCGGCCAGTTCGGAGTGGAAGAAGTCCAGGAAGTCGTCCGGGTCGGGGCCGGCGTTGAGCAGGACCAGCGTGTCGAACCCGGCGTCGAGGAACTGGTCGGCGACCGCGAGATGGCGGGCCGGGTCCGGGCCGCAGGCGAAACGTTCGGCCACGTCGTGCTCGGTGATTGTCGTCGTCGCGGCGGCGAAGTTCACTGGGTTGGGCAGTTCGCTCATCACCTTCCAGCCGGTCAGCGCCCAGCGGGTGGTTTCCAGCGCGGCCCGGGCCGCGGTCGTCTCGTCGGGCGCGTAGGCCAGCGGGATCTCGGCGTAACGCGGACCGTCGCCACCGGCGGCGCGGTAATGGTCGACGATGGCGGCCTTCGGCTCGGTCGCGAACAGCGCGTCGCCGCATTCGGCGGCCAGCCGGGCTGACGGCTCGCCGCTGGCCGCGACGGCGATCCGCGGTGGAACCGGCGGCAGGTCGAAGACCCGGGCGTCCTCCAGGCGCAGGTAGCGGCCTTCGTAGGACTGGTAGCCGCCGCTCCACAGCAGCCGGATGATCTCGATCGCCTCGCGCAGCATCGCGTGTCGCCGCGTCACCGCCGGGTAGCCCTGGCCCACCACGTGCTCGTTGAGGCGCTCCCCCGAGCCGAGCCCGAGCATGAAGCGGCCATCGGAGAGCAGGGCGACCGTCGCCGCGGCCTGCGCGATCACCGCCGGGTGGTAGCGGATCGTCGGGCAGGTCACCCCGGTCGCGAGCCCGATGCGGTCGGTGGCCTGCGCGATCGCGCCGAGCAGCGACCAGGTGAAGGCCGAGTGTCCCTGACTGTCGAGCCAGGGATGGAAGTGGTCGCTGAGCTCGACGAAGTCGAAGCCGGCGGCCTCCGCGGCGACGGCCTGCCGGATGATCTCCTTCGGCCCGAACGGCTCGGTCGCCAGTTTGTAGCCGATCCGCATCGAAGCTCTCCCTCCGCCGGTCGCGTGCCTGGATGGCACTCCCTAGCCGCCACCGTTCCCAGCAGGAGCGTGGGAAATCAGGTCTGGGATGGGGCGCCGGGTGGCCATCGCCGCGCGGCATGCGCCAGCGGCTCGGACACACGACACGGGCCGTATCGGTCAGCAGGCGTCAGGCCGGCCGCGCGGGGGAAGATGACCGATCATGACGGGCGCGGACGAGGCAGCGTCGGGCGACGACCGGACACCGCCGGACGGGGGTTCCGGCCGCGAGCGCGGCGAGTCTCCGGAGGCGCGGCGTAACCGGAACTGGGGGGAGATCCTCCAGGAGCTGCGGGTCGTGCAGACCGGGGTGCAGCTGATCACCGCTTTTCTGCTCGCGCTGCCGTTCCAGAGCCGGTTCGCGACGCTGACCCGTTCCCAGCAGTCGCTGTACCTCGCCGTCGTGAGCCTGTCCATCCTCGCGACCGGCCTGCTGGTGACCCCGGTCGGGCTGCATCGCGCAATGTTCCGCAAGAAGGAGAAGGAAACCCTCGTCATCGTCGCCAACCGCCTCGCGCAGGCCGGTCTGGCCGTGTTCGCCGTCGCGGTCGCCGGCGTCGCGGCCCTCATCTTCGACGTCACGCAGGGCCGCACCGCCGGCGCCGTCGCCGGCGGAGTCACGCTGCTGCTGCTCGGAACGCTGTGGGCCGGCGTGCCCGCCATGATCCGGTCGACGCAGGCGGAAGCGGAGGAACAGCCCCGGCCGCGCTGATCGGGGGAGGGCAGGTCTTGCCCCGACCGGCTGCTACGCCTGGGCCGGTGTGCTGACGTCGACAGGGTTGACCCGCAGCGCCCTCTCTTCGCGGCGGCGGACCTGGAGGCGGCCGTCCCGCGCGCGCACCTCGTACCGCGGCTGCGGGCGGGTCGCCGGCCCGCGTCGGACCGCGCCGGTGCCGAGCGCGAAGCGGCTGCCGTGCCAGGGGCAGACGACACAGTCGCCGTCGCGCTTGCCTTCGGACAGCGAGCCGCCACGATGGGTGCACCGGTCGGCCAGCACCACGATCCGGCCCTCCAGGCGAGTCACCAGCAGCGGGACCCCGCCGACGTCGACCCGTCGCGGGACGTCGGTGACGTCGGCGGCGGACCCGGCGTCCGTCCATTCGGTCGGACCGGCCTGGAAGGCTGTGGTGTCCACGCCGACACCCTGCGCGTAGGCGAGATGACCGCCAAGCCAGCCGCCGACACCGAGCACGCCGGCCCCCGCCAGGCCGGCGAGACGCCCGGACCTGCCCTGCCGGCGCTGCCACCACGACAGGGCGTAGGCACTCAGGCCGACGGCGTTGGACGCCGCGTGCACGACACCGACACGGCGTTCCGCCTCCTGCGTGTCCAGCCAGTCCGACCAGCCCGCCAGCGCCGCCGGCCCGGCCGCGAGCAATCCGAGGCCGACAAGTCGCCGCGCGCCACGGCGAGCGTCGGGTCCCCCGACCAGGTCCAGGGCGGTGGCGCTCAGGAGGGTGCCGGCCGGCACCAGCACGGCGGCCGGGTGCAACGGATGACCGAGCTGGCGGCCGCTCAGCAGATCGCGCAGCCGCTCTGAGGACAACGTCCGCGACCAGAAGCCGGCGAGCCGCTCGGCGAGGGGGTCGATTACTCGCGCTCCTTCGACTGCCTCGACGAGCCGTTCGGTCCGCGGGCCGGCCATGTCCACGTCCGTTCCCCTCTCTTCGCGCGGCGTCGACGTCTGCTCCCAAACGGCGCCTACCCGTTGGAATCCCGCGCACACTTCAGCAGCCGGCCGATCGGGGAGTCGTCGAGGTGGGCCAGCAGGTCGTCCGGACCTGTGTAGACGGCGCTCGCTCCGGCCTCGGTGAGCTCGTCGGCGCCGATCCCACCGGTCAGGACGGCCACACAGCCCAGGCCCGCCCGCCTGGCGGCCAGGACGTCCCAGCGGCTGTCGCCGACCATCACCGCGTTCGCCGGGTCGGCACCCGAACGCTCCAGCGCGACCTCGAGGATGTCCGGCGCCGGTTTCGAGCTGTCCGCGTCGGCCGGCGACGTCACCGCGCTCAGACAGTCCTCCACGTCGAGCGCGGAACGCAGCGCACGCAGCTCGGCGGCGGGCGCTGACGTCGCCAGCACGACCCGAACGCCGCGGCGCGCGACCTCGCGGACCAGCTCGCGAGCCCCCGGCAGCGGCTGGATCAGGCCGATGAACGGACGGTAGTGCTCGCTGCGCGCGGCGGTCAGGATCTCGTCCCGGGCGCGGTCGCGGTCCGGGAGCAGGGCGTCGAGCAGCCGGTCGGAACCCATGCCGATGTGACGGTGGATCGCCGCCATCGTCGGATGGTGGCCCTCCTGAGCGAAGGCGCGCGACCAGGCGATGGTGTGGCCGTAGTTGGTGTCGGTGAGCGTGCCGTCCAGGTCGAACAACACAGCACGAACGGGATCTGTCACAGCCATGGCCCTACCCCGCCGACCGGCGAATACCTCCCGGATTGCGGCAGGTCCGCGCGGACGGCGCTCACGGGACGAGAGTGCGTAGCGTGTCGCCGAAGCCGCCGGCGGCCCTGGCGTCGCGGCGAGCGCTGGTGACGACCCGCGGGCCGCGGGTCCGTAGGACGCGGTGGCCGGTCGCGACCAGGGCGTCGACGAGGCCGTGGTCCTCGGCGACGGCCAGCGGTGGGTAGCCGCCCGCCCGCTGGTACGCCAGGGCCGTCACTCCGAGGTTGGCGCCGTGAACGTGTGGGTGACCTGGACGCCGGTGGTAGTGGCGCGCGAAGACTCCCGGCAGGTCGGGCGAGTGCTCGCTCCAGTCGACGACCTTGATCTCGCCGACGACGGCGTCGGCCCCGCGAGCCGCGAGCGCGCACTGCCAGGTCAGCCACCCGGGTGGCACGACGCTGTCGGCGTCGGTCGTGGCCAGCCACGTGCCGGCCAGGTCGTCGGGCCAGCCGGCGAGGATCTCCCGCAGACCCGCCGCGCGGGCGAGGCCGACGTTACGACCGGTGACGCTGATCGACCGAACCCGAGGTGGACGGGCCCGGCCGGCGGCGGCCAGTACCGCGGCCGTCCGCGCCGCCGACCGCACGACGAGCCCTGTCTCGTCGGTGCAGGCATCGAGGACGACGACGATCTCGACGGGGACCGGTGTCGCGATCGCGGCGACGATCAGCCCTCCCAGACAGGCCGGCAGCAGGTCCTGCTCGTTGTGGGCCGGAACGGCGACACCGATGCGGCGCACCCGGCGGCTGCGCCTATGCCTGGTCATGCGGGCCGCGGGTGACGAACACGTCGAGCAGGAAGTCACGCTCCACGTGCTGGGACACCCGGGTCAGCCCGTCGGCGGCGGCGAGGGTCTCGTGCACGTCGTCGCCGGTCAGCGGGTATTCGGCGACCGGATGCCGCCAGTGCACGGCGACGAGGCAGCCGTCCGGGTCAAGCGACTGGGTCGTGGCCGCTACGACGCGGTCGAGGTCGTGGCGCTCGAAGTAGTAGCCGATCTCGCTGAGCACGACGAGGTCGAAGGTCTGTGTGGGCCACTGCTCCGGCACGACCAGCCGCCGGATCTCGACGTGATCGAGGGCGGCGACCCGCTGGCGCGCCGCGGCGAGCGGTGCCTCGACGATGTCGGTGGCCAGCAGCCGGTCGCACCGTGCCGCGAGCAGGCCGGTGAGCACTCCGATCGAGCAGCCTGGCTCGAACGCGGACCGGAATCGGGGGTTCGGCAGCGCGGCGAGGGTGAGCGCGTACTTGCGTTCCTCGTACCAGCGGGACGCGAAGCCCCACGGGTCGTCGGCGGCGGCGTACATCCGCTCGAAGTAGTCCAGCCGGACGCCGGGAGCACGAGCGGTGTCGCCCGAGAGGCCGTCGCTCACCGCGCCCTCCCCCGTGCCGACAACGCGGCGGGCCAGCCGTCGCCGGCGCCCCGGAGGCGAGCGGGAAGGAAGAGGGTCTCCTCGTCGCGTAGCAGCCGGGCGAGCGTCGCGGGGGTCAGGATCGTCTCGTCTCCGGGCTGGTCGGACAGTGGTTCCACCTGGCTGCGGAAACACGCGGCGGCCCGGCGCTTGGCCTGGGCCACCCGCGGTGGCAGCCGGACCTGGACGGCCCGGTCCCAGGGCACGCGAGGGTCGCCCGGAGTCGCCCAGTGCCAGGTCCACACCGGGTACTCGACCAGCGGGACCCGGCGAGCGAGGCAGGCGCGGGCCGCGGCGGCACCGACCGCGTCGTGATCGGGATGCCCGTCCGCGGCGAACGTGGCCAGGCAGGTCATGCCCGGGCGCAGCAGCTCCTCGATCAGGCCCGCGACCTGGTGGACGTGGCGGTCGACCGTGCCGTCCGGGATGCCGAGGCGGTGGACCTCGACGTCCGCCAGGCCGAGTTCGGCGAGCGCGTCCCGCCGCTCCCGGGCCCGCCTGCCGACCAGCTCCGTGGGTCGCACCGTCGGCGATCTCGGATGGGACGCGTCGCCGTCGGTCACGGCCACGACGGTCACTGTCGCCCCCGCGGCGCGCGCCAGGGCCATCAGGCCACCGACGCCCAGCGTCTCGTCGTCCGGATGCGGCGCGACGACGAGCAGGTCGGCTGTCCCGTCGATCCCGATGCTCTGGCACAGGGTTGGCCAATCCAGGGACGGCCAGCTCCGCGCGGACAGCCAGGTCTGCCAGACCGCTTCGGCGGTGCCCGCCTCGGTCAGCACCATCCCGGCTCCCCGGCGGCGACCAGGCCGCCAAGCGTGGCCAGATCCCGCTCCGCGTGGCTCTGCCGCAGGTAGATCGTCAGGTCCTCGACCCGTCGCGCGTGCTCCAGATCGCCCACCAACGGCCCGGGGCCCAGCGCTCGCCCCACTCGGCGCAGGACCTCGTCCGCCGCTCGCTCCACCACCGCCCGTACGCGCAGAGCCCGGCGCTGCGCCTGGCCGGCCTCGTCGCCCGGGTCGGCGTCGATCTGGGCGGCGGCCTCGCGCAGCAGGCTGGCCGCGGCGCCGAGTTCCGCGTCCACCGCGCCGAGGTGCGCCAGCGCGTGCGGGTCAAGCTCACGGCGGCCCGCGGCCCCGGACAGCGCCCGCGCGACACCGACCGCACCGCCGAACCAACAGGCGGCGACCCCCACCGCGCCATGCCAGAAACCGGGCCGCTCGAGATAGGCGCCCGGCGGCCCGACGGGCCTGGCCGCCACCTCGTCGAACGTCACCGTCGACGTGCCGGACGCTCGCATCCCGCTGAACGCCCACGCATCGTCCGCCACCCGAACCCCCGGCTCCGCCAACGAGACCGCGAGCAACCGGTTCCCGTCGGCAGCGGCGGCGGTGACCAGCGCGTGCGTGAGAAACGGTGCGCCGGAACACCAGGCCTTCGCTCCGGACACCCGCCACGACGCGTCCGGCGCCACCCGGCCAGGACCTGCTTCCGGCCCAGCTGACGACGTCGGTGCCGCCGAGAGCGTCGCGGCCGGGTGCTCGGCGGCCCACACGCCCCAGCACGCTTCCTGCCCGGCCCAGCTGGCGGTCGCCCCGCCGTCGTCGAGCTCGGCGAGGATCGCCACCGCGTCGGCGTGCGCCTCCACCAGGCGGCCCAGCGTCACATCCGCCGCGCACGTCCTGGCGAACGCGGCGAACCGGGCCGCGCTGTCACCACTTCCCGGCAACGGCAGATCGCCGATCCAGCCCGCGCGGACGGCAGCGGCCAACGCCGTCCCGACCTCCGCCGACGACGGGCGGCCAGTCGGCGCCGGGCCTTCGAGATCATCGTTGGTCCGGCCAGCGGACGAGGCCGGGCCGGGGAACACCGAGAGGCTCCCAGGAGGCGGCGGGAGCTGTCTCAACGTCGTCATGCCCGTCCCCTAGCCGGCCGGACGCTGGCCAAACCGAACGGCCGCTCCGAACTCTCGGCCTTCTCCGGCCAGATCACTACCCGGCCTCTATCGCGATGTAGAAGGAATGGGCCGCCGACGTGCGGATTCATGCTGTTTGACGGCCAATAGGTCGGGTAGCGACCGGGTCGAGACGTGTATCCGCGCAATGGCCGTCGTTCCCCTTTCATGACTGGACTACGGGCTGGGCAGGCCGAAGGTCGGGCGACTGTCCACGCCCCGGATCGCCTGGCGCGTGGCTGGGGCGATTTCCCGGCTACGCGCGGTGTACTGATCCGACGGATTTGACGTGGAGAGGAATCACCTCGTGGCGCAGACAGTCGCGGACATTCTGCTGGCCCGGTTGCGGGAGTGGGGCGTCCGCCAGGTGTTCGGCTATCCGGGCGACGGCATCAACGGGCTGCTGGCGGCGTGGGGCCGGGCGGACAATGATCCGCAGTTCGTGCAGGCCCGCCACGAGGAGATGGCCGCGTTCGAGGCGGTCGGTTTCGCGAAGTTCAGCGGCCAGGTGGGGGTGTGCGCGGCCACGAGCGGCCCGGGCGCGATTCATCTGCTCAATGGCCTGTACGACGCGAAGCTCGACCATGTTCCGGTCGTGGCGCTGGTCGGTCAGACCGAGCGTTCCGCGATGGGTGGTTCCTACCAGCAGGAAGTCGACCTGCTCAGCCTCTACAAGGACGTCTGTAGCGACTATGTGCAGATGTGCACGGTCCCGAAGCAGCTGCCCAATCTGCTGGACCGGGCGATCAGGATCGCGCAGCAGGAGCACGCCCCGACCGCGATCATCTTCCCTTCGGACGTGTTCGACCTTCCGTATGAGGCACCGGAGCACGCGTTCAAGCAGGTTCCGTCCAGCGTCGGGACGACACCGGCGACGGTGACGCCTGATGCGGCGGGCCTGCAGCGTGCCGCGGACATCCTCAACGCCGGCGAGAAGGTCGCGCTGCTGGTGGGCCAAGGCGCCCGTGGCTGCGCCCAGGAGCTGACCGAGCTCGCCGAGCTGCTCGGCGCGGGCGCGGCGAAGGCGCTGCTCGGTAAGGACGTCCTGTCCGACGAGCTGGGGTGGGTGACGGGCTCGATCGGCCTGCTGGGCACGACGGCGTCGGAGAAGATGATGCGGGGCTGCGACACGCTGCTCACGGTCGGCTCGAACTTCCCGTACACGCAGTTCCTGCCGGACTTCGGCCAGGCGCGCGGCATCCAGATCGACCGCTCGGCCAAGTGGATCGGCATGCGCTATCCGTACGAGCTGAACCTGGTCGGCGACGCGAAAGCCACGCTGCGCGCCCTCCTACCGCTGATCGTCCGTAAGGACGACCGCGGCTGGCGGGAGACGATCGAGAAGAACACCGCCTCCTGGTGGAACACCTGTGAACGCCAGGCCATGACGGGCGCCGACCCGGTCAACCCCATGCGCATCTTCCACGAGCTCTCCCCGCGGCTGCCCGGTAACGCGATCGTGGCGGCCGACTCGGGCAGCGCCGCCAACTGGTACGCGCGCCATCTTCGTTTCCACGGGAACATCCGCGGCTCGCTGTCCGGAACCCTGGCGACGATGGGCCCCGGGGTTCCGTACGTGATCGGCGCGAAGTGGGCGCACCCGGACCGGCCGGGAATCGCGCTCGTCGGCGACGGCGCCATGCAGATGAACGGCCTTGCCGAGCTGATCACGGTCGCGCACTACTACCACCAGTGGACCGACCCCCGGCTGGTCGTCGCGATCCTGCACAACAACGATCTCAACCAGGTCACCTGGGAGATGCGCGCGATGGAGGGCTCCCCGAAGTTCGCCGAGTCCCAGAACCTGCCCGACGTCGACTACGCCGGCTTCGCCCGGTCACTCGGCCTGATCGGCCTGTCGGTGTCCACGCCCGACGCGGTCGGCCCCGCCTGGGACGAGGCGCTGACCGCCGACCGGCCGGCGGTCCTCGACATCCGCTGCGACCCCGACGTCCCGCCGATCCCGCCGCGGGCGACCGCCGAGCAGGCCCTGAACACGGCCAAGGCCGTCCTGCACGGCGACGAGAACCGGTGGGGATTCGTCCGCCAGGGCGTCAAGGACAAGGTCCAGCAGTACCTGCCCGGCACGAAGGAGAACTGACGTGACCGTGGCCGCGGATCTCCCGGACGTCGCGCAGACCGTGCTGGCGGACGTCCGGTCGGGGCGGTTCGAACGCAGCCTGTCGGCGTTGACCGCCGTCGGCGCCGCCGTGACGGCCGGGGAGATCTACCTGTCGCACGACGGGGCGAGTTTCGGCAACAAGATGATGTGGTGGCCGATCGTGATCGTCCCGGCGGCGATCCCGGCCGGGATCGCCGCGGTGTTCTCCCGGCGGGCCGCCCGGACCGTGCTGCCGCTGGCGTCGGCCGCGATCGTCGTGAACGGACTGCAGGGCACCTACCTGCACTGGCGCGGAGTGCGGCAGCGGCCCGGCGGCGTCACCCGCTACAACCTGGAGTCCGGTCCGCCGGTGTTCGCGCCGCTGCTGGCGTCGGTCGTGGGCGGGATGGGGCTGCTCGCCTCGGTCCTGCGCCGTGAGGGACACCCGCCGCAGGGAGACCGGTAGATGCCGTTCCGAGCACCGGACCAACACGGCGTCACCCCGCAGCGCAAGGGCCGTTTCCCCGGCTTCAACGTCCTCGACAGCGTCGACGCCTGGGACGACGTCACCGCCGGGGTCGTCCTGCACCGGCTCGTGCCGCCGGCGGACCTGACGTTCTTCACACCACCCGAGGCGGCGATCGCCGGGCGGCTGCTCGACCTGCTCCTGGCCCAGGACGGCGAGCCGCGCGTCCCCGTGCTGGCGCTGGTCGACGGACGCCTCGCCGCAGGCGAGACCGACGGCTGGCACTACGACGACCTACCGCAAGACGCCCAGGCCTGGCGCGACACGCTCGGCTTCCTCGACGCCGACGCCCGCGACGCCCACGGCCTCGGCTTCGCGGAACTCGACGAGCCGGCGCAGGCAGCGATCATCCAGGCCGTGCAGGACCGGACCCGGGACGGGCAGGACTGGCACCGCTGGGCGGCGGCCCGCAGCTGGAGCCTGTGGACCCGCTACGCCTGCACAGCCTTCTACTCCCACCCGTGGGCCTGGAACGAGATCGGCTTCCCCGGGCCGGCCTACCCGCGCGGCTACCTCAACCCGGGCGTCAACGCGCGGGAGCACTGGGAGGTCGCCGAGCAGGACGCCCTCGACCCGGTGCCCTTCGCCGCACGGGTCGAACGCGAACGCCACGAACACCAGCGCCTCCTCACCCCGGAGGAATCCCCGTGAGGCGGCGGGAGAACGTGCGGGACCGCAACGCCTCGGCCTGGCTGCTGCCGAACGACGGCAGCCGCACCGACCACCGGCTGCGCGCGGACATGCGCCGGTTCGACGGCGACGACGAGGTCGACCTCGTCGTGGTCGGCGCGGGCGCGGGCGGCGGCGTGCTGACCCAGCGGCTGGCCCGGGCCGGCTGGCGGGTCGTCTGCCTCGACGCCGGGCCGTTCTGGGACCCCGACACCGACTGGGTCAGCGACGAGCGCGGCGCCCACGTCCTGTACTGGACCGAACCGCGCCAGATCGGCGGCGGCGACCCGGTGCCGCTGGGCTCGAACAACTCCGGCCGAGGCGTCGGCGGCTCGATGGTCCACTACGCCGGGTACACGCCCCGGCTGCACCCGTCGGACTTCACGACCCGCAGCGTCGACGGCGTCGGCGCGGACTGGCCGATCGGCTACCAGGACCTGCGGCCGTACTACGAGGCGATCGAGGCAGAGCTGCCCGTCGCCGGCCAGTCCTGGCCCTGGGGCGACCCCCACCGCTACCCCCATAGCCCGCATCCGGTCGGCGGCAACGGCGAGATCTTCCTACGCGGCGCAGCCGCGCTCGGGATCGAGGCGCGGGTCGGCCCGGTCGCGATCGCCAACGGCCGGTTCGGGAACCGCCCGCACTGCATCTACCGGGGCTTCTGCCTGCAGGGCTGCAAGGTCAACGCCAAGGCGAGCCCGCTGATCACCCACATCCCCGACGCCCTCGCGCACGGAGCGGAGATCCGCCCGGACAGCCACGTCAGCCGCATCCTGGTCGACGACCGAGCCGGCCGGGTCACCGGCGTGACCTACCTGCGCGACGGGCGCGAGCACGTCCAGCGGGCCCGGGCCGTCGCCGTCGCCGGCTACTCGATCGAGACGCCACGGCTGCTGCTGCTCTCGACAAGCCGCCGCTGGCCCGCCGGGCTCGGCAACGACCACGACCAGGTCGGCCGCTACCTGATGGTCCAGGGCGCGCCGCAGACCGCCGGCCGGTTCGACGACGAGATCCGGATGTACAAGACACCGCCGCCGGAGGTGTCCAGCGAGCACTACTACGAGACCGACCCGACCAGGCCCTACCGGCGCGGCTGGTCGATCCAGAACGTCAGCCCCCTGCCCATCACCTGGGCCGAACACGTCATCGCCCAAGGCCACTGGGGCGCGCCCCTGCGGGAGTACATGCGCGACTACGTCCACTGGGCCACCCTCGGCGCCCTGTGCGAGTACCTGCCCCGGGCCGACAACCGGGTGACCCTCGCCGACGAGACCGACCGGCACGGACTGCCCGTCGCGCACTTCTCCTACACCCGCTGCGACAACGACCAGCTCCTGCACAAAGCGGCGACACGCTCGATGGAGGCCATCCTGACCGCGGCGGGTGCGACCGAGGTGATGACGATCGACCGGTACGCCCACCTGGTCGGCGGCGCGCGGATGGCGACCCACGCGGCGGACGGTGTCGTCGACGCCGAGCACCGGGTCTTCGGCCTGCCCAACCTCTACGTCGTCGACGGCAGCGTCCTGCCGACCCAGGGCGCGGCCAACCCGGCCCTGACCATCATGGCGCTCGCGGCGCGAGCAGCCGACCGGCTCGCGGCGCACAGCCGGCGCGGCCTCACCGAGCACGAGCTGAGCCACGCATGACCCGCGACGACCCCCGCCTGGAGGGCCTGACCGCCGCCGTCTACCGGTTCCCGACCGACCGGCCGGAAGCCGACGGCACCCTGACCTGGGACGCCACCACCGCCGTCGCCGTGACCCTGCGCGCCGGCGGGCGGACCGGCGTGGGCTGGACGTACGGCGCGCCCGCCGCCGCCACCGTGATCGCCGACCACCTCGCCGAGGCCTTGCACGGCCTACGCGTCTGGGACATCGCGGCCGGCTGGTCGGCGATGCACCGCGCCTGCCGCAACATCGGCACCCGCGGCGTCACGATGATGGCGATCAGCGCCGTCGACGTCGCCTGGTGGGACCTGAAGGCCCGGATGCTCGGCGTGCCGCTCACCACCCTGTTCGGCCAGTGCCGGGAGGCCGTGCCGGTCTACGGCTCCGGCGGCTTCACCACGCTCGACGACGCCCAACTCGCCGAGCAGGTCGCCGGCTGGCAGGCCGCCGGCACCACCAGCCTGAAGATCAAGATCGGGGAGGCGGGCGGCACGCGGATCGACCGTGACCTGGCCCGGGTCGCCAGGCTGCGGGAGCTCGCCGGAGACAGCGCGCAGCTGATGGTCGACGCGAACGGCGGCTACACGGTCGGGCAGGCGCGCCGGGTCGGCGGGTGGCTCGACGATCTGGGCGTCACCTGGTTCGAGGAACCGGTCAGCAGCGACGACCTCGCGGGGCTGGCCGCCGTGCGCGCCGCGGTGCGCTGCGACGTCGCTGCCGGGGAGTACGCCGCCGACCTCTACGACGTCCAGGCGCTGCTTCCCGTCGTCGACTGCGTCCAACTGGACGTCACCCGCTGCGGTGGCTACACCGGTTGGCTGCGCGCCGCCGCCCTCGCCCAGGCCCGCAATCTGGAGGTCTCCGCCCACTGCGCGCCCGCGCTGCACGCCCCGGTCGCCGCGGCCGTCCCGAACCTGCGCCACGTCGAATGGTTCGCCGACCACGCCCGCCTCGAACCCCTGCTCGCCGACGGCGTCCCGCCCGTCGCCGCCGGAGCCCTCCAGCTCGCCGACCGCGACGCGGGCCACGGCCTGACGCTCGCGGCCGGCGCGGAACGGTGGCGCGTTGGCTGAGCAGACCGACCCCCGCGTGCTCTACCCGCCACGCGCGCTGCGTGACTACGCCTTCCTCGGCGACGGCGAACGCGGCGCGCTGCTCGGCCCGGACGGCGACCTCGCCTGGATGTGCGCCCCGGCGTGGGACTCCGACGCCGTGTTCGCCACCCTGATCGGCGGCGCCGGCTGCTACGCCGTCACACCGGTCGGCCGCTTCACCTGGGGCGGCTCCTACAACCCGCGATCGCTGATCTGGACCAGCCGCTGGGTCCTCACCGACGGCGTCGTCGAATGCCGCGACGCGCTGGCGCTGCCCGCCGACCCGCACACGGCGGTGGTCCTGCGCCGGATCCGGGTGGTCGAGGGCTCCGTGCGCCTGCGCGTCGTGCTCGACGTCCGCGCCGGCTTCGGCCAGCAGGCCATGGCCGCCGCCGCGGACACCGGCCGCGGCCGAACGGGCGGCGTGTGGACCGGCCAGTCCGGTCCGCTGGCCTTCCGCTGGTGGGGCGCGTCCGAGGCGACCCGCACCGGCGACGGCCCCCTGATGCTCACCCTGAACCTCCTGACCGCCGGCGACCAGCACGACCTGTGCCTGGAGATCAGCGACCGGCCACTCCCCCGCCGCCGGCGCGGCATCCGCCCCGACCAGCTGTGGGCGGCGACCGAGAGCGGCTGGCGGGAGCGGGCCGGCGTCCCGGCGGCGGGCACGCTCGCCCGCCGCGACGCCGAGCAGGCACTGGCAACCCTCACCGGACTGACCAGCTCCGTCGGCGGCATGGCGGCCGCGGCCACGATGAGCCTGCCCGAACACGCCGGCGCCGGACGTAACTACGACTACCGCTACGCCTGGATCCGCGACCAGTGCTACGCCGGCCGAGCCGCCGCGGCCCACGGCCAGCTCGCCCTGCTGGACACGACCGTCGACTTCGTCGCGCAACGCCTGCTGGCCGACGGGCCGGATCTGAGGCCGACCTACACCACCCGCGGCGGCCCGGTCCCGGCCGAACGCGCCCTGACCCACCTGGCCGGCTACCCCGGCGGCACGGACAGGGCCGGCAACCAGGCCAACCACCAGTTCCAACTCGACACGTTCGGCGAGGCCCTCGAGCTGTTCGCCCTCGCCGCCGGACACGACCGGCTCGACCTCGACGGCTGGAAGGCGATCCAGACCGCCGTCGACGCGATCACCCAGCGCGGACACGAGCCGGACGCCGGCATCTGGGAGCTCGACGACCGCCGCTGGGCCCATTCCCGGCTGACCTGCGTCGGCGGCCTGCGCGCCGTCGCCGGCCACGCGCCCGCCCGGCTCGCCCGCCGCTACACCGACCTGGCCGACGCGCTGCTCGCCGACGTCACCGCCGACTGCGTACATCCCACTGGCCGCTGGCAACGCTCCCCCGACGACCCCCGCGTCGACGCCGCCCTCCTGCTGCCCGCCCTGCGCGGCGCCCTGCCACCCACCGACCCACGATCGCGGGCGACGGTCGCGGCGGTCGAGGCCGACCTCGTCCACGACGACTACGTCTACCGCTTCCGCCTCGACGGCAAGCCCCTCGGCGAGGCCGAAGGCGCGTTCCTGCTCTGCGGGTTCCTGCTCGCGCTCGCCCGCCACTCCCTCGGCGACCCGGTCGGAGCCCGGGCCCTGTTCGAACGCGGCCGGGCCAGCTGCGGCAGCCCCGGCCTGTTCGCCGAGGAGTTCGACGTCGACCAGCGCCAGCTACGCGGCAACCTGCCCCAGGCGTTCGTCCACGCCCTCCTGCTCGAAACCGCCGCCACCCTCGCCACAGACCCGCCATCAGCAAGAAAAAGGTGAAGCCATGACCGAACGTCGCGTCGCGCTCGTGACCGGAGCCTCCGCGGGCGTCGGGCGCGCGACCGCCCTCGCCCTGGCCGACCACGGCTTCGACGTCGCGCTCCTCGCCCGCGGCGACGCCGGCCTACAGGCAGCCGCCCGCGACGTGCGCGACCGGGGCCGCCGTGCCCTCGTCCTGCCCGCCGACGTCGCCGACCACAAGGCCGTCGACGCGGCGGCGACCGCCGCCGAGGACGAGCTCGGTCCCCTCGACGTCTGGGTCAACAACGCCATGACCACGACGTTCGCACCACTCGCCGACACCGCACCCGAGGACCTCCGCCGGGCCATCGAGGTCACCTTCCTCGGCCAGGTCTGGGGCACGATGGCCGCACTCGATCGGATGCGCCCCCGCGACCGCGGCTCGATCGTCAACATCGGCTCGGCGCTCGCCTTCCTGGGCATCCCCCTGCAGGCCCCCTACTGCGCCGCGAAGTTCGCCTGCCGGGGCTTCTTCGAGGCCGCCCGGGCCGAACTGCTGCACGACGGCAGCCGGGTACGCCTCTCGATGGTCCACCTGCCCGCCGTCAACACCCCGCAGTTCAGCTGGTGCCACACGACGATGACCCGCCAGCCCCAGCCCGTCCCACCGATCTACGAGCCCGAAGTCTGCGCGAAGCACATCGTGCGCGTCGCCCTCGACGGCCGCCACTCCATGATCATCGGCTCGTGGAACAAGGCACTGGTCGCGGCCGGCTCGATCGCCCCCGGTTTCGGCAACCACTACGCCGCGCTCGGCGCCTGGGACACCCAGCTCACCGACGCCCCGCTGCCCACCAACCGGCCCGACAACCTGCGCCAGCCCGCCGACGACACCCACGACCACGGCGCGCACGGCATCTTCGACACCCAGGCCCACGGCGTCCGAACGCCAGCCTTCCTCAAGTCGCTGCCCCAGACCGGGCGCACCTTCGTCCGCGCGCTGCGCGCCACGGCCCACGACCGCCGCCGCCCCGGCGCCCACCAGGCGATCCGGGCCTGACGCACACCAGCTTGAACCGCCGGCCCACAAGGACCTGGCAGCTCGGACGCGACGCGGACGGAAGCGGAGGTGCGGGCCGCTGATGGCGAACCTGTACATCGGAACGTCCGGGTGGAGCTACGACCACTGGGACGGTGTCCTCTACCCCGCGGGAACGCCACCGCGACAGCGGCTGGAGATCTACACCCGCCACTTCGACACCGTCGAGCTCAACGCCAGCTTCTACCGGTGGCCATCCGACGCGGCGTTCGCGTCCTGGCGACGACGCCTGCCGGCCGGATTCACGATGTCGGTGAAGGCACCCCGCGGCCTCACCCACGCCAAGCGCCTGCACAGCCCCGAAGCCTGGACCGGGCGCATCATCGCCGGCTGGCACGAGCTGGGTGAACGCCGCGCTGTCGTCCTCGTCCAGCTCGATGCCCGCCAGACCAGGGACGACGCCCGGCTGGAGTACTTCCTCGCCGGCATCCCGCCCTGGCTCCGGCTCGCCGTGGAGCTGCGGCACGCGTCCTGGCACACCGAACCCGTCTATGCACTGCTGGAGCGACATCAGGCCGCCTACTGCGTCGTCAGCGGCGCGGGCCTGCCCTGCGTCCTGCGGGCCACGACGTCGTTCGTCTACGTCCGGCTGCACGGACCCGACCACGACGCGCTCTACGCGGGCTCCTACAGCGACGACGACCTACGGTGGTGGCGCGACCGGATCGCCGAGTGGCGCGCCGGCGGCCTCGACGTCTACGCCTACTTCAACAACGACGGACACGGCCACGCCGTCCGCAACGCCCGCACCCTGTCCGCACTGTGCGGTGTCCCCGCCCCCACCACGTAAAGGGCCCCCGTACTGCGGAAGCCCGCGTTCAGACCGCTACTCGACGGGTACGGCCTGATTCAGTGCGTTACCGATGGTACCCGCGCCCGGCCGCCCGATTTCGTACTCACGGGGCAGCTGTGCCGGCCAATCGGGAGGTGATGGCACATGGGTGTTTCGCTCGCTGGATCCACGCAGGGGCGGGTCATCACGAACGCCGTGGGATGGTTCGGACGGGCCGCGGGATCTCGCGGTGATCCCGGCGCCGACCGGCTGCTCGGGATCTATCTCAACGATCACCTGGCGGGTTCCACTGCCGGCCTGCGGCTCGCTCGCCGACTGGCGGAAGGGCACGACAGCACGGCACTCGGCCCAGCGCTCGCGTCGATCTCGCGGGAGATCGACACCGACCGGGCGGCGTTCATCGCGATACTGACGCGGCTGGGGATCTCGCGGCGCCGCTACAAGATGGTGGCCGGCTGGCTCGCCGAGTTCTTCGCACGCGCGAAGGCCAACGGCCGGATCCTCAGACGTTCGCCGCTCAGCTCGGTCGTCGAACTGGAGATGCTGCGCCTCGGCGTCGAGGGCAAGTCGCTCGGCTGGCAGACGCTGCGCACGGTCGCGCTGCATGACCCGGCCCTGGACCTGGACAGTGACGAACTCGACGTTCTCGCGTCACGCGCTCGCCATCAGGCAAGCCGTCTGGAGGAGCTGCGCACCGCGGCCATACGCGAGGCCCTGAGCCGGAACGCGGCCCACCTCGCCTAGCTGGTCACCGCTGGCGGGCGAGCCGGACGAGGTCCAGGAAGAAGTCGTCGATCGCGTGGACCGCGCCGAGGAAGCCGTCCAGCTCCCTGGGCTTGCAGACATAGGCGTTCGCGTGCAGCCCGTAGGCAGCCATCAGGTCATCGGGAGCGTCCGAGGTCGTGAGCACCACAACAGGGATCGCCCGCAACGCCGGATCGCTCTTGATAGCCGCCAAGGTCTCCCGGCCGTCCATGCGCGGCATGTTCAGATCGAGAATGATCAGATCCGGCCTCGGGCGCGCGGGGTCGCGCAGATACGCCATCGCCTCGACGCCATCGCCCACGACCTGGACATTCTGTCCGAGGCCGCGGATCTCGAAGGCCTCCTCGACCAGCAGGGCGTCGCCCGGGTCGTCCTCAGCGAGCAGAACCGTGTAGGGGCGGCTGGGCGCAGCGAGCATCAACAGGAATCTCCACAGATCGTTCGTATTACTCGCGCGACCCCCGAGCGCCGCGCCATCGTTGCACATCACGATCACCCACCCGATACCACCATGACCCTTTGCCTGGCTGATCGGCTGGGTAGGGCCTGGCTCATGTTCGAGGACTTCGTCGACGAGCGGATCGACGTGGGCGAGGTGGAGCTTCGGGTCAGGCACGCCGGCGACGGGCCGCCGCTGCTGCTGATCCACGGTCATCCGCGCACCGCCGCCACCTGGCATCGCGTCGCGCCCCCACTCGTCGAGCGAGGGTTCACCGTGGTCTGCCCGGACATGCGCGGCTACGGCGCCTCGGACGCGGCACCGGTGCGTCCCGACCACGCGCAGCAGTCCAAGCGCACCGTCGCCCAGGACCTGCTGCGCCTCATGCGATCCCTGGGACACCCGACATTCGCGGTTGCCGGTCACGACCGCGGCTGCTACGTCGCGTTCCGCCTCGCCCTCGACCATCCGCACGCGGTCAGCCGGCTGGTGGTCATGGACGGCGTCCCCATCAGCGAAGCCCTCGCCCGGTGTGACGCCACGTTCGCCCACGACTGGTACCACTGGTTCTTCTTCGCCCAGCCCGACAAGCCGGAACGAGCCATCCTGGCCGACCCCGACGCCTGGTACACCAGCGACCCGCAGGCCATGGGAGAGGCGAACTACCAGGAGTTCCACGCCGCCATCCACGACCCGGCGACCGTGCGGGCGATGCTGGAGGACTACCGGGCCGGCCTCGGCCTCGACCGAGAACACGAGGAAGCCGACCGCCGAGCCGGCCACGCCGTCCAATGCCCGACCCTGCTCCTGTGGTCGACCCGCGACGACCTCGAACGCCTCTACGGCGACCCCCTGGCGATTTGGAGCCCCTGGGCACCACGACTGCGGGGCCTGCCGATCGACTCCGGCCACCACATGGCTGAGGAGAACCCAGCAGCCGTCATCAACGCCCTCCACTACTTCCTCACCTGACCGCCCCACCGACCCGGTCGCCACCCGCCGCACGGGGCGCGCCAGGGTGAGCAGCCAGCCAAGGCATACGACCCACGCGACCGGGGAAGCGTTGACGTAGAACTGATCGCCCGCGCGGACGACGAGGAGGCTCGCATGTCCGTCACCCCGTTCAAGGACCTGCCGATGACCGATCGAAAGCGCGCCTGGAACGGTGCGGCGGCCGAGAAGCGGGTCCGCCGGTGGGCCGAGGCGCAGAACGCCCCGAACGGCAGGTACCGCGAAGCGCACCTCTGGTACGACCGTGACAAGAAAGACGAGTTCACCGGCTACAAGATGCTCATCGCCGACGTCATCGACGGGGAGCTGACCGTGGTACCGCGGGCGGTGATGGCGGCCGCGGCGGTCATGCAGGGTTCACGCGGCGGCGTCGACCTACCCACGGCCGATATCACCCGAGTCAAGAACCACCTGGCCAAGTACTACAAGAAGATGGGCGACCAAGCCCCCTGGGAATAACCTCGAAGATTCGTTACCGCCGCGGCCGAAATCTCAATGGGGGTACGTTGGCGTGGCGACGACGGCCGGAGCATAGTGAAGCAGGTGCGCCGGCCGCCCGCGTGACGGTTGGCCGTCGAGGGCTGGGTGGGCCGTTACCGCTCGCCTGCCCGACTCGGCGCGCCGTACACCTCGGCCCCCTCGGAATCCCATCAAGGCCCTCCAGCCTGCTCGCCCAGAACTCCCGACCCTCCCGGAACGCCTTGGCGAGGGCTCGCACGGCGGAGACGACTCGGTGATCAACGCGATGGCGATCACTATGGCCGAACGGGCCGGAGAGCGGTGAAGCCGAACCACATCAACGGTCATCTCCGTTCTGGTCAGATATCTGGCCAGCTGACAGGCGACCAACAGGTTGCCGGCGTGACGCAAGGAATCAGCGCGTGCTTGCCATGTAGCCGGCGACCTAGATCGCGATCATGTGGAAGACCCCGGCTCTGGTAGGTTCGGTCCTGCAGCACAGCGCTTTGCGGACGCGCAGGACGTCCACGGCGAGATCCGGTCGGATGCGGGTCGGCCGGTTGGGGTTCGATTCCCCTAGAGTGCGCGCCTGGTTGAGGCAGGTCAGGGCCCCGCAGCCGCCGACGGGTGGCGCGGGGCTCTGGCATTTTCGGACCTGCCACTACCTCCATCCGGCCAGGCTTTCAGGTCTCAGCAGTCCGATCTTGGATCTCAGTCGGTGTCGCCGGGTGGCCCGGCCGTGTCTTCGATTTTGGTGTGTGTGTCGCTGCGGAGCTGGCCGACGAGGGTGCGGGCGGTGCCGGCGCTGACGTGGAGTCGATCGCGCAGCGTCGCGGCGGAGATCGGGCGCCGATGGTGCTGCCAGTGCAGGACGTCCTCCGCGCGGGCGCGGTGCAGGAGATCCTGTTCCCGAGCCCCCGGCTCGGCCTGAGGCCCCGTCTCACCAGACGACGGGGCTTTCACCTGCCCGTTCCGACGAGCCTGTGCGGATACCGCCCGCTGATCGGACGGCATGGCGGTGGCGCCGACCACTGGCGGGCCTGGCGGGTGCGTGCTTGCCCTAGTCGCGTGCATGGCTTGGATCAGGCCAGGGGCGACCTCGGCCCAGCCGATCATCAGCAACGGGCCGACGGCGTCGAACGCCGCCTTGCCATACCGGCCAGCCAGCAGCGGCTCCGCGATATTCAGAGCCAACGTCACCAGACTGGCAAACACCAACAACCGCCGCGCCGACCGCCCCACCCCCGCCGGGTCACCGTGCACGGCCAGCTGGCGGAGTCCCAGCAGCAGGCCGACCACCGACAGATCCACCGCCGGCGCCACCAGAGGAGCGATGAAAACCGGCACCCCCAGCCGCAGACCCAGAGCGAACGAGTTCCCGAACCCGAACAGAAACGTCAGCCCCACAACGACCACGACCATCGCGGTGACGAGCCGCGCCGCATGGGGACTCCCAGCGATAGCCGGAGCAGTCTCGCGGGGCAGGACCGCCGATTCTTCTCTGTGCCGGTTCACCGGGTGACACCCTCGACTGGCCGCGAGACGGCGAACCCGATCGGCGAGACCCAGCAGACCGGCCCGCAATCATGGCCGACGAACCGACCGGCCTTACGTGCCGCGACGACCACGCACGCCAGAGGCCGATATTCCACCGCGACACACCCGCCGAGGTCGGCACTCCGGTCGACTCGGCCGTTGAGCTGGCGGCCCACGCGGATCGGCGCCACCATAGAAGCCGTGAACCGGCCCAGGTGTGCGCGACGTGTGCGCGCACACGCCATCCCTGCCCGGCACACACCGGCACCGACCGGCACCGGGAAGCGCTGACCACCGGACACATCGGGATAGGTCAGCACCAGACATCACCGACAAACACAACAATCAGCGCACTACGGATCAGAAGGTTGGGGGTTCGAGTCCCTCCGAGCGCACCGTGTGATGTCTCAGGACATCGGAGACAGCTGAACCCTCATCTCGGGGGTTCGGCTGTTTGGGTTTTGGGGGCGGGTCCGCGGGGTCGGCCCGTGGGCTGGTAGTCGCGGGTCGGGTCGATGGTGAGCTCGCGGATGATCTCGCCGGTGGTGGCGTGGATGATCCGGGCGTGCAGGTCGTGGACGAGCAGGAGTACGGGGGTTCGGGCGTGGGTTCGTCCGATCCCGATGTGGTGCAGCCGGCCGTTCACGCGCAGGGTGAGTTTCCCGTTGGCGTCGACGTGGTCGCGCCGGACGCGGTCATGGCTGTCGGCGCTGCGGTCGGTGTTCGGTCGGGCTTTCGGCCGGGCCTGATAGGCGACGGCAGGCGTGCAGCGGCCTGGTAGCGATCGATGCGGCCGGTGCTGGTTATAAGTCTCGACGAACTGGTCGATCAGCGTCTGCAGCGCGTAAGTGCTGGCCGGTTGAACGGGCTGCGCGGCCAGCCATTTTTTCAACGTCTGTTGGAAGCGTTCGACTTTCCCGCAGGTCGTGGGATGGTTCGGCCGGGAGTTCTTCTGCACGATCCCGAGGCGGCGTAGCTCTGCTTCGAACCCGGTCCGCCCGCCCGCGACACCGGCGCTGGCGAGCCGGACCGTGTAGACCATCCCGTTGTCCGTGAGCGTCGAGGCGGGGTAGCCGTGCAGGTCAGCGGCCTGCCGGAAGCTCGCGACCACGATCCTCCCAGTGATCTTCAGGTGAGCTGAGACTCGTAGGGCGAACCGGGAATGATCGTCCAGCCAGGTGAGAATTTCGGTGTCGATGCCGATTTTGCCGTTCGGCCGGGTCAGCCGGTAATGGGTGAAGTCTGACTGCCAGCATTCGTTCGGCTGGTCCGCCTGGAAACGGATGTAGGACGAGCGGGGCCGTTTCGCAGGCTCGGGTGTGACCGCCCCGGCACGGTTCAGAATCCGGTTGATCGTCGCCCGCGACAGCGTCGTGTCGTGGTGATGGGCGAGATGCCAGCCGATTGTGTCCGCGCCGGCGTCCAGGCCGGCTTCGGCCAACTCCTTACGTAACCGCAGCACGAGGTCAACCATCGCCACCGACGTTGCGGTCGGAGACGAGACCGGCCGTCGCGACCGCGGCTCGAACGCCACCTCCCCCTCAGCGTCGTAGCGGGCTTTCAGCTTGTAGACCCAGCCCCGACTCACCTCGTACCGGCGGGCGACCTGCGCCGCCGTCTGCCCCTCCACGACCAGAGCCGTGATCACCAACCGCGCCTTCGACATCGACCATGATCGAACTAGTCGGTCTCGTCTCCGATGACCCGAGACACGTGTCGCCTATGTCCTGAGACACCTGTCTCCTATGTCCTGAGACACCTGTCTCCTATGTCCTGAGCCAGCACACCTCCGAGCGCACCGGGGCGGGTTTGTGTGGTCGGTGACCTTCGGTCGCCTTCCCACGGCCCGCAATATTGCCCCGGGGGCGACCCCCGGACCCTACGGCCTGGGACTTCGTCCCAGGAAACAGGGCCGCTGAGCAATCCCGCAGTGTCTGGTTGAGACAGGTCAGAGCCCCGCAGCCGCCGACGGGTGGCGCGGGGCTCTGTTCTTTCCAGGGTCCGTACCGCAATGGGTTCGATCAAGGTCTTTGTCTGGGCAAGGTCCCGCCGCGTCATCGCTCGGCGTAGCGCCGCCGGGCAAGCCGAATCCTGATGGCGTCTTGTCAGAAGGTCATGGACTCGAACCGCATCGATCTGCCAACCGATCGGCCGGAAGGTCCGTACTTGCGCCCAACCCTCTACACAGTCGACCGTCCAGGTCCAGGCAGCTTGAGCATCACGGCGAGGCCCCGAGGGCTCGACTGGATCGACGATGAGATGGTCGCGCTGGCTACGAGCGGCGTTGACATCCTCATCTGCGCGCTCACCCAACCTGAACTCGACGCGCTCGGCCTCGCCGGAGAAGCGCAGGCAGCGCGCACATCGCCACGCACTGCCGCTACGGGATCGGGCGATCATCGTTGATCACAGCTGCACTCCTGGTTTTCGACGGCGCTTCCGCCCAGATCGCCTGGACGCAAGTCGAACAGGCTCGCGGTCTGCCCGTACCCGACACCGCAGACCAACGGGAATGCACGCACCAGCTGACTCCCCGCCCGTGAGTCGCGGCTGAGCACCAGACCGTCATCCGCCCACAGCACTTTGGAGTCGAGGCCGAACCTTTCGGCCTTCTCCTTGGCTTCCTGCTTGACCTGGTCCTGTCGGCGCCCGTGTTCGCGGAGCACCGCGACGAGCATTTCGGGCAACGCGAGGACCGCTTTCGAACCTCTGGTCTTGAGGTTCTCGTCTTCGATCAGTCCCAGCGCTGTTTGCCGGTTTCCGGGTGACGAAGGCCCGCCGCCGCTGCCTGCGGACGATAGCGACCGTGCCCGGGTCCAGACCGAGCGCGTCCCAGCGCAGCGCGAGCGCCTCCCCTTTTCGCAACCCGCGCAACCCCGCGCAACCCGAGGGCCAAGAGCACGAGCCACAGCGGCGCCATCCGGTCGACGAGCGCGAGCGCGACCGCGACGACCTTCCGTGCCTCCTGGTCATCGACTGACCGGATCGGCGCGTCTGCCTTCCCGGGCGGTTGCACGAGCGCCGCGACGTTCCGCGTGATGGGTTCGTCGCCGAGCGCCGCCGTGCGGATCGGGAGTCGGTGAGACGATCAGCTCGGCTCGGTGGCTCTGGGTGTTGAGCCGCCGCAGGGCGCGTTCGGTGGAGGAGGCGGATAACGCACGGTCACCAACACGAGCAAGAAGAGTAGTGGCGCACAATGGTGTCGACATCGTGCGCCATTGTCTGTGCGTGGACAAGAAGGGCTAACGAGCAGGGTTTTCCGGCGTTTCACGCCCTTGCGCCTAACCAAGCCCAATGATATATGCTCTGCATACATTTTTGGATACCGAGCGTCACCGCTTGTTGAGGATGGTGCTGGCCGGGTGGGTCAACGGAGGAAAAAGACGGTGTTCGTTCCGGTGCTCGCGAGATCGTAGGGCCAACTGTGCCACAGGGACTTTCCCTCCTTGACCCCGTACAGCCCGACGGTGTATGGCACCTGCGCGGCGTCGTCGAGAATCACCAGGTAAAAGCGCCCCTGGGTCGTCTTCACTGGCAGATCGGCCCGCATTTCTTCGGTATCGACGACTCCTACGGTCAGCCGATCCTCGCGCGCGCCTACTACGATCCGTATCAGGACGACGACCCTCGGGCGCGTGGTGACGTCGACTTTCTGGGCTACCAGCAGTTCGTACAGGTTCTCTTCGACGGGGTACCGGTCCCGCCGGACTCCTACGGGGGCCAGTTCGCCGACCGCGGGCCCTACGCCGCCGCCGATCTCAGCTTCGTGGACTACATGGGCCCCGCCGACGCCGTGGCCTCGGCCCATGCGACGCGCCAGCCGTTCTACGCGCTCACCGGGGCGCTGCCCGTACCGGTCGCCAGCGCGCGGGACTTCGGGACCTACCCACGGCGCAACGGCGTGCTGCTGTTCCCGTCGGCGCCGGCGACCCCGAACCAGGCGCGGTGCGCGTCGCTGGTCAGCGCCGTCTCGCCGGGGCTGCTCACCGCCGGCGACCTACGCGACCTGCTCGCGCCCATCGCGCCCTACCGCTCGCTGAGACCGACGGCGGCCGACGTGGCGCTGCGGGGCGTCTTCGACATCGCGCTGTCCGAGCTGGTCCCGAAGGGCCAGTCCGGGCAGCGGTACAGGGACCTGGCCGGCGAGGTCGTCGGTCCGTATCTCCTTGTCCGGCAGGGCGCGCAGTGTTTCTGCGTCGCGCCGGATCCGGCGGGCACCCGGATCGAGATCTACCGGCTGGACCCGGCGGACGTCGAGTCGGCCCGGCAGTCGGCGGTGCTGCGCGGCATGTGGAAGATGGCCGAGCTCGTCCCGCTCGGCGACGGGGTGGACAGCCGGCGGGTGGTCGCCGACCTCGACAACTCGGTGCTGCCCGAGCTCGGGCCGATGTGGACGCCCCGGTCTCCGGCCGCGGGCGGAGTCACGATCGCGCCGTTGGAGTTCGGCCCGACGGATCTCGCGGTCGAGTGGCGGTATACGACCTATCTGTTCGCCGCGAGGTCCCACCCACCGGGTTCAGCCGGAAACCCGCTCGGCGAGCTGATCGGCCTGCACGGCTTCACCTGGTCGATCCTTCAGAGTTTCGACATCTTCGCCAACGAACTGGTCGCGACCTCGGTCCGCGCACCGCGTCTCCTGACCGAGTTCCCGGCGCTGCCGGCGCTGCGGCACTACCACGAGCAGATCGCGCGCTGGTCCACCGACCCGTCGGCTGTCCCCGGCATCGGCGTCGACGCCTTCACGGCCGCCGGAGTCACGCCGCTGGACTTCGGCGCTGGACGGAAGCTGACCGCCCTCGACGAGAGAGCCGCCGGATGAGTGACGACCTGCCGGCCCCGGACCTGCGCGTGACGTCGTACAAGAGCGGCGTGCTGCTCAGCTGGACGCCGCTCGCCGGCGTCAACTCCCACATTCTCAGGAGCGATGCCCCCGACGGCACCATCAACATGGGACCGGCCGGAGGGACGTCGGTCTACTTCGCGATCGACCCCTCGTCGCAGCAGGTCGGCGTGTACCACACCATGGTCCAGGCCGTGCGCCACGTCACGCTCAGCCCCTGGAGCGCTCGTGTGGCGTTCGACCTGTGGTCGCCCGAGCCGCCCCTCGAGCTGCTGCGTGATCGGCTGATCGCCCATCGCACCAGCGTCGACGGGTCAGGTACGTCGCACCGGTACGCCTTCGACGCAGAGGTCTTCCTCGCCGGGCAGCCCGCGCAGGCGGACAGGGTGGCCACCGAGCTGGCCGCGGCGTTCGGGCGGCTGATCGTGATCGACTCGTCGACGGGCCCGACGCTGGCCGACGACGGCACCACCCTCACGTTGCACGGCGCCCTCACCCCGCCGACGGACGAGGCGGTGACGTTCGGATCGGCGCCCCTGATCTGCACGTTCACCGCCGCCGTCGGGACGGACCGGGCTCTGCGCGGCCGCCTCACCGTGAGCCTTCCCGCCGGCTGGACCTGGGGCGCGGGCTTCGGTGTGCTTGCCGGCGATGCCGCCGACGGTGTCGTCTTCCGGTCCGCGACCCTCACGGCCTCGACGAGTCCCGGCGCCGCCGCGGACCTCCAGTTCGAGGGCGTGACTACCATCCGCACCAGGGTGGGCGTGGCCGTCGATGCCGCCACGGCGGCCAAACGGACGCCGGTCACGCTGCGCGGCGCGGTACGGCTCGACGCGCACGGCCGTCCGGCGTTCGCCCTGACCTCCACCAGCCAGCTCGACCTCGTCCTCGGCCGCGCCGGCCAGGACCCGCTCACCCTGACGGCCGCGACCGTGACGTTGCGCACCGACCCCCCGGGCGAGAGCGCGGCGCCGGGAGCCCCGAACACCAGCACCTTCCTGGCTGTCGGCGTGCTGTCCGGCCTGGGCGGGGAACCGGTGCGGGCCGAGGTCGACCTGCCGCATGCCTGGTCGGGCACCGTCGTCGTCCGGGTCGGTACCGAGGCGGGATTCCCGGCGTTCGGGTCCGTCGGTGCCGCGCTCGCGGTCACGGCCACGCCCGACCCGGTGCTGACCGCGCTGCGGACCCTGCCGGCGCTGCCCGGCCCCGCGACGATCAACGGTCTTACGATCACCACCGACGCGAGCGGTCGCGGGCCGACCCGTACCGAGTTCTCGGTCGCGGTGCCGCGGACACCCTGGCGGATCGTCTCGGCTCCCGAGCTGCACGTCGAGGGCACCGCGTTGGCGCTCACGGTCACCAGGCGACCCTGGTCCGCCGGGACTGCGGAGGTCTCGCGGACGACGTTCGCCGCCGCCGCCACCGGCACGGTCACCCTGGGCGGCGCCTCGTATCCGGTCAGGGTGCGGTTCGGCGCCCAGGCACCGGCGACGGTGGAGTTCACCGAGCCCGCGCGGCTGCCGGCGCTCGCGACCGCCGCGGCCAGCGCCGGGCTCACCGACGGCGCGGCGCTGGGCTCGCTGCCGGCGACCCTGGTGGCCCGCGGCCCGATCACGCTCGACCAGGTCGTCCTCGACGTCGACCTGAACGCGCGGACGGTCACGGGCGTCCTGCCGCGCTTCCGCCAGTCCCAGCCGTGGAAGTTCGCCGGCAGAGGCACCGATGGTTTCGAGCTGTCCGACTGGACGGTCGATCTGTCGCTGCAGCGCGGCGGCGGCCGTTGGTCGCCGTACGGCACGATCACCGGCACGGTCGCCTTCCGCCGTGGGGCCCGGCGGGTTTCGCGGTTCGGCCTCGAGGCGAGGATTCCCGCCGATGCCGAGACGGGCCTGTGGACCTTCGCCCTGGCCTCGGGCGAGAAGATCCAGCTTCCGTCGATCGGTGACCTGACGAGGCTGCTGGGCGGTGGGAGCACCACCCTGCCGACCGGCCTCGCGAGCCTTGGCAGTCTCGACATCGTCCAGCTCGCGCTCGACCACGACCCCGCGGCCGGCCAGCTGGCCTCGCTGAGCGTCGGCATCCGGCAGTCGGCACCCTGGACGATCATCATGGGCCAGCTGGTCGTGTCGGACCTGGAGGCGAGCCTCGCGCTGCGGCGCACCACCGCGGTCGGCACCCGGCAGGGCAGCGGCATGCTCTCCGGCGTCGTCACGCTGGGCGGGCACTCCGTCGACGCCGCGATGATCAAACCCGACTTCGACGCCGACTGGTACCTGCGGATCGCCTGGAACAAGCCCGCCGTCTTCGCCCGCACGGGTAGCCTCGACGGCTTCGCGCAGCTGGACCACTGGATGGCCCCGGCGGAGATCCGCCGGTATCTGCCCGCCACGCTCCCGCTGGCGCAGGGGTTCGAGCTGTCGAAGGTCGTCGTCCGGTTCCGCGGTACCGACGGTGCGCTGGCCGGATTCGCCGCGCAGATCGCCGTCCCCGACCTGTGGACGGTCATCCCGGGCAGGCTGTCGATCACCGAGGTGCGGGCCGAGATCGACGCCGACTTCCCGGTTCGCCCGGGACGGCTCACCGGCGCGGTGGTCGGCACCGTGACGGTCGGCGCCGTCACCTTCCAGGTCCGGGCGGCCAAACCGGCCAGGCAGGGGCCCTGGGAGTTCGCCGGCTCGCTCACCGAGGAGGTCGAGCTCGACCTCGTGGCAACGGCGAACGACCTGTCCGACCAGGCGTTCGCCGTGGCCGCCGGAAACGGGTCGCCAGGCGCGCTCCCCGCCAGGATCACCCTGCGGACCGCCGACCTGGTTGCCGTCCCCGACACCGGCCGGTTCCACGTCGCGGGAAAGGCCGGCTTCGACTGGCATCCGCGACTGGGCGCGATGACGCTGGCCGTCGAGGAGCTGCGCGGGGCGGTCGACGTCGCGCGCACCGGCGCCCCGGTGCAGGTCACCCTCGCCGGAGCGCTGAGCTTCGCGGGCCTGCGGACCACGGTCGGCCTGCGGCTCGGGACCGCGGCGACACCGCTGATCCTCACCGGCACGGTCGCCCCGGCCGAGGCGGCCCAGCTCAGCCTGCCCACGCTCACCGACGACGTCTCCGGTGCCGCGCCGGGCCGGCGCTGGGCGGACGTGCTGCCCGTCGGCCTCACCGCGCCGGCCTTCAGCTCGGCGACGCTGTGGGCCAACCTCACCGCGGGTGATCTGGTGCTGCACGGCCGGCTCGCGAGCTCTGGCGACGCGGTGCTGCTGACGACGGACGCGAGCTTCGTGCTGGCGGTGGCGCTCGACGACGGGTTCGTGTTCAGCCGGCTGTTTCCGAGCCTGGGGGTCGACGACGTTCTCATGGTCCGCGACGCCCGGCTGATCGTCGCGAGCCTACCGACCGGCGAGACGCTCAGCGCGGTGGCCGCGCGCATCGGCACCGCCCTGGCCGCGGCCGCGCCCGAGCTCCCCTCGCCGGTCGCCGACCTGGTGGGCTCGCCGCTGGAGCTGACCGACGGAACGCTGTTCACCGCCGAGCTCGACGTGCGCAACGCGGCACCGGGGACGCTGTTGCGGTCGGTCATGGAGATCTCCGGGACGGGCGGGACGCCCTCGATCCGGCTCTTCGCCCGGATCGACCACGCCGACGCGGCGAACACGCTCTTCCTCGCCGAGCTCGCGGACATCGCCCTGTTCGGCGGGCGAGTGCGGATCACTCATCGGGCCAGCCTGCCCGCGGTCCGCCTCGCCTACCGGCCCGCCGCCGCGCACGAGTTCACCCTCGACGCCCGCGTGGTGCTGACCCTGTTCGACCGCTCCTACGGCTTCGACGTCACGCTGCTGGGCGACGACGACCACCTGACCACCGCCGCGGAGCTCGCGCCCACCGGCCAGTCGGTCGTGCCGTTCGGCCTGCCCGGCACCGAGATCGACGGACTCGCGCTGGTCCTGCGCATCGACTACGCGAGACCCGCCGCCGCGGCGACGCCCGACACACCGGCGGTCCGGGCGAGGGGCCGGTCGGTCCGGCTGGCGCTGCGGGGGCGAGCCCTCCTCGGCCCCAGGCCCTCAGCCGGGCGTCCCGACACCCGGCTCGCGCTCGCCGCCGAGCTGGACACGGTCAACGGGCTCCCGGCGCTCGCCAGCCTCACCGTCGAGAGCCGCTTCTCGTTCGCGTCGTTCCTGGAAGACTGCGTGCCCGGCCCCGGCGCAGGCTGGGGCTCGTTCGTCGACATCGCCCTGCTACCCGGCTCGCGGATCTACTACTACCGGGCCAGCGCCGACCCGTTCCGCGCGCTCACCGGGCCCGACGGCAAACACCTGCTCGACGGCTACCACCTGGCCGCGCGGGTGGCCGTCCGGCTGGTCGCCGAGGTCACCGTCGACGCGGCGATCACCGTGGCGACGGACCGGACGACCGGCGCTCCGGTCGGGGTGAGCGGCACCCTCGCGTTGACGGAGCCGGTGGACCTGCGGTTCGCGCAGCTCGCCGGTTCCCGGCAGGACACGGCACGGCTCGCCTACCTCGGCGGGCCCGAGATCACGTTCGCCACCGGAACGCACGCCTCGTTCGTGCTCGCGACCGGCGTCAACTTCCTAGGCGCGGCGTTCGGCACCGTCACGGTCGGCGTCGCCCAGGATGCCCACGGCACGCGAACCTTCACCGGACAGCTCGCGTCCGCCCGTCGGCTCCCCGTCTTCGGGAAGCTGACCTGCGGATTCACCTACACCGTTCACGCGGACGGCACCGACCGCTTCGAGATCGCGGACTGGCCCACCTTCACCTGGGCCCGCGACCTGGTCGACGTCCTCGCGGCGATCCGCTCGGTGTTCGACGCCGCCCTTGGGGACGGGTGCGGGGCGTTGGCGGACTTCGCCGTGGACCAGGCGTTCCGCACCTCCTGGACGCTCACCCCGACGGTGCGTTCGGACGGGGACTTCCTGGTCTTCTCCTGCACCGGTACGTGCGCGTTCACGCTGACCGGCCAGGCGAAGCCCTTCCTGACCATGGACTTCGCGCCGTTCGAGGCCCGGGTGGCGAGCGCCACCCGTTTCCACGACCTGCCCGACGCGCTGGCGAGCGCGGCGGCGGGCGGGGCAGCGGACCTCGTGTCGAGGCTGCTCCGGGATCCAGCGAAGATCGCCATCTTCGCGGGCCTGGTCTTCGGCCCGCGGGCGGCCGGCTATGTCTCGACCCTGCTCTGCAAGGGCCTCGTCGACGCGGCCGCGGTGGCCGCGGCGGAGGCCGCCGCGACCGCGCTGGCCACCGCCGCGACCATCGCCGCGGGAACCGCGGCGGCGGTGGTGGCGGTCGCGACCAGCGTCGCCGCGGCCGGCGGCGGCGGGGAAAGCACGGGGGGAGAGCCGCCGACAGCCACGCCGACGCCGGCGACGCCGACGGACGTCCACCTCACGTACGCGGACGGTCAGTTCAGCCTGAGCTGGCCGCCGGAACGCTACGCGGGCGGCTATGAGGCCGAGCTGCGGTCACACGACGCCGCCGGGCCGCTCCTCGCCCGCGTGACGCGCCGTGCCGAGGACTGGCCGCTCCAGCTGACCCACGCGGCACCCGCCGCCAGCCTGCCCGCCGGCGACTTCCTCGGCCGGGTCCGCGCGCAGCGCGCCGAGGCGCGCAGCGACTGGGCGACCAGGTCGTTGACCAAACTGTCCTCACCCGCGGCTCGCGCCGCCGTCCGCGACGGCCACCTCACCGTCACCTGGGACGGCCCCGCTGGCGACTACGAGGTCGAGGTGACCGGTCCGGACGGCGTGGTGTCCACGGCGACCGACACCGTCGCCGAGCCCGGGCCAGGCGGCGCGGCCCCCCAGGGCGAGGCGATCGTCCCGGTCGACGACCCGGTCGCCGGCGACTACACGGCCCAGGTGTCGCGCCGCGGCGGCGACATCCCGGCGGACCCTGGTGCGCCCGCGACCGTGACCGTCCGGGTCCTCGCGGCCCCCGCGGGCCTGACCGTCGACGCCCTTGACGGCGCGCTGAACGTCGCCTTCTCAGCCGTGCCAGGCGCGGCGGACTACCGCATCGAGGTGACCAGGGTGGACGGCGTCGACTTCAAGCCGGTGACGAGCGTCGTGGAGCCGGCCGGCAGGTCCGACCCGTCCACCGGCGGGTCCGGCCGCGTGACCGTCGCGGTGCGGGCGCCGGCCAGGCTGCCCTACCAGCGGGGCGTGACCTACGCCGTACGGGTCCGGGCCGATCGTTCGGACAGCCTGAGCACCTGGGCCGCCCGCGTGACCGTCGTGTACCTGCCCACGCCCCAGTCCTGACCCCCGGTTCTGACGGACGGTGCCAGGAGAACGGTAGACGATGTCAATACCAACCGTACCCGCGGATATCTCGGCGTTGGACCGGCCTGCGCTCCTGGCGAGCTATCGCACCATGGTGGACGCACGACTGCGGTACATGGATCGCAACAAGCCACCGGGCATGGGTGACAACCCGGGTTTCTCGACCCAAATGCAGTATGTGGCTGACGGGTGGCGTTCGCTGAACCCGAACGTGCCGCCGGGCGAGCTGCAGCAGGGGCTGACACGTGGCGTGGCCATGCTCCTGCGCCTTCAGGGCATCTTTGCCAACTGGAGTCCCCTGCCGGAGACGCCCCCTAGGAATGCCTTGGAGAAGGGTCATCTCGACGTCCTGACCGAGGCCGTCGACCTGATCAAAAAGATGAACGAGAGCCTTCACAGTAGCAGTACCTTCAGCGGCTGGAAATCTCTCGTCCACGAGGCGTTCGGTCCGCAGAGCGACCATGCGCTGCACGTTTTTCGGGAGACAACGAAATCCCTCGAAAGGCTACTCAAAGACTCCGAGGTGGGCAAGGAGAACGCCGAAAAAGGATTCGTACTGTCGTCGGGACTGCCGAAAAGCATGGCGGCGCTCGCGGTAGGGGCGGGAGCCAATGCCTACATCCGAATAAGACCGTTCGCGCCGACCGGGGTAAACAGGTCGGAACTGGTCAATAAGCTGGTCCCTTCGCTGGTGCACGAAGGTACTCACACCATCAAGCCAGGGGCGACGGCCGACCTCGTCTACCGCAAGAACGGCCTGCATGCCGCGCTGCCGTACCTGTTGCGCCCCGCGAACGCGGCTAACTTCGAGCAGCTCGCGATCGACTGGATCGCCCCGAGCCGCGAGCAATGGGCCGGTATCGCCGCCAAACCGCCGACGCTCAGCCGCGCGGACAAAGCGTTGGCGATTATGCGAATCAAGGTTTCCAGAGCGTGGGTATGCGCCTACAACATTCGGCAGGCGACGTACGGCGACGAGGGCGCGGTTACCTTCAAGTACCCGGAGTGGCAGTCGAGCGTCTCCAGCCTGATCGGCGCGGAGGCCGACGTCGTCGGCGCCTTGATGGCGCAGGGTCGCCTCGACGAGCTCAACGACGCTGCCGACGCCCTGATGAAAGTGGTGGGCGACGAGGAGTTCGTCCTGACAGACCCGCCCCACGCCAAGATCAAGATGTCTGGTCGCGAGCTCGGCGTCGTTCCGGATCCCGTGGCGACGGCCGGTCAGCTGGCCTCAGCCGCCCTGCAGGTCGTCGTGGCGGACCTGACCAGCCGAGGCCTCGTCGCCTTTCCCGAGGAACTTCTGACCTGGGTCAGCGTGGTCATGCAGAGCGACAAACTCCTGAACGAGGCCCTGCTCGGTGCTGTCAACGACTTTCTCGCGGAGCTGGCGGCGAGCTAGTGCCTGGGAACCTTTTCCATTGCCGCCCGCGGGCAGGTGCGATCCTGAACATTCGACCTGTAGATGGAAAAGGTTCACTATGAGGCTGTCCACCGTGCCCCCGGTACCCGCGGATCTCTCGGGGCTGGATCTGTCGGTTCTCCTGGAGAACTACCGTGCCATCGTCGGCGCGAGGCTGCGGTACATGGACGACAGGATGAGCGACTCCACGTCGTTCCCCGGCGCTTCTCGGACAGTGTCCGACTGGTGGAGCTCGCTGGACGCGAGCGGATCGGCCGCCGGACTTCGGCGCGGCTTGGACGATGGAATGAAAAGGCTGGCGCGCCTCCAGCACCTGTACGTTACCCGGCATCCCGCGGCAGCCCCGGCCGCGGCAGCGCTCACCGAGGAGCACCTGAACGTCCTGCGGGAAGCCGTGGCGTGGATCTCCATGATGGACGAGAACCTGCAGAGCGACTGGAGACACCTGGGCTGGAGAAGCCTCGTGGAAGAGGCGTTCGGCAAGGGCGTCGGCACCACCGCCGCCCTCGCGTGCTTTTCGGAGACCGCCGCGACCCTCGAGCGGCTGGTGCTCGAGTCCGAGGTCGGCAAGGTCAACAGCGGGAAGGGGTTCGTACTCGATCCGGGACTGCCGGACAGCATGGCGGCACTCGCGGTGGGGAGAGGACCAGAGTCGTACATCAAGCTGAGGCCGTTCATGGTGACCGCGGCGACCAGGGCGCAAGTGGTGGCGGGACTGATCCCCCCGCTGGTGCACGAAGGTACCCACGCCAACGAAGGACGCTATACGGTCGACCTGATCTACCGAAAGCAGGGCCTGCAGGCCGCGCTGACACCAGATCTTCGCCTCAAGAACGCGGCCAACTACGAGCAGCTCGCGGTCGACTGGCTGAACGCAGGCATCTGGCAGAGGATTGTCGGCGCCAGCCCCCCGAAGCTGACCCGCACAGAACGAGCAGTCGTCATCATGAGACTGAAGGTCGCTCGCGCGTGGGTGTGTGCGGACAACGTGAAGGTATATGAGGTCCGCGATGGGAGGATGCGCTTCAAATACAAGAACTTTCGGGCGGTAGCCGCCCAGTTGATCGGAGCAGAGGCGGCCACGGTCGGCGAGGTCCTGTCGCAGGTCCTGTTCGAGGAACTAAGTGACGCCGCCGATACTCTGATGAAGATAGTCGGCGACGTCAGGCTCGAAATCACCGACCCTCCCACTGTCATGGTGAGCGTGGACGGCCGCGTCCTCGGCTCCATTCCAGATTACATCTCGACGGCCGGTGAAATAGCCTCGATCGCGCTGCGGCTGGTGGTGACGGACCTGGCCAGGCAGGGATGCGTTGCCTTCCCCGTCGCCCTTCTGCGGTGGGTTGATAAAGTCGTCGACGAAGATCCTTTTATCGCTAGCTTCAGCACCGCCGTCACCGATTTCATCAACGGCCTGGCGACGAGCTGAGTCCGCCGAGGCGCAGACAGATTCCCGGTAGGAACGTCATGGGCGTGGGTGGCTCGACCGGCTGGGCTCCGCGTCACGACATCGACGTCTCTGCACGGGGTCCTGGTACCGGGGGACCTGCACGGGGAATTGTGACCAGACCACGACGCCGCCGCACTGCGCAGGTAGGTATCCCATCGCCTTGTGAGCACTTCGATGAGTGGCGAGGTCACGGCTATGCTCGTCGACCGACCATCCGTCGGTGTCTGGACCATCCTCGCGAGCACGATCGGGACGGTCGCGGTGGTCGGCGCGAAGCGCACCATGGACACACGTGGTGGGGGTCGGTCGGGTCGTCAAGGGCCCTCCCGTACCGCGAGGCCTGAGAACCCCTTTGGAATACGATTTGCCGCCGGTTGGTGCCGGGCTGTGGGCGCAGATAAACGACCGGTATATCGTGATCGCCAGGCTCAGCGATCCGGAGAGTGGGATCCCGTTCTTCCAGATTCGGGTCGTCACGGGCCGTGCAGGATGCTTCGAGCCCGGCGCGAGGGAGGCCTTCGACGGCCGAGACCCGCGGGTTCCCGGGACCGAGCACCTCTCCAGCGAGTTGTACCCCACGTCTGCCCCGGACCGGCGGCCGGCGGAGCGCCTGCTGGCGTTCACGGTGGACACCGCCATCGACGGCGCCCACTTCGGCCGCGTGCCCGCGGCGCCGAACGTTATTGCCGGCCGCCGTGGAGGCTCCCGGGCTGTCTTCACACGAACTGTGACCAAAAGGCCACGGTCGCCACGGACCCGTGGTGGATTGGTTCGCCCTGGAATTCGAACTGGAACTCGGCGGCTAGGTAGTCGGCGAGGTCGGCGCCGTAGATGATGATGTCGGTCTGGTGCATGGAGAGCACCGGGTGCCCAGTGACGGCGCCTGACGGAAGGTACCGATGGCCGTAGACCGGCACCATGACCGGCACCTGGCGGAGACAATCGCGGGCGACATCGACAGCTCGCGCCATCTCTTTCGGCCGAGGACCCCAAGATTCATCCCAGAAGCCATTGCGCTCAACGTCGAAGAGCGTGCCGTCGACGGGCCACGCCAGCCGGTCGCGTAGAGAACTCTCAGAGCCGTGGCGCCAGTTCGGCCACGCTTGCCCGACAGGCAGGCCAGCGGTCAGCAAGGTCCGATGCTCGGGCGCGAACTGGAGGCCGTACCGGGACTCGACCGCGTCGAACTCGGCCGGGCTCAGCCCCGGTTCGAGGCGGGTGGGCAGCCGCGCCAACAGCGCGACGGCCTCCTCATCGGTGAGCGGATCGTCCGCGGTGATCGGATGCACCGCACGACCGTAGCCAGGGTCCCGCTCTCGCGCTGCCGGGCCGCGACCCGAGGGCCTCGTCCGGCATGACAGCCAACCTGCAAGGCAAGCCCACCGACGACGGTCCGCTGCGCACCGGCTCGGGTTGGTCGCATCAACCTGCCGCTACGCCCATCCGCGTCCCGAGCTTGCTCGCGCTGACAGCCAACGATCGCGGTGGTCCTCTCGACGGCCATGTCGGTCCTCTCGTCGCTGAAGCGCGGCTTGACACTGGCCGAGTGTGGCGCGCACCATCCCATTAATCAAACGATTGATTTGGGACACCGGCACGATCGGTCCAGTGCTGGGCTTGGCATGGACGTGATCGGCGCGGTGCCGCCCGCTGCCTCCGAGGCGCGGCGCCGGCCCCGCCGTAGCGCGGCGGTCCGGACCTGCCCCCGCCTGTCCGCGGTCTGCGCCGCGCCGCACGGCCCCCCGCACAGCACCTTCGACCCGCTGACTCGCCCCCGCGTGAGGAGAACGGACTGATGACGATCGAGGCGACACGACCGACCCTGCCGGGCGACTGGCTGGACGATGCCGAGCTCGGCCTGTCCGGCCTGGACTGCGAGGCGGGCGAGCTCTCCTGGAAGATCACGACCGAGCGGTACACGTCGCCCCAGATCGCCGCCCGCGAGCGGGACCTGATCTGGATGAGGACCTGGCAGGTCGTCGGCCGGGTGGACGAACTGGCGAAGGCCGGCGACTGGAAGACCTACCAGCTCTTCGACCAGTCGTTCATCATCGTGCGCGGCCGCGACGACGTCATCCGCGGCTTCGTGAACGCCTGCCGCCACCGCGGCAACCTGCTCTGCGCGCAGCGCAAAGGCAACTCACGACAGTTCCTCTGCCAGTACCACCTGTGGTCCTACGACCTGCGGGGCGACTGCCGGGGCATCCTGCGCGAAAGCCGCGCCGGCGTCGACAGAAACGACGTCTCGCTACTGCCAGTGCCGGTGGACACGTTCGGCGGGTTCATCTTCCTCAACCCGGACCCGGACGCGAAACCCCTGGCCGAATACCTCGGCCCCGAGGTAGTGGAACTGCTCCAGCCGTACCGGATGGAGCAGTTCGTGACGGTGATGGACGTCGAGGAGGCGCTGGAGTGCAACTGGAAGGTCGTCATGGACGCCTTCCAGGAGGGCTACCACCTCTGGGGCGTGCATCCGCAGCTGCTGAACGTGATCTACCCGGACCCCGAGAAGGGCCGCTACTGGTTCCTCGGTGACCACGGTGTGGCCACTACGCCGTTCGACGTGCCCAGGCCCGCTTCCGGCCCCGACGGCGCACAGGGCGAGACCTTCGGCCCGGAGGAGCAGGTCGCCGGAATCCGCAAGCTTCCCGACACCTTCCCCGCGGTCCCGTTGATGCTGCCGCGCTTCGAGGAACTCGTCGCCGAGTACCGCGGCGACGACGGCGTATTGGTCTTCCCGGACGGCGTCACGGCGCGCACGCTGCTGCAGCGGGCGACCCGCGACACCCTGACCGGCATGGGGCTGGACGTCGGCGAGCTGACGGACAACCAGATGACCGACAACCAGGGCTGGGTACTGTTCCCGAACTTCTTCATGACCGTCCGTGCCGGCGAGTGCCACATCGTCATGCCCACCCCGCACTCCTCCGGTGACCCGAACAAGTGCGTCTGGCATGTCGCCAGCTACATGTACCTGTCCGATGACCTGGCCGCACTGGCGAAAGCGGAGCCGGTCGTCGTCGAGGAGCCGGGCAGCTACACCTACTTCGAGGCGCTGCAGCAGGACTACGAGCAGATGCAGCGCCAGCAGGCCGGCCTGCGCAACAACAGGCTGACCCACGAGACGATCACCCGCGAGGAGATGGTGGTCGCGAGGTTCCACCACGTCCTCGACCGGTACCTGACCGGCGCCGAATCCTGACGTCTCTCGACGGGACGAGCCAGGCGCGGGTCCCCACCATCCGAAAAGACATCGTGACGAATCCCCACCCGCACCCCCGGAGCAGGGTTATGGCGCCAGCATTACGCGATCTCGATGAGGTCATCGACGACTACACGGGTCTCGCTCGGGTCGTCCTGGACTACACGCAGCTCATGAAGAAGATCGTCGACGGTGGCAAGGATCCCGGGTTCTCGGAGAAGAACTGGGCGCCGGTCGCCGAGCTGGTCGCGGTCGACTCCTTCGAGCGGATCGGCCCGTTCAAGGAGGTCATGAACTGGCCGGAGTACGCCGCCTTCCTCACTCAGTGGGCGCGTTCCTCCGAGTGGGAGTGCTCGTTCCGGCGAGTCACGGAAGTCGGCGATCTGGTTCTGCTGGAGCTCGAGGAACGCAGCACGGTAGGTAGCTTCAGCAGCGCCGTGAACTCCGCGACGACCTACCAGTTCGACGCGGCCGGCAAGGTCGTCCATCTCGCGGTGTACCTGCAGATGCAGCTACCCGACCCCGAGACGCTCAAAAGCTACGAGGGCATCCAGATAACCGAATGAAACAGGTCCCCGGGCGTCGCGGCCAACGGGCCGCGACGCCTGATCTCGCCCGCGCCGAGACCGTCGTGAGCCAGACCCTGCTCTTCGCGCGCACCTCGCGCTTCTGGATCGACGAGGACAGGCACGGCCCGGCGGGTGCCAGGAGGTTCCGTTACCTGCCGACCTTCATGCTCCGGGGATGACTCGCCTGCACATCGCCTACGACGAGTGATTCGCCCGCGTCCATTCGGACCGGGACCACGGCATGGAAGTCGCCCTGGTCCACGTGATAGTCCCCCTGAAGGGAGCGCCCGTATGGCGCGTGTCAACCCGCTGCCGCCGGGCCAGTTCCCGCCCGAGATGCACGCCGCGCTCGCGGCCATGGTCCCCCCGAATCCGCGTCATGACATGCCGGCCGCGGACGGACAGCCCAGGCCGATGGGCATGCTGGGCACCTTCGCGCACCATCCGGAGCTCGCGCGGGCCTTCTTCACGTTCAACGGCCAGGTCCTGCTCGCGACCACGCTGACACCCCGGCAACGCGAGATCCTCGTGCTGCGCGTCGCCGCGCGTCGTTCCTGCGGCTACCTGTGGGCGGAGCACATCCATCTCGCCGCCGCCGCCGGCCTCACGGCCGAGGATGCCGCCCAGATCTCCACCGGCCCGGCCGTTTCGTACTTCGGGCACCTGGACGCTGCCCTCCTGACCGCCGTCGATGAGGTCCTCACCGCCGGAACGGTGACCGACGAAACCTGGTCGGTCCTCAGCGCGGCATTCGACGTGAAACAGCTGCTCGACGTCATCTTCACGATCGGCGCCTACGAGACCGTCGCGTCCATGCTGCGCAGCTTCGGGATCGAGCCCGACGACCCGATCTCGCCGGGGTGAGCGCCGCCTCGCGGCACGACGGCGGCAACCCCGTACAGGGACAGGGTGAGACACCGGACGACTGATCGCGCGTGTGACACTCGGGTGACACGACAGCGAGGAGACCGTGGTGAGCACCCCGCCACTGCTGGGAAGGCCGGTCGGCGCCCGCGGTGACCAGACCCGGCAGCGCCTCATCGACGCGACCCTCCGCTGTGTCGCCGAGGTCGGCTACGCGCGCGCCACCATCCGCCAGATCGCCAGGACCGCGGGCATGACCAGCGGCAGCCTTTACCACTACTTCCCCAACAAGGGAGAACTGGTCAAGGAGACCTTCCGCGAGATCGCCCAGCAGACCGTCCCGCGGTTCACGGCGGCCGTGGCCGCCGCCGACGGCGTCCTCGACAAGCTCATGGCCGTGCTCGACGAAGCCGACCAGATGGTCCACGACAGTCCGTACGCGGTGCCCTTCGACCGCGCGATCCGCGTCGAAAGCGCCGCAGACCTCAACCTGGCGCAGAACAGCGACACCATCGTCGCGTCCATCCACAGCGTCGTGACCGGCATCCTGCGCGACGCCGACGAGCAGCACGTACTGGCCGACGGCATCGACCTCCAGGCCGCCACCAATGTCATCGGCGTACTGCTCATGGGCCTCTACGAACAAGCACTGACGGCACCCACCGCCGAGTACCACAGCACGATCCAGGCGCTGAAGCTGATGATCCAGGGAAAGTTCTGGGCCACGCCCGGCCACCAGACCGCTGACGGCGCGGACCTCGCGCCATCGAGCCGCGCACGGGCACAGTCACCTCCGTTGTAAGCCCGGCCGACGCGGAACAATCGTCGCGGCGACGAGACCAACCGAAGCCCGGCGGGGCCTGCGTCGCGACGCTCTGGTCCGACGGCCGACCCGCGCGTCCTTGCGAGTCGACACGTGCCGCCGTCCGCACAGGGAGCCTGAGCGCACGAGGCCACCCCCGCCGACGGCAGCGACCAGGCGGGGTTGGTTGCGTCAGCGCCGCCCATCTGTTAATCATCTGATGATTAATTCCGACGGCGCGGCGACGCGGAGGACGGACGAGCACACACCCGAGGGACACCCTGAGAAGGAAGGCCGCCATGAATCGGGGCGAGAAGATCGCCTTACACCAGCAGGTGGCGGCCCGCCGCCGGACGGCTACCTCCAGCAGGGCGACATGGACGTGCGAGTTACCACCGGCGGAGGTTCGCAACCGCAGCCAGTGGCGACGGCCGTCCGTTCAAACCCTCCATGACAAAAGGAGCTGAGGCCATGACGGGACGGTTTAAAGGCAAGGTAGCGCTCATCACCGGCGCCGGCTCGGGCATAGGCCGGTCGATCACCGTCCGGCTGGCTTTCGAAGGCGCCGCCGTGCTGGCCGCGGACATCAACGAGGACGGCCTGGTCGAGACGAAGCGCCTCGCTCAGGGGGCGGTCAGCGTCCGCCCGGTCGACGTCGCCGACCCGGAGGCATGCGCGACCGCGGTGGCGGCGGCGGTCGCCGAGTTCGGCCGGCTCGACGTGCTCGGCAATGTCGCGGGTATCTACACCCCGGCGCACACCACCGAGACTTCTGTCGACCTTTACCGGCGGACCCTGGCGGTCAATCTCGACGGCCCGTTCTTCCTCTGCAGGGCCGCGATCCCGCACCTGCTCGCGTCGGGCGGCACCATCATCAACATCGCGTCGAACGCGGGCATCCAGGGTGTGCCGTACTCGGCGGCCTACGCGGCCAGCAAGGGCGGGATCATTGCGCTCACGCGGTCGCTGGCGGTCGAGTTCATCAAGACGCCGATGCGGGTCAACTGCATCGCGCCTGCCGGAACGTTAACGAACATCGCGAAGAGCGTGACATTCCCACAGGACCGCGACGCTGATCTCTCCCGCCGCATGGCCGGCTACCGCGGCGTCGCCATGCCGGACGAGATCGGGGCCCTGTTCGCCTTCCTCGCCTCCGGAGAGGCGAAGTCAATCACCGGAGCCGTCTACGCCGTGGACAACGGCCTGACCATCAGTTGACCCGGCCCACCCGCCGCCCGAGGAAGAGGAAACCCATGGACCTGCAAACGCTCTCGGACAAGCTGGAGATCCAGGAGCAGCTGGCGCGCTACGCCCGCGGGGTGGACACGAACGACTTCGAGCTGTGGAAGTCGGTCTTCACCCCCGACGCCCTCATCGACTACACCTCGACGTCGAGCACGCTGCCCGTCTCCACACGTGACGACATGGCGACCTACCTGGAGCAAGGTCTCGGCAAGATGCCGATGAAAATCCATTACATCACGAACATCGAGATCACTCTTGACGGCGACACAGCCAAGGTGATCGCCCAGTTCTTCAACCCGATGCAAGTGCCCGGGATGGCCGAACAGAGCTCCTGCGGTGGCTACTACTACCACGACTTCGTGCGCACCCCGAACGGCTGGAAGAGCAAGAATCTCGTGGAGAAGCTCGTCTGGTTCATCAACCGGCCCGCGGCGGCCTGAACCGTCCGCGTCGCCGGTAGCGGCCCGTGTTCGAGTCTGGTGCCGCCGGCATTGGCCAGTCCGACCGGCGCGCCGGCCCCGAGGCCGGCCGTGCGGCACCGGGCGGGTCAGGCGGCCTCGCTGGCGCTCACGGTCGGGGTGAGCATCGCGGCGAGCGCAGCCATCGCGTGGGGTACGGGCCGGTAGTAGGCCCAGACGCCGCGTTTCTCGCGGCTGATCAGGCCGGCGTCGACGAGGACCTTCAGGTGGTGGCTGACGGTCGGCTGGGTCAGGCCGAGGGGTTCGGTCAGCTCGCAGACGCACGCCTCGCCACCGTCGCGGGCGTAGATCATCGACAGGATTCGCAGGCGGGCCGGCACGGCGATGGCCTTCAGGACAGCGGCGAGCTGGTCGGCCTCCGCCGCGGACAGTGGCTCACGAGCCAGCGGCGTGCAGCAGGCGGACATCGCCCCGAGCAGGCCGGGTCCCGGCTCGGGCTCGCCGGTCGCGTCGAGCCTCGTCTCCATGGGGGATGTCGTCGCCATGGACCCAGCATGCCTCAAGGCATTGACAGGCGTCTATCTCACCCGCCATCCTCGTGCCGTCAGACATAGACGGTGGTCGATGTTAGGGGTGGTCGTATGGCCAGGGTGCAGCTGGCGTTGAACGTCTCGGACGTGGACGCGGCGGTGCAGTTCTACGGGAAGCTGTTCGGCGTGCAGCCGGCGAAGCGCCGGCCGGGGTACGCGAACTTCGCGATCGACACCCCGCCGCTGAAGCTGGTGCTGATCGAGAACCCCGAGGCCCGGGGCGCCGGCGTCGCGGGCGCGCTGAACCACCTGGGCGTCGAGGTCGAGACCACCGACGAGGTCTCGGCGGCCACCGCCCGGCTGGCGGGGGCGGGGCTGGCGACCGCCGTGCAGGAGAACACCGCCTGCTGCTACGCGCTGCAGGACAAAGTCTGGGTCGACGACCCCGACGGCGCACCCTGGGAGGTCTACACCGTCCTCGCCGACAGCGAGACCGCTCGTCCGGGATCGACCTCGTCCGCGGCCGAGCGGCTCGCCGGGACCGAGCCCGGCGACGTCTGTTGCACGCCGGCCGCCGCGGCGGCGGTGCCGGCGGGCGTGGTGAATCTGCTCGCGGGTGAGCCGGTCTCGACCGGCCACTGCTGCTGAGCGCCCGCCGGTGACAGACCTTCTGGGCGGCCAGCCGCCGCTGGTGCGGCGGGTCGCCGCCGAGGCGATCGGCAGCCTGCTGCTCGCGGCGCTCGTCGTGGGCAGCGGCATCGCGGCGCAGCAGCTGAGCCCCGGCCAGGTGGGTCTGGAGCTGGTCGAGAACGCGGCGGCGACCGCCGCCGGCCTCTACGCGATCATCCTGATGGTCGGCCCGGTGTCCGGAGCGCACTTCAACCCGGTCGTCACCCTGGTCGACGCGGCGCTCGGTGGGCTGTCATGGCGGGATGCCGCCGCGTACCTGCCTGCCCAGGTCGCGGGTTGTGTCGGCGGCGCCGTCCTGGCGAACCTGATGTTCGCCCGGCCGGCGGCGTCGATCTCCACCCACCACCGGGCATCCAGCGCGCACCTGCTCGCCGAGGTGGTCGCGACCGCCGGCCTGATCCTGCTGATCTTCTCGCTGGCCCGGTCCGGCCGTGGCGAGAAGGCCCCGGCAGCGGTCGGCGCCTACATCGGCGCCGCGTACTGGTTCACCAGCTCGACAAGCTTCGCGAACCCGGCGATCAGCGTCGGGCGGATGTTCTCCGACACGTTCGCCGGCATCGCCCCCGCCTCCGTACCGGCCTTCGTGGCCGCCCAGCTGGTCGGCGGCGCGGTCGGCCTGGGCCTGGTCCGCCTGCTCTACAGCTCCACGCCGGCAGGGCAGGAACAGGTCGCCGAGGTGCTGCCGCCCCCGTCCACGGTCGCCGATGACCACGCTCTACCCGCGCCTCACACCGTCTGACCTGCTGCGGCAGCCCGGCCAGGCTGCCTAGAAAGGACTTCGCTGTGTCCGACCTCCCGTCGGTACTGTTCGTCTGCGTCCACAATGCCGGCCGCTCCCAGATGGCCGCCGGCTTCCTGACCCACCTCGCCGCCGGCCGGGTCCAGGTACGTTCCGCCGGGTCCATGCCCGCGGACCAGGTCAACCCGGTCGCGGTCGCCGCGATGGCCGAGGTCGGGATCGACATCGCCGCCGAGATCCCGAAGGTCCTCACCATCGACGCGGTCGAGGCGTCGACGGTCGTCGTCACGATGGGCTGCGGCGATACCTGCCCGGTCTTCCCCGGCATCCGCTACGAGGACTGGAAACTCGACGACCCCGCCGGCCAGGGCCTCGACGCCGTCCGCCCGATCCGCGACGCGATCCGCGCCCGCGTCGAGAAACTGCTCGGCGAACTCCTGCCTGCCGCCTGATCGCGGCATCGCGGTCCCACCCCGCGCGACGAGCAGTGGCCGGCCCGATCCGGGCCCTGGCCAGCGGCGCGGGTGACCCGCGTCCTTGCCGCCGGCCCTGGAAGGGGCTGTTTGTCGCGCACATCGGCGCGATCGGTGGCAGCGGCGCCGGCGTCTCCGCCGCGCCACGTTCCCGCGAGCTCGACCCGTCCGCGGTCATCGACCTCGCCGCACTTGTCGGCGCGATCCGCGGGACGTTCACCCTCGCCGTCGCCGGAAGGCCGCGGCGCTGCGCTCGCGATCGCCGCCACCGCCGCACCGCCGAGATCCACCGCCGCCGGCCCGGTCGAGCACCGCCCGGAAGGTGCCGTGACCGATAGCCACACCGCCGCCGTCTGACGGCCCACCGCCAGGCACGTGCGGTGAACAACGCGAATCCCGGCGCGATGCGCCGGTGATTCGATGGCGGTTTTGTGCGGAGAATTCACCGCGAGGTGTTCTGGTTGGACGCGCTGTTCGGCCCGCCGCTAGGCTCTGCGTGCCGGTCGACGTATGGGCCCCAGGTTGACAACGACGGCTTCTGCGACACGTCGATTCGGAACGACGGGAAACACGCGCAACACGTGGATTCCCGCCGCCTACAGTTGTGCCAATTCGACGACGAACAGCACCGCCGCCTTCCAATCCAGGAGCGCGGCGGTGGTCCTGTCATGCCTGCACGATTCCGTGTCGGAATCATCCGGAGGTGCCCGATGGAGCTGCTGTCGAACCAGAACCACCTGACGAACCGCCAGTTCGCGGAACAGATCATGGAGTCGATCAAGGAGCGGCACGGGGTCGACCTGTACGCGATCTTCTCGAACGACGCGCTCAGCGAGCGCAAGAAGGCCCGCCTGGCCCGCGTCCGGCTCCTGGAAGCGCTGCTGACCGAGGCGAACGAGCCGAACTCCGGCGCGGTCGACCTCGACGCGGCCGACTTCGACCAGGACACCGCGCTGGCGCAGATGCTGGACACCGAGATCGACATCGAGCCGAACCTGTCGCTGACGCGCAGCGACGCGAACTACGTGATGAGCCTGCGCGGTGACGGCGTCCGCGAGTACCTCACGATGCTCACGAAGCGCTTCGAGAACATGCAGACCGCCAAGACCCCCGGCCAGCTCGCGATCGAACTGACCGCCAGCGGCCTGATCAGCGTCGGCGTCCCGATGGCCTGGGAAGTGATCAAGGCGCTGCGGGCCGGGCAGGCGGTCATGGCCGCGATCCGGACCGGTATCTCGAACATCGGTATGAAGACCGCGATCGGCGCCATCGTCGTGGTCCTCGTCGGGTTCCTGCTCTACATGTTCCTCGACAACCCGAAGAAGATCCTCGGGATGGTCATCAACGACACCGACGAGCACCTCGTCGTCAAGAACTGGGAGAAGGGCGTCGACGGGAAGAAGGACGGCGACCTGTACATGGCCTTCGGCCACATGGCGAACTTCATGCAGGACAACGAGAGCGGGCTCGTCTCGCCGAAGGTACAGATCAGGGCCCGGGTGAACTTCGGCCCGGACGAGCCCGACAACCTCGTGTTCGCCGGCATCTACTTCGCCGACCGCAACGTCGGAATCCGCGGCGCCGAAGGTGTCATGATCTTCAGTTCGCCCAAGGTCAGGATCGCCCACCTGTTCGCCGTCCCCTACTTCGAGGACAACGGCACCTGGATGGGCTTCGTCAACGACGGCGAGGACATCGAGAAGATCTACAAGGACTTCTACGCCCGCCGCCAGGTCTCCATGTCCCGCACCGAACGCAACTACAAGCTCGGCGCCAACGTCAACGCCCCCAGGGGCGGCGTCGTGTCCTGTATCGCCTCCATCGTCCAGTAGGCCCCGGCGGCGACTCCTGACGGCCGTGGTCGAAGGCCGTCGGGAGTCGTCATCGCCGGACTCGCGCGACAGCGCGGCCAGGAATGTGAACACATTCCATCCAGGGAATAGAGACGACGGCCTGGCACGGCCTTCATGTTCTGTGTCGAGATCATTCGGAGGTATCTGGTGGAACTCCCGTCGGCGCATGTCCACCTCAGCGACCGGCAGGTCGCGGAACAGATCATGGAGTCGATCAAGGAGCGGCATGGGGTCGACCTGTACGCGATCTTCTCGAACGACGCGCTCAGCGACCGCAAGAAGGCCCGGCTGGCTCGGGTCCGGCTCCTCGAAGCCCTCCTGGACGAGGCGAGCCAGCCCGACGCCGGCACGGTCGGCCTGCACGCCGCCGACTTCGACGAGGACACCGCGCTGGCCAGGATGCTCGACACCGAGGTCGACATCGAGCCGAACCTCGCGTTGACCCGCGGCGACGCCACCCACGTTCTGAGCCTGCGCGGCGACGGTGTGCGCGAGTACCTGCTCGTGCTGGCGAAGCGCTTCGAGACCATGCAGACCGCCAAGACCCCGGAACGGCTCACGATCGAGCTGGCCGCCGCGGGGCTGGCCGGTGTCGGCGCCCCGATGACCTTCGAGGTCATCAAAGAGCTGCGGGCCGGGCAGGCGCTCACCGTCGCGATCCGAAGTGCGATCACCACCATCGGGCTGACGGCCGCGATCGCCGCCGTCGTGGCGGTCCTCACCGGGCTTTTGCACTATCTGTCGCTGGACAATCCGAAGAAGATCCTCGGACTGGTCCTCAACGACACCGACGAACACCTCCTCGTCAAGGGCTGGAAGGAAGGCGTCGACGGCAAGAAGGACGGCGACCTCTACATGGCCTCCGGCCACATGGCCGCCTTCATGCAGGACAACGAACGCGGCCTGCTCTCACCGCGAGTCCAGGTCGGCGCCCGCGTCAGCTACGGACCCGACGAGCCCGACACCATCGTGTTCGCCGGCATCTACGTCGCCACCCGCACCATCGGCCTACGCGGCACCACAGGCGTCATGATCTTCAGCTCGCCCTCGATCAGGGTCGCCCACCTGTTCGCGGTCCCCCCCTTCGACGACAACGGCACCTACATCGGATGCGTCAACGAGGGCGAGGACATCGAGAAGATCTACCAGGACTTCTACGCCCAGCGCCAGGTCTCCGTATCCCGCACCGAACGCGACTACCGGCTCGGCGCGAATGTCAACGCCGCGAAAGGCGGCGTCGTGTCCTGCATCGCCTCGATCGCCCGGTAGGCGACACCATGCACGACAATCACCGCCCCCAGCCCGGCCGCCGCGACGCGCGGTAACACCACCGTGGACGGACACGTCTACACCCAGCCAGCCAATGGAACCTGACACCGATCCTCGGATCGACCGCATGCAGACCGTCGGCGGAGGCACCGGATCCGGTGCCTCCGCCGACAGGTGGCTTTACCAGGCCCTGGAGCCTGGACCGAGCCCGCGGTGATCAATAGCCGGGAAGGGCCGGGGCAATGCGCTGCCAGGACCGTTGACGCGGACATCCGATCATGCTGAACTACCGTTCAACGGGCGCGCTGGTCGAGCCGGCGGGCGATTGCGTGGTGGCGTCGAGCTGTTGGCCGACCGGCGGGCGCCGAGCACCGCCGGCGCGCTACCCCTGCCCGCTGGAACCGTCCACGACCATGAGCACCTGGGGGACACGCAATGACTGACCTCGCGGCGGACGGACCGGAGCTCGTCATCGAGCGGGACCTGATGGTCCCGATGCGGGACGGCGTCCGGTTACGCACCGACGTCTTCCGGCCGGCCGGCCCGGGCCCGTTCCCGACGCTGGTGACCCGCTATCCCTATGTGGCGGACGAGATGACCGACGCCGGAGCCATGCTGGTCGCGCGGCAGGGCTACGCCGTCGTCTGGCAGCACTGCCGGGGCCGATACGGGTCCGAGGGGGTGTTCTACCCGTTCCGCGACGACGGTCCCGACGGTTATGACACGGTCGAGTGGGCTGCGGCGCAGCCGTGGTCGAACGGCCGGGTCGCCAGCTACGGCGCCTCCTACGGCGGGATGCAGGCGTGGGCGACGGCTGTGCTGCGCCCGCCGCACCTGGTGGCGATCGCGCCGGTGTCGTCGGCTCCGTCCTACTTCGGCTGCAACATCATGTACTGGGCTCAGGGCGTGATGGGGCTGGGCTTCGGCCTGATGTGGACCGGCCAGATCACGACGTGGGAGGCCGTCCGCGCCGGCGTCCCGCAGCCGCTGCCGGAGTTCGAGCAGCTCGAGCGGGCCATGAAGGAGATGGCCAGCGACCCGGACGCCTTCCTCAAGGCGGCGATGGACCAGACCGCCCTCATGAGCACCCTGCTGACCCGCAGGCCACTGCGCGAGATCGCCGAACTGGCGGAGCTGGCGCCCTGGTGGCGAGACTGGTGCGACAACGACGACCCCCGCGACGCGTTCTGGCGCCGCCAGAACGCCCTCGACCGGATCGACGACCTGACCGTGCCGATCTTCCACATGACAGGCTGGTACGACCTGTTCACCGGTGCCACGCTCGACGGCTTCGCCGCCCTGAAGCGGTACGGCGCCGACCCGCGGGTCAGCGACGCGCACCGGCTCGTCGTCGGGCCCTGGTCACACGTGCCCGGCGTACCACCCAGGCCAGACCTCCCAGTCGGTCCCGAGCAGACCGACATGTACGACCACAGCCCGGGCTCGCCGCTGATGCAGTTCCTCGGGCACCACCTCAAGGGCGAGAACCCGGACTACGGCGAGCGCCCGCCCGTCCGCGTCTTCGTCATGGGAGCGAACCGCTGGCGAGAGGACTCCCAGTGGCCGCCCGCCGAGGCACGGGCGACCTCCTACTGGCTACGCAGCGGCGGTGGCGCCAACACCCTCGACGGTGACGGGAGCCTTTCGCTGGAGCCACCGGCAGGCGAACCCGCCGACTCCTTCGTCTACGACCCGGCCGACCCGGTGCCCGGGCCAATCGGCGTGGGTCTCGGCGGCGGCCCGGAGATCGAGCCCAGTGCCACCGGGCGCCGCGCCGACGTCCTCGTCTACACCTCCGAGCCGCTGGAGGAGGACCTGGAGGTCGTCGGCCCCGTCGCGGTCAAGCTGTGGGCGTCCTCCTCGGTCGCCGACACCGACTTCACCGCGAAGCTGATCGACGTCTTCCCCGACGGCACCGCCCAGGCGCTCTGCCAGGGTGTCGTGCGCACCCGGTACGCGACCGCGGCGCCCGTGACCCCGGGCGCGGTCCACCAGTTCGACGTCAGCGTCGGAGCGACCGCGAACGTGTTCCGGGCCGGCCATCGGATCCGGCTGCACGTCTCGTCGAGCGAGTTCCCCACCTACGAGCTCAACCCGAATACCGGTGAGCGACTGACCCACGACCCCTCCGGCCGAACCATCACCGCCACCCAGCACGTCTTCCACGACGCCCAGCACCCGTCCAACCTGGTCCTGCCCGTAATTCCGCACTGACCGCCCTGCCTGGAGCAGCTACGGATCAGGAGGCTGGGGGTTCGCGTCCCTCCGAGCGCACCCCGTCTGACCTGGGCGTTCGCCACTTCGCCGGTGTGCGCCCAGGTTACGCTCCCCCGGCGTTTGAGAGATCCGCATCGTCGTCGGCTTCGACCCGGTCCGGCCGTAGCGACACTCCTTCACGCTTCACGGCGACGAACATGCGGCCCAGGCCGGCCGGCGGGAACGGGACGCGCTCGGACTGCTCGATCTTGATGACCTCGGCGCCCAGTCGGCGAGCAGCGCCGAAGCGGCCGGAACGAACGTGTGCTCGGCCACCTCAAGGACGTGGACACCCTTCATGATTGCGGTCACTGCCATCCTCCGGCCGATCTGCACGAGGCACCTGCGGCGAAACAATCGCAACCAATATCCACGTTGACATCGATGTCACTGGAGCGGGGCGCCGCACCAGTAGCCGTCGCGGTCGAGATCCGTCGGCGGAGGGACACCCACGAAGTTGCGGCCCGTCTGGTCGACCCTGATGAAAGCAGCGCAGAGCACCGGCTGTCTGGGCCTGCTCAGGTCGACCGGGGGAATCAAACCGCCGCTGGTGAAGTCGGTCACCTTCCGCAGGTTCTGGATGAACGCCTGACGTGTGGGGCACGCGCCAGCAAGTTCGAGACCCCGAATCATCTCGTCAGCGGCCCCGTAGCCGGCGACGGCGAGCCCATCGGTCGGGTCCGGCAGTTCCGGGGCATAGACATTCATCGCGTTCAGGTATGCCTTCGTTGCCGGGGAGCTATCGGAGGCAAAGGTCGACAGGAAGGACATCCCAGCCATGTCGTCGCCGCGGTGGGCGAGCAGACCGGGGGTGACGCCGCCGGAGTTCAATGCGACCTTGATTTTCGCCCCGAGTGCCCTGGCCTGGGCGTAGACATCGATCACCGCCGTGGGTTGGGTGGCACCGATGAGCGTATCGGCGCCCAGGTCCTTGAACCGCTGGGCGACATAGGCCGTGCTGGTGATCTGCGGAGTGTAGGTAATCTCGCCGACTACGCCGACCCGACGACTCTGCAGGCTGGGAACGAGCTGCATGGCGAAGTTCTGCGAGGCCTGAACGCTCGGGTCGACGACCACCAGCGCCTTTGTCCCGCCTTGTCGACTGACGTAGTCACCATAGACGGAGGTTCCTCCAGCGTTGAACAGATTGGTGCCTGTGAAGAGGTTGTCGTAGTCGCCCCACTTCGCGCTCGTGGCTGTCCCGGTGACCGGTATGCCTTTCTCCTCCAGCCAGTCAGCCGAATCCTCAAGGACGATGGACGTAGCTATCAGGCCGAAAACCTGCTGGTTTTCCACCAGGTCGTGCGCTACCTGGGAGAACTTGTTGACCTCGGACTCGTCGTCGCCCCACACAAGGTGGATCCTGCGACCGCTCACACCGCCCCGGGCGTTCTGCTCGTCGATGCGGGCCTCGACTCCGTTACGAGCCGGCCCGAACGTCCTGGCGATCTCGGCGATGCCACTGTCGGGATAGACAAGGCCGATCTTGATCGACGTCCCTGTCACCCCGGGCACTCGCGTACCGCACCTGGCCGCCCCGTCCGAGGTCGCCTGCGAGGCCGTCCCACAGGCGGTCAGGGTCGCGGGTAATCCGACCAGGGTTGCCGCGATCGCCGCGATACCGGCTCTCGCGCGCAGACGGCGAAGGCTCATAGCCACTGACTCCGATCGGGAGAACTATCTGTCGCGATACCGCGTTCTCGATGCGGCTGCCGAGCAGGTCAAAGAGAACGTTCGGGAGCCCGTTGATCTGTCCCTGGCCGACGGCCTCGCGCACCGATCCGTAGCCGCGGAGAGATTAGATCCTGTCCTCTCCGGGACGTCCGAGGACCGCGCCCAGGACCGCTAGCGCCTCGTCCTTCTCGCGCTGGCTGACCCTCGCCTGTCCCATCAGTGTGGAGCCATGGAAGGTGCCGGGGAACAGATGCAGCTCGGTCGGGACGCCGGCAGCGAGTAGTGCCTGAGCGTAAGCGACCCCCTCGTCACGCAGCGGGTCGAACTCCATCGCCGATATGTAGGCGGGCGGTAGGCCGTTCAGGTCGGTCGCCCGCGCTGGCGCTGCGTACGGCGAGACGTTCTCGGTTCCAGGGACACCGTCACCAAGGTAGGCGTTCCAACTGATGACGGCGTTGGGCCGATTCCATACCGGAGTGTCGACGAACTTGCGCATGCTCGGCGTCGTCAACCTGTCATCGAGCTCAGGGATGGCGAGAAACTGAAAACACAACGCCGGTCCGCCGCGGTCGCGGGTGAGGAGCGCGAGTCCGGCGGCCAGACCACCGCCGGCACTGCGGCCGTAAACGGCGATGCGAGCCGGGTCGACCCCGAGTTGACCGACGTTCTTCGCGGTCCATTCCAGTGCGGCGTAGCAGTCCTCGAGGGCAGCCGGGAACGGGTCCTCCGGCGCGAGCCTGTAGTCGACTGATACCACGACCACGCCTAGCGCGCGGACCAGGTGTCGACAGTTCTCGTCATCGATGTCCACGTTACCGACCATGAAGCCGCCGCCGTGGATGTTGACGATTGCGGCGGTCGTCTCGTTGACCTCGGCCGGGCGGTAGATCCTGACCGCGCAGTCCGGTTCGCCTGGCGGTCCGGGAACACGTAGGTCCGTTGTGTGGACGCCCTCCGTGTCGGGCTGTATCGCGCTCAGAAACTCGTTGATCTCGGACCGGACGGTAGGTAGGTCGGTGTAGTCGCTGGCCGGCAGCACCCTAATGATGTCGGCAAGTTCGGGATCGAAGCGATAGTCCATCTTCACTTCCTTCGTCGGAGTGCCCGGCCGGTGGGCGTTGAGACCTTGGGATTTCAGGAGGCCGGCGACACGGTCCTGCCGGGGACCACTGTGCCGCAGATGGGTTCGGCTCCTGGCACAAGGATGAACTTGGTGCCGCTTAGCTTGGCGACCCACATACAGTTATCCGGACCGTTGACGACGTTCTCACGATCGTTGATGTCGACGGTGTGACTGCCGAACAGACCGAGAGCGTTCCAGTCGTGGATACCGGATAGCGCGTTGATGAGCGACGCCTGGGTAGGGTGGGAACCCGCGGCTTTCAGGGCGCGCACAAGGAGTCCGACGGAGACGTATCCGGTGTACTTGGCAAATGTTGGCTCACTGCCCACGCCGGCGCTTTCCAGGTCAGCGGTGAACGCCTTGGTCGCGGCGGTCTGCATCTCGACGGGCTCGTAGCTGAGTCCGAAGTAGACGTTCTGCGCGGCGTTGAGCGCCCCGGTACCGGCCTGTTGCAGATCACCGCCGTAACCTGTGGGCAGTAGCGAGGCGGCAAGGTTGACGCCTGCGGCGCGCAGGCTCTTGATGAGGGCGAACGCGGTGTTGGGATCGACCGCAGGCAGCAACGCGTCGATCCCGGCGTCCTTCATCTGGAGCACGGTCGGCCCGACATCGGTCGAACCGAAGGGGAACTTGGTGTTCAGGTAGCCGACCTTCAGACCCGCCACCTCCGCCGACACCGCGCCGGACGCGGCTGCCTCCGACGACAGCGGCGACACCGCGTAGCCGAGCGCGGCCAGGTTCTTGGCCCCCAGCAGCTTGAAGAACGCCCCGATCGTCGTTGCCACCTTGGTCTGTTGCAGGGGTCCGGTGACCGAGAACATGTTCTTCGAGGTGATCCACTCGGGGCCGTCCGAGCTGATCCCGATCACCGGTACGTTGTGGGCGGTCAGGTAGCGAGTTGCGACGAACAGCAACGAAGAACTCGCGATGACCGCAAGCACGTGATCCTGAGTCACGAACTTCTGCGCGACCGCGAGGGCCGTCGTCGGATTCGTCGCGGAGTCACCAACGACATACTTGACCGAGTAGCCGCTACGAGCGGCGTAGTACGTCCCGGCTTTCACCCCGTCGGGGAACGTCTTGTTGCTCGACGCGGCCGGCCCAGTCAGGTCGGTGAACACACCGATGGTGACGGTCTGCCCGGCCGTTCCCGAGGCGACAGCTGCTTTCGGTGCCGACGAGCCACAGGCCGCGGCTAAGAAGACAGCTGCCGTTGCGACTGCCGCCGCGAGCACTAGACGTGCTTTAGACATCAACATCTCCCTTATCAAGTCGAAAGGTTCCGGACCAGTAGTCACGTCATACTGGTCATCGGTGCCTGGAAACGCTCGGACTAGCCGGCGTCGAAGCCAGGAAGTCCCCGCTTCGACGCCAGGTCTAAGAGCGCTCTGGTGTAGCGAGAGATTGGCCCATCCGCTGGGGAACAAGCCTGCGGATCGTGCACCAAGGCGGCCAGTTCGGCGCGATAAATCGCGCCACGAAGAGATTTTTGGGCCGTGCCAGGGCCAGCGGATTGCGGAGCCTGGTCGCGCCCAAGCGTTCAGGTCATCGGCACATCCGGCACCGATACCCTTGTGACGAGCAGCCGGACGATCGCCCGGTGGTCCATACTTCGGCTTCGCTCGAAGCGTCAGGCGTGAAGATTCCTCAATCCCAATGACCGCACGACGAACGTGGTCATCTCCTGCACGAATACCTCCAGCTCGAAGCTCATAGTCCGTCGGCCAAGCCAGCCGCCAGCCAACTCGTGGAGCGTTCCGTCAAGCGCGAGGTAGGCGACGTCCGGATTCAGTCGAGGGTCCGCGAGACCGCGATCCTGCGCCATCTTTATGAGCCAGACGCATCGTTCACGGTTCTGCCGCTGGGCCGCCAGCATAACGGCATTCACCCGAGCGTCAAAAAGCGCGATCTCGCCAATGAGAGAGAGGATCGCCGCGTACCGATCGTAGGCGTCAAGGTACCTCAGGAGATGCCTGCGGACACCTGACTCCACCGCGGCCGATGAGACGAAATCGTTCGCGTCGACATCGACCGGCTCCCAGAGGCGACCGGCGGCAAGCCGAGTCACCTCCAGGAAGATCTCCTCCTTCGACCCGAAGTGCCTATAGAAGGAGCTATAGGTAACTCCTCCGAGACGAGCTATGTCAACGACTTTCGCGTCATGGAATCCATCCTGCGTGAAAACCTGCTCAGCGGCCGCGACGAGGCTTGACCGAGAGGCCTGGCACGCCGGAGTCAGTGCCGCGTCGGAGACGTCTTCCTGGCAAGCGCCCAGTGCACGCACGGGACCAGGTCACCTCCTCCGCGGGCTCGCGATCTCGCTGGCAGCGCAGGGCCACCCTGAGATCCGCTACCCGGCACGCGATCTCACCCTGCCTACGAGATCAGCTAGTTACATACAAGATCTCGTTTTTGTGTGATTGCAAGCCGATCGTGGCTCACGGGCGGGGCGGTGTCAAGACGCGGCGGCCGCGCCCTCGACCTCACGCACCGTCGTCACGGCGTGGCGCCACCGCCGGGCCGAACCAGCGGCGCAGGAACGCGCGCAGCTCGGCGCCCTCGCGCTCAGGCTGCGGTGGCGCGACGATCATCGTCTGGATGACCCGGTTGATGACCTCCATCAGCTCCAGGAGCGTGTGGTCGTCGTAGCCCCATGCGGCCCAGTCGATCGGGCTTCGGTCACGGAGCATCGCGACACCGCGCGCGAGAACCTCCGGCGCGACCGCCCCGCGCTGGAAGCGCTCGGAGCGCCCGGTAACCAGGAGCGGCGTGAGGTGCGGCGCCTTCGGAAGCTCCTCGATGACGTACGCCATGAGCTCGATGACGAGTTCCGTCGGATCATGGAATGTTGTGATCATGACGGTCGCCTGGGCGAGCATGGTGTCGACCTCCTGCTCCGTCACCGCGGCGAACAGTTCGTCCGTCCCTTGGTAGTAGCGATAGACCGTCTGACGGGTCACGCCCAGGTCGGTAGCGATGTCGGTGAGATGCGTCCGTGCGGGTCCGACACGGTCGAGGCGCCGAATCGTCGCTTCGACGATCTTCCTGCGGGCTTCCGCGTCGCTGGCGGGCGGCGATCCGCCCCAACCACGTCGTGTCATCGTCGTCCTCGACCTCGCAGGCTCGCCCTCTTAGCGCTGCGCGATCGTATCTATACCCAGGTCGGCGGAGTGATCGAGAAACCGTCATCGGCCCGGCGATGACCTGCCCTGACCGATCATCCAAACGACCGCGCCCGCACCGAGCTCGTGCGGCGGCGAGCGCGGCCCGCCGCCGCACCTGGCGGGTCGTCGCGTCGTCATCAAACGCATCGCCTCGTCATCAAACGCGTCGTGGACGGTGGATGCCGTCTCGTAGGATCGGCACTCGTGTCATCTGGTAGGTCTAGGTCATCCGGTGAGGGCTCTGAGGGCCGGGTGCGGTGGGGTCACGAGACGGCCCTCATCGACGACGAGGAGGCGAGGCGTCGCCTGGTGGCGGCGGCCGGCCGGTGCCTCGTCGCTCGGGGGACGACGCGGCTGACGGTCGACGATGTCGCCCGGGAGGCTGCCGTGGTGCGGTCGACGGTCTATCGCTACTTCAAGTCCCGTGACGACCTGGTCCTCGGTGTCGTCCTGAGCCGTATCGACGCGGGGATGCGGCCGCTTATCGAGACGCTGGAAGCCCCGGAGGACGCGGCGCGGTCCGTGGCCGATCTGCTCATGTTCTCGGTTGGCCTCGTGGCCGGCGATCCGCTCAACGAGGCGCTGTTCGCCCCGGAAAGCGGTGGGTTCGTCACCTCACTGGAGCTGCGGTCCGAGGCGGTCGTCGACGCCTTTCACCGTCACCTTGGTCCGCTGCTGGAGCGTTGGCGGGACGAGGGTCAGCTGCGGGCCGATCTCGACCTGCGGGAGACGAGCCGGTGGATGAACACGGTGGGATTGTTGTTGTTGGGACCGCCGTGGACGGAACGCACCGACGAGGCCAAGCGGGAGTTCGTCGAGCACTATGTGGTGCCAGGCCTGCTCCCCCAGACCGCGGGCCGGTAAGCCGCCGGGCTGGGATTCGTGCCGCTCAGTCGGTCCACGCATCCCACCCGATCATGGATCGAAGTGGCCCGGCGAACAGCGGGCGGACGACTCCCGAGGCCCATCGCTGCTCGATCGCGGGAGCCAGACGTTTGGCGACGGTCAGAGGGTCGTCATCGAGGTAGACGACGGTGATGTACTGCGGCTGACCATGACTGGCCGGGCCCAACTGCCAGAAGTCCGTCGAGCCGTACTGCCAGGCGCCGGCTACTCCGGGCGCCTGGAGAAGCGCCGGGTAGTGCTGGGTGTGCAGCCAGTGCAGCCAGCCCGAGACCTCATGCGACACAGGCTCCTCGATGATCATAAGCACGCCGCGGTGTGGCCGGAAGGGCACCACTTCCGCAGAGACCAGTGCGCGTGGCGCGGCGTACCAGTGCTGCAGCGCGAGCAACCGTAGTTGGAGCGAGCGGCGGCGTTCAGGGAAGCGTCCGGCTTCGGCGAGACGCAGTCCGAGTTCCATGAAGTCGTCGTGGGTCTGCTGAACAGGGTCCCCGACGAGGTAGTTCACGACGTTGCCGACATCGGCCAACGGACCGGTGCCGGCGATGCGGGCCTCGCGATAGCTGCCGTCGGCGATCCAGCGTGTCGCGTGGATGATCCCCGGGAGCTGGTACTGCTCGGGCATGTGATCAAGCAGGTGCCAGCGCAGGTAGCTGCCGTCGTCGCCCTCGGGAGCTGGCCCTGTCGCGCTGAAGAACGCCGCCTTCACTCTGATCACAAGACCGCCTCCGTTGCTGGTTCGTTCGCGTTCGTGCCGGTTCGTCGGCATCATGCTGGAGGATCGGACGTTCACGCAATAGTGTCCGATCTGCCGGCTACGCCCAGGTCGGGCCGCCGGCCAGCGTCAGCTCACCACGATCGAGGATCGGACGTTTCTGCCGTAACGTCCGATCCTCGGGTACGCTCCGGCCCGGAAGGCCAGGCGCGCGGCCCTGCGCAGGAGTGGATCCGGGTGGTGGCTGGCGCCGACTTCGGAGGAGGTGGCTGATGGGCGCGAACGGAGAGCTGGCTGCGCTGGAGGCGCGGTTACGCCGGGTGGAGGACGAGGGCGCGATCGGGCGACTGATCCTGACCTACGGTCCCGCGGCGGACGCGGGGCTCGCCGACCTGGCGGCGTCGGTGTGGCGGGAGGACGGCGTTTACGACTGGGACGCGGATGGCCCGCCACACGACGGCCGGTCCGCGATCGCGACCATGCTGCGGACGGAAGGTCACCAGGGTCTGATCCAGGCGGGAGCGGCCCATGTGGCGGGCCCACCGCTGATCGACGTCGACGGTGACACCGCAACCGCGATCACCTACTCGTTGATCATGCGTCGTGAGGGTGCGAACGGCCGGTACTACCTGTGGCGCGTGAGTGCCGCGCGCTGGGACCTCGCCCGTGACGACGGCCGGTGGGCGGTGCGCCGTCGGACGAACCGGCTGCTCGATGACACCGGCGCCGGCCGCGACCTGCTCGGCGACACGATGCGGCACCTGTCCGAGACGGCGGCCCGGTGACGCAGGGACGCCTCGCCGGGAAGGTCGCCATCATCACCGGCGCGAGCACCGGCCTCGGCCCGGTCATGGCGAAGCTCTTCGTCGACCAGGGAGCGAAGGTCCTGCTCTGCGCCCGGCGCGAGAACCTGGTGCGCGAGGCCGCGGCGGCCTGCGGCCCGAACGCGGTCGCGATCCGGGCGGACGTGACTGACGAGGACGACGTCGCCGCGCTGGTCACCCACGCCGTGGGCGAGTTCGGGCAGGTCGACATCATGTGCAACAACGCGGCCGCCCCGGGCAGCGACACCTGGGTCTGGGAACAGACGCTGGAGAACTGGAACGCGACGATCGGCGTCGACGTCACGGCGGCGATGCTGTGTACGCGCGAGGTCCTCAGGCAGTCGATGCTGGAACGCCGAACCGGTGTCATCCTGAACTTCTCCTCGACCGCGGCGTTGCGCGGGATGCCCCGCAAGACCCACTACGTGACCGCGAAGGCGGCGCTACGCGCCTTCACCCAGTCGGTCGCCAACGAGGTCGGCCCCTACGGCATCCGCTGCAACTGTCTCGTGCCCGGCAGCATCGCCACCGACCTGTGGCAGGGCTGGGTTCAGCGCACGGCCACCGAACAGGGCATCGGCTACGACGCGCGCCGCACCGCACTGCTGTCCGCGACCGCGTTGCGCGACATCTCGACGACCGACGACGTCGCCAACGCCGCGCTGTTCCTCGCCAGCGACGAGAGCAGGACCATCACCGGCCAGTCGATCATCATCGACGCGGGTGGCGTGATGCTCGGATGAGCGGAAAGCCAGCGCTGAGACTCTCCGTTCCGACTCCCGTCGTCACGATGCTTCCCGGTGCGCACGCGCGCTGGGAGGAGAGCGCCGGCATCGAGGAGGTGGCGCGGATAGCCCAGGCCGCCGACTGGCTGGGCTATCACCACCTGACCTGCAGCGAGCATGTCGGCGTTCCGGCCGCTGAGGCGGTTCGCCGCGGCGCGCGTTACTTCGACCCACTGGCGACCTTCGGCTATCTGGCCGCGCGTACCGAGCGGATCCGGCTGGCGACGAACGTGCTGGTCCTCGGCTACCACCACCCCCTGGAGATCGCCAAGAGGTACGGCACTCTCGACGTCGTCAGTGGCGGCCGGGTCATCCTCGGCGTCGGGGTCGGCACGCTCAGGGACGAGTTCGACCTGCTCGACGCGCCGTTCGAGGACCGTGGGGCCCGCGCGGACGACGCGCTGCGGGCGCTACGGGCATCCCTTTCACAGGCAGAGCCGGCCTACCGGGGCGAGTACTACAGCTTCGGCGGACTCGTCGTCGATCCCTGCGCCGTGCAGGACCGGCTGCCGTTGTGGGTCGGCGGGCGAACCCTACGGTCCCTTCGCCGCGCGATCGCCCTGGCCGACGGATGGAGCCCTTTCGGCGTCACACCGGCCCAGGCGCGCGGATGGATTCAGCGGGAAGAGCTTCCCGCGGGCTTCGAGATCGTGCTCGGACCGGGACGCCCTCTCGACCCGATCGCGGACCCGGACGCGGCCGCCGAAGAGCTCGCCGAACTCGCCGCCGCCGGCGCCACCATCGCCTCGGCCAGGCTCGTCCACCACTCCCTCCAGCACTACCTCGACCAACTCGAAGCGCTCGCCGCGCTTCACGCCGATATCTCGTCACCGAAGACATGAACGAGAGGCAGATCCAGTGGCGCTGATGAACGACAGTGATGTCTACTACGACCCGTTCGACTTCGCGATCGACGACGACCCCTATCCGGTCTGGCAGCGGATGCGGGATGAGAAGCCGCTCTACTACAACGAGCGGTACGACTTCTTCGCTCTGAGCCGGTACGAGGACGTCTCTCCCGCCCTGACCGACTGGCAGACCTACCGCTCGGGAAAGGGCTCTGTCCTCGAGATCATAAGGGCCAACGTCGAGATCCCGCCCGGCGTCATCCTCTTTGAGGACCCACCCCGGCATGACATCCACCGATCGCTGCTCGCCCGGGTGTTCACACCAAAGAAGATGACGGCGCTGGAGCCCAAGGTTCGCGAGTTCACGACCAGGTGCCTGGACCCGCTCGTCGAGGGTGGCGAGTTCGACTTCGTCCGCCATCTTGGCGCGCAGATGCCCATGCGCACGATCGGCTTCCTCCTCGGGATCCCTGAAAGCGACCAGGAAGCGATCAGAGACCAGATCGACAGAAGCATGAACCTCGAACACTCGACAGCTCAGGACGTCTACGACGACGAGTTTCTGAGTGGCTCGATGTTCGCCGACTACATCGACTGGCGGGCCAGACACCCGTCCGACGATCTCATGACCGAGCTGCTCACCGCCGAGTTCGAAGACGAGACCGGAACGGTCCGCCGACTCACCCGCGCGGAGATCCTCACCTACGTCACGCTGCTCACGGGCGCCGGGAACGAGACGACGACCCGCCTCATCGGATGGACAGGCAAGCTGCTCGCCGCGCACCCGGACCAGCGCCGTCAGCTGGCGGCCGACCACTCACTGATCCCGAACGCCATCGAGGAGATCCTGCGGTACGAGGCGCCCTCCCCGATCCAGGCACGCTACGTGGCACAGGATGTCGAGCTCCACGGACAGACAGTCCCCGAGGGCAGCGTCATGGCTCTGCTCAACGCGTCGGCCAACCGCGACGATCGGCATTTCGACAGCGGGGACACCTTCGACATCCGTAGGAAGATCGACCGACACCTGACCTTCGGCTACGGAATTCACTTCTGCCTCGGCGCCGCACTGGCCCGGCTGGAGGGACGCGTCGCCCTCGACGAGGTCCTGAACCGGTGGGCCGACTGGGAGATCGACTGGCCGAACGCCAAGATGGCCCACACCTCGACGACCCGCGGCTGGGAACGCCTGCCCGCTCTCGTACGCTGACAGCCACCTTCGGGTTTCCTCCGTGAACAGGCGGGCGCGCTAGGCGCCACCTGCACCGCAACCGCGGTCCGGCCGGCCAGGTTGGTAGACGACAAGTCCACCACCCGCCTGTCGTTTTGCCGCATACATGGCAAGGTCAGCGTCATGTAACAGGGCGTCGGGATCAGCGGGACGATCGCCGTCGGCGATCACGACTCCGAGACTGACCCCCACCGGCTTGAGCCGATCAGCCAGCAGTGTGGGTGCGCGGATCGCGTCGGCCAGGCGTTCGCAGAATCGCCGTGGATCCTCATTCCTGTCGTCGAGAAGGATCGCGAACTCATCGCCACCGAGCCGCGCGACCGTGTCGACGGGGCGGACGCCCGCGCGGAGTCGATCCGCCGTGGTCCGCAACAGGGCGTCTCCGACAGCGTGGCCGAAGGTGTCATTGACTTGCTTGAAGTTGTCGAGGTCGCAGTACACCAGTGCGAACGGCTGGCTGCCACGACGTGCCAGCGCCGCACGGACGCGCTCAGTGAACAGCGCGCGATTCGCGAGGCCGGTCAGCGGGTCATGGAAAGCCTGGTAGCGCAACTGGCGCCGACTGATCTGGACTGCCTTCAGGAGCCGGGTGTTCTCAGACTGGATCATCATCTGTCGCACGATCACCAGCAGGAGAAGGCCGATCAGACCGGCGCGCTCGGCGTTGTCGATCGGGGTCTTCGCAATCAACTGGCCGACGACCAGCAGACCGGCCGTGCCGAGCGCCACGTAGGGCAACGACATGCGGAGGCGCAGCGTGCGCGGGCTTCCGCTCCGGCGTTCCGGCGGTGCCGACCCGGGGACTGGTACAAGGCTGGCGAGCAGCAGCATCAGCCACCCTGCCGTCGCGATGACATCGACGATCGGCGTGCTCCTGTGTCCGCCCGAGGCGGTGATGGTGAGGTAGCTCGCCGTCGAGACAGCCATCGCGCCCATACCAGCGGCCAGCAGAGCGAGTGCCTGACCAGAACGCGGCTGACGGAACGTCGCCAGAAGGAGGCAGGCGGCCAGCAGGATCAAGTCTCCGACGAGGGCGCCCGTGTTGGCGATGATCCCCGCGGTATTGACGTGGCGCGTTCCCAGTGATGAGCCGAGAACCGTCGCCCAGGTGAGAAGGAACATCGAATCGACCAGGAGCAGGCTGTCCAACGCCGTTATCGCGTACCAGTGGTAGCCCTCCCACGGCACGGCGCGTTCGTCCGTCTCCGTCTCGAGCGGATCCGAGGGGAACAAAAGAATTCCGACCAGATTGACGACGACGACGGCTAAGAAGAGCGTACTGGGCCAGGGTACATAAGCCGGGAGAGTCGACTGGTGGTCAACGATCCAACGGACATGCCAGGCACTGACGAAGACGGTTGGAAGCGTTGCGATCCCAAGCGCCACCCGCCAGCGCCGATCGGCTCCACGCGCGCGCCAGCCGGTCCACAGCATGCATAACCCCGCGGCCGCGCAGGCGACCGCCGCCGCGGCGCCGGCCACGAGGACGCTCTGCGCATTGGGCGCAAACAACCCGAACACGGCGAGGACGAGCACGAAAGCCGCACAAGACAGTGCTGATGGTCGCACCTTCGACCGACCGCCGAGCACGGGGACGCACCTCCTCGAAGGCATCGAGCATCACCTCGCCAGCCACGTCCCCCGACGGTTCTAGAGCACTACTCCGTGAAAGCACTACCCAGACGGCGAACGTCGTCACCTCTCGGACGCGCTCGCGCCGGCCAGGGCGCCAGCCCGACCCACGACAAGGATCGGACGTTCTAGCGGAAATGTCCGATCCTCTGATACGCTCCGGCTGGTCGAAGGTCGGGGCCACCGCCCGCGACCATCCTTCGACGCCGGCGCCCTCATGATCTTGGGTCCGGCGGCCTGTGGCGGCCTGCTGCTCGGCGCGCGAGGCGAAGCAGTGGCCTGGAAGCCCTCGAAGCTGTCGGCCGCGGATTCTGTCCGCCGCGCCGCGAAGGGACGGAACGAATGGCGCTCAAGGACATCGGCGCGCTGCGGGGTGCCGACGAGACCCTGAACCATCAGTTGGCGGACACGTTCGCCACCGTGGCCGAGTCCGATCTGGCCTGGACCGAGAAGATCTGGGGCTCGCTGGCGAGCACCGACGGTTCGTTACAGGTGAGCTTCGGGCTGGGCAAATATCACAACCGGGGCATCGTGGACGGCTTCGCCGGCGTCTCCCGAGGACGGGAGCAGTGGACCGTCCGCGGGAGCCGGGAACTTCGGACCGACCCGGAGGAGACCGCCGTCGGCCCGATCCGCTACGAGATCGTCGCGCCGCTGAACCAGGTGCGGTTCCAGCTGGAGCCCAACGACGTACAGCCGATCTCCTTCGATCTCGTCCTGTCGGGAGTGACCCCTCCCTTCTTCGAGAACCGCAACCTCGTCCGCAACCGCCGCACCGGCCGCGTGGACGTCAACGTCGTCCGCTATCACCAGGGCGGGTGGGTCTCGGGCACCGTCACGGTCCGCGGTGAGACGCACGCGGTCCGGCCGGAGGCATGGTTCGGCTACCGGGACCACTCCTGGGGAGTCCGGCAGGCTGTCGGCGCGCCGCCCTCCGACCTGATCCGTGGCAGGCCCCGGGCGGACTCGGCACCCATCAAGGGCAGCATGAAATGGACGCCGGCTTTCCTGCGCCGCCCGGACGGCTCGTACTACGAGACCGCGGTTTCGATCGCGGAGGGCGCCTGGGGTTACACCTCCGCGTATCTGAACGAGTCCGACGGCACCCAGCTGAGGGTTCGCGAGGCCGAGCCGCGTATCGAGTACGACCCGCGGACACGGTTCGTGAAGGGCGGGGAGCTGCACCTCACGATGGAGTCTGGTGAGAAACGGGTCGTCGAGGTCGAGGCGCTGGGCGAGTCCGGCTTCTTCCTGAAGACCGGGGGATATGGCTCCTGGAACGGGCATATTCATGGGTCGTGGCTGGGCAGGCTGCATCTCGATGGCGAGTACTTCGAGGACTGCTGGAGCGAAGACAGCCGGCGGGTACTCGGGCAGTTGCGGGACACGCCCATCCGGGTGCGGGAGGGCGACGCGGTGGGCTACGGAGTCATGGAGAGCATCATCCAGGGCGAGTGGCCTGAGCTGGGCCTGACCGCGGAGTCCGATTTTCAGGTGTCATTCGGATGATGACCGCGGCGGCCGCCGAAACCCGCCTGACCGGGCGCGAAGGGAGCAGGCAATGCGAACCGAGAACGCCCTCGAGCGGCTGACCTCCTGGCTCCAGGATCGAATGCCGGCCAGGACCGACCTCCAGGTCGAGAACTCCAGCCGCGTCACCTTCGGCCACTCGGCGGAGATGCTGGCGCTGACGCTCGCCTGGCCCACCGCCACCGGACGGCGGCGCCAGGACGTCGTCGTGCGCCTGCGCCCGCCCTTCCCCGGCCTGCTGGAGCCGTACGACATGGCCCGGCAGTTCACCATCCTGCGGGCACTGGAGAAGACCGACGTCCGCAGCCCGGCCGTCCTGTGGCTCGACGAGTCGGGCGAGGTGCTGGGACGGCCGTTCTATGTGATGGAGCGAATCGCCGGGGACGTCTACGAGCAGCAGATGCCCGCCGAACTGGACGCTCGGCCGGCGACGGTCCACCGGATGACGCGGGCGCTGGTCGAACAGCTCGCGGCTATCCACCTGGTGGATCTGTCCGGCACAGGCCTCGTGGCGCTCGGCGACGGCCGTTCGTATCTCGACCACCAGCTCGACCGCTGGACGGCCGAGATGCGCCGGGTCCAGCGCGGCGAGCTCCCGGGCCTCGAGCGGCTCCTCGCCGAGTTGCGGGACCGCAGGCCGACGGCGTCAGAGCGGGTCACCCTCGTGCACGGCGACCCAAAGCCGGGGAACTTCGCGTTCGTCGACGGCGAGGTCACAGGTGTGTTCGACTGGGAGATGGCAGGAATCGGCGATCCCCTCGCCGACGTCGGCTATCTCGACCTTCTCTGGAAGACACCCGTCTTCTTCACGAGCCGGCCGGCGGCACTGACCTCCGACGAGGCGGTCGCGTACTACGAGGAGCTGACCGGAATTCCGGTCCGGCATCGCGAGTGGTACCGCGCGCTGCAGGCGTTCAAGACCTCCGTGATCCTCCTCGTCGGCGCCATGCTGTTCGACGCGGGCCACACCGACGACCCGCGGTTCGGGATGATGGGTAGAGCTATCACGCCCTACGTCCGGCGGTCGCTAAGCGATTTCGGCATCAACGAGCCGCCGCCGTCTGGACCCGTCGAGCCGCGACCGGAGCGGCTCCTGAAGCCGGACCCGGCCCGGTCCGGAGACCGCACTGGGCGGTAGGCACCGACGGAACAACCCTGCGGTGGCCGCGTCCGCTTACCAGACCAGCGTCAGTCCCTCCCGGCCGCCGATCGTCTCCAGCCGGTGGGTGAGCGCCGCCTTGATCTGTCGCAGGCTGTCGGCGTCCGTGGCGTCGACTGAGAGGACGAGCGCGTCGTCGTTGGCTTCGAGCCGGCAGGTCCCGCGGTCGAACTCGATCAGGGCGGCGTCTCCGCTGCGGGTCACGGTCCGGATCCGCGGGAGGCCAGCGCCGCCGTGCCCGGCCTCGTGGCGGTGGTGGATGGCGCTCAGGTGGCCGCACAACTGGGCGAGATAGCGGTCCGCCCGGTCCGTGGCCGCGCGCCCGTCGGCACTGGGCAGATCAGGCGACATCGCGCCGGGAGGTCGCCAGCGTGGCGGCGGCGAGCGCCACGACGGTGTAGGCCGCCAGGAGCGCGGCGGCCGTGCCGGGCGTGCGCAGTGCGCCCGCGCGGTCCTGCCCGGCGAGGGCCTGGGCGAGCGCGCCGGGAGCGAACCGGTGCACCGCTGGCAGGTCGGTCAGCAGGTTCTCCACGAACAGCAGCCAGGCGAACAGCGCGACGAGGGACGGTACCTGCGCGCGGATGACCGCGCCGACCGCCAGTCCCACGACGGCGAGCAGCCCTCCTCCGAGCGCCCCACCGCCGAGGAGTTGCGCGTAGTCCCCAGCGGTGAGCCGGACGCTCAGCCCGCGCAGGTCCAGGGCCAGGGCGCCGATGCCCGCGACGGTGCCGGTCGCGACCAGCCCGACGAGCAGACCGGCGGCGAACACCGACACCGCCTTCGCCCTGATCACCGTCGCGCGTCGCGGAGTCGCGAGGAAGGTCGGGCGGATGGTTCCGGTGCGGATCTCGGCCGTGATCGACAACGCGCCGAGCAGGGCGGCGAACAGTGCGCCGAGGTTGCCGGCGACGTCGATGAAGATGCCGCGTTGGTCGGATCGGTTGGCGAGCTGGCTCGTCGAGAGACCGTAGGCGTGCAGCGCGACGGCGAGCGCGGCGAGCCCGGCGAGGGCGGCGAGGATGGCCGCCGTCGTCGGCGTCGTGGTGAGCTTGGCGAGTTCGGAACGCAGCTGTCGTCTCATGCCGTCGCCGCCGAGGTGAGCGTGAGGTAGGCGTGTTCCAGGGAGCCGTCCCGGGTGAAGTCGGCGATCGGCTGGTCCGCGACGAGCTTGCCGCGGCTGATGATGAGCACACGGTCGACGGTCTGGGTGACCTCGGCCAGCACGTGACTGGAGACGAGCACGGTTCCTCCCTGGTCGGCGAAGGTGCGGAGCAGAGCACGCAGCCAGTGCACGCCGGCCGGGTCCAGCCCGTTGATGGGCTCGTCGAGGACGAGAAGCGCCGGGTCGCCGAGCAGGGCGGCGGCGAGCCCGAGCCGCTGGCGCATCCCCAGCGAATAGGTCCGCACCGGTCGGCGAGCGGCGTCGGTCAGTTCCACGGCCTCCAGCGCCCGCTCGACCCGGGCGTGGTCGATGCCGGCGGCGAAGGCGAGCACGCGCAGGTGGTCGCGGCCGTTCCGAGCCGGGTGGAAATCAGCGGACTCAAGTACGGCACCGACGGTGCCCACGGGGTCGGTGAGCTCGGCGAACGGGCGGCCCAGGACGTGGGCGGTACCGCTGGAGGGGGCGGCGAGTCCGAGCAGGAGGCGCAGGGTGGTCGACTTGCCGGCGCCGTTGGGCCCGAGGAACCCGGTGATCTGGCCTCGGTCGAGGGCGAACGTCAGGTCGTCGACGACGGGCCGGCCGCCGTACCTCTTGGTGAGGCGCTCGACGGCGACGACCGGCGCAGAGCCGTTCATGGACGCCGCCGCCGCATCACGAGGACCACGACGATGGCGACGACGACGAGGGCGCCGATGATCGCGATGTGCAGGACGGGGTGGTCCGCGAACCCGGAGGCGGTCGTGGAGGCCGTCGAAGCCGAAGTCATCACCCCGCGAACGCTAGGCACGCGGGTAGCGGCGGAAAACGCCCCGACGGCTGATCTTCAACGTCCCCGCCGCGTCCACGGGCATCCCCCCACAGGGGGATTCGGGAACCGACGAAGCGAACTACGCTCGCCAGGTGGCGACCGAGGCCGACGTGTGGCATTTCTTCACCTACCCGGCCGCCGCGTCAGACCGGCGTCGCCCGCGGGTCGTCGACACGGTGATCGCGGCCGCGACGTTCGCCGGCTGGTTCGTTCTGCTGTCCCACGGTGATCGTTTCGAGACGGCGGATCTGGTCCTGCTGGTGGCCTCGACGCTTCCGTTGGCCGGGTGGCGGATCTCGCCGACGAGCGCGTTCGCGGCCAGCACCATCGTGGCGCTCGGCCTGGCCGCCCGCGGCCAGGTGCTGTGGCCGCCACTCGGGCCCGCCGTGGCGCTCTATCTCCTGGCGGCAAGCAGGGACGCGGCCACGCCGTGGTCGCGGCGCGGTGCGGCCACCGTGCTGGGCCTGCTCGCCGGCTACCTCACGATCCTGGTCACCGCGGTCGGCTGGGTGGCGAGCGACCTCGCCCATCTGGTCCTCGGCGCCACGGCCGCCTGGTTCGCCGGCGAACGCAGCCGGCTACGCCGCCAGCAGATCACCGACCTGCACGACCGAGCGCACCGCGCCGCCGAGTCGGCGGCGGCGCAGCTGCGGCTCGCCGTCGCCGAGGAACGTGCCCGGATCGCCCGCGACCTGCACGACTCGGCCGGACATGCACTGAACGTCATCGCGGTCCGCGCCGGCGCGGCACGGCTGCGCGGCGACCCGCACCGCGCGCTGACCGCGCTGACCGACATCGAGACCGTCGCCCGCGACACGGTCGCCGACATCGACCAGATCATCGGCTCCCTGCGCGCGAGCGAGACACGGCCCGCCGCCGACGAACCACCGATCGGCCTGGCCTCCGCGGACGCACTCATCGCCCAGCACCAGGCGGCCGGCCTGCGGGTAGCCATCTTCCTGCAGGGCGACCCGGGCACCCTCGGCAGAGCGGTCGACCAGGCGGCGTACCGCATCCTGCAGGAAGCGCTGACCAACGCCGCGCGCCACGGCACCGGATCCGCATCGGTCACGATCCGCGCCGACGCCGCGGGCTGCGCGTTGACCGTGACCAACCCAGCGGGCGACCCCCGGCGCGGCACCCTCGGCGGACACGGCATCCCCGGCATGCGCGAACGCGCCCACCTGCTCGGCGGCACACTGACGGCCGCCCCCAGCGGCGACGAGTTCCAGGTCGTCCTGCGGCTGCCCCAGTCCAGGCGAGCACCGTGACCAGGATCGTCATCGCGGACGACGACCATCTCATGCGGGCGGGACTCGTCGAGCTCGTCACCGTCGACCCGTCCATCCAGGTGGTTGGCGAGGCCGCCACGGGCCGCGAGGCCGTGACGCAGACCCAACGGCTACGGCCAGACGTCGTGCTCATGGACGTCCGCATGCCCGATCTCGACGGCATCGCGGCCACCCGCGAGCTGGCCACCCGCGTGCCCGAGACCCGGGTCCTGATCCTGACCACCTTCGAACAGGACGACTACGTGTTCGGCGCGCTGCGGGCCGGCGCCTCGGGCTTCCTGCTGAAACGGACGCGCCCCGAGGACCTCATCGCCGCCGTACACACCGTCGCCGCCGGCGACGCCCTGCTGTCCCCGTCCGTGACGCGCCGCGTCATCGACCGCCTCACCCGCCAACCCGTGCCAGACCTGGCGGGCACACGGGCGCTGGCCGACCTCACCCCCCGCGAGCGCGAGGTCCTCGAACTGATGGCCCAAGGCCTGTCCAACCGCGAAATCGCGCGGCACCTGGTCGTCGAGGAGTCCACCGTCCGCACCCACGCCAAACGGGTCCTGGCCAAGCTCGGCCTCCGCGACCGCATCCAGGCAGTGATCTTCGCCTACGAGAACGGCATCAACCAGCCCGGCCGCAGATGACCAAGGCGAGCATCTACTACGCACGGACGTAAGACAGCGCGTCAAGGTCCGGCGCCGCAGTAGGGGCCGCGCCGGCCACCTCGCTGGCCGGCCGACGCCCGCAACCAAGCCCGTCGGCCGCCAGGAGCCACGTGACGCCAGGTTCGCCACGCTGTCATCTCGGAGGCCGGTACACCGTCCACCAACGGCGGTAACCCGCGCCAGATCCGGATTCCAGCCAGGACCGCCGTCGAAGACCACCTCTATCTACTACGCACCATAGTGGTCTAAGGTGGCCTCGCAGGCGACGCTGGGCCGCGTCACTCCCGCCCCAGGGCCGCGGTCTCCAGCCATCGCGGCACGGCGCGAGCGCAGGCCCACCCTGGGCCGGCCCTGCGGCGCTCGGCCGTTTCCACTCCCGGAAGAGCCGAAGCCGGGCCGGGCGGGACCAGCTCGCGCGCCTTGACGACCAGCTCACGGAAGGACGTTGCGTTGCCCGCTCCCCACACGGACCGCCTGCCGGTCGACGGACCGCGGCCACGGCGGGACCAGCCGCCCCGACGCCCTTCTGACGAGCCCACGCGCCCGACGACGAGCTGGCGGCCACGGTTCACGGGACGACGGCAGGTGGCCACGGTTGTCGCCCTGGCCACGAGCAGCCTCGCGGTGTCGACCGCGGGCTTCGCCGCGACGACCTCGACCGCCGGGACCGGGAGCGACGGCGCCTTGGCCGACGCCGGTTCGGTTGCCCAGGCGTCGATCTTCGGGGGTGGCGGGGCCGCGGTCTCGCCGCACCCGGCCGCCTCACTGGCCGAGGCGCTCGCCAACCCGACGCCCGACTTCACCAGCACGACGATCGAGGCCGCGAAGTCCACGATCAGCCCGAACGCGGAGGCACGCTTCACGATCACCGTGCGCGACGCCCTGTCGGGAACGCCGGTCGTGGACGAGGACGTGCACGTCGTCGTCGTGACCGGAACGCGCTGGTCGACGAGCGCGACACTGCGGACGGACGAGCACGGGGCCGCGCAGATCGGCGCGCGGCTACTCTCGACGACCACGGTGACCGCTGTCTTCGACGGCTCGGTGGCGCTACGCCCGTCGGTCGCCAGCGCCACGACCGTCACCGTGGCCAGTTCCCCGGGCGCGGGCAGCACAAGTGGCAGCGTGTCGGTGATCCCGGGCAGCACTATCGGGGCCAGAGCGGTCTATCTGGCGTCCCTGCAAAAGGGCAAGCCGTACGTCTGGGGTGCCACCGGCCCGTATGCGTTCGACTGTTCCGGCTTCTCGCAGTACATCTACAAACAGCTTGGCCGCTATTTGCCCCGCACCGCCCAGGAGCAGTTCTACGCGACACTGCGCGTGCCCCAGTCCGCCAAACAGCCAGGCGATCTGATCTTCTTCGGGACGCCGAACAACATCTACCACATGGGTATCTACGCCGGTAACGGCTACATGTGGGCGGCGCCCCAGACCGGCGACGTGGTCAAGCTGGAGCCGATCTACACCAGCAGGTACTACGTGGGCCGAGTCCTGTAGATCCGTGTGACGGACATCCCGGAATACACGGTGTATCGGTGTTCGAGCCGGGCTTGGACGGTCCGCGCTCGCGGGCGATGACGCGTTCCCGTCCAATGAACGGACACCCAGACGACTACCTCTTGCGAGGGATTCATGAAACGACTGTTTCTGCTGCTCGCCGGCGTGCTGGCCGCTCTCGTGGTCGCCGCCTGCGGCGCCACGTCGACCGGCAACACCGCGAACGCCTCCACCACCACGGGCGGCACGGCCGCCGGTGCCGGCCACGACACCGCGGATGTGAGCTTCGCGCAGGGCATGATCGCCCACCACCGGCAGGCCATCGAGATGGCCGACCTGGCTGGGACCCGGGCGTCCTCGCCGGATGTGAAGACGCTGGCGCGGAAGATCCGCGAAGCCCAGGCCCCGGAGATCACCACGATGACCGGCTGGCTGACCAGCTGGGGCGAACCGACAGCCGGGCCCAGCCCCCACGGGGGGATGGGCAACGGCGCCATGCCGCCCACGCCCACGACGCCCATGCACTCGGTGCCGATGGCCACGTCGACTGCGTCGATGGGCGGCATGATGAGCGACGCGGACATGGCCCTGCTGGGCAACGCCTCGGGCCGTGACTTCGACCGGATGTTCCTCACCATGATGATCCAGCACCACCGGGGCGCGATCGCCATGGCGACCACCGAGCAACGCGACGGCCGCTACAGCCCGGCCACCCAGCTGGCCAGCTCGATCATCACCAGCCAGACCGCCGAGATCACCACCATGCAGACACTTCTCCAGAAGGTCTGACCCTCCCGCCCAGGCGGCTGGCCCCTAGCGAGCCCCGGCCGGCCGCTTGGGCGATGCGGGCCGACCACCCAATGGCCGGCCACTCGAGAGCTCACCTGCCACTCGAAGGCTCAGCAGTGCGCGGAAGAACGGCGACACTCCAGGGAGACCGCGAGAACCGCGCACGGCGACACATGGCCGCTCGAACGAGGACGCGCCAACCGTGGCAGCATCGCAACGTCTAGGACCCGCTGGACCATGTGCACGCGGACGGCGGTAGGGAGGTGGGATGGAGCTGCTCGGCGACCTTGAGGCCGAGGTGATGGACCGGATGTGGGCACGGATCGAGCCGGCCACGGTCCGCGACATCCTCGAGGAACTGCGGCCTGTCCGCCCACTCGCGTACACCACCGTCATGACCGTGATGGACCGGCTTTTCCAGAAGGGCTGGCTGACCCGCGAACGCGCCGGCCGGGGATACGCCTACACCACCACCCTCTCGCGTAGCGAGTACACCGCCCGGCAGCTGAGCGAGGTGCTGTCCACCACCGACAACCGCGGTATGGCGCTCCTGCACTTCGTCCGGGCGATGGACACCGCCGAGGCCGAAGCGCTCAGCGACGCACTGCGCTGGCGGGCACAGGAGAAGGGCCCCAGCTGACGTGGTGACCCCTCTGCTCCTCGGCTACCTGTTCACCATGCTGTTCCTCACGCCGCGGCTGCTGCGGGGCGCCTCCTGGACGCGCCGGGCACCCCGGCTCGGCATCACCCTGTGGCTCGCAGCCTGTCTGTCCACCATCGCCGCCTTCTGCCTCGTCGGCGTCGTGCTGGTCCTACCGGTGACGACCGTCGGCCACGCGATCATTTCGCTGGTCCTGACGTGCGCGATCTCCCTGCATCATGTGTCCCGAACCGCGGCCTCGCTGGCGATGGACGCGGCCGGAGCCAGCGCGCTGGCGGCCGTCGCCGCCCGCCTGCTGTACGCGACAGCCACCGTCGCGCTGCCCAGACGGCGGCTGCGCCGACAGCACGCAGCCACGCTGCGCCTGCTCGGCCGGCACCATCCCAGCCACGACGGTGTCCTCGTCGTCGCGCATCCCGTCCCAGCGGTCTACTGCCTACCCGCCCGAGGCCGGCTCGTCGTCGTCTCCGAAGGCGCCCTGTCGCTGCTCGACCCACCGCTTCTCGACGCGGTCATCGCCCACGAGCACGCCCACCTACGCGGACGCCACTACCTGATCACCACCGTCAGCGCGGTTCTCGCCCGAGCCTTCCCGGGACTGCCGCTGTTCGCCGCAGCAGACATCGAGATCCACTGTCTGGTCGAGATGGCCGCCGACGACAGCGCCGCCCGACGCTCCACGCCGGGCACGGTCGCCCGCGCTCTGCTCGACCTGGTGGCCGGACAGCCACCCGCATCGGTGCTCGCGATGGCCGGCGGCAGCACAGCCGAACGGGTACGCCGCCTGCTCAGCCCGCACCCGCCACTCAGCCTCGCCGGCCGCTACCTCGCCGCCAGCAGCGCCCTCACCCTGTTGGTCCTACCCATCGCCCTACCAGCCGTCCCCGCATACGTCGACCACACGACTCACTGCCCACCAGCCGCCACCGCAACGAGCATGACGGCGCCCGATCACCGCGTCGACGGGCCGGACCACGGCTCCTGGTCGCGTCTTTTCACCCTCATATAGGCGGGTACCTGTCGCCACCGGCCGTTTCCAAAGACCATGGGCCGCTGTATCGGTTGAAGGCTGAGAGGCTGGAGCGCTGGGAACGTTGACTGACGCGATCTAGACGCCAGCCAACGCGGGGCGGGGCCGGCTGGCGCCGGGCGGCTCGGACAGCAGCGCGGCAGCGAGCTGGCGGCGTGAGGTGATGGCTAGCTTCCGGAAGACTTTGCGCAGGTGGTAGTCGATGGTGTTCGGGCTGAGGTAGAGCTTCGCCGCGATCTCGGCGTTGGTCTCACCGGCGGCGGCAAGCCGGGCGATGTGCGCTTCCTGCGTCGTCAGTTCAGTGGCCGTCGGGAGCGGCCGCGCCCGCAGGTGCGATTGCGCGCCGGTAGCACCGAGTTCCACGCGGGCGCGCTCGGCGAACCCGGCTGAACCGAGCGACTCGAACAGCTCCAGGGCGCGCCGAAGCTGGTCGCGCGCCTGGTTGCGGTGTTTCTGGCGACGCAGCCACTCGCCGTAGAGGAGGTGCGTGCGGGCGGTCTCGAGTCCGTTCGTCGCGTCGGTGCACAGGTGGTCGAGCGCCTCGCGGTAGAGCGCGTCGGCATCAAGGCCTGTCGCGAGCACTGCGCGGGAGCGGGCGAGCAGACCACGGGCGGCCGTGGTACCGGCCGCCGTCGCGGCCTCGGTCAGCGTCGTCAATGCCGCCTGTGCCGCGGCCCGGTCACCAGCGCGGGCGGCGGCTTCGACGGCGTCGGGGAGCACTTCGGTGCGCGCGATCGGGCAGCCGCTCGCCATCGCCGAGCGGGCGTGCCGCAGCGCCAGCGGGTAGTCCCTATGGCCGAGGTGAAACGTGGTCAGGACGCGGTCCAAGGAGGCTTGCAGCGGCGGGTCGGCCGGTAGTGCCCGCAGGGACACCGCGGCCGCCATCGTGGCCTGCCGGTCGCCGAGCCAGGCGTGGTATTCGGCCGCGGTGAGTTCGGCGGCGCCTGGGCCGCCGGCTGCCTTGCATGCCTCCAGCGCCCGTGCGTGCCAGACGTCGGCGCCTTCTCGATCTCCCTTCCATATGGCCGCGCGCGTGCGGGCACGCAGCACGACGACGTGGGCGGCGAGGCTCTGCGGTTCCCGGGTGCTCGCGTCGAGGCGGGTCATGACGACGTCGAGTCCGTCGTGGTCCCAGGCCATCCGAAAGACGCCGGAGACCAGCCAGGCCCAGCGGGCCAGCGCGCGGTCGGGGATCGCGCCCGCGACGATCGCGGATCGGCTCGCCTCGAGCGCGCGCGCCGCTTCCCGATAGCCGTCGCGCAAGAGAAGGAGTAGGCAGGGCAGCAGAACGGCGATGGCGGTGGGCGACGGGGTAATGACCTCGCCGACGGGTGTGGGCAGGGCGAGCTCGGCCGCCACGTCGTCGATCCCGCCGCCGATGAGCGCCGCCTGGAGCGTCTCGAGTGCGGCCGGCGGGCCGAGCAGGGCGGCCGCCGTCGCGCCGGCCGCCGCGCCCAGCAGAACGGCCGCCTCGCGGTAGCGGTGGCGGGCGAACAGCACCAGACCGCGCACCCGGGTGAGTCTGGCTTGTTCGAGGTCGCCCCGCAGGTGCGGTTCGGCCAGTTTGACCAGGTCGGCAGCGCGGTCTTGCTGACCTGAGAGAACGGCTGCCTCGGCTGCCGCGGCGCGGCGCTCGGCCGCGTGCCCGGGCCGGGGGGTGAGCTCGGCCGCGCGCTCCAGCAGGGCGATCTGCTCGACCGGACGGTTGGTCCGCGCGGCGTGCTCGGCCTGGTCCGCGAGCAGGCGTGCGACGTCCTCGTCGGTTCCGGCGCTCGCCGCGGCGCTGTGCCACGCGGTCCGCTCCAGGTCACCGACCGTCGCCGCCGCGGCGGCGAGGGTTTGGTGAGCGGCTCGGCGGTCTGCCGGGTTCGCCCCGGCGTAGGCGATGGCGCGTAGGAGGGGTCGGCGGAACCCCGGTGTGGCATCGACCACGGTCAGTCCGGCCGCCTCGGCGGCGTCCAGGGCGTCGACCCCGAGCTTTAGGCGTTCAGCGGCGTCTCGGATGAGGTGGCTGTTGCTGGCCGGCTCGGCCGCCGCCAGTAGCAGTAGTTTTCGTGCCGCTTCCGGCAGGTCCTGGGTCTCGCGGGCGAACTCGGCTGTGAGCTGCGCCGGTACGGGTAGCGGCTGGAAGCCAGCCGAGGCCCGAACGAGGTCGACGGCGCTCAGCCTGCTGGCGACGTCGACCAGGGCGAGCGGGTGACCGCCGAGGTCGGTGAGTGTCCGGGCCACCACCTCGGCGGGCAGCGGGCCGGCGGCGGAGTGCCGGAGCAGGGTCTCAGCGTCGGGTCCGGCCAGCTCGCCGACCTGAAGCGCCGGGAGGTCCGCGAGCGGATGCGTTCCGTCGAGGCCGGGCCGTCTGGTCAGCGGAACGCGGAAGGCAAAGACGACGACAGCCTTGCCGCGGTGCGGCCGACGTGCGCAGAACGCCAGCGCATCCAGCGATTCTCGGTCGATCCACTGCGCGTCGTCGACGACGGCCAGCAGCGGTCGGTCGTCCGACGCCAGGCGTGTCAGGAGCCCGAGGGCGGCCAGACCGACCAGGAACCGGTCCACCGCGGCGGTCTCGCCGTCGCCCAGCGCCGCCTCCAGTGCGGCGCGCCGGGTCGACGGGAGGTCGCCGACATCGCCGAGCACGGGCGCGAGGAAGCGATGCAGCGCCGCGTACGCGAGCCCGTGTTCGTGTTCCACGCCGCGCAGCCTGACGACGGTGAAATCACGGGCCTGGCCGACCAGGTGCTCGAGCAGCGCGGTCTTGCCGATGCCTGCTTCCCCTCGGATGACCAGCGCCTCGCCATGTCCGGCGCGCGCCGCGCCGAGCAGGGCCTCGAGCCGGCGGCGCTCGCGTGCACGGCCAACGAGTCCGCGCGCTGTCGGGACGTCCCGACTGAACGGTTCGGCAACTGGCTCGCGGGGCGTCGGGCCGGGGCGCCGCACCTCCATCCTGACGTTGCCGGAATCGGCGAGACCGGAGTCCTGTCGGCGCAGGGCGACACCGCGCACTCCTCTGTTGGGAAGGCGGTCGGGACACTGCGGAGCAAGCGAAGCCATCGCGGGATCGGCTGCCTTTCTCGTCCGGACTCGGTCCGGCCGGCGAGAATCACCGGCACATAACGAGAATCGCCCTCCATCCGTGTTCTGTCGCTGCCGCTGGCCACCGATTCCGCTGCCGCTGGCCGGTCCTTGTCGGTAGTGCTAGCGGTAGTGCCGAAGGGCGGGCCAAGAAGATCAGGCTAACCGGTGGTCGCTGGAGCCCGCTCGGTTCCCGAGGCAGTGGCGTCGCGGCCGGGGAACCGCAGCGCGGCCAGGTAGAACACCACCCCTGCGACACCGCCGACCACCCACGAGATATCGATATCCCCCATCGGGCCGACGAGCGGGCCGGTGTAGAAGGCCTGGTCGATGAACGGCACCTGGACGGCGACCGCCAGCACGTACGCGACGAGCCCGCGCCAGAGGAATCCGCCGTAGCTCCCGCGCGGGGTGAAGAACGAGGCGACGTCGTAGTGGCCACGTTTGACCAGGAAGTAGTCGGTCAGGTTCAGGGCGCTCCACGGGATGAACACGTACAGCAGCACGTTGAGGAAGTTCGACAGGTTGTTGACGAAGTGCCGGTAGCCGAGCAGGGCGCAGATCGTGCCAGCGGCGACCAGCAGCAACGAGCCGAGTACCCGGACGGCCACGGAGCGGCCGACGTCGCGAAAGCAGCTGACGATGCTCGCCACCGCCAGCATCCCGGTGTAGCAGTTCGCCACGTCGGAACCGATGAGGCTGATGGCCATGACCAGCAGCGCCCAGTCCCCGGACACCTGGCCGACGGCCGCGACGGTCGAGGTCTGGTCCGGCAGCGACGCGGCCAGGTACGCGCCGAGGATCGCGCAGAAGACGGCGGGGATCGCGGAGCCCAGTGCGACAGCCCAGAAGGTCCGGGCCCGCCCGACGTTCTCCGGCAGGTAGCGCGAGTAGTCCGACACATAGGGCGCCCAGCTGGCCAGCGAGATGACGAAGAGCCCGGTGCCGCCCAGGAACAACGCGATCGACGGCGGGTGGCCGGAGGCCGCGGCGCCGGTCGGCGAGCCGTGCACGAGGGCCTGGATGAAGACGACGACGAACGTGGCGGCGAGGAGCACGGTCATCCACCGTTGCCAGCGGTGGATCCAGTCATAGCCGTAGATCGTGAGCACGATGACGGGAAGTGCCAGGATCGCGATCCAGACGGGCATGCTGACGCTACCGACCACGAGGTTCAGCGCCTCCGCCTGGATGACCAACTGCGCGGCGAAGAAGCCGAAGTCCAGCACGATCGAGAGCGCGAAGACCAGGACCGCGCCGTAGAACCCGAACTGGCCGCGGCTCTGGATCATCTGGGGTACGCCCAGTCGTGGGCCCTGCAGCGCGTGGAGGCCGAGCAGGAGCAGGCCGATGGCCACGCCGAGCACGATCGCCGCGCACGCCCAGGGAAAGCTCAGGCCCATGAACACCGTGACCCCGCCGACCACGACGGGGAAGATGTTCGCGTTCAGCGCGAACCACAGGGTGAACTGGTCCCGGACCCTGCCATGCCGTTCCTCGGCCGGGATCCGGTCGATCGAGCGGACCTCGATCCGCCCGGCACGGCCGAATCGGGTCACCGCTGTTGTATCGGCTGTCACCGGTTCCTCTTCGACGGACGATCAGGTTGTAGGCACAACGGGGGCATCGTGCGGCAAGTCTCCTGGGCAGGCCGTCTGGCGGCGAATCCCGCTGGCGGGCGGAACCCTGGTAGTGCCAGCTGCATTGCGCGGTCCGCGCCGGATTGCGACGCTGGGGTGCTAGTCCTCCGCCACCAAGGCGCAGCCAGGACGTCGCCGCGGTCACCTGCGACCACGGCGGCCGGGTGAGCTGGGAGCCCAGGATGCGGGAGCCGCGGAGACGGCCGTCGGCTGGTCGTCCGGCGCGCGCGCGGAGGGCCGGGCTGCTCAGTGTTGGGTGAGACGGATCGCAACCTGGCGCGGTCGCTGTGCGAGGAGCAGGCGTTGCGGCGGGTGGCCACACTGATCGCCGAAGGCTCGGCCGACGACGTGGCACTCGCCGCGGTCGTGGCCGAGGCCGCCGAGCTGTACGCCCCGGCGCACGTCCAGGTCGTGCACCCAGCGGGCGTCGCGACGACCGAAGCCCGGTTCGCGGTCGAGGCTCCCGTCCTCGTCGATGGCACGCTGTGGGGAGTGCTGGTCGCCGCTTCGGACGAGCCGCTGGCACCCAGCTGCGCGGCCCGACTGGCCGATTTCGCCCACCTGATGGCCACCGCGATCGCCAACGGCAGGACCCGCGATGAGCTGCGGGCCGTCGCGGAGGCGCAGGGCTCGCTGCGCAAGGTCGCGACGCTGGTGGCGCAGGATGCGAGCCCGCAGGCGGTCTTCGCCGCGGTCGCCGTCGAAGCTGCCCGCATCCTGCGCGTAGGCGCGGTCAGCCTGGTCAAGTTCGACGCCGACACGCTGATCTACACCAAGATCTATGGAACGCACGGCGAGCGTGCCGCGGTGGTCGACGGCGGTACCTGGCCGATCGAGGACTGCCCGGAGGGCGCGCTGATCCTCCAGACCGGGCAGCCGGTTCGGATCGACGACTGGACCTTCCTGCCCGGCCCGGTCGCGGCCCGGCACCGGGAACAGGGATTCGGCCAGTGCGTCGCCGCGCCGGTCCACCTCGACGGCGCGCTGTGGGGCCACATCGCCGCCTTCGGTGAGGCCGACGACGTGCTCCCGGATGGTTCCGAGACCCGGCTCGCCGACTTCACCCAGCTGATGGCCAGCGCTATCGCGAACGCACAGGCCCGGGAGCATCTGCGGTCGCTGGCCGAGCAGCAGGGCGCGGCGCTGCGGCGGGTGGCGACCCTCGTCGGCCAGCGCGCCTCACCTGGAATGATCTTCGATGCCGTCGCGGCCGAGGCCAGTCGCGCACTGAGGGTGTCTCGGGTCGACGTCGGTCGCTGTCATGGTGACGGCCGGGTGACACTGCTCGGCTCGACCGACGACCTGGTCCGGTCCAACGGGCGGGCCTTCTCCCGCGGCGGCGAGCTGGTCACGGCACGGGTGCGCGAGACGGGCAGCGCCGCCCGGATCGACGACTGGGCGGCGCTGCCCACCGAGGCCGCCGGCGTGGCGGCGCGGGAGGGTTTCCGGTCGGTCGTCGGCGCACCGATCCGCGTGGACTCGACGCTGTGGGGCGTGATCGTCGTGCTGGCGGAGGAGCCGCTGGCTGCCGGCATCGAGACCCGGCTGACCGACTTCACCCACCTGGTCGCGAGCTCGGTCGCCAACGTGCAGGCCCGGGACAATCTGATCGCGTCGCGGGCGCGGATCGTCGCCGCGAGCGACGAGGTCCGCCGCAGGATCGAGCGCGACCTCCATGACGGCCTGCAGCAGCGGCTCATCGCCCTGGGCCTCGGCCTGCGCGCGGCTCGGGCGAAGTCCGCGCTCCCGGCCGATCTCCATGACGCGCTGACGGATGTGGCGCGTGGGCTGGACGACGTGCTGGAGGAGGTCCGGATCTACTCCCAGGGCCTGCACCCGCCGTTGCTGTCCCGCTCCGGCCTCGGCCCGGCGTTGCGTACCCTGGCGCGCCGCGCGCCGATTCCCGTCGCGCTCACGGCTGACGGCGTCCCACGGCTACCCGAACCGGTCGAGACGGCCGTCTATTACACGGTTTCCGAGGCACTCGCGAACGCGGCCAAGCACTCCCAGGCGCCAGAGGTGACGGTCTCGGTCGAGGCCGACGCCGGCACCGTCCGGGCAACCATCGCCGACCAGGGCGTCGGCGGAGCGGCGATCGGGCCGGGATCGGGTCTGGTCGGCCTCGTCGACCGCATCGAGGCCCTTGGCGGACGGTTCACCCTGGTAAGCCCAATCGGGCAGGGAACCCGGATTGACATCGAACTGCCGCTGACCGCCCAGACGATAGGCGACCTACCCACACCATGAACGACGACGCTAGCCGCGCTTCAGACCCGAAAGTATCCTCACTGGCCATGCCCGACCTGGCCCAGGACAGCCGCGGCCACGGCCGGGTCGTCGTCGCCGACGACGACGTGCTGCTGCGCGAGGGCATCGCCAGCGTGCTCCGTGACGAGGGTTTCCAGGTCGTCGGCCAGGCCGGAGACCCCACATCGCTGACGGAGCTCGTGCGGGACACGGAACCGGATCTCGCCATCGTCGACATCCGGATGCCGCCGACCCACATGTGGGAGGGCATCGACGTCGCCCGCGCGATTCGTCGGGACTTCCCGCAGGTCGGGATCCTGCTGCTGTCGGCCCATGTCGAGCTCGAGACCGCGATGGATCTGCTCGGCGGCGGAGAGCGGGTCGGCTACCTGCTCAAGAGCCGGGTCACCCACGTCGCCGAGCTGGTCGACGCGCTCGAGCGCATCGCGGGCGGCGGGTCGGTGATCGACCCCGCGTTGGTCCAGGAGCTGTTCGCCCGCCGATCTCGGGTGGACCCGCTGGCTCAGTTGACCGCCCGCGAGCGCGAGGTGCTGGCACTGGTCGCCGAGGGCCGCTCCAACGCGGGCATCGCGCGCCGGCTGTGGATCTCCGAAGGCGCCGTCGAGAAGCACGTCCGCAGCATTCTGGCGAAGCTGCAGCTGCCGGCCGGCGAAGAGGACCACCGCCGGGTGCTGGCCGTGCTCACCTTTCTCGACAACCGCTGACCGCGAGGCCAGAGCCGGTGCGCTGCCGGCCAGCCGCCCGACGTGACGGCCGCCCGGAGGATCAGCTCAGCAGCCGCGTGATCGCCTCGGCGGTCAGGTCCTGCTTCGTGAGGAAGCCGAGCCCCGAGTCGGACGGCACCAGCTCGCGCAGCGCCTGCCGGTCGTGGCTGGAGATCAGGATGACCGTCGGCGAGGCCGGGTGCGCGGCGAGCCGGCCCGCCACGCCGATGCCGTCCTCGTCGCCGAGTTCCACATCGACGAGCACCACGTCCGGGGCGAGCGCGTCCACGAGCTCCAGCGCGTCGGCGCCCGTGCGGGAGCGGCCGACGACCGTCAGGCCCTGCGCCTCGAGCAGGCGAGTGGCCGCATCCAGGAACTCCTGGCTGTCGTCGACGATCAAGCAGTGAACAGGCACGGTCTGGCCATCCTGGCAGAACGCGGCGAGCGAGCACAACGCCAGCTAGCGCTACCTTGTCGGCTTCTTCGCCACCGAGAGGCGGCCGCCAGCGGCGACTCGACCGTCTACCGTCAGCACGCCGGCGCCCGCTGCACCAGCGCGTCCCGTAGGGCAGCCCGGGACGTGATCCCAAGTTTCGGGAAGACGCGGTGAAGGTGGGCACCCACCGTGCGGGGCGAGACGAACAGCCGCTCGGCGATCTGCCTGTTCGTCAGGCCCGACGCGGCGAGCTCGGCGATCTGGAGCTCCTGCGGGGTGAGACCACCCTGCCCGGGCCGCCTGCCCTGGCCGGTCGCGGCGAGCTCCTTGTTCGCGCGCCGCGCCCAGGCGTGCGCGCCGAGAGCGGTGAAGGCCTCCTCTGCGAGCTTCAGCTGGCCGGCCGCGCGCACGGTGGAACGCCGCCGGCGCAGCCACTCCCCGCAGGCGAGCCGGGCCCGCGCCCGTTCGAAGGGCCAGAGCTCGGCCTGAGGCCCGCCCGGCCACCGCGGCGACGGATCGTCGACAAGCCGCAGCGCCGCCTCGAACAGGGGGCCGGCGGCGTCGACCGGCGCGACGAGGGCCTGCGACACGGCCGCGACGAGCGCCAGCCGCGTCGACCCGCCGACCGCCTCGTCATCGGCGAGCGCCGCGACCCGCAAGCGGGCCAGCTCGGGTCGGCCAAGCCTGGCGGCCGCGTCGGCGAGGTCGAGCGTCGCCGCCATCCGTTCACCCGCCAGCACCGCGCCCGCGACCGGCGCCGCACCGACGACCAGGGCGTGGCGCAGCGCGTCTTCCGCGTCGCCGGCCGCGAGTGCCGCCAGGGCTCGCAGCCGGGACGCGAGCAGGTTCACCGCGCCGGCGGCCCGCGACGCCGACCACCCGGCCAGCTCGCCGGCCGCGGTGGATGCCGCGTCGACGTCGCCGCGGGCCGCCGCGAGCATCCCGTCGACATAGTGAAACGGCCAGGCCTCGGCGGCGAGGCCCGCCGCCTCGATCAGCGCCAGGCCTTCGGCGACGAGAAGGCCCGCCTGGTCCCAGTGGCCGCTCCACAGCTGGTCCAGACAGAGGTGTCCAAGTGACGCCAGGCGTCCCCGGGTGATCGGCAGCTCGCGCCCGTTGACCACCGCGCGGACAACCCAGTGGCGCAGCCCGGCGAGCTGGTCGATGCTCGCGAGGACGAACCCCGCGTGGCGGACCAGCTCCTGATCGGGCCGTTCCGCGCAGCCGGCCAGCAACGCCGCCACCTGACGCGGCAAGGGCTCCGCTGGTGGAAGCTCACCGGTCGCGGCGCTTATGCCGGCCTGCGCGAGCGTGGCTGTGGCACGCAGGAAAGCCGGCGGCTGGGGGCGGACGAGGCGCAGCAGGCGGTCATGCTCAGCCCAGTGGTCGGCGCGGCCGGTGAGCGCGCAGAGCCGGGCCAGTTGGCGCAGCCCCGCGAACAACGCGTCATCAGCCGGCTCGTCGACCGCCGTCGCCAGTGCGCCGGCGAGCAGCCGATACGCGGCATCCAGGTCGCCACCGCCCTCGATGACGATCTGAACCGCGACACACGCATACAGCGGTGTCTGTGTGATGGCGGGGTGTGCCCAGCGTGCCCGGCTCAGCAGCGTCGCCGCGCCCGTGCAGTCGCCGGTGAACGCGCGGAGCCCAGCCGTCCTGGCGAGCCTCGTGGCCCGCCCGGCCGGATCGGTGCTCAGGTCGGCAGCCCGGGAGTACACGCGCTCCGCGGTGGTCGCGTCGCCATCCTGGGCGGCGAGGGCTCCGACGTCGTCGAGCCGACGAGCGACGAGTTCGTCCGGGCCGACGGCCGCCTCGGCCAGGTGCCAGGCATGACGGGCTGGGTGCGCGGACAGCACCGACGCCAAGGCCGCATGGGCCTGCCTGCGCCGCTCGCCACCCGACGCCGCGACGACCGCCGCCTGGATGACGGGGTCTACGAAGCTCACGCGGTCCTGGGCCACGACGAGCCCGACCCGGCGGCTGGGCTCCGCCCGCACCGTCTGCTCGCCGCGCAGCACCGTCAACGCCGCCTCGACCATGCGGAGGTCACCGACACCTTCAAGGGCGGTGATCAACGCGAAGTCACGGTCGGCCGGTGCCAGCCCGGCCAGCCGCGCCTCGACCAGCCGACGAAACGCGTCCGTGACCGTCGGCCCACTCCCCTGCCGATCGGCCACCCGTTCGGCGAGCGCCGCGGCCGCGATCTCGAGCAGGCCGCGCGGATTGCCCTCGGCCAGGACGACCGCTCGGCGCCGCCAGACCGGCGCGAGGTCGGGGAACTCCCGGTCGACCAGCTCGGCCGCGGCGTGCTCGTCCAGGCCGGTCAGTGTCCATTCCTCGGCGGCGAGGTCCAGTCCATCGGGCCGGGCGGCGAAGGCGAACACGATGCCCACGGGCACGGCGGCGAGCCGTGCCGCGGTGAACGTGAGGGCGGCGGCCGTCGGGCCGTCGAGCCGGGCGGCGTCGTCCACGACGAGCAGCACCGGCCGGCTGGCGGACAGACGCCACATCAGCTCAAGCAACGCGGTCCCGACCACGAGCGGCGTGGGACTCGGTCCCTCGCGCAGCCCGATCGCGGTCTCGAGCGTCCGGCGCGGGCCGGGTGGCACCACGACCAGCTCGCCGGCGACGGGCAGCAGCAGCCGGTTGAGCCCGGCGTACCCGAGATCGGCTTCGGCAGCGGCGCCGCGCGTCCGCAGGACCGTCAGGCCGGCGGCCGCCGCCAGCCGCGCGCCGGCCGTGAGCAGCGCCGACTTTCCTATCCCGCGGTCACCCGTGACGAGCCGCACCTCGCTCTCGGTCCGCACACGGCCGACGAAATCGGCGAGCTCGGCGAGCTCGTGGTCACGCCCGACCAACCCGGCCGGTGCTCTCCGGCTTCCGGCTGGCGCCGGCCGCGCACCACGGTGCGGCGCCGGCCGCGCCGGCCAGAGCTGATCCATCGCCTGGTCCCCTCGTCCCGGCCGCCGGGCGCGGCCTCCAGACCAGCGTCGGGCCACCGGCGACGGCGCGAATCCCGCGTCGCACGTAGTCCACGCCCGGCCGGTTCGTAGCGCCGTCCACGCGATCGGCTTCCGGTGTCGTCCGGCCGCGGCGCGCAGGACTACGGACATACGTCGCCGACTGCCGGTCATCTGACCGATGTAGCGGCGCAGTGCGTGGAGCGACGCTTCGCGTTGTCCACACGCCGCTCCGCCGAGCCCGGACCGCAGGTCATCGGCGGCATCTCCGAGCGGGGTCGCCGTTCATGCGTACCGCCCCTGACCATCCGCCGCACGCACGCACCGCCGGTCTCACCCGGCGCATACCGCTCAACTTCTTCGGGATGCCCTTCGGCCTGACCGGGCTTGCCACCTGCTGGTCCACCGCGGCCGGCTACGGTCTCGTGCCCGCCGCCGTCGGCGAGGCGCTCGCCGCCTTGGCAGGTCTCGTCTGGCTCGTTCTCGTCACCGCCTACCTGCGTTGCGCGGTCGCCATCCGCGGTGCGCTGCGCCGTGACCTGGGCGATCGGCTTCTCAGCCCGTTCGCGGCGCTCGTCCCGCTCACGCCGATGCTGCTGTGCGCCACGGCGCTGCGCCCGCACGCGGCGATGCCGGCGCGGGTCGCCGTCGACGTGCTCGTCGCGGCCGTCGTGCTGCTCGGCGGCTGGCTCACCGGCGACTGGATCTACGGCCCGTTGCGGGTGGACCAGGTCCACCCCGGCTACCTGCTGCCGACGGTCGCGGGCGGTCTGATCGCCGGCGCCGCGGCGGCCATGGTCGGCCAGCCCCGGCTGGGTTACGTGCTGGCTGGACTCGGCGGAGTCTGCTGGCTGGCGCTGGGGTCGATCGTGCTCGCCCGGCTGCTCACCCGACCCCTGCCGCCCGTGGCGCTGCTGCCGACGCTGGCGATCGAGATGGCGCCGCCCGCGGTCGCGAGCCTCGCCTGGTTCGCGCTGGCCGGAGACCGCCTCGGCCCGGTCGCCGAGGCCCTCGGCGGCTACACACTGCTGATGGTGCTGGCCCAGCTGCGCCTGGTGCCGTGCTACCTGCGGCTGCGCTTCACCCCCGGGTTCTGGGCGTTCGCCTTCAGCTCGGCGGCGGTGGCGACGATCGGGCTGCACTGGCTGCACGACGCGGCCCCGCCCGGTGGGCGCTGGGGCGCGTACGCGGTCCTGGTCGTCATCAGCGTGTTCATCGGCGGCCTCGCGGCCAGGACCACCCGTGCATTCGTCGGCGGACAGCTGCTGCCGCCCGTCACCGCCCTATTCCCCGACCCGAACCTGTCCGACAGGGAGCCCGCGCATGTCTGACCTGACCAGTACCCGTATCGACCTGCCCGCCCGGCACGTCACCGTGCCGGGCGGCCTCACCCGGGCCGGCCGCGGGCTCGCACTGACCGCCATGATCTTCGCGGTGGCGATGACGTTCATCGACCAGACCATCGTCGCCGTCGCCGCACCGAAGATCCAGACCGATCTGGGCCTGTCCAGCACCGGGCTGCAGTGGGCGGTGAACGCCTATCTGCTGGCGCTCGCGGCGCTGTTCGCCTTCGGTGGCCGGCTCGCCGACACGGTCGGCCACCGGCGGATGGTCGTGATCGGGGTCGTCGTGTTCGCCGCCGCCTCCGCGCTGTGCGGGCTGACGCCGTCGGGACCGGCCGCCGAGGGCTGGCTGGTGGCCTTCCGCGCGGTGCAGGGAGCGGGCGGAGCGCTGATGTACCCGGCCGCCCTCGCGATCGTCGTGGGCTCCTACGACGTGCGCACCCGCGGCCGGGCCCTCGCGCTGTTCTTCGGCATCGCCGGCGGGCTCACCGCCGTCGGCCCCGGCTTCGGCGGGTATCTGACCGCGTGGACCTGGCGGGCGATCTTCTGGGTGAACATCCCGATCGCGCTGATCGCGCTGGTGCTGATCGCCGTGGCCCGCCCCGAGAACGAACGGCGACCCGCCCCGATGGACTACCGCGGTCTCGTGCTGATCGTCAGCGGGGTCGGGCTGAGCGTCTTCGGCCTCCAGCAGTCAGCCCGCTGGGGCTGGTCGAGCCCGTCGACCTGGCTGTGCGTCGCCCTCGGCCTCGTACTGATCGCCGCTTTCACTCGCGTCGAGCTGCACGCCGACGCTCCGCTGATCAACGTGCGCGCCTTCCGTGACCGGGTCTTCCTCACGGACAACGCGATCTTGACGATCGCCATGACGGTGTTCGTCCCCGTCTTCTTCTTCGCCAGCGAGTACGCGCAGATCTCCCTGGACGAGTCGCCGTCACAGGCGAGCCTGCTGCTGCTCTACTTCTTCGCCGGGTACGTGGTCGCCGCCCAGCTCGGCGGACGGATGCTCGACCGGTCCGGCGCCCGGCGACCGGTCGTGATCGGCTGCGCGCTGGCCTGCGCCGGGCTCGCCCTGTGGGGGCAGCGGGTGACGACGCTCGACGTCGGCCAGCAGGTCTGGTGCATCGTGCTCGCCGGCGCGGGCATGGGCCTGATGCTCGGCCAGGCGAACACCGACGCGCTCAACCACTCACCGGCGGACGCCTACGGCGAGTCGACCGGTCTCACCCAGACAGTCCGCAACTACGGCGCCGCGCTCGGCCTCGCGGTGCTCGGGACGATCCTCGTCACCGTCCTGCGCTCGCACCTCGCGACCTCGCTGACGGCTCTCGGCGTGCCGGCGGGTCAGGCACAGCGGGAGGCGGCCTCGATCGCGCAACAGGCGAGCTCCGGCGGAGGCGGGCGACACGGCTCCTCGATCCCGGCGTTCGTGCGGACCGACTTCGCGGCGGCCACCCAGGCGGTCCTGTACACGATGGCCGGCGTCATGGGCTTCGCCGGTCTCGTCGGGCTGCGCGGCCTCGCCCGGCTCAGCGGCACCCGGCGATCCCGGACGGGCAGGCGGGCCTCCCCGCACAACGCAGAGCTGGGAGAGGACTCCAGGGCGAGTGGCGCATGACGGGCCGTCCGGGGACGACGGCCGCCCTCGTCCTCGACGCGTTCGGCGGGGCGCTGGTGCCGCGAGACGTCCCGCGCCCGGTGCCCACCCTGCGCCCCTGCCGACCGGACGGCGGCGCCCGCATCACGGGGAGATCCTCGCCGCCGCGGCCGACCTCGTCGACGCCGGGCAGATAGGCCCCCACCTGGACGAGACGGTCTACGGCTGGGCGGACGTCGAGCACGCCCACCGCCGAGTGGGCTCCGGCAGTGCCCGAGGCAAGGTCGTCATCGATCTCACCAGGCCTTAAAGCCCCTCCCCGAGCGCCCCCGGCAAACCGCCTACAGAGCGAATTCTTCGCCGCGCGGACACGAAAGAGGACCTTGATGAACCGGCAGATCGCCGACAAGGATCTGATCGACCCAGCCCCCGATCTCGTCAAACCACTGTCCCTGACCGTCGACGGCAACCACACCGAGAAGTCGGCCCGCTATCTGGTGCGGATCGCCCAGCTCCTCTACACCTTCTGGCACACCGGCGACGCCTACTACCTCGACCGAGCCGTCGACCTGGCGTTCGTGGACAACACCCTGCCACCAGGTCGCGTCCAGGGCCCGCAGGGCCTGATAGCAGCATCGACGGCCTTCCGGGCAGCCGTCCCAGACCTCACCTGTGAACTGTCTGACCTGCTCATCGCAGGCGACAAGCTGGCGGTACGGCTCCGGTTCCACGGGTCTTTCACTGGCGTGTTCAACGGGATCGCGGGCTCGGGGCAAGAAATCGACTTCATTGCCTTCGATATTCAACATGTCGGCTCGGTCCGGATCACCGAGGACTGGCACCTCGAGGACAACCTCACCTTTCTGTCCCAGGCGGGCCTCGTTACCGTCGCCCACGGCTGACCGTGACGACTCGCCCGCCGCGCGACGGCTGGCACTGGGCCGAGTGGGCCGCGGAACTCGCCGGCACCGCGGTGCTGATGTTCGCGGTCGTCAGTGCCAAGTACCTGGCGGTTCGAGCGGGAGCGCCCTACGGCGACCTGTGGGCCCGCATCATCATCGTCGGCGCAGTCGCCGGAGCCGTCGTCGTGGCCGTCGCCGCCAGCCCGCTCGGCCGCCGATCAGGAGCGCACCTCAACCCGGCCGTGACGTTCGGCCTGTGGCTGCAGCGTGCCGTCGGCGACGGCGACCTGATCGGCTACACCCTCGCGCAGACCGCCGGCGGGATCTGCGGGTTCGCCGCCGGTGCCATGTGGGGCGCCGGCGTCGGCCGGGCACCCGTCAGCTGGGCCGTGATCGCGCCGTCGGTCAACGAGCTGGCCAGCGCGCTGATCGAGGCGGCGGCGACCGCGGCGCAGCTCGGCCTCGTCTTCTGGCTGGGCGCGATGGGCAGCGCCCGCTGCCGCGGCCCTGCTCACCTTCGCGGTGATCGGCCTCGCCACAACCAGCGGTGCCGGGTTCAACCCGGTGCGTGGACTCGCCCCCGACGTCATCGCGGGAAGGTACCCGGGCATCTGGACCTTTGTGGCCGGCCCACTGGCCGGGGGCGCTCTCGCCGGCGGCGTGTTCCGCCTCGCGCACGCCCGACAACCCGTCACCGGCAAGCTGCGCCACGACCCCGAGAAGCCCTGCTATCTCAGCTGCGATCTGCCCCACCACGCCGCCCGCTCGATGAACCCCGACAGCGACCTCGTCCCCGTGGAGATGCGGTCACCCGGGTGACCGCACCGACTCTCGACGAGATCAGCGCCCTTCGACGTCGCCGGGACGCCGTGGCTGCCGCCGCCTGACTTCCCATCCTCATCGTCGAACGCGCCCCCGCGCCCATCAGCGGACTCCCCGGCCGGACGACCTGACGCCCCGACTCCGGCCATCAAGGCCGCCACCAGCCCGGCGGAGAGGCTGACCGTCTCGGTGAGACCGTGGCCGTTGGGCCGAAGCCTCCTTTCGTCCAGGTTGGCCGTCGCGCCGTGGACGTCGTTGTCGGCGCGGCGCGACGGCACCTGGAATGCGCGATGCGGTCAGGTCGTGGCCGGGGTCGCGAGGTGGGCGAGGGCCCAGTCGAGGGCGTAGTCCGCGACGTTCTCCCAGCCCTCCTGGCCAATGGTGAAGTGGGCGCGGCCGGGGAATTCCCGGTAGTCGGTGACCGCCGCGGATCTGCGGTAATGCCTGGACGCCGACCGGTCGACGGAGGCGGGGACGGTGTGGTCCGCGCCGCCGGCGATCAGGAGCAGGGGGGCGCGGTCGTCGTTGCCGAAGTCGACCTGGGTGGGCGCGTGTGGGTTGAAGTTGGCGAACGCGCCCTGGAAGAGCACGCGGCCCGGGCCGGGCACCGCATAGCGCTCGTACGCCGCCCGGGCCCCGTCCTCGGTCATCGCGTTGGCGAAGGCGTACCGGAACTCCTCGAAGGTCAGCGCGACCGAGCGGTGGGCGTTGGCCGGGTTCTTCAGGACGGGGAACGCCGATCGCAGCTGCGCGAGCGGGAGCCGGGTGATGCCCTTGACGGCGGCGGCGTCGATCGCCACGCCGGCGGCGCCGAGGCCGCGGTCGAGCAGGATCTCCGTGAACGCGCCACCGAAGGAGTGGCCCATGATGATCGGCGGGGTGTCCAGCTCGCGGATGATGGCGTCGTAATGGTCGACGATCTCCTCGATGCCGAGATGGTCCACGACACTCGGGTCGGCGCGCAGTTGCTCGACGCCCGTGTCCATGCCGGGCCAGGCCGGCGCCAGGACCCGGTGGCCGCGGGCGCGGTACCGGTCGATCCAGTGCTCCCAGCTCAGCGGTGTCATCCACAGGCCGTGGATCAGCACGATCGTCTGGGTCGGGTCGGTGTTCATCGGTGCTCCTCCTGTCACGTGGTTGTGATGAGGCCGCCGCCGATCACCCAGTTCGCTCCGGTGACGTTGGCGGTGAAGTTCAGCTGCAAGGTCGCCTCGAAATCGCCGTCCCGGACGCCGAGGAATCCGCCGATCCGGCTCCAGGTCCATGCGCAGCAAGTTAGGCGTTTCGGTGCGCGAGTCGCTTCAGCACGATGACTGCACCGACGACGTAGGAATGCGGGCGCGACCGCCGTCCGGCGGCATTGAAATCATGGTGCCCGCTTCGGGGGACCGTTCCCTTTCGCAGTCGAATGACGCAAGCCGTCCGTCAGTCCGCTGTCTACCGTCTACGAGGACAGGTGATCATTAGGTCGATCCCCGATTTGGAGGCCGGCCGACAATCCGACGGGAAGGTGCGCCCATGTCGGGTCGCGACGTCCTCGCCGCTCCCTCCGGCGACGTGTCCGCGAAGACGGCGGAACCGGCGGCGCGGTCGCGCCGGGTCAGGTCGGGCGGCGAAAGACGACCGATCGTGCTGGTCCTCGGCAGCGACCTGACCCGCCCGGCCGGAACACGGGTGCGCCCCCGCGACGGTGCGCGCCGCGGCCCGGCGGCTACCGGAGCGGCCCGCACCGTCGCCGGCCGGCCCGCCGCCCCGGACGAAGGCCGTCACTTCCCGCCGACGCCGAACATGCTCGCCGCCGGCCGAAGCCGGGCGGCGTACGAAGGCGACCCGGGCGACTTCCTGGACCTGTTTCCCACCGGCCCCGGCCGGTGGGGCCTCGTCCTTGGCGACGTCTGCGGCCACGATGCCAAGGCCGCCGGCCTCGCGGCGTGGGCGCGCACGACCGTCCGCCAGGCAGCCGGCCCCGGCCAGGGCCCGCGCGGCGTCCTCGGGCTGCTCAACACGGGCCTGCTCCGCCAGGCGCCGGACGACGAACGTTTCCTCACCGCCGTCTACCTCGACCTGCGACCGGCGCGAGACGGCTGTCGCGCCGTTCTGTGCTCGGCCGGCCATCTACCCGCTCTGATCCGCCGCCGGGACGGCACCCTCCACGAGGCCGGCACCGGCGGCATCGTCCTCGGGGTGACCGCCGACCCTCGGCTCACCGAGACGTCGCTGTTCCTCGAACCCGGCGACACGGTCCTGCTCTACACCGACGGCGTGACCGAGGCCTGCCGCGGCGGCGAGCGGTACGGCGAACAGAGACTGCGCCAGCTACTGTCCCGCGTCGGCCATCGCCAGCCCGACGTCCTCGCGCGGACCATCGAACGCACCGCCCTGGAGTTCGGCGACCGCGACCATCGCGACGACATCACCGTCGCCGTCCTGCGGATCACCTGACCTCCGCGGCGAGGGAGGGCGACCGGGGGAGGTAGCAGGGCGCCGACTCCGTCGCGCCTCGCCGATCAGACGTTGTCGAGGCGGGTGGCGAGCTGGTTTCGGGACGTTATGTCGAGCTTGGGGAACAGGCGGTAGAGGTGCGAGCCCACCGTCCGAGGGGACAGGTAGAGACGTTCGCCGATCTCCTTGTTCGACAGGCCCTCCGCGGCCAGCCGGGCGATCTGCATCTCCTGCGCGGTGAGCACGCTGACCGGGGAGGCCGCGCCGGCCGTGGTCCGTTCGCCGGCGGCGCGCAGTTCCGTCCGCGCCTGCTCGGCCCAGGACCTCGCGCCGATCAGTTCGAACGTCCTGAGCGCGGACCGCAGCGGAACGCGGGCCTCGCTGGCCCGCCGCTGGCGGCGCAGCCAGGCGCCGTAGGCGAACTCCAGGCGGGATCTGGCCCAGGGCCAGCGGACCAGGTCCTGGCGCAGCGCGTCGGTGAACCGGGCCTCGGCCTCGTCGTCGGGGGCGAGGACGGCGCGCGCGTAGGAGAGGTGGATGTGCAGGGTCGTCGACGGCGTCGTCGTGGCGGTGTCCTCCAGCTCGGCGATGACGGCCTCGGCGTCGGCTCGCTGGTCGGCGTGCACGGCGGCCTCGGCGAGGCACATGATCCCGTGGAACCGCTCGGTGGCGTGGTAGGCGGAGTCATGCGGGTCGAACAGGCGGCGCAGCTCGTGGTAGGCGCGGCTGTGCTGCCCGGCGCTGAGCCAGCCGTACCCGCGGGCGAGCTGCACGCAGGCCAGCAGGTTGTTCAGCCGGCGGTTGCCCGCGTCCCGCTCGGCGTCGTCGGCCATCTTCTGGGCACGGTCGTTGTCGCCGCCCAGGGCGATGGCCATCGCCGCGAGCGTGCGCGTTCCCGTGTCCCAGATGGGCTGGCCGGTGTCCTGGGCGAGGCGTGCCGCGTCCTCCAGGGCGAAGTCCGCCCGCTGCCACTCACCGAGCTCGATCCGGTCGACGGCGCCCATGGTCAGGACGTGGGACAGCAGGCCGAGCCGGCCCTGTTCGCGCAGCTTCGACTCGGCCCGGTCCAGGAAGTCCAAGGCCCGGTCCGCCATCCCGATGGCATGGGCGGCCATCCCGAGCAGCCGCAGCGCGTCGGCGTCCACGACGGTCTCCACCGCGATCCGCGTCAGCTTCGCCGCCACCGGCACCGCGCGCAGCAGCGGCTCGGAGACCGCGAGCGCCGCGAGATACCGCGGGTCGTGGTCGGCGCCGACCAGCTCCTCGGTGACGGCCGCGACCCGCGCACGGGCGAGCGGGCCGGTGTCGGCCCACCAGCAGCGCAGGGCAGCGCCCAGCAGAAGGTTCAGCGCCAGATCGTTGTTGCCGGAACGCGCGGAGCGCCGGGCGATGTCACACAGCTCGAACACCCGGGTGGCGTCGCCGGGGATGCCGTCGTTGAAGATCTCGCGGAGCCATTCCATCCGGGCTCGGTCCAGCTCGGAGAGGCTGTTGCGGCTGGCCGCGGTCAGCAGCCGGTTGACGAGGTCTGCGCGGCCGAGGCCGAAGCTCAGCTCGGCGGCCAGCAGCAGCCGGCGGCCTCTCGTCGGCGCGGCGGTGCTCAGCGCGGCCGACCGCTCCAGCGCCGCGATCGCCTCGGTGACCGAGCCGCGCCGCAGGCTCGTCAGGTGCGCGGCCTCCAGCTCGTCGGCGACCTCGTCGTGCGGCCCGACGACCCCGTGCGCCCGGTGCCAGGTGCGGCGGTAGGGCTCGTCGACGAGTACCTCGGCGAGTGCGGCGTGGGCCGACTGGCGGCGGTGGACCGACTCCGTCTGCAGGATGCCGGACCGGACCAGCGGGTGGCGGAAACGGATGCTGTGCGCGTCGAGGTAGATCAGGCCGGCGTCGACGGCGGCGGTGAGCGCGTCCACGTCCGTCGGCTGCCCGGCGAGGATCTCGGCCGCCGCGAGGATCTCGGCGATCCGGTTGTCGTAGTCGACCGAGGCGACGAGCAGCGCGTCACGTGTCTTCGCCGGCAGCGTCGTCACCCGGCCGGCGAAGCTGCGCTCCAGCCGGGCGCTCAGCGGCAGGTACGGCGGGAGCACGTCCGAGATCGGGGTCTCGGCCGAGCGCCAGGCGGCGGGCAGCTCCACCAGCGCCAACGGGTTGCCGTCCGCCTCCCGCAGGATCCGCTCGCGGTCCACGGGCCGCAGGTCGGCCGCCGAGACGGCCAGGATCTCGCGGGCCGCCGCCTCATCGAGCCGGCCCAGATCCAGGTGACGCCGAGCCGAGGCGAGAAAGGGCCCGTGATGGCCCTTGCGCACGACGCCGACGATGAGGATCGGGTCGTTGGAGACCCTGCGGGCCAGGAAGGCGAGGACCTCGTGGCTGGGCGCGTCCAACCACTGGACGTCGTCGACGAGCATGACCAGCGGAACCCGCGCCGAGGCGTGCGTGAGCAGGTTGAGTGCCGCCAACGAGATCAGGAACGGCTCCGGCGGTGGGCCGTCCTCGACTCCGAGCGCCGAGAGCAGGGCCCGTCGCTGCCCGCCGGGAAGGACGTCCGCGTCGGCCACGAACGGGCTCAGCAGCTGGTGCATCCCCGCGAAGGGAAGCTGAGCCTCGGCCTCCATGCCGACGACCTCGAGGACCCGCCACCCGGCCGCCGCGGCGTGGGTCGCAGTCGCCTGCAGCAGGCTCGACTTGCCGATGCCGGCGTCGCCGAGCAGGACCAGGGAGTCGCCGTGGTCAGCGACGCCGCCAACCGCTTCGGCCAGGGCGCGCAGCTCGGTCTCCCGGCCGAAGAGCCTGCTCGTCTCGGTCACCACACCACCTTCGACATCGTCACAAGTCTGGCCCAGGTCAGCAGTGCGCGAGTTCCACGCGGGCCAGCTGCGCCCAGGTGATCGCGCCGAGGCCGCCGAGAACCTGGTGGGAGTGGCGCAGCCAGCCGCGGGCGTCCTCGCACCGGCCGGCCCGGCGCAGCCAGGTGCCGTAGGCGAGCTCGATGCGTGCCCGCACCCAGGGCCACTGGCTCAGGTCGTCGTCGAGGGCCGCCCGGAACTGCGCCTCCGCGTCGGCGGGCCGCGCGAGCACGGCGCGGGCGTACCGAAGCTGGACGTGCAGCAGCGGGGACGGCGTCACCGCGGCGACGCGTTCCAGGTCCGCGAGCACGGCCAGGGCGTCCTCGCGGCGCCCGACCAGCACGGCCGCCTCCGCGAGGAACATCACCGCGTCGAACCGCTCGCGCTGGTGATAGCTCGCCGAGTCGGGGTCGAACAGCGCCCGGTAGGCGTCGTAGGCGGCCTCGTAGCGGCCCTCGGTGAACCACGCGATGCCGCGCGCCAGCTGCACGCAGGACAGCAGGTCGTTCAGCCGCTGCTGGTTGGCCGCGAGCTCCGCCTGGCCGGCCAGGTCCAGGGCGCGCTCCGCGTCCCCCCGCAGTGCCTGGGCCCGCGCGTCGCAGACCAGGGTTCCGGTCGTCCAGATGGGCTGCCCGGTGTCCTCGGCCAGGCGGCGGCCCTCGGCGGCGGCCGCCGCGGCCCGGTCCCAGCTCCCGAGCTCCAGCCGGACGACGACCTGCATGCTCAGCACGTGCGCGAGCAGCCCGAGGCGGCCCTGGTCCCGCAGCAGGGTCTCGGCGCGGTCGAGCAGCTCGGCCGCCCGCGGGCTGTCGCCGATCGCGTGCGCGGCCATCCCGAGCAGCCGCAGAGACGCCGGATCGTCGACGATGTCGATCACGACGCGGTCCAGCAGCCGCGTGACCTCCGCGCCCTGAAGGACGGGCTCGGCGACGGCGAGAGCCGCGATGAACCTCGGATCGCCGGACTGGCCCGGCAACGTCGCGAGGACCTCGGTGACACGAGCCCTGGCGGCCGGCCCGGTGTCGGCCCACCAGCAGCGCATTCCGGCACCCAGCAGCAGGTTGAGCGCCAGGCTGACGTCGCCGGCCTGGGCCGAGCGTCGAGCGACGTCACAGAGCTCGAACACGCGGGTCGCGTCGCCGGGTATCCCGTCGTGGAAGATCTCGCGGAGCCACTGCGTCCGGGCCCAGTCGAGCTCGTCGAGGTCGTTGCGGACGGCGGCCTTGATGAGCCGGCTGACAAGGTCCGCGCGCCCCAGGCCGAACGCGTGCTCGGCGGCCACGAGCAGCCGGTGGCCGCGCCGGGCCGGACCGGTGGTCAGCTGCGCGGCCCGCTCCAGCGTCGCGATGGCCGACATGACCGCGCCCCGCTTCAACGAGACGGCCGCGGCCGCGTCGAGGCCGTCGGCGATGTCGTCATCCGGGCCGACGACCGACTGCGCCCGGTGCCAGGTCTGCCGGTACGGCTCGTCGACCAGGACCCGTGCCAGCGCGGCGTTCGCGGACTGTCTGCGCCCCAGCGGCTCGGACTGCAGGACACCCGATCGCACCAGCGGGTGCCGGAACTCCACGCAGCGGCCGGACACGCGCAGCAGCCCCGCCCCGACCGCCGGATCCAGCACCTCCGCGGAGACCGGCCCCTGACTGAGCACGGCCGTCGCCGCGAGGATCTCCGACACCGTGTTCTCGCCGTCGACCGCGGCCACCAGCACGGCATCCCGGGTCTGGGCCGGCAGGTCCGTGATCCGGCCGCCGAACGCCCGCTCCAGCCGCGCGGACAGGCTCAGCGGCGCTCCCTCGAAGGGAGCGCCGCCGGACAGCCGCCAGGACTCGGGCAGTTCGAGCAGGGCCAGCGGGTTCCCGGCCGACTCCCGCAGGATGCGACGCCGGTCGGGCATCGGCAGGTCGCCCGCATGACGACCGAGGATGTGCTCGGCCGAGGCGTCGTCCAGGCCGGTGACCACCAGCTCGCGCAGGCCCACCGCGAGGAACGGGCCAGGGTGGCCAGTCCGCGCCGCCCCGACGACCACCAACCCGGCCTGCGCCGACCGCCTGGCCAGGAACGCCAGCACCTCATGCGTCTGCGGGTCGAGCCACTGCACGTCGTCCGCGATCAGCGCCACCCGGGCCCCGTCCGCGAGCGAGGTCACCAGGCTCAGGACGGCACGCGCGATCAGGAACCCCTCCGGCCTCGGGCCGTCGGACATGCCGAACGCCGAGAGCAGCGCGTCGCGCTCCGCGGCCGGCACCCCGTCCAGGCTCCGCAGGACGGGCTGGAGGAGCTGATGCAGACCGGCGAACGGCAGCTGCGCCTCCGCCTCCACCCCCACGGTCGTCAGAACGCGGCAGCGACGGGCCCGTGCTCGGCGTTCCAGCTCACCCAGCAGCGCCGACTTGCCGATTCCCGCCTCGCCGACCAGGACGAGCGCGCCGCCCCGCGACGAGGTGCCATCGAGCACCTCGTCCAGCACCGCGAGCTCGCGTTCCCTGCCGGTCAGAGCGGACATAGCCATCGACGGCCCTGTCATGTCGGCATGCCCACCTTTCCTACCGTCGCCGCTGAGATCAGCCGAAGGTAGTAAATGATCACGGTGGGCGGCTTCAGTCATCCGACTGCACCTGCCCTCGGCTGCGGCGGGGCGTCACCGGACGACGAGGACCGTCTTGCCCGGTGGCCGCGGGCCGCGGCCGCTCTCGAACGCCTCGCGGCCCTGGGCCAGCGGGTAGGTCCGCGCGACCACCGGGCGCAGCCTTCCGTCGTCGACCAGCGCGGCGAGGCGGTTGAGCTCGGTGCGGTCGGGCCGTACGACGAAGAAGATCGCCCGTACCCCGTAGCCGTCCGCCACCTCCGCGGACGGCGGCGCCCCCAGCGTGACGAGCCGGCCACCCGGACGCAGGACGCGATACGACCGGTCGAGCGTGCTCCCGCCGACGGTGTCGAGCACGACGTCCACGTCGGCGGTGACCTCGTCGAAGGCGGTGGCGGTGACGTCGATGAACGTCTCGGCGCCGAGTTCCCGCACGAACCGCTCATGCGCCGGCAGGTCGGTCGCCGTCACGTGTGCTCCCAGGATCGCCGCGAGCTGGACGCCGTAGACACCGACTCCGCCGGCGCCGCCGTGCACCAGCACCCGCTCGCCGGGCCGCAGCCCCGCGTGGTCGACAAGCGCCTGCCAGGCGGTGAGAGCGGCGAGCGGGAGCGCGGCGGCCTCGACGTGCGACGCCCGCGCGGGCTTGGCGCCGAGATCGGCCGCCGGCACGGCCACGTAATCCGCCGCGGCACCGTCCCGGTCAAAATCGATCAGGCCGAAGACCTCGTCGCCCACCGCCATCCCGTCGACGCCCGCGCCCACGGCGGCGACGACCCCCGACACCTCGTGCGACGGAATCATCGGGGTTCGATCGGCGCCGTTCCGGGTCGTCCACGACTGCTCCCAGGTGAGCTCGGCGAAGGTGATCGCCGCCGCGTGCACGGCGACAAGCACCTCCCCCGGCCCGGGCACCGGCCTCGGGGCCTTCTCGTAGACCAGCTCTTCCGCGCCGCCGCGCGCGTGGGCACGAAGCGCCATCATGACGTCCATCCGCACTCTCCTTTGTCTGTGCAATGTGTTGACGCGTCGGATTTCACGTCGGACCACCGCCGCGTCCCGTTTCCGGGACGCGGCGGCGAAACCACTCGGGTGACAGCTCACGCGACGCCGCGCGACGCGCTTTCGATGAGGCCCGTGACCGCGTCCGGCCGCGAAATGAGCACGGCATGCGACGCGTTCACCTCCGCCGTGTGCGCGCCCGCGCGTCGAGCCATGAACCGCTCCGTGGCCGGCGGGATCGCCTGGTCGGCGGATGCCACCAGATACCACGACGGGATCGTCTTCCACGCCGCCGACGTGGCGGACTCCTGTAGGGCGGAAAGCGTCACCGGGCGCTGGGACGCGGCCAGGACGGCCGCGGTCGTCGCCGGCAGGTCAGCCGCGAAGACCTGGGAGAACCGTGCGCTGTTGATATAGACGTCGACGCCGTCATCGCCACCGGTTCCGGCGAACGGCAGCGAGGTCACGGCGGTCGGCAGCGCGCTGCCCGGGTTCATTCCAATCAGCCCGAACGCACTCTCACCGACCGTGGGCGCGAAGGCGGCGACATAGACGAGGGCCTTCACGTTCGGCGCCGCCGCGGCGGCCTGGGTGATGACCGCGCCGCCGTACGAGTGGCCCACCAGGATCACCGGCCCGGGGATCGTGTGGAGCACGCTGTCGAGATAGGTCGCGTCGCTGGCCAGACCGCGCAGCGGGTTCGCGGGCGCCACGACCGGGTAGCCGGCACGCTGCAGACGCGTCACGACGCCACTCCAGCTGGACGCGTCCGCGAACGCACCGTGTACCAGGACAATGGTCGGCTTCGGCGGGCCGCCGTTCGGCTGCCCGGCATCCGCCCGCGGGGCGAGCACCATGAGCAGTACGCCGAGCACGGCCAGCGCACCCATCAGGCGCACCGGTCGCAGGGCGAACAGACGACGAAACGGCCGACTGACCGGACGGCCAGAGGACATGAACAGCCTCCCAAAATGGTCGCCAGAAGACGGCGAACGACCTACGGCTTTCCGGCAGGGAAAATCGAGCCCGGCCATGCGAATGCCAGGCAGCATTCCAGCTGAGCATCCGGTTCCCGTCCGCGCCGTAACCGCCGATACGCAGCAGGCTGGCAGGGGTGAAAGAGGAGTACAGGGCAAAGAATCAAAGTTCGTGGACCAGCACCGTGGCCATCACGCTAGACAGCGACACCCCGGCTGAGCTTGCGTCATCCGACTGCAATCCCCACACGAGTCACCAGAGCCCACCCGACGACCCGCGGAACCGGACTGTGACCGACGACGTCGAGGCTCGCGACAAGGGAGTCCCGGAACCCGGAGGACATACACCACCGAACGCGGCATGGACCCCGCCGAGGCGACCCTAAGTCGGCAGGACGGACGTCACTACACGCGAGGCGTTCATCCAGAACCTGCGGCAGGTCAAGTCCTTCACCGGCAGCGGCCTGATCGCTCCGGTCGACCTCTCCCAGCCCAAGCTCCCGACAACCTGCAAGACCTTCCTCCGAGTCGACCCGACCGGCCGCGACTTCGTCGCGGTATCGCCACCCGCCGCGCTGAACCACAACGGCTACTGGTGCGGCCAGCCGCTCCAGTGACGCCGAGGACCCCCGTCCCGCCTTCGCGGCCACCGCGGCCCGGGGGCCGAGGACCATCGACCGAGCTCGGCGCTTGCGACCTCACCGCGTTTTACGTTAGAGTTCATATCGAATCGTAATTTGGAGAGGGGGTGCCGTGCGGGACGAGCTGGCTCGTGGCCGGCCACGGGACCCCGGGATCGACGCGCGGGCGCTCGCCAGCGCCCGGGAGATCCTCGCCGAGGGCGGATTCGCGGCGACGACCGTGCAGGCCGTTGCCCGCCGCGCCGGAGTCGGCGCCTCGGCGATCTACCGGCGCTGGCCGTCGCGCGTCGCGCTCGTCGAGTCCGCTGTCTTCCCTGGGCCTGATGCTCTGAACCTGACCCACACCGGGGACATCGACGCCGACGTTCGCCGGCTGGTGGCCGCCTACTGTGGGCTGTTCGACTCGCCCGCGGCGCGAGCCGCCATCCCCGGTCTGTTCGCGGCCTACCAGTCCCAGCCAGACCGGCATCGCGTTGTGGTGGACCGGGTTGGCGAGGGTGTCCGACCCGCCTTCCGGGCCATGCTCGCCGCCGCCGCGCCGGGGAGCGTCGAGCCGGGCCTGGACCCGGACACCGTCCTGGACGTCCTGATCGGCGCCGCGCTGTACCGATCGTTCGTGCATCCCTTCACCGGGCGGGACAACCCACCGGATCGCATCGCCGAGTTCCTGCTGCGCGCACTGCGGCCCTGACCGGCGTCCGCGGCCGGCGGAATTCTCGATTGATTGTCACACGCACTGTGAATCGACGAATGCGTCGAGGCGGAGATGAGGGTCTGCATGCGAGCGGCGGTGCTGCGGGGTAGGCGGATAGAGGTCCGGGAAACCACGGATCCGGTGCCGGGCCCCGGCCAGATCCTCGTACGGACGTTGTCGTGCGCGATCTGCGCGTCCGACCTGCATTTCATGGACAACCCGGAGGGCGTGGCCGAGGACGACAGCGGTTTGTGGGACTACCACGAGGACCGCGACATCGTGATGGGTCACGAGTTCGTCGGCGAGATCGTCTCCTTCGGACCGGACACCGAGCAACGGCTGCCGGCCGGCACGCGGGTGACCAGCCTGCCAGTTCTCGTCGGGGCTGGACCGGTCCGCATCATTGGGTGCAGCCCGGAGGCGCCGGGAGGGTTCGGCGAGCTGATGCTGCTGACCGAATCGCTGGCCCGCGCGGTTCCCGACCACATTCCACCCGACCAGGTCGCGCTCGCGGACGCGTTCGCTGTCGGTGAGTACTACGTCCGGCGGGCGGCGCTCGACTCCCGCGACGTCCCCCTCGTGATCGGCGCGGGCGCGATAGGTCTGTCCGCCGTTGCCGCCCTGCGCCTACGCGGCGTCAGCCCGATTCTCGTGTCGGACTACAACACCGACCGGTTGGAGACGGCGCGCGTGCTAGGTGCCACCCACACGGTCAATCCGGCCGACGGGTCCCCGTACGACCTGTGGCGGGAGGTGGCGCTCGGCGGCGGTCCGGGCCGGCCCGCGTTCGGCGGCGCCGACCCGTCGGCACCGCGGTGTGTGGTGTTCGAGTTCGTCGGAAGGCCCGGTGTCCTCGACGGAATCATCCAGCAGTGCGAGCGTGGTACCCGCATCCTGACGGCGGGCGGCCCTCCGGAAGGCGACCACATCTCCTCCCTGGTGGCCAAGCGAAAAGGCGTCAACATCCAGTTCGGCGGTGGGCCGGACCGGAGGACTGGTACGGCACCCTGGACGCGATCTGCGCCGGCGAACTGGACGTGAGCCCGGTCATCGGGATGACGGTCGATCTGGACGGCGTCCCCGACGCCCTCCAGCTTGCCCGACGGGCCGACGGCCCGGCCCGCATCATGATCCGGCCCGCGGGCGGCAGGGGCGGGGAGGAAATCCGATGAGCGACACCGAACCGCTCGCGCAGCTGCGGGCGACCGTGGCCGCCCTCGGCGGGGGCCCCCGAGACGATGCGAGGGGTCGGCTCCATCGAGCTGTACGCCGAGCTCTACCGCTGACGTAGTCACCGCACCGGCCTGACGCTGCCGGCCGACGACGGATTCGTCAGACGATCACGCCCGTACCTCACGCGGCTGGGCTGCGCTCTGGCGACTGGTTCGGTAGCGGCCGGGACTAACGCAGCCCTCGGAAGGTCCGGCGCAGGTCGCTGACCCAGGCCTCAGGGTTCTCCCAGGGGATGAAGTGGCCGCCGTGCTCGTGAGCGTTGACGTTGACGTGGTTGCTCCAGGCGGCTTGCGGGCTGGCCTTGAACGCGCGGACGCGTTCGTCGGTGGTGTGGATGCCGGGTGGGTTCTCGTAGCTGACGAAGGTGAGGCCGACGGGGGCCTGCACCACCGGGACGCGGTCGTGGGCTGGGGTCCAGGGGTAGCGGTTGGCGTTGGCGTAGTAGCGCATCGATGTGGCGATGGAGTTGTTCGCCCAGTAGATCGTGGCGTGGGTGAGCAGGTCGTCCTTGGTGAAGACCGATTCAAGGTCGCCGCCGTTGTCGCTCCAGGCGTTCCAGCGTTCCAACAGCCAGGCGAGCAGTCCGGCGGGTGAGTCGCTCAGGCCGTGGGCGAGGGTGGCGCCGTCGAGCATGTGCACGGCGAGGTGGGACGCCGAGCGGCGGTCGCGCTCGATGATGCGGGCGCGGATGTCGGCGGGCTGGTCGTCGGTGAGGGGCTGCTTCTGGGCGAGGTCCCAGGCGCGCGGGCCGGTGAAGAAGTCGAGCGGCAGCCCGGAGGCGATGTGGATGCCGTAGAGCTCGTCGGGGTACTTGTGGCCCAGCTGGCTGCTGATAAGCCCGCCGATGTCGCAGCCGCCGGCCGCGTACTTCTCGTACCCCAGGGTCTCGGTCATCAGGGTGTGCCAGAGGTCGGCGACCTTCCAGAAGTTGACGTCGGGAAAGTCGGTGAGTGGGCCGGGGAAACCGAAGCCGGGCAGCGAGGGCACGAGAACGTCGAACGCGTCGGCGGGGTCGGCGCCGAACGCGCCCGGGTCGGCGAGCGGGTCGATCACCTTCGACCAGTGCCAGAACGTCCAAGGCCAGCCGTGGGTCAGAATCAACGGGATCGGGCGAGGCCCGCGGCCGGGCCTGCGCAGGAAGTGCACCGGGACACCGGAGACGTCCACCTGGTAGTGCTCGTAGGCGTTGATGGCCGCCTCGGCCCCGCGCCAGTCGTAGCCGTCCCGCCAGTAGGCGACAAGATCACCCAGATAGCTTTCCGGGACGCCGTAGAACCAGTCCGCATTCCCCTCGTCCAGTGGCGGACGGGTGAGTGTGAGACGGACACGGAGGTCATCGAGGACCTCGTCGGAGACGCGGATCGGGGTTGGCTCCAGGGGAAATCGGGTCATGTCATTCTCCTCGCCCGCGGTCGGGACCGCTCGACGGCTCGGTCGGTGCCTCGTGGGCGATGGCGACCAGCCGGGACAGGACTTCCTGGGCCTCGGCGAGCACAGCCCGGTCGTGGTCGTCCAGCCGGTCGGTCAACCGCTCCAGCCGCGCGACTCGGTCGGCGTGCCGGGACTGGACGACCGTCTCGCCGGCCGAGGTCAGCGAGAGCAGCGCCGCACGGCCGTCGCTCGGATCAGGCCGGCGGGATACCAGGCCGGCCGCCTGCAGTTTTGCGACCAGGCTGGTCAGAGCCGGCTGTTTGATCTGCTCGGTCGCCAACAGCTCGGTGAGCCGCATCGGCCCGCCACGCGAGAGGCTATGGAGCACCGACAGCGTCGAGAAGTTCAGTCTCTGCACCGACGCGAGCCGGATGAAGACCGTGTTGAAGTCCTCGATCACCGTCGCCAGGCGATCGACATCGAGCGATCTGCCTGTCGCTGATCGACCCACACCCCGACTATATCAATCTTCGATGTAAATCGTTGCGCGAGGAGCTGGACCTGGCCAGGCGGCACACGACCGTCCAGCACCGGCCGCGGACCGTCAGGGGGGCGGCGCGGTGTCGGCCTTCCATCCCCTAAAGGCCGCGAGCAGCTTGTCGCGCATGTCCGGTCGAAGCTCGTCCTGCTGGAGCGTGCCGGCCAGCCGGATGGTGTCGCGCATCTGCTCGACGTAGGCGTCGCAGCCGTCGCACAGGTCGAGGTGTTCGGTGAATCGCCGACGGGTGTCCGCGTCCAGCGCTCCTTCGAGATAGTCGGTGACGATCTCGACGAGCTCATCGCAGTCGATCTCCAGGCCGCGGGTCATGCCTGTGCCTCGTTCATGTAGTCCTCCAGCACCTGCCGCAGCCTGGCCCGCCCGCGGTGCAGCAGCACCCGCTGGTTGCCCGGTTCGATGTCGAGCAGCGCGCAGACCTCGTCCGCGTCCAGCCCCTGCACGTCGCGCAGGTGCACGACGGTGCGTTGCCGGGACGGCAGCGCGTCGAGGGCGGCGCGCAGCCGGGTGCGGACCTCGTGGGACAGCAGGGCCGACTCGGGCAGGTCCCAGGGCCGGGGCGCGGTCGCCCAGTGCCCCGGCCACTCGTCGCCGGGTGGGCGGAACCGGCTGGGGTTGACCGTCGGGCCGCTCTCGCCCTCGGGAAACGCGGTGCTGAACGGGACACTGCGGCGCTCGCGCGCGCCCCGGCTTCGGGCGAGATTGAGCAGGATGGCGAACACCCAGGTTCGTAGGCTGGACCGGCCCTCGAACCGGTCGAGGCCGGTCAGCACGGCCAGCCACGTCTCCTGTACGACCTCCTCAGCCACGGTCCGGCTAGGCACATGGCCCGCCGCGACCGCCAGCATCGCCGGTGCCATCCGGTCGACCAGGTCCGCGAAGGCCGCCTCGTCACCGGACCGCAGCGCCTGAACGACGCGGGCGTCCTCGGTGCTCGCAGCCGAGCTGGCCGGCGCAGTCCCTCGAACCTCCACGAAACGGAACCTAGGCGGCACCGGGCGGCACCACAATCTCCCGCGCCCACCGCGCCCAGGGAGTTTGGCCGGGCGCCCCGGCGCTCGCGGGAAACGGTCAGTCCAGAGGTTGTCGATGAGCAGGCGCTGCCTGATGACTGTCGCGCGCGCGACGTTGTGGGGTTCCGTGTAACGCCTGGCCTTCTGTGACGACTGTGCTGGCGTCCGAGTAGCGCGGTGACGGGGAGGCCCGGATGACGGGTGCGGAGATGGTCGTCGAAGCGGTGGCGGCCGACGAGGTCGCGGGCGGTGCGCCGTGGGAGGTCGTGATTGCCGACTGGGCGGCGCTGCCAGCACGGGAGCCCGTCCGGGCGGTGGTGGACGGCCTCGACCTGGTGGTGGTGCGTCTGCGCTCGGACAGTCCGGGAAGCGGGGCGGCGGGCGCGGACGGTGCCGATGGGGCTGACAGGGCCGATGGGGCTGACAGGGCCCACCTGGCTGATGGGGCGGTGGCGGTGTACGAGGGGCGGTGCCCGCACCGCGGCGCGCTCCTGGCCGACGGCCGGATCGAGGGGCACAGCATCGTGTGCGGCGTGCACGGCTGGGACTTCCGGCTGGACACCGGGGTGAGCGACTACGACCCTTCGCAGCGGCTGCACCGCTTGCCGGCCCGGGTGCGCGCGGACCGGATGGTCGTGGTCGACCGGCGCGAGCTGGACGCCTACCGGGCGGTGAAGCCGCAGACGGCGGTGACCGACGTGTACGCCCGGCTGTTCGCCGACCCTCATCAGGCCAGTGCGGAGGAGCCGTACGTCGGGGAGATCCACGAGCTGGCCGCGGACGGGCTGACCAGGCTCGGTCACCACGGCCGGACGGCGGCGATGGGCGTGCCACGGACCGAGCTGCCGAAATGGGAGGACCTGCAGATCCTCACCGCACAGCTGTCCCGGTTTCCGCTGCTGGACGACGAACCGGTCGGCACCGACGTGGTGATCGGGCCAGCAGCGGCGCGGCCGTTGCGGCTGGACATTCCGCTGTTCGTCTCCGACATGAGCTTCGGCGCGCTGTCCGCCGAGGCCAAGCGAGCGCTGGCTGCCGGCGCGGAGGCGGCCGGGACCGCGATCTGCTCGGGCGAGGGCGGGATGCTGCCGGAGGAGCAGCAGGCCTGCTCCCGCTACCTCTACGAGCTGGCGTCGGCGCGGTTCGGCTGGGACGAGGGGCACCTGGCGCAGGTGCAGGCGCTGCACCTCAAGCTCGGGCAGGGAGCGAAGACCGGCACCGGCGGGCACCTGCCAGGCCACAAGGTCACCGGCCGGATCGCGCAGGTCCGCGGGCTGCGGGAGGGCCAGCCGGCGATCTCGCCGGCTCGCTTCCGGGACTGGCGGTCGCTGGATGACGCCCGCGACCTGGTGAACCGGGTGCGCGAGGTCTCCGGGGGCATCCCGGTCGGGGTGAAGATGTCCGCGCAGCACGTGGAGTCCGACCTGGACGCCGCCCTGTCGCTTGGCGTGGACTACGTGATCCTCGACGGCCGGGGTGGCGGTACCGGTGCCGCACCGACGATCTTCCGGGACAACATCAGTGTGCCGTCGATGGCGGCGCTGGCCCGGGCCCGCCGCCATCTCGACCGGGTCGGCGCGGAGCAGGTCAGTCTGGTCGCGACCGGCGGACTGCGCCGGCCCGCGGACTTCGTCAAGGCACTCGCGCTGGGCGCGGACGCAGTGGCCGTGTCGAACTCCGCGCTGCAGGCCATCGGCTGCGTGGGGATGCGCGCCTGCCACACCGACAACTGCCCGATGGGCATCGCCACCCAGAAGCCACACCTGCGGGCCCGGCTGCCGGTCGAGCGGGCCGCCGGCCAGCTGACGCGGTTCCTGACCTCGTCGGTCGAGCTGATGGCGGTACTGGCCCGGGCGTGCGGCCACCGGCACCTGTCCGGGTTCAGCGCGGACGATCTGACGAGCTTCAAGCGGGACGTGGCCGATCTGGTCGGCGTGGCCTACGCCGGCGTCCGCTGACCCCCCGCTGCCGGGACCTACGCCGCTCCGTCGCACAGCCAACAACGACCGACAGGATCGTGGAGACCAGATGAGCGAGAACATCAGCCGGCACTCCGGTGTCGACGACACCTTCGTCCGTACCCGGGCGGCGCTGCACGCCGTCGCCGAGCACGTGCTGGCCGCCGCGCGGTACCGAGCCATCGGCCGCATCGGTCTGGTCGTCACCCCGGGTGGGTTCGGTACGCCGCCGTTCGGTGCCGAAGAGCGGGTCGTCGCGGTCGACGGCACCGACCTGGTCGTCAGGTCCGGCGGTACGGACGGGGCTTCGGCCGTGAGACGGGCGCCGCTGCGCACCCTGGCCGCGGCCGCGGCGCTCACCGGGCTGCCCGCGCCCGGAGGCCCGGCCGACGTCTACCACCTGAACACGCCGTGCGACCCGGACGCGGCGCTGGACGTCGACCCGGACGCGGCCCGCCGCATCGCCGACTGGTACGCGCTCGGCGACGCGGCGCTGCGCCAGTGGTGTGCCGAGATCCCTGCCGACGAACCCAGCGGCGTCACGCTCTGGCCCGAGCACGCTGACGTCGCGATCCGTGCCGCGGACATCAACTATGGCGCGTCGCCCGGCGACGATTACGTCTCCGAGCCCTACCTCTACGTCGGCCCGCCGGCGCCCCCGCCGCCAACCGAGGACGGGTTCTGGAACGCGCCCTTCGGGGCGTTCCTCACCTGGGACAAGGTGAGCTCCGTCGCCGACGCCGTCGACTTCTTCCGTCAGGGCCGCCAACTCGCCCGCCGCTGACGGCTGGCGGCGGGCGAGTCGGCGGCGACGGCCACGGAGGGCCCAGGGATGACGGCGTCGGTCAGCCGGCGAGGGTGCGCTCGAGGGCGAGCGGGTCGCCGAGGTAGAGCGAGCCAGCCCCCGCCGAGGCGTCGTCGGGCCAGATCACCGTCTGCCCGGCGGTGAGCCCGGCGACGATCCTTTCCGCGACGGTCTCGGGCGCGGCCTTGTCGGCGTCGACTCCGGCGAGCATGTCGGTGTCGATGCCGCCGGGGTAGGCACCGATGACCTCGACGCCCTTGCCCCGCAGCTCGGCCCGCAGCGACTGGGTGATCGAATGCGCGGCGGCCTTCGAGGCGCAGTAGCCCGCCATTCCTGCCACGGGCGCCAGCGCGATCAGGGTGAGCACGTTGACGATCGCGCCCGGGGCGTTCGTGGTCAGAACCGGGGCGAAGGCCTGGCTCACTCGCAGCAGACCGATGTAGTTGGTCAGCGCGTCACGCTGGAAGAGATCCAGGTCCGCGTCGAGGGCGGTGCCGAACCCGAGCACCCCGGCGTTGTTGACCAGCAGGGTGACGTCCGCCGCCGCCTTCGCCGCCGCGTCCACGCTCGCCTGGTCGGTCACGTCCAGGGCCAGCGTGCTGACCCGCGGGTGGCTGCTGACGACCGGGTCGACGGTGTGGGGGTCGCGCGCCGTGGCGTAGACCTTGCTGGCGCCGGCGTCCAGGAGGCGGTCAACCAGCCGGGCGCCCAGGCCTCGGTTGGCACCGGTCACCAGGGCGATGCTGCCGTCGACGTTCATGGTTCGCCTTCCGGTTGAAGTGTGGGACACGAAAACCGTATGGCGCAGATAGTCGGCAATCGATGCTAGAAAATCTCAGATTCTTGTCCAAACGTCTCACCGAACGATGCATCGGGTACCTATCGGTAGTGTGCGATCGTGGATCTGCTCGCCGACGTGCTGGACGTCGCCGGAGTGCGTGGCACCGTCGCCGCCACGGTGCACGCCGGTGACCCGTGGGGGCTGCGGCTGTTCGGGGTCCCAGGCGCCGCCTTCCACGCCGTGACCGCGGGCGCCGCCTGGCTGCGCCTCCCCGGAGAACCGCCGCTGCGGCTCATGCCGGGCGACGTGGTCCTCCTGCCGACCGGTTCCGAGCATGGGCTCGCGGGGGATCCCGCCGGTCCGCTGGAGCCCTTCGACCACGCCGCGTCGAAGGCCGCGCTCGCCGCCGGTGGCCGGCTCGACCTCGGACCACCCCCCGCGCGGACCAGGATCCTGTGCGCCTCCTACCGGCACGACCCGGCCGTCACCACCCCGCTGTTCACCCTGCTGCCCGAAGTCGTCCACGTGCCCGCGGGGGCGCCGGGAGCCGGCCTGCTCGCCGACACCGTCCGGTTGCTGTCCGGCGAGCTCGCCGAGCCCGGGCCAGCCAGCACCACGCTGCTCGACCGGCTCGTCGACGTGCTGCTCATCCAGGTCCTGCGAGCCTGGCTGCGCGCCGAACCCGCGTCGCCGTCGCTCTCCTGGCTGCGCGCCCTCAACGATCCGACCATCAGCGCGGCACTCACCGCGCTGCACGCCGACCCGGGCCGGGCCTGGACGCTGCCCGCGCTCGCCGACCACGTCGCCGTCTCCCGAGCCACCCTCGCCCGGCGCTTCCCCGGCCTCGTCGGCGAGACGCCGGCCGCCTACCTGACCCGCTGGCGCATGGACCTGGCGGCACGCCGCCTGCGCGACACCGACGACCCGATCGACACCGTCGCCCGTTCCGTCGGCTACACGTCGGAGTACGCGTTCTCCCGCGCCTTCTCCCGTGGCCGCGGCCTCCCGCCGGGCCGCTACCGGGCGCAGGCACGCGGGAAGATCACTTAAGCGGCTCCGTCCACCGGCGTGTAACGGTTGGCCACTGTCAGGGGACTTGGGTGGCGTCCACAGCTCGCACGACTGGGAGGCACCCGATGAGTGACACCGCGCCGGCCGCCCCGTCCAGGCTGGCCCGGCGGCTGGTGCCGTTGCAGGTCGCGGTGGGTCTGTCCGGCATGGTCCTATGGGTCCCCGTCGAGAAGCTGTTCATGACGCAGATCGGCTTCACGCCAGGAACGGTCGCGATCATGGCCGCCGCGTACGCCGCCGTCGTCCCGCTGCTGGAGGTGCCCTCGGGGATCCTCGCCGACCGCTGGAGCCGCAGCCGCCTCATGGTGTGCGCCAGCGTCGCGCTGCTCCTGAGCACGGTGCTGGGCGGTCTGAGCAGGAACGTGCCGACCTACATCGCCGCGGCCATGATCCTCGGTGTCTACTTCGCGCTCAGCTCCGGGACGGTGGACAGCATCGTCTACGACGCGGTGATGGAGGAGACCGGGTCGAGCGACGAGTACGAGACCTGGATCGGCCGCGTGAACATGGTCGAGAGCGGCTCGCTCGTGATCAGCGCCCTGGGTGGCGGCCTGATCGCCGGCTGGACCTCCGCGCGGGTGACCTACTTCGCCACGCTTCCGTTCGTGGCGGCGTCGGCTGTCGCGTTCCTGCGCTTCACCGAGCCGCGGCTGCACCGCGCCGCGGAGCCAGTACCGCTGCGCAGCCAGGTCGCCGTCACCTACCGCACGATGATCCGGATGCCGAAGGTGCGCCAGGTGATGCTCCTGTCAGCGCTGACCGCGATGCTCGCGCAGGCGGTGTTCGAGTTCGGCCCGCTGTGGCTCGTAGCGCTGGCCGCCCCAGCGGCGCTGTTCGGCCCGTACTGGGCAGCGGTCGTCTCCACCCTCGGCATCGGTGGCTATCTCACGGGCAAGCTGAACATGAGCAGCCGCGCCGTCGTGGCCGCACTCGCGCTGGCCACGCCAGCAGTCACCCTCGCTCTGACGCTGACCAGGTCACTCGCCGCGGTGATCGTCGCGCAGACTCTGCTGTCGCTCCTCCTCGCGATCATCAGCATCCGGGCGGGCAAGCTCCTGCACGACGGTGTTCCCGCGACGATCCGGGCCGGCGTGTCCTCAGGCGCCGGCACCCTGTCCTGGCTGCTTTTCCTGCCCTTCTCCCTGGTGTTCGGGTGGTTCGCGCACGCTCACGGAGTGCGCCCGGCCGGCTGGTTCCTGACCGGCGCGGCTCTCGTCGCGGCCTGGCTGCTCGTCGGCTCCGCCCGCCGCGACGCCGAGGGCGATCCTGCCTCGGTCATCACGATGCCGGCCGTCATCCCGCGGCCGGCCGATCGGTCAGCGGTGGGTTGTCGGGAGCTGCGGTAGCGGTGCCGGCGTGCACCGCCAGGAAACGGGCGGAGGCCACCTGCTGGGGAATGAAGTGGACGCGGCGGCCCGTGCGATCGTCGTCGCCCGGGATGCCCACGCTGGTCCATTCCACGGCGGCTCGTCCGAAGCCGGCTCGTTCGGCGCGACGCTCGCCACCAGCATCCAGGCTCCTCACTCGTCGGCCCGCGTCCGATGTCGGCTGGCCGATGGACGTCTCCGACCGGCCTCGATGCGTGTGAGGCTGGACCATCCGTCGCGAGGCCGGTTCCAGTGCCTCGCCCTGGGCGCCGGAGATCAGCCAATGACGTCGGTACAGAGCCTGAGTTCGCCAGCCCGGCTAGCCTCGCCGGAGGAGGGCATCTCCACCGACGAACTGGCCCTGGCCGCCCGTAACCACGGTCTGCCGCTGGAGGCGTTGCGGTACGACCTCACCCCGCCCGGCCTGCACTATCTCCTGATCCACTACGACATTCCGTTCGCGACTGACGCCGAGTGGATGGTCACGGTCACCGGGTCGGTTGCCCGGTCGTTGACGCTCGACATGGCCGCGATTCGGGAGCTGCCCCGCCGGACCGTGGCGGTCACGATGGAATGCGCTGGCAATGGTCGCGCCCGCCTGCACCCGAGGCCGGTGAGCCAGCCGTGGATGGTTGAGGCCGTCGGAACGGCGAACTGGACCGGTACCCCACTCGCCGGAGTTCTGGAGGCGGCCGGTGTGACGCCGGACGCGGTCGAGGTGGTCTTCACCGGTGCCGACCACGGCGTGGAGCGTGGTGTCGAGCAGGACTACCAGCGCAGCCTGTCATTGACGGATGCCATGGCCGATGACGTCCTGCTGTGCTACGAGATGAACGGCGAACCGCTGCTACCGCAGCACGGATTCCCGCTACGGCTGATCGTGCCGGGCTGGTACGGCATGGCACACGTCAAGTGGCTGCGGGACATCACCGTCGTCGACACGCCGTTCCAAGGCTTCCAACAGGTCACCGCTTATCGCCTTCGGCAGGAGCCAGACGAGGTCGGCGAACCGGTGACGCGAATCTTCCCCCGCGCGTTGCTGGTGCCACCTGGTTTTCCGGACTTCATGTCTCGGCGGAGATTCGCCAGACCGGGGCCGATCATGATCGAGGGACGGGCCTGGTCAGGCTGGGGCCCGGTCGTCTCCGTCGAGGTCAGCGCGGATGGCGGGGCGACCTGGGCACCGGCGACGATCGACGCGCATTCCGACGCAGCTGCCGACGGCGCCGCCGATCCGGTACGAAGGTGGGCCTGGCAGCGATGGACGTTCCTGTGGGACGCGACCCCCGGTGCTCATGAGCTGTGCGCTCGGGCGACCGACGGCACCGGGCGGGTGCAGCCTCTCGATGACCGCTGGAACAGGGGCGGTTTCGCGAACAACGCCGTCCAGCGTGTCCCCGTGACCGTCGAGTAGCCGGGGGCGCACGACTTCCCCGCCTGGTGGGTGTCATCTCCTCTGTCCAGTTGGAACCTCGGCGTCAGGCCTCGGCGCGGTCCTCGTCGGCAAGCCGGCGGGCGAGGGCGACGGTCTGCTTGTGGTCGGGCCGCAGACCGAGCACCGCCGCCAGGCCCTCGCGCAAGCCCCGCAGCCCGTCCTCGCCGAGGACGCCGACCAGCCGTCGCGTGTCGCGTTCACGCAGCTGGCGGGCGGCCAGAATCGCCCCTCCGGCCCGGGGAGTGATCACGAGGCGCACTCGCCGACGGTCGGCTTCGTCGATCGCGCGGTCGAGGTAACCGCGGGCGGCGAGGCTGTCGACGACCTTGCTGACCGCCTGCTTGCTCACCTCGAACAGGCCGGCCAGCTCCCCGACGGACGCGACGCCACCGTCAACCAGACGAAGGAGCTGCAGGTCGGACGGCCGCAGGTCGCCGTAGCCGCTCTCGGCGAGGGCCCCGGCGAGCCGCGCGCGCCACACCTGGCTCGCCGTCGCCAACGCGAGGCCCAGCTCCCAGTCGGTCGACGGCGTGCCGGAGGGACCCTCGCCGCTCGGGCATGGCTCAGCGGGGGCCGGTGTCACAGCCAGAGCATATCCGTCTCCGCCGGTTGACAGTCAACCTAGGTTGTCTATTCTCGGGCCATGCCTCCGCCCGTCGACGTCCAGTCCCCGCGAAGCCGGCGCCCACCGCGTGCCGCCCTCCTGACCGCCGTCGCGCTGCTCTGCGTCCTGGCCGGCTGCGGCTCGGGAGGAACTCCGGCGCGCGGGCTCACGACCACCGCCGCCAGCACGACCGGGCCGGGCTGCGCCTCGAGCCGACCGGCGACCGGGGCACAGACACTGCGGTACGACGGCCATGATCGCGCCTACCTGCTCAGCCTTCCGACCGGCTACGACGCGCGCCGCCCCTATCCGCTCGTCCTCGACTTCCACGGCGCTGGCGGCACCAAGGAAGCCCAGGAGGCGAACACCTTGATGGCGCGGACGGGCACAGCTCGCGGCTTCATCGTCGTCACCCCGGACGCACTGGGCGACCCGCGCAAGTGGAACGTCTTCGAGGCACCCGCCGCGGCCGACGACGTCGGCTTCGTCCACGCCCTCGTCGCCGAGCTGAATCAACACCTCTGCGTCGACCCCACCCGGATCTACGCGGCCGGACACTCCAACGGGTCCGCCTTCGCCGCGACACTCGTGTGCCAAACCCCCTACGTCTTCGCCGCCGTGGCCATGGTGTCCGCGACCACCCCCGCGGCCTGCCCGACCGGCGTGGCCCCGGCGACACTGGCGATCGCCGGCACAGCCGACCCGCAGGTGCCCTACGCCGGCGGAACAGTCCGCAGCACCACGACCCGCATCCCCGCTGCCACCGCGGTGGTCGACAGCTACGCCACCCGCTACGGATGCGCCCGGCCGCCTCACCACGACCGGCCCTTCCCCGAGGTCGAACGCCTCACCTATTCGGGCTGCGCCGACGGCGCCGCGGTCGTCCTCGACACGGTCAGCGGCGGCACCCACGCGTGGCCAGGCGGCCCAGCAGCCAACGGCGACAGCCCATCGGCCGCCGGCGAAAGCCAGGCCGGCAAATCCTTCCCGGCCACCGCTCAGATCCTCGACTTCTTCGCCTCGCACTCCCGAACCATGCGATGACCCGACTCGCTTTCCCGGACTTGACGCACAGTCCCCCTGGCGACCCTCGGTCGGTGTCTAGGCCGCAAGCCGGAATGAGGTCCCGGAACTGCTCGGGACCCAGGCCTCGGGGAGTGCCGTGGCCAGCGCCTGCTGGGCGCGCCAGCCGCTGCAGTGGCCGCTGGCGACGAGGTCGGGAGCCATGTCGGTCAGCGCGCTGACCGTCGGCGCGATGACCGGTTCGAAGGCGGTCCCGCTCAGGTGCAGGCCGCCAATCAGCGCATGCAGCCGGTCGACGCCGGTAAGCCGCAGTGCGTGTCGCGCGATGTTGACCACACCCGCGTGCCCACACCCGGTCAAGACCACGAGTCCTCTATCCCTGACCTGCACGACGAGGGCCTGATCGTCGAGAACGAGTGGGTCATGACGCCAGCCGGCGCCGTCCCAGGCCTGGTGCGCGCGGGGCATTCCCCGTTCGAAATCGGTCGTGCGGTCGATCTCGCCGGTGATCAGTACGCTGCCGTCGACCAGCAGCGACGGAGACCGTCGCTCGATCACCTCGAAGCCCTCCGACTCCAGCGCGCGCCTGCTCAGCGTCGGTAGCGGTGACGGGTCGAGGCCGGGGGGTGCCAGCCGGCGGCGGGTCCAGACCAGCGGGTGCACCGTCATCGGTAGGCCACGGACCCCCCGACGGCCCGCCAGGCCGGCAAGACCCCCCGCGTGATCGAAATGGCCATGGCTGAGCACGACGCCCTGCACGTCCCCGAGATCGATTCCGAGACGCTCGGCATTGCTCACCATGCCGTCCGGCGAAACACCGGTATCGAACAGCAGGGTGGTGACCGCGTCGCCGCGCCTGACCTGGACCAACGCGGAAAACCCGTGCTCGGCGCGCAGACCGACCGTCGTCAGGCCGTCCTCGAACTGGGGCGCCTCGACCAGGCCGGCCCCGATCGGCGCCCGCCTCACCCGGTCGTCGCTTGCCAGCAACGCGTCAAAGGTGTTGTCGACGAGCGTCGTGACGACTACCTCGTCCACCGGAACCAACGACACCGGGTCGAACGCCACACCGGCGACCGGCCGGGGAAAGGCCGCCCGCAAACCCGAGGCATCGTCGTCACACATACTCCGGACCCTAGGTCGCCGGGCTTTGGCCCGCAGATCTACCGCACCCACGCGGCGAGAACACCGTCGAAGTCGAGCCAACGGTCCGACCGAGCTCGGCGCCCGCCGCCGTCGATCTCCCACCACCCCGCCATCGACAGCGTGATCGTCGTTTCGGCCCTCCGGTGGCTGTCTCTCGGCTCGGATCGCGACCACTGGAGGGCCGCAACAGCGATCTACCCCACCGAACCGGCCAGCGCGCCGTCGCCCTGAGCCACCGCGCCAGTCCGGCGGGCGGTGGCAAGGATGGTCAGCTCCCTACATAGGGCCAGCTGGTGGTCCGACCGGACGGACCGGCGGCGTAGACGAGCGTCCCCCGCGGCGGCGCCTCGATGGTCACGTAGCCGCTGACCTCCGCTCGGGCGGCGAGCACGCCGGTGTCGAGCGCCGGTTCCTGGCCTCCGGCGACGATGGGCTCGTAGCGGGCTCCGTTCGGCCCGACCACGCTGAAATACAGCGGGTTGTAGACGAGACCGTCGCGCGCGGCGCGCACCGTGACCCGGAAGGTCAGGAACGACCCGCTGCTCGCCGTCACACCGGCGACCTGCGCGGCGGGGGCTGGGGTGTCGACCTCGATCGTGCCGGCCAGCTGGCCGTCCTGGCTGACGCCGACCGGCTGGCCGAACCGGGTGGCCTCCACGGCCGGAACGGCCGCGACCGGCTGACGGGCGACGGTCGGGGTCGCGCCGGCCAGGTCCCGATGCCGTGAGCCCGCTTTGTCGCCATGACCACCGATTGTGATCACAACTCCGACGGCGGTCACCAGCAGCAGGACGACCACCGCGGCCACCAGCCCGATCTCGCGGCTCCGGTCCGGCCACCTCAGCCGCTGGATCGCCCCGGGCGACCGGCGGGGACGCGACCTGCGGTGGCCGGCCGCCGCGGGCGTGGCGGTGCCGCCGACGGCCACGGGAGTGTCGGCGGCCGGCAGGCCCTTCGAGATCTTCGGCGGCCTGCCAGCCTTCGGCGGCTTGGCGGCTTTCGGGACCCGGTGAGCCTTCGGCTGCTTCGGAGCCTTCGCCAGCCGGGGCGGCGCCGCGTACCTGGCCGGAACCACCGACCGGGGCGGAACCACCGAACTGGACGAGACCACCGAACTGGGCGGAACCACCGAACTGGGCGGCAGCACAGGCTTGGGCGGCACCACACGCTCGGACGGGGCCACCGGAGACACCCCCGCCGCGGCCGGCGGCGCCTTTGTCACGGGCACCGCGGCCTCGAACGGAGCCCTGGTCACCGGCGACGACTCGGCCGCGGCGGGCGCCTTCGTGCCTTTCGCCGCTTTGGCCTGTGCCTTGGCGGCTGCCGCGGCGGCGGCGCGCGCCCGGCGCGCGCACGCCTCGCAGGGGCAGCCGGCCGACGCGGGTCGCCGGGCGGCCGGCGTCGGGACCCGGAGCGGGCCGCTCGCCGCGGGATCGGGCCTGACGGGACCGGGCATGTGACTCACCCTTCAGTCGCGGCCGGCGGGAGGCGGGGGCAGGACAGCGGCCGGGCGCTCGCGCGGATCAGATCGGTTCGGCGAGGACGATGAGGTTGTCCAGGTAGCTGTGGGTGGCGGTGTCGAATCCGCCGCCGCAGGTGATGAGCGCGAGCCGGTTCGCCCCGTCGGCCCGGAAGACGTCGGTGTCGGCCAGCGCCGCCTTGGCGACATGGCGGCGGGTCACGACTCGGTAGCGGTGGGCGCTGCCGGCGTCGTCCGTGACGGTGACGACGTCGCCGATCCTGATCAGATCGAGGCGGAAGAAGACGCCCTCCCGCCCGTCGTAGTCGACGTGGGCGGCGAGGACGACGGTGCCGCGGCCGGCGCCCGGCTCCGCTCCGGCGGCCCACCAGACGACGGTGGTGGCGTTGGCCGGCACCTCCAGCGCGCGGGTCTCCGGGTCGACGCCGGCTGGCACGACGGCGGCGTCGATGCCGGTCGTGGGCTCGCTCAGGCGGACCGGTGGGCGGATCGCGCCGGAGTCGAGGTCGGCGAGCCGACCGGGCCGGCTGGTCAGCAGGTCATCCGACGCCGCCCCCGCCGGGGCCACGCCTGGCCGGGTCGAGGCCGACGTGCCGGTCGCCTCTGCCGGGCCCTCGGCGGAGGCGACGAGCGTTCCGCTGTCGGGCGGTGGGGCCGTCGAGCGCCACCACAGCAGCCCGCCGCCGCCGAGGATGGCGGCGCCGAACGCGACACCGGCGATCGAGCGGCGCAGCAGCCTGCGGCGCCGGGTCCGGACCAGCCGGCTCCCGGGGTGCCGAAGCCAGTGGATCACGTCGTCCCGGGCTGGCCACGCCGGGCGAGCCAGACGCGCCGACGCCGCCATCCGACCAGGCCGGCCGCCGCCACGACGGCGACGCCGAGCAGCGCCGGGAGGACCGCCGGCGGCGTGGAGTGGTCCGCGACGAGCCCACTCGTTCCGGTGTTGACCCGGTCGGGCGTCGCGGTCGCGACCTGGTCTGCCAGCCAGGTGTAGGAGCCGGGGCGACCGATGAGGTACAGCACGCTGGCGGTGCTCGGGCGCACCGGGACGGTCTGCGCCTTGACCAGCGTCGTCGTGCCCGCCGTGTCGGTGACCGTCACCGTGTGTGAACCGGTCGTGGCGACCGTCGCCCGCTGGGAACTGTTGACCACCGACCCGGCTCCGGCCGCGCCGCCGAGAGGGGCGCCGTCGAGGCTGGCCCGGGCGTCGGCGACGTCGGCGACGTTGCGCACGATCACCCCGGCCGCGCCGGCCGCCAGGCCACTGGCCGCGTCGTCGTAGACGTGCGCCATCGGCTGGCCGGCCGCGTCGAGGCCGACCGCCACCGACAGCCGCGAGCCCGCCGCGATCGCGAACGAGCCCGACACGGCCGGCGCGGACGTGGGCGCGGCGCCGGCCGGACGGACCGCGAACTGGTGGACTCCGGCGGGAAGGCTGAGCGGGTCGGTGATCCGTTCCGGCGCGAAGCTCTTGATGACCTCTTTGCCGTCGACGGTCACGTCGGCGACGACGCCGGGCAGGCCGTGGACCAGCGTCACCGTTCCGGTCGCTGTCGTGGTGGCGGCCGGAGCCGCGGCAGCCGGCGACGCCAGCGCCGGGACCCCCACCGCCGCGCCGACGGCGACCGCCAGCAGAGCCATGGTCCGCCAACGGCGCGGCGCGGTCAGTCCTCTAGTCACGATGCGACCCCCACTAGCCAAACGGTTCCAGGCGCTTTGGACCCCAGTGCCCATAAACGTCGGGACTTCGGACCCTAACCGCTCAAGCCGGCATATGCGCCTTTTCCGTCAGCTAAGAGCACTAAACGTGCCATTGAGCGCACCGTGACCGCCCGGTCACGGTGATCGAGACTGTGGCCGAGCCAGGCGACACGGGGTCCACGGGTACCGCTGTGGGCGCGACACCCCGGCCGGGGCGTCAGGGCTGGGCGTCAGGGCTGGTAGGAGCCTGGCTCCCAGGCCTGGGTGGTGACGCCGAGGGTGTTCCAGGCGTTGATCGCCACGATCAGCGCGATCAGCGCCGCGACCTCGTCGGGGCTGAACTGCGCGGCCACCGCGTCGTAGGCCGCGGTCGGCACGTGGTCGACGGCCATCAGGGTGACCGCCTCGGTGAACGCGAGGGCGGCGCCCTCCCGCTCGGTGAAGAAGGGCGTCTCGGCCCAGACGGACAGCGCGTAGAGGCGCTGCTCGGTCTCACCGATCGCCCGGGCGTCCTTCGTGTGCATGTCGACGCAGTAGGCGCAGCCGTTGAGCTGCGAGGCCCGCACGCGGACCAGCTCACGCAGCCGCGGGTCGAGGCCGACCCGGTCCAGCTCCTTCGTCGCAGCGTGGTCGAGGTGCGAGACCGCACGGTAGAACGCGCCGGCGTGGCTCTCGAAGTCCAGGCGGACCGGGACCGAACGGGCGGGGGACGCGGGGGTCGGAGTCGTTGTCATGGCACCTACGCTAGGCCCGGATTAGCCCGCGAGTAAGGTCCATTTCTGTGCCAGAAATCTGGGCCACTTCGGGATTCGACCTGCATCTGGACCTGACCGGCCCACGGGTGCGGACGGCGCTGGAGGGCGCGCTGCGGGACGCCGTGCGGACCGGCCGCCTGGCCGCGGGGACGCGGCTGCCGTCGTCGCGCTCGCTGGCGCGGGATCTGGGGATAGCCCGCAACACGGTCGCCGAGGCCTACGGCCAGCTCGTCGGCGAGGGCTGGCTGGTCGCCCGGCAGGGCTCCGGCACCAGCGTCGCCGACCGCCCTGCCAAGCCCGGACCGGCCCGCGGACCGGGTCGCCGTGCCGGCGCTGAGACTGCGGTTGCTCCCGGTGACGCGCCACCCCGGTACAACCTGCGGGCCGGCTCGCCCGACCTCGCCTCGTTCCCGCGGGCCGGCTGGCTCGCGGCCTCCCGGCGGGCGCTGCTCGCCGCGCCGTCGGACGCCCTCGGCTACACCGACCCACGCGGGCGCCCGGAACTGCGCGCCGCGCTGGCCGAGTACCTCGCCCGTGCCCGCGGTGTCCGAGTGACCCCCGACCGGATCGTCGTCTGCTCCGGGTTCACCCAGGCTCTGGGCCTGCTCTGCCAGGTGCTGCGGACCCGCGGGGCGACCACCATCGCCACCGAGGCCTTCGGCCTGACCGGCATCGCCGACACGGTGGCCAGCCAGGGACTGCGCCCGCTCTTCCTGCCCGTCGACCCGCAGGGCGCCCGGGTCGGCGGCGCCACCGGCGCCGACGCCGTGCTGCTGACCCCCGCGCACCAGTTCCCGCTCGGCCAGCCCCTCTCCCCCGCGCGGCGCACCGAGGTGGTCCGCTGGGCCGCCGACACCGGCGGTCTGATCATCGAGGACGACTACGACGGCGAGTTCCGGTACGACCGCCAGCCGATCGGCGCCCTGCAGTCACTCGCTCCCGATCACGTCGTCTATGCCGGTACCGCGAGCAAGACCCTCGCGCCCGGACTGCGGCTGGCCTGGCTGGTCGCGCCAGCGCCGCTCGTCGCCGAACTCGCCGCGGCCAAGGCGGCGGCCGACCGGCAGTGCGGCGCGCTGGACCAGCTGACCCTGGCCGAGTTCCTCGCCTGCGGCGAGTACGACCGGCACGTCCGCCGCCGCCGGCTCGCCTACCGGCGCCGCCGTGACCGCCTCGTCGAGACGCTGCGCCGCGACGTCCCGCACCTGCGGGTCCGGGGGATCGCGGCCGGTCTGCACGCGGTGGTCGACCTGCCCGACGGCCAGACCGAGGGCGCGGCGGTGGCCCTGGCGGCGCGGCGCGGGCTCGCCGTCGAGGGCCTGGACGCCTACAACCTCGCGCGGCAGCCGCACCGGCCGGCGCTCGTCGTCGGCTACGCCACCCCGCCCGACCACGCCTTCACCGCCGCGCTCGCCCGGCTGTCCGCCCTGCTGGCCGAACCAGGCGAGTCCACCGCCGCCACCGCCCGCTGACCCCGAACCTTCGTTGCTGACAGGCCGCACTGGCTTGACCTGGGGTTGTACTGGAGGCTGCCCGTCCGCAATCGCCCTGCTGCGTTCCGCTTGTTCGGGTTAGGCGCGGTTGATGCCTGATCCGGGTAGCGTGATGAGACAGGTCCCCAGGGAGTGCGCTATGGATCTCATCGGCGGAGATCAGGGTGCTACGGGTGGCTCCGGACCGAACCCGCCGTGGCGGATCTTCATCAGCCACACCAGCGAGCTTGCCCGGCACCCTGCGCGCCTGCCGTTCGTCGTGGCCGCGAAAAGAGCCATTACGGACTCCGGTCATGTCGCGGTCGACATGTCCGGTTTCGAGCCCGAGGACAGCGATCCCGCCGAGATGTGTCGGCGCCGGGTCGGCGACTGCTCGATCTACCTCGGAATCATTGGATTCCGGTACGGCTCCCCCGTGCGCGGCCACGAGGCCGTCTCCTACACGGAGCTGGAGTTCGACACGGCGACCGCGCTCGGGCTGGAACGCCTGGTGTTCCTCCTCGACGAGAAACGCACCGTGGGAACGCACGAGTGGCTCGCCGACGTCAGCTACGGCGAACGCCAGCTGGCCTTCCGCACCCGGATCATGGATGACCTGGTCGCGACGTCGGTCGCGTCGCCCGAGGAACTCGAAGCAAAGATCATTCGCGCGCTCGTGGGCCTACAGGAGCGCCGGGCGCGGGCGGAACGCCGGGCGGCGGCCGCCGTCCTCGTCCACCCGCCCGCGCTGCCGTTGCGGTCACGGCGGCCCCTCGAGCACGTCGTGGAGCGGCCCGAGCTGACGGGGAGGCTGATCACGGCGCTCACCTCGGACGGCTCCGCGCCGGTCGCCGTCCGGGGCGGTGGCGGGTTCGGCAAGTCGACGCTGGCCACCGTCATCGCCGACCGGCCCGAGATCCTGGCCCGGTTTCCCGACGGGCACATCTGGATGGACATCGGCCCCGACCTGGCCGGCCCCCGGCTCGCCGCGAAGATCAACGAATGCGCGACCTGGCTCGGGGCGGTCGGGCCCGGGCCGGCGGACCCGCACCTGGCCGGCGTGCGGCTGGGCGACCTGCTCGGCGAGCGCCGGCTGCTGATCATCATCGACGACGTGTGGCGGGCGGAGCAGCTCCAGCCGTTCCGGGAGGGCGGGCGCAACTGCCGCCGGCTGGTCACCACCCGCGACCGGGCCGTCCTGCCGATGGACGCCGTGCTGGTCGACGTCGACGTCATGGCACCCGGCCAGGCGGTACGCCTGCTCACCGAGGCGGTTCCCGGGCTGGACGACGACCGGGCCGGGCCGCTCGCCCAGCGCTGCGGCTACTGGCCGGTGCTGCTGCGGCTGGTCGCCGGCCACCTGCACGGCATGCTGCTCGACGGCCGCCCGCTGGACGGGGCGCTCACGGAGGTCACCGACGGTCTGGACGAGGAGGGCCTGGCGGCGTTCGACGACAGCACCCGCCGCGAGCGGGCCGTCGCGGCGACCGTCGAGGCGAGCCTGCGGCTGCTCGGCGAGATGGACGCCTTCGGTGACGGGGCGCTCGAACGCTTCCAGGACCTGGCCGCGTTCCCGCGGGGCGCGACGATCCCGCGGGACCTGCTGGACGTGCTCTGGCGGCACACCGCCGGGTGGGGCCGGCTGCAGACCAGCCGGTTCTGCCTGCGGCTGACCGACCTGTCCCTGGTCCTCGCCGTGCCTGGGGAGGATGGCGGGCTGCGGCTGCACGACGTCATGCACGAGTACCTCCAGATGCAGCTCGGCCCGCGGCTGCCCGAGGTCCACGTCCGGCTGCTCGCCGCGCGGGCCCGTGACCTGCCCGTCGAGGACGGGCAGCCGGCCTGGTCCCAGCTGCCGGAACAGGAGCGGTACCTGTGGGAGCACCTGGCCGTGCACCTGGCCGAGGCCGGCGAGCGCGCCAGGCTCGTCGCGCTGGTGCAGGACCTGCGCTGGGTGGCGGCCAAGATCCGCCTGGTCGGGCCCGCCAGCGTGGAGGCGGACATGGCGCTGCTCGGGGCGCATCCGGTCGCGCTCGCGCTGGCCCGGCTCGTGCGGCAGACGGCGAACCTGCGGGACACCGGCGATGCGCCGCAGGCCGTCGTCGCGACGCTCGCCGCCTACGCCGCCGGCATCGAGGTGCTCGCGCCGGCCGCGCGCCGCGCGCTGCGTCGGCTGCCGGGCCAGGCGCTGCGGCCGATGGTGCCGCCGCTGCCCGACCAGCCCGACCCGGCGCTGCTGCGGACCCTGACCGGGCCGATCGGCCACATCACCGGACTGGCGGTGGCCGACGACGAGTCCTGGCTCGCCGCCGGCGGTGGCGCGGACGCGGGCGACGGCGAGGGCACCGTGGTGATCTGGCACCTGCCCACCGGGGGTGAACGGGTCCTGCGCGCCGGCCACAGCGGTCCCGTCTCGGCGCTCGCGGCCTCCCGGGACGGGTCCTGGCTGGCGTCGGCCGACCGGGACGGGACCGTGCGGATCTGGGACGTCGAGACCAGCCGGCTGCGGCACACGCTGACCGGTCACAGCGGCCGGGTCGCGATCCTGGTGGCGGCGCCGGACGGGTCCTGGCTCGCCTCGGGCGGGGCGGGCGACGGGACGGTCCGGATCTGGAACACGGCGGACGGCACGCTGCGCCACGTGCTGCCGAGCGCCGGCGCCTGGATCTCCGCGATGGCCGTCGGCCCGGACGGGCACTGGCTCGCCGTCGGTGCCGGCGACGGGTCGCTGCGGGTCTGGGATCCGGCGACCGGCGCCTGCTCGGCGTCGACGCAGGCACACGCCGGCTGGGTGTCGGAGCTGGCGGTCGAGCCGGGCGGGTCCTGGCTGGCGTCCGGCGGCGGTGACGGCACCGTGCGGCTATGGGCTCCCGCCGCGCTGCTCGCCGAGGGCTCCAGCCCGCCGGCCCCGCCCGCGCGGCCCAGTGGCGCCGGCGGTCCCGCCGGCCCGGCGACCCTGGTCGCGGCCCCGGACGGCTCGTGGCTGGCCTCCGGCGGCGGTGACGGCCGTGTGCGGCTCTGGGATCCGGTCCACGGCGTCGAGCGCCGGGTCCTGAGCGGGCACGCCGGCGACGTCACCGCGCTCGTCGTCGCGCCCGACGGCTCGTGGCTGGCCTCGGCCGCCGGGGACGGGACGATCCAGGTCGCCGACCCGCGGGCGGTCAGCGACCGTGTGCTGGTGCCCGGCCACGCCCGTCCGGCGCACGCGCTGGTGGCGGCACCGAACGGGTCGTGGCTCGCGTCCGCCGGGGGCGACGGGACGGTGCGCATGTGGGACCCGGCCGCGGTCGGGGCCGAACGGGCCGAGCCGGTCGGCCGGATCCGCGGGGTGACCGCGATCGAGTCAGCCGGGTCCGACGGCTGGCTGGCCGTCGGCTCCGGCGACGGGGTGATCCGGCTGTGGGACGCCCAGGCGGGAGCCGAACGCGCCGCGCTCACCGGGCACCCGGCCTCGGTCCGAGCCCTCGCCGCCCCGTCCGACGGGCGGTGGCTCGCCTCGCTGGACGACGACAACGTGGCGCGGGTCTGGGATCCGCGCGAGGGCGCGCACACCAGGCTCGCCTCGGCCGGTCTCACCACGCGGGTCTCGGCGTTGCTGGCCGACCCGCGCGGATCGTGGCTGGCCTCCGGTGGGCCGGACGCCGTCGTCCGGCTGTGGGACCCGGTCTCCGGCGCGGAACGCGCGGTGCTTCCCGGGCATGGCCAGGGCGTCCTGGCGCTGGCCGCGCCGGCCGACGGGTCCTGGCTCGCTTCGGCGGGCGGCGACGCGACCGTCCGCGTCTGGGACCCGGCCGAAGGGCAGGGCGCGTCACCGCTGCATGTCTTCGACGGTCACACCAGCCGCGTGCAGTGGCTGGCGGCGGCACCGAACGGGTCCTGGCTCGCCTCGGCCGGCATCGACGGGACCATCCGGATCTGGGACGTCGGCACGGGAACGCGCCGCCTGGTCCTCGGCGGCGACCTGCACGACGTCTGGGCCTTGGCCGCGGCGCCGGACGGGTCCTGGCTCGCCTCGGGCGGGGCGGACGCCTGCGTCCGGATCTGGGATCCGGTCGGCGGGGTCGAACGGCACGTGCTGACCGGTCACCGCGAGGGCGTCGTGGCGCTCGCGGTCTCGCCGGACGGCGCCTGGATCGCGTCGGTCAGCAGCCGGGACCGCACCGCCCGCATCTGGACTCCGGGCGGCACGGCGGCCACCATGATCCGGCTCGACGGTGCGCTGCAGTGCTGCCGGTGGACCGGCCCGACCCGGCTGGCCGTCGGCGGCGCTCGCGGGCTGTACCTGTTCGACCTCGCGGGCTGACCTCGTCGCGGACGCTCGTCGTCAGAACCCTCGCCGTCAGAACCCCAGGTCTCGGCGCGAGGTCAGGCCGGCGGTGCCAGTGGCCCGGGCTCGTCGGTCTCCCCGCGCAGCCGCCGCACCCGTTCGCGCGCCGCCGCCACGTCCGGCCGCCGCGCCGTCTGCGGCGACAGCCGCTCGACCATCTCCAGGTCGCGCAGCGCCGCCGCGATCGAGCCGCTCTCGGCGTGCAGGGTCCCACGCAGCGCCAGCGCCTCGATGTTGCCGAGCTCCAGGGCCAGCGCGCTGTTGAGCACGCCGATGGCCGCGTGCCGCTGGCCAGCCTGGGCAAGGGCCTTGGCGTGGTCGGTACGCAGGTCGATGTCGCCGGGCAGCCGCGCCGAGGCGGAGGCGAGCTCGTCGGCGGCGTTCGCGACCTGTCCGTGGCGCAGCAGCAGCCGGCCGAGCGAGGCGAGCACCCGGCCGCCGGCGGTCAGGTCGCCGAGCGCGTCGAAGGCCGCCGCCGCGGTGCGGTACCGCTCGGCGGCCTCGTCCGGCCGGTTGCGCCCGGCGGCGATGTGCGCCACCAGCGCCTCCACCTCGGCCCGGAAGCGGCCGTCGCCGGGGTCGGTACTGAAGCGGACCGCCTCGGTGGCGTACTGCTCGGCCAGCGCCAGGTCCCCGTCGGCCAGCGCGCTCTCGGCGGTACGCAGCAGCAGCGCGTTGCGGGACTGGGTCGGCTCCTCCTCGACGCCCGACCACGACCGCGTGCCCGCGCGGATCGGCTCGATCAGCCGGTCATGCAGCAGCTCGTACCAGCGGGAGCCGGCCCGGTCGTCGGCCTTCAGCAGGTGCAGCCGGGCCAGTTCCCGGGGGATCGAGTTGGTCATCCCCGCGGTCGAGCTGATCCCCTCGTAGACCGTGCTGCGGGTGCCCAGCTCGGTGATGAACTGGGCCCGCACCCACCGCCACAGCTCGGCCGTCGGCAGCCCGTGCTGCGCGGCCACCTCCGCGATCGCCCGCGCGCAGACGTTGCCGAGCATGCGGTCGATGTCCGCGTGGTCCAGCAGGTACTGGGACGAGATCAGCTCGACGTCCTCGGGCAGCGCGTCCCACAGGGCGGAGCAGACCATCTGCAGGTGGCTGGGCTCGACGGTGTCGGAGGCGACGGTCCGCCGCTCACCGAGCGTGTTGGTGAACGTGACCGCGCGCAGGTCCGCCACCAGCCGCTCGGCGACGCCTGGCGCGAAGGCACGGCCGGTACCGGCGAGCGGACCGGTCACGGCCGCGAGGGCGGCTTCGGGGCGCATCGACGCCATCGAGTACCGGCAGGCGCCGGACGGGACGATGTCCTGCTCGTAGGGCAGCAGGCGGGCGAGCGCGTCCTCCCGGATCGAGACGAGCAGCCGCAGCCGCGGCACCGCCGCCACCGCCTCCCGCAGGTCGGCGATGAAGTCCTCGCGGTAGCCGATCCGGTGCGGGAGGTCCGAGAACAGCTCCTCGAACTGGTCGATCGCGCCGTAGAGCGGCACCGGGTCACCGAACCGGTCCCGCTGGTCCTCCACACCGCGCAGGAACGCGGTGATCGACATGCCGGTCAGCTGAGCCGGCGACGTCGCCCGCGACCAGGTCGAGAGCAGCGAGTAGGTGTAGGGGTTGAGGTTCGGCATGCCGGCCGTCGGGAACGCGGTGCCCTGCGAGACGCGGCCGAGCGGCAGCACCTCGGCCGCCTCGCCGCCGAACCGGGGCAGGACCCCCGCCCGCAGCAACGACGTCTTGCCGACCCCGGACTGGCCGAACAGCACCACCAGCCGGTGGGACTCCCACAGCGCCCGGACGGTCTCGCTCTCCTGGTCGCGGCCATGGAACAGGTGCCGGTCACCGACGTCAAAGGAACGCAGGCCGAGATACGGGCGCCCCGCGGCCATCAGGCCCACCCCAGCCGGTCACCGAGGGCCGTGCAGAACTCGGCGAGGTCTCCCCAGAAGACCGCGATGTTCCATCGCTGAAAATAGCCCGCCAGATAGCGCTGCGCCTCGGCGACACGTTCCGGATCATCTTCGGGACCCGGTGGGGAGAGTTGCAGGACGGCGCGCCGCCGCGGCTCCATCGCGGCGACCGTCCGCAGCAGCCCGTGAAAAAGGAACCGGAACGTCCAGTCGTGGATGTCGTATCCGAGGAAGAGCAGCGGCCGGGTGGTGAGCGACGGGCGAAGCTGTGTCGGTATCAGCTGCCGGCCGTTGCCCCGGTCCGCCGCGAGGCCTAGCAGGAAGTCCAGGTGATCCTCTTCGGTGACGACCATCGAGCGCGGGTTACTGGCGTTTCCGTGCAGATGGTAGACGACCGGCTCGCGGGAGTTCGGGAAGCGCAGCAGTCCTTCTTCGGCGGCCCGGGATCCGACCGCCTCGGCGTTGAGATTCCAGGGGCAGATAGCAGAACGTGGATTCTTTCCCTGCCGGCGCAGCGCCTGCGCGAGGAATCCGTCGTAGTTCGTGGTCAGATACACCGGCAGCGGCAGCCGGGCGAGGAGCGCGTGTGGCTCGGTCTGCACCTCGAAATCCGGCGGCGGGACGGCCAGGATCTCGTCGGCGAGCTGTTGGCGCACGAACGCCGGCTCCCGCCGGTGGATCGAGTCGACCGCCGCGGCGCGTTCGCCGGCTCCGCCGGCCGGCGCGGGACCGGCCGTCCCCGGACCGGACGTGGCGGGCCCGAACGTAGCGGCGAGACCGTCGAGAAGACTCGGTGGCGCAGCATGAACCGGGCCGACCGGCCGCTCGCCGCGACCGTCGCGCGGCATCGCTCCAGCCCCGAGCAGCGGCGTGCACGCCCCGTTCTTGAGCTGGTCGACGAGCCGGCTCCAGTCCTTGTCGTCCACCCGTGGCCCCCGCCGATCCGGCCCGTGGCCAGTGCCTTTGGCCATGCCTGCCGCCGCCCGCGCCGCCTACGTCGACGACATGGCGGCCGAAGGCTCGTCGCATTTTTGTATACCCGACGGCGACCGCGGACAGAGGCGAATTCGACGAGCCCGCAGCCGTTCGTTTCTCGGTAACCCGGTGGTAGGACGAGCGGGCCGCGCCGGACGGGGTGTGCCGACGAGGTACCAGCTGCGCGGCCCTCCCGAGCGAATGCGGATCGACCGATGAATACGGAACGGCAAACGCTCCCGCGCGGGCCCGACCGGATGCGATGATGAGGACGGTGGCTCTTCGTCTCGGCGTGTGCCCACCGGGCATCGCGCCGGTTGTCGTTCGTCGCGGCAAAGCTCGGCGGCGGCCTGCGTCGATGTCGTGGAGGCTTGGCCAGCACCTTTGCAAGGGGGATACATGGCCGTCGTCGAGCCCCGGGACCTGCCGGTGCGCGCGGTTCCCGTAGTCTGGGGCAACGTTCCACAGCGGAACAAGAACTTCACCGGTCGGCAAACCCTGCTGGAAAAGCTGCGCGCGAACATGACCTCGGACGGCATGGCCCTGCTGCCGCATGCCCTGCAAGGGCTGGGCGGTGTGGGTAAGACGCAGCTGGCGGTCGAGTACGCGTATCGCTTCGCGCACGACTACCAGGTCGTGTGGTGGATTCCCGCGGACCAGGCCGCGCTGGCCCGGGCCGCGCTCGCGGCGCTCGCGACCCGGCTGGGCATCACGGGCGCGACCCGGATCGAGGACGCGGTGTCCGCGGTGCTGGACGCGCTGCGCCGGGGCGAGCCGTTCGGGCACTGGCTGCTGATCTTCGACAACGCGGACCAGCCGGAGACGATCCGCGAGCTGATGCCGCACGGCCCGGGGCATGTCCTGGTGACCTCCCGCAACCATCGCTGGCACAGCATGGTCGACACGGTCGAGGTCAACGTGTTCAGCCAGGCGGAGAGCCTGGAGTTCCTGACGCGGCGAGTGCCCGGCATCGACGAGGGCGACGCGAAGCGGCTCGCCGAGGAGCTCGGCGACCTGCCGCTGGCGTTGGAGCAGGCAGGTGCCCTGCAGGCCGAGACCGGCATGTCGGTGGACGACTACCTCGGCCTTCTCGCCAGAGCGACGACCGAGGTGCTGCAGGAGAATCCGCCGTCGGACTATCCAGTCCCCGTCGCCGCCGCCTGGAGCCTGTCGATGGCCCGGCTGCGCGACCAGATGCCGTTCGCGCTGGAGATCCTGCGCCGGTGCGCGTTCTTCGGGCCGGAGCCGATCTCCCGCGAGCTGCTCGTCCTCGGCCGCTACGTGCTCGACCCGCCACTACGGGACCTGGTGGCCGATCCGATCATGATGAGCCGGGCCACCCGGGAGCTGGGACGATACGCGCTCGCCCGGATCGACAACCACCGTCGCACCCTGCAGGTGCACCGACTGATCCAGCGCCTCATCCAGGACGAGTTGGACGACGACGTGGCGGCCGGCATCCGCAACGAGGTGCACGCGATGCTCGCCGCGGCCACTCCCGATGACGCCGACGCGGAAGAGCGCTGGCCCGACTTCGAGCTGGTGCTGCCGCACGTCGAACCATCCGGGGCGGTCGCCAGCCGCCGACCGGAGGTGCGCCGGCTGGTCAGCAACGTCGTTGGATACTTCTACAACGTCGGAGACACCCTGGGCAGTCTCTCCCTCGCGGACGAGGCGCTGGCTCAGTGGATCTACGACGACGGCAGCGCCGAGAGCCGGGCCGTCCTTGAGCTCAACCGCCGCAAGTCCGCCGGGCTATGGGCGCTCGGGCGTTACGCGGAAGCGTACGAGCTGCGCCGCACCACGCTCGACCTGATGCGGCGGGTGCTCGGCGAGGACGACGAGGAGACCCTGCGTATCACCAACGGGCACGGCGCCGATCTGCGCGCCAGGGGCGAGTTCGACACGGCGCGGTCGCTCGACGAGGACTCGTTGGCCCGTCATCGCCGGGTGTTCGGGGAGGACCACCCGGAGACCTTCCGCGCCTCGAACAACCTGGCCGTCGACCTGGAGCTGACCAGCGACTACCGGGCCGCCTACGAGGCGGACGAGAAGACCCGGCAGGACCGGCTCGACTTCTACGGCCGCGACGACAACATCCTCGTCATCTTCTCGATGAACGCGGTCGCCCGAGACCTGCGCCAGCTCGGCCGCTACCACCAGGCCCGGGACCTCGCCGAGCAGGCCTACCTGCTCTTCCAGGACGTCGTCGCGCGCAACGTGCTGCGCGAGAACCACGCGTGGGTGCTGCTGCAGGCCAAGGACCTCTCCGTCGCGCGCCGGATGGCCGGCGACTTCGCGGCGGCGCTGGAGCTCGCCCGAGACGTCCACGAGCGCTACGTCCGGGATTTCACCTCGACCCACCCGGACACGCTCGCGGCGGCGATCAACCTCGGCAACGCGCTGCGCCGGACCGGAGATCTCGACGGGGCAGCGGTACTGATCGAGCAGACGGTCGACGGCTACCGGCGCGCGCTCGGCGAAGGGCATCCGTTCACCCACGCCAGCATTCTCAATCTGGCGATCATCCAACGGCAGATCGCCAGCCGCACCGGCGACCTGGGCCGGGTCGAGGTGGCCAGGACCGCGCTCCAGTCCGCGATGGAGAGCCTCACCGCGACGGTCGGCCCGGACCATCACTACACACTGACCTGCGCCTCCAGTCTTGCCACCGCCCACGCCGACCTCGGCGAGGTCGAGGAGGCGCGAGCACTCGGCGAGCAGGTCCTGCCAATGCTGCGCGTCGTTCTCGGGGAGGACCACCCGCACACCCTGATGTGCGCGGCCAACCTCACCCTCGACCTACGCGCGCAGCAGCGCGACCACGAAGCCGACGAACTGCTCGCGGACACGCTGCTGCGCTACCGAGCGGTGCTGGGCGAGGATCATCCAGATGTTCTGGAGGTCGCGGACGGTGTCCGCGTCGACTTCGTGTTCGAGCCGTCGCCGCTGTGACTGCCCGCGCGCCCGCCGACCGACATCGCGGCCGAGGCCGGGGCCGCCGTTTGGGCGGCCATCCAGTCGGCGAGCTCGATCGGCGCCGCGACGGCGCCCTCCGCACGAAGGTGCGCGTGCAGAGCCATGAGCACCTCAGGTCGGCAAACCGGCGGATCGGCGTCACCACGCGCCCTGCGGCGCGAAAGGACGAGCCCAGCCCAATGGTCGATCCGTTGGGGCTCCGCCACGATCAGGTCGTGGTACAGCAGCGACGCGCCCGTCGTCTGCCCGGTGAGCAGGAGCAGGTCCGCGGGTGAGGCGGCGGGAAGCACCGGGCCCAGCCGGAATGGTTCCTCGAGAAACTGTTCGAAGCGCTCCGGCTCGCGCAGCCGCAGATAGCTCAGGCTGAGTCGACCGGGCGCGACGAACCTCGGAGCGGTGGGAGCAAGGTCATCCGGCGGGGTGGGGCCGATGGCGGCCACCGCGCCAGGGCCACCGCTTGAGGGGACGCCGCTTGAGGGGAGGCCGTCTGAGGGGACACCGCCCGCGCTGATGCTGCTCGCGGGCAGCGACGGACAGGGCTGCCCGGCCCGCCAGGCCGCGCCGAGCGCGGCCACGAACGCGGCGCGGGGGCGGACGTTGCGCAGCCGCCACGTGATCCGGTGCTCAGCACTGGCCAGATCCGCCAGGGCCACGACATCCTCGGGCACGTCGCCACCGGCGATCGCCGCAAGCCCCCGCCGCATGCCGCCCACGAAGCGCTCACCCAGACCCGTGAGCACCCCCGAGCTCAGCAGGGTGGCCATCACCCCGGGGAGCTCGGCCCGCCATCGTGCGTACTCGAACTGAGCCAGCCGGCCGCCGGCCCCCCGGACCGTCGACCGATGGTCGTTCCAGAAGTCGGTGAGCGCCAGGAACGCGAAGGCTCCCTGGGTCAGGCCCGGCACCGGTCGAGGGTCACGGCGCCAGGGCGAGTAGTGGACCGCCCGCCTGTCCGGCTCGAAAAGCGGCACCAGGCCGAGGAGCGCCGACAGCCGGCTGTGGGCGAGCTCGTGGATGAGCGACGCGGCGAGGGCCAGTCCGCTGTGCGGGAGAGTGAGGGAGACGGCTCCGAACGCGTCCGCGGACGAGGCGCTCAGTACCTCGGCGTCGTTTGGTGCACGCAGCGGGATGAGCGACGCGAGGGCAGACGCGATCATCGAGGCGCGGCCGCGATGGTGCGTCACGAGCAGTTCCCAGGCCTCATCGAGCCGGCGACGCCACACAGCCAGCTCGCCGTCGTCGAGCCGGGGCGCCGGCGGGACGTGGTTGAACGAGCGGAACGGGTCGATGTCGTCGAGGTCGACGACCAGACGGCAGCCGTCGACCTCACTGACCAGAGTCCTCAGCGGCAGCCAGGCCGGACCGCCCGGACCGCCCGCGGCGCCGGCCTCCGCGACCACCGCCAGCGCCCGGTGGACAACTCCGGTGCCGGTGCCCGCCCGGTCTCCGGGACGGGCGTCGAGCTCAAGCTCGAACCGCGCCAGGACCTCCGGCGTCCCGCTGTGCGCCAGCACCGACAGTGTGGCCCGGCGCGGGCCGGCCCGCCGCTCGTCGGGCGGCCGATCCCCAGGCGTCTGTCTCCCGGAGCCCTGTCCGACCGGTGGCTGTTCGATCGGTGGGAAGGTGACGCGGATCCGGACCCAGCCGGACAGTCCCGGGACCGTCGCCAGCCCCAGCGTCGGAAATGCCAGCGCACCGTCCAGGGCGTGCGCGACGACGTCGCACTCGCGGCCGAGGAGCAGGGCCGCTGCGGCCGACAAGGTGCCGAAACAGCCCAGCTGCGCGGCCAGGGTGCCGGAGCCAAGGCCGGCCCGACGCCGCGGCGCTTCCGGCCGGTTCGTCTCTGGGCCATGCCCGAACAGCAGTCGCAGGCAGCCCATCCCCCAGGCACCGATCTGCGGGTGCAGCAGCAGCCGGTCCACCTCGGCTCGATCCGCCCGGTGCGACGCCCGCAGCTGCGCCAACGACGCGTCGAGCTCTGCGAGCCCGGCCAGGTCAGGGCGGCGTTCCGCGGCGGCGCCGGCGAGCGCCTGGATGAGCAGCATGCGCCGGCTGAGCTGCCCGGCTCGCAGCGTGGCGAGGTCTCCGTGGCCGGCGGCGATGGCGTCGAACTCGTCAACGGCGAGGCGATGCCTGGTCAGGCCCGGGTGGCCGCTCGGGCGCGACTCGGCCGCGGACGCCTGCCCCGCGGGGTCGCCGGCAGGTTCGGTCGGCCCAGGGTCAGTAGTCAGCACTGGGGCGCCCTCCGCAGGCCGGTGAGATCCGCACGCACACGAGCCTCGATATGCCGAACCAGGCGGAAGAGGTCCGGGCAGTAGACGGACGGGTTTCTGAAGCCCGAACCCACCCGATAGCGATGCGGATAGTAGCCACCGCCGCAGATGCGACCGACGGAGCACGCCTGGCAGCTCTCACAGAGCGCCTCGGCACCGATCTGCCGGGCGATGATGGACGTCAAGCCGAGCGCGTCGTCGAAACTGTGGTTGAAGATGTCGAGCCCGGTGGCGGCGGCCCGGTCATAGGCGGACTTCAGTGTGTCCACCTGCTCCACCGCGCCGTCCGTTTCCACCACCACCAGCCCAACCGGTGAAAGCCCAATGGCCTCCAGCCGGCTGGCGCCGCCGAGCACGAGCTGAATTATTTCCGCGAAAAGCCGGATGTTGGTCTCCTGTCGCGGCGCCGAATACCAGCGGTCGAACAGGGGAATCAACCACTCCGCATAGGGAGTGCTCTCGTTGGGAGTTCGCCCGGCGGGCGGAGTGTTCCAGTTACCATGCGGGAGCAGGACATCGACGGCCGGCGGCGCCCAGGCGAGGAACTCGTCGTACAGCGCAAGAGGGTCGGTGTCGAGGTCGACGACAGCCAGCAGACCCGCGAAGATGCGCCGGTAAGGCGCGGACGTCAGGAGCTCCAAGGCCTCGCGCACCCGCGGGTAGCTGCGACGGCCGTCCGCGAACCGGCGATGCCGGTCGTGGGCGCCGGACGGGCCGTCCAGGCTCACGCAGACCGCGATGTCCCGCTCAACGAGCAGGTCCAGCAACCCGGCTCGCAGGGCGACACCGTTGGTCTGCGTGACGATCCGCACCCGGACTGGCGGGGGAATCTGTCGGCGCAGCTCGTCAGCCAGCCAGCCGACGAAGTCCGCTCCGGCCAGCAGCGGTTCACCGCCGTGCAGCACGATCTCGACCTGCGACAGGCCATGGGTGCGGGTGTGCTCGGCAATGCGCCGGATGGCCTGCTCCGCCGTGCGGCGGCTCATTCGGGGCGGTTGTCGGCGCCACCCGCTGTCCGCCGCCGAGTAGACGTAGCAATAGTCGCACGCCAGGTTGCACCGGCTGTGGATCTTGAGAATGAACTGACGGAACGGTCGGGCCCGCCAGCCACGCTCACGCAGCGCAGCCACGTCGAGAAGATCGCGCGGCCATTCTGGCGGGCTGGCCGGGGTCTGCGCGGGGCCGGCCACAGCGGGATCAGTGTGGTCGGGCGGGCTCGTCGTGAGCGGCACGATCTGCACGGTCGTGGTGATACTCGGGCGGTCCCGGACGAGGTCAGATGCTCGAATCAAAGCCGGCGAGTGTCTCCTCGGGATGACTCGCGTCGCGCAGCAACCGTCGCAGAGACTCGGTCAGGACGTCCGCCTCCAGGCCCTCCAGGTCGGCCAGGTCGAGGCCCACCAGATCCACCATGGTGGTTTCCACCCCGGCGTCGCTCTCCATCGCGGCGGCTGCCGTGTCCATCGGCGTTCCCCTTCGCCCCGAGGCGCCGACTTCCCCGGTTCGCGGCCCGGAGGCCATCAGCGGCACGCGGTCATCCTGGGATGACCGCCGCGCGACTAGTCCCCCGACCCGATGGCCTGGTAATGGCGCCTGGCCCGTCTCGGATGTACTTCTCCCACGGCCGGACGCCGCCGGCCCCCCTACGGTCCGACGGTGGCCCGGTTCGAACGCCCAGTTTCTGGCTGGGCTAGTACCTTTTGCCAAAGAGCTACCAGCTCCGGCAGGAGCTTGGGCGCCAGCTTAGCGAAGGCGAGGTCGTGAGGCCTCACGGGGGGCCGCGCGGCGTACCTCCGCTACACCGGCGACGCCCCTTTGGACGGAGGATTCCACGGCCTCCGGCTGGGAACGCGAGAGAATTTCGACCGCGCGGCCGCGAACGGAGCGGAACGATGCGGCACGCCCGGTCGCGCGTCGAGCGCGGGTGTGGGATGTGCCACCAATACCCTGGTTGTCCGTGGTCGGCTGGCCGGTCCGCGTTACACCGACGTATCGCAATCCTCAAACTTTACGAAAAACCTTGTTGGGTCAAGTTTGGCCCAATAGGCGGCTGTTCGAGGCTCAACGAGAACGAGACGATGCCTCGCCTATTGTCAGATGGCCCCGAAACGGCTGGCGGTCGCGCGCCGGCCGAGGGACGCCATGGCCGGCTCGACAGGGCGACGCGGCTGTGCGGGGAGCCTCCTGACCAGATTTTGCCAGCCTGCTCCCTGACGGGAGGCGCCGGTCCGGCCGACCGGACCGGCGCCGACCAGGCGGCCCGATCGACGCGGCTCACCGACCTCACCGGCCCCGGTATTCGCGGTGTTCGCGGCGGTCCGCGCGGCCGCGGACGGCGCGGCGGCGGACCGCGTGCCCGGCCCCGGCAGGGCCATCCGCAGGACCCGCTTCCAGACGTTGGCGGTCTGCCTCGGGAGTGAGCCCGTCGTGTAGGGGATCCCGTACCGCTCGCACAGCGCGCGCACCTGCGGGGCGATCTGGGAGTAACGGTTGCTGGGCAGGTCGGGGAAGAGATGGTGCTCGATCTGGTGGCTGAGGTTCCCGCTCAGGAGGTGGAAGAGCGGGGGGCCCTCGATGTTGGCCGAGCCGCGGATCTGGCGCAGGTACCACTCGCCACGTGTCTCGTTCTCGGCCTGCTCGGTGGCGAAGACCTCGACCCCGTCGGGGAAGTGGCCGCAGAAAATGATCGTGTGCGCCCAGAGGTTACGCACGACGTTCGCGGTCAGGTTGCCGAGAAAGACCGGGAGGAAGGCCGGACCGGCCAGGACCGGGAATACCAGGAAGTCCTTCAGGACCTGCCGTCCGCCCTTGCGCAGCACAGCGCCGAACTGGCTGAGGACCTCTTTCCAGCTCTTCTCGCCGTTCCAGGCCCGATCGACCTCGACGTCGAAGATCGCGATGCCCCACTCGAACGTCGCCGCGAGGCCGAGGTTGTAGAGCGGCTGCGCGAGGTATACCGGGTTCCAGCGCTGGCCCGGCGTCATCCGCAGGATGCCGAAGCCGATGTCGCGGTCCTTGCCGAGCACGTTCGTGAACGTGTGGTGCCGATAGTTGTGCGCCTGCCGCCAGTGGCCGGCCGGGGACACCGCGTCCCATTCCCAGGTGGTGGACTGGATTCTGGGATCGCCCATCCAGTCCCATTGCCCGTGCAGGACGTTGTGGCCGATCTCCATGTTGTCGAGGATCTTGGCGGTCGTCAGCATCGCGGTGCCCGCGATCCAGGCCGGCGGCAGGAAGCCGGCGAACATCGTGATCCGCCCGCCGAGCTCCAGGAGGCGCTGAGCGCCGATCACCCTGCGGATGTAGCGCGAGTCATTCTCGCCGAGGCTGGCCACCACCGAGGCTCGAAGCTGGTCGAGCTCGTGGCCCAGCTCCTCGATCTCCGCCTTGGTCATCTCGCGTGTGTCCGGCAACGTGGCTCCCTGCGCTAATGAACTAAAGATCGATGTCGACGTCGCCGGCAGCCGCCGACACGCAGGTCTGGATGAGGTCGCCGGGCTCGCCGTGCTCCACACCGGTGCGCAGGTCCCGGACCTGGCCGGAGCCGAGCCGGACGACGCACGTGCGGCAGATACCCATCTGGCAGCCGCTCGGCATCAGCACCCCGGCACGCTCGCCGGCGGACAGCAGCGGCGTGGCCGCGTCCGTGGCCACCCGGCGGCCGCTGCGGGTGAAGTGCACGCTGCCCTCGGCGGCCGGGCCGGCGTCGAGACCGGCGAGCGCCGGGCGGAACCGCTCGACGCGCAGCCGGTCGGGGACGCCGGTCTCGTGCCACAGCGTCTCGGCCGCGGCCAGCAGGCCGGACGGCCCGCACGCCCAGGTGGATCGCCGCGCCCAGTCCGGGCACGCCGCCAGCAGGTCCGCCAGAGGCGGGCGCTCGCGGTCGGCCGCCTGCGCGGTGCCGGCTCCCGGGCGGGTGTAGTGCTCATGCAGCCGTAGCCGCGTGCGCCGGGCCGCCAGCCCGCGCAGCTCAGCACCGAAGATCACATCCGCGCGGGAACGGGCCAGGTGCAGCATCACGATGTCGGGCATCTCGCCGCGCAGTTCGAGATCGCGCAGCATCGACATCACCGGCGTGATCCCGCTGCCTGCGGTCAGGAAGAGAATCCGGTCGGGGAGTGTTCGCGGTAGTACGAACTCCCCGGCCGGCGAATCGAGGCGCACGACGGTGCCTGGCGACACCCCGAAGACGAGCTGGCCCGACACGCGGCCGCCGTCGACCGCCTTCACCGTGATCTCGAAGCAGCCGTCCGGACGGCCCGGTGCGGACGACACCGAGTACGTGCGCTGCCGCCACACGCCGGCCACCCGGACCGCGGTCCCGACGTACTGGCCGGCGCGGTGCTCCCGCCAGCCCCGCCCGGGTCTGATCGTCAGCGTGGCGGCGTCGGGGGTCTCCGGCCGCACGGCCTCGACCCGGCCCCAGAGCTGGCGGCGCGACCAGAGCGGATTGACGAGCTCGACGAAGTCATCCAGCCGCAGGGGAGTCATCAGCAGCGACGCGGCGTTCGACGCCAGTCTGTACGGGGCGGTTCGCACGCTCACCTCACCCGCGCCGCGTCCGGCGGGCCCGTGATGATCACAGCCGCGCCCCCTCGGTCGCGCGGGCGGAGGGCCGCCTGCGTCGGCGTGCTCCGGAAGGACCAGGTCTCGGCCCGGGAAGCTACCCGGAACTCAGGCCTCAGGCGCGCGGAGGGCTCAGCGACGCGCCGCGGCGGCGGTTTCGCTGACAAGGCGGGCGTGACGACGAAAAGGTGGCACACGTGCTCGAATAGCTGCTTAACGTGTCTGCCTCTCAGCTTGTCACCTGATATCCGGCATCACGCCGTGTGAAAATACGCCGGTAGCCCCGGGAGGCCCGACGTTCTGGGTGCGGGTAGGACAAAAAAGCGCGCGGCCAGCCGGTCGCGCGCTTTTCCGTTCAGGTCTGTGTGTCGTCAGACAGGCATGACCTTCTCAGCCTGCGGGCCCTTCTGGCCCTGCACGATCTCGAACTGCACGGTCTGTCCCTCGTCAAGCGACTTGTAGCCGTCGGCCACGATCGCGGAGAAGTGGACGAACACGTCCGGGCCGCCCCCGTCCACGGAGATGAAGCCGAAACCCTTTTCCGCGTTGAACCACTTAACAGCGCCCTGAGCCACGAGCGTTCTCCTTGCTAGCTTTCCCGGCTGACGTCTCTCGTCTCCCGGGTCTCGCTCCGGCCGCAGATCGCTCCACGCTCGGCCGTTCCGTTCGACGATGCATGACGCTCACACAGCGGAGAACAGGTAACGCCGCCATCGTACTCGTCGCCGGCCCCGCGGGCTCCACCGCGCGCCGGTCCTGGTCCCGGTCCACAGGGCACGAACAGGAAACCGATCGGGCTTGGGCCCCGGACAGGACCGGCATCCCCGAGCAGGCCAGGGCTGTTCCGACCGAGGGCGCCGCGCGGGCTCGGGTCCCGGTCGGCGCTGTGTGGTGGCGTAGCCTGGCGTAGATCGCCGCACACTCCTGCCACCCGTTCCATCGTCATACACAACCGACGCTGGACGGCAGCACTACCCAACTGCAACCATCGCCCGACGACAGTCGCATGCCGCCGCGAACGATGCCCCACGGACATGAGGCAGCCTGGGTCGTGACCCATGACTTTGGTGACTCCACCGCACAGATCCCTCCAACAGGCTGGAGTTAGCCATGCAGAGCACGACCCGGGTCGCCAGCGGACGGGCCCCCACGGGCCGGCGGACCACGACGATCCCGGTTCGTCTCGTAGGCGAGCCTGACGGCGAGAACGGCCTGGGACTGAACGGCACCGGCGGCGGACGGCCGGAGGTCGACGGCGAGGTAGACGCCAACGACCCCGAGAACAGCGTCGACAACGGCGCGGACGACGCGGCGCAGGACGACGCTCAGGAGGACGGCGACGGCGACGCGGCCGACGAGCCGAAGACGCCCGCGCGGCGCCGGGCGGCGACCCGGACGACGGCGACGACGACCGTCTTCGACCCGGTGCGGATGTACCTCGCGAGCATCGGCAAGACGCCGCTGCTGACCGCCGAGGGCGAGGTCGACCTCGCGAAGCGGATCGAGGCGGGGCTGTTCGCCGGCCACAAGCTGGAGACCGCGGTCGAGGAGATGTCCCCGGGGCAGCGGCTGGACCTCATCGCCGTCGAGCGGGATGGGCAGGTGGCCGCCCGACAGCTTGTCGAGGCCAATCTCCGGCTGGTCGTCTCGATCGCGAAACGGTACGCCGGACGCGGGATGCTCTTCCTCGACGTCGTGCAGGAGGGCAATCTCGGCCTCATCCGGGCCGTCGAGAAGTTCGACTACACCAAGGGCTACAAGTTCTCGACCTACGCCACCTGGTGGGTGCGGCAGGCGATCACCCGGGCCCTGGCCGACCAGTCCCGTACGGTCCGCCTTCCGGTGCACCTCGTCGAGCTGCTCAACCAGCTGGTCCGGCTGCGCCGGGAACTGCTGATGGAGCTCGGCCGCGAGGCGACCCGGGAGGAGCTGGCCACGGCCCTCGGCGTCACCGCCAACAGGGTCGACGAGCTTCAGCGCATCTCGCGAGAGCCGGTATCCCTCGACAGCCCGGTCGGCGACGACGCCGACACGGAGCTCGGCGACCTGATCGAGGACACCGCGGCGATCGAGCCGGTCGAGGCGGCCATGGTCTCCGTTCGGGCGGCGCAGCTGAGTGCCGTCCTGCGCGCCCTGCCGGACCGGGAGCGCCGGGTGATCCAGCTGAGGTTCGGCCTGGCCGACGGCCAGGTCCACACGCTGGAGGAGATCGGCCGCGAGTTCGGGCTGACCCGTGAGCGCATCCGCCAGATCGAGCAGCGGACGCTGGCGAAGCTGCGCCATCCCGCGCGGTCCGAGGCCCTGCGCTCGTACCTCGAATAGGTCGCCCCGGCGCGGGCCGTCAGGTCGTCGCCACCAGGATGTCCTCCCCGCTCGACGGGCGCAGGCCGTCCGTGCGACCGCTGAAGTAACGCTCGGCGAGGAGCGCCCCCGGCACGTGCCGAACGTCGGTGAAGCCCGCCTCGCGAGCCAGCGCGACCATCTCGTCGGGCGTGTAGAAGCTGACGAACGGCGTCCCCGAGGCCTGCGCGCCCTGCTTCGACGTCTGCAGCCCGGCCCGGTCGGCCTCGTCGAGAAGCTCGGGGGGCAGCAGGAACGTCATGGCGAACGTCGAGCCGGGGGCAAGCCCGGCGCTCTGACGCAGCGTCGCGGCGGTGGCCTCCTTGGAGAGGTACATGGCGACGCCGGTGGAGGCGACGAGCGCCGGCCGCCGGTCGGAGAAGCCGGCGACGGACAGCTGCTTCAGCCAGTCACCGCCGGCCTCGAGGTCGACCGGTACGAGTCGCAGCCAGTCGGGGACGCCGTAGCCGAGCTCGACCAGGCGCGCGCCTTTCCAGGCCTGGGGCCCGGGCTGGTCGACCTCGAAGACCCTCAGCCCCCCGCCAACCTCGGGCCTGCGCTGCGCGAACGTGTCCAGGCCGGCACCGAGGATCACGTACTGGCCAAGACCCTGCGCGGCCCGTTCGACGAGCAGGTCCTCGATGAAGCGGGCCCGCGCCACGATGGACGCCCGGAACGGGCTGGTACCGCGCGGGTCCATGTCCGGCCGGGATCGCCAGCCGTCGTCGGGCCCGACCAGCCGTAGCCCGACCTCATCGACGAAGACGTGCGGCGCCGCATCGGCCTGGACGTGCAGCGCCCGCCACAGCGCGACTCGGACCGCGGTGCTCTCGGGTGCCTCAGCCTGCCTGTCTGCCATGTCGTTTCCCTTTCCCAGCGCTCGGCTCCCGGTTCCCCGCGGTCAGCTCTTGGCCGGGGCCTGCAGGCTCCACAGCCGCCCATCGGGGTCACGGACGGTCATCATCCTGGTGCCGAAGTGGGTCTCCTCGAACGGTGTGACCACCTCGACGGCCGGGTCCGGCTGGAAGGCATCCGCGTCCGGCACCTTCAGCACGACCTGGAGACCCGGCTCGCGATCCTCGGGGATCTCCGCGATGAACACGGTCGCGCCGTCACCGTTGCGAAGCTGGCCGGAGTTGTGGTCGGTCTCGAACTCAAGCTCGAAGCCCAGTGCCTGGAAGAACCCCGCCGCCTTGCCCCAGTTGTGGGTCTCCAGGAACACCGCTTCGATTCCTTCGGTACTCACGTCAGTTCTCCGTCTCAGCCGAGTGCTCGCGCGGATCGTGGGCGTCGTCGAGGTAGCCGCGCAGCGCTTCGGCGACCAGCGCGGACAGCGACAGGCCCGACTCGATGGCGCGGTGCTTGACCTGCTTGATCAGCCCGATCGGCAGGTACACGTTGAACTGCTTGACGTCCTCATCGCCCACGGCTCGATGCTAGCAAGCTAGCACGGTGGGCGGAATGCCTCCAGGCAAAGTCCGGCGCCCGCTACTGGTGGCCACCCGCGGCTGCCAGTCGCGCTCCAACGCGCCGCAGACCGCGCGGGGCCGGACTGCGGCTGCGGCTGCGGCTGCGGCTGCGGCTGCGGCAAGATCGCCGTTTCAGCCCTCTACTGGTTGTCCCTGAGGCACCTCCACGACCACGGGAGGGCGCAAACCGCGATCTTGCTCGCGCGGCGCGGCGCGGCGTGGCGCGGCGCGGGCGCGGCACGGCGCGGCACGGCGCGGGGCGGGGCGGCGCGGGCGGAGGTGACGTCGCGGGCGGCGTTAGGACCGCGCGGTTTGCGGGAGATGCCGCCGCCGGGGCTTCATGCGGATCGCGCTACGACCGGCCGTAGAACAAGAACAGCGCGCGGCCCCCGGCCGCGCGCTGTTCCGTGTGAGGTCTGGGTGTGTCAGACAGGCTGAACCTTGTCAGCCTGCGGGCCCTTCTGGCCCTGCACGATCTCGAACTGCACGCTTTGCCCCTCGTCCAGCGACTTGTAACCGTCTGTCAAAATCGCCGAGAAGTGGACGAACACGTCCGGACCGCCACCGTCCACGGAGATAAAGCCGAACCCCTTCTCCGCGTTGAACCACTTGACGGTACCCTGAGCCACGAGCGTTCTCCTTGATGTTTCTCCGGTAGACGTCCATCGTCTCCCGGTCTCGCATCGGCCGCCGATCACCGCACAGCCGGTCGTTCCGTTCGACGATGCATGACGCTCATACAGCGGAGAACAGGCAACGCCACCACCTTACGCGCCATCGGCGCCCCGGGTCCCACCGGTCCGCGCCCTGGTCCGCGAGCGTCGCGGCGGGAACCGGCAAACGGCCGCGCTCACGGCCGACCGGGCGTCGCTGGACATGCCCAAGCGGTTCAGCCGACATAGACCGCGGCCGGAGCGGTGGCCCGAGTCCTGGCCCGCGCCGGCCAGGACGTGGCCTACCGGCTCCACCACACACACCCGCCACCGAACGGCGAGTAGGCCAGTTCAATCATTGCCCGACGACCTCGGCGCTTCGCCACCGACGAGACCCAACGGGCGCACGCCGCCACTCAGGTCACGCTCCGGCGGGGTACCCCGCCGTAGAGCCCCCTCCGACGAGCCAAGACGGCGACGGCCAGCACGGACCGGACTCGGAGCGGGGTTCTGGACCGGCGCGGCCCCGGCCTCGGACCAAGCCTGACCCGGCCAGGCGCCGGACCCTTCCGGTGCCTGTGCCCCGAGGCCACGAGTTCGCCGCGTCGAAGCCGCCCAGCCGAGGCTCGGGCGGCATCGCCGGGCCACTACCGACCGCGCCAACGGCCACCGGTACGCGGTTCAGCAAACCTTCACGTCGGCCGACGGTCTCCGACTGACGAACCAGCGGGAACAGCCGATCGTTCGGGCCCGGACGACTACCTGACAGCGACATGGTTCACGCTCGGTAATCGCGGGTATCTCGGACCCGCAAATTCCAGCCGGTACTTCCTCAACGAAATGGTGCAATGCGCCGGAGGGAGCAAACATGGCGTACCGAAGGAGTCGGGCATTTTCCCTGCTGATCGCCGCCACGGCCCTGGGCTCAGTCCTGTCCACGGCTCCCGCCGAGGCTTCAGTCGTCTCAAGCCATGTCACCGGTACCGCGTACCACTGTTACTGGCGCACGGTAAGCGGCCACTGGGTCTGGGAGAACGGGCACCGACGGTGGGTTCCGCCCCACTCGGTCCGCGTCTGCGGGTGACGGCCGTGGCAGGACAGCCTGGCACGAAGCCCGCAGGGGCGCGGTAAGCCAGAAGAGCCGCTGGGCCCGGTGTTCCGCCCGGATCAGGGTGGAACACCGGGCCCAGCGCCGTTCGAACAGTCTTGTCACGCCGATCGCCGACCCGACCTCCGTGGCCGTGCCCATTAGCCTGGGGATGTCGCGCGCTGCCCGGATTTTTCGCGCTTCCGGCCCCGAGAAGGTCGGCCGTTCCGCCAACGGACGGGCCCCACGGAAGGTGACACCTGTGCCACGGGACTCCCCCGAACCGCGCCTGCCCCGCGGACCCGGCCGCGAGGAGCAGGTGAGCCGGGAGCGGGCCGACGACATCGCGCGACGCCTCGCCGCCGAGGAGAAGGCCAACGGCGAGACCACGACCAAGCCCGAGACCACACCCGAGCGCGAGACCACAGCTGGGCGCGAGACCACAGCCAACGGCGCGGCCGCAGCCGAGGGCGAGACCACGGTCGACCTGGGCGAGGCCGGGTTCCCCCGGGCCGCTCCCGGACCACTCCAGCCGGCCACGCCCTGGACCGGCCAGCGTGGCGACCCACCCCTCACCCAGGACGCCCTGTCTCCCCACCCGTTCGGCCACCCCACCGGCGAGCTCCCTCCCCCGTTCCCGGCTCCACCGCCGGCACCCGTCTACGGCGGACCACCACCGCCTGGACCCTTCTACGTCGGACCGCCACCACCAGCACCGCCGCCACCAGCACCGCCACCGCCGGCGCCCGTCTACGGCGGGCCGCCGCCACGAACCGGCCATGGCGCGCGGACCGAGCCGGGGCGTCCGTCGGGCTGGCGCCACCTGCTGGCACGGCTGCTGGGCCGATGACCACCCCCCGGCGGACGTACGCGGTCTGGGAGCTGACGCTCGCCTGCAACCTGGCCTGCGGGCACTGCGGCTCCCGCGCGGGCAGTCCCCGGGACGCCGAGCTCACCACCGCGCAGGCCCTGGACGTCGTCGCCCAGCTCGACCGGGCAGGTATCGACGAGGTGACGCTCATCGGCGGCGAGGCCTTCCTGCGCCGGGACTGGCTGACGATCGCGGCCGCGATCACCGACCGGGGCATGACCTGCACGGTGACGACCGGCGGCTACAAGCTGAGCGCGGCGATGGCCCGGGGGCTGCGGGCAGCCGGGGTCAGACAGTGCTCCGTCTCGGTGGACGGGATGACCCGCACCCACGATCGGCTGCGCGGCCGCGACGGCTCCTGGCGGTCCTGTTTCGTCACGATGGAGCGCCTGCGCGCCGCGGGCGTCACCGCCACCTGCAACACCCAGATCAATCGGCTGACCGCGCCGGAGCTGCCCGAGCTCTACCTCGCGCTGCGCGCCGCCGGCATCGCCGCCTGGCAGTGGCAGCTGACCGTCCCGATGGGAAACGCCGCCGACCAGCCGGAGATCCTGCTCCAGCCGGTGGAACTGCTGGACGTGTTCCCGATGCTCGCCCGGGTCGCCCGGCAGGCGGCGGCCGACGGCATCGGCATTCACGCCGGGAACAACGTCGGGTACTACGGCCCGTACGAGCGGCTGCTGCGCTCGCCGGAAGGCACGGCATTCTGGACCGGCTGCCAGGCCGGCCTGTCCACCCTCGGTATCGAGGCGGACGGCACCATCAAGGGCTGCCCGTCGCTGCCGACCCGGGACTACGCGGCCGGCGACATCCGCGAGCGCCGCCTGGCCGACCTACTGCGCGACGCGCCCGAGCTCGCCATCAACACGCGGGCGGGCACGCCGGCGGCCAGCGACGGCACCTGGGGATTCTGCCGGACCTGCGAGTACGCCGACGTCTGCCGCGGCGGCTGCACCTGGACGGCGCACACGTTCTTCGGCCGCGCCGGCAACAACCCGTACTGCCATCACCGGGCGCTCACCCGCCAGCGGGCGGGGGTCCGGGAGCGGCTGGTCCAGACGGCGCCCGCCCCCGGGCGCCCGTTCGACCATGGCCTGTTCGACCTCGTCGAGGAGGACCTGACGGCGCCCTGGCCGGCCGGGGACCGCGCCCGCCTCACCGCCGCCGACATCCGGTGGCCACCGTCCTGGGGTAGCTGACCCGGCGCATGCGACCACGCGCGGCCGTATTCGGCCGCCGACTGCCGGAATGTCCGTCCATGACCAGCCGTTAGGTGTCTGGGCAGAGAACCTGCCAGCAGACCCGACCACCACGACCCGCGCCGACCCGCGGCCAGCCGACCACGGCTGACCGGTCCGGACCTGGAGGGGTTCATGGCACGACGGCACACGCCGGAGGCGTCGACGCGCCCGGCGGACGACCTCGGCGAGGTGGTGGAGCGGCCCGCCGACGTCCACGACTTCGCCGAGCGGACGATGCTCGCCGACACGGCCGTCGGCCAGGTCGGGATCGAGACCGAATGGTTCGTGGTCGACCGGCATTCCCCCGACAGCCCGGTCGCGCCGGAACGGACCCGGGCGGCGCTCGCCGGCTGCGGGCCGGACCTTCCCGGCGGGAGCCGGATCACCTTCGAGCCGGGCGGCCAGTTCGAGCTGTCCGGCCCGCCGCTGGCGCTTCCCGCCGCCCTGCGGGCGATGTCCGCGGACCTCACCGCCGTGCGCCTGCGCCTGGCCGACGACGGTCTGCTGCTGGCCGGCCTCGGCGCGGACCCACTGCGCGCGCCCCGGCGGCTGCTCACCCACAGCCGTTACGCGGCGATGGAGGAGTTCTTCCAGACGGGTGGGTTTCCCGCCGGCCCGCTGATGATGTGCTCGACCGCTGCCCTCCAGGTCAACCTGGAGGCGGGACCGAGGTCCGGCTGGGAGGACCGATGGCGGCTCGCCCACACGCTCGGGCCGGTACTGGTGGCGATGTTCGCCTCGTCGCCGGTCCTCGCCGGCCGGCCGACGGGCCAGGTCTCAACCCGCCAGGGCATCTGGTCGGACATCGACGCCACCCGGACCACCCCGGTCGCCGACGCCGGCACCCAGTTCACGACGGGCGGCCCGGCCGCGGAGTGGGCCCGTTACCTGCTCGACGCCCGGCTGATGCTGGTTCGCGACGGCGACGACCGCTACCTCCCCGTCCGCGACGGCTCGACCTTCGCCGACTGGGTCGCGGGGGCCGGCCCGGTGCCACGTCGCCCGACCGTCGCCGACCTCGCCTACCACGCGAGCACGGTCTTCCCGCCCGTGCGGCCCCGCGGCTGGCTGGAGCTGCGCTACCTCGACGCCCAGTCGCCGGCGCTGTGGCCGGTCGCGGTCACGGTGGCCGCCGCGCTGCTTGACGACCCGCGGGCGGCCGACACCGCCCGCGACGCGTGCGCGGGCGTGGCCGGCCGCTGGGCCGAGGCGGCGGCGCTCGGCCTCGCCCAGCCCGACCTGCGCACAGCGGCGCTGCGATGTGTGATGGCCGTGGTCGAGGCGGCCGGACGCCTGGGCCTGTCCCCGGCCCTGACCGCGGCGGTCGCCGACTTCGCCGACACGTTCGTGCGGCGAGGGCAGAGCCCCGCCGACGCCGCGCTCGCCTCCTGGCGGGCCGGCGGCGCCTCCGCCGTCCTGCTGGACGCGACGACATGGGTGGAACTACCGCAACCGATCTAGCCGGCCAGCCCAGGAAGAGGAGATCACCGATGATTCCCACGAAGCTGAGCGACACCGGCAACCGGCGCATCGCCGTGCACCTGACCGCCGCCGACCGGGCCACGCAGCTCGCCGCCGACGTGCGGCAGGGTCTCACCGCGTCGCCCAAGGAGCTGCCGCCCAAATGGTTCTATGACGAGACCGGCGGCCAGTTGTTCGACGAGATCACCCGCCTGCCGGAGTACTACCCGACGCGGCGCGAACGGGCGATCCTCACCGAGCACGCCGCCGAGATCGCCGCGTTCTCCCGGGCGGACACCCTCGTCGAGCTCGGCTCGGGCACGTCGGAGAAGACCCAGCTGCTGCTGAACGCACTGAGCGACACCGGGACGCTGCAGCGGTTCGTCCCCTTCGATGTCGACGAGGCCGTCCTGCGCCACGTCGCGGATTCCCTGGCCACGACGCGGCCGGCGCTGCGGGTCAACGCGCTGGTCGGGGACTTCGACCACCATCTGGGCCATCTGCCGCGAGCCGAGGCCCGCCTGGTCGCCTTCCTGGGCAGCACTATCGGCAACATGCGCCCGGACGAGCGGCTGGGCTTCCTTGCCCGGCTGCGGGCCACGGCCTCGGACGGCGACGTGCTGCTGCTCGGCACCGACCTGGTGAAGGACCCGGGACGGCTGGTCGCGGCCTACGACGACGCGGCGGGCGTGACGGCGGCCTTCAACGGCAACGTCCTCACGGTGGTCAACCGTGAGCTCGACGGCGACCTCGACCCGGACGGCTTCGCGCACCTCGCCGTGTGGGACCCGGACGCCGAGTGGATCGAGATGCGGCTGCGCTCCCGCCGGGCCCAGACGGCCCGGATCGCCGCGCTGGACCTCACCGTCCCGTTCGAGGCGGACGAGCAGCTGCGGACCGAGATCAGCGCGAAGTTCCGCCGGGACGGCATCGAGAAGGAGCTCGCCAACGCCGGGTGGGGAATGACCCACTGGTGGACGGACCCCGACGGTGACTTCGCTGTCAGCCTCTCGGTCCCGGCCTGAACCAGGTGCTGGCAGGAGGAACAACCGACGATCCGTTCGTCACGACCCGGACCGGCTGCACGGAGGCGCCGAGGCGGAGTCAGAGCTTGCGGCCGACCCCGCAGTGGGAGGGCAGGATCTCGGGGTCGGGGGCGTCCGGGCGCCACAACGAGTTCGGCACGAGACCGGGCTCGACGAGCTCGGTGCCGTCGAAGAAGCTCGCGATCTCCTCCAGATAGCGGACGGTGTATTCGTAGCCGCCTTCGGCGATGGCGTCGGCGGCCTTGTCCGCGTCCCCGTGCACGCTGTCGTTGATGGCGACGTAGCTCCCCGGCACCATGCGGGCGAGAATCTGCTGCACGATGCCGCGCGCCTCGGCCGTGTCCTTGACCGCCGCCCCGAGGACGCCGAACATGATCAGGCCGATCGGCTGGTCGAAGTCGAGGGTGCCGGCGGCCTGGTCAAGAATCGTCGCCGGCTCGCGCACGTCCGCCTCGATGTAGGACGTGGCGCCCTGCGGCGTGCTGGACAGCAGGGCCCTGGCATGCAGCAGGACCATCGGGTCGTTGTCGACGTAGACGATCCGGCACTCCGGGGCGATCCGCTGGGCCACCTCGTGCGTGTTGTTCTCCGTGGGCAGCCCGGTCCCGATGTCGAGAAACTGGCGGACGCCCGCCTCCTCGACGAGATACCGCACGACGCGGGCGAGCGCCTTACGGGACTCCCGCGCGATCGCCACGATGCCCGGATAGGCGGTGATGGCCGCCTCGGCGACCTCCCGGTCCGCTGGGAAGTTGTCCTTGCCGCCCACCCAGTAGTTCCAGATCCGTGCACCGTGCGGGATGTCCGGGTTGTAGCGGGGGTCCACTTCGGCCACGACCTCGCCGTCGGTGCTCATGGGTGACTCCTGGTGTTGGGGAACGAACCAACAGGTCGGGAACGCCAGCATGATCGACTACGCGCCCGGCATGGTGACTGTACTTATGCACAGAGACCTCGTCCATGGCCTGGAGCACCTGCATGGACACGTTCACTCTCCGCTTCCAAAGGCCCAGCGATACCCCAGGAAACCTCGACCCGGTTGCGGTAAGTAGGCCGTTGGCCAGCACCGACTACCGAAAGACACCTGAGGTTCACGTCACGGAGAGGGAGCTTGCCGTATACGACCGACCGTGCTGTGATCGCGTCGCGAGTCGGCCCCTCGAACCGGGTCGACGCTTGGGGGGCCGGTGGCGCCTCGATAAACTGAGCTATCGCACAAGGCGAGTGAAGCGGGGGAACAGGCGTGGCCGTACCGGCGGGCGGCAGCCCGACCGTGCGTCGCATCCTCCTGGGTTCGCAGCTGCGGCGGCTGCGGGAGGACAAACACATCAGCCGCGAGGACGCCGGTTATCACATCCGCGCCTCCGAATCGAAGATCAGCAGGCTGGAGCTCGGCCGGGTCGGTTTCAAGGAACGTGACGTCAACGATCTGCTCGTCCTCTACGGCGTCACCGACGAGACCGAACGCAACGCGCTGCTCGCGCTGGCCAGGGAGGCGAACCAGCAGGGCTGGTGGCAGTCGTACTCCGACGTTCTGCCGAGCTGGTTTCACCCGTACATCGGGCTGGAGGAGTCGGCCTCCCAGATCCGTACCTACGAGCTCCAGTTCATCCCCGGCCTGCTCCAGACCGAGGACTACGCCCGCGCGGTCATCACCCGGGGCGCCCTTGGCGCGCCCAAAGAAGTGATCGACAGCCGGGTGAACGTCCGGATGAACCGCCAGCAGGTGCTGGCCAGGGAAAACCCGCTCCGGCTCTGGGTGGTGCTCGACGAGGCGGCGCTGCGCCGGCCGATCGGCGGCGACCGGATCATGCACGCGCAGATCAACCACCTGCTCGAGTTGATCAGCAGCCCCTTCCTGACCCTCCAGGTGATGCCGTTCGCCTTCGGCGGTCACACCGCGGAAGGCGGCGCGTTCAGCATCCTGCGTTTCCCCGACCCCGAGATGGCGGACATCGTCTATCTCGAACAGCTTTTCGGCGCGGCCTACCTGGACAAACGCGAGGAGGTCGACCGCTACACGATCGCGATGGACCGCCTCTGCCTGGACAGCAGTACGCCGGACCGGACCGCCGACGTGCTCCGGAAGATTGACAGAAGCCTGTAAAGGACGCGGTCGTCCCGACTGGCGATGTCGCCACGGAGCCAGCGCCTGAGCGACCGTAGGGTGGGGACCATGGAGAAGCCAAAGATCGACCTCGTGGACAAGACCCCGCCGAAGGACCTGGTCGTCCAGGACATCACCGAGGGCGACGGCGCCGAGGCCACCGTCGGCCGCGCGGTGTCGGTCCACTATGTCGGCGTCGCCCTCAGCTCGGGCAAGGAGTTCGACGCCTCCTACGACCGCGGCAAGCCCTTCCGGTTTCAGCTCGGCGCCGGGCAGGTCATCGCCGGCTGGGACCAGGGCGTGCAGGGCATGAAGGTCGGCGGCCGCCGCCAGCTCGTCATTCCGCCGCACCTGGGCTACGGCGTCCGGGGTGCCGGCCCGATCAAGCGGAACGAAACGCTGATTTTCGTCGTCGACCTCCTCGGCGTCGGCTGATCCCAGCCGACGGGCCCGGCAGTTGCCCCGGTCCCGCGCGAAAGCCACTCCCGTCGGCTGGGTAAGCCGGCCCGGCCTACCGCGGCCGGCGCCCGCCGATCAGGACTGCTCCACCTTGCGCGCCAGGTGCCGAATTCCGGCCAGCCACCGGTCGGGATCCGCCGCCTTCTGCGCGTAGTACCCGCCTACCTCGGGATGAGGCAGGATGAGGAACTTTTCCGCGGCGAGGCCGTCGATCACCGCCTCCGCGACGTCCTCGGCCGTGAGCAGCGTTCCCGACGCGGCGACGACCCGGGCCGCCGGGTGACCTTCCCGAAGGCCGTCGAGCAGCAGCGGCGTGGCCACTCCCAACGGGCAGACGGCGCTGACCCGAATTCCCCGGTCTCCGTAGGTCACGGCCAGCCATTCCGCAAAGGCTAGCGCCGCGTGCTTGGTGACGGCGTAGGGCGCGTCGCCGGGCGTCGTCAGCAGACCCGCGGCCGAGACCACGTTGAGCAGGTAACCGCTGCCCTGCGCCAGCATCGACGGGACGACGGCGCGGGCCGCATGGACGTGCGCGAGCGTGTTGACCGCGAAGGTGTCCAGCCACGTCTTGGTGTCGACTTCCAGGCCGCCGCCGACAGTCACGCCGGCATTGGAGCAGAACAGGTCGATCCGGCCGTACTCGGCGAGAGTCTGCTCGACCAGGGCGGCGACGGCCGTCTCGTCGGCGACGTCCGTCCGGACCGGCCGTCCACCGATCTCGGCCGCCACGCTCGCCGCCGCGTCCGCGTCCCGATCGCTGACCACGACGGCCGCCGCGCCGCCCGCCGTGAAACGCCGCGCCAGCGCGGCTCCGATCCCGCTGCCCGCACCGGTGACCACGATGACCGCACCGTTGACATCCACCTGGGTTCCTCCCCACGCCTCGGACCAGCACCTGATCATGCACACATCAGGTCTGAGGGGCGCGATCCGCGGAGAGGACCGAAGGCCGTCGGCAGCGGTCCGCGCCGGCACCTGCTGGGGCCGGCGCGGCCCCCTGTGACGTCAGCCGCCGTCGACCAAGGTCAACGCTTCGTCGCGAAACGCGAGGCGACCGTCGGAAGGTCGGCATAGGTGACGATGCCCGGCCGGGCGGCGACCACGGCGGGAATGGCGTTGACCACCGGCAAGGCGGTGAGCATCGATCCCATCACCGACGCGTCCTCCAGCGTGAACGTCTCCAGGTTCTCCGGCAGGACGTCCACCCGCAGGTGGATCTGCGGCGCGCCGAGCACTGTGATGAGGTGGCCGTTCGCGACCTCCCAGGCCGGCTCGAGATCCGCGACGACCGTCCAGCGGATGTGCGCCTCCACCAGGTCGACGCCGGCGCTGGCGCCGATCCAGCGGGCGTCGATGCCCGCGACCGTGCCGCGCGTGACCGTCCGGCCCGGTACGTCGGCGTCGCTGGCCGCGTGGGCGAACTCGACCTCGCACCGGATGTCGTCGATCGCCAGGCCGAGCTGGGCGCCCATCGACTCCACGGAGTCGGCGAACGGGGCGGTCGCCTTCCGGATGTCATCGGCGTGGCCAGGGTCGCCGGCCGGCCGTCCCCAGCCCAGTTCGTCCTGGTTCGCGTCCGCGGCCCACAGCCCGATGTTGGTCGACTCGGTCACCCGCAGGTAGCTGACCTCACGGCAGATACCGGAGGCGACCGTCGCCAGATAGGCGACCCAGCCCGGATTGATGCCGCTGCCGAAGAGGCTGACCTTCCCCTCCTGGGCCGCCGCCTCCAGCGCCGCGCGCGCCTCGGGGCCGTACGCGTGGCCGGTGATGAAGCTGGCCGTCGAGGCGACGTTGATCCCGGCCCGCAGCAGCCGGGTGAGGTGGTCGACATCCGGGTGCAGCGGCATGTAGATGACGCAGTCCGGCTTTAAGGCGATGAGGGCGTCGATGTCGTCGGTAGCGGTGACGCCGAGGGTGCGCCCGACCTTGGCGAGCTCGCCGGCGTCCTGGCCAACCTTGTCCTTGCTGAAGGCGAACACGCCGACCAGTTCGAGGTCGGGGCGCTCGGCGATGGCCTTGACAGACTCACTGGCCACCTTTCCTGTCGTCCATTGCACGACCCGCAGGGGGTGGTCGGTGGTCGCCATGGCGTCCTCCTCGGTAGCGGCGGTGACGATGAGCGCGCGGCGCTGGGGCGACCCGTGTTGGGCAGTCGCCAAAAGACGCCGCTCAGATGCTTAGCATGCGCGCGTCGGGGCCGGCAAGGCACGAGGTACGCGGCGACCGAGCAGCCTCCCGACGGCGCGAGCAGGACGCTCGCGCCGGCCGCCTCCCGCGCGGCCCGGGACCGCGTTCGGCCGAGCTCTTCCCGCGTTCTGGCTACCGACCGCCCGAAATCACGGCCAGAGGGTGGGAGCGGACCGGCCCGACGCGACGGCGGTCCGGGCCAGGGTGTCGAGCTCGGCCAGCCAGAGGTTGGCCAGGGTCGCACCCCGGGGCACGTTGCGATCGATCGCGACGCCCAGCGACGCCGTCGGGCCGACACCGCCGAGGATCACGAACATGCGCTGGCCCGGAACGGGAACCGGGACCGGGACCGCCTCTTTCACCGGCCTCCCCGCGATCGTCAACGGAGCGGGCATGACGCCCAGGTTCGACGTCGAGACCGCCACTCTGCGGGGATCCATGCCCATCGCGACCGCGACCCGGCCATAGCGGGTGGGAACCCGCTCGAACCACCAACGCTCGCCGGCACCCGCGTCCGTGCCGCGCCGATACCGCGAGGTCTGCCGCCTGACCACCCCAAACCGTCGCGACGGCGAACCCGGGCCGCGGGGCAGCCCTACCCGGGTGCCCACCACGAAGTTGCTCAGGTGGTTGCTTTCGTCCGGGCGCCGGGCGCTGACCGGCATGAGGATCTTCAGCCGACGTGCGCCGCCCACCGGCCGAGACCAGGCCTCGAAGGCGCCCGCGAGCGCGACCAGGAAGACATCGTTGACGGTCGCCCCATACGCCCGGCCGAGGGCCCGCAGTCTCTCGACACTGGTCGACGCCCAGTAAAGGTCGTGCTCCCCGGCCACCGGCCGGGCCAGTGCCTCAAGGCTGGCCGTCGGCGTCATCCAGCCCGCGAGCCGTCCACCGGCCAGCGCGAGCGATCGGGGGGTCACCCGCCCCTCGCGCAGCCAGCCGTCGGAGTCGACCGCGGTCTCCGCGCCGAAAAGGGCGGTCAGCACCCGGTGCAGCGCGGTCCCGTCCAGCCAGACGTGGCTCGCCCGGAACAGGACGTAGAACTCCGCCGCGCCCGGAGCGTGCAACAGGCACAGCTCCCAGGGCGGGGCGTCCAACGGGATCTGCGTCTGGCAGCGCCGCGCGACGAGAGCCCGCACGTCCGCCTCGTCCGTGCCGGCCGGCAGGCGATGTTCCCGCACATGGGTGATCACGTCGAACCACGGGTCCGGCGCCCAGTCGGGCCAGGTGGCCTGGCCCGCGCCGTGCGTCACCCGATGGGCGAGGAGCGGAAAGAGGGCCGCCCTTTCCAGGACGGCTTCCCGCAACGCGCCGACCGAGCACCTGCCCTCGGCCCGCAGGAGATAGGCGACGCTCAGCGGTGTGGCGCGGTTTTCCCGCTGATATCCCAGCAGTGCCCGGTCCATCCTGCTCAGCGGGCGCGGGCTCGCGTCGGCGGCCCGAGGGCACATATATACCACCACATTCCTGGGCTGCGGGACCGGTCGCGCAACGGCCGGAATCTCCGCTTCAGAAGGCGGTCACGGCGCCCTGTCAATGGGTCACCGAATGCGGGGTGACTCTAGCCCGAAGCCGATCGGCCTCGCTGGAAAAGTCCGTTCCGGGCCCCGGGGACGGCGCTTCCCCGAGAATCCGCACCGGCCCGGCTATCGGGCCGTCGGGTTCCATAGTCCGACGCGGCGCCCGTAGGAAGAATGCCGTAGCCGCCGCCTGCGCCCCGCCTCGTGCCGGCGGGCCGTAGGCCGCGCTTCCCGGCCGAGACCGCGAGTCAGCCGGGGCCGGCGGAGCCGGCGCCGGGGCCGGGGCCGGCCGTGATCGGCCTGGACCGCAGCCAGCGGACGGCCCGGTCCCGCAATGGCAGGATTCCCTTGTAGTCGGCGATGTCGGTCGGCAGCTCGGCGAGCACGCTCGCGGTGCGCCGCCGCCAGTCCTCGATGCTGACGAGCTGGTCGAACGGGAGCTGATAGGTGCGGATGAGAAAGAGAACCGCGCCGGAGTCGGGCAGCCGGAGCAGGTGCTGCACCTCGACCCTCAGGTGGAGCAGCCGGCCGAATGTGTCGTCGTCCGCCTGGGCGGCCGCGTTTCGGTCCGGCGCCCATTCGGGGTAGCGCTCCAGCGACAGGTCGAGCCGGCGGCCGAAGCTCGTGGACCAGTTGGTGCGCCGGTAGGCCTGGTGTGGCTGAAGCCGGCGGATGAACTCCTGCGCCCGGGTGACGACGCCCTCGTCGTGAACACGCGGGACGGGGCCGTGAATTTCGTGAAAGCTCATGCCGAGGTCGAAGCCGAAACTCCAGGCCGCCGCGAACGTCACCACGCCGGCCTCGATCCAGAGCTGGCCGGCCCGTTCGTCGAGAAGGACCAGATCCTCCTGGACCTGCTGCGCCATCCAGCGCAGCGGCTCGCCGTCCAGGCACGCGTCGTCGCCATATCCGAAATCCGCCGTGATATCGCGGAGACGGTTCTCCCAGTGCCAGGTCTCTGGCCCAGTCCGGGTCAGCCGCAGGTTTTCCGGATAGCTGGCCGAGAGCTCCCGCATCAGGGTGAGTGCCGCGTCCCAGGCCGCGGGCCGCATGTGCCCGGGGACCGCGTACCTGCTCGGGTCAGCGGCCAGGATGTCCTCGCGTTCGGCGAGGTCCCGGTGGTAGTCGCCGTCGATGTCGACGATCGCCGCTCCCCAGGAGCCCGCCGCCGTCCGTACCGGCACCCGAGCCGGCTCGACGTTGGTCGCATAGCGGAACTGGTCGGCGGCGAACGGGAACGGGAAGCCACGCAGTCGCGCCGTCTCAGTAGCGGACATCAGAGCGGAACCTCCAAGCGCGGGCCACTCGCCCGGGAGACGCACGGCATCAGGCAGTCGGCGGCGGCCTTCTCGGCCACGGTGAGAAACAGGTCGCGATGCAGCGGCGGTCCGCCGGTGACGGGGGTTCGGCACTCGCCGCAGACGCCGTGCCGGCAGCGGTTCGGAATCGCGATTCCGGCGGCTTCGAGGGCCTCCAACAGACTGGTACCGCTCGGCACCCGGACGGTCCGCCCGCTGCGGGTGAGAACGACCTCGAAGGGCTCGCCAGGGTCGGTCGTGCCGACACCGAAGTGTTCGACGTGGATTCGGGACCCGGGCCAGCCGAACCGGCGCGCCGAGCCGACGACCCGGTCGATCAGCGGACCTGGACCGCAGACGTACAGGTGCGTGCCCAGAGGCTGGTCCACCAGGGCCTCTTCGAGGCGGGCGGCGAACGTGGCGCGGTCGGTGAAGATGCCGGCGCGGCCGTCGGTGAGGCCGTGGACGTCGTCCAGGTGGGCGCCACGCCCGGCCCGGTGGACGTACAGGACGCGGCGGTCCTGGCCGCGGCGAGCGGCTGCGCGCAGGTGAGAGACGATCGGCGTCACCCCGATGCCCCCGGCGACGAGCAGGTGCCGGCTGGCCCGGGCGATCGGCGGGAACCCGCTGCGTGGCGGCCGGGCCGTCATCCGGCTGCCCAGTTCCAGGTGCGTGTGCAGCCAGCGCGAGCCACCGTTGCCGCCCTCGACGCGAAGCACGGAGATCTCGTACACGGTCGGCGCGAACCCGGCGGACGTCAGGCTGTAAGCGTTGGTCCGGCGACCACCATCCTCGCCGCCGCAGTCCACGATCAGGTGGCTTCCGGGTACGAAGGCGGGTAGCTCCCGACCGTCGGCCGCCGCGAGCCTGAAGCTGCGCACCCCGGGAACGGGCTCGGCGATACCGACGACCACGAGATCCAGGGTCGCTTCGCCGGCCATCAGGCACTTCCTCCCGCGTCGGCCTGGAAGCCCAGAAAGCTGCCCAGCCGACGGGAGACGTGCTCGAAGACCAACAGTGGGCGCCCGCAGCCCGCGCAGGCGATGGTGTCCCCGATCTCGGCCTCTACCTCGGTCGCACGGCCGCAATGGACGCAGGCGACGTCGATTGGGCCGTTCCCGACGGGTACGACGACCAGCTCGTCGTCCGCCAGGCCGGCCGCGAGCGCGGTGGCCCGCAGCGTCAGACAGGCGCCGACCGGTCCGGAGACCCAGACGCGCACGCCGACTCGTGCCCGCGCCAACGCCACCGCGAGCAAAGCCCGCGCGGCGCTGCCGTCCGGCGCGCGCAGGACCCGCACCGCGGCGCGGCCCGCGCCGAGCTCGGCCGCCCAGCGCGCCAGGACCGGCGCAGACTCCGAGCCGACGCCGACCAGGAGATGAGCGGCGCCGTCGGCACCGGTAGCGGACGTCGCGCGGGACGGGACAACCCCCCGCGCCCACGGCGGCAGGCTGGTGTGGACCAGCTCCGCCGGGTCGACCCGCGGGCGGGCACCGCCGTCCTCCACCCTCGCCGCCCCTGGTCGTCAGCCGGGCCGGCGGACCAGCAGGCCGTTCAGGAAAAGCTCGATCGCGTGCTGAAGATGTTGTTCCTCGACCTCTGGCGTCCGGTAGATGCCGTAGGCGGCCAGCCAGGCCGGCATCGCGCCGACCATCGCGAAGAACTGCTCGGCCGCGATTTCCACGTCCTTGACGATGATGGTGCCCTCGCCCTCGTGCCGGCGGAGCAGATCGATGATGACCTGAATCCGCGGCGACCAGGTGACAGCCTGCGAGCTCAGCGCGAAGTCGGGGAAACGCGCCGCCTCGGCGATCGCGATCCGGCTCATCCGGACGATGTCCGGGTCGACGGACCGGGCGAGGATCGCGCGGGCGATCACGGTGAGGCTTTCGGCCAGGCCGTCGGGCAGTTCCTCCGCGACGCGTTCGTTGCGTTCCTGCCGGGTCAGCGCCCAGGAGCTGACGGCGATGAAGAGCGCTCGCTTGTCCGGGTAACGGGCGTACAGGGTGCCCTTGGTGACGCCGGCGGCCTGGGCCACGGCCTCCATGGTCGTGCCGTCGTAGCCGTTCTCGAGAAAGGCGTCGAACGCCGCGCGGCGTATGCGGTCGGTCAGCCGCGCCGCCTGGGTCGGTGTTGGTCGTCCGGACCGGGAACGTTCCACGCTCACCTGGACAACACCATCCATCAAGTATGCGGCCCCGGCGGCGGCAGCCACCGAGGCGAGCGTGCCCGTCGACCTCCGCCGCGGTCGGGCCGGCCGGGCCGCCGCGCCGTCCGGGAGCGGTCTGGCCAGGACCGCCGGGCCCTGCGGTCCTGGTCCCACCCCCGTTGACCCAAACCGTACGACACCGTACGGTTAACTAACCGTACGGCACCGTACGATTCTTCGCGTCGGCGTCACCTGCCCGGCGCGGGCGAGCCACCGCACCGGCCAGGTGCCGCGTGGCGTCACGGGTGGCATGGAGGTCGATCGATGGCGCACTTCCCCAAGCCCGCCGAGGGCAGCTGGACGCAGCACTACCCCAGCCTCGGCACGGGCCTTGTCTCGTTCGAGGACTCGATCTCGCCCGAGTACTACGAGCTGGAGCGAAAGGCGATCTTCGAGAAGACCTGGCTGAACGTCGGCCGCGTCGAGCAGCTGCCCCGGACCGGCAGCTACTTCACGAGGGAGATCTCCGCCGCGCGCCGCTCGGTGATCGTCGTCCGGGACGCGGCGGGCGAGATTCGCGCGTTCAACAACATCTGCCGCCACCGCGGCAACAAGCTGGTCTGGCAGGACTACCCGAACGAGGAGACCAGCGGCACCGTCCGGCAGTTCCAGTGCAAGTACCACGCCTGGCGCTACGGGCTGGACGGCGCGTGCACGTTCGTGCAGCAGGAGTCCGAGTTCTTCGATCTGGACAAGTCGCTGTTCGGGCTCCTGCCGGTGCGCTGCGAGGTCTGGGAAGGGTTCGTCTTCGTCAACTTCGACGACACGGACACCACCTCGGTGCGCGACTACCTGGGCCGGTTCGCCCACGGGCTGGAGGGCTACCCGTTCGGTGAGATGACCCAGGTCTGGAAGTACCGGGCCGACGTGGGCAGCAACTGGAAGCTCTACATCGACGCGTTCGCGGAGTTCTACCACGCACCCGTCCTGCACTCGAAGCAGTACGTCAGCGAGGAGTCCCGCAAGCTGCAGGCCTTCGGTTACGAGGGGCTGCACTACGAGATCGACGGTCCGCACTCGATGCAGTCGGCGTGGGGCGGGATGTCGCCGCCGAAGGACCTGAGCATGGTGAAGCCGATCGACCGTGTGCTGCGCAGCGGCAACTTCGGGCCCTGGGACCGGCCGGACCTCGCCGCCCTCGACTCGCTGCCGGCGGGCCTGAACCCGGCCCGTCACCCGCGGTGGGGACTGGACTCGTACGTCTTCTTCCCGAACTTCATGATGGTGGTCTGGGCGCCGGGGTGGTACCTCACCTACCACTACTGGCCGACCGCGTACAACCGGCACATCTTCGAGGGAACGCTGTATTTCGTGCCGCCGAAGGACGCCGCAGAGCGGCTGCGTCAGGAACTGGCCGCGGTCACGTTCAAGGAGTTCGCCCTCCAGGACTCGAACACCCTCGAGGCCACGCAGACGATGTTGGAGTCACGGGTCGTCCGGGAGTTCCCGATCAATGACCAGGAGATTCTCATCCGGCACCTTCACAAGACCGCGGCCGACTACGTCGCCGCCGCGCAGCGCCAGAGCTAGCCGACGAGCCCGTCGGTATCAGGTGAGTTGAAAGGAATCAGATGGCCGGAAACCAGGTCGGCAAGGTCGCGATCGTCACGGGCGCCGCGTCTGGCATCGGTCGGGCGTGTGCGACGCGCCTGGCCCAGGACGGCGCCGCCGTCGCCGTCCTCGACCTCAACGAGGGGGACGCGAAAACGGTCGCCGACGAGATCCAGGCCGCCGGCGGCGCCGCGCTGGCGGTGGCCGCCGACGTCGCGGACCCGGAAAGCGTGGCCCGGGCCCTGGCGGCGACCCGTGACCGGTTCGGCCCGGTCACCATCCTGGTGAACTCGGCCGGGAAGACCGGCACGAAGCGCTTCCTGGACATCACCCTGGAGCAGTGGACCTCGGTGCTGACCGTGAACCTGACCGGCACGTTCCTGTGCTGCCAGGCGGTCGTCCCGGACATGGTCGAGGCCGGCTGGGGACGGATCGTGAACATCTCGTCGTCCAGCGCCCAGGGCGGCCAGGCGCTCATGAGCCACTATGTCGCGTCCAAGGGCGGCGTCATCGCCTTCACGAAGGCGCTGGCGCTGGAGCTCGGCCCGGCCGGGATCACGGTGAACACGATTCCGCCGGGCTTCGTCGACACCCCGATGCTGCGCCGCGACGAGGCCCGTGGCCGCTGGGGCCCGAACACCGCCGACGACCTCATCGCGCGGACTCCCGTGCGCCGGATGGGCCTGCCGGAGGACATCGCCGCGGCCTGCTCCTTCCTCACCTCCGAGGAGGCCAGCTACATCACCGGCCAGGTCTTCGGCGTCAACGGCGGCCGCAACACCTGAGCTCGGCGAGCGCGTCCCGGCCTCGGCGGGCGGGCCGGGACGCCATTCGGGCCGACCATCGCCCATCGATAGGCTCAGGCATGCCCGAAGGTCACACCGTGCACCGGCTGGCCGCCGCCCACGCGGAGATGTTCCGTGGTCGGCCGGTCGCGGTGACCAGCCCGCAGGGACGCTTCGCCGACGGGGCACGAAGGCTGACCGGGCGGGTACTGGAAAGCGCCGAGGCGTATGGCAAGCACCTGCTGCTGCGCTTCGACGGCGAGCAGGTTCTGCACGTTCACCTCGGGATCTACGGCAAGTACACGCTCGCCCCAGGCCCCGCGCCGACGCCGACTGGAGCCGTTCGGCTGCGGCTGGCCTCCGACGGCGGCTACGCCGACCTTCGCGGCCCGAATGCCTGCGAGCTGTTGGAACCCGGCGACGTGAAGACACTGCTGGACCGGCTCGGCCCCGACCCGCTGCGTCCCGACGCCGACTCCGAGCTTGCCTGGCGCCGGATCAGCCGAAGCAGGACGGTCATCGCGCAGTTGCTGATGGATCAGGCAGTCGTCGCCGGTCCGGGCAACATCTACCGGGCAGAGGTGCTGTTCCGCGCCGGGATCGACCCGCGCCTGTCGGGCAAGGATCTGGCCGCGTCGCAGTGGGCAGCGCTCTGGGCCGACCTGGGCGTCCTGATGGCTGAGGGCGTACGTACGGGGCGGATCGACACCGTGAGGCCGCAACACACCCCCGAGGCGATGGGCCGGCCGCCCCGGGTCGACGACCACGGCGGCGAGGTCTACGTCTACCGCCGTACCGGTCAGCCCTGCCTGATCTGTGAGAACCCCGTTCTGACCACGGAACTCGCGGGCCGCAACCTCTTCTGGTGCCCCGTCTGCCAATCCCCGCGCTAGAAACCCGGCCTCAAACAGGACACGGCCGCGATCGGATTTAGGCGGCGGGAAGAGGTCGTCGAGGTCGAAAGACAACGGAGTAGAACCGATCAGGCGGCCCAGACCACAGAACGGAATGGGTGGTCCGGGCGTCGGTCGTCCCGCGGGCGCCGTAGCATCCGGTGAGTGCTGGCGATATGCCGGCGTCCACGAGTGGAGGAGCGAAACATATGCCAGATCTGGGCGCTCCGGAACTGATCATCATTGCCATCGTGGCAGTCGTCCTGTTCGGGTCGAAGAAGCTGCCCGAGGCCGCCCGGTCGATTGGTCGGTCCATGCGGATCTTCAAGTCCGAGGTCAAGGGCCTGCAGGAGGACGACAAGCCCGCGGCGATCGCCACTCCCGCTCCGCCGGCCGCCCTCCCGGCTCCCGCCGCCCCGGCTCCCGCCGCGGAGCCGACCCCGGCCCCGGTCGCGATGGCCAAGGACGCCGGCGCCTCCTAGTGCCGCGCCCCGCGAAGGCCGGCCCGGCGCAGTGATCGCCGTTCCGGCCCTCGGGTGGTCGCGAACTGGGCCAGAGCGCAACCGTTCGAGGGCCGAACTCGCGATCATGCCCTGCCGGGGCGGCACCGGCACCACCTTGGACCGGGCTCGCCCCGGTCCGCGGAAAGCCTGATCGCGGTCTCGGCCCGCTAGGTGGCCGTCATCGCGCTCTTTTCGCGACCGCTGGAGGGCGCCGTCGGGCGATCACGCCGGCGTGGCGACCCTGCTCGGCGCCGGTCGTCGGACGCCGCTACCCGGCCCTACGCTGTGGTTGCGGAGCGGACGGAACCGCGACCACAACCCAGGACTGAACCGAGGTCCGGGTCTGCCCCCAGCGCCCGAAGCGCCACGCCACCCTCCCAGTCGGGGCACAGCAGCGGCGAGAACTTCGTTGCAGCCCGAGGTGCTCGCCGCCCCCGGACCAAAGTCGCCGATCCTCGGCCGCCACTGCCGCATCCGCCAAGGTTGGCTTGGCCCCGAGACCGGCAAGATCGCTGTTCTTGCCCCCGCGTGCCTGTAACCGCGGCGGGCTTGTGACCAGGTGAGGGCCAAAACGGCGATCAAGCCAGCGGGCCGACCTCGCCGATCAACGGCCGTCGGCCGCCGCCGTCGGGGGCAGGACGGCCGCCCTGCCCCGACCGCTTGACAGCCAATACTGAAATCGCGTTCTATCGATCGTGTCCACCTTGACGCGATCAGGGAGTGCCCGTGGCCGCCCGGTACACGATCATCTCGGCTGACACCCACGCCGGTGCCAACCACGAGACCTACCGCGAGTACTTGGACCCGTCGTTCCTCGAGGACTTCGACGCCTGGCGCGGCAGGTACAAGAACCCCTGGAAGGACCTACGCGACACCGACCTGCGGGTCCGCAACTGGGACGACGAGCGGCGCGACCGCGACCAGCTCGCCCAGGGCGTCGTCGGCGAAGTGATCTTCCCGAACACCGTGCCGCCCTTCTACCCGGGCTTCGTGCTGTTCGCCGGCCCGCCGAAGGCCGAGGAGTACCGCCACCGCCGCGCCGGCATTCAGGCGCACAACCGGTGGCTAGCGGACTTCTGCGCCCGTAAGGCCGCGCAGCGGGCCGGTGTCGGCCAGATCTTCCTGAACGACATCGACGACGCCATCGCGGACGCGACCTGGATCAAGGAAAACAACCTGCGTGGCGGCGTACTTCTGCCGAACGTGGCGCCCGACGTGACCTGGGTCAAGCCGCTCTACGACCCGGAGTACGACCGGCTGTGGGCCGCGCTGCAGGACTTGGAGATCCCGGTCAACCTGCACGGCGGCACCGGTTCACCCAACTACGGTCGTTACGCGGCCACGCCGGCCCTCATGATCAGCGAAGTGGGCTTCTACGGCATGCGGCCCTTTGTGCACATGCTGCTGGCCGGTGTGTTCGAGAAGTTCCCACGGCTGAAGTTCGTCATCACCGAGGCGTCCGCCGCGGGCATCCCGCCGCTGCTGAAGCAGTTGGACGGAGTCCTCGCGAACATCCGCGGTGGCTCGATCGGCGAGCTGAAGTACCGGAAGGAGGACGCGCTCTCGCGTTCGGCGACCGAGTACTTCGAGCAGAGCTGCTGGGTTGGCGCGAGCTTCCCTCGTCCCGACGACGTCGCCGCCCGCAGCGTGATCGGCGCCGATCGGTGGATGTGGGGCAACGACTACCCGCATGACGAAGGAACCACGCCTTTCACCCACGAGGCGCTGCGCCAGGTCCTCCACCACCTGTCGGAGAACGAGCTACGGGCCGCGCTCGGCGGTAACGCCGCCAAGCTGTACGACTTCGACCTCGACGCCCTTGCCCCCCTCGCGGCGCAGTACGGCCCGACCGTCGAGGAAATCGCCGAGCCCCTGCTGGCCCTGCCGGAGAATGCCAACATGGCGCTCCGCAACGCCCAGGCCCAGCTGACCGCGGCCTGAGCACCACCGATCGACCCGGCCCGGGACGGAACCGGCCGGGTCGATCGGCCGAACAGTCCGCGGCCAGCCGGCCAAACCGGTTCGCCCGCCGGTGTCCTGCGCGAGAGACTCAAGCCGTGCAGCCTCCCGCGCTTCCCCGGTATGGCGTTGATTCGCTGGCCGAGGTGGTGCCGGCGCTGCTGGATTCGGTCGGGGCCACCGGTTTCGCCGGTGCGTCCCGGTTGGGGCTGGAGCCGGTGCGGTCGGCCTGTCTGCTGCTCGTGGACGGGCTTGGCGACGAGTTGCTGACCGCCCACCCGGAGGTCGCGCCGACCCTGGTCGCACATCGGGCGGGGGCGCTCACCACCTGCTACCCGTCGACGACGGTCACCAGCCTCACGTCCCTCGGCACGGGCCGCGCGCCCGGCGACCACGGCATGATCGGCTATCTGTTCGAGCCGTTCGCCGGCGCCGGCGGCCTGTTGAACGCGCTTCGCTGGCAGTTCCAGGGCCAGGATCGTTCGCTGCTGGACACCCTGCTCCCCGAGCACCTCCAGCCCGAATCGACAGCCTTCGAGGAGGCGGCCGCGGCCGGACTGCCGGTCACCTCGGTCTCACCGCCGCAGTTCAGGGAGTCCGGGCTGACCCGGGCCGGGCTACGCGGCAGCCGGTACGTCGGCGCGCCCACCTGGGGCACGCTGGTCGAGGCCGTCACCTCCGCGCTGCGCGAGCCCGGTCTCGTCTATGCCTACGTCTCCGACCTGGACACGACCGGACACGTGCTCGGCCCGGCCTCACCGGGCTGGCGGGCCCAGCTCGCGTTGATCGACCGGCTCGTCGCGACGCTCGTGGAGGCGCTGCCCCCGGACACACTGCTCGTCGTCACGGGCGATCACGGCATGGTCACCGTGACGCCGGAGGACCGGGTCAGCCTGGACGCGGCGCCCGAGCTGCTGGCCGGAGTCCGCGCGATCGCCGGCGAGCCGCGGGCCCGGTACGTCTACGCGCAGCCGGGCGCGGCCGAGGACGTCCTGGCCGCCTGGCGGGAGGTGCTCGGCGAGCGGGCATGGGTGCTGTCGGCGGAGCAGGCCGTGGCCGACGGCTGGTTCGGGCCCGAGGTCCGCGAACGCGTCGTTCACCGGCTGGGTCACGTCATCGCGGCGGCCCGAGGGACGACGGTGCTGGTCCGACCGGACATCGAACCGCACCTGACCACGATGCGGGGACAGCACGGCTCGTTGACGTCGGCCGAGATGAACGTCCCGTTGGTCATCGCACGCGGCTGAGTCCGTCACATCCCAGGTGAACCCGTGGGCGGGCACCGCTAGCGTTCCGGCCATGACCACGGGAACGCTTCGGTGGCGGTCGCCACTGTTCACGCCGGCCAACCGGCCCGACCTCATCGCCAAGCAGGCACGCTTCGGCGCCGACATCGTGATCGTCGACCTGGAGGACGGGACGCCGCTCGGCGCCAAGGCCGCGGGCCGGACCGGCGCGATCGAGGCCGTTCCGAAGCTGCGCGCCGAGTTCGGCGGGGCGATCTTCCTTCGGGTCAACGGGGTGACCGACACGGAGAACTTCGACGCCGACCTGGACTGTTACGCGGACCTCGGCCTCGACGGCGTCGTCGTTCCGAAGATCGAGACGACCGGCGACGTCGACGCGCTGGCCGCGGCGCTCGGGGCGCGCGGGCTCGGCGACCGGGCCGTGATGTACGGGCTCGAGTCGGTCGCCGGGGTGCACCGGGCCGCCGAGGTGCTGGCCCACGCCGCGAGCACGGCCCGGGTGGACGCGGCCTACTTCGGCGCCGAGGACTTCATCGCCGATCTGGGCGGCCGGCGGACCCGGTCCAACGCCGAGGTGCTGACGGCCCGTTCGCAGGTCGCGATCGCCTGCCGGCTGGCGGGCGTCGTTGCCCTCGACCAGGTCACCACCGCGATCAACGACCGGGACCGGTTCCTGGAGGAGGCATCCTTCGCCCGGGACCTGGGCTACGGCGGAAAGCTGTGCATCCACCCCGGGCAGGTGGCGCTGGCCCACGAGGCGTTCACCCCGTCACCCGAGGAGTACGACCGGGCCCGCCGGCTGGTCGACGCCTACGAGGAGGCCCAGCGCGAGGGCCGAGGGACGATCAACTTCGAGGGCGGCATGGTCGACGTCCCCCTGGTCGCCCAGGCGCGCCGCGTCCTCGCCGCCGGGGCCTGAGCCCGAACGCCGCCATGGGCGGCTGGCTCCGGGTGAGCCAGCCGCCGAGCGGGTGCCTTAGGCGACCGGCCGCCCAGGCACCGGCGGCCGGTCGCCCGATCAGTACGAGCGAGGCAGCCCGAGAACGTGCTCGGCGATGTAGTTCTGCACCATCTCCTGCGAGACGGGGGCAATCTTCATCAGCCGCGACTCGGCCCAGAAACGGCCGACCGGGTACTCCGTGGCGAACGCGAAACCGCCGTGCGTCTGCATCGCCCGGTCCGCGGCGAAGAACGCGGCGTCGGAGGCCAGGAACTTGGCCGTGTTGGCGTGCTCGCCGCACGGAAGACCCTGGTCGTACCGCCAGGACGCCTGCCTGATGACGAGTTCGGCGGCGGCCAGGCGCATGTGCGCCTCGGCGAGCGGGAACGCGATGCCCTGGTTCTTCCCGATCGGCCGGCCGAAGACGACCCGCTCGTTCGCGTACTGGGCGGCGACACGCAGCGCGGCCTTGCCGATGCCGAGCGCCTCGGAGGCGATGAGAATCCGCTCGGGGTTCAGCCCGTCGAGCAGGTACTTGAAGCCCCTGCCCTCCTCGCCGACCAGATCCGACCCGGCGACCCGCAGGCCGTCGTAGCGGACCTCGCAGGAGCCGACCGCGTTGCGGGCCACCTTGTCGATCTGGTGGATGTCGACCTCCGGCCGGCGCAGGTCGGCCAGCAGCAGGGTCATGCCGTCCGTGCGCTTCCTGACCTCCTCGAGCGGGGTCGTCCGCACCAGGAGCAGCACCTTCTCGGCGATGTGGCCCTTGGTCGTCCAGACCTTCTGGCCGTGCACGATGTAGTCGTCGCCGTCGCGGACCGCGCGGGTCGAGATCGAGGTCGTGTCCGTGCCGGCGTCCGGCTCCGTGACGCCGAACGCGACGTGCATCTCCCCGGTGGCGACCTGGGGCAGGTACTTCTCCTTCTGCGCCTGGCTGCCGTACTTCACGACCGGGTTCATGCCGAAGATCGAGATGTGCAGGGCGCTGGCCGCGTTCATCGCGCCGCCGGCGGCCGCCACCTCCTCCATCACGATCGACGCCTCGGTGATGCCGCCACCGCCGCCGCCGAACTCCTCCGGGATCGCGATGCCGACCCAGCCGGCCGCGGCCATGTCGTTGTAGAACTCCCACGGGAACTCGTGGTTCTTCTCGTGCTGGCGCCAGTACTCGGCGTCGTACCCCTTGCAGATGTCCCGCACGGCCTCGCGGATGGCCGTGTGCTCGGCGGGTTCAGCGAACTCCATGCAGACTCCTCGCGCCTCTCTTACAACCAGCTGTGTGGCAAGGGGTTATTCGGCCTCGTCGGCCGGGCGGCAGTGCATCATCGCGGACCGGAACGCCCGGCAGACCAGCTCGTCGTGCTGGTTGTAGCCGTCGTGGCGGAATTCCACGATGCCGACGCCGGGCCGCGAGCTCGACAGCCGCGCCTTCGTCACCTCGGTCACGACGTGCAGGGTGTCGCCCGCGAACATCGGCTTGGGAAACTCGATCGAACCGAAGCCCAGGTTCGCCACCGTCGTTCCCAGCGTGAGCTCCGGCACCGCGAGGCCGACGACGGTCGCGATCGTCATCATCGAGTTCATCAGTGGCCGCTTGAACTCGCTCCTGGCCGCGAACTCGTGGTCGAGGTGCAGCGGCTGCGGGTTCATCGACAGCGTCGTGAGCAGCACGTTGTCGGTCTCGGTGAGCGTGCGGGTGATCGCGTGGTGCACGACGGTCCCGACCGGCAGCTCCTCGAACCAGGAACCCATCCTCCGGCTCACCGCACTCGCCTCCTCAGATCCTGCGCCAGCTCTGGCCCGACGCGTCAGCCCGACCGTGTCAGCAGTCTGCTTCTCGCCTGGCGAGAACGCCATGTCCGACTACTACACCACGCCGGGCGGTGGGTGCGCCCCGGAAAGTGGCGCGCACCGCCGCCCGTTCGCGCGTGCCTGAGCATCATCGCCAGTTCGCCGGTCGGGCGGGGCAACCCCCGCTGGGGCTGGCCTACGGGAGCGGGGCGCGCCGGAGGCGTCTACGCCGCGTCGGAGACGGCGGTCCTCCCGGCGCCCGCGAGCGCGGCGATCTCGGCCGGTGAGGCGTTCCCACCAGTGACGACGACCGCGACGCGCTTCCCGGCAAATCGCGCCGGACGGGCCAGGATCGCGGCCAAGGATGCCGCCCCGGCGCCTTCGGCCAGGGTGTGGGCATCGCTGGCCAGCAGGGCCTGCGCCGACCGGATGTCGTCGTCCGTGACGAGCTGGAAGTCCGCGAGGCCGCCGCACAACACCGCCTGCGGCAACCGGTAGCCCCGCCCGGTGGCGAGGCCGTCGGCCCGGGTGTGGATCGGCCGGCGTACGCACTCGCCCGCGCGCCAGGAGTCGTGCGCGGCCCGTGCGGCTGTGGACTGCACGCCGACCACCCGGCAGTGTGGCGCGAGCCGGCCGGCCGCCAGACACGCTCCCGAGGCACCGGTGCCGCTGCCAATCGGAACGATCACGACGTCGAAGTCGGACCGGGCCTCGAAGATCTCCATGTAGGCCGTTCCGACGCCAGCGATCAGTTCAGGGGTGTCACCAGGGCTGACGAGGAGCTGACCGGTCTCGGCGGCCAACTGCTCGGCTCGGGCCTGCGCCGACGCCATGTCGGGTCCATGAAGCTCGACGACGGCGCCAAGGGCGGTCAGCGCTCGCACCTTCGAGGACGCCGCGTTCGACGGCATGACGACGGTGCAGGGCGCGTCGAACCTGGCGCTGGCATAGGCCATCGACTGGGCGTGGTTCCCCGTCGAATACGTGATCGTCCCGATCGCGCGCTGAGCCGGCGACAGGCCGGCGAGCAGGTTCAAGCCACCGCGGACCTTGAACGCCCCGGTCGGTTGGACGTTCTCGTGCTTGAGGAAGACGGTCGCTCCGACGGCGGCGTTGAGGGCGGGATACGACCACATCGGCGTCACCGGGAGATGAGCGGCCAGAAGATCACGAGCGGCGGCGAGGTCGGCAAAAGTGGGGAGCGAGGCACAACCGTCTTCCATATGAGCATGGTCCGACAGGTCGATCCATCGGTCCAATGCCAACTATCACCCGAACACATCGACCAGATTGATACGTTTGGCGGATGCTGGACGTGACCAGGCTGCGGGTGCTCGTGGCCGTCGCTCGACACGGTTCGGTGACCGCCGCGGCCCGGGCCCTCCAGTACGCGCAGCCGTCCGTCAGCCACCACCTGTCGCGACTGGAGGCGGAAACCGGCAGCCAGCTGATCCAGCGGGTCGGCCGGGGCGTTCGCCTCACGGAGGCCGGCCAGGTGCTGGCCGAACGAGCAGAGGAGATCCTCGGCCGCCTCGATGCCGCCGAGGCCGAGCTGGCCACGTACACGGGGCTGCGGGCGGGGCGGGTCCGTCTGGCCGCATTTCCGTCCGCCCTCGGGACCTTCGTGCCGACGGCCGCGGCCGCGTTCGCCGCCGCCAGCCCTGGCATCGAACTGCGCCTGACCGAGGCCGAGCCGCCCGACGCCATCCGGCTGCTGCGCTCCGGCGAGGTCGACGTCGCCCTGATCTTCGCCTACCGGGACCAGCCATCGGAAGGGAACAAGCCACGAGACGCTCAGCCGGCCAATCCCACGGTTACAGCTGCCGCACCCAGCCAACCGCGGGACGAGCCAGCAGACGACGGCCTGCGTCGCGTCACGTTGCTGACCGAACCGATCTATCTGGTGACCCCGCTGAACCTGCCCGGAGATCGATTGGTCGACCACAGCTCGAAACGATGGATCGCCGGCTGCGAGCGGTGTCGTACCGCATTGATTCAGTCCTGCACGGCGGTCGGCTTCACTCCCGACATCGCCTTCACCACCGACGACTACCTGGCGGTCCAGGCGTTGGTCGCCGCTGGTCTCGGCGTCACCACCTTGCCCGACCTAAGCCTGCGCTCCCACCGCCACCCCGGCGTCCGCGCCACCGAGATCCCCGGTCTCGCCCGCACGGTGACCGCCGCCGTGCACGGCGAACCCCCGGACCCGCCGGCCACCGCCGCCCTCCTCGCCCACCTCGCCACCGCGGCGCGAGCCTGGACTCCGGAGCCCTCAGGGTGCGCGGCCATCGAGGACCGCCGGTAGTCGGTCATCGAGGACCGCCGGTAGTCGGTCATCGAGGACCGCCGGTAGTCGGTCATCGGGGTACACGCCGGCCTTCAATTCTTCGCCAACCACCACCGCCTACCCGACCGCATTCGGAGCTAGCGCGAACTGTCGGGTAGTGGCACGCACTCCTGCCGGATGAATATTAGGCGCGCGGGATCAACATATCCCCAGATTCCCGGCGGTGCGACATAGGACCAGTACCGGGTCCGATACGGTCCGTTATCCGTCGGCGTCACCACATAGACGAGCCCGCCAGTCGACAGGGTTCCGCGGGATACTTTCTCTGCGGACAGTATCGCCCCCACGCTATCTTTGGCCTTGTACGTCCGCACCACCGTGCAGCCGGGAACCGACTTACCAAGAGTCGGCCGAGAAATAGTCGAGGCGCCATCGACACGCGTCGACGTCGAACCAGCCACAACGGGCACCGCCGTCACGGGCGCAGCCTCCGCCAGATCGGACGGCTTTCCCTCCTTGCCTCCCAACCCCATAAGGAAACCAGCGGCACCCCAGCCCAGCGGGATCAAGAACACCAGCGCGCCCAGCAGCGCTACTGGGCGAACACGCCCGCGTCCCGCGCGCATACGGACAGTGGGCCTTTCCCGGCGCAACTTCGGGCGCGGCAATTTAGAATCGGCGCTCAAGGCGGCTGGAAAATGCTCATTCGCGCCGACCGTCACTGGAGCCTCCGCCTCAGGCTCCTTCACATCCACACCCACCACCGGCGCGGGCTTCACAGCGGACTCGACCGAATCGGCACCCACCGGCATCTCGGACCCGGAGGTAGGCCTCCGGCCATGTGCCGAAGCGCCGGTCAGCGGACCGTTCGCGGCAGACTCCCTCTCGGTCGGCGCCGGCACCGGCGCGATGGAGACGGTCGCCTGGAGACACTTCCAGCGCTCGGACCACTCGGCTTCGTCACCATGGCAGGTCCGCACGATCGCGAGGGTCGTCGCGCGTGAAGGAAGTCGCCTACCCGCCAGGTAGTCGTCGAGGGTACTACGACCTATTCCGACTGTTTTCGCGAGCGCCCGGCAGGTCAGGTCGGCCGTCACCCGGAGTTCGGCGAGGTCGGCGCCGAATGTCTTGAGCGGTTCGTCGTCTGCCGGGCGCTGGCGAATCACGCGCGCTACCACTTTGTGCCCCTTCGCTGCGCCGTCCCTCATCCGGAGGTCCCAGGTGTGTCCAGGACTGTCCGGAACCCTAGCCGGACACGTGCCGGCCTCGTAGACCGGGATTGCCGCCCCACCCGAGAGGCGGCACATCCGATTGCGAAGGCAGCTTTCTATGCATATCTGTCAGGCTCGATGGGCCGCCCGTCTCTTGACGGTCGTACTCATCACCCTCGTCGGCGTATTGACCCTGGCACCCGACTCACAGGCAGCGGTCCGTCGAAAGGTGGCACCAGGCCGGGACCACACCCTGCGTGCGAGTAATCATCGAGACGTTCGCGGGCCGGGCGAATCCGACGACTACCGCAACCTGGTCGTCGGCAACGCCCTCGCGGGAACTATCCTCGACGCGGGGCCGGTGAAGCACGGGTACCGGGCCGTTTGGGTCAACGGCGTCGACCGGTGCCTGTGGATGCCAGTTGACGGTCAGACACTGCAAACGGTTAGCGGCAAGGCCCGCCATTCGTGCGATACGTTCGAGGGCCTCAACGTCGGCACGTTCGCGTCCAGGGTAAATTGCCTGACGGGTCGGAAACCCGCATGCTCACCGACCAACAACGGCTCACCGGCCCGGATCAGGACCAGCCGTCCGGGTTGTGCGGCGGTGCCCGCATACGGCAACGTCTTCCCATGGCGCACTGGCGCCCAGCCGCGCGATCAGTACGGCACGATCAGGCATGACTACAACGTCCTCTGGCGCTACGTGACCAAAGACAAGAGGTTCGTCATGGTTAACGACAACCACAAGCGCAGGGACCCCACGTTCGCCCAGACCCGCCCTGCGGGCGGCCACTGGTTTTTCGTACCCGCCGCCTGCATAGACCTCCACTAATTCCGGACGTCGGTCCACGAGCGAAAAGAGGTGTACTGGTCAGCGGCACCGGCGATCACATTGACGGGCTGACCCGGCCGTCGCAGCACTAGCCGCGCAGTTCCGCAGCGTTGCCGCCAGACCACTCTCTTCGTTTCTTTGTTGGCCAACGACGTCGATACGGATTGACTTTCCAAGCCGAAAGGTGCTGGTGCCGGCGAGTCGCGCCGGCACCAGCACCTTGGGCCGTCCCCGCTGGGCGCGGGTGGTGGGTTACGACTTCGGCTTGGTCAGGTCGTACAGGGTCTGGCCGTTGACGGTGACGGTCGAGTAGTTCGCCTCGACCCAGGTGGTGATCTGGCTGATCACGCCGTTGCCGCCGCCACCGAAGCCGCCGCCACCCCCGCCGAGGTAGTAGTGGATCTGCCCGTCCTTCACGTACTTCTGGAACTGGGCCAGGGTGATGGCGTTGTCGCTGCCGGTGAAGCCGCCGATCGCCATGACCGGGAGGCCGCCGCTGGCCAGCTCCAACGAGGCCGCGGACTGCGAGCTGCTGACGGCGGCGACCCAGCGGTACAGGCCGGCGTTCGTCGACAGGAGCTTCGTCACCGCGCTGTCGGCCTGGGCGTCCATGCCCAGGCCGCCGGCAGAGCGGGCGGCCGTACCGGTCTGGCCCTCCGCCGAGGTCGCACCGGTGGCCGGGGCCTCGTTACCGGTAGCCGAGCCGCCCGGCTGACCCGCGCCGTCCGCCGAGCCGGTGCCGTTCGGCCCGCCCGCACCGCCGAAGCCGGGGAAACCGCCAGGCGCGGCGCCAGCCTGGTTGGTCCCGTCGGCGCCACGAGCGGCGCCCGGGTTGAACCCGCCACCCGGCCCGCCGAAGCCGCCGCCTCGGGCCGACGCGGGCCCGGCGAGCGGGGTGGAGCCGGTGTGCGCGACCGAAGCGGTCTCCAGCGCGTAGGCGGCCGGCGCGCCGACCGTCCCGAACGCCGCGGCGGCCAGCGCGACGATGGCCACCGCCCGGCGCGCCGGCGTCAGCCGGCCGGTCGGGGCGTCGATGTCCTCGCGGTTGGCCAGCCGCGGCCAGGCCAGCAGGACGACGGCGGCGAGCAGGCCGGTCAGCAGGACGGGGTAGCGCAGCCAGGTCTGCCAGTCGGTACGGCCGAGCAGGACGAAGTCCCAGACCGCGGTTACCCCACAGCTCACGGCGAGGACAGCCCGGCTGACCAGCTGGTCACGGGTCTGCCACAGCGACCACGCCCCCAGCGCGACCGTCCCCGCGATGCCCGGGGCGAGCGCGACCGAGTAGTACTCGTGGATCGTGCCCTTCATGTAGCTGAAGACGAGCGCGGTGACGATCGTCCAGCCGCCCCAGAGCACCAGGGCCGCGCGGAGCCGGTCGGTCCGGGGCGCCCGCCTGGTCGCCCACAGGCCGCCGACGAGCAGGATCAACGCCGCCGGCAGCAGCCAGGAGATCTGCGCCCCGAAGTTGTCGCTGAACATCCGGGTGATGCCGGTCGCGCCGCCGAAGCCGCCGCCACCGCCGCCGCCGGGGCCGGTCGGCGCTCCGCCCGCGAATCCTTCGGCTGCCCGCGCCGCCGCGCCGGCCGCCGCGGTCGGCGCGTCGCCGGAGGCGTTGGAACCGAGCGCGGCCAGCGCGTCCGCCGCCTGTCCGGTCGGTCGGCCGCCGCCACCACCGCCGTTGCCGTCGCCGCCGAAGATCCGCCCGAGGCCGTTGTAGCCGAAGGCGAGGCCCAGCACGCTGTTGTTACCGGAGCCGCCGAAGTACGGCCGTGAGCTCGCCGGCCACAGGATGGTGGCCAAGACCCACCATCCCGCGCCGACGACGATGCCGACACCGCTGAGCAGCACATGCCCGATCCGAGCCCGCAGCCCGGTCGGGGCGGCGATCAGGTAGGCCAGCGCGAAGGCCGGAACCACCAGGAACGCCTGCAGCATCTTGGTGAGGAAGCCAAAGCCGAGGGCGACGCCCGCCAGCGTGAGCCACCGCCACGAGGCGACTTCCAGGGCCCGCGTCACGCAGTAGGCGGCGAAGACCAACAGCAGAACGAGCAGGGCATCCGGGTTGTTGAAGCGGAACATCAGCACCGCGACCGGCGTCAACGCGCACAGCGCGCCCGCGAGCAGCCCCATGGCCGGCCCGGCCACCCGCCGGACCGCCCCATAGAGGAGTCCCACCGAGGCGACGCCGCACAGCGCGTTCGGAACGAGCATGCTCCAGCTGGAGAATCCGAAGATCCGTCCGGACAGCGCCATCATCCAGAGTGAGGCGGGCGGCTTGTCGACGGTGATGTAGTTCGACGCATCGATGGAGCCGAAGAAGAAGGCCTTCCAGCTCTTCGTCCCGGCCTGGACGGCTGCGGCGTAGAAGCTGTTCCCGTAGTTGGACGCGCCAAGGCCCCACAGGTAGAGGACCGCGGTCGCGGCGAGCAGGACCAGCAACGCGGGGCGGGCCCAGCGCGGGTCCTCGGGCCGGCCGCGCAGGAGCCGACCGGACCGTCCGGGCCGGCCATGCCGCCCACCGCCGGAGCCTCGGCCACCTGCGCCACCGCCGGAACCGTCACCGTCACGCTCGCCGTCACCGTTCGCGGGGCCGGAGCCAGGACGCTCGCCGTCGCGTGGGAACCCGGGGGCCTGCCGGCCCGGCCAGGTCTCGACGACGTCGATCCCACCGGTCTGGCTCGCGTCCGCCGCATAGGGATTCGCCAGCGGCGGCTGGGTGGCATAGGGGTCAAGGGAGTGTTGCGGGGCGCGCCAGGCGCCCTCGTCCGCTCTCATCGGTCGTTCTCCGAGTTCCAGTGATTGGCGGGGAAGTAACTGCCAGGTAGGACAGGTGTGGTCAGTGCTGGGCCAGGTGGCGCGGCGCCAGGCCGGGCTGAGAAGCGACGTCCGGCGGGGAGGCGGCGCCGGGCCGAGGCGCCAGGCCGGGCGGGGAAGCGGAGCGCGGGCCGGCGCTCCCGGTGCCCGGCCCCGCGGTCACTCGTCGCTGTGCGGGCTCCGCGGGCGGATGGGCTGGAAGAGGGTGCCCGGCACCGGCTCGGTCGGTTCCTGACCGGTCGGCGGGTGACCGGGGACGGCCTCGGTCCGGCGCGGGTGGAAGACCCACGCGCGGAAGGCGACGAAGCGCAAAAGCGTCGCCATGAGGTTCGCCGCGATCAGCGCCGAGAGCTCGACACCGCGGCCGGCTCCTGGCGCCAGCGCCCGCACCGCGCCCAGCGCGCCGCTGGTGAGCGCCAGGCCGAGACCGAAGACGATCAGGCCCTCGATCTGGCTGCGGGCGCCGACGCCGCGCTGCCCGAAGGTCAGGCGCCGGTTGGCGGCCGTGTTCGCGATGGCGGTGACCAGCAGGGCGAAGAAGTTCGCGCCCTGCGCGCCGAACCATCCGCGCAGCAGGACGAAGAGGGCCAGGTACGCGGCGGTGCTCGCGATGCCGATCGCGCCGAACCTGGCGAGCTGCTGGATCAGCTGACGCTGGCCGGTGGCCTCGGCCGCCGCCTGGGTTCCCCCGGTCAGCGGACGACGGCCCAGCTGGGCTCGCACCTCCCGCACCGGCAGCCGGCCGGTGGCCAGGTCCCGGCCGAGACGAGCGATCCCCCGCAGGTCCGCCATGGCCGTGGCCATGATGTCGACCCGACTGTCAGGATCATCGACCCAGTCGACCGGAACTTCGTAGATCCGCAGCCCGGAGCGTTCCGCGAGCACAAGCAGCTCGGTGTCGAAGAACCAGCCGGTGTCCTGCACGAGCGGCAACAGCGCCCGGGCCACGTCGCGACGAATGGCCTTGAATCCGCACTGCGCGTCCGAGAACCGGGCAGCCAGCGCGCGGCGCAGCAGCAGGTTGTAGCAGCGTGAGATCACTTCGCGTTTCGGGCCACGCACGACCCGGGCGCCCGGCGCGAGCCGGCTGCCGATCGCCAGGTCCGAATGGCCGGAAATAAGGGGCGCGACCAGGGGAAGCAGCGCACGCAGGTCCGTGGACAGATCGACGTCCATGTAGGCGAGAACCGGCGCCTGGGACAATCCCCACGCCGTGCGCAGCGCTCTGCCGCGGCCTTTCGCGTCGAGGTGCAGCACGGCGACCTCGGGAATCGTCGCCTCGAGGTGGTTCGCGACGGCCAGCGTCCGGTCAGTGCTGGCATTGTCCGCGATCGTTATCTGAAAGGGGTAAGGAAATGTTTCGACGAGATGCCGGCGTAGCCGGGTGACGCACGGCTCCAGGTCGGTTTCCTCGTTGTAGACGGGAATTACCACATCCAGCACGGGACGTGGCCCCAGTTGCTCCGATCGAGCCGGAATGTGCTCGACCAGCGCCGCGCTGCCTTGCGGGTGCCCTGTCGTGGTCATGGTTCCAGGCTGGCGGCTCGGCCTGTGCTCTCCATTGCGGCCAACTGTGGGTCCGCTGTGAAAACGTCGAGCCAGGCCGCGCGCGGGCCGTCCCGAACTAGCCATCAGCCCACGAGCCGCAGGTCACAACGTATAAGCGGCATGCCGTCGACGGGCGATCTTCAGTCGTGTGCGTGACAATATCGCAAACGCGGCGACAATGACCGGACGACGTCGGAAATGTTTCACCGACATGTCGCCCGGTGGCCCGCGGCGGACCGTTTCTCACGTGGCTTCCCACCCGCGCCCGAGGTCAGCGAATCCGGATCTCTCCCGGTTTCCCGATGCCCGCCGTCGCCAGGTCCACGACCGTGTCCAGGTCATCGACGGCATCGAGGTCATCCACCAGGTACAGGCCGTCCTCGACCCCTAGGCCGTCCTCGACCACCAGGCCGTCAGACGGGCCGAACTCGTCCGGCGCGTACTGGTCGTCCAGGGAGTGCCGGAGACCCCGCGGTTGGTGGGCATCGGCCGCGCAGAGATCACCGGCTACTCCCGCGACCGCCGGCGCGGCGGCTGGCACGGTGCGCGGAAGCGTGACGGTGAAGGCGGTACGCCCGGGGCTGCTCGTCACGCTGATCCGGCCGCCGTGCGCCTCGACGACGGCGGCGACGATCGCCAGCCCGAGCCCGGTGCTGCCAGCCGCCCGGGAACGCGACGAGTCGCCCCGCGCAAACCGTTCGAAGACGTTAGGCAGCAGGTCGGCGGGAATGCCGGGCCCATCGTCGATGACCGAAAGCCGGACCTCGCCGGTCAACGAATCCCCGGTTCCGGAACCAGGCGGCAGTTCCAGCGCGACGGTCACCGAAGTACCGGCCGGTGTGTGGGTACGGGCATTCGCCAGAAGATTTGCCAGAACCTGGTGCAGTCGAGCCTGATCGCCACGAACGGTCACTGGATCGGCCGGCAGCGACAGGCTGAAGCGATGACCGGGCGCCGCGATATGCGCGTCACTGACCACGTCGACGACGAGCAGCGACAGGTCGACGTCGCCATGTTCGAGCGGCCGGCCGGAGTCCAGGCGTGCCAGCAGCAGCAGGTCCTCCACCAGCGTGGTCATCCGTTTCGTCTCGGATTCCACCCGGCTCAGCGCGTAGGCGACGTCCGGCGGCACCAGGGGTCGTAGCGGATCGTCAAAGCCGTTCTGAGCCCCGATGCGCCGCGTCAGCTGGGCATAACCGCTGATCGCGGCCAGCGGTGTGCGCAACTCATGACTGGCGTCGGCGACGAACTGGCGCACCCGTGTCTCGCTCGCGTGCCGGGCGGCGAGGGCGGCGCCGACATGGCCGAGCATGTGGTTCAGCGCCGCGCCCACCTGGCCGACCTCGGTCCTCGGGTCGGTGTCGACATCCGGGACGCGGACCCGCAGCGTGACCGCTCCCCGGTCCAGCGGCAGCTCGGCGACCTGAGCGGCGGTCGCGGCCACTCGGCGCAGCGGTCGCAGGGTTCGCCGCACGGTCACCGCGCCGACCACCCCGAGCAGCAGCACCCCGCAGCCCGCGACGCAGCCGGCGATGATGATCAGCTGGTCGACCGTCGCGTTGACCTCGCTGAGCGAGAGCCCGCTGACGACGGCGGTGCCGTCGGGGACCAGCCGGGCGGTCACCCGGTACTCCCCGAAACTGCCCAGCGTCACGGTTCGTGGCGTGTCGTCGACGGGAATGGCCGCCAGCTTGGCCGCCTCGCTCGCCGGAAGCTGCTTGGCGACCTCGCCCGGCGCCGGAATCACGGCAGTCTCGACCTTGCCACCGACGATGTGGGCGGCGACGGTGCCAGTCGACTGGCCCTGCAGGTTGACGAAATCGGTCGGGGTGCCCTGCCACGGCTGCACGCCGCTCGGGCCACCGTCTGGCCCGCCGGTCGAGCCGAGGCCGGTCCCGTTGCCCGGCGCGAAGGCACCGCCGGCCCGCGCGTTGGCGTCGGACGGCGGCGGCTTGACCCAGCGCTTGTCGACCGCGCCGAGACGCGCGTCAACCTGGTGGATCAGGTAGGAACGCAGTTCGAGCGCCGTCACTCCGACGATCGCCGTCGACACGGCCGTCAGCAGCACCAACAGCAACGCCAGCAGTCGGGTCCGCAGCGACCACCGGCGCGGCGCGAACACCCGGCGTGACGACCGTTCGCGGTGTCTCACCCGGTCCGGGCGCGACGCCGAACGCGGGGGTGCACCGCGGCCGGGCCCGGAGCGCGACTGCCGATGCCGACGGCCGCGCGACCCCGTCTCGACACCGGTCTGGTCGCCACCGCCCACGCCCTCAGCGGCGGCTCGTCCGGTTGCGGCTCGCTCGACGGCCGAGCCGATCCTCGGTTCCGGGCTGGCAGCGGCGGTCACCCCGTGGCCGCCGGATTCGCCACCCTGACCGGACCGGCTCCGGCCGGCGCCGTGACCGGCCGGAGCACGTAGCCCGCGCCGCGCATCGTGTGGATCATCGGCTGGCGGCCAGCGTCGATCTTCTTGCGCAGGTAGGACACGTAGAGCTCGACGACGTTGGCCTGGCCGCCGAAGTCATAGTTCCAGACCCGGTCGAGGATCTGCGCCTTGCTCAGCACCCGCCGCGGGTTGCGCATCAGGTAGCGAAGGAGCTCGAACTCGGTCGCGGTCAGGTGGATCTCGGCTCCGTCGCGGTAGACCTCGCGGCTGTCCTCGTCGAGGGTGAGGTCGCCAACCGACAGGACGTTGCGGCGGGCGGCGACGGTGCCGTGGACCCGTCGCATCAGGCCGCGCAGCCGGGCGGCAAGCTCCTCGATGCTGAACGGCTTGGTCACGTAGTCGTCGCCGCCGGCGGTGAGGCCGAGAACCCGGTCCTCGACCGCGTCCTTCGCGGTCAGGAACAGCACCGGGATGTCGGGCCGAACCGAACGCATCCCGCGCAGCACCGCGAGTCCGTCCATGTCCGGCAGCATGATGTCCAGGACGACCGCGTCCGGCTGGAACTCGTCGATCATCCGCAGGGCGGTGGTCCCGGTGCCGGCGGCGGCGACCTCCCAGCCCTCGTAGCGCAGCGCCATGGTCAGCAGCTCCGTCAGCACGGACTCGTCGTCTACGACGAGCACCCGCAGCGCCCGGCCGTCCGCGGCCCGGGTCTCCCGTGCACCACCGCGCAGCCCGCGTGTCCCGGCGGCTTCGGCCGAGACGCCCGCGCTCACCGGCGGCAGCGGCCTCACGCCGGCGATGGACCCCCCACCACCGGCGGGGCCCGCGAAGGTCCCGCCGTTCGGCGCAGCCCCGTCATCGGTCCGCGAAGCGGCCCCGTCATCGGTCCGCGAAGCGGAGGTGGACGTCGACACCGGTTCACGCCATCCCATGTCCTCAGGTTCCGCCAGCCGACTGTGGGCTTCCTGAGCGAAACCTGTGGAAAGCCTGTGCGCGTCCGCACCGGAGCGCGACCGAGCGGCTCTGCCCGAGCCGCGGCCACGCCGCCGGATGCGGACGATCTCAGCCGTGCACCGCCGCCGAGCCGATGATCGGTGTCGTCGGCTGTTGGGAGCCACCGGCCGGCTCGATGGTCATCTTCACCGAATCCACGCCCTTGCGCAGCGAGAGCACCCGGGCGGCCCGTTGGGCGTTTCCTCCGACGACTCCGGCGGACTCGACGCCCTGTGGGCTCGACATCCACAGCTGGTACACCCGGCCACCGGAGAGCGGTGGCAGGTCGTGGACGTCGACGTAGGCCTGGTTTCCGAACGGGATCACGGCGATGGTCCCGCCGCCCGCCACCGGCTGGCCCAGCCGGTCCGCGGCCGCGGCGACCGCCGAGGTGAGGTCGGTCGCCCGGCTGCGCTCGGCGGAGAGCTGGTGGTGCTGGTCAAGGGAGACGCCACCGACGATGCCCAGCGCGACCAGGGCGACGGCCGCGGCGGCGCTGGCCACGGCAGTGATCGTCCTCAGCCGTCGCCGCTCCCGCCGGGCGTCGAGGTCGTCGTCGACCTCGACGACCAGCGGCGGCAGCTGACGGGTTCGAGCGGCTTCCCGCAGTACTGAGGTGCGCAACGTGCTGGGTGGCGTCTCCGGCACCGACTGGCCGAGCAGGCCGGCGACCACCCGCAGTTCGGCCACCTCTCCGGCGCAGGTCGGGCAGCCGGCCAGATGCCCCTCGACCTCGGCCCGGTCACGGCTGTCCAGTGCGTCCAGGGCGTAGGCGCCCGTCAGCAGATGTGCCTCCGGCGACGGCGATGTCATGCCTCCACCCCCAGGCAGTCGCGCAGCCGGATCAGTCCGTCGCGCATGCGGGTCTTGACTGTCGGTACCGGGGTCGACAGCAGGTGCGCGACCTCGCGGTAGGTATGGCCGTTGTAGTAGGCCAGCACGATCGACTCGCGCTGCAGGTCGGTGAGACCGCCGAGGCAACGGCGAAGCCGCTCGTATTCGAGCCTCAGCTCGACCTGCTCGGTCACCTCGTCGTAGCCGGAATCCTCGGCGCCCCCCGCCCAGGCGACACCGACGCGGCGTTCCCGGTCGGTCGCGGCCTGCGCCGAACGCACCCGGTCGACGGCCCGACGGTGCGCGAGAGCGCAGACCCATCCGACTGCGCTGCCCTTCGCCGGGTCGAAGCGGCTTGCGAGCCGCCAGATCTCGACGAACACCTCCTGGGTGACTTCCTCTGCCTGCGCCGGGTCGCGTACCACCCGCTTGATCAGGCCGAAGACCCGCGCCGCCAGTTGGTCGTAGAACGCGGCGAAGGCGTCACCGTCTCCCCGGCCAGTGCGTTGCAGGAGCTGTTCGACGTCAGGAGCCCCACCACCCGTGGGACTGACGCCGAAATCGGGCGTCGGGACGGCGTGGAGCGCTGGACCGTCATCCTCGTCCGCGCGTCGCGGCATGGCCGGAACCTCCGGGTCGTGAGGCAAGGCCCGGTCGCCGACGCCTCGGGGCGCCGCCCCGCCGGGCCGCTGTCATCCAGTACTTCGAGCCAAACCGCCGCGCGGATTGGTCCCGGCGCCACAATTCTCGCCGACCTCGCGTCAGCGCCCGAAGAGGCCTATTCGTCGCGCCGGCCGGGGCAAGCCGGCACAATTGCCCGCCGTGGCCTCGATCGTGCTCATTCATGGCGGCGGTTTCGCCGCGTCGTGCTGGGACCTGCTGCTACCGGCCCTGACCGCGCCAGCCATCGCGGTCGACCTACCGGGCCGCGGCGCGCATCCGGCGGAGCTCGGCTCGGTGACCTTCGCCGACTGCGCGGCCTCCGTCGCCGCCGACGTGGACGCGGCGGGGCTCGCCGACATCGTCCTGGTCGGGCACTCGATGGCCGGCTGCACGATTCCCGGCGTCATGAAACTCCTGGGCGACCGGGTCCGGCACAGCGTCTTCGTCGCCTGCACGGTGCCCGACGACGCGACCAGCTGTCTGGACATGCTCGACCCCGGCTTCCGGGAGCGCGCCACGGAGGCTGAGCCATCCGGCGGCTCCGGCCTCCTCGGCTCGGATCTCGCCCGGACGGTGTTCGGCAATGACCTGGACGACGAACAGTTCGCCTGGTGCCTGGCGCGGATGGTGCCTGAGGCACCAGGATTGCCGGCCGAACCGGTCAGCCTGGCGCCGTTACGGTCGCCGACACCGAGAACCTGGATCCGCACGATGCGAGACGTGATCGTCCCGCCCGACCGGCAGCTGCGCTACGTCGGCAACGTCGGCGGCGACTGCTCGGTGGTCGACCTCGACGCCGCCCACATGTGCATGATCAGCCAGCCGGCCGCGCTGGCCGCGGCCCTTGACAAGATCGCCGCTGCGTCCTGAACCGACGAGCCCGCTCGCTCAGCTCGTCGCGGGGAACCCGCCCTGGAACGTCCGGACTATCCGGGGGTGGGCGCGGTGTACACGCGCGGCGGAACCCCCACGGCGGCGCGGAAGTCGCGGGTGAAATGGGCCTGGTCGAACCAGCCGAGGGTCGTGGCGAGGGTCGCCAGGTCCTCGACCTCGCCGGCGTCGAGCATGAGCTGGGCGTCGTGCAGGCGGAAGCGCCGCAACACCCATTTCGGCCCGACGCCGACGTAGCGGCGGAACAGCCGCTGCAAGGTACGCGGCTCGACGTTGAATCGGTCCGTGACGGACTGGACGCTGGTCAGGCTCCGGTCGGCGAGCATCTCGGCGACGATCGCCAGCAGCTCCTGGTAGCGAGGATCAGCCACCGATGGGCGGCGGGCGAGCAGGAACTCGTCCATCAACGCGACCCGCTCGTCGTCCTCGCCGGCGGCCAGTATCGAGGCCTGGAGTTCCGCGACCCCGCCGTCGGCGGCGGCTGGCGAGCCGATCGCGCCGCCGCCCCCGCCACCGAGGACGTCTGCCAGCAGGACCGCCCGATCGGTGTAGCTGGCGACATCGACACCACCGCCGGTGTCCAGGCCGGTGAAGGCCGCGAAGCCGCCGGGTCGGAACTTGACCCCGAACACTCGGCCCTCGCCGCGCAGCAGGATGTCGAACCGTCGGGTCACCACGCCGTGCAGAAGTGTGGCCGGCATCGGGAAGCCGTGCCGCGGACCGTCGCCTGACTCGACCGAGAGATGCAAGGCCGGGTGGGAGAGCACTGACGACAGGTAGGACGCCCCCGGCGGCAGCTCCCAGCGAACTGTCCAGTACCGGTCCACCCAGAGGTCGAGATCCGGATGGGCCGCCGGACGGCCGAGGGTGAAATGCCGCAGTCCCTCGTCCGGGCGCAGCACGCCCGCGAGGTTGGACGTCACCGGCGGCCGAGCCCCGCCGGCCGCGCTGTTATCCGGGGGTGTCCCCGTCGGCTGTGTCGCGTTCGTGCAAGCCCGCACGGACCCAGCCTAGGCACGATCGAACGCATGACCACTCAGACCGCACAGCCAGGCGACCACGCGGCAGCCAAGTCGAGCGCGGTGAGCCCGATCCCGGCCGGTTTCACCTCACTCACACCCTTCGTCGTCGTCGATGGCGCCGAGCAGGCAATCGCCTTCTACCAGGCGGTCTTCGGAGCCCGGGTCATCAGTCGCAATGACACCCCGGATGGGGCGAAGGTCGCGCACTGCGAGCTGGAACTCGCCAATGGCCGCCTGCAGCTGTCCGACCCGATGCCCGACCACAACCTGGTCGCGCCGACCGGCGGCGACGTCGTCAGTGGTTCGGTCGTCGCCTACCTGCCCGACGTCGACGCGTCGTACGCGAAGGCCGTCGAACTCGGTGCGAAGGGCTACGGCGAGCCGTCGACCTTTGTTACCGGCGACCGGTTCGCCGCGATCCTGGATCCCTGGGGACACCGCTGGGCGTTGATGACCCGCGTCGAGGACGTGGACCCCGACGAGGCCCAGCGCCGGGTCGACGCCTGGCTGGCGGAGGGTGGCTACGAGGCCGACCAGTCGAGCTGAGTTTCAGCGGGCGACGGCCTGGGCCACCGCGGGGCCTGGTTCCAGCTTCCCGAGGGCGGCCGGGAGTGGAGAGGTGTGCAGAACGGCGAGCGATCGGGTGGCGCGAGTAAGAGCCACGTAGAGGTCGTTCAGGCCGCGCGGAGACTCCTCGACGATCAGATCGGGCTCGACGACGAGGACCGCGTCGAACTCCAGGCCCTTGGACTGACGGACGGTGAGGATGGCGACGGGCGAGTCCAGATCCGGTTCGTCGCCGGCCGTCGTGGTGGCGGGGAGGGCGGCCTCGAGCGCGGGCCGCAGGTCGCCGAGCAGCCCTGACGGGACCAGAACCGCGACGCGGCCGCCATCCGGGCCGTCGCCGAGGGCTTCGCGCAGCTCGGCAACCTCACTGGCGGCGATCGCGGCCAACTGGCTGGCGAGCGTGTCCGGGGCGACCGTGAGTTCCCACGGCGCGGTGCCCGTCTCCCGGACGGATCGAGGTGGTTCCAGCCCAGGATCGATCGCCGCCAGCACCTCGGCGGCGACAGCCATGATCTCGGCCGGCGTGCGGTAGTTGACGGTCAGCCGCTCCAGCCGCCAGCGATCGCCCAGATGGGGCCCGAGAACTCGAGCCCACGACGAGGCGCCGGCGAGGTCACCAGTCTGGGCGACGTCGCCGACCAGCGTCATCGAACGGCTCGGGCATCGACGCATCACCATGCGCCAGGCCATATGCGACAGTTCCTGCGCCTCATCGACGATGACGTGCCCGAAGGCCCAGGTCCGGTCCGCGGCGGCCCGTTCGGCGGTCGAACGGTCATCGGAGTCCTCGTGCCGCTCGGCGAGCCGTTCGGCGTCGATGAGGTCGGAGACCATGAGGATGTCCGGGTCGTCGTCCATATCCCGGGTGAGGATGTCGACCACGCCCTGCGCGTACGCGATCCGCTCGCGGCGGCGGCGCTCGGCGGCGGCCAGCGCCGCCGCCTCGTCGTCGCCGAGCAGCTCGGCTGCCTCGTCGAGCAACGGCGCGTCGGCGGAGGTCCACATCCGGTCGGCCGCGCGGCCACCGTGCGGATCGGGCCGCGACAGCAGGTCACGCTCGGCGTCGGTCAGCCCGGCCGCCTCGGCGGCGGAGGCGAGCAGCTCCGCGTCGGCGAACAGGTCGGCCAGCAGCCACTGCGGTGTCAGCACGGGCCACAGCTCGTCGAGCGCGGTGAGCACGGCCTCGTCCTGGCGCAGCTCCTGGCGGATGTCGTCGACGACCTCGTCGCCCAGCAGGTTGCTGCCGCCGCCGGGCGCGTCGTCCTCGCCCAGCGGGTCGTCGGCGTACGGATCGGCGCCGAGGCGATCGGCGTACTGCCGAGCGAGCGCGTCGACGACGGCCTGAACGAAGACGACGCGGGCCTGGTTGTGCGGCCGATGCGTCGCTCGGGCCCGGTCGCGGGCGGCCTCGCAGGTGGCCGCGTCCAGCAACAGGATGTCGTCCTCGAAGGCGATCTCCAGCGGTTCGTCCGGCACCCGCTGCCGATCGCGGACGGCGGCGGTGATCAGCTCGACCATCCGCGGGCCACCCTTGAGCTCCGCCGTTTCGCGCGGCTCCGTTCGCGTGGCGTAGACGCCGGGGAACAGGTCACCGACGGTCGAAAGCACCACGCTGGTCTCACCCAGCGCGGGCAGCACATGGGAGATGTACCGCAGGAAGGTCGGGTTCGGGCCGATGACCAGGACGCCGCGTTTGGTCAACTGCTCGCGGTACGTATACAGCAGGTACGCGGCCCGGTGCAGCGCGACGGCGGTCTTACCGGTGCCAGGGCCGCCCTGAACGACGAGGACCCCGGCGTTCTCGGCCCGGATGATGCGGTCCTGCTCGGCCTGGATCGTCTCGACGATGTCGCCCATGCGGCCGGTCCGGCCGGCGGTGAGCGCAGCCATCAGCCGGGCCTCGCCGGTCAGCGACTCATGGCCCGTCCCCACGTTGGCATCGGCCAGCTCAAGCACTTCGTCGTCGATCTCGACGACCCGTCGCCGGGCCGTCCGGATCTGGCGGCGGCGTCGGACGCCCTCGGGAGAGGCTGCCGTCGCCAGGTAGAACGGCCGGGCGGCGGGAGCCCGCCAGTCGATCAACAGCGGGGCATAGTCGTCCGACTCGTCGAAAATGCCGAGACGGCCGACATAGCGGGTCTCGTCGCCGTCGAGGTCGAGACGGCCGAAACACAGTCCATCCTCGGCGGCGTCATAGCGGGCGAGCTGACGCGAATAGGTCGAGGCCGCCGCCTGCCGTTCGGTGTGCGCCTGTGGCCGGCCGCCCGGCCGCTCGGCCAGCACCTCGGCGAGCCGGGTCGACGCCTGTTCCCGGAAGCCGTCAAGACGCTCGTAGAGCATCGAGACATACTCCTGCTCGTGCTCCACTTCTTCGTTTGACAATACGTCTCCCCGGACAGTACAATCCGCCTTGCCTATTTTCCCTTTACCTCGCGGTCCGGAGAATTGTAACTGGCCAAACGGGCCAGGCGAGTTCCCGGGCGGCGCGGTGGGTAGGCGTTCGCGGGTTACCGGCGGCCGTCGGGCTCGCGCCGGGAACGGCCCCACGTGCGTTGGGCTCCCCGCGGACCCGCAGGTCCCAGGTCGAACGCCCCTTCTGATCCAACGTCGCGGCCCGCTGCGGGCAGCACGTCGGCGTGCTCGCCACCCGCGAGCGACTCCGGACGCGGCCGGGCCCCCGGGTGGCCGGCCGGGCCCGCCGATCGCCCTTTCCGCCCGCCAAGAATCGCGACCAGGGCAATTCCCCAATCATCAGGGGGCGCGACCAGCAATCACCTCGGGCCGGAAAAGACCAAGGCCGGCGTGTCCGTTGTGGACACGCCGGCCAGGTCTAACGGGTGATTACCAAGCTCTTTCCGGAGGCGCTTCGAGACTGGCCCGCTGTCGCGGCACTCGCGCGAACCGGAAAATGCTCACCGCTGGCGGATCAGGACTGCGCCGCGACCGTCTTGCCGGGGATGACGTCGCCGCAGATCGGGGTCGCGCCCTTGACGAGCTCGAACTTGTCACCGACCAGCTTCGTCATCCAGGAGCAGTTGTCCGGACCGCTGACGACGTTCACGCGGTCATTGATGTCAACCGTGTGGGAGCCGTACAGGCCCAGCGCGTTCCAGTCGTGGATGCTCTCCAGGCCCTTGAGCAGACCCGCCTGGCTCGGGGTACCCCCGGCCGCCTTCAGCGCGCGGACCAGCAGGCCGATCGAGACGTAGCCGTTGTACATGGCGAACGTCGGCTCACCGGTGGTACCGCCGCTCTTGAGGTCGGCCACGAACTGCTTGGTCGCCGCGGTCTGCATCTCGACCGGCTCGTAGCCGAGCAGGAAGTAGACGTTCTGCGCGCTCGCCAGCGCACCCGGGCCGGCCTGGATCAGGTCGCCGCCGTAGCCGGTCGGCAGCAGCGCGCCCTTCAGCTTGACGCCGGAGTCCCGCAGGCCCTTGATGAGCTCGAAGCCGGTGTCCGGGTCCGTGGAGGTCACGAGCCCGTCAATGCCGGCGTCCTTCATCTGCAGGACCGCCGGACCGACGTTGGTGCTGCCGAACGGGAACTTGGCGTTCAGGTAGCCGACCTTGATGCCCGCGGCCTCGGCGGACGCCGCGGAGGCGCTGGCCGACTCAGACGAGATCGGAGAGACGGCGTAGCCCAGCGAAGCCAGGTTGGTGACACCCACCAGCTTGAAGAACTTGCCCATCGTGGTCGCCACCTTGGTCTGCTGCAGCGGACCGGAGATGGAGAACATGTTCTTCGAGGTGATCCACTCGGGACCGTCCTCACTGATCCCGATGACCGGGACGTTGTGCGCGGTGAGGTAGTTGGACGCCGTGAAGAGCAGCGACGAGTTCGCGATCACCGCGAGGACGTGGTCCTGCGTGACGAACTTCTGCGCGATGGAGAGCGCCGTCGTCGGGTTGGTCGCCGTGTCGCCGACGACGTACTTGATCTTGTAGCCATTCCTGGCCGCGTAGTAGGTCCCCGCCTTCACGCCGGCCTCGACGGTCTTGTTACCGGAGGCCGCCGGGCCAGTGATGTCAGCGAACACGCCGACCGTGATGGTCTGGGTCGCCCCGGCCGAGCCGGAACCGGTCACGGTCGGGCCGCTCGACCCCGACGAGCCACAGCCAGCGGCTAAGAGCATCGCACCAGCGGCGACCATTGCAGCTAGGGCGGTACTGCGCTTACGGATCACTGCTTTTCCTCATCCCACTCGGTGTTGGCGCCGGGACATGTATACGCATCGCAATGGACGGCCACATGACTACATAGAGTGACGATCATTGGGTAGGGTCGGCGACGAATTTCGGACGGTGCGCAACCTTTCGCCTGCTCCAGCCAGCACGGAGCACGCGCCGAGCACCTCAACTGCCGTTACGGCGTGTGAGCTAGGTTACAGATATTGACGTCGGCGTCAAGCATTGCCCACAGCGGCCCCACACGCAACCGACATACCGCCGCCGCAGGTAGGTCGCCTGCCCGGCCGGCGAGCGCGACCGGCGTGGACCCGCTGGGTGGCAGAAGTGCCAGCCCCGCAGGCGATAGCGTCCGATTTGAGTGCGCCCAAAGGCGACAGGTCGCGCGACGCCCCGGCCGCCGGCCGGGGCGTCGCGCGCTGTGGTGAGGCGCGCTAGACGCGACGAGCGCGGGCGCGGCGGCGAGCCCGCACTCCGGGGATCGCGAGCGTCGCGGTCGTGTCAGGGACGAGCATCCGCCGGATGCGCTCGTTCTCCTGGGCAAGCCGCGCCCCGGCCTCGCCAAGCGTCTCGAGCAGACGCTGGCGCTGTTCCGGGGCGAGCGGCTTCGCTCCCAGCCACAGGGTCCGGGTAAGCCGCGTACTGTCCGGCCCGACCGCACGCAGCGCCGTCTCCACGCGCAGGGAGTGGTTACGGGCGCCGCGCGCCATCATGCGCCGTGGCGGGTCGAACGCGACCGTCTCGGATTCGACGACGTCCCCGACCGTTGACGGCGGAACCGGGAACAGGTGAGCGACGAGAATCCGGCCGACTCCCGCGGGCGTGCCAGGCTTCTGGTAGATGCGCTCGACGGTGTCGTCGTAGCTGGTGACGTTGCGCGGGTCGTCGAGAAAATGCCACACCTGCGCGCGGGGCCGGTCGATGACGACCGATGACTCGCCAATCTTGATCCACTCGACGAGCCGTCGCGAGTGGATCAGGTTCAGCAGGTGCCGGCCGTCACTGACCGCCCCGGACGAGTGCACCCGCGGCACGAGGTTCGCGACCAGAAAGACGAGGTTCACGACGAAGACGAAGACCGTGACGACCGGGAGATAGGTGTGCGCCCCCGGCTGCACCGCCACGCCGTGCCGGAACTCCCAGCCAAGGCTCGCCGGCGCCGTCACCACGACGATGAGCAGGTTCACCGCTGCGCCGCCACCGTAGGTGACTATCCCCCGCCAGCCGGCTATCCAGCCGCTTCCCGGCGAAATCAGCGTCGCGGCCCGCCCGAACTTGCGGCCGAACTGCAGGAAGCCGCCGCTACGGGAGAAGTCCGCACTGGTCCCACCGACGATGAACCCGCGAACGCGATACCCGACCGCCAACGCGGCCAGGGCATGGCCGATCTCATGCAGCACGTTGCTGACCAGCACGACCACCGGCAGGCTGGCCACGATCGAGACCAGCGACAGCCACTGCAGCCCCTGACCCACGCCGCTCCCATCCACGACCAAGACCCGCCCCGCGTCCAGCCATCTTGCACCAGGGCCACAGAACGGCGCGTCCGGCCCCTCTTGGCGGATACCCCCACATCCGGAGCCCGCTCAGCACCGCGCACGATTCGCCGAGTAGCTGCGCACGATCGGTAGCGCGGCGTACACGGCCGAAGTAGACGAGAGGGCGGGGCAGGACCGGTGACAACTGGATGAATACGCCGGGCTGGCCAGCCTCGCCGCATAGGCTGAGGCCGTGCCAAACTCCGTCAACTTTGACCGGATGGCTGACCGTTACGACGCGACCAGGGGCGGCGAGCAGCGTGGCTCCCTGGTTGCCGAAGACGTGGCGCCGCATCTGCCGAAAGGGCGGCTACTGGAAATCGGCGTCGGCACTGGGCTGATCGCCGCCGCGTTCGCCGGCCTGGGCCGGGAGGTCGTCGGAATCGACCTTTCGGAAAAGATGCTCGCCCACGCCACCCGGCGGGTGCCTGGACGGGTGGTCCGCGCCGACGCCTCGAAGCTGCCGGTGGCTGACGGCTGCGTGGACGCTTGTCTGGCCGTTCACGTCATGCATCTCGTCGGAGACGCACCGGCCGTCGTGGCCGAGGTTGCCCGGGTATTGCGGCCCGGTGGCCGGTTCGCCGTCGTTGGCGGCGGAGCGAACGTCGATCTCTCGGATATCACCGAGACGATGATGGGTATGCAGTCGCAGTTGGAGCGCGGCGCGCTCAAGGAACGCGGGGCGCAGGTCGCCGCCCTGGCGACGACAGCGGAACGGGCCGGTCTGCGGTTGGTCGAGGATCTCGTCAGCGTGCACGAGGTCGGCCAGACAACACCGGCGCAGGCGGCAGAAGGCGTCGAGCAGCGGCTGTGGTCCCGGCTGTGGGATCTTTCGGCCGAGACCTGGGCCGAGGTGGTCGAGCCGACGATCGTGCTGCTACGCCGGCTGCCCGACCAGGACCGCCCTCGTTCCAGCGTGCTCCGCAGCCCGGTCCAGATCTTCGAGGCACCCGCCGTCTAGCGTCCCGGTGCGGCGGGACCACCCGGTGAGCGCCCGAGCTCGCCGGCTCCGGGCGCTCACCGGGTAAGAGGCGGTCACCCCTTGTTCGGACCCATGATCTTGAAGGTGGCGCCGGTCGCGTCGGCGGCCTCGGCGAGCCGGCCGTACGGCGTGTCCTCGGGCTCCCGCAGGGCCTTCCCACCCAGTTCGGCAATCTTCGCCGTCGCCGCATCGGCGTCCTCGACGTTGAAGTACACCGACCAGCTGGACGGCGCCCCCGCCGGAAGGAAGCTGCTCGCGTCCATCACTCCCGCCTGCTGCTCACCGGCGGCGTTGACCAGCGTCGCGTAGCGGAACTCGTCGGTATCAGACACCACCTGGACCGTCCAGCCGAACGCATCCCGGTAGAAGTCGAGGACAGCGGCGAAGTCCCGAGTGAACAGCTCGAACCAGACGGGCGCACCCGGTTCGCCGACCTTCGCGAAGCCGGCGTGCGTACCAGGCTGCCACAGGCCGATGGCCGCACCGCCAGGGTCAAGCACGACCGCGAACACTCCCAGGTCTCCCACCGGCATCGGCGGGGCGATCACCTGGCCACCGCGGTCCACGACGGCGGCGACCGTCTTCTCCGCGTCGTCGGCGCGCAGGTAGACCGACCAGCGGTCGGCCACCGCCTCCGCCGGCATCCCCGGCTGGTAGCCCATGCCACCGGCGACCGGCTCGCCCGCCCGCAGGAAGTTGAAATACCCGCCGAACTCCTCACTCCCGGCCTCCGCCGTCCAACCGAACAGCTCTCCGTAGAAGGCCCGGGCGGCGTCCGTGTCGGTCGTCATCAGGTCGATCCAGATCGGGCCGCCGGCGACGGTGCTGTCTGGCTTGGGCATGCTGGCTCCTTTGGCTGGGCGCACGGAACCGACGGAAACGCGGCCGCCTGGTCGGCGCGCTTCCTGGCCCGTGAGCGGGTCACTGAGATGCTTCTTTGACCTGCCCGCCGCGCCGAAGTCATCGGTCCCCGGGATTTTCTGCCCATGCCCGCCGAATGTCGGCCAGGCCAACCAGGTGAGTCCTACCGGAGGGACGGCGCCAGTCCGGTGGGGATCGGGAGGTCACAAGCAGGCTCCGGCGAGCCGGCGACGAGCCGAACCGGGACGACGCCGGCCCAGTGACCCAGCTCGAGGTCAGCCTCATCGTCGATCGGCCCCCCAGTCCGCACCTTGAGCGCGACATCCGTGGTCTCGGCCGCGAGATCGACGGCAAGCACCGACGTCGCCGCGAGCTCCTTCGCCGTCGGCGGGCGGCACTGGGCGGACCGTTCGGTACCGACCCGGTCGACCAGGGCGCCCAGCATCCGGCTCTTCTCCGCGGCGTCGGTCACCAGCCGGGCGTCACCGTGCACGACCACCGACCGGTAGTTCAACGAATGGTGAAACGCGGACCGGGCGATCACCAGCCCATCGAGCAACGAAACCGTGACGCAGACCGACAACGGTCCGGAGCGGGCCGCCGCAAGAATCCGCGCCGCCGATGATCCGTGTACATAGAGAGTGTCGTCGACGCGGGCGTGCAGCGTGGGCAGCACGTGCGGCCGGCCGTCGACGACCACGCCGACATGACAGAACAGCGCCTCGTCGAGAACAGCGTGCGCGGCCGCGCGGTCGGTGACGAAACGGTCGCGATGGCGAGTCGGGCTCAGCATGGAGCCATCCTCCGGGCCGGCTCCGGCGGACGTCCAGCGAATTTACGCGGGCGGACAGCCACTCGGCGAAATCTCCTACCGGGTTACTGGAAAGCGCCTCGCCGGCAATCACGAAAGCGTTTTCGGTATTGCGCCGTTCCGCAGCCCTGGGCGGGCCGTCCAACTGGGTCGTCATCGGCCAGCCGTACCGAGCCACCGCGCGTGACAGATCAGACCATCACGATCTCCGGCCAGCACCCAGCCGGGTCACGGCCAGGATCCCCCCCCCCCGCGATCCGGGCTGCCGGTCTTCGCGTTCCGCCGAACGGCCCATCGGCGCGTTCCGGACGACCGCGCACTCCCGCACGTCCCGGCACGGCAGATCCTCGCGTTCCGCGGAACGCGGCGCACGCCGCGATCGGCACGACAGCGCACTCCCACACGTCCCTACCCACACGTCCCGGCACAGCCGATCTTCGCGTTCCGCGGAACGGGTGCACGGCGCGTTCCGCACGACAGCGGATCGCCATGTTCGCCGACGCGGTCGATCCCGCGACGCGCACGGAGGCGGATCTGCCGGTTCCGCGGTGCGGTCGATCCCGGCCGCCCGGCGACGGCCGCCACCAGCGGGGATCGCGCGAGGCAGGGGCCCGTCGCGGGGGGCTCCGACTGATCGACGGGAGGCCCTGGGTGCGCCGAGGTACGGGAATGCGGGCTGGCCGCCGTAGCTTGGGGTGGTGGAGGGAATTCCGACCGAGGAAGGCCAGCGATGGCGACTGTGGAATTGACCAAGGAAAACTTCGACGAGGTGGTCGGCGGGGACGCGGACCTCGTCCTGGTTGATTTCTGGGCATCGTGGTGCGGGCCGTGCCGGATGTTCGGGCCGGTCTACGAGCGGGCGTCGGAGAAGCACCCGGACGCGGTGTTCGGGAAGGTCGACACCGAGGCTCAGCGCGAGCTCGCCGCGCATTTCGGCATCTCGTCCATCCCGACCCTGATGATCGTCCGAGACAAGGTCGTCCTCTACTCCCAGCCCGGTGCGCTGCCCGAGGCCGCGCTGGAGGACCTGATCACGCAGGCAAAGGCCGTTGACATGGACACGGTCCGCGCCGAGGTGGCCGCGCAGGCCGGCGAGAAGCACACGCACTGACGCCTTTGGTCGTCCCGGCCACGTCCCAGACCGCAGTGGATTGAGCCGCCGGGCGGACGTGCCCTGGGCAACTCCGCGCCGAAGGCGCCCGGATGATCGCCGATCTTCGGCTAACGTCCGGGACGTGGCGAAATCATTGCGGATTCGGCCAATCGCGCTCGCGGCCGTGCGCCGTGGCGACGACCTCCTGGTCTACGAGGGGGTCGACCGCGTCAGTGACCGGCGGATCTTCCGGCCGCTCGGCGGCGGTGTCGAGTTCGGCGAACGGGCGGTCGAGGCGGTACACCGCGAGCTGCGTGAGGAGCTTGGCGCGGAGCTCACGAACGTCTCCCTGCTGGGCGTGCTGGAGAACGTCTTTCAGTGGGAAGGCCGACCGCACCACGAGATCGCCTTCGTCTTCGCCGCCGACCTCGTTGACGCGTCGTTCTACGCGCGCGACGAGCTCGGCAAGGTCCTCGACGCGAATGACGAGGTCAGCTGGCAGCCGATCTCACGGTTCACCGACGCTGACCCGTCAACGCCCCAGCTGCTGCCGCCGGGATTGCTGCCCCTGCTCAGCGGATGAGCAGGGGCAGCGCGGGGGCAGAGCGGAGGAGCCGGGGCGAAGATCAGAAGGTGAGCGGCCCGGGAGTGACGCCGGCGGCCCGGGCCGCGTGGGCGACCCGGGCGTGCAGTTCGGTGGTCGCCGCGAGGGTGAGCTCGGACGGCGGCTGAGCGGCGTCGTAGACCGGCTTGCCACCGACGTAGACCTGCTTGAGGTTGCGTAGCCCGCAGGCGAAGACATACGTCGCGTAGACATCCCAGATGGGACCCGTGTCCGGCTCACGGGGATCCACGACGAGAAAGTCGGCATGCTTGCCGACCTCCAGGCTGCCAAGCCGGTCCGCCACGCCGAGCACCTCCGCCGACCCAAGCGTGTGCATTCTCAGCATCTCCGCCGGCATCAGCACCTTCGCGTCGGAATGCAGGGCTCGCAAGGTGTAGATGCCGATCCGCATGTTCTGGAACGGATCGGAGATGTCGGTGCACGACTGATCGTCGAGACCAACTCCGATCCGGATGCCGGCCGCGCGCAACCGTGGGATGTCGGCGATTCCCGAACCGAGGCGGCCGTTCGAAGTCGGTTGCCACACCATCCCGGCACCGGCGGCCGCAGCCCTTGTAATCATCTCGTCCGTCGGGTGTACGAAGTGGCCGAACAGGAAACGCGGCCCCAGGATGCCTGCCTCGTCATACCAGGCGAACTTGGCCTGCTGCTGCTCCAGCGCCTCGGCCGTCTCGACGAAGTGGGCCTGGTTGATCACGCCATGCCGACGCATGAGCTCGGCCTCCACGGCGGCGGTGCGGGACGTGGCCGCCCATTGCACGGCACCGAAGATCGCGGCGCCGAGGTTGAGCGGCGCCGGCACGTTCGCCTCGATGTGGTCGGCCACCGCGGCAAACGTGTCGAGGACCTGCTGCTCGGGGAAAGCCTCGTCATCGAGCCGGATCGCGGACATCACCCGAATGCCGGCGTCGGCGCCGGCGTCGACCTGACGGGTGAGGAAGTCGACAGGATGGACCTTCCCGAGGCTGGCGCTGCCGACCTGGGGGTCGTAGTTCCAGATCACCCGGCTCTGGGCGAAGTTGAACGCGGACGTTATGCCGTTGCGGGCGAAGTCCAGGCTGCCGTGCAGAGTGAACCAGTACAGGTCCTCGACGCCGGCGCCGGTCAGAACGGCCATGTTTTCGGCCAGCCAGCCGTAGAGCGTCTCGCCGACCCCCAGCCCGCGCAGCCCGGACATGAACAGGTGGCTGTGCGCGGAGATGAACCCTGGGGCGACGATCGCCCCACCTACGTCCAGTACCGCCCTGGATGTCGCTGAGGCGCTGGGGTCGACGGTCGAGGGTGGCGTCGGCGGGTCACCGGGCCCGATTCCGGTGATCGTGCCGTCGTCGCCGACGGTCAGCCAGCCGCGGAACGGTTCCGCTCCGTCCGCCATCGTCAGCAGCAGCGCGTTGACGACCGTCAGCGCCGTCGCGTCCGTACCACCAGCGGTCATGCCTGCTCCCTCGCGCCCGCGCACAGCCACCGACCATGAGGCCGCTTGTGGTCATGAGCCGGCTCCGCAGGGCCGGCGCACGCCTCACGCCCGCCTTGCTGGTCAGTACCGTCCTATCTGCTGGCACGCTACCGACCTGCTGTTTCTCACGGATTAGGCGGCTATCGCCGTTCCTTGCGCCACACGAGCTTGAGGGCGGACCAGTCCACGTCGAGGGCGGCGACCTTGGTGTCGACCAGACCGAGGGGGAGCGCCTCGTCACGGATGAGGTTCTCGGTGACATCGCTTCGATGGCCGGCCGCCTTGCGTGGCCAGGCGATCCACAGCGCACCCGCCGGAAAGATCACCTGGCCGAAGCCCGCGATCGCAGCCTCCAGCTCTTCCGGCGTCCGGCAGAAGGCAACGACGACGTTCGCCGCGCCGGACGGAGGGCCGGCGGGCTCGGCGGCAGGCGGCGTGGAGATCCGCTGGCTCGTCACGTCGGCCGGAAGGTCAGGGATGGCCCAGCCCGCCGGCGCGCCGCACAGCACAACCTCATGTCCGGCCTTGACCCCGAGCTTCCGCACCATCGCGGTGCCTGAGTAGCCTGCCTGCCCGTTTGTCACGGTCACAGTGTTATCCAGGGCTGGTCCGGCGAGGTCGGCCGGTGGCTCCGCGACCCCGCGCCAGCTGGGCAGCGACTCACCCCGCGACCCACCGGTTGAGGCGCGGCCAGGCCCCGCACACCCCCGGTACAGGGTGGGGTTCTCCCGACCAGGGCGGGCGGCCTGGGCCTATGGTGCGAGGCCTGGGCCACAAGGCAGGCTGGAACTGTGGAACCCGATCGTGTGGCAGCGGAGCGCGCCACTCCCGATAAGCAGGACACGGGCGTTTCGGCGCAGGGCGACGTCGAAGCCGCGGGTGACGAGGTCGTCGCTCTCGAGAAGACCCGTTCGGACGAAGGCCTGCCGGACGCTGAGACCGACACCGCGAGCGAGACCAGCGAAGAAGACCGCGCCGACGACCCGGCCGGCGACGACGCTAGCGACACCGTGCCCGACGCTGACGAAGCGCATCACGCCGACAAAGAGCCCTACGCCGACGAAGCGCCTGACACGGATGAAGCCGCCGCCGAGACCGACGAAGCCGAGGCCAAGGACGTGGCCGAGACCGCCGCCGAGACCGACGACGCTGAGGCCGAGGCCAAGGATGTGGCCGGTGCCGAGGTCGAGGCGGACGGCACTGAGGCTCAGGGCAAGGACGGGGCCGACGCGGAGGTCGAGGGCGTCGCCGAGGCGTCGAAGTCCCGTCTTGACGCCGCTCCGGGCGGTGCGCCCGGAGCGGCCGGGCTGACCCCGGACGAGGCGCGCAAGCCGGTACCGGAGTCGATTCCCCTCCTGGGGATCGGTGCCCGGGCGTGGAAGCAGGTGACGTTCGAGCTGCTGAACCTGCCGCTCGCCATCGCCGGCTTCGTCTCCATGGTCGTGCTGCTCACCCTCGGCAGCGGCCTCGCGATCACGATCACCGGGCTTCCACTGCTGGCCGTCGGCTTGATCATCTGTCGCATGTGGGGGCAGGTCGACCGAGCGCGAGCCCGGTCATTGCTGGGCCTAGACATCCCAACGCCGTCCAAGGTCCCGGTTCGCAACTCAGGGTTCTTCGGCTGGTTGTGGGCCCAGCTTTCCGACCCGGTCGGCTGGCGCGCGGCGTTGTATCTGCTGATCCGGCTCCCGTGGGGCGTGGTCTCGTTCAGCGTGACACTCACGGTCCTCGTCGGCCTCTGGCCGGTGGCGCCCTACGTCGTGTACGGATTCGCCGCCGTCGACCGCGCGTTGATGTCGGCGCTGCTCTCGCCGTCGAGCGCGATGGAACGGCGCATCCGCGAGCTGGAGGCTGGCCGGGAGACCATGGTCGATGCAGCCGCGGCCGACCGGCGGCGGATCGAACGGGACCTCCATGACGGCGCCCAGGCCCGACTCGTCGCGCTCGCTATGGATCTGGGGCTCGCGAAGGAACGGATGAATGAGGACCCAGCTACAGCGGCCCGGATGGTCGAACAGGCGCACGGCGAGGTGAAGGTCGCGCTCGAGGAACTACGCAACCTAGCCCGTGGCATCCATCCGGCGATCCTCACCGAACGGGGTCTCGGGGCGGCGCTGTCGAACGTGGCCGGACGCTGCATCGTCCCGGTCACCGTCAACGTCGACCTGCCGAGCCGTCCGTCCGGCGCGGTCGAGGGACTGCTCTACTTCACGACCGCCGAGTTGCTCACCAACATCAGCAAGCACAGCGGCGCGACCAACGCGGACGTCCGGCTGGCGCAGCGCGGCCGGACGATCGAGCTGACCGTCACCGACGACGGGCGCGGCGGGGCGAGCGCCACCTCGGGCGGTGGGCTCGCCGGGCTCACCGAGCGTGTTCGTGCCATGGACGGCACCTTCACGCTAACCAGCCCGCCGGGCGGTCCGACGGTCGTAGAAGTCCGACTCCCCCAGCAGGATCAGGTCATGGCGGTGACACAGCCAGGCACCCCGGCCAGAAGCGAACGGGAGGTCAAACGTGATCTGCGCCAGGCCAGTCGTGAGCTGAAGGAATCCATGCGCACCGACCGCCCCAGCTCCTGACGGCCAGAGCCCTGGCCCGCGCCGCCCGATCACCGGGCCCCCGATCGCCGGGCCCCCGATCGCCGGGCCCCCGATCCCTGGGCACAGACTGCCTGATCTTCGGGCCACACAGCCTGACCTTCGGACCGAGCCTGATCTCTGGCCTTCCTCCGCGGTCGGTCGCGGCGGTCGCGGTGTGGTGTTCGGTTCGGCGCATTTCCGGCCCGCGGAACCGCCGATTTCCATACCTAATCGGTGATCACCGGTAGCCGTTCCCGCGCCCGAGAGGCCTTGATCACGAACTGGGTATGCAGATCGTCGTTCCGCGTCCCATTCGCACCTTTTATTCATACCAAACTGGCGATCATGTCCGGCCAGTCCCGCGAGATCGCGCGAAGATCGCCAGTTGCGTATGCGAACCGGCGCCTGCCCTCGAAACGAAGATCCACCTCGGGAGCACGGCCCCACCGGTAGCCTGTCCCGCGCCCCCGGGGGAGCGCAGGCACCCGAGGCGTTCCTCGAAACACCTGGCCTCCCGCGGAACGCCTGACCTCGGCGTCCCGCGGAACGCGCCGACAGGACCCGCCTGGCCTACCACCAATCGCGGCGTTTGGCCCAGCGCAAGAGCGCCGCGGACATGGCGGCCATCGCGATCAGCACGATGATCAGCTGCTCGGGGCGGGTCCTCGTGTTCACGATGATGTTCATGCCGTAGATCGAGGACACCGCGGTGATCGGCAGGGTGATCGCGGCGATGACCGCCAGCCGTTCCGCCGCGATCGTCATCTTGGTGTCGATCCGGGTGCGGTAGAACTCGATGACGCCCTGCAGGTACTCGCGCTGGACGTCGGCCAGGCCGCGTACCTGCTCGAACTCGTCGGTGATCTCGGCGAGCAGCGGCCTGACCCCGGCCGGGAGCGCCCAGACTCGGCCCATGAGCCGGGCGTAGGTCTCCCTGTTCAGCGCGCTGATCGTGCGCGCGGCGAGCAGGCCGTGCCGGGCCCGGAACAACTCGTCGAGGAAGGGCTCCGGCTCGCCGAAATGGCCGGCGATCACCCGTTGCTCCAGGCCCCAGACATCGGCGGTCAGTGCCTCGACGAACCTCTCCTGACTGGCCGCGAGGGCGAGCACGATCGCATGCGACAGATCGAAGGGGCTAGCCGGGCGAAGCCGCCCGGCGTCCATCCGGGCCAGCACGGAACTGGTCTCGCGCAGCGCGACCGACGGGTCCACGGCGGGATTGATCGGCCCGTGCACCGTGACCAGGAAGTGGCGGCCGATGAACTGGTCGAGTTCGATGTAGTGCACGTGTCCGCCTACACCCTGCTCCGGGCCGTGGAGAACGACGAAGACATGGTCGGCATAGGAATGCGTCTTGGCCACCAGGTTTCGCTCGGCGCAGTCGTGCACCGCCCGTGGGTGGAAGCCGAAAACGTCCAGCAACACCCGTTCCGCGTCCTTTTCGCAGCTCGGAATGTCGACCCAGACGAACTCCGTACCGGTCTCCACCGCGTCGGCGTCGTCGGGGCTCTCGGCCTCGCCGCCGCCGGCAGGGACGACCGAGACCCTGCGGAGCAGTTCGCCAAGCGCCTCGACGGGGTGCCGCTCGACACCGGCCCTCGTCACCAGCCGAACATCCATGAACCGCCTCGACCCCACCCGCCGCGGCTGTTCAGCCGCCTGAACCGGCACCTTGCGGCCCGGAGGATGAACCGCACGATAGGTGGCGGCCAGCGCGGCTGTCCTCGCCCGCAGCGTCAACGCATCGTGAACACTCGGCCCCGCCTCTGGGCCGCCGAACGTGCCTCGGGCGGCATGATCGGCCTCGAACCGCGGCTGTCTCCGCCCAGCTCAGACCTGGTTGATCTTGCCGGCCGGGCGCGTCCCGTACCGCCCGGGAGCGCCCTTCGCCGCACGCGGCGAGCGGCGTGGAAGCCGCTGGAACAGGGCCGCGACCCCGGCCGCCGCGACCTCCCCGGCACCCACAGCGTCCCCGGCACCAACGGTGTCCCCGGTACCAACAGCGTCCCCGGTACCGCCAGCGCAGGCCTCGGCGGCGCTGGTCTCGGTGAAGCGGCTCCGGACCGACCAGGTCAACGCCTTGCGCAGGGTGACGGCCAGCAGCGCGATGCCGACGAACACGGCCAGCACAAGCGGGTCGATCCAGCCACGAAGGCCGAGCTGACCGTCGTCGCGAACGACCCAGCCCAGATAGAACGGCCAGGCCAGCGTGCCGACAGCTACGGCCGCGGCCGGCGACGCCCACCAGCCCAGCACCGCCACGAGGGCGCAGAGCAGCAACAGTCCGTCGTGCCGCACCCCCGGCATCGAGCTGAATCCGGCGCAGAGAATCAGGAAGCCGACGAAGCCCGCGGCCAGCACTACTTCGAACGGTGCGGTGGGCACCCGGACGGCCGGGCGTTGGCCCACGCTGGAGGGACCTGCCGTACCGACGGATCCATGGTGATCAGCTGTCGGTGACCGCATGATGCCTTCCTTCCGGCTCCGCTGCCGATGCCACCGGCCCCGCCGGTGACCGCGGCGATGCGTCACCCGATCGCTGCCCACCGGCCTAAGCGTTTCGACTTACCGCCCCAGCGCCCTCGGCCGGTCTACTGCCAGGCTCACCCGAGCACGGAGCAACAGACGCCACATCTACGCGATATTGACGACGCCGGGCCGACTTTCTACCCGGTGTTGACGCGGCCCCGTCCTGGGCAGCGGGCTCCGGACGAAATATCAGCATCGATGGCTTAATTCCGTGAATCTTCACCGAGGAGCGGCTTTCCCGAAACTCCCGCGCTCAGCTCGGCGACCGGAGTGCTCCGCCGACGACCCGTCCTGGTGCTGCCGTCGACGACGGCCGGCGGTTGACGTCCCCCGCGGGTAAGACGGCCCGTCGATGGGACGGCAGGCCCCCCGGCGGGAAGCGTAGGTCCGTGTGCCGGCGTTGGGGGCGTCAACAAACCATTAATAAGGATCTTCGCGCCCACTTGCCGCCCCCACGATGTATTGCGGTCATAACCCAGGGAGCCGGGCAACCCGCCTCGGCGGCTCGGCAGCTTCGGCCTGGGCGCTCAGACTGCCGATGGAGGCACTGGTGACCACGCGGCCGCGATACCCTGCGAACGCGCCGGACAACGTCCAGCCGGCCGAAGACGGCCACTGTGGCCCCGAAGACCCTGGCCCCGCAGACCCTGGCCCAATCGAACACCGTGGCCCAATCGAACCAGCCGGCGTCCCGCAGCCCGCGCCGCCGTCGGAACGGCGCCGGGAGGTGAGCCGACCGGCCAGCCCGACCAGAAGCGGCCGCTACCGGCAGAGCCTGCGGGCCTGGCTGCTGCAGGGCCTGGCCGAGCAGTCACAGCGGCACGCCGGCCCGCACACGCAGCCGCCGGCCGAGGCGCACCGGATGCACCGGTGGTGGCGGGTCATGTGCCTGACCGGGGTCGACTACTTCTCGACGCTGGGGTACCAGCCGGGCATCGCGGTGCTCGCCGCCGGCGCGGTCAGTCCGGTCGCGACGCTTGTCCTGATCGTGCTGACTCTGGCCGGTGCGCTGCCGGTGTACCGGCGAGTCGCGCACGAAAGCCCGCATGGCGAGGGCTCGATCGCGATGCTTGAGCATTTCCTGCCCTGGTGGGCGGGCAAGCTGCTGGTGCTCGCACTGCTCGGCTTCGCCGCCACCGACTTCATCATCACGATGACACTGTCGGCCGCGGACGCGTCGGCGCACATCGTCGAGAATCCGTACACGCCAGCCGTGCTGCACGGCGAGTCGATGCTGATCACGCTGTTCCTGCTGGCGTTGCTCGGAGCGGTGTTCTTGCGGGGCTTCACCGAGGCCGTCGGCCTAGCCGTGGTCCTGGTCGTCGTGTACCTGTCGTTGAACGCGGTGGTCATGGTCGCCGCCTTCAGCAAGGTCGTGAGCGAACCCCACGTCATCGGCGACTGGCACCGACTCCTGATCGCCCAGCATCCCAATCCGTTCCTGCTGGTCGGGTTCGCCCTGATCGTGTTCCCCAAGCTCGCGCTCGGCATGTCCGGCTTCGAGACCGGTGTCGCCGTCATGCCGCTGATCCGGGGGGACGAGACCGACACGGAAGCCCATCCCCACGGCCGAATCCGGGGCGCCCGCCGGCTGCTCACGACCGCCGCCCTGATCATGAGCTGCTTCCTGCTGGCCAGCAGCCTGGTGACGGTGTGGCTGATCCCGGAGCGGGACTTCCAGACCGGTGGGCCCGCCAACGGCCGCGCTCTCGCGTATCTCGCCCACGAACTGCTCGGCAAGGCGTTCGGCACCGTCTATGACGTCAGCACCATCACGATCCTGTGGTTCGCGGGAGCCTCCGCGATGGCCGGGCTGCTCAACCTGGTCCCGCGCTATCTGCCCAGGTACGGCATGGCTCCACGGTGGACCCGGGCAGTTCGCCCGCTCGTCCTGGTATTCGTCGGCATCGGGTTCCTGATCACCTGGGTCTTCGACGCCAGCGTCGACAAGCAGGGCGGCGCCTACGCCACCGGCGTGCTCGTTCTGATCACCTCAGCCTCGCTCGCGGTGACGTTGTCCGGAATGCGCCGAAGGGCCGACGGGCGCCGCTCGACCAAACGGCTCCTCGGCTTTGGCCTGATCACGGCTGTTTTCATCTACACGACGATCGCCAACGTCTTCGAACGGCCGGACGGTCTGATCATCGCGTCTATCTTCATCGTCGTGATCGTGACCGTCTCGTTCATCTCCCGGTCGGTACGAGCGTTCGAGCTCCGGGTCACCGAAGTCCGCGCCGACGCGGCCGCACGCGAGTTCATCGCCGACGTGGCGGCGACGAGCCGACGAGACGGCTCGGGGGACGGCGAGCCCGCGGATCTGCGGCTGGTGGCCAACGAGCCCGACACTGGTGAGGCGGCCGAGTACCGCGGCAAGGAGGCGCAGATCCGTCGAGACGCGCACATCCCCGCCGGAGACCCCCTGTTGTTCGTCGAGGTGGCGATCACCGACGCGTCCGAGTTCGAATGTGCCCTCGATGTCACCGGCCTCGACCTGCACGGCTATCGCGTGCTGCGGCTGACCAGCACCTCGGTACCCAACGCGATCGCCGCGCTGCTGCTCTACGTGCGTGACACCACCGGGACTCGCCCGCACATCTACTTCGAGTGGACGGAAGGGAACCCGTTCACCAACCTGATCCGGTTCCTGATCTTCGGCGTCGGGGAGGTCGCTCCGATCACTCGCGAGGTGCTACGCGAGGCCGAACCGGATCGTTCCCGGCGCCCCGCCGTCCACGTCGGCTGAACAGCCATGGCCAGCGCACTACGACGACCAGACAGGACCGGACCACGCCCATGACCTCCGACGCCGTCGACGGGCCGCGGCGAGGCCGGCTGCGGATCTACCTCGGCGCCGCCCCCGGCGTCGGCAAGACCTACGCGATGCTGTCCGAGGGCCACCGCCGGGCCGGACGCGGCACCGACACCGTGATCGGCCTGGTGGAGACGCATGGCCGCCACCTCACCGCCGAGATGATCGGCGAGTTCGAGATCGTCCCGCGGCGGACCGTCTACCACCGCGGCGCCCGCTTCACCGAGATGGACGTCGACGCGGTACTCGCCCGCAAGCCAGCGCTCGCCCTCGTCGACGAGTACGCGCACTCGAACGTCCCCGGCTCCCGCAATGCCAAGCGATGGCAGGACGTCGAGGATCTGCTCGGCGCCGGCATCGACGTCGTCACGACTCTGAACATCCAGCACCTCGAGTCGCTCAACGACGTTGTCAGCACGATCACCGGGGTGCCACAGCGGGAGACCATCCCCGACGCGGTGGTCCGGGCGGCCGACCAGGTAGAGCTGGTCGACATGGCCCCGGAGGCGCTGCGCCGCCGGATGGCGCACGGAAACGTCTACGCGGCCGACAAGGTCGACGCCGCGCTGGCCAACTACTTCCGGGTCGGCAACCTGACCGCGCTGCGCGAGCTCGCACTGCTCTGGGTCGCCGGCAAGGTCGAGGAGCAGCTGGACGACTACCGGGTCGATCACGGAATCACCGACACCTGGGAGGCCCGTGAGCGGGTTGTCGTCGCGATCACGGGCGGGCCGGAGGGCGACACACTGATCCGCCGGGCTGCCCGGATCGCGGCCCGTTCCACCGGTGGCAGCGACCTGCTTGCCGTCCACGTCAGCCGGCCGGACGGCCTGGTCACAGGCGCTGACCCGGCGGCGCTGGCCCGGCAGCGCGCCCTCGTCGAGAGCCTCGGAGGCAGCTACCACCTGGTTCTCGGCGACAACGTCCCGAAGGCGCTGCTGGACTTCGCGCGCGCCGAGAACGCCACCCAGCTGGTGCTGGGCGCGAGCCGGCGTGGCCGGTTCGCGCACCTGGTCAGCCGCGGCGTCGGCGTCACGACGACGGCTCGTTCCGGGTCCATCGACGTGCATCTCGTCACCCACGAGGAGTCCAGCGCCGGTGGTCGAGGAACGCGCATACCCGGCGAGGACGGGTCGAAATCGGGCGGAGCCTGGGTTCTCGGCGCTGGGCGGGCCAGACGGCGGGCCTCGTCGCTGACTCTGTCGGCAAGCCGGCAACTGGCCGGGTTCACCCTCGCCGGCGGCGCCCTGGCGCTCCTCACCGTGCTGGCGACCTCAAGCCGACAAGAGGTCAACCTGACCTCCGACACGCTGCTCTACCTGCTGGTCGTCGTCGCGTCGGCCTTCATCGGCGGGATCTGGCCTGCGCTCGCGGCCGCGGTCGCGGCCTCGTTGCTGTTGAACTTCTACTTCACCCCGCCGCTGCACACCTGGACGATCGACGATCGCAACAACGCGTTCGCGCTGGCGGCGTTCGTGGCGGTCGCCATCGCCGTCAGCCGGGTCGTGGATCTCGCTCGGCGCCGTTCGGTGCAGGCGGCCCGGGCGAGTGCCGAAGCGGAGACCCTCGCGACACTCGCCGGCACCGTCCTGCGCAGTGAGCATCCACTGCCGGCGATCCTGGAACGTGTCCGCGAGGGGTTCGGCATGACGTCGGTGACCTTGTTGGCGGCCAGATCCGGTGACGACGCCTCGAATCCGCCGCCGCCTGGGTCGGGCCGCGACCTTTGGGAGATCGTGGCGAACGTAGGTCCCAGGCCCGCCGAACACCCCTCCGACGGCGATGTCGAGGTGCCTGCCGGCCGGTTCACGCTCGTCCTCCGCGGCCGGCCGCTGCCGGCCGCGGACCGGCGGCTGCTCGCCGGATTCGCCGCACAGGCGGCCACCGCCGCGGAACGGCTCCGGCTGGCGCAGGAGGCCGCTTCCGTCAAACCACTCGCCGAGGCGGACCGGGTCCGCTCCGCTTTGCTGACGGCGGTCAGTCACGACCTGCGCACCCCCCTGGCGGCGGCCAAGGCGGCTGTCACCGGCCTGCGGGCCGAGGATGTGGTCTGGTCGCCGGAGGAACGGGCCGAGTTGGTCGCCACCGCGGACGAGTCGCTCGACCGGCTGACGACGCTGGTCGAGAACCTGCTCGACATGAGTCGTCTCCAGGCGGGGGTGTTGTCGGTGTTTCCACGGGCGGTCCACGTCGAGGATGTGGTCGCGCTCGCACTCGACTGTCTCGGGCCGGATGCGGTCGGAGTACGCATCCAGGTCAGCGCGGACCCCGAGGTGCCCGCGATGCGCGCCGATCCGGTGTTGTTGGAGCGCGTCATCGCCAACGTGGTCGCCAACGCGATCCGATTCTCCCCGGCGGGCTCGCCCCCACTCGTCAGCGCGAGCACGCTCGGCGACCGGGTGCAGATCCGCGTCGTCGACCGCGGCCCTGGCGTGCCCAAGACGGACCGTGACGCGATCTTCCAGCCGTTCCAGCGACTTGGCGACCGCGACAACACGGTCGGCACCGGCCTCGGTCTCGCGCTCTCCCGCGGCCTGACCGAGGCGATGAACGGGACCCTCACCCCCGAGGACACCCCCGGCGGCGGCCTCACGATGGTCGTCGAGCTTCCGGCCGCCAGCGGGACGACCGAGGAGGCTGTGGATCCGGCAACATCAGGGGGGCCGGCAACATCAGGGGGGCCGGAGCCATCAGGGGGGCCTGCGACCTCAGGGGGGCCGCGATGACCCGGGTTCTGATCGTTGACGACGAGCCGCAGATCCTGCGCGCGATGCGGATCAACCTGCGTGCCCGCGGTTACGAGGTGGTGGTCGCGGATACCGGCGCCACCGCGCTCACCGCCGCCGCCGAGACTCGACCGGACATCGTGATCCTCGACCTCGGCCTGCCCGACCTGGACGGCGTCGAAGTGATCCACGGCCTGCGTGGCTGGACCCGGGTGCCGATCGTGGTCCTGTCGGGCCGCGCGGACAGTCGGGACAAGGTCGGCGCCCTGGATGCCGGCGCCGACGACTACATCACCAAGCCGTTCGGCATCGACGAGCTGCTGGCCCGGCTGCGCGCCGTCGCCCGCCGCACCGGCGAACAGTCAGCGAGCCCCATCGTCCGGTTCGGCCGGGTGACCGTCGATCTAGCCGCCCACCGCGTCACCCGGTCAGCCACGCCGGCTGCCGGCGCACTCGGCGAGGCGACACCCAGCGAACGATCGCGCCTGGAACCGGCCGCCGAAGCAGCCACCGGAGCGGGGGCAGCGGGCCACCCGGACAACGGCGTCCCCGCGGAATCGGCCGCGGAGCCGGTGGAGGAGATCCACCTGACGAAGACCGAGTGGGGCCTGCTCAAGGTTCTTCTCAGCCACCCGGGCAAGCTCGTCACCCAACGTCAGCTGCTCACCGAGGTCTGGGGCGCCAACTACGGATCGGAGACCCACTACCTGCGCACCTACCTGAATCGGCTTCGCCAGAAGCTAGAGGAGGACCCCGCCCGCCCTCGGCACCTGCTCACCGATCCGGGCATGGGCTACCGCTTCCAGCCCTGACCGGGCGCGCCCGTCAGTGCTGGGCGCACAGCGTGGTCATCAGGTTCTTGGCGCGGTCGACGCAGGGCGTGAAGCTGTCGGCACGAAGCAGGTTCTTCGCCGCGTCGAGGGTGGTGTATTCGAGGAAGGCCGAGAGCAGGCTGTCCCCGGCCGGGTTGCCGTAGGTGTAGAAGTACTCGACCTCCCAGAACGGGTACTCGCCGCGTTCGACGGTGCTCAGGTCCGCCTCCCAGCCGCCGAGCTTGACCTCGTTGACCTTCTGGTAGGTCGCCGCGGCGCCGCGCTCGGCGTAGCCGATCGCGCCGGGTGTCCGGGAGACCTCGTCGAGCAGGGTCGCTTCGGTGCCGAACTCGCACCGGATCGTCGCCGCCTGGGGATCGCGGTCCTTGCTGATGCAGTCGTTGGACGAGACGGCCGGTTCCGGGGTGCCGAGCACCCGGCGTTCGAACGCTCCGCGGGTCCCCGACTCGGATCCCCGGGAGACGATCCGGATCGCGAGGTCCGCCCCGCCGATCTGCTTCCAGTTCGTCACGCGGCCGGCGTAGATATCGCGCACCTGGGCGACAGTCAGATCGTGGACCCCGGTCGACTGGTTCACCACGAGCGAGAAGACGACGACCGCGACCGGCCGCGCCACCAGGGAGCCGAACTCCCCGGACGCGGCGCCGTCGGACATCGCGAGCCGGGTGACCGCATCGCCGGCGTTCGCCCGGCCAGCGCCCTCGACGGACCGCAGGCCGGTGATGCTGCCGTCGGCGACAACGGTGAGGGTCGCGTTCCCACAGCTGTGGTGGTAGTCGTCGGCGATGCTCTTCACCACCGGAGCGAACGCCGTGGAGCCCTCGATCCGAAGCTCGCCGCGGACGCAGCGGATCGCGCTCGGCGTCCCGCCCGTGTGGTTGACGATCAGCAGACCAATGAGCAGGCCGGCTAGCAGCAGGGAGAGCCCGCCGAAGACGAGTCCGCGGTTGCGCCGCCGGTCGCTGTCTCGTTCCACCCGGCCGCCGCGGATGTAGCCGCCGGCGCCCACTTCCGTCCGGTCGCCGGACAGCAGCACCAGGAGCTTGAAGCGATTGCCGCGGTTCAGCTCGAACTGCGGGATGCGGACCGTCTCGCCGTCGAACTCCGGCTGGATCACCCGATCCAGCGAGGCCGGGCTCGGCTCGACGACCTGGACAGCCTGGACCGTCCGGCCGGGGAAGGTGAAGGTGATCGGAGACTCGGTGCTGACGTCCTCCCGGCTGACGTCGAGCCGACCCGCGTTCTTCAGCCTCAACAGGACGAGGCTGCCGTCGGGCACGGGCTGACCGCGGTGGCGGATCTCGAAGTCGAAGTTGCTCGCGACCGACCGGGGAGTCACACCGATCTTGCTGTTGAGGTGCACCCGGTAGGTCACGACCCGGCGGTCACCGAGGAACCGGTCGACCAGCCAGCCGGCCAGGGTCGCCAGCAGCCCCAACCCGGAGATGAACGTGTCCAGGTGGTTCCTGATCATGCCGAGCACCTGACGACGCTCCCACCCGCGCGATCGAGCACCTCCCGCGTCGGCTCCGACGCGAAAGTCGAACGATTGGCCCAAAAGGTACCTTCGCCAACTACCTTCGCGACTGTCGCATCACGGACAGTTCATTCGCTGTTAACGGTTCGCGTCCCAGCGAAGCCGCAGCGCATCCGACCCGGCCTCGACCGAGCCAGCCGAGGCCGGGCGGCACCACCGAGCGGCCCACCGCGTCGCCGCGGCGTCCAAGAAATCAATCGCCGTTTATCGGCGGCGCCGGCCGACGCGCCGGAATTCGCGACAAAGAGCGCTGCCGAGCGGGCGGCCCAGCGCGCACCACGGCGATGACGACGCAAAGTGGCGGCCACCACGCCCACCACGGGACGCAAACGGCCCCCGGCGACGGTTGAGACATCCGAGCGTAACGAGCGCGGGGTTCACGTATCGCAGCGGGTCTGCCGCGCAGCGGACATCCGAATATCCCCAAGGCGGCCTCTCGGAGCCATTGCGCGACAGTCTTTCGCGGAACAACCAACCCGTGTTCCCACATTTTCGCGCAGAACACCGTGACCCTCGTCACAGATCACCTTTAGCAGACACCTGACCTCAGTGCATTGCACGGAGAGTGACAGATCTGCCGGACAGCCGCCCTGGTCAGCGGCTTGTGGCTACGTCGAGTAGTTAGTTACGGTTTCCCCGGTCGCAACAAAGCACCGTTTCGGACGCCGAGTTCTGCCCCCGGTCCGGTGCCCCCTCCTAGAGATCGCCAGGGCAGAAGTGGGGGAACCATGTTCCTCCGGGCCCGCGCGCAGCGCGCGCCCTTGGGGTTAAGCCAGCCATTTCCCGAGCGTCCTCGGAAGAAAGGCTGGCCGGGCTTCCCGGCCCGAACCCGACAGCTAACCTCACAGGCGTGCGGGAAAGATTCCTCCAGAATGCTCCAGGGCCGTCACCGCAAGAAGAGTAATGCCCGCCGCCGCCGTTCGTCGATTGTCGCCGCTGGTGTCATGAGCGCCACCGCGGGCGCCGCAATCTTCACCGGCGTCGCTCCTGCCAGCGCCGCCAGCAGCGTCATCTCCGACGCGCAGATCGCCGCCTACGCGCACAGCGCCGGTCTCGACAGCTGCCGCGGTGTCCCCCTCTCGACCTGGGTCGCGATCGCGCTGGCCGAGTCAAGTGGCAACACCTACGCCCACGCCACCGGCATCGAGGACTCGCGCGGGCTCTGGCAGATCAACATGTGGGCCCACAGCAGCTGGGTAGGCAGCCGCAACCTCTATGACCCGGCGACCAACGCCTGGGCCGCGACCCAGGTCTGCAAGGGCTCCGGCCCGGGCGCCTGGAGCACCTACTCGAACGGCGCGTACCGCGCGTACCTGTCGCGTGGCTACGCCGCCGCGAACGCGGTGAGCAGCGGTACCGTCTCGGCCGCTCCGGTGTCCCTGGCCAAGGCGGCCCCGGCCGTGCCGGCGAACGCCTGGTACCTGTCGCAGGCGGCGAACCACAGCTCCTACCTGGACGCGGTCCGCCAGCTGCAGACGAAGCTGTCGGGCCTTGGGTACACGATCGCGGTCGACGGCTACTTCGGCCCGCAGACCGACGGCGTCGTGCGCGCCTACCAGGGCAGCCACGGCCTTCCCGCCGACGGGGTCGTCGGGCCGCAGACCCACCAGGCCCTGTTCGGCTAGTCCGGGCCAGGCCCACCTCCGGCAGCCGCGCGACGGCTGCCGGTCCCCCAGCCGGCGGGCGAGCGACCCGGCCAGCCCGCCGGCACCCAGGCACTCCCACGCGCCGTCCCCGCGACGCATGGGAGCAGAACCGCTCCGGCCTCCCTCCTGTCAGGGCCGGGGCGGTTCGCCATTTCCGGGCGGTCAGAGCTGGTCGGGCGTCAGAGCTGGTCGACGGCGGTGACGGTGAGAGCGGCGGCGCCGATCTCGTCGGACTCGGCGAGGTCGACCTCGGCGCTGATACCCCAGTCGTGGTCACCGGCCGGATCGTCGAAGATCTGGCGGAGCAGCCAGGTACCGGGCTGGGTCGCCGTGTCGACGATGAGCATCTTCGGGCCGCGGGCGTCCGCGCCGGTCCCGATCTCGTCATGCTCGTCGAAGTACGGCGCGAGGGCGTCCTCCCAGGCGTCGCCGTTCCAACCAGCCCCGCCGTCGAGGTCCCCGAGCTCGTCCCACCGGCGCAGCGCCGCGAGCTCGACCCGCCGGAACAGCGCGTTCCGCACGAGCACCCGGAAAGCCCGGACGTTCCTGGTAACGGCCGGCGGCTTGTCGCTGAGCCGGTCGCCATGCTCGATCGCGGCGGCCTCGGCCAGGTTGGCCGCGCTTGGGTTACGCAGGCGCTCCCACTCGTCGAGCAGGCTGGAGTCGACCTGACGAACCAGCTCGCCGAGCCATTCGATCAGATCGGACAGTTCCTCGGTCCGGGCCGTGTCGGGCACGGTCTGGCGCAGCGCCTTATAGGCGTCGGCCAGATAGCGCAGCAGAAGCCCTTCCGAGCGGGCCAGGCCGTAGAAGCTGATGTACTCGGCGAACGTCATCGCCCGCTCGTACATGTCCCGGACCACCGACTTCGGCGCCAGCTCGTAGTCGTCGACCCAGGGCGCGCCGTGCCGGTAGATCTCCAGTGCGGCGGTCAGCAGCTCGTCGAGCGGCTTCGGATGGGTGACCTCCTGCAGCGCCTCCATCCGGTCGTCGTAGTCCAGGCCTTCGGCCTTCATCGCCGCGACCGCCTCGCCGCGCGCCTTGAACTGCTGCGCCGACAGCACCTGCCGAGGGTTGTCCAGGATCGACTCGATGACGGACAGAACGTCGAGCGGATAGTCCGGCGCCTCCCGGTCGAGCAGGTCGAGCGCGCCGAGCGCGAACGGTGACAGCGGCTGGTTCAGCGCGAAGTCGAACTGCAGGTCACCGGTGAGCCGGATCGTGCGCCCGGTGGCGTCCGGCTGCTCGAGCTTCTCCACGACGCCGGCTGCGAGCAGTGCACGGTAGATCGCGATGGCCCGGCGGATGTGCCTGCGCCGCGCGGCCAGGTCCTCGTCGTTGTCGGTGAGCAGATGACGCATCGCGGTGAACGCGTCGCCCGGCCGGGAGATGACGTTCAGCAGCATCGAGTGGGTGACGACGAAATGCGAGGTCAGCGGCTCGGGCTCGGCGGCGATGAGCCGGTCGTAGGTCGGCTGCCCCCAGCCGACCTGGCCCTCGGGCGGCTTCCGGCGGACGACCTTGCGCCGCTTCTTCGGGTCGTCGCCGGCCTTCGCCAGCGCCTTCTCGTTCTCGATGACGTGCTCGGGCGCCTGCACGACGACGTAACCGGCGGTGTCGTACCCGGCCCGACCGGCCCGCCCGGCGATCTGGTGGAACTCCCTGGCGGTGAGGATGCGGTTCCTGGTCCCGTCGTACTTCGACAGCGACGTGAACATGACCGTGCGGATCGGCACGTTGATGCCGACGCCCAGCGTGTCCGTTCCGCAGATGACTTTCAGCAGCCCCGCCTGGGCGAGGACCTCGACGAGCCGTCGGTATTTCGGCAGCATCCCGGCGTGGTGCACGCCGATCCCATGGCGCACGAGCCGGGAGAGGGTCTTACCGAACCCGGAGCTGAAGCGGAAGCCGCCGATCGCCGTCGCGATCTGGTCCTTCTCCGCCTTCGTCGCGACGTTGATGCTGGTCAGCGCCTGGGCACGTTCCAGCGCCGAGGCCTGGGTGAAGTGCACGATGTAGACCGGCGCCTGGTGCGTGGAGAGCAGTTCCTCGATGGTCTCCTGCAGCGACGTCATGACGTACTGGAAATAGAGCGGCACCGGCCGGTCGGCGGAGCGCACGACCGCGGTCGGATGGCCGGTCCGGCGGGTCAGGTCGCGTTCGAACCGGGTGACGTCGCCGAGCGTCGCCGACATCAGGACGAACTGGGCCTGTGGCAGCTCGATGAGCGGCACCTGCCAGGCCCAGCCGCGGCCCGGGTCGGCATAGAAATGGAACTCGTCCATCACGACCTGGCCGACATCGGCGTCGGCACCCTCGCGCAGCGCCAGGTTGGCGAGGATCTCCGCCGTGCAGCAGATGATGGGTGCCTGCTCGTTGACGCCCGCGTCGCCGGTGATCATGCCGACGCTCTCGGCGCCGAATATCTCGATGAGCGAGAAGAACTTCTCCGAGACGAGTGCCTTGATCGGCGCGGTGTAGTAGGTGCGACGACCGGTCGCGAGCGCGGCGAAGTGCGCGCCGGCGGCCACCATGCTCTTGCCCGACCCGGTCGGGGTGGCCAGGATGACGTTCGCCCCGGAGACGATCTCGATGAGCGCCTCCTGCTGGTGCGGATAGAGGGACAGCCCTCGGTCGCGCGCCCACTCCTCGAAAGTCGCGTAGATCGCGTCCTCGCCAAGCGGATCCAGGCGTGCGGCGGGCAGCCCGCCCGGGGGCAGGGCGTCAACGAGGTCGGTGGTGGCAGGAAGCGTCATGGTGCTTCCGATCGTGCCTGACAATTCGGCCGGCCGCCCAGTGCCACTCACAACCGGGCCTCTCGCTACCAGCACAACTACGTCCAACCAACCAACACGCTGTTACCAAATCGTTCCAGCGTGGTGACCTACGGCGACCATATTTCGCCAGATGGCGCGTCGGATGTCCGTCTTGGGATGGTCATATCGGGCGCATCGGCCGTATGGTAAGCGGATCACATCGCCAAAGGCGGCTTGGGGCGTGGAATGCTCAGGGTGCTGATCTATTGCGTTCTCTTCGCGCTCGTTCCGGTGGTCGCCTGGCTCACCGCCCGGCGGGTGTCGACGTTCGAGCGGCGACTGGTCGCTGCCGTAATGGTGGTCGTCCCGACGGGGCTCATCGTGTTCGTGATGGTGATGACCAGCCACGGTAAGGGAGCGACCGCGGCGCTCAGCGCCGAGGACGCGCCGAACTCCACGGCGAGCTGGAGCATTGGTCCACTGTTGGAGCTCGACACCGCTCCCGCAGCGGTAACGCCCACCGCCGATGCGGGCGTCGCCCCGCCGCCAGCCACAGCCGGCGCTCGTCCGCCGGCCTTGGGCGGTCGCCCGGACGCGAAGTCGGAGAAGCAGCCCGGCTCGACGAGTCCCCTGGCTCCCGGCTTCGCGCCGGTCGTGCCGGTGGAACCGGTTGGCGTGATCCTCCCGCCGGTCACGATCCCGTCGAGCGCTGGTCCCAGGACGCTTCCGCCGGTGACCGTGCCAGTGATCACCACGCCGCCGCGCCCGTCACCGCCGGCCGGGCCGACGACGACACCGCCGGTCATCGAGCCGACGACGCCCGTCATCACGCCGCCGCGCACCACACCGCCGGTCACGACAAGCGCGGCACCGGCTCCGACGACACAGCCGCCGGTCACCACCGAACCGCCGGTCACCGAACCGACGAGCGCCGCGCCGACGATCGTGACCGATCCGGTGACCACCGGGCTGTCCGACCTGCTGAGCGCCTCCGCGTTCCTCTCCGCGACGGCCTCTCAGTCGGCGTAGCGCCGCGCCTCAGTCGGCGTAGCGCCGCGCCCGACAAGGGGCCGCCCGCTCCGCGCCTTGATCATGATCGTCGGCTTGGCCCTCGAGTGGTTGCGGCCAGGCCCGATTCACGACCGCCCGAGGGCGAAAACGGCGATCACCGCGCCGGGCCGACCGTCGCGGGCGCTGCGCTAGCCGCTGCGGGGCTGCCGGACCGGCCGGGATTCTCCCGCTGCGCGCGCCGGTTGAGGCGAACAGATCGCCGACGCCGGTGGACGCGGATTCAGCTTCATAACGGACAGTCAAGATCTCAACCAGAAGTCCACTACCAGGACACGGACACGACACAAAGCAGTCGCTTGACTTCGCTGCGCTCTCACCTGCCGCTACTGTTGCCACCTCATGTGACTCGGGGGGGCGCAATGCGAAACATGCGGGCGATCGACGGACGAACGGACATCAGGCTCGCTGAGGCGTCGGCGTTAGGACGACCGCGCCGGCACGTGGTGGCCGGCGCGTGGTTGGCCGCTCCTTTGGCGGTCCTGGTGCTGGGCCTGGCCGGATGCTCGTCTCACACCGGTGACGACGCGTCGGGCTCGGCTCAGGTCGAGGCCAGCGCCGTTGGCCTGGTGGCCCCGGAGACGTCGGATCCGGCGACATCCGAGCCCTCCCTCGGCGATACGCCTTTGGGACTCGACGTCGCCGCCGACCCACCGCCCGTCGCGCCCACGTCCGCTATTCCGCCGACGACGAAGGCGGCCCAGGCGGCGCCAGCGCAAACGGCGCCAACTCGGGCGGCCGCCGCCGCGGTGGCGGCTCCGCACACGTCGCAGGCCCCGCCGCCACCGCCAGCCCAGGCTGCCCCGCCGCCGCAGAACCAGGCGCCCGCACCAGCACCGCCGGCGACAACGGCTCCGCCGCCGGCGAACTGTGACCCCGCCTACCCGGACAACTGCCTGCACGACGGCATTGGCGACTACGACTGCGCGGGCGGCTCCGGTAACGGTCCCAACTACGTAAGTGGCCCGATCCGCGTGTTGCCCCCGGACCCCTTCGGTCTCGACGGCGACGGCGACGGGATCGGCTGTCAGTCCTCCTGACCGAGCGGCGAGCCGGCCGCACCAGCTCTCGCACGGGGGTGGTGGGGCCGGCCAGGCCGTCGCGGCCGTGCCGCACGGCGTTCCACGGATGCGCAGCGCTGTTCCACGGGCGTGCCGCGCGGCGGTTCCTCGGGCGTAGCGCGAAGCGCGGACACTTTGGCGCTGGCCTGGAGCAGGCCGGCGCCGGTCCGACCCGGATGATGAGGACATGCCGGTGGCCTGGTGGGTGGCGTTCGCCGCGGTCGGGATGGTGGTCCTGGCAGCGTGTGCCGTCGAGCTCACGCACTGGACCGCGTCCCGCCGGCATTTCCCCGACCCACCAGCGAAGACCGGCGCCGACGACCAGACCGAGGTCATCGTGGTCTTAGGCTGCCCGACTCGCCACAACGGCAACGTAAGCGCCAACCAGCAGTGGCGGACCAAGATCGCAGTTCGCTCCCGGCGGCGCCGCACGGACAGCCTGCTGGTCTTCACCGGGGCAGCGACGCTGGGCGCCGCAGTTGCCGAAGCGGACACGATGGCTGGTTATGCGCGTTCCGCCCTCGGGGTCGCCGAGGAGCTGATCGTGTCCGAAGCCAGCTCGCGCTCCACCCGAGAGAACCTCGCCTTCTCCACCCCACAGCTGGAGCAGGCGACCGTCATCAGGATCGCGTCGAACCCGCTGCACGCCGCCCGGGCCCGCCGCTACCTACGCCAGAGCCGCCCCGACCTGTTCGCCCGCCTCGCGCGAACCCGCGACTACCGCCCGTTCGAACACCCCTGGCTCAAGCTCAACTCGGCCTTCTACGAACTAGGCCGCCCCATCCTGCGCCGCCAGTTCCCCAAACTCCGCGACCGCTTCCAAGGCCGCACCCGCCCGAAGCCCTAGCTCCGCCTCCGCTTAGGTGCGCTCGTTCCGACGTCCCCATGATCACCGTTTCGGCCCTCTGAGGGTCGTTGCCGGGTCTGTTTCGTAGCCAGGAGAGGGCGAAAACGCCGATCAACGGGACGGGCGGACCTCGGCGGCGACAGCGCCAAGGTCCGCCCGCCCGGCCAGCGCCCCGCCGCCGTCAGATTGGCATCCGCCCACCGCGACGACACCGCGAAAGACCGCCTGGGCCATCGTCCGCTCGCCGCGTCACCGGGGCCCGGCCACCCGATCATGATCCGTAGCCGGCACCACCGGGGCGAACGGGCTCAACGAAGCGGTTTACGGTCGGGTATGCGCGCTCGACCGAGAATGATCGTGCTTGTCGGCGTCGACGGGGCCGGCAAGTCGACCGCGGCACGACGACTCGCCAACGAACTGACGGCCTCGGGCACCCCCGCGCGCTACTTCGAGAACGCTGGCGGCCGGCCGATCATCGACGCCCTCGCACACCGCCTCGGCCGCCGCGACGGCCGCCATCTCCTGGGAAACCGCGGCTACCTCGGCGTCGAGGTCACCATCCGCTGGCTCGCGATCACCCGCGCCGTGACCCTCTCGACGCTCACCCGCCGAGTAGCCGTCATGGACCGCTACACCTACTGCCAATACGCCATCATGCGAGCCCGAGGCGACAGCCGCCCGACTCGCAGACCGACCGACGACCAGGACCTCTGGGAGGCTATCGATACGAGTGGCGGTCACGGGCGAGGCTTCAACCGCAGTGACCCACAGACCGGTGGACACGCCGAACGGCTGGTCCGCCTCTTGTACGCCCCATTTCCCAAGCCGGACGCCACCTTCTACCTGGCGGTTCCGCCCGAGAAGGCAGCCCGCCGCGTCCAGGCTCGCGGCCGCGACGTCGAGGACCCCATCTACCTAGCCGCCTTCGCCGCGGCCTACCACACTCTTCCCGAGTTCCCGGGGTTCACAGTGATCGACGCATCCGGCAACGCCGAAGAGCTCCTCGCCACCATCCAATCCCACCGATGCCCGTTGAACGACTGATTCCACTTAAAGGGTGTCGTAGGTGGATGAGACGATTAGAGGCAAGCGTGCGACGTTCCAACGGGACGCGTGTGGTCGGAGGGGGCAGACATGATCCAGATCGAGGGCGACAGGGTGAGTGGGCGTCGGAGGGAAACGACGTTCCTAGCTCAGCGGTCCTACCAGGGTGGTCGTATCGTATATACGATACGCGTTCCACTGACCACGCTCGATCTAATCCTGCCGTTGCCGGATCCCGACCAGCCGATCGCCGACAATCGCAGGGTCGATCCCCGACACGCTAAGGCGTTCGGCGACTACATCAAGGCGAAGCAGAGTTGGGTGGCACCGACCTTGCTCACCCGCGACAACGGCGGCTGCCGGTTCGTGGAGGTCCCCGACACCGACGGGCAGATCGGCTACCTGACGATCCCGTGGGCGACCGGAGCGATCTCGCCGCTGACTAACGTCGACGGTCAGCATCGCATCCTCGGCATCCATTTGATCATAAGGGCGCTGGGCGAGGAGGTCCAGAAGATCGACCGCGAGATCGGTCGGACCACTCGCGCTGATCGGATCGCCAACTTCGAGGTGGCGCGGGACAAGCTCACCGCCGACCTCAAGCGCCTCGAGAACGAGTCCGTAGGGGTCGACATTTACCTCGAACCGAGCAACGTCCTGGCCAGACAGATGTTCGTGGACGTGGCGGACAACGCAAAGGGCATCTCCAGCGCGCTGAGGGCCCGCTTCGACAGCAGCAAGGTCGCGAACCGGATCCTCGACCCGGTGATCGGCCACGCCCTACTCAAGGACAAGATCGACCTCGAGCAGGACAGGATGACGGGCAGGAACCCGAACCTCATGGGCGCCAAGCACGTCGCGGACCTCATCCGCGGGGTCGCCGTCGGCGTCGGGGGACGGATGGGCAGGCAGCAGGAGCAGGATCTGGCCGACGAGGTACTGGTCGAACGTGTCCACGGATTCCTGAACTGCCTCGCAGACGGGTTCGCGGATCTGTCGGCTATCGCAGAGGGCGCCCTCAAGCCGGTTGACCTGCGGGCGCAGTCGCTGCTCGGCTCGGTCGGCATGCTGCGAGTTCTGGCCGGCGTCTACCACGAGCTGCTCGAGACCGAGGAAGCGTCGGACGAGGAGATCATCGCCTTCTTCAGCAACCTGGATCCCCACATGAACGCGCCCGCTTCCGGCAGCGGCATCTGGCTTAGCACCGTCGCCCGGGCGGACTTCGAACCCAACGGCGCTTCGCTGATCATGCGTACCCAGAACCTTGTGCACCTGGCCAAGGTCGTTACCGGTTGGTACCGCACTCCGCCAAACATCCTCTGATTCTGAGTACCCGACGGCTGTCCCCCGCAACCGCGCGGGGGACAGCCGTCGGAAGCCGCCTATACCGCGTTCGACCGACAGCTCTCAGCAGGCAATGATGCTGCTATCGCTGGGCGTCGCGTTGGATAATGGCGCCAGCGTCGCTCTTCTTGACCTTGAAACCGATCTTGGACTTGGCAAGGAACGGTAGGGCGTAGGAGATGAGGGTCGCCACGTCACCGGCGGGTACGGGATCCGGGAGGTCGCTGGCGTTCTTGGGGCCGGCGGGTCCGGTGTCGAGCGCGAGGTTGAGCAGGACCGCCCCACGGGTAGGAGCGTGAAGCCCGACGGCGTAGGGGCCGCCCCTCGTGTCCAGTTCCTTGGTTCCCGACGGGCCGTCGACCAGCACACCGGCGATCGTCCGCATCGCGTCACGTTGCCTCGGTGAGCTGCCGTTGAAGCCTGGACGGTCTTTACGCCGGGACGTGTTGATGACCGGCAGTGGCATCGGATGGTCTCCAGGGCGCCGGTGTGCAGCGCCCTGGAGCAGGGGCACGAAGACGACGAAGTCCCGCAGGATGCCGTCTTCGATCAACTCGTGGACGGCTCGCAGGCTGGGGCGTGGGTCCCAGCCTGGCAGCCAGATGAGCCCTGACATCACCTCGTACACCACCTGCGCAGGCACGACGCCGAACCGCACCTGGTACGGAGACACCTCGTGCCCAGGCCGCCCATGCTCGTTGAAGTGCTGGAACTCCGCGCGCGACGTGAGCGCAGAAATCAGCGGCAGTACCGCGGCGAGGTTTCGGGCGTTACGAGACCCGTCGCCCCGGTCCGGAAGCAGAGTGAAGTCCTCGACCTTGCCGCCAGCGCCCTGCCGGACAAGTTCGGCGTTGTACATCTTGCTGGTGGACGTCGGTTTGAGCCAGGGGAGCTGTTGGAAGACCATCGGCGGGACGTCTTCGGGTCGGACGCCTGGCAGGCCGTCGGGCGTCGGCTCGGAGTAGCGACGCAGCTCCGCGCGGAAGTCCTCCTCGTCCTCGACGATAGCTTGGAACGCCTCGTAGAGGTCGTAGGTCTTGGTGCCGACGCGAACGTTGCGGCCGATGTGGAGGCGGACGAGGTCGTGGTATCCGCGGCGGAAGCCGAACCAACGACCCATCTGCATGAGGGAGTCGGCCTGCCCTGTCCTCCTGGTGTAATAGGAGATCGTAAGCCCCTCGACGGTGAAGCCCCGACTCAGCTTGGCGCCACCCACTAGGATCTTCCAGACGTCGCCGGTCTGGAAGTTCAATTCGTCCTGCTCGTAGTCCTTCTCCTTACTCCCGTTTACGACTATGACCGGGGAGCGGCCTTTCTCGATCCGGCCGAGGACGAGCCCAATCTTGTCGACGAGTTCGTCGAAAGTTGCGGGCAGGGGCATAGCGTCCGGCGCGGCCTTCCCCTCCGACGCGGCACGACCCCGCGCCCTGACTAGCAGTGCGGCGGCGACGGGGGAATAGTCCTCGTCGAACAGCTTGCGCAACCGGGCCGTCCCAGCCTGCGTGTCATAGCCGGAACGCCGCCAGATCTCGCGAATCCTGTTCGCGAGGTCGGCGTGGTCCGCCACGTTGACTGACTCGTGGACCAGCATGGTGTGATGTTGGAACCTCAGGTTCGGTCTGACACTCTGGCGATAAAGCTTGATCGCACCCGACAACACGAAAGCGTCGAGGGCTCCCTGCATCTCCTCGCGCCAGCAGTCCTCGTCGTCGACCGACGCGGTCAGGTCTCGGACGTAGGCCTTCTCGTTGGAGTTGTGAATCGTCTTGGCCTGGTCGCCGTAGTCGACGCCCAGGTCGTGGAAGTCCGCCGCGCCCATGTAACCGTCGGGCCGTTCGAGGGCAAGTATGAAATCCTTCGGGAAGATGTCCTCGGAGTCGTCGGGATCGACGAAGACGTTCGCGAACGGGGTGGCCGTATAGCCAATGTACTGCGCTCTACTCAGGACTCTCAGCAGTTCGGAGATCTGCCGATTGACAGCGGTCCGCTCCTGTTTCTCCTTCGGCGTCAATCTGGGCTTGCGGGTGTTGACGGAGGCTTGGTCGGCCTCGTCGTCGATGATCAGGGTCGGGATCTCGCCCAGATTCGCGCGGATCCCGCGTAGGTCAGCGACGAGCTTCTTCAGGACGGTGCTGTTCTTCTTGACGACCGCGATCCGGACATCGCTGGACAGGAGGTTCTCGGGACGGTAGAGGGGCACCAGCTTGTTCTTGAGTTGATTTCCCGCCCGGAAATCGAGCACCGCGAGACCTTGCTGGAGCCTCTTGTAGTCGCCATTGTAGGTGCTGAGCCGGTGGACGGCGGGAACCTCGTCCAGATTGCCGATCTCGACGCCGTGACGCAGGAAGCGGCCGTCGTGCCAGTCGGTGTCCCCATGATAGTCAGTCTCCGCGAACTGTACAGGGTCGTTTTCGTCGCGGCCGACGAGGATGTTCTCGACGCCAATCAGCTCCATGTCCAGACGTCGCTGCGTCTGCTGTCGCAGAATCTCGACAGTGCCAGTCAAGACGATGACGAGCCGAAATCCGGCGTCGATCGCCTTCGCCACGACGCCGGTAAAGTTCGCTGTCTTGCCGCTCTGTACGTAGCCGACGACGAGGCCGCGCGATTGGAACCGTTCCTCCCAGGTCGGATCGGCCAATCGTTCGACGACTGCGGTCGTCGCTGTATCGAGTCGTCCGAGCGCCGGAGCCGCCCATCCCTCTCTCGCCAGAAGGTCCGAGTACGCCTTCCAGTAGAAGTCGTGACCGGCCCGCCGTTGGGCGGTGTACCAGTGGTGCCAGTCCTTGTCCCTGGCCTCGATGACGACGCCGGCCGGGTCCGGAGGGTAGACCGCCTCTATCGTCGGCCAGGACGGCTCCGTGAACGCCAGCGCGCGGTAGATCACGGCTCGGCGCTCGGCCGTGTGGTGCCGTGTGCCCTCAGCCCAGGATGCGTCGTCGCCGGTGACGGCGTCCCACCGGGCGACGAGGATCTGGAACTGGATCCGGATCTCGTCGTTGACGCCCTGCCGGTTGAGGGCCTCGACGAGTGCCTTCTCGTCGTAGGGCGGGGCGCCTTTGCGCGCGGCGAAGAAGTTCACGGTGTCAAGAAGCGCCGAGGGCGCCTCGTCCAGCATGCTGTTCAGCGCCGGCAACAGGCCGACGACACAACCGCTCATGGTCAGGAAACCCCCGTGGGACCAGGTCCGGCGAATGCGGCAAGTGCCGTCGGCGGAGTGCCTGGCGGCCAGCTCGTCAGGTCGAGACGGTATGAGACGGCTGCGACAAGTTCGGGATGGTGGATCATGGTCTCTATGTGGTCTCGGGTGATAGCCGGGAAGTCGTCATCGACCAGGTAGGCTGCAGGCGTGGTCCGCAAGAGGTAGCGCTCGCGGTAAAGGTCGGCGTCGCCTGCGCGCCATCCGGCTGCACGCAGGAGGCCGTCGAAGGCGGTGGTCTCGTCAACCAGCCGTCCGCGCACCCTGCCGACGAGCTCGGGCAGGGTGACGCTGTCCCGGTTGGGTCCAGTCCGGGTGAGTTGGATCGAAACCAGCCACAGCGGACGGTGGGGGTTAGCCGCGAGCTGGGTCTCGCTGGCGATCAGATGCGTCCGCTTCTCGGACAACGTCGCCTTCACCTCAAGGTCGACGTCAGTCAATCCGAAGTCGTGCTCGCCGCGATCCGGGCCGAGCCAGGCCCCGACCGCCGTCTTCTCGCCGAGGCCGGTCAGCAGATGGTTGAGCACCAGCAGCTCGCCTAGGAGGCCGACTGCCCTGTCCTCGCTAAGACGGGCGCGGGTGGCGAGCAGGTCGTGGAACGAGTCGATCGACAGAGCAGTGGCCTGCCGTAACGGCCTGCCCGTGACGAGATCGTCGACGACAGCCTCGACCAGCGCGTACGCCTCGACGTGGGCCAGGTGAGCGTCGATGTCAAGCACGAACCAAGGCCCCTCGCCATCGCGGTACACGGACGCGACAGAGACTCGGCTGAGCGCGGCGACATCCGGCTCCGGTCCGTCAACCGGCGTCCACAGCTCGATTCGCTCGACCTTCGGATCGATCTTCAAGAGGCACGTCGGCCGGTCGGCCAACAACAGCGTGATTGGGGAGCCAGCGACGAAATACTTCTCCAGCGTCTCCGGGCTCAGATGTTCGCGTGGGTTCAGGGTCATCGATCTTCCTTCGGCGGACCGAGGCCCGCGTCGATTTGCGCATGAACTGCGCGGTAGAGGATCTCCTGCCACGCCGCAAGCTCGGCCTTGCCCCTCGGGCCAAGGTAGGTGCCTTGAAAAAACTGGTTCGTGAGCAGGTGTAGCAGCGTCTTCAATACGGGCGCGTCGTCCGGGTCCTCGCTTTCCCAGCCGACCAGCGCTTCCCGGTAGCGGCGGTTGAGAACCAGCTCTGCCTTTTCTCGGTCGACGTCGAACACTCGGCGTCTTTGGAGCCATCTCCAGCGGATCGCGATCGGCGGGACGCCACGATCGAACTCGACGGCCTCGCCGTAGCCCCTTAGGACCGCGTCGGGCAGTCCACCATCCGGTTCGACCACGGTGATTGGCTGGCGTTGACGGGCACGTCCACGTTTCTCTACCCCGGCGGCCACGTCGAGGTAATCAAGGAGGTTCTCGCCTGTGGTCACGCATGTCGCGGTCTCCAAGGCGCGGCGCAGGTCCGCCGAGAGCGTCAGACCAGACTTCTCGGGATTGATCGTCGCGTGGCCCCCACCGGTTCCAACGATGTCCAGTGCAATGCGGGCCAGTTCCCATCCCGGCCGGTCAGCCCACAGTCCGCACCAGCCACCGATCTGGAGGAGCCGGTCGCGGCGGTAGGCGAAGATGCCCTGGAACTTAACTCCCGGATCTCCGCCGAGCTTGAACTCCGGGGCCTGCGACCGCGCCGGCCAGACATGCACGACCGCTCTAACAGGCTCAGAACCGTCGGGCAGGTCGATCCGTAGTCGCTGCGGGAAATCCGGGTCTCCCGAGACGGGGTACGCGAAAGGGTTGGTGATCTCTACGCGTCGAGGGATTCCGCCAGCGCCAGCAACCACGTCCCAGGTTTCCAGGGTGATCCGCGGTCCGGACGGCCGGGCGAGCAGCCGATGGAACACCACCCCCAGGTGGTTCCGGATCTTGAGCATCGCATCCTGGAGCCAGCGTCGCTGCTCGTCCGGATCACGGGTGCTCGGGAAGGTGCGGACGTCGCGCCACTCGATCAGGGTCCCGGTCACGAACCGCATCGCAGTCGCGACACCGTCGATCCGGGCCTCCACGTCCGCCGGGTTCAGCTCGCCGACCAGCGGGGACGACGTGTCACCCGACCTGATTAGCTTTCGTCCGACAGGGGTCGCGCCGCGGGCACGCGAGCAGATCAGCACGGTGTCCGCTTGGCTGAGCGAAGCCGCCTTGAGGCCGACACCGAAATGGCCAAGGTCCGTGTCACCGTATTGACGCGTGCCGGCGTACATCATCGCCGCGTCAACCGCGGCCAGATCCATTCCCCGCCCGTCATCGATCACCTGCAGACCGACAGGCGCGTCGCTGGCGAGGAGGATCCGGATGCAGATCGCCCGGGCGCGAGCGTCGATGGAGTTGTCGACGAGGTCCGCCACGGCCGAGGCGAGCGTGTGGTGCAGGCCGATCCTGTTCGCGAGCGCAGGGTCCATCCGCACGGCCTGCATTGCCCCGACAGCCGCCGGCACCTCGAACGACGTCATGAACCCCCTCCACGATCACCCTGCCACCCGGGCGCGCCACAAACGCGAGCTGATCGCGACACAATACGACGCGACACGCTCGACGCCCACAGAGCCCACAGAGTGGCACCGGAAAGGCGAACAGAGCGAATGTAGTGCTACAAGGAAGGCGTAGGCTGAAGATTCGATCTTGGCGTCGGCGACCGCCAAGCCGACGGGCGCGCCCCCGGACCGGCTCACTTCCTCCATCGCTGCGATCTGTTCGCCGATGCGTTGCGCGAGCAAGCCTGGCGCCGCGTTGCCGACCTGGAGGGCCATGGCCTCGACACCGCCGCGGAGTTCCGCGGTCGGTGGAAAAGTCTGGAGCAGCATCGCCTCACGAAGCGTGATCGCACGATCCTGGACGGGATGAGCGAAACGTCCGCGGGTGACGTTGGTGCACCATGAGGTCTGGGTCGGTGCGACCTGGTCCCACCACATCCGGCCGTAGATGTCGTAGTGTCCCTTGTGATCACGATGGCAGTCGAATACCGGGTTGTCGGGAAGGTCTGCGCGACCTCCACCCTCCGGGATCGTGCGCAGCCGTCGAATCGCGATCTCGCTGTGTCGCCGGGCCGCGTGAAACCGATCGTTCGGGTCCACCTGACCGGACATCAGCGGACGTAGACGACCAATCGTCTCGCTGACGGTCGCGTACGGGCGCCGAGCTAGTATGGGCGGCGTTTCCGGGGCGCGGTGAGTCTCCGGCGGCAATCGAGGCTGGAGACTCGGCTGGCAATCACGAGGACTCGTTTGCGGCGTTGAGGCACTCCGTAGTCAGCAGTGTCGACGACGTGCGAGACGACCCGGTCGCCGAGCTCGTCGAGTTCGTCACAGAAGATCCGGAAATAGTGCTCCCAGCGACCCGACCAGGCCGGGGACGTTCTCGAAAGCGATGTGTCGAGGGCGTAGTTCCCTGACCATGCGTAGGTACTCGTAGATGAGTTCGTTGCGACGCAAGTCCTCGGCGTCCGCGTCTTGCCCGCGGCGAAGGACCGTGAAGCTCTGGCAGGGTGGGCAACCGAACAGTAGCGTCAGCTCGCCGGGGACCACCCCGGCCGCGCGCAGGTCGTCCAGCGAGACGTCCCGGATGTCGCGCACGATCGGCCACAGGCCCAAGTTGGCCTCATAGGCAGCGGCCGCCATGCTGCCGATCTCCACCGCCGCTACGGGCTTGAAGCCCGCGACCCAGAAGCCCATGGAACCACCGCCGCAGCCGGCAAAAAGGTCGACGACCGTGTACACGAACCCGTCACCCTCCCGCAACGCCCGCGGCCCAACACGCAAGGCCTTCGACAAGGCCAGAGGAAACCTCCGCCAAACCGGCGCAAGTTCCATCTCCCACAACCGACGACGCCAACCGCCCCGCCTACTTAGGAAGACAAACTTACCATACCTCTCAACGGATCCCCATTCAACTATTGTCCATATTTCGCGGCTACTGTCGCTACGCGCCACAACTTGCCCGCGCGGAGGCCTGGTGGCGGGATCGATGAACGCGTAGGACAGGGCCGGCGCAATCGCTCCTACAGTTCAGCTGACGGTAAGCCTTCGCGTCCGGACGACCTCCGCAACCCTTTCCGCAGCGACACCCGGGTCCTCGTGCTCCCACACCCGGACGACTTGCCATCCAGCAGCCTCAAGGACGTGATCGGTGTTGAGGTCCCGTTCCCGGTTGATGCGGACCTTCTCGGCCCAGAAATCGGCATTTGTCTTGGCCACAGTGTGGTGTCGCGGACAGCCGTGCCAGAAGCACCCGTCGAGGAATACGACTACCCTCACCCGCGGGAACACCAGGTCGCCCGTCCGCCGAACCGCCGGCAGCGGTCGTGCACCGACGCGGTACCGCAGGCCGAGGCCGTGCACTGCGGAGCGCAGCGCCAGCTCGGGTTTGGTGTCGCGAGACTTGTTGGAGCGCATCGAGGCCCGGACGCCCGCGGAGGACGCCCACGACTCCCGAGTCCTCGCCACGAAGCCCAGCCTAACGGCAGCCGACCGGGCCGTTCCGTCACACCCTCACGAAGCCAAACAGAGCGACAAGCGGTCGCCAAGCGGAACCGCTACGGCCTCCTATCTCCTCCTCGTTTACGTCGATTGGTCGGCTCTACGACAATCGCTCCTCGCACCGTTGGACGGATAATACGTTGTCCGCCCGCAAGTCCCGCACAGACGAGGTGGGATTCAGAAGTGGGCAAATAGGTCACGGACTTCGTGATATGGTCACGTGCCATCCAGTCGAACTGGTATAGCCCCCCCTCATCGTCGTGGTGCCTGTCGAGGTCGTCGTGCAGGCGACGCAGAGCCGCAACGCGAACCGCCCTCAATGTGGCCGAATAGGTTCATCACGATGGCTCCCTGAACGGCACACCGATGTCGATGGGTGGCCGCGCAGGCAGCAAGGCGAGACCGAGCTATCTGACAGGGATCATGCATCGGGTCGGGCCGGGTCGGGCGGACAACTTGCCGTCCGACGCCCGACCTCGGCGGCGACTTTGCTGGGCGACACCAGGAGGGCGGAGATCTCGGCAACCGAGCGGCCGCCGCTCAGTTCCGGATCGAGCACGGCGCTTTGCGGGCCGCCGTATCACCCAGCGCGAAGGGTCTCCTGCCCTCATTTGCGTCCAGCCCGCGACCGCCATCCAGGCGTCGCCAGCTCGTAACCAAATGTGTTCGCTCCGGCGGAGGGAGGCGGCCGTCGTACAGGTTGGGTTGCTAGGCTGCGACGCCGGGAGGTAGCAACTGATGCCGGACGAGAAGGACCCCGCCGGGCCGGATGAACGGCCCGCCGAGTCGAGTGCGCCGGCAGAGCCGGCGGCCAAGACCAGCACCGCGCCGCCGATCATCGTTTCGGCCGCCGGAATCCCGATGATCCCGGGCGTCGGCACGGCCGACGCGCTGCCGGGTGGGTGGGCTGGCCTGCTGCCGCCACCACGGGATCCAGCCGCCGGGCCGTGGTCGGCCACCGGTCCGACGCTGCGTGACGGCGCGGCCGACGACGAGGACGACGACGCGCGGGACGAGGACGACGACCTCGACGAGGCCGACGCCAAGGACCTCGACGCCAAGGACCTCAGCGCCGACGACCTCGATGCCGAGGACGACGCCCCGGGCGCCAGGCACCTCGCCCCCGAGAACCCGGACGCCGAGGACTTCGACGAGCCTGACCCCGCCGACTTCGATGACGACGAGGACGACGAGGACGACGAGGACGACGACGAAGACGACGAGGCGAAGCCGAGCTGGCAGAAGGACATCTCGGCCGGGGCGCCACGCCGCCGTCAGCTGTCGCCCGAGGTGAAGGTCGCCGCCTTCGGCCTGTTGGCCGCGGCGCTGCTCATCACCGGCGCGGTCCTGATCTCGAAGGCGGTCGGTGGCTCGTCGAGCTCCGCCGACACGCTGGCCACGCTGCCGACCCCGACCACCAAGCCGCTCGCGTCGACCAAGGTTGGCGACTGCGTCTACACCGAGGATGGCCAGCAGCCAGCCCGGGACGTCACGCTCCCGCCGGCCGGGCCGAGCGTCGACACGAAGACCGCGACGATGACGATCAACACCAACTACGGCACGATGGTCGCCACGCTGGACGCGGCGAAGGCTCCGTGCACGGTGCACGCACTGGAGTACCTCGCTCAGCACAAGTTCTACGACCAGACGACCTGCCATCGCGAGACGGCCGGGTCGACCTCCGAGATCTTCGTCCTGCAGTGCGGTGACCCGACCGCCCAGGGCTCCGGCACCCCTGGGTTCGCCTACAAGAACGAGAACACGAGCGGCGTCAACTACAACCGCGGTGTCCTCGCGATGGCGAACGGTGGCCCGGACACCAACGGCAGCCAGTTCTTCATCAGCTACGCCGATCCGACCGAGGCCGGCGCCCAGGCGCTGGCCGGCGGCTACACGGTCTTCGGCCAGATCACCCAGGGCCTGGACGTGCTCGACAAGATCACCGCTCCGGGTGTGCAGGGTGAAGCCGGCGACGGCCCGCCGGCCAGCAAGCCCGAGATCGCCTCGGTCACCATCACCCAGTAAGGCGCCCGGTGGTGCGGCTCCTCGGCATCGACTGACGATGCCGAGGAGCCCGAACCCGCCGCGGGGCAGCGGCCGGGGGTCAACCGCCTTCTTGACTGCTGGTCATAACGACCCGGGCGACGAATAGCTCGAAAGTCGCATCAGGGTCCGGTCGGGTCGCGCCAAACAGGCTCAGGCCCGGTGGCGGGGAGCCACATGGTCATGCAGCCGGTGGTCCCGCGCCGCTGGAACCGGCATGACGGTCGGGTGCGGCCCATGCCTCCCGCCGGCGCCCGCGGGCTCCCCCGCGAAGACGGCGGCGAGCCGGTCGGAGCAGACCGGATGGCCGAACAGGTGGCCCTGGCCGAAGTCGGCGCCGTGTGCCAGCATCCGCGCCGCCTGCTCGCGCGTCTCGACGCCCTCGACGGTCACGGTGTGCCCGAGCCGGTGCGCGATCAGGACGATGCCCTCGACCATGTGGTCCAGCGCCAGCGCCGAGAGGCTTTCTCGACCCGCGTCCGGCCCGTCGACGTCCGCGTCGTCGTCGACCTGGCCCGCGAACTGGCCCGCGAGCTTGAGCGAGCTGACCGGCAGCGTCGGCAGGTAGGCGAAGTTCGAGTAGCCGGTGCCGAAGTCATCGATCGCGATCCGGATGCCGGCGGCGGCGAGGGCGCGCAGCGCCTCCAACGGCCGGCCGACCGTGTCGAGCATCAGGCTCTCGACCAGCTCGAGCTGCAGCCGGCCGGGCTCGATCCCGGCCCGCTCGACGATCCGGAGGATGACCGGCACGACGTCCGGTTCCTCCAGCTGGCGTACCGAGAGGTTCACGCTGACGAACGGGCGGACCGGTGGCTCGTCGTCGCCGAGCGCGGTGGCGGTCGCGGCGACGTTCGCCCACCGGGCCGCGTCCTGGCAGGCCGTCTCCAGCACGTGCAGACCGAGCGGGACGATCAGGCCGGACTCCTCGGCGGCGCCGATGAACTCCTCCGGCCGGCGCATCCCGCGCCGTGGATGGTTCCAGCGCACGAGCGCCTCGGCGCCCTGTATCCGCCCGTCGAGCAGCCGGACGATCGGCTGGTAGTGCACGACGAACTGACCGTCCCGCAGCGCGGCCGCGATCGCGCGGGTCGTCCGGGCCGCGGCGGCGGCCTGGTCCGACTCCGACACCCTGGTCGCGTCGACGCGTTGGCTCGTCGCGCCGTCCGAGCCGGTCACGGCGCCGGCCGCCGTGGGCGCCGAGGCGTCCGGCCCGGCCTGCCCCGGCGCGTACCGCGGGTCGGGCCGGTAGGTGACGTCCTCGATCGTGACGGCGAAGCACACCCGGGCCGCGTCGTCCTCGACCATCGTCGCCGTCAGCGCCACCCACACGGGCCCGCCGTCGGGGCCGGCCGTCCGGTCCAGCCGCCAGATGCCGTGCCCGGACCGGCCGGCCCGCACCGCGGCCCACATGTCGATCAGCTCGGCCCGATCCCGGGAGTGCACCAGGTCCCAGACGTCGCCGATGGACAGGTGCGCGAGGTCCCGGCCGACGATCTGGCTGGCGGTGTCGTTGACCTCGACGATCTCGCCGCAGTCGGCGACCACCAGGGCGCCGATGCCGGCGTGGTCGAAGGCCGCGCGGAACTGGGCCGCGCCGCTGCGGCGGGCCCGCTGCGCGCTGCGCAGGGCGGCGAGCTCGGCCCGCTGCTTCTCGGCGGCGACGGCCTGGTCCCGCGTGCGGACGGCGTCGCCGTGACCGGCGGCGAGCGCGCCAAGGAGCGCGAAGACGGCGGCCGCGCGCCCGGCGCCGGCGGCGGCGGCCAGCGCAGGACCGAGGACGTCAACGCTGCGGGCGAGCGCGTCCGGGTCGGCGAACCCGATCCGGACCAGCCGCGCACCGACCGCTCGGCCGGTCTCCCGGTCGACCGGGTCGGCCGCGACCGCGCGGAACAGCCGACCGGTGAGTTCGCGCAGCTCGGCCCGCATCGCCACGCCGTCGACGGGGTCGGTGGCGGCGAACGGGTCCGGGGGGCCAAACCCGGCTGGGGGCCCGAATCCGGCCGCAGGTGCCGACTGGACCGCGGGGGCAAACACCTCGACGGCGGCCGGTGAGGGCGGAGCCGACGAGGGCGGATAGGCCGGCCCGCTGAGAACCGCGCACATGTCCGCGGCGGCGTCCTCCGGCTCCCCGTCGGAAATCGTGGCGGTGCCGGTCGGCTCGGCGGACGTCGAGCCGGCCGGTCCGGAAACGGGCCGCTTCTTCCGCGTTGCCGCAGGGGGCGGCGCGCTGGGCGGGGTCATCCGCCCGGCAGGCGCCAGCGGTGCCACACCCGCGCGTGCCAACAGCACGGTCACCGCCTCATACCAACGATCGGCGATCGGGTCGTCCACGGCGCCTTCCCTGCGGGTCCGCGAGTTGATTGGGCCTCATCGTCCCAGAACGAGTTGACGCCTCCGCACGGGCACCCCTGCGTGGATCGGAACCCAACACGGCTCATGCGGGCTCCCGTCGGCACCACGCTGGGCGATTTCACCCGGGTCCGGCGGCGCGGCTCGCGATTGCGACATAACCGCGTGCGAGGCAGCGCGGTGCCGGCCCGAAAGCGAGGGTCGCCGTCGCATCCGGCCCGCCGGCGGCCCGGCCTGCGCCCAACACGGCCGGACGAACCAGGACGGAGTTAGCGGAATGTCCCCTCCGTATAAACGCGAGATTCGATGCCCGGCCGCCACCGGCGAGTAACAAAGCCGAATCACGTGCACGTCGCCAACCGAGGTGTAACGCGCCGGCCCACAATCCGCATGACGCGGGAAATGCGGCCCGCACAATGCACGCGCAGAATGCACGGCCGTTCTGCACGGCGTGTATGCACGTGCACGCCGGCTGAACCCGAATGGAACACGGCCAAGGCCGAGGCCGCCAGAAAAGGTTCCGTCACGTAAGGGCCAGCCCGAAAAGGCTTCCGCGGGCACCGTCACGGGCCCGAGGGGGTACCGCGGTGCCAGGTGTGGGCCACGCGCTCACGAGGCGTGGCCGGCCCCGGTCCGCGACGGCCGCCGCCAGTGCGCCAGCCCTGCTGGGGCGAACGCTGGCTCCCCGCGGCGGAGCCAGCGAGGAGGCTGAGCCGCAGGCAGCCGGTCTGTCAGGCCGTCAGAGCTGGCCGGCAATCTTCTTCAGGACGTCCGCGGTACGGGCCGGCGTCGTGCTGTCGACCGCCAGCCGGTCCATGGCCTCCATGTACCGGTCCACTTCCTCGCGTTTGTCCAGGTAGTTGGCACCGCCGAGCACCTCGATGTACACGACATCCGGAATGTCCGGTTCGGGGAATCGCAGGATGCTGAAGGCGCCGCCCTCGGCCGCGTGGCCGCCGAAGTCGAACGGCATGACCTGCAACGTCAGCGTCGGCGTGGACATCAGGTCGATGAGGTGTTCGATCTGCGCCTTCATCGTCTTGACGCCGCCGATCGGCCGCCGCAGCGCCGCCTCGTCGATGACGACCCACAGCCGCGGGGCGTTTTCCCTGCTCAGGACCTTCTGGCGGTTCATCCGTACGTTGACGCGGGCCTCGATGATCTCTTTCGACACGCCCCGGTTTCCCTGGGCGATGATCGCGCGTGCGTACTCCTCCGTCTGCAGAAGGCCCGGGATGAACTGGAGTTCGTAGGTACGGATGAGGGACGCCGACTCCTCCAGCCCGATGTATGGCTGGAACCAGTTCGGCAGGACCTCGGAGAAGCTCTGCCACCAACCCTGCTGGTTTGCCTCGCGGACCAGCGCCATGAACGGCGCCCGCTCTGCCTCTTCGGTCACGCCGTAAAGAGTAAGCAGATCCTCGACGTCACGTTCCTTGAAACTCACACGTCCGAGCTCGAGCCGGCTGATCTTTGACTCGGATCCACGAATGTGGTAGCCCGCGTCTTCACGAGAGACGCCTTTGTCCTCACGCAACCGCCGCAGCTGGGAGCCGAGCATGATGCGACGAACGGTCGGGCCACCGCCCGCCGACGCTGTCGTCACGTCCCACTCCCTCTGATCCTGCCGTCGTAACGGTAAGCAAGCTTGTCCGTGTCCGGGCGCGGCGTCCAGACCCATCCGGGGTAAAAGTCTCGCGACCTGCGGGGCAGAACGTCCCACGACCCTTGCCGATCACGATTCACCGGGGATGCCACGTCCGCCGAATGGCTCGAAATCGGAGCAAAACAGACATTCACTCCGTCGCAACCGGTCACTGAATCGTGAAACCCCCGAACCCGCCCGGACCCGACGACCCGCCCGGAGCGGCCGAACGCCTCTATTCTGCCTGCGCCCGGAGCGCCCCCGGCCGTCACCGCCAGCGCCCCGGACTCGCGCGAACCGACCGGGCTTCCCCGATGGCGGAGGAGCTTCGCCGAAGCGACATTGCGGCCATCCCCGTGACATGACTCACAGTCATCCCAGACGCAGGCCACATAGGCAAGACGGCCCGGCCGATGATCGACAGATCGTCAACGCACAGTGACAATGGGGAGCCACTTGCGGGCGCGCAAAAGGGCAGGCCGACCACCCCGGGGCGCAGGGCGCCCTCGTCCGCCACTCGACCCCTCCATCGCGGTCACCGCGCGGGACCTCCCAGCCCACGCCCAGACGCACCCAGCCTGATCGGCCACGGTCCGTCAATTGCGTGATTCCTACACCATCGCGGGCCGGTTGGCACTATCGCCCCGATATGCCGCGTTGGGTATAGATCTCCGTCACGCTACGAACACGCTACCAACCCTGCCGGGCCCTTCCCCCTGCGCGGCGATCGGGCCACCCCTTCCGCGGTCATCCCCTTCGCCGGGCCGGAGCGTGTCGGCGCGGAGAACGCCCAGCCCGCGACCGCCGGTGCCGTGATGCGCCGGCCGAAGCGACACGGCAAAGGAGACGTAGGCCACAAAACGGCCGGGCTCCGTCGGATCGGGGAATCGAACCGGGGCGACCAGTCGACGCCCGTCGCCGCATTTGCGCAGGTCACCGGCTTGCAAGCCCGTGGGCCAGGACTGACGGAGCCACTTGCTCCTGCGGACGATGAGAACGTTCGCTCCCAACGTTTGCACACGTCCTCTCCCGGGCAGATGCACGTGCATGCGACCGTGCCATACTGCTGCTGCACAAAGAAGCACGGCGTATCCGGGAACTTCCGCGACGCGGAGGGGGGTGGGCTGGTGTACCCGACCACAGGTCGGCGTCCCGCTGGGACAGCCGTGACGGTCATCGTTGCGGGCCGCCGAGCGCATGCCCGGACCGGTTCGTCAGAGGGACTGGTCGGAGGGCAGCCCCTCGCGAGGCGGAGGCACGGCTTGCAGGACCGCTCGCAGCATCCGCGCCGTTCGCCAATGGCGACGAACGGCGCGGCCACCTCGTTTGACACGGATTCGGGGTGCGGTGGCAACCCTCCCCGGCATCCTCAGGAGACCGCCTTGACCATGATCTACAACGGCATGTCTGCTGCCGCTCTGAAAAGCGCCACCTGGCAGAAGAGCCGGCGCAGCAACTCCCAGGGGAACTGCGTCGAGATGGCGCGGATCTCGGGCGATGCCGTCGCGGTCCGTAACTCCCGGCATCCGCAGGGACCGGCTCTCATCTACACCCTCGCCGAGATCGAGGCCCTGATCATGGGTGCCAAGGACGGCGACTTCGACAACTTGCTCTGCTGATGGGCGTCGTCGTCGCCGCCACCGCCACGCCTGCCTCGCGCTCGTTCGGAGCCCGCATGGACACCCTGACTTCCTCGGAGAAGACGCTGACTGGAGAGCGCATCTTCACGTCCAGTGACCTTCCGAGCCTGTCGTTGCCCGACGCCGACGGCTTGGTGACCTGTCGGTGGTTCCAGGATCCGGCTCCCGGCCGGACCGCCTGGCGGACTTCCTCCCAGACCTACCGGCCCCCGCTGGCGGCGGCGGAGGCCTCCGCGGTCGACGACGACAACTTCGCGCCGCGTGGCCCCGGCCAGGTCGCGTTCGTCGCCGTCGACCGCACCTGGCTCGTCCGGGAGGGCATGGACCGGGTGCGCACCCGCGCGGTCGACGCGGTGGTGCTGCACGCCAAGGCCAGTCCTCCCGGTCGGACCGCGCTCGCGTTGGCGTTCAGCGCGCACCTGCGCACTCGCCAGCACCGGATGGGTCTCGGCGCGGATGTCGTCACGGCGGCGGTACGCCCCGACCTCGCCGGCGCACCCGACGCGTTCCGGGTTCCGCACCTGGTCACGGTCTCCGACGGCACCGGCACGGTCGCCGACACGATCATCTGGCAGGTCATGACCGGCGCGCGGTACGACGCCTGGCTCGGTGGGGCGCCGCGGCCCGATCATGTGGCGATCGAGACCGCCCTGCCCGGTCTCGTCCGGCTGCGCCACCTGTGGCGCACTGGCCGGCTGGACCGCTCCCGCGCCGACACGCTGGCCGCCGTCCTCGACGGGGGCGAGCTCACCGCGCAGAAGATCTTCCGCTACCCGCGCGTCGTGCTCCCGATCGCCACCCGCGCCCTGCGCGGCGTCCTCTAGCACCTCGCCGCGTCCGGACCATCGGGCGACGGCTCGCACCCACCTGCCAGCCCCGGCACGACGATGTGCCCGGGGCCACCCACCCCGGACGGCCCGCCAGCGACGCCGGCCACCGCGCCAAGCCAGCCCCGGCCACATCGATGTGTCCGGGGTTTCCTGCTGTCTGGGGCGGTTTCCTGCTGTCGGAGGACAGAGGCGCCGCGACAGGCGGGGCCGAGACCTCGGGCCGCCCGTCGAGGGGCTCGACGGGCGGCCCGGCGGCCGTCGTCAGCTGGTAGGACGCACCTTGCCGGCCTGCGGCCCCTTCTGCCCCTGCTCGATGTCGAACTCGACGCGCTGCCCCTCGTCGAGGGATCTGAAGCCGTCGGTCTGGATCGCCGAGTAGTGGACGAAGACGTCCGGGCCACCGCCGTCCACCGCGATGAACCCGAAGCCCTTTTCGGAGTTGAACCACTTCACGGTGCCCGAAGCCATGTCGACCTCCATGCCGATATTCGTGGGTGGGCTGCGCACCACCCCGCCCCACGCCGCCGGCACACCCCGCCACGGGCAGCCGGCGACGGTTCCCCCAGCCTGTCGCGCTGTCCCCGTCCACACCCGGCGGCGCGACAGCGGCCAGTTCGGGGGGACGGCGACGTCGTCACTCTATCCGCGCCGACCGACAACTGGATCATTGACCGCGCCGGCCGCAGGGCGTCGGCGTCCGTTCCGAGCGGGCACCGTCGTTACCAATGGCGGTACCTTCACTACCAACGGTTATCGCGTGGACGGCGATCGCGAACTCGCCAGCCCGGCCGAGGCCACCGGCGGTGTGGCCCGGCCGCGACGGGGGAGGACGCCGGCCACACGACCACGCACGATCAGGCAGGCGGGTGGCGGCGATGCGGATCCACGACGACTCCGGCGGCGTCGACGTCCCCGGTGACGACCGCCGCGGCAGGGTCGTCGACCGGGTGACCGACCTGATCGGGAACACCCCGCTCGTCCGGCTCACCGAGGCCGTCACGGCCGCCGCGCGCCTGTGGCCGGCCGACGGAGCACCCGGGGAGGGCTCGCGCGGCGGGGCGCCGCTGCTCGGCAAGCTGGAGTACGTCAACCCGGGCGGCTCGGTGAAGGACCGGATCGCGGTGGCGATGGTGGACGCGGCCGAGCGGGACGGCCGGCTGCGCCCCGGCGGGACGATCGTCGAGCCGACGAGCGGCAACACCGGCGTGGGTCTCGCCATGATCGCGGCGCTGCGCGGCTACCAGTGCGTGTTCACCATGCCCGACAAGATCAGCGAAGAGAAGCGCGCGGTGCTGCGTGCCTACGGCGCCGAGGTCCTCGTCTGCCCAACAGCGGTCGACCCGGACGACCCGCGCTCCTATTACTCTGTCGCCCGCGACGTCACCCGCCGGACCCCGGGCGCCTGGAGCCCCGACCAGTACTCCAACCCGGACAACCCGGCCGCGCACCGCGCCAGCACCGGCCCGGAGATCTGGCGGGACACCGGCGGGCGGGTGACGCACTTCGTCGCCGGCATCGGCACCGGCGGGACGATCAGCGGGGCCGGGCAGTACCTCAAGGAGGTCAGCGGCGGCCGGGTGCAGGTGATCGGCGCCGACCCGGAGGGCTCGGTCTACTCCGGCGGCAGCGGCCGGCCCTACCTGGTCGAGGGCGTCGGCGAGGACATCTGGCCGGCCACGTTCGACAAGACCGTCGTCGACCGCGTCGAGGCGGTCAGCGACCGGGACTCGTTCCTGATGACGCGGCTGCTGGCCCGGGAGGCGGGGCTGCTGGTCGGCGGCTCGTGCGGGCTCGCCGTGGTCGCCGCGACCAGGGTCGCCCGCGCGCTCGGGCCGGACGACCTGGTCGTCGTGCTGCTGCCCGACTCCGGCCGCGGCTACCTTTCGAAGATCTTCAATGACGAGTGGATGTACGACTACGGCTTCCTCGACCCGCCGTCGGACGAACCGGTCGTCGGGGCGGTCCTGGCCAGCAAGCACACCTCCAATGGCAGGGCTGGCGGGAACGGCAGAGCTGGCGGGAACGGCAGAGCTGGCGGGAACGGCAGAGCTGGCGGGAACGGCAGAGCTGGCGGGAACGGCAGAGCTGGCGGCAGGCTGGCTGCCAGCCGGCCCGGCGGGTCCGCGGCGCCGGAGCTGGTGCACGTGCATCCCGACGAGACCGTCGGCGCGGCCATCTCCTACCTGCGCGAGTACAACGTCTCTCAGATGCCGGTGGTCCGGCACGAGCCGCCGCTGCGGGCCGCCGAGGTCGCCGGCGCGGTGCTCGAACGCGAGCTGCTCGCGGCCGTCTTCGCCGACCGGGCCGTGATCGACGCACCGGTCGCCGCGCACATGTCGGCCCCGCTGCCGACGATCGGCGCGGGCGAGCCGCTCTCGACCCTGGTCGAGGCGCTCGGCAGCGACGATCCGGCCGTCCTCGTGCTCGACAGCGGGAACCCGGTCGGCATCCTCACCCGCGCCGATCTCCTCAGCTTCCTGGCCGCCAGGTGACCGCCGACCACGACTACACCGGGCGGGGCTTCGAGACGGTCGCGGTGCACGCCGGCCAGGAGCCGGACCCGGCGACCGGTGCCGTCGTCGTGCCGATCCATCCGGCCTCGACCTTCGCGCAGGACGGGATCGGCGGCCTGCGAGCCGGCTTCGAGTACGCCCGCTCCGGCAACCCGACGCGGGCCGCGCTCGAGACGTCGCTCGCCGCGCTCGAGGGCGGCCGGGTCGGCCTCGCGTTCTCCTCCGGGCTGGCCGCGGAGGACGCGGTGCTGCGCGCGGTCTGCCGCCCCGGCGACCACGCGCTCATCCCGGCCGACGCCTACGGCGGCACCTACCGGCTGTTCCACCGCGTCTACGCCGACTGGGGCCTGGACTACACGCCCGTCGACCTGGCCGACCCGGCCGCGGTCCGCGCCGCGTTGCGCGCGGGGCGGACGCGGCTGATCTGGTGCGAGACCCCGACGAACCCGCTGCTGTCGATCGCGGACATCGCGGTGCTCGCCGAGCTGGCGCACGCGGCGGGTGCGCTGCTCGTCGTCGACAACACGTTCGCCTCGCCCTATCTCCAGCGCCCGCTCGCGCTCGGCGCGGACGCCGTCGTGCACTCGACCACCAAGTACCTCGGCGGGCACAGCGACGTCGTTGGCGGGGCGGTCGTCGTCGCGGACCCCGAGCTGGGCGGGCGGATCGCGTTCGTCCAGAACGCCGCCGGCGCCGTGCCAGGGCCGTTCGACGCCTGGCTGGTGCTGCGGGGGATCAAGACGCTGCCCGTCCGGATGGACCGGCACTGCGCGAACGCCGCCCGCGTCGCCGAGCTGCTCGGTGGCCATCCCGGCGTCGCGGAGGTGCGCTATCCGGGCCTGCCGACGCACCCGGGGCACGCGGTCGCGGCGCGGCAGATGTCCGGGTTCGGCGGCATGGTGTCGTTCCGGGTCCGCGCCGGGGCCGATGCGGCGGCCGAGGTCTGCCGCCGGGCCAGGCTGTTCACCCTCGCGGAGTCGCTGGGCGGGGTGGAGTCGCTGATCGAGCATCCGGGCCGGATGACGCACGCCTCCGCCGCCGGCTCGCCGCTGGCGGTGCCCGACGACCTGGTTCGGCTCTCGGTCGGGATCGAGTCGGCCGACGACCTTCTCGCTGATCTGCGCCAGGCCCTCGACGCGGCCCTCGCCTGAGAGAACAGACAAGAACCGTCACTGCGCGAGCCGTTGGCCGACGGTGCGGGCCGGGCCGGCGGGCCGCCTGGCGGGCCGCCTCCGAGCGACGGTGTTCGAAAATCGGTAACTCTCCGCTACGAATACGCGAAATGTTGTGCGGCGTTGCGATGCTGGAGTCGCAATTTACAGTAACCATCCATCGGTGCCGCGACCAAAATCGCTAACCGAAGGTAAGCGGAGAGGCCGTTCCGATCCGGCCCAGGACCCGCGGACCAACCGCCGAAACACTTGACCGACTGCGAGCAAAGGCGATAGGCCCGTTCGCCAGCAAAGATAGGCCTGCGCAGCGCCTCCGACCCGCTGTGGCACGTAGATGGCTCGAGTATGTCTTCGATACGACGTTCCGTCGCCGACCGGGCTCAATTCCGTCCACGATGGACATGCCGACGAAGCCGCAGATCGCGGGGGCATTACTGTCCTCTGAGGTTGTCTAAGCCGCGGCGCCCGCCACGGCCCGTAAGGATGGCTCGTTACGCAGAGCCACCAACTCCGGGCCGCGTCGGTTCGCCTCACCGGCCGACGACCCGACCATGACCACGCAGCGCTATCGGGAGGGGTGGGGCGTGGCAAGAGGAAACCCGACGTTGGCGGGCGGCGCGGCCTGGCCGGCGGCGCCGCCGGAACAGCACAGCGATGACATCCAGGGCCTGTATCTGGCCTCGGACAACACCGGCCAGCACACGGCCTCAAACGACACCGGCCCGTACCTGGCCGCCGACAGCACAGGCCCGTACCTGGCCTCAGACAGCACAGGCCCGCACGTGGCCTCAGACAGCACAGGCACAGATATGAACATCGACGGCCCGGCTGGTCGATCCGACCAGTCCCTGACCGGTCCCGCCGGCACCCGGGAAAGCATGCCCACTGGCGACGACGCGCTCTCCACCGGGGAACGCGCCGGCCGGCTGCTGCGGGAGCTCCTCACGGGGACGCCGGAGTATCGCCGGATGTGGGAGTCCCGGGTCCGCCGGGCGAGCGCCCAGGAACCGAGCTTCGCGGCGGTGGCTCGCGTCATCGCCGAATACCTCTGGAACGCCGGCATCGTCGCCGAGGAGGACCAGGAGCTCGACCGAGCCCTCAAGGACCGGGTCAGCCGGGCCCTCGGCGGCGGGCGCATCTCGGCCCAGACGATGGAATGGTTCATCGAGGCGTTCGGGATGCGCGAGCACGAGGCCGGGCTGTGGGCGGCGTTCGCCGGCCTCACCGACCCCGGCGTCGAGGCCGGCTCTGGAAGCAGGCGTGGTGCGCCGGCGCTGATCCTGCCGCAACGCCACCGCACTCTCGCGCTGTTCGAGCGCTACCGGTTCGACCACACCGGGTCGCTCGTCGAGCAGCACACCCATCAGGTGATCTCCGCCCAGGAGGACGGGGTCGCCGTCTACCCGTGGGTGCTGCGCTCGGACGCGACCGAGAGCACGGTGCTGGTCGGTGGGGAGCCGGGCTCCCAGCACGCCTACAGCTCCCGGCTGACGCTCACCGAGGTCGGGCTCGACCGAACCCTCGGCCGGGGCGCCCGGCACTCGCTGGAGCTGCGGGCCCGGTTCCCGTCGGGCCAGCCGGTCCAGGAGATCCGGCGAGCGGTGCGGGCCAAGACGGAGAGCGTCGACCTCGCGATCGCCTTCGACCCGGCCCAGTTGCCGCGCGACCCGCGGTGGACGGTGTGGAGCACCCACGAGGGTGGCCTGATCGTCGACGACGAGCCGGTGGTCCTGTCGGAGAACAACACCCTGCACCGGTTCCTGCCAGCGATCCATCACGCCGTCGTCGGCTTCCGCTGGTCCTGGTAACCGCCTCTCGGGAGAGGCCGCTGGCCGCGGCTGGCGCCTTCGGCCCGCGGTCTCTCCCGGCCGAGCACGGTCAGTGTTACCGCAACATGACAGCCGCGACTCAACCGCGCCTGGGACCCTTGGATCCGCGGCGGGCCGGCGCATAGCGTGCAACCGTCCGAGATCGCGGCCTCAGGTGCCGCCCAGGAGGTTGGCGATGGCTGGTTGGCGTGTGCTGAGCGTCGTGGGCAACCCGAAGCCGCAGTCGAGGACCCGGCAGGTGGCCGAGGCGGTGGCCGAGCGGGTCGTCCGCGGGCTGCCGGCCGGTACCGCGGCGGGAGACGCCTCGACGGCCGAGGTCATCGAGGTGTCCGAGCTGGGCGCCGGGCTGCTCGGCTGGGGTGATCCGGCCGTCAAGGCCGCCACGACGGCGATGGCCGCGGCCGACGTCCTCATCGTCGCGACGCCGACCTACAAGGCCACCTATACGGGCCTGCTCAAGCTGCTGCTCGACCAGATCGGCGCCGGCGAGCTCGGCGGCGTGCCGACCATCCCGGTCCAGGTCGCCGCGGCGCCGCAGCACGCGCTCGCCGTCGAGGTCCACCTGCGCCCGGTGCTCGTCGAGATCGGTGCTTCCCTGCCGACGTCGGGGCTGTTCGTCCTCGACAGCACTCTCGACACCCTGGGCCAGACGCTCGACCAGTGGTCGACGCCCAACCTCGACGCGGTGATCGCGCTGGCCACCGCCCGCGCGGGGCGCGTCCGGGCCTGAACCGGCGGGCCGGTCAGCCGCGGGTCACCGGAGGGACGCGGGCGAGGATGGCCGCGACGTCGGTGCCACGTGGCAGCGTGCCGTAGGCCCGGCCGCCGCCGCCGGCCAGCCGGGTGGCGCAGAAGGCGTCGGCGACGGCGGGCGGCGCGTGCCGGACCAGCAGCGCGCCCTGCAACACCAGCGCCATCCGTTCCACCAGGCCCCGGGCGCCGAACTCCAGCTCGCTCGGGTCCGCCGTCGGCAGCCCGGCGAGATCCGCGCGCAGCGCGGCGATGGCCGCGTCGAGACGGTCGTCGCCGCCGGCGGACCGGGCGACCTCCGCGTCGAACGCCGCGACGGCGGCCGGCTCCCGGCCGAGCGCGCGCAGCACATCCAGGGCGTTCACGTTGCCCGCGCCCTCCCAGATGCTGTTCAGCGGCGCCTCGCGGTAGAGCCGCGGCATCCCCGACTCCTCGGCGTAGCCGTTGCCGCCCAGGCACTCCAGCGCCTCGGCGACGAACCCGGGCTGCCGCTTGCAGATCCAGAACTTCGCCAGCGCGGTCGCCAGCCGCAGGAACGCGCGCTCACCCGCGTCGCCACGCACACCCCGGTCGATCGCGCCGGCCAGCCGTAGCACGAGCGTCGTCGCGGCCTCCGACTCGACGGCGAGGTCCGCCAGGACGTTGCGCATCAGCGGCTTGTCGACAAGCAGGGCGCCGAACGCGGACCGGTGCCGCGCGTGGTGCATCGCCTGGACGAGCGCGGCCCTCGTTCCGGCAGCCGAGCCGAGCGCCGAGTCGAACCGCGTCATCGCGACCATCTCGATGATGGTCCGGACGCCGCGCCCCTCCGGCCCGACCAGCCAGCCGACGGTGTCGTCGAACTCCGGCTCGGCCGAGGCGTTGGAGCGGTTACCGAGCTTGTCCTTCAGCCGCTGGATGCGGAACGTGTTGCGTGACCCGTCCGGAAGGATCCGCGGCACCAGGAAGCAGGACAGCCCGCTCGGCGCCTGCGCCAGCACGAGAAAAAGGTCGCTCATCGGTGCCGAGGTAAACCACTTGTGTCCGTGAAGCCGGTAGCCACCGTCCGGGTGGGCGACCGCGACCGTGGTGTTGGCGCGGACGTCCGAGCCGCCCTGCTTCTCGGTCATCCCCATGCCGGCGATCAGGCCCAGCTTGCCGGTCGGTGGGCACAGCGCGCGGTCATAGACCCGGCTGGTCAGCAGCTTCTCGTAGACGGCGGCGAGCTCCGGCTCGGCCCGTAGCGCCGGGATGACGGCGTAGGTCATCGAGACCGGGCAGGTGTGGCCCTGTTCGACCGTGCTCCAGACGTGCAGCCCGGCGGCCCTGGCGACGTGCGCACCCGGGCGGCGGCTGCCCCACGCGGCGCCGGCCAGGCCCTCCCGCACGGCGACGTCCATCAGCGCGTGCCACGACGGGTGGAAGTCGACCTCGTCGATCCGGTTGCCGTACCGGTCGTGGGTGCGTAACTCGGGGACATGGCGGTTGGCCAGGTCGCCCCAGCGGGCGGCCTGCTCGCTGCCGGCCAGCCAGCCCAGGCGGTGCAGGTCGTCGACGTAGAAGGCGGCGCCCTCGCGGCGCAGGCCCTCTTCCAGCACCGGGTCGTCGGCCACGTCGTAGTCGACCAGCGGCGGCGGCTGGTTCGTCACCACGTGGGTCACGGCCGGACGCGACCGCACCGGCTCGCCGCCGACGCGCTTCGCCCCGCTGGAGGATCGTTGCGTCGACCCAGCCGTCGTCGATCCGGCTGTCATGGATCCAGCCGTCGTCGAACCAGGTGCCACCGTCATGGCGCCGCACCTCCTCAGCCGGACGTCGCCGGCCGTCGCGGTCATCCTGCTCCCGTATCCGCTTCGCATCCAGTACCCAGCCACAATCCGACCCGCACCCGGGCACGGGTCTGGCCCGCGCGGACCGGTCGGCGCGCGGGTGCGGCGGGCGGGAACGCGGGCCGTCAGCGGTAGCTGAGCAGCTCGCGGCCCGCGGCGTCGATGTGGCTGTGCTCGTTCACCGAGATGAGGCTGGTACCGGAGCGGCCAGACACGATCTTGGTGATGCCGCCATTGATCATGGTGCGGTTCAGCTGGACGAGACCCTCGACGCCGACGCCGAGCAGCCGGCCGCACAGGGCGGCGATCGGGCCGGCCGACGAGAAGACCACCGCGGTGCCACCGGAGCCGAGCCGGCCGGACAGCTCGTCGAGCGCGCCCGCGACGCCGTCGCTGAACGCTCGGAAGCTGCCCGGCCCGGTGTCGCCCCGGCCCATCCACTCGGCCAGCGCGTTGTCCAGCAGGCCCTGGAACGACCGCGACGAGATGCCGCTGGAGGTCGACACCCGCTGGGCGGGCGGGCGGCCGTCGCCGACCATCGTGTCCTGGTCGTACTCGTTCCACCGGGCGTCGGCCTCGGTCTCGCCGGCCCAGCCACCGTCGCCGAGGGCGACAGCCGGGCCCGCGCCGGTACCGGTGGCGGGCTGGCTCGCCGGGGCGCCGGCGTAGGCGGCGAGTGCCGCGGCGGCCGTCTCGCGCTGGCGGCGCAGGGTGCCGCTGGCCGCGAGATCGATCCGCACGCCCCGGGCCCGCAGCTCGGCCCCGGCCAGCGCGGCCTGCCGGTGGCCGAGCTCGGACAGGACGTCGTAGTCGGCGGCGCCGAACGACGCCTGGCCATGCCGCACCAGGTAGATGACGCTCACGCCGGCCTCCGATCCGCCCGCCCGCTGTCCGGGCCCTGGTTCGAAGCTATCCAGAACCGGCGCGCGAGGCGGGGGTCAGGGCGCGGGGACCAGCTCGGCCACCAGCTCGCCGACGGCGTACTGCTGGCGCAGCCGCCGCTTGTCGAACTTGCCGACCGAGGTCTTGGGCACCTCCGCGATCACCTGCCAGCGTTCCGGCACCTGCCAGCGCGCGACCTTGCCGGAGAGGAACTCCCGCAGCTCGGGGAACGTCGCCTCGACGCCCGGCCGCAGCACCACCAGCGCGAACGGCCGCTCGCCCCACCGGTCGTCCGGCACGCCGATGACACTGGCCTCGGCGACCGCCGGGTGCGCCATCAGCAGGTTCTCCAGCTCGACGGACGAGATCCACTCGCCGCCGGATTTGATCACGTCCTTGGCCCGGTCGGTCAGCGTCAGGTAGCCGTCCGGGCTGATGTGCCCGACGTCGCCGGTCCGCAGCCAGCCGTCGTGGAACTTCTCCGGGTCGGCGGCCGCGGCCCCGGTCGCCGCGCCGCCGGAGTAGTAGGAGCCGGCGATCCAGGGGCCGCGCAGCTCCAGCTCGCCGGCGCTCACGCCGTCCCAGGGCAGGATCTCGCCGCCTGCACCGACCAGCCGGGCCGCGACGTTGGCGACGAAACGCCCCTGGGTGAGCCGGTACGGCCAGGCCTCCTCGGGGCTCAGGCCGGCCGGCGGACGCGCGACGGTGACCAGCGGGGAGGTCTCCGTCATGCCGTACGCGTGGATCAGGGTGATCCCGAGCCGGTCGTAGGCCTCCATCAGCGACGGCGGGCAGGCCGAGCCGCCGACGACCGCCTCCTTCAGCGACGAGACGTCGGCCGCGCCCGGGTTCGCCTCCAGGTAGGCGAGCAGGCCCTGCCAGATCGTCGGCACGCCGGCCGCCTTGTTGACCCGGGTCTTCTGGATCATCTTCGCCAGCGGCTCGGCCTGCAGGAACGGCCCGGGCAGCACCAGCTCGGTGCCACCGAGGAACGCGATGTACGGCAGCCCCCAGGACAGCACGTGGAACTGCGGCACGATCGCGAGCACCCGGTCGGCCGACGAGATGCCCATCATCGACGGCAGGGCGGAGCCCATCGCGTTGAGGAAGATCGACCGGTGGCTGAACACGACGCCCTTGGGGTCGCCGGTCGTGCCGGAGGTGTAGCACATCGCGGCCGCCGTCGTCTCCGGCACCTCTGGCCAGTCGAACGTGTCCGGGCGGCCGGCGATCAGGCTGGCGTAGTCGTGCACCTCGACCGGGCGGCCCGCGGCGCTCGCCAGCGCGGGCAGGTCCGTGCCGACCGCGGCGGCGTCGAGTGCGCCGTGATTGACGACAACGTGCTCGACCGTCTTCATCGCCGGCAGCAGCGCGACCAGCGCCGGCAGCAGCGTGTGGTCGACGAGGAGCACCCGGTCCTCGGCATGGTTGGCGATGAAGGCGATCTGCTCGCCCGGCAGCCGCAGGTTCAGCGTGTGCAGGACGGCGCCCATCGCGGGGACGGCGAAGTACGCCTCGATGTGCTCCTCGTTGTTCCACATCAGGGTGGCGACCCGGTCGCCCGCCGTGACGCCCAGCTCGGTGAGCCCGTGCGCGAGCCGGGCCGCGTTGGCGCCGGCCTCGGCGAACGTGGCGACCGTCAGGCTGCCGTCGCCCTGCGCGGTGAACAGCTTCTGGTCGGGATACACCGTGACGGCATGCTCCAGCAGCCGCCGAATGCCCAGCGGCACGTCCTGCATCGTGCTGATCATGGTTGCTGCCACCGTGTCCTCTCGGCGCCGAGAGCCAGGACCGCGCACGGCCGGGCCGGTCAGTGCGCGAAACCGTAAGGCCCGGCCATCGGGCGCGCAACCCACCAGATCTCCGCGTGGTTCGCCACCGGGCCCGCGCCGGCACCGTCGATCCGGCCCGTTCGAGCCGGCATGGATGTGATACAGGTCACCGACAGTCTGCCGCATCTGGGACACCGCGGCCAGATTCACGGGCACAGATGGACCGAATGTCTCTATTGACGTGACCCCCAAATGTCCCCTCCGGGGGATGTCCGCGGCGGGGCGCCTGCCGTATGGTGTAGCCGTCTCGTTACCCCCGCCGACCGAGGTCCTGGTCAGACGGGTGACGGGTCACCGGCCGTCAGCTGTTCGGGCCGACCGGTCGCCCGGACCGGGCGGCCACTCGCGGCCGGGCTTGGCGGAGTGCTCCTGGCTGGGTGGCGCTGGCGCCGGGCGGACGTCGTCCGCGCGGAACGAGTGGTCCGGGCCCGGAACGCGGCGCGAAGATGACGGAGATGCGTTCGAGCGGAACCCCCCACGCTCGAGCGAGGCCACGGCGAGCGAGGTGTTCCTGTGCGAGCCATCGGGACGCGGCCCTACATTCCAGGGCGCGCGCTGATCGTCGACGACAACGACATGATCCGGACGCTGGTCAGCCGGCTGCTGAGCCACGATGGGCACGAGGTCGACGCCGCGGCGTCGGTCGAGGACGCGCTCGCCCTGCCCGTGGCCGACTACCACGCGCTGATCATCGACGTGCGCCTCGGCGCCGAACGCGGGACCGACCTGATCGAGCGGCTGCGCTCCCAGGACCCGTCGATGCCGGCCCGCTGCCTGCTGCTGACCGGCGGGATCGACGACGACCTGCCGCCGGACGTCGCCGTGCTGTACAAGCCGTTCACGGCCGACGACCTGTCGGCCGCCGTACGCGCCTTGGGTGACGTGCAGCCCAGCGGTGCGTCACCGAGGTGACCGTTCACACCGCCCCCGGCACCGGTCGTGCCACCGCCGTGGGCCCAGCGGCCCGCCCGGCGGTCGCCGTCGCGCCGGTCCAGGCGCACGACCCGGTCAGCGACACCACCCGGCTGCTGCTGCGGTTGATCGCCGCCGGCCAGGAGCGTGAGCGCCAGCACCTGTGCGACGCCTTCCACGACGGCCCGATCCAGGACCTCACCGCCGTCCTGCTGACCTGCGCCGCGGTGCGCCGGACCCTCGACGGGCCCGCGGCCGAGAAGCTCGCCGCCGTCGAGACCCAGCTGCGCGACGCGATCACCACCCTGCAGCTGCCCGCGCCGGCGTTCCGCGCCGGCAGTGACGCGTCCAAGATCCTCACGACGGCCCTCACGAACCGGGTGCGCGGGACGCTCGCCCGCGAGCTGGAGACCGTCCTCGACGTCGACGAGGCGCCGCCGAGCCGGGCCGAGATCGCCGAGGTCCTGTCCGCGGTGCAGTTGCTGCTGCTGGAGAGCGATCCGTGGCGGCCGGCCCGGCGCGCCAGCGTGACCGTCCGGTCCGGCCCGGACGGCGTCACCCTGACCCTCTGCGCTTCCCCGGATCCGTGCTCGGCGACCAGCCTCGACGCGGCGCACGACGCCGTCGCCCGGGCCGGCCGGCTGCGCCGGGTCGCCGCGATCGTCGGCGCCCGGATCACCGAGGAGCAGCCCGGCGGCTCCTGGCGGGCGTCGCTCAGCTGGCCGCGGCGGACCCCGCCGCCGATTACCCAGGGCCGCCTGGACGTCCCGCGGCCGAGCTAGCGCGTCCGTCCCAAGACGGCCCGGCGATCGCCGGCCGAGCTCAGGGCGCCGCGGGCGGATGCACGAGCCCTGGGACCTTCAGCGTGCTGAACAGGTCAAGGAAGGCGGCCGCGGCCGGCGGGAAGGCCGTGCGCGCGTAGCCGACGACGGCGACGACCGGCGCGTCCGCCAGCCGCACCCGATGGGCGGCGAGATCCGCGCGGACCGCGGCGTCGGGCACCAGCGCCACGCCGAGCCCGGCGGCCGCGAGGCGCGCGGCGGCGTCGACCGTGCGGGTCTCGACGGTGGCCCGCGGGGTGAATCCGGCGGCCCCACAGGCCTCCAGGACCAGCGTCCGCAGGCCGTGCCCCGGCGCGTACAGCACCCAGTCGACGGCGGCGAAGGCGCGCAGCGGCACCCCGGCCGTCCCGGCCCGCGGGTCGCTCGCGGGCACGACCAGCGCGTAGCGCTCGTCACCGAGAAAGCGCACCGGCCCGGCCCAGTCCGGCGGCCTGGCGCCGATCGCGAGGTCGGCCCGGCCCTCGGCCATGAACTCCTCCAGGCCAAGCCGGTCCGGGAACTCGGTCAGTCGTGGCGGCACGTCGGGGAAGCGGTCCCGGAAGCGCGCGATCGCGTCCGGCAGCACCCAGGTGGCGAGCGACGTCAGGGTGGCGATGTGCAGCGTGCCGCCGTCCAGGCCGGCGGCCGCGCGGGCCCGGATCACCGCGGTGCCGGCGTCGGCGAGCAGGCCGCGGGCGGCGTCGAGGAAGGCCCGGCCGGCCGGCGTGAGCCGCGCGCCCCGGCTGGAGCGTTCCAGCAGCTCGGCGCCGAGCTGCCGTTCCAGGGCCCGGATCTGCTGGGACAGCGACGGCTGGGCGACCAGCAGCCGGGCCGCCGCCGCGGTGAAGGACTGCTCCTCGGCGACGGCGACGAAGTAGGCCACCTGCCGTAGATCCAGCCACGGCTGCCGGGACCCCGGGCCGGTCGGCTTCGGGGCGACGGCCGGACCGGTGGGCCCGGGACCGCCCGCCTTTGAGTCCCGTGGGGCATCCATAGCAGTTTTCTATAGCTCCAGGTGGGTTTGCGTCTTGGACCTCGGGTCAGGAAGAAGGGACGATGACCGTGGCGACTCGCGACGAGGCGAGCGCCCACGATCACCCGCCTGGCAACGACGCCGTGGCTCGCCACACAACCGGTGTTCCCGCCAGCCTCAGTCTGTCCCGGTCGGCCATGGGCACCAGTACCTCGTTCGCAGTCCAGGGCTGCCCGGCCGTGCCGAGACCCGGCCAGGCCAGCCCCGCGGGTTTGATCGGAGACAGATGCGCGACCCGAACCTCCCGGCCGGATCCCCTCAGTCCGGCCCCGGCGACGCGGTGGGCGTCACCGTCCTCGCCGGCGGCCGAGTGATCGACCCGGCGAACCGTTTCGACGGGATCGCGGACGTGGTCTGCGCGAACGGCAGGATCGTCGCGGTCGGGCCGGGCGCGGGAGCCGCCTATGCGGCGCCGGGCGCCACGGCCGCCCTTGCCGCCCCCGGCGTCACGGTCGCCCCCGGCGTCACGGCCGCACCCGGCACCCCAGCGGCCTCGGCGGTGTCCCGACCCCCCGCGGGGCCCGTCGAGGTCATCGACTGCACCGGCCTGATCGTCACCCCGGGCCTCATCGACCTCCATGTGCACGTCTACCCCGGCCTCGGCGACTTCTGCGTCCATCCGGACCGGGCCGGCGTCGAGGTCGGCGTCCCGGTCGTCATCGACGGCGGCACCTCGGGCGTGCGGACGCTGGGCATCTCCCGGGCGTTCGCGCAGGGCCCCGGGGTGCGGACCCGGGTGCTCGCGTTCATGGACCCGTGCCTGCTCTACCTGGCGACGAAGGACTTCATCGCGCACCGCCTGGAGATCGCCAACGACCCGCGCAACCTCGACCTGGACGCCGCCGCGGCGGCCGTCGAGCAGAACCGGGACTACGTCATCGGCTTCAAGGTCCGCGCGACGACCACCGAGGACGACCGGGTCTCGCCGTTCCTGGAAGGCGCCAAGTCCATCGCCGGCGACCTGCCGATCATGATCCATCTGGGCAAGTACCCGTACACGAAGAGCCTGACGAACCTGGACGCGCTGGCGGCACTGCGCCCCGGCGACATCGTCACGCACGCCTTCCGCGGCCACTCGGGCGCGTTGGTGAACGGCGCGCCCGGCGGCGGGACCGGGCGCGCCGCGGCCGACCAGGTCGCCGTCCACCCGGTGTTCGCCGACGCGGTCGCCCGGGGGGTCCGGCTCGACCTGGGCCACTCCGGCTCGGACTTCCGGTTCGCCGCCGCCCGGGCGCTGCTGGACCTCGGCTACGCGCCGGACACGATCAGCACCGACCTGAACCTGTTCAACGAGGACGGCCCGGTCTACTCGCTGCCGGAGACGCTGTCGAAGATCTGGGCGCTGGGCGTCCCGCTGGTCGACGTGATCGCGATGGCGACGGTCAACTCCGCCGCGTCGATCCGCCGGTCGGACGTGCTGGGGACCCTCGGCGTCGGCCGGGCCGCGGAGGTGAGCGTGCTGCGGGTCGACGAGGGGCCGGCCGCGTTCTCCGACGGCTTCGAGACGGTGGCCGGCGAGCGCCGGCTGGCGCCCGTCGGCTGCGTGCGGGGCGGCACCTGGATCGAGGCGACCGGACCGTTCAGCCGGGCGGCCGCCTCGGTGGCCGCGGCTCGCGCCGAGGCCGACGCCGCGGGGCTGCCCCGCCGCAGGGCCGGCAGCGCCGCGGCCGAGGCCGCCGCCGAGTCCGCCCGCTTCGGGATGCCCGCCGGTGCCGGCCCGGCGCTGACGTCCCAGGCCCGGTAGGCGCGCCGACGATGGCCTATGTGATCGGGGCCGCGTGCGTCGACATCATGGACCAGTCCTGCGTCGAGGACTGTCCGATCGACTGCATCTACACCGGCGCGCGCAAGCTCTACATCCACCCGGAGGAGTGCATCGACTGCGGCGCCTGCGCCCGCAGCTGCCCGGTCGACGCGATCAGCTGGGACCGCGACCTCGACCCGGCCGACCCGGACATCGCCCACATCCAGGACGCGGCGGCGTTCTTCTACCAGCCGCTGCCCGGTCAGCCGGCGCCGCTGCGAGAGCCGGGCGGCGCGGCCGGCCTCGGTCCGGTCGGGGTCGACACGGCACTCATCACGGCCATTCCGGCGCAGGGCGAGCGATGAGCCGCCCCGCCACGAGACCGACCCCAGACCTTCCCAACGGCTCCGCCGCCGCGGTGAGCGTGGGAACGGACCCGACGGCAGCGAGGACGCAACGGTGAGCGCGGTACGGACGAGCGGCGAGAGCGGACGGCCGCAGGGCTCGGCGGCGCCGAACAAGTTCTACGACGCGCTGGTGACCACGATCGAGCAGGCCCGCGCGGCGCTGCCCGACGAGGAGGCCACGTTCTTCAACCGCCCGATGAGCGAGCCCGAGCTGATCGAGTGGCTGTGCTTCCAGGCCTACTACGAGAAGCGCGCGGCCGAGTTCATCGGGCGGTGGCTGGCCGACACCCCGGAACTCGACGCCTTCACGCTGCTCGCCCGGCAGGTGCGCGACGAGGCGCGGCACTACCAGCTGCTGATGCGAGCGCTCGACCGGCGCGGCGTCTCCTCCCTGGACCGGTGGAAGCCAGAGCCTGAGTGGGAGGAGTGGATCGACGGCTGGTACCCGTCCGGGGCGGACACGATCGAACGGGTGGCGGCGCACAACGTCACCGGCGAGATCGGGGCGGCGAACGCCATGCTCGCGGTGAAGCCCCGGCTGCCGGCCGACGTCGCGGCGGCGATCGACAAGATCCTCCCGGACGAGCAGTTCCACATGCGACTCGGCCGGACGGTGCTCGCCCGCTACTGCGTCGACGACGAGGCCCGGGAACGCGTCCGCCACCGCGCCCGGCGCACCTTCGAGCTGGAGCAGGCCGGTCGCGCGGCCTACAACCGGCGGATGGCCACCCTCGGCCTGGCCGACCCCGACGCCACCACCCCACCCCTGGCCTGACCCTGGCCCATATCCGGCCCCGCCCGGATCCGGCCAACGGCCCCGGCCCTGCCCTGCCTCGCCCGAGACCAGCAAGATCGGTGTTTTCGCCCTCGCGTGGCTGTAACCGCGGCGTTTTTGTGACCAGGCGAGGGCCAAGACGGCGATCAAGCCAGCGGGCGGACCTCGCCGGGCCCGACGCTAGGAGTGGGTCGTCCGCGAGATCGCGGGCGGTGGCTGACCGTGCGGCCGGCGGACCGCGGACGGCCTCGTGGTGGCACCACCGTCAGGGCAGAGCCCATCCGCGCGAAGCCCGTCCGAACGATGGTGGTAGGCCCACGGGCCGTCCGGGGCGGGGGTCTCGGGGCTGGCCGTCGGAGCCGGGGTGGGCTGCTCGGCCGCGGGCAGCAGCAGGCTGACGGTGGTGCCGACGCCGACGGTCGAGCAGAGCTGGACCTCGCCGCCGGCCTCGGTGACGATCTCCCGGACGACCGCCAGGCCGAGGCCCGTGCCGCGGTCCGCGGGCTTGGTGGTGAAGAAGGGCTCGAACGCTCGGGCTCTGGTCGCCGGGGTCATTCCGTCGCCCGTGTCGGAGATCCAGACGCCGACGTGGCGCCGGCTGGACCGCTCCGCCTCGGCCGGTGGGCGGTCGGCGGGGTGGCGCCGCGCGTTGGGGTACCAGACCGGCGCGCCGGTGCCGAAGCCCGCCGGGGCGGGCGGGAAGGCGGCGGTGGCCACGTCGTGCTCGTCGCACAGCACGACGTTGCCCGTGGTCACGGTCAGCGTGCCACCGCGCGGCATCGCGTCCCGGGCGTTCATCGCCAGGTTCACGATCGCCTGCTCCAGCCGCGCCGGGTCGGCGCGCACCCGCCAGAGGGCGTCGTCAAGCTCGATCCGCAGGTCGATCCGCGCGCCGAGCGGGCGGCGCAACATCGCCACGGTCTCGCGCAGGACCGCGTTCACGTCGATCGGCCCAACCAGGGCGGGCTGGCGCCGTACCGCGGCCAGCAGTTCGGCCGCGAGCTCGGCGGCCCGCTCGCCAGCGCGCTGGATCTGGGCCACGTCCCTGCGCACCGCGTCCCAGCCGCCGGGGACACCGCGGGCGTCCACCCGGGACGACGCGGCCCCACCGTCACCGGCCGGGTCGCCGCCGACGCCCGCCGGACCGGCCGGGTCGCCGCCGGGCCCACGTCCGTCATCCAGCGCGTCGGCGACGAAGTCGGCGTAGTTCCTGATGACCGAGAGCAGGTTGTTGATGTCGTGCGCGACGGTGCCCGTCAGCTGCCGCAGGCTCTCGAACCGCTCGAGCACACTCGGCTCGCCGTTCCGGGCCGCCACCGCGGCGGCGGCCGGCGCCACGCCGCGCTGCCGAGGGCCCGTAGACGGTGCCGCGCCGGCCCGAGGCACGGCCCCCCGCTGGACGGTCGCCGTCTGGACCGCCGCGGACCGGGCGGCGACGGGTGCCGGCGCGACCGAGGTCGTCCTGACCGCGGGCGGCGGCGCCACCGGCGGCCAGACGTTCGACGGGTCCGGGTAGGACGGATGGTCGGCGGGAAGGCCGAGGTGCCACTCGCCGGCCGGCCGGCCGTCTGCCGGGTGGATGCCCCGCGGCCGTGGGGCCGTCGGAAGGGACGCGGCGGTGGCGTCCGGCTCGCTGTTCATGTCACCCCCGATGCGGTGTCGGTCCGCGCGAACCAACCGGCAACGCCTCAACTCGCGGTCCAAGCCCTGGACGATCTCCCGTTGCGCATGCCTCCGCCGTAGAGGCAAAGCCCCCACCTCGGAGAGGATCACGCCCCCGGCACCGCGATGCGTGCCGGAGCGTACCGCGCTCGCTACGCCGAAGCGTGGCCACGCGAACAGCTACCAGTCGATCGCAAGCCACGATGGCGGCCACCTGGCCACGCGGCGCACGGCCCACCTGTCCATCCGGCCGCACGGCCGAGCGGCGCCGCACCCAATAAACCCGAACCGACCTGCCTCGTCCAGATCGCCTGATCGGTGGCGCCGGGCCACCGGCGGCCGTCCAGGAGTGTCACCGAACGTCCGTTCTCGCCCGATTCGCCGGAACAGCAAGGCCTTCGCGCGAATACGGTGGTCGCGAACGGGCGCCGCGCCAATGGTCCTATGGACGCAAACCCCGAGAAGGTGGTACTGGCACCACTGTGCCTGTGGGACCAGCCCCCTGTGCAGAGGGTCACCTCCCAGGCTGAACTAGCACCATGGAGCAGATCGGGGTTCTGCTGGCGGACGACAACCTGATCGTTCGTGCCGGGGTGCGGGCCTTGCTCGCCCGGGTGCCCGGGGTGTCCGTGGTCGGCGTCGCCGCCGACCGCGACGAGCTCGTTCGCCTTGCCCGCGAGCACCGACCACGGGTGGTGGTCACCGACATCCGGATGCCACCGACCTTTTCCGACGAGGGCATCGAGGCCGCGCGGGAGATCCGGCTGCACGCGCCGGGGACGGGCGTGGTGCTGCTCTCCCAGTACGACGAGCCGGAGTACGGGATCAGCCTGCTGGCCGGCGCCGACGCCGGTGGCTGCGCGTACCTGCTCAAGGAGCGGCTGGCCGACCCGGAGATCCTCGTTCGGGCGATCCGGGAGGTCGCGGCCGGTGCCGCGCTGCTCGACCCCCGGATCGTCGCCGCGGTGCTCAGCCCGGTCCGCGACGCCGCCGACCTGACCGACGACCAGGAGCGGCTGCTGCGCGAGGTCGCCGAGGGCCGTTCGATCAGGGCGATCGCCGACGGCCAGGGCGACACCCCGGCCGCCGTGAACGCCGCCATCGACGCCCTGCTGCTGCGGCTCGCCCATGGCGCCAGCGCCGGCCGGGCCGGGGCGCTGCGCCAGCTGCGGATGCTGCACGCCGCGATCGTGCGCCGCGACGAGCAGGGCGAGGCGCTGTCCCGGCTGCTGCCCGGCGGCCTGGCCGAGAAGCTGCGGGAGGACGCCAGCGCCGGGCAGTCCGCGGAACGGCTGACGGTCACCGTCCTGATGTCGGACATCCGGGGCTACACGACCATCGCCGAGCGCACCGACCCGATCGTGCTGGCGGGCCTGCTCGACGCGCACCGCCGGGAGATGAACGCGGCGATCCTCGCCGAGGAGGGAACGGTCCTGCAGTACGCCGGTGACGCCGTCATCGCCGTCTTCGGCGCGCCCTACCCGCAGGACGACCATCAGACCCGGGCGACCCGGGCCGCGACCGCGATGCAGGCCCGTCAGCGGGCGCTGAACGCCCACTGGCGGCAGGAGGGCCTGACCCCCTTCGGGCTCGGGATCGGCATCAGCACCGGCGAGGTGGCCGCCGCGCTGCTCGGCTCGGAGGCCCGCCGCGAGTACACGCTCGTCGGCGACACCATGAACCTCGCCGCCCGGCTGCAGGCCTTCGCCCACGCGGGCCAGACCGTGCTCTCCGAGCCCACGGTCACCGCGCTGCGCGGCCCCCTGGCCGCCGCGCTCGCTCCGCTGCCCCCGATGACCGTGAAGGGCCGCGCCGGGTCCGTCCACGCGTACCTGCTGGACGCGCCGGCCGTGGTTCCCGTCGCGACGGTCGGGATGCGGCCGGCGCCGGCACCCGTGGGTCAGCGGCCGCCGCTGAGGTCGAGAAGGGCCGCGGTGGCGTAGGAGGACGACTCGGGCAGGCAGAACCAGAGGATGGCGGCGGCCACCTCGGCGGGAGTGCCGGCCCGGCCGAGCGGGGCGCTCGGGCCGACCTGGGCGGCACGGTCGGGCTGGCCGCCGCTGGCGTGGATCTCGGTGTCGATGATCCCCGGCCGGACCGCGTTGACCCGGATGCCCTCGGCCGCGACCTCCTTGGCCAGACCGATCGTCATCGTGTCGATGGCCCCCTTGGACGCGGCGTAGTCGACGTACTCGCCGGGGCTGCCCAGCCGGGAGGCCGCCGACGACACGTTCACGATCGCGCCACCCGTCCCGCCGTAACGCGTCGACATCCGGCGCACGGCCGCGCCCGCGCACAGGAAGGCGCCGACGACGTTGACCGCCAGCATCCGTTCCAGCCGCTCGGGCGACATCTCGTCGACGCGGGCGCGCCGGTCCACGATGCCGGCGTTGTTGACCAGGACCGAGACCGGGCCGAGCCGGTCGGCCGCCGCGAACAGCGCGGTGACATCGGCGCTGGACGACACGTCGGCCCGCACGGCGACCGCTCGGGCACCCGCCGCCTCGCAGCGGGCCAGCACACCGGCGGCCGCCTCGTCATCGGTCCGGTAGCTCAGGCACACGTCCCAGCCGTTCCTGGCCAGCTCGACGGCGGTCGTCGCGCCGATCCCCCGGCTTCCACCGGTCACCACCGCCACGCCTCGCTGCGCCGGCAGCGACTCGGCTCCGACCGTCACGCCGGCCTCCGTTCCGTCCGTCCTGTCCCCGACTGGACTCCCGCGACGGCGCAAGCCCGCCGGCAGCCTCCCACCTTTGGTGGCGTCCGCCGGGATGGCCCGGCCAGCGGCTTCGCGGTCGGTCCACACCCCGCGTGCCCGGCCGTCCGGGCGGGCCTTCCGGCCCGGCCGCGATGAGACTTTCTGCCGTCGTATCAGCGGAAGCCGCGCGTCTGACGCCTTTCGGTGCGGGTATGGACCCACGAGGGATGGGGACCTACCTCCCCCGGGCCCCCGTTAGGAGGCGCGGAAGCAGGTTCTTTCACGCTTCCTTCGGCATAGGGCTTCCCCTTACCTATGAGGCACGTCACAATCGGCCAAAGCAGGTCGGACGGCGCAACCCGAGGAGGAGGCCGTGGAGCAGGCCCAGGACCGGTCCGTCGCGACCACGGTCGCGACCGGCAGCAGTGTGATTGTGGGTCTGCGGGTGGGCGACCCAGGCGAGCTCGCCGATGTCCTGCTCGCCGCCGAGCTCGCGGTGAGCACGGGCGCCAGGCTCGTGGTGGTCGCCGAGCGCGACCGCTGGGCACGGTTCGCCCGCTGGACGTCCGGCATGTACTGCGCGTTCGGGATGGACGGGGTCGCGCAGGCGTCGCAGACCGCGGAGCGGGCCGTCCAGGACGACCTCTACGAGCGGGTGGCCGGCGTGGTCGGGCTGGTGCCGGTGGACTGGACGCTGGTGTGGGCGTCGGGCTCCGCCACCCGGGCGGCGGTCCGCTACGCCCGGCGCAACCCCACCGTCCTGGTCATGTTCCGGCCGGCCTGCCGGTAGCCGCCGGTGGCCGCCGGACCACGTCCGGCGGCTCGGGCCGACAGCCTCAGACCTGTGGCAGGACCTCGGCGGCGAGCAGCGCGATCTGGTCCAGGTCGTCCATATCCAGGAGCTGCAGGTACAGGCGGTTCGCGCCGATCTCGGCGTACTCGCCGATGCGCGCGACGATCTCGGCCGGCGTGCCGGCGACGCCGTTCTCCTTCAGGTCCGGCACCTCGCGGCCGATCGTCGCGGCCCGCCGGGCGACCTCGGCGTCGTCCCGGCCGCAGCAGACCGTCAGCGCGACCGAGCGGATGAGGCTGCCCGGGTCGCGGCCGATCTCCTCGCAGGACCGGCGGGTCCCGTCGAACAGCCGGGCCGCCTGCGCGACCGGCTGGAACGCCGCGTTGTACTCGTCGGCGAAACGGGCGGCCAGCCGCGGCGTACGCACCGGGCCGAACCCGCCGACGATCACCGGCGGGCGTGGGGACTGGACCGGCTTCGGCAGCGCCGGGCTGTCGGTCACCGAGTAGTACCGGCCCTCGAAGCCGAAGGTCTCCGTCGCGGTCCACAGGCCAGTGATGATCTCCAGCTGCTCGGCGAGCCGGTCGAACCGCTCGGCCAGCGGCGGGAACGGGATCGCGTAGGCCTTGTGTTCCGCCTCGTACCAGCCGGCGCCGAGGCCGAGCTCCACCCGTCCGCCGCTCATCTCGTCGACCTGAGCGACGGAGATCGCCAGCGGGCCCGGATACCGGAACGTCGCGCTGGTCAGCATCGTGCCCAGCCGGATCCGGGTGGTTTCGCGGGCGAGGCCGGCGAGCGTCACCCAGGAGTCGGTCGGCCCGACGCCCGGGTCGCCGCCGCCGATGCGCGCGTAGTGGTCGGAACGGAAGAACGCGTCGAACCCGCCCTCCTCGGCGGCACGAGCGACGCCCAGCTGCTGGGCGTAGGTGTTGCCCTGCTGCGGCTCGACAAAGATCCGAAGGTCCATGCTTCCTGCCTACCAGCAACGCGGACGGTTCGCGAAGTGGCCGGTCCGCCGGATCTGTCCGGCGACGGCAGGCGTCGCTGGCACCGCCCGGGGGAAGGACCACGGCGAGGTGTGGACCCCGACGTGCCGGATCACCACCTGCCCTGAGAGGCTCCCCGGCAAGAATCCCGGCACTGGCGCTGCACGGAGGATGTGTTCCGCTTGAGATCCACGAGCTCCGCCCGCCTCGGCGGGCCGGTGACCATCGCCCGCCTCGGCGGGCACCGGCGGGCGATGGTCGCCGTCCCGGCGACGACGCGCGCCCGCCGACCCGGCCGACGGGTCCGGCCAGGCGCGGTGGCCGCGCTGCTGGCCGCCGCGCTCCTCGCCGCCGCAGGCGCGGCCGGTTGCTCCAGCACGAGCGCGAACGCCGGCGGGGCCGCGACCTCCGACCCGATGGCCGGGATGAACATGGCGACGACGATGCCGGCGCAGCTTCCGCCGGCCGCGACGCCGACCAGCGTCAACGTCTACTCCCACGACGGCGCGAACGCCCTGAGCCCGAACGTGGCCGGGCAACGACAGCTGGTGTACGTGCCGAACAGCGACCAGAACTCGGTGGACGTCATCGACCCGACGACGTTCAAGGTCATCGATCACTACACCACCGGGAAGAACCCGCAGCACGTGGTGCCGGCCTGGGATCTGAAGACGCTGTACGTCACCAACGACCTGGCCAACAGCCTGACCCCGATCGACCCGACGACCGGCAAGCCCAAGGGCCCGAACATCCCGGTCGACGACCCGTACAACATGTACTTCACCCCGGACGGGAAGTACGCGATCGTCGTCGCCGAGGCCCGCGAGCGACTCGACTTCTACGACGCCCAGACCTGGAAGCTCGTCCACCAGGTGCACGTGGACTGCCCCGGGGTCGACCACATCGACTACTCCGCCGACGAGAGCTTCCTGGTCGCCACCTGCGAGTTCTCCGGGAAACTCGTCAAGATCGACTGGAAGAACTTCCAGGTGCTCGGCTACCTGACCATCGGCGGGATGCCGCAGGACATCAAGCTCGACCCGCAGGGCGAGGTCTTCTACGTCGCCGACATGCAGTCGAACGGCGTTCACCTGATCGACGCGAAGACCTTCACCAAGATCGGCTTCATGCCGACAGGCAAGGGCGCCCACGGGCTCTACCCGAGCCGGAACGCCAAGCTCCTCTACGTCTCCAACCGGGGCGAGGGCTCGATCTCACTGATCGACTTCGCGACCCGCAGGATCGTCGGCCGCTGGCAGATCCCCGGCGGCGGCAGCCCCGACATGGGCGGAGTCTCGGCCGACGGCAGCGTGCTGTGGCTGTCCGGCCGCTACAACCGCGAGGTCTACGCCATCTCGACGACGGACGGGCACCTGCTCGCGCGCATCCCGGTCGGCGCCGGCCCGCACGGGATGTCGGTCTGGCCACAGCCCGGCCGCTACTCCCTCGGCCACACCGGCATCCTGCGCTGATCCAGGTCCGTCCAGCTGACCCGGGTTCGTCCACCCGAGCGCGGGGCCGGCCGTCGGCACTAGCCTGATGTCCGGCCCCGCGTCCGTTGTGTGCTGAGGGAGAACCTGTGTCCGTGCTCGACCGTTTCCGCCTGGACGGCAAGGTGGCCGTCGTGACCGGCGCGTCCGCCGGGCTCGGTGTCGCGTTCGCGAAGGCGCTGGCCGAGGCGGGCGCCGACGTGGCGCTGGGCGCCCGCCGCGTGGAGCGGCTCGAGGACACGAAGGCGGTCGTCGAGGCCGCCGGGCGCAAGGCGGTGGCCGTCCGGGCGGACGTCGCCGAGCCGGCCGACTGCCAGGCCCTCGTGGACGCGGCGCTCGCGGCGTTCGGCCGGGTCGACGTGCTGGTGAACAACGCCGGCGTCGGCACCGCCTACCCGGCGACCAGGGAGACCCCCGAGCAGTTCCGCCAGGTGATCGACGTCAACCTGAACGGCTGCTACTGGATGGCCCAGGCCTGCGGCCGCGTGATGAAGCCAGGCAGCAGCATCATCAACATCTCCAGCGTCCTGGGCCTGACCACCGCCGGCCTGCCGCAGGCGGCGTACTCGGCCAGCAAGGCGGGCCTGATCGGCCTGACCCGGGACCTGGCGCAGCAGTGGGGAGCGCGCCGCGGCATCCGGGTGAACGCCCTGGCCCCCGGCTTCTTCGCCTCCGAGATGACGGACCAGTACAAGCCCGGCTATCTGGAGGCCCAGATCCCGCGCGTCCTGCTGGGCCGTTCCGGCGACCCCGAGGAGCTCGCCGCCGCCCTGATCTTCCTGGCCAGCGACGCCGGCTCCTACACCACCGGCCAGGTCCTGACCGTCGACGGCGGCTTCACCGCCACCTAGCCCGGCCCGCCCCGGCCAAGATCGCGGCTTTGGCCCTGGGACGGTCGTGAATCGGGCCCGATCGCAACCAGCTGAGGGCCAAACTCGCGATCATGGCCGGGGTGGGACGGGAACGGACCGGCGGCGGGCCTGCCTCAGGTCTCCAGGGGCTTGAGCTCGGTGGCGAAGGCGTCGAGGAACGCGGGCAGGGCCTCGGCGCGGACGGCTGGGTAGAGCACGAACTTGCTGAACCCGGCGGCGACGAACTCCTCGACCTTCGCCCGGATCGCGGCCCAGCCGACCGGGAGGTACTCGGCCGGGTCGACCTCCGGCCGGCGCGCCCGCAGGGCCTTCAGGTCCGGCGCTGGCCCGTCGAGGGCGACCCGGATGCTGACACCGAAATGCTCCGGGTCGACCGTCCGGCCCGCCTCGGCGGCCGCGGCGTTGACGGCGGCCAGCCCCACGGCCGCCTCGGCCGGAGTGATGAAGCTCGGCAGCCAGCCGTCGCCGAACCGGCCGACCCGTCGCAGCGCCTTCGGGCCGGAGCCACCCAGCCAGAGATCCAGCGGACGTTCCGGGCGGTCGCCGAGCGCCAGGCCGTCCAGGTGGAAGAACTCGCCGTGGTGGGTGACGGAGGGCTCGGACAGGAGCCGGCGCACCACCACCAGCGATTCGTCGAAGACATCACCACGGCGGCCGGGCGGCACCGGGAACGCGTCCCGTTCGGCCGGCCTGGCCGGCCCGAGGCCGACCACGGGCAGCACCCGGCGCGGGGCGAGCGCCGCCAGCGACGCGAGCTGCTTGGCGTAGACGACCGGATTGCGGCCCGGCAGCACGTTGACGGCTGTGCCAACCTTGAGCCGGTTGGTGCGGGCCAGCGCCCAGGCCATCCCCATCATCGGGTCGACCGCCCGGCTGGACAGCTGCTCGGACAGCCACAGCGAGTCCACGTCGACCTGGGCGATCTTCTTCACCAGCCCGGACAGCTCCGCGCCGGAGACCCCACCCAGTCCGATCCCGATCCTGACCTTCACAGCGCTCACCCTCCCGGTCGACCTCGACAGTGGTCAACCCGGCCCGGCCCCAGTCCATGCCGGGCCGGCTCGGCCCGAGCGGCGGGCGCGCGGCCGGTTCCGTCGACCGGTTCATCGATCCGGGTTGACCACTACGGCCCCACCACGGACTCTGGAGGCATGGGTGACCCCGGACGCATGGGTGACATCGGCAAGCCCGAGCGGATCGTCGAGGACGAGCCCATCTCGTGGCCGGACGAGGAGCCGCTGACGGTGCCGGCGTCGCCCGAGCGTGAGCCCGAGCCGGCGGTGGCCCCCGGGCGATGAGCCTGCTGGGGTGGCGCCAGTGGGCGGTGGACCGGGAAGGTCTGCTGCGGCCCGCCTGGACGCCCTGGACGCCGTTCCCGGCCGGCCTGCTGCTGTGGCGCCCGGACGGCCTGACCCGGGCGTACTGCCTGCGTGACGCGCATGCCACCGGCGAGCCCCCCGGCGCCACCGTCGGTCCCAGCACCGTCGGTCCCAGCACCGCCTCCGCCCAGCCGGAGGACGGCGCGAGAGGCGTGATCCCGGCCGACGGCTGCGTCTGCGGCCTCTACGCCTGGCGTGACCCGGAGACCCTCGCCGCTGCCCCGATCCCGCGCTGGACCAGGCGCCCGATCGTCACGGGCGCGGTTCGGCTGGGCGGCCGGGTCATCGTCGGCGAGCGCGGCTACCGCGCCGAGGTCGGCTACCCCGTCGCGATCCACGACCCACACGGCGTCATCGCCCCCGCCTACCAGGTGGCCCGGTACCGCGACTGGCGCGCGCTGGTCGCCGAATGGCGACCGGAAGCGCCGTCCACGGCGGCCTGACGCCCGTCCTGCGCGACACCAGGCGCGACAACAACCACAGATCTCCAGCGAGCGGCGTGTCCGCTCGGTTCCCTCGCCTACCTGGTGAAACGCCGCCCATGCCGACAGTGGACCGATCTATGGCAGTGTGGGTGTTCGCATACCCAAAGCGACGATTACTCCAATACGGGTAAAGTGCCGGGCGGCGCGTCGACTTGACGACGCAGGGTGAAGCCGGATCTTCCGGCCGGCTCCGCCGGCGGCCCGGCTCCGTCAGGAGGACTCGTGTCGGCCACCGAGCAAGGCTCCGGCGTCGTCGCCCCCTTCCGGCTCGGCCGCGTCGGCTCGGGCGATGCGCTGGGTGGCCCGGAGACCGGTGAGACCACGCTCGGGCGGGGTACCGACGGCGGGCTCCCGATCAGTGCCCGACACCGCCGCCACGCGCGACGCCGGCTGCCACGCTGGCCACTCGTCCTCGCCGGCTACCTCGTGCTCGCCGCGGTGCTGCTGCGCTCGCTGTGGGCCGACCCGGGCGCCCGTGGCTACGGAGTGTCCGACGCGACGCTGTTCACCTGGTTCATCGGGTGGGTTCCGCACGCCGTGCTGCACGGGTCCAACCCGTTCGTCACGCACCTGCTCAACGCGCCGGATGGCGTCAACATCATGTGGAGCACCCCCGTGGTGCTGCTCGCCTTGTTGATCACACCGGTCACGATGGTCGCCGGGCCCGTCGTCGCCCTCAACACGTTGCTGACGCTCGCGCCGGCCGTCTCGGCCATCGCGGCGTACGGCGCCGCCCGCCGGTGGGCCTCGGCCTGGCCCGCGGCCGTCGCCGGGCTGCTCTACGGGTTCAGCCCGTACATGATCGGTGCCACCCGCGGCCACCTGCACCTGACGTTCGCGCCGTTCCCGCCGCTGTTGCTGATGCTGCTGCACGACCTGTTCACCGGCCGCCGGTCGCCGCGGCGCACCGGGCTGTGGCTCGGGCTGCTGGTGGCCGCGCAGGCCCTCGTCAGCGAGGAGCTGCTGGCGACCGGGGCGCTGATCGGCGGGCTGGGCGTGCTGATCGCCGCGGCGCGGAACCGGGCCGCGGTCCGGGCCCAGGTCGGCCCGCTCGCGCGATCGCTCGGCTGGTGCGCCCTCGTCGCGGCGGCGCTGCTGGCCTGGCCGCTGTGGATCCAGTTCCGCGGGCCATACCGCGTCAGCGGCTCGATCCAGCCTCATGACGTGGCGGTCTCCGACCTGCTGACGTTCGCCGTCCCGACCTGGGCTCAGTGGCTGGCACCGCACCAGGCGCTGGCCCGCAGCCACCGGTTCACCGGCAACCCGGTGGAGGTCAGCGCGTACTTCGGCGTGCCGCTGCTCCTGCTGCTGGCCGCCCTGTCGGTGCGGCTGCGGCGGGATCCGGTGGTGCGGGTGCTCACCCCGCTGTTCGCGATCGTCGCGCTGCTCTCGCTCGGCGGCCACCTGCACATCGACGGCCGGATCACCAGGATCGTGCTGCCCTGGCTGCTCGCCGAGAGGCTGCCGGTGATCGGCAACGCCCTGCCGTCCCGGCTGGCGCTCTACCTGACGCTGTTCGCCGGGCTGGCGCTGGCGATCTGGCTGGAGCAGGTCCGGCAGCGACCCGTGCCGCGGCGCGCGGGCGCCGCGGTGCTCGCCGCCGCCGCGCTGGTGCCGCTGTTCCCCGCCCCGATGCACGCCCACGAGATGCGCGCGCCGACGTTCTTCACGACGGCCGCCGTACGCGTCATCCCGAACGGCGCGCGGGTGCTCGTCGCGCCCTACCCGCGCCCGGACATCCCGGACGCGATGTTGTGGCAGGCCCAGGCGGGTTACCGGTTCGCCGTGGCGGGCTGCTACTGCACCGTGCCTGGCCCGGACGGGCGCTCCCAGTTCCACGGCAACGCCAGCCCGCTGACGACCGCGCTGCTGACGGTGGAGGCCGGCACGATGACGCCACGGGCCGCGCTCGCGCTGCCCGGGCTGCGCGAGGCCTACCGGGCGCTGCACCCGGACGCGGTGATCGTCGGCCCGGCCGACCATCACGCCGAGCTCATCGAGCTGGTCACGGGCCTGACCGGGCGCAGCCCGGTGGACGAGCCGGGTGGCGTCGCGCTGTGGCCGGAGTCCTTCCGCGTCTGACCGGTTCATCAGGACCCGTTGAAGCCGACGACCGATCACGCCGCGCGGCGACGCTACGTAGTGACACTGATTCACAAGGTATCGACAGTCCGGTCCGGCCGGCCGGTACACCGGGTGCTGACGACCCGGCGAGGTGCACACGAGAAGCTGTTCGGGGTGCCACTCCGGATTGCCGTCCGGGATGATGGAATGGCCGCGGGAAACTCCCGCCGAAGCCGGAGAAGAGCCGAAATGCTCAACCGTCCGGACGTCGGCGGCGCGCGTCCCGCATGTTGGGTGGGGGTGACGTGACAGCCGGGCCAAACCGAGTGGTGGCGGGTCGCTACCGGCTGCTCGCGCCGTTGGGCGCGGGCGCGATGGGCACCGTCTGGCGCGCCTTCGATCAGTTGCTCGACGCCGAGGTCGCGCTCAAGGAGATCGAGTTCGCCGGCGGCGTTCCCGACGAGGAGCGCGCCGACAGGGTCGAGCGCGCGCTACGCGAGGCCCGGCACGCGACCAAGCTGCGCGCCCACCCGAACGTGGTGACGATCCTGGACGTCGTCCTCGAGAGCGGGCTGCCCTGGATCGTGATGGAGCTGGTGCCCTCACGGTCGCTGTTCGACGTGGTGCGCCAGGACGGCCCGCTGCCGCCGGTCGAGGTGGCCAGGATCGGGCTCGCGATGGTCGACGCACTGGCCGCCGCGGCCGAGTTCGGCATCATCCACCGGGACGTCAAACCGTCCAACGTGCTGATGGCGAACGACGGCAGGATCGTGCTCACCGACTTCGGCATCGCCACCGGCGACGGAGATCCGACGCTGACCGTGACTGGTGTTATCGGAACTCCGCTTTACATGGCCCCGGAACGGCTGAACAGTCTGCCGGCCACGCTGGAGTCGGATCTCTTCAGCCTCGGCGGAACTCTTTACTTCGCGGTAGAAGGACAGGCGCCGTTCGCGCGGGACAGTTTCAGCGCGATGCTCGCGGCGATCGTGCTCGCTCCGGTCGCCTACCCACGGCAGGCCGGACCGATCGCCGACGCGCTGATCGGCCTGCTGGAGAAGGACCCGACGACCCGGATGCGGGTCGCCGTCGCACGCCGGATCTTCATCGACAGCATCCGCGCGGTCGACGGCGCGTTCCTCGACCCGGAGGCGACCGCGTCCGCCCCGCGCCGGACCCGCGCCCAGCCCGCCGGAGCGACCCAGCCGCAGGACGTCCCGGTCGGCGTCCCAGCCACGACCGCGCCTCCGGTGCTCGCCGCCGCTCGGCCGGCGCCGCAGGCCGAGCCGGCGGGCGGACGGCCGGCGCCACCGACCGCGCTGACCGCGACCGAGGAGGACGGCGCGATCGCGCTGAGCTGGGAGCCGTCGCCGACCCCCGGCGTCGTCTACCGGGTGTTCCGGCTGGTCGCGGACCCGGCGGCACCGAACGGCTGGCGCGCCCGGGGCCTCGGCACGACCGGCGTCACCGGGCTGGTCGACGCCGGGGTACCCAAGGGTGTGCCGTTCCGCCACGAGGTCGTCGCCGTGCTGCGCGACCCGTCCGGCCACACGATGACGGTCGGGCCGGACTCGCCGGCCGCGTCCGCGCCGGTCGGCACCGCGCCCCGGACCATGTCGCCCCGGATCCACGGTCTGCGCGCCGACCTGCTCGGCGACGCGATCGCGCTGTCCTGGCGGCCGATGCCCGGCCAGAACGAGGTCGTCATCGAGCGGGTCTTCGACCCGTCCTCGTCGTTCCAGGGCGCGATGCGCCGGTTCCGCGGCACCGGCGGGCAGTACCTCGACCACGACGTCCAGCCGGGGGCGACCTACCGCTACCGGGTCTGGGTCGCTCCGGCCGTCCACGGCACCCTCGCGCTCGACCTGGCGGAGGGCGCCGAGGTGGCCGCCACCGCGATCCCCCGCCCGCGCGCCGTCACCGACCTGGAGAGCCAGCGGACCCCGGGCGGCACCGTGCTGCGCTGGACGAGCGTGCCCGGTGCCGTCGTCCGGGTCTACGCGACCCCGGTCGCGACCGGGTCAGGGCTGTCCGGGACGGGGCCCTTCGGGCCGGCGGGGCACGAGGTGCGGGTCGGGTCGCTGGAAGGCCGGGCCCGGCTGGTCGGCGAGAGCCGCCGCGGCCGGCTGCTCGACCCGGAGGGCGGCGCCGACGTCGTCTACTCCCCGGTCAGCGTGGCCGGCGACCGCGCCATCATCGGCGCCGCCGTCATGCCAGGATGACCGCTGCGCCGCGGCGCCTGGGCGCCGTTCGGGGGCGGAGCACCGATCCCCTTCTGTAGAGGATGCGCGATGAGCGAGGCGGGGTCCGTCCAGTACGAGGACGTCGACGAGACGACGGCCAGGACCGCGAGCCGGCGGTACTGGGAGGACGAGGCTGCCGCCTACCAGGAGGAGCACGGCGCCTTCCTCGGCGACGTCGACTTCTGCTGGTGCCCGGAGGGGCTGCGCGAGTCCGAGGTCCGGTTGCTGGGCGACGTCTACGGCAAGCGGGTGCTGGAGGTCGGCTGCGGCGCGGCGCAGTGCGCCCGCTGGCTGACCGCGCGCGGCGCGCGGGTCGTCGGCGTGGACCTGTCCGCGGGCCAGCTCCAGCACGGCGCCGCGCTCGGGCGCAAGACCGGGATCGAGGTCGGGCTCGCCCAGGCCGACGCGACCGCGCTGCCGATCGCGTCGGAGTCGGTGGACCTGGCGTGCTCGGCGTTCGGGGCGGTGCCGTTCGTCGCGGACAGCGGCGCGGTGATGCGCGAGGTCGCCCGGGTGCTGCGCCCGGGCGGGCGGTGGGTGTTCTCGACGAACCATCCGATGATCTGGTGCCTGCCGGACGAGCCGGACGAGACCGGGCTGCGCGTCATCCAGAGCTACTTCGACCGGCGCGCCTACCTGGAGCGCGACGGCGGCGGCCGGCCGGCCTACGTCGAGACGCACCGCACCATGGGCGACCGGGTCCGCGAGATCGTCGCCGCCGGCCTGGTGCTGCTCGACGTGGTGGAGCCCGAGTGGCCCGAGGAGAACACCGAGATCTGGGGCCAGTGGGGGCCGGTGCGCGGGTACTACGTGCCGTCCACGGCCATCTTCGTGACCGCCCGACCGGACTGATACCGACCGGGCCTGGGCCGGCCGCCGGCCTCCAGTGGCGCACCGTCTCGGTAACGATGCGTTATCCAGACCTCAACAATCGACGGACAAGTCCCACTTGAGCCACAACGACCTGGCCTGGTCGCAGTCCACCCGGCTTGCCCCGTTATGTTTGGCCCCGCATTCGCCGTTAGGGGCTGTCTGTGTATCACGCCAACCACCCCACCGGGGATGTATCGCCCGAGAGGCGACACATCCCCGTGGTTCGCACGCGCGCTGGAGCTGTCCTCGCGGCCTGCGCGCTCGCCGTCGTGGCGGCTGGGTGTACCTCTACCAGCAGCGATACAAAGTTCACCCCGGCCGCACCCGGCAGCCGGACGCTGCCGAGCGTCGCGCCGTTCGCGCTGCCGGACCTGAACAGCTTCATCAGGCTGCCCGACGGGAGCCTGATGTCGTCGGTCAACTCGGACTACCTGTTCGACGTCGGCAGCGACAAGCTGGTGCCCGACGCGGCCGCCGAGATCGAGAAGATCGTCCCGGCGATCCAGACCCACGACGGTCCGGTCCAGATCCTCGGTTTCACTGACGGTGTCGGAACGGACTCCTACAACCAGGACCTGTCGCAGCGCCGCGCGGACGCGGTGAAGGCCATCCTCGTGGGGGCCGGCGTCAAGGCGTCGCTCCTGCAGGCCATCGGGAAGGGCTCGGACGGCGCGCCCGCTGGCGTGCCCGACTCGACCCGTCGCAAGGTGGAGATCGTCCTCAAGTGAGCACTCTGACCGCCGCGCGCCCGATCCGCCGCCTCGCGCTCGCCCTGGCCGGCGTGCTGATTCTCGTCCCCGTGCTGGCCGGCTGCGACCTGAACAGCGTCCTGGGCAAGAAGGCCGACTGTTCGCTCTACCAGGCCAAGTCGAAGAGCAAGAACGCCACTCCGCTGCTGCTCGTGCTCCTCGACCTGTCGAACAACTCGGCCGACACGGGGCAGCAGGTCGCGTCCGCGCTGAAGCCCTACCTGGACAACGCCCTGTCCGACGGCGCCTACGTCAAGCTCATCGCCAGCGGCGGGACGACGGCGGGGCTCAAGACCTTCTCCTGCTTCTCCGCGTCGACGCCCTACCTCGTCAAGCGGAACAACACCAACCGCCAGAACAAGGACAGGGCCGCCGGCTCCGTGGAGCTCCAGACCCAGATCACGAACGACGTCCAGGAGACGCCGATCAGCCAGACCGGCAGCGTCACCAGCCTGCTCGGCGGCGTCCCGGACGACATCCAGGCGGTCAAGGCGGTCCCCGGAGTGAAGATCGGCTCCGTCACGGTGCTGGTGTGGAGTGACCTGCTCGGCAACGGCGGCGACCAGGACTGCATGAACGTCGAGAGCAAGCAGGCCTCCGTACAGGTGGCCGAGGCCGTGGTGTCCCGCTGCTTCGCCGCCCAGCAGCTCAGCCCCGTGAAGGACGCGAAGATCCGCTTCATCGACGTCAGCCAGGGGAACCTGACACCTCCCCAGCAGAACCTCTCCCGGTATCTGCGCGGCGAGCTATGCCGGCGGCTGAGCAGTGACTGCAGCTAGCCGCGCCGCGGCCACCGTGCGCCGCGTGGAGTCGCCCACCCGGGTGACACCACGCGGCCTTGCCGTCAACGGGATCAACCCGGTCACCACCGGAAGCGCACCAATCAGGGCCACCCAGCCAGAAGTCGGCGCGACGCCACGCCACCTTCGCGCCACCGGCGGCCTCATCACCGAGGGTCATCGACCGGAGGCAGCGGCATGAGCATCTACGATCAGAACGCCCGACCTACGGAAGTGGCGACCGCTCCACAGGAGTCCTTCGTCGCGTCCACGCAGACGATGGCGCGAGCGAAGAAGCGCCCCGGCGGCTCCTTCAGCGAGCACCGGGACCAGCACTACGCCCCGGCGCTGATGCGCTCCGGAGCCGTGATCTCCGTCTGCGTCCTCGCGATGCTGGTCGTCGTCGGCTTCCTGTGGCTCACGCTGCCACCCAAGTCGTCCGTGCGGGTCTCCGTGAGCGGCTCGATCTTCGTCACGGCGATCGGCTTCTTCCTGTCCGGCAACACGTTCCGGCTGCGCGACGTGCGGCGCCGGGTCGGGAACCGGGCGAGGGCCGGGCTGATCGCGCCGATCGACGCCCTGTCCGAGCTGCCGCCGCGGGACACCATCCACCGCCGGTTCATCATCGGCGCGGTGTCTGCGGGCGTCGGCCTGACCGCGCTCGTCATCGTCGCGGTGCTCGCCCGCGGCGAGGACGACAACAACGCGACGATCATCGCGCCGATCATCGGCGCGATCTTCGCGATGCTCTGCTTCCTCGCCGGCAGCTACTCCCGCCCGATCGACTGACGGCGACCGCTCTGATGGCTCCACCCAGGCCGATGCCCCCCGCCGGCCCAGCACACCGGCCACGAACAATCGCCGTGGCCCTGTACACCACCGAAACAGGAACGAAGAGATACGGAAAGCGAGACCCAGGTGCTGCGCAGGGGTAACCAGCCAGGGAAACTGGCCAAGCAGCTGATCCGCCGGGTCGGGGACGCCGACGTGGCCCTGGCGGGCGCCGAGACGCGCCCCAAGGTGCTGAAAACACTCGAGGACGCCGAGGTGCAGGAGATCCGGGCTGCCACCCGGGCCGATGCGCGCTCCCTCGAAGAAGAGATCGCCGAGCTTCGCACCGAGATCGACGCCCGGGCGGAGCGGCGCGAGCGGCAGACCGAGCTGATGCGGCACAAGGTCGAGCAGGCCCGGCTGTGGCGCAGCGTCGGCGTGCAGGAGCGCATTCCCCAACTGCACCTGGGGAAGGCCGCCCGAAGCGCCGTGCTCATCGTCCTGGCCGCGTTGGACTTCTACGTCTTCGCGAGCGCGTACGCGAGCGTGGACGACGTCGGCCAGTTCACCGTGAGCTGGTGGCTGGGCGGTCTGCTGGGTATCGCCGTCTTCTTCGCGGGCTTCGCGCTGTCGCACGCCATCAAGGGCTCGATCCTCGCCCGGGCCCAGCGGCAGTTCCTGCACGCGGCCGACAACGGCCGGCTCAACATCGACCAGGACGTCCGCCCGCAGCTGGTCGACTCGAAGTCCTCGCCGCTCGCGCTGTGGCTGACCGCGATCATCTTCTTCATCCTGATGATCGCCGGCGTCCTGGTCCGGGTCCAGGGCAGCGCGGCCAACGCGTCCCTGGCCCTGATCCTCTTCCAGGGCCTGATCCCGCTGGTCGCCGTCGTCGTCGAGCTCTACCTGCACGACCCGATGGAGCGCGACGACCCCCTGCCGACGTGGCGGGACCGGCGCCTGGAGCGCAAGCTGGCCCGGGCCGAGCGGCGGCTGCGGGTCGTGGCGGCCCAGGTCGAGGCCCGCGTCGCCAAGATCGAGAAGCTGTACCGGGTCGAGGAGGCCATCCTCGACGTCGAGCAGAAGGACATGGGCCTGCGGCACACCACGGACCTCGTCCTCAACGGCGGCCACATCCCGACGGTCTCGTCCAACGGGCGAGTGGCCGAGGTCGACCGGGACCAGCTCGAGAAGACCATCAAGATGGCCCGCAGCAGTCGTTCGTAGCGTCACCGGATCCCAGCGAGGGCTGGGGTGGCAGGCCCGGTTCCCGGGCTCGCCGCCCCGGCCCTCGTCGTTTCCGCCCCGGCGGAGGATCGGGACATGTCGTCCCGTGACAAGGCGCGGGCGGCTCGGCCACGATCGTCGCGTGACGAGCGGTTTGGCGGTCGGCCGGCGGGCGGCCCTCGCATGTGCCCTGGCCGGCACCGGACTGACCGTGGCGCTCGTCGGGGCCGGTGTGGCGCTGACCCTCACCACGGGCCGAACCACGGCGGCGGACGAGGTCATGGCCTGGTGGCTGTCCAGCGCGGTCGCCGCGCTGGGCTACGGCCTGCTCGGTGGCTGGCTGGCGGCGCGGCGGCCGAGGCTGTCCATCGGCTGGCTGCTGCTGGCGATCGGGCTGGGCCACGGGCTCGCCCTCGCCGGGCCCGGCTGGCTGGTCCACGAGCTCGCGGCATCGCCCGCCCGGCCCCGCCCGCTCGCCACGGCCGCGATGTGGGTCGGCAACGCCACCTGGATGGCCGCCGTGACCGGGACTGCCACGGTTCTGCCGCTGCTGCTGCCGGACGGCCGTCCGGCGTCCCGGCGCTGGCGCCCGGTGCTCCTGGTGGCCGTCGCGGTGGTCGTCTGCTCGACCGCGCAGGCCGCCACCGTCCCCTACGGCTCGTTCGCCCCGGCGCTGGAGCGACGCGGGATCCACAATCCGGCCGGCGTCAGCTGGGCGTCGTCGGCCGCGGTGACCGCGCCACTGGCGCTGCTCACCGCCGTGACCGCGCTGGTCGCGCTGTGGTCGCTGTGGCGCCGGGCCCGCGCCCGCCCGGCGGCCGACGAGCGGGAGCGCCGGCAGGTGCGGTGGATTCTGCTGGGGCTCGGGGTGTCCGTGGTCCTCTTCGCGGCCGGGTTCTGGCTCGGGCCGGTCCTCACCGCGCTCGCGATGCTGCCCCTGCCGGCCGCCTGCGTCGTGGCGGCGCATCGCTACCAGCTGTGGGACGTCGACCTGGTGGTGAGCCGCGCCCTCGCCTACGGCGCACTCACCGTCGTCATCGGTGTCTGCTACGCCGCCTGCGTCGGGCTCGTCGGCGGCCTACTGGGCCGGACCACCGGAGCACCGCTGTTGGCCACCGCGCTGGTCGCCGTGTTCGTCGAACCGCTGGCCAGGCGGCTGCGGGCCCAGGCGAACCGGCTGGTGTTCGGCGCCGCGCAGGACCCGCACACCGTGTTGAGCCTGGTCGGCGCCCGGCTGCGGGCCACCGAGGACGCCCACACCGTCAGCCACCGCGTGCTGCCCGAGCTGGCTGCCGCCGTCGCCGGGGCGCTGCGGCTGCGGTACACGGCGATCGAGGTCGCCGGCGGCGAGACCATCGAGTACGGCCCGCCCTCGGCCGCCGCGCCGGGTCGCTCGACGCCGGCCGGCCCGGCCCCACGACCGGAGCTCGAACGGATTCCCCTGGAGTACGCCGGCCTGCCGGTCGGCACACTGCTGCTCGCGCCACGGCCGGGCGGGCTGCGCCGGACCGAGCGCCGGCTGCTCGGCGACGTCGCGCGCAACGCCGGCGTCGCGCTGCACACCGTCATCCTCGCCCGCGACGTGCGCCGCTCCCGCGAGCAGCTCGTCAACGCCCGGGAGGAGGAGCGCCGCCGGCTCCATCGCGAGCTGCACGACGGGTTCGGCCCGGTGCTCGCCGCCGCCGCGCTGCAGGCCGAGACCGCGCGGGACCTGCTTCCCGGCGACCCGGCGGCGGCGGGCAAGATCCTCGACCGGGTCGTCCCCAGGCTGCGCGGGACCGTCGACGACGTGCGGGCGCTCGTCCACGGGCTGCGCCCGCCCGCGCTCGACGATCTGGGCCTGGGCCCGGCCGTGCGCGAGCTCGCCAGCCGTTTCGCCGCGCCTGGCCTGCGGGTCCGGGTGGCCACGGCCGACGACCTGGGCGCGCTGCCCGCCGCGGCGGAGGTGGCCGTCTACCGCATCGTCGCGGAGGCGCTGACCAACGCGGCCAAACACGCCGCCGCCGCCGAGATCACCGTCACCCTCGCCCGCTCGGCGGCCGGCCTGGCCGTCGAGATCGACGACGACGGTCGAGGCCTGCCGGCCGCCGCGCGGCCCGACGGCTCGGCCCCCAGGGCCGGGCTCGGACTGGCGTCCATGCGGGAGCGGGTCGACGAGCTGCGCGGGACGTTCACGATCGGCCCTGGCCGCGACGGCCGCGGTACCCGGGTCAGCGCCCTGCTTCCGACACCGGCCGAGGGGTGAGCTACGTGCGCGTGCTCGTGGTCGACGACCATCCGCTGTTCCGGGAAGGGCTGACCATCGCGATCGAGACGATGCCGGACGTCGAGGTGGTCGGGGAGGCCGGCGACGGCGAAGCGGCCGTCGAGGCGGCCGGCCGCCTCGCGCCGGACATCGTCGTGATGGATCTGCACATGCCCGGCACCAATGGCATCGACGCGACCAGACGGATCGTGGCCGAGCATCCCGGCATCGCCGTGCTCGTCCTGACCATGCTGGACGGCGACGACTCGGTGTTCGCCGCGATGCGCGCCGGAGCGCGTGGCTACCTCCTCAAGGGCGCCGAGCGCCAGGAGATCGCCCGTTCCCTGCGGGCCGTCGCCGCCGGCGAGGTGGTCTTCAGCGCGGCGATCGCCAGCCGGGTGCTGGCCTGGTTCGCCACCGGCGGCCGGTCCGCGCTGGCGCCGTTCCCGGAGCTGACCGACCGGGAGCGCGAGATCCTCGACCTGGTGGCCCGCGGCCTGACGAACCCGGCGATCGCCCGCCGGCTGTTCCTGTCCGACAAGACGGTGCGCAACCACGTGTCGAACGTGTTCGCCAAGCTCCAGGTGGCCGACCGGGCCGAGGCCGTCGCCCGCGCCCGCGACGCCGGCCTCGGCACCGGCCCGCTCTAGGGCCGGTCGCGTTCGGGCCTACCGGTCGAAGTGGCGGCGGCTGGCCGGCGACGCGAGCAGCGCGGCGCAGGCGGCGGTGAACGCGAAGAAGACGAACGAGGCCGACTCGTGGAAGACGGCCAGCTTCACCGCACTGAAGCCGACCTCGGCGACGAGCAGCCCGAGCACGGCGCGCAGCCTCCGACGCCCACCGCGGCCCAGCCGCAGCCCGGCCGCGAAGCAGGCGGACGACATCGCGTAGACCCAGCCGGCGACGGCGTACTCCCCGACGCCATGCAGGCCGAGGCTGATCGAGAAGGTGATCGACGCGACAAGCTGGAACGCGCCGAGCGGGACCAGCAGCAGCCCCTGCGCGGCGCGGACCGTGCGCGGGACGGGCGGGCGGACGATCGCGGCCGGCGCGCCGGCGTCGATGGTGATGGTCATCGAGGACTCCAGGGTTGCGGGGGATGCTCTCCCACTGCGTGATGGGCCGAAGGGTGCGGCCGGCGGCGTCCTGCCGGCACGGGTCACCGGTCCGCGGCCGATGGCGGACCGTAGGCCCCGGCGCCCGGGACCTCAGGTCCCGAGCCGTGTCGTGACGGCGGGACCGGGCGCCCGGGACGGGTACCGGCGCACCGTCGACGCCAACACCCGATCCTCAGGAGGCGTCATGTCCACCCTCACCGGTCCGGCCACCGAGACCGCCCACGCCCACCCCCGCGGTTTGACCGCGAGCCCGGCGGGCCTCCGGGAGCCACGGCGGGCCGCGCTCCCGGCCGAGGCCACCGTCCGGCGCACCGCCCTGCTCGGCGCGGCGGCCGGGTTCGTGTGCGCGGTCGGCTTCGGCTACCTCTCGATCGACTCGCTCCTGCATCCCGGAGCGAGGTACTACCGCGACGTCGTGTTCCTGTGGCCCTGGTTGTCCGGGGCGGCGGCGCTGGTGGCCGTGCACCTGGTCCAGCGCGGGCCCGGCCGGCGCGCCGAGCGCGTCGGTGCCTGGCTGACCTTCGGCGGCATGGCGCTCTCGGTGCTCGGCATGGCGCCCCGGATGGCCGGCGGCGACGAGCCCTGGACGGCATTGCTCGGGCCGGCCATGGGTGCCTGGGTCCTCGGCATGGTGGTCCTGGGCGTCGGCACCTGGCGGGCCGGCGTCGTCCCCGCCTGGGCCGGCGTCGCCATCGCGCTGGCCGAGCCGGCGACGGTGGGCCTCGCCGGCGTGCTGCGGCCGATCTCACCGCTGACCGACGTCGGCAGCTACAGCGGCGCGCTCGGCAACGCCGTCGCCTGGCTCCTCGTCGCCTGCGCCCTGCTGACGACCGCCAGCCTCCACCGCGAGCCGGCTACCAGCCACGCCGCGTGAAGACGGTGCCCGCCGCGGCTGGCCACCCGTTGGTCAGCCGCCCGTGGGGAGCCGGTTACGGCGGGCACCGAAGCGGTCGCAAGAATGGGGCATGCTCACCGAGGACGACGTGGACGACATCGTGATCAGGGCGGCCGGGGACGGGCGGCACGATGCCGCGGCGGCCCGGTTCGAAGCGCTTGCCGGACAGCCGGAGCTGCACGGCCAGGAGATCAACCGGGCGTCGCTGCTGGTCGACGCGGGTGGGCAGCATGGCCTCGCCGGCGACTGGGACGCGGCGATCCGCTGCTACCGGGAGGCCGTCGCCGACGGCGGAGCCCAGACGATCGACCCCCGGGTCTGGCTGCACGACGCGCTGCTGCGCCGTGGCCAGTTGGAGGAGGCGGCGGCCCTGCTCAAGGAGCTGAGGGCCGCCCGCAGCCAGGACCCGGACTTCTACGCCGCGGTCGCCGAGTCGCTGGAGGCGCAGGGCCTGCTGGCCGACGCGCACACCTGGTTCACCATGGGCTACCACCGCTGCGAGAACGCGGACGTGCCGGAGTTCCTGCTGGACCTGCTGCTGGTCGGCCGTCGCCGGGTCCGCGCCAGCCTCGGCTACCCCGTCGACGACCTCGACGAGCTCGCCGAGGACTACCTGGCCGCCGCCGGCGACTAGCGCCGCGCCAGTGCGGGGCCGGCGCGTCCCGCCCGCCGACAGGCCCGCCGGCAAGATTGCCGTTTCAGCCCTCGAATGGTCGCAAAACCGTCGCAGTTACAACCACGCGAGGGCCCAAACAGTGATCTTGCCGGTCTCGAGACGAGGCCAGCCTTCTCAGATGCGGCATCTGTGCCGATTTACGCGTTCCCAGCCTCGATAGACCGCTGTGACCTCGCGGACTCGCCGAGAAGCCACGTTTGCGGCCTGGCCGGAATGGGAGCATGCGGGCATGAGGTCGGGGGAAGCGCCGGAGCGGGGGGCCGCGCCGCGCGCCGCCGACGGCGACGCGGCCAGAGCTGACGCGGCCCGAGGCGGCGCGGCGCGGAACAACGCGGCCGGCGACGATGGGGGCAGGTACGACGAGATCAGTGACCGCGAGGGCGGCGCCCGCGTCAGGGCCCCGTTTCCCGAGCGGCTGCCGAGCCTGGAGGAGCGGCGGCGCGCGGCGGGTGGCGGGCCAAGCAGGCGGCGGGTGCTCGTCGCCGGCGCCGGGGTGGTGGTCGGCGCAGGCCTCGTGGCGGCCGCCGGAGGCGCGGTGTACGAGGGCTGGCTCCCGGGCCGGCCCCGGCTGATCAGGGCGGTCGAGGGCTGCGGAACCCCCGGCACTCCGCCGGCCGGCGTCATCGCCGGCCCGGTCACCACCACGACCTTCCGCAGCGCCGCCCGCCGCCGCGACGTGAGCCTGGTCGTCGCCTACCCACCGGGCTACGCCCCGCGGCCGGCCTCCGGCGGCGGCACCAGCGGGTCCTCCACCAGCCGCACCACGACCGGCACCGGGCAGCTGCCCGCGCTGCCGCTGTGCCTGGTGCTGCACGGCCGGGGCGACGACGCCCGCTCGCTCGTCTCCGGGCTGGCGGGGCCTTCCTACCTGGCAGCGGCGACGGCCTCCGGAGTGGCACCGTTCGCGCTGGCCGCGGTCGACGGCGGCGAGACGTACTGGCATCGGCGGGCGAACGGCGACGACCCCGAGAAGATGCTGCTCGACGAGGTCCTGCCCCGGCTCGCCGCGCAGGGGATCGGGGTCGACCGGTTCGGGGTGCTCGGCTGGTCGATGGGCGGCTACGGCGGGCTGCTGCTGGCCCGGCGTCAGCCGGCCCGGGTTGTCGCCGTCGCCGCGAGCAGCCCAGCGGTCTGGGGCAGCTATCCGGACGCGGCGCCCGGCGCGTTCGACTCGGCCGCCGACTTCGCGGCCAACCGGGTCCTCGGCGCCGGCCCCGCCGGTGAGGTCAGCTATCGGATCGACTGCGGCAACGCGGATCCGTTCAGCCGGCAGGCCCACAGGCTCGCCACCGAGCTGGGCGCGGCCGAGCGCGGGTTCACGGTGGGCTGCCACGACTTCGGCTTCTGGCGCCGTCAGCTTCCCGCCCAGCTGGCCTTCCTCGGCGGTGCCCTCTCCGGCTGACGGCGAGCTGGCCGGCTGATGGCGAGACAAGGACCCGGGCCGGGAAGACGGCGGGGGCGGTCCGGAGTTGTGCCAGGACGTGACGTCGCAGCCTGGCGGGCTCGCGCCCGTGCCGTTTCCCTTGCCGTTGTCGGTGCTCGACCTCGTGCCGGTCGGGACGGGGGTGACGCCGGGGGACGCCATCCGCAACTCGCTCGACCTGGCTCGACGGACCGAACAGCTCGGCTTCACCCGCTACTGGCTGGCCGAGCACCACGGCATGCCGGGCATCGCGAGCGCGGCGACGGCCCTGCTGATCGGCCAGGTCGCGGCGGCGACCGAGACGATCCGCGTCGGTTCCGGCGGCGTCATGCTGCCCAACCACGCGCCGCTGGTGGTGGCCGAGCAGTTCGGCACGCTCGGCGCGATGTTCCCCGGCCGGATCGACCTCGGCCTCGGCCGCGCGCCCGGCACCGACCAGGCGACGGCCCGGGCGCTGCGCCGCATCACGGGCCGAGTGCTCACCGAGGACGAGTTCCCCGACCAGCTCGCCGAGCTGACGACCTTCCTGGCCGGCGCCGAGTTCCCCCGGGGCCACCGGCTGCACGGCGTGACGGCCTTCCCGCGGGCCGAGATGCCGCCGATCTGGCTGCTCGGGTCCAGCGGCTACAGCGCCCAGGTCGCCGGCATCCTGTCGCTGCCGTTCGCGTTCGCCCACCACTTCAGCGCGCAGAACACGCTGCCCGCCCTGGAGCTGTACCGCTCCTCGTTCCGGCCGTCGGCCGGCCGCGAGCGGCCGTACGCGATGGTCGCCGCCGCCGTGCTGGTGGCCGACACCGACGAGCACGCGCAGTGGCTCGCCGGCCCGATCCGGCTGACCATGATGCGCCTGCGCACCGGCCGGCCGGGAACGTACCCGACGCCGGAGGAAGCCGAGGCCTACCCCTGGACCGACCAGGAACGCGAGGTCGCGCGCCAGGCGACCGCCTCGCACGTCGTCGGCTCACCGGAGACGGTCCGCCGCGGGCTGCGCGACCTGCTCGACGCGACCGGCGCCGACGAGCTGATGGTCACCACGAACGTTCACGGCCACGCCGACCGCGTCCACTCCTACGAACTGCTGGCCGATCTCGGCAAGGACCTCGGGTCGACCCGGACGCCGGCCGGCGCCGTCAGCGAAGCCGCGCGCCCGACCAGCTGACCGCCAGCGCGGACGTCGGCGGCCACGGTCCGTCAGGCGCCAGCCGGGCCCGGCCTCGGGCGTCGGACAGCCAGCGCAGCCGGGCGGGCGGCGCTGTCAGGCGGCCGGGCGGGCGGCGTCGGCCGCGGTGGCGAGGTCGCGGGCGGGCTTCGCGGGCCGCGTCATCTTCGACGGGTGCAGCACCTTCTCGGTGATGCGGGCGACCAGGCCCCGGGGCAGGAAGCGCGGCGCGTTCGCCGTCAGGCGGTACTGCCAGCCGTCGATGGCGTACGGCGCGCCGCGCCTGAGGCCGCGGAAGGCGGTGGCGACGACCTCGTCCGGGGTCCGCAGCCGGCCTCCGGTCGCGACCTCATAGCCGAGGCCCTCGAAGAAGTCGGTGTCGGTCTGGGCCGGACAGAGCGCCATGATCTGCACACCGCGGCCGCGGTACTCGGCCCACAGCGCGGTGGTGAACGACAGGACGAACGCCTTCGCCGCGCCGTAGACGGCCATGTGCGGCACGGCCTGGAACGCCTGCACCGAGCTGAGGTTGATCAGCGTGCCCTGGTCGCGTTCAAGCATGCCGGGCAGGAACAACCGGGTCATCCGCTCGACGGCGGCGCACAGCAGCATCACCTCGCGGTGGTGCAGGTCCTGGTCGAGATCGTGGTAATAGCCGTGCTGGCCGAAACCGGCGTTGTTGACCAGGATGTCGATCGTGAGCCCCAGCTCGGCCACCCGCGCGGCGAGCCGGTCCGGGCCGTCCTCGAGGGCGAGGTCGACGCCGATCTCGTGCACCGTCACGGGATGGCGCCGGCGCAGCCAGGCCGCCGCCGCCGGGAGCTTCTCGTTCGGCAGCGCGGCGATCACCACGTCCGCGCCGCGGCTCGCGAACCCGTCCGCCAGAGCCAGACCGATGCCTGACGAGGCGCCTGTGACCAGGGCGGTCTGCCCGCTGTAGTCGCTCACCTTGATCACGCTCTCCCCGCCGCGGACACATGCCGCCGCTCGCCGGCAACCCGGTACATCTTCCGGATTGTGGCGAAGCGGCCAGAGCCATCTTCGGCCATGCGCAGGGGTAGATCTTCACGTGGTGGTTACATCCGTACCCTTACGGGAGTGTCGAGTACCCGTCTGAACACGTTTGGGGCGCTACTAGTCGTCGACAGTGACCGCCCGCCGCACCCGACGAAACGACAAATAACCGAACGTTTTAGATTGACGACGGACCGGAGCCAGGAAGTCAGAAAGGCGACATGACTCGCGACGTCAGCGGTCCAGCATCGCGCGCAGCGCCTTGCGGTCGGTCTTCAGCACACTGGTGATCGGGATCGTGTCGACGACCAGTACCTCGCGCGGGTACTTCACCGCCGAGATCCGCTCCCGGGAGAAGGCGATGAGCTCCGCCGGCGTCACCGTCGCCCCCGGCGCGAGCTGGACGAAGGCGACGATCTCCTCGCCGCGCGTCGCGTCCGGCCGGCCGACCACCCCGCAGGCGACCACGTCGGGGTGCGTGAGCAGCACGTCCTCGACATCGCGCGGGTAGACGTTGAAGCCGTTGCGGATGATGACGTCCTTGATCCGGTCGACGACGTAGAGGTAGCCGTCCTCGTCGCACTTCCCGACGTCGCCGGTGTGCAGCCAGCCGCCGCGCAGCACCTTGGCGGTCTCCTCGGGCGCGTTCCAGTAGCCGCTCATCAGGGACGGCCCGCGCAGGCAGATCTCGCCGTCCTCGCCGACGACCGCCTCGGTACCGTCGCGCCGCTCGATCCGCACCTCCACGCCCCCGACGGGCTTCCCGACGCTGCCGATGCGGATGGCGCGGCGCGGCGCGGACGAGACGATCGCGGCCGCCTCCGTGCAGCCGTAGCCCTCCGCCAGGGCGATGTGCGGCAGCCGGCGCTGCCATTCCAGTGCGGTCTCCCGCGGCAGCGCGGCGCTGCCGCTGACCACCCTGCGCAGGCTGGACGTGTCGTGACTCTCGACCGGCGTGTCCAGCAGCATCCGGATCATCATCGGGACGAGGGCGCTGATCCGCACCCGGTGGCGGGCGACCAGCGTCAGGAACTCGCCCGGGTCGAACCAGCGCATCAGCACGGAGGTGCCGGGACGCGTCGAGTGCAGGCCCATCACGTTGATGGCGAGCCCGTAGACGTGGGACAGCGGCAGCGGGGACAGGCCGGCCAGCCGGCTGCCGTCCTCGGGCGTCTCCTCCTCGTGCGAGACGTTGGCCGCCCACGCGGCGGACGACAGCGCGTCATGGGTGAGCACGACGCCCTTGGAGCGGCCGGTCGTGCCGCCGGTGTAGAGCAGCGCGGCCATCTCGGTGGACGAGGTGTCGACCAGCCCGGCCGCCTCGACGGCCTCCAGCTCGGCGAAGTCGACCACCGGTGGGACCGCGCCGCGCCCGGCGCCCGCGAGGTCGGTACCGCCGGAAACGCCGGGGGCATCGCCGGCGACCACGACGGCGGCCACCGTCGGCACGCCGATCGCGGCGCCCAGCACCTTGGGCAGGAAGTCCGGCGTGGTGACGACGAACCGGGCGCCGCTGTCGGTGAGCACGTGCCGCAGCTCCGGCTCGCTGAGCAGGAACAGCACCGGTGTGACGACCGCGCCGGCTCGCCAGACCGCCGTGTAGGTGATCCCGACCTCGGGGCAGTTGGCCATGCAGACGACGACCCGGTCACCCGGCAGCAGCCCGGCGGCCCGCAGCCCGCCGGACAGCCGGGCGCCTCGTTCGATCAGCTGGGTGCCGGTCCAACGCTGGTCCTCGAAGTAGAGCAGCGTCTCGTCGCCCACCCGTTCCTTCGCCAGCTCGGCCAGCAGGCCGAGGCTGCTGCCGGTTGCCATCGTCCCGGTCACCGTCATCGCGTCACGTTCCCTTCGCGCCCGGACGGCCAGCAGTCGGTCCGGCGGGCCAGGTCGGATACTCGTGAGGTACGACACACGTCCGCGATTGGCATGCTGCACCCATCGCGGCGTCGACACCAGAGATCCATTCCGGCGCGCCGGACCGGCTGGTCAGAAGGCCTGGCCCTCGCCTCGGTAGGTCGGGACCGGGCGGACCGAGCCGTCGGCGTCGACGAGGTGCAGCAGGTTGACGTGCTCGCACAGCTCCCCCGCCTTGGCGTGCCGGAACCAGACCCGGTCGCCGATCCGCAGCCGGTCCGCCGCCGGGCCCCGCAGCGGGGTCTGCACCTCACCGGCCCCCTCGGTGCCGACGAACCGGAGGCCGGCGGGGTGCACGGGCCGGGGCACCCGGTCCGGGCCGGGCGGCCCGGAGGCGATCCAGCCGCCACCGGCCACCGTCACGATCCCGGGCGCCGGGCGGCGCACGACCGACAGCGCGAACAGCGCGGCCGGCGCGGGCGTGAAGGCCTGGTACCGGTCGAACAGCGTCGGGGCGTAGAGCCCGGAGCCGGCGGCGATCTCGGTGACGGCCGGCTCCACCGTGGTCCAGTGCACGCTGCCGGTGCCGCCGCCGTTGACGAACTCCAGCCCGCCTCCCGCCGCGGCGGCGACCTCGCCCACGGCGGCCACCACGGCGGCCCGCCGCTCGGCGAGCTCTGCCATCGAACGGGCCTGCATCCGGCGCACGACCTCGGCCCGCGCCCGGGCGCCGGCCCGCGCGGTCCTGCCGAGCGGGCTGGCGCCGTCGCCCAGGTCCGCGGGGACGTCACCGAGGCCGGCGACCTGGGCCTCGTACGCCATCACACCGACGAGCGTGAACCCCGGCCGCTCGACGACCGCCCTGGCGAGCTCGCCGGCCTGGGTGACCGAGTGCACCGGCGAGCGCCGCACGCCGACGTGTACCCGGCCCCCGGCCAGCCGCAGGGAGGCGTCCAGGTCGAGACAGACCCGCAGCGCCGGGCGGTCCGGGCCGACGACCTCGTCGATCAGGTCGAGGTGGCCGACCGAGTCCACCATGAGCGTCACCCGGGCCGCGGCCACCGGGCTGCCGGCCAGGGCACGCAGCGCCGCCTGGTCCGTCGTGGGGTAGCCGACGACGACGTCCGGGAACTCCTCGGCGAGCCAGACCGCCTCGGCGAGGGTGTAGGCGAGGATCCCGGCGAACCCGTCGGTCGCGAGCACCTCCCGCAGCAAGGCCCGGCAGCGCACCGACTTGCTCGCCACCCGGATCGGCTTCCCGGCCGCCCGGCGGACCAGGTCGGCGGCGTTGGCCCAGAACGCCGGCAGGTCGACCACCGCGAACGGCGAGCTCAGCGCCGAGGTGGCGGCCTCCAGGCGGTCCCAGTCCGGCTCGGGCGCGACCGGCGCCCCGCCAGACCCCGCGGACCCGCCGGGGGCCGTCGAGCTGGAGGCCGTCGGCCCCGTTGGCATCTCCGCGCGCATCTTGGCCACCACCCGCCCATCGTGTCGGTTGCGGTCACGCCTGGCCAGCGTTCTTTGATCGATTCCAGGCTCGACCACCGGCTCCGGTCCGCCCCGATCGTTCCCGCGAGACCGCCGCAAGATCACAGCCGGGTCCGGCCCGCGTAGGGCAAGATGAGACGGCGAACGCCAGTCACCTCACCGGTGCCCCGGACCTGGGCTGCGCGGGGACGCTGGGCGCGGACGCTCGGAGGTAATCAGTGGGCTCTTCCGCCGGCTGGCGGCAAAGGCGGTCGGAGACCCCGACGGCGTGGACGAACTGGGCGGGCAACCAGACGGCGACGCCGGCCGAGGTCGCGCACCCGGCCGGCCCCGACGAGGTCGCGACCCTGGTGCGCAAGGCCGTCGACGGCGGTTCGCGGCTGCGCCCGATCGGGACCGGCCACTCGTTCACCGCGATCGGGCGGCCCGACGGCCCGGACACGACCCAGCTGGTGCTGGACCGATGCGCCGACCTGCTCGCGTTGGACGCCGCCAGCGGGCTGGTGACCGTGGGCGCCGGGATGACGCTGAGCCGGCTCAACCGGCTCCTCGCCGAGGCGGGGCTGGCGTTGACCAACCTCGGCGACATCGAGCGACAGACGATCGCCGGGGCGTTGGCGACCGGCACCCACGGCACCGGCGCCCGGTTCGGCGGGCTCGCGACCCAGGTACGGGCCTTCGAGCTCGTCCGGGGCGACGGGGAGATCGTGCTGTGCTCCGCGCACGACCACGCCGACCTGTTCGCCGCCGCCCGGGTGGGGCTGGGCGCCGTCGGGGTCGTCACGTCGGTGACGCTTCAGGCGGTCCCGCTGTTCGCGCTGCGGGCCGAGGAGGGCTCGGCCCGGCTGCCGGAGCTGCTGGACGGTTTCGACGAGTTCGCCGACGGTGTCGACCACGCCGAGTTCTACTGGTTCCCACACACCGACCGCACACTGACGAAGCGCAACACCCGGATTTCCCTGTCCGCCGGGCAGAGCGAGCTCGACCCGCTGGGCCGGCTGCGGGGATGGTTCTCCGACGAATTCCTGTCGAACCGGGTCTTCGGCCTGGTCGTCGCCACCGGCCGGCACGCTCCGCGCACCATTTCGCCGGCGGCCAGGGTCAGCTCCCGGGCACTCGGCGCCCGCACCTTCACCGACCTTTCCTACAAGGTGTTCACCTCGGAGCGCCGGGTGCGTTTCAAGGAGATGGAGTACGCGCTCCCGAGGGCCGAGCTGGTCGGCGCGATCCGCGAGCTGACGGCCGCGGTGGAACGCTCCGACCTGCGGATCTCCTTCCCGGTCGAGGTCCGGGTCTCGGCGCCCGACGAGATCTGGCTGTCGACGGCGCACGGCCGGGAGACCGGCTACGTCGCGGTGCACGTCGACCACGGCACCCCGCACGAGGAGTACTTCGGGATGGTCGAGGCCATCATGACCGCGGCCGGCGGTCGGCCACACTGGGGAAAGCTGCACACCCAGACCGCGGAGACCCTCCGGCCGCGTTACCCGAAGTTCGACGACTTCCGAGCCGTCCGTGCCCAGAGCGACCCAGCCGGAGTCTTCACCAACGACTATCTCGACCAGGTCCTCGGGCCCGTCGCCAGATAGCGACTATGGCATTCTCGACCAGCGGGCTACTCGGGTAGCGCGGTGTCGGCGAGGTCCCAGGAGTCGGCGGCCCAGTCGTCCAGCTGCCAGGGCGCGGACGGGTCGGTACGTTCCAGCTCGACGCGCAGGGTGTAGCTGGACTCGCTCAGCCAGCCGCGGGGGTAGCCGATTCGATCCTGCACATAAGCCACGCCGTCGCCTCCTTCACGCGCGCCGCCGTCGTGCCCGGTCTTTCGACCGGCCCGCCACGGCTACCGGAACGGGCGGAAGCGTACCGTCGCCGACTGGTTGCGTAGGCCCGCTGTCGAGTGCGAGACAAACGGCTGGTAGGCCGAGCGCGTCCGCCCATCGCCTTGATCGCTGTTTTCGCCCTCCGGTGGCTACGAAACAGCGCCGGATACGACCACTGGAGGGCCGAAACGACGATCATGGGAGCCGGAACGGGCTGAACCTCGCCGGAGGTGGGTCTAGAACTCGTGGCGGACGTCGGCCCATTCGCCGTGGGTGATGGCGTGAAGCTCGTCGGGATTGGTCGGGAAGACCGCGTTGGGAGTTCCGGCGGCGGCCCACAGTTCGGCGTGGGCGAGCAGGTCGCGGTCGAGAAGAATGCGCATCTCGGTGGCGTGCGCGACCGGTGGAACGCCCCCGATGGCGTAGCCGGTCGCCTCGCGGACGGTCTTCGCGCCGGCGCGGCCCACCGGGCTGCCGAGCAGCGCCGAGACCTTGTCGGTGTCGACCTGGTTCAGGCCCGACGCGAGCACCATGACGGGCTGGTCACCGGCCAGGAAGACGAGGCTCTTCACGATCTGCCCGACCGAGGTGCCGAGCGCCTCGGCGGCCTCGTTCGCGGTGTGTGAGCTGTTCGGCAGCTCGCGGGCTTCGCCAGTGGCGCCCAGCTCACGCAGGCGCTCCTGAAAACGCTCCACCGTCGGATGCATGACGTTCCCTGCTTCTTGATCGAATGTTCAGTACATGTGCTGTGCTGGTCTATCAGGACCCGGCTGCCCGCGCACACGCATCGGCGCCGGACACTCCGTTCGCTGAGCGTCCGTCAGCCATCCGTTGGCCCACAACGTCGTACGGCGGGAGACGCGCCCCGTGCGCTAACCCGCTGGTCCGCGATGGCGGACGCGCGGTAACCACCCCGATTCCGGCCCCGTATTCAAGCCCCGCGAGGATGGCACGCTCGCCGGGGAGGACAAAGATTAGCCGGCCGCTCCCGGCACCCGGACGCCGGCCGTCACCAGCCCGAACACGGCACCGGTCAGGCCAGCACGCCCGGCTGGGCGCCGACCGGCTGGACCGCGACAGGCCGGACGGCGACCGGCGGGCAGATACCCGGCAGCAGCGGGGCCGCGGTTTCGGCAAGCCGCGCCGCGTCCACGAGCGCCCGCACCACGGCGGCCAGGTGCGGCGCGCCGCCGGAGCCCCGCCGCAGCGCCACCGCGAGCCGGCGCACCGGCGGGTCGACGAGCGGGCGCAGCACCACCCGGTCGGTCGAGCAAAGCCCGGCCAGGCGCGGGATGAGCGCGATCCCGCAGCCGGCGGCGATCAGGCTGAGCACGGCTGGGAAGTCGTCGCTGCGGTGGCGAATCCGCGGCGCGAACCCGGCCACCGCGCAGCCTGCCAGCATGATCTGCAGGCAGGCCGTCCCGGCCCGGCTCGCGATGTAGTCCTCGTCGGCGAGCTGCGCGAGCGAGACCCGGTCGAGGCCGGCCAGCGGGTGGTCGCGCGGCAGCGCCACATCGAACACGTCGTCCAGCAGCCCGATCGTCTCGAACCGGCCGTCGTCGGGGTGGGTCGAGACGAAGTCACACGCGAGGTCGAGCTCGCCGCCGATCAGCATGTCGTAGCAGTCGGGCGGCATCACGTCGACGATCGTGATGTCGATGCCGGGGTGGGTCTCGCGCAGCCGCTCTATCGCGGGGGCGACAATTCCGACGATCGCCGTCGGGAAGGCGGAGATCGTCACCGGGCCGATCCGGCCCGCGTCGAACGCCGCGAGGTCGGCCTCGGCCCGCTCCAGCTGGGCGAAGATCTCGTCAGCGTGCCGCAGCAGCACCCGGGCCGCCGGCGTCAGCCGGACGTTGCGTCCGACCTGGTCAAGCAGGGGGACGCCGGACTCGCGGGCGAGCGCCGCGAGCTGCTGGCTGACGGCGGACGGGGTGAGATGCAGCGCGGCGGCCGTCGCGGCCACGGTGCCCCGGCAGTCCAGCTCACGCAGCAGCCGGAGGCGTCGAACGTCGATCACGTAGAAGAGCTTAACGGTGTCGGCAAGAAAAATTAGATGGACCGGAGGATCGACCGCGCGTCACTCTCAACGCATGGTCATCGTTGCTCTCATCACCCTGGCGGTCCTGCTGATCGTGGCGGGCGTCCGGCGCTTCGGCGCCGACTCCCGTGACGGCCGGGACTGGCGCCGGCCCCCGCCCTCCACTCTCGACGACAGCCATCCCTGGACCGCCGGCTACCGCGACGGTCCCCGACTCCATGACGTCCAGGCCCGCCAGGAGACGCTGGCCGGCTCGCGCCAGCGCGGCCTGTTCGGATGACCCCGGCAGCCACCAACCTGGCAACCGGCGACCCGGCAACCAGCGCATGGCGCCGCGGGTGATCCGAAAACGGCGGCACCCGTCACCCGCGGGTGCCGCCGTCCAGGTCGGTCAGGAGCTGGCGGCTGCCTCGGCGCCGGTCGGCGTCCCGACATCCTCGCCGAGGTAGGCCTGCCGGACGCGGTCGTCGGCGAGCAGTACGTCGGCCGGGCCGTCGAGCACGACCCGACCGGTCTCCAGCACGTAGCCCCGGTTGGCGATCCGCAGGGCCTGGGCGGCGTTCTGCTCGACGAGCAGCACGGCGACGCCGGTGGCGTTGATCTGCGCGATGACCTCGAAGATGGTCTGGACGATCAGCGGCGCCAGCCCCATCGACGGCTCGTCGAGCAGCAGCAGCCGCGGCCTGCTCATCAGGGCACGACCGATCGCCAGCATCTGCTGCTCACCGCCGGACAGCGTGCCGCCGGCCTGGCCGATCCGCTCCTTGAGCCGCGGGAACATCCCGAAGACCATCTCCAGGTCGGTCGAGACGTGCTTGCGGTCGTGGAACGCGCCCATCAGCAGGTTCTCGCGGACCGACATCGACGGGAAGATCCGCCGGCCCTCCGGTGAGTGCGCGACCCCGCGCCGGATCAGCTGATGCGCCGGAATCCGCGACAGCGGCTCGCCGTCGAGGAGCACCTGCCCGGCCCGTGGCCGCAGCAGTCCCGAGACGGTGCGCAGCGTCGTCGTCTTGCCCGCGCCGTTCGCGCCGAGCAGCGTGACGATCTCCCCGGCGTCGACCGTGAGCCGCACCCCGCGCAGCGCGGTGACGGCGCCGTACGCGACCTCGACGTCGACGAGCTCCAGCAGCATCAGGACCGGTCCTTCCCCGTGGTGTTCCCGGAGGCGGGCTCGTCGCTCTGGGCTCCCAGATACGCCTCGATGACCGCCGGGTCGCGCTGCACCTCGGCTGGGGTGCCATGCGCGATGACCTGTCCGAAGTTCAGCACGACGACGCTCGCCGCGACCGACATGACCAGCCGCATGTCGTGCTCGATGAGCAGAACCGAGACACCGGTGTCGGCGATGGCGCGGATCAGGTTGGCCAGTTCCAGCTTCTCGGACGGGTTCGTGCCGGCCGCCGGTTCGTCGAGCAACAGCAGCTTCGGCTCGGTCGCCAGCGCCCGGGCGATCTCCAGCCGGCGCTGCTCGCCGTACGGCAGCGACGACGAAAGCTCGTGCAGCCGGTGCTCCAGGCCGACCAGCCGCATCAGCTCGACCGACCGCGCCACCCCGTCGCGGTCCTCCCGCCGGGCCCGCGGCGTTCCGAAGATCGCGCCGAGCGCGCCGTGGCGCTGACGCATCTCGGCGCCGATCTGCACGTTCTCCAGGGCGGTCAGCGCGGGGAACAGCCGGATGTTCTGGAACGTGCGGGCGACGCCGAGCTTGGTGATGGAGTGCGGCGTCCGGCCGACGATCGAGTAAGCCTTCTGGGACGTCGGCGCGAAGCGCACCGAGCCTTCCTGCGGCTTGTACGCCCCGGTCAGGCAGTTGAACAGCGACGTCTTGCCGGCGCCGTTCGGGCCGATGACGGCGAGGATCTCGCCACGCCGGTGCCGCAGCGAGACGCCGTTGAGGCTGGTCACGCCGCCGAACCGCAGGGTGAGCGCCTGCGCGTCGACGACCACGTCGCCGGTCGGGTCGCCTGCGCTCGGGCTACCGGTCGTGGCGGTCGACGTCGCCACGGCCGCGGCCCCGGCGGGGCCGGATGCGCGGTGCTTGCTCATGAGGCCAGGTCCTCCGAGATCGGCGCGGAACCGAGCGAGTCCGCGTGGCCGACGCCCTGCTCGGCCAGCTTGATCTCCCGCCCGCGCCGCCGCGACGGGACGACACCCTGCGGCCGGAAGATCATCATCACGATGACCACCGCGCCGAACCAGATATAGCGGTCCGTCGCCGGCACCTTGTCCCGCAGATAGAACGCCAGGCCCTGCAGGACCACCGATCCGACGACGACGCCCAGCCGGTTGCCCATGCCGCCGAAGATGACGATCGTCACCACCAGGAACGACGCCTGCAGGCTGAAGACGCCGGGGTTGAAGAACTGCTTGCTGGCGAACAGCACCCCGGCGAAGCCGGAGACCGAGGCGCCGATCGCGAAGGCCAGCAGCTTCATCCGCAGCGTCGGCACACCGGTCGCCTCGGCCGCGATCTCGTCCTCCCGGATCGCCGCCCAGGCCCGGCCGATTCTCGACCGTTCCAGCCGGCCGAGCGCGAGCATGACGATGACGATGATGACGAGCAGCAGGTAGTAGTACGGCCTCGGATCCAGCTTCCAGGCGTAGTTGAAGCCGCCGATGTGAACCGAGAGGTGCGGTACGCCGAACGCGCCCCGCGGCCCGTTCGTCCACGACGAGTTGTTCGCGATCAGCTGGATGATCTCGCCGAACCCGAGCGTCACGATCGCCAGGTAGTCACCGCGCAGCCGCAGCGTCGGCGCACCCAGGATGATGCCGGCCAGCGCCGCGAGCACAAACGCGATCGGGAACACGAAGAACGGGTTCAGGCTGAACGGCGCGTGCACCGGCAGCGGCGGCGAGGTGTGCTTGTAGGAGAAGTACGCCGTCGCGTAGGCGCCGATCGCGAAGAAGGCGATGTAGCCGAGGTCGAGCATGCCGGCGTAGCCGATGACGACGTTGAGGCCGAGCGCGAGCAGCGCGTAGATACCGATGTCGTTGACCATCGACTGCTGCGCGGCCGTCGAGAAGAACATCGGCGCGAGGATCGCGAGGACCAGGAGCACCAGGTTCGCCCCGATCGGGGCGAACCTGTTCTGCGTCACGACGGTGGCCGGACCGCGCGCCTGGTCGACCGCCCCCTGCAGCAGCGACCGCAGCAGCGGCCAGAGCGCGACCACCACCCACATCACCACCGCGATGATCAGGAAGGTGAGGATCCGCGGGTGGAGGAGGTCCTGCGCCACGGCGTGAAACGGCTTGTCCGGCGAGCCGTCCTTGCCGGTCATCAACGCGAGCACGAGGCTCAGCAGCACCCAGGTGCCGAGCAGTCGCAACCCCTTGGCGCCGAAGAGCGCCGTGGTGACCAGGGAACCCACCCCGGACCCGCTGACCGGTTCCGGCGGCGACGCGGGAGCCGGCGTCGGGTCCGACACGGTCGGAGCGGCGCTCATGCGGCCCTCCCCAGTCGCTCGCCGAGCAGGCCGGTCGGCCTGACCATCAGGATCAGCACCAGCACCAGGAACGCGATGACGTCCTTGTAGGACGCCTGGAAGATGAAGCCGCCGTAGCTCTCGATCAGGCCGAGAGTCAGGCCGCCGAGCACCGCGCCACGCACGTTGCCGATACCGCCGAGCACGGCGGCGGTGAACGCCTTGACGCCGGGCAGGAAGCCCATGTTGTTCGCGGCGCTGAACGTCATCGCCTGCAGGAAGCCGCCGGCGCCCGCCAGCGCTCCGCCGATGACGAAGGTCAGCACGATGACCCGCTCGACGTTGACGCCCATCATGATCGCGGTGTCGGCGTCCTGCGCGACCGCGCGGATGCTCTGACCGAGCCGGGTGCGGGCGACCAGCGTGTCGAGAACGATGAGCATGAACGCGGCGACCGCGATGATGACCAGCGTCTGGGTGTTCACCTTGCCGGTGAAGATGTGGAACACGACGCCGTTGGTGAACGCCGGCGGCAGCGGCACGTTCTGGTGCCCCCACAGCTTGCCGGCCATGTTGACGGCGAACCCGGACGCCCCGATGGCGCTGATCAGATACGCCAGCCGGGGCGCGTTCCGCTTCCGCAGCGGGCGGTAGGCCACCCGTTCAAGCACGAAGGCGGCGAGCGCGCCGGACGCCGCGCCGGCAATGAGGCCGACCATCACGATCCCGACCGAGGCCATCCCCGACGGGGTGTGGTCGAACATGTGGATGATCGGCCGGGCCGCGAACAGGCCGCCGAACGCGCCCAGCATGAAGACCTCGCTGTGCGCAAAGTTGATCAGCTGCAGGACGCCATACACCAGGGTGTAGCCGAGCGCGATGACGGCATACAACGAGCCCGACATCAGCCCGTCGATGGTTAGCTGCCAGAACTGGTGGACGAAGCCCATGCATCCGCCTTGTCGAAGGTCTTCCACTGCCGCGGGCGCGACGGAACAGGGTCGCCAGCTCCCGCAGCCCCCGGAGAATCGGAACGGGCGGCGGACAAAGCGCGCCCGCCGCCCGATCGATGAAGTTGCGTGCCGAGCCGCGATGCGCAGGCACCACGGCCCGGCTCCCGTCGCGTACGGCGCGGTGGCCGCACGCGACGGGTCCGGGCGGCTAGGTCAGCCGCCGATCAGCTTCGACGTCTGGCCGAGGACGGTCAGCTGGCCGCCCTTCACCTGGTAGATGTAGAACGACGCGTCGGTGACCTCACCGGTGGGCGTGAACTTGATCTGCTTGGTCAGGCCCTTGATGTCGAGCTTGCCGAACGCGGCGGACACGGACTCCCGGGTCGCCCCGGTGCCCAGCTGCTTGAGCACCGCGATGATGCCGTTGGTCGCGTCGTACGCCTCGGCCGAGTAGGTGCCCGGCTCGGCGCCAGCGTTGGTGCCCTTGTACGACGTCACGAACGCGGAGGCGTTCGGGTCAGCGCCGGCCAGGAGGCACGGGCAGCTGATCAGGGCGCCCTCGGCGTTGGCCGCGCCAGCCTGCTTGATGTACTCGGGGTCGAGCGAGCCGTCACCGGACATGATCTTGCCGGTGAAGCCGGCGCTCTTGAGCGCCTTGCTCAGCAGCGCGAACTCGGCGTAGTAGCCCGAGTAGTACAGGACGTCCGGCTTCGCCGCGATGATCTTCGTCGCCTGAGCCGTGTAGTCCTTGGTCGGGTTGATGCTGTCGTGGGTGAACTTCGTCCCGTTCGTCGTCAGCGTCGACTCGATGACCTTGGAAAGGCCGGTGCCGTACTCGGAGGCGTCGTCCAGCGAGTACACGCTGGCCGGCTTGAGGACCTTGGAGATGTAGTCGGCTGCGGCCTTGCCCTGGCCGGCGTCGGTCGCGATGACCCGGTAGAAGGTCTTGAAGCCCAGGGTGGTCAGGGTCGGGTTGGTGGCCGACGGGCTGACCGACAGCAGGTTCGCGTCCGTGAAGAGCTGCTCGCTGGCCTTGGTCGCGCCGGAGAACATCGGGCCGACCAGCGCGATGACGTCCGAGTTGTCGACCAGCTTCTGGGCGGCGGTCGGCGCGACGGCCGGGTCACCCTGGTCGTCGGACTGGACGAGCTTCAAGGTGAAGGGCAGCGACGAGTCCGCGTTCGCCTCGGCGATCGCGGTCTTCACGCCGTCCAGGCCGTTGATGCCCAGCTGCTGGTTGTCACCGGACAGCGGGCCCTGGAAGCCGATCGTGAAGGTCTTCTTGCCACTGCCGGACGAGCCGCCGCTGCCGCTGCTGCCACAGGCGGCAGCGGTCAGCGCGACCGCCGACGCGAGCGCCAGCGCCCCAACGAGCCTGCGCCTTTCCATCAACTTCCTCCTACGTGTGCCGGGCATGACCCCCAGCCCGAACGCCGCCGTTCTCGCGTCCTACGCCCGGCCGTCAGGCCAGCCACCCCAAGGACGCGAGGAGGCGCGCGCCCGGCCGTGGTGGTCGGAACCGGTGCGGTCTCCCCTGCTCCCAACGCCCGTGACCAGCGGTACCGGAAGATCTCCGACTCCGTGGTGCAGTCCGCGCCGAGTTGGCGGAAACCTAGCCAACCCGAGCGCGGGCGGGTAGGGCAGTTGAGCTCTTGTTACACGTAGGACACATTCCAGGCGCTTTCGCTACGCATCCGTTCACATTGCGCTGCCTGCGGCCCCCGGCCGGCAACACCAGGCGAACGGCCCGCGGGGGCCAGGCCACTTCCTCAGGAGCACAGGCGGACCAAGCGATCGCCTAGAGCGATGGGCGCGCGGCGGCGAGGCTCGCCGCGCGGCGGCGGCCAGGCAGGGGACGCACGACGGCGCGTCCCGGCGGGCGCGACCGAGAGATGAGTGACAGCTGGATGACGCGACGCTGTCGGCGGATCAGCCGCAGCCGCAGGCGCCACCGCAGCAGCCGCCACCGCCGCCGCCAGCCATGGGAGCCGCGGCGCCCATGGACACCGACGCACCGCGGCTGACCGCCACCGCCGAGAAGACCCGCGAGGTCTCGACATGACCGGCGGGGCAGGGCACCGCAGCGGCGGCGTCCTCGGTGATGCCGCGGCGCACCTCGAACGAGGAGTCGCAGACCCGGCAGCGGTAGTCGTAACGAGCCATGAGTCTGAGGATAGGGAACGCGGGCTCCCGGTGTCCGCCGGTCGTCGCGTCAGGACGACCGGCGCCCGGCCGACCGGTGTCTGCGCCGCGTGCCATGGGTGGGCGGCGGGCGGTTTGCCATGATCGCGGCAACCGGCGGGATCACCATCGCCACCACGGCCATCGCGATCGCGGCCGGCACGGACACCGGCCGGACGACCGTCCCGGCCAGGATGAACAGCCCCAGCGCGACGGTCATCATCACGAGGTAGCCCCGCTTCACCTCGCGGCTGACCCCGGGGAAGGCGGCGGGAGCCGGTGGGCCGCCGGGCACCCCGTCTTCGGCGTCCGTCGCCGGAGGGGCGCCGCTGGTGGCGAGGTACTCGTCGTAGCCGGCGCGACCGGCTGGGTCGCCAAGGATGTGGTACGCGGTCGTGAGCCGTTGGAAGGCGGCGGCATTGCCACCGGCGTCCGGGTGCAGTGCCCGAGCGGCGTGACGGTAGGCGGCCCTGATCTCCTCCGCCGTGGCGGACGGCGGGACGCCCAGGAGGTCGTACAGCGTCGTCCGCCTGGCCATGGCGGCCTCCTCTCCCGACCTCGGCCTCCCGTTGATCGAGGATCACAGAACGGGACGCGGGATGTGGCCGAATCACGGCGACAAAGAAGGCCGTCTCCGCCCAGGAGAGGGCGAAAGTGGCCGGCTTGTCGCACTTTGTTGGCACGAGTCGCCGACGGCATGCAGCTCGTCGCCTTCTGCGATGAGACACCAGGTTGGGCCGTTGTGTCGGACGCCAATGCGCAAATGCGATGCTGAGAGTTGCCGAATGCCCACGGTATGCATCAGCAGTGACCGTGGGCAGTGAGCCGGACAGGCCTCAAAGCGGACGGAGCCATGGCGGATCAGCTGCATGACCTACCGCGACCGGGCCAACGCCCCACGGCGTCGGACCCACCCGACCCACCCGCGCCCTCGACGCCACCGGTGCCCTCGACGCCGGAAGAAACACCAGAGCCGACAGAAACACCCGTCTCCGCGGAAACTCCTGTAACGCCACCAACACCGGAATCCGGAGGTAGCGGCGAGCCCTCCGAGGACGAGGCACGGGAGCTCGCGGGGGTCGTCACTGAGTTCGCCCGGCTGATCGGGGACGCGCGCGCCGCGGCCAGGCTCACGGTGACCGGGCCCGCCGACGTGCTGCCAAGCCTGTACCGGGTCACCCTCGCGGCCACCGTCGCCATCGCGGCCGCCGCGCACGGCGCCGCCGAGCTGTGGGCCGCGCGGTCGGGGGACGACTGCCCGCCGGTCTCCGTCGACACCCGGCACGCGGCGGCGGCGTTCCGCGGCGAGCGGCTGCTGCGGATCGGCGGGCGGGCGGCACCGAACCCGTCGGACCCGCTGACCGGCTACTACGCGACCCGGGACGGCCGGTGGCTGCACGTGCACTGCAACCTGCCGCACCACCGGGTCGGCGTGCTGGAGCTGCTCGGCGCCCGGGCCGAGCCGGCCGCCGTCGCCCAGGCCGTCGCCCGCCACGACGCGGCCAGCCTGGAGGCCGAGCTCCAGTCGATGGGGATGTGCGCCACGATGGCCCGCGCCGAACGGGAGTGGTGGGCCCATCCGGCCGGGCGCGCCGTCGCCGGGCTGCCGCTGATCGAGATCGAACGGCTCGACGAGGCCGCGCCGCTGGCCGGCCCGGCCGCGATGGCCCGGTTCCGCGGGACCACGATGCCGCCGGCACCGGCGCAGGCACTGTCGACCCAGGCCCAGGCGGTCGCGTCCCCCGGCCGCCCGGCCGCAGGGCTGCGGGTGCTCGACATGACCCGCGCCATCGCCGGCCCGGTCTGCGGCCGGGCGCTCGCCTCGTTCGGCGCGGACGTGCTGCGGGTGGGCGCGGCCCACCTGCCCGACAGCCGGACGCTCCTGATCGACACCGGCTTCGGCAAGCGCGGCACCTTTCTCAACCTGCGGGTCGCCACGGACGCCCGCCGGCTGCGCGAACTCGTCGCGGCCGCGGACGTCGTCATCCAGGCGTACCGACCGAAGGCGCTGGACCGGCTCGGGTTCGGGCCGGAGGACCTGGCCAGGATCCGGCCGGGCATCGTCTGCGCGACGATCAGCGCCTACGGCCGGCTCGGGCCGTGGAGCGGACTGCGCGGCTTCGACGGGCTGGTACAGACGGCATCCGGGGCCGCGGTCGAGGCCGCGCGCGCGACCGGCTCGCACCAGCCGGAGCCGCTGCCCGCCGCCGCGTTGAGCCACGCCACCGGGCACCTCGCCGCCTACGGCGTGCTGGCCGCGCTCGCCCGGCGGGAAGGCGTCGGCGGCAGCTGGCACGTCCGGCTCTCGCTCGCCCAGACGGGCCGCTGGCTGATGGGCCTGGGCCAGCGGGACACGCTGGCTGTGCCGGGCCTGAGTGACGCCGACGTCGAGCCGTTCCGGCGCACGATGCGCAGCGAGTTCGGCGAGCTTTCCTACATCGCCGCGCCCGGGGCCGTCGGCGGCGCCACGCGCGGCTACGACCGGCCACCAAGTTCGCTCGGCGCGCACTCCCCGGGCTGGGCGCCCATCCGCTGAGCGCGATCGCCGGACCGCGCGGCGTGTCCGGACGGAACCAAATCGTTCCCGCGACTGGCCGGCGCCGGATCGCGACATTCGCGCCTTACGCCGTATCCGCCGGGCGCCTCAGCCGCCTTACTTCTTGTCTGCCGTCGCCGGATTCCGCACGCCCGATTGGGTCGGAATTCCCCAGCTGAAAGCGGCTTCCCCATGCACCGGTTCCGGCTGGTCCCGGCCCGGAGTTAAGTGCGAGAACCGTGCTCGGGGCGGCCGGCCCGGCTGCGCTCGGGAGCCGAACCAGCATCATTGCGGGACGAGACCGAGTCGTCCGAGTTGCCACGGCGACGGCGCGCGCGTGTGCGGGTACCGACGTCAACCTGCCGCTCACGCTGTCCGGCCGCCGCCGCGGCGCGGTCGGCGAAAAGACGCTGCCTGATCAGGTTCAGGGTCTGCTCGCGTTCTGTCTGATCCAGTCCGGCCGCGAGGGTGTGAAACAAACCACCAGAAGCGGGTCGCCGGCCGTTTTCACTCGTCGCACCCATGCCTGGATGCGTACCCGGTCATTCGACGGCTATTCCTGTTACCTTCCGTGCCCGCCCTGGTCGGGCCCGCTTCCGCCCGTTGGCCCGACGACAGGCCCGTCGTGCGATTCGGTCCCGGCCGAGCGGGCCATGGCCGCCGCCGCGGCCGCGCTCCGGCCGGACGGCACCGCCGGCTCGGGCCGCCCCACGGCCGGCTCAGCCGAGCGGGGCCACCAACCCCGCGGCCGGCGCTGCCCCGCGGGCGATCGACGCGCCTCGGGCCCGTCCAGCCCCGCCGCGACGACCTGGTCGAACGTCGGCACCGTCCAGTCGGTGCCCGGCCGGCCCAGGATCACCCGGGCGGCCACGCACAGCGCCCAGACGGCGAGCACCGCGCCGACCGCCATCACGTCCAGGCCACCGACCAGCCATGACAGCCCGAGGATCACCGTCGCCAGCACGAGGCACAGCGTGATGAGGCCGAGCAGGTTGCTGACCTGCGGCAGTCGTCCCGCGTCGGTCGAGTTCGCGCGGCCCGCCGGGCGACCCGGCCGGCCGGCGGGGCGGCCCGAGCGCGGCGGCACGGGTCCGGGCTGGACACCGGTCGCGGCGCCCGCGCGGCGGGAGCCGGAGCGGCGATCGTCGGAGCGGCGATCGTCAGGGCGCTGTCGCCGAGGCTGGCTCGACGGCGCGGGGCCGTTGGTCGCGGGGCCGTCGGTCACAGGGCCGTCGGTCACAGGGCCGTCGGTCGCTGAGCCACTGGTTGTGGGGCCACTGGTTACGGAGCCATTGGTTGCGGGGGCTTCGGGAGAGCTCGGCTGGCGGGTCGGAAGCAGTCCGCGGACCAGCCGTCGGTCGCCCGCACCCGAGTCGCGGCGTTCCATGCCGCGCTCCTGCCCACCGCCGCCGCCGTAAGACGGGGCAGGGACCTTCAGCCCGGCCAACCTGGCCTGGTCGTGCCAGGGGCGCGGAGCCCGGCGCTCGATCCGCGCCGGTCTCCGCGCCCCAGGGCACGATCATGATTTCGACGGCACCGGTACGACCGCTCAGTACCGGGTCTTCTCCACGTGTGCGCCGCTGTGGACGGCGCGCCAGAGCTCGCCGACGGAACCGAACTGGCCGTGCTTCGGCGCCTGTCGGATCTCCTCGACCACGTGATCGGGTGCGTTGTGATCGCGCAGGTGGCCCATGACCTCGTCACGGTCGGCCGGGAACACGGCCCGGCTGAGCCAGCGGGCCAGCTCGGAGCGTTCCTCGACGTCGCTGAGGCTCATCCCGCGCGGGGCGCTACCCCGGCCTATCCCGTCCGGGCGGTCCAACGCCACTGGAACCTCGTCGGTCGACGGCTCGGGCGACCTCCACTCGGCGGCGTGGGTCTGCCTGCGGGCTCGGACGTAGTCGCGCACCTCGTCGGCCATCGCCTCATCGAGCTGCGGGCCGTGCTTGGCGCTGCCTCGGTCCATCGGCTGCTCCCGTCACGTGATGCCTGGCCTTATGCCTCGGCGTCGAGGGTGCCTGGGGCTACGTGGCCGCTGGGCCGTCCTGGACTCCTCTCGGGAATCGGCCCCGAGCCCGGACCGGGACCTACCCGGACGGGTGTCGGCAAAGCACGGGCCGCCGGGGCTCGGATCCACCGAGCCGACTAGCCAAGGACGGCGATCCGGACGCGGCGCTCTGAGCACCGAGACCGATCGAGCAGTGGCCCATCAGACCGGTTCGACCCCGTCCGGCAAGGACAGTCGGGCATCAACGACCGTGTCGGCCAGAAGACAGTTCGTTCGGGTTCTTCCGACGCAAGGAAGACGGCACTCGGTGTCAAATTAGCCGCACGCATGTCAGCTCGGGGGTGAAAGCGGAATTGTCGGTACTTTTTCGGCCCGCTGACCCCGTTCTCGACGGACTTGGCACCGCTTCTCCGGCGATTCCGCCACAGCATGGCCTGATGCGGATGATTATGATCTCATCCCATCAAGACCGCGGGCTGGCAGCCACCGACCTAGACCACGGACCGACGACCACGGACGACCGAGCCGCACCGGCGCCACCGCCAGCCTTCGGATCCTCGAATCCATCCGAGCGGCTCCGATCCCCTGTTGCCTTCGACATCCCCGGCCCCTTCGCGGTCCTGGTCCTTCGATGTCCTCGGCTCGAGACGCGCCATCCGGTGCCCGACGTGAACGGACACAGACCCTGAACACGCACACACTTCCCGACCATTCGGCAGGGAATGGTGGACGGACCACCGTGTCGGTACCGTCCGGAACTGCCGTCGACGGCGCCGCGGACCTGTCGGCCAACCCAGGCCACCTGGCCCGCCGGCTGCAGCAGGTCATTCACCAGCTGTGGACGGCCTCGGTCTCCACCGACACCACGCCGCCCCAGTTCGTCGTCCTGAACAGCCTGCGGGCGGCACCCGACATCGACCAGCGCACCCTCGGCGAGCGTGCCTGCCTGGACCGCTCGACCGTCGCGGACGTGGTCGCGCGCCTCGTCCAGCGCGGCCTGATCCGGCGGGTCCGCGACCCACACGACGGCCGGCGCAACGTGCTGCGGCTGACCACGCGTGGGGAGGGCACCCACACCGAGGTGGCGCACCGCGCGCAGACGATGAACGAGCAGCTGCTCGCGCCGCTGTCCGGGGACGAGCAGCTCACGCTCGTCGCCCTGCTCAACCGGGTCGTCGACGCGCACCCGGCCGGCCGTTCCGGCGGCGCCGAGGCCGACCCGGACTGACCGGCCGCGGGGCGGGCTGCGTCGGGCTGACCTGTCAGCCCGACGGCGGCGGCTCGCCCACGGCGCCCTGGCGCCCGCCAGACCCGGGGGACGCGGGACGCGGCCGGGTTCGACCGCGTCCCAGAGCCCTGGCGCCTAGGCGTCCTGCGTCGTGGCTTCCTGCGTGGCCGGGGTGGCCGGCTTCGGCGGCTCCGGGCGCCACGAGCTGCCCAGCAGAGCGGCCGAGCCGAGCACGCCCATGGCGACGGCGATCAGCCCGCCGAGCCAGCCGTCCAGGTTGTCGTCAATCGTGGCCAGGTGGTCGATCGAGGCGTACCCGGGGCCGAAGGTCGCGATCGCCGCGCAGACAACCGCGATCATGAGCACGTACTCGTAGCCCTGGCCGGGCTTGAAGATGAAGAAGCCGTTCTTGCGGTGCGCCGTCATGCCAGCGACGATCATGATGCCGACGATCGCGCCCGCGCTGAACGGCGTCAGGAAGCCGGCGGCCAGGCCTGCGCCAGCGGCGAGCTCCATCAGACCGCTCGCCCAGGCGTGCACGATGCCCGGCTTGAGACCCATGCTCGCGAACCACCCCGCGGTACCGTTGATCCCACCCGGACCGAAGATGTGGTTGTAGCCGTGCGCGACGATCGTCAGACCCACGACGATCCGAAGCACCAGGTCCGCGGTGTCCGCTGCGGTCACGAGAACTCCCCTCTACTGCCATCCGCGCGTGAACGCGACACACGAGCCCATCTGCGGGGAATCTATAGTTTGTGGGCACTCACTCGCTCGCGGTACCGCTCGGGGTAACACCGCCGCGACAATTCGAGGCGCCCTGGTCACCGGCCGGTTCCGGCCCGTGAGCTGACGCCGCTCAGCACACCCCCGACTCAGCGCAACGCGTGAGCAGACCCGGGCTCGGCGCACCCTCAGAGCACACCCGGCTCGGTGCATCCCTCGAGCACACCCGGCTCAGCGCACCGGTGGAGCCACTCGAAGCAAAGCATGAACCTCGTCGTCGGTGGGCGGGGCGAAGTCACGGTAATAGTTGCCGACAGCCATGAAGTCCGGCGGCATCAGGGGGCACACCAGCTCGTCCACCTCGGCACGCACCGCCAGCGCTCCGTCAGGAGACGCCACCGGCAGCGCCGCGATCACCCGCCGTGGGCCGGCTCGGCGCACGGCCCGGGCGGCGACGACCATGGTCGCCCCCGTGGCGAGGCCGTCATCGACGAGCACGACCGTCCGGCCGGCGAGCGGCGGCGGCGCGCGGCCCTCCCGGTAGACGCGCTCGCGGCGCGCCAGCTCCGTCGCCTCCCGGGCGGCGACCGCCTCGATCGCCTCGGCGGCCAGGCCGAGCCGCTCGACGGCTCGGGTGTTCAGCACCCGGACGCCACCCGTCGCGATTGCGCCGAGGGCGAACTCGGGCTGCCCCGGCGCGCCCAGCTTGCGGACCCCGATGGCATCGAGCGTCGCGCCAAGCCGACGCGCGACCTCGGCCGCGACCGGCACTCCACCCCTGGGCAGGCCCAGCACCGTCACCGGCCCCTCGTCGCCGACGGCGTGTCGAGGCCGGGCGCCCCGGCGGGAGCCGGGCGCCCCGGCGATCACCTCGGCTACCAGGTCACCGAGGATCCGCCCCGCTTCCCGCCGATCCGTGTAGCCGGCCATGCGCACGGCGTACCCGGGGCTGGTCCGAGCACGCCCGCCAACCGGGCCGCGCACCGGTTCGATCTCCGCCGCGGCGCCGGCCATCAGCTTGGGCCGGCGGAAGCGCCGTGCGCGGCGAGGTAGGCCACCGACTGACGGCTGACGAGCTGGACCAGGTCACCGAGGGTGAGGTCGAACTCGTCGAAGTGCAGGCCCCAGGTCGGCAGGGTGTCGAGCGTGGGAAGGGCGCGCTGGTCGACGAACGCGGGCCGGACGGAGATGTCGAGCCAGGCCCTGTTCCCGGACTGTTGACAGTTCGCGGACAGGAAGTCCGGATAGGTCACGAATCCGGTCGACGCGACCGGCAGGTCGGTCGACGACAGCCCCGGAAGCAGGTCACCGCCATCCGGCGCCCCGTCCGGCAGCAGCCCGGCCGTCGGCAGGTAGGGCGCCAGGGTGGCCGCACCGCCGCCGAGGGCCGCCGGGTTGGTACAGAGCGTCTGCAGGTTCAGCGTGCCGGCCGGAGCGGCGACCCCACGCGACGGCGCGTTGGGCTGGCCGAACCAGGCGTCCGCGGGGGGCGCTCCCTCGTACGCCGAGTACGCCACGACGCAGCCGAACTCGTCGTGACGCTGGCAGGCCGGGATCTGGGCGAGGTCACCGCCGACGAGCGAGCCGTGGCGGACCCGCACGTCGGCGCCGACCAGCAGCGCGGAGACGAGCAGCGCCCGCTGGCCCTCGTTCGGCTCGATCTCGTCGTGCAGCAGGCGCAGCAGCATCTCGGCGCCCTGATCGTCGCCGATCAGCACCACCGGCCGGCCATGGTTGTCATTCACCAGGTAGTCGTTCCACGCGGACTGGACGTCCCCGAAGGCGAGCTGGCGCGCGCTGTCGGACGGGCCGCCATGCTGCAGCCGGGACACGACCGAGTACTGCTCGTAGACCGGGGCGAACACCCGGCAGTCGGCGCCGAATCGGGCTGCCTGCGCCCGGACGACCGCGATCTCGGTGTCGGTCGCCTTCAGAGGGGCGTTGGCCAGCGCGACCTGCGAGACGGTCGGATAGACGTAGAAGCAGTCAACCGGTGGGTTCGCGGCGGCCTGGAAGGTGTCCGTTCCGGTCGGTCCAGCGGGACCGACGACGGTCGCGTCCAGGTTGGTCGCACAGTTGTCGTCGATCGTCCCGGGTCGGCAGACCCAGACCGTGGGATGGGCGACGACGAGGTTCGATCCCGTGGTCAGCGCGCCCGGTGCCGTCGCCGGCCCGTGCGGCTGCGCGCACGCGGAACCCAGCAGTACGGTCACGACCGCGAGCAGGCCGAAGCCCTCCCGCCGCCTTGATCGAGGACCGCGTGTCCTCGACGCCGTCAGGCCAACGGGAAAGGGCTCATCAGCCGGGCAGCGGCGCATTGAGACCTCAGATCATCCGAGCATGCCGACGCGGACCCCCAACACGCCCACGAGCCGTTTGTCCGACCGTGGCCGCCCGTCGATCACCGCGTTGCGGCACAGTATGCACCGTTACGTCCCGAGGCGCATTCGTGGGTATTGCCACAATCAGGCCAGTACGTCCGCCGGGCCACCGGATTGATGCCTTTGCGCCGCTAGACCCCACCAAACGCCACCAAAACGCCCCGGGCGGTTCCTGTCGATCTCCCCCGGGCCAGCCGGCGCTCTGGACGATCCCACCGGACGGACCGCGGCCCCGAAGCCGCCATCCACCGCGTCATGATCGCCGTCTTAGCCCTCGGGTGGTCGTGGTCGGGGGTGATCCACGACCACCCGAGGGCGGAAGCAGCGATCATTGGGGGCCCGGGCCCGGGTCGGGGTCGGGGTCGGGGTCGGCCTAGGCGGCGGCTCCGGGCTTCGTGGGCTTGGTCAGGTCGTAGAGGGTCTGGCCGCCGATGGTGACGGAGGTGAAGTTCTTCTGCACCCAGGACGAGATCTCGCTGTCGGAGCCGCCGCCACCACGCAGGCCGCCACCGAAGCCGCCCCCGCCCAGGAAGTAGTGGATCTTCCTGGTGGCGACGTCCCGTTGGAACTCGGCGAGGGTGATCGCCGGATCCCCGCCGGAGAAGCCGCCGATGGCCATGACCGGCTTGCCACCGGTCGAGAGTTCCAGGGTCGCCGCGGACTGGGAGTTGGCCACCGCGGCGACCCAGCGGTACCCCGCGGCGCCTTCGGTGAGCAGGGTCGTGACCGCCGCGTTCGACGAACCGCCGTCCGGCCCGCCGAATCCGCCGCCGAACGGCCCACCGTTCTGACGGGTGCCGCCACCGAGACGGTCGCCGCCCGGATTCGAGCCGTCGGCTGAGCCACCGCCCGGGATCAAGCCGCGGCCCTGATTGGTGCCGCCACCCTGATTCGCCCCCCCGCCGGGGAGCGCACCGCCGCCGGGAGCCTGCCCGCCGAAGCCACCGGGGAGGCCGCCCTGACCGAAGCCCTGACCGCCGAAGCCCTGACCGCCGAAGCGGTTCTCGTCGCGGCCGGTGCCGCCGGCCGCCCCGCCCGCCCGCGCGCCGATCGCGAACGGCGCCCCACCACCGCGGTTGCCGGGCCCGGCCAGCGGAGTCGCGCCCGTGTGCGCCGTCCCGGCGGTGTCGAGGGCATACGCGGTCGGCCCGGCGAGCAGGCCGACCCCCGCCAGCGCCGCGATCCCGACGGTCGCGGCCGAGGTCCGCCCGCGCGTGGCGAACCTGTCCAGCACCGGCAGGGAGCCACGGCGCGCGGGCGGGCTGGCCGACCCGTGCAGCACCGGCGACGAGCCGTCAGCCGGGTCCGGCACCTCGACGGTCGCGGCGGCCGGGCGCCCAGCCGCGACCAGCGTCAGCAACGCCGCCAGCACCCCCGCGACCAGCACCGGCACGCGCAGCCAGCTCTCCCAGTCGATCCGGCCGAGCAGGCGGTAGGCCCACCAGCCGCTCACCCCGAAGCTGGCCGCCAGGAAGAGCCGGGAGATCAGATCTTCCCGGTCCCGCCACAGGACGAGGGCCCCGATCGCGACCGTCGCTCCGACCGACGGCGCGAGCGCGATCGAGTAGTACTCGTGGATCGTCCCCTTCATGTAGCTGAACACCAGTCCGGAGCCGACCAGCCAGCCGCCCCACAGCACCAGCCCGGCCCGGGCCAGGTCGGTGCGGGCCGCCCGGCGGGTCGCCCACAGGCCGCCGACCAGCAGGATCAGCGCGGCGGGCAGCAACCAGGAGATCTGGGCGCCGAAGTTCTGGGAGAACAGCCGGCCGATGCCGGCCGAGCCACCAAATCCGCCGAACCCGCCACCACCGCGACCTGGGGCCCCGTTCCCGCCGGGAAATCCGGGGAGGTCGCCCGTCGCGGCGCGGCGGGTCAACGCGTCACGCAACGCACTGGTCGCGGCGCCGCCGCGCGGCGCGCCGCCGCGGTTCCCGTCGCCGCCGAAGATCCGTCCGAAGCCGTTGTAGCCGAAGGCCAGGCCGAGCTCGCTGTCGTTCTGCGAGCCGCCGACGAACGGCCGGGACCCCGAAGGCCACAGCTCGACGGTGGCCACCCACCAGCCGGCGCCGACCACGACGCCAACCCCGCCCAGCAGCACGTGCCCGACCCGGCGCAGGAACGCCGGCGGCGCCGCGATCAGGTAGACGAGCGCGAACGCCGGGAGCACGAGAAAGGCCTGCAGCATCTTGGTCAGGAACCCGAACCCGACGGCGACCCCGGCCAGCAGGATCCACCGCCATGAACCACGCTCGACGGCCCTGGTCACGCAGTAGCCGCCGACCACCATGGTCAGGACGAGCAGCGCGTCCGGGTTGTTGAACCGGAACATCAGTGCCGCGACCGGGGTCAGCGCGCAGAGCAGCCCGGCGAGCAGGCCGGCGCGCGGGCCGGCCACCCGGCGCACCGCCGCGAACAGCACCCCGACGCTCGCGACCCCGCACAGCGCGTCCGGCACGAGCATGCTCCAGCTGGAGAAGCCGAAGATCCGCCCGGACAGTGCCATCAGCCACAGCGAGGCCGGTGGCTTGTCGACGGTGATGTAGTTCGACGAGTCCAGCGAGCCGAAGAACATGGCCTTCCAGCTCAGCGTTCCGGCCTGGACAGCCGCGGCATAGAAGGTGTTGCCGTAGCCGGACGCACCGAGGTCCCACAGGTAGAGGGCAGCCGTCGCGGCGAGCAGCACGAGCAGCGCCGGCTGGACCCAGCTCGGATCGCCCGGCCGCCCGCGCACGAGCCGCCCGGGCCAGCTCCGCCAGCCGGCGGGCCCCGGACCGGGCGGCGGCGGGGTCGTCGTGGCACCGGCTGCGAGCACCGGCTCCCCGGGCGCGAGCACACCGGAGGCTGTGGGCGCGGGCATCTCGACGGCCGGCTCCGCCGCGGCCCGGCCGTCGCCGTGTGGCTGTGACGGGATCGCCGGGACGGCCGGGACGGCCTGGACGGCCGCGGCCGCCGGGTCGGCGTCCGCCGGGTCGGGGCGGTCGCCACTGTCGGCGGCGGGGACGGTGGTCATGGGCCGATCTCCAGTGATCGAGGGCGAAGGGACGAGAACGGCGCCGTCGTCGGCGCCGCGCGGCCGGCCTGGCAGCGGCGGTCGCGCGAGCTCGGCGCGCAGCACCCGCACCGGCAGCCGGCGGGTCAGCAGGCCCCGGGCCACCCGGGCGATCCCGCGCAGGTCGGCGAGGGCGGTGGGGACGATGGCCACCCGGCTGTCCGGGTCGTCCACCCAGTCGACCGGAACCTCGTGAATCCGCAGCCCGGACCGTTCGGCCAGCACGAGCAGTTCGGTGTCAAAGAACCAGGCGGTGTCCTCGACGTACGGGAGCAGCCGGTGCGCCACGTCGGCGCGAACCGCCTTGAACCCACACTGGGCGTCCGAGAAGCGGGTCCGCAGCGTGGCGCGGAGCAGCAGGTTGTAGCACCGGGAGATCAGCTCACGCTTGGGCCCGCGCACCACCCGGGCTCCCGGCGCGAGCCGCGAGCCGATGGCGACGTCCGAATGCCCGGAGATCAGCGGCGCGACCAGCGGCAGCAGCGCGCCCAGGTCGGTGGACAGGTCGACGTCCATGTACGCGACGACGGTCGCGCGGCTGGTGGACCAGGCCGCCCGCAGCGCCCGGCCACGGCCCTTCGCCGGCAGCCGGGTGGCGCCGACGCCGGGCAGCCGTGTGGCGAGCTCCTCGGCGAGCGCCCAGGTCCGGTCGGTGCTGGCGTTGTCGACGATCGTGATCTGAAAGCTGAAGGGGAAGCCGTCGAGCAGGAACGCGTGCAGCCGTCGCACGCTCGGGCCGACGTCTGCTTCCTCGTTGTGGACCGGGATCACGATCTCGACCGCCGGGCGGTCACTCAGCCGCGCGGTCACCAGCTGGGGTTCGACCGGCCGGGGCTCGGCCGGGTCGGGCTCGACCGGTGTGAGCCGGGTCGGCTGGGCCGGCACGGGCTCCGGCGGGCCGGGCGTCCGTGCCGGTGCCGACGATGCCGCCGAGGGGAGAGCGGCGGACGTCGGCACCGGCGTCCCGGGGACGACCGACAGGGACCAGGCCGGCACTGGGATGGGAACGACGCCCGGGGTGCCTGACATGCGTGGCGCCACCCCCGGCCGCCGTTCCCATCCCATGCTCGACAGCTTGGCCGCGCCGGTTAGGACGAGCCTTGCCGCAGGCTTGGAATCTCCTGAACTCCAGCTATCACAGAGCGTCCATCAATGGCATAGCCGGGCTTTTCCGACTGCGACACCGGTGTAAAAGAAATTCATCGGACAACACCGGCGACCACCCGGCAGAGCCGAACAGCCCGAGCGGATCTGGGCCGGACGCCCGGACCGGCCGAAGCCGCTCCAGCCCTGGTGACGCCGCCTGCCCGCACGCCTCGGCCGAAATCAGCCGGGCACGTCCGAGCGGACGTCAGAATAGGGCCCCGGTCGGCACGCCGGATGGCTCGTGAATGCGACCGGCTGTGGCCGTCAGTGGCGCCCCGGTGCCACCCCACCTCGCCTGGACGATCTCGGCGGCGATCGCGACCGCCGTCTCCTCCGGGGTGCGGCCGCCGAGGTCGAGCCCGATCGGCGAACGCAGCCGGGCCAGCTCGGCCTCGGTGAGGCCATCCGCGCGCAGTCGCTCCAGCCGGTCGGCGTGGGTGCGCCGCGAGCCCATCGCGCCGACGTAGGCAGCGGGCGACCGCAGCGCCACCCGCAGCAGCGGAAGGTCGAACTTCGGGTCGTGGGTCAGTACGCAGATCACCGTGCGCGCATCGATCGCGACCCGCTCCAGGTAGCGGGACGGCCATTCGCAGACCACCTCATCGGCGTCCGGGAACCGCCTGGCGGTCGCGAAGACCGGCCTCGCGTCGCAGACCGTCACCCGGTAGCCCAGGAACCGGCCGATCGAGACGACGGCCGCCGCGTAGTCGATGGCGCCGAAAACGAGCATCCGAGGTGGCGGAGCGAAGGCCTGCACGAAGACCGTCACGGCGTCGGCGGGCAGCCCGGCCGCGTCCGCCAGGCTGTCGGCCGCCCGGCCCGACCACGCCTGAGCCGGCTGGGGATCCGGGGCGCGGCTGCCGGAGGGGCCATCCCCGGGTGCGTCTCGGTTGGCCGCGTCGACCGGGGAGCGCTCGCCACAGGGGCCGTAGTGGCGGACGCCCGTGCGGCCGGCCGCGAGCATGCCCCTGGCGTCGTCGATGACGGCATGGTCGAGGCCGGGCGACCCCAGCGTGCCGACCACCCGGTCGGCCCAGACGGCGAGCTGTCGGCCGAGACCGCCGGGCCCGCCGGCCGGGCCGCCCTCGCCTCGGCCGGGACCGGCATCCGGGGCAGGGCCGGCCAGGATCGTGACGAGGGCGACCGGGACGTCGGCCGCGAGGGAATCCAACGTCTCGAACATCGGCTCACTGGTCGGCGCGACGAGGATGTCGATGATCCCGCCGCAGGTCAGGCCGACGGCGAACGCGTCATCGTCCGAGATCCCATAGGTCGTCAGGACCGGCGCACCGGTCGCGAGCACCTCGGTCGCGACGTCGTAGACGGCACCCTCGACGCATCCACCGGACACGCTGCCCAGCGCTTCGCCGGTCGCGTCGACGGCCATCACCGCGCCCGGCTGCCGCGGCGCGCTCCCGCGCACCCCGACCACGGTCGCGACGGCGAACGGGGTCCCGGAGCGCCGCCATCCGCGCAGTTGCTCGGTCAGCTCACGCATCGCGCGCCACCCCCTGTCGTTCGCCCACCCGACCCCGCAAGCCGGGCGCCCGGCCCAGATCACTTGGCCCGTATGTCCAGATTCGCGCGCCGAGCCGCCAGGTGCACTGACTTGGCGATCGCCGCCACGGGAGCTGGGCTCAGGCCGGCGCCCCGGACGACCGCGGCGGCGCGGTGAAACCCGTTCCAGGATAGAAACGATGCGTGGAGGTCGCTGGGCTGCTGCTGGCGGCGGGCGCCGGGCGACGCCTCGGCAGGCCCAAGGCGCTGGTCGGCTGGGACGGCGCTCCGCTCGTCGTGCGCGGGCTGCGGCTGCTCGACGCGGCCGGGTGCTCCCCGCTGCTGGTCACCGTCGGCGCCGCCGCCGACCAGGTCGTCGACGTCGTCCGCTCGGCCGAACCCATGGGTGGCGTCGAGATCGTCCGGGTGGACGACTGGCCCGAGGGGATGGGCGCCTCGCTGCGCGCGGGCCTCGCGGCCCTCGCGGCAACCACCGCCGAGGCGGTCGTGATCGCCCTCGTCGACCAGCCGTTCGTCGAGCCGGACCTGGTCAGACGGTTGATCGCCACCGCCGCGGGCAGCCCTGAGCCGGTGCCGGGCACGGCGACGGCACCGGCGGCCGTCGTCGCCGGCTTCGGCGGCCGGCCACGCAACCCGGTGCTGCTACACAGAGCCATCTGGCCGGACGTCGCCCGGCTGGCCCAGGGCGACGTCGGCGCCCGGGCGTGGCTGCGCTCTCACCCCGACGACGTCATCGTCGTACCGTGCGACGACCTGGGCACGCCCGAGGACATCGACACCCAGGCCGACCTCGCCCGCCTCGCCAGACCGCCGGAGACGGGCTCTCAGCGTTCGGTGGCCCCTGAGTAACGCGCGTCGCCGCCGGACCCGGCGCGGGCCGCTGCCAGGACGGCGCAAGGCCTGGCAGGCGCGCCGCTGGGCCGCCTTGGGTCAGCCAGTGAGGCCGGCGGCTCGTCGCCGGCCCGCGCGGGTGCGCTGGGGGTCGGGGCTCACGGCGTCCGGGAACCGACGCAGGTATTCGCGTTCCAGCTCCAGCATTCGGCGGGTGTGCGTCTCGAAGGCGTCTTCGCTGCCCTCAAGGAAGGTCGCGTGCCGGGTCCGGTGCAGTTGACGCACCTCTCGAACGAGAGCGGCGTCGGACAGGTCACGGCCGGGGATGCCGTCGGGACGGTGGCTCATGACGACGCTCTACCCAGCCCCCTCAGCCACGAACCGGACCTGGTGCTCACGCACAGGACAATTTTCTACACTCTAAGTGACGAGGCACGGGCGGTCGTCAGAGCGGCTCCGGGGCGGGGATCGGTGGCATCGGAATGTCGGGGCCGGGCACGGGAGCGGGGTACGGGTCGGGCACCGGGCTCGGCGGGACCGGGTCCGGTACCGGGGCTGGGGGGGTGGGATCAGGGTCCGGCGCCGGCGGCACCGGGTCCGGCGGTCGCAGCGGGTCTCCCGGGCGCGGGCCGGGGCCGGGCGGCGGCAACACAGCGCGGTTCCCCGGGTACGCCTGGCGCTGGGCGAGCATGGTGGAGCTCATAGCGGCCTCCTTCATCGCACCTTCCCAGCGTGCACCGCTCCCGCCGGTCCCCAAACCTCCGCGACGGAAACGAGCGAATTCCCGGAAACCGGCGAACCGCCCGAAACCCGGAGCGATCGCCGCGCCACCGGCGGCCCGACCTCCGGGCCGCCACGACGGCACCACGCGACGTTGGCGGACGACCGGCACCCGTGGCGGCCACGTAGGGCCTCCGTACCCGCGCGAAGAGGGCAACGATGTGCTCGGCTAGGATCGGTCGGACAAGTCGACCTCCAGGCGACGATGCCGGCCGACGACAGGCAATCCAGTACAGCCAACCCAGTGCGGATGTTGGGCCGAGCTTGGGCCAACCGGCAGGGTTGGAGGGCAGACAGCAGCCCGACGCGGCTGACCGGCCGATAGCGGACGGCGGTCACGACGGACTGACAGAGGTTCGTTCACCGGCGGCTCGTACGCGAGGCCCGGCGACACAGACGACGGAGGGCGCGGTGGCTGAGCCGATCCTCGCGATCGACTACGGCACCTTCCGGGCGTCCGCGGCGTACGTGGCCGACGGCCAGGTGGAGCTCGTCCGCGAGACCGCCAGTGGCGCGGTGTCCTGGCCGTCGTCGGTGTTCGCGGACGGGGACACGCTGATCGTCGGAACGCTCGCGGAACGCCGCAAGCGGATCTGGCCGGCCGCCTACCGCGGCGAGGTCAAGCGCGACCTGCGCCGCGAGTCGCCGGTCACGCTCGACGGGCGGACCTATCCGCCGGCCCGGCTGGTCACGGCCACGATGGCCGCCCTCAAGGCCGAGGCCGAGGCGCAGTTCGGCGACTCCCTGCCGCGCGCCGTCGTCACCATCCCCGCGGTCTACGACCCGTCCGGCCCACTGCGCCGGCTCATGCTCACCGCGGCCGAGGCGGCCGGGTTCGTCGACGTCGACCTGCTCGCCGAGCCGGTCGCGGCGGCCTGGGCGCCGCTGGGCGCGCACCGCCCCCGCCCCGGTGACCTCGTACTCGTCTACGACCTCGGCGGCGGCACCTTCGACGCGGCCCTGATCGCCGTCGGCTCCGGGGGCCGGCACGAGGTGATCGGCCACTCGTCACTGCACGACTGCGGCGGCCGCGACCTCGACCAACTGCTGTTCGACGAGATCCTCAGCCAGCACGGCCGCAGCCTGGAGCCGCTGCTCAACCCGACCGGCAGCGGCGAGGTCTTCCAGACCGCGGCCCGCCGGACCCGGCTCGAGCTGGCCGACTTCGCCCGGACGCTCAAGCACCAGCTCACCGACGTCCCACTGGTCGAGGACGTGTTCGGCCCGGCCGGGCTGCTCGTCGGCATCGACCGGGAGCGGTTCGTCCAGCTCGCCTCGCCGACGCTGGCCCGCACGATGGCCTGCTGCCAGCACCTGCTCGACGCCGCCGACATCCCGGCGGACAAGCTCGGCGGGGTGCTGCTCGTCGGCGGCGGCTCGCGGATGCCGGTAGTCCAGGACATCCTCACCGGCAAGCTGGGCGTGGCGACCGACTGGCCCGGCCAGCAGCTGTTCGTTCCGCCGGAGCCGGAGCTCGCCGTCGTCCGCGGCGCCGCCGCCTGGGCCGCCTCGGTCTCCACCCGGCGCACCGTCGCCGCCCGGCCGAGCCCGGTCGTGCAGCCGGCGCGCTGGGAGATCCCCGGCGGCACGGCGACCATGGTCCGGTGGCTCACCGAACCAGGCGCCAGGTTCGAGGCCGGCTCGGTGCTCGCCCGGGTCCGGCTGTCCGACGGCTCGCTGTTCGACCTGGCCGCCGAGGCCTCCGGCAGCCTGCTGCACACGCACGCCAAGCCGGGCACGTCGATCACGGAGCACGACTGGATCGCCACCACGCTGCCGGCGTCGCCGGCGCCGCTCGGCCAGCGGGCCGGCAACGGCTCGGCCGGGGGCAACGCGGACCTGCGTGGCGGCAGTATGGAGCGGTCGGCCCGGCCGGCCCACCACGTCGACGTCTCACTGCGCGCGACGCTGACCGGCCACGACCGCGACGTGACCAGCTGTGCCTTCTCCCCCGACGGCCGGCTGCTGGCCACCACGAGCAAGGACGGCATCCAGCTCTGGGACGTCGCCACGGGCAGGGTCGAGGGCGAGCTGTCCGGCCCCGGACGCAAGGGCTCGGTGCCGAACAGCTGCGCCTTCTCGCCGGACGGCAAGCTGCTCGCCATCACCGGCAGCGACAAGTCGACCCGGCTGTTCGACATGGCGACCCGGGCGGAGACGACGGTCTTCTCCGGGCACAAGGGCCCCGTCTACGGCGTCGCGTTCTCGCCAGACGGGACGCTGATCGCGACCACCAGCACTGACCGGACGGTCAAGCTGTGGGGCGTCTCGACGGGCAAGCAGATCGCCACCCTCTCCGGTGAGCACCGGGGCTCGGTCTACGGCTGTGCCTTCTCCCCGGACGGGCGGCTGCTGGTCTCGGCCGGCGCCGACTCGATCCTGCTGTGGGACGTGGCGATCGGCGAAAGCATCATGAAGGTCCCCGGGCACACGAACTTCGCCAACGGCTGTGCGTTCTCGCCCGACGGGCTGGTCCTGGCGACGACCGCCAACGACGGCACCCGGGTCACCGACGTCCCGACCGGCACGACCACGATGACCCTCGGCGGGTCGGCGCAGAGCTGCGCGTTCTCTCCCGACGGCCAGCTGCTGGCGACGGCGAGCACCGACGACGTGGCCCGGCTCTGGGACGTCTCCACCGGCGTCGAGGTCGCCACCCTCTCCGGCCACAGCAGCACCGTCATGAGCTGCGCGTTCGCGCCCTACGGCCTGCTGCTGGCCACCACCAGTACCGACACGACCGCCCGCCTGTGGGAGATCATCTACACCCGTTGACCCTAGCGGTTGACCGGTACGGGCGGATGTCTGATCGTTGACGGGGCGATGCCCCTGTTCTGGCGAGTGGATGGCCGGGGCGTGGCCGTTTGGCGGTCCCCGGGGCGTAGGCCGGGTGGTGAGCCGTCGCACGTTGGCCTGGTCTCTCCTGTTGCCGGCGGTCAGAATGGGCGGGCCCGGCCTGCTCGACCGTTCCAGCCACCTGGTGAGGAGCACGCGTGCACAAGGTCCTGGTCGCCAACCGGAGTGAGATCGCGGTCCGGGTGTTCCGTGCCGCCCACGAGCTCGGGCTGCGCACCGTCGCGGTCTACACCCCCGAGGACGTCTCCTCGCTGCACCGGACCAAGGGCAGCGAGGCCTACGAGCTCGGCGGCCCGGGGCATCCGGTGCGCGGCTACCTGGACATCGACGAGCTGCTGCGGGTCGCGAAGCACGCCGAGGTGGACGCGCTGCACCCCGGGTACGGCTTCCTGTCCGAGTCCGCGGCGCTGGCCGAGGCGTGCGGCGCCGCCGGGATCACCTTCGTCGGCCCACCGCCCGCGGTGCTGCGGCTGACCGGCGACAAGGTCGCCGCCCGCGACGCGGCGATCGCGGCCGGTCTGCCGGTGCTGCGGGCGTCGGCGCCGCTGCCGAACGGCGACGGCGCGGTCGCGGCGGCCGAGGAGGTCGGTTTCCCGCTGTTCGTGAAGGCGTCGGCCGGCGGTGGCGGGCGCGGGCTGCGCCGAGTGGCGCGTGCCGCGGACCTGCCGGACGCGGTCGGGTCGGCGGTCCGCGAGGCGGCGGCCGCGTTCGGCGACGGGACGGTGTTCCTGGAGCAGGCGGTCGACCGGCCGCGCCACATCGAGGTCCAGGTGCTCGGCGACAGCACGGGCGCGGTGGTCCACCTGTTCGAGCGGGACTGCTCGGTGCAGCGGCGCCACCAGAAGGTCGTCGAGATCGCGCCGGCACCGGCGTTGGACCCGGAGGTCCGGGACGGGCTGTGCGACGCGGCGGTCCGGTTCGCGAAGCACGTCGGCTACGTCAACGCGGGCACGGTGGAGTTCCTGGTCGGCGCGGACGGCCGGTACACGTTCATGGAGATGAACCCGCGTATCCAGGTGGAGCACACGGTGACCGAGGAGGTCACCGGCGTCGACCTCGTCGGCGCCCAGCTGCGGATCGCGGCCGGCGAGACCCTCGCCGACCTCAATCTGAGCCAGGACACGATCAGCCTGCGCGGGATGGCGATCCAGTGCCGGGTGACCACCGAGGACCCGGCCCAGGACTTCCGCCCCGACACGGGGACGATCTCGTACTACCAGTCGCCCGGCGGTCCTGGGGTCCGCCTCGACGGCGCGACCTACGCCGGCGCCGAGATCAGCCCGTACTTCGACTCGCTGCTGGTCAAGCTCACCTGCCGGGGCGTGTCGCTGGAGAAGGCCTCCCGGCGGGCCCGGCGGGCGCTGCGGGAGTTCCGGATCCGCGGCGTGCGGACCAACATCGAGTTCCTGGCCCGGCTGCTGGCCGACGAGTCGTTCCTCGCCGGGGGCGTGACCACGTCGTTCATCGACGAGCGGCCGTGGCTGCTGGCCGGCGACGGCGGCGCCGACAAGACCAGCCGGATGCTGGCCCGCCTGGCGCACGCGACCGTCAACGGCTACAAGCGGCCGGCGACAGCGGCGTTCACCGACCCGCGCAAGCTGCTGCCCGCGCTCCCGACGGCGGACGCGCCGGCCGCCGGCTCACGTCAGCTGCTCGTCGAGGTCGGCCCGACGGAGTGGGCCCGGCGACTGCGCGCCCAGGAGCGGCTCGCCGTCACCGACACCACGCTGCGCGACGCGCACCAGTCGCTGCTGGCGACCCGGCTGCGCAGCTTCGACATCCTCGCCGCGGCACCCTCGTTCGCCCGGCTGACGCCGAACCTGCTCAGCCTGGAGTGCTGGGGCGGGGCCACCTACGACGTGGCGCTGCGGTTCCTGTCCGAGGACCCGTGGGAGCGGCTCGCCGCGCTGCGGGAGGCCGCGCCGAACATCTGCCTGCAGATGCTGCTGCGGGGCAAGAACGCCGTCGGCTACACGCCGTACCCGGACGAGGTCGTGCGGGCCTTCGTCTCCGAGGCGGCCGCGACCGGCATCGACCTGTTCCGGATCTTCGACGCGCTCAACGACATGGAGCAGATGCGCCCGGCGATCGAGGCCGTCGTCAACACGACGGGCGCGCTCGCCGAGGGAACCCTCTGCTACACCGGCGACCTCACCGACCCCGCCGAGCAGATCTACACCCTGGACTACTACCTGCGGCTGGCCGACCAGCTCGTCGAGGCCGGCTCCCACCTGCTCGCGATCAAGGACATGGCCGGGCTGCTGCGCCCCGCGGCCGCGACGAAGCTGGTGACGGCGCTGCGCGAACGGTTCGACGTCCCCGTCCACCTGCACACCCACGACACCGCCGGCGGCCAGCTCGCGACCCTGCTCGCGGCGGTGAACGCCGGCGTCGACGCGGTCGACACGGCGGCGGCGGCCATGTCGGGCGGGACCAGCCAGCCGAACATGTCCGCGCTCGTCGCGGCCACCGACCACACCGACCGCGCCACCGGCATCTCGCTGGCCGCGCTGTCGTCGCTGGAGGCGTACTGGGAGGCCGTCCGCGACCTCTACGCCCCGTTCGAGGCCGGGCTACGGGCGCCGACGGGCGCCGTCTACCGGCACGAGATCCCCGGCGGCCAGCTGACCAACCTGCGCCAGCAGGCGATCTCGCTCGGCCTCGGCGACCGCTGGGCGGACGTCACCGAGTGCTACGCGATCGCCAACGAGCTGCTCGGCAAGCCCATCAAGGTCACCCCGACCAGCAAGGTCGTCGGCGACCTGGCCCTCTTCATCGCGTCGGGCAACATCGACCCGGCGGTGCTGCGGGCCGAGCCGGAGAAGTTCGACCTGCCGGCGAGCGTCCTCGGCTACCTGGCCGGCGAGCTCGGCACCCCGCCGGCCGGGTTCGCCGAACCGTTCCGCGAGCGCGCGCTGGCCGGCCGGCGCCCGGCCCCGCCGAAGGCCGAGCTGGAGGCCGACGACCGAGCGGCGCTGGCCGGCGACGGCCGCCGGGCCGCCCTGTCCCGGCTGCTGTTCCCCGGGCCCTGGCGCGACTACGAGAAGGCCGTCGAGCTGTACGGCGACAGCTCGGTCATCCCGACGGAGGCGTTCCTCTACGGCCTGCGCCCCGGCGAGCAGGTCAGCGTCTTCCTGGAGCCCGGCGTCGAGATCATCGTCGAGCTGGAGACGATCGGCGACGCCGACCGCTCCGGGGTCCGCACCCTGTACCTGCGGGTGAACGGCCAGCCCCGGCCGATCCGCGTCCGGGACGAGTCGATCACCTCGGTCTCGGCGGCGGCGCGGCGGGCCGACCCGAACGACCCCACCCAGATCGGCGCCTCGCTGCCGGGCATCGTCACCTTCTCCATCAAGGTCGGCGACACCATCGACAAGGGCACCAAGCTCGCCGTCGTCGAGGCCATGAAGATGGAGGCTGCCGTCACCAGCCCGGTCGCCGGCACCGTCGCCGAACTCGCCCACGAGTCCGGCGACTCGGTCGAGGTAGGCGACCTCCTAGCCATCATCAAGCCCTGACCGGCACGCCGTACCGCTCCCGCTGCCGCCAGCGTCGACCCTGGCCCGCATGATCGTCGTTTCGGCCCTCAGGTGGTCGTAGTCCGAGCTCGATCGCAACCACCAGAGGGCCAAAACAGCGATCACGCACGAGGGAGGGCGGGGGGCGGGCAGGGCTTCGCGGTGCTTAGGGGGATCGTGACGGTCTTTGGTTCCTTGGTGTCGGCGTTGATGGTCAGGCAGCGGCGGCCCCGGGGGGACGTCGCGATCTTGAAGCCATAGCTGACGCCCGGGTTCCAGTACTCGTTCTGGGTGACCGACTCGCCTGGCGCCAGCGGGATCCAGGCGCTGCGGGTGTTGATCTGGGTGCAGGGAGCGTCCAGGCACAGGTAGACGATGACCCGGGTCTTCGCGTCGTTGACGAGGGCGTACGTGTTGAAGTTGCCGTCGTCGCTCGGGTCGGTCGCGTGCGCACCCGAGGTCGAGCCGCCCGTCAGCCCGAGCCCCAGCGCCATCACCCCGGCGAGCACGACCGCGCCGAGCACCAGCAGCAGCCGATTTCCCTTCCGACCCATGACCGCCATCATGCTCCGCCGACCGCCGTGGCCGCCGCGAGCGTGATGCTCCCGACCCGCCGGCCCGGATTGGCCCGCCGAAGCCGTCGCACCCGAGACGCCGTCGCACCCGAGGGCCTGGGAACAGCCCGGCTCGCCGGATCGGAGCCCGACGACGCCTCAGCGGCGGGTCGGGCACCGGGTCAGCAGCCGGGGACGGCCGCGTCGACGAAGACGGCGTTGTCGGGGCCCGAGGTCGCGCCGTTGTTGTAGAAGTTGTCGGCCGGGGCGTAGTAGTTGCCGTTCCAGGGCGAGGACGCGATCTTGTACCACCAGGTGTCCCCGCTCTCCACCTTGAAGCCCTGCACCCGGCACGAGACCTCGACGGCCTGGTGGACGGCGATCCGGGGGCCGTCCCCGCTCGCGTTGGAGTAGTTCGTGAAGGTTCCGCTCCCGGTGTTGGTGGCGACCTCGGTGTGGGTCGAAGGCGGTGGGGGCGGCGACGTGGCCGGCGGGGTCGTGGCTGGTGGGGTCGTCGCGGGCGGGGTCGTGGCCGGGGGTGTCGTCGGCGGCGCGGTCGTCGCGGGGGGCGTGGTGGCCGGCGGGGTCGTGGCCGGCGGTGGGGTCGTCGGAGCCGGGGAGGGCGTCTCGCGCTCGGTCCCGCTGTAGATCGTCACCCCGTCGCCCGGTCCGTCGTCGTGGATCTGGACCGAGTTCGTCGGGTCCGGGGTGTGGCCGATCTCGAACAGGCAGCTCGAACCGGGCGCCAGGGTGCGGCCGGTGCACTGGTCGGTCGCGAGGTTCACGTTGCCGGTCACCGTGATGCCGCTGATCTTCAGCGCGGCCGTGCCGGTGCTGGAGACCTGGTAGACGGTGCAGTGCGCGCTGGTGCAGCCGAGCCCGTTGACGATCGCGACCGACCGGTTGGGCTGGCCGACCGGCTCCGTCGCCGGCGCGGTGGTCGGCGGGGGTGTGGACGGGGCGCTGGTCGGGGGCTGCTGGGTCGCCGTGCTGGGGGGCGACGGCGGTGGGGTGGGCGCGGACTGGGCCGGCCGGACGGTGACGTTGGTCCGGGTCTGGGCGTAGCCGCCGCCGGCGAGCACAGCGGTCACGCCGACGGTGTAGCTGCCGGGCGCGGCCCAGACGTGGCCGACGTCGACGCCGCCGCCGGTCGCGCCGTCGCCGAAGTCCCACTGGGCGCCGGTCACCTTGACGTTCGAGCCCGGTGCCGGCTCCACCCGTAGCCGCAGCGCGCTGCCGACGTACGCCACGTTGCTGGAGACCGCGATCTGGACGGTCGAGAGCTGCTCGGCCGTCGCGGACGGCTGCGGGCGCGGCGAGGGCGTCCGGCCCGGCGCCGACGACCGTGCCGTCGCGGGCGGGCTCACCGGCTGGTTCGCGGGCGGGTTTCCCGGCGGGTTCGCGGGCGGTGACCCCGGTCCGACCTGGCCGGAGGAGACCTGGCCACCAGGCTGGGTTCGGCTGTCCTTGTGCACCGTCCGGGTCACCCCGTCGGGGCCGATGACGCCGGCGATGTCGCTGCCCGGGTCGTTGTAGAACATCAGCGAGCCGGCCGCGACGAGCTCCAGCAGGCCGCTCGGGTTGTCGAGCACCTTGGCCTGGCTGACGACCCGCCGGCCGGCGACGTCGACGACGATCACCTCGCCGGTCGACCGGTCGGGGATGAAGACCCGGCCGCCGGCCGCCCGCGGCGGGCCGAGGTCGTCTCCGGGCCTCGTCACCGCGACCGCGTCCGTGCACGTCCCGGCGTTGAGATCGCTGATCAGCAGCAGGCCGGTGCGGGCGTCGACGACGTACACCTGCCGGCTGTCCGGCGCGCCGACGACGTGGACGGCGCTGACGTCGGCCTGGCGCTGGACGCACTGGCCCCGACCGCCGAGGCCGTCGGGGCCGATCGGCCGGATCTCGCCGGCGGCCAGGTCGACGGCGACGGGCTGCCCGCCGGCGTCGACGAGCCGGGTCCGTCCCGGGTCGGCGAACGCGCGCGGCCAGGTCCTGGCTCCGTCGGCGTCGATCCGGACGAGCCCGCCGGTGCCGTCGACGGCCCACATCCGGGCGAGCCCGTCGGCGGCCGCGCCCTCGTCGACGACGGCGCCCGCGTCGGGCATCGTCGCGGGGGCCGCGAGCGGGACCGCGCGGTCGGGGCGCAGGGTGCTCGGGTCCGCGCCGCTGTCGAGCCCGGTCGCCCGGTTCAGGACGAAGACCCGGCTCGGCGTCGGATAGATCTCCAGTCGTTCGTCGCCCCCCGCTGCCCGGCCGGCGGGGACGAAGGGCACCCGCGGGCCGGTCTCGAACGTGGCGCCGTCGACCCGTTGCACGAGCCCGCCGGCCAGGGTGGCGTAGGCGTCGGCGCCCGACTGGACGACGGCCGTGAGCCCCGTGAGGTCGACCCGGTGGATCACGGCGACGGAGGCGCCGTCGACCAGGTCGGCCTGCTGGTGGCGCAGGTCCAGCAGCCAGGCCGAGCCGTCCTGGAGGTCCTCGGCGCGGCCGGACAGCGTCGCGTCCGACCGCCAGACGGCGACCGTGACGGCGGTCCCGGCGAGCAGCAGGGCCAGCAGCGCGCCGGACAGCAGCCGGCGCCGGGCCGTCGTCGGGTGGGCGGCCATCGCGCTCCTCGGTCCCCGCGAGCGTCGGTCGGTCGACATCATCGGCCGCCCGACGGCGTGGTGGTCAGGCCCGCGTCCGGGTCCGGCATGCGGGTGGTGCCCGGCCAGGGCGGCTGGCCGGTTCGCGGCCTCGGTGGCTGGCCCGTGGCGGGCCGGGCGGTCAGGCCCGCGTCCGGCCTGGTCGGCGCCGGGGCGGGCGCACGGTCCCGCCCGCGCGGTGGGGGCAGCAGCGGGCGCGGGTCGAGCCGGGCCCGGGCCGACCGCGCCCAGCCGTTGCGGCGGCGCAGCTCACGGCTGATCTCGTCGGCCAGCAGCCAGGCCTGAGCCGCGTCGGCGGCGACCTCGCCGGCCGGACCGCCGTAGCGGGCGCGGTCGGCGAGCACGGCGAGCCGGCGCAGCGGCCCGCTCGGGGCCGCGGTCGAGGCGGTGGCCGGAAGTTCCAGCGCGAGCCAGACGATCTCCCGGTGGGTCAGCGCGGCCGAGCGCGGCACGCCGAGCTCGGCGAGCCGGTCGCGTGCCTCCCGCCAGGCCCCGCGGACCCGGGCCGCCGGCGCGCCACGGCGGCGGGTGAGCCGCCGCCGCGCCTTCTCCGCGACGATCGCCAGCAGCGCGAGCAGGAGCAGCACGACCGGCGCCAGCGCCAGGGCGAGCACCGGGACCAGCACGGAATGGTGGCCGCCGCCGGTGCTCAGGTGGCCCGTGTCGTCGAGGCCCGGGTCGACCCGGGGCAGCTCGGGCAGCTTCGTATCGGGCAGCGGGCCGGTGCTCCCGCCGCCGACCGGGGTGGTCTCCGGCTCGGGCGCGAGGCGGCGCAGGTCGTGGACGTCGGTGGGCTCGAACGCCACCCAGCCGAGGCCGGCGAGCAGCACCTCGGGCCAGGCATGCGCCTGCCAGCTGGTCACCGTGAACGTGCCGTCCGCCGCCTCGGTCCGGGCGTCGAGCAGGTAGCCGACGGCCACCCGGGTCGGGAAGCCCAGCTCGCGGGCGAGCACCGCGAACGCGGCGGCGTGCTGCTCGGCGTAGCCGTGGCCGTCGCCGGGCTGCTGACGGCTCAGGAATAGGTCGAGGACGCCGTAGGAGTGGCCGGGGCTCGCCGACAGGTCGTAGGGGTAGTCGTCACGCAGGGCCGTCGCGAGGGCGGTGAGCCGGGCGTAGGGCGTCCCGGCGGTGCCAGCGAGCCTCCTGGCCTCGGCGTCGAGCCAGGACGGCTTGCCCGGCAACTGGCGGTACCGGTCGGCGAGCGGCCCGGTCCCGGGCGCGGCGGTCCGCAGCTGGGCGGCCGTCGGCGCTGGCACCTGGGTGGTCAGCTGGACCCGGTCGCCGGTGGCAGAGCCGCTGAGGCCGGCCAGGGCGCCGGAGCCCGGCTGGTACACGAGGCCGCCCGCGCCGCCGGCGAGGGCGGCCCGGTAGCCGACGGAGGTCGGCTGGCCGAAGGTCGGCAGCAGTCCTCCGTCGAGCGCGGTGACGGTGATGTCGGCGCGGACGCTCGCCCGCGGGACCGCGTCCGCCAACGGCTCGTCGGCGGCCGGGAGCGCGCGGTCGACGCGGACGTACCGGTCGTCGTCGCGCCAGGTCGCGCCGTCGAAGTCGCCGAGCGCCGCGATCCGGACCCGGTCGACGGGGGCGGCCGGCTTGCCGGTCGCCGGGTCCGCGCGCGGGGTGGCCCCGGCGTTCGTCATGCGGACGGTGAACAGATCGCGCGGCTCGGTCTCGGTCAGCTGCGCGCGGACGCGGACCAGCGGGTTGAGGCTCGTCGCGGACTGGGGCGCCGGATACCAGTGGTCTCGCGGGTCGAACCGGGAGGCCACCGGGACGAAACGACCGATCACCGTCGCGAGCAGCGCGACGGCCACGACGATGACGAGCCCGACCGAGACCGGCCCGGTGCGGACGCGGCGCGGCCGGCCCGCGCCGGCGGGCGGGCGCTGGGCCGTCCCGGCCGTGTCGCCGGCCGGGCTCGCGAGGCCGGCGGAGGCCTCGGCGACCGCCATCGAACGGCGAGCCGCTCGGGGCGCCGCCGCAGCCATCCCGAGCGCGACGAACGCGCCCGTGAGCAGCACCGGCGACGGCCGCCAGCCGACGGCGGGGGCATCCCGGCCGGCGGAGCCGACCAGGACCAGCACCCCGACGAGGCCCAGCAGCGGTCCGAGCAGCGGCAGGAGCGGATTGTCGCCGCGCACCACCAGGACGACGGCCAGGAACGCGGACACCCAGAGCAGGGCACCGAGCGGCACCAGCAGCAGCGCCCGAGGCTGGGCCGGGACCGCGACGGCGAGCAGCCCCGGCCAGCCGTCCCGCAGCCCGTGGACGATCGGTCCGACGTGGCCCCCGGTCGTCGCCAGGCCGTAGGCGAGGCCACCGACCAGCCCGGCGACGCCGACCAGCTCGGCATTCGCCAACCGGCGACCGGCGGTCGCGCCGACCAGCGCGGCGAGGGCTACGGCCCCGAGCAGGGGCGGCAGGTAGCCGGCCGCGTCGAACAGCCGGCCCGCGACCAGCACGGCGGGCAGGCAGGCGAGCGAGATCAGGACCGTCTGGCCGATCCGGCGGGGCCGCCGCGTCGCCCGCCGACGCGCCGCGTGGCCACCGACTCCCCGCGGGCCGAGACCACTGGGCCGGCCTGGGCCGGCATCGGGCACCAAACGCGCCGGACGGGTCGGCAGCGCGCGGCGGGGGCGCGGGGCGCGCGGCCGCCACCGTCGGGGCGCCGGCCGGTCACCCGGGGCGTCATACGGCCGGTTCAGGGCCGGCTCGGACCGGTAGCTCTGGGCGCGGCCGCTCATCGGGCCGCCCTCGCGGTCCAGGCAGCGGCGAAGTCGTCGCTGGTACGGACGTTGACCACGAGCGCGCCGTTGATCCGCGGCCCCCGGCCGCCCAGCGGGTCACCCACCATGATCAGCGTGGCCATCGTGAACCGGGCGCGCGCCGCGGTGACCGCGGCCAGCTGGCTGCCCACGGGCTGGCCGGTGACGGCGCCGAGGGCGACGCCGGTCTGGTCCGGGGCCATCCCGAGCAGCGCCGGCAGCCCGGGGTCGGTGCTGCTCGGGGTGACGCCGGCGAGCAGGTCGAGTGCCTGGTCGACCGAGTCGGTGCCCTGGCCGGCCGCGACCCGGTCCCCGCCGGTGGTCCGCAGCTGGACCGGGAAGCGGTGGGTGTGGCTCGCGACCACGAGCGAGGCGGCGACCCGCACGGCATCCTCGAACGAGTCGTCGGCGTAGGGCCCGGCGCTGGTGTCCAGCACGACGAGCATGGTCGGCTCGTTCGGCACCACGTTGTGCCGGACCATCCGCGTGCGGGTGCGCGCGGTCGACGGCCAGTGGATGAGCCTCGGGTCGTCGCCCCGGACGTACTCGCGCAGGGAGTGGAACGCGACGCCGCCGCGCGGGGCCGTGTCCGAGGTCGCGCCCTCCAGGTCCGGCGAGCCACCGGTTGGCAGCGGGGGCACCGGGTGCACCCGCGGCCGGACCCGCAACGTGGACCGTTCGGGCAGCGCCCGGCCCGTGTACACCAGCCGCAGCGGGTCGCTGTGCGCGATCACCAGCGGGCCGATCTCGTAGACGCCACGGCGTGGCGTCGGGATCGGGTAGGTCCGCTGGGTCGTCCCGCCGGCGGCGAGCGCCGGCAGCGCGACGCCGACCTCGGTGCCGGCCACCCGCTCGGCAGCCTGGATCGGCGGGCAGCGGCGCCCGGAGACGTTCGTGACGGTCAGCAGCGCGTAGGCCTCCTCACCCTCGACGACCCGCTCGGGGTGGATCTCCCGCGAGATCGCCACGTCCGGGGCGGCCAGCAGCCACGCGCCGGCGACCAGCAGGGCGAGCGCCGCGGCGGCGGCCACGACGACGAGCTCCGGGTAGCCCAGCAGGATCCCGGCGATGCCGAAGACCACCGCGATCGCCGCGACCGCCACCCCGGATCTGGTGATCACGTTTCCTCGCCGCCGACGACGGGCCGGGCACCGGACGACCTCTCGGCCGCCCGTGGCTCGGTCAAGGCACCCGCGCCGAGGCGAGGATCCGGCCGAGGATCGACTCCGCCGTCGCGCCGTTCAGCTCGGCCTCGGGCCGCAGCAGCAGCCGGTGGCCGAGCACGTACGGGGCGAGCGCCTTGACGTCGTCCGGGGTGACGAACGTCCGGCCGTCGGTCGCGGCGTAGGCCTGCGCGGCGCTCGCGAGTGCCAGGCAGCCGCGGGGGCTCACCCCCAGCCGGAGCTCCGGGCTCACCCCCAGCCTCGACTCGGACCGCGGCCGGGTGGCGCGGGCGATCTCGATGATGTACTCGACGACCGGGCGCTCCAGGTGCACCCGACGGGCGATGGTGATCATCCGCCAGACGTCGGCGGCGGTGATCACGGGCCGCAGGTCCTGGACGGAGTGGCCGGACGCCCGGCTCAGCACCATGTCCACCTCGGCGTCCCGGTCCGGGAAGCCCATCTCCAGCCGGGCCATGAACCGGTCGATCTGCGCCTCGGGCAGGTCGTAGGTGCCGCCGTGCTCGACCGGGTTCTGGGTGGCGATCACCAGGAACGGCCTCGGCACCGGATGGGTCTGCCCGTCGATGGTGACCTGGCGTTCCTCCATGACCTCCAGCAGCGCGGACTGGGTCTTCGGCGACGCGCGGTTCACCTCGTCGGCGAGCAGCACGTTCGCGAACGCCGGGCCCGGCCGGAACTCGAACAGGTTCGTCTGCTCGTTCCAGATCGAGACCCCGGTGATGTCGGTCGGCAGCAGGTCCGGGGTGCACTGGATGCGGCGCATCGCGCCGCCGTGGATCGAGCCGGCGATCGCCTTGGCCAGCGAGGTCTTGCCCACGCCGGGGACGTCGTTGATGAGCAGGTGGCCCTCGGCGGCCAGGCAGGTCACCGCCAGCTGGACGACGCCGCGCTTGCCTCGGATGAGCCGCTCGACGTTGCGGACGATCGACTCGGTCTGCGCGGCGAACCACGCCACGTCCTCGTAGCTCGCGGGAAGCTCGGGCACGTCTCCTACTTCTGGTCCATGGGGGAAGGGGGATGGATCCGGCGACCGGCTCGGGATCGCCTCGCGTCACGAGGCCTTTCGATCGCCGATCCGGTCGGGCCTCGGGCCGTGTGGGGGCACCGTCCGAGGACCGGGCGCGACGTGGCCGCGCCGGGCAGCCGGCTAGTGGACCATGACCACCGCCAGCACCACGACGGCGACGATCAGCGCGACGGCGGCGAACACCCGCAGGGCCCCACGGCGCGCGGCCAGCCGGAAGCCGGGATCCTCGCCCGTCCGCGCCCGCACCGCGCCGGTGTCGGCCGACGGCGCGGGCCGCGGTCCGGTGGACGAGGCGCGCTGCGGCGGGAGCCACGCTGGTCCCGGCCCGACGGCCGGCAGCGGTGGGCGAACCTGAAGCCTCCGGCCGGCCGCGGCGGCCACACCGGCGACGTCTGCGGTCGGCTCGGCCGGGCGCCCGGGCGCGTCCCGCGGCACCGCGTCCCGCGGGCCCGCGACGGACGGCACCGCGACGGGCGGCACCGCCACGGACGGCACCGCCACGGACGGCAAGGTGACGGGCTGGGTCGCGGGCGCGCCCGCGGCACCGCCAGCGCCGGCCCGCGGAGCCGGCGGACTGGCCGGCGCCTGGCCGGGCGGCCGCAGCGCGGCGGCGAGGTCATCGGCGAGCTCAAGCCGGACGTCGGCGCGGGCCAGCCAGTCCGGGCCGAGCGCGGCAGCCGCGGCGGCTGCCAGCTCGAAGAAGAAGGCCCGCGCGTCCTGCGGCCGGTCGGCCGGATCCTTGCGCAGGGCACGCAGCACCACCCGCGCGATCGGGTTCGCGACACCGATCAGCGCAGGTGGCTGCACGTTCTCATGGCACTGCCGGTGCGACTCCCAGGTGGCGTCGGCCCAGTGAAAGGGCGGCCGACCGGTGAGCAGCTCATACGCGACCAGGCCGAGCGCATAGATATCCGTGGTGTTCCGCAATGCGTCGGCCCGGAACTGTTCGGGCGCCATGTAGCGCCAGGTGCCGACCGGCCAGGTGGAGTTCACCACCGAGCCCTCGAAGGCACGCGCAATCCCGAAATCCGCGAGTTTTGGCTGGTCATCGGCGGTGAACAGGATGTTCTCCGGCTTGACGTCTCGATGCAGAAGCACGTGGTGGGCCGAGTCGAGTGCGGCGGCCACCGCAAGCACGACCGCGCAGGCCCACTCGGGCGTCACCCTCCCCTGGCGCAGCCGCGTCCGCAGGCTTCCGCCGGGCAGCAGCTCCATCACGATCGCCGCGATCTCATTGGTGGCGCTGCCGTAGAGAACCTTGACTATGTGCGGATGATCGAGCTTCGTCGCGAGGATGCTCGCCTCGTGCCTGGCGTCCCCGACCGCCTCGGGCGGCAGTACCTTGACCGCGACCGCGCCGTACACCCAGTCCTCACCGCGTAACACCACACTGGAGGCGCCGCGGCCCAGCGGCTCGTCAAGCAGCCGCACGCTGGGCAACGCCGTGCGGACCGCGGCCCAATCAAAAAGCATCACGCACCCGTCTCGCGCACGGATGCCCCCTGACTCTGACAAAGGCAAAACCACAGCCTGGCGCACCCGCTCCACGCCCGCGGGCGTGGTTCACGCGACGATTATGGCGCGCATCCCAGCGCACGGGCCCACCGACCTACAGAATCACGCTCGCCCGAAGAACACGCCTCGTGATTAGCCGAGGATCTCCAGGGCGAGGACCGCGGCCAACGCCACCAACAGCACGAACGCCAGCACGCTGACGAGGACGAGGTTGCGCCGGTCGTTGTTCGTCGCCGGCAGGGCGGTGCCGCCGACGTGGCCGGCCTGGTCAGGCAGGCGGCCGGCCGCCGGCCCACCATAGCCGGCCGGCGGCTGCCGCGGTGGCTGGTAGCCGGCCGGCGCCCAGTCCGGCTCAGGGGCGCGCGTCGGCGCCCAGTCCGGCTCAGGGCCGCGCGGCGCCGCCCAGTCCGACTCAGGGGCGCGCGTCGGCGCCCAGTCAGGTCCCGCCAGGGCGCGCTCCGGTGCGGCCGGCAGACCCGCGCGCACGGTCTCGTCGTCGGGATGCCAGACGTGGCGCGGCACCGGAGCCGGTGCCGGATTCGGATGGGGGCCCAGGTCCGGCGGCGCCGTCGCTCCGGCATCTGGCGGGGCCGTGGCCGCCACGACCGGCTCGCTGACAGGACTCTCGGGCGGCCTGCGGCTGGAGCGGGCGGCGACGCTCACCTCGTCGTCCAGGTCCACCCGGGTACCGGCGCGGGCGAGCCAGTCACGACCGAAGACGGTCCGCGCGGCACGGGCCAGGTCGAGCGCGAAGGCCTTGGCCGACTGCGGCCGGTCCGCCGGGTCGCGGGCGAGCGCCGTCAGCAGCACCCGGCCGATCGGCTCCGGGATCCGAGGCGGGATCACCGGCACCAGGTATTCGTGCGCCTCCCGCATGGAGGCGTAGTTCAGGCCGGGAAGCACGCCGAAGGGGGTCCGGCCGCCGAGCAGCTCGTAGCCGAGGACCCCGAGCGCGTAGACGTCGACCGTCGGGCGTGGCTTGCCGCCGACGAGCTGCTCGGGCGGCATGTAGTGCGGCGTTCCGACGATCGTGCTGCTGGTCGGCGACGCGCCCGCCACGATCTTCGCCACCCCGAAGTCGGTCAGCTTCGCCCGGCCGTCGGCGGCGAACAGCACGTTCTCCGGCTTCACGTCGCGGTGCAGCAGGCCCCGTTCGTGCGCCACCTGGAGGGCCGCGGCGACCGCCAGCACCACCGCGCACGACCATTCCGGCGCGAGGACCTCCTGCGCGATCCGCGAGCGCAGGTCCCCGCCGGACAGCAGCTCCATGACGATCAGGTCGATGCCGCCGGCCCGGACGAAGTCGACGACGCGCACCACGTGCGGATGCTGCAGCTCGGCGAGGATCCTCGCCTCACTGCTCAGACCGGCCGGGCCCAGGCTGGGCAGCACCTTGATGGCGAACTGGCGGCCGACCGCGTTCTCCCCGGCCAGCACCATGCCGTAACCACCGCGCCCAAGCTGCCGCCCCAGCCGGTAGCCAGGCAGTGCGGCCTCGATCGCCGCCCGGTCGACGATCACGCCTGCCCCACCCCCACGAGCCACCCTGCCCACCCTGCCGGCGGGCGCCTCCGCTCATGCTCTCGCGGAGATCCTTCACCTGCTACACCGAGGTCGCCAACGCCCCGGGGGCGGCCGCCGGTTGGTGGCCGCCCCCGGGCGTCATCGCGTCGGCCGGTCAGGGTCGCGCCGGTCCGGGGGCGGCGGCCACCCGGTCACGTCCGGCCCCGGCTGGCGTCGCACGACCGTCTGTTCGTCGGCCCGGTCCGCGGGCCCACGTTCCGGGGAGCCACCCGGTCCAGATGTCGGGCCCTGCTGCCCGGCCACGGCGGCTGGCCTGCGCAGCCCACCCGACACCCCGACAGGGACCGGCTGCTCCGTCGCGTCCCCACCGGTCCGCCCCGGCCACTCGGACCGGGGCCGGGGCGCGGCGAACGACATCGGGCCGCGCATCCCGCGCGCCGCCAGCGGGACCGCCGGAACCGGCCCACCCGGGCCCCACCCGACCGGGAGCAGCGGGCGGGGGTCGAGCAGCGCGCCGAGCCGACCGCGCGGTGGCACACCGTCCCGCAGCGCCGCTCGCAGCTCGTCGACACACAGCCAGGCGGCCACCGCGTCGTCCTCGGCGGCACCCAACGGCGAGTACAACGCCGCGTCGGCGAGCACCACGAACCGCTCCAGCGGACGGACGGCCGCGGCGAGGGCGGGCCGCTCGGCGAGCGCCCAGACCACCTCCCGCCGGGTCCAGGCCCTGGCCCTCGGCACGCCGTGCTCGCTGAGCCGGTCACGTACCTCCCGCCAGGCGCCCTCGACCCGTTCACCCGCATCGCCGCCGGACCGCCGGCGCCACCGGCGGCGCGCCTTCTCCACGGCGATCAGCAGCGGCACTCCGAGGATCACCGCGAGGGCCAGGACGGCGGCCAGGATCGGCCAGGCGAGCGCCAGACCGCCGCGCCCGCCGGAACCACCCTGGTCGGAGCCGTCGTCGATCGCCGGCGCGACCAGCGGCGGGGTGAGCGCGGAGCCGGCGGCCGGGGCGTTCTGCGTCCCGCCCGACGGGTTCGCCGGCGGCGGGGGCAGCACCCTGCTCAGCTGGGTGGTGTCGGTCGGCTCGAACGGGACCCAGCCGATCCCGGCCAGCAGTACCTCCGGCCAGGCGTGGGCCTGCCCGGTCGTCACCTCGAAGGCGCCGTCCTTCGTCACCCGCTTGCTGTCGAGCAGGTAGCCGACGGCGACCCGGGTCGGGAGGCCCAGCGAACGGGCGAGCACGGCGAACGCGGTGGCGTGCTGCTCGGAGTAGCCGCGGCTGTCCCCCGGGTCCGTGCCGGCCAGCAGCCGGTCCAGCACGCCGTAGGAGTGGCCGGGGCTCGCGGACAGGTCGTAGGGGAAGCTCGCCTCGTCCCGCAGGAAGGCCTGCAGCGCGAGCAGCTTGTCGTACGGCCTGGCCGCGGTGGCGGTCGACCGGGCGGCGGTGTCCGGCAGGCTGCCGGGCAGGCCGGCCGGCAGCGTGAGGTAGCGGGCGGCCAGCGGCCCCGTGGCGGGCAGCGCCTTCTCGAGCTGGTCCCGGGTCGGGGCTGGGACCTGCGCGGTCAGCGCGTAACGGTCGCCGGCCCGGGGCCTCGTGAGCGCGACGAGCGCCCCGGACACCGGGTCGTACGCCGTCCCGGCCCAGCCGGCACCGGTCACGCTGGCCGGCGCGCCGAGCGTCGGCAACAGGTCACCATCGAGGCTGCCGAGCGTCACGTCGGCGCGGACGTCGACCTGCCCGACCGTCGAGACGACAGCGTTGCCGGCCGTCGGCGTCGGCAGCGTGCGGTCGACGAGAACGAAACGGCCGTCGTCGCCCCACGTCGCCCCGTCGAAGTCCCCCAGCTCGGCGACCCGCAGCCGGTCGGCCGGCGGCTTGCCGGACGCGGTCACGAGCCGGACCGTGAAGACGGCCCGCGCCGGGTTCTCCTCCAGCTGGTTGCGCACCCGTCCAAGCGGGTTGAGCAGGGCGACGTCCTGGACCGGCGGGTGGTAGTGATCGCGCGGGTCGAAACGGCCCCCGCCCGACGGGACGAGCGCGCCGGCGACCGTGGCGACGGCGGCGACGACGAGGACCGCGAGCAGGCCGAACGCCGTTCCACCGGTGAGCCGGCGCGCCCCGGTCGAGCCAGCCCCGTCGGAGCCGGCCGGTGGCAGGACCGCGTCGGTCGCGCCGGGCAGGACGGGCCGCGCGGCCCGCAGCGCGGCCGCGGCCAGCACCAGCAGCGCGGCCGCGCCGGTGAGCAGGACCCGCGGGCCGCGAGCGCCGCCGCCGGCCTGCCCGACCAGGACGGTCAGACCGGCGAGCCCGAGCAGCGGCGCCAGGCCCGGCGCGAGTGGTTGCTCCGTGCGGACGGCCAGCGCCACGGCCGCGTAGGTCGTCACCCAGATGACCGCGGCCAGCGGGACCAGCAGGAGCGTGCTCGGCCGCGCCGGCAGCGCGACGCTCAGCAGCCGCGGCCAGCCCTCCCGCAACGCCCGCGTCGCCAGCCACGGCGAGTCGCCGGCAACGAGCGCGGCGACCGTCCCGAAGGCGAGCCCGGCGACGACTCCGACGACGCAGATCAGTGACCCGCTCGCGACCCGGCGCGCGACGAACCACCCGGCGACCGCCGCGACGACGAGCGTGCCAGCCAGCGGCCCGAGGTACCCGGACCCGTCGAACAGCGGCTTCGCCACGAACAGACTCGGCAGCCCGGCCAGGCTGACCAGCGCCGCCTGAGCCGCCTGCGCCCTCGGTGCCGGCGCGGGCCGGGCGGACGGACTCGTCATCGCGTGGACCTCCGGAGGAAGCCGACGGGCCCGGCGCCGCTCGCCCGCCGATGCCGGGCCGGCGACCGGGGCGCGTTCACCGGTGCGCCCTCGCGGCCCAGACGGCGGCGAACTCGTCGCTGGTACGCACGTTCACGACCATCGCCCCGCCCACCGGGCGGCCCGGCCGGCCGTAGATCTCGCCGACCTGTACGACGCTGACCATGGAGAACCGCTGCCGGACCGTCGACACCGCGGCCAGCTTCTCGGCCGGCGGCTGGCCGGTCACCACCCCGAGCACGCTGCCCGGCTGTCGCGGCGCCAGCCCCGGCAGGGCGGCCAGGCCCGGGTCGTCCGGGCTCGGCGCCACACCGGCGAGCAGGTCGAGCGCCGCGTCGACGGACTCGGCGCCCCGGCCGGCGGCGACCCGCTGGCCGCTGGAGGTGACCAGCTCGACCGGGAAGCCGTGGGTGCGACCGGACACGGCGAGCGAGGCGGCCACCCGGACCGCGTCCTCGAAGAAGTCCTCGGTGTAGGGCGCCGCCGAGGTGTCCAGCAGCACCATCATGGTCGGCTCGTTCGGCACCACGTTGTGCCGGACCATCAACGTTCTGGTCTTCGCGGTCGACGGCCAGTGCACCAGCCGCAGGTCGTCGCCGCGGGCGTACTCGCGCAGCGAGTGGAACGCGATGCCGCCCTGCGGGGCCGCGTTGGAGGTCGGCCCGTCCAGGTCGGGCGATCCGCCGGTCGGCAGCGGCGGGACGACGTGGACCCGCGGGCGCACCCGCAGGACCGAACGCTCCGGCCGGGTCTGGCCGACGTAGACCAGCCGCAGCGGGTCGCTGTGGCCGACGGTCAGCGGGCCCACCTCGAAGATCCCGCGTCGCCCGGTCGGGATCGGGTAGCCGCGCTCGGCCTGGCCGCCCGGCGCGAGGCTCGGGATCGCGACGCTCAGGGACTGCCCGGCGACCCGCTCGTCCGCGAGGATCGGCGGGCAGCGCCGCCGGGACACGTTGGTCACCGTGACGTAGCCGAACGCCGGCTCACCCTGGACGACCCGGGCCGGGCGCACCTCGCGGGCGATGGTGACGTCCGGGCTGAACAGCAGCCAGCCGCCGGCGACCAGCAGCGCGCAGAACGCCGCCGCCGCGATGACGATCAGCTCCGGGTAGTGCAGCGTCAGCCCGGCCGCCACGAAGGCGACCCCGACCACCGCGACGGCGATCCCGGACCTTGTGATCATCGATAGGCTCGCTCACGGCCCGGCACGGGAACCGACGCGAGAATGCTGTCCAGGAGGCCGGCCGCGGTCACCCCGTTCAGCTCGGCCTCCGGACGCAGCAGCAGCCGGTGAGCCAGGACGAACGGGGCGAGCGCCTTCACGTCGTCCGGTGTGACGAAGGTGCGGCCGTCCGCGGCGGCGTGCGCCTGCGCGGCGGCGGCCAGCGCGATCCCGGCGCGCGGGCTCGCGCCCAGCCGCAGCTCGGCCAGCCGACGGGTGGCCGCGGTGATCGTCACGATGTAGTCGACGACGGCCGGCGTCAGGTGCACCCGACGGACCAGCGAGGTCATCCGCAGCACGTCCGCGCTGGACACCACCGGCTGTAGGTCGAGCACCGACTGGCCGGCGGACCGGTTGGCGACGATCTCGACCTCGGCGGCGTGGTCCGGGTAGCCGACCGACATCTTCATCATGAATCGGTCGATCTGCGCCTCGGGCAGGTCGTAGGTGCCGCCGTGCTCGACCGGGTTCTGGGTGGCGATCACCAGGAACGGCCTCGGCACCGCGAACGTCGTCCCCTCGACCGTGACCTGCCGCTCCTCCATGACCTCCAGCAGCGCCGACTGGGTCTTCGGCGAGGCCCGGTTCACCTCGTCGGCGAGCACGACGTTGCCGAAGATGGCACCCGGCTGGAACTCGAAGTTCCGGGTGTCCTGGTTCCAGATCTGCACGCCGGTGATGTCGGTGGGCAGCAGGTCCGGGGTGCACTGGATGCGGCGCATGCTGCCCTCGATCGAGCTGGCCAGCGCCTTGGCGATCGATGTCTTGCCGACGCCGGGCACGTCGTCGACGAGGACGTGCCCCTCCGCCGCCAGGCAGAGCACCGCGAGCCGCACTACATCCGTCTTGCCTCGGATGAGCCGCTCGATGTTGCGCACGATCCGGTCGCACTGCTCGGCGAACCAGCTGACGTCCTGCGCGGACGCGGATTCCTCCACCATGCCCCCTGTTTGATGCCATGAGGTGAATCGCAAATTGCAGTGTTACCTATGGACATCCGGTTCTGTCCACCGGATGGCTTGATTCGGCGCGCCGCCGGGCCGCCGGGCGCGGGCCGTCATCCGAGCAGGACCGCCGCCGCGATGGCCAGCAGAACCAGCACCGACACCCCGACCAGCACGGTCGTCGCGCGGCGCCGGCTGGCCCGGCGGTAGTCCTCGTCCTGGCTCGGGTTGAGGAAGAGCACCTCGCTGCCCGCCGTGGCCGGCCCTGGCGCCGGCGGCCTGGCGTGCACCGGGCCCGTGCCGCTCGGGCGGTCGCCGTCGCTCGGCCCGGCGGGCGGCGGCGTGGCTGGACCGCCCGCCGCGTAGCCAGGACTCGCCGCCTGGCGTGGCGGCTCCGTGCGATCGGTCGCGGCGCCGGGCGGCTGGGTGGGCAGGCCGGACTGGGTCCCGAGGTCCGGCGGCGGCGGCGCGGCCGCGGACGGGTCCGTGGCCAGCGTCGGCAGCCCCGCCATCGGAGGCGCCGCTCGCGACCAGTCGACGGCCGGCCGAGCGGACGGGACCAGCGGCGGCTGGGCCGGTACCCCGGCCGGAGGCACCACGGTCGAGGGTGCTGGCGGCACCGGGCCGGCGCCCCCGGCCGGCCGCCTGCGCTCCACCGGCACGGGCGCCATCCGACCGACGGCGGCACCGGGCACGGGCGGGGCGGGCATCGGTCGCAGGCCACCCGGGGGTGCCACCACCGGCGCGGGCTCGCGGGCCCGTGCCGGCGGCGCGAGGGGCACCTGCCGTCCGGCCGGAGTCGCCGGGCGGCGTGCCGCGTCCACCGGCGGGTCCTGGGCGGGCGGCACCCGAGCCCGGTCCGGGATCGGCCCGGCTTCCGCCGGAACCCGGCCGGCGACCGGCCCCGCTTCGGCCGCGGCCTCGTCGGCGACCGGCCCGGCTTCGGCGGGAGCCCAGCCGGAGATCGGCGCGGCTTCGGCCGGGGGCACGGCGGTATCCGGTGCCGCGCGGGGTGGCTCGGGCGAGCCCGGCGGCGGCAGTGGGACCAGGCGCGCCGAGGCGGGCACGGCCACGGGCACGGGCGAGGAGGAGCCGGCCGGGGGCACCGGAATGGACGCGGCCGGCCTGACGGGGACCCGGGAGGACGCGGGCCGGATCGGGACGGCCGCGCCGAGCTTGGGCCGCGCGGCGGCGTCCCGGACCTCGAGGTCGAGTGCGACCTCGATCCCCGCCCGGCCGAGCCAGCCGGGCCCGAGCGCGCTCGCGGCCGCGCTGGCGAGCTCCAGGGCGAACTGGCGGGCCGTCTGCTGGCGGCGTGCCGGCTCCTTCGCCAGCGCCCTGAGCACGACCTGGCCGACCTGCGGCGCGACTCCGTCCAACGGCCGAGGCGGGGTGTAAAGGTGGAACTCGCGCAGCGTCTCGTAGGTGTTGGAACGGCCGCCCGACGGAGCCTTCCCGGTCAGGACCTCGTAGGTGACGATGCCGAGCGCGTACACGTCGACCGTCCGGCGCAGCTCACCGGCGAGAAACTGCTCCGGGGCCATATAGCGCGGCGTGCCGGTGACCGTGCTCGTGAAGGCGGCGGTGTCCTGGAACGCCTTCGCGATTCCGAAGTCGGTGAGCTTCAATCGGCCGTCGGCGGCGAACAGCACGTTCTCCGGCTTCACGTCCCGGTGCAGCAGGCCACAGCCATGGGCGAACTCCAGGGCGCTGGCCACCGCCAAAGCGACAGCGCAGGCCCACTCCGGCCCCGCCCCTCCGGCATCGATCCGGGACCGCAGGCTGCCACCCGAGAGGAGCTCCATCACGATGAGCGCCATCTCGCCGGCAGGCACGAAATCGTGCACCTTCACGACGTGCGGATGGTCCAGCTCGGCGAGCATGAGCGCCTCGTTCTCGGCGTGCGCCCCACGCACCGAGACACCTGGCATCACCTTGACGGCGACGTCCCGTCGCAGCCGGTTCTTCGCGGCCAGGACCATGCCGAACGCGCCCTGGCCGACCTGGGCGCCCAGCTCGTAGCCAGGAAGCGCGGCGGCTACCAGAGCCCGATCGACGATCACGCCGATTACCGCTTCCTACGTCCTGCGCGGTCACGACCGCGACAACGCCCCCGTGCGTCGCGGTGGTTATTGTCGCAGACCCGCGGCCCCCGGCCGAGCCGGACGCACCGGGTTCATACCACCAGCGGGCAATCCATGGGCTTCACGTCAGAAAACGAGCCCGAAACCAACGCCCCACCTGTCCGCCCCGGAGCCCTCCCTGTACTGGCCCGGCGAACGCGCGGCCCGGCGGTCGCCTCGCTGGGGCGAGGAACATCGCCGGGCCGCGCGAACCCAGGTCAGGTGGCTCTGGCCGTGGTCGTAGTCGCGGAGGTCGTGGCCGTCGCCGTGGCGGTGAGGTCGTAGACGGTGACGCCGTCGACCGTGGTCGCGGTGAAGTTCTGCTGCACCCAGGCGGCGATCGCCGCAGCCGATTGGCTCCCACCGTTTCCGGACCCGGAAAGTCCTCCGCCGATGAAGTAGTGGATCTTTCCGGCGGCGACGTACTGCTGGAACTGGGCCAGCGTCGGCGACGGGTCGGTGCCGTTGAAGCCACCGATCGCCATGACCGGCTCGCGGGTGGCCAGCTGGTAGCCCGCCGCGTTCTCCGACCCGACCGTCGCGGCCGCCCAGCGGTAGGCGGAGGCGTTCTTCTTGAGCGTCGCCGTCAGATCCGCGCCCGGCGTGGTGCCGCCGAGCAGACCACCCATGCCGCCTCCCATGCCGCCCGCGAGTCCGCCGAAACGGCCGCCGCCCTGACCGGTACCGCCCTGGCCGCCAGTGCCGCCTTGGCCCGTACCGCCGCCGGGAAGCGTCGGCGCGCCACCCGGCGCGCCGAAGCCGGGGAAGCCGTTCGTGCCGCCCTGGCCGAAGCCGCGCCCCTGGCCCAGCCCGCGTCCCTGCCCGAAGCCGCCGAAGCCGCCCGGTCCGCCGCCGGGCCGGGTCGCCGCGGCCGTCGGGCCGGCGCTCGGGATGGCGCCCGTGTGCGGGGAGTCGGCCGTCGCGAGCGCGTAGCTGGTCGGGCCGGCCAGTCCCACGACGAGCGCGAGGCCGGCCACGGCGAGCCCGGCCCGGGCGGTCAGCCGGGGCAGCCCGATGAGCAGCACCGCCGCCGCGAACCCGACGACGAGCACCGTCGGCCGCAGCCAGGTGTGCCAGCCGGACGTACGGCCGAGCAGGCGGGCGCACCACCACGTCGTCCCCGCCGTCACCGCCGCCAGCGTCAGTGACGCGGCCGGGTGCGACCGGTGCTCCCACAACATCACGGCCCCCATCCCGACCAGCGCGCCGATCGCCGGGGCGAGCGCGACGGTGTAGTACGGGTGGAAGATCCCCTGCATCTGGCTGAAGACAGCGCCGGTCACCACGAGCCAGCCGCCCCAGACCAGGAAAGCGGCCCTGGCCCGGTCGGTTCGCCCACGGCGGGCCGTCACGACCAGGCCCGCGATCAGCAGCGCGAGCGCCGCCGGCAGCAGCCAGGCGACCTGGCCGCCGATCTCGGAGTTGAACATCCGGCCCCAGCCGGTCTGGCCCCAGCCGCCGCCCTGCGACGGCGGCCCGAAGGTCCGACCACCCGCCGCCGCGCCAGCGCGGGCCCCGCCGCCGCCGACGCTGCCGGTCTCGTTGCCGGTCAGCCGGCCGAGGCCGTTGTAGCCGAAGGTCAGCTCCCACAGGCTGTTGTGCTGCGAGCCGCCGATGTACGGGCGGTCGGACGCCGGCACCAGCGCGACGACCGCGACGAACCAGCCGCCGGACACCACCAGCGCGAGACCCGACGCGAGGACGTGACGAACCCGCCGCCACCAGGTGGTCGGCGCCGCGACCAGATACACCAGCGCGAGCACCGGCACGATCAGGAAGGCCTGCAGCATCTTGGTCAGGAACCCGAAGCCGACCAGCACCCCGGCCAGCACCAGCCACCGGGCACTGGCCCGTTCGACGGCGCGCAGGGTCGCGTAGGCGGCGCCGACGAGCAGCAGCACGAGCAGCGCGTCCGGGTTGTTGAAGCGGAACATCAGGACCGCGACCGGTGTCGTCGCGAGCACCGCTCCGGCGATCAGCCCCGCCGCCGGGTTGAACGCCCGCCGCACCGTCGCGTAAAGCAGCCCGACGGAGGCCACCCCGCACAGCGCCTCCGGCACCAGGATCGACCACGAGCTCAGCCCGAAGATCCGGACCGAGAGGCTCATCAGCCACATGGCCACCGGGGGCTTGTCGACGGTGATCGCGTTGCCGGCGTCCGAGGAGCCGTAGAACATCGCCTTCCAGCTCGCGGACCCGGCCTGCGCCGCCGCCGAGTAGAAGTCGTTCGCCCAGCCCGAGCGGCCCAGCCCCCACAGGTACAGCAGCGCCGTGGCCGCGAGCAGCAGCCAGAGCCCGGGCCGGGCCCAGCGGGGATCGTCCTGGTGGCCCCAGGCCAGCCGGGCCAGGAACCCACGCCGTCCCGGGCCACCGCCGTCGGCCCCGCCCGCCGCGTCGTCGGTGCCGGCCGGGTCGGGCCAGCGGCCGGCGTCGTCCTGGCGCTGGCCGTCCGCCGGCTCCAGCGGCCCATCGGGCGCGAGCACGACGACGCCCTGACCCGCTACGGCGCCGGTCGCCAGACCATCCACCGCGGCCCAGCTCCCGCCTACGCCGTCGCGGCCGGCCGGGGCCGCCCAGGCCGACGTGTCCGCGTGGGGCGCCTGGCTCCCGACCACGTCGAGGCCGGTGGCAGCCGAGGCCCCGGCACTGGGCGTTTCCGCGGTGGCGGCCAGGTCACCGGTGGCGGTCGGCGTCGCCTCGTCCGGGTCGGTGCGCTGGTCCGGCACGCTCCCGTCGACGGCCTGTGACGCCGGCTCGTGCGTAGTCATGTCATCAAGGTTCACGTAGCCGGCTGTGGTTTTCCTGAACGGCTCCCTAAACCGACGCGGGGCACGGCAACGGCCCGCCGTCCCGTCAGACCGGAGCCTCGGGACCGCGTCGGTGCCACAGCTCGCGCAGGACGTCGGGAGCGAGGTCGGCCTTGTGCAGGTAGTCCATGCCGCTCTCGGCGACGGTCGCGGGCAGGTCCGTCTGGCCGTAGGTCGAGCAGAGGACGACGACGGTGCTCGGCGCCGCGGCGCGGATCTGGCTGCCGGCGGCGACGCCGTCGATGCCGGGAAGGTTGATGTCCATCAGGACGAGATCGGGGCGCAGTGTCTCGGCTGCCTCGACGCCGGCCTCGCCCGATTCCGCCTCGCCGGCCAGGACGAATCCTGGTGCGCGTCGGACCACCGCGCGGACCGCGGCCCGGAAGGGTCGCTGGTCATCGACGACGAGCACCGAGACGGAGGCGGAGGAGGTCATGCGGTCCAGTCTGGCCGCCAGCGGCGCCAGAACCCAGGATGCGACCATCCAGGTCAGGGGGTGTGGCTACCCTCCCTGTCGCGTGAGCGCGGCTTGCCGGGAGCGCTCAGCGGCTGGGGCGCTGCTGGCGGGCGGGGGCAGGGGTTGGGACGCCTGGCTCGGGGCCGGAGTGCAGGTAGAGCAGGACGGCCTTGACGCGGCGGTTCAGGTCCGGCTCGTCGGTCAGGCCGAGCTTGGCGAAGATCGAGTTGCTGTGCTTCTCCACCGCTCGCTCGGACAGCACCAGGCTGGCCGCGATCGCCGCGTTGCTCCAGCCCTGCGCCATGTGGCTGAGCACCTCCCGCTCCCGCGGGGTCAGCCGGTCGAGCTCGGAGTGGCTGCGCCGGGAGTTGGCGGCCACCAGCCCCTCGACGACGGCGGGGTCGATCACCGACTCCCCGGCCGCCACGGCCCGGATCGCGCGCAACAGTTCCTCCAGGCCGGCGACCCGCTCCTTGAGCAGGTAGGCCCGCCCAGACGAGCCGCCCTCCAGCAGCGCCAGCGCGTAGGTGGCCTCGGCGAACTGGCTGAGCACGACGACGCCGACCCGCGGGTGGTCCCGGCGCAGCCACGCCGCGACCTGGATGCCCTCGTCGGTCCGGGTCGGCGGCATCCGGATGTCGGTGACGACCACGTCCGGGGACAGGTCACGAACGGCCTGCTCCAGCAACGGACGGTCGGTGACGGCGCCGACAAGCTCGACCCCGTCCGCCCGTTCGATCAGCGTCGCGAGGCCGTGGCGCAGCAACGCATCGTCCTCAGCGAGGAGCACCCGGATAACCACCTTTCAACCCTAAAGGTTGATCGGTCAGAACGGGCGCGGAGCGCCCGCTGACCGATCAACCGGGCTCGGGCGCTGAGCGCCCTCCCCAACGTGATTCGGGGGTGGGGTACGAGTGCGGAGGCGGGCGCTTGTCCAGGGTCGGGATCTGGGGTGCGTTTCGCTTTGGGTTGCTCGCCTTCGGCTTCGGCAGGGTCCTCGCCTTCGGCTTCGGAGAGCTTGCAATTGAGGACAGGATCTGGCCGTTATCGCTTCTAGCGTGGGTGTCGTTGGTCGGCGTGAGGACGAAGGGCAGGAGCTATGACGACGATGAGCGACACCGGTGCCGTGAGGACCGTCGAGACGGCCGAGGCGGGCGACGCGGCGGCGGTCGAGAGGTCGGATGTGGCCGTGCTGGGTGGGGAGCATGGTGATCTGCTGGCCACGTTGAGCCAGACGCGGTTCTTTCTGCGGTTCACGACGCGGGAGCTGAGTGACGAGCAGGCGGCCGGGCGTCCGACCGTGAGCGCGCTGTGTCTGGGTGGGCTGATCAAGCACGTCGCGAGGGTCGAGGAGCAGTGGCTGGAGTTCGTGCGCTCCGGGCCCGAGGCGCTCTCGCAGGACCCGGAGCAGCGGGACGCCGACTTCCGGCTCGGCCCCGACGAGACGCTCGACGACGCCCTGGCGCGTTACGACCAGGTCGCCCAGCGCACCGACGACTTCCTGCGCGGCCGCCCGGATCTCGACGCCGACCAGCCGCTGCCGGTGGCTCCGTGGTTCCCACCCGGCGAGCGCTGGTCGGCCCGCAAGGTGATGCTGCACGTGATCGCCGAGACCGCCCACCACGCCGGCCACGCCGACGTGATCCGCGAGTCGATCGACGGCGCGAAGACCATGGGATAGCCGCGCCGAGCCGGCGCCGGCACCCCAGCCGGCTCAGCCGACCCGGTTGCGCGGGTTGGGGAGCCGCCAGCGCCGACGGACGGTGGGGACCCCCGCGACGAGCACGGCCAGGGCCACGGCCGTCACGGGCAGGGCGAGCAGCAGCCCGGTCGGGAAGGCCACGTCGGTGCCGACTCCGACCGCGTTCGCGATCTCCCACCAGATCAGCCGGCCGACGCCCAGGCCCACCGGTACGCCGATCAGCACAGCGACCAGCGCGGCGACGGCGGCGGCGGTCACCGCGATGGCCCCGATGCTCGGCGGGGTCGCGCCGAGGACGCGCAGCACCGCGACGTCCGCGGCCCGCCGCCGCCAGTCGCGCAGCACGGTGTGGGCGACCGCGCCGGCCGCGAGCAGCCCGAGCACCACCTGGAGCAGCCCGGGCAGCCCACCGATCCCGCCGAGGTTGGTGACCTCCTCGGGCGGCTCGCGGCCGCCGACCTCGTAGTGCGCGCCGAGGTCGGCGACCAGCCGGCTGACGGGGACGCCGTCGGCCGCCCGGACGAACGCCTCGTGCAGCGGCGCGGTCTGCTGGACGCTGGTGAGGGCATTCGGGTCGAGCAGCAGGTTGGCGCCGAGCCGCTCGCCGCTGATCGCCGGGCCGAGCCCGACGCCGACGACCTTCAGCCGCAGCGGCTGGCCAGCACCGGACGGTCCGGCCGCGAGGTCGACGGTGTCGCCGACGCCGACGCGCAGCGTGCTCGCGGCCCTGGTCCCGACGACCACCTCGCCCGGCCCGGCGACCAGCCGCCCGGCCAGCATCGTCCAGCCGACGTGGCCGCTGGCCGCCGTGAACGCGTACGCCGGGAACTGGTCGCACCCGGCCGGCCCGGCCGGCCTGGAACCCGCCGCGGCCGAGCTGGCCGCCTGGAGGGAAGGGTCAGCCGACGCGCGCCGTCGCGGCACCGCCGGCGCCGCGGTGGGAGCCATCGGAGTGCCGCCACCGGTCAGGTCCGGCGGCGCGGTCTGCGGCACCGGCCCGGTCGGCACGACCGCCTCGGGGGAGCTTTCCTGCGCGGAGCCCACCGTGCTCACCGAGCAGCCCGCGCCGACCTGCACGGTCGAGACGGCGGCCTCGCTGACGGCCGAGATCCACGGGTCGGCCCGCAGCGCGGTGACGATCTCCGGCCGGACGTCGTTCACGTACAGGTCGAACGACCACCCGTACCGGTCGGGCTCGTGGACGAGCCGGGTGACGCCCTGCCCGACGGTCGCGGCGGCGACCAGAGTGGCGACCGCGGCGGCGGCGGTGAACAGCGCCGGGCGCCGGACCAGCGGCGAGACCCGCGAGCCGACGGCGAACCGGACCCCGACCCACAACCAGGCAGGCCCGGGCCAGGCCGGACCGGGACCGCCCCACGCCGCCCGGCGCGCGTCGCCCAGCACCCAGCCGTCGGCGACCGCCGAGCCGCCCGACGACCCGGCCCGACGCTCGCGGCCACCCCGCGGTGCGGCACCGCGCGTGGCCACGCCGACCCGCCCGGCACGCGCCGCGGACCAACCGGCGAGCAGCACCACCATGGCGCCCGTCACCAGTCCGGTGACCACCGACGCCGCGACGTCCGGCGCGTAGCCAGGATGCGGCTCGTACGCCGCCAGCGGGCCGATCGGACCGAGCCCACCGGTGACCAGCGGCCCGGCCGTCGCGACCAGACCGGCCAACAGCGCGGCCGGGAGCGCCGCGAGGACCCGGGCGGCGACCCTGGCGGCCGGTGGCATCCCGAGCACCGCCTCGATCCGCTGCTCGGCCCAGCGCAGGTCGTGATGGCGGGCGAACGCGGCGGCACCCGTCGCGAGCCCGGTTATCGCGACGGCCACGACGAACACGACCAGACCGGTGACCAGGACCCGGCGGGTCGCCGCGACCCTCGGGTCCGAGTCGGTCGCCGGGTGGGTCACGTCGAGGACCGGGAACTCGGCGGCGTCAGGATCGCGCCGGTCCCGCCCCGCGACGGCCGCGGCCCGCGCCACCGCCGCGTCGGCGCGGCTCACCGCGTGCGGTGCGGGCACCAGGCGGATCGCGACGAGCATGCCGACCGATGGCAGGGCCGCCGCCGCGGCCGGTGCGAGCAGCAGCGGCGTCTGGTTCAGGGCGAGGCCGGCCATCCGGACCAGCCCCGTGATCCGGATCGAGACCGCCGGTCCGCCCGGCGCGTCGAAACCGGTGTCGAAGTGCTGGTAGTCGCTCTGGGTCAGCATCCGCAGCGGCATCAGGTCGCCGACGTGGACGCCGTAGCGGCTCGCGGCGCGCTCGTCGAGGACGGCCTCCAACGCGGCCGGGTCATAGAACCGGCCGGCGACGAGCACCGGCGTGTAGGCACCCGGATCCGAGCCGACCGGATGGCCCTCGAGGGCCCCGATGTACCGGACGTCCGGCCGGTTCTCCACCCGCGCGACCAGCGCCCTCGTCACCCAGACACCGCTGACCCCCGGCACGACGGCCGCCGCCCGGAAGGCCAGGTCCGGGTTGGAGGTCATCGTGATCTGCAGGTCCGGCACCAGGGTGGCCCTCTCCAGCCGGTCGTAGGAGGTCGCCGTGCGCCGGATCAGCGCGGCGCCACTGCCCACGGCCGCCCCGGCCAGCCCGATGAGCAGGCCGGTCGCGACGAGCACGACCCACCGGCGCCGCAGCTGCCCGCGGGCCACCATGCCGACGGCGCCGAGCAGTGGCCTGGCCATCGGTCAGCCTCCGGCCGGCGCGCTGGGCACGGACGCGTGGATGCGCACGCCGGCGCCCGGCGCGGACTCGACGGTGATCGTGCCGCCGATGGCGCCGATGCGGTCGCGCATGTTCGTCTGCCCGGCGCCGGCGGCGACCAGCCTCGGATCGAAGCCCGGCCCGTTGTCGGTGACGCTGAGGACCAGCGTGTTCTCGCGCTCGGCCAGGACGATCTCGACCTCGCTGCCGGCGGCGTGCTTGGCCGCGTTCTGCAGCGCCTCCAGGCAGCAGAAGTACACGGCGGACTCGACGTCCGCGGCGTGCCGGCCGACGCCGTCCGTCCGCAGCCGCACCCCCAGCGGGGAGCGGGTGGCCGCGGCGCGCAGGGCCTCGGTGAGCCCGGTCGAGCGCAGCAGCGGCGGGTAGATGCCCTGCGCCAGGCTGCGCACCTCGGAGATCGCGGCCTGCACCTGCTCGGCCATCTCGTCGACCAGCTCCTCGGCCGCCGCGGTGTCCTCGGTGACCAGGTCGCGCACCAGCCGCAGACCGATCGCCAGCGACACGAGCTGCTGCTGGGCGCCATCGTGCAGGTCGCGCTCGATCCGGCGGCGTTCCGCGTCGGCCGCCGCGACGAGCCTGGCCCGGGAGACCCGCAGCTCGTCGTTGACCCGGCGCAGGTCGACCAGCGCCTCCCGCAGGTTCGCGTCGAGCTGCCGGTTGTGCAGGACGGTGCCGAGCCGGGTTCCGAGCTCGGCGAGCAGCCGGTCCTCGGCCTCGCTGAACCGTGGGTCCTCCGTCGACCGCTCGACGACCAGCAGCCCGAGCAGCGCTCCGCTGGCCCGGGCCGGCACGACGCGCAGCTGGGCCCCCGGCCGTCCCCAGACCAGCAACGGCACCCACAGCGCCAGCCAGCCCGGCCCGGCGACCCGGGCCCGGGCGAGCGCCACCAGGTCCGCGGCGGTCAAGGTCAGTGAGCTGCCCTGGCGCGCCTGGCTGGGGCCGTCCGCCACGTCGAGACCGGGCACCCCGGCCAGTCCGCTCGGGCCGGACCGGGACGGCGGGGAGTCCGGCAGGACGACGGCGGCGGTGAGCCGGCCGCCGGCACCGGTCCAGATCTCGACGCGGCGCAGCGCCAGGCTGCGTCGCAGCGCGTCGGCGAGCTGGTCGAGCGTCGTCTCCAGCGGCACGTCCCGGCTGGTCTGCTCGCCGAAGGTCGCGAGGATGTCGTCCGGCCGGAACCGGGCCCCGCGCACGGCCCGGCGGGCCGCCCGGCGGGCGGGGACCCGCAGCGCGACGCTGAGCGCCGCGGCGGTCCCGGCGCTGGCCAGCGCCGGCCACAGGAAGCCGGCCCCGCCGTCGGCGGGCAGCCGCCCCAGGGTGAGGACCGCGGCCATCAGCGCGCCGACGCCGACCAGCGCGAAGGCGGCCACGTCGGCGGCGAGCAGCAGCGCCTGTTCGGCCTTGCGGCGCAGCACGCCGACCTGGCCGGCCACGACGCCCGCGAGCAGCAGCGCCGCGGTCGCGGCAATCAGCACGGCCCAGGGCGGGTAGGCCGCGCCGAGCGCCCGGGGCAGCGCGCACACCGCCGCCACCCCGGCGGCGGCCAACGCGCCGGCGGCGACGAGAAGGCCACCGGGGCGCGGGCCCACCTCCCGCGCCCGTGGCGCGCCGTCCGGCAGGCTCACCCGGTCTCCTCTGCCGGCACCGGCTGCTCGATCTGCCCGTCGCGCATGGCGACGATGCGCTGCGCGCCGGCGGCGACGGCGGCGTCGTGGGTGACCACGACGATGGTCTGGCCGCGGGCGTGCAGCCGGGTGAACAGGTCGAGCACCTCGGCCGCGCCGGCCGAGTCGAGCGCGCCGGTCGGTTCGTCGGCGAGCAACAGGGTCGGGCCGCCCGCGAGCGCCCGGGCGATCGCGAGCCGTTGCCGCTGGCCGCCGGACAGCGTGGCCGGCAACGCCTCGGCCCGCTCCAGCAGGCCCAGCACGTCGAGCAGCTCGCGCGCGCGGTCCACGGCGGCCCGCCGGCCCAGGCCCGCGAGCCGGGCGGCCAGCACCACGTTGTCGGCCGCCGTCATGCTCTCCAGCAGGTGGAAGAACTGGAAGACCATGCCGACGTGGCGGCGGCGCAGCCGGGCGAGCCGGGTCTCGGACAGCTCGGCGAGTGACTGCCCGGCGACCACGACGGAGCCGCCGTCGGCCCGCTCCAGGCCCGCGATGATGTTGAGGAGAGTCGACTTCCCGCTGCCCGAGGGCCCGGTGACGGCGACGAACTCGCCCGGCCAGACCGTCAGCGAGGCGCCACGCAGCGCGCGGACCGGCGCGGCCTCGGCGTTGAAGGTCCGGTACGCGCCCACCACGGCCACGACCGGCTCGGCGGCCCGCTCCTGCGCCGGTTCCATGCCCTCCCCCGTTCGGCTCCCCCCAGCATTGCACCGAGTGCTGACAACTGGGAGAAGCCGGCTAGCCAGCCCGGTCTCGGTGGTGCTGCCATCCCCGTCCGTGCGGCAGGCGATCGATCAGGCCGCGGCAACCGGCGCAATGGCACATCCGGGCCAGGAAATCCGCCCTCGTCGTGCTGGTGGTGGGAACGCCACGGTGGGACACCGCTGGACTATTGCCCGGCGCAATCGCCGTGCACGACGCTTCTTGTACAGAGATACGGCAAATACGCACCGTGACCTGTCCGCAGCCTGACTCGCTTCTCGCAGAGTTTGTTGGAATGAGCCGAGCACACTTGGGGATGTGCAAACCATGGCCCGTCACCGCGTCGCCCCCCGGTCCGTCCCGCGAGCTGTTCCCGCCGGCACCGGGGCATCCACGCGCGCACAGGGCCGGCACGCGCTCTCAGCGCCGACGAGCACCCGGGCGTTGTCCCGCCGGGTGGTCACCCGGCGGATCGTGCTGCCGGCGGCGTCCGTCGCTGTCGCCAGCGTCGTGACGGTCGGCGGAGCGGTCGCCTTCGCCAGCGACGGATCCGCTTCGGCGGTCCCCATCCAGCGGACGGCGAGCACCGCGCCGGCCACCCACCCGTCGGCGAGCACCGACTCGACCGGCGGCGTCACGGCGTCCACCGGGGCGGCGACCGCCACGCCGGTGGGCACGGCCGCGACCGGCTCCGTCGCCGCGTCGCCGACCGACGCCGCGGCGATCGCCGCGGCCATCCGGCACAGCGATCTGACCAGCCAGGTCCCGCCGGCCGCCTACCAGGTCGTCGGCGCGAAGCTCTCCCGGAGCGACCCGAACTGGGCCTGGGCACAGCTGCTGCCGGTCACCGACACGATCGACCGGGCCCAGGGCGTGCTGCATCGCACCGCGTCCGGCTGGAGCCTCGTCCAGCTCGGCAGCTTCGAGGTCGGCTGCTCCGCCGCGCCGCCCCAGGTCCGGGCCGATCTGGCCCTCGACTGCCCGCCCGGCGGCGCCGGCTGAGGCAGCCAGGCCTGCCAGATCCTTACTCATGCCGGGCTCGGGCACGGCCAAAATCGGCTCGGCTCCAGGCAGACTGGTGCGATGGCCCTGCGCAGCCCGGCGAGCGGAAGAACCCCCGGGGGGCGTCGTCGCCAGCCGGAGGCGACTCGTGAGCGCCTGCTCGCCGCCGCCGTCGACCTCTTCGCCGAACGCGGTTACGACCGTGTCCGGGTTCGCGACATCGCCGACCGGGCCGGCGTGACGACCGGCGCGATCTACGCGCACTACCCGGACATGGCCTCGTTGCTCGCCGACGCGGCCGGCCGGGCCGTCGACCACGCGGTCGAGGCGGTCGCGCACGTCGGCCACGGCGAGGTCGGGGCCGCCCTGCTGGCGACGATGACCACCACGGCGGCCGGCGGGCGGCGGCTGTCCCGCGAGCAGGCGCTGCTGCTGGAGGCGATGGTCGCGGCCAGGCGGGAGCCGACGCTGCGCCAGGCACTCGGTGAGGTGCTGCGTGACCGGCTCGAAGTGCTGCGCGGCGCCGTCGTACAGGCGCGCGAGGACGGCGAGCTACGCCCCGACCTCGCCCCGGACGCGGTCGCCTGGTTCCTCTACCTGGCCCCCATCGGGTTTCTCACCGGCCGAGCCGCCGGGATACCCGGCCCGGATCTGCATGAGCTGCGCACGGTTCTCGAAGCCGCCGTCGCGGGTCTGACCCCAACCGGGACCGACACGGGCGCCGGCACCGAGGCCTGTCACGAGACGCTCGCCGAGTCTGACGGGACCTAGCCCGTGTCGCCGGTCTTGGGGTGAGACGCGGTCCCGTGCGTCCTGGACCGGGGCGGCTTGGGCGAGCCGTGGTGCTCCTTGCCGCGCGGCTCCTTGATCAGCGAGATCGGCCCCGGCACCCGCTTGCGTGACCGCGCCGCGCCGCGCTTGGTCGCCGCGGGCTTGGTGGCGGCCGACGGCGCTTCCTGCGCGGGCGCCGACGGCTGCCGCGCCGTGGCCTTCGCCGGCTTCGACGCCGCCTTCGACGCGGTCGTCTTCGACGCGGTCGCCTTCGCGGTGGTCGCCTTCGCGGTCGTCGCCTTCGGGGTCGTGGCCTTCGGGGCGGCCCGCGGCTTGGCGGCCCGAGGCTTGCCCGCGGGCGACGGAGTCGGTGGCGCCTCGGCGGCGGCGGCCGGCTCGGCGAGGCCGTAGACCCGACGGGCGTTGCCGGCGCCGATCATCACGGCGATCCGCGCCGCGTCCTGGGCCGTCCAGTCGTCGGCCTCGACGCCCGCGGCGAGGAAGGCGCCGAGCCCCCGGCGGAACAGCTCCGCCCCCAGCAGGTACAGCTCGGCGAGCGCGAAGGCGTCGGTGGAGAACAGCATCTTGCCGAACGGCGCGAGCTCCAGCGTCTCGGCCAGCACCGTGGCGCTCCCCCGGCCGAGGTTGTGGGTGGCCAGACCGACATCCACGTAGACGTGCGGGAACACCTGCGCCAGGTAGCCCGCCTCCCGGTGGTACGGGTAGCAGTGCAGCAGCAGCACCGGCGCGCCCGTGGGGACCAGCTCGCGCAGCAGGTCGGTCAGCAGCAGCGGGTTGGCCCGGGCCAGGTGCAGGTCGGTGTCGCCGAAGCCGGTGTGGATCTGGACCGGCAGGCCGAGGTCCGCGCCGGTCCAGATCAGGAAGCTGTGCAGCACGGGGTCGGCCAGCCGGATCGGCGCGCCGGCCCGCAGCTGGCTGACCCAGCCACGCACCGAGGCGATCACCGCCCGGTCGGTGGGCCGCTCGGACGGCAGGTCAAGCCCGACCCGGTAGGCGGCCACCGACTTGACGCCGACGACGTCGACGCCGCCCGGGCCGGCGGCCTTCCTGGCCTGGTCGGCCGGCCGCTTGGCGCGACCGGCGGTCGGCTCGTCGCGGCCGGTACGGGCGGCAAGCCGGGAGCGGACCAGGTCGGGAAAGTGGGCCACGCCGACCTGACCGGTCACGATGTCGAGCGCCACCTGCTCCGCGAGCGGCTCAAGCCGGACGACGTCATGGGCGCGGGCGCCCGCCGCCCCGGCCAGGTCCGCGGCGCCGGTCAGCCGCTCCGGGGCGAAGCCGGTGTCGACGCAGAGCTCCTCGATACCCGCCGCGCGCAGCATCCGGGTGGCCACCTCGTCCGGGCCGAGCTCTGCCCGGCGGGCCAGATAGTCGTCCGGCTGGGCGTGCGGGGCGAGGTCGAGCACCGGTGCGCACCAGCGCCGCAACGCGAGCCCGAGCTGGCTGTCGAAGAAGGACGTGCCCACCGGAGCGGGGTGGTCCGCCTCCGTCATGGCTCGCTCGAAGTCGGCCCGGTCTAGCTCGCGGCGCACCAGCCCGTGGCAGTGGTGGTCGACGAGCGGGAGCGTCTCGATCCTGGGCAGCCGCACTCGGAGTGCTTCCCCCGGATCCCCCGTCAACATGCGTGGGGCGCCAGCGGGGTGGTGCCGGCCAGCCGGCCTTCCGGGGCGTCGACGGGCCCCGGGAGGCCGGTGGACGGACGGTAAACGGCTCCCAAAGTCTGGCCCGCGGCCCCGACGGCATCATCGGTTATCCACAGGTATCCACAGGCTCTGTGCAGCCGATGGGCGCTGAAACCGCTGCACAGCCGGCACATAGTCCGGATGCCTAGCAGTCAACCTGTCCATCGGCCCGGCTATACACAGCCCACCCCGGGTTCTCCACAAGTTATCCACAGGCAATGCGGTGCTGTGTGGAGCAGCCAGGCCGGTAGCGTGGCCCGGGCACCGGGGCCCCGCGGCACCGCCCGGTCCGGCCGTCGCGCCCGGGTTCGGCGGCGACCCGCCACCGCGGGCGCACCCACCGCCACGCTCGGCTGTTCCGGGGGAACAGTTCGCCCACGGAAAGTCCACTCCGCCGGGACATGGTCCGGCTCGGGTTCTGCTGCGAGGGTCAGTCCATGACCTCGTACACGGATTCCGACCTGCTGCGCGAGCTGGAGCCCGTCGCCGCGGCGAACCTCGACCGGCACCTGGGCCTGGCCGCCGAGTGGATGCCGCACGAGTACGTCCCGTGGAGCCTCGGGCGCGACTTCGACTCCCTGCCGTGGGAGCCGGGGCAGTCCACGCTGTCGGACATCGCGCAGCTGGCGTTCGAGGTCAACCTGCTCACCGAGGACAACCTGCCGAGCTACCACCGGGAGATCGCGGTCGGCTTCGGCCTCGACAGCGCCTGGGGCGCCTGGGTCGGCCGGTGGACGGCCGAGGAGGGCCGGCACGCGATCGCCATGCGCGACTACCTGCTGGTCACCCGGGGCGTCGACCCGGTCGCCCTGGAGCGCGGCCGGATGCACCAGATGCAGGTCGGCTACAGCAGTGGCGGCAAGACCCCGCTGCGCGTCATCGCGTACGTGACGTTCCAGGAGCTGGCCACCCGGATCGCGCACCGCAACACCGGCCGGTACGCCGAGGACCCGGTGGCCGAGAAGCTGATGGCGCGGATCGCCGCCGACGAGAACCTGCACATGATCTTCTATCGGAACCTGATGGCAGCCGCGCTGGACTTCGACCCGAATGGGACCGTTCAGGCGATCCGCGACGAGGTTCTCGGCTTCGAGATGCCCGGCACCGGCATCCTGGACTTCGCCGAGAAGGCCCGCCGCATCGCCGAGGCCGGCATCTACGACCTGCGCATCCACCACGACGAGGTGCTGACGCCGGTCCTGCGGCAGGTGAAGTTCTTCCAGCTCGAGGGCCTCGACGCCGCGGCCTCGCAGGCGAGGGACGAGGTGGCTGCCTTCCTGGAGGGCCTCGACTCCTTCGCCACCCGTCAGGCCGAGAAGAAGGCGAACCGCGACGCCCGCAAGGCCGCCGCCCAGGCCTGACCCCGATCGAGGCCCGGCTGTCCCGGCAGCCGCCGTCACCTTCGCGCGTTGATCGCCGTCTCAGCCCCGCCCTCAAGTGGTTGCGGAAATCGCCCGACCACGACCCCGCGAGGGCCAAAAGGCGATCAACGGCCGGCGGACGAGGCCACCCATTGCTGACACCCTGGGCGTTATGCCCCATAGTGTTCCCCCGTGGGCGTCCATCGTCGCCGATCGTGGCATGTCACGACGTTCCCGGTCATCGTGGCCGGGTTCGGCCTGCTGGCCCTCGCCATCGGCCTGATGTTCGGCGGGATGCACTCCGGTGACCCGAAGCCGGCCGACGCCCAGGTCGGGCAGCCGGCGGCAACGTCCGCACTCCCCAGCGCCACGACCGTCGACGACTCACTGACGGCAGCGGATCTCCCGTCGTCGGCCGACGCGTCCCATGGCACGGCGACGACGACACGAGCCCCCACCGCGTCCGCCCGGTCCACGCCCCATCCGACCGCCGGCGCGACTCCGAGGCGCAGCCCCACCCCGACACCCTCCGACGACGGCTCGGGCGACGGATCCGGCGGCGGCATCCAGCTGCCCAAGGTGAGGCTGCCGACGTTCGGCTAGCCCGCGCTCGATCGTGGAGCTGGCGGCTCAGTGCCGCCAGAGGGACTGGGCGACGACCTCGTCGGCGTCGGCGGTCGCGAAGAGCTCGATCTCGGCCCGCCGGACCGTGACGATCGTGTCGTGCAGCTCGGCCCCGAAGGCGGCACGCAGGACGGGATCGGCCTCGAACGCGGCGACCGCGTCGCCGAGCCGGCCGGGCAGGGCCTCGAGGCCGCGCCGGGCCCGCTCAGCGGCCGGCAGTGCCGCCGGGTCGACGTCGACCGGTTCCGGCAGCCGGGCACCGTCCTCGATCCCCGACCGGCCGCAGGCGAGCACGCTGGCGAGCATCAGGTACGGGTTGGCCGTCAGGTCGAAGCACTTGATCTCAAGGTGGGGCGACGCGTGGAGCCACTGCTCGGCGCTTGCCTTCAGGGCGGAGTCCGGAGCCTGCGCCGCCTGGCCGCCGACCGCCAGGCCGGTCACCAGCCGCAGCGCGGCCTCCCGGTTTTCCACGCCCCAGCAGGCGAACGCCCCGGCCCAGCGGGATGGCTTGAGCCGCAGGTAGGAGGCGACGCTGGGGGCGCCGACGGCGAGAAGCGCCGGCAGGTGAGCCAGGATGCCGGCGGCGAAGTGCTCTCCGAGGGCGCTCAGCCCGGCCGGCCCGGTCCCGTCGATGAGCACCTCGCGGCCGCCGCCCTGACCCGCGCCCGCGGCGCCACCCTGGCCCGCGCGCACGGCGCCGCCCCGATCTGCGACCGCGCCGCGACGCAGGCTCACGTGGGCGTGCCCGCCGTTGCCGACGCCGGCCGCGACGACCGCCGGCGAGAACGAGGTACGCAGCCCGTGCCGGGCGCCGACGGCCCGGATCGTCTGGCGGACCAGCACGCTGCTGTCGGCCGCGCCGAGCGGATCCTCGGGAGCGGTCGAGACCTCGAACTGGCCGGGCGCGTACTCGGGATGGATCTGCTCGACGGTGAGCCCCTGCTCGGTGAGCGCGCGGACGATGTCCCGCAGGTAGTCCGCCTGCTCGATCACCCGCTCCAGGCCGTAGGCCGGCCCGGCCGCCGCCGGCCGGGGCACGGCATCACCCGGCCGGTCCGGGTAGATCGTCCACTCGATCTCGATCCCGGCCAACGCGGGCAGGTGACGCTCGGCGAACCCCTCGGCCTCGCGGCGCAGGATCGCGCGGGTGTCCTGCGGATGCGGGCGGCCAAGCTGGTCGAACCGGTCGGCCGGCGCCCAGGCCCAGCCCGGCTGCGCCGCCAGCGGGACGACCCGGTCGAGGTCCGGGCGCAGCCGCAGGTCGCCGACCGGGCCACCCGCGTAGCGTCCGGCGGCGAGGTCGTCGTTCAGCAGGAACGCGTCGAAGGACGGCGAAGCGCCGACCCCCACGACCGCCGCCCGTTCCAGCCCGCCGACCGGCACGCATTTCGCGCGGGTGATCCCACTGTTGTCGACGAAGGTCAGCGCGACCGCGTCCACACCCCGCGCTCGGAGCTCCGCGGTGACCGACGACGCCCTCTCCCCGTCCATGCTCCCAGCGTCCCGGCTCAGCGCAGGTCGCGCAGGACTTCCTCGACAGCCGCGCTGACGGACCCGGCCCTCGCGTCGTCACCGGCCGCGGCGGCGCGGTCGACCGTGAGCCAGCGACCGATCCAGCCGGAGCGGGCCAGCTCGTCGTACTCGGTGGCGACCCTGGCCTGCAACGCGTCGTCAGCCTCATAACGATCAGGGGCGCGGCTCGCGTCCAGCGCCGCGCGGGCGCGGGCCCGCGCCCGGGCCACCTCGACCGGGACCCGCAGCAGGATCTGCAGGTCGGGCCTGGGCAGCGCCAGGTCGGTCAGCTCGATCGAGGCCACCCAGTCGCGGAAACCGGGCCTCTCCGGCGCGGACAGCCGAGCCGCGCCGTAGGCCGCGTTCGAGGCCACGTACCGGTCGACCAGCACGACGGCGTCGCCAGCCGCGGCGGCCGCCAGCTCCGGGCCGGCGTTCGCCCGGTCCAGCGCGAACAGGAGCGCACTCGCCCGGACCGACGCGGCGACCGGCGCGAGCGCCTGATCGCCGGTGAGCATCGCGCGCACCGCCGGCCCGAGCGGCTCGACGTCGTACCGGGGGAACGCCAGCCGGCTCACGGGCCGCCCGGTCGCCGTGAGGGCCGCCACCAGCGCCTGGGTCAGTGTGTTCTTGCCCGCCCCGTCGATCCCCTCGATCGCGACGATCACCGCGCGCAGGCCCCCTCGTCCGCTCCGGAATGGCCGCCCACGCTACCGGCAGCTCACCACGGCACCGGCGTGTGGCCTCGTCCGAGGGTCCGGCGGCCCTGGGTACGGTCGGCTGCGTACCTGGGGATACGCGTCGAAGGGGATGCCACCGGTACTGGACGGCGCTACCGTCGGCTGGTGGACGGACCGTGGTTTCGACGGAACCTTCGGTATCTGCTGATCGATCTGCTGACAGCCGCCGCGTTCACCACCGTGTTCCTGGTCAGCGCGACCAAATGGGGCGGAACACAGCCCGCGCCGCACCAGCCCGTCGACGCTTTCGCGTACGGACTGCTGATCGGGATCGCGGCAATCCTGCTGATCCGCCGCTGGGCCCCGCGTCCGGCCCTGGTCGTCGAGGCCGCGCTCGTCGGGATCTTCCTCGGGGTCGGGTATCCGGAAGGGCCGTACTTCATCGCGATGGCGATCGTCGGCCTCACCGTCGGGCGGACCAGCGGGCGCCGCGAGGCCGCCTGGGCCGCCATCTGCGCCACCTGCCTCGTCGCCGCGGGCAACGTGGCGAGCTTCGATCGCGGGCATGCCGGCGGAGGCTGGGACCTGTTCGCCGGGTTCGCCGCGTCGCTGCTGGTCGGGGCCGCCCCCGTCGTCGTGGGGGCACTCATCCAGGAGCACCGGAGCTGGCGGGTGACTGCCGAGGGCGAGGCGCACGCCCGCCTGATCGACGCCGAGCGGCTCCGGATGGCCCGGGAGGTGCACGACGTCGTCGGACACAGTCTTTCGATCATCTCGCTGCAGGCCGGCGTCGCGTTGCACGTCCTGGACCGGCGGCCCGAGCAGGCGCAGCTCTCGCTGGAGGCGATCCGCCGGACCTCCATCGAGGCGCTCGACGAGCTGCGCGCCACCCTCGCCCTGACCCGCGCCGGCCAGTCCGAGGCGGTCCCGCCGGTCGGCGAGTCGAGCACCGACGCGCCGGTGGCCGGCGAACTGGTGGCTCGGGAGCCGGTCGCCGGTGCTGCCGGTACTGCCGGTGACGCGGCGACGGCGGCCGGCAAGGCTGGCTGGCACCTCGACCGTGTGGCGCCGCCCGACTCCCGGCCGCCGGTCGTAGCGACAGGGGCACCATCGGCAGAGCGGACCCCGTTGACGGGGCTCGGCCGGCTGCCAGGGCTGCTCTCGGAGGTGCGGCTGTGCGGTGTGCTCGTCGACGCCGCGACCAGCGGGCCGCTGGACCGGCTCCCGGCCGACGTCGACCTCGCCGCGTACAGGATCGTGCAGGAGTCGCTGACCAACGTGCTGCGGCACGCGCGCGGAGCCCGGGTCGCGGTCCGGGTGTGCGCCGAGGACGCCCGAGTGACGATCGACGTCACCAACCTCCCGGAACGGCCGCTGGCGGACACCGCGCCGGTCAGCCCGACCCCCTACGGCCACGGGCTGACCGGGCTGCGGGAGCGGGCCATGGAGCTGGGCGGCGAGCTGGCCGCCGGTCCGCACGGCGCGGGCGGCTGGCAGGTGAGCGCCCGGCTGCCTCTGCCACGCGGCGGGCCCGGCGGCAGAACGGGCACCATGAGCCAGGCAGGCAACTACGGCCGAAACGCGGCCAGCGGAGGGTCTCGTTGATCAGAGTCGTGGTGGCCGACGACCAGCCGTTGATCAGGCTGGGGCTGCGCGTGCTGGTCGAGACGGAGGAGGACCTGGAGCTCGTCGGCGAGGCGGAGGACGGCCGGACCGCCGTCGAGCTGGTCCGCCGGACCCGGCCCGACGTCGTCCTGCTCGACATCCGGATGCCCGTGCTGGATGGTCTCGCCGCCCTGCGGGAGATCACCGCAGACCCGGCGCTGCACGGCACCCGGGTAGTCATGGTCACCACGTTCGAGCTGGACGAGTACGTTTTCGAAGCACTACGCGGCGGTGCCTCCGGGTTCGTGCTCAAGGACAGCGAGCCGGCCGACCTGCTGCGCGCGATCCGGGTCGTCGCGGCCGGCGAGTCGCTGCTGTCGCCAGCCGTCACCCGGCGGGTCATCGAGGCGTTCGCCCGCCGCCCGGTCGGGCCTGGCGCGCCGGACCTCGACGGCCTCACCGACCGCGAACGCGAGGTGATGGGCCTCGTCGGTCACGGCCTGTCCAACGACGAGATCGCCGCCCGCCTCGTGATCAGCCCGGCGACCGCCCGCACCCACGTCAGCCGCGTCATGGTCAAGCTCGGCGCCCGCGACCGCGCCCAACTGGCCGTGCTGGCCAACCAGGCCGGGCTCGTTTAGGGCGGGAACGGCCGGCCCCCGATCTCCCAGACCGGCTTCGCCGCTCCGGCAGGGACCCTGGGCCGCTACCGCAGGGCCGGGCCGGGGCCCGGGGCGTAGGGGGCTACGGCGGGCGGCGTACCGAAGGTGCCGTCGGTGGGGGGACGACGCGACGGGTCGGCGGCCAGCAGGCTGATCGTCATGAGGTCACCGAGGAACGGAGACGGACTCATGACGTCGTCGACGAGGCCCTACGTACGCCGGCCCTGGATCGCGCGGGCGGTCGGCGACCGGCTGGCGCCGCGGTTCCGCCCGGCGCTGGTGCGCCGGCTGTCGGTACCTGGCCGGGTCACCGGGAGGTGGCGCACGACCCCGGTCGCGGTGCTCGACCACGGGGGCGCGTCCTACCTGGTGGCGGCGTTCGGCGTGACGGACTGGGCCCTGGACCTGCGCGCCTCCGGCCGGGGCCGGCTGACCCGTGCGGACGGTCGCGCCAGCTTCGAGATCATCGCCACTGAGGTGCCCGTGACGGAACGCGGCCCGGTGCTGGCGGCCTACCGGACGTCCTTCGGCTCGGCGCCCGGCGTCGCCGGCGCCTTCCGCGCGCTGCCCGACCCGGCCGACCACCCGACCTTCCGGATCACTCCGTGACGGCGGTCCGCGGCGCGAGGCCTGTGCTGGAGCAGTTCGCCGACCGTGACGAGCAACCGCGTGACGAGCAAGCGCCTGACGGGCCGGTGGCCGTCGACGTGCGGGGACTGTCGAAGAGGTACGGGCGCCGGACCGTCGTCCGCGATCTCGATCTTCGGATTCCGGCCGGAGCGGTCGCCGGGTTCATCGGCCCGAACGGCGCAGGCAAGACGACGACGCTGCGGATGCTGCTCGGCCTGGTACGGCCGACCGCCGGGGCCGGTACGGTGCTCGGCCAGCCCCTCGGCGAGCCGGCGCGTTACCTGCCCCGGATCGGCGCGCTGATCGAGAGCCCGGCGCTGTACCCACGGCTGTCGGCCCGCCGCAATCTGGAGGCGATGGCGATCCTGGCGGGGCTCGACCGGGCCCAGGTGGAGCCGGTGCTGGCCGAGGTGGGCCTCGCCGAGCGGGCCGGCGACGAGGTGCGGGCCTACTCGCTGGGCATGAAACAGCGGCTGGCGATCGCTGCCGCGCTGCTCGGCGACCCGGAGCTGCTGGTGCTCGACGAGCCGACGAACGGCCTGGACCCGATGGGCATCCGGCTGATGCGCGACCTGATCCGAGGGCTCGCGGTCCGCGGCGGCGAGGGCAGGGCCGGAGAGGCCGGAGCCGGAGCCCGGGGCGAAGCCGGTGCTGGAGCAGGGGTCGGGGCCGGAGCTGGGATCGGAGCCGGGGTCGAGGTCGCGACCGGAGCCGGGACCGCGGCCGGGAGCGGCGGCGGGGTCGGCGCCGCGACCCGAGCCGCGGCGACGGGCGCCGACCGCGTGCCCGCGCGGCGGCGGACGATCGTCGTCTCCTCGCACCTGCTCGCCGAGGTGGAGCAGATCTGCGACTGGATCATCGTCGTCGACCGGGGCGCACTGGCCTACCAGGGGCCGCCCGACGGGTTGTTGGCCACCGGTCGGCAGCGGGTGGCGCTGCGACCCGAGCGGCCGGCGGACGTCGGCATGCTCGCGGACCTCGCCGCCGGGCTCGGCTTCGCCGTCGAGCGGGACGGAGATCGCGTGCTCGCCACCCTGGTCGCGCGGCCGGTCGGGGGAGGCGCGGGCGGCGCCGCCGATCGCGCGGAGCCGTCACGGGCACCGCTCGCCGAGCTGAACCGCGCCGCGCACGCACGGGGCATCGCCCTTGTGGAGATCGCGCCGGCCCGAGTGACGTTGGAAGAGCGCTACACGGGCCTGGTCGCGGCCGGCGCCTCCGCTAGCCAGGCCATTACGGGAGATCGAGCATGAAGTCTCAGGAAGACGCCCTACCCATCGGGGAACGAGACGCGCTCGGGACCAGGCGGCCAGCCCGGGACGGGCGGCCAGCCCGAGACAGAGAGCCGGCCCGGGACGGGCGGCTGGTGGCCATTGGGCGTAGCTATCGGTCCGAGGCCCGCAAGCTGCGGCGGCCGGGGACCTTTCTGGCCATGGGCGGCCTCGCGGCGCTGGCGGTGCTGTCCAGCGTGCTCAGCTTCGCGCTCGCCAAGAACGGCGGGTTGGGAGCCGCGCGGATGCCCGAGGTCAGCGTGCCGACGTTGCAGGCACTCGCGACTCCCGGCGGGATACTGCTTGGGTTCCGGGTCGGTTCGACGTTCACCGGCCTGTTGCTGATGGTGCTGTGCGCGGCGACCATGGCGACCGAGTACGGCCAGGGCACGATCAGGATGATCTTCATGCGCGAGCCACGCCGGCTGTCCTGGCTCGCGGGCCGGATGGGCGCGGTGCTGTCGCTGCTCGCCGTGGCGCTTGTTGGGGCCTTCGTCCTCAGCGCGGCCACGGCCGTCCTGATGGCGCAGATCCGGGGCGTGCCGACCGGCCAGTGGTGGACGGCCGTGGCACTGCGCGAGGCCGGCAAGAACTACCTGAACGTCCTCGTCGCCACCACATTCTTCGCCATCACGGGGACAGCGCTCGGCCTGTTGATCCGATCGACGACCGCGGCCGTGCTGATCGGCGTCGCCTGGATGTTCCCGTTGGAGCACATCATCCAGCAGGCCTGGCTGAACGGCGTCAAATGGCTACCGGGCCTGGTGTTCAGCGACATCGGCACGGGAGGCAACCTCATCTCCGGCTACCGGGGACCGCTGCTGCTCGGCGCCGCCTACGCCGTGGCATTCGCCGCCATCGCCGCCATCAGCCTCGCCCGACGCGACGTCACAGCCTGAGCGGCGCGACGCCATGGTCTGAGGCTCGACGCCACGGCTAAACGACGCGGCGCGACGGCCTGAACGACGCGACGCCACAGCCTGAGCGGCTCGGCGCGACGGCCTGAGCGGCTCGACGGGACGCCGCTGCCGCCTGGTGGACCACGTTGACCACGCTGCGACTCGACCCCGGCGCGGTCCCTCCTGATCCGAGGCGCCGACTTGCCTGCGCAGACGCCGATCATTCGGCCAGCCGGCCAAGCCGCCGCAGCTTGATCGAAAACCGCGAAGGAATAAAGAGGACAAATTCGGGCGCCGAACGCCGCTTTGCCTGCGCCACGAGTGATCAAGGCGTCCCCCTACCCCGCGAGACGTCCTTGATCATTGGATGCGCAGGGGGAACTGGCGTGCCGGCCACCAGGTGGTTATCAGGTCGCCGTCGATCCCCGCGCCGTCCCGGGCGATGCCACGGGCCAAGCAACCCTACGGACCGGGCGGCGCCATGAGCCGGGCGGCGCTACGGACCGCGCGACCGTAGGGACCGGGCGACGCCACGGGCCCGGCGGCGCTGCGTCGCGGGCTGAACACGCGACGCCAGGGGCGCTGAGGCCCGAGGCGGCCGAGTCCAGCGCGACGCCGCCCGGGCAGCGTCGGACAGCAGGGAAGCGTGAGACAGCGCTGGCCAGCGCCGTCAGATCTTAAGAAGCGGAGAAAACCCTGCCGCGCCGGTTCGCCGGCGTGGAAGGCGGGTGTTCACTGAGAACGTGGTCGAAGGCTCGCCGGTGGGGCGCCGGGTGGTGCTCGCGGTGGCCGCACTCGGCGCGGCCGGGGTCGCCGTCGGCTCCGTCGTCCAGCGGGCACTGGACAACGCCGTCGCGCCGCTGCGGGCCCGCGACACGACCGGCCTCACCAACCTGATCCCCGGCGACGGATTCCAGATCTACACGGTGACCTCGTCGGTGCCGCATCTGTCCGCGGCCACCTACCAGCTCAAGGTCCACGGCCTGGTGAACGAGCCGGCCACGCTGACGCTCGCGGACCTGGAGGCGATGAAGCAGACGGAGCTCACCCGTGACTTCCAGTGCGTGACCGGCTGGCGGGTCGGTGGCGTGCACTGGTCCGGCGTGAAGCTCGCCGATCTGCTCGAACGGGTCGGCGTGCATTCGACGGCCCGAGCGGTGACGTTCCGCTCGTTCGACGGGTTCTACGACGAGAGCCTGACGCTGGAGGAGGCCCGCCGGCCGGACGTCCTGGTTGCCCTGCGCATGCTGAACGGCCCGGTCAGCTACGACCATGGTGGTCCGGTCCGGCTGTATGTGGCGCCGATGTACGGCTACAAGTCGATCAAATGGCTGGGCGAGATCGAGGTCGTCGACCAGGTCGCTCCCGGCTGGTGGGAGCGGCGCGGCTACGACGTCGAGGCCTGGATCGGCCAGTCCAACGGCCGCAGCGACAGGCCGGTCTGACCGTGTCCATCGGCGAGTACCTGCGAAACCCCCCGGCAAGCCGCGGCGGCGACATTCGGCGCTTCGGGCCCGCGACCCGCTGGGTGCACCGGACGACCGGGTTGTTGTTCGGTGTCTGCCTGGCCACGGCCGCGATCCTCTATCTGCCGGCGTTGGCGCTCCTCTTCGGCCGTCGCCCGCTGATCATGTCGATTCACCTGTACTGCGGCCTGGCGCTGCCGGTTCCGGCGCTGCTCGGCTGGCTCACCCGGGGCTTCCGCCGCGACACCACCGAGCTCAACCGCTTCACCGCCCCCGATGGCGCGTGGCTGCGGGCCCGGCTGCTGCCCTTCAGCGAGGAGCGCCGGGCGCGCCAGGCGGGGCCGGCTTGGGCCAGGTCGGGCACTCCATCGTCAACCGCTCGGCGAGGCGCGGGTGGTCACGACCAGGGCCCGCTCACGGTCGGCGGGAAGTTCAACGCGGGCCAGAAGCTGTACGCGGCCGTCGTCGCCGGATCGATCCTGGTGTTTCTCGGGACCGGCCTGGTGATGTACCTCGGCCAGGATCTCCACATCCCGGACCGGTACCGCACCGGGGCCTCCTTCGTGCACGACCTTCTCGCCTTCGGCATCTTCTTCACCGTCTGCGGCCACCTCTGGATGGCTTCCCGCGACCCGGTCGCCCGCGCCGGCATGCGCACCGGCTACGTCCCCCGCTGGTGGGCCAGGACCGAACACCCGCACTGGGCCGCCCTCGCGCCCGAGGACCTGGATGACGACGTCCCACTGGCCTCGAACGGCGCCGATCAGGATTCGACCGCGCTGCCCTAGTCCCGGCGGGGCCGGTACGTCTTGTACGGGAGGAAACGGTGCATGACGTACAGGTCGACGTCGCCGTTCCAGGGGTGGCGGAAGGCTGACGGCAGCGTGCCGATCACCCGGAAGGCGAGCACCCGCCAGATCGCGACCATCCGGGTGTTGCCGGCGACCACCGCGGTGGACTGCATCGCCCGGTAGCCGAGCTCTGTCGCGTACTCGATCGCGGCCTCGGCCATCGCCCGGTCGGCTCCTTCGGCGGTCCGGTCCGGGTGGGCCATGAAGATCAGCTGCGCGACGTGGTCACCGAGCCCGGCGAGCGCCGGGGTGATCTGCGCGGTCGCGACGATCCGCCCGTCACCCGCGTCGTCCTCCATCACCAGGACGACGGCGGGCTTCGGCAGCATCCACAGTTCCCGGGCGTCCGACTCCTGGGTGTCCGGGTGCCAGGTGTACAGCTCCCCGGCCGCGACCTGTGCGTGCCAGATAGGCCAGATTCCAGGCCAGTCATCGTCAGATGCCAGCCGTGTCTGCACCCACCCGATCCTGCCCGTCCGTCAACCCCCCGGGGGAAAAATCCGGGCACGGGTACTCCTGCACCCCACCAATCTCGCCCGTCAAGGCCCACCAACCACACCAGGCGACGGCTGCGCCACCTACCGTAGTCAACGGGCGGACGAAATCCGCGCCGCGGCCGATCGGCCCGACCCCTCCGTGCGGCCATCCTCTTGATCGCCGCTTCGGCCCTTCAGTGGTCGCGTTCCGCGCGCCATCACGACCACACGAGGGTCAAACCCGGCGATCAAGGCGGCACTGCGGCGCAGGCGGTGATGCGGTCCGCGATGGGGTGTTGACGGGACTAGCTAACGGATGTACATAACCGTTATGCAGATCTACCTAACCGTTATGCAGGCGGCCCGCCCCGCCGTCCCGAACCACAAGGCGCCGTGAGGTACCTGATGCTCGCCCTGTTGGACCGGGGACCGGCCCATGGCTACGAGCTCAAGCGCGCACACGACGACCTGTTCGGCGACGTCGCTCCGCCGATCAACGTCGGGCAGATCTACGTGACCCTCACCCGGCTGGAGCGGGACGGCGCCGTCACGCACCACGTCGCGGAGGGCAGCGGGGGCCCGGACCGCAAGGTCTACGAGCTGACCGACACCGGCCGCAAGTCGCTGCGCGGCTGGCTGGAGGAGCCCAGCGATCTTCCGGTCGGCAAGAGCGACGTCGTGCAGCGGCTGGTCGCCGGGCTGATCTACGACGCCCACGCCGCCCGCGACGGTGAGCCGGCGAAGGCCGGGCCGGGCAGCGCCGCCCGCACGCTCGCCGCGCACCGGTCCCGCTGCCTGCGGGCGCTGCGGGCCCTCGCCGAGGCGGCACCCGTCCGGGACTCGCCCGCCGAGGACGACCTGATTCCCCAGCCGGCCGACCCCGCGGCCCCGGCTGCCGCTCATTTCAGCGTCGCCGGCATTGGCGACCTGCTTCGCGACGCCTCCGTGCTGCACCTGGAGGCCGAGCTGCGCTGGCTCGACATCGTCGAGGCCCGCCTCGCCCAGTACGGGAGGACCTGATCCATGACTACGACGGACCCGAAGACCACAATCGAACCGATTCTCGTCATCACCGCGCTGAAAAGGTCCTTTGGCCGCGGCGAGCGAGCCAGGCCGGCGCTGTGCGGGGTATCCCTGAGCGTCACGCCGGGCGAGTGGGTCGCCGTCGTCGGCCCGAGTGGCTGTGGCAAGTCGACGCTGCTGCACCTGGTCGGCGGCCTGGACACCCCGGACGCCGGCTCGATCCGGATCGGCGGCGACGAGGTGACCACCCTCTCGGCGGCCCGGCGGGCCCTGCTGCGCCGGCGCAGGGTCGGCTTCGTCTTCCAGGCCTACAACCTGGTGCCGCACCTGAACGCGGCCGCGAACGTCGAGCTCGGCCTGCGGGTGGCCGGCGTCGGCCGGCGGGCCGCGAAGGCCCGCGCCGCCGAGGTGCTCGACGCCGTCGGTCTGGGCGACCTCCTGCACGCGCTGCCCGCGACGCTGTCCGGCGGCCAGCAGCAGCGGGTGGCGATCGCCCGCGCGATCGCCACCAGACCCGACCTGGTGCTGGCCGACGAGCCCACCGGCGCGCTGGACACGGCCGCCTCCCGCCGCGTCGTCGAGCTGCTTCGTGAGGAGCACCGGCGTGGCCAGACCCTGATCATGGTGACCCACGACTACGCCGTCGCCGCCGCCGCCGACCGGGTCATCTTCCTGCGCGACGGCCAGATCATCGACGAGCGCCGGCCCGCCGGCCGCCGCACCAGCGACGCTTCTCCCACCGGCCCGAGCGGCGCGCTCGACGAGGCCGACGCCGACGAGACCGCGCTCCACGAGACGGCCGACGAGCTCGCCGACGAGGACGGCGGCCACGGGACGCGACGGGCGCCAGGCGGCAGCGACCTCAACGACCTGCTCGGGCTGGGGAGCTGGTGATGCGCACCGTCCTGCTGCTCGCACTCGCCGGCCTGCGCGGCCGCAGCCGCGCCGGCATCGCGGTCACCGTGCTGGTCCTCGCCTTCTCGGCGCTGGGATTGTCCATCGGCCTCGTGGTCAGCGGCCAGGGCACCAAGGCGATCGACCGTCTCGCGGAGCGCACCAACGTCGCCGACGTCGTCGTCTGGGCGCATGACTCGACCATCGACAAGCCCGGCCCGGCCGCTACCGGGAACGCGACGCCGTCGCCAAGCGCCGTGGCCGCCGAGCTGCGCCAGATACCGGGGGTCCGCACGGTCGTCGGGCCGCTGCGCTTCCTGGACACCACGCTCGTGGTCCCGGCCTCGCCGGCTGGCACCGCGGGCACGAGCGGCGAGTACCACAGCGAGGTCACCTCGCTGGCCGACCCGGCGGTCGCCGTGAACCATCCGGCCCTGGTGGCCGGGCACTGGCTGCGCGGGGCGAACGAGATCGTGCTGGAGCGCAGCGCTGCCGCGGATCTGGGCCTGCGTCCCGGTGACCGGATCGCGCTACGCGGGCCGAGCGGCGACGTTCCCTTCACCCTCGCCGGCACCGCGAACGAGTTGACCGACTGCGGCTTCCCGCAGTGTGGCCAGGCCCGGCTGTGGATCTCGGACGCCGGCCTGTCGCGGGTCGGGCCCGCGGACGGCGTCACCTACTGGGTCGAGGACGCCCCGGGTGTCTCGGCCGAGGCCGTCTCCAGCACGGTCATCGCCCGGTTGGGCCCCGCGGTCATCGGGACGAACACCTGGCCGAGCACCCGGGGCGACCTGGTCCGGATGGAACAGATCTTCGGAAAGATCGTTTCGGCGTTCGGCCTCTTCCTGCTCGTGGCGGTGGGCGTGATCGTCGCCGGCTCGATGACCAGCCGGATGGTGACGAGGCGTCGCGAGATGGCCCTGTTCGCCGCCGTGGGAGTCCGACCGGCCCAGCTCATCGCGGCGTTGCTGGTCGAGCATCTGGTGCTCGGAGCGGTGGCCGCGGTGCTCGGCTGGGTCGCCGCGGCGGAACTGGCGCCGAACGTCGACATCGGCGCGACCGTGACCGGCCGGCCGGCGCCGCACTGGGCGGTGAGTGACCTGCTGGTCAGCGGCGGAGCGCTGCTCCTGCTGCTCACGCTCGCCACGGTGGTGGGCGCGGTGCGCGCCGGCCGGGCGTCGATCGTCGACGCCCTGCGGGACGCGCCGGCGGCCGGCCGGCGCGGCGGCCCACTCGCTCGGCTGACCGCGCTGGTCCCCGGCCGGCTGGCCTTCCTCGGCGTGGGTCGCCTCGCCGCCCGGCCGGTCCGCGGCGCACTCACCGCGCTGACGCTGCTGGTCGCGGTGACCGGGGCCGTCGTCAGCGGCGGGTGGCATCTCACCGTGTCGCACGCGCTCACCAACCCGGCCGCCACCGGTGACCCCTGGCAGGTCATGGTCAGCCGCGGCGACGTCGCGCCCGGCACGGTCGAGGCGGCGCTGAACCAGACGCCCGGGATCTCCGGCTGGTGGTCGGAGACCGAGCGACGTGGCAGCGACCAGGACCTCACCTTCCGGGTCCGCGCGTTCGGCGGGCCACGCGCGCCGGGCTACCGGGTCGGGGCCGGCCGGCTACCGGCAGCCGCGGGCGAGGCCGCCGTCGGCTACGGGCTGCTCGACGAGCTGGGGCTGCGGGTCGGCGAGACGACGACCGTCAACATCGGCGGCGTGGACCACCCCGTCCACATCGTCGGCTGGTACCGGACCACCGAGGACAGCGGGCAGATCCTGGTCATGCCGGTGGCGGGTCTCGGGCCGCTGGCGGCGCCAAGCCAGTACCGGATGACGCTGACGCCGGGCACATCCCCCGCGACCGTGCAGGCCGCCCTGGCGAAGCGACTCGGCGACGGGGTCGAGATCTCCACCCAGAGCTCCAGCATCACCGGCCGGACGGTCATCGAGTCGGTGACGACGACGATCATTCTGATGCTCGCGCTGGTCGCGCTGACCAACATGCTGTACTCGCTGATCGCGTCGAACCGGGAGAACGCCCGGGATATCGCGGTCACCGGCGCGCTCGGGCTCACGCCACGACAGATCGTCGGCCAGGGCGCGGTCGCGGCCCTGGGGCTCGCGGCGCTCGCGTTGGTCGTCGGCATCCCGGTGGGGTTGCTGGTCTTCAGGCTCCAGGTCGACGCCGTGTCCGACAGCATCGGCCTTGGCCCCGGAATAGGGCAGCTGCCGTCCGCGTGGTTCCTGGTCGGCATCTGCCTGGCGACGCTGGCCCTCGCCTGCGCCACCGGCGCCGCCGCCGCGCGCGGCCTGGTCCGCCGTCCGGTCAGCGACCTGCTCCGCTGGGAGTAGCCGGTCAACAGGCGCGTCCGATGGTCCCCGGTCAATGGGGAGCCATCGGACGCGCCTGCCAGGCCCGGGTGCCGCGGTGAATCGCTAGCTGCTACTGCTGCTGATCGAGCCAATGATGATGACGAAAACAACGATGTAAAGAATCCAGAACGCGACTGCGGAAACGGCCGACACGATGCACCAGGTCCGCGCCCGCTTGGAGCAGTCAAGCGCACCCTGGATGTCGCCCAGCTGCTGCTTGGGCTGCACGCGGGTGGCGTTCACGATCGCCACGATGCCGGCCGGAAGGCAACAGAGCAGGGTGACGACGATCGACTGCCACAGGTAGTTCGGGATCGGCGCGCCACCAGGCGGCGGCGTCCCGAAGCCTCCAGGGGCCGGGTAGCCCGGCGGAGGCGTGCCATAGGCCGGCTGGCCATAGCCGGGCTGCTGGCCGTAACCAGGCTGCTGGCCATAGGGCTGCTGACCATAACCCGGCTGCTGGCCGTAACCGGGCTGCTGGCCATAAGGGTCGCCTGGGTTGCCGTAGGGCGGAGGAGTCGTCACGGTCGCGGGCCGCGCCTTTCGGTGAATTCCTGATCGCTCCCGTTACGGGAGCGCCGTCGGTTTCGGTACCGATCGAGATCGTGAAGCAGTCGGAGGGTCGGCGCCGAGGCGCGTCCGACAGGTCAGCCGAAGTTACGAGATACCGGGCTAGGCGCGCACACCGGGTGCCCAAGCCCGCGCGTCCACCGCACCGGACGACCAGCCAGCGACAGCCGCCTCGACAACCCGGGCCGCACGGGTCAGGCGTTGTAGGAGCTGTGGGTGGAGAAACTGGTGCTCATCGCACCGGTGGCGACGAGGATGATGTCGAGAACGATCAGCACCAGCCCGACGACCAGCGAGACGATGCACCAGGTCCGCGCCCGCCGGGACGCGTCCAGCGCCCCCTGGATGTCGCCCAGCTGCTGGCGGCTCTGGACGCGGGAGGCGTTCACGATCGCCACGACTCCGGCCGGCAGGCAGCAGAGGATCGTGACGACGATCGACTGCCACAGGTAGTTCGGGATCGGCGTGCCGCCGTACGGCTGCTGGGGCGGCCCACCGGCCGGGTAGCCGGGCAGTCCGCCGCTGTACACCGGCGGCTGCTGGCCATAGCCGTAACCCGGCTCCTGGGGCGCTCCGTAGCCACCCGGCGGGGGCCCCGGTTGCTGACCGTACGGGTTCGGGGAGCCGTACGGGTTCGGGGAGCCGTAGGGGTTCGGGGAGCCGTAGGGAGGTGGTGTCGTCACGGTCGGGACCGCGCCTTTCGATTCGTCGCGCTAGCCGCGCCCGGTTCTTTTGGACATCCGTGTCGACTGGTACCGGCTCGCCCCGCGACTCGGTGCGGGATGTCCGAAAGTCGACATCGCGCCCGGCCGACCCGCCGGCGGTTCCGGCCCAACCGGGTCGACGTCACGTTCTCCTCCTGCTCACCGCCAGACCACCACCCGAGCAGGTCCGTCCGCCCAGGCAGCGCGGCACATTGTGGCACAACCGGCCCACGCCACACGGGCCCCGCGCAGCCACAATGCCCAATGGCCGCACATATTCGCCCATGTCGGCCGGCCCACCCGGCCCGCGCGCCCAGACCGCCCGGCGACGTACCGGCGCGGCCCCGTGACCGGGGCCACCAGGCCCGTGGCCGGCCCTGGAACAGCCCACCGACGCGGCCGCACAGGCCGGGGCGATACAGCCGGCGACCGTCCCGCGAAAAATACGGGCGGAATACGACCGGACCCGGCTCTGGTAAAGCCCCGGCAAAGGGAATCCGTAGGCGATGCACGTCACGGCGCGGCGGACCTACAGTGCCCGCATGGGAAGCGCGCGCGACGAACGGGCACTGCTCGCGGACGTCATCGAAGCCGCCGGGCCGGATCACCCGACGCTGTGCGAGGGATGGGACACCTACGACCTCGTGGCACACCTGGTAACCCGGGAGCGGGTACCCAAGGCCAGCCCGGGACTGATCATTCCGAGGCTGCACGGGATCACGGAGCGCGCCGAGAAGGCGACCCGGACGGCCCGGCCGTTCCCCGAGCTGCTGACGGTCTTCCGGTCCGGGCCGCCGGCCTGGCAGCCGTCCCGGATCCGCGCGTTCGACGACGCCACGAACCTGGTCGAGTTCTTCGTGCACGGGGAGGACGTCCGCCGCGGCGGTGCTCCCGGCGCGGTGCCGGCCCGGGAGCTCAGCCCCGAGCTGCGCGAGAAGCTGTGGGCGTCGGTCCGCCGAATGGCGCGCCTGTCCTACCGCAGGGTGCCCTTCGGCCTGGTTCTCGAGCGGACCGACAGCCTCGAGCGGACCGACGGCACCGCGTCTTCTGTGTCCTCCGGCCCGAGCCGCGTCGTCGCCCGCAAGGGCGAGCCGGCCGTGACGCTGCGGGGCCCGGCCGCGGAGCTGCTGCTCTACGGGTTCGGCCGGCGGGCCGCCGCCCAGATCGAGGTCACGGGTGACCCAGGCCTCATCGCGACCCTGGAGAAGACGCCGCTCGGCCTGTAGCTGGCAGGCTGGGTGCCGTGGACGCGCCGCGCGAGGACCTGCCGACGACGCCGGAACCGCCGCCGGCCGCCCCCGCGGCGCTCGACCTGGCCACGGCTTCTCCCCCGGCCGAGGATCCGAACGGACCGGCGGACGCGACCGCGCGGGTGGCCGGCCGGGTGGTGCTGCTCGACCCGTCCGACGCGTTCCTGCTGATCCGGGCGCACGACCCGTTCCTGGCCGACTCGCCGACCTGGTGGCACGTGCCCGGCGGCGGTCTCGACCCAGGCGAGAGCCCCCAGCAGGGCGCGATCCGGGAGATCTCCGAAGAGGTCGGCATCCGGCTCACCGACGTCGGCCCCGTCGCCGCCACCCGGGTCTCCCGCTTCCAGTTCGCCGGCCGGCACTACGTCCAGCAGGAGTCCTTCTTCGTGGTGCGGCTGCCCGAGCGGGTCGACGTCGACGCCGCGGCGTGGACCGACCTGGAGCGCAAATCGACCCTCGACTGGCGCTGGTGGACCGTCGACGAGGTGCGCGCCACGGCCGAGACCGTCTACCCCCGCCGGCTCGCGTCCCTGGTCAGCGGCTGGCTCGCGCATGGCACCGACGAAGGGCCCGTGGACCTGAGCTGAGCGGCCGGCTGTGGTCCGCCGGTGGCGCCCGCCTCCAGACGGCCCGAGCGCGCTCAGCCGGGCCGCTTGCCCTCCCGCTCTCGGCCCGCCGGCGCCGCGACGGAGTCGGCCTCGGCCTTGCCCTTGCTGGGAAGGCCGCCCGTGCGCGGCGGCTGGCCCAGCAGCCAGGCTCCCCACGGGCCGACCCGGCCCGGCTCCCGCACCGGCGCCCAGGGCAGCTCGCGGGCGTCCATGGTGTCCAGCAGGACGTCGAACCGGCCCAGCACGCCGAATCTCAGCGTGCTGGCGAACGGCCCGCGGGCGAACAGGTACGGGTGCGGGCGGCTGGGCGCGCGCGGCAGCAGCCGCTCGTACTCGGCGACCAGCCGGTCCCGGCGCCAGGCGGGCGCCGCCTCGTCGTACTCGCGCAGCAGTTCCTCTTCGATCACGCCGTGGTCGGCGATCGCGGCCAGGAAGCCGCGGCGGAGCTCGGCGGTCGCCGCCCCCCGGCCGTGCGTGTCGCCCTGCGCGACCTGCTGGAGGCCGCGCATCGTCAGCACCATCTCGTGCGCGTCCGCGCGCAGCCGGGCGATCGTGCCCTCGGTATGCGGCAGCACCTGAGCCACGTCGGGATAGACCAGCCGGTCCATGGTCGCGAGGTGCTGGCACATCGCCGCGACGGCCGCGTCGCCGGCATGGTGAATCTGGCGAGGATCTGCGTCGCTCGGCGCCCCGTCGGCGACCCAGGCGGCGAGCCGGGTCGCGTCCCGGTGGACCGGGCCGACCATGCTGGCCAGTCCGCCCTGAGCCAGCGGCCGGCCCGCGGCCCGCGGCCCCGGCGCCGCGGCGCCGTCGTCCGCCCAGGCCCCACTGCCGATCCCGCCGGCCGCGGCCGGATCCAGCCGCGGCGGGGTGGCCTGAGACCGACGGTTCGCCCGCTTCGCCAGCCTGCTCGTCAGCCGCTTCGTGGCCGTCGCCGGCTTCGTCAGCGTCCTGTAGCGCATGTGCACCTCCTGGGCGCGGCGCCCGCTCCACCTGGGGCGGGAGCGCGGCCATGACAGCCTGGACGGGCACGCCCTGGCTCGGTCGGCCGCGAACCGACCAACCACCGAACACGGGATTCCTGCCCGCTCACGGCGTCGGTATGGCCGCCCGGGCCACGTCGACGCGATGAGACGGAAAGTAACCATCAGCGGCACCTTCTCGGTTACCGCCGCTAGCCGATCCACGTCCCGTTGTAGGTGGTGTTCAGCGAGCGCCATGGGCGTCAGAGCGGCAGCCCATTTTCTACGCTGCGGAAGATATCGACTACCCTTACGACATGGTTGGCACCGCTGCCCCGGGGTCCCCGCCGGCCTCCAGGAGCCGATCCGATCGGTTCGCGCTGCCGGACGGCGCGACCGTCATGGTGCGGCCGACCAGCCGGTCCGCCGACGCGCCGGCCAGCACCGGGGACGCGCCCGGCGCCCGATCCGCCGACCCCGACAGCACGACCGCGGCCGCGGTGGTGCGCGCCCGTGGGCAACTGGGGCAACTGCGTCTGCGGTTCCTCCAGGGGGAACTGCCGCCGCTCGGGCACGTCATCGTCCGGCACCGGCTGGCGATCCCGGGTGGGTCGGAGGCGCCCTGGGTGCTCGCCCGGTCCTGGCGGACCAGGGCCCGGCTGGAGGGCCGCTGCCTCAACGACGCGGTCCACCCGTCGCTCGCCCACATCCGGATGGGCCGGGCGGTCGTCGTCGACGTCGACCAGGTCGTCGACTGGGCGATCGTCGACGCGTGCGGCTCGGTCATCGACGGCGGCTGGAGCCGGGACCTGCGCTGGGCGCCACCGGCTCCCGAGCAGCCACCGCCGGCACCCAGGCCACCGCTGCCCACCGGCGCACCGCCGCGCACCCGGCTGACCACCGGCGCACCGGCGCCGAACCCCCCGGGCCGCCAAGCCGTCACCCGCCGAACCGCGGGCCACGGACCCGTCGCCGCACCGACGCTGAGCGAGCCCCAACCAGTGATGAGGCCATCGCTTTCCGTCGTGGATACGTCTACGGACTAGCGAGACGGGGTATCTTGCCGCGCTTCCTCGCGGTCTGGGCTACCGTTACGAACCGTGTCGGATGTGACCGGCCCGCACAGCCTCACTGGACCGGAACGGGCGATCGACAGCGCCTACATTCACGTCACCGTGCCCGACGGCACCGTCGACGGGCCGTCCGGCTCCGGCCCGGACGTCCTCCCCGCCGACGGCCTGGCTCCAGGTGGCGTGGACCCGTCGGCCGGGCCTCGCCACGCGACGACCGGAAACGGCCTCGGCGCCGGCGAAGCCGTGCCGCCCGCCGGGTTCGCGGTCCACGATGGGGCCGGGTTCGCGGCCCAGGATGGGGTCGGGCTCGCGGCGTCTGACGGGGCGGGGTTCGCGGTCGGACCAGGGCTCGCCGCCGGACCCGCGTTCGCGGTCGAGCGCGGGTTCACGGTCGGGGATGGCTTCGCGGTCGAGCACGGCCTCGGTTCCAGGGCCGCGTACGCGGGGCCGGACGGCTTGGAGCCCGAAGGCACGGCAGCCCCCGCCGGGTACGACACCGGCGGCCCACCGGCGGCCGCCGACCCGACGCCGCCGTCCTTCGCGGACTACTTCGGCGCCCTGGTTCCGACCAGACCACAGCCGCTCGCTTCAGCCCCGGCGACGCCGCCCCCTGGGACCGAGCCGCCCTCCCCGCCTGGCCCGTACATCCCGGCGGTGCTGCAGTCCTCCACGGGGCCGCAGGACCAGCTGGACCAGCAGACCCCGCCAGGCGGATGGGAGGACCAGCGGTTCCCCGGGATCGGCCGCGGCGACATGCTGGAGCTCGCCGGCCGCCTCGAACAGCTCGACCAGCTGCTGGACCGGCTGGAGGAGGCCAAGCGGCAGGCCGCCGACGCGAGCGAGCACCTGGTGCTCACCCGGCGCTGGCAAGAGGAGACGGTGCGCACCATTCAGGAGGAACGCGCCCGGATGCGCCAGCGCCAGCACGCGCTCGACGAGCTCGCCGAGCGAGCCAGGGCCGCGGTCGAGGCGATGCAGGCGATGCACCGGACCGTCCCGCGCGAGGTGCTGGAGCTGGCGATCGAGCTGCAGGTGCTCGACCGGGCCGGCTTCATCACTCGGCGCGCCCCGCGCCAGCAGCCGGGCGAACTGCCCTAACGGCAGGGGAAGCGGCCGCGACGGGGCCCGCACTCGGGCAGTCGACTCTCGGTCACCGGCTCGGTTGCCACGGGCGACCGAGCCCGGCTCCCCGTAGCGATTTGGGACCTTGGTCCTTACCTTTGAGTCCTATTACCTTGTACGGCAACCACATTTAGGGTGATGCGCGTCTAGCCCGATAGGCCCACTCGGCATAGGGGGTGTGCCCGTTACCACACCCCCGGGGCCCGCCACGGAAAGTGTTCGCTCCGTGGTCTTCCGGGGCGATCATGACATCTTCGCGTAGTGTCAAGATTACCGGTAGTACCGACCGGGGCGGTCGCAACCCCCGCCACCCCAGACAGACGGCACCACCGATAGCCGTCCGCGACCGGGGCCGTGACAGAGCGACACACCGTCTGTGAACCGACGTTTCGTGAAAGACCAGACGTTTCGGCGGTACCTGCGTTTACCGTCATCATCCACGTGGACTAGTCTTCTCCACGACGTCAGCCCAACCACCGGACCGAACGCCGAATCCTGCCCGCGGTCCCGGTGTCCCCTCCGAGTCGTCACCACGGGCAGGAGCGGGGGAACCACCCGTGCAAGACCGGCCGGCGCGAAAGCGCTGGCCTTGGGGTGAAGCCCCTCGCGCGCCAGTCGCGCGGGGGCCGGGCAGCCCAGCCCGAACCCGACAGCTCACCTCGTAGGCGTACGGGAAGGACCAGCGAGACTTGTCTGCGCCCTCCGTTTGGGATACCGACGCCCGGCTCAGTACCAGCCGGGGCCGTCACCGCGGCCTTTCCGTGGTCGCCAAGGCGAAAGGCCGGACCGCGGTCGCCGCGGCCACGACCGGCGCCATCGCCGTATCCGGTATCGCTCTTGCCGGCTGTTCCCCAGCCGCGGACCACACAAACGACGCCTTCACCGGTGACGGCACCACCACGACCGGTCTGAACCTCGCGAGCGCCCTCGGCGCCGGGGGGAGCAGCGGCAGCACCATGGTCCACCCGGTGAGCCTCGCCTCGACCCTCGCGTCCGCGGACAGCGGCACGGCGTCCGACCTGGCCGCCCCGGCGCTCGCCTCGAAGGCCGACGTCGACCTGCACATCACGAACCCGAATGTGAACGTCTACGCCGACCAGGCGGTCGAGGTCGGCTTCCAGCTGACCAACAAGGACACCAACCAGCCGCTGGCCAACCAGCTGGTCAAGGTCCAGGTGAAGCTGCCGACCGGGTTCGCCACCTTCCTGCACCTGACGACGAACGGCAGCGGATACACGTCGTACACCGCGCGGGTGCTCACCACCACCCAGATCACCGCGGTATTCGACGGCACCGACGCGCTGCAGTCCGCGGTCTCGGACAACGTGGGCACGCTGAACGTCCTGGCCAAGCCGGCCGTGTCGGCCTCCCGGGGCATCACGATCAACGCCCCGACGAACGGCGACCTCGGTTCGAAGGCCGTCTACCTGGCCTCGCTGCAGGCCGGCAAGCCCTACGTCTACGGGGCCAACGGACCGGACTCGTTCGACTGCTCCAGCCTCGTCCAGTACGTCTACAAGCAGCTGGGCCGCAACCTGCCCCGGACGGCGGAAGCCCAGTACGAGGCGACCCTCCACGTCGACTCGGCGCACAAGCAGGTCGGTGACCTGATCTTCTTCGGCTCGCCGGGCAGCATCTACCACGTCGGCATCTACGCCGGCGACGGGCAGATGTGGGCCGCGCCGCACAGCGGCGACGTGGTCAAGCTCGAGTCCATCTACAGCACGACCTACTACGTCGGGCGCGTCCTGTAAGGACCTGGCCGCCTCCGGGCGGCCGGCCGGTCCCTCGGACCGGCGGCGCGGAAACCGGCGAGGTAGCCCGGCCCGATCGGCGACGGCCGATCGGGCTTGGCGAACCGGCTGACGAAACACCCGTCGTGGTGGCCGGCCAAGCGGAAATCCGCGCGGCCGCCCCGGCGGGCGGCTGGCGGTCCTTCACCGAGCCCGTCCCGGCGAACTCACCCTCGGACCAGCGCGACGCGGCCTGACTCCGCGCGAAGCGCTCCCTGACGGATCTCCCGCTGTCGCGGGCCGGATCGGTCATGGGCCCTGTCCTGGCGCCCCGTCCGACCTCGGCGACGCCGCGATCCTCCGTGCTGGCCGCGTGACCACCGGCTCGCCGGTGCCATCGTGGCCGGTTCCCGCACACCTCCAACCGGCGCGGCCCCTGGTCGCGCCCCCACGCTCGTCCGTCGGCGCCGCCTAGGGCTTCCCCCTCCCGCCCTCGAACTGACGCCTCCGGACGAACCGCCGGCCGATCCCCCTCGGCCCGGCGGCGGCCCGACCGGTCCCCCCCGGATCCGGGCCGGCCAGGCGGCGCCGCTCTTGCCGGGTCTTCCCCCCACCCGGCGAGGGCGGCGCCAGCCGACCCCAGACCTGCCGTCCCGTCGCCTTGAGGGCGGCGCTAGCTCGGTTTCAGGTCTTCTTGTTGGAGGAGAAGGTCCACAGCCGGGCCGCCGCGTTCTTGTCCAGGGTGGCGACGCGTTCCCGGTCGGTCGGGACCTCGGTGTCGCAGTTCGGGCCCGGGTCGGGGTCGAACTGGCCAACGACGCCGATCGCCGCGAACTGGGACGGGTTGGCACAGGCGAGGGCGAGAGCCAACCGGGCTCCCTCGCCGAGGCCCCAGATGTAGACGCGGCTCCCGTCGACCGATGTCCAGTCCTTGGACATGTAGGTGACGACGTCCTTCAGGTACTGGGCGTCGGCGCCGTTGGGGTCGACCTGCCACTGGCTCGCGACCGGCTCCGGATAGACGAGCGCGAAGTGCTTGCGGTCCGCCAGGGTCGAGGCACCGCTGTCCGTCTCGAAAATCTTGGTCTTGGTGTTGTCATCCGACAGCACGAGGACCAGTGGGACCTTGCTCTTCGACTTCTCCTTGGCGTGGATCAGCACCAGGCGCCCCTTGGACGCGTACTGGTCCGGGAGCGCCTTCTCCTTCGTCTTCGCCGATCCGTTGCCGTGGGCGACGGTCCAGAGCACAGCGATCACGACGACAGCGATGACGGCTGTCTTGCTGTTCTTCTTCCACCACGCGGAGATCGGGTTCGCGGCCACGCCACCAAAGGAATCACACTAGGCACCGCCGTGGCGCCGGTTTGCGCCACCAACGTGGCCTCAGCCGTGCCTCCGTGGCATGACGGCGCCCACATCGCCCCTGGCCGAGCCAAGGTCCTTGCTCAGGCGATCTCCAGGGCCCGTAGCCGCGCCGCGCGCAGGGCATCGACCTCGGGCGGTCCAGGCAGCGGCGGCAGTTCACCGTGTACCCAGGACAGCAGCAGATCGGCGACGGCGGGATTCTGCGCCAGCAGCGGGCCGTGCAGATAGGTCCCGAGCACCGTGCCGTGGACCATCCCGTCGGTGCCGTCCTGAATGCCGTTACCCAGGCCGAGCCGAACCTTGCCGAACGGAACCCCACGCGCCTCCGGCAACGGCCTGGTTCGGCCACCGTGGTTCTCGTAGCCGAGCACGGTCGGCAGCCGCAGCGACGGGTCCGGGTCCAGCACGATGTCGCCGACGACCCGGGGCGGCAGCGGCGCCTCCGGCGGGTCGAACGAGCGGCGGGTCTCGACGCCGATCAGCCCGAGACCGTCGTAGATCTTTCCCCCGGCCGGGAAGGTCGCACCGATCACCTGGTAGCCGGCACAGACCGCGAGCACCGCCGCGCCGCTGTCGACGGCGCGGGTGATCGCGTTGTTGCGCAGCAGGCCCTCGGCGGCGAGGGTCTGCGGTTCGTCCTCGCCGCCGCCGAGCAGGTAGATGTCGCAGCTCGCCGGCACCGGCTCTCCCGCCGGCACGCTGACGACCTCGGCCGCCATCCCGCGCCAGCGCAGCCGCTGGGCCAGCACGATCGCGTTGCCGCCGTCGCCGTACGTCCCGAGCAGCTCCGGGTAGATGAGCGCGATCCGGGTGGTCGACTCGCGGCTGCGCCGCGCCCTGGCCGGCACGGAGAACTGCCGGGACGACCCGTCGGCGAACGCGTCGTCGCGCCGAGCCGGCAGCCGCGAATCATCCGGCCGTGGCCGGGCCGGCGCGGGTTCGAACAGGTGCGCGGCCGGGACCTGAGGCGCCGCGTAACGACGTGGCGGCAGCGCCGGCGGGCCGCCGTGATCCGCCGGGTGGGTCGCGGCCGGGTTCGCCTGAGCCTGGTAGGGCGGCTGGGGCGGGTACGCCTGGCCGGGTGGATCCGCCCGGGACGGTAGCTGCCCGGCCGCGGGCGGAAGCTCGGGCCGCCCGGGCGGAAGCTCGGGCCGCGCCGGGCCGCGCCGCACCGGCAGACCCCGCGCGGGGTACGGCCCCGGCGGCAGTTCGTCCGGGTGCTGGTAGATCGGACGAGTGTGCTCGTACGGGTCGGCGGCCGGCGGAGCCTGGCGCTGACCAGCTGGAGCGCCGCCGTACGGGCCGCCACCGTACGGCGCCCCGCCGTACGGGCCGCCGCCGGCCGGATCTCCCCCGGGCGGTCCGAATCCCGGCTCGGGCTCGAAGCCAGGCTGCTCACGCGGGGGCCACTCGCGGCCGGGCTCGCGGGGGTCGTCGTCCTGGCGGCGGTTGCGGGAGCCGCGCGGCTCCGGCTGGAAGAGGCTCACCAGGCACCGCCGGGGGCGGGCGCCAGCGGCGCGGCGGGCGGGCGCGGCGCGGGCGTGGTCCGCACGAGCAGGTCACGGAACGCGGTGTAGTTCGCGACGACGTCCAACCTGCTGTCACCGGCCGCGTCGGCCGCCTCCTCCGCGCTCGGGTGCACGGTGTGCCGAACGCCGGCGTAGGCCAGCCGCACGCTCATGTCTTCCTTCCGATCCCCGGTGACGAGAACCGGACGGCCCGCCAGCCGCTCGAACGGCACGTCCCAGATCCAGGACGGATCACGCCCGTCCGCGGTCTGCGAGTTGAAGTCGACGATCAGGCTGCGCGGCGGCGTGGAGTTGATCAGTTCCATCATCTCGACCCAGCCCGCTGGGTTCTTCGCCAGCAGCATCCGGGCCCGCGTTCCGGACGACCCAAGCAGCACGTCCTGGTAGCGGCCCTGGACATCCCCGAGGTCGGTCATCGCGGCCAGCGCGTCCTCGACGGGTACCCCGAACTCGCGGGCCGCCGCGGCCGCCATCGCCGCGTTGCCGAGGTTGACCCGGCCGGGCAGGCCGATCGACGCCCTGATCGTGTGACCGAACCACATGATCTCGTTGGGCCCGGTCACCGCGACGATCGGCTCCGGGCGCGCCAGCCCGCACTCCGACCACCAGCCGGACTCGTTGCGGTGCAGCAGCCGCGCGCACTGCGGGCAGACCATCGCGTCCGCGGTCCAGTTCTGCCCGACCGAGACCCAGACCTGCTTCGACCAGGTCATCGCCGCCCAGGTGACGAGCGGGTCGTCGACGTTGGCGACGACCGTGCAGTCCCCCAGCTCGGTGCCGAGCTCACGCCAGATGGCGGCGATCCGGCGGGTCTCGTTGGAGCGGTCGAGCTGGTCGCGGCTGATGTTGAGCAGCGCCACCACCCGTGGCCGGACCTGGCGCGCCACCTTGGGCAGCCAGATCTCGTCCACCTCGAGGGCGGCCGCCGCGTCATAGGGCGGCCGGGCCAGCGCCGCGAGCACGCCGGGAGCCATGTTCGCCCCGCCGCTGTTCGACTTCACCGGGCCAAGCGTGCCCAGAGCCCTGGCCAGCAGCCGGGTGGTGGTCGTCTTACCGTTGGTGGCGGAGACGCAGGCGATCGGCCTGCCGCTGCCGACCTCTTCGAGGGCGTGCGGCGAGACCCTGAGGGCGAGCTTGCCGCCGATCATCTCGCCGGAACCCTTGCCCAGCCGGCGAGACGCCTCGGACGCCAGTCGCTCGACGGCAAGCGCCGTCTTCGTCCTCGTGGAGAGGCGGCGCGGCAACGGAGTCATCATGGCGATTTCTACAGTGCCACGCCGCCGTGGCGCTGTGGCGGCGACCCCGCGACCTGTCCCCGCTTGCCCCGCTCGTCCCCGCCCACCGCGGGCGACCGGGCCAGCGATCACCCCCGGGGCAAGGTCGCCTCCCCGGCCGACTCCCGTCCGCGGGCCTCCTCTCGACCCACCCAGGCCACCGCAAATATGACCGAATGGGATAAATGCGAGCCGACAGGGCTTCGGCGAGCATTCAGACGCCTCGGTCCCCGGGGGATTGCCACCATCGCCCTCCGCGGAGTATTCGGATGGTGTCGAACCAGGCCCTCGACCACCGTCAGCACCGGTCCGCGCAGTCCTCTCCGGCCGCAAGGCCCGGGGTGGGCGGGGCGGGCGGCCCCCGCGAGGGTGGCCTGGAGCGACGCGGTGCGCCGGGCGAACGGGACGGCGCGAGAATCACGGTACGGAGGCATCGACCCCTCCGAACCGAACGGCGTTGCGAGCAAAAGACTGACGATCCACCAGCTTTGACGATGTGAGGACACCACGGTGAGCACCAAGGCCGTCGCGATCGCGCGAGAGGACGACCGGTGGAGGGCATACGACCTCGACCCCGCCGAGCTCGAGGACCTCGACGCGTTGATCGACGCGATGCGTGATCTCGGCGACGGCCTCGTCGTCGCCTTCGTCGAGGAGGACGACGAGTACCTGGCGATCATCAGGATCGACGAGGACACGTCCGACCCCCGGGTCTTCCTCTCCGACCGGCGCGTCCTCGGGACCTCCGGCCTGGCCGAGGCCCTGCTGGCCGACGCGCTGCCGCTGCCGGCGCCGCGTGGCGGGGACGACGATGACGAGGACGAGGACCAGGCCGTCATGCTGCACGCCCAGCCGATCGGGGATCTCGATCTGCTCGACGACCTCGGTACGACGGCAGAGGCACTCGTCGCGTTGATCGCCGAGGAGGGCATGCTGCCCGGCGACGTCGTCGCCGCGATCAGCGAACGGGCGGGCGCCGGCGAGATCCTCGACGAGGTCCGCGGCTGACCGGGAGCGCGGCGAGCCGGCGGCCGTCGGGGCCTCGCGTCGTGACCGGCGCCGGCCTGCGTGACCGCGGGCTCGCAGCCTCGCGACGTCTGACCGGGTTCAGCCGCCATGTCTGACCCGGCCCCCGGGCACCCCGCCGAGCCGGTGTCGCCGGTCCGGCTCACTGAACAGGCAGAGCCGACCCAGCCTGCTGGGCCGATTCGGCTCGCCGAGCCGGCAGGGCCCGGCCGTGACCTCGCGGCGATGCGGCTTGCACTCGCCGAGGCGGCGCTCGCCGCCGCCGGCGGGGATGTGCCCATCGGTGCCGTCGTGATCGGCGCCGATGGCACCGTCCTCGGCCGCGGTCACAACATCAGGGAAGTCGCCGCCGACCCGACCGGGCACGCCGAGATCGTGGCCCTCAGGGCCGCGGCGACCGCTGTCGGCGAGTGGCGCCTCACCGGGGCGACCCTGGTCGTCACCCTCGAACCGTGCACCATGTGTGCCGGCGCCCTCGTGCTCGCCCGGGTCGACCGCCTCGTCTACGGCGCCATCGACGAAAAGGCCGGCGCGGTCGGCTCGCTGTGGGACGTCGTCCGCGACCGCCGCCTCAACCACCGCCCAGAGGTCATCACCGGCGTAGCCGCGCCCGACTGCACGGCACTCCTGGACACGTTCTTCGCCAGTCGGCGAACCCCCCGAAGGCCCCACTCCGACGACCGCTAGGCACTCGCCTCAAAGCCTTCACGCCAGCCGCGAAGATCGGGATCAACGCCGTCTCCGGCAGGGTTCGCCGGGTTTCGAATCTCCACGATTCGCCGTCTTGGCCGTCCGGTGATCGGGAAGCCGACGCACGGAGTCCAGTCCCCACAACGCGGCAACCGCACCCACCATGATCGCCATTCGAGCCCTGGAATGGCCGTAGAAACGCCCTCGCCACGACCACCCCAGGGCCAAGACACCGATCAAGCCAACGGGCCTGCCTTAGCTGGCCGCGGCGCTGGCCCCGGCATCCGGAAAGATCTCAGATCCGCAGCCGTCACCATTCCAAGGCCGCAGACCACCCCAGCTAGCCACGACCGAGACCGGATGATCAGGGAGGGGAACCCGACCCGTCGGAGGCGAAGCCTCCGACCCGGGGGTTCCAGGGGGTCGCCCCCCTGGGCAGACATTGCGAGCCCCCGGTGAAGCTGCCCCGAAGGGCAGCGAACAGGGCAGGCCGCCGGCGGTGGAGGTGGGATTTGAACCCACGGAGGGGTTGCCCCCTCACACGCTTTCGAGGCGTGCGCCCTCGGCCACTAGGCGACTCCACCGCAGGTGAGCTTACTAGACGGAGATGGTCAGATGGCGCGGGGCCAGCGCCGATCTAGCCCGGCCCGCGAATCAGGCAGTGGATCAGCCAGTGGATCAGTCCGTGGCGGATCAGACCGTGGTCAGCCGGTCTCCGATCGCTGGGGTGGCGGCAGGGAAGGGCGCGTCGAGGGGCCAACCGATGAGGTCGGTGTACTCCAGCAGGCGGGCGCCCGCGTTGGCGCTGACCGCGCCGACCACGATGCCCTTGCGGGTGTAGACGGCCACGAACTCGAGGGCCTTCGGCGAGCCCTCGGCCAGCCGGCAGGTGTCGGCGAGGCCGGGGCGCCCGACGCCCTGCAGCCGGACGCCGAACTGCTCGGTCCAGAAACGTGGCACCGGGGTGAACGGCGGCGCCACCTCGGGGCCGAGCAGGAGTGCGTCGGCGGCCGCCTGGCCGTGTTCGGAGGCGGTGATCCAGTGCTCGACCCGTCGGGGGATCCGGTCGAAGAGCAGGTTGGGCCAGCGGGCGACGTCTCCGGCGGCCACGATCGAGGGGACGACCGCGGGGCTACCGCCGTCCATGTGGACCGCGTGGGTGGTTGGCCCGGTCAGCACTCCGTCGCTGATGTCCAGGCCGGAACCCTGCAGCCACCGCACCGCGGGCAGGGCACCGACGGCGACCACCGCGACGTCCGCGTCGACGCGGCAGCCGTCGTCGAGCCAGATGCTGACGCCCACGCCGGGCCGGGACCGGTCGGTCTTCGAGTCTGCGGTCGCCCAGCGGACGGGGTTGGCGCCGAGCAGCAGGCCGACGCGGTTGCGCCGGTGCAGCCGGGTCATCAGGCCGCCGACCCTGGCCCCCACCGCGCCCGACATCAGCGCGTTGCCGCGGCCGATCAGGGTCACGTCCAGGCCGCGGCCGCGCAGGCTGGACGCGATCTCGCAGCCGATGAAGCCGGTGCCGATCACCGCGATGTGCCGCGTCCCGTCGGCCAGCCGGCGGCCCAGGCCACGGCCGTCGGCCATGTCGCGCAGCGACCAGACGTAGTCGGACCACAGCGGGGCGCCGGGCAGGTGGCGGGACTCGACGCCCGTCGCGATCACCAGGCCGTCGTACTCGACCTCCTCGCCGCGCGCGAGCAGCAGCCGGCTGCGTTGGACGTCCAGGCCGAGGGCTCGGGTACCCAGTCGCCAGGTCGCGTCGAGCTCGCGGTAGACGGGCAGCTTCAGGTCGCCGAGGCGGCCCGTCCTGGCCAGCAGCTGCTTGGACAGCGGGGTGCGGTTGTACGGCTTGTGCGGTTCCTCCCCGACGAACACGATCGATCCGTCGAAGCCACGCTCCCTCAGACGCTCGGCCGCGCGCAGCCCGGCGATGCCGGCGCCCGCGACCACGACGGTGCGCGGCCGCGGCCGGTGCTCGAGGCGAGCCCGGCCGACCTTCGCCAGCGCGTGCGCGATGTCCGGACTGGGACGGTGCCTGATCATCTCGAGTCGTTCCCCAACGTGATCGCCTGCATGGGGCACAGGCGGGCCGCCTGCCGAACGCTTGCCATCAGGTGCTCCGGCGGCGCCGCGTCGTAGTAGAGCCGGCCGTCCCGGGAGACCAGGAAGCTCGCGGGAGCCTCCTGCTGGCAGATCGCGTAGAGGTGGCAGCGGTTGTTGTCGACGCTCACCACGGCCGGCTCGGAGCGCCGGCGCACGCCGCCGCCCGACCTGCGCCGGGCGTTCGGCCGGAAGGCGGGCGGCGCGGCGCGGCGGCCCACGGCCGAGCCGCCGAGGTGGGTGAGCGGCACGACGTCCAGCGGGCCGGTCTCGACGATGCCCGGCAGCGGGCCGGTCGACGCCGGCAACGGGAGCGGGACGCTCGGCTCGATCACCTGCGGTCCCGTGTCCGGCACCGCGGGCAGCCGATCGCTGGTCTGGTCCGGCCGAGGCGACAGGTCGACGCGCGGAGCGTGGCCGTAGGGGGGCGTGTGCCGGCCCGCGAACTGCCTGGGCACCGGAACCGCCGCGGCCTCATACGGCGGATCGGTGAAGGGGGCCGAGGCGGCCCCGTTGGACGGCCAGAACGGATGCGCCCACTCGCCCGGGGGCGGCGGAGGCGGCAGCACGCGCGACGCCCCCGGCGGCGGGGTGCAGGGAGCCTGTGGCGCCGGCGGCCACGGAGCGGACGGCGGTGGTACCGGCGGCCACGGCCGCAAGGACGACGGCCGAGGTTCCGGCGGAGGCTGCCGCGGCGGCTGCCAGGGCCAACCATCCGGCGGCGGGCTGGCCCAGCCCGTCATCCCGGCCTCCGGCCCGGCGGGCGGCGGCCCCTGCATCCAGCGTGACTCCCAGCCGGCCTCGTGGACGGAATCGACGTGGATACCCGGCTCGCCCTCGTCACCGACGGTAGATGCCATCTTCGAATGCCTCCACTACGTCGAACCAGGTGTCGTTCTCGTCCTGGCGCCCAGCGGGTGAGAGCACGCGCAGCACAAGCAGTGCCGTCGGGACGAACAGGGCGGCCGTCATCGCGGCCCAGATGATGCCGAAATGGTGCTCCCGGGACGCCCAGGCGCTGTGCACCGCGATCAGGATGAATCCGGGGTATGCGAGCCAGTGGAAACGGTGCCATCGGCGATAACCGGCGCGGTGCTGGAACCAGATCGACAGCGCGACCAGCACCACGATCTCGAGGCCGAGGATTCCTGGTATCACGTCGGCCTTGGCGCCGCCCCACGGCAGCCAGATCCGGCTCTCCGTGTAGTACGCGTCGTGCCGGAAGAAGTGCACCTGTGCGTGCACGACCGACGCGGCCAGCGCGAGGATCGCCAACGTCATGTGGGCGCCGTACAACGTCTGTCGACGGATATGCCGCTCCGGCAGCCTGGTAATGAGCAGCAGGCCCCAGATGACGGTTGCCGCCATCAAAAAGAACGCGGTGTAGCCGAGTATCCCGGCGATATGACCCAGCGTAGCGTCGGTGGTGACGCCGGGTCGAACCGCTGGTCCCGCAGCGGTTCGTATGATCGTTCCGGACGCGGTGTGCGCCATCGTCGCATCGCGCGGAACGGTCGTATGTGCCAAAGCTGGTTGCGCCAAAGCTAGTTGTGCCAAGGTATCCTCCGGGCTTTCCCCCCCGGTAGTACCTCGGCACGAACCGTAGCAGAGTCGTCCGATCCGAGCCAGACCGGACACTCGGCGGCCACGGGGGCGAAAGGCACGGGCGCCGGATCCGGCCGACCGGGGAGTGCCTCGCCTGGGCATGCCCCAGGCCTCTTCGTCCGGCCTCGCACCGGCCCGCGCCCTTGATCGCGGCGACGGCCCAACGCCGGTGCCGGGCGGCGAGAGCTCCCGACCGGCCGGTACCGAGGCCCGGCGGGTCGCCACCGCCGCGACACGAACCGGCGCCGCGTCATCTCCGGCTCGTCCGGCACGTCCGACGCGTCAGTTCCCGCGATATTTTCCGGTCGCGGAAGCCTGCGCCCACATCCTTTCCAGGCCACTCCAACCGGGCGTCACAGGAGGATAGAATTCGCCGGATTTTCCGCAGAAAGACCGGCCAGCCTGCTCGATGTTCTGGCGGCGTTGCCGGTGGCGGGCAGAATCTGGGTGCGTGCGGGCGCAAGGGCGGGTATATCCACGGGTCGGGTTGCGGCGGCCGGCCGGCATGCAATAGTCATGGCGAAGGAAAAAGAATGCGGATCATGACTCCACTGGAAGGTCGCCGCGCGGCCCGGAGAATGATTTTCCAAATGTGATGGGCAGCGCTTGTCTATAGATTCTTTGGTGGAGCGTGACGCGCAACCTATCCCCGCCAGGAGGTAACGAAGAATGGCAAGGGTTGTGGTGTTCGGCGCGTGCGGCAAGGTTGGCCAGTCCGTCGTCAACGAGGCGATCCGGCGCGGCCACAAGGTCACCGCGGTCGCTCGCGACGAGGCGAAGCTCAGCAAGCTGTCCAGGAAGGCCAATGCCGCTGTCGGTGACGCCACTTCGCGCGACTCGGTGCACAGCCTCGCGGACGGTGCCGACGCGGTCGTCGTGGCCGTCGCCGGCAACGACAAGAAGATCTGGGCGAACGCCGCCCGGACGATGATCGACGCGCTGAACAAGCAGGGCGACAGCGCGCCGCGCCTCATCCACGTCGGCCACGGCGGCACCCTCGAGGACGGGCAGGGTGCCCGCATCCTCGACGACCCCGAGTTCGCGAACAACATGCGCAAGGACGCGCTCGGCCAGGCGGAGGCCCTCGACGTGCTGCGCGCCTCCAAGGGCGTGCGGTGGACCGTGATCTGCCCGCCGCCGGTGCAGCTGGTGCAGGGCAAGCGCCGGGACACCTACCGCACCGGCACCGACCAGCCGGTCCAGGACGGCCGCGGCAACATGGCGATGTCGACCGACGACCTCGCGGTGGCCATCATCGACGAGATCGACAAGGCCAAGCACGTCAACCAGCGCTTCACCATCGGCTACTGACCCACCAGATCGGCCATTGACCCACCAAGCCGGCGGATGAACGGCGGCCAGCGGGGACGGGGTTTCGCGGAGTTTCTCCGTCCACCGCCGGCCGTCGACCTCCCCGAAGGTCCGCGCGGCGCGCGCCGTTGACACGCGCGCCGCGCGGATACCTTTTCTCGTCGTTCCTCGGCGTCATCCCGAATCACGGACAGCGACGTCCGTAAATCCAGCGATGACCCGAAATTCCCACGCGGCGTCCGGACGCCGCCGCGGCTCGGTACGCGCACACGCCAGCGCCGACGTCAGTGTCGACCACGGACGCGGACGTGCGCCCGCCACCGCCGCCGCCCCCGGAAGTCCGCTCAATGCCGAGCGGCTTCCGGGGGCTTCCTCACGTCACCGGTCCGGGATCGGCGAGCATTGTGTCGAGGATCAGCTCGGTGTCCTTCGGAGTCGTGCGCGGCGACACTATGGCGAACCGTGCGAGCGTCTCCCCGTCATGCACGGTGGGCGTGACGAAGGCCAGCCCGTCGCGCAGCAGCCGGTCGGACCAGGCGTGATACTGCGCCGGCGTCCAGCCGAGCCGCCGGAAGACCACGACGGAGAGTTCCGGCGCACCGACAAGCTCCAGACAGGGCCTGGCTCTGATCTGGTCGACGCACGCGGCCGTGGTACGCAGCGCGCTCTCGACCGCCTCGGCATAGGCACGCGTGCCGTGCACCGCGAGCGAGAACCAGAAGGGCAGCCCACGGGCCCGCCGGGACAGCCCGACCGCGAAATCCGACGGGTTCCAGTCGCCCGACCCCAGAACGTCCAGGTAGCCGGCCTGCTGCGTGTGCGCGGCCCGGGCCAGTACGGGGTCGCGGTAGATCAGCGCGCAGGCGTCGAACGGAGCGAACAGCCACTTGTGCGGGTCGACGATCAACGAGTCGGCCAGCTCGAGGCCGTCGAACCGGGCCCTCGCCGACGGCGCCGCGATCGCCGCCAACCCGTACGCGCCATCGACGTGCAGCCAGAGCCCGCGCTCGCCGGCGGCCTCGGCCAGCCCGCGCAGATCGTCGACCAGGCCGAACTGGGTGCTTCCGGCCGTCGCGACGACGGCGAAGACGCCGGCCCGCTGGTCGCCCGTCAGACCGTCGAAGGCCGCGGCGAGTGCCGCGCCGGTGAACCGCCCGCTGGTGCCGGAGGGAGCGACGACGACGTCGACGTCCATCACCCGGGCCGCCTCGGCCAGCGAGGAGTGCGCCTCCTCGCCACAGACGAAGCTCCAGCGAGCGGGCGGGACCGACGTGCTGTCCGCCGCCTCGGCTGCCCGCGCCGAGCGGCGGGCGCGCGCAGTGTGCCGGGCCGCGACCAGCGCGGAGAGGTTCCCGACGGTGCCGCCCGGGACGAAGACACCGCCGGCCGACCGCGGCAGACCGGCGAGGTCCGCGAGCCAGCGCAGCGCCTGGTTCTCCGCGTAGACCGCTCCGGCGCCTTCCAGCCAGCTGCCGCCGTAGATGGACGAGGCGCCGACGACCAGGTCGAACAGCACCGCGGCCCTGGTCGGCGCCGCCGGGATGAACGACAGGTAGCGCGGATGATCGGTGGAGATGCAGGCACGAGCCAGCACCTCGTCGAACAGCCGCAGCGCCTCGGCGCCACCGAGGCCATCAGGGGTGACCGTCTCGCCCGCGCGGGCGGCGAGCTCCGCCGGTGACAGCGGCGCGTCCAGCGGTGCCGGATCGAGCCGCAGGCGTTCCTGCGCGTAGGCGATGACCGCGCTGGCCAGCTCGGCCGTCTGGTCGTCGTACCGGTGCACGGTGCGCCTTTTCATCCAACCGACGTCGGGCAGGCACGCGAGGTTCCGGCGGACGCTGAAAGGTCCGTCGTCTCGCGCCTTCTCCCGAGCGCTGGCCGACCGTCAGCTGGCCAAACGGCCCCGATCGGTCATCCACTCACCCAGTTGAGTTCTGCTCCAGCGAAACCGTCCGGGAAACCGATCCCGGACGGTTCTCGCTCAGGCCTCCTGCTTGCCCTTGCGCTGACGAAGGAAGAACCCGCCGGTGGCGAGGGCGACCAGCAGCACGACGATGCCGACACGCTTCATGACAACCTCCGAAGAAGTACCTGTCGAAGACTCAGAACGGCGACAGTGAGCCGCCGTCGGCCGAACCGGGCGACGTCGTGACAGTTGTCGGTGGGAGGAACGTTCGACCGCGCGCCTCGCGGCACGTGGCCGGCGTCCTCGGCAGGGCTCCGACTGATTGTCACGGCGAGGTTTCCAACCGGCTGGGCCAGAGCATGCCACGCGTCGCCCGGCGACGGTGCGGCGGCACCGGCACGTGCCCGGCTTGCCCCAAACATCCGGCGAGCCGCCACGCCCACGACCAGCGCCGATTCGCGCCACCCGGGCGACGGTACGACCCGATGTCACCACCATCACACCGCTACGGGACCTGGTTGGGCCGCCCGTTGCCTGGTTGTTCGACGCCCTTCGCCGGTTTGGGACCTGGCGGGCGCAGGCTCCGCGGCCGTCGCCTCGAAGCGAGTCCAACCGCCCCCTCAGACGCGTTTCTCGGTCAGATTCGCCCGAACAGCGGGGCCGGTCGGCGACCCACGCCAGGCTTCCACGATCGAAGATCGCGACCCGCGGCTCAGTCCAACTCACAGCGGCGGCTATTTCCCGCCGATCTGCGCATTCACGCGTCGCGATCGTCGTATTCGCGCTGGCCACGTTCGATGTCGCCCGAGAGCTCCGGTCCGGGTCCGTCTCACGGTCCGGGTGCGCCTCACGGTCCGGGTGCGTCTCACGGTCCGCGTGCGCCTGCCGTCCCACGGTCATATCTGGATCCCAGCCACGCCACAGCCTCAGCACAGCCAGCCTCGCCATGGTGGCCGCCACGGATGGATCTCGACCATCCGACGACGCCCGCCTAGGAGGATCATGGACGGCCGCAGGATTGCCAGCCTGACGCGACGATGGCGCGCCCCTCGCGCGAAGGGCGGCCGCTGGCTGGCCGTCCCGGCCCTGGTGCTGGCTCTCGGTGCGTGCGGCACCAGCGGAACCAGCGCCGCGCAGTCAGGCAACGCGACCACCGCCGGCTCTGGCGCCTCCGCCGGTACCGCCAGCAGCGCCATGAGCGCCTACACCTCCTGCCTGGCCCAGAACGGCGTGACCCTGCCGACCCCGTCCGCCGGGCCGGGTGGCGGGGCCGGACAGGGTGGCACACCACCATCGGCGCAGGGCGGCACACGACCGCAGGGCGCTCGCCCATCGGGGTCGCCGCCCTCGGGGATGCCGAACGGCGGCCAGGACGCGGGCGCGCCGGGCGGAGGCGCGCCGGGCGGTGCCCTGTCGACCGCGGCGCCGGCCGGAGTCGACGCACAGACCTGGGCGAAGGCCCGCACCGCCTGCGCCTCACTCGCTCCGACACCACCAGCGGGCCAGACCGCGGCACCCAGCGCGCAGCCGACATCCTGATCGGTGTGCCCACGGCCTGGACCCACCCGCGGGACAGTCCTGGACATGCCACGGGCCGCGCCTGGCGGTGACAGCCAGGTCAGCGGCCCGTTAGAGATCTTCCATCGCGGATGATCAGAGCGGAGGACGGGGGATTCGAACCCCCGAGGGTGTGAACCCAACACGCTTTCCAAGTCGGCGCGCAGTGGTCCGGCGTGGTCCCACCCCGCTCGGATCGTGGTACCCGTGTGGTCTCGTCAGGCCGTCGGACGGGGCTTGATCGCGAGGAATGAGACCGGATCTGAGACCGGTCCACTGGGTGCGGCGTTCCGACGGGCGCGGGCGGGTGGCGGTCCGACGCGCCCGCCGAGCACGGCGCGCCAGCGCCGCGCGCAGGCGGCAGCGCGGCGGGCCGCCGGGTCCTGGCCGCGCACGGCGCGTGCGGCGCACCCTGCCCCCGACTCGGCCGGCGGTGCGGCATGAGGGTGCTGTCGCTGTGCTCGGGTATCGGCGCGCTCGACCTCGGGTTGGAGCGCGCCGGCCTGACGACGGTTGGTCAGGTCGAACGTGATCCCTTCTGCCAGCGGGTGCTGGCCCGACACTGGCCGGAGGTCCCGCGCCATGACGACGTCCTCACCACCACCGAATGGTGGACCGCCCAGCCTGACCGGCCCACGGTCGACGTCGTCGCGGGAGGCTTCCCCTGCCAGCCCGCCAGCGTCGCCGGCGCCCGACGCGGGTCCGCTGACGAACGCTGGCTGTGGCCCGGCGTCCACCACGTCATCGACACCCTCCGCCCCCGGTTCGTCGTCCTGGAGAACGTCCCCGGGCTGCTGTCCCTGCGTCCCGGTCGCCCGGCTGGAGGCGGGGAGCTGGGTGACGCCCCAGGCGTCCCTGTGGGGCTCGGAGCCGTTCTCGGCGACCTGGCCGCGAGCGGGTATGACGCTCGCTGGGACTGCATACCGGCTGCGGCCGTCGGCGCCCCTCACCGCCGAGACCGCTTCTGGCTCATCGCCGTCCTGGCCGATCCCAACGGCCAGCGCCGGGGAACGCGGTGGGCGGGGCGACCTGCACGCCCAGGCGACCACCGGGAAGACGTCGCGCCGGCGGGACTGGCCGACCCCGACCGCGAGCGACGCCACGTCCGGCCCGGGACACGCGGCCACCTCGCAGGGCAGCCCGAACCTGCGGACCGCCGTGACCCATTGGCCGACCCCGACGGCGAGTCTCGGGGACGCCCGCCGTGGGATGCCCTCGCCGGACGTGGCCCGGCGTCGGCTGGAGTCGGGCCGGCGCAACCTGGACGACGCGGTGATGTGGCCGACCCCGACGGCGCGGGACTCGACCCGCGGGGCTGGCTGGGACGGGCCTGGCCGACCCCTGTCCGAGACGGCTGGTGGACGCCTGAACCCCGAATGGGTGGAACTGATGATGGGCCTGCCCCCGGGGTGGACCCAGGTCGACTGACCCCGGAGCCGTGGGAGCGCGGAACGCCCCGGCTCGCGACCGGCATCCCCCACCAGACCGAACGCCTGCGCGGCCTCGGGAACGCGGTCGTCCCGCAGGTCGCCGAGCACGTCGGCCGCATCCTGCTCGACCTCGCCACCCGGGTCGACGTGCCGGGTGGTCCAGTGATGGCGGCAGCGACCACATGACCGTCACCGACGCGCCGAGCGTCCTGCCCGGCAGGCCCACGCGCAGGCGCGAGAATGCTCGCCATGCCCCTGCTGCCCGGCCCGCGCCTTCGAGGCGCGGTCCTCGCCGCATTGGCGACCACGGCCGGAGCATGCGCCGGATACGACTCGACGCCGACGCGGTTCGAGCTGGTCATGCTGTCGATCTGCATCGCGCTGACAGCGATCATCGCCTTCGACGCGGCAACACCCAAAAAAATCATGAACCTCACGTACTAAGTCCCTCGCCCTCATGGCTGGGGCAGAGCGTGATCCCTCCGGAGAGCTGGCGGGCTTGCCCCTACCGCCGGGTTCTCGACCGTGCAAGATCCGCCAACGCTCCCCTCACCCGAACCTCAACCGTGCGGATCTTGCGCGGTCGGGGTTCCGGTGGTAGCCCTCGGGCGCCAGATCTGCGGAGTGATCACGCGGACATGTACCCGTTCTTCCCTCCCCCTCTGGATCTGGCCGGGGGGTTCGGGGGGCAGCGCCCCCTGAGGTCTTCACCAGACGACAACCGCCCCGTGCCGATCATCCGGCCCGGGGCGGTTCTGCTTGTCCGGCCGAAGGCCGGTCTTGAACAAGCAAGGAAAGTTGGCACACGCCACCTGATAGACGGACAGGGCCGCACTAGTCCGACGGAGGGGGCATGTCCCGCACTTCTTGAACTCGCCGCTGGCGCTGCAGCTCGGCCTCTAGCGCGCCCCCGCCCTGCCTGGCTGCCGCGGCGAGATTCTCTTCGTCCCGCTTCCTCTCCACGAACTCTGTGGTGTGCCGAGCCATTTCCCGCTCGAAATCCTCGCCCATAATTCCTCCCGTTGCAGCGGTTCACGATTGATGCACCCGAGGTCCACGAGAATAGGGTAGGTGCATGCGTGGGTAGCTGCGGAGCAGGAGCCGGAAATATACAGGAAGGTGGACACGGTTCTTTTCTGTTACGAATTGCATGGAAAGTCCGGGTGCATCCCGCTCCGCTCCGATATGGGTCACAGCCCGGACCTCAGACACGCGCGTGGTCGTCGCTAGCTAGGTTGCGGACCTGCGAAATCGGCGCCCACGACGGGCGAGCGGGTCGCACGGTAGATCCATTCCAGGTAGTCGGGAGGCCCATCCATGATTGGGAGGACGATCACGCCCGGCACCTCGAATGGGTGGCTCTCCCGGACGCGGTCGAGAATAGTGGACACTAGAGACCTGCGAGTGTGGAACGCTGCACGAGTTTCCTGTTCCTCGTGAACAACGTCGTCCCACCTGTAGATCGACGTGACAGGCACAAACAGATGTGCCGCAGCGACAAGACGCTCTGCGACTAGGTGCCGGGCGAATTCACGCATCCATTCGATGCTGGGTGCAGTGATGACGACTTCGCAGACATCTGGGGCGCCATTCACACTGGCGTCCCGCGCTGCTTCAAGGACTCGATTAGGGCGCGGGCCTCGGACTCGGTTTTCGCCGTTGCTGCCCAGCCGGTGACGATCGGTCCGTCGTAGCTGAGGCCTACCCATCTGCCTTGCAGGTTGATGCCGTGGGGGTGGAGGGCGAAGTACATGGTGCCCTTCGAGGTGACCGAGCCGTCATCGGCCGCGTACCAGCCCATGAGGATGTGGTTGTCCCAGATCCGCAGTTCGCCGCGCCACAGGTAGCCGCCCTCTTCGAGGGTGACGTTCCCTCGACTCAGGGCGTCCATGGTCATGTGATCGCCCAGGCGCTCGCCGATGCGGACCTCTTGGGACGTGATGACCTCCGCGCCGTCCTTGAAGGTCTGCCAGGCGGACCACCAGATCCCGGCCAGCCCGACGCTGGGAGACGGCCGCCCCGCCAGCTCGGCGGCCGACACACCGAGCGCCTCCGCGAGGGCCAGGCCGACGGACAGCAGCGGCTGTTGCTCATCGGCTTCGTACCGGCGGATCTGCCGGCGGTCGACACCGACCCGCTCCGCCAACTGCTGCTGAGACAGGCCCAGCTCTGCGCGTCGGCGCTTCATGACCTCGGACATGCCCACCCGCCAATCCTTGGGGACGAGGACGCCCCTTGACAACGGACGTCTTAGTCCTCACCGTAGGGGACGAACTAGTCCTCTCCGGTGTCACGGCACCGCGGGTGACGGAAGACGGAAGCGGCCCCCGGCCGGTGCGTCAACACCGGACCGAGGGCCTGGGCACCAGACCGTTGGGGGTCAAGCGCCTGTGTTGGATTCTCTCTCGTCTGTTGGCTGGCGTGGGCGTGCTGCCTGCGTGGATGCCGATCCTGAGCTGTGGTTCCCGGTGGACGGTGCGCCGGCTGCCGTCGCGGTGCGGATCTGTCGTACCTGCCCGGTGCGCCGTGAGTGCATCGCCGACGATCTGGCGTTCCCGTTCCCGGCCGGGGTCCGTGCCGGTCTGGACGCGGACGTCCGGGAGCCGCTGAACGCCGCCTACGTCGACTACCGGACTGTCGTCGCGACCCGGTACGAGGTGCTGCGCCGCGCCGCGACTCGTGCCAACGGTCTCGCGGTGCGGGTCCTCGCGGACGCGCTGGCGGCTGAGGCCGACGCGGTGGCCGGGTACGCCGTGGCGCTTGCGCTCACGGTTCCGCCCGCCGAGTGGACCGCAGCCCGTGACGCCTACACCGCGGCGATCGCCGCCCGCCGGTCCGCCGAGGCGGCTGCTGGTAGGTCGGCGGGTACGGCGCGGATCGACCGGGCGTGGGTGCGGCTGCTCGCCGCCGCGCACCGCCTGGCCCTCATCACCACCGCGGCCCCGGCCGCGCTCGCTGTCCCGTCGTCGCTGGCAGGTGCGGCGTGATCCACGACCTGACGGCGGACGAGCTGGACGCGGCCCGCGTCGAACTGTTCCGCGTTGCCGGCGAGACCCCGGGCGGCGCCGACGATTTCCGCTGGGCCCGCCGCTACCGCGCGGCCCTGTCGAGGCTCGCCCACGCAGTGAACCTGCAACGGTCCTTCCCGGGCGACGACTGGCCCGAAGACCGGGTCCGTGAGGGCCTGGCCATGCACGCCGCGATCGACGCCGACGAACCCGGCCGGGTGTCACTGGCGATCTGGAGCTTCACCACCGAGCACACCGGCTACGGCACCCCGGCCCAACGCCGCGCCCGCCTCGCCGAGCTGCGCGCCGCGAAGGCCGCCGACCTCGCCCGCGCCGAACACCACACCACCACCGCCCCCGACGACGACGTCGCCAGCTTCTGGGCCGCCCGAGTCACGACCCTGGCCGGCGAGCTGGCCCGCATCGACACCACCCTGGCCACCGTCCCCAACTCGTCTGTCCCGTCGTTGCTGGAAGGTGCGGCATGAGCTGGACCGAGGACCGCCGCGCCGACCGCAACGCGGCCCGCGAGCAGGACCGCGCCGACCGCCGGGCGCACGATGAGCAGGCCCTCGCGCTGCGCCGGCTCGCCGGTGAGCAGGCCCTCGCCGCCGCCCGCCAGGCCGGCGACCTCGCCGCCCACAAGCAGGCCACCCGCGCGGCCGGTCGTCAGGCTCGCCGCGCCGAGGCCCGCAAGACCCGAGCCGCGGCCGCCGGCTGGCTCGCCGGTCATCTCGCCGAGCTGCTCGTCTACCCGCTCGCGCTGGTGTCCGCCGTGCTGGCGGTCCCGGCGATGGCCGCCTACGGCCGGACCCTTTACGGGCCGACCGGGTTCGCGCTCTCGATCCTCTCGGAGCTGGGCGGGTGGGCGTTCGCGTTCGCGGTCCAGGCGTCGCGGCATCGTCACCCCGACCGGCCGACCGGCATGCTGACCGCCGGTATCGGGGTCTTCGCGCTGGTGGGTGCGGCGCTGAACTTCGCCCACGGCTCGACCGTCCCGGGCGGGTCGCCCGTGCATGGCGTGGTGATGGCGGTCGTCTCGGTCGCCGGGATCGTGGCTCACCAGCTTGTCGTCGCCGCGCCGCCGCGGTCGCGCGCCGAGCGGGCCGCCGCCCGCCGGACCCGCCGTGAGGCCGATCGGATCGAGCGGGCGCAGCGCCTCGCGGCCCGCGCGTCGGTCATCGAGATCGACCCCGACGGCACCGCCCGGCTCGTCTACCCGGCCGGCGCCTACACCCTGCGCCGCCGGCTCACCCCCATCAGCACCCCGACCGCCCCGGCCGACCGGTCCCGGCGCCGTGGCTCCCGTACCAACCCGCCGGCCGCCGAGACCGTGGCTCCGGAGCCAGTCGCGGACGTGGCTCCGGTGCCGGCGGTCCCGTCCGCGCGCCGCCCGGCCGGGGCCACCCGGCCGGGCGGCTCCGGAGCCACCCGCCCCGACCGTGGCGCCGGTCGCCGTGAGATCGCCCGTCTCTACGCCGCCGTGCCCGCCGACGACACCCGCTCGGGCCGTCAGCTCGCCGCCGACCTCGCCGCCCAGGCGGGCCTGTCGACCGCGACCGCGCGCCGCTACATCGCCGACCTCCACAAGCCCACCCCCACCCCCGCCGAATCGTCTGTTCCCGCGACCGTGGGAGGTGCCTCATGACCGACCCCAACCAGACCCGCCACACCGACCCCACGACCCCGCCGACCGGCGTCGTCCTGCCCGGCCCCTGGACCCCCGAAGTCCCGACCGGCACCGACCCGACCACCCGTGACCGTGACACCGCCGCCCCGCCGGCCGCCGAGCTTGACGACGACGCGGCACCGGGCGAGGTGCTGGAAGGCGACGTCCTCGGTTCGGCGGGGATGGAGGTCTACCGCCCCCGCGCGGTGGCGGTGTCCCGAGACGTGGCGTCGCGGACGTGGATCGTGGTGACCGGGGTGCGTACGGTCGCCACGCACCCGCAGACCAGGACCGGCGCGAAGCTGGTCGCCCGCAATCTGTGGTACCCGGTCGCCGGGGCCGGTGTGGCCTACGGCAGGTGGCGCGACACGCACGGGGCGTCGCGGTATGAGCGGCAGATGCGCCGCGCGGAGATCGCGGGCGATCAGGAGAGCCTGCGCGAGTGGGAGGCCCGCGACGTCGCCGAGAAGCAGCGCCGCCACGACCGGGTGATGGACTGGGTCCGTTCGCCCGTCGACCTGCTGCGGGCCGCCGCGGCGGGCCTGGCCGGGTTCGCCGCGCTGTTGCTCGTGCTCGGTGTGGTTCTCGCGCTGGGCCACCACGATCCCGGCTACGTGCTGGCCCCGATCGTCGGGGTGATCGCCCTGGTGACGTTCGTGTGCTGGTTCCTCGCCGCCTACGGCGCGCTCCTGCTGCTCGCCGCGACCGGCGGTGTCGGCGCGTGGCTGTGGCATCTGGGCCGTTCCCGTTCCGAGCTGCCCGCCTGGGTGTCGGCCACCACGCCCGACGGCGGTGGCGGCCGGGACGTGATCCCGGACGAGCGGGCGATCACGAACGCGCTGCGCAACCTCAACCTGCCGGCGCTGAACAAGAAGTTCCGCGAGGGCTGGACCCCGCGGTGGCTCGACGCGCCGGCCCACGACGGGAAGGGCTGGCACTCCCGGCTCCTGCTGCCCGAGGGCGTCACCGTGGAGATGATCGTCAACAGCAAGCGGGTGCTCGCGCACAACCTGCTGCGCCTGCCGGTGGAGGTGTGGCCGACCGAGCCCCGCGACAAGCCCGGCGTCCTGGACCTGTGGGTCGCCGACCAAGGCAGCCTGACCAAGCCCGTCGCGCCCTGGCCGCTGCTCACCACCGGCACCGCGGACTACTTCAAGGGCGTGCCGGTCGGGGTCGACCCGCGCGGGAACGTCGTGCTCGGCCGGCTGTTCCAGGCCAACTGGGGCGTCGCCGGGATGATGGGCTCCGGCAAATCCACCCTGATCATCACCGCCCTGTTGGGGGCGATCCTCGACCCGCTCGTCGAGATCGACGTCTACTGCATGGCCGTCAACGCCGACTACGACCCGCTGCGACCCCGGCTACGGACCCTGTTCGTCTCGGACGACCCGGACGAGATCCCGACCGTCCTCGCCGCTTTGAAGCAGCTCATGTCCGAGCTGTCCGACCGCGGCCGCAAGCTCTCCGCGGCCGGGGAGCCGAAGCTCACCCGGCGTCTGGCCGAGGCCGATCCGAGCATGCGGCCCCGGGTCGTGGTGATCGACGAGTGCCAGGAACTGTTCGTCTCCGACGTCGGCGAGGAAGCCGCCGAACTCGTCGAGAAGATCGTCGCCAAGGCCCGCAAGTACGGCGTCACCCTGATCTTCGCCACACCCGTCCCGTCGGCGGACTCGCTGCCCCGCAAGGTCGCCAAGGTGCTGTCCAACCGGGCGTGCTTCGCGATCGGTGACCACCAGGGCAACGACGCGATCCTGGGCACCGGCAAGCACCGCGCCGGGATCTCCGCGACGACGCTGCGCCCGATGACCGTCGAGGCTGACGGCACCGTCGACCTCGGTGACCTCGGCACCGCGATGACCTCCGGGTTCACCCCCGCCGACGGCCTGTTGCGCTGCTTCTACGTCCGCCGCGGCGACGGCATCGACGACGTCACCCCCGTCGTGGAGCGGGCCCTGGCCATGGTCGACAACCCACCAGCCCCCGCCGACGACGGGCCGGAGCAGGTCGAGCACGTCGACCCGCTCGCCGACATCGTCGCCGTGATCCGCGCCGCCGGACCGGACCCGATCATGCCCACCCTGGAAGTCCTCGCCGGCCTGGCCGCGCTGCGCCCGCAGCTCTACCGAGGGTGGACGTTCGAACGGCTCCGCGAGGAACTCCCCGACTCCGCCCGGCCCTACAAGACCCGCGGCCGGATGTCCGTCAACGCCGAGCGGGTCGCCGCCGCCATGGCCGACCGCGACACCGACCCCGCCGACGAAACAGCCGACGAGTTCGACACAGCGTGACCAGCGGCGTGAGGGAACCCGCGAGGGAGGACCGAGGGACCGAGGGAGTTCTCCCTCGCCGAGTCCCTCGCCGCCTCCCCCGGCCTGGCACCGCCGTCTAGCAGCGCGAACAGCCCCAGGCCACACCCCCAGGGGAGCCAAGGGACCCGAGGGACCCGACCCCACAACCGGCCCACTCACACCCCGAAACCGGGATCGAGACGCCCTCCCGCGCCTCCCTCCCCTCCCCACCCACACCCACCCACCATCACACAGCGTGACAGAACGGAGAACCTCCATGCGCCACCAGACCCGACTACGGCCCCGCGCCCGCTGGCCCTGGGCCCTCGCCGCCGCGGTCGGCCTGTTCCTCTGGGCCGCCGCGACCGCCCCGACGACGACAGCCGCCGACCTCGCCGTCGCCGGCCACGTCCTGACCCAGATCACCGCCGGCCTCGGCGAGTTCATCGCCGCCCTCTGAGCGCCGCCGACAGGACCCGACCGCAACCCCCGAAAGGTCAAGACCATGCAGTGCATCAACTGCGGCGCCGACGTCGTGGCCGGCACGTGCACCAACACGGCGTGTCCGCTGTCCCGGACCAACCCGAGGAACCGTCCGCAGAGCGCCTTCCAGGCAACGGCGCGGAGCGTGCTCGGCTTCGTCCTCGCGGGCAACGCCTGGCACGGCCATCGGTGAGCGCCGACCCGGCCACCTTCGCCACGCTCGCGGCGACCGCCTACGCCGCGCACACCCTGGCCGATCACGTCCTCGGTCAGACCGACCGGCAGGCCGCGCTCAAAGCCACCGCCGGCCCCGCCGGCTGGGCCGCGCTCGCCCGCCACATCGGCGGCTACCACCTGATCCTGACCGCCATGTCCGCCGCCGCCGTCGCCGCGTTCGGCCTGCCGATCAGCCCGACCGGCGCCGCTGCCGGCCTCGCGCTCTCCGCCGCGACACACGCGCTGTGGGACCGGCGGACCCCGGTCCGCTGGGTCCTGGAACACACCGGCGCCCGCCAGTTCGCCCAGCTCGCCGACCACGGACTCAACGGCCTCTACCTGTCAGACCAGGCGCTGCACACCGCCTGCCTGTGGGCCGCGGCCCTCGCCACCGTCGCCCTCTGACCCCCGCGCCCCGCCCAACCCACCTCGAAGGGAAGCCACATGCCCCCGCCGACGACCGACACCCCGGCCTACGCCTGCGTGCCCTGCCGCACCTCGTTCACCACCCCAGCCCAGCTCGTGGCGCACGTGAAGGCCGTCCACGCCGCCACGCTCCAGCGTCCCCGGCCGACAACCCGCCGACCCGCCCGCCACCGCTAGATCCGCCCGGGGCGCGACGCCACTCCGCCAAGAACGTCGCCGCGCCCCGGCCCCCACCACCCACACAAGGACAGCAAGGGAGTCCCCATCATGGCGCACTACACGTGCCCCGACTGCCGCGTCACCTCCCAGAACGTCGCCACCCAGGCCGAGGCTGACCAGCTCCTCGCGACCCACCAGACCCACTTCTGCCGTCCCGCCCGCAAGACCACTGCCCGCCGAGACGGTCACCCGGCCGTGCCGGGCCTGCCGCGGCCCCGTCCCCATTCCGGCCGCCGACGCCGGCCTGGTCGCCGCGGACGGCGGGCCGCTGTGCGAGTCCTGCACCCACCAGACCTCCCTGTTCGACGACATCCCACCCGCCGCCACCCACACCCCAAGGAGCTGACCTGCCATGGCCGGTGAAACCACGATCACCGTCGTCGGGAACCTGACCGCCGACCCCGACTTCCGAGTGACCCCCAGCGGCGCCGCCGTCACCTCGTTCACCGTCGCGTCCACCCCCCGCACGCTCGACCGGGCGACGAACGAGTGGAAGGACGGGGAGCCGCTGTTCCTGCGCTGCTCGATCTGGCGCCAGCCCGCCGAGCACGTCGCCGACTCCCTGGCCAAGGGCATGCGCGTCATCGTCACCGGCCGGCTGCGCCAGCGCTCCTACGAGAAGGACGGCGTGAAGCGCACCGCCTTCGAGCTTGACGTCGACGAGATCGGCCCGTCGCTGCGCTACGCCACCACGAAGGTCACCCGCGCCGCCCGGGGCACCGGCCGCCCCACCACCGCCGAGGACGTGTTCGACATCGACCCGGCCGCCGCCGCGTGAGCGCCCGGCCCTGTCAGATCTGCCGCGTCCCCGCCGTGGTCGTGCTCGCCGACTCGACCGGAGACCAGCTCGACGTGTGCGCCACCCACCACCAGGACGCGCTACGCGCCTCCGACGGCGCGGTCCGCGGGATCGGCCTGACCACCACCATCCCCGCCCGCCTGCCTGCCTGCCACCGAGGCTGCCGCCCGCTGGCGCCGCACCTTCCGCACCGCCCGCTAACCGACCGCCCGCCCGCCGGCCCTGCCCCGCCGGCCCCACGCAACCACCGACCCGACGTGCAGGAGGTGACCGCCGCCCTATGACCACCGCCACGGCACCGCCTCCCGCCCTCACGCCCGAAACCGCCGCACGTCGCGCCGACGGCACCCTGGAAGCGTTCCGCGCCCAGCTCGACCGGGTCGCCGGCTGCACGCGACCCATCCGCCTGTCCGGCTGGAGCGGCCAGGCCGACACCCGCACCGGCGAGATCCGCCGCACCTTCGACTCGGCCACCCAACCCGACGGGACGATCCTGATCCCGTGCGGCAACCGCCGCGCGTCGGTCTGTCCGTCGTGCTCCTACACCTACGCGGGCGACGCCTGGCAGATCGTCCACAGCGGTCTGACCGGCGGCCGGGGCGTCCCCGCTGAGGTCGCCGAGCATCCGGGGCTGTTCGTCACGGTCACCGCGCCGAGCTTCGGCATGGTCCACACCCGCAACGCGGGCAAGGGCCGTCCCGCGCGGACCTGCCACCGCCTGAGCGGGACCTGCCCGCACGGCCAACCGGTCGGCTGCTGGCGCACCCACGACGACCCCGCCGACCCGCTACTGGGCCAGGCGCTGTGTCTGGCCTGCTACGACCTGACCGGCGCCGTGCTGTGGAACGCGACCGCGGCCCGGCTGTGGAAGCGGACCGTGGATCTCGCCTACCGGCGGATGGCCGCCCAGGTCGGCATGCCTGCGCTCGGCTACACCCGCCGCGACGGCACCCGCCGTGTCGGCCTGCGCGACCTGATCCGGATCTCGTATGTGAAGGTCGCCGAGGGCCAGCAACGCGCGCTGATCCATTACCACGCCGTCATGCGCCTCGACGGCTTCGACCGCGACAACCCCGACGCCTGGCCCCCACCGCCCGCTTGGGCGACCGGGAAACTCCTCGCCGCCTGCTGGCGATGGGCCGTCGAGCGCGCCCGCGAGCCGTGCCCGTCGCCGACCGGGGCCGGTGCGCATGACGCCCGGTGGGGCGAACAGCACGATGAGCAGCACATCGCCGTGGACGGCGGCGCCGAACTCGACGGCGACACCACGATGACGGGCCGCCGCCTGAGCCCGCAGGCCGTGGGGAACTACCTCGCGAAGTACACGACCAAGAGCGTCGCGGACGGCGGGGCCCTCGACCGGCCCATCCGCAAGACCGCCGACCTGTTCGCGGTCCTGCCGTTCCTCAACCCTCACCAGGCCGCGATGGTCAAGACCGCCTGGACGCTCGGCGGCCGGCGCCACCTCGAAGCGCTGCGGCTGCGCGCGAACGCCCACCAGTACGGCTACCGCGGGCACTGGCTGACGAAGTCGCGCCGCTACTCGACCACGTTCGGCGCGTGCCGGCAGGAACGCCGCGACTGGAACCGCACCCACGACAGCGCCGGCAACCCGCGCACGCCGCTCGACGCCTGGAACCGCCCACTCGAGAACGACACCGGCGACGAAGTCATCGCACTCGGCTCCTGGCGCTTCGAGGGCGCCGGCTACCGGCTCGCTGGTGACGCCCAGTTGGCCGCGATGGCGGCCGACCTCGCCCGGTCGCGGCGGGAGGCAGCCCGCGACGCCCGCGACACCGCCCGCCCTTCCTAGCCGCCGGGGCCACACCCCCCACCCGCCAAGCCGAAGGAGACCCCATGACCGTGGTGGCGTTCAGTCCGGACCGGCCGCCGGTATCCGTGTCCGAGTCCGAGTTCGACGCGATACGCGCGGCCCTGCACGCCGCGCTGGCCCGCCTGGACGACCTCGCCGCGAACGCGCGGCCAGTCCCGCCGCCGAGCCCGGCCGGCGCGCCGGTCCTGCTGACCGTGGAGGAAGCCGCGCGCCTGCTGCGGATCAGCCGGACCGTGCTCTACGACCTGATCGGCGACGGCGAGATCCCCGCCGTCCGGATCGGTCGGCTGCGCCGGCTGCGCCTGGCCGACGTCGAGACGTTCGCCGAGCGCCGCGTCGAACCGGGTGGAGGCAACCGTGCCGCGTAGGCGCCCTGAGGGCACCCGCGCGCCCAACGGCGCGTCCACGATCTACCTCGGCGCCGACGGGTCCTGGCACGGCCGGGTCACCGTCGGCGTCAAGGACAACGGCAAGCCCGACCGCCGCCACGTCCGCGGCAAGACCGAGACTGAGGCAATCGCGAAGGTCCGCAAGCTGGAGCGGGAGCGCGACAACGGCACCGTCCGCAAGCCCGGTCGACCCTGGACGGTCGCGCGCTGGCTGGAGCACTGGGTCGAGAACATCGCCGCCCCGTCGGTCAGCGAGAACACCATCGACGGCTACCGGGTCGCGGTCCGTGTCCACCTGGTGCCCGGCCTCGGCGCGCACCGGCTGGAGCGGCTGGAGCCTGAGCACGTCGAGTCGCTGATGGCCCGGATGCAGACCTCGGGCAGCGCGCCGGCCACCGCACACCAGGCGCTGCGGACGCTGCGGACGGCGCTCGGCGAGGCGGTCCGCCGGGGCCACGTCGGGCGCAACGTGGCCTCGCTGGCCAAGCCACCGCGGCTGACCGAGGCGGAGGTCGAGCCGTACTCGGTCGCGGAGGTGCAGCAGCTGCTGATGGAGGCCGCGAAGCGGCGCAACAGCGCGCGGTGGGTGCTCGCGCTCGCGCTCGGTCTGCGCCAGGGCGAGGCGCTCGGCCTGCGCTGGGCGGACGTCGATCTCGACGCCGGGGTCATCCGGGTGCGGCGCGGCCGGCTGCGCCCGAAGTACCGCCACGGCTGCGCGACCCCGTGCGGGCGCAAGGCCGGGTACTGCCGGGACCGCGTGCAGATCCGGAAGGACACCAAGGACACGAAGTCGCGCGCCGGTACCCGCTCGATCGGGCTACCCGACGAGCTGATCGAGATCCTGCGGCGACACAAGGACCGGCAGGACAAGGAGCGCGCCGAGGCCGGGAACCTGTGGCAGGACGGCGGGTGGCTGTTCGCGTCCGAGACGGGCCGGTTGCTCAACCCGAACACGGACTACCACGAGTGGAAGGCGCTGATCGCCGTCGCCGGCCTGCGCGACGCCCGGCTGCACGACGCGCGGCACACCGCGGCGACGGTGCTCCTACTGCTGGGCGTGCCCGACCGGACCGTGATGGGGATCATGGGCTGGTCGACGGACATGCGCCGCCGCTATCAGCACCTGACCGACCCCGTGCTGAAGGACGCGGCGGGGCGGCTCAACCGACTGCTGTGGGAAGGCCCGACGTCCGAGGAAACGGCCCAATGAGACCGGAACTGAGACCAGATGATCCACGGGCAGGTTCCGTGCTGCGGGCCTGCCCGTGGGATCAGCCTGGTACGCAAGGGCGGAGGACGGGGGATTCGAACCCCCGAGGGTGTGAACCCAACACGCTTTCCAAGCGTGCGCCCTAGGCCACTAGGCGAGTCCTCCGCCGACGAGACTACCGGATCGCGGGAGTAACGGGGCCAGCGGGCGACCACAGTCCAGCGGGGCCTCTCCCGGCAGATCTCGCGCGAGCCAAGCGAGGTCCGAGCGCCACCGACGGCGGGCTGGCGAGATCAGCGCCAGGCCGTGCGCGACGCGCGGCGCCCGCTCCCCGTCTCGCTGGCCACCGCACCGACCATGATCGCGGTTCGAGCCCTGGGACGGTCGCGGAAACGCCCTCGTCACGACCATCCCAGGGCCAGAACCGCGATCATGACCACACGAGAGCGCCGACCCACGGGCGAGCACAGGTCTAGGCCAGCCAGGCCCGCCGAATAGGCCAGCAGGGTCCGCTGGAGGGCGAAAAGGACGATCTAGGGACGACTGGCCCACCGGAGGGCGGGGCGTTCGCCGGGCTACGGCCGGCCGGAGGGCCCTGGAGCCCAGACGCCGAGATCAGCGCTGGCGGATCTCCCGCGTACCAGCCGAGGGCCTGGGCCCCGGCGTCAAGATCGGCGCTGGCGGGCTATGCTGCGTGGCAGACCCCTCGTGCGGCGTCATCCTCGTGAACCTCCCCAGGGCCGGAAGGCAGCAAGGATAAGCGGGCTCTGGCGGGTGTGCGGGGGGTCCTCTCGTTGACCGGCCGCCGGCCGGAAGGCCGGGCGAGTCCAGGCCTGCCTAGACTCGGCGCGGTGTTCGATTCGCCCGCTTCGTCCACCACGGCTGCTGGTGGCATCCAGTTGATGTTCCTGCTCAGCCCCGACGAGCTCGCGACGGCCGCCGCCTCGCGGATCCGGTCCCAGGTGCGGCGGATTCGCATCATCGCGGCAGTGGTCGTGCCCGTGGTTGTGCTGCTGGTCGGGGTATCGACGTCGCTTCCGGCCGCGATCGCCGTCGCCTTCGTGGGGGCGTTCTACTACTGCCTGATCTTCTGGCGGTTGTCGCCGCGGCGGGCCGGGCGGGCGGCGGTGCGCCGCCAGCTGGCCGACAACCCTTTCCTCACCGGCTCGTTCACGGTCGACGTCGAGCCTGCCGGAGTGCGGGTGCAGACCGCGACAAGCTCCGCGGCGTTCGCGTGGGCGCACTTCCCCTATCGGGCTCAGGCTGATGGCCTCATCCTGCTGCTGACCGGCCCCGGCCGGGGCGCCACGGGCCAGCCACTGCCGCTGCGGGCGGTCGCGGAGGCCCACCGGCCGCACCTGCTCGGCCTCCTGGCCGGACATACCCAGCTGATCAGCTGACCGGGGCCGCGGGGGACCCAGGGTCGGACGCCGGGAGACCTCGGCGGCAGGGCTCGTAGTGGCCCGGACGGACGCCCGCGGCAGGAGGGGACAATGGGCACCGCTCGCGACGTAGGCGAGCTGGTTGGGCCAGCCGGGGAGACGGGCGGGGAGACGGGCCAGTGAGCACAGCGCTGTACAACCGGTACCGGCCCGCGACATTCAGCCAGGTCGTGGGCCAGGAGCACGTGACCTCCGCCCTCATGCAGGCGCTGCGGACCGGGCGGCTACACCACGCCTACCTGTTCAGCGGCCCGCGTGGCTGTGGGAAGACGTCGTCGGCCCGGATCCTCGCCGCGTCGCTGAACTGCGAGAAGGGGCCGACCCCGGATCCGTGCGGGGTCTGCGACCAGTGCGTGTCGATCCGCACCGGCTCGTCGATGGACGTCACCGAGATCGACGCCGCCTCGCACGGTCTCGTCGACGACGCCCGTGACCTGCGCGAGAGGGCCTTCTTCGCGCCCGCGTCGGCCCGTTTCAAGATCTTCGTGGTGGACGAGGCGCACATGGTCACGGCAGCCGCGTTCAACGCGCTGCTCAAGGTCGTCGAGGAGCCGCCGTCCTACCTGAAGTTCGTCTTCGCCACCACCGAGCCAGACAAGGTGATCGCCACCATCCGGTCCCGCACGCACCACTACGCGTTCCGGCTGGTGCCGCCGGGGGTGCTACGCGACCACCTGGCCTCGGTGGCCGCGCAGGAGGGCGTCGACGTCGACCCGGCGGTGCTGCCGCTGGTGGTCCGGGCCGGCGCCGGCTCGGTGCGCGACTCGCTGTCGGTGCTCGATCAGCTGCTCGCCGGCGCCGGCTCGGACGGGCTGCGTTACGACCGCGCGGTGGCCCTGCTCGGCATGACCGACGGCGTGCTGTTGGACGAGACCGTCGACGCGCTGGCGGCTCGGGACGGCGCGACCCTGTTCACCGTCGTCGACAAGGTCGTCGGCTCGGGGCACGACCCGCGTCGGTTCACCGCCGACCTGCTCGACCGGATGCGCGACCTGATCATGATCAAGGCGGTGCCGGACGCGGTCGAGCGGGGGCTGCTGGATGCATTCTCCGCCGACCAGATCGAGCGGATGAAGGCGCAGGCCGGCCGGGTCGGCCCGGCCGAGCTGTCCCGGACCGCGGACGTGCTGCACGCCGGCCTCGCGGAGATGCGAGGGACGGCCAGCCCGCGGCTGTTGCTCGAGCTGGTCGTGGCGCGGGCCCTCCTTCCCGCCGCCGCGGCAGGAGATCCGGCCGCCCTGCTGACCCGGCTGGAACGGCTGGAGCGCGGCCTCGCCGCCGGCCCGCCGCCGGCAGCCGCCGCGGCGCGGGCCGGGGGCCCGCTCACCCCCGCCGGGCCAGGTGCCCCGGACGTGCCGCCCGCCCCCGCGAGACCGCCCGCCCCCGCCGCCGAGCCTGCCGGGTCGCCCCGGCAGGACACGTCATGGGCGCAGCCCCCGGCGGCCCCGGCCGGACCGATGCCCGCGCCCGCGGCCCAGCCGTCCGCCGCCCAGCAGGCCGGCGGCTGGAGCGGCGGCCCGAGCACGTCACCCGGCCGGCCAGGTGGCCCGCCTCCCCCAGCCCCACAGACACCACCAGCCCCACAGGCGCCAGCCCCTCAGGCGCCAGCCGCCCAGCCGGCGGTCGCCCAGCCGGCCCCTGCCGCGGCCGGTGGCGAGGGCGCCGAGGCGGCCACCGTGCGGGCCGTGTGGGACCAGGTGCTCGCGGCGACCCGGCGGCGTAAGCAGACGACGTTCGCCCTGCTCACCGAGTACGCCAGCGTCCTTGACGCCCGCGGCGGCGAGCTGTTCCTCGCCTTCTCGGCGCCGCGGATCGCGCAGATGTTCGGCCAGGGCAGCCATATCGACGTGCTCTGCGAGGCGCTCGCCGAGCAGCTCGGCGGTGGCTGGCGCGTGACGATCGGGGAGCCCGGCGGCGGCCGCCCGGCCGGCGGCTCCCGTGGCGGGCCGAACCGACCGCCGGTCGCACCATCCGGCGGTGGCTTCCCGTCGGCGTCCGGGGGCCGGCCCAACCCGACCCCGCCGCCGAACTCCACCCCCCGACCGCCGGCCGGATTCACTCCAGCCACGCCCGGCGGCGGTCTTGCCTCCCAGACCTCAGGCGGCTTCGACACGGCCGCCTCGCTGGGCGGCGGTGCGCCGTCGGGGCTGGGCACCGGTGGGGCGGCGGCGCTGGGCGGGTACGGCAGCGGCGGGGGCCCGGGCGGCGGTCCGGTCTCGTCGGCTTCCGGCCCCGCCGTCGCCACCGCTGTCCGGGGGCCGCTCGGTCCAGGCCTGGACGCGTCCGCCGGCAGCCCGCACCAGGCCCAGGTCGCGCCTGGTGCTGGCCACCCGGGGATCGGGACGTCCGCCTATGCCCACCAGGCCGGCGCCAGCCTGGCGGGCGCGCCCTCCGGCGGCGGCATCGTCCCGCTCGGCGGCCACCTGGGCGGCGCAGCACCGGCCGCCGCCGACCTGGCCACCGCGGGGGTCGCCGCGCCGAGCACAGCCGACGAGCCCTCCCTGGACGACGACGACGCTCCCGCCCACGCGGGCTCGACGCTCTCGGGTGAGGCCGCCGCCATGGAGCTCCTGCGGGTCGGGCTAGGCGCCACCGTCATGGAGCAGCGCGGCGCCAGCTGAACGTGTCGTACCCGGGACGTAGGCTCATGGTCATGTCGAGCCCAGGCGAGCCGTTCGGAAACACGTGGCCTGCTGGAAATTCGGGCCCTGCTGGAAATCCAGGGCCGGCCGGCGGGCTGGGCGACGGGATCGGCGGCTTCGGTGCGATCTTCGAGCAGGCGCAGAAGATGCAGGCCGCGATGGTCGCCGCGCAGCGCGAGCTGGCCGAGGCCCGGGTCGACGGCAGCGCCGGCGGCGGCCTCGTGACGGCGACGGTCAACGGCGGCGGCGAGCTGGTCGCGTTGACGATCAGTCCGAAGGCGGTAGACCCCGAGGACACCGAGACGCTGGCCGACCTGGTGCTGGCCGCCGTCCGGGACGCGACGACGAACGCCCACAAGCTGGCCGAGGAGAAGATGGCCGGCGTGACCGGCGGCCTCGGCGGCATGCTCGGCGGGGGGCTGCCGGGCCTGCCCGGTGGGATCCCCGGGCTCGGCGGCTGAGTGACGACCAGGCGTTGGACGACGGCGCCGACGGCGCGGGAACGGTAAGGCACACGTGTACGAAGGCGTCGTCCAGGACCTGATCGACGAGCTCGGGGCGCTGCCCGGGATCGGCCCGAAGAGCGCGCAGCGCATCGCGTTCCACATCCTCGCGGCGGATCCGGCCGACGTCCGGCGGCTGGCCAAGGCGCTGCTCGAGGTGAAGGAGAAGGTCCAGTTCTGCCGGATCTGCTTCAACGTGGCCCAGGCCGAGCTGTGCCGGATCTGCGCTGACCCGCGTCGCGACACCACGGTGATCTGCGTCGTCGAGGAGTCGAAGGACGTCGTCGCGGTCGAGCGCACCCGGGAGTTCCGCGGCAGGTATCACGTGCTCGGTGGGGCGATCAACCCGATCGGCGGGGTCGGCCCGGACGACCTGCACATCCGTGAACTGATCGCGCGGCTGGCGGATGGCACCGTCACGGAGCTGATCCTCGCGACCGACCCGAACACCGAGGGCGAGGTCACCGCGAGCTACCTGGCTCGTCAGATCGGCCCGATGGGCCTGACAGTGAGCCGGCTGGCCAGCGGTCTGCCGATGGGCGGCGACCTGGAGTGGGCCGACGAGGTCACCCTTGGCCGCGCCTTCGAGGGCCGCCGCGTCGTCGCCGGCTAGCCAGCCCGCCTCCGCCGCCAGTCCTGATCGCCGTTTCGGCCCTCGGGTGGTCATGACCGGGCCCGTTCTGCAGCCATCAGAGGGCGAAAACGGCGATCTTGGCGACGGGCCGATCTTGCGGCCGGCCGTACTGGAGAATCCGGCGCGGCCGGGTCAGAAGCCGAGGATGGGCGCGTACGTCGAGCTGGGCAGGGACGCCAGGGTCGCGAGGACGACGCTGACGTCGAGCTCGTCGGCGCCAGGCTCGAAGTGGCCGAGCATGCCACGGGTCAGGTAGACCGGGCGGTCGCCGCGGCTGACCCGGACGCCGAAGACGCCGGTCGCCCGCAGCCACCAGACCCGGTCGCCGGCGCGGATGCGGACCTGCCGGTTACCCCGGCGCAGGCCGGTCGTCGCCCTGGTCAGCCGGCCCGCGTCGGCCGGCGGGCGGGCCGGCTGGTCGAGACTTCCGACGATGTCCCGGTCCGGGGCGCGTACGACCAGCCGGGCCGGGGTGTCCGCCAGCTCGATCAGTGGGCTCTCCCGAGAGACCTCCGAGCCGGCCGGCCACACCGTCGCCGGCCACACCCCCTCGCCGGCCAGCACGCGGGCACCGAGCCGGCCGGCCGCCGGGTGGCCCGGCGGCAGGAGCGCCCCGACCACGGCGCCGACCCCGTCGAGCTGCCAGGCGACCGAGACGACCGCGCCGGCGGGCAGGCCCGTCGGCCCGTGCTCGCCGCGGGCCAGACCGTCGGCGCAGCGCAGGGGCAACATCCGCACCAGCCGGGCCGGGGACGCCTCGTCGCCGGACAGCGCGGGAGCGAGGCACGCACCGCGCGGGCCCGGCGCGCCGGCGAGCCGCCGTAACCCGGCGGAGAACTGGCCCAGCGTCAGGGGGCGGGGTTCCCCGCCGGTCAGACTGACCATGTCGCTGGCGCCTCCTTCGGCCGTCACCGGCGCGGGCATGGGGGCCCTCCCCCCAGTGGTCCGGCCGAACGGTCCTAGCCGACGCACGCTCCGTCGGACCGGGTCGACAGTCTGCCATCCGCCCCTTACAGAATGCAATACCTCCTATGTCGGCGGCAGGTTCTGGCCGGAGACGGACATCGGAGCTCCTCGATCCGCGAACTCGGAATGACGATCTCGGCCCGCGGGGGCCAGCCCCACCCCGGTGGTCGTCCGCGAAGGGACGAGTGGCAGCGTGGAGTGCGCGGCCACGCGGAGCCGTCACGTCAGGAGCTGGACCAGATGATCATCAGTTCGCACGTCGGGGCGGGCGCCTTCGTCGGCATGGCCGTCCGCCGGCCGGGAGCGGCGCTCGCCGCCGGCTTCCTGTCGCACCTCGTGATGGACGCGCTGCCGCACTGGGGCCTCGGGCCGAACACCGAGGACGAGTGGATGCCGATCGCGAAGGTGGACGGCATCGCGGGGCTGTCCGCGATGGCGCTGCTCACGGCGTCGGCGCCGGCCGAGGTCCGGCTGGCCGTGCTGGCCGGGATGACCGGCGCCTGCCTGCCGGACACGGACAAGGTCGGCCGGTTCTTCTTCGGCCAGAGCCCGTGGCCGGCCAAGTTCGACCGGTTCCACGAGCTGATCCAGAACGAGGCCCGTCACCGTCTGCCCCGCGAGGTCGTCACCGCCGCGGCGCTGACCGCCCTCGGCACGGCGGCCCTGCGGGCCTGGAAGGCGCGTGCCGCGCGGCTGGCGCCCAGCGAGCTGGAGCCCACCGAGGCGCTGGCCACGGCCTGACCGCCGGTCAGCTGGCCGGATCGGGGAAGAGAACGGCGGCGCCGGTGACCCGGTCGGCCGCGAGGTCGGTCAGCGCCTGGTCGGCGGCCGCCAGCGGGTAGGCCGCGACCGTGACCGCCAGTCGGTGCCGGGCCGCGATCTCGAGGAACTCCCGGCCGTCGGCCCTGGTGTTGGCCGTCGTGCTGCGCACCGAGCGCTCCTGGAACAGCTGCCGCTGATAGTTGAGCGTCGGGACGTCCGAGAGGTGGATCCCGGCGATGGAGAGCGTTCCGCCCCGGTCGAGCGCCTCCAGCGCGACCGGCACCAGCTCCCCCACCGGGGCGAACAGCACGGCCGCGTCCAGTGGCTCCGGCGGGGCGTCGTAGGCGCCGGTCACCGACGCGGCGCCCAGCTCGGTCGCGAGCCGCTGGGCGTCCGCGGACCGGGTCATCACATGCACGGTCGCGCCCTCGGCGAGCGCCACCTGCGCGGCGAGGTGAGCGGACGCGCCGAAGCCGTAGATCCCCAGCCTGCCGCCCGGCGGCAACTGGGCCCGGCGAAGCGCGCGGTAGCCGACGATCCCGGCGCACAGCAGCGGGGCCAACTCGCCGTCGCCGTAGCCGCTGGGCAACCGGTAGGCGTAGCCGGCGCTCACGACGGCGTACTCGGCGTAACCACCATCGACGTCCCACCCGGTGTAGGTGGACGCCGGGCAGAGATTCTCGTGGCCCCGACGGCAGTACCGGCAGCTCCCATCGGTCCCGGCCAGCCAGGCGATGCCGAGCCGGCCGTCCGGGCCGAGGCCGGGCCACAGCGCTGCCGCGTCCACCCCCGGCCCGACGGCGTCGAGCCGGCCGACGACCTCGTGCCCCGGGATCGTGAACGGCCGGTGCGGCGCCAGATCCCCCTCGGCCAGATGCAGGTCGGTCCGGCACACCCCGCAGGCCAACACCCGCACCCGCACCTGGCCCGGCCCCGGCTCGGGCACAGGCACCTCAACCCGCCGCAGCGGCCCGCCCGCCGCCGGCCCCGGAGCCGCCACCTGCCACCCGCTCATCACGGGCCCCGCCGTCATGCCTTCAGGCTCCCACCACAAGCAAAGGGGTGCCCGCCATCAGGCAGACACCCCCGCTCAGAAAGACCTTCGTGGTGCTAGACGTTCACGCCGTAGTCGCGGGCGAGGCCGGCGAGGTCGTTGTGGCCCTGGCCGACGGCCCGGAACTTCCACTCGGCGCCGTTGCGGTAGACCTCGCCGAAGATGACGACGGTCTCGGTCGAGTAGTCCTCGGACAGGTCGTAACGGACCAGCTCGGTGCCGGTCTGGTCGGCGACCCGGATGTAGGCGTTGCGGACCTGGCCGAAGTTCTGGGCCCGGTTCACGGCGTCGTAGATGGACACCGGAATCACAATCTTGGTGATGTCCGCCGGAACGCTGCCCAGGGTGATGACGATCGACTCGTCGTCGCCCTCGCCCTCGCCGGTCCGGTTGTCGCCGGACAGCACGATCGCGTCCTCCGGCGACTTCAGGTTGTTGAAGAAGATGAAGTGCCCGTCGGAGAACACCTTGTCGCTCGCGTTGACGCCGATCGCCGAGGCGTCGAGGTCGAACTCGGTTCCGGTGGTCGTGCGGGCATCCCAGCCCAGACCGACGGTCAGCGAGGTGAGTGCCCCGGTGCCGGCCTCCGCCGCGGTCTTCGTCAGGCTGACGTTGCCGCCCTTGGCGAGACTGATGGCCATGTTGACGTCCTTCCTGGCCGATCCCCACAAACGTCGCCGGCCATGACGAGAAGCAGCTACTGGGCAGTAGATGAGTACTAGGCAGTGGCGAACACTCTGGCACAGGCGGTCGGGCGACCCGTGTGCTCGTCGCCCGCCAGACACGCGCCGCCAGGCCGCCTGGGCCGTCTCAACCCAGAACCGCGAGATATCACGAAAGCAGCCAAACGCAACCGTACCGAAAGAGCAACGAAACATCTCCCATGGCCCACCGACACGCCGCATCCCGTTCCGACTCCGCGCCCAGGGCGGTCGGCCACCGGCCCGAGCGGATCAGTCGGCACCAATGACGGATGTCATCCCGAGGTCGTGACGGTCATGACTGACCTTGGTACGGGTCGAAACGGCACTCTGCTGACATGCCCAGCGACCACCTGTCACCACAGCCCGACCGCCGCCGGCGGGCCCCGTCCGCCACGACCTTGACCGCCGCGCCCGCACCGATCGCCCTGAGCGGCGTGCGGCGCAGCTACGGCGCCACGAAGGCGGTGGACGGCGTCAGCCTGACGGTCCCGGCCGGCCAGGTCATCGCCCTCCTCGGGCCGAACGGCGCCGGCAAGTCCACCACGATCGACATGCTGCTCGGCCTGACCCGCCCGGACGCCGGCACGGTCAGCCTCTTCGGGCGCTCGCCCCGGCAGGCCTGCGCGGACGGCCTCGTCGCGGCGATGCTGCAGAACGGCGGCCTGCTGCCGTTCGTCACCGTCCGGACGATGCTCGACGCGCTGCGCGGGCTGTACCCCCGCCCGCTGACCGTCGCCGAGGCACTGCGCCGGGCCGGCGCGACCGAGCTCGCCGAGTCGCGTACCGAGAAACTGTCCGGCGGCCAGCGCCAGCGGGTGCGGTTCGCCGTCGCGCTGCTGCCCGACCCGGCCCTCCTGGTGCTCGACGAGCCGACCGCCGCGATGGACGTCTCGGCTCGCCAGGCGTTCTGGGCCTCGACACGGGCCTGGGCCGCCGAGGGGCGCACGGTGCTGTTCGCGACGCACTACCTGGCCGAGGCGGATGACTTCGCCGACCGGATCGTGCTGCTGCGCTCCGGCCGGGTCGTCGCCGACGGGCCGACGACCGAGGTCAAGGCGCTGGTCGGCGGCCGGACGATCCGGGCCACCCTGCCAGGCGTCGACGACGGCGGGATCGCCACGCTCGGCGGCCTGCCGGGCGTCACCCGGGCCGCCCGCCGCGGCGACACGATCGAGCTGCGCTGTTCCGACAGTGACGTGGCCCTGCGGGCGCTGCTCGACGCGGCCCCCACGGTCCGCGACCTGGAGATCTCCGGCGCCGGCCTGGAGGACGCGTTCCTCGCCCTGACCTCTGACCAGCCGACGGCGCTGCCCACCCCCGCTTCACCGACCGGCGCGGACACCGACGCCGCCGCGAAGGAGACCGCCCGATGAACGGCGCGCTGCTGATCGCCCGCTACACCCGGTTCGAGATGGGCCGCATCCTGCGCAACCCCCGGTTCCTCATCTTCAGCATGGCCCTACCGGTGATCATGTTCGCCGCGTTCACGGCGACGGACCCGACCGACACGCTCGGCCCGATCACCGTCGGGCCCTACATCATGATCAGCATGGCCAGCTTCGGCGCCATGATGGCCGTCGTCGCCATCGGCACCCGGATCGCGCTGGAGCGGGCCGGCGGCTGGAGCCGCCAGCTGCGGCTGACCGCGCTCACCGGCCCGCAGTACCTGGTCTGCAAGGTGCTCGGCGGCTTCACCCTCGCGCTGCCCGCGCTGATCGCGGTGTTCATCGAGGCGGTCGTCCTCGGCCGGGCGCACCTCTCGGTCGGCACGTACGTCGAGGCCGGGATCTGGGTGATGATCGGCATGGTGCCGCTCGCGGCACTCGGCATCCTGCTCGGCTACCTGGTCCGGGCCGACAACGCGGGCCAGCTCATCGGCGGCATGACCTCGCTGATGGCGTTGGCCGGCGGCATCTGGGTGCCGGTGGAGCAGTTCCCGCGCTGGCTCGCCGACGTCGTCAAGATGCTGCCGATCTACTGGTCGGCGGACGCCGGCCGGGCCGTCATCGCCGGCTCCTGGATCGGCTGGCACGGGCTGCTGGTGCTGGCTCTCTGGACCGCGCTGCTGAGCCGGCTGGCGGTCCGCTTCTACTCCCGCGACCAGCTGCGCGCCTAGTCTGGAACCCGATGGTGGCGACGACGATGACAACGAACGAGAGCACGCAGGACGAGAGCACACAGAACGAGAGCACGCAGGACAGCCCCGACGGGCTGGCCCGGTTCCGCAAGTACATGTTCGAGCCGATCCGGGGCGAGAACGCGCTCGGCCGCCAGGCCGGCATCACCCGCTGGCGGCGCACCGCCGGGATCTGGCTGGTCTACCTCTGGTACGCGGCGGCCGACCTGGTCGGCGACAGTCCGCGGCGCATCGTGCTCGGGACCCTGCTGCTCGCCGCGTTCTGCTGGCTGTACATCGTCCCGTTGCCTCGCGGCATGTTCTCGGGGCCGCTCAAGGACCGGGTGACGGTGCTGGTCGGCGGCCCACTCATCGCCGTGCTGTACCTGACCCTCGTCGGGCGCGGCGGGCTGGTCTTCCCGACCTTCCTTTCGGTCGCCTTCGCGCTGCTGCTCGTCCCCGCGGTGAGCCTGCCGATCATCGCGACGATGGCCGCCACGGTGATCTGGCTGCCGCAGTTCATCCCGTCCTGGCACGTGCACGGACCGCAGTGGTCGACGGCCGCCCCCATCGCCCTCGTGGTCTTCGCGCTCTACGCCATGCGGGCCGGCGCCCGCAACCAGATCGAGCTGCACCGGGCCCGTCAGGAGATCGAGCGGCTGGCCCAGGAGCAGGAGCGGCTGCGGATCAGCCGTGACCTGCACGACCTGCTCGGCCACGCGCTGACGACGATCACCGTCAAGGCCGAGCTCGCGTCCCGGCTCGCGACCCGCGACCCGGAGCGGGCGGCGGCTGAGATGGCCGAGGTCGCGGCGCTCGGCCGAGAGGGACTGGCGGACGTGCGCGCGACGGTCGCCGGCTACCGAAGCGTCAGCCTGGTCACGGAGCTCGCGACCGCCCGCGAGGTGCTGTCCGCCGCGGGCATCCGGGCCGAGCTGCCGGCCGCCGTCGAGGACGTCCCGGTCGAGCTGCGCGAGCTGTTCGGCTGGGTGCTGCGCGAGGCGGTGACGAACGTGGTCCGGCACAGCGGGGCGTCGTCCGTCCGGGTACTCGTCACGAAACGGTCGATCGAGATCGTCGACGACGGGACCGGCGGCCCGGCCGGCGACGGCGAGCCGGCGCACTCCCGCTGGCGACCGGGAGCGACGACGCGGCCCGGTGCCGGCGGTGGCAACGGGCTCGTGGGCCTCGCCGAACGGGTCGCGGCTGCCGGCGGCCGGTTGGAGGCCGGCCCGGCCCACTCGCCTCGAACCGGCGACGAAGCCCTCGCGCCGTCGCGCAGGCCGGGCCCGGCGCCTGCCTCGGGTCTCGGCTTCCGGTTGCGGGCGGCCGTCCCGGCCTAGCCACGCACCGGGCCGGTGGGATCATGGCCGGGTGCCGTCGATCCGTGTGCTGCTCGCCGACGATCAGCATCTCGTGCGTGGGGCGCTTGCCGCGTTGCTGTCCCTGGAGGACGACATCGAGGTCGTCGGCCAGGTCAGCCGGGGCGACGAGGTGGTCGCGGCGGTCGTGACGGCCACGCCCGACGTGGTGCTGATGGACGTCGAGATGCCCGGGATCGACGGGCTGGCCGCGGCGGCGGCGGTCCAGGCCACCCGTCCGGCGACGAAGGTGCTCATCCTCACCACCTTCGGCCGCGCCGGCTACCTGCGCCGGGCGATGGAGGCGGGAGCGCTCGGCTTCGTCGTCAAGGACGCCCCGGCCGACGCGCTCGCGGACGCCGTCCGTCGGGTCTCCCGCGGCGAGCGCGTCGTCGACCCGACCCTGGCCGCGAGCACCCTGGCCAGCGGGCCGAGCCCACTCACCGGCCGGGAGCGCGACGTCCTGGTCGCCGCCCGGGACGGCGCCACCGTCGCCGACATCGCCGGGCGCCTGTTCCTGTCCGAGGGCACCGTGCGCAACTACCTCTCCGCCGCCATCGCCAAGACCGGCGCCCGCAACCGCCTGGAAGCCCTGCGCACAGCGGAGGAGTCCGGCTGGCTGTAAGGCGATCGGCCGGAACCGGGCGCGGAGCGCCCTTCGCGGACCTCCCAGATCGACTTCGTCGATCCGGCAGGAACCCCGGCTCCGCCTGTCGGGTGCTGAGCGCCCTCCCGGCCCCTGATGTCTCGAGGCGTGGATGTCGAGGGCTGCGCCATCAGTGGTCGGAATCTTGGCTAGGTTGCGCTGTGACGTGGACGCCGCCCGCGTGCGGGCCCAATAACGAATCGGCTCCTGGGCCCTGGCTCGGTAGCCTGTGAGCATGGCGTTGGTCGTGGCGAAGTTCGGCGGCTCCTCCGTAGCGGACGCGGACAAGATCAAAAGGGTTGCCGAGCGGATCGTCGAGACGCGCCGCGCCGGCAACGAGGTGTGCGTGGTCGTCAGCGCGATGGGTGACACGACCGACGAGCTGCTCGAACTCGCCGAGCAGGTGTCCCCGCTGCCGCCGGCCCGCGAGCTGGACATGCTGCTCACCTCGGGCGAGCGCATCTCGATGGCGCTGCTGGCGATGGCGATCTCGAACCTCGGCGCGGAGGCACGTTCGTTCACCGGCTCGCAGGCTGGCGTCATCACGGACTCCACCCACGGCAAGGCGCGGATCATCGACGTGACGCCGGGCCGCATCCGTACGGCGCTCGACGAGGGCGCGATCGCGATCGTCGCCGGCTTCCAGGGCGTCAGCCAGGACACGAAGGACATCACGACGCTCGGCCGGGGCGGCTCCGACACGACGGCGGTCGCGCTGGCGGCGGCGCTGCACGCCGACGTCTGCGAGATCTACACCGACGTGGACGGCGTGTTCAGCGCCGACCCGCGGATCGTCCCGAGCGCGCGGAAGATCGACACGATCTCCTACGAGGAGATGATGGAGCTCGCCGCCAGCGGCGCCAAGGTGCTCATGCTGCGCTGTGTCGAGTACGCCCGCAACTACAGCGTGCCCGTGCACGTCCGCTCGTCGTTCTCGACGAAGCCGGGCACCTGGGTCACCGACATTCCGGAGGCTGAACTCGTGGAACAGGCCATCATCCGCGGCGTCGCGCACGACAGCAGCGAGGCGAAGGTGACGGTCGTGGGCTGCCCGGACAAGCCCGGCGTCGCCGCGGCGGTGTTCCGCGCGGTCGCCGACGCGGACGTCAACCTCGACATGATCGTCCAGGTGGGCTCGGTGGCGGGCACCGGCCGGACCGACATCTCGTTCACGCTGCCCAAGACCGACGGCCGCACGGCGCTGGCCGCGCTGGAGAAGGTGCGCGGCGAGATCGGCTTCGAGAAGACCCTCTACGACGACCACATCGGCAAGGTGTCCCTCGTCGGCGCCGGGATGAAGTCGCACCCGGGCGTCTCGGCCCGGTTCTTCGGCGCGCTCGCGGACGCCGGGGTCAACGTGGAGATCATTTCCACTTCGGAGATCCGGATCTCGGTGGTCGTCCGCGACACGGACCTGTCCGGCGCCGTCAAGGCCGTCCACGACGCCTTCGAGCTGGGCGACGAGGGCAACCAGGCCATCGTCTACGCCGGCACCGGCCGCTAGCCCGCCGCTCGACCCGCACGACACCGTCCCCGAGGCGGTGGTTATGGAGAGGAACTTCGGCCGTGGCCGACCATCCGCATGTCCCCAATGACCCGTCGCGGCCGGCCGGTGGCCAGGCCGCCGCTGCCCAGTCCGCCGCCGCTTCCGCGCCGGGCCGACCCACCCTCGCCATCGTCGGCGCGACCGGCGCCGTCGGCACGGTCATGCTGTCGTTGCTCGACGAGCGCCCGGACGTCTGGGGCGAGATCCGGCTGATCGCGTCGGCCCGCTCGGCCGGCCGGACACTGCGCGTACGTGGCGAGGACGTCGTCGTCCAGGCGCTCGCGCCGGAGGTGTTCGACGGCGTCGACATCGCCATGTTCGACGTGCCGGACGAGATCTCCGCGATCTGGGCACCGGTCGCCGCCGAGCACGGCGCGATCGCCGTGGACAACTCGGGCGCGTTCCGGCTGGACCCGGACGTCCCGCTGGTCGTCCCCGAGGTGAACCCGGACGCGCTGGCCGACATCCCGCGCGGCATCATCGCGAACCCCAACTGCACGACGCTGTCGATGATCGTCGCGGTCGGCGCGCTGCACCGCGAGTTCGGCCTCGAGTCGTTGTTCGCCACGTCCTACCAGGCGGCGAGCGGCGCCGGGCAGGTCGGCATCGACACCCTGTACGACCAGTTGGCCGCGGTCGGCGGACGCCGCGACCTCGGACAGACCGCGGGCGACGTGCGCAAGACGATCGGCGACGACGGCTTCGGGCCGTTCCCAGCGCCGCTCGCGCTCAACGTGGTGCCCTGGGCCGGCTCGCTGAAGGACGGCGGCTGGTCGAGCGAGGAACTAAAGATCCGCAACGAGTCCCGCAAGATCCTTGGGCTGCCGTCGCTGCGGATCTCGGCGACCTGCGTGCGGGTCCCGGTCATCACGACGCACGCCGTCGCGGTGCACGCACGGTTCGGCCGGCCCGTGACCGGGGCCGAGGCCCGCGCGGTGCTGACCAACGCGCCGGGGGTGGCGGTCCTGGACGACCCGGCGAACGGCGAGTTCCCGACGCCGGCTGACGTCGTCGGCACCGACCCGACCTGGGTCGGGCGGATCCGCCAGTCCCCGGACGACCCGCACGAGGTGGCACTTTTTGTTTGCGGCGACAACCTTCGCAAGGGCGCCGCACTGAACACGTTGCAGATCGCCGAGACACTCGTCGCGCGCGGTCTGCGCTAGTCGATCTAAAAGAGTTCACCGAACAGTAGGCACAATACAAATACCGGCCGCGATCGCGGGAGCCTCGAACAAGCCAGGGATCGAACCCGGTTGCTCAATCGGCGATCAGTGAAACAGACGGCGGACGTCGGGCCCACGGCTGACTGCGTTAGCGGCAGCCGGGCGCTCGACATTCCGCGCGCCCGGCGATAGTCCGGTCCCGGCCCTGCCAGGGCGGCAGCACCGACAGAACAACGATCAACACCGCGTCGCCACGGCGGGCGTCGGGTCGTCGGGGAGCCAGCCTCGTCGAGGACGGAGAGAACGCAGGACGGGCCACTCGGGAGCCGCTCGAAGAGCGGCCGGCCCGAGTGGCCCGTGAGGTCTGCTGGTGGCTCAGATGGCGCGGACGCCGTCGGCCTGCGGCCCCTTCTGACCCTGGGTCACCTGGAACTCGACCCGCTGGCCCTCCTCGAGGGACTTGTAGCCGTCCATATCGATAGCGCTGTAGTGGACGAAGACGTCGGAGCCGCCGCCATCCACGGAGATGAAGCCGAAGCCCTTCTCCGAGTTGAACCACTTGACCGTGCCCTGAGCCACGTGCCGTTCTCCCTGCTGGTGCAGTCAGGGCCCGCACCGCGCGGACCCCGGGCCTAATGCCGGTGCCGCATTTCCATCACCGGCTCAGTTCCACAGCGTCCCGGTTGAGACACGGATCGAACTGCAGCCAGGCACGACGGTACACGGCGAGGGGCGCAGACGGGAGTCCTCGCGGTAACGAAGTCCACTTCATCCGGCGTTAACAGCGGGAGACGCGCCCACGCATCGGTTGCCTATATCTCATCCGACCCAATCGGTCGAGACCGTCCCGCGGACATGCCGAAACGACACCGCTCGCCGCAAACCAGCCACACTCCGAAAGGTGAGACAAGTCACGGACGATAGCCATCCATCACCCAATGCGCGCGAGAACTCGCGGCCCGTCGCGAGCCCTCGACGGCCAGGGCCAGCTCGGGCCGGGCCGGTCGGCCGGCTCCGGCGCCGCGGCCGGATGGCGCAACAGGCATCGGCCAGCCGGCCCGACGGTGCCAGCCGGGGCCAGGACCAACGCTGGCCAACCAGCGCTAGACCTTGAGCCAGCGGCGGTGCTCGGGGGCGGACAGGGCCGGCCAGGCGTCGAAGAAGTCCCGCTCGGCGGTGCGCGCCCGCAGCTCCTCCAGACCCAGCAACAGACCGTAGGTGAACGCCGTCGCGTCCCCCGCCTGCTGCGCCGCCACCCCCCACGACCTCAGCAGCCCCGCCGCCACCGTCGCGTCCTGGTGAGTGCCGAGCAGCTCCTGCGCCTCACCCGACAGTTTGGCGAGCGTGCGGGCGTCCGCCCCGAAGATCGGTGTCAGCGCCTCGCCGGCGTACCGCAGCCGCTTCGCCTGCTTGCGCGCCGAATGCAGCAGCTCGTCGCGGTCATGGCCGGCCGGTGTCGCCGCCGCGGTCGCCACCTTGCGGGCGAATCGGCGGTCGGCCTCCCGCACCAGCCGGGGCAGCTCGGTCGCCGCGGGACGCCGCGCCCGCGCGGACAGCGGGGCCCGGGACAGCTCGGCGAGGTCCACCACCAGGACGAGGTAACGCTCACCCCGCAGCGCCGCGAGGGCCGTGTCCCGGCCCGCCGCCATGCCTGCGCTCAGATGGCCGCTGAGGCTCTCCTCGATCGGTCCGCGGACCAGGTCCGACGGCAGCGCCGCGAGCCGGCTGTCGAAGTAGGCCAGCTGCACCTCGCTGTCCCTGGCGCCGGACAGCGCGCCCGCGAGGTCGCCGAGCTCCACGTCCAGGTGGGCGACGAGATCGGCCGGGAAGAGCGCGGCGAACGTGCGCAGCGTGCTGCGCATCCGCCGGGTCGCCACCCGCATCTTGTGCACGGCGTCCGGCTCGTCCATCCGCACCCGCGGGTCGACGGCGAGCAGCGCCGCCACCTGCTCGGCCAGGTAGGCGCGCAGCACCTCGCCGGCCGTGTCCCCACGGCCGGGACGCCGCGGCCGCTCGGCCGGCTCGGCGGCCGGCTCCGGCGGCGCGGTGTGCGCCAGGCTGAGCAGGTGCGCGAGCTTGGAGCCGTGCGGGGCGTCCGACGCCCCGGCCGCTCGCAGGACCGCCTCCACGGCGTCCAGCAGCCGGGTGCCAACCGGACCCGCCTGGGCACCGTCAGGACCCGCGTCCGCGCCCTTGGCGGCTCGCCGCTCGGTCGCCTTGGCATCGGTCGCCTTGCCGCCGGACGTCTTGCCCGCGGAGGCCTTGCCGGCGTCCGCCGCCGTCTTTCCAGGGGCCGCCGCCTTGCCGAGGGTCGAGCCCTTGCCGCCGGCGGCCTTGCCGCTCGCGGTTGCCTTGCCGCCCGCGGCGGCCGCCGTCTTGTCGGTGGCCCCACTCTTGGCACCCGCGGTCGCCTTGCCGTCGCCAGCCGCCTTACCCCCCGCCGCGGCCTTGCCATCGGCCACCGCTTTGCCGGTGCCCACCACCTTGCCGTTGGCCGCCGCCTTGCCGTTGGCCGCCGCCTTGCCGCTTACCGCCTCGCCGCCGGCCTTGGCCGCGGTCCCGGCCGGTCCGGCGACGGCCGCGTCGAGCAGCTCGACCTCCACCTCGCGCCACTGGGTCAGGACGGTCTGCTCACCCAGCGTCTGCGCGTGCACGTGGTCGTCGACGATCTCCACGAGGCCCGCACCCGCCGCGTCCAGCAGCCGGGTGGCCGTCCGAGTGGTGACCAGCCGAGCGACCGGGCTGACCCGGGCGCCGCGCAGCACCAGGAAGACGATGTCCAGCAGGTCAGCGGGCGGCGCGCAGTTGGCCACGCCGCGCTCGTCGGGCTCGCCGGCGTCCAGCGCACGGTGGATCTCCTCGCGGGCGCCCGTGCCGGCCGGCAGCTTCAGGTGCCAGCCGTCGTCGGTCCCACCGGTCCGGCGGCGCAGTGTGATCTTGGCGCGAGCCAGCCGCAGGTCCTCGGAGTCGTAGTACACGGCCTCCTGGGTGAACGTCTCCGGCGTGCCGACCGCGGCGACACCCACGTCCCGGCCGGCGTCAACCAGGCTGGGCAGCGCGAACCCCGGCTCAACCGCGAACTTGCGCTCGATCTCCACCCGGCCGCCCACTACGTCCCCTTTCGGAGCTTCCGCTCCAGGTCGCCGCCTCCGACCCCCACCGCACGCGGCCGAGGGGCCCGAGGGCCGACCGACGCGCGACGCTCGACCCCACCGGGGGCCGACGGGGAACCGCCCATACCGGGCCAACCCTCCGGGACGACACCCCCGGTTCGCCTTCTGTTCCCCTATTGTTATCCGGAAGTTGGCAGCCAGGAAACCGATCCAGCCAACGCCACATAACCGACGAACGCAACCGAGTCGATCAGGGTGTGCGCCACGATCATCGGCACTACCCGGCCGCGCCGCTGGAAGAGCCAGCCGAACAGCACGCCCATCGCCAGGTTCCCGAAAAAGCCGCCCAGACCCTGGTAGAGGTGGTAGGAGCCACGAAGCACGGCGCTCGCGGCGAGCGCCCGCCGGTCTCCCCAGCCGAGCTCGCGCAGCCGGGCCAGCAGGTAGCCCCCGACAATGACCTCCTCGGTCACCGCGTTCTGCAGCGCCGAGAGCAGGAGCACCGGGATTCGCCACCACACGGCCGGCAGTCCGGATGGCGCCACGGTCAGGCTCGCGCCGCTGTGCCAGGCCAGCAGGTACAGGCCAAGACCGATACCGCCGACGCCGGCCGCGATCGCGGCACCCATCCCCAGGTCAGCCCCGAGGGCGCGGCCATCGAACCCGATCATCGCGCGGCCACGCCGCAGCCCGTAAGAGATCTCGGGGACCTCCTCGGGACGACGCCCGAAGGCCCCGGAACCGGGCCACCTCGCCCAGCGCAGGACGGACCGCGAACTCGCGGCGGTGGATTGCCCCAGGACCGGCGACCGAAGGCGGGCCGGCCGCGAAGCCAGGAAAGGCGCGCAGTGCCGGGCCAGCAGGTGAATCGCCAGGAAGGCGGGCGCCACGTCTGCCAAAAGCCCGGCGAGCTGCAACGAAAGATCCAGCCACGGGCGTCCCGGCGCGGCCGAGCCGTTGAGCAGGGCCACCTGGCCGCGCAGCGGGCCGCGGGTGACGGCTCCGATATAGCGGATAAGCGCGAACAGCCCGGACATGCCCAGCGATACCGCGAGCAGCAGCCAGATCTCGGTGGTCAGATCCCGCCGCCCGAGCGCCTCGCCCGCCGCCGGCACGGGGCCGCGTGCCGGCGTCACCACGCGTACCGCCGGCCCGGCCAAATCGGCACCCGACGGCTGTGCGAGCACTGGCCCGACCACGTCACCACCAGCTGTCCCCGTGCTACCGGACGTTCCCGCGCTGTCGGTCGTCGCGCTGTCCGTCATCGCGGCGACGTCCCTCGCTCCGGGGCTGTCGACCGTTCCGGCGCCGTCGATCGTCCGAGGACGCGTGCCTGCCGCATGCCCGGACGGTAGCCCAGACTCCTGAGCCGGGAGTTAACGATCCTCGCGCCCGCCAGGCCGGCGCGCAGGACGGTGGCCGGCTCAGCCCGGTCAAGTAATTGGTTCGCCAGCGCACGATCTTCTACGCGGCGTAAAATTATGATCATGGCGCGGCTGGGAGACCTTGAACGCTCGGTTATGGACGTGTTGTGGGACTCCGTCGGCTGGCTGACCGCGCGCGAGGTCGCCGCCCGGCTTCACCATGAGCGCGACCTCGCCTACACGACCGTGCTAACCGTGCTCGAACGGCTGGAGCGCAAGGGCTTCGTGCAGCGCCAGCGGGCAGCCCGGGCGCACCGGTACAAGGCGGCCGACGCCCGTGAGGCGGTCGTCGCCGACGCGATGCTGGAGGCGCTGGGCACCGCCGACGACCGTGGTTCCGCCCTGGTCCGCTTCGTCGGCGCCGTTTCGGCCGAGGAGGCCGAGATCCTGCGCCGGGCGCTCGCGTTGCCCTCCGGGGTCGAGCCCACAGAGCCTGGCGCGGCCGAGGTCATCGCGACCGCTGGCCTGGCCGACGCCGCCGACGACGCAGCCCCGTCGGCGGCCACCACTGACAGTGACGACCTGGGCTGACGCCGTGCGACCTCACCGACGCGATTCCGCATCGTCGCCCGATAAGGCTGATGGCGGTAGCGTTGCGTCGACATGACGACGGCGGCCGCTCTCACGCTGTTCGCCGCGGTGCTGGCGTGGCCGGTGCCGCGGCTACTGGCCGGTGCTCGCTGGACGCATGGCTGTCCCCGCGCGGCGATCGTGCTGTGGCAGGCGATCGGGCTCGCCGGAGGGGTCTGCGCGCTGCTGGCAGCGGTGGCGTTCACGGTCGCCCCGCTGTCCGGCTCGACGCCGCGGGGAATCACCCACCACGTTCATAACCTCGCCAAGGGCCAGCCGCTCTCGGGGCTGGACTGGCTGAGCGTCGTCGGCCTCGGTCTGGTCGCGGCCCTGGCCAGCCGGCTGTTCGGCGTGCTCGCCTCGTCGACCTTCGCCACGCTGCGCCGCCGCAGCCACCACCGCAATCTCGTCGACCTGACCGGCGACGACCACACGGACGACTGCCGAGCAGCCGCCGATCTTCCTGCCAGCGCACCCCGGCCCCGCCATCACCGCATCCAGGACTGGACACCGCTCGCCTCGATCCGGCACGGCTACCACGCCCGCGGCGCGGACGGCTGCGAGCTGTGCGGGCACGTCGGGCTGCGGATCCTCGACCATCCGGTGGCCGTCGCCTACTGCGTCCCCGGAGTCCGGCACGCCCGGGTGGTCGTGTCCCGCGGCCTGCTGACCACGCTCGGGCCGCGTGAGCTGCGGGCTGTCCTCGCGCACGAGGACGCGCACGTCACCGGCCGCCACGACCTGGTGATCCAGCCGTTCATCGCCTGGCAGCAGACCTTCCCGTTCCTGCGGCCGGCCTGGGAGGCGACCGCGGCGGTGTCGCTGCTGGTGGAGATGCTCGCCGACGACGCGGCGGCCCGCCGGACCAGCGGCAGCACGCTCGCACGGGCCCTCGCCCAGCTGGGCGTCACCCGCTCCCTCATCCCCGCGGGCACGCTCGGCGTCACCGGGAGCCCAGACGCCCCCGGAGCGGGCTCGCCGACGACGGGCGCCTGCGCCGAGCCGGGAGGCGCCGAGCCGCCGTCCCGCTCCCCGGTGATCGCCCGTATCGTCCGGCTGCTCGACCCGCCCGCCGTCCCGTGGTGGCAGCCCGCCGCCGCCTACGCCGCCGCGGCCGTCATCCTCGCCGCGCCGTTCCTGCTGCTCGCCGTATAGCGCCACGGTCGCGGCGAGGCAACGGTCTTCGGCGAGGCTCACGTCCGCGCCGACGTCACCGGGCGGTACCAGGGTCTTCAGACGTTCGAGGCGTCACGTTTCCTGGTCGGGACACCGAACCGGGAGGACGATCCGGGCAGACGGACCGCCGAGCACGTCGCGTGTACGTCTGAACCGATGAGCCCATCTCCGCCCCTGGGTCCGTGCCGGACGCCCGGCCCGCGGCGACGATGGCAAGGCAGGCTCACGGCCGTGGACGGAGGACGATGACAACGGCGATCGGCCCGGACACGGCCGAGCACGGCGACTACGACGACCATCGCCGCGGACGGCCGGGTGACGGCCAGGACGACGAAGCCCCCGGCCACCACCGCCGCCGGGACGGTGCCGAGGCGATCATCGTCGTCCACGACGTGAGCGGCGTCGCGGCGGCGGGCGAACTCGGCACGATCGCGGACCGCATGACCCAGCACGGCATCCGCTTCGACCTGGTGACCGCGGGCGAGCGGCCGTTCCCGGATCCGGCCCCGCTCGACCTCATCGTGATCATGGGTTCGGAACGGTCGGCGTTCGACGACACGATCCCGTGGCTGGCCGGTGAGCTGGCGTTCCTGCGGGAGGCGGTCCGCGTCGGCACGCCCGTGCTGGGGATCTGCTTCGGCGGCCAGTTGCTGGCCCGGGCGCTGGGCGGCTCGGTGCGCCGGGCCGAGCGACCCGAGCTGGGCTGGTACTCGGCGACGACCACCGACCAGGCGGAGCTGCCGACCGGCCCGTGGATGGAGGCCCACTGGGACACGTTCACGGTGCCGCCGGGGGCCCAGCGGCTTGCCTGGACGCCGGACGCCGAGCAGGCGTTTCGTTTCGGCCCGCATCTCGGGGTCCAGTTCCACCCCGAGATCACCCCGACCGTGTTCGAGACCTGGGCCGGTGTCTGGCAGGCGACCGGATTCGACCGCGAGCTGGCCCGCAGCGGTGTGCGGCTGTCCACGTTGCGCGAGGAGATCGTCCGGCACTCCGACACGTCGCGGGCGGCGTCCTACACCCTGTTCGACGCCTTCTGGGCCCGCGCCCGCGCCGTCACACGGGCCTGAGCTCCGCTACCCGAGCCGGGCAACTCGGAGCCAGGCCAGCGCTCCCCGTCCTCTCGCTGGCCGGGACCGCGCCAACCGCCATCACCAGGACTCCAGCGCCGCCGTCAGGCGATCGAGCGTCGCGAGGTCGGCGGGAGGCAGCGCGGCCAGGGCCGGCGGCGGGTCGCTGAGAATCCGGTCCGCCTCGCGGGCCGCGTCCTCACCGGCGGCCGTGAGCGAGACCTGCCGGCAGCGGCGGTCGTTCGGGTGGACGGTACGAGCGACCAGCCCGCGCCGTTCCAGCTCGTCGATGACGACGGTGGCGTACGGACGGTCGATCGCGAGCTCGGTGGCCAGGTCACGCATGGTGCGCGGCCCCGGGCGCAGCTTGAGCAGCGCCTTCACCCGGATGAAGCTGAGGTCCAGCGCCTCGCAGACCTCGCGCCGGCGCTCGTTGCGACCCAGCACCAGCTCCCGCATCCGCCGCCAGACCCGCGCCGCGGCGTCGTCGGCGGCAGGACGCGGTTCGGCGCCTGGCACCTCGGGGCCCGCGGTACCCAACACCTCCGCGGCCTGCGGCGCAGGTGGCCCAGCGGCCGGCGTGGTAGTCCCCATGACCGTCGCGGCCTGAGACGCGGGCGTTCCGGCGGTCATGACGCCCGTCGGTCCGCGACGGCGAGCGCCGCGCTCGGCTCGGTCCGCGCCGGTTGGGCGCTGAACAGCGCCGCGGTCCGCTCGGCGGTCCCGCGAGCCCACGCGCCGGTCGTCAGGACGCCCAGCACCCCGATGGCCGCGCCGCAGCCAACCATGATCCACCAGGCGGGGGCGCTGGTGGGGTCGATGGCGGCCCGGCCGACCTGGCCGGCCGCACTGTGCGCGGCCACCGAGCCGAGGATGGCCACGCCGAGCGCGGACCCGATCTGCCGGCTGGTCGAGGCCACCGCCGCCGCCACTCCGGCCTGGGTCACCGGCATCCCGGAGACCGCCGTGTTGGTGATCGGCGCGTTGACCATCCCGAACCCGATGCCGAACAGCACGTAGGCAGAGATCAGCAGGACCAGACTGGTGTGCGGCCCGAGGAACGTCAGCAGCAGCCCGCTGGCGGGCAGCGCGATCCCGGCGACGATCAGCGACGGCCGCGGCCCACGGCTACCGACGAGCCGGCCGGAGATCGGCGGCATGATCGCGGCGAACGCCGCCATCGGGAGCGTCAGGAGGCCGGCGTGCAGCGCCGAGTAGCCCCGCACGTTCTGCAGGTACAGCGTGTTCAGGAACAGGAAGCCGCCCAGGGCCGCGAACGCGCAGACAGCGATCCCGGTCGCGCCCGAGAACGGCACACTGCGGAAGAACCGCATGTCCAGCAAGGCTTCCTCGCGACGTGTCTCGACGATGACGAGGCCGACGAGCGCGACGGCGGCGATCACGAACATCACGATCGTCTGAGTGGACGCCCAGCCGGCCGACGGCGCCTCGATGATCCCATAGGTGAGCGTGCCGAGCGTCGCGGCGACCAGCAACTGGCCCGCGGGGTCGAAGCGGCGCGCCCGTGGCGCCTTCGACTCCGGCACGAACAGCCCGGTCAGCACCATCGCGGCCAGCCCGATCGGAACGTTGATCCAGAAGATGGACCGCCAGCCGATGCCATCCACCAGCACGCCGCCGAGTACCGGGCCAAGCGCCATGCTCAGACCGATCACCGCGCCCCAGACACCGATGGCGCGGGCCCGCTCACGTCGCTCGGTGAAGGTGTTCGTGATGATGGCCATGGCGACCGGGTTGAGCATCGAGCCGCCGACCGCCTGGATCATCCGGAACGCGATCAACCAGCCGAGGCCCGGCGCGAGGCTGCACAGCAGGGAGCCCGCGGAGAACAGGATCAGCCCGGTCCGGAACACCCGCTTGCGCCCGAAGCGGTCCCCCATCGAGCCGGAGAAGAGGAGCAGGCTCGCGATCACCAGCCCGTAGGCGTCGATCGTCCACTGCAGGCCGGAGTCGGGCGCGTGCAGGTCATGCTTCAGTGACGGCAGACCGACGTTGAGGATCGTCGTGTCCAGCCCGACGATGAACAGGCTCGAGCAGCAGATCGCCAGCACCAGATAACGCCGGCCCCTGCTCAGCGACTCACCCGCCGGCCCCCCTCCCGGCCGCGATCCCGCCTGCCCCGGCCGCCCAACCGCCGAGGCGCCGGCATCCGCTGCCTGGTCCGCGCTCCCGCCTGGCGGATCCGCGCTCGCTGACGAACCAGTGCCCGCCTCGGGACCGGTGAGTGAGGAACTTGTGGTCACAGGGCCCCCGAGATCGTTATAGATCATTAATAGTTACCAGACTACAACTAATTCGAGCCCCAGCGATTCCCCCGCCTTGATGTGACGACCGCCGCGCACCGACCCCGAGGGCCGCAGAGCCGACGGCGGATGGCGGATGGCGGATGGCGGATGGCGGATGGCGGACGGCTACGGCGGTGACGGGCGGATCGCAAGTGGCGGACGGCGGGCGGCGGAAGCACCCGGCAGCCGCGGCTCGAGCCCTCTACTGGCGACAGAAAGGCCGCCGGGACGTCCGCACGCCGGCCAAGGAAGTGCCGCCTCCGACAACGGCTGCCCGCTCCGAACCCCAAACATGATCGCCGTCTTGGCCCTCGGCTGGTTGCGAGACGACCCGATTCACGACCACTTGAGGGCGAAAGCGGCGATCACTCCGCCAGGCCTGCCGTCGCGGCGACGGCGCCAGGCCGTTTCAGCTGTCGGCGAACAGGTCGTCGAAGAGAGTTGGGGCCGGCGCGGGCAGCGCGCCTTCGATGCGAAGGATCCGCTGTTTCGTCGCGGCACCGCCGGGGGCGGAGAACCCGCCGAGCGCGCCACCGGCGGCCAGCACCCGATGGCACGGAACGATGATCGGCACCGGGTTGCGGCCCAGCGCCTGGCCGACCGCCTGCGCCGCGCCCGGCATGCCGAGCCGGGCCGCGACCTCGCCGTAGGTCAGGGTCGACCCGGGCGGAATCGCCCGCGTCACCTCGTACACCCGCCGGTGGAAGTCAGGCATACCGTCAAGATCGACGCGGATGTCGGCCAGGTCGATCGGCTCACCGGCGAGGAGCGCGATCATGCCGTCGATCGCCGCCGCCACCGCGGGCGGGGGTTCACCTTCCACGAAGTCCGGATGCTCGGCCGCCAGCGAGGCCCGGGTGGCCGCGTGACCCGCGATCTCGTCGGCTCCGTCGGGCCGGGCCGGCAACGCCACGCCGACGATTACCTCGTCACGCCAGGCGACGCCGCAGCAGCCGACCGCCGTGCCGAACAGTGCGAACCCGACTCCCGCGAACCCGGTCCCAACCATGAGACCCATCGTGCCCGCCGGCACCGACAAATTCGGCACTGGCCACGGTCGCCCCGGGGCGCCACCCGTAGGCGTGGACCCGGCCGACTGTCGCAGGCGCGGGCCCGGCCACCCATTCGAAGAGGCGATCGACGGGCCGGCGAGACCGGTGGGCAGCAGGCGCAATGCCGCGGGCTGGCCGGCAAGGAGGGGGCCGTCGGTGGCGGCGTGCCAGCCGGGTGGCGGCGTCGAACGCGGCCGCGGGGTCGAGGCGGGCAGTGTGGGTGTGGTGGGTGTGGTGGCCGGTGTGGCGCCGATCGCCGGCGGCCCCTGGGGTCCGGACCGGGTCCGGCTACTCGTGCTCGCCGCCGGCCGTGTACTGGGGTTTGACGCCGTCCGGGCGGTAGGTCTTGACGGGCGCCCCGGACGGGTCGGTGCCGAGCGTGTTGCCGCATTTCGTCGAGAACCAGTGCGTCGGGCCGGCGGTCGGCCGCCAGCTCTCGATATCGAAGGTGTCGCCGGTGGCGTAGCCCTTGCCGCCGCCGAGCGCTGGAACGAGCGCGAGCGACTCGTGGCAGCGCAACTGGTCCTGCAGGCTGGCCCCGACGGCGCCGTCCAAACCGGTGAAGCCGGCGGACGGAGTCAGGCAGCGCCGGATCGCCTGCCACATCACGTTGGTGGCCGCATCCCTGTCGCTCGCGTGCCGGCCGTCCGAGGTGGGCCGCAACGAGACCCGGAAGTCCCCGTTCGACCACTTCTCAACGGTGATCTCCGCGACGTACTGGCTCGCACCGCAGTAAGGCGCGCCATCGGCACGCGCGGCGGAGCCCGGACTGGCCAGGGGTGCCGCCGAGGGCGTCGGCGACGGGGTGTGCGAGCGGTCGGCGGCGGTGGACTCGGTCGAGGTGGCCGGCCCACAGGCCGTGGCGACCGCGGCGGTCAGCGCCAGCAATGCAACCGTCCGGATGCTGACCAGTCTGCCCGTCGACAAGCACCGCACGGCCCCGAGCCTATGGCGAGGCCACCGGTTGCGCCGCCAGGTGCCACGCGTGACCTGCGCCCGCCTCGACCCGATCCACCGGAGTCGCCGGATTTGTCGGACGATCAGCGGGTAGGGCGGGATCATGCTTGCACTCGCCGCCGCCCTTTGTTTCCTACTCGCCGCCTTCGGGGTCGACTCCTCCGATGTCAACCTCGTCTGGCTCGGACTCGCCTTCCTCGCCGCCGACTTCGCGTTCCCGTATCGCTTCAGCCAGTTCAGACGCCGGTAGTCAGGACGGTCCCAACTCCCTGCCTCATGAGGCCGCCGTGCGACCTGGCCTTACCGGCGGGTCGCACGGCGCCTCAGCGCCAGGCTTTCTGGCTCCCTCGGCCCAGCGGACCAATCGCCTTTTGCCCTCCAATGCCGCCTCCGACAAGCCTCGCCCGTTCCGGGCATCCCCTTCATCGCCGTTTCGGCCCTCCGGCGGCCGCTACCGGGTCTGTCTCATGGCCACCAGCGGGCGAAAACCACGATCAAGGCGACGTGCGGACCGTGCCGGTCACAGCGCTAATGGTCGCGAATCGAGCCTGATCGCGGCCATTGGAGGGTCAGATTCGCGGTCATGATCTGGCCACCGAGGCAGGGCTTGGCGATGGGATCGAAACCCGACCAAACGCCGAGCCGTGGCTGCGCATGCCGAGTCGGGGTCGAGGCCCCGACCCGGAACCCCCTACCGCGATCCGCGGGAGGCGTCAGCCGTTCCTTACTTGGCGGCGGCCTTCATGGCCTTTTTGAAGTCTCGGACCTGGCTGCGGGTCTCGGGGCTGGTGATGTCGGCGACCGAGCGGAGGCTGCCTACCTCGCCAAAGGGAGCGCTTGCCTCGCGCCAGCCGGCCGGCGTGACCCCAAGCTGCTTACCGAGCAGAGCAACGAAAATCTTGGCCTTCTGCTCGCCGAAGCCGGGCAGCTTGCCGATCCGGCGCAGCAGGTCCTTTCCATCGGCAGCCGTCGTCCACACCGAAGCTGCGTCACCGCCGTACTGGTCGACGAGGAGTTGGCACAGCGCCTGGACCCGCTTGGCCATCGAACCGGGGAACCGGTGCAACGCCGGCACCTGCGCGAAGACCGCGCCCAGCTCGTCCGGATCGAACGAGGCCAGCTCCGCGACGTCCAGCGACCGGCCAAGCCGCTTGGTCAGCTCCAGCGGGGCCGCGAATGCTCGCTCCAGCGGGATCTGCTGGTCGAGCACCATCCCGATCAGCAGCGCCAACGGGTCGTTCGTCAGCAGTTCGTCAGCTTCGTCTATCTGGCTCAGGTGCAGTCCCACATCGTTACGGTAGCCGACCGTCTCGCGACCACCGCTCGACCTTCGATCAGGTCACCGTGTCGTCGGTGTACTCCCGACGGGAGCCGAGGCCGGATCCCTGGGCTACCCTGACGGTAGGGCGTGATCCACGCCTAACCTCGGAGGGTCGTCCCAGCGCGACCACGGTGAGAGGCAAAGGGGCTCCGGCCTCGGATCGTCGTCATAGGTCCGCTCGTCTCGAACGTCGACGGCCGCTGGGTGCTCGACGTCGGGACGCGGGAGAGCCGATGACGGCGAACAAGGCGTTCAAGCAGCGCGTGCGCGAACGAGCGCGCAGGACGGGCGAGTCCTACACCGCCGCGCTTCGGCACTTCCGGCAGCCCTCCGAAGGAATCGCCGTGCCGAACACCAATCCCTTCCGGATTTCGGTCGCCCAGCTCGACGCACCCACGGATCCTCGTGATGCCGCCGCGTTTCACCGGGTGGGCCACGATGTGCGCCGCCTGATGACCGAGGCCCGCGATCAAGGCGCTCGCCTCATTCATTTCTGCGAGGGGGCACTCTTTGCTCGCCGAACAAGCGGATCCTGTCCAGCGATCCGACCACCATGGCGGACGCCGACTGGAGCCGCTTCGACTGGGCGGCTCAGCGCGACCAGCTTGCGGCGATCAGGAAACACGCCGCGGCATTGCGTCTGTGGACAGTCGTGGGAGCAGTTCACCAACTCACCGAGCCGCATCGTCCGCACAACAGCCTTTACGTGATCGACGACCACGGCCGTATCATCACCCGCTACGACGAACGGATGCTGTCCAACACCAAGGTTAGCTATTTGTACACTCCCGGCACCACGCCGGTCACCTTCGACGTCGACGAGGTGCGGTTCGGGTGCGCGCTCGGGATGGAAAGCCAGTATCCGGAGCTGTTCGCCGAGTACGAGCGAGCTGACGTTCACTGCGTGCTGCTCTCCACCATGGACAATGGCACCGTCTTCGGCCTGCAGACACAGGCGCACGCCAGCACCAACAGCTACTGGGTCAGCTATGCCACGGTCGCCGCCGACGCTGCCGCCGCGCCATCCGGAGTCGCCGGGCCTGACGGCCGCTGGGCGACCCGATGCGGACCGGACGCCACCACGGCCCTCGCCACCGTCGACATGGACCGCGAACATGAAGGCCTCGCGCGTCCCTGGCGGCGGACGGCCCGCGCCGGCAGGTACGCCAGCGCGGTCGTCGACGACGATCCTCGAGCACAACGAAGCTCGCTCTGACGCCAAGGACGCTACGGGCGCCCGGAGCGTTCGCCCATCCCGGGTAGACGCTCCGGAGCATCCACCCGCGCTACCGGTTAGATCAGCAGGTAGTCAGTGTCGTCGCGGTAGGCCTCGTAGGCGTCGCCATCCAGGTAGTGGCACCACGGAAGCTGCGAATCAGAGAAGCCCGCCGATAACTAGTGCCGCCTCGGACAACGTCTACTCGCTCCGATCCCCAAACATGATCGCCGCTTCAGCCCTAAGACGGTTGTGACCAGGGCCGATACACGACCACCTGAGAGCGAAAACGGCGATCGCTCCGCCAGGCCGGCCTTCGCCGTCACGGCACTGGACGCCTTACCGGCGGCGGGCCTCTCGACCTTCGCGAGATCGCTGAAAGTTCCCACCCCTTGGGGATACAGTAGCGTCGTCGCACCGGATACCGGCCGTCTGTCCAGGACGGGCGGTCGACTCGGCGCGCGACAAAGGCGATTGATCGGCCGTGATCCGTCATCTTCGTCGGCAGGAACAGGCAACAGACGTGGGCGAGTTACTGGTGACGCCGTGGCGCCGGTTTGGGCACGACCGGCTTTACGTGAATCTTCCGGACGGACAGAGTGCCGCGTGGTTCGACCTGCGCACCGGTCAGACCACCATCCTGCTGGACGCATATCGGGACGCGGCGCACGACGCGCTTGCCTCCTACCTGGAAAAATCTTCGGAGCCCGCGGGCTACCCACTGCCGCCGCCACCCACGCGGTCGTCACCACCACCCGTGTCTCCGCCGGCACCGCTAACGGGATGGACACCGGAGGTACCGGAGCCAACAGGCTCCTGGCCCGTGCCGGAGCAGCCTGCGTCGCAGCCCGGTTCGCCGCCCGCGCGGCCCCCAGCCGCCCGCAGCCCGGTCCGTGCGGCAGGCGGTCCCACGGACGACCTCGCCGCCAATCTGCCCGGCGCCGCGCTCCGCGCGAAGATCGAGGAGTTGACGCCGGGTTTCTGGCGGGCCCTGCTCAACCGTTTACTCCACCGGCCGGCGGAGACCGACGGATGGAGCAAGGGGCTGATCGGAGAGGAGATGGCGGGTGCCGAACTGGCCCGGCTCACCACATGGGGCTGGCTGGTGCTGCATTCGATACCGCTGCCCCGGGACGTGGACATCGATCACCTGCTGATCGGCCCCGGCGGTGTGTTCACCATCAACACGAAGCACCACGTCGGCGCCAGAGTCTGGGTGGGTGACCACGCGGTGAAAGTCGGTGGCCAGTCGCATCAATACCCGCGCAAGGCCCGCGCCGAGGCCAGTCGAGCGTCAGCCGCGCTGAGCCGGGCCTGCGGATTTGATGTGCCGGTGGAGGCAGTGCTGGCGTTCGTCGCACCGGAGAAGCTGACTTCATCTCCTCCGCGCGCGGAGGGTGATCTCATCCGTCTACATGCCATCCGTCACAGCCAGTTCATCACCTTCAAGGATTTCCCCACGGTATGGGACCGGCACCAGGTCGAACAGATCCACGCCGCGGCGCGCGACCGTCAGAACTGGCTGGACGCCTGAGCTGGACCTGCCGGTCACCCAGTTCCCGACGGCGACCGGCAGGACGGGGCCCAGGCTCACCCGGATGCCTTCCGCTGACGCGACACATCGGCCGGGCATCCAGCCATCCGGGCGGTGGCGCTCACCCGAGGCACGCCGCGAACACGCGAATCTCCCGGGCGACGGCGACCGGACGCTCCTGATGCACCATGTGGCCGGCCTTCTCGATGATCACGGGCCCGGCGGGTATAGGGCCGGCGGGCGCCAGGGCAGCGAGCGTCTCGGCGACGTGGACTGGTACAACGGAGGAATCGCGTGGAGCTGCGCCAGCTGCGGTACTTCGTCGCGGTCGCCGAGCATCGTCATTTCGGGCGGGCGGCGCAGCAACTGCACATCGTGCAACCGGCGGTAAGCCAGCAGGTCCAGCGGCTGGAACGCGAGCTGGGCCTGCCGCTGCTGGACCGGACGACCCGCCGCGTCGCGCTGACCAGCGCGGGTGAACGCTTCCTGGACCACGCCCGCGAGGTGATCGATGCCGCCGACCGGGCCCAGGCGGCGATGCGGCTGCTGCGCGCCGAGGCGCCGGCGGAGCTGCGCCTTGGCACCACGACCGGCCTCGGCGGACACCTCGCCCGCGCCCTCGACGAGTTCGCGCGACGCCGGCCCGGCGTCCGGGTGGAGCTGTCGCGGCTGCCCGAGGAGGAACGTCTGGCCCGGGTGTCCGACGGAGACCTGCATGCCGCGTTCGTCCGGCGGCGAGCCGACGCGGCGGTCCCTCGCGGGCTCGTGATGGCCGATGTGCTGACAGACCCGCTGGTGGCCGCTCTCCCGCAGGACGCCACGACTCCCCGTCGCCGGACGGTCCGGCTCGCGGAGCTCGCGCCGTTGTCGATCCGGCTGCCCGAGCGGCAGGCGAACCCCCTGCTCGTCGACGCCGTCACGCAGGCGTGCCGGCAGGCCGGCTTCGAGCCGAGGTTCGCCCCGGCCGGTGACGATCAGGACACGCTGGCGCTGATCGCGGCGGGCCGGTCGAGCTGGACGGTGTTCTTCTCCCCCAAGGCCGAGCTGCTGGAGCGCCAGGGCCTGCCCGGTGTCGCGTTCCGACGGATCGCCGCGCCGCGCATCACGATCGTCACCGCCCTCGTCTATCGCCGCGCGGGCGGGCATCCCGCGGTCGGCGACCTCGCCGACGCCGTGCGCGCCACCTGCCCGCCGCTCACGTCCTCGGACCTGGCCCGCCCCGCGTTGAGCTAGGGCCGGGCCCGCGAAGGTCGGCCCGCGCCGCACCTCGGACCATGATCGCGAGTTTGGCCCCGAAATGGTTGCGACCAGTGCCGATTCACGACCACCAGAGGGCCAAAACGGCGATCAAGTCCGCTGTTCCAGGTCGAGCTGGCGGTCCGTATTCCCGTCTATGTTCCCCCGGCCGGTGCTGCGACGATCAGGCGCATGACGAGCCTGGATCTGGTCACCGCCCGTCTGATCCTGCGTCCGGTCACGGCCGCCGACGTGGCGGATGTGGTCGCCACCTCCTGGGCGGCCGGCCGGCCGGACCACTGGGCCGACGACTACCCGGAAGACGGCGACCAGGGCATCGCCGAGCTGCTCAACCAGCGGCCGGAACTGCTCGGCCCCCGTGGCCACCGCCAGATCATCGAACAAGGCCGCGGCCTTGTCGTCGGAGGCATCGGGCTGTTCTGGCCGCCGGTCGACGGGCGGATCGAGATCGGCTACGGCGTGGTGCCATCCCGGCGAGGCCTCGGCTACGCCACCGAAGCCACCCTCGCGCTGGTCGAGTTCGCGTTCACGCTCCCGGGCGTGCGCACGATCTACGCCGACGTCGACCGGCTGAACCGACCGTCGATCCGGGTCCTGGTCAAGGCCGACTTCCTGCACGGCGAGACCAACGGCGACATGGCCCGCTTCCACCGCGACGCCCCGGCCGCCGAAACCACCGGCTGACCGGGACGCGCGGCAGGACCGGCCGCGGTGGAACGGGCCGCGCGGCGGGACGGGCTTAGGCCGCGGTCACCTCCCAACGGGCGGCGAGCTCGTCGAACAGCGCGTCGTCCTCGTCGGGCGCCGCCGAACCGAGCCCCAGGCACAGAACTGCCTCGCCGGTGTGCACGAGGTACTCACGGACGGCCCAGACCCGGCCCGCGTCCCGACGGACGCAGTCAATCCGCGCGCCGGGCCGGCTGGCCACGGTCGTCTCGGTGAGCTCGAACTCGGCGAAGCCGGCGCTGGTCAGCGACTCACGGATCGACTCCGCATGCTCCAGCGGCGTCTGGCTCCGAAACACAGGGTTGCGGAAGACGATGACGCTGTGACGCCGATCGTCTGGCTCGGCGAACCGGGCCGTCTCCCACGGGCTGTTCTTCAGATTCGGCGGCCGCTCGGCCCAGTGCGAGGGAACCCAGACGGAGTACCCGTACTCAGGCTTCTCGACCTGCCGCCACGGGGTCTCGGGGACGTTCGGATCTGTCATCGCATGCTCCTCGGCGGGGCTGCGTCGCAGCTGCCGGAGGGCGGCGGTATAGGACTCGCCGGTACGCGACATCCGTGCTCGAACGAGTCGCTTGAGATTCTTGTTCGCCGTCATCCGACCTCTGCCACCGCGGGCACCGCCCCCCAGCGACACCGCCCACGGCGGGCGGATGGACAGCGATCCGAGGACAGAGTCCCCTTTGCCTCCGCCGAGTGGCGCTGCTGGGGCGAGCCAAGGGAGGTTGGGCGGTAGATCAACGCCGAGACCTATTTTCCCCAGGCCCGCGAGTGGCCGTCAAGCGGCCTGGGCCCCGCCGCGGTCAGGAGGCCCAGGCGTGGGTGCGCAGCGCCACGATGCGGGGGTGGCGTTCCTCGACGCAGTAGCCGTACTCGACGCGGCGGCGCCAGACCGTGAGCCGGCAGGAGCCGCCCTCGACCGTCCAGGTGCGCCGGCCGACGCGGTCCTCGATCTGCACCGGCTGCGGAGTGAGCGGCTCGGCGGAGCGCCGGTGCGCCCAGGTGTGCGCGGCCTCCCATTCCGGGAAGCTGCCAACCAGTTCGCCGTCGCCGTCGAACACGAGGTAGGGGCGGGTCATCGTCGTCACGCCTTTCCAGGAGGCGGCGCGGGTTTCCCGATCGTCCTGGCGCTGGCGCCGTGTTCGGATCCCGGTCGCACGAGGCGGTCGGGGCTTTCCGGCCACGGACGTCCCGCCGACCGCCACGCTGCGGTCGGCACCCGGACGACGAAAGCGGCGCCGAAACGGACGCGGCCGGCGGCACTGACCGGTCGCGCGTCGAAGGTGGCCGTCAGGCCCGCGGCAACCCGGTGGGCGCCAGGAATGACAGTGGCGCGATCAGGTAGTCCACGAACGCGTTGTCGGCCGCGTAGGCCGCGGCCTCCAGCGGGGTGTCGAACGCCAGCACGACGCGGCGGGCCCGCCACGGGCCGCCCTCGAAGACGATCACGCCGAACTTCTCGGTCGCGTCGTCCGGCATCGGGCGCCGGGGCGGCGCAGGATCGGCGGGCGCGACGGCGGCCGGGCGATCGGCCGGCCGGATGCGCGCCCGCGGGGCGAAACCACCGCAGGTGCGCGTACGTAGCTGGGAAGCCATGGGTACTCCAGGAGACGTCGTGCGCCGGAACGGCGGCCACCGCGGGTGTCCGCGTTTCCGTCAGCCCAATGCACCGGCCGGCTCGGCACGCGGGCCGCGGCCGCGTCGACGAGCGGGGCCGGGCCGGATCGGCGAGCGGGGAGGCCGGCGTTCCGGGAGACCAGCGGCCTGGGAAGCCGGCAGCGAGGCCTGCTGGGATGTCGCAGCTCGCGCTCATCGCCCGCACTCCCCCCTGCATCGCTGCGGCCAACCTCTCACGCTGAGATGCGGACCTGCCACTCAAGGTGAGGACAGACCGGAAGCATGGCGCCCGCCGGACGCATATGCAAGAGCTTCTGTAAGGGTTTTGCTACGGGATGCTTCGACGCATGCGAGGACGGTGGCGGACCGGTGGCGAGATGGAACTACGAGTCGGACTCGACCGACTCAGTACGGACGAACCCGCGACCTGCGCGGCGACGCGTTCCGGCGCGTCCGGACCCGAGTCAGCGGGACTTGGGCGACGGCTCGGCCGGCCCCGCCGCCCGTATTTCGGAGACCACCCATGGACCCACCACCACCGGCGAGCCAGCACGGTGTCTCTGCGTAGCCGCGGTCACGATGCCACCCAAGGCCGGAGGTCGCGTGACATTTGCGCCACCGGAATCGGGCTGGCCGGCCGAGACCAACCACTCTTGGCCCCTTACGTCGATGGCACGATCAGCGGCACCATTGACCGCGAAAACATCGACAACGGCGGCTAACGCGCCAAAGCGGGTGGCGAGCCGACGGGGGTGGCGGCCGTGACGGCACCGAAGGCTCGCCCGTCGGCGGCCGGCCGCCGGGCGGAACCGGGCCGGCCCGAAGGTGGGTCCGCGACCGCGCCGGGCGGTGGGCCCGAGCGCCAGCCCGGCGCGCCCGACGGAGGGGAGACGATCATGGCGACCAGCGGCGGTCCGACGGTGCGCAGGCGCCGCCTCGGCTCCGAGCTGCGCCGGCTGCGGGAGGCCGCGGGCGTCTCCGTCGACCAGGTGTGTGACCTGCTGCGCTGCTCGGTCTCGAAGGTGAGCCGGCTGGAGAACGGCCGGGTCCCGGTGCGGACCCGGGACGTGCAGGACCTGCTGAGCCTGTACGGCGTGCACGACGACGAACGCCGGGAGGCCCTGCTGGCGCTGGCCCGCGAGTCCCGCCGGCACGGGTGGTGGCACGACTACCACGACGTCGTCCCGGCCTGGTTCGAGATCTACATCGGGCTGGAGGAGGACGCCGCCTCGATCAGCGTCTACGAGTCCCAGCTGGTGCACGGACTGCTGCAGACGGCCGACTACGCCCGGCACGTGATCCGCGCCGAGGCGCCGGAGAGCCCGGACGACGAGGTGGAGCGAAAGGTCGCGCTGCGGCTGGACCGCCAGGGCCGGCTGACCGGGGAGAACCCCCCGCGGCTGTGGGTGATCCTCGACGAGGCGGTGCTGCGCCGCCCGGTCGGCGGCCCCGTCGTCATGCGTGGTCAACTGGAATGGCTACGCAAACAGGCGGAGCTCCCCAACGTGACGATCCAGGCCCTCCCGTTCGCGGTCGGCGCACACGCCGGACTAGGTAGCACATTCTCCATTTTGGGCTTTCCGGACTCCGGCGACCACGACGTGGTCTATATCGAAGAGGCGGCCGGAAGCCTCTACCTGGAACGCGCTTCGGAAATCCGACGCTATAGAGTGAAGCTCGACTACCTGATGGCCTCTGCGCTGAGTCCGGAGGAGTCGATTCAGATGATTTCATCCATAGCGGAGGAAATGAAGTGAACAAATACGAGAAGCCGTCTCTCGCCGGTGTGGAGACCGCCCGGCTGGGCTGGCGGACCAGCAGCTACAGCAATGGTGCCGGCGGCATGTGCGTCGAGGTGGCACCGCTCGGCCACGGCATGGTGGTGCGGGACTCGAAGAACCCAGCGGGCGCGGTCCTGGCGTTCTCGGCCGCCGAGTGGGACGCGTTCCTCGCCGGCGCTCGCGACGGCGAGTTCGACCTGCGTTCGGTGACCGCCTGACGCGACGCCTCCCCGCACGCGGGTGTGGCCCGCGCAGAGGAAGCCCCGTACCAGGAAGGCCGACGACGCTCCCGGTGAGAACACCGCCGTGGCCGCCGTCTCCTTCCCGCCCGCACGAGTGATCCAGCCGGCATGGACCCGCCAGCGCGGCCGGCTGAAGAGGCGCCCGGCCTGGCCGGCCAGCCGTTCCCGGCTGCCGGCCAGGGCACGGCCGCCGACCACCGCGACCCGCCGCGGCACCGAACGCGCGGTCCGGCCCCGGACGAGTTGGCCGTGAGACGCCTGAACGTACGCCCGCGGCCCCACCCAGAAGCCGGTCAACCCGCCCGCGCCGCGCAATTCCACGCAGCGGAGCAGCAGGGCGTCGAGAAGGCGCAAAGCGCCTGACGGCCGGCCGCCAGCGTTCGCCGCATCCGTCCTTCCTCGACCGACTGGTCCCGATCCCGTCGGCCCCGATGTCCCTGCGTGACGGGGTGTTGTCGGAACGGCGTGGTAGGGCGGGGAACGAAGCCGCCGTGTCGAACGTCCCAACACGGCCGTTTTGGCTCTTGCATGACCGGCAAACGTCACGCACTCTTGTAGAGGTTCGGTCGGGCTGCGTTGATCTGACGTTCACCCGGTTGCGCCAGTCGGTGTGTCTGTGTCAGTCGGCGTGTCACGGAGCGGTCAGCCGCCCCCGTCGGCGGCGGCACACCGCCCTGGCGGCCCACCGGACCGGCACGGGCGTGAGAAGGCGGGACCCCCGCCGGCAGATGACAGGAGCAGGCAGCCGTGATCGCCATCCGGACCCACCCGGCCGCGGGGCCGCGGCTGGCTCCGGCGCGCGGTCGGGTAGCCGCGGCGTTGGGCCAGGCTCGGTCCGCCGCACCGATCATCGGTCCGCAGGCCGCGCCCCCCTCATAGCGGCGCCCCGGACCTCCTCGCACCCGCACCCCCGCGGCGGCCCCGGTGCCGCCACCCCGCTCGCAGCGTCGCGACGGCCCCCGTCCACCTTTGCCAGCTCCGCGACCTGTCAGCTCTCCTGAAGTTCCCCACTTGTCCCCGGTACCGGGAGGTGATCGCCGTGGCCACTGCCACGACAAACCTGCTCAACACCCCGCTCGAGGACCCGCGCGCCGAGCGCGTCCGACGGGCCGCGCTGTCCGCGTACGTGGATGGAAAGATCACCTACGCCCAGGCGAACTCCCGCGTCCGCAAGGCCATCGAGCGGTTCCACGCCTGATCGGGCGGCGCCGGCCCGGCGCTAGAGCAGCAGCAGGCCGCGGCCGGCGACGCCGACCGACAGACGCTGACCCCAGGACAGCCGGATCGCGTCACTTTCGATCCCGTCGCCGAACACGACCATGCGCTCGGACTCGACGGTGAGCTCCAGCCGGGCCGCGCCGGCCAGGAAGCCGTCCGTATAGGCGGTGCCCGTCATCGGTGACGGCCACGCCTCGCGGACGAACCAGAGCAGCTGCCCGGACGCGGGTCCCGGAGGCGGAGGCGGGTCACGCCGCTCCCGTCGAAGGGATCCGCACCAGCCGGTGGCGCCGGTCCCGGTGCCGACCAGCACCCCGGACGACGCCTGCCGCTCGGCCGTCGGCGCCCGGCCGCGATCCGGCGGGACGGTCTGGCTCTCGGCCGGAACCGTCAGCACATACCGGGCCGTCTGGTGGCTGACGTCGCCGACGAAGACCTCGTTGAGCGCGACGAGCCGCTGCCCGTCGTCCGCCACGGCCTCGACCATGGTCAACGGCGCCGGCCCGGCCCGCCCGGCGCCGGGCGGGAGCAGCCGGGCCGCGTCCGCGAGCAGACCCGCTGCCTGCCCCGGTTCGTGGCGGACCAGCACCCCCGGGTTGCGGCCCGGCTCCGGGTTGATCCCGACGACCGGCTGATGCTCGACGTACTTCGCGACGTTGGCGACCAGGCCGTCCTGGCCGACGCAGACGACGATGTCCTCCGGGCCGAACAGGAAACGGTCCAGGTCGACCCGTTCGACCTCGCCGCGCCGCCAGGCCGGCGGGACCGCCGCCGCGACGGCCCGCCGGGCGGCGAGCTGCGCCTCGTGCCTGCTCACGACGTCGGCGAGGTCCCGGCCGCGGCCGGCGAGGAAGAACGCTGCCTGGCCCGCGGTGCCGTGCCGGTCGAGCAGCTCGTCGTACTCGGACCGGCGGTGGACGACCACCACCCGCGGCGGCAGCGTGCTCACGCGGCGCCGCCGCCCGGCCCGGCGGCGCCGGCGAGCTTGCCGATCGCCTGGGTCAGCAGGTCCGGGGTGATGGTCAGCGCGCCGATCTCGGGAAGGTTCGCGGCGAGCTCCCGGACCGCCAGCACGACCAGCGTCGCCTGGTCCAGGCCACGCAGCGCCTCGACCCGGGCGGCCTCGGCCGCGCCCTCGGCGGCACCGACGACGCGCAGAGCGTCCGCGCGCGCTGCGGCATCGGTGCGCACCCGTTCCGCGTCGAGGGTCGCCGTGAGCCGCTTGCGCTCACCCTCCGCGTCGGCGCTGATCCGCGCGACGGCGGCCTCCTCGGTCATCCGCCGCTGGTCGTTCGCGCCGCGCTGGATGACGAGCTGCTCCTCGCGCTTGGCCAGCTCGATCTGGTTCTGCAGCTCGTTCTCGGCGATCCGGCGTTCCTGTTCGACGGCCAGGGCGCGGCGGCTGTAGGTCGCGCGGTCGGCGTCGGTCTGGACCTGCTCCCGGGTCGGGGTGCGCAGCGCCTTCTCCAGCTCCGGCTCGGGCCGGATCGCGACCACCCGCACGCCGACGACGGCGAGCCCGGTCTGGGCCAGCCGCGGGTCCCCGACGAGCCCGGCGCCGACCCGCTCGCGGACCGCGCCGACACCGTCGACCAGCGCCCAGGTCAGCGGCTCGCGGGCGAGCAGCTCGGCGGCATACTGCTGGGCGGTCTCGGTGATCATGCCGGCTACCTGCTCCAGCACACCGGTACGCCAGCCGCCGCGGTCGGGGTCGATGTCGAACGGCAGCCGGGTGGCGGCCAGGCCTGGGTCGGCGACCCGGTAGGTGATCGTCGCCTGGACGGCGACGTCCTGGAAGTCGGCGGTGCGGGCGTGGAACAGCAGCGGCAGCTCCCGGTCGTCGACCGGCACCTCCGACAGGACAGCGGTGCGCGGCCGGTACCAGAACGACTGCCCGACGCCCTCCCGACGCACGGAGCCGCCGCGCACGAAGCGCACATAGGTGGTCGGCGTGCCCCGCAGGTGGTTCAGAAACGGTCGCCGGCTGATGTCGGCCATCTGGTCACCCCTTTTCGTCATGACGACGATAACCAGGTTTGTCCGTTATCGTCAAGGTGACGAGATGAGGCGGTAGGGTCGGTTCCATGACAGTGCAGCCTCCGGCACCGGTGGTGTTGGCGGTCGACCTCGTCGTGCTGACCCTGCGGGACGACGAGCTGTGCACCCTGCTCGTCCGGCGCGCGTACCCGCCCTTCGCGGGTCGGCTGGCCCTGCCCGGCGGGTTCGTCGGCCCGGACGAGCAGCTGCGCGAGGCCGCGACCCGGGAGCTCGCCGAGGAGACCGGGGTCCGTCAGCAGCCCGGCCATCTGGAGCAGCTCGCGACCTACGCCGACCCGGGCCGCGACCCGCGCGGCCGGGTGGTGTCGGTGGCGTTCCTGGCGCTCGCGCCCGACCTGCCCGACCCGGTGGCCGGCACGGACGCGGCCGCGAGCCACTGGGCCCCGGTCCGCCCGCTGCTCGCGGGCGGCCCGCTCGCCGGCGACCAGCCCGACGCGCTGGCGTTCGACCATCTGGAGATCCTGCGGGACGGGGTGGAGCGAGCCCGCGCCAAGATCGAGTACAGCCCGGTGGCCACCGCGTTCTGCCCGCCGGAGTTCACCGTCGCCCAGCTGCGCCGGGTCTACGAGCTGGTCTGGGACACCCGCCTGGACCCACGCAACTTCCACCGCAAGGTGACGTCGTCGGCCGGGTTTCTCGTCCCCACCGGCCAGACCAGCCGGGTGGACGGCGGCCGGCCAGCCGAGCTGTTCCGCCCCGGCGCCGCGCCGCTGCTACATCCGGCGATGCTGCGCCCGGCACCGCACCGGCAGCGGGGGTAAGAGACGGTGGGGTAACAGACGGCGGGGCAGCAGCTGGACGGCCGGGCGCCCGGGCGATCGGGGGGTGAACCCGGGCGGCCGGCCTGAACCATTGATAACAGTAAGCACACGGGCGGTCACGCTTTGGTGGCCGGCGTGCCATCTGCGCGACGGGTGCCCCCAGGGCGCGGCATACCGGCCGATTGTCCGTCACCCTCGGCCACGGCGGCCACCCTGTCCCGCGCGAGGCCCGCGATCCCGGCGGCGATGAGCACCAGCGCGGCGACGAAGGCGACGAGGTGCGGGCCGGTCGGGACCGGCTCGTCGAACAGCGTCAGGCCCAGCACCACCGGCAGGAAGGCGGAGATGCCGCTGGTCACCGGGAAGGCGATCACCGCGGCCTGCCCCTGCAGGCCGCGCTGCTCCAGGCCGATCGCCAGCACGGAGAACACGATCAGCAGGTAGAAGGCCGGCCCGCTCAGCAGATCGAACACGTAGGAGGCGATGGGATCCCCGCTGGAACGACGCTCGTCGAGGGCCAGTCCGAACTGGCGGGTCGCGAGCGTCGCGATCGCGTAGGCGACCCCGGCCGCGACGCCGAACAGGAACGCGGCGGTCGCCACCCGTCCCCCGAGGGCGGCGCGGTTCGCGCCGAGCGCGGCCAGCAGCGCGAAGACCAGCCCGGTGGACAGGAACAGCAACAGGACCTTCGTGCTGGCCATCGACCCGACCCCGCCGTGGCGCGCGAACGCGTAGGCGAGGAGCGCGACCCCCGCGACCATCAGGCAGATCGCCGCCGCCCCTGCGTGGCTGAGGTGCTCGCGCAGCGCGTGACCGGCCAGCAGGGTGAAGACGATCATGTCGAGCGCCATCACCGGGCCGACGAGCGCCACCGGCGCGACCGACAGTGCGTACACCTCCAGCAGGAAGGCCGCCGTCTCCACCGCGAGGCCGGCCAGCCACAGCGGCCGACGGACGAGCCGGGCCAGCAGGCCGAGCCCGAGGCCGCGGCCGGCGTCCTCGCGGCGAGCCGCCTTCGCCTGCACCAACGGCGCGACCCCGTACAACGCCGCCGAACCGATCGTCGCCGGCAGCCCGTACCCGATTGCCGCGCTCACCGACCTCCCCCGCCGAGCCTTCGAGAAGCGTCGGTCACCGACCAGGGGTCAGGCCGACGAGGGCCAACGCCTTGCCAAAGGCGTCTTCCCACTCCCGGGGACCGCGGGTGACCCGAGTGGTCGGCGGCCGCACCCCGTCGAGCGCGGCCAGCACCGAGCGGGTGAGCGCGCGCGGGTCGCGGCCGGCGATCTCGGCACCGCCCTTCTCCAGCTCCCCCTGCAGGTTGTCCCGGCCGTGGCCCGGCACGACGTCCAGCAGCAGCAGGTCGCGACCGACGACCCGCGCCTCGCTGCACGTGTCGCCGGACGAGGTCACGACCAGGTCGGCGGCGGCCATGAGCTGGGGAATCCGGTCGGTGAAGCCAAACGGGATCACCCGGTGCTCGCGCTCGGCCAGCGCCGCGAGCCGGCGGGCCAGCTTGGCGTTGTGCCCGGCGACGGCGAAGACCCACACGCCTGCCGCCGCCATCGCCTCGGCCGCCGCGACCAGCGGGCCGAGGCCCCAGGCACCGGACATCAACAGCACGCAGCGCGCCTCCAGCGGGATGCCGAAGGCGAGCCGGGCGTCCCGCTGCGTCGGCGCCTCGTAGAACGGGGCCCGCACCGGCGTCGGGACGACAGCGATCTCGGCACGCGGGTGGAACCGGCGGACGTAGCGCATCGCGGTCGGCGAGGTGACCAGGTAGAGGTCGGTGTTCTGATGCACCCACAGCCGGTGCGGGCAGACGTCCGTGCAGAACACCACCGTGACCAGGCCGGGGAAGTCGGCCTTGACCCGGCTGGCGGCGGCCGCGCCGGTGGCGAAGACGGAGATGACCACGCTCACCGGTTCCCGGGTCAGCTCGTCGCGCATCCGCGGCACCAGGAAGCGGCTGGACAGGGCGTCGATCGCGGTCGCGATCCGGCCGCCGGTCCGCAGCTGGTTGAAGTGGAACGCGTCGTAGAGGCCGGGGACCTCCAGCATCCCGCGGAACACCGCCTCGCCGAGGCGCCCACCGGGCCCGCCGAGCATCCGCAGGCTGTCCAGCGTGCGGACCCGCATCTGCCGGGCCTCCAGCGAGGAGGCACAGGCCTGGGCCATCACGTGGTGCCCCATGCCGAGCGAGCCGGTCAGCAGCAGGGCACCCCCGCTCGGGCGCGGGCGCGCGAACGGGACGTCGAACCCGCGCATCCCTGGGTACGGGCCGCCGGCCGACCGGGCCTGTCTCGCCTGCCCGGGTGAGGTTCCCGAGTCGGGCAGGGTCGGCACGTCCTCGGGCCGGAACGGGACCGTCGGGACCTGAGCCGGATCCCCGATCCGGGCGCCACGGGCGGGCCAGGCGGACTCGGCCGCCATCACCGCTCCACCGGGCTCGCCGCCAGGCCGGCGCGGCGCGCCGACGGCGTGGCCGGCGCGCCGTCCTGCCGGCTGGGCTCGCGGGCGGTCGCGTCGTCGGCCGGCGCTGCCGGGACAGCCGGCCTGCGCGGCCGCCCGGCCGGCGACCCGTCGACGCCCGCCTGATCCGCCCGCTTGCCACTCTTCCCGTCGGCCCTGTTGGCGCGGTACCACTCGACGTACTGGCGCACCCCGTCGTGGAACGTCGTCGTCGGCCGCCAGTCGAGCAGCCGGGCGGCCCGCTCGGCGGACACCTCACGGCCGCGGTAGTCGCCGGGCCGGGCCGGCACGTGCTCGATCTCCACGCCAGGGAAGTGGGCCCGCACGGCCTCGGCCATGTCGAGGACGCTGATGCGCTCGGCGCCCTCCAGCGCGATCGTCTCGTTCTCGGCGGCGGGCGCGGTCAACGCGCGGACATGCGCGTCGGCCAGGTCACGGACGTACACGTACCGGCGGAACTGGCGACCGTCACCGGCGACCGTGAGCGGCTCGCCGGCGACCGCGCGGGCGACGAAGCGGGCCAGCACCAGCTCGTCGCGCATCCCGGGACCGTACGGGATCCCGTAGCGCAGGATCGTGAACGGCAGGCCGTAGGTCTCCCGGTAGCTGTGCAGCAGCAGCTCGGCCGCCAGCTTGGTGGACGTGTAGATATGACCGGCCCGGCCGAGCTCGATGACGGAGTCCTCCGTCAGGCTCTCGCCGCCCGCCGCCCCGACCTCGGGCCTCCCGTCGGCGTCGGGCACGGCGCCATAGACCCAGACGGTGCTGGCGAACAGCACCCGGCGCACGCCGGTCCGGCGGGCGGCCTCGCAGACGTTGCCGGTGCCCTCGACGTTGAGCCGCACGGTGCCGACCGGGTCGGCGAAGGCCAGGTCGACGTTCGACATGCCGGCGATGTGGAAGACCGCGTCGCAGCCGTCGAACGCGCCGGCCACGGCCTCGAGGTCGAGGACGTCGACCACCCGGTGATCGGCCCGCGTGTCGGCGCCGTTCACGGCCAGGTCCAGCGCGCGGACCTCGTGGCCCGCGTCGAGCAGCCGGTCGACCACGTGCGCGCCGATGAAGCCGGAACCGCCAGTAACAGCAACTCGCATGTCAGTGCTCCAAACGGGGGAACCTCCGCCGGGACGGCCGGACGAGAACGACCGCGACGGCGACGGCTCGCGGATCTGCGCGGGAGACGGGAGAAGTCCGGCTCGCGACGGCCGAGGACGTGCGTCACGCGTCGAGCCGCCGGTCGGCAGTCTGCCCGGACTTTCCTCAGCCGGTCAGCAACTGCGCTCTCAGCGCCCCGGAGAGGCCGGTCAGAACGTGGTCGGCCTCGGCGTCCGTCATATCCGAATGGATGGGCAGGCAGATATGCCGGGCGCAGACGTCCTCGGCGACGGGAAGCGTCCCCGCGGCGAGGCTCTCGAAGACCGGCTGCTGGTGCAGCGGGGCCTCGTAGACCTCGCCGGCAAGACCCACCCCATGCTTTTCCTTGAGCTCCTTGCGCAGAGATGTCCGGTCGACACCGGAACTCGGCAGCACTATGTACTTGTAGTAGTTGTTCACGTCGGCGGGCGGCGTCCGCGGCCGTTCCAGACCGGGGTTGGCGTCGATCGCCGCGTCGTAGCGCGCGGCGATCCGAGCCCGGACCGCGAGAAACTCCGGCAATCGGCGCAGATGTACGAGCCCGGTGACGGCATGGATCTCACTCATCCGCCACGCGTAACCCTGCCGAATGTGGACGTTGCCCAGGAAACCTGCTTTCCCCTGGTCCCGGTAAAGAAGCGCCTCATCCCGGATCCGGTCGTCGGAGGTGACGATCATGCCGCCCTCGCCGCTGGTGATGACCTTCGTCGGGTAGAAGGAGAAGGCCGCGGCGACGCCGAACTGGCCGGCGTACCGGCCGGCGCGCTGGGAGCCGTGCGCGTGCGCTGCGTCCTCGACGAGGGCCAGTCCACGCTTGTCACACAGCGCCCGCAGCGCGCTGACGCCGGCCGGGATGAGCCCGCCGACATGGACGACGACGACGGCCTTCGTCCGCTCGGTCAGCACCTCGGCCACCGTCTCGGCCGACAGCGCGAAGGTGTTCGGGTCTACGTCCGCGAACACCGGTCGCCCACCGGCCCGCTGCACGGCGAAGGCGGTCGCCGCGAAGGTGTTCGTCGGCAGCACGACGTCGGCCCCCGCCACGTCCACGGCCCGCAGGATGATCTCCAACGCGGCCGTCCCGCTGTTCACCGCGATCGCGAACGGAGCGGCGTGCGCCCGCGCGAAGGCGTTCTCGAACTCACGGGTGTACGGGCCGAGGGTGAGCTGACCGGTGGCCAGGATTTCGGCCGTCGCCGCCGCGATCTCGGCACGGTCCGCCTCGGAGAAGACGATTCTCGCCGCTGGCACCTGCACCGGTTCCCCCAGTCTTCCCGATCGCTGTCTCCCCGATCGCGCCTCGCACCGATTTCGGGTGCTCGCGGCCGGCCAGGTTCCTAAGCTCCCGGACCGCCGACCGCCCGGATCGCCGACGGCGCGGCACCGCTCGGAGGATCCTCGATCCGCCCCCGTTCGACACCGGCGCCGTCAGCAGACGTTAACCGCTCTCGGCCACTGCGGCCCGTCGTATCCGTCGCGCGAGATCCGGAAGCCCCGACTTTGCCGGACCGTTTGGCTTGCTCCGGCCCTTTCCCGGCACCTCGGCCGAAAAAGGGCTGACGAGAACAAAAAGAACCGCCGTCAGGAAAGACGAGAGCGAGACGCGGCCCGGCCGGTCCAACTTAGCCCGGCGGCAATAGCGCGCAGAAGTTCGAGAACACGCGGAAGCGAACAAAAGGTCCGCAAACATATGGACGCCCCGACAGTCCATTGACTCCTGACGTACGGGGGGAACGCAGGAGATCCGGTCCATCGGGGCGTGGGTTCACACTACGTCCCCCGAACGTCCAGGTGGATGGGACCAAAGTCTCTACTTTTACCTCTAGGCGGACAGACCACTTCTACGCTCCGAATTGGTTTGACAACTTTCCGCAACGCAAGTTCCATCCTCACCAACCGCATCTGGAATTCCAGCAGGTAGACGCGCCCGATCAGATCGGCGATGGCACCTTTGGGTCACCATCTGGTAACTGTGTTCGCTCAGCTGCCTCACGGAAACGATTGTCTGCTTCACTGTCAGGTGTGCCGCTGCGAGAGGTGCGCGACGCGCACCGACATCTCGGAGTACTCCCCGCCTTCGGCTTCTACGGCGGGCCGCCGGTGACGCCGGATGTCTCGGCGCGTGGCACCCTCGCCGAGCTGCGCGCCGACCTGGACCGCGAAGGCACCGCCAGGGCACTGGTCATCCCGAACTACGGGGTCCCGGACGTGGCGGTCACCTTCGGCTTCAACGAGCTGTGCGTCGAGGCCGCGCAGGCCGACGACCGGATCCGGGCCGGCCTGTGGGTGTCGCCGCGACCGGCGGACGCGGCGCTGACCGAGCAGGCGCTCCAGCTCGCCGGTGAACGGGGCGTCGCGGCGCTGAAACTGAGCTTCCTGCTCGGCGGCCGCGCCGACGCCCCGGACTGCGCACCCCAGCTGGACGCGATCTTCGCCACGGCGGCGGCGCGCGACCTGGTGGTGCACGTCCACACCTCACCAGGAGCCGCCTCCGACATCGACGTCGTCGGGCATCTCGTCGACCGGTACGCCGACGACGTGCGCATTCACCTCGTGCACCTCGGTGGCGGCGTGAGCGGGCACATCAAGCTGATCGGCGGCCGGTTCTTCGACTGGGTCGCCGCCGGCAAGCGGGTCTACACCGATACCAGCTGGGCGGTCGGCTTCGCGCCCCGCTGGCTGGCCACCGAGATCGAACGGCGCGGCCTCGGCCACGACCGGCTGCTGTTCGCCAGCGACGAGCCCTGGGGCGACCACCCGGGCGAACTCGCCCGGCTGGCGGCGGCCGTCGGCGACGGGGAGCTGGCCCGGCACGTCTTCACCGACAACTTCGACACCCTCTACGGCTGCCACTCGCCCTGACCGGCCCGTCACCGAGGCTCGCCACCGGCGATCGCCGACCGAGGGCCGGCCGGCCCGCCCTCAGGCCCACAGCGGGATCACAGACCGGTGGGCGATCTCCACTTCACAGTTGAACCGTGCCAGAAGGATCAGAACTACCCAGGCCGCTGAGTAGAAGGGAAGTCGCCCCCGATGGAGCTGACCGAGCTGGAGCAGCAGAGCATCGCCGAGGTCCCGCACCCGTCACTGCCGCCCGGCAGCAACCTTTACGGCTCAACCAAGATCTTTCCTGACTACCAGGCCGAGAACGGCGAGAGCTACCTGACCCTCATCCACGGCATCGCGCACGAGTCGTCCGTGAGCTTCGTGGCGATCCTGCAGGCGACCCGGGCCCTGCGGAAGGGCTTCGAGTCGGTCATCTACTTCTACGGGCCGGGCGCGATGAACGCGATGGCGACCCGGGGCTTCCCACACACCGGCGACTCCGCGTTCGCCGGCGAGCACAACATCAACAATCAGCTGGAGACCTTCATCAAGGAGGGCGGGAAGGTCTACGTCTGCCGGTTCGGCCTGTCCCTGCACGGGCTGCGCGAGGAAGACCTGATCGAGGGCGTCATCCCGGCGCATCCGCTGGACATCCAGGACTGCGTGATCCATTACGCCCGCAAGGGCGCCGTCATCAACTCGACCTACATGTTCTGATGACGCTGCCGCCCACCCCCTCCGCGGCGAGCGTCAACGCAGACGGCGGCCCCGCGGCCGCGACCACCCGCCCCGCGACGGCCGGCCAGGCCCGTCCCCCCGACCTCACGACCGACCACCTCACGACCGACCACCTCATGACGGACAAGGCCAGCGCGGCCCTCACCGCGTCGGCCGACCTCGACACCGGCTCGCGGCTCGCGGCTGCCCGACCGGCGAGCCTGGAGACCCGGGTCGGCCTCGCGGTCCACGGCGTGCGGCTCACCGCCCCGGTGAGCCGGCGGGCCGGAGCCGGCCCGAGCGACGACGGGCACGTCGTGCTCGGCGGCCGCGGCGTCGCGCTGCCGATCGTGGCGACGAGCCGGTACGAGGTCAGCGGCGACCGGCTGCTGTTCGAGGGCACCGACCTCGGCATCCCCGTCGAGCCGGTCCGCCGGCCCCGGTTCTACGACCTCACGACGGCCGACGGCATCCGCTACGAACAGCTGGCCCGGCTGCACGGCGCCGACGTGCTGGCGACCACCGTGCTGCAGACCTGCGTCCGCTACCAGGAGGCGGACCGCTGCCGCTTCTGCGCGATCGAGGAGTCGCTGCGCGCCGGGGCCACCACCGCGCGCAAGACCCCGGCCCAGCTGGCCGAGGTCGCCGAGGCCGCGGTACGCCTCGACGGCGTGCGGCAGCTGGTGATGACGACCGGCAGCACCGCCGCGCCCGACCGCGGCGCCCGGCTGCTGGCCGAGGCGGTCCGAGCCGTGCTCGCGGCGGTTCCGGGCCTGCCGATCCAGGTCCAGTGCGAGCCCCCGGCGGATCTCGGGGCGATCCGGGAGCTGCGCGAGGCAGGCGCGAGCGCGATCGGGATCCACGTCGAGTCCCTGGACGACGCCGTCCGCGCCCGCTGGATGCCAGGAAAGGCGACCGTCCCGTTGGCCGCCTACGAGGCCGCGTGGACGGAGGCGGTCCGCGTCTTCGGCCGCAACCGGGTCTCCACCTACCTGCTCATCGGCCTCGGTGAGGACCCGGATGAGCTCGTCGCCGGCGCCGAGCGGCTCATCGGCCTGGGCGTCTACCCGTTCGTCGTCCCGTTCCGGCCGATCGCCGGCACCCTCGCCGCCCGCGACGGCGCCAGAGCGCCGGACCAGGCGGTCGTGGCGGACGTGACCCGCCGGGTCGCGGCCGCCCTGCGGGCCGCCGGGATGCGCGGGGCCGACCAGACCGCGGGCTGCGCCGCCTGCGGTGCGTGCTCGGCGCTGCCCGAGGCGGGGGGCTGAGGACCGATGGTGGGCGCACTGCTCGCCGGTGACCCGGTCGCGGCCGGCCCGGTCGCCCCGGCCGGCCTGTCCGGGCGACCGGGACCGGTGGACACGCTCGCCGTCTGGGGTGATCCCGGGACGCTGCGCCGCCGCCCGCCCTACCGGATCGAGCGGGCGCACGACGCCGCCACCATCGCCGCCTACCACCGCCTGCGCCGGGCGGTGTTCGTTGACGAGCAGGGCCTGTTCGCCGACGGGCCGGCCGGTGACCTGGACGAGACCGACGAGGATCCGCGCACGACCGTGCTGGTCGCCCGGGCAGTCGGCGGGCCCCAGGAGGGCCAGGTGATCGGCGGCGTCCGGCTCGGCCCGACGGCGGCCTGGCCGGGACCGGACATCGGCTGGTGGCAGGGCGGCCGGCTCGCCGTCCGGGCAGCCGCCCGCCAGCGCTACGCCGGCGTCGGCGGCGCGCTGGTCAGGGCCGCGTGCGCGCACGCGGAGGCGGCCGGCGCACTGCGGTTCGACGCGACCGTCCAGCAGAGCCGGGAACGGTTCTTCGGCCGGCTCGGCTGGATGACGGTCGGGCCGACGACGGTCAACGGCGCCCCGCACGCGCTGATGCGCTGGCCGATCCACCGGGTCGCCATGCTCGCCGCGATCACCAAGGCGCCGCTGGGGGCGCTGCTCGGCGGGCTGCGCCCGGGCGGCACCGGCTTCGTCGGCGACGACGGCGCCCCGGTGCCGGGAACCGACATGGTGGCCGCCTGCGACGCCATCCTGCCGGCGATGGTCGACCGGGACCCGTTCTGGGCCGGCTGGTGCGGGGTGCTGGTCAACCTGAACGACCTGGCCGCGATGGGCGCCCAGCCGCTCGGGCTGCTCGACGCGGTCGCGGGGCCGACGGAGTCCCGGGTCAGCCGGGTGCTGGCCGGGCTGCGGGCGGCTTCCGACGCGTTCGCGGTGCCGATCCTCGGCGGGCACAGCCAGCTCGGCGTGGCGTCGTCACTCGCCGTCACCGCCGTGGGACGGGCCGAGGAACCGATCCGGGCCGGTGCCGGCCTGCCGGGGCACGTCATCACCGTCACCGCCGACCTGGCCGGCGGCTGGCGCCCCGGCTACACCGGCCGACAGTGGGACTCGACCTCGACCCGGCGGACCGCGGAGCTGCGCGGCATGCTCTCGCTCACCGTCCGCCACCGGCCGGTCGCGGCCAAGGACGTCAGCATGGCCGGGATCGTCGGCACCCTCGGCATGCTCGCCGAGTCCAGTGGCTGCTCGGCCGAGATCGACGTGGCGCGGGTGCCACGGCCGGCCGGAGTACCGGCCGGCGACTGGCTGACCTGCTTTCCCGGCTTCGCCATGGTCACGGCGGACGTCCCGGAGCGGCCGATGCCCGCGATGTCGCAGGCCGTCTCGGCCTGCTGCGGGCGGCTGGTGCCCGGCTCCGGCGTCTCGCTGCTGTGGCCGGACGGCCTGCGGACCCCCGTTCTCGGCGGCCACGTCACCGGGATGGGGCCCGCATGATCCAAAGCCAGAGCCCGGACGGTACCCGGGTTCGGGAACGAGACGGCCGACCTTCGACGGCTTGTGGTCGGCTGAGGACAGCGGTGGGGGGCAGGGGACCTGCGGATGAGCGTCATGACCATCGGGGTGGTGTCCGATTCGTTCGGGCGGGACCTGGCCACGTGCTTCGAACAGGTGGCCCGTTACATCGAGAAGGCGAGGGCGCAGGGCGTCCAGCTGCTCGCCCTGCCGGAGGCGGCGCTCGGCGGCTACCTGCCGGAGCTCGGCTCGACCGACGACCCAGGGGTCGGCGAGCCCGCACCGTTGCTCGCGGCCGACGGGCCGCAGATCGCCCGCCTGGTCGAGCTGGCCGGCGACATGATCGTCTGCATCGGCTACTCGGAACGGGCCGGAGCGCGCCGCTACAACAGCGCCGTCTGCGTCGGCGGCGGCGAAGTGCTCGGGCGTTACCGCAAGGTGCACCTGCCCCTGTCCGAGGGTGCTTCGTACGACGCGGGCACCGGATTCCACGCGTTCGACACGCCGCTCGGGCGGATCGGCATGATGATCTGCTACGACAAGGTCTTCCCCGAGGCGGCCCGTGGCCTGGCGCTCGACGGGGCGGAGATCATCGTCTGCCTGTCAGCCTGGCCGATGGCGCGCACCAAGCCGGCCGACACGCCGGCCGGCGATCGCTGGCGCTTCCGATTCGACACCTTCGATGTGGCCCGCGCGTTGGAGAACCAGGTGGTCTTCGTGTCGGCGAACCAGGTCGGCCGGTTCGGGACGCTGACGTTCGTCGGCAACTCGAAGATCCTGCACGCGGACGGCACGGAGCTCGCCGCGACCGGCGAGGAGCCAGGGATGGCCGTCGCCCGCCTGGACGTCGACGAGGCGCTGTTCGTCGCCCGGCGCGGCCTGAACCACCTGCGCGCCCGGCGCCCGGACGCCTACGACACCCAGTGCCTGCTGGCCGGCGAGCCGCTGCTGCGCCAGCCACCCCGGCTCATCCCGCCGGCACGCACCGGCTGACCCGTTCGCCGGCTGACCCACGTGCCGGCTGACCCACTGTCTGCAGGGAGACGATGCCCGCCATGACCCTCGCGGCCACCGAACGTGTCGTGATCGTCGGCGCCGGCGCCGCTGGTCTGCTGGCCGCGGTGTTCCTCGCCCGTGCCGGCCGCCAGGTGCTGGTCGTCGACCGGGACGCCGCCACGCCGCCCGGGGCGGGCGAGCCCCGGCCGGGGGTGCCACAGGCGCGCCATTCGCACGCCTACCTGGCCCGGTTCCGGGCGCTGCTCACGCAGCGGGCGCCGGACCTGCTGGCCCGGCTGCTGGCCGCGGGGGCGCGCGAGATCTCGCTCGCGCGGACCGCTCCCGCCGAGATCCGCCGGTCCCTGGCGGCCGCCCCGGCCGGGCCGGGTGCCGGCGTCCCGGGGCTGCCCGCCGATGCGGGCGAGCTGGTGGTGCTCGGCGCCCGGCGCTCCCTGCTCGACGACGTGCTGCGCACCGCGGCGCTGGCCGAGCCTGGGGTCACGATCCGGGACGGCTGCCGGGTCACCGGCCTGGTGACCGCCCCGGCCTCCGCTGGCGGGGTGCCCTGGGTACGCGGCGTGCGCCTCGCCGACGGGACCAGCATCGCGGCCGACCTGGTCGTCGACGCGGGCGGGCGGCGCTCGCCACTGCGGGACCTGCTCGCGGCGACCGGCGCGCCGCTGCCGGCCGGGCTGGAGGCGCCGTGCGGCATCACCTACTACTCGCGGTTCTACGCCCGGGGTGGCGACCGCTCGCTCGCCACCGAGCTCAACCGCGGCCACACCGCGGGCGCGTCCTTCGACCGCTACTCCTGCCTGGTCTTTCCGGCCGACAACGACGTCTTCTCGGTGACCTTCGGCGTGCTGCCAGAGGACGCGGAGCTGCGGGTGCTGCGCCACGGCGCCGCGTTCGACGCGGCGGTCCGGGCGATCGGCCCGGTCGCGCCCTGGCTGGACGTGAAGCCGGCCCTCGCTCCCAGGGAACTCGACCCCACGGAACTCGACCCCGCGGAACCGGCCGCCGAACCGCTGGGCCCGGTCGCCGCGATGGCCGGGCTGCACAACCGGTTCCACCCCTGGGTCGCCGACGGCCAGCCGGCGGTGCTGGGCCTGCTGCCCATCGGCGACGCCGCGATGATCACCAATCCGGCCCACACCCGGGGCACCACGCTCGCCGCGCTCACCGCCGCGTGGCTGACGGACGTCGTCACCGGCACGCCCGACCCGGCCGAGCGCGCGCTTCGCCTCGACGCCACCATGCGGGCCGAGGCACTGCCCTGGTACCACGACTCCCTCGCCCAGGACGCCGCGCGCCTCTCCCGCTGGCGCCCGTCGACCGCCGTCGCCCCTGCTCCCCGCAGCCCGGACGAGGCCGGTACCTACGAGGCCGGCGCGGGCCCGCAGGCGGTGACGAACGGGGAGGCCTTCCTCGCCTCCGCCCGCGACCCGGTCGTCTGGCACGCGTTCACCCGGCTGCAGAACCTGCTGGCCCTGCCCTCGGACGTGCTCGCCGACCCGGGGATCGTCGCCAGGGTCCGCGCGGTCCAGGCGTCCGGCTGGCGCCCCGTGCCGGCACCCGGGCCCAGCCATGCCGACCTCGTCGCGACGGCGGGGGCCGCGCTCGCCCGCGCGGGCGGCAGCCAGGCCCCGGACGGGTCACCGTGAGCTGGACCCCCGGCGACGGCCCGCTGCGGATCGCGTTGCTGACCTACTCGACGAAGGCGCGCGGCGGGGTCGTCGCCACTCTCTGCCTGGCCGAGGCACTGGCCCGCGCCGGCCACCGTGTCGACGTGTGGACCCTCGCCCGCGGCGGTGATGGCGCCTTCTTCCGGCCGGTCGACGCCGGGGTGACGGTCCGCGCGGTGCCGTTCCCTGACCGGGCGGGCGAGTCCGTCGGAGACCGGGTGCTGCGCTCGATCGAGGTCCTCGGCGCCGCTTTCGGAGATCATCACTCGGCGGCCGGCGGTGACGACGCGACCGGCGGGTATGACGTCATCCACGCGCAGGACTGCATCAGCGCGAACGCGGTGCCGGACTGCGTACGGACCGTCCACCACCTCGACGCGTTCACCACGCCGGAGCTGGTCACCTGCCACGAACGGGCGCTGCGCCGGCCGTTCGCGCATGTCTGCGTGTCGGCGGCGGTCGCGGTGGAACTCGCGGCCGGCTGGGGCATCGAGGCACACGTGATCCCCAACGGAGTCGAGTCGGCCCGGTTCGCCGCCGCGGCCGGCCCGGCGGCGGCCGGGGCCCGGGCCAGGTGGCGCGGGCGGCTCGGCCGGTACGTGCTGGCGGTCGGTGGAATCGAGCCGCGCAAGGGCACCGTGGACCTCGTCGAGGCGATGTCCCTGCTGCGTGACCGCCTCCCGGCCGGTGAGCCGGCGCCAGCGCTGGTCGTCGCGGGCGGCGAGACGCTGTTCGACTACCGGGACTACCGCGCCCGGGTGCTGGCCCGGGCCGCCGAGCTGGGCGTCGAACCCGTGCTGCTCGGCCCGGTGGACCACGCGGAACTCCCGTCGCTGGTCGCGGCGGCCGCCGTGTTCGCGTTCCCGTCCGTCAAGGAGGGCTTCGGCCTGGCCGCGCTGGAGGCGCTGGCGGCCGGCGTGCCGGTGGTGGCCAGCGACCTGCCAGTGCTGCGGGAGGTCTTCGCCGGTGCCGTCAGCTTCGCCGACGGGCCGGCGGAGCTCGCCGCGGCGCTCGCCGCGTCCCTCACGGCCCCGGACCCGGGGCGTCGCGCGGCCGGCGACTCGCTCGCCGCCCGGCACAGCTGGGACGCGGCCGCGGCCGCCCATGCCGAGCTGTACCGCGGTCTCCTCGCGCAGCGGCGGCCGGCCGTCTCTCCCACAGGTCCCTGAGGCGACTGTCCACGAAGGTGTTGACCATGCCTTGGCGGCGTTAGGCTCACCAGGCAGGATGGTTCGGTCCGACCCGGACCTTCCAGCAGACCTAGCAGCGCGCGGGCAGTCGACAAGCCGAAGAGGCGGATAGCGGGAGATGAACGAGGAAGCGCCGCCCTGGTACGACCACGCGTTGGACGACCGGCCCGAGCACTTCGAGGTCGAGGTCCAGGGCGCGCGGATCACCTACCGATGCTGGGGCGGGCCACCCGAGCTGCCGGCCATCGTGCTCGTGCACGGTGGTGCCGCGCACGCCGGCTGGTGGGACCACATCGCCCCGCTGATCCCGGACGAGTACCGGGTCGTCGCGCTGGACCTCTCCGGGCACGGTGACAGCGACCGGCGCGACGACTACACGCTGTCCATGTGGGCGGCCGAGGTCATCGGCGTGATCGACGACGCGGGCATCAGCTCACCGCCGATCGTCATCGGGCACAGCATGGGCGGCTGGGTCACGATCACCACCGCGGCGGAGCACCCGGACCGGGTCGCCGGCATCGTGCTCATCGACTCGCCGGTCACCGAGTTCACGCCGGAGGAAGCCGCGGCGCGCGACCGGACGGCGTTCGGGCCGCTGCGGGTGTACACGACCGCCGCCGACGCGCTCGCCCGGTTCCGCACGGTCCCGCAGCAGACGCACACCCTGCCCTACGTGATCGAGCACATCGCGCGCGGCTCGATCGGCTCGGTCGAGGGCGGCTGGACCTGGAAGTTCGACCCGAACGTGTTCGGCAACCGGACCCCGGCGCCCGAGGCGCTGCACAAGGTCCACTGCCGCGTGGCGCTGTTCCGGGCCGAGAACGGGCTGGTCACCTCGGACATCGGCGACCAGATGTACAACCTGCTCGGCCGGGTCGCCCCGGTGATCGAGATCCCGCTCGCCGGCCACCACGTCATGCTCGACCAGCCGCTCCTGCTGGTCACCGGCATCCGTACGATCCTGGCCGACTGGGAGCACTCCTCCCCCCAGGAACGCACCGACTGAGCCTCGGCGCTTAGGCGAGTGCTTCCTGGGCCCACTTGCGCAGGGTTGGGGCCAGGAGGGGCCAGCGGGTGAAGGCGCTGCCGGCGGTCGCGGCCTCGGCCTGGCGTTCCAGGTACTCGCGGTCGCCCCACGGCGGCTCGACCAGCCGGGCGTTCGGGAGCAGGTCGGCGACGGCCTCGGAGGTCGCCCTCGGGTGGAACGGGTCGCTGGCCCCACCGCGAAAGATCAGCGCGGGCGCGGTCACCGCGCGGGCCTCGGCGTCGGTGAGGCCGGGCACCCGCTCGTCGGACCTGGGGGCGTAGGCCGTGATCCAGCGCTGCAGGGTCTCCAGGAACTCGGCCCGGTCCGTGTCGAGGATCCGCTGGCGGTTGCCGGGGTTGGCCGCGATCGTCCCGGCCCACTCGGGCAGGTCGGCGACGGCGGCCAGGTCCCGCGTCCAGGCCGTGGTGATGCTCGCGGTGTAGTAGGCGTTTCCCAGCAGCATGAGGCCCATCGGCCCGCCGCTGATCCACCAGAGCGCCAGGCCCGCGGCCACCTCGGGGTGCCGGGCCGCGGTCAGCAGCGAGACGCGGGTGCCGACGGTCGCGCCGGCCAGCACCGCGGGCCCGAGGTCGAGGTGGGTGAGCAGCCCGGCGAGTGTGTCGGCGTGCAGCTCGGGCTCACTCGCCCCGGCGAAGCACACGTCGGACGCACCCGAGTTGGGCTTGTCCCAGACGAGAGCCCGGTCGCCGTCCGCGACCAGCGCCGCGGCCAGCTCGGCCACCCCAGGGGTCTCCCTGGTGAACCGCCCGCCCGTCGTGATCACCCACAACGGCCCGTCGTTCTCGGCGCCGACCAGCTCGTAGGCGACCCGCAGCCCGTCGACCGTCGCGAACGCCATCAGATGGCGGTCTTGTCACTGTGGTGGAACCTGGCCTCCAGGCCACGCAGGGTCGCGTCGACGGTGAACGACGCGACCAGCGCACCCGCCTCGGTGTAGACCCGGCATTCCGCGTGCGCCATCCCGTCGCCGACGAACGTCGAGTGGTGGTGGTAGCGCATCCACTGGTCGGCCCGGATGTCGGCGTGCAGCGAGATCCCGATCGCGCTGATGCCCATCGACAGGGTGCGGTGGGCCTGGTCCTGGCCGAAGCCGGCGTGCGGGCGCATCGCGGCGGCGAGCGACATGTGCCCGGTGAACTGGGCGAGCAGGCCGGCGTGCAGGGCCGGGTCGGCCGGTACCTCGCGGAACCTCACCCAGGCGTCGAGGGTCGGCGGGCCGACCGGCGCGTTCGAGTCGTTGTTGTACGCCGCGTCCACGACCCGCAGATCACGACCGGTGACCGACATGTCGTAGGGAACCGCGTCGTACGGTCCGGCGACCGGCGGCGTCGCGTCCTCGTGCCGGAAGACGTCGGCCGCGGTGACGTCGAGCAGCATGTTGACGCTGGCCCGGCGCCTGCCGTCCTGGCTGACATGGACCAGCACCGCGCTGAACGTCCGGCCGGAGCTGAGGTCCTCAAGGTCGAACTCAAGGGGAAGCCTGGTGTCGGCGACGCGGTACATCGTCAGCTGCGCCGACACGACGCGACGGCCGCCGGTGTGCCGCATCGCGGCGACGATCGCCTGGCCGAGGATCTGGCTCGCCTCGACGACCGACCGGGCCGCGAACGGCCGGATGGCGCTCACCTGGCGGCGCTCGCCGACGGCCCGCAGGTCCATCATGTCGATGAGGTCGGCGGCGTCCCCCCAGTTCGGGAACTGCTTCACGGACGCCTCGCGGGGGTCCTCGCCCGCGACGAGGTCGACGATCTCGACGCGCACCCGGTCGTGGTCGAAGGCGACCAGCTCCGCGAGCCAGTCCAGGCCGGGCGCCGGTTCGGTGAAGCTCCACACCGCGTCCTGGCCGTCGACCAGGCCGTCGCCGCCGGCGTGCTCCGGGTCCTCCCACTCGGGCCGCGGCGCCGGCGACTTCCCGTCGAGCGTCCAGAGCCGGGCGGTGCCCTTGACCGGGCAGACGGCCTGGCCACCCGCCGCGCCGACCAGCTCGAACCGGACATCCGCGGTCGGGAAGTACAGCTCGGGCGACCGTCCGGGCTCGGTCACCCGGACGGCGGCCGTCGACTCGGCGACCAGCCGTCCATCCCACCAGGCCCGAGCCCGATATCGACACGGAACGTGGTCAATCGCCTGCGCCGAGTCCGGTCCCGCGTCGTTCGTCACTGGCAGCACGTCCCGAAAGGCTAGTACCCACCACCCCCACACGCCCGTTCTGCGCCGCCCTCTACCGCGGCCACCCGAAACCACGCAAGGTAACCAATCACGTACGGCTGTACGGCCCGTAGAACCCCGAACGCGCCCCTCCCGGTAGCCGGGGAACCCCGTTCGGGACGACCCGCCTCAAGCGGAAGCGCGGATGACCAGCTCGGTGGGCAGGATCAGCTCTCGGGGTTCGCCGTCCGGATCCGCGATGCGGGCCAGCAGCAGCTGGACCATCTCCTGGCCCATCAGCTCGACCTGCTGGCGGACGGTGGTCAGCGGCGGGTCGGCGTAGGCGGCCAGCGCCGCGTCGTCGAAGCCGACTACGGCCACGTCGTCCGGCACCCGCCGCCCGGCCGCCCGCAGTGCGCGCAGCGCGCCCAGCGCCATCAGGTCCGACGCCGCGAACACGGCGTCCAGGTCCGGGTGCTCGGCCAGCAGCCGCTCGGTCGCGGCCTGCCCGCTGGCCTCGGTGAAGTCGCCGACGACCACCCACCCCGCCGCCGCGTCGCCGCCGGCGGCGCGCACCGCCTCGGTGTAGCCGCGCAGCCGGTCGACGCCGACGCTCATGTCCGGTGGGCCGGCGACGGTCGCGATCCGGCGGCGGCCGGTGGCGAGCAGATGGCCGACGGCGTCGCGGGCGCCCCCGACGTTGTCCGCGTCGACGTAGTCGACCATCCGGCCGGTCAGCAGCCGCCCGGCCATCACGAGCGGCACACCGGCCGCGGCGATCGCGTTGGGCATGATGTCGTCGCCGTGCAGCGAGATGAGCAGCACGCCGTCGACGTGGCCGTTGCCGACGTAGCGCAGCGCCCGGTCCCGCTGGGCCTCCCCCTGGGCCTGCAGCAGGACGAGCTGCAGATCGGTGGGGCTCAGCGCCCGGTTGACGCCGCGCAGCACGCTCGCGAAGAACGGGTCGGAGAACACGGTGTCCGGTCGTTCGTGGACGATCAGCACGAGGGTGTCGGTCCGGCGGGTGACCAGGCTGCGAGCGGCCCGGTTCGGCACGTAGCCGAGCTGCGCGATCGCCGCGGTGACCGAGGCCAGGGCCTCCGGAGACACCCGAGACGACCCGTTGACCACCCGCGAGACGGTCGCCCGCGAGACCCCGGCGAGCTCCGCGACCTCCTCCAGCGTCGGCGCCCGGCGCGGAGCCGGGCCGGGGCCGCGCGACTCGCCGGAGGTCCCGCTCGGATCGGCCAGGCCGACCGCCCCGCTCATCGCTCCCCCCTTCGTCGCGGCCGCCCCGACCTCAGCCAAGCCCCCGCCCGCTCGCTTGCTCCTGCGCTCACGGCGTCCCGGGTTCGCTCCGTCGCCGCACTCCCTACGGCCTCGTCCTCGTCCCTCGGACGAGACCTCCGCTCGCTTGCTCCTGCGCTCACGGCATCCCGGGTTCGCTCCGTCGCCGCACTCACGCTGTCCCGTTTGCGGCGCGGTGGTCGCGGATCAGCCGGGAGTACCACAGCGCGCTCGACTTCGGAGTGCGGACCAGGGTCTCGAAGTCGACGTGGATCACGCCGAACCGCATTTTGTATCCCTCAGACCACTCGTAGTTGTCCAGCAGCGACCACACGAAGTATCCCCGGACATCCACCCCGTCTCCGACGACTTCCCGCACGACGTCCAGGTGCTGGGCGACGTAGCGCAGCCGCCCCGGGTCGGGCACATCACCGTCGGCCGCCGGCTCGTCGAGGAAGGCGGCGCCGTTCTCGTGTATGTACCAGGAGGTGCCCGGATAGTCGGCGTCGAGCCGCCGCAGCAGCGCGGCGTAGCTTCGTGGCCGGATCGGCCAGCCCAGCGCGGTCACGTCGTCGGTCGACTTCACCCGGGTCAGGTCGGCGCCGCCGACGAACGGCATCGGTGCCGGGTCGGGATCCGGGCCGGGGACGACGATGTGCGGGGCGTAGTAGTTGACCCCGATCCAGTCGAGCGGCGCGCCGATGCGCAGCAGGTCGCCGGGCTCGACCGGCAGTTCGGCGCCCACCTTGGCGAAGTCCGCGACGACGTCCTCGGGGTAGCTGCCGCGCAGCAGCGGGTCGAGCCAGAGCCTGATCGTCTGGCCGTCGACCAGCCGGACCAGGTCCCGCGCCGCCGGCGAGTCCTCGGGCGACTCCGCCGGGATGAGGTTCAGGGTGATGCCGACGTCGCCGACCCCGCGGGCACGCAGCGCCTCGACGCCGAGGGCGTGGCCGAGCAGCAGATGGTGTACCGACCGGACGGCCGCATGTGTGCTCTGGACGCCGGGCGCGTGCCGGCCGGTCAGATGCCCCTCGAATGCGGAGCACCACGGCTCGTTGAGGGTGGACCAGTGCTTCACCCGGTCGCCCAGCGCGGTCGCCACCTGGTCGGTGTAGTCGGCGAACCGGTGGGCCGTCTCCCGGCTGGCCCAGCCGCCCAGATCCTGCAACGACTGCGGCAGGTCCCAGTGGTAGAGGGTCAGCCAGGGATCGAGGCCGGCGGCGAGCAGTTCGTCAACCAGCCGGTCGTAGAAGCCGAGCCCAGCCCGGTTGACAGCCCCGGACCCGGTCGGCATGACCCGCGGCCAGGCCACCGAGAACCGGTAGGCCTCGAGGCCGAGGCCGGCCATCAGCGCGATGTCCTCGCGATACCGGTGGTAGTGGTCAACCGCGACCGCGCCGCTCTCCCCGTTGCGGGTCTTGCCCGGGGTCCGGGCGAAGGTGTCCCAGATGCTCGGGCCGCGCCCGTCCTCCGTGGTGGCGCCCTCGATCTGGTAGGCCGAGGTGGCCGCGCCCCAGACGAAGCCCCCGGGCAGGCCGGTCGCGATCCGGGCGGCAAGCTCGTCGGTCTCGGGCGTACCCGCCGCCCCGATCGCCGAGGCAGTACTGATCGTCATCCCTTGACCGCGCCTTCCATGATTCCACTGATGATCTGACGGCCGAACACGATGAAGACGACGATCACGGGAAGAGTCCCGATCGCGGTGCCCGCGAGGACGAGCGTGTTGTCGCGGTAGTAGCCAGCGGACAGGCTGCTGAGCGCGACCTGGACCGTGGGGTTCTGCGGGCTCAGCGCGATCAGCGGCCACATGAAGTCGTTCCACGCCTGCATGAAGGTGAGCAGGCCGAGCACGGCCATCGCCGGGCGCAGTCCCGGCAGGACGACGTGCCAGTAGAGGCCGAGCGTCGAGCAGCCATCCATCCGGCCGGCCTCGAGCAGCTCGTCCGGAATCGCCTGCTCGGTGTACTGACGCATGAAGACCACGCCGAACGCGGTCACCGCGGTCGGGACGATCACGGAGATCAGGTGATTGGTCCAGCCGAACTTGTGCATCTCGATGTAGAGCGGGATGACCCCGAGCTGAACCGGCACCATCATCGTTCCGATCACGATGAGCAGCAGCGCGTTACGGCCGCGGAACCGCAGCTTCGCGAAGGCGAACCCGGCCAGCGAGCAGAACAGCAGCGTGCACAGCGTGATGGACGACGCGACCAGGAGCGAGTTGGTCAGGGCCTTCCCGAACCCGACCGTGTCGAAGACCCGGCGCAGGTTCTCGAAGAAGTGCGGGCCCGGGGTCAACGGCGGGGGGACCTTCGCGACGTCCGCGTTCGTCCGGGACGGGACCAGGAACGTCCAGTAGACCGGGAAGATCGAGATCAGCAGGATGACGATCAGGAACGGGTAGCGCAGCAGGCCAGGGCGCCGCGCGCTCGGGTCGATGTCGCGGCGGCGGCGCGCGCCGCGGGCGGCAGGCCCCGGCGGGCCGGTCGGGGGTACCGAGGCCCCGACGGGCTCCTGGGTCGCGACGCTCATCGGGTCCCTCCCGGGGTGTCGTCCGCCCGTAGGCGCCGGACGCGGCGGGCGCGGCCGGCCTGCCGGGCGCCGCCGACCAGCGCTCCGCCACGGGTGATCAGGTACGCGCCGCCGGCGAGCAGCACCGTCAGCAGGAACATCAGCCACGCGACCGCCGAGGCGTAGCCGAAGTGGTAGAGGTGGAAACCCTCCTCGTACATGAAGAGCGCCAGTGTCTGGAACTGCCGGCTGGTGCCGCCGGTGACGCTGCCGGGCGTCGTCTCGAACAGCAGCGGCTCGGTGAACAGTTGGATCTGGCCGATGATCGAGACCAGGCCGGTGAAGGCGATCGTCGGGCGCAGCGCCGGCAGCGTGACGTGCCACAGCTGGCGCCAGGTACCGGCGCCGTCGATCGCGGCCGCCTCGAACTGCTCCTTCGGGATCGCCTGCATCGCCGCCAGGTAGATCAGCGCGTTGTAGCCGGTCCAGCGCCAGATCACCATCGAGGAGATCGCGATCTTCGAGCTCCAGGTGCCGGCCTCCCAGTTGATCCGCGGCAGGCCGACCGTGTGCAGCGCCCAGTTGAAAAGGCCGTAATGGAAGCTGAAGAGCTGCCCGAACACGAGCGTGACCGCGACGATCGAGGTGACGTTCGGCAGCAGGACACCCATCCGGAACAGCGTCCGGCCCCGGATCCGGGAGTTCAGCGTGTGCGCCAGGACCAGCGCGAGCACCAGCTGGGGAATCGTGCACATGAACATCAGCAGGAACGTGTTGCGGACCGCGTGCCAGAAGTACGGGTCGGCCATCAGTTCGCTGTAGTTGCGCAGCCCGATCATCTTTCCGCTGTGCGAGCTGAGCATGCTGCGGTCGTGCAGCGAGACCCAGAACGTGTAGAGCATCGGGAAGAGGCCGAACACCGCGAAGAGCAGGAAGAAGGGGGCGACGAATCCGTACGGGGCCGTCACGCCGGTCACTCGCCGGATTCCGGAGCGGACCGCGCTCGGGCGGCGCCGGGGTGGCGCGGCGTCCGCGGTGGACGCCGGGGTTACGAGGGTGGTCACCGGGATTCCTCCGGTCCGGGGGCTCCGCGCGGCGGGCTTTCCCGCGATGTGTCGACAGTGCGGAAATCGGGTCGGGCTGGCGCCCCGCGCCGGGGGCCGCGCGCACCAGGGGCGGGGTGCGCGCGGCCGGCCGGCGGGGATCGACGGCCCGGGTCAGGCGGTCAGCGGGTCAGCGTGCGGCCCGTTCGGCGTCCGAGACGGCGGCTGTCCAGGCGGCCGCCGGATCGGTGTGCTTCTGCTCCATGTTCTGGATCTGCGCCTCGATCGCCGCCCGGATGGCGCCGTGCTTGGGTCCCTGGTACTGCGGGGTCAGGGAGAGCGCGGACTCGCCGAAGATCTTGCCGGTCGGCGCGTTGAGGAAGTACGGGTTGGTGAAGCTCTGAACGGTCGGGTCGTTGACGCCCCCGACGGTCGACGGCACGTTGCCGACCGACTTGAAGACCTTGACCTGGTTCTCCGGCTCGGTCAGGAAGTCGACCAGCTCGGCGGCGAGCTTCTTGTTCTTGCTCTGCGCCGGGACCGTCAGCCACGAGCCGCCCCAGTTACCGCCCTTGCCCGGGACCGCTGCGACGTTCCAGATGCCCTCGCCGGGCTTGGCCTGCTGGATGTTCGCCATCATCCAGGCGGGGCAGGTCAGGGTGGCGAACGCGCCGTTCGCGATCGCCTTGGTCCAGTCGTCCGAGAAGGAGACCAGGCCGCCGGACAGGCCGCCCTGGATCGCCGCCGCGGTCGAGTCGAACGCGGCCTTCACGCCCGGGTTGGTGCCGACCTCGACGTCGTCGGTTCCCGGCTTGTAGTAGCTCTCCTTGAGCTGGAAGACCTGGGCGTTGTAGACGTTGGTCCCGGTGTCGAACCAGGTCGCGCCGGTGTTGGCGGCCTTGAACTTCTGGCCGGTCTGGAAGTATGCGTCCCAGGTCGGCCACAGCGCGGCGACCGCGGCCGGGTCGGTGGGCAGGCCGGCCTTCTGGAAGAGCTGGGTGTTGTAGCACATGGCCAGGCCGCCGACATCGGTGCCGAGGCCGAACAGCGACTTGCCGTCGGTCGACTCGCCCATGGTCCACTTGTAGCTGCCGTAGTCGGCCTTGCGGCTGGCGAGGCCGTAGTCGTTCAGGTTCGCGAACAGGTCCGGGGTCGCCTTGAACTGGGCCATGAAGCCCTCGTCCACGGCCTCGACGTCGCCCGCGCCCGACCCGGCGGCGAGGTGCTTGACCAGGTTGTTGTGGTGGGTGTTGTACTCGCTGATGTTTTCGACGATCTTGACGCCCGGATGGCTGGCCTCGAACGCCGCGTACAGGCCGGCGTCCTTGTAGCCGAACGTGCTGAAGTCGTTGACGACGAGCGTCGTGCTCTTGTTGCCGCCTCCTGCTCCGTTGTCGCTGCTGCCGCCACAGGCCGTCGCCACCAGCGCCGTGACCAGGAATGCCCCGGTCATGGCCGCTAAGCGACCGCGTTGTGCCCTCATGAAGCCCTCCCTCTGGCTTCACGCCCACCGCACTGATCGCGTGTGAGCGCTCTCATGGCTTCGGAACTGTGATGCGTGGTTGCGCTGGTGTCAAGGGCCAGTTGCCCAGAGATGTCTCGCGCACTTTCAGGCGTCGATCGACTACCCAAAGCACATCCGGCCATCGTCTGGACGCGGCCGGACCCGCCGTGTCACCCTTTGCGGCACGCCGTCAGACCGGGACGACTGGGGACTCCCTCCCTCACCGTCCAGCCATCGGTCTGACCAGCGCGGCCCGCTGACGGGCCGCGCTGGACACCGGCGCACCGTTCGCATGCGCGCCCGGCGCCGAGCCCGCCGGGGGTGGAAGGGAAGAGGGAGCCCATGTCCACGATCGAGCTTCGCGATGTCTCGCTGACCTACGGCGTCGGCCCGGTCCTCGACAACATCAGCCTGTCCGTCGAGGACGGCGAGTTTCTGGTGCTCGTCGGGCCTTCCGGCAGCGGCAAGACCACCGCGCTGCGGATCGTCGCCGGCCTGCTGAGCCCGACCTCCGGCCAGGTTTTCGTCGGCGGCGAGGACGTCACCAGGGTGCCGCCGGCGGAGCGTGACCTGGCGATGGTCTTCCAGAGCTACGCGCTGTACCCGCACATGACCGTGCGCAACAACATGGCGTTCGGGCTACGGCTGGCCGGCGTCTCCCGCAAGGAGCGTGACGAGCGGGTCGAGCGCGCCGCGAAGATTCTCGGCCTCACCGAGCTGCTCGACCGCCGGCCGAAGGCGCTGTCCGGCGGGCAGCGTCAGCGCGTCGCGATGGGGCGGGCGATCGTGCGGGAACCCCGGGCCTTCCTGATGGACGAACCCCTGTCGAACCTGGACGCCAAGCTGCGCACCCAGGTCCGCGCGCAGATCGGCCGTATCCAACGCAACCTCGGGATTACGACGCTCTACGTCACCCACGACCAGATCGAGGCCATGACGATGGCCGATCGGATCGCGGTGCTGCACGAGGGCCGGCTCCAGCAGCTCGGCACACCCGACGAGCTGTTCTCCCAGCCGGCGAACGTCTTCGTCGCCGCGTTCATCGGCAGCCCGGCCACCAACCTGATCCCCGGCACGCTGACCACGGCGGACGGGCAGACGGCGCTGCGGGTCGGCGGCCAGACGCTGGTGCTGCCGGCCGAGCTCGCGGCCGCGGTCACCGCCGCCAGTACGCCGGAGGTGCTGGTCGGCGTCCGGCCCCACGACGTGGAGACCCGGCCACCGGACGCCGCGGCGCTCACCCTGGAGGTCGACGTCGACCTGGTCGAACGGCTCGGGACCGAGACGCTCGTGCATGGGGAGATGGTCACCGGCTCGGTGAGCGGGGCCGCCGCCCAGGCCGCGCACGCGCTGACCGCGGCGGATGACGGACTGCCCACGGACCCGGACCGGCACCGGTTCACGGCGGCGCTCGACGCACGAACCGAGGTCAGCGCCGGCAGTCGGCTGCCGTTCTACGTCGCCGCCGCCCGCCTGCACCTTTTCGACGCCGAAACCGGCGTGACGCTGCGGGCTGACCGCAAATCCCTGGCGGCGGTCTGACGGCGCTTCGCCCGGCAGAGACGAACTCGCCGCCGGTTCCGTTTCGCGGAGCCGGCGGCGAGTGGGTCGCCTGGTCGAATCGTGGCCGTCCGCCTGAGGACGTGATCTCGTCTCAGGACGCTGTCTCGGAATGCTCCTTCTTCGCGGCCGTCGCCTTCTTCGAGGCCGGCTTCCTCTTCAGGGCCGCCCGCGCCGCCGCCGACGTCAGCCCGGACATCGCGCCGGCCCGCGAGCCGCCGTCCGCCTCACTGTCGGCCGGACCGGACGACGCGTACGGCCGCTTCCGGTTCGCCGCCTCCAGCAGGTCCTTCTCGCGGCGGCCCGGGTGACGCACCGTCCGGGCGCCGAGCGCACCGATCACGATCGAGGCTCCCGCGAGGCCGAGGTCACGCTTGCGCCCGCGTCCGCTTCGGTCGCCGGGCCGCGGCCCGCCGGCCTGCTGTGACCCGCCGGCCGCGACGCTCGACCGCTGCTGGTCAGTTCGCTGCTCGTCCGATCGCTGCTCGTCGGCCTGCCGGTGGCCATGGCCGTGATGTCCGCGGGGGAACGATGACAGGTGCTTGCGCACCCGGGCGTACGTCACGTGGTCGTCGGCCCGGTAGGTGGATGGATCATGCGACGGGACCCCGGCCTCGGCCTGGCGTCTCGGTGGCCGGAAGTCGGCCGAGCCGGGTCCCGAAGCGGGGTCGTACGAGGAGTCGACTCGCCGCACGTCGGCCGGATAGGGGGCGGGCGGCTGGTCCTCATGCTGCCGGTGTCGGCGCAACCGGCCGCCGCGCTCCCGGCGCTGCGCCTCGCCACGCCGCTCGGCCGCGGCCTGGCTTACGCCGACGTCGAGTGCTTGGCCGGTACCGGTCTGCCCCTCGCCGAGATGGCCGCAGGTGCTGGAATGCTCGTGATGGCTGCTGGAGCGCAGGGCCAGACGCTGCTTCATGCCCGCCGCGCCGGAGCCGACCTTCGCCCGCATCGAGGTCGCCGCGTCCCGCGCACCATTCGCCTTTCGACTGGCGACCCGGCCCGGGCTGTACCGCGCGGTCAGCTCGTCGATCTCGGCAGTGATCCGGTCGCGGGTCTCCTCGATTTCTGACCTTATTTCCTCAGGCCGTGCGCCCACTGCATGTCCTCCTTCAGCGTCTCGACGGTCTGTTCCGGCTTGGCATGCGCCTTTTTCACGTTCGCCCGGCCCATAAGCGCGAAGACCGCGGCCGCCGCGATGAGGAGCGCAGCGACGATCAGTGCGGCCCAACCGAGCGCCATTACCTCCGCAAGGCCGAACATAGCCGCGAGCAGCAGGAAGAGAACCGCGAAAATGCCCGCACCGGCGGCGCCACCGAACATTCCGGCGCCCTTGCCGGCCCGGACCGCCGACTGGCGGACCTCCGCCTTGGCGAGGTCGATCTCCTGGCGCACCAGCATCGACATGTCACTCGCGACCTCGGACACCAGCGCCCCGGCGCCTCGGCGGCCCTTCCGGCCGCCAGCCCCCTGCCGGTCGAGGGTGCCTGGACCAGCGGTGGCCGTCCGGTCGGCGGTCATCGTGCCCGAGGCGGCTGTCGGCGCGGTGGAGCGAGCGTGGGCCGGCGGCGCCGCGGCCGCGCGGACGCTGGCGGGGGTCTCACCGGCCCGCGTGATGATCGGTTCGTCGGACCAGTTGCCACCGGTGGAGCCCGTCGCCACGGACGGCCGGACCGAGCGCGAGGTTTCCGGGAAGGTCTCGACGGAGCCGACACCACGGGAATCCCGGCCGCCGGGTGCCTCGTGGCGGTCGTCCCGGAAGGTGTCATGCCCGGACCTCGTCGAGCGGGAAGAGCCTTCCGGATAGACGTCCAGGCCGTCGTCGAACTGGCCGTCCGGGTGCGCCGCTGTCGCGACGGTCCGCTTGCCGACGGACGACGGCTCGTCGTCATGAAGTCCATGGCGGTTCGTGGCTCCCGCGAAATGGCGCCGTTTCGCGGCGCCCATCGCGGCGACGTCCGACCGGTTCTCCCCGGCATTTCCGACATCGCCGGAGGCGGGACGCGCCGACGTCTTGTCGGTTACCGCCGTCGTCGTGCCGTCGAGACGATCGTCCGGGAACGTGCGCTCCGCGCCGTCTGGAGGCATTCTGCCGGTCGTCGTCGACCGTTGCGACCTCGTCATGTTGCCTCCCTGTCTGGTGTGGCCTCAGGAGACGACCGCGAGGTCGATGCCCGGCATGCCGGTGATTAACCCGGGGTATGCGAGCCAGTACCATCTGTGGCCGCACCGCGGGGCGGTGGCGTGGCCAGCGGCGCGGGCAGCCGGTAGGCCCGGCGCAGGTCGGCGGCCTGCCGGTCGTTGCCGAGCCGGCGCTCGTCGCGCCGCAGCGCGGCGGCCCCCTCGTCCTCGTCCAGCGAGGCGGCCAGCCTCAGCTCCTCGCGGGCGACGGCGTACTCCTCGTACCGCGCGGCCATGCGCTCGGCGACCTCACCGGCCTTGCCTCGCCGGGCCCGCGCATTGCGGTCGAGCTGGAAGGCGTCGACCTCCTCGTTGGTCTCACCCTCCCAGAGCGCGCCGCGCTCCAGCCGGGCATACGCGGTGCGGTCGAGGTTGCGCTTGAACAGCAGCGGCGCCAGATCGATACCGAGAATCAGCAGGCTGATCAGTATTCGCCACACCTTGACGGAGTTGTCCGCCGCGGTGAGCCGCCAGAATCCCTTCTCGCGCATCAGGAGGTCGTTGGCGTTCCCGATCGAGCGCCATTCCGTGTCGGCGTACTGCGCGCGGCGCTGGTCCCTGGTAACCCGGAACGAGTCCAGCCGGTTCTGCGCGGCGTCACGCGCGGCGCGCAGGCCCGGGATCTGCGCGGCCGCGGCCCGCAGTTCGCCGAGCTTGACCTGGTAGATCGGCCCGCGGCCGCCCAGGCAGCCGTCGCCGCCGGTCAGCTGGCAGTCGACCTCGCCGGTCTTCGCGGTCACCAGGTTCTCGGCGGAGGCCAGCTGGGCCCGCTGGTCGTCGAGGGCGGCGACCAGCCCCGCCTCGGTGGTTCGCTGGCCGGCGTCCCAGGACGACATCACGCCCGCGAGTTCCTGCTGGCGCAGCTCGGCGACCCGCGGCTCGATCGAGGCGTCGAAGAAGCGCAGCAGCAGCGACTCACCGACCAGGATCGCGCCGACGATCGCGATCAGGATCCGGATGACGCCGGTCGGCAGCAGCCGGCGCGGTCGAATGCGCTCCTTGTCGCCCTTCCCAGCGAGCCGCAGCGGCCGGATCGTCAGCAGCACCGATCGATCGATGAAGAAGATGAAGGCCGCGTAGAACAACCCATACGGCAGTGCGGCCAGCGTCGAGGTGCCGAAGCCGAACGCCGCGACCGACGCCCCCGCGTAGGCGGCGAGGCTCGCGGTCAACAGCATCAGCGCGCCCGCGCTGGCGTATCTCGACCGGTCCCGTTCGGTGACCGCCCGATGGTCGGCCCCGGTGCAGCCGATCAGCAGGTTCACCGCGGTCCGGCGGGCGCCGACCCCCGACCGCCGAGGGCGCCGGCGTGGCACCCGGCGCCGGGTCCTGCCCGGTTCGGCCGTGTCGACGCCGCGGTCATACCCGGCGGGGGTGTCTTCGTAATCGGCGGTGTCGTCGCAGTCGGCGGTGTAGTCGTAGTCGGCCTGGTCGTGACCGGCGTCGGCGTACTCGGCCTGGGCGTAGTCGGCCTGGTCGGGTGGTTCGGGGCCGTAGCCTGGATCTTCCTCGGCGTCGCTGTCGATCAGCCGCTCGCCGCCGGAGTCCATGCCGGCACCATAGCCGTCTCAATCACTATCCGCATTCGCTCAATCACGTTGCGGCGGCGGGGCGAGCCGTCGACCACCGCCGTCCGCGCGCTCTGCGTGGCCGCTGACTAACGTCTGCCAAGAGCCGGAGGAACCGATCAAAGGCCCGACGAACAGAGGACGGGACCAATGGGGCAGATCAACGTAGTGACCCAGCGATCGCTGCCAGCGCCACCCGACCGGGTGCTCGACCTGGCCGCCGACTACGCCGGAACCCGGGCGCAGCTGTGGCCGGAGAACATCACCGACTACCAGGTGCTCGCCGGCGGCAAGGGTCCCGGCACCCGGATCAGCTACCGGCTGCACGCGACGAAGAAGCGCATCCGCGACGTCGCGGCGGAGGTGTCGGCGCCCGACGCCCAGTCCCTCGTCGAGGCCGACCAGAACTCGACGCTGCGGACGGTCTGGCGGGTGCGGCCCGAAGGCGACGGCAGCCACGTCACGGTGATGACGACCTGGACCGGCGCGGGCGGCGTCGGCGGCTTCTTCGAGCGCATCTTCGCCCCGATTGGCGTCCGCAAGCTCTGGACCGCCGTGCTCGACAACCTCAGCGCCCGCCTCTGACGCCAGCCGCGGTCGCCCGCTCTACCAGGTGCGGGCTAGCACGTTGGTGACGTAGCCGGTCATACGGTCGAGCTTGGGCTGGTCGTCGGCGCTGCCGGGGACGAGCTTGCCCTGTGCCCACTGCAGCGCCCACGTCGGCACGTTGTGCGCGGCGATCACGTAGATCCAGTTCTTGCCCCAGTCGGTCGCGTCGATCCGAGTGCGCATCATGTGCGCGGTCGAGTCGAGCGCCCAGAAGGGGTCGAGGGCGTTGTCCTTGGTGATGTCGGGCAACGTGGTGTTCCACTGGCATAGCCCGAAGTCGGAGTTCGTGTAGTACCCGATCGCGCCCGGGTCCCAGTTGCTCTCGATCGTCGTGATGCCGCGCAGGAGGCCACGTGGAACGGTGTACTTGAGAGCGTAACGGTCGGCGATCGGCATGAACAGCGCGTAGGACGTCTCCTTGTGCACCAGCCCGAGCGGGCTGCGCTCGTTCGCCGGGATGTACATGTCCCGGTTGATGGTGGGCTGTTTCTGCTGCTGGAAGGCGATCAGCGCGCTGCGGGTCGTCTGGGAGAAGACGCCGTCGGTCGGGATGGGCTTGCTCGTGGCCTGGTGCCAGTTCAACGCCCGTTGGATCGCCTTGACGCCGCCCTTCACCGCCGCGATGTCATCGGCCGCACTGCCGTCCGGAGCCCGCTGCCCCGCGCCAACGCCGTAGTAAGGGCCGAATCCGGTGCCGTCTGCGCTGATCGTGCCGCCGCGACCGTCCGAGGGCCAGCCGCCCCGCCCTTCCCGCACGGGTGTGGTCACGTCGCCCCATTTCGCCCCGGCCACCCCCGCCGGCGACCACTTGGGCAACGTTAAGGGCGTCCTCGGACCTCCGCGTCCAAATCAGCCAAATCGGCCTGCCGCTGACCAGGGATGGCGGCGGCCAGGGGACGAACCCCTGGCCGCCGCCGACGATGCGGTTCCGCGGCTCAACCGGCTGAAGCTACCGGCGGTCCTGCTTGTTGCCACCAATGCCGTGCTTGGCCAGCGTGCGGCCGATCGCGTTCTCGAAGTGCCCGATCTTCTCGCTGAACCCCTCATGCCCGGCCTCATGCCGACCGCGCTGGGTCTCCGTCGTGCTCGACCGCACGCTCTCGGTCTCGCTCGGGTAGACGGTGGTCGTCGTCTCCCCACGCCGGGCGGCACTCTCGTCCCGAACGCCCTGCTCCGACGCCTGGACGTCCCGCCGGCTCCGGCTGTCGACCGGCAGCGCGGTCGGGCCGCCTGCACGGTCCGCGTGGGCGGTATCGGTCGGGTATGGCGCATGGTCCCGGGAGTCGCGGTCCTGGAGGTCGCGGTCCCGGGAGTCGCGCTCGGCGCGGTCCATGCGGTCATCCCGGCCGGAGTTGTGCCGCGCCGGCTCCCGTTCCCGGTCGCCACGACCGCGGCCATGTCCGACGCCGCCGAACAGCCCACCGCCGTGGCGCGCCAGCTGCTTGCTGCGCGCATGCATCGTGGCGTGCTCGACGTCCCGCAGGCTTCGCACACTGAGCCGGCCGTGCGCTATCGAGGCTACGGAGAGGATCACCGCCCCGAGCCCGTAGAAGAACAGCAGCCAGGTCCAGGTGACCCGGGCGGTCCCACCCATCGGGATACCCAGGTCTCCCAGGTGCAGCGGCCCGGCCACGGTCGGGCCGATGATGAACCAGGCCCCCGCCGCCATGGCCAGCCATGCGCCGAGCATCGTCGCGCCACGGTTGGCACTGAACGTCAGCATGAGCCCACCGACGAAGCAGGCGATGCCAGGCAGTACCTCGAGCCAGAACCGGGCGGCCGTCCACGACCACGTCTGGCTACCGCCGAACCCGAAGTGGAACGCGGGTCCGATGAACGGGATGAGCGCACCCCAGGCGCCCAGCACCATCAACAGCAGGCCGGCCATCGCGCCGCGGCTGCGAGGTATCCGCCAGGTCCCTCTGGCTAGGTTGTATCCGGTATCTCCGGTCGCGGTCATGGGTCGCTCCCTCCGCATCAGTTCACCCCCGTCGGTGCCCCCGACGCCGTGTACTAACCGGATCCGCCCCACGCGGGTGACCCACCGGGCACAGATCGTGGTGTCAACCCCGCCCCGGCCGGGCACGACCCGGCTCCCGGTCTTGATCGGCATCGCGCCAAGTCCAGGCACACGGTGAAGCCACCGGCAGGCCGGCGTGCCCGGGTACGATCAGCCAGCGGGCCGTTAGCTCAATTGGCAGAGCAGCCGGCTTTTAACCGGCGAGTTCAGGGTTCGAGTCCCTGACGGCCCACCCGCCTTCTGGTCCGTGACCTGCGTGTTCCTTCATCATCTTCTCGTGTTGGGGCTCTAAAATAGACCTCAAGATCGTTGTGGTCGGTATGTGGTCGGTGGAGCGCCCACGTGGTGGGCCGCCGCGCCGCCCTCTCGCCTGCCCCGGCCTGCCCGCCGCGACGTAGCAGGCGGGGAGCGCAGGGCGGCGACGATATACGGAGAGCGACGACCCGACCGTCCGAACGACGTGGCTGGCACTTTGATCACCGCGCCCGGGGCGGCGCTATTCCCGGGTGTGGAACCACAGGCCGGAACCATCGTCGACCACTCGATGCCCCCGGTCACGTACGCAGCGAGAGCGGCAGCCGCTGAGCGGATAGCCCGTTGGTGTGGGCGTCCCCACGTCATCCAATGCGAGTCGATACGAGTTGGTACGAGCTTGTACGAGTACGGATGACCTCACATGACCTCAGATGTCAGGTGCGCCGCCTGCACATCCCTGCGATTCCCTGGACAACCATGCACAACGATGCACAAGAAATCGGTCTAGGTAGACCTAGATAAGTCCAGGTAGGCCGCCTGCCACCCGCTCTGACCTGCTGTTTTGAGCGCGGCGGCTTCGGCAGGCTTTGCCTCGCTAGATAGATACTTGTGCGTACTAGAACGCATGGATTAGCACGGCTAGCACCCGTGTTGCCGGAGTTGCCGGGATCGTGTAGACCGGACTCCGTGCGGGAGATCTCCCGGACGCAACGTGAATGGCCGCTGGCGGACGCTTTGGTAGAGGGACCGCCAGCGGCACCCGTCCCTATGGAGGACATCTAGGTGTCTACCTCACCTGACGTGCCTGGACCACCCCCGAACAGGCTCATGCTCGGGGTCGTCGGCCTCGCGATCCTCGTCGGTGTCGCGGTGTGCGTCCGCGCGGGCTGGCTCCGGGAACTGATCCCGCCGCTGATCGTCGCCGCGATCATCTGGCTTGTGGCGGTAGTCGTCCGGCGCCTCGACTTTGGCGATCGGCGCGGCAAAGAGGACGACACCGAGCCGGACGCCACGCACTAACGGCGAGCCGCCGACAGCGGGCCGCCGCGCGCCTGGACGGGCGCGACGGCCCGCCCGATGAGCACAGGGCGGGCGCACAGTGCGTAGGCAACCACCGAGACGATCACCGGTTTCTATCGTCGGAGGAGCGCCTCACGTTGCGCGGCACCGCGGCGGCCACCTTCTCGGCCGCGGCCTGCCCGGCCGGTCGCAGCAGGTGGGCGTACAGGGTGCCGGTGATAGACGGAGAGCTATGACCGAGCCGCTTGGACACGAGCGTCAGGTCGACCCCTTCGGCGAGCTGGATGCTCGCGCTCGAATGGCGCAGATCGTGTAGCCGTCGGCGGGACAGCAGATCGCGGCCGAGCTCGTCGCCCGTCTGCAGGGGGAACGACAGCGGGCGGTCGAGGGTGAGCACTGCCCCGGCGCCGCGACGGCGGGCGCAGGCGGTGACGGTCACCTTGCCGACGGGTTCGCGACCCCGGTAGATCGTCCACGTTCCTTCTGGCGCGATGTACCGCTTGCCGACGATCACGACGGTGTCACCCGGTTCGGCGGCGCGCGTCAGCCGGCAGAGCAGTCCCACTCGCTTTGCGATGTGCCACATGTGCGAGGTGATGTACTCGGGGTGCAGGTAGCGGCCGTCCGTCCGGGTGAAGATCAGCCCGTCGAGCTTCACTGACCGTCCATGCTGATCGGGCAGGGTGCCGTTGTCCCATGCCGTTCCGAGCGACTCCCGCTCCGCGTCCTGGGCCAGCCGATGCGCCGCCAACGACCCGAGCGTGTAGACGTCCAGGTCGACTTTTCGCCTGCCGGACCTCGTCTTCGGCGGCCACACACCGATCTTGCCGCCGGAGTCGGTGATCTGCTGCCGGATGGTGAGCACCCCGGTCTCGCCGTCCAGGCCGTCCCAGGTCCCGCCGCAGGCCTCGCCCCGACGCAGCCCGTGCAGGGCGATCAGTTCAAACAGCGCGGACAAACGGTCACCCGCGGCCTCGTCGAGGAACCGTCCGATCTCCTTGGCTTCCCACGGCTCAACCTCGGCCCGGTCGTTCTCCGGTAGCTCGACGCCGTTGCAGGGGTTGAAGGAGATCAGCCGGTTGTCGACCGCGTCGTTCAGCGCGGCCCGCAGGGTGCCGAAGATCTCCGCGATCGTCTTGGGCCCGATCTTCCGGCGCCGAGTCGCGTTGCTGTCCTCGAGCCGCCTGATCAGAGCGTCAATGTGGGCCTTGCGCAGGCCGGACAGGGGCACGGTCCCGATCAGCGGCTTGAGGTGCAAGCGGATGTTGGTCTCGTAGCCGCGCCGCGTGGTTGGTCGCAGCCGCCGCTTGCCCGCGAGCCATTCGTCCAGGTACTGGCTGACGGTGAGCGTTCCGACGTGCTGCTGGCCGGCCCGCACGATCGCCAGTTTGTCTTCGGCGTCCTTCTCGGCCGAGTCCTTGGTCGCGAAGCCGGAGCCGCGGAGACCGGTCCTGCCGACCAGCAGTACCAGCTCGTCGGGCACATCGATGCGCCACGACCATTTTCCGTGCGGCTTCTTCCCCTTCAGCTTCGGGCAGCGCCTGCTCAGCTGCTTGCCCGTCTGTGGGTCCCGGCAGCCGCATCGCCTTTCCGTCCGAATTTCCACGTGAACACTCCCGCCAGCTCCAAGCGAGGGGACAAGTCACCGTCAGAGACGGGGTGAAGGGGTGCGCCGACCGCTCAGGCGGCGGTGGGTTGGGTGGTGACTTGGCGACGCCATTCGGCCAGGTAGCGGCGGGCGGTGCCGGTGTGGAGGTTGAGGGTGGGTGCGAGGTCGCGGGCGAGGGCGTAGTCGGTGCGAGGGTCGTCCTGGGCGATGTCGCGCAGCAGGACGGCGGCGAGTTGGGCTCGTTTGCTCCCTCGGCGCGAGGTGCGCAGGACTCGGGCGAGGACGGCTCGCGGGATCGGCTCCGGCGCCTCGCCCCATCCGCTCTCGTCGTCCGGCCAGGGCGTCTCGCACTCAGGCCGCCAGTGGGCGCTTTTGGAGGCGGGCGAGGCAGACGTCGAGCGGGGTTGGCCCGGGACGGTCGGATCACCGGTGGCTTCGGCCGCTGCGGTTGGCCGCGCTTCCCAGCGCCCGGGAAGATCGTTCTGGCCGTCGGAGCCGTGCGTTCCGGTGTTTCTGGAGTGCCTGGCGCGAGTGGGGCCGGTCAACTGGACGCGTGCAGGCGCGGGGTATCGGGTGTCGTCCGGGCCGGGGCTGCGGGGGCTGCCGGCGATTTCTGGTCGCGGGCGGCCTTTGCGGATCTGACTCATGAGCAGTTCGTAAGACCCGATCAACGCAGCTGAAGGCCAAGCGGCAATCACCCTGGCCGCGAGATCAGGCTGGGCGTGCATGACGTTCGCGGCGATGCTCGCGGCGGAGGCGAGGGTGAGTAGGGCATAGGGCAGTGGGGAACGGCGGCGGCCGGCGCGGCTGTCGGCGAGCAGGGTGAGGCTGGCCGCGACGATCAGTCCGTCGACGGAGATCGGCACGATGGCCGCGGTGGTGTGGTCTTCGCCGTGTTCACGGGCGACCCCGGCCATGTGGCGGTAGGACACGATGCCGGCGATGATCGCGACGATGACGACGGCGGCAACGGTCGCCAGGCGGATCCACAGCTCCCCGCTCCCCCAGCGCGACCCGCGCCGCCGGCCTACGGCCGGAGCGACGACTTCATCGCGCGGGCACGCCATGGGCGCAGCGCGGCCACCGGACGTCGCGGCCGGTTCTGCCTTGCCTGCCAGACGGGCCGCAAGGCCAGCGGCGGCGCGCGCGTCATCTCCGGGCCGGCCGGCGTGGTGCCGGACGACGTTCGGCGTACCTGGGTCGGCGGGTTCGGCGGTGTGCGTGGGAGAGGTCACGGCGGCCTACCAACCTTGTAGGGGTTCTACTTCCGCAGTGCGAATCTGGGTGCCGGTTCCGGAAGCCAGCGGCGGAACCTGGGCCGAACGTCCCGACAGGTCACCGCGGATGTCACCGTCGATGTCACCGCCGACGACATCGCGCCGGGTCGGGGCTGTCCTTGCCGGGATCACCTGCAAGGACATCGCGCGTCCAGGCAGATCGTCCGCGGCCGGTGGGGCTGGTGGCCGGATCAGGCCGCGCGGACGCGCCGTAGAAGACTGCTGACGGCGTGGGCGCATTCAGTCGTCTGGGTCGACAACCAGGCGAGGACCCGCTCGTCCTCCGGGCCGAGCGGCACGCCGGCCAACACGGTGTGAAGCTCTGCGACGAGGTCCTCAGCGGTGAAGCCGACGAACTCCCGGCCAAGCGTCCCGGTCGCCTTCACTTGACCGAACCGCTCCTGGCCCGTCGGAAGCCCCGCGATATGGATCGGTACGAAGACCAGCGTCGTTTCGACGTCTCCGTAGGACTCAAGGAACCGCGCCTCGGCCGGCAGCTGACGCAGCACGGCGATCACACCGGCGACGTCATCGTCGGGCTGAACCCACACCTCGAACTGACCCCGCGCCGTCAGCTTCGCCCGCCCCACCTCGACCGGCCGGGCCTCGCCGCCACGCCGCCGAAGCGTGGTATCTGGCCGGGGGCAGGAGGCCCGTCCGGGGACGGCGACCGCGTCGAGGGTGTGGATCTCGGTCACCACGCTGGTGAATCGCTCCTCCCACGCCGCCCAGCCCTCTCGACTCGTCGGCAAGTGCGACAGGTCCGGCACAAGCAGCACCGCGTCCGGCTGTCGGCCGATCTCCTCGACGGCGAGAACCAGCCCCGGCCTGAACGGCTCGTCGTCTAGGGTCTGCCGGTCAACGAACACCTCGACAAGATCCAGACCCGCATACCGGGCCTCGACATCCAGACGATGGTGCAGGCCGTTGATCTGGTCCTCATCGCCCGCGACGCAGACGTACCCAACTGCCGGCCGGGGCCTGGACTGCGGGTCGGCTGGCAGGTCGGGTGCCGTCCCAGACTCGACCCGGTCGCTGGGATAGTCCGCCGGGTCGTGCATACCGGAGTCTCGGCCTGGCGGGCGCTCGGTCATCGCGTCACCTAGACCGGAGACGGGATCACGAGGCAAAGGGTTCTCAGCGGCAGTACCGATCCCGTCGACCAATCCCCGACGAGGTTCACGGGCAGCTGATCATGCGTAACAACATCCGCGTAGATCATCATGGCCGTCACAAGACCTCCCATCGCGCCGACGGGCGGGCTCCCGTTCCGCGCACGGGAGCAAGATTAAGAGCTAGCCGGCTAGCCGTCAATTTCGGCTAGCCGATCCACTCTGGAGATCAGAACCGCCACGCCTGCCGTAGCCGGGCGCCGTCTGAGACCATCCGCTCCACAAGGACGACCGTCGCCGCCTCGTCCCGCGCGACCCGAAACGCCTCTGTGACCGGCGCGCCGACATCAGTGCCAAGTGCGGCGGCCTCGTCTTCGGTTGCGGCACGAGCGAACACCGTGTCGAGCCCGCCGCGGGCGATGACAAAGCCGGCCCGCGCCATCAGTTCCATGGCGCTCGACGGCAGCCGTTCTGCCACCAAGAGTTCCGGCACTGCGGCCACCACGGCATCCGGGTAGTACGACGTGCAGACCTGCGCGACCTCGTCGTCAACCAGCAAGAGCCGCTGCCGCCACGCCACCAGAGCGTCAGCGTCAAGCCCGAAAGCATCCGCGACGTCCACTGGTGCAGCGGCATGTCCGGCGCCAGTCACCCGCTGCGTCCCAACCCTCCCGGACTCTTCGACGATCTCCCGCCAGGTCCGGCGGCTACCGTCCTGCCCAGGAAGGGTCATCTCGGTCATGAGATGGACGACCGGGCGCACCTCGCGCACGAACGTTCCCAAGTCTGGCCGACCCTCGACCAGACCCCACGACTTCAACAGCCGTACCGCCGCCTGCGCCGTCGGGTTGGAGATCCCCCGGTCCCGCCGCAACGCCGGCAGGCTCGGGATCGGGTCGCCAGCGCGCAGAACACCCTGCGCGATCTGCTCTCGGATCTCCCACGCGATCGCCTGATACGTATGCCGACCACCACCACGATCAGTCATGCTGCCCTCCACCGATCGGCTAGCCGCTTAGCCAGCTAGCCTAGCGTTCCCGGCGAAGGACGCGCCCAACCCGACCAAGCGTCAGCATGCGGTCCACTCGACCAGGGCGGTCGGAAGCAGTCCGATCAACTGACCGCCTGCTGGCCCCGTCCCGCCCTCGCAGCTGCCGGACGCACCGGCCATCTCAGCGGCAGCCTCGCTCGCTGGCAGCCGCCAGACCAGTCCGGAGGCGGAGGTGGAACGCCCGCCAGGACGGCCGCGGAGTGCCGCTGTGTACTTCGCCCTTCGTCGACAACTGCGCCATGATCGCGACCGCGTCGGTCCCGAAACCTCCAGAGTCCGGGACAGGGCATCGCGTCGACCATCGCCGGGGACATCGCAATGGCGAGATCGCGGGCGGTGACGAGGTCGCCGCGCTGGGCATCCTCCGGCGCGAATCTTGCGCTCGTGGCCGGTAGCGCCTTGACGCGTCTACATAGCGGTTTTCAAGTCGGAAAACCGCTGATCAGCGGGGGTGTCATGCTATGCCGAGGGGTGCCGCTGGGTGCCACGAAGTCCATACGCTCCAGCATGATCGCATTCGGGGCCAACCGTCGAGTGGCGGCCAGTCCCGCGTCGTACCGGCGCTTCCACACCCACCTCACGCCCACAATGATCTCGCGCAGGGGGCGCAAAACTCGCTGTCGAGGCGTCTGCGACGGCAGCCTTAGAGGCGGACGCCTCGACGAAGGCCGGAGCCACCGGGCCTCTACTCGTCGCTCGGTTCGCCCACCCGAGTTCACAGAACCTTCAGATCCGTAGCCTGATCATGGCAATGGCGGCCGGAGGCTATGCCGAATGGACGGGGGTCGGCACCTGGAGTTCGGTGGCAATAGGAGTGTAGAGATCGACACCCTGTTCTTGGGTCTTGAGTGAGACGATGAGCGAATAGCGGATGGGTAGATCGAGACGATCTTTGCGACGATTCCGCTTCCACCAGCCGCCCACCGGATAGACGCCGACTACGCCGCAGGCCGCGAGGTCTTGTCCCGAACCCTCCCATATGTCTTGGTGGAGCGAACCAAGGTTGCGCTGGTTGGGACCGATCATCCAGCGATGGTCCCACCCTGAGAATCGTGAGGTGCGAGACGAGTCTTCGTCGTTCTCAGCCTCACGGTTGAGGCGTGCAATGAACTCGCCTTCCGTGAGGTCCGTCGGGGCCTTCAGGTCGAACCGGAGCAGGTGGGACGGGTACGCGTAGCGCTGGCGCCATCCACGTCGTGACGCGGAAGGTTCGACAAAGTAGGAGAGAGTGACTTTCAAAGTGACATCGCCTGCGCCGATAGCCTCCAGCACTTCTGTCGGCCATGGGAGCGTGTGGAGTCTGAACCTGCGCATTTTATAGTCGGGTCCCTCGAAGGGAACGAAGGTGTCCTGGGTGATGAGTGTGACCGATTGGCGCGAGGAACGCAGGACCGCATCCTCGGTGGGCACGCCCCATCCGTACCGTCGGAGCAGATCGAGTTTGGGTTCCTTCTTTGGGCCGGTGGCGTCGAAATCGGCACGCATCGCCGGCGTCCATTCGGCTGCGTGTACGAGAAGCCCGCGAACCGTCTCGGGCCAATATTCTGGGTAGTGCGCGATTGTGAGCGCGGCGATTCTCGAGGCTTGCGCCGTGGCTGCGCTGGTAGCGTTGGCGGACGTCAACGCGAGATCGTTGTGGAGCCCCGTGGAGCGCAGCGACAGCAGCGGGTGACGGTCATGAAAACCAGTCGCCCCGTCAGTGAGGACGTTGCCCCCCTCAAAACAGATATCCGGCTTGATGGGCCACTTGCGCTTGCCAAACAGCAGAGAGGTCCGACTGTGGGGCGAGAGTTCGCCCTTGCCCGCCAGGGGCGTCCAGCCGGCAAGGTCGGGATCGGTCGGCGTGTCTACGAGGTCGGTGTGAGCGCCAACGGTCAGAACGTTCCATGCCTGGGCGGGGTCTTCTACGGCGGATGTCTCGGACTCGGTGCGGTGATCGGCGGTGTAGGTGTCGACGTTCCCGGCGGCAACGATGATGAGTCGGCTCGCCTCCGGATCGGGTGTTGTCAGGAGTTGCAGTTCATCGCCGTCGCGGACGATGTCGGTTCCGACAGCGAGTGCGTCGACTGTCGATGACCACAAGGTCGGTGCACCGGGTCGGTCCGGGTCTGCTGAGATCGGCATGCAGAACACGCGCCGGCGCTGTGTCGCGGTCTCTATCTGAGCGACGGCATCGACGGTGACCGTGCCGTAGTCGCGGGGATCAGTGTCGGGTTCACCGGGATCGGGGAGTACACGCACGGACTCAAGCCGATGATGTAGTTGCACGGCGCCTGTCCCGCTAAGCAGGTCGTCGAGCGGTCCGTACAGCGCCAGACCGGCCATCGCCGTACCGTGTCCTCGGGTGTCGAAGCCCGAGGTCCCGATGACCGTGTGCAGGTCGGTGGGGTCGAGGGAGGCAGCCAGGAGTCTGTGGGAGCGCGCCACGCCGGTATCGAGATGACACACCGCCGGAGCTTCCGCAGGGGCGGCGCTGACACGATCGGCCAGGTCGTCGACGTACTCGTCCTGTTCATCTGGGAGGAGGTCTTCGATCGTGTCGATGAACTCGGGCTTGCGGATCTCCGCGATCGGGACACTGGTGAAAGGCAGCACCTCCAACTGCTGCCACGTCGCATTAATCCAGAAGACCACGCGATCGTTGAGGGCCAGCGAACGATCCAAGAGGCGCAAGTTTAGCGCGGTCGCGAACCCGCGAAGGCTGTCGGTGCTCTGCCGCGCGGCATCCAGCCACAGCTCCCACCAGTGTGTTCCGTTCTTAGGTGGCTCGCCTTCGGACTGCCAGAGGTCATCAAGAATGGCCTGACGGATGCGGGAGATGTTGGCCACGAGGGCACGATTCTTTGGATTCCCCTCCGGGGTCTCCCACTGGTACTCAGCCGCTCTGGTGATCTTCTTGTTCAGGTAGTCCTCGAAAATCTTCAAGAACTGTGCTCGGTACGCATCGGCGACCCACACCACGGCCCGTTCGGGCAGACTACTGGTGGCCGGCTGCACCGACAGCAGCAGCCACTGGGGCAACCTCGGCTTCGTCGCGCTTCCCCGGGCGAATTTCTCCAGCGACTCAATCTTAAGCGGGTAGGCAGCATCGTCTCCCTCCAGGGTGATGACGCTCCCCAGGGATCGCAGCTCGTCAGCGCTCAGACTGACACCCGCGCGCGCCGTTTCGGCCTCAGAGAACGCGTCCTGCAGTTGGCCCCTCAGCGCGAGCCCATGGGCGCGATACTCGACAGGTCTAACCTTTGGGTTGCCGTTACCGCCGCGGGAGAAGTCCTCACTATGGACGCGATCGAGGACCTGCAGATGGGTGAGGTGGCGAAGCTCGTCAGCCACCGCTCGCCGTTCGACGAGAATCCAACGCGGACACGAGATCCTCGCCGCCGATCGTGGTGTCGCCGCGCATCAAAACAGCCTTGGCGGCCGCCTCTGCTGCTTTAACCAAGTCGGCATGACTAAGACCTTCGGTTCGTGCATCGACAATGTCCCAGCGCATGCCCTTCATCAACGGGCCGAGCCGCCCTTTGATGACCGCACGCGCCTGCGTCGTGTCGGGTAGATCGTAGGTGAGAACCATGTCAAAACGACGGAACAAGGCCTTGTCGAGAATTGCCCGATGATTGGTGGCAGCGATCACGATACTCTCGGGGCTGGCTTGTTCCAGAAACACCAGGAAAGAGTTCAGAATGCGTCGCGCTTCTCCGACATCATTTCCGGATCGGTCGGCTCCGAGGGCGTCAAACTCGTCGAATAGATAGATGCCGCGCCGTTGCGCCACGGCATCGAACACCAAACGCAACTTTCCCGCCGTCTCACCCATGTACTTGCTCAGCAAGCTGTCGAGTCGCACGGTAAACATCGGCAACGACAACTCGCGTGCCAATACCGCCGCCGTCATGGTTTTGCCGGTACCCGGAGGTCCTTCCAGGAGAAGACGATGGGTCGGATCGAATCCGTGGTCAAGAAGCCTCTTGCGCTGGCGCTGCTCAGCGATAACTTGTATGAGCCGCTCCATCAACTCGCTCGGCCCCACCAAATTCCGCAAGGTGACCTCGGGATGACTGACCTCGACAAGGTTTGCCAGGTCACCGCGCGGCTGGGCGAGCTTGGTGACGTTGCTACGCGGCGTCGCGCTTCGGGACGCATCGACCGCCTTCTTGATGTCGTCAGCCAACACATGGTGGCCTTGACGTGCCTCCCGAGCGGCGATCTGCAAAGCCACCGAGTAGAATGCTGAGTCGTCGCCGGAGGCATGGCTGCGAACCATGGCGGTGATGTGTTCACCGAGCCCAGCCATCATCCCTCCTCACAGCATCGCCCCCAGATCAAGGTAGAACCGCTCGCATCACCTTACGGGCGGCCCCCGCTCCGACCCTGATCGACCCGACCCCTGCGAAGCAGCGAGTCCCCCGACCATTGGACCTCGCGACCGACCAGAGTGTCTCAGGATCGTCCAGCGCCACGCCACTCACACGAACGCGCAGCGGCTGGCGATCAGCCGGCGCGGACCCTCTTGGGCGAGGCGCCGATGTTCGTGGCGTGTACGAGCCGAAAGTGGCAGGCCCTGATCCCGTGCCGTCAGACGCTCCTCGCGCAACGCGCGACGCACGGCGAGCTTCTCCTAGGCACTGACGATCGGCAGCTTGATGTGGCGAACAGGCTGTGGCCGGCGAGCTTGCGCGCCCAACACCAGCACACGGCCATCCCGCGGCACCGCCAGCGGGAACCGCCGGTCTGCCCCATGCCCGCGCAGACGACCCCGACGGCGACGTGACGACGCCGAGCAAGGCCAGCGAGACGCCCCAGCGAGATCCGGCGCAAGCGGACGCGGCGGACGAGGACGTTGCTCGGCAGTGACCGCTGGCAACCACACTGGACGGCCTCCAGGCTTCCGTCGGTCGAAGTCATAGTCATCGCGCGGTGTGATCGCGTTGATGCGGTACCTGGGAGGTGCCAACTGGGGGTGTCGCGGCGGCCATCGACCGAAAACATATGGACCCACGCAGGACGGCAGTGCGCTAAATGCCCGACCCTGGCTTGATCCACGCACGCGACGCACGACGAGCACGGCCCGGCAGGGCCGCGCTCAGCCGTCGCGCGCGCAGCCCCGTCTGCGCAGTCTTGATCTCGTATCGAAGAATTCGGTAGACCACGGGCATTGCGGCGGCCCTCGCGCCGGACACGGCACCGTTCATTCGTACCGTTTCGGCCTGGGCCAGCAAGGTCTGTCGAGCTGAACAGTTCGGGCCTGGGCGCTTGTGGCGGAGCCACAAGCGCCATCTGTGCCGGAGCAGATGGGCTTGGCTCGTGATCTTGGATGCGAAAGTTTGGTTCCGGGATGACGTCCTGTCGCCACGTGACGCGAGGCCGTCGTCGAGCCGTGGGGACCTCGGTCGTGCCGAACTGGAGATGACGGTCTCGCAACATCTCAAGATCTTCAACATGGCGGTCGATCGTCTTCTGCTCTGGTGACGCTGGGCTCGGGTTGGCGGCCGCCGATAGGGACCGCCGGCACGGAGGCTCTGCGGTGGTCGTGAAAAGCGGGTGAGGCCGGGCGTGGTGTCGTGGAAGGATCGCGCTCGTGATCGGTGAGCCGCGCGAGCCGGCACTGGTGAGATCGCTCGGGCACCCGCGGTCCGTGGAGGATCTGGTCCAGGCGGAACTGGCCGGCGAGGCCCTGTCGTTCCGGTTCTTCTGGGGCCATCGACCGCCGGCCGGTGGCGGGGTCGGGGCGAGCTGTCTGAGCCAGTGGTACCCCTCGCCGTTCACCGCCGAGGGGCAGCGATACGCCACCGCGGAGCACTTCATGATGGCGGGCAAGGCCCGACTGTTCGGCGACGACAAGACCGTGGATGCCATTCTCGGCGCCCCGGACCCGGGCCGCGTGAAGGCGCTCGGGCGCCGCGTGGCTGGTTTCGACGAGGCGACCTGGGAACGGCACCGCTACGACATCGTCGTGGCAGGCAACCTCGCGAAGTTCGGACAGCACGACCGGCTCCGCGGCTTCCTGCTCGCGACCGGCGACGACGTACTCGTCGAGGCCAGCCCACTGGACACGGTCTGGGGCATCGGCATCGCAGCTGGCGATCCACGGGCCGAGCATCCGATCGACTGGCCAGGGCTGAATCTTCTCGGCTTCGCGCTCATGGATGTCCGCGCGGCACTGCGGTCCTAACGGCACACGACCGAAGCCAGACGGCACGCCAACGTCACGCCGGCGTCACAGGTCGATCGACCAGACGGTGGCGGCGCGCCGGGCCGGTCGTGATCTTGCCGTCGGGAGATGACCGTCACGCTCGGCGGGCGGACTGCGGTCCGTCGGGGGCGTCCAGCTGGTCTGAGTTTCCCTGCCGGTCGACCGGCAGGGTCCCTGCTGTTAGCTGCGCGGATGTCGTTCGCGATGACAGTCACTGTGACCTCGTGGTGACGGTCGTGGTGACCGGGTTCGGCGCGGTGACCTTGCGGTGATGTGCGTGGTGTCGTTCGCGGTGAGGTCGGTCTTCAGGGTCAGTGGTGGTCCGCGGTCTCCGGTGGTGCCGGGGCCGTCGTCGCCACTGATCGGAGCGTCCTCATGTCGTCGTGTCGCGCTCACTGCTCTTCCGGTCGTCGTCCGTCTCGTCGTCAGCCCGCCCAGACCGGTGGTGCTGGGTGATCGCGACTGCGCGGATCTTGCGGCTACGGCCCGCGTCGCCCGGGGATCTTCGGCGGGCGGTGCGGGCGGTCGTCGCCTACGTCGAGGGCGGCCAGCCTGGGACGGCGGCTGGGCTGGCGGGCTACTACGACCGGGCGTCCGGCCGGGCCCGGGGTCAGCTCGCGGAGCTGGTCGGGCTGCGCGGGGAGGTCTCGTCCGAGGCGCTGAGCCGGCTATTGGAGGGCCGGCACGCGGTGTCAGGGCGGCCCTTGCTAGCCGCGGCCGGCTCGGCGGCGCGGGCGCACTCCGCCCGGGACGCGTGCGCGACCAGGGCGACGAGCGGCGCTGGGCCGTATGAGGCGGGCGAGCTGTTGACGTTGACGCAGGCGTCGGCGCTGGCCGGGGTGAGCGCGACCTACCTGCGTTCCCTCGTCGCGAAGACGGCGCGCGCCCACGCCGGGCAGGCCGCGGACGACGTCTCGGACTCGCCCGCACGCGCCGAGGATGGCAATCCGACCAGGGAACCGCCAGCAGGCCAGAACGGTCACGCCGCTGTCGGTGGGCTGGTGGGGGTCAAGGGCGTGGATGGGCGTTGGCGAGTTCGCCGGGACGAGGTGGAGCGGTGGGTCGCGGCGCGGGTGGCGTCGGCGGCGGTGCTGGGTTTCGACGTGGTCTGCGCGGCGCCGAAGTCGGTCAGTCTGCTGTGGGCGTTCGGGGACGAGGTGCTGCGGGCGGATGTGGCGGCCGCGCTGGACGCGGCGGTCGACGCGACGATCGGCTACCTGGAGCGGCATGCCGCGTTCGGGAAGATCGGCGGGCACAACCGGCCGTCGCGGGGCCTGGCGGTGGCGTCGTATCTGCACGACGTCTCGCGCAGCGTCGAGGCACACCTGCACGTCCACAACATCGTGATCAACGCCGTGGTCGTGGCCGCCGGCGACGACGAGCCAGGCGCGTCGGGCTGGGAGTGGCGGGCGGTGGACGGTGAGGTGTTGCTGTCCCATGTTCGGACGGCGGGTTTCGTCGGCGCGGCGGTGCTGCGCCGCGAGCTCGCCGTGCGCCGCGGCCTGGAGTGGGGGCCGGTCCGTAACGGAGTGGCGGAGCTGGCGGCTTTCCCCGCCGATCTTTTGGCGGCGTTCTCGACCCGCCACAGGGAGGTGGCGGAGGAGTTCGCGCAGATCGTCGCTGCTGGCCTCGAGCCGTCGGGGGCGACGATGACCGCCGCGCAGCGCGGCTCTCGGGCGCCGAAGACCGTGCTGGCCGACGAGACGGTCCGCCGGCTGCAGGTCGAGCGGCTGGAAGAAGCCGGCTGGACCGTCGGCCAGGTCCGCCAGCTTGCCGCCGGCGGCGAGCACCGGCCGCCAGCGATCGGCGACGACGACGTCGCCGAGCTGTTCACGCTACTGGCGGGGCCGAAGGGGTTGACGGAGAAGGCGACGACGTTCGGCCGCCGCGAGATCGTCCGCCAGATCGCCGCGTGGGGCGGGGATCGACTCGATGCTGAGGCGATCGACCGGCTCGCCGACCGGTTCCCCGCCGACTCCCGCGTCGTGCACCTGCAGGCTGCGGCCCCCGGTCAGCGGCGCCGCGCCCAACCGGAGCCGCTCTACACCGTCGAAGACATGCTCGACACCGAGCAGCGGCTCCGCGCGGTGGTCCGCGAAGGTCGGGTCGTCGCCGGCGCGGCGCCCCGCGTCCTGGCAAGCCCTCGGGTGGTTGACGCGTTCTTGGCCGCCGCCGACGGCTTTGCCGGCTCGACCCGGCCGGCGGCGGCGGGCCGGCGCGGCGCGTTCGGCGCGCACACCATCGGCGCGAACGGCGCGGGGAGCGCCGACGTGGTGCTGTCCGCGGAGCAGGCGGAGCTGGTGCGCCGGCTGCTCGCCGACCAGGACCTGGTCCGCGTCGCCGTCGGCGCCGCCGGAACCGGCAAAACCGAAGCGATGCGCGTCCTGACCGCGATCGTCCGCGCCGAAGGCCACCCGGTGTTCGCGACCGCACACGGTGGCCGCCAAGCCGAACAGCTGGCTGACCGGATCGGTGTTCCGGCGCGGGTAGTCGCGAGCTGGCTGACCCTCCTGGACGCCATCGATGCCGACCCCGCCCGTCAGCTCGCCGATGTCTGGCCGGCGGGTTCGGTGCTGATCGTGGATGAGGCGACCCAGGTAGGGACCCGCGACGCCGAGCGCCTCCTCGACTACGCGGCCCGGACCGGGACGGTGGTGATCCTGCTCGGTGACCCGGCGCAGCTTGGGTCGGTCGCGGCCGGCGGCTGGTTCCTCCACCTCATCGAGACGACCCCCGACGTCCCGACCCTGACGACGGTGCACCGCCAGGCCGGCGCAGACATGGCGCCGATCCGCGCCGCGCTCGACGCGCTGCGCGCCGAAACCGGCACCCCGATCGCCGCCCTCGACCGGCTCGCCACCGCCGGGAAGATCCACCTCGTCGACGACCCCGACACGCTGTTCACCCAGGCCGTCACCGACTGGTACGCCGAACGCCGCCGCCACCTCGGCACCACCGCACCACAGACCCAGACTGCCGATGGCAGCTCAGGCCCGGACGGCGCCCGTCCACCGCCAGCCCGGCCACCGAAGCCGATCAAGACGCACCTGATGGCCGAACGCCACCGCGATGTCGAAGCACTCAACCGCGCCGCCCGCACACTGCTGACCGCCGACGGCACCCTCACCGGCCCGGCCCTCACGGTCGCAGGCCGAGACTTCCAGGTCGGCGACGAGGTCGTGACCCTCACCCAGGCCGGCCACACCCTCATCCCCGCCGGCCGGCCCGGCTCGGCATACATCCGTACCGGCACCATCGGCGTCATCACCGACCTCCACCTCGACGCCGACAACCCTCCGGCCCAGACAGTGACGGTCTACTTCCCGTCCAAAGGCACCGTCGTCGTGCCGTGGACCTACCTGACCCACCAGTTCGACGACGGCCGCGACGGCGGCCTCGCCCACGCCTACGCCCTCACCGCGGCCAAAGCGCAGGGCTCGATGATGGACACCGCCCGCGCGCTCGTCACCGACGACACCTCACGGGCCGGCCTCTACGTCATGCTGTCGCGGGCCCGCACAGACCTAGCCGCCTACCTCATCCGCCGTGACGATCTCGCCGCCCGTGACGACGACGAGAACTGGCTTCCAGCGACCGCGGGGCCGCTTGACGCGATCAGCCGGCTCGCCGGCCACCTCGAACGCTCCGAACCCGAACACACCGCCGCCGCCCGCGACCCGATCGCCACCGCCGCCCACCAACTCCGTGCCACCCACACCCTCGCCGAACTCACCGCCCTACGCCTCTCCCGCCGAATCCCGCAGCCGCGCCCCGGCCCGCGCCGGCCGGCGGCGCCCGCGCCGACGACAGCGCGCCGTGCCGGGTCCGGTTCGGCGCGCACTCCTGGCTCGTCGCGCCAGACCGCGCCGAACGCGCCGTTCGAGCCGAGCCACACCGCGCCGTCCGCGCCGTTCGAGCCGAGCCGGGCCACGCCGGTCGAGCCGCAGCCGCGAGCCACCCCGAGCCGCTCGGCGCGCTCCGCGCCGAACAAGCCAGCCGACACCGAGACCGGCACGGCCGGGCCAAAGGCGGGACCGGCCGCGACCGCCGGCCACCCATACCGCGGCGGCTCGGCGCGCAGCCGGCCGCCGTGGCAGGTGGTGCTCCGCCGCGCCGAACTCGCCGCCGAAGCCGCCATCCGCACCGCCGCCCTCGCCGACCCGCCGGACGGACTCGTCGACCGGATCGGCACCCGGCCTGCAGCCGGGCCGCAGCGCGCTATCTGGGACGCCGCAGTCGGCGGACTCGCCGTCTACCACGCTCGCCACACCCCCGCCGCCCCCACCTGGACAGCCGGCCCACCACCCGGCGCCACCCCCCACGACCGGGCACACGACCCCTGGCTCCAGCTCCACGACCAAGCCGTCCACCTCGCGGAAGCCTGGGCCGCAGCCTTTTCCGACCCCGTCCGGGCAGGGTTCATCGGCCCCGGCCAGACCGTGCCCCGCCAGCGGGCCATCGCCGGTCTACACGCCCTCCTCGACACCGGCCACCCACCGTCTGAACTCGCCGCCGCCCTCCGCCAAGGGCCGATCCACGACGTCCAGACCGCGGCAGCGCTCCTCGACCACCGCGTCGCCGACCTGTGCCACCAGAGCGGGACCGACCCGACGCTCTACGACCTACCGGCCCCCACCACCGCACAGCACGAATGGAACAGCACCTTCGACCTGCTCACCCGCGCCGAAACCACCCACCTCGCCACCCGCCCCACCCACGAACTCGCCACCCAACACCGCACCCTCACCAAAGCACTCACCCGCACCACCGACCAGGCCGTCGCCGGCTTGGCTATGGCGGCCGATAGCAGCACGGCCCAACGATTGCGCCAAGGGGAAAAGACGGAGTTGGAAAACAGGCTGCGCCGCGTCGAGGCCGCGCTTGACCGCCAAGTCACCGACGCCCTCCTCCACGCGCAGTCCGAACCCGCCGGCTACCTGACGGCGCTACTCGGCCCCCGGCCGCACGACAGCGGCGCCGACGCGATGGGCTGGGATCAGGCGGCCGGACGCGTCGAGCACTACCGCCACCACGCCCTCGGCCTGCCCTACGGCACCCCCGCCCAGCCGGACACGGCCGACCCCACCCGCCACGCACTGGACGACCGCCCTACCAACCCCGCCGACGCAGCCCACTACGACCAGGCCCACGACATCGCGGACCTCCACGGCGGGCAACTGACCCTGGATTAGCGCCAAGGCACCCCCTCCCGGAATCCCGGTGATCAGACTGCGGGGTGGTCGCACCATCCCCGCCAGGGGGCGCGGGAACAACACATCGATGCTGTGCGCCTCCGCGCCGACGGTGGCGCCGCGCTCTCCGTCCCGCCCGTCGGCGACGGCCGACTACGTGCTGGCAGGCGCCAGCGACTTGGCTCAACCGTGTTTGCCCGGTCCGGCCAGTAGAAGCGCGTCCCGAACGGCGTCGCCGGACAGCGCATCCTCGCCGTCGTGTTCACTGCGTATCGTCCAGCGCGGTGGAGGCGAGCACGCCTTGGATGATGATCGGGATCGGCCAGCCAGACGGATCTCCGAGCACCACAGCATTCGGCCGGGTCCCGGACTACACCGTCTGCCTGTCGTCGCGGGCAGACTGGCGGACACCGCCGTGGGTGTCGCTCGACGTGTGTAGCGATCGGCGGCCGGCTGGGCCACCTCGGCCCCGCCTGCCTCCGGACTGAGCCGGCTGGGACGGGTGGTCCGCTTAGCCGCGGGCTGGTCACCGGGGGCCGGCTGGCCAATGGGGCCTCCCGTGTGCCTGGTCTTCGACGGGCGCGCCCTGGAGTGACGCCGCAGCGCGGCGAGAATGCCGCCGGTGTGCACGCGGTAGGCCCCGCTGCGGCGGTGGTCGGTCACCGGGAACTGTCCGGTGCCGGCACGGCGGCAGACGCGGGTCCGGCCGAGGTCAAACGCGCGGCCACACGTGACCTGATCAACCACCGCTGGCAGCGCCTCGATCTTCGCAAGTACTCTGGCGAAGCCGCCGGACCCCCGTGACCATCTGCATGATGTTGGAGTTGATGATGGTTCGACCGAAGGAGCGCAGGGGACTGGTCGGCAGCGCGGCCGAGCTCGTTGTAGACGGGCAGCACGGCTACCGGAGCCGGCGGGGTGCAAATGTCATGATGCTAGACCGCCCACTAAGGTACGTAGTCGGAAGCTGCGATGCAGCAGCGAGCCCTCCGGTACGAAGCCCTTACCATGCACCATGGCTACTCGCGTGATGGCCACGCAGGCGCAATCGTTTCGCAAGCCGAGCGAGACGGCGCGCGGAAAAGCCTGGATCGAAAACTTCGCGATGGAAGACCGCCCAACCGCCCAGATTCTAATCGATGCGCTTCGTATCGCGTCGGAAACCGAGGTCAGGGCTGGGACTCTCGCCCTGCTCGACGGCGTATTGCCGGAACTGCCGAAGCCAGCGCTAGTCCTTCCCGTTCGGAGCCTAGATGACTTTGGTGATGCGAGAGAACATAAGCCGATGGTCTACCGAGATTTTACTCCGTATGGAGATTACAACGCCGAGCCGGGTAGCGAGGTGCTCGCGGCCAGCCTGATACGTGAAATAATCAGAGACAACGGCCTGCACCAAGGTATTCTTCCGCCGGCTTCAAATCTTGAAGATCTCCGGTCGAACAAGTGTAGGTCACTGGTCTTGGTCGATGACTATTCGGGCAGCGGCAGTCAAGTAATATCGTATGTAAAAAGTTGGCTTCGACATCCCTCCATCAGAAGTTGGAGGTCATACGGTCTCCTGCAAGTGTACGTTATCCTCTACGCAGCGTCCCCTCTCGCCATCAAGGCACTCGGAAGAAGCGGGCTGATTAAAGACGTTTACATCTACGAGATGGCAGCAAGTTTCGCAGAGGCACAATGGGAGAAAGGCGAGCTAGAGCGTGTTACCAAACTGTGCATACAGTACGCAAGCAAGAGACGCAAACGGGACGCCCTAGGGTACAAAGGAAGCGCGGGGCTCTTCTTAATTCAGCACACCGTGCCTAATAATCTCCCTGCAGTGATGCTGCAAGAACGACGCGTGCCCAGCCAGCCCTGGAGTCCGCTCTTTCCGAGACGCCAGTTTCCTCGCGACTTCCCGATGGAGCTGATTGGCTACCGCCAAGGCGCAGAATTTGAAATAGCACCCGGGAAAATCTCGGATCGGCGCCTTGAAAATGGTCTGCGGCGCGCCGACAAATCGACCGTCAAACGATACTTGAATTTGCTCGGTCTGATGGCTGGTGGACATACGTCCAACGAAGAGCTTGCCGCTTTCCTGTCTACGTCAATCATCGAAATTACACAGGCGATCACCACCATCGAAAGTTGGGGTTTGATCGATGGCCGTAGGCACCTGACCGACGAGGGTAGGGCCGAGCTGGCTCGGGTACGGATGAAACCGCGTCGCGTAACGTTCGCCTTGCAAGGTAGTATGGATCCGTACTACCCTCAACAGTTGAGGGGAGTTGGTGGCATCTAGTTGCTCCGAGGTACGTTCTCGGGCCGATCGGTTCCGTAGAGCTACGCTCTACGAGTTCCAAGGCGGATGGCGTCGCCATCCGTTTCGATCAAGCTCTCGCCTACGCCTCCTACTGCTGAACGAGCGCTATCCTACGACGTCTGGGCACTCGTTCAGCACCAGCCCGGCGGGATTCACCAAAGGTAGATGGTCATCGACTCCCCTCACGCCTACCGGCTACGCGGGCTCCAGCAGGGACATGATCCGGAACTCCTCCGGCGGGCCGTCGCCGAGGCGGATCGAGTCGAAGGCCGGGGCTTGACATCCGTATTGACGCTCAAGCATCTCGCCCACCAGACTGGCGCGACGTATATTTATCTACGCGAGATAGTTCAAAGGAAGCGCGATCCCTATACGGAAATCTTGCGGTCACGCGCCAACGGACGCCCGATGCGCCTGATATCGGCTCCAGATCCGGTCCTGATGTCTGTTCAGCGTTGGATTTTGGAAAATATCGTCGGTCGTCTGACTGTTCACCCGGCCAGCGCGGCATACGGCAAAGGGAATTCAGTCGCCGCCTGCGCGCGACGGCATGTCGGCGCTTCGTGGCTTGTTAAAATGGACGTCCACAATTTTTTCCATTCTATCGATGAACGCGCGATCTATAAGATCTTCCAGAATGTAGGTTACAGCAGCCTCGTTGCGTTCGAACTGTCGAGGATATGTACTCGACCGGTCCCGGGATCTCCTCATATTCATCCGGTCCGACGCGATCGCGTCATAGAGTCCTACAGTACGGCAAATCTAGGAATTCTTCCTCAAGGTGCGCCAACAAGCGGCGTACTCGCAAACATCTCCTTCTTTGCCTGCGATGAAATTCTGTCGTCCTTGGCTGAGAGCTGTGGTCTGGTATACACGCGCTACGCCGATGACATCGTCTTTTCGGCTGGAGAAAGTTTCACCAGACGGGACGCAGACGCTCTCATAGAGATTGCGAGGGACGCTCTATTGGCCCACGGATTGACGCCGCATCGTGGCAAGACACAAGTCGTCCCACCCGGAGGGCGACATATCGTTCTCGGCCTTCTGGTTGACGGTGACAGGGTACGTCTAACGCGCGAGTTTCGGCAACGTGTCCAAACGCACATACGCGGCGTCGAGAATTTCGGGCTCGCGACGCATCGGAGGCATCGCAAGTTTGCGTCGACGGCGGGCCTTATTAACCATGTGAATGGCCTTCTCGCGTTTGCATTCGATGTGGATCCAGCTTGGGCGGGGGAGATTCGAGCGCATTGGGCCTCGATCCTCGCCGCTCAAATGAACCGCTAATGCCTGCCGCGAAAATCGCGCGCCCGATGCTAGAATTCGCATACTTACCCGGATTTCGCGCATTATATTGACGACCGAGGGAATATGCCCACCTATCATTTTGGCGATGCCTTTAGACCCCAGCCGATAAATATCTTCGATTCCCCGCACGAGCCAGATGGGTGGTCGTCGCCTAGCGCGAGCGCGCGCTGTGCGAGCTGCCGTGGGTCGTCGGTGACGGCCAGCCCGTAAGTGTAGCCGGCAGCTAAAAGGTCCGTACTGTATAGGCAGCCAGATCGGCATCCGCCGGATAGATGAGCCGGACCTACTTCGCCGACGAATCCCCTGCCGAGACCGTCACCATCGTCATGGCCGGCCACTGCGACCTCCTCGCCTACCGCCTCGCCGTGAACTAAAAGGAGACGCGGTTAGGAACTCGGCACGCCTGGCGGCTCATCGACGCCCTCCGGATTCACCTGCTGGTTGATCGTGGCGAGTTGGTCGAGGGCGTCGTCCCGTGCCTGTTCGGCGGTCTGGCGGGCGGCGTCGGCACGAGCGGCGCGGCGGCGCGGTCGATGGCGTCGCGGACTTCGGTGCGGGCGGCTTCCAGGTGGGTGACGGCTTGGTCTGCGCGGGCCTGCTGGGCGGCGGCGGTTTCGCGGGCGGCGGCCAGGAGCTGCTCGGTCGTGGTGGCGCGTAGCTGGGCGATCTCGGCGGTCTGGCGGGCGGCGGACTCGTCCGCGCGGGCGGAGAGGAGTTGTCGGTCGGCGTCCGTGCGTGCCTGGTAGGCCTTGTCGCGGCCGGTCTCGGCGGCGGTGACGCGTTGCATGGCGCGGTCGAGGCTGGTCCGTAGGTGCGCGGCCTCGGTCTCGGCGATCTCGGCGCGGTGGATGGCCGCCTCGGCCGCGCGTTGCGCCTGGTCACGTCCGGCCTCGGCGGCCGTGCGGGCGGCGTCCGCGACCTGCGCCCGTCGGACGGCGTCGGCGGCGCGTTCGGCGGCTTCCTGCGCCCGCCGTGCCTGTTCCGCCGCGTGGGTCGCGGCCCCGGCCGCTTCCTGGCGAGCCTGGGTGGCGTCAGCGCGGGCGCGTTCCAGCTCGGTCTGCATTTCGGTCGCGGCGTCCTCGGCGGTCAGCCGGGCCTGCTGCTCGCCAGCGAGGCTGACCTCCGCGTCCGCAACCGTCTTCAGCGCCTCGGCCCGCACCGCGGTGAGTTCGGCGGCGACGGCTTCCGGGTCGGTCGCGGTCCCCAGCAGCTCCCGTGCCATACCGGCGGTGGCTTCGAACTCTCCGAGCAGTTCGGCGAGCCGGTCGACCGTGGCCCGCAGGGACGCACCCGCGAGACTCGCCGGCCGGTGACCGGTCTCGGCCGACTCGGGCTGCGCGCCGACGGGCGCCTTGCGGGCCCGGCGGGCGCGGAACGCCGTCTGCGCGGTGTGGTCCGGTCGGGCGCAGTACCGCGGCGCCGGTCCGCCGGTCGCGGGCGGCGGCGCGGCCGGCTCGTCGCAGCCGGGGTAGGCGCAGACCGTCCGTCGATCCACCACATCCGTTCGTTCGTTCATTACATCAGGATATGTACGAATGCGGCCGGCCGCGCCCGGTTGTTCACAGGCGTTGCAACCCGCGCACCTGTCGTCAAGGGACCGTTCTCGCGCGACGTGGCACAGCCACCACGGCAAGCGGTACGACGGCGACCCAAGCGAGGCCGGGATAGCCGGCCAATCACCCGCCGCCTGTCGGCAGGGTTCGGTTGAGCAGCTGCGCTGCGGCACGGGTGGCCTCGTGCAGCCTGCCGCCGAGATCTTCGGGAATCGCTCCGGCGCGCAGTCCCCGCGGGTGACGAGGAGGTGAAGCGCGGCGGCTTGAGCTGGCAGAAGAAGTGCGGCACACCTTGAGTGGTCGGCCGCGATCAGTCGACCGGGATGGTGTCGACGAACTGGCGGGCCTGCAGGGTGAACAGGTCCGGATAGATGCCGGGTCGGTTCATCAGCTCGGCGTGGGTGCCCTCGTCGGCGACCAGCCCGTCGTCGAGAACGTAGATGCGGTCGGCGGTGCGGACGCTGGCGAGGCGGTGCGTGATCAGCAGGACGATACGATCCTTACCGAGGCTTTGGATCAGGTCGAACAATGCCTGCTCGGCCCGGGCGTCGAGGGCCGCCGACGGTTCGTCGGCGATGAGAATGGGTGCGTCCCGGTAGACAGCCCGCGCGCAGGCGATGCGCTGCCACTGGCCGCCGGAGAGGTCATGGCCCGAGTTGTACTGGCGGGCCAGCGAGGTGTCGTAGCCGTGCGGCAGCTTGTCGATGACCTCGTCGGCCCCGGTGGCGGCGGCCGCCGCGATGACACTGTCCGGGCCGTCGGTCGCCAGCCGGGCCACCCGGCCGACGGCGATGTTCAACCGGGCCGACATCGGCCACCGGGTGTAGGCCTGCGGAATGAGGCCGACTCGGTCGCGGACGCTGTCCGGGTCGACGCCGGCGAGATCGACGCCGTCCCAGCGCACAGTGCCACTGTCGGGCACGTAGAGGCCGGCGAGAACCTTGGCCAGGGTGGATTTCCCGCTGCCGTTGGCGCCGACGAAAGCGACGACCTGGCCCCGGCGCAGCTCGACGGAGACACCCCGCAACGCGGTCGTCTCCGTGTGCGGATAGGTGTAGGTGACGCCGTCGACGCGAATGACGTCCGGGCTGACCGGGGCAGCCAGCGACCGCGGCGGCGGAATCCGGCGGGTCGCCTCCAGAATCCATGCCTGGTACTCGTCGAAGTAAAGGAAGTTCTCGTACGCGTCGTTCAGGCTGGTCAGCGCCGTCGACAGGGCGCCGCGTCCGTTGCGAATCGCGAGCACTGCCGCGCCGGCGGCGGCGAGTGGCATCACCCCGGTATCGAGCAGCACGACCAGCGTGCCGTAGACGGCGCCTAACGCGAGCCCGGCGACGCTCTCGCCGACTAGCCGGTAGCGTGCCTGGCCACGCCCGACCCGCAGCGCCTCGGCCTCGTTTCCGCGGGCGATCACGGAATACTCGTCGAGCAGGAAGCGACCGAGCCCGAACGAGCGAATCTCGGCCGCCGAGTCCCGGTCGATCATGTAGTAGCGCAACATGAACTGGCGGCGCACGAGGCGGATACGGCCCAGCCAGGACGCGTAGGCCAGCCGGGCCGAGCGGGCAGTCGCCCAACCGTCCGGGAGAATCGAGAGGATCAACAGCGGCACCAGCAGCGGGTGCAGGACGCCGAGGACGCCCGCCGCGGCCACGAGCCGGACCACCGAGGTGAAGACGGTGGTGGCATTGTCGACGAGCTGGCGGCCGCTGACGGCGCCCCGCTCGGCGGCTTCCAGGTCGTCCACGAAGCGGGGATCGTCGAATGCCATGACCGACGTCGTGGTGGCAAGGTCGAGCAACCGGACCACGCACACCCGGTCGATCCGGGGCCCGAACCTGGCGCGCAGCAGGTTCTCCACCAACGACAGCGCGGTCCGGACGAGCCCTGCGGCGAGGATCAGGGCGAGCGCTGGCAGTGCGTGGCGGACCCGGTCCGGCGTCGGGCCGGCGGTGAGCAGCCCGCCAAGCGCGCCGGCCACCGCGAGCAGGCCGGCGGCCTCGACGAGTCCCGCGACAACGCGGACCGTCACCAACGCGATCAGACCGTTCCGATCAGCCTCCCAGGCGAGCGACCAGGCCAGCCGGAGCAGGCCCGGGAGCCGTTTGACCATGGTGCGTACCCCGGTACGTTCCATCGTTTTCTCGTGCTTGCGCCAGGCACTGCTGGTGTCGTCGTCCTCCTTCCCGTAGGTAAGGACAGGATCATGCGGGATCGTCGCTCGGACCTCCGGGTCCGGTGCGCTGCCGCTGGGCTGGTCTTCCAGGCTCTCGGCTGGGGTGGTGGCCGGGGTGGGATCGCGCTGCGCCGGTACCTGGTTCGTGTCTGAGGTGTCGGGTACGTCAGATGTCGCCACCTACCCAGGGTGGGCGACCCGGCATTGGCGATCCCTCCAATCCGGCGCTCAGGCCGGATTCCGCGTACGGATACCCAGATTTAGCCTGTTTCCTCAAAGGGAAATTCGACGCGCGAGGGCGCGGCGCCCGATCCGAGACCAAGCCACCTGACCAGTCAGAAGGCGCTGGTGGCGGTGGGCTAGTCGTACAGCGTGGACAGGAGCATGTCTTCCCTGCTTTCGAGGCGAGAGACGGCGGCCTGGCGACTCCGAGCTTCTTGGCGACCTCGGACTAGGTCATCTCCGCCGCTTTGCGGATCATCGCAAGGTCAATGGCGTAGATCCAGTCCGGTCCATCTCCAGTCACATGCCCCTCGGGCCGAGGATGGCTTGGCGGGCGGCGTGCGCCAGGAGCGCCTGGGTTCGGGTAGGTAGGCCGAGTCGGTTCCAGTGGAAGATGGCGTGGTAGCTGAGGACGTCGCGCAGTCCGCGGTGTAGGAGTCCGCTCCGGTTAGCGTCCGCGAGTGCCCGGCCGGCCGTAGCGCATGCCTCGGCCCAGCGGGCTTGGGAGGCGACAGGCCCGCCGGGGCCGAACAGTGGCCCGTCGGGTCTGGTGTCGGCGCGCAGCAGGGTGGCCAGGGTTTCGCTGAGATCGGCGATCTTCTCAGCGGGCACCTCGCGAGGTAGGGCTCGTTCGGTGCAGACGCGGTCGAACAGGTCTCCGCGCTCATACCACTCCAGGCCGGCGCCGCGCAGTAGCGCGCTGAGGAGCAGGAGCGACAACTCGCGTCGCCCGACGCCAGGGCCGTCCGTGATGGCTAGATCGAGCGCGCCCCGGCTGTCGGCGGCGAAGAGGGCATGCGCGATGTCCATGGCTATGCCGCCACCGAACGCGGCGGTTTCCGGTTCGTAGACCCCAGGCCGCCAGGCGTCCAAATGTCCGTCCGCGACGAGTTGGTCGAGGGCCGCCTCGATCGTGGCGGGCGGGCCCGGCCGGGTCGGGTGGAGCCGTAGGCGCCAGCAGGGGTGTTTCCGCATGAACCACCAGGTGCTGATCTGGCCGTGCCGTTCGGCGTCGTCCAGGATCCGGACCAGGTGGGCTGCCGCGACCTGGTCGGCGTGCTGCCAGTCAGAGAACCGCAGGTAGATCTGGCGCCAGGCGGTGTCGCGGTGCGCGGCGAGGGCCCGGCGGCCGGCTGTGCGGTAGATCTCGGTCGCGGCGGCCAGGTCGTCGGGGTCTAGGCCCGACCTGGTGGCTGTGGCCAGGATTGCGTCGCCGCTGAGGACCCGGAGGATCGCGTGCTCGGTGGTGGCCGGATGGGCTAGTTGATCAGAAGGCATGTGTCCCATCCCGACAGCGGGGCTGTGTTCGTGGCTGCGGTGTGCAGCGCCAGCGCGATGCCGGCGCCGCCGGTCAGGAACCCCGGGTCGGTCTGGTCCGCGGTTCGAGCGGTTCGCAGGAGACGGGCGGCGTGTGCCGGTAGTCGGGCGCGCAAATCGCCGGTCGTGGCATCGGTGGCGGCTCGCCAGACGGTTTGGAAGAGGCCGGCCTGGCCGTGGCAGAGGCCGGGGTCTACGAGGCGGGCCTGTTGGGTGGGGTCGTCGAGGCAGGCGAGCAGGGCCTGTTCGTAGGCCGCTTGGCGGTGGCGGTCGCCAAGGGCGAGGGCGGCGAGCTGGCCGGCGCGGGTGATGCCGGGCGTGCCGTAGCACCAGCTGGGGCGGGCCGGGCGAGGTTGGGCGCAGCGCCCGGTGCGGAGCTCGTCGAGGGCGAGATGTTCGGGCCACCATGGACCGGCGGAGTCGTCTTGCTGCCAGCCGTCGAGCCAATCGCAGACGGTGGCGATCGCGTCGAGCTGTCCGTCGACGACGGTGCCGTTGCGGGCGGCGAGGCTGAGCAGGGCAAGCGGACCGGTGATCCCGTGGGCGGCGCCGAGGTTGCCGTGGCCGCCGCGGAACGCTGGGGTGTGTCGGCGGTGGGGGTCGTGGTCGACCCACCAGCCGGGCAGCGTTTCGCCGTCTACGGTCAGCGGTCTGGTCAGTGCGACGAGGGCGGTCAGGGCCTGTTCGGTCGCGCTGTGGGTTGGGGCTCGGCGTAGGAGAAGGGCACCGAGCCCGGTCAGACCGCCGAAGACGTCGTACTCGGCGAACGACGCGAGCCGGCCGGACTGGATGCGGGCGAGGGCTTGGGCGGCACGGCGGTGCGCGAGCCGGGTGACGGCGGCGTCGAGGTCTGCGAGCCCTGCCTGGTAGCGGTCGGTAGGACCGGCTGCGGCATTGAGGATGAACGTCAGGGCCGGCGCTCCGAAGTAGAGCCCGGCGGTGTCGTGGTCGCTGGCGGGCTCGGCGGCAACGGCACAAATCCACTGGTGGGCTCGGTGCCAGCTTTCGAGGCCGGCGCGGGCGCGTTCGATGTGTGCCAGCGCGATGCCGGCGGTGCCGTTAGCCAACGCCGCTCCGGTGGCCAGGGCGTCCGCGGTTCGCGGCGGCACGGCGCCGATCTCGTGGAGGTGACGTTCAGCCTCGGACGCGAGGTCGGCCGGGGACGGGAGCCCAGAGGCCGTGGTGTCAGCCGTTCGCATGGATGGCCTGGGCGTGCAGTGCCAGCGCTCGGGCGAGGCGGCCCGTGACGCGCTCGGCGTCGGGGTCGGCGCCGACCGTCCGCAGGTGGTGCAGGTGCAGCAGCGGCCCGAGCACGCCAGCGGGCTCACGCTGGGACACCAGCTCTCTGGCGTAGGTGGTAAGCGCGGCGGCGCGGTCCTGCCAGGCGGCGGTCACCGCACGGCCCGCGGGCATCTCAGCGAGTGGTCCGGGTCCCTCGGCGAGCGCGATGACCTGGCAGCGAAGAGCTCGATCGAGAGGGCCGTGGCTCTGGGGCACCGTGTCCAACAGCCACTCCCGCCCGGTGGCCGCGTCGCCGGCGAACGCCGAGGCGAGGTCGAGGAAGCTCAGCGCCGTCAGCGCCTGGGGATCTGTCCCGGTGCGGGCGGCGCGGATCTGGGCGAGCGCGGCGGCCGAGTCGGCCCTGAATGCGCCCAGGGCGGCATCGAGCGCGGCGCCGTGACCGTAACGGCCAGTGGGTGGCTGCCAGCTGGCGAAGGTCAGCTGCGCGGCCAGCCTCTCACGGTCCAGTTCTTCGGCCCAGTCCGCGAGCTGGCCTGCGGCTGCCGCATAGGCGCCTGGTTCACCGACGTCCACGAACAGCGCCAGGTACTGGTCACCCTGATGGTCTTGCAGGTTGCGATACCGATGGAACCACCACGCCGGGTCGCCAGAGAGCCGGCGAAGCAGGCGGGGGAGATGATCGGCGAGTATGTCGTCGAACCGTTCCGGATGGGCGTACAGCCGGGCCGCGACGACCGATGAGGCCGCCGGAAGGCGAAGGGCGGCAGCCAGTACGGGCCGCGACGATGGACGCTTGCGCGAGACTGGAACGACGTCCCGTTCGACGCGGGTCAGGGGTAAGAGGAGTTCGTGGGCGCGCCCGATCCAGCCGAGTTGCTCGGGCGGCGCGGTCTCGCGCAGTTCCAGCCGTCGAGCGCTTTGGAGACGACTGCGCAATAGGTGCCGGTGGGCCGGGTGTCGCAAGTCGACGGGCTGGCGCCGATCGTGCTCGACAAGTGCGACGTGGTCCGGGACCTGCCAGTGCGCGCGCCAGCCGGCCAGGGCCTGCTCCCACTCGGCGGGAGCGGCGCGGCGCCCGGGGAGCTGGGCGGCGTCGAGCAGCCAGCGGGCCGGGGACAGGATCGTGCGCCGGTAGCGGACCCGCGGCAGGTACGGCAGGCGGGACGCGGCTCCGAAGGAGAACGACCCGTACATCGCACACGTAGCGATCGACACCTCGGCGAGGAACCGGGCTAGAGGCGGCGTATGGACGCTGGCCTCCAGCGCGTTCGGCACCAGGGGCGCGACCCGATCGCCGGTCGAGAGCTGGATCAGGTCGAAGCCCTGGTCATCGGCTGTGACTGCCAGGTCCGACAGGTCGATCACATCTGCGCCAGGCCGCCGATGCTCAGCGAGGGAAATCAGTTTCGGGCTCCACCGACCATTGCGGGTGACGTTCTCGCTGCGCTGGCGACGCGGTGCGAACGACAACTGCGCCGCCACCAGCCCCGGCTCGCCCGGCTCGAACGTCCGACGAACCGCCGCGAACTCTTCCGGTGGCAGCAGGTAAGCGTGTCGTGCGGCCATGCTGCTCGCCGGGCGGGGGGTGCCAGTGACCTCCAGCGTGAACCGGCCGGCCTGGAGCTGCGCGACGGTCCACGCGTGGATCTCGAAGGCCACCTCAGTACGCGGCGGCAGCACCGGACCAGCACCACTGTCCGCGCACAGCCCGGCAATCACCGCGTCGGTCACGAGCAGTTCACCGCCGCTGGCCATCGCCTCCTGGACGAGCGCCATCACCTTTTCGTCACGTTCACTCAGCTGGCGTGGCGGCGTCTCACGCGCCGAGCCGAGGAACCCGGCCGGCAACCCCAAGCCGCTGTCCGCGACCAGGTCGAGGACCGGGACCAGGGCGCCCGTGCCGTAGCGGGCGCGGAACGCGTTGTGGTACTCCCGCCAGGCCGGATGCCCGAACGGGTGGGGCGAAAGGCGATAGAGCACGGTCACGGCGTCCCGGATCTCGCGAGCGACCGCGGGCGGGATCTCGGCCTCACAGTCGGCGACCGTGTCGATCAGCAGCGGTGACCGCGCCGCCGGGGCCTGGGCGATCATTCGTGCACTGACCCCGGCCGGGACGGTGTCGACCGGGTCCGCGGGCAAGGCGTCGCGGATCGCGTACAGCTCGCCGACCAGGTCCGCGACCTCGGCGATGGCCGCCGCATCAACGTCCTGGAGGACCTGGCAGACGGCGCGCAGCGCGTCCGGTTCGCTAATCGGAACCCGCAGCGCGCTGATCAGAAACCGGTTGCCGACCAGGCCGCGAAGGACCCCATCTAGCTGGTCAGCGCTGGCGGCCGGGAACCGGGACGCGAGCAGCTCGCGAAGCTCGTCGAGCGGAACCGGGGCGGTCGCCGCGTCAAGAGCGAAGACCACGGGGCCGGTCGCCCGGACAGAAACCTCCAGCGCCGCCTCCCCGGGCGGGCCTGCGTCCGGCGCGGTTCCGGGAGCGACCAGGCGGCCACCTCGCCGGACGATGGCATTGCAGGCCACGACCGGTATCCGGGCAGCCAGCTCGGGGCACGGCCCGAGCCGAGCGGTCACCTCACCGAGCCAGCCAGCATCCGCCCGGACCGCGTACCGGTGGCCAGTGCCGCAGCGAACCTTCGCCGCCGCGCTCTCGAACCGCGCGGGGCCGACCCCGGCGAACAGGCCGAACGGCGTCTGCCGACGCTGCCAGCGAAGCAGGTACGACGCCAGCGACGCCGCCACCCGCCGGACGCGGGCGGGAGCCGCTCCGCTGTCGGCGAGGACCGTCTCGATCTGCGCGCACAGCGCGGGACTCGCGGAGACCAAAGCCTCACGGATCTCCGCGCGCTTCCAGGTCGTCGTCAGCCACACGAGAAGCGGGCCGACGGGAGCAGTGGGGGACAGATCCAGGGATTCCGGGAGATCAAGCCCTCCTGGTTCGGTCGTGATCCGCAACAGCCCGACCGGGCTCCAGGACAGCTCTGCCGCCCCCGTCGCCATCACTTCGCCTTTCGCCGAGGCCCGGCCGCCGGCGTGCCAGCGGCCGGGAACCTCACCGGTCAGAACACGTTGTTGGCCACCGACTGACAGGCGCTCGCGCCGTCCTTGCAGGTCTCACCGCAACCGTCATTGGTCGGGCAGTCGCCGCTCAGCGGCGACCGGGCGGAGAGGATGACCCGGACGTCGAGGGTGAACTCGTCCTCGTCCACGGGCCGGTCGAGCAGCGCGGTGGCGCCGCCGGAGGGCTGGAAGGTCATGAAGATCAGCTCCTTACAGTGGGAGGGGTTGGTGAGCGGTGTCCTGGCCCGTAAGGGAGTCCGCCGGACGGGGCCAGGACAGGACGATCCGGCTGTGGATCTTGTCGATGACGCGGTCCCCCGCCGGAAGCTCGGCGTCCGGGGTCGCGGCCGAAACGACGAGGTAGCGCGGTCCCGGGCCGCCACGATGGTCCCGGTCCCAGATACGCACCTGCTCGGCGACGGTCACGGCGAGACCCGCGGCGTTCGGCCCGTGGGCGTAGACATCGAGGGTGAAGTCGCCGCCGTCGAGCCGGCGGGTCACGACGTAGGCGGCGCTGCCGGCTTGGACGACCGCGAACCCAATGGCCCGGCTGGGCAAAGGCCGCGTCGCGGCCTCGTTCCGCTCGCCGTCAACGCTCAGCCGGCAGAAGCCCGGCAGCGCTGTGGCCAGCCACATCTGCATCGTCGCCCACGGCTCGCCCATCCGAAGGCCCGCGCCGCTGTCGACCACCAGCGGCTCCGAATCGAGCACGCAGGCCAGCGCCGCCGGATCCGCCGGCGCGCCTTCGTCGAAGATCAGCGTCACCGCTCCCCCGGCCAAGGGCAGCTCGAAGCTGTGATGCGCGCCAGCTCCCTGCATCGGGACGAACCCGAACTGCTTCGCCGAGTCGGAGACCAGCAGGTCGCTGGCCTTCTCGAACGCCACGGTGCGCATGAGACCCATGACCTGCAACGGCACGACCAGCCGCCCGCCCTCGACCAGCTGATCCCGCCAGGCCGGCGGGATATCCCACGCCCCGACCGTGACCAGCACCCGGTCAAAGGGGGCGAACTCCGCCACACCGGCCTCGGCGTCGGCAAGCACCACGTGCACGTCCGGGTAGCCGGCCTGAGCGAGGAACCGCGCGGCCCGACCGGTGACGAACTCGTCGATATCGACGGTCACGACCCGGCCAGACGGCCCGACCAGCTCGGCCAGGTAGGCGGCGTTCATCCCACCGGAGCCAACTTCCAGGACGTTCATCCCCGGCTCGATCCGGGCCTGCTCCAACATGTGCGCCTGCGCCTGCGGCGCCGACAGCGAACTCAACGACCGGCCACCCACGTCCCGCTTCGTCACCAGCCCGTTCCACGGGTGATAGACCGCGCTCAGCTCAGCCCCCGGCGCGAACAGCTCCCGGGGTACCCGTCGCATCGCTGCCTCGACAGCCGGCGAGGCGATCGTCCCGTCGGCCACGAGATCATCGACGACCTTGTTGCGAAGACGAGCAGCCTGCTCGTCTGTCGCCCCGGCATCAGTCACGAGCCATCCCCTTCTACGTGATCGTTGGCTGGCTGCGTTTGCCGTCCCTCGGCGGATGGCAGCTGGTCGTACTCACCGCGCTTGACCGCCGCGAGAAACGACCGCCACGCACCGGAGGAAATGACGGTCGCCCCGCTGAGCGAACCCCTGAGCACGACCGCGACGTCTGGCAGCTCCCAGGCCGCCTCGACGCAGTCCACCACCTTCGGATCCCCCAAAGACGGACGCCGCCACCCCGGCGAGCCGGTACGGCCGTCGGCGAGCCTGGACGTAGGCGCAGCGGTCACGGCACCTCCCACTTCTCCATGCACGACAGGCCTGGGACCAGCGACAACGGGCCCGCTCCCGTGCGCAGCGGCGGATCAGATGCGAGATCCACCCTCGCCTCCATCGCCCGGCTGCATCACGGTAAGCGCAAGACCGGAGACGGTAGGTAGACACTTTGGGTACCTTGCTGACGAAAGCTCGACCGGGGAAAGCGAGCCACGTCCATGGACATGGGCACGATCGCGGCGCAGGTCCGGACCTGGCGCGTCCGCCGAGGCCTCACCCAACAGCAGTTCGCCGACGCCCTCGGACGCCACGTCACCTGGGTGAAGAAGTTCGAGGCCGGCGACCGACAAGCCGACCCACGCCTGAGCCTCCTGGTCCAGATAGCCCAGGTACTCGACGTCACCCTCGACGTCCTGCTCGGACAGTCCGACACTGCAGCCGGCTCGCGGGCCTCGGCCATGTCGTCCGGCGACCTCCGGGCCGCACTGCTCAGCCCGGTCGCGCATGACCGTCCGCAGAACAACCAGGCCCTGAATCGACGGGTTGCCCACGGCTACCTCGCCTATCAGGCGTCCAACTACCAAGACCTTCAGCGCCTCCTGCCCGGCCTGCTCGCGGACGCACGCTCGACCGCGGCCACCAACCCCGGCGAACCTTCGACGACGCACGTCCTGGCCGAGACCTACCACCTCATCTCGATCACGCTGATGAAGCTCGGGGACCCCGACGCGGCCTGGCACGCGGCCGACCAGGCCCTGGCCACCGCCGAGACCCTGGACGACCCGGTCACCGCAGCCCTCTGCGGGCAGGCACTCACCTGGGCAGCAACCGGAATCGGCCACGGCGCCACCGGCGCGGCCATCGCCCAGGCCGTTCTCGACCGCCACGCCGCCACCCTCGCCACCCGCGATGAGGAAGGCTGGACGGCCATAGGAATGACCCAGCTCAAGGCCGCCGTCGCCGCGGCCGACACCGGCAACCTCACGCTGACCCGCCACATGCTCGCCGAAGCCCGCGTGTCAGCCGACCACGTCCGTCCCGACGCGAACATCCGCCTCACCGGATTCAACGCGACCAACGTGCTGCTCTACGAAGCCTCCGTACTCGCGCAACTCGGCGAACACCTCGCCGCGCTGAACGCGGCCGAGCGCATCCACCCCGCAGCGCTCACAGCGCTCCCCAGAGAACGACGCACCCACCACCTCGTCGACACCGCCGGCTCAGCCCAGGCAGCCGGACGCACCGACCAGGCCCTGCGCATGCTCCTGGACGCCGAACAGATCAGCCCACAGGAGGTACACACGCTCCCCGCCGCCCGCACCGTCATCAAGGCTCTCGTCCACGCTCGACGCGGGCCATCCGGCGGAAGCGGGTTGCGTGAACTCGCGCGACGCGCTGGAGTTCCCGCGTGACCACGACCCCCACCAGCCCCGGCAGCGTCCTCTACGCAGTCGTCTGCGCCGCGCCGCCAGCACTCCATATCCGCACCCTGATCAGCCAAGCCCAGGAACGCGGCTGGGACACCTGCCTCATCCTGACCCCCACCGCCGCCCGCTGGCTCGACGACGACCTCCCCGCCCTGGAGAAAATCACCGGCCACCCGACCCGCTCCACCTACAAACTGCCCGGCGAACCCGACGTCCTACCCCCACCCGACGCCATCCTCGTCGCCCCCGCCACCAACAACACCATCAACAAATGGGCCCTCGGCATCAGCGACACCCTCGCCCTCGGCCTCATCACCGAAGCCATCGGGAAGCGGCTACCCATCGCCGCATTGCCCTTCTTGAACAAGGCGCAGGCCGCCCATCCCGCGTTCCCACGCAGCGTCGACGTCCTGAACGAGGCCGGAGTGCGTGTCCTACTCGGCGCCAGCGGATACGCACCCCACGGCCCTGGTGAATCACGACCAGACCAATTCCCATGGCATCACGGTCTGGACGCATTGGTGATCTATTGATCACCCATCGGGCAGGTTTCTTTGAAACTCGATGCTGCTAGCACTTTGGCACCAGTCGGTCGGCTGCGTCTCCTCGGAAGCCGCGACGGCAGTTCATTTCTGGTGATCAGTCGTCCTGGGTGTCACCCCGATTCGGCGTCGCGCGTCAGCCGGCAGACCAGTCCCGCCCGCTTGGCGATGTGCCACACGTGCGACATCTGGCCGAGTGCGGCAGGCACGCTGGCCGAAAGCAGGAGAGGCTCGTTGCCAGGTTTGTCCTTACGTGCGATCCGCTTCCGAGGTCGAGGGCGCCGCGGCCGGCAAGCGCTGGCCCCGGCGCAGGGTCCTCCGGGAGGCAACGAGTTCTGCGACCTGGCCGGCGACGGTTTTCGGGTCGTCATGTTCCCACACGCGGACCACTGCCCAGCCTGCTTCCTGGAGCCTGCGGTCGGTGTCGGTGTCGCGAGCTTTGTTGCCGGCAATCTTGTCGGGCCAGTACCAGGTGTTCGCGGCAGGGCGGGGGTTTCCGTGGACTGGGCAGCCGTGCCAGAAGCAACCGTCGACGAAGACGGCGACCTTCGACGGACCGAAGACCAGATCGGCGCGGCGGCGCAGATCGCGGAGAGGCTGGACGTCGACGCGGTAGCGCAGGCCCATCCCGTGGAGGCGGCGGCGGAGGGCGAGTTCGGGCGCGGTGTCGCGGGTTCGCTGGAGTTGCATCCGCCTGCGCACGCCCCCCGACGACGCGTAGGACGCGGCGAGCGACGTGTCCCGGGCAGTGCGGCGCCGGGTAGGTGCTCGGCCGGTGGCGGTCGCCGGCCGACCTTGCGTCCGACCGTCGTCGGCCGCTGGCGAGGTGTCAATCACGGGGTACGCAGTACTCCCAGCTCCGCGAAGACGTTGTGGTCAATCAGCGCCTTGGCTGCGGCTTGGGCGAGGAGCGGCGGCACCGCGTTCCCGACCTGCCGATAGCGCGAATGCGTCGCGCCGCCTGGCAGGCGACCCGGCAGACCGTCCCCCCGCCGCTTGTCGGTAGTGAACTCGAAGTAGTCGGGGAAGCTCTGGAGGCGGGCGAACTCCCGCACGCTGAGGCTCCGGGACTCGCGGTAGTGGTATGCACAGTCAGCCTTAGTATTGATCGTCCAGGCCCACAAGTCGGGGTGAAGGCGGCGGTAGGCGCTGTAGTGCCGCCGTTCGAGCCGGCCGGTGCCGCTGTGCTGGCCCCACTTGGCGTCGGTCAGGTAACGCGCTCGGAACTCGTCCGGGAGGTCGCGGTGGTTCCCGCCGGCGGGAATCTCGTTGAGGCGGAGGACTGTGTCCTCCCTGATCCGCGGCACGCTCACATTCGTCAGCGACGGAGCTACGAGCCCGCGCCGCATGAGTCTTTGGTAGGCGCTGCCGGGCGAGCCCAACTCCGTGCGCTCTATGGCGTCGTCGCGCCGTCCCGAAGCCAGCCCCTCAAGATCACTGATCGCCTGTGCGACCGTTACTGCCTGCAGGCTTGACCAGTCCGCGAGCTGAGCTGCGAGCTCGTCGGCCTCGGCTCCGCCAGCAACGCCGACCTTGTAGGCAAGCGCCCTCTCCTCCTTCGCTCGCTCAAGGCGAACGAGGCCCGTGGCACCCGATCCGTCGAGCACGGGTACAGATATCCCCCGCCGGCGGCGGACGCCCAGGAAGAGAAGCCGCTCGCGGGTCTGGGGGACGCCGAAGTTGGCTGCGTCAACGAGCTGGGCCGTCACGTCGTATTCGCCGTCGAGGGAAAGGTCTGCCACAACCTGATCCTGCACGCCCATCTGCGCAAGGCCCGGGACGTTCTCCATGAGGAATGCAACGGGCCTGACCTCGCGGACTGTTCGCACGAACTCGCGGTACAGCGAGTTTCGCGGGTCGTCGATCAGGCGGGCGTGGTTCCGCACCTGTGAGTACGCCTGACACGGCGGTCCGCCGACGATCATGTCCGCGCCGGCCGCCAAGTCCACCAGCCGCTCGCGCAGGGCCGGCAGCCTGAGGTCCCCACAGAGAACCTCCGCCCTCGCGAAGTTACGCTCATAGGTCGCGCAGGCATCAGGATCGTGGTCGGCGGCAGCGACAACCTCAAAGCCGACCCGGCGAAATCCCTCCGACAGCCCACCGGCGCCACAAAAAAGATCAACAAGCTTCGGTTTCCGGGGACCTGCCGATCCCATCCGTGGCAGGGGCGGCTGCGGAGCGGCGAGCCATTGCTTCTGGCGGGGAAGCGAGCTCGCCGTCGCCGTCACCGCAGCCGTCGCCTCCCCCTCGCCGTGACCTGCGCATACGCGGCCCCGGGAGGGCGCTACTGGACAGTACCGGCCGGGCCAATCAAGGTCAACAGGGGTATCGGGCAGCGACCCCCGGGCACCAGGGCGCCACTATCGCGGCAGAAAGCTGTTTGCGTGCGCAAGTTGCTGGCCGCCATCCCGTTCTGTCGCACACCCTCGTTAGCATTGACTCGGCGGGCAGGTGCGCGTGAGGTGTATCCGGGGGGATGCCGTGCCCACGGGAGAACGGGCAACACTATCGCTGGCCGAAGACACCTTCGGGCCAGCGGTTCCCGCGCTATGGATCAGCTGGCTTGTCGCGCTCGGCACGACCGCGGCTCGCTGGTCCCAGCGGCACCCCGAGCGGCGGCTCGTCGTCGCCGTGTCGGTGCCAGCGCGTGATTTCGCCGCAGTGTTGATCGGGTGTGGGTGGATGCGCGGAGCCCCGGAAAACCGGCTGCCCGAGGTCAGGCAGACGGTCGCGTCACTGGCGCGCGACACCGACGTTCGCATGATCACCCCGGATAAGATCGTGACCAGGACCTTCCTGGGATTCGACGCGAAGCTGGACAGGCTCATGCTGAAGGGCACCCAGTGGATGCTGCCGTGGGTGCAGGCCATCGCGCCGATCGAGGCGGTGAATGAACAGTGCGAGCAGCCGATACCAAAACCGGGAGTCTTCAGCCGGACGTCACGCTTCGGGGCGCGCTGGATTGACCACCTGTGCAGGCCGCCCAGCGACCTCGCTCTCGTCGGAACCCTCGCCTGGCTCCGGGCGGACCTGGACGCCTATATCTGCTGGGACGGTGAGCGTGAGCAGGTGTCAAACATCCTCCTGCCGGAGCGGCCGAAGGCCGCGACCTGGTCGACTCGGCTGGTAGCCACGGCACGGGTCGGCGACGAGCTGCAGCTGCCGCCCGGAATACGGGCCGCCGTTCTCGACGGTGCCGCAGCCACAAGGTGGATAGGCGCGATCGAGGCCCCGGTGGTCGTCGCGGTCCTCGACCGCAGCGTCATCGACGAGTCGGCGGACGAGGTGGCCATGGAATACCGCGCCAATCGTGGCAAGAAGACGCTGGACCTCCATCGTGACTTCGGCCTACTCAGCCCGCCCGCCGGCATTGAGGCGCTGGCGTTCACGGTGACGCCATGAGCCGGGTCGCCGCCGTGAACGGCCGTTATCAGCGCGCGGCGGCCTTGGCCAAGGGGTCGGCGGAGTTGATTGCCATCGTGGACCCAGCCGGCGCGCGCGTCGATGCCGCCGTGCGGTCCGTTACTCTGCTCAGCCACGAGGACCGTTCTGGCCTGTGGGATGACCTGGTGGGCCCCGCCCGAGCATTGCGCTGGCGCGCCCTGACTCAGCCGCAGCCGATTGCGCTGAACTCCGCCGTGCGGGACGCGGCCGAAGCCGTCATCGGCGAGGCGGGCAAGCTGACCTTCGCCGTAGGAGGTAATGATCAGCGGCTGCTCGGCCTGCTGACGCAGGCCGCTCGCGATCTCGCGGGTCAGGACCCAGCCGTCGGTGAGGTGCTGCTCGCCTCGATCGCGGAGGTCGGTGCGGACGCCTGCGTGGTGATCGCGGCGAGCAACGGGGCGGCGTCAGGCCTCGGACGCTGGCTCGGCCCGTTCGGGATCGCGGTGCATACGGTCAGCGAGATGATCCGCGGTGGAAGCTCGTTTGAGCAGGCATACGCCATCGGACCGCCGCGGTTCATCCCTCGCCCACTCCTCACGGCGCCGATGACCGACGAGGTCGCCTTCCTGATTCCCGACTGGTTTAAGGACCAGTCAGTCCCGCTCTCCCCGCTGGCGGAGCACGCCGCGGGCGCTCTCAACATCAAAATTCGGCGGCGCCTTGTGGGCGTCAACCCCACGGATCCAGACCCACCGGCCGCGCCGGAAGTCGCCGAGGAACTGCTCCTGCCTCAGCCTGTCTGGTCGCGTACCACCGGCCCTCGACGGCAGCCCGGTCTCGACGAGGTTGAGGCTCGGAAGGTGCTGCTCAGCGGCGGATATTCGATCATGTTAGACGACGGCGACCGGATCCGGGCCGTCGACCCGGAGAAGCCCGGCGGCGAGCGGGTCGTCATGGTGGACGTCAACGCCGTCAAGGAGGGCACCTACCTCCTGCTCCGGGCCGGTCTCACCGAGCGCCAGACTCTGTACGACGCGGCCCTCGGGCTCATGGGCAGCCGGGCTTCCTCGGCGCGTACCTCCCAGGCGAGGTGGAAGGGTGCGCTGCAGGCGAGGCTCGACCAGCACGGCGTGGCGGCCGTCGAGCGTGACCTCGCGGCCATCGGCGTCAGCGCGCGGTCGCGGGTACGAGCCTGGCCCGACCCGCTGCTCATCCGGCCCATGTATGACCACGATTTCGAGCTGCTCCTGCAATGGCTCCGCCTGCCCGTGCACCCGACATTCGACCTCGCGACGGACCTGAGCCGGCGGCGCGCACAGGCTAGCGCCGACGTTGGAAGCGAGCTGGAGGCAGCCGTTGGAAGAGCCGACATGGCCGTACTCCACCGCGAGGGCCACCTCCGGCTCGACGCCGCCGCACACGGCTTCCGCGGCGTCGTCGCGACCCGGGTCCTGGCCGCCTCTCCCGAAGTGGAGATTGTGCACCGAAATAATGCCCGGCTGCTGACTAGGGACCGGGGGGTCCAGTGGCTCGAATGATGCCGCCGTACTGTCCAGGTGAGGCACCTCCGGGCGAGCGCGAGCTCTTCATCGCGCTGGCAAGCGCCCCCGGAACCGACGGCTGGACTGCGCTCCACTCCCTAGCGATCGCCGCTCACGTGCGCCAGGTCGAGGGCGAGGCGGACTTCGTCGTGATCGTGCCGAACCACGGTGTTCTCGTGATCGAGGTGAAGTCGCACACCACAGTCAGCCGCCTGCCGGACGGCCGCTGGAAGCTCGGGAGCCAGCCGCCGACGGGGCGCAGCCCGTTCACGCAGGCCAGCGAGGCGAAGTACAGCATCCGCGACTACCTCATCCGACAGCGGATCGACCTGCGGCCCGTCCCGCTCATCCACGCGGTCTGGTTCACCCACGCCCGCGCCCGGAGTGCCCTCCCGCCGAGCCCGGAATGGCATGATTGGCAGCTGCTCGACTCCGAGGACCTAACCGCGGATGCCGCGAAAGCCGTTCTCCGTACCCTCCAAGCGGGCAGCAATCATCTCCGCACCAAGATCAAGGGATTCGCGCCGGGCCTCGTCGGGCCAAACGACGCGACCAGCGCGGCGATCGCGTCGTCATTGCGCAGAAAGTTCGAGCTGGCGATCGTCCCTGGGAACCTCCGCCGTGCCCGACAAACACAGCTGACAGCGTTCATCGACGAGCAGTACGACGCCCTCGACAACATGCAGCAGAACCGCGCCGTTCTGTTCACCGGGCCGGCCGGTACCGGCAAGACCTGGCTTGCGATGGAAGCCGCGCGCCGGGAGGCCGCGCTCGGCCGCACCGGCAGACTCCTCTGTTTCAACCGGCTCCTCGGCCGCCGGCTGAGCCTGGACATGGCTGGCGTCAGCGGGCTGCGGACCTCAACCTTCCACCAGGAGATACTGCGCCTCACCGGCAAGCAGGCGCCCCGTGATGCCAGCGCGGGGTTCTGGGACCGAGAGCTGCCCGACCACGCGGTTGACATGCTTCTTGAGCGGGGCGAGACCGAGGCCGCCGATTTCCTGATCGTCGACGAGGTGCAGGACCTAGCGCGGGAGCCGTTCCTTGACATCCTGGACCTGCTGGTCAAGGGCGGCTTGCGCGACGGGCGCGTCCTTCTGTTCGGCGACTTCGAGCGGCAGGCCATTTATGACGGCGCCGACGGGCAGGAGCGCCTGCGCCGCCAGATACCGCACCTCGCGACCTACGATCTGACCTTCAACTGCCGAAACCTGCGACGCATAGGCACCGTGGTGAAGCTGCTCAGTCACCTGACGCCGGGCTACCGCCACTACCGCCGCCCTGACGACGGCGTCGATCCCAGCTTCCTCAAATACCTGCGCGGCTCCGACCAGTCCGCAGCGCTCGCCGACGCGATCCGAGTCCTGCGGGACGACGACTGCGACCTCGACGAAATCGTCGTCCTGAGCCCCCTGCGAGGCAGGTCCACAGCCGAGACGACCACCGACCCCTGGCTGCGGCAGATCCTCCGCCCCGCCGACGGCGTCACCGCGCCCCGCGGCCGGGTGCGGTACAGCACCATCCACGCCTTCAAGGGACTCGACGCGCCCGCAGTGATCCTGACCGACCTCGACCGGGCAGAGGCGCCAAACTTCGAGGCGCTCCTGTACGTGGGCCTGACCCGCGCTACCGACCGCCTGGCGGTCCTCATGGAGGAGCAGACCCTGCTCGCCGCATTCGGAGGGAACGCATGAGTGGGTCCACCGCCCGCGCCACCATGGAGGCGGCTGTACGGCGCGAGCTGTTCGGACCAGCAGCAGGCGAGGAACCGCGCGGCAAGCCGCTCGGCTGCTCGTCGGGCAGGGTCTCCTTCGAGTCGCCCGAGGCCAGCCGGGGGGTTTGGCACGACGAAGAAACCCGCCAGGAGATCCTCACGACCCTGGACCCGCTGAGGCGCTACGGCGTCGGCGTCCTGTACAGCGGCCCGGCCGCACACGGAACGGACATCAGCGAACAGCCTGGTCACGATGGCGCACCGGCGGACGGCGAAGACGAACTGCCGCTGCCCCAGGGACTCAGCATCAATGAGGGCGACGTCGACGCACCGCCGCTCGTCCACGAGCTGGACTTCACCGACACGACCGCCCCGATTGGCGATGAAGGCGACGACCTAGACCTCACGACGGCCAACGCCTACAAGCCGTCGGCGATGGCCATCTCTTTCCAGTGTGATGCGGCCCGCACCGGCAGCCTGGCGCTCACGGTGACCGGCGCCTACTACGACCAACTCGCCGCCGAGTGGCCCGGCCGCAAACCGCAGACCTGGTGGGTGCGCCGGCCATTCGAGCTGGCCGGGACCATCCCAGCCGACGACCTGCTCCACAGCACGAACAAACTGGTCAAGCCCAAGATGACCCCGGGCGACAGCGTCCCGGAAGGTGGCTACCGCGTCACGCCGACCGTGCAGATCTTTAGCCGCCGTCTGCCCGGCGAAGCCGCTGCCTCCACCCTGCGGCTGGTCACGATCGCCGCGAGCAATGGCACGGCAGGGACGGGACCTTCGGCGGCGCTTTTCCAAATGGGACTGCGGGCGACGGCTCAGGGCGCGCTGCGGATCACCCCGTATCCGGACATCACGCAGAACAGATCGGACCCCGAGGAGCAGTCGATAGCGCTCCTCTACCGCAAGCACCTGACTTACGCGATCGGTCACGGTTGTGCTGCCGGCTGGCGGATCACGGGCGAGCCGGGCGACGCCGTCTGGGCAGAGCCCATGCCTGCGCACGAAGTGGTCAGCCTGACCCCGGACGTCTACACCACGGCTCCCGACGGAAGTCTCCGACGCGTGACAGTGAGCATGATGGAACTTGCGAACGGCACCGACGCCGGCCGCGACCAGGTCGAGACGGTCCTCCGGCTCTATGCGGAGTGGATCGGGGAGCGCGAGGCCGAGGCCGCCACGCTGCCGCAGTTCGCGGAGGCGGCAGCCCGGCACCTGACGCTTTGCCGAGAAGCGCTCAAGCGGATGCGAGCAGGCTGGCGCCTGGTAGGCACCGACCCGGTCGCAACTCGTGCCTTCCAGCTCGCCAACCTGGCGATGTACATCCAGCAGCTGCGCACTGGCTTCCCGACGCGCAAGGTCACCCGGACGAGGGACGGGATGCTGCGGGTCGAGGGAACGCACCCGGTCCCGAAGCCGGACGGGCGCAAAGGCAACTGGCGCCCGTTCCAGATCGCGTTCTTGCTCGCGGCGCTGCCTGAACTCGTCGACCGTGCCGCGCCTAGCCGCTCGATCGTAGATCTGATCTTCTTCCCGACCGGCGGAGGGAAGACGGAGGCCTACCTCGGTGCCTCGGCGGTCAGCCTGCTCGCCCGGCGAAAGCGCGACCCCCTGGATACAGGCACCGACACGGTGATGCGCTACACGCTCCGCCTGCTCACCACCCAGCAGTTCCTCCGCGCGGCGGCACTGATGTGCGTTCTGGATGATATCCGCTCCAAGAACGAGACCGAGTTCGGCGCGGCGAAGTTCGGGATCGGTATCTGGCTCGGGGGTGACTCGACCCCCAACACCTGGCGGCAGGCCGTCGACGCCCTCCGCGACCTCGCGCGGAACGTCCACACGCAGAACAAGTTCCTGCTGCTGCGCTGCCCCTGGTGCGGCACCGAAATGGGGCCGAAGCCCAAGCCGAGATCGGGCCAGGACCTGCTGGGCTACCAGCAGCTCGGTCCCAGGAAGGTCATCTTCCGCTGCGTGGACGACCAATGCAGGTTCGGCGGCCAGGACGGCCTGCCGATCCACGTGATTGACGAGGACATCTACACGGCCCGGCCGTCACTCGTCATCGGCACCGTCGACAAGTTCGCGATGATGGCCTGGCGGCCGGAGGCCCGCGCACTGTTCGGCATCGGTGAACACGGCGAGCGGGAGGTGTCCCCCCCTGGCCTGATCATCCAGGACGAGCTCCACCTCATCTCCGGGCCGCTCGGCTCGATGGTCGGCCTGTACGAACCGGTCGTCGAGGACCTCTGCACCGACAAGCGCGGCCCGAGTCCTGTCCCACCCAAGATCATCGCTTCGACGGCGACCATCCGCCGTTACGAAGACCAAATCAAGGCACTCTACGGCCGCCCGCAGGTCGCGCTGTTCCCCCCGCACGGCTTGGAGGAGGGACGGTCGTTCTTCGCCGAACGGGCGGAAGGCGAGCCAGGACGCCGCTATCTCGGCGTCATGAGTGCCTCGCTCGGGTCCACCCAGACCGTCCAGGTCCGGGTAGCCTCAGCCACCCTGCTGGCCGCTGCGAGCCTGCCCGAGGACGACCGGGACGGCTACTGGACCAACCTGAACTTCTTCAACAGCCTCCGCGAGCTCGGCAACACCGTCTCCCTGATCCAGTCCGACATCCCCGACTTCATCACCGGGCTCAGGCGGCGAGACAACCTGGAGTCGCCCCGATGGCCTCGCATCCCAATGGAACTCACCAGCCGCCGCCGCAGCGACGACATCCCCAAAGCGATCGTGCAGCTCCAGACCAAGTACGGCGAGGCCGAGTGCGTCGACATCTGTCTGGCGTCGAACATCATCGAGGTAGGCGTCGACATCGACCGGCTAGGGCTCATGACGATCGTGGGCCAGCCCAAGACCACGTCCCAGTACATCCAGGTCTCCGGCCGCGTCGGCCGCGACCCGGAGAAGCCCGGCCTGGTGATCACGATCTACGGCGCCGCCAAGCCTCGCGACCGCAGCCACTACGAGCGGTTCCGGACCTACCACGAGCGGCTCTACGCCCAAGTCGAGCCGACGTCGCTGACCCCCTTCGCCGCACCGGTACTGCGCCGGGCCCTTCATGGCGCCGCTGTCTCACACATGCGCCAGACGTGGGATGCCAGCCTTCAGCCGCACCCGTTCCCGCAAGAAGGGTACGAGCAGGCAATCGGGCTGCTCCGGGCCCGGGCCTTGATCGCGGACGCCGACGAGATCGGAGAACTTGAGCGCATGCAGCGCGACCGTGCACATGAGTGGCTCGGCTGGGCACGCACAGAGTGGAGCGCCAATGCGATCGGCGGCGACCCGAAGCAGGGCCTGATGCGCTTCGCAGGCACGCTCCCCGAGCTGAGCGCCCAGGCTCTCATGTGGGACGTCCCGAGCAGCATGCGCAACGTGGACGCCGAGTGCCGCCTGAAAATCTCGCACTTCTACACGCGCGAGGACGTCGCCCAGAGCCGGGAGGCGGCGCAGTGAGTTCCGGGAACATCCGCCGGGCCCAGCTGGTCTCACCGTTCGGTGTCGGCGCCCTCAGCATCCTCGTGGATGGCACGTCCGTTATCACCGCGGGCCTGGACGCCTGGTACGACGTCGAGACGAAGAATCAGTTGCGGCTCAGCGAGTACCAGGCCCAGGATTGGCGCCTGCAGGCCCGTCTCAAGGTCGGCGAGTTCCGCCTCCCGCCGGACTACCGGCCGGGCAACGAGGCGAACGCCAGGCTGACAGTCCCTGTCCTTCGGTTCCCAGGCTGGTCGTTCTGTATCTACTGCAAGCGCCTTGAGCACCACCCGCTCACGTTCGCGCAGCCGGTCTACTGTGACGATCCCAAGCACAAGCAGGACATCGGCAGGAAGAAGAAACGCGGACCCCGGATGTCACAGGTCCCATTCGTCGCGATCTGTACCCTCGGCCACCTCGACGACTTTCCCTTCCGGCAGTGGGTCCACAGGCGCCACCAGCCAAGCTGCAACGGCGTGCTCCGGCTGCAGTCCCGCGGCGGCGGTGGCCTCGACGGCCAAGTCGTCATATGCGACGAACAGGGGTTGCCGAAGGGCTGCGGGGCCGAGCGCTCCCTCGCAGGCATTCTCATCGGCGCCACAGGCAGAACCGGCGAGGAGCGGACCAACCTCACGGATCAGCTCGCTGGGAAGGACGACCCGTTCTACTGCACCGGCGCGCGGCCCTGGCTGGGCGAGGACGGGGGTTCTTGCGACCGGCCAGTGAGAGGCGCTCTGCGTGCGGCCGGCAACATCTATTTCCCGAAAGTCGAGTCGTCGCTCTACCTCCCGCAAAAGATCGGAGCAGTCAGCGCCACTCTGCATGAACTGCTCATCCACCCGGACGTCAGCCCAGCGCTGCGGGCTCTCCACCAGGCGCTCGGCGCCAGGTTGACGGTCGAAATACTCCGCGGCGCGCTGCCCGTAGAACTGTTCAAGCCGATCACCGACGAAGAATTGATGGCCGGCTACAGGGACCACTTCGGCATCGCCGACCCGGGAGATGCTCCCGACGGTCCTCCTCCCGGCAGCGGCACTGGCGAAGATGGCGACGACGACAGTCTGACTAGAACCGACGAATGGCGGCACGACGAGTACCGCCTGCTCCGCGAGACGCCCGACGATCCCTACCTGACGGCCAAGGACCCCGGCGTCGCTCCCGAACTCGAAGGAATCCTCAATCGGGTGCGGCGCGTCGATGTCCTCCGAGAGACCCGTGCCATGCGTGGTTTCACCCGGGTGCGTGACAGCGGCCTGAAACTGACCGCGGGCAAGCGCATGCTCCGCCGAGGGTTCCTTGAACCCAGTCATGACTGGCTCCCAGCCTACGTGGTGAAAGGCGAAGGGATCTATCTTGAGCTCGATCGTCAGCGACTCAAAGACTGGGAGCAGCGAGAGGCCGTTCTCGCCCGCGCCGGGCAGATCACCCAGCGGTTCGGAGATGTGGCTCGGCTCCGCGGACTCCGAGAGCGCACCATAAGCCCGCGCTTCGTCCTGCTTCACACCCTTGGCCACCTGCTCATCAACGAACTGATCTACGCCTGCGGCTACAGCTCCGCCTCGCTACGGGAACGCCTGTACGTGTCTGAGTCACCCGAGCGGAGCATGGCAGGCATCCTCATCTACACCGCCGCCGGCGACTCCGAGGGCACCATGGGCGGACTTGTCCGGATGGCCAAGCCTGGCCAGCTCTGGCCGGTCATGGCCAACGCACTAAGCGACGCCCGCTGGTGCTCCACCGATCCGGTCTGTATGGAAGCCGGCGAGGCCGGCCAGGGCCCGGACTCCTGCAACCTCGCCGCCTGCCACGGCTGCGCGCTGCTCCCCGAGACCAGTTGCGAGGAGTTCAACCGCTTCCTCGACCGCGGCCTCGTCGTCGGCACCTTCACCAACCCCGATCTGGGCTACTTCTCCGACCTCGCGTCGAACACCTTGCAGATCGCTACCGTCTGACCCAAGAACGAAAGCCGTCACAGACATGCCGACGCCCCCAGAAAATCCCGACGGAGTGGTACCGCGCGCCGAGATCCACCTCGACATCAATCCGCCCGACGACTTCACCTACCAGGTTCCCATCCCGGATGACCTCGACACGGACGAATGGGACGAGGGCGGCACTGGCTATTTTCACCACACCTGGAGAATATCCGGGGTAACCCGCGAGCAGGCCGCTCAGGTCATTCGCGCAGAGTCGGCGCTCGTGCGCCTCCTGGCCACCACAGCGACCAGTCCCGCAGAATTCGACGACCTCGCGCGCGAACTCGAGGAAAGCACGGCGGACGATTCCACCTGGCTAGACGAGGAAAGCAATCCCGACGCCGCCAACGTGGACATCACGGAACTCGCGGGCTTGGAGATCGGCGTGAGTGGCCTGGTTCACGTGATCGCGGCCATCGGAGGATGGCCCGCTGCGAGCTGCCGAGGACACATCAACGAACCGATATGGGCAGACTGGCCGGTCGTCTACTTCGCGGCAACCGAAGATCTGGTCCGGGAGATGGGGCCCAGCGTCGCCGAGTCCGGATGCGGATTCTCAAACGACCCGGACAGGCCCGAGCTTCTAATCCTTGAGGGACCATCGATACTTGAGATCATGATGCTGGCCGAACGCCTGCTCGAAGCGGAGCGGTCGTCAGGCCTCGCGCAAGGTCGACCCGGCGACCGATGAGCTGATCTCGCAGGCCGCACTTTCTGGGCGTGTCGAAGAAGGACTTCGTGGCCGATGCCGTCCGGGTCTACCTTGACCAGCGCCGCGATGAGATCCGCCGAGGCAAGCCGCCTCGATGAAGGTCCTCAACGACCCCGCGACCCGGCTCGCTGACACACAGCTGCGGCACCTCATCGGAGGTCAGATCGAAGAATCCGAGATAGCGGAGCCGACCCCACTGCAGGTACAGGTCGAGGAGTTATTCGCCGCTACGCCGCGGACCAGTGCCCGCTGGCCAACTCGGGGAACCGCGCCTCCCAGCGGCTCCGCACCTGGGGCGGCAGCACCAGCTCACGCCACAGTCGCACCAGCGTGCGCCCATCCAGCCACCACGACAGGTCCGCCTTCTTCGACGCCTCACGCAAAACGGTCTCGTACATCCGGGCCAGCCGACCCTGGCTGGCCAGGTCATAACGGCCCGAACCTGACCAGTCCAGCCACCGGTCCAGGACGACCACTCCAGCGGTCGGGCCATGAAGATCGTCGAGGGAGTCAGCCACGGCGTATGGACGCACGTCGGCGTACCGCGACCCAGGCGGCGGGCCTCCGGACGACGAGCCACTCATCTCCGACACCGCCTTCCCTGCCTAATTCCTGACGCACAGTGCACCATCCCGTCCTTACGGTAGACCAGGCCTCGCCGGCCCCCAAGTGCGGAAGGCGACTTGGTCATCGCGCGCTGAACGGCAGATCCACCGCAGGGGGTCAGGAGCGACCTGAGCCGATCTCGCGGCTGCGGTGACGACGATCTTGCCATCCTTCCGGTCGAACTCGATCCAGGTCGCACAGACAACGGCGCGGCTCAGAGCAGCCCCCGCCGAGCAGCAAGATCATTGTGGGCGTGGTGTGGGCGTGGACACTCCGGCATCGCTCGGCACGGCCCGGCACCTGACGACGCGACGCGCTCCCAAAACCGCTGGAAACACAGGAAAACTCGACACCTACCGACACCGTTTGAGACAGCACGACACCTATTTAGGTTCGCTTTTAACCGGCGAGTTCAGGGTTCGAGTCCCTGACGGCCCACCCGTTCACAGGTCCGCCGGCTGGACCGTACCGCCCCGCCGGCACCTGATGATCTAGACAATCGAAGGCCAGCATCGTCGATGGGCACAGGATGGGCAGGCAGGTCATCCGCCCGCGTCGTCCTCGGCCTCCCAGCGCAGCAGGTCGCCCGGCTGGCACTTGAGTACCTCGCAGAGCGCGGCGAGCGTCGCGAAGCGCACCGCCTTGGCGCGGCCGTTCTTGAGCACCGCCAGGTTGGCGGGCGTGATCCCTACGCGGTCCGCGAGCTCCCCCACGGACATCTTCCGCCTGGCCAGCATCACGTCGATGTCGACGGCGATCGGCATCAGATCACCTCGTCCAGCTCGGCCTGCAGCTCCGCCGCTTCGGCGTCGCGCGCGACGGCCTGGGCGAGCAGCGTCCGCAGCACGAGCACGAGGAGCGCGACCCCCAGAATGGCCACGCCGACCCCGCCCATGATGAGGGTGACACCCGGGTCTGCCCGCTGGCCCGGCGCGTTGATGACCGTGACCGCGAACCACACGAGGGCGGCCGCCACGATCGCGCCGATCACGACGTCCACGTACCGGAAGGCGTCGTGGGAGAACACGGTTCCGCGCCGCACCATCGTCACCAGGCGCCATACGCAGACCAGGGCAACCTGAACCGACACCATGCCCAGGATCGTGATCACACGCAGCGGGGTCAGCGGGAGCGATCCGTCCTCCGGGTCGCTCCCGCTGACCAACGCCCAGACCATCCCTGTCTGGACGAACACGGTCCCGGCGAGGACCACCACGAGCACGGTGCGCAGCGCGCGTACGGTCAGCTGTCCCACGGCCCATCCTCCCATCGATTCGCGATGGGAATCTATCGAGATTCGATAGGTGAGGCAAGAGTCGGACCTGCCATTCCCACCGACGCACCCTCACCTCGGGCAGGTCGACCACCGACTTCAACGAAAGCCACGAACAGTTCGCTGGCCTGGACACCCCACGCGAGCCGATCCGCGCCGTCCCGTCGCGACATCAAGCACGACAGACGCACCGGACCCGAGCCCACCGCCGACGGCTGCCACGCCCACGCGAGTCCCGGACGCACCGCGGACAGCGACGCAGAACCCCGGGACACCGACGCCGTCTCCCACTCAGACGCCGTTCGTTGATCCCACCGCCGGGGCGCCCTGTGACCCTTGGGCCGGTGAGGGAACGCTTTACACCGGCTCAGACGGACGCACCGCCGTCAATTGGCGGCTCGTCTGCCACAACGGCGTCTGGGACGACGTACCGCCCACTCCCACCCCGAGCGCCACCTCGATCCTGGGGCCGGAATGCGACGGAGGAGTCAAGCTCGTCTCCTTCGCGGGCGACCAATGGGTCGAACGTTGCGACGACGGCAGGTGGACGCTCGACCACCGGTACAGGCCCTGATCTTGACGGTGTGGTCGAAGACGCCCATCCACGTCGTGCTCTCGCCCCAGACGGCTGTCCCACGAGATTCCCTTGACCCCCGCGCCACCCGTGATCAGACAGGCTCAGACCCCGAACATTCAAGATCTGTAGCTGCCGTAACCGATAGACCCGCAGGTCCACCCTTACTGGAGGGCCACGAGCACAGGGATCAGGCCCCGGCCCGCCTGAAGCGCACCGAGCGCCTTGCCGATCACCGACCCGAAGGAAAGCTCACGGTCGGTGGCTCGCATCGCGTGTCCGGGCGTCGACGACGTGGTCAGCAGGTCGCCCACGTCCAGCGCTCCGCAATCGGCATCGACCTTGCACCAGACCTTGCCGCTGAGCGCGAGCGGACGGCGGTCAGAACCAGACTTCCTGTCGAGGATCAAGGCCGGTCTCAGGTCTCCGGCGCCGGAGACCACACCAGCCACGCGCCGGTCATAGGGCCGATCGCTGACCTGGACCGTGTCACCGCCGGCCAGCACCACGACGGTTCCCGGGTCGGCATCGATGCCGCCTACGACGTCGAACTCCTCGGCCAGGTCAGCACCACCGACCAGCTTGATGTCGCCCAGGACGTTGATGTCGAAGTTGACGTTGAGGTCTCCGTTCACGCCGACCTTGCCCTGAAAGAATCCGGCGAATCCCGGGCCGGAGTTCGTGGCCCGCAGCGCGGTGGTCTCCGGGGGCGGGAGCCCCTTGAGCGGAATTCCAACAACGTCGAGCGTGGCATCGGGTTTCGATGTGTTTATGCCGACCCGCCCGAAGGGCGCGATCCGCATGGCCTCATGGCCGCGCGTCCCGATGATCAACGGCTGATTGTCGGTCGTACCCAGGAACGTGCTGGACGGGTCCGTACCACCGTTCCCGTTGAGTTCCCATGACATCTTGTTCGCTTTCCTTTCTCGATCCGAGCCGTGGTGCGTGATGCCAGCGGGCTCAGAGATGGAATATGACTTCTCCGGCCGCCGCGCCGGCCAGCACCGCCCCGAACAGAGATGACACGACCTCGAACGCACCCGTACTCGCGCCGAAGTCGGTCCTGGCGTGTTCTGTCGCGGCTCGGAACGACCACCAGTCACTGGCCGCCTCGGACGAGAATCCTTGTAAATCCCAGTCATCGCGACGCTTGTCGAGTCCGACCGTGCCGCCTGCGCTGGACTGATGTGCGATCAGCACGGGCACGGTCAAAGTCGGTATACTGGTGATGACCATGTAACGGGCATCCAGCACGCCGCCATTATGTACGTGGCCGCTGTAGCTGACCCTGCCGTCATGAGATATGACTATGCTGCAGGAACCTTCACAGCTGGCATCATGGAAAGAAGACTGTAAGTTGATCGGTTCCAGCCCCGCTACGACGTCCTGAATCCTTATCGGCCGCGGAATACGAAAGGCCTCGAGGACGACGTTCACAGATAGGTTCGCCGACGGTTCTGACTTCACCGCCGTGGCCAGTGTCTCTCGAAGGCGAATGTCCACGACTCACCCGGTTATCGTCGACGACCCGGGATCGCCTTCCGAGACATGTCGAAACTGCAGGCATTGACCGTGATCGCCTGGAAGCTGGTTCGCACAGGGGCCTACCACCGTTTTCCCATCCGACGAAACAAACTTGCCGGCGGCGATTACGGACCCAATCGCCAAGATCCCGACAAAGATCCCGACGACGAGAGTCATGATGTCGGGAGAGACGAACAGCTTTGCCGTCAGCGGGGTGTCACGGATGGCCGGCCAATGCTCACGGATGAATGGGTCCAGGCCATCGTCGTTCATCCGGAGGGTATCGCCGGCGCCCAGCGCCGAAGTCCCGTGGTCGAGCCGGATTCCCCGACCACCGGCCACCGGGAACTCCAGCACGAAGGCATCGCCGAGGATGCCACCATTGTCATGGAAGTCCGCGGTGACGAACCACCTGCCCGAGTTGTAGAGCGTCACCATGTAGGAGCAGTCCACATCCCCGGACGAGATCTGGCCGTCGAATTCCCGACTCTCGGCGCTGGCCATTTCTCGAACGCTCACAGGGAATGGGCGATGTTCCAGACGAGCCACCGCGACCAGACTGAACGGTGACGCTCCCGTGAATCGACGGGACGCCCTGACCGAGATCACCACAACGTCACCTTTCTATGGGTCGAATGGCGCGGACAATAGTCCTCGGGGGCACGAGCGGGTCGCCGGGCGGAGGCGGGATGGGGCTAGGCCGCAGCGGGCTTCGTCCGGCGCAAACCTGGGGTCGTCAGCCAGATACCGGCGATCGTCAGCGCGAACATGGCCGCGACGACGGTCAAGTACCAGGCCGGGGTGTCCACGAACCAGCACGGGATGCCGAGCGCGGTATCGATGACGCGGACGGCAACCGCGACCTGTAGGCCCGTCCGACTGCCGCGGGACGCGGCCGCGGCGGCGACAACCGTCGCCAGGCCGAGGCCGGCGGTAAGGAAGATGATGCCGACCGGACCCCCAGTGGCGAGGCCGATGAGCGCGGAAAGGTCCAGCACCCCGGCCGAGCCGAGGGCCGCGAGGCCGAGCGTTCGGCGTCGAGAAGTCGTCATCGCAGTTCCTCTCCCGCAGGGGTTACCGGTAGGCCCCGGTGGGGGCTTGGGCGCACGCGGCGCGGGGTCGTTTGTCGGGTCACTGTTCGCTCCTAATCACTCGGGCGGGTGACTTGCGCCGGCTACAGTCCCCTTGTCGCATGGGCATGGCGGAAAGGATTCAGCGGCGGGTGAGTCTTTTTCAGGCCGTCGGCGCGACAGTCAGGTCATGACGGACGTCGGGAGCGATGCGGCCCTGCTGGCCGCGGTCGGCGCCGGCGATCTGGACGCGCTCCGGGAGCTGTACGACCGGCACGCGCCGTGGTTGTCGGTGCGGCTGGCCCGGCGCTGCAACGACGGTGAGGTCGTCGCCGACGCGCTACAGGACACGTTCGTCGCGATCTGGCGCAAGCCCGCCGGGTTCCACGGTGACGGGGAGGTCGCCGCCTGGATCTGGGGCATCGCGGTCCGACGGCTGGTCAGCCGGCTGCGCAGCCGGCGGGACGTGATCGTCGTCCCGGAGCCGCCGGAGCCGGGCTCGGTGCCCGCCGCCGAGGAGCAGGTTCTGGTCGCGGTCGAGTACGGCGACGTGGGGCAGGCGATGGCCCGGCTCTCGCCGCAGATGCGGGCGGTGATCCAGGCGGTCGTGCTCGACGGGTTGACCGCGAAGGAGGCCGCCCGGCTGCTGCGCGTCCCGGAGAGCACGGTCAAGACCCGCCTGTCGCGGGCCAAAGCCCAGCTGCGGGCGACGCTGGCGGAAGGAGTCGCATGAGCGCCTGGCACGTGGACGATGACGCGCTGGCGCGGTGGGTGGATGGAACTGAGACCTTCGCCCAGGCCGCGTCGAGCGAAGCGCATCTGCTGGTCTGCGCGCCCTGCCGGGCCCGGGTCGCAGGGGCGGTGCGGGCCCGGCCCAGCCTGGCTGAGCGGGCCGAACTGCCCGAGCTGGACGCGGTGTGGATGAACGTCCGCGACGTGATCGAGCTGCCCGAAGTCCCGGCCTTCGAGCGGCTGCTGCGACGGGTCGGCCTGCCGCCGGCGGACGCCCGGCTGGTAACCCTGGCCCCGGCGTTCCGAGTCCCGTGGCTGGCCGGGATCCTGCTGGTGCTGGCGTTCGCCCTGATAGCGACCCAGTTCGCCCACGGCCGCGGCCAGGTGGTCTTCCTGATGGTCGCGCCGCTCCTGCCCTGCGTCGCCGTGGCGCTCAGCTACGACCCAAGCATCGAGCCGGCGGTCGAGACCGAGCTGGCAACGCCGTACCCGGCCCTGCGCCTGGTGCTGCTGCGCTGCCTCGCCGTGCTGGGCGTCGGGCTCCCGGCCGCCGTCGTGGTCAGCGCGTTCCTGCCCGGCAACATCTCCTACCTGTGGCTGCTGCCGTCGCTCGGTTTCGTCGGCTGCGTCCTGGCCGCCTCGACCTGGACGACCCCGCTGAGCGCGGCCGCCGGGATCAGCGTGGTCTGGTTCCTGATCACGCTGGGGACGGCGCTCGCCGGCTCGGCCCGCGCCGTGCTGCGGCCGGCGTACCTGGGTGGCTATCTCGCGCTGGCAGTCGTGTCGGTCGTGGTTCTGCTGGCTCGACACCGGCACTTGCGTCAGCCACGAGCGGGAGGGGGTTGGGTATGACCGCGACAGTCGAGCTCGACGAGGTCGGTCGCAGATACGGCGCTACCTGGGCGGTGGACGCGGTGTCGCTCACGCTGGAGCCAGGAGTCGTCGGCCTGCTGGGCCCCAACGGCGCGGGCAAGACGACCCTGCTGCGGATGATCGCGACCGCGCTGGCGCCGAGCCGGGGCCGGCTGTCGGTGTTCGGCCTCGACCCGGCGCTCCCGCGGCAGCGGACCGAGATCCGGCGGCGGCTCGGCTACCTCCCCCAGGAGGTCGGATTCCCCCGCGGCTTCACGGCGTTCGCGTTCGTGGACTATGTGGCGGTCCTGAAGGAGTGGACGGCTCCCGGGCCCCGGCACGCCGAGGTGCGTCGGGTGCTCGAGGCGGTGAACCTCGGCGGGCTCGGTGGGAAGCGCGTCCGGGCCCTGTCCGGTGGTCAGCGCCGGCGGCTGGGGCTGGCTCAGGCGCTGCTCGGCTCGCCGGGTCTGCTGGTCCTGGACGAGCCGACCGCCGGGCTCGACCCGGAGCAGCGGGCGGCGCTGCGGACGGTGTTGGCCGAGCTGGGCCGGACCGCCCTCGTCGTCCTGTCGACCCATCAGACCGACGACGTCGCCGCCCTGTGCGAGCGGGTCGTCGTCCTCGACGGCGGCCGGATCCGGTACGACGGCGGCGTGACCCAGCTTGTCGAGCGGGCCGCCGGCCGGGTGTGGCTGGCCGACCAGCCCGATCCGGACGCGCCCGTCTCGTGGCGGACCGGCACCGGCCGGTACCGCAACCTCGCCGAGCACGCCCCGGCCGGCGCCGAGCTGGTCGAGCCGTCGCTGGAGGACGCCTACCTCCTTCTGCGCGGTCAGAGCGCGGCACCGGCGAGGATGTCATGACCGCGCCCGCGGCTGACACTGTCGACCGAGGCGGCACCGGCGGCGAGTGGGCCGGCAGGCGCGAAGGCACCCCGTACGGGGCCTCCCGCCGCTCGACGTCCGTTCGCGTACTCGCGGCGTTGGCCTGGCTGGAGGCCCGGCGTTACGTGTCGAACCCGCTGTTCGTCGTTGGCCTGGCCCTGACCGGGCTGATGATGTACTCGACGCTGCGCCACCCGATAAGCGACCTGAACGGCCTTCACAGCGCTCCGGCGATGTTCCTCGGGGTTTTCGGCATCGCGATTGGCTTCCGGCTGAGCCAGGCACTCGACAGGACAGCCGAGACGCTGGCGGTGACGCCGACGCCGGCCCCCGTGCGGACGGCCGCGATGAGCCTGGCCGCGCTCGTGCCGTTCGTCTTCGGCGTTGGAAGCCTGCTGGCCCTCGTCGTCATGGAGCGACTGCGCGGCCCGGCCTTCGGCGTGTTCGGCCCGGCGGACCAGGTCACCATCCTGGCCGGGCAGGTCGCGGTCTCGGCTTTGGGCGGCCCGCTGCTGGGCATCGCGGTCGCGCGCTGGGCCCGCACCCTGTGGGTTCTGCCCGTGGTGGTCGTCGCGATCGGCGTCTGGATCTTTGTGGTCACCGGGCTCGCCTACGCCTACCCGGGCTCGCTCCTGGTCGCCGCGCTGCGCCTGTTCGCGCCGTACGCCTACTTCTTCGACTCCCCCGGCGGCGAGGGGCAGGTCACGACCTGGCGGGGCTCGCCCGAGTACTTCCTCGGCTGGCAGCTCGCCCTGTGCGGCCTGACGTTTCTGACCGGGCTCGTGCGCGGCGCGACCGGCCCGGCCCGCCGCCGGCTGCTGGGCGCGCTGGGCGTCCTGCTCCTGACCGCGGCCGCGCTGTTCATCCTGGCCTTCACCGGCGGGCTGGGCCACGCGCTGGTCACGTACCCGGACGGGCACACCCGACCGTGGTGACGACCGATGACCCGCCCGACGACCGGCTTGCCGGCAGGCGCCGCGGGCGGTCCGGCGCCGGTCGGCTCCCGCAGCGCCCGGCGCTGGTCCTCCTGCGCGCCGTGCCGTGGCCGGCGATCGGGGCCGTCACCATCCTGGCGCTGACGCTCGGGATGGCCGGGGTCGCGCTGGCCCACGCGCCGTCCGGCCCCGCCCTTCTCGCCGCCGCCAGCGCGCTGTTCGCCGCCGCGGCCGCCTTCGCGCTGGACGAACCGGCCAGCGCCGTCGTGGACGTGACCCCGACCCGGCCGGCCCGCCTGGCCGGAGTCCGCGCCGCGGCCCTCATCCCATCGGCGACGGCCGCCTTTCTGCTGATCACCGCAATGGCCCTGCGGCATCCTGGCCTGTCCACACCGGCGATGGGCCTGGCCATGCTGGGAAATCTGGTGCTGGGCTTCGCCGTCGCCGTCACTGCCCGCCGGCGCACCGGTGAGCCCGGCCCCGTGGCGGCGACGGCGCTGGCCCTGGCCCTGGTCGCGCTGCCGCGGGTGGGCCCGATCGGCCGACATGTGGAGACGTTCCCGGCAACCATCACCGAGCCGGGTGCCGTCTCGTCGAACGTCTGGTGGGCGACGGTCGGTGTGACCAGCCTGATGGCCATCGCGACGTCGCTGCGCGGGCTGGCGCGGTGGGCGGGATGAAGACGTCGCAGGACACGGCCGTGTCCACGACCATCCGGCACTGACGCTGGGTTAGCACCGCAACGGCACGTGCGTGGCCACGTTCTTTGCTGTGAGCCGTGGCCTGCGCCGCCGGAATGCGTGGCGGGGCGGAGCTCTTGCTACGGACATGACTGGCACGCCATTCGACCCGCACGAACTGCTCGCCGAAAGCCGGCTCGGTGTCCTCGCGACGATCAGGTCGGACGGCCGCCCGCAGCTTTCTCCCGTCCTGCCCTTCTACGACCGGGGGTCCGGCGTCCTCTATGTCTCGATGACCGAGGGACGTGCCAAGACGGCGAACCTGCGGCGGGACCCGCGAGCCGCGCTGGAGGTCACCCGTCCCGACGGCCGGGCCTGGGCCACCGCGGAAGGCGCGGTGACGCTCGTCGGGCCGGGTGCCGACCCGCACGGTTCCGAGGTCCAGGCGCTCGTCGACTACTACCGCGCCGCGGCGGGCGAGCACCCGGACTGGGACGAGTACCGGTCCGTGATGGTCGCCGACCGCAGGGTCCTCATGCGCATGACGGTCGACCACGTGTACGGCGCCAACCTCGGCTGAGAAGGCTCCGCCCCGCTGGACCAGTGGTCACTGGTCGGCTCGCGGAAGCGGGTCACCGCAGCGGCCGGAAGAATGCCCGAACGTCCTCCACGAAGAGGTCCGGCACTTCCATCGCGGGGAAGTGCCCCCCGCGGGAGAGTTCGGACCAGTGCACGATGTTGAAGAACCGCTCGGCGTGCGGCCGGAGTGACCGGACCAGTTCTCCCGGGTAGTTGGCCACTCCGGTCGGCACCAGGACCCGTCGCCGCGGCACCATCGTCTCCGGGGCCTGACGTCGTTCCCAGTACAGACGGGCCGAAGACGCTCCGGTGCGTGTCACCCAGTAGACCATCACGTTGGTCAGCATCTGGTCCTCCGTGAGGACGAGGCTGCCGCCGGACCGGTCGGTCCATTCGTAGAACTTCTCGATGATCCAGGCCGCCAGCCCGGCCGGCGAGTCGTCGAGCAGGTAGCCGATCGTCTGTGGCCTGGTCCCCTGAATCAGGTCGTAGCCACCGCCAGCGCGTCCCATCCGCCGCGCCCACGCGGTGGGGGGAGCGGCTGCCTCGCCGCTGGGCGGCGGCACGTTCATCAGGTTGACATGCAAGCCGAGGACGCGTTCTGGCCGGAGCTCGGCCATGTTGTAGGAGACGATCGCGCCCCAGTCCCCACCCTGGACGCCATAGCGCTGGTAGCCGAGCCGGTCGGCGATCTCACCGAAGGCCGCGGCGATCCGCCTGGGGTTCCAGCCGGCCTGCGTGGTCGGACCGGAGAACCCGTATCCGGGCAGCGAAGGCACCACCAGGTGGAACGCGTCGGCAGGGTCGGCCGGATCGGAGAGCGCGTCGAGCACGTCGAGAAACTCGACTACGGAGCCAGGCCAGCCGTGGGTCAGGAACAACGGGACAGCCGACGCGTGGCGCGACCGAATGTGCAGAAAGTGGAAACGCTGTCCCTCGACCGTCGTGGTGAACTGCTCGTAGCGGTTCAGCCGGGCTTCGTGGACCCGCCAGTCATAGGAGTCCAGCCAGTAGCGAATGATCTCCTGGAGCACCTCCGCGGGGAGCCCCTGCTCCCAGCCGATGCCCGGTATCGCATTCGGCAGCCGGGCCCGCCGCAGGCGCTCGGCCAGGTCGGTGAGGACATCGTCCGGCACGTCGACCCGGAATGGATCTAGCGCTGTCACGCGCGCGATGCTACCGAAGACCACTGAGCTCAGGTCACGCCGACGATCTGGCCACAGATGGCTACCGCCGCCCCGGCCGGGCACGCGCCACCACCTCGATGCCGGTGATCGCCGTTTGCGCCCTCCAGTGGTTGCGGAAACGCCCTGATCACGACCACCCGAGGGCGAAAACCGCGATCAAGGGCCACCCGCCAGGGGCGAGGCCGGCCGCCAGAGCCGTGGGGATCTCGGCGCCTCGGCTCCAGTCCGGGTCCGTGCGGTGCCGGTTCTCCTCGAACCGGCACCGCCAACGCTCGAATGCATGAGTCGTCGAGGTGTCGAGCACGAGCCAAGGCTGCATGGCGACGCGCCGCGCACACCCGGCCTGTCGGATTGACGACCCGGAACGCAAACGGGGTTCGGGCGCCGTGGCGCCCGAACCCCGCCGCGAATCAGCCGCCGCTGTTGGTCGTCGTGAAGGTCACCGACGAGCTCACGGACTGCTGAACGTAGTTGCTATCTCCGTTCGAGACGAATGTCGCGGTAATGGTGTAGACGTCGATCTGGAGATCGCTGATTTTCAACGTCAGCACCGTCAGGTTCGCCGTCGGGTCGAACGCCGGGACGAACGGGCAGGGGTTACCACTCTGCGTCTGACAGGCCCAGACGACCACGCCGGTAGGCGCTGGGGCCGACGCGTTGTCGGCGTTGGCGAAGAACGCAGTCCAGCTCAGGTTGCCCGGGTCGCCGAGGTCGACGTTGTCGGACGGGGGGTTGTTGGGGTCAGGGCTGATCACGACCGTGACCGGCGCCGGCTGCGAGGTCTCGACCGCCTGTGCCGCGTAGGAGGCGGAGGACGCGTTCGTGGCGGTCGCCGCGACGTTGACCGTCTGCGCACCAGCGGAGACATTCCCGGCCAGGGCACTGACCGTGAGCGTCGCGCTGGCGCCAGGTGCCAGGTCACCGATCGTCCAGGTGCTCGTCCCCTGGTCGAAAGCCGTCGAGCTTGACGGCGTCACCGTCGGCGACACCAGGCCGGTCGGAACGTCGACGCTGGCGGAAACGCCCGTCGCGGTGATGGCGCTGGTGTTCTTCACCGTCGCCGTGAACGTGACGTCGGTGTAGTAGGCCGGCGAGCTGTTGCTGACCGACACCGCGACCGCGAGGTCGGACTTCGTCGGCGGCGGAGGCGTGTACGTGGGCGTGAAGGTGCTGACCGCGCTCGCCACGTCCTGGACGTAGTTGCCGTTCGCGGGGTCGGGGGTGAAGAACGCGTACAGAGTGGTCTCGCTGATCGGCAGCCCAGTGGTCGAGAGTGACAGCGTCGGGCCGTCGAACGAGGCGATTCCGCAGGGCTCGCCGTTGGCGCCGATGCAGCTCCAGCGGAACGTCCCGGCCGGTGCCGGCGCCGCGGGGTTGGCGGCGTTGGCGGCCGAAGCGCTCCAGCTGACCGTGCCGGGAACGCCGACGTCGATCGGGTCGGGGTTGGCCGGGTTCGGGGTGATGGTGACCGCGATCGCTGCCGGCTTGGGGATCTCGGTCGCCGACGCCGTGTTGTTCGCCGGGTTCGGGTCGGTCGTCGTCGAGGTGACGGTGGCGTTGACGGTCTGAGCGCCGAGGGCGACGTCACCCGCGAGGCCGCTGATCGTCAGGGTGGCGCTGGCACCGGCGGCCAGGCTCCCGACCGTCCAGGTACCGGACGCCTGGTTGTAGGTGGTGGAACCGGACGGGGTCCCGACGGGTGACCCGACCCCGGCGGGGACCGCGACGTGCACGGCGACGCCGGTCGCCGCGGCCGTGGCGCTGGTGTTCGTCACCGTGGTCGTGAAGGACACGCTCGTGTAGTAGGTCGGCGTGGCGGTGGAGACGATCTCCGTGACGGCCAGGTCGGCGCTGGTCTGCGTCGTCCCGCCGACGGTCAGTGTCGCCGTCGCCTTGATCTTGCCGCTGGTCGCCGTGACGGTGTGGGCGCCGGCCTTGCTCGCGGTGCAGACCGCGCCGGTGCACTTGCCATCCGGGGTGATCCCGAAGGTGACCTTGCCCAGGGCGGCGGAGCTGAGCGCGTTGCCGGCCGCGTCATACCCCGCGACGGTGTACGCCTGGCTCCCACCAGCGGCGATCGTCGCCGTCGCCGGGCTGATCTTCAGGGTGGCCAGCGGGCCAGGCTTGATCTGGACCGTGTCGGCCCCGGTGAAGGCGACCGGAGACGAGCCCGTCGGCGTGAAGGTGGCCGGGAACTCGTACACGCCCACCGGGCCAGGCACGGTGACGTTGGTCATGAGAATGGCCCCGACCTTGCCCGCCGCGCAGTTCGTGGCGATGGACAGGATGGTCGAGCCGTTGGCCTGGGACGCCGTACCGGAAACGCTGAAACGTGCGCAGGTCGAGGCCGTGAGCACATTCCCCGGCGCCGTCAGCGCGCCGGTCCGCGGCGCGGAGAAGCCCTTCGGGACGACGATCTTGATCGTGCCGGTCACGGAGGCCTTCGCGGGCGCCGCGTAGGACCAGCCCAGCGCGACGCCGTGGGCGCCGCTGTCGGCCTGCCCGGTCACGAGCTTCAGAGTCCCGGGACTGGCCGGCGCGGCGACCGCGGCACCTCCGACCAGGGCGGTGATCCCGACCGCGGCACCCGCGACCACGGCCCCCCGTTTGAGCCAGCCGACCCCCCGCGGCCGGCCACGCGCGAAACTAATGCCCATTTGCTTTCCCCCAGCCATATGTGACACCGACCGCCAACCGTATCGGAACGGCGACAAGCCAGAGTGCTATCCGGATGGCCAGCACGGGAAGCTCTGGGCGGCGCCCAAACCCCAGACAACGCCTGACCCCCAGTTGGGGGTCAGGGAAATGGGAGCAGCCGCACGACTTCTCTCCGGATCACTCCGTGCACGCCGCGCCGGGCCCGGCTATTGAGTTGGGACGACCTGGCCGCACCAGAATCCGTCGTGTTCGAGGGCGGCCGGCGGGGGGACCGCGGTAAAGCTGCGGCCGGTGGGGTCGGCCTTGACGAAGTTCTCGCAGAGCTGGGGCTCTTTGGGCTTGGAAAGGTCCACGGGTGGCATCAGGCCGCTGCCGGTGAAGTCCGTGACCTGGCGCAGCCTGTCGATGAAGGTGGCGCGGGTCGGGCAGGGGCCAGCCAGCTGGAGGCCCTTGATCATCTCGTCGGCCGCCACGTAGGAGGCGATCGCGATCTCGTCGCTCGGGTCTCTCAGCTCGGGCGAGTAGGTGGCCATCGCGTTGCTGTACGTCTTCATCGCGGGGGACGTCGGGGCCGCGAAGGTCGAGATGGTCGACAGCCCAGCCATCTTGGAGCCGAAGGTCGTGAGGAGGGAGGCGCTGAAACCGCCCGCGTTGAGAGCGACCTTGATCGGGATCCCGAGGCTCATCGCCTGGGAGTAGATGTCGACGAAGTCGGCGCCCTGCGCGGTGCCGACCAGCGCGTCGGCTCCCGACTGCTGTAGTTCGGCGGCGATGTTCGAGGCGCTGCTCATCCCGTGGGTGAACTTGACCTGGTCGACCACCTGGACGCCGCGGCTCTGCAGACTGGCGGCAAGCGCCGCGATCAGGTTCGGTGACGTGGCCGCGCTCGGGTCGATGACGATGACGGCTTTTGTGCCGCCCTCGGCTTTCACATAGTCGCCGTACGTCGAGACGGTCCCTTTGTTGAACAGGTTGCCGAAGTGGAAGACGTTGGGGAAGTCGCTCCAGTCCGCGCTGGAGGCGAACCCGGTGACCGGGACGTTCTTCGACTGCAGCCAGGTCGCCGCACCGTCGAGGACCACCGTCAGCGCGACCAGGCCGAAGACCTGTTGGGTGTCGACGAGGTCGTGCGCCGCCAGCGAGAATCCCGACGGGGTGGTCTGGTCGTCACCCCAGACGAGGTCGATCCTGCGGCCGTTGACACCGCCGTGGGCGTTCTGCAGGTCGACACGGGCCTGGACCGCGCTGCGCGACCCGCCGAACATGTCCGCGATCTCGGCGGGGCCGGTGTCGGGCTGGATCAGGCCGATCTTGATAGCGTTCGCCGTCACGCCCGGTGCCTGGGTGGTGCAGTGGTTCACGCTCTGGTTGGCCGCGACGGGCGACCCACCGCACCCGGCGAGCGCGGTGGACACGATCGCGATCACTGCGGCAAGAGCGACGGCGACCCTACGGCCGTGTAATCGAGGCAGGTCCATGAAGTGGTGCCTCCCATCGTTACGCGAATGATCTCTTCGCGCTCTCGGTTCAGGCTGGATCCGGTGTGGCCGAGCCGCGAGCCGGGCGGCATGCAGCGGCGTGGCCCCGGGCGACCCAACGGGCCGGCGACGTCGTGACATCGCCGACTCAGCGGCGCGGGTTGCGCGGCACGACGACCCGGACCGCCCCACACGCCGTGTCCCCTACGTCGTGTCGTTTGGCAGTCGCCTAAGTGATGCTGGACGCAATGTGTAACACGCGGCCGGGCGGGCCGGCAAGGCCCGGCGCCGAGGCGGGCCGGCGGCGGTTATTTCGCGCGCGGGGAGGACTTCTTTCGCCCGGCTCGGTCGCCGGCCTCGGCCCGCGCGGAGTCCGTCAGGGCGAGCAGCATGCGCTCGGCGGCCTCCAGCGCCTCGCTCGGATCGGCCTCGTCCGGCCGGACCTCGCTCAGGGCGGTGAGCACCCCGTCCATCGCGCCGCCGACCAGCGCGACCACGACGTCGTCGGGCGAGCGACCGAGATCCCGGGCGAGTGAGAGGACGGTGGCCCGCCGCCCCTCCAGGCTCTCGGCGCTCTGGGCACCGCGCAGCGTCGGATTGGCCCGAACCATGGCGTGGTGCAGGCTGCGCACCTCGCCATGGGTACCGATCTCGTCCTCCAGCCAGCGGCGGAAGACGTCCAGCGTCGTGTCGCCGTCCTGGCGCTCGGCCAGGGTGTCGTTGAACCGCTTGGCGGCGTCGGCCTGGTAGGCGAGCGCGAGGTCACGCTTGGAGGCGAAGTACAGCGACACGGTGCGGGGGGAGACCTCCGCGTCGTCGGCGATCTGGGCGATGGGCGTGGACTCGTAGCCCTGCTCCGCGAAGAGCCGCAGGGCGCTGAGCACGACCGCCGCGCGCCGCTTCGCGCGGGTCCGGTCCCGCAAAGTCAGCTCGCTCATGCTGCAAACCTACCGTCCCAAGCATGACTGCAGTCCACGGTAACTTTACCGAGGACAGTGGTTACAGTTGACGGTAAGGTTACCGTTGGCCGTATCATCGGCCCATGGCTGAGTACTCCGTCTTCGACTGCGACAACCACTTCTACGAGACCGCCGACGCGCTCACGAAGTTCCTGCCGGAGCGCTACAAGAGCGTCATCACGTTCGTCGAGGTGAACGGTCGCACCAAGATCGCGGTCAAGGGCCAGATCAGCGACTACATCCCGAACCCGACCTTCGCGGTGGTCGCCAGGCCCGGAGCCCAGGAGGACTACTACCGGAAGGGCAACCCCGAGGGCCGGAGCTACCGCGAGATCGTCGGCAAGCCGATGCGCTCCCTCCCGGCCTTCCAGGAGCCGGCCGCCCGGATCGAGCTCATGGACGAGCAGGGGCTGGACCGCGCGCTGATGTTCCCGACGCTGGCCAGCCTCGTCGAGGAGCGGCTGCGCGACGACGTCGGGGCGATGCACGCGGTCATCCACGCGCTCAACGAGTGGATGTACGAGACGTGGCAGTTCAACTACAACGGCCTGGACCGGATCTTCAGCACTCCGGTGATCACGCTTCCCAACGTCGAGAAGGCGATCGCGGAGCTGGACTGGGTCGTCGAGCGCGGCGCGAAGGTCGTCCTGATCCGGCCGGCGCCGGTGCCGGACATCCGTGGCTCGCGGTCGTTCGGCCTGCCGGAGTTCGATCCCTTCTGGGAGCGAGTCGTCCAGCACGACGTCCTGGTCGCGATGCACTCCTCCGACAGCGGCTACCAGCGCTACGTCGACGACTGGATCGGCATCAACAACGAGTACACGCCGTTCGCGAACCAGAGCGCGTTCGGGCTGATCGGGCTGTGGCGCCCGATCGAGGACTCGGTGGCGTCGCTGATCTGCCACGGTGCGCTGTCGCGCTTCCCAGCGCTCAAGATCGCCGTCATCGAGAACGGCAGCAGCTGGGTCGAACCGCTGCTGAAGTCGCTGAAGAACGCCTACAAGAAGATGCCGCAGACGTTCCTGGAGAACCCCATCGAGGTCTTCAAGCGCAACGTCCACGTCAGCCCGTTCTGGGAGGACGACCTGCCGGCGCTCGCCGAGATGATCGGTGAGGACAACGTGCTCTTCGGGTCGGACTACCCCCACCCCGAGGGCCTGGCCAGCCCGGTCAGCTACGTCAAGGAGCTCGAAGGGGCGCCCGAGGAGACCATCCGCAAGATCATGGGTGGGAACCTCGCCCGGCTCATGGGTGTCAGCGTCTCCGTCTGAGGCGCCCGCCGGCCCGCGTGGCCCATCCTGGCGGAACTGGATGCCTGATGGACGTGGAGGGAAAGACGTGAAGTCAGGCCTGACGGCTGACGAGGAGCTTTTCGTCGGGACAACCCGGAGGTTCCTGCAGGACGCGGTACCGACCAGCGTGTTGCGCGAGCTTCGGGACGCGCCGGAGGGCTACGAGCCGGGTTACTGGAAGACCGGTGCCGAGCTGGGCTGGACGTCGATGCTGGTGACCGAGGAGCACGGCGGCGGAAGCATCAGCGGCAACGGGCTGGGCGATCTGGCGCTGGTGGCCCACGAGTTCGGCCGGGCGGCGGCCCCTGGCCCGCTGCTGTCGACGAACGTCGTCGCCTCCGCGTTGTCGCGCGTCGGCGGGGAGTCTGCGACCGAGGCGCTGGGCGCGTTGTGCGCCGGCGAGGCGGTCGCCTCGTGGTGCTGGAGCGAGCCGCGTCCGCACTCCGGGCTGGGCGACATCGCCGCCGTCGCCGAGCGGTCGGGCACCGGCTGGGTGCTCTCCGGGGTCAAGTCCCCCGTGGAGCACGGCGCGCAGGCCGGCCTGTTCCTGGTGACCGCACGCGCCGAGGGCGGCCTGGTGCAGCTGCTCGTGCCCGCCACGCAGGAGGGGGTGACGGTCACCCAGCTGCGGTCGATCGACGTGACCCGCCGTTTCGCCCGGGTCGCCTTCGACGGGGTTCAGGTGCCGGCGACGGCGGTCCTCGGCGAGCCCGGTCACGCGGCCGCCGAGGCGGAGCGGCAGCTGTGCGAGGCGCTGGTCATCCAGGTGGCCGAGATGGCCGGGGCAATGGACCGGGCCTTCGAGCTGACCGTCGCCTGGGCGGCGGACCGGTACTCCTTCGGCCGGCCGCTGGCCTCGTACCAGGCGCTCAAGCACCGGTTCGCCGACATGAAGCTGTGGCTGGAGACCAGTCACGCGCTCGTCGACGCCGCGACCGAGGCAGCCGCGGGCGACGACGCCGACCGGGCCACCGAGCTCGCCAGCGTCGCGAAGTCCTACATCGGTGACCACGGCCCGGAGCTGTGCCAGGACTGCGTCCAGATGCACGGCGGCATCGGCCTCACGTTCGAGCACGACCTGCACTTCTCCCTGCGCCGGGTCGCGCTGGGACACGCGCTGATCGGGACGCCCCGCGAGCATCGGCTGCGGTTGACGAACCTCCTCGAACGGCGCAACCACGAGCGGAAGGCGACGGACCTGTGAGCACCGGCGAGCTCGAACCGATCGAGGACTTCCGGCTGCGGGCCCGCGATTGGCTGCGCGAGAACATGCCCACCGTCCCGGCGGGCGGGGCGCGGCAGATGGCGACCCGTTCCGACGAGGAGGAGCTGGCCGAGGTCGCCGAGGAGCGGCGGCTGCAGCGGCTGCTGTTCGACGGCGGCTTCGCCGGGATCTGCTTCCCCAAGCAGTACGGGGGCCTCGGCCTCACTCCCGCCCACGCCGCCGTGTTCAACGAGGAGATGGCGGGTTACCGCTATCCCTGGCGGTTCCAGGTGCCCACGATGACCCCCTGCGCCGCCGTCATCCTGGAGTTCGGCACGCACGAGCAGAAGCTGGCCCACATTCCCGCGATCCTGCGCGGCGACGAGCTGTGGATGCAGTTCCTCTCGGAACCCGGCTCGGGGTCGGACCTGGCCGGCGTGCGCACGAGCGCGGTGCGCCAGGGCGACGACTGGGTGCTCAACGGATCGAAGATCTGGACGACGGGCGCCTGGTGGTCCGACTGGGGCCTCTGCCTGGCCCGGACCAACTGGGACGTGCCCAAGCACCGCGGCCTCAGCGTCTTCATGCTGCCAATCCACCAGGCGGGCATCGAGGTCTCCCGCATCGAAATGATCAACGGCAACCGGGAGTTCTGCCAGGAGTACCTCACCGACGTCGTGGTCCCGGACAGCGCCCGCGTCGGCGGCGTCGACGACGGCTGGACCGTGGCCACCCGGTGGCTGTTCTACGAGCGCACCTTCCACTCGTCGCCGCTCACCCTGCACCCCACCGCGACCGCTGGCGGCCAGGCCGCCGACGGGCCGGCCGCCGGGCTGATGCACCTGGCCGAGGCCGCCGGCAGGCTGGACGACCCGGCCGCCCGGGATCTCATCGGGGAGGCTCACGCGCTGAGCGTCGCGATGCGCGAGCTGGATCACCGGGTCCACACGACGATCGCCACCGGCGGGGCCTCCGACCAGCTCGCCTCCCTCAGCCGGCTGATGCACGGCGTGGCCGCGGGGCGGTTCTCGGCGATCGGCTTCGAGCTCGCCGGCCCCGACGCCGTCGCCGCCTCCCTGGACGATGAGACCGGGCAGCTGCTGGGCGACCAGGGCACGAGCTACCTGGTCCGCCAGCTGATGAGCATCGCGGGCGGCACCACCGAGATGGCCCGCAACGCCATCGCCGAACGCGTCCTCGGCATGCCCCGCGAGACCTCCCTCGACCGCGGGGTCCCGTTCCGCGACGTGCGCCACGGCTCGTAGGCCGGGTCAGGCGTCGGGCGAGCGTCTCGGCGGTTGATCGGTTCTCAGGCCACCGCCCTACCGGTCGCGCGGGGCCGGCGTCCCTGGAGGGGAATCCGGAACGATCTGGAGGGGAGGCCGGGAGGCCGCGGCCAGCGCCGGTCGGGGCGGGCCGCCTGTCGGTGGAACGGCGTGGTGGATGAAGGCGAAACGGCCCACCCGCGGTGCCCAGCGCTGGTAGGGGTCGACATGGGTGACACTCACCCGCCGCCGGTCCCGCAAGGGCGCGAGCACCCGCGCCACGTCCTCGTAGGCGGCCAGGATGTCCCAGATCTCGTCGTCGGGCGCCGCGGTCCGCACGCTCTCGAAGACCGCGGCGGCCTCGGACGGCCGTCCGACCAGGATCCCGAGGAGCACGATCACGGCCTGGTACTCGTTGCCGCGGCCAGGCGTGAAACCGTCCCGTTCGTCGGGACGAACGGATACCCGCAGCATGCGGTAGATGTTGATCAGGCGTTTCGCGGATCGGGGGGTCGCCACGGCCTCGCTCAGCTCGCCGAGCAACGACGCCTCGGCGGCGGAGATGAGCAGCGCCTCCGGGGGCGGAGGCGGCAGACCGGCCGGACGCGCATCCAGCTCGGGGTCGTCAGGTGGGGGCGTCGATGGCGGCGGTGTCGCACGGTCCCCAGGCGGCGACTCGTCGACAGGAGGCTCCGGGCCGGTCTGTCCGCGGCGATCCGACTCGTCGTCCGAAGACCTGGCGGTGGCCACGGACCAGGCGGGGGATCTCTGCGCGACGAGATCGGCGATCAGGCTTCGGTAGTGGTCTGTCTCCATCGGGGGCAGCGCGAACGGGACCTGGAAGATCTTCTCCAGATAGTCGGAGGGCTCCTCGAGCAGTTCCGCGTAGTGAACGCGCAGGGAATGGGTGAGCCAGCGGCTGTCCACGCCGACCACGACGACGAACAGCTTGAACGCGAGCAGGAGGTGCACGGCCTGAAGCACCTCGACGACCGTGCCGTGCGAGCAGCGGTCGAGGTCGTCGATGTAGAGGAAGATCCGTCGTACCTGCCAGTCCGCCAGGTCCTCGACGGCGGCCTCGACCTCCCGCTGCTTCGCCCGCGCCGCCGCCTCCGTCGCCGGATCGGTCACGCGGACTGTGTCCACCGGGTCCGCGCCGGTCGGATCCCGGTCCGCTGGGCTCGTCACGACCGCGGGCCCGCCGACGGGTTGGACGTGGGGGCCGATCTCGATGAGCTCTGCCAGCTGCTCCAGGTCGCGGCGGAGCTTGGAAACGACCCCGAGCTGGTCGCGGTAGTCCGAGCTGGCCGCCCGGGCGCGGACGAACTGCCGTAGCCGCGCCCCCTTGTTCCGCTGCTCGGCCAGGCGGCGGTCGAGCAGCGCGACCCAGGCCTCGGCTTCCTCCTCCTCGACGCGAGCCCGCGCGGCCGCGTCCCGGGCCTGAAAGACTCTGAGCTCCCGTTGCTCTCTCGCCTCCCGAACGAGGCGCAGCAGGCGCGTCGCGGCCGTCACGCCGACGGCGGCCGGCGCGAGGAACGGGACGGCGAACGCCGCGACCTTCGCGCCGGGCGGCCAGCCGGTGAGCGCCGCCACGGCGCCCGCCGCGCCCAGGAGGACGAGCAGGCTGGCCAGCGTCAGCCACCGCCGCCGTGGCTGGCCCACCAGCTCCTCGGTGGCGAGCAGGCGGACAGCTCTGATCTTCCCGACGAGGTCCTCGACCCCGCCGAGCGCGGCGATCGTCCGCTCGGCAGCCGCGTCCGTCTCGGTGTCCGCCCGGGGCACGCCGGCCTCGTCGCCGGTCGCCGCCCGGCCGAGCGCGCGCACCTGCTGCCACAGCTCGGGACGGTCCCGGAACTCACGGATGGCGATCCGCAGCGGCTCGGTCAGGACGGCTGTCACCCGTCCGGCCGCCCGCTCCGCCGCTCGCGCCTGCCAGTCCTTCTTCTCCCGCTCGGCCCGCTTCGCGGCGACGGTGTTCCGGGCCTTCTCGAGCTCGCCGGCGACCGCGGCGTCCTGCGCGGTGGCGTCTGCCCTGGTGGGCCGGACGAGGCCGTCGAACAGCGCCGTCGCCAAGCTGGCCCACAGGTTCGCGTCGGCGTAGTGCCACGCGTTGAACCTGATCTGGCGGATTCTGCCGTGGAACGGCGTCTCCTCGTCCGCTTTCGCCGCCAACAGGGCGCCGGCCGCCAGCTCGTCGATCCGCTCCTGCAGCTGGGCCATGAAGAAGCTCTTGCCGCTGCCCCACGAGCCGAACAGCCCGACGGCCAGCGGTGGCGGCGTGTCCTTCGCTACCAGGACCGAGGCGAGCATCTCGACGTAGTCCGCCGCCCCCAGCCGGTCCGCGTCCCGCAACCGCCCTTCCCCCGGCTCGGGCACGGTGTCGGCGCGGGCCCCGGCGAGCAGCATCGGTTGGTCGGCCGCGGCAGGCACGGGCTCGTCCCAGCCGTCGATCCCGTCGGCGCGCACGCCCCGCCCGGCCAGCGCGTGGACGAGCGTGCACCCGTCGACGGACAGCAGGCCGTGCAGCAGGTACCGGCTCCGGACGACCTCCGAACCGATCGCGTCGGCGACCCGGAAGGCGTGCTCCCACGCCTCGGCGGCGTGGCTGGACAGGGGTGGCACCTCGTCAAGCCGCCGGGGCGACGACGTCTCGGGCAGCCGATGCCCGCTCGTCTCGCCGAGCAGCGCGGTGAGGTCGTCCGCTTCCAGGTGGGCTCGGCTCAGCAGCCGCAGGGCCGAGCCGGTGCCCGCCCGTTGCAGACCGGCCATCAGGTGATCGGTGTGCACGTGTTGCGCGCCCGCGTCGAGTCGAAGCGCCTCCGCGTGGCCGAACGCGCGGCGCGCGGCCGGAGTGAGTTGGGCGAGCGACCGTGCCGGCGAGCCGTTCAACCGGTCGGCTGCCCGTCGGCCGCGGGCGGTCAGCGAAGCCTGGAACTCGCCGCCAGGCTGGCCGTCGTAGTGAAGCTCACCGATCAGCTCGTCGAAGAAAACCCGGCCCAGCCGGCCGGCCAGGCTCGGGTCGAGAAGGCAGAGCCCGACGACGACAAACCGGCCGCGCAGAAGACGCACCAGGCCGGGCCTGAACAGGGCCCGGACATGCCCGAGCCAGCGAACCGCGCGAAAGCGCACCTCGGCTGGTTCGGTGGCAAACGTGACCTCGCTGGCACGACCACCGGCGTAATGGGGATGGTCCCGCAGAATCGTCCGGGCCAGGCCAGAAGGGCTGACCGGCTCGTCCCCGACAGCCTGCAGGACCGAGGCCACCGAAGGGGTCAGACCGAGCCGCCGCTCCGTCAACGCCGCCAGGGTGCGCGGCCCGACGATGCCATCGGCGCCGAGGCCGTGAACGAGCTGAAATCGACGTACGGCGCGGGCCGTCATCGGCCCGTAAACAGCATCGATTGGTCCCGGGTCGAAACCCGCGGAGCTCAGCCCCTCCTGAACTCGCCGGACGTCGTCTCCCGCGACCGCCCCGGCGATGGTCACCCGCAGCGGCCGGCCGGCGAGCGGCGAATTCGGCTCGGCCGCCAGAGCTTCCCAGGTCGCCGGCCCGACAATGCCGTCCTGGGCGATACCGCGGACCCCTTGGTAGCGGCGAACCGCGGAAGCGGTCAAGGGTCCGTAGATACCGTCCAGCCGGCCCGGGTCATAGCCGACCGCCGCCAGAGCGTCCTGGAGCAGCTCGACGTCGGGCCCCCCGACGGCGCCGTGCAGCAGCCGTATCGATCGAGCCGGTCGCTCCGTCGCGCTCTGACTCGCAGCCATCACGCAGTGATTGTCCGCTGGCCGATCAGCCGAATCCAGCCCGGGTCACGGGGCCGCAGGCCAGCGCATCTGGCGACCGGTCACCCAGCCCCGCGGCAGTGCCCGATCGGTCAGCCCGGTTTCGAGGCGATGCCCTCGTAGGCGAAGCCGAGCAGCGCCGTCCCGCCCATCGGATACGTCTGGACCGACTTCAGGGTCAGTCCGGATTGCTCCACCAGCTCGTCGATCTGACGGTTGAGGTGGCAGCCTCCGGCGAACCGGCCCCAGGCCGGATTGAGCCGGTTCTGCCAGCGGGCGGCTCTCGGACTGGGCGAGCGGCCATGCTCGGTGAAGTGCATCGTGCCGCCAGGTCGCAGCACTCGGTAGATCTCGCGCAGTGCCTGTTCGGCGTCGGGGATGGTGCACAGCGTCCAGGTCGAGAGCACGTGGTCGACCGACGCGTCCGCCACGGGCAGCGCCTGGCCGTCGTCGCCGATGAACTCGACCGGGAAGGACACCGCGGCGATGCGCGGCGCCGCGAGAGCGCGTCCGACGGCGGCGGGCTCGACCACGAGCAGGCGCGTCACGGCCGCCGGAAGATGGGGAAGATTGCGTCCCGAGCCAAAACCGATCTCCAGGACCTCGCCGGCCAGCCCGGCCGTCACGCGGGCGCGGATTTCCTCCATCGGCCGGCCGAGGGCTACATCGGTAAGGCGGGGCACCACCTGGTCGTCGTAGAAGCCCATCACGTCTCCTCAGCGAGAACCCGCGCGGAACGAGGGTCAGGCCGGGCGGTGTCCGGGCCGGTCGGCGGGGCCGCGGCTACGAGGGTGGCCTCGATGGTGGGCCACGGCAGGCCGGGTGGCAGCAGGATGGTGACGCTGTCGGCCGCCTGGTCCCACGCCTTGAGCTGCTCGCCGACCTCGTCGCCAGTCCCGTACGCGGCGAGCTGGTCGAGCACCGGCCACGCGGCGGGCGGGATCGTGGCTCGGCGCGGGCTCGGCCGTGGGTTGGCCGCCACGATCGCGTCAACCTGGGTGGCGAAGCCCTGGTTGGACACCGACCGGGCGTAGACACCGCCCATCGCGGTCAGGTACCAGGCAGTACAGGCGGCGGCGATGGCCCGCGCGGTCTCGGGGTTCTCGTCGGCGACGGTGATCGGTCCGGCGGCCACCGTGAGAGCCGGCCGCTGGGGAGCGACGGCCGCGCGTAGCCGGTGGAGCCGGTCCGCCGACGCGGCGAGGTGATCCCGGGCCATCAGCGCGGGGATCCAGCCGTCGCCGACCTGAGCGGCCACCTCGGTGGTACGCGGGCCGAGCGCCGCCACCCAGATGGGCACCTCGGCGGCGGGCCGCTGGCCCAGTCGCAGCGGGTGCGCGCCCGGGAGGCGGCGCAGCTGGGCCGGCTCACCGGCCAGCAGCGCGCGGACCTGGGTGACCACGTCGCACAGCTTGGCAGCCGGATGCTCGAACGGGGTGTCGTGAAACCCTTCGACCAGCGCCTTCGTGCTGGCGCCGAGGCCCAGCACATACCGGCCCGCGCAGATCTCCTGCAGGGTGGCGGCGGTCATCGCCAGCGTCGCCGGGCTGCGCCCCCACACCGACAGGACGGCTGACGCGAGCCGGATCCGGCTGGTGCGCAGCGCGATCTCGGTCAGGATCGGGGTGGAGTCCAGCCCCCATCCCTCGGGTACCGCGAAGGCCTCGTAGCCCAGCTCCTCGGCCAGCACCGCTGCTTTGACGATGACATCTCGCCGGGTCTCCATCGGCGTGAGTCCCACGCCGCGCCGGATGGTCATGAGGCCTCCGGAGTGGCCAGGTACGGGAGGTGGGCGCCGCAGTGCGCCGATGCGTGGGACATGGGTTTGACGCTAGGACCGCGGCACCGGGCCAACCATCGGGTGAACTACCGGCCCAGAACCACACCGTTCCCGGCCTGAGCCGGCCCACGGGCCCTGGCATCGGGCGTTCGACCGATCCGTCAGAAGCTCTGGCGCAGCCGTTGTTCGGTGGTCCAGGCCGCGATCTGGGCCCGGGAACTGACCTGCAGCTTGCGACGGATGTTCTCCACGTGCGTCTCGACCGTTCGCGGCGCCAGCGACAGGCGCCCGGCGATCGCATGGTTGGTGAGACCCTCGGTGACCAGCTCGGCCACCTCGAGCTCGCGGGCGGTCAGCCGTTGCCCACCGCGCGAAGGCTGCTTCAGAAACGCGAGCACCGCGTCCAGGACCGCCTGCCAGTCACCGTGGTAGTAGAGGTGGCTTGAGCCCAGCAGCGGGACCAGGACCGCCCCGGGAACACGGGCGGCGACCTCGCGGCCCAGCTCGAACCCGGTCCCTCGGTCGTCTTCGCGGTGCAGGACCGCGGTCGGCGTCCGCACCTCCGCGAGCAGCGCTCGGATGTCCGTGTCGTAGTAGACCTCCAGCAGCCGGGCCGCCGCCGTGGCGGAGGCACTCGCCCGCTGGAACCGGGCGAAAGCCGCCACATCCTCAGCGGTGGGGTCGGCCACGAACGCACGGGCCAGCGCTTGGAGCCCCATCCCCCAGTGCGCCCGTACCAGCGCGACGACCGAGGTCCTGACGTCGGCCGGGGCCAGATCCCGACCGCTGGCGCACATTCCGTAGACCACCAGTGCCTCGACGCGTTCCGGGTGCCTCGCCGCGATCGCGGCGGCGAGCTGGCCCCCCTGCGAGGCACCGAACAACCGGAAGCGGCGTGCGCCGGCCGCGTCGGCGACCGCCAGCGCCGCGGCGACCTGCCCGTCGAACGAAAGATCGACACCGTCCCGGTCCGAAAGGCCGCATCCGGGCTTGTCGAAACGAATCACCGAGAAATGCTGGGCCAGACCTTCCACAAACGCACCGAAAGAAAACAGGTCCAGCTGACCGCGAAGATGGGTGATCCAGCCCGAGTCGCACAACAAGGCCGGACCCGAACCCATCGTCGAATAGGCGACGCGGCCGGCCGGCGTCGCACAGTATCTGATCAGCGCCCGCACGCCTCCAAGCTGACAGGTCCAGCCGGCCCGGTAAAGCTGCCCGTCCGGGACACGACTCCCTCTCCAAGCGGGGCGATCATGGCCGGCCGCAGGGCCGGTCGGTCGTCCGCCCGATCGCGCGACCTCCTGACAAGGCCCGCCCGCTCCGCGCCGTGATCATGATCGCGAGTTTGGCCCTCAAGCGGTTGCGACCAGGCCCGATTCACGACCATTCGAGGGCGAAAACGGCGATCACTCCGCCGGGCCGACCTTCGCGATCCCGCGGCCTAGCCGGTCGTCGGCGTCGACAGGCAGAACCGCAGGAGGCGGTCCTTCTCCTCGGGAGTGGCCCGTGTGTGCGCTCGCAGATGGCCGGCCACCCGTCCCAGGACGGCATGGGTGACGAGCTCGGCGTCGAGGGCCGGGGTGGTGCTGCCGAGCAGCGCGAACGGCTCGTGCAGCAGCTCGGCGAACGGGACCGTCGCGGCTTGGTCGCCGGTGGGGATCGACGAGTTGAGGGTGCTGCTGTTCCACAGGACCGCGGTGGTCCTCGCCGCCGGAGACTCGTCGGCCAGGGCGAGCGTCCCGTCGACCCAGACACGGATCTTGCCCTCGATCGAGGGCTCCCGCGCCATCCGCCGGTCGAGGGTCACGGCGACGCGCTCGGCGCCGTCCTCGATGAGCGCCGCCACCAGCGCGTCCTTCGACGCGAAGTGCCGGTAGAACGCGTCGTTCGACAACCCGGCCAGCGCGACGATGTCGGCCACGCGGGCCTTGGCCGTGGTCCCGGTCGCCTCGATGACCTTCCGGGCCGCCTCGATCAGCGCGGACACCTCGCCCGCGTAGTCCGGCCGGCGACGTTCGGCGGCGGTCTGAGCCGCGATGCGGGCCGCGACCCGGCTCGGCCGACCGATTGCGTTCTCCATGACAGAATTCTAAGGTGATATCCAGAATGATCTAGAAAGTCCGGAACGGCAAGGCGCAACATCAGTGCAGGACGGCGCGGCGAGCCTGCGCGATGTGGATGTAGGAGTCTGGGTGAAGATCGATCGCAGTCCGCGGCACGACGCGGCAGAGGCGCACGGCCGCGGAGCAGCGAAGATGCACGGCCGCGGGGTGCCGGCGTGAGCGGCACCCCGCCGACCGGCGTCGGCCTGTGGGCCGGCTTCCTCGACCGGATGGCTCCCGCCGAGGCGATCAGCGCCGTCCGCGACATCGAGGCGGCCGGCCTTACGACGATCTGGCTGCAGGAGTACAGCGGCGTCGACCCGTTCATCCGCGCCGCGCTGTACCTGCAGGCCACCGACCGGCTCACCGTCGCGCTCGGGGTCGCCACGATCCACGCCCGCGACCCCGAGGCGATGGTCGCGGCCGCGTCCACGCTGCACCAGGCCTTCCCCGGACGGTTCGCCCTCGGGCTCGGCGCCAGCCACCGCCATCTCGCCGAGAGCCGCGGCGGCACCTACGCCAAACCGCTGACCGCGATGCGCGACTACCTCGGTGCCATGGACGCCGTCGTCGGGCCCAGGGTTCTGCCGCCGCGGTTCCTCGGCGCGCTCGGCCCGAAGATGGTCGAGCTCGCCGGCGAGGCCACCGACGGCCTGCACACCTACTTCTGCCCGGTCGCGCACACGGCCGCCGCCCGCGAGGCCGTCGGCGCTGGCCCGTGGATCGCCCCGTCCCAGATGGTCGCGGTCGGGAACACCGGCACCGGGTGGAGCGACGACCTGCGCCGCTACCTCGGGCTCTGCCTGGGGATGCCGAACTACCGGCAGAACCTGCACCGGTGGGGGTTCTCCGCGGCCGACCTCGCGCAGACGAGCGACGCCCTCGTCGACGCGCTCGTCGTCCCGGACGAGCCGACCGCGCTGCGCGCCCGCCTCGACGCACAGCGAGCGGCCGGCGCCGATCACCTCGCGCTGCAACTCGTCCCGCCGCCCTCGTCGGCGCGGGTACTCGATCGGGTCGCCGCCGGCCTGGAGGTGCTGTGAGCGCAGGTGCCAGGGTCGCCGCCCGGGCCGGAGAACCGCTGCTCGACCGCACGATCGGTGACCAGCTGCGCGCTCAGGCGGCGGCCCGTCCCGACCGTCCGGCGTTGCGCTGGGCGGTGGACGACGATCCCGCCGCCCTCCAGACGCTCACCTACCGCGAGCTGTTACTCGCCGCCGAGGCGGCCGCGGCCGACATCGCCAGCCGCGCCCGGCCGGGGCAGCGCGTCGCCGTGTGGGCCGCGAACGGGCCGGAATGGGTGATCGTCGAGTACGCCAGCGCGCTCGCCGGAACCATCCTCACTCCGTTCAACACCGCGTGGACCGACGACGAGGTCGCCCACGCGCTCGCGCTCGTCTCGCCCAGGCTGCTGTTCGCGGGCTCCGACAGCCGCGGGGTCGACCTGCGGGCCCGCGCGGCCGGCCTCGTCAGCCGCACCCCGCGGTGCGACCCGGTCGACCTCGACACCGTCGCCACTCGGCCGCGGCCGGTCGTGTGGGAGCCCCCGGACGTCCGGCCCTACGACCCGTTCCTGATCCAGTTCACCTCGGGCACCACCGGCCGGCCCAAGGGCGCGACCCTCAGCCATCGAGCCGCGCTCAACGCCGGGCAGGTCCGCGCCCTGACCTTCCACGCCGACGAGCACGACGTCTGGCTCAACCCCGTGCCGTTGCACCACGTCGGCGGGTCGGTGGTCGTCGTGCTGGCCGCCCTCGCCTCCGGCGCCAGCTACGTGACGATGTCCCGCTTCCACCCGGCCGACCAGGTCGCCCTCATGCGCGCGACCGGCGCGACCCGCACCGGCGGCGTGCCGACGATGTTCCGCGCGCTGCTGGACATCCCGGGCTTCGACGAGGCGCTGGCCAGCGTCAGGTCGGTCGGGCTCGGCGGGACCAGCGTGCCTCCCTCGCTCGTCGAACGGCTCCAGGCCCACGGGGCGACGGTCTCCGTCGCCTACGCCCAGTCGGAATGTCCGATGATCACCCAGTCCGACCCGGCGGGCGACGCCGTCCACGTCGCGACCACCGTCGGCCGCGCGGCCCCGTTCACCGAGCTGCGCGTCGTCGGCGCGGCCGGCGACACCGCCGCTCGCGGCGAGGTCGGCGAGGTACTGGTCCGCTCGCCACTGACGATGATCGGCTACTGGGACATGCCGGCCGCCACCGACGAGGTCCTGGACGCCGAGGGGTTCCTGCACACCGGCGATCTCGGCTCCCTTGACGAGCACGGCGTGGTCCGCATCCACGGCCGCGCCCGCGAGGTCGTCATCCGCGGCGGCGAGAACGTCTACCCCATCGAGGTCGAGGACGTCCTCCTACGACATCCGGCGGTCGCCGCCGTCGCCGTCCTCGCCGCGCCCAGCGACCACTGGGGTGAGGAGGTCGCCGCGGTCGTGCGCCTCGCCACGCCGACGTCGGCGACCGCCGACGACCTGGCCGGGTTCGCGGCGAAGAGCCTGGCGCATTTCAAGATCCCCAGCCAGTGGCGATTCGTCGAGGACTTCCCCATGACCGCCGCCGGGAAGATCCGAAAGGCCGAGCTCCTCGCGCTGTTCTCGCCCGACAGCTGACTGTCCGTCGCTCACACGAAAGGCCCCTGCCATGCCGTCCCGCTCGCTCAGCTATCCCGTGTTCGACGCCGACAACCACCTGTACGAGACGACCGACTCGTTCACCCGCCATCTGCCCCGCGAGTACGACGGTCTGATCAAGTACGTCGAGGTCGCCGGCCGCACCAAGATCGCCATCCGCAACGTCATCTCCGACTACATCCCGAACCCGACCTTCGAGGTCGTCGCGGCGCCGGGAGCGCAGGAGGAGTACTTCCGCAGCGGGAACCAGGACGGCAAGTCCTACCGGGAGATCCTCGGCAAGCCGATCAGGGCCCTGGCGGGCTTCCGGGACCCGGCCGAGCGCATCAAGATCATGGACGACCTGGGGCTGGACGGGGCGCTCATGTGGCCCACGCTCGCGAGCCTGCTGGAGGAGCGGCTCAGCGACGACCCGGTGGCGACGCACGCCGTCATCCACGCGCTGAACCAGTGGATGCACGACGACTGGACCTTCAACTACCAGAACCGCATCTTCCCGACCCCGGTCATCAACCTCGGCATCGTCGAGGAAGGAATCAAGGAACTGGAGTGGGTGCTGGAGCGCGGCGCGCGCGTCGTCCTCATCCGCCCGGCGCCCGTGCCCGGCCTGCACGGCAAGCGGTCGTTCGCGCTGCCGGAGTTCGACCCGTTCTGGGCCAAGGTCGCGGAGGCTGACATCCTCGTCGGCCTGCACGCCTCCGACAGCGGTTACCAGCGTTACGTGAACGAATGGGAGGGCATCGGCGACGGCGAGATGCTGCCCTTCAAGGGCGCCACGGCCTTCTCCCAGATCATGCGCCACTTCTCCCGCCCGATCGTGGACACCATGACCTCCGTGATCGCCCACGGACTGTGCACGCGATTCCCCACCCTGAAGTTCGCGCCGATCGAGAACGGCAGCAACTGGGTCCGCCCCGTCCTCGAGGCACTCGAGTTCGCCTATTCCTTCTCGCCCCGCGCGTTCGACGAGGACCCGGTAGAGGTGTTCAAGCGGAACATCTACGTGCACCCGTTCCACGAGGAGAACCCGGTCGGGCTGTGCGAGCTCATCGGCTCCGACCGCGTCCTGTTCGGCTCGGACTGGCCGCACCCCGAAGGCCTCGCCGACCCGATCACCTTCGTCGACGACCTCAAGGGCCTGCCGGACGACGACGTCCGCAAGGTGATGGGCGGAAACCTCGCCGGCCTGCTCCACGTCGCCTGAGACCCTGTCGTCTGGCGCTCTGTCGCCTGAGACCCTGTCGTCTGGCACCTTGTCCGTCCGGGTGCGGCCGGCCGCACCCGGACGGACGGCGGCGACGGGTTCGTTACTGGCCGGGCGGGGGTTCCCACAGCTCGAATCGGGTTCCCTCCGGATCCACGGCCCAGCCGAACCGTCCGTACTCGGATTCGGCGACGTCGTCGATCACCTCGACGCCCTCGGCCCGTAGCTGGGCGAGCATCCCGTCCAGACTGGTCACCCGGAAGTTGACCATGAACGCCTGGTCGGGCCGGCCGAAGTAGTCGGTGTCCGCGTCGAAGATCGCCCAGGTGGTCGAGCCACCCGGTCCCCAGGCAAACTGGGTGCCGCCGAATTCAGCCAGGTCGACGCCGAGGTGCTTCGCGTACCAGTCCCGAAGACTCGCGGTTCCGCCTGCTCGCTGGAAAACTCCGCCGATGCCCGTCACCCGTTCCATCCGCCAACACTAACCCGGGGCTTTCCCCGCGGAGATTGCCTGGTCGCCGTGTCGGAGCGGCTGCTAGGAATAGCGGCTGCTAGGAATACGGTGTGATCAGGCTGACCGACGGTACGCAACTGTGGACCACGGCCAGCGGGGCCGGTCCGCCCATCGTGCTGTGTCATGGCGGCCCGGGGTTGTGGGACTACCTCGGGCCGCTGGCCGCGCTGCTGGATGACGCGTTCACGGTGATCCGGTTCGATCAGCGCGGGTGCGGACGTTCCACCGACCGCGGCGGTGGGCGGTTCACGATCGCGCAGGCCGTGGACGACCTCGATCAGGTCCGGGCCGCCTACGGAGTGGACCGCTGGGGCGTGGTCGGGCATTCCTGGGGCGCAGAGCTGGCCCTGCGTTACGCCGTGCGTTCGCCAGACCGGGTGACAGGCGTCGCCTATGTCGCCGGCGTCGGCGCGGGCGACGGATTCCGCGACCGGTACATCGCCGAGCGGCAGCGCCGCCTGGGCGCGGACCTGTCCCGGTGGACGGAGCTCGCCGATCGCCGCCGCGGTCCGGCCGAGGAACGGGAGTGGTGCCTGCTGCAGTGGCGGCCCGACTTCTCCCCTGGTCCGGCCGCGGCCGGGCACGCGGCCGCGCTGTGGGCCACCCGTCCGCCGGACGCCGAGGTGAACGTCGCGGCCAGCCAACAGCTCTGGGCGGAACGCAGGTCGGAGGACCTGCTCACCCTCGCCGCCGGGCTGTTCCTGCCGGTCACCATGCTCCTCGGCGCCGACGATCCGCGCCCCTGGCAGGCGACAGATTCGCTGCTCGCCGCGTTGCCGCAGGGAGATCGGATCGTGTTCGACGCGGCTGGGCACGCTCCGTGGGTCGAACAGCCAGCGGCGGTCCGCGACGCGATCCTGACGGCCCTCGCGCCGTAGCGGCAGACCAGCTCAACCGGGTTGGCACCATTCTGCTGCCATGGCGATGCCAAGACCCTTGCATCGGTGCCAAACTGGTGCCATGATGGTGCCATGGAGCTCAGCAAGTATGTGGACAGGCTCGGACAGGAGCTCGTCACGTTGTTGGAGACCGGCGGCGACGACGTGCGCGAGCTGGTCGAGCGGCTGACGGGCGGGCTGGAGTCAGCGATCCGGCTGACGCTGCTGGAGACGTTGTCCGCGGCGGCGGACGAGATCACCCGGGACCTCGCGCCCGGGTCGGTGGAACTGCGGCTACGCGGGCGGGAGCCCGAGTTCGTCGTCGCGACGCCCCCGACGGACCAGCCGGTCGAGGAGCAGCCACCCGCGGCCAGGCCGGACCCCGTGTCGGAGGAAGGCGCGACGGCGCGGATCAACGTACGACTGCCCGAACAGCTCAAGACCGCCGTCGAGGAGGCGGCCGCCAAGGAAGGCCGCTCGGTCAACGCCTGGCTCGTCCGCGCCGCCGCCGCCGCGCTGCGGCCGCCGCAGGAAACCACGGCGCGGCAGGCCACCGGGAAACGCGGTGCGCAACACGTCACCGGCTGGGTCCGCTAACACCCACCTCTGGTCCGCCGGAACCCATTCCGAGCACCCAAACAAACCATCGGCACATTTGTGAGGACAGCCATGCCTATTTTCGACACGCCCGCCCCGATTCTGGCCACCCTGGAACTTTTCTGCGGCAGCGCGAGAATCATCGCGACCGACCGCGTGGACACCGTCGTCGAGGTCCGCCCGACCGACCCGGACGACGACTCCGACGTCGAGGCCGCCAAGCAGACCCGCGTCGAATACGCGGACGGCGCACTGCTGGTGCGGGCGCCCCGGGCCCGGACCCTTGCCTTCTCTCGCCGCACCAGGTCGGTCGACGTGACCATCGAGCTCCCGGCCACCTCGCAGGTGGACTTCGAGGCGTCCGTCGCCGACGTGACCAGCTCCGGCGAGCTGGGCGAATGCCGGGTCAAGACGACCATGGGCACCATCCGGTTGGAGCATTGCGGATCCGTCCGGCTGAGCAGCGGGGCCGGGCCCATCACCGTCGACCGCGTGGCCGGCGACGCGGACGTCAAGACCGGGACCGGCGCGGTGCGGATCGGCGCGGTTGACGGAGACGCGGAGGTCCGTAACTCCAACGGAGCCACCCGGGTCGGAGCGGTGACCGGGGAGGTCCGGGTCCGCAACTCCAACGGAGAGATCGTCATCGACCGCGCGGTCGCCGGCGTCGACGCACGGACGGCGAACGGCGCCATCCAGGTGGGCGGGGTCGTCAGCGGCGCCGTCTCGCTGCGGACGGCCGCGGGCAACCTCGAGGTGGGCATCGCCGCGGGGACCGCGGCGTGGCTGGACGTCCACACCGCCCACGGCCTCGTGCGCAACGAACTCGACAATGTGACCGAGGAGCCCGGCGAGGCCGAGCACAAGGTCGAGGTCCGCGCGCAGACCTCCTTCGGCGACATCCGGGTGCACCGTGCCTGACCACGGCTGAGGGCCGCTGACGAGGACGATCGATGAGCGGAAACCAGCCCGCTGGCGGCTCACGCCGATCCCCGACCCACTCCGGCGGAAGCCGGGCCGGGTCGGGGATCGGATAGTCCAACGGTGATGGCTGGGCCGGCAACAGCGCGAACGAGCGAAGCGTGGAACGAGCGAAGCGTGGATCAGGGGGAGCGTCCGTGGCCGGACAACAAGCCAGTGATGCGGTCCGCCTCGCCGCGCGGGTGGTACTTCTGCACACCAGCGGCGCGGTACTCCTCCAGCTTCACGGCGGGCCGCATGAGCCACACTGGGCCTGCCCCGGCGGCGGGATCGAGCCCGGCGAGGATCCCCGCGCCGCGGCCCGCCGAGAACTCCTGGAGGAAACCGGGCGCGACGACGAACCCGGCGACCAGCTCTGGGAATGGCGCCACAGTTTCCCCTTCGCCGGCGAACCCGTCACCCAGCGCGAGACGTATTTCCTGGCCCGCACCGGAAGCCGGCACATCCCCCGACATCTTCCGGACCCTGAGGACGGGATCATCCTGCGGGCGTGGCAGACAACAAACGAAATCCGCCGCCTCACCGAACCGGTCTGGCCCCCGAACCTCGCCGACCTCGTCGACCTCATCGACCGACTCGGCTGAGCCAAAGGCGAATGTCGCACCCCGTGAGCCCGACGTCGATGCCCGGCCGGGTCGCGGAGGCGACAGCGCCATCGGATTGTCTCGCCTGGGCGAGCATGCGACATTTCGGGCGTGATTTCGGATCTTGAGGACGCGCTCAAGAGGGATTCCCGGCCAGGACCCCCCGCCGGGGCGGAACCGTGCCGACCTTTCGAGGTGCCGACGCGATGATCGTGCTGGGCATCGAGGCAGGGTCGGTGGACGTCGCCACGGCGGCGGCGCTCCTCGCCTGGGCAGCGGTGACCGCCGTGGTGGCGCTGACGCGGTTCGGGATCAGGCGGGAGCTGCGGCACGAGGGACGGCCGGTCGCGGCGGGGCCGGAACCGGCGTTGGCCGCCGCCCTGGTCGCCGAACCCGCGGCCGTGCCGTCGACGGCGGTGGCGACCATCGTTCTCGACCTCGCCCGGCGCGGGCTCGTCGACATCTGGCGCGATGACCGGTTCGGCGTGCTGGTCCAGGCCCGGCCGGAGCGAGCACGGTCCGCGGGCCTCGGACCGACGCCTGCCTGGTCGAACCGGGTCGAGCAGGCCGGCGACGGGCCCGCGGACGGCGCCGGCGATCCACCGCTCGCCGTGCACGAGATCGCGGTATTACGCCTCGTGACAGTCCGCACGACGCCGGGACCGCTGCCAGCCGGAGCGCTGTTCCAGGAGGCGGCACCGTCGCCGGCGCTCTGGCGGGACGAGTTGGTGGCGGAGGCTGAACGCGCCGCCACCCGGTTCCAGACCCCACGGCGGCGCCGAGTGCGCCACCTCACCACGGCCAGTGTCTTCCTGATCCTGGCCGCCTCGATGCTCGCTGGGTTCACGGCCTCGCGCCGCTTTGTGAAGCCAGAGATCGAGACCGAAGGCAGCATCAACAGCCCCGCCGAGCAGTGGTTCTTCGTCTTCTTCCTCGTCCTGCTGGCCACCGTCACGATCTCGATGATCGTGACCGGTGGCGCGCGCAAGGAGGATGACGGGCGCCGGCGTGGACGCTGGCGACGAGCCAGCTCGGGCCTGGCCGCGGATCCCGACCTCGCGGCGGCCGGACCTGAGGCGATCAGCGTCCTAGGTCATCGGCTCGTGTATGCGGCGGCGCTGGGGCACGCCCCCGCGGCGGTCGAGCCGTTCACCCCGGACGAGTCACCAGCGGCGACGGCCTGGACCGCCCGAAGCGGGACGCCACGACCGATCGTCATTCGGCTCGACCCGGCGATCGACACCGACACTCACGGCGGGCCGCGAGGTGCCGGCAGCGACGGCGTCGTCCATGGCCGCCGCGGGTACGACGGCGGTTTCGGCGATCCGCCCGGCGAGCGGCTCGCCGTCGGGGAGGTGGTGCGCGCCCGCCGCACACCGGCCGGCGCCTGGTGGATCGCCGTCCACGACGGCGCCTCCAACTACGCGGTCGCGCGCCGGATCGAGCTGAATGACGCGGATCGCGCCCCCGGCGTCGGGGCGATCGTGCGGCTCGCCCGGGACGCCGACGCGCGTACCTGGTCGGTTGACGTCCTGGAACCGGCAGCGGCGCAGGCCGTCGTCGCGGCCCGGCCGGATCCGACGGCCCTCCTCGACATCGCGGACCTGCGGCAGGTGTTTCCAGGAAGCCAGATCGAGGCCCTGCCGCCGACACTCAGGCAGATCAGAATCTTTCGCGTCCGTCGAGCGGGCAGCCCCAAGCTGACCATCCAGTGCCTGGTGTTCACCGCCGGCCCGCTGAGGACGTTGCTGATGGCCAGGTCGCGCCGACGGCGGCTACCCGTGCCCGGCGAGGTCTACCTACGCGGCCGCGTCCGAGCGGTGATCCTCGTCGGCGATCTCGCCGTCGCCGTTGACATCACCGGGCGCCACGTCGAAAACCGGCGCGATCTGCTCACCGCGCTGGCCCGCGTCGTGGTGGCCCGTCTCGGCGTCCCCGTCGGCAATCCCGCGCCGCGGCCCCCAGCCCGCCTGTAGACGGGGCATCCGAAGCCGGGCGGGCCGGGAGGCGCCTGGCCGCCTCCGGGTCGGTGCCATCCCACCGGACCCCAGGCCCTGCGCGTCAGGCCGAAAAATCGATCTTTAAACGGTCTCGCATCGATACACGGCAAGATGACCAGTGCGGCTACGGGTGCCCGGGTGCGATCCAGTGCGATCGGCTAGGCGAATTTCGCTCCCCGCCAGCACGCTGGCGGTCTTCCTTGTTGTCTGTGGTCCCAGAAAGGAAAGTGGTCCCTGTACCACGGCAGAATGCTCGTCGTCGGCCATGGCCACATCTCTGCCTCCCCGGTTGGCCGTGCGCCACGAGTAGCGCAAGGCGAGAGGCTAGGCTCGCTCCTTGGGTTCGCGCGTCCGTCCGCAGCTCGGGAATGTGTTGGCCGCGGCCAGGCCCGCATCGAGTTTAGAAACGGCATGGCTCATCACTGGGAGTCCTCTGATGGGGCAGGGGGTGGCGGGTGATACTCGTCCTTTCCGGATTGAGTGTCGTGGTTGGCCCGGTGCGATAGCCCTCGCCAGGGATAGGTCCCTCCTCGTCATTCTTGTGGGTGTCGGTGGTGTAGGTCCGGCCGGTCGGGGCGGTCCAGGTGAACACGCCGGGCCGTGGTTGGTGCAGCTTCCAACCGCCGCGATGTTTTGCGGTGTGATGCCGTCTGCAGAGGAGCCCGAGATTGTCCAGCGCGGTGCGGCCGCCGTGGGAGTGGGCGGTGGTGTGGTCGAGGTCGGTGTGGGTGGCGGGCATGCCGCAGCCGGGGAACACGCAGCGGGTTTGTTGGTGGCGGACGAGGCGGGCGAGGGCTGGGGTGGGTGTTCGGCGGTGGCCGAGGTCGAGGACGGTGCCGGTCGCGGGGTCGGTCAGGACGCGTCGCCAGCGGGCGTCGGCGGCCAGTGCCCGGCCGACCTCGGCGGGGATCGGGCCGTAGCCGACGAGTTCGGCGGGGTTGTCGTCCAGGCCGGCCAGTGTGCCGACGGGGGCGATGACCTGAAGCTCGACGCTGACGTGCTCACGGCGGTTGCCCAGGAGCAGGGCGGTCAGGACGTCGGCGCGGCGGGCGTCGATCGGCCGGACGTCTCCGTCGGTGTGAAGGTCGGTGTGGGCGTCGGTCCTGGCGATGTGGTTGATCCGGTCGTAGATCGCCTGGGCGTCCTCGGCGGCGAGGATCGCGGTCAGGCAGGCCGTGCCGTCCTGCAGGGACTGGATGGCGATGCCGCGTTGGGTGTGGGCGTGGCGGCGGCGTTTCGCCGCGGCGTCCGGGTCGAGCCGGGCGACGAGGCGGTGGATCTTGCGACGCCACCGGGGTGGGGACGCCAACCGGCTACCAGCGAGCATCGCCGCCTCAACGACCGCGCGCTGCCCGTCGGTGTGGCAGGTCGTGAGCTGGTGCAGCGCGGCCAGCCGGGTGTGATCAAGCATCCCCGCGGTCAGGTCGGCGAGCGCCTGGCAGGTGGTCGGGCCGGATGCCAACATCGCGCGCCGTGGCACCAGGATCCGATCGGCGAACCGACCGTGTCCGCGCCTCGCCGAGTTCGAAGGAACGGGCCACCCGAACCATGCCCCGATCGCTGGCCGAGGTCCGTTCCGCGGAACGCGGAGATCGCGGGTCCGCCCCGTGCTTCCTGCCTCGCCGGCGTTGCCGCGAAAGGACCAGGCCAGCCAAACCGGGCGCGGATTGAAGCCGTTCCGCGGAACGCGGAGATCCGGTCCACCCCGCGCCTTCCGACTCACCGGCGAGGCCGCAAAGGACCAGGCCAGCCGCCCAGCCGCGCCGAGCGTCGACGGGTCCGTTCCGCGGAACGCGAAGATCGCGGGTCCACCCCATGCCTCCCGCCTCGCCGGCGCCCCCGCACGCCAGCCGACTCCCAGCCACACCGGGCGCCGCGCGAAGCCGCGTTCCGCGGAACGCGAAGATCCGGTTGTTCTGGACTTGCCGCCTTGCGGGCATCGCCAGGCGAACGCCCCAGGTCGTCGTCACCATCACCCGCTCCGGAGAGGGACGCCACTTTGGGGTGAGAGTCGTCTGGCCGGACGGATCAGACCGGTTCCCAGCGCCAGCCGTCGTTGTTCGCGCAGACGATCGCCTTGCCGTCGCCCGAAACGCCGTGCGCGCCATGGTCGGACTTGCGGCAGTACTCGCCCGGCTCGTAGCAATGGCCCTTGTCCGTCGTCGGCGTGCAGCCGCCGGCCGGGGATGTCGTGGCCGGTGTGGGCGGGGGCTCCGACGACGCCGGTGGCCAGGTCGTTGCCGGCGGCTGGGTCTCGGACGGGGGCGACGCATGGGCGGCCGGCGACGCAGGCGCCTTGTCCACAGCCGGCCGATTCGCCGCTGGCGCCGGCTCCTGGATCGCGGGCGGCTGGATCGCTGGCGGCTGCGACGTGGACGGCGCCGGTGGCCGAGACAACCGGGCCGACGACGCCACGGTCCCGGACAGTAGCGCCGGCGACTCCATCGGCCGGGACGACCGGGGCGGCGACGTCGCGGGGGTAGGCACCGCCCCGAACTCCGCCGCGGTGGCATCAACGGCGGCCGACGGCGATGGTGGCGCCACCGCCGGAGCCGAGGTCTCCGATGGTGCCGCTGCCGGCGAGCCTCCCGCCTGGACCACGGAGAGCGTGGGTGCCCCCGGTTTCGGGGCCGGAGCGAGGACCCCGACCAGGATGAAGAGGAATACCAGCACGCCGATACCCGCGCCGATGATCCACGGCCATCGTTCGCTCTTGCGCGGGCCGGCCGGAGCCCAGATCGGTCGAGACCGACCCACCACGAGGGCTCGTCGACGCCAGCGGGCCCGTGCCCGGCCCATCGCCCTCGCGGCGTCGCCCTTCCGGTAACCCATACTTCCCCTGACTTGACCTGCAATGATTACCTAGAGTGATTGATGGTGGTCACCCTAAAGCGGTCGGATGCCCGTAGCGGGACGACACGCTGGGCATCGGCGGTCACGGTGCAAGTGCCGGCACCAGGCAAGGTTGCCGCTTCACCACGGGCCTGATCGCGGTTTCGACCCTCGGCTGGTTGTCGCCGGACCCCATTCGCGACCGCCATAGAGCGCAAAAGGCCGATTTTCCCGACCGACCAGTCTTGGGGAAGATCAGCGCGCAGGGCTCAGGCCCCGGGATGGTTGGGATCTCCCTGCACCGCGCAAGATCGGTCGGGCGCGGGTGCGTGGGGCCTCGACACACTGAAGGGGTGTCAGAACCCAGGACGCGGGCAGGCCGCGATCGGCTCCGGGAGTTGCTTGATGTGGTGCTCGCGGGCGCCGACGACGGGGAGCCGCGGTCACTGACCGAGATGGCCGGAGCGGCGTATTCGTCGCCGTTCCACTTCAGCCGGCTGTTGTCCCGGGGTACGGGCGAGCCACCGGTCGCCATGCGCCGCCGGGTCTTGCTGGAACGGGCGTCCTGGCAGCTGCGGCAGGGCTCATCTGTAACGGACGCGGCCTGGGCCGCGGGTTACGAGTCGGTCGAGGGGTTCGCTCGCGCCTTCACCCGTGCCTTCGGTCATCCACCGAGCACGCCCACCAGCGGGCACTGGCTGCCCGCACCGAACGGCATCCATTACCACCCGCCCATGTCACTGTGGGTGCACTCGACGGAGCCTGCGATGAACCCGCTCACCGAGCAGTTGGTCAGCCATGACCTGGACGACACCCGCGACCTGCTGGAACTGGCGAAAGGTCTGACCGACGCCGCGTTCCGGGCCATCCGCCGGCCTGGCGCGACGGTGACGTCCTGGGAGGGCCTTGAGGAGTCGATCGCCGCGGTCCTGGAGCATCACATCTGGACCAAGGAGGTCTGGCTCGCGGCAATCGAGGGTCTCGACCTGCCGGACCGCAATGAGGACGATGACGCGGCCGGCCTGCTGGCCCGTCATGACGCGACCGCTCCACGGTGGCTCGCGGCCGTGCGGGACATCGACCGCCGCGGGGCCTGGGACGACCGCCTGATCGACGCGCTCTGCGACCCGCCGGAGAGCTTCGTGCTCAGCTCCGTGGTCGCGCACGTACTCACCTTCGCCGCACACCGCCGCCAGCTGACCCGGGAACTGCTGCGAGCCGCCGGCCAGCAGGTCGACGACGGCGACCCGATCATCTGGCTACGCACCGCCCGCGGCGAACCGACCGACGAGCCGACGAACGCTCCCGACGCCGGGGACGCCTGAGCCTCGCACCCGCACAACGTCAGCCGGCACGGGCGCCGGCCTCTTGATCCATACATCTCCGTGGCCTTTTCGGGCCATCGCCAGCCACCGCGTATGACTCACACGGTGGCTCGGCCCAGAAACTCCCTGGCGGGCAGCATCAAGAGGATGCCGCCCGCCGGAGCGAGGCGCTGGACCGCGACGCCCGGCCGGCGGCCGTGACGGCGTCGGCGGCCGGCCCGACCGCGGGCCCGGACGCCCGGTCCGCCCGAGGCCCAAGGCCCGAGGCCCAGGGCCCAGGGCCCAGGGCCCAGGGCCAAGCTGAGCCCGAGGCCCGGCTGAGCCCGAGGCCAAGGCCCGAACTCGAGGTCCGAGCTCGCTGACGCCGGTCAGGCGCCAGGCTGCGGGACGATGCGCAGGTAGGGCTTCGGGGCCTGCCAGGTGCCGAAGAGCTCCTTGGCCTGCTCGTTGTTGACCGAGCCGGCGATGACGACGTCTTCGCCCTGCTTCCAGTTCACCGGGGTGGCGACCTTGTGCTTGGCGGTGAGCTGCAGGGAGTCGATGACCCGCAGGACCTCGTCGAAGTTGCGGCCGGTCGTCATCGGGTAGACGAGGATCAGCTTGATCTTCTTGTCGGGGCCGATCACGAACACGTTGCGCACGGTCTGGTTGTCCGCCGCGGTGCGGTCCGACGGGTCACCGGAGACGTCGGCGCCGAGCATGCCGTACGCCTTGGAGATCGTGAAGTCCGAGTCGCCGATCAGTGGGTAGTTCGGCGCGGTGCCCTGGGTCTCCGCGATGTCCTTGGCCCAGCCCTCGTGCAGCTCGACCGGGTCCACGGACAAGCCGATGATCTTCACGCCGCGGCGGTCGAACTCGGGCTTGATCGAGGCGACGTAGCCGAGCTCGGTGGTGCAGATCGGCGTGAAGTTCTTGGGGTGCGAGAAGAGCACCGCCCACGAGTCACCAATCCACTCGTGAAAGTTGATCGTGCCCTCGGTGGTCGCGGCCACGAAGTCAGGGGCGGTGTCGCCGATCGTCAGAGTCATCGCTGTCTCCGTCAACAAGAGGTCCGGCGCGGGATCCGCCGGGTTCTGCGGTGGTCATCGAGGACTCTACGGATCCGCCGGGCGCTTGGCGGCTCTCAGCCACACGACCGTAACGACCCGGCCATCGCCGCCGGAGTCCTGCCGACCCGCCACGCGCGGACCAGGGACATCACCGAGACGACCAGAGCCGGCACCGAGCCGGTCACGGGCCGACCGGGGACGGCCGTCAGTGATCGCTTATGGGTCGTTTATCGTTCCAATGGCGCGAAACCAGGGCTTACGGCTGCTCCATGCCGATAAGCGCGAATAGCGACAGCGATGCGACGGATGGTGCACACGCGTGATCGGAGCCGAGCGGCAGCGCGCCGTGACGCAGTCATGATGGCCGACGTCGCACACTGCGAGCCCCGATGACCGTCGATGTGTCATCGCCCGAGACGACGGTTCCACTCCGGCTCGGCCGGCGGCGACCAACCGGCCCCGGCTGGCGGCCGCACGCACCGACGACCGATTTCGGGGACTACGGCTGGCGTCTCTGGTTGGCCCGGATCGACGCGCCGACCCGGGCCGTCCTGCTGATCGCGGTCTGCTCGTTCGTCGGGAGCCTCCTGCTGCAGACCGGCTTCTACCGGGAGGGCTCCGGCGACGCCGACGAGGCCGCCTACGTCCTGCAGGCACGGATGCTGCTGGACGGACGGCTCACCCTCGATTCCAGAGTCGTGGAGCCGTTCTTCCAGCCATGGCTGACCGGCATGCACGGCACCGAGGTGTTCACCAAGTACCTGCCGGGCTGGCCCGCGCTGCTCGCGGCCTCACAGGCTGTCTTCGGCACGATGGCCGTCGCTCCCGCGGCGATCGCGGCCTGCTGGGTCATCGGGACCTACCTGCTCACCCGCGAGCTGTTCGAGGACGGCTGGACGGCCGCCATCGCGGCCGGCCTCGTCGCGCTCTCCCCGCTTGTGCTGCTACACACCGCGCTTCCGCTGGCGTACGCCCCCTGCGCGGCCGTGCTCACGTTGGCCAGCGCCCTGCTGCTACGCGGGGTCCGGACCGGGACACGAGGCCCGCTGATTGGCGGTGGCGCGCTGGTCGGGTTCGCCCTGCTGATCCGGCCGTTCGACGCGGTTCTCGTCGTCGGGCCGCTCGTCCTGTTCGCGGCCACGCGGATGTGGCGAACGCCGACGATCCTGCTGGCCCGCGCGGGCTGGGGCGTTCTCGGCGCGGCTCCGTTCGTCGGCCTGCTGCTGGCCTACTGCTCGCACGTGACGGGATCGCCGCTGCGGCTCCCGCAGACGGCGTCGGACCCGCTGGACACGTTCGGCTTCGGCCCGCGGCGCATCCTGCCGTCCGAGCCGACCTTCACCTTTACTCATCACCTGGCCGTGCAAGCTCTGCAGGAGACGTTGAAGGCGGCGCCAAGCTGGTATTTCGGCGGCTTCGGCCTGATCGCGCTCGCCGTCGTCGGCCTGCTGGCTCCGCGGCGCCGCGCGGAACGCCTGCTGCTGGCCAGCACGACCGCGGCGATACTGATCGGCTACTTCTTCTGGTGGGGATCGGCCTTCGCCATGCCCGGGCTGCGCAACGGCCTCGGCCCGCACTACCACCTGGCGGGTTTCACTCCGATCGTGATCCTCGGGGCCGCCGGTGCCCGCTGGCTGTGGTCGCTGATTCCAGCGGAACAGCGCGGCAGGCGCCGGGCGCGTCAGGCGCGTCCGAAGCCGCTGGTCCGGGCCACCGCCCTGGTGCTCTCCTTCGCCGGGTTGACCGCCCTCACCGTGCCGACCCTTCAGGGCAGGATCGATGTCCAGCGCGGCGTGAACTCCGGCAACGCCTTCCTGGACGCGCTGATCCCCGATCACCTCCCGGGCCCGGCGCTGGTGGTCGTCACGCCGGCGATCCCGACCCACTACACCCAGCTTCCGTACCACACGCTGCGTAACTCGGCAGACCTGGACGGGCCGATCGTCTACGCGGCCGACATCGGCCCCGGCATCGCCGCGCTGCCCGACCGGATGCCCGATCGGACGATCTACCGCCTGCGGCCCAACGAGCTGGTCGACGCGGACGTCCCCGGCAGCTACCGGGGCTCGTTCGTCCAGCTGCACCAGGTCCAGGGCACCAGCATCCAGATCCGGGTGACCGTCCGGCCGCCGGCCGCCGGGACCGCGGGCATCCCCGCCGGCGGCCTGGGGGCGGGCGCCCGGCTGTATGTACGGCTGGGCGATCAGACCCAGTCCCAGCGGCTACCGGCCGGCGGTGCCAGCACGTTTGTCCTGAATGGTGCCGGGTCCGCCGGGTCGGGCGAGCTCAGCGCCGCGACGCTCTCGGCACCGGCCGAGCTCGTCGTGGGCTTCACGACCGGCGACGGGGCCGGCGCCGCGAGCTGGGAGGAACGGTTCCCACTGATGCGGCACGCGACCGGTGACCTCACGCTGCTGGCACCCGGCCTCGGGTGGCGCCGGCTGACCGGCACCCTGGCCAGCACCGTGGCCAACAACGAGTCGCAGTGGCTCGCCGCCCGCGTCGAACCCACCCTCGACGTCGCCCTCACCGGATCGGATGCCCGCTGACGGACCCGCGACGGGCAGCCCCGGCCGGGCGGCCGGGAAGCTCGCCGGCCGAGCGCAAGTTGACACACGAAAGTGAGCGATCACATACTTAGTCGATGACTGAGTCGACGCCCGACCGTTTACAGGTGCCCGCGGACTGGGCGGACGTGACCCCGGAGTGGATGACCGCCGCTCTCGCGGAACAGCACCCCGACGCGGTGGTCGGCGCGGTCACCCTGGTGGTCCGGGACGATGGCACCAACCGGCGGGCGCGGTTCGATCTCGACTATGCGTCCGGTTCGGGGCCCGGCCGGGTCTTCCTGAAGGCCGAGGGCGTGCACCGGGAGGTACACGCCAGGAACGGCAACCTGTTCAACGAGCCGGACCTGTTCGCCTCGGGGGTGCCGCTGCCCGTCGACCACCCGCACTCCTACCGGGTCGTCATCGACCGCCCGGGCCTCGACTACGTGATCGTCATGGAGGACGTCACCCTCCGGGGGGCCGATCCGCGGGACTCGACCCGTCCGATGACCGTCGACCAGGTCGCGAGTGGGCTGCGCGGGCTGGCCCGGCTGCACAGCCTGTACTGGGGGTTCACCGCCGCGACCCACCCCCGGCTCGGCTGGGTCCAGCCGTGGGCGCCGACCGAGGGCTTCCAGGCCGGCCTGCGCCGGTTCACCCCGATCGGCCTGGAACGCGGGGCCGACCACCTTCCCTCCGAGGTGACGAAGTACGACGGCGACCAGATCGTGGACCTGTGGGTGCGCGACGTCGCGACCCTCGGCCGCGAGCCCGGGACGCTGCTGCACGCCGACGCCCACATCGGCAACACCTACGTCCTGCCCGGCGACGAGGTCGGCTTCCTCGACTGGCAGGTCGTGCGCCGCGGCCGGTGGGTTCAGGACGTCGGCTACTTCCTGGTCGGCTCGCTCACCATCGCCGACCGCCAGCGCGCCGAGGCCGACCTGCTGAAGGAGTACCTGGCCGCGCTCGACGTCCCGGCCGAGACGCGGCCGTCCTTCGAGGACGCCTGGACGCACTACCGGGCCTCGGCCGCCTACGGGCTGGCGATCTGGCTGTCGACGCTGGGCACCGACGGCTACCAGCGGCGGGAGATCTCGCTCGCCCTCGCCGAACGGTACGGCGCCGCCTACGTCGACCTCGACTGCGAACTCGCCCTCGCGGACCTCGAACGGGCCTGACCACCGAGCGGGCCTGCGCACCCGCCGTCGTCCAGACGTGGCCAGGGGTCACCCGGGCCGGACCCGCCGGGTCTCGTAGGCCCAGATGGCGATCTCGACGCGGTTCCTGGCGGCGAGTTTCGCCATCAGGCTGGCGACGTGCGTCTTGACCGTGCTCAGCGTGATGTAGAGCTCGGCGGCGATCTCGTTGTTGGTCCGGCCGCGGGCCACCGCCGCGAGCACCTGCTCCTCGCGGCCCGTCAGGGGCTCGACGGGCTGACGCGGCGGGCGGCCCGGGCCGGCGTCGGCGAAGGCGGCCAAAAGCCGGGCCGTGACGGCCGGGGCGATCAGCGCGTCACCGGACGCCGCGGCCTGGACGGCCTGGGCGAGCAGGTCCGGGCCGGCGTCCTTCAGCAGGAAGCCCCTGGCGCCGGCCCGCAGCGCGGCGTAGACGTACTCGTCGAGGTCGAACGTCGTGATCACGACGACGGCGACCGGGTCGGCCACGCCCGGGCCGGCGAGCCGGGCCGTCGCCTCGATGCCGTCCAGGCCCGGCATCCGGATGTCGAACAGGCACACGTCGGGGCGCAACCGGCGGGCGAGCTCGACGGCGGCCAGCCCGTCGGCGGCCTCCCCGACGACCTCGATGCCCGGCTGGGCGTCGAGGATCATGCGCAGGCCGGTCCGGACGATCTCCTGGTCGTCGGCGACCAGCACCCGGACCGTCCGGCCCGCGGGGGCGGTCATGCCGGCTGCCCGGCGCCGGGCAGGACGGCGCGGACCGTCCAGCCGCCACCGGCACCGGGCCGCTGATCCGGCCCGGCCTCGAAGGTCCCACCGAGCAGGTGCACGCGCTCGCGCATGCCGAGCAGCCCGTACCCGGGCGTCGGGTTCGGCGAGGCCCCACTGGTGTCGCCGTCGTCGCGCACCCGCAGCCGGACCGCGCCGTCCTCGGCCGTCACCTCCACCTCGATGCCGGTCGCGCCGCGGGCGTGCCGTCGGGCGTTGGTCACCGCCTCCTGGGCGAGCCGGTAGACGGCGGTGGCCACCGGCGCCGCGACGTCGTCCACCGCGCCGGCGACGCGGACCGCGACGGGCAGCCCGGCCCGGTCGTCCGCCAGCCGGCTCAGGTCCGCGAGGCCCGGCGTCGGCGCGAGGTCCTCCGGCCGCGGCTCCAGTCCGGACAGCGGCTCCGGCCCGGACTGCGGTGGCGCCGAGGGCAGCGGTGGCGCCGAGGGCAGCGACGAGCCGGGGCCGGTCAGTGGCTGGTCGCGGCGCAGGACGCGGACCATCGCCCGCATCTCGGCCAGCGTGCGTCTCGCCTCGGTCTCGATCAGGCGCAGCGCGTCGGTGGCCGCCTCCGCGCTGGTCGGCGCCGTCGCGAGGCCCGCCTGCGCGCGGATCGCGATGGCCGAGACGTGGTGGGCGACGGTGTCATGCAGGTCACGGGCAAGCCGCTCCCGCTCGACGAGCTTCACCTGCTCGAACTCACGCCACCGGGCCCAGGCTCGATAGCGCAGCGCGGCACCGAGCGCGGCGGACGTGGTCAGCACCGCGAGCCCACCCGCCGCGCTGCCCAGCGACACCGGGTCGGCGACGAACGACACGACGTCGGCGGCGACCGCGATCGAGAGCCCGGCCGGCACCGCCCAGCCCTCGCCCCAGCGAGCCAGCGCGTACGGGAACAGCAGCAGATAGAACATCGAGTTCAGCTCGGGCGGCGGCCCGCTGGTCGCGAGCGAGACGACGATGCCGACGCCGAACGCGATCGCCACCATCAGGAACGGCCTCGTCCGCCGCCACAGCAGCGTCGGCACCAGCCCGACGCCGATGACGAGCGCCACCGGCCGCAGGGGCAGATCCGGCCGCAGCAGCCCTTCGAGGAGGGCCATGGGCCCGAACACACCGACCAGAAGCCAGTCCCGCCAGACCCGGGCCGGCGGCTTCGGCCGGTCCGGATGGCCGCCGGCACGCCCGCGCCGACCGAGACCCGCCTCCATGAATCCTCACGGTACGGGAGCAGGCCCCACCCCGTGATCAGCCCTAAGTACGACCCGGCAATCCGCCTTCCGGCCGCCGGACCGGCCACCGAGCGGTTCCCCGCGGCCACAACGGCGGAGCGACCAGTGGCTGGTGCATCCCGGTCGCGGACCGGCCCCTATGCTGGGCGGTCGTCGGAATTCGACGGAAGGCCCCGGCCGAAATCCAGACCGCGCCATACCGCCCAAAGGCGCGCGCCGTTTGTATCGGTGACGCAGGCCTGTCGTCAGAAAGCCGTCAGCCAGCTCTCCTTGACACGGCAGCCCACTTACGAGACAAATCATCAGGCATTCCGGCGGCGGGTCAGCCGACCGCGCGGAAACTGCCTGAGCCCGGCCGGGGGGCCGGAACGGAGGCGATATGTCGATACCCGAGCCGACCGCGGGCACCGCCGCGCCACCGCGCCGGTCGATCCTCAGCGGGTCCACTGGGCTCGCCGGCGCCGTGCTCGTGGGCGCCGTCATCGCGGTCGCCCTCGGCGTGTACGGCCGGGAGCACGCGCCCGCCCGCCGACCGCTGTACACCCTCGGTTTCTCCAGCCCACTGCCGATGAAGGCGTGGCTGACGACAATCGTCCTCATCCTCGTCCTCGTGCAGCTCCTGACGGCGCTGTGGATGTGGGGGCGCCTGCCGGGCGTCAAATCCGCTGGACCGGTGGTTTCGATCGTGCACCGCTGGAGTGGGACGGCGGCTTTCGTCGTCTCCCTTCCGGTCGCATTCCACTGCCTGTGGGCCCTCGGATTCTCGACGGCGGATACAAGAGTCCTCGTGCACAGTGTCGCGGGGTGCACGTTCTATGGCGCCTACGCGGCGAAGATGCTCGGCCTGCGGGTGAAATCCCTGCCCGGTTGGGCGCTGCCGGTACTCGGCGGGCTCGTCTTCTCGCTGCTCGTCCTGTTGTGGCTCACCGCCGCATTGTGGTTCTTCACCCGCTCCGGCATCCCCCATGTCTGATCCCCGCCCGAGGAAGGCGCTCAGATGACGCAGGACGTCTCCACCCCGGACGGGGCGGGGTCACTCACCCGGCGGGCCATTCCCGCGGCGGTCGTGGTCGTCGGCGCGGCGGCCGGCGTCGGTGTCGCGTGGAACCACCGCGACGGTGCCGGACCCGGCGCCAACGCGGCCGGCAGCGGCTATGCCGGCGGGTCGGCGGCGGCCAGCACACCGCTGGCGACGCTCGACCAGATCCCAGCCGGCGGCGGCCTGATCCTCGACAAGGCCGCGGTCGTGCTGACCAAGGACCAGGCCGGCGACGTGAAGGCCTTCTCCGCGGTCTGCACGCACCAGGGCTGCACCGTGAGTGAGGTCTCCGGCGGCACGATCAACTGCCCGTGCCACGGCAGCAAGTTCGACGTGACGAGCGGCGCCCCGGTGGCCGGCCCGGCGTCGACCCCGCTGCCCCCGGTCCAGGTCAGCGTCCACGACAACGCCGTCTTCCCGGCCTGAGAGAGAGGATCAGCGTGCCTCTCGTCGCGCTGCGCGTGCAGACCTCGACCACGCAGCTCACGCTGCCCGGCGACCGCAAGGTCGTGGTCGGCCGGGCGTCGGACTCGGACATCGTCGTCAGCCACCCCAAGGTGTCCCGGCGGCACGTCGCGCTCGAGCCGTCCCCGGACGGCTGGACCGCCAGTGACCTCAGCGCCAACGGGATGTGGCACGACGGCCAGCGGGTCACCTCGGTCGCGGTCGGCGCCCAGCCGACCCTGCTGCGGCTCGGCGCCCTGGACGGCCCGGAGCTGACGCTGACGGCCATCGTCCCGGTCGACGTGCCCCCGGCGGCCCCGGCCGAGCCGGACGTCGACGAGGCCGAGACGCGGCTCGCCCCCGCCAGCGGCCCGCTGGCCCGCCCCGGCCACGCGGCGGCGCCGGCCGCGCAGCCGGCGCCCATCGCCAGCACTCCTGTCGTGACCCGGCGGCGCCCGCCGCGGTGGCTGAGCACGGTGCCCACGCTGATCTGGCTTTTCGCCGCCGCGTTCGCGCTGGGCGCGCTGGTCACGCTGTCCTGACCAACCGGCACTGACAACCGCTGACAACCCCTGGCGGCGACGGACGGTAATTACGCCCGTCGAGCCGCCATTTCGCCGACTTCGTGCCGGCCGATATCCGGGGCCACGCCGCGGGCTCTCACCAGATCTTTAGAAGTTCGCGGCATGCCGCGACTCGGAAGGCCCTTCCGCACACCTACCGTCGGACGTGTGAGGCGATACCCACTTCCAGGAGGGAATGCCATGACGCTGGACGCCACGACCCAGGCGGAGCCGACGGAATCGCCGACGCCGTACCCCGGGCTGACCCGGCGAGTGACGGTTCCCCTCTTCGCCCTGGCCGCCGGCGCGGGCGGCTTCCTGGTGGCGGCGTGCGGCAGCTCGTCCGGCTCCGACACCACGAACGCCGCGACGGGCGCGCCCGCCTCGACCGACAGTGACCACGGCGCCGACGAGACCCCCAGCGGCGCCGCGCCGACGAGCGCCTCGGCCGACGACGCCAAGGAGCTCACCAGCCTCAGCAAGGTGCCGGTCGGCGGTGGCCTGGTCCTCGCCGACAAGAAGATCGTCGTCACCCGCGACTCCGGCGGCACCGTCCACGCCTTCTCCGCGATCTGCACCCACATGGGCTGCACGGTGGGCTCGGTCTCCAACGGCACGATCAACTGCCCGTGCCACGGCAGCAAGTTCGACGCCACGACCGGCAAGAACGTCGCCGGCCCGGCCCCTCGCCCGCTGTCCCCGGTCAACGTCACCGTCAAGGGCGACGACATCTACCAGGCCTGACGCCAAAGATCAGAGTCACGCCGGTCCGAACGGGGTCGGCCCCACCGCGGTGGGGCCGGCCCCGTTCGCCGTTCCAGCACGGTCGCCGCGCCGGGCCCCAAAAGAGCGTCACGTCGAGTAGCGGTCCGGGTACGCATCTTTATCTGGACGGCCGCCCGCGGCCCGCCCGTCATGTTTCCGAAACAGCACGCAGGATTCAGCCGCACGAAACATGTTCGTCATCTCTCAACGCGTCCGAAATACATCGCCGCTCGGCGCGCATCCCGCCACGACGCACGCCGGCCGGACTCCGCACGGAAGCCCAACCGGGCATAATGTGACACAGGTCACACTTCGGTCGAGGTTTCGGATCCCTTGAGAATCCGCCTGCTGACGTGCGAACATTTCGGTCAACCCCCCGTTCTCAGGTGCCCGCGCCGACGCGGCGTACCGACGTCCGGTTACGGGTCAACCCAATTTTTCACGCGCCGACAGGCGTGTGTTCAACGCTGTATTCGTCATGGGCGGATGTCGACGGGTGGCATGAACAAGGTAGAGGCTGTCGTCATTAACTGGAAACGTCCAGGCAATGTCGAGCGGATCGTGGACGCGCTGCAGGCGCAATCCGTGCCCTGCACGGTCACGGTATGTGACACCCATATCGACGACCAATACACGCTGTCCCAGGCGACGCTGTCCAGCGCCGACCGGGTCTACCGCTGGGGCCACAACACCGGGCCGTACTCCAGGTTCGTGCCGCTGGCCGCCTACGACCACGAGTACACGTTCTTCGTCGACGACGACATGCTGCCCGGGACCCGCTGCGTCGAGCACTTCGTGAACACCGCCGAGTCGCTCCCCGGCTTCGGCTCGATCGGCCAGATGGGCCGGATCGTCCCGCCGGACGGGGTCTACACCGCCCGCAACGTCGGCCGGCTGCCGAAGGCGCGGGAGATCGACATCCTGGTCCGCGGCTTCTTCGTCCGGACCCGCAACCTGCACCACATCGCCCAGCTCCGCTGGCTGATGAACTACATGGCGGAGCAGGTCCCCGAGGACGACATGCTGCTCTGCGTCGCGATGCGGCTGTGCGCCGGGCTGCGCAACTACCTGACGCCGAACGACCCCGACCCCGAGACGCTGATGAACCGCAGCGAACTGCCGGATCCGCACGCCCTGCATCGTCGGCCGGACCACATCCAGCGCCGGATCGACTTCATGCTCGCCGCCAGGGCCATCGGCTGGCTCTCGGTCAGCCCCCCGCCCGCCATCCCCAAGCAGCTCACCGCGGCCGACCTGAACGGAGCCAACGGCACCGGCAAGCGCGACGAGACGTCGGTCAAGCAACTGTCGGCGCCACCCCTCGACGTCTCCCTGAACGGCCATGGGCCGACGGCGCAGAACGGACTGGCGGCACAGAACGGCAGACCGGCCAGGCAGGGGGCGCGGCCCAGCAAGCCGGGCGCCAATCGCGGCGTCGTCTACCTCGCCCTGGGCGAGAGCTACGCCAACCTGGTCACGGACAGCGCGCGCACGCTGCGCCTGCACGGCTATGACGGCCCGGTGCGGGTCATCACCGACGCGCCCAGCCACGAGCTGGTCGACCTGGAATGCGAGACCCTCGTCGTCGGCAGCCTTCCCGGCGGCTTCGCGTCCCGTTTCCACAAGACGCAGCTGAACCGCTGGTCGTTCGAGCGGACCCTGTTCCTGGACGCCGACACGATCGTCATCTCCTCGATCGACGAGGTCTGGGAGCTGCTCGCCGGCCGCGACATGGCGATGGCGCCGGACATGCACTCGTCGGTCGCCGACGTCATCGCGCGCAGCGTCAACGACCCGAGCCGGCGCGCACCCGAATACCAGCTCATGCAGGAGCTCGGCCTGAGCGACCGGCGCTACTACAACAGCGGCGTCATGCTCTGGGACCAGAACGGCCGGGTGTCCAGGATGTTCAACCGCTGGCACCAGGAGTGGAACCGGTTCGGTGGGGAGGACCAGCTCGCGCTCGTCCGCGCGATCGCCGCCACCGGGACGAAGGTCTCCACCCTGGACTCGGCCTGGAACCGCAGGCCGAAGGCGTTCTCCTCCATCGACGAGGCCCGCGGTGCCGGCGTCCGCATCCTGCACTTCCTGTCCCGCCAGCGCTCGCTGCTCAACGACGCCTACCTCGGTGTCGTGGCGGAGTACCTGGGCTGACGGCCCGCGGCGCCCAGCGGGCAGTTGTCCGCGGTGGTCGCGACTGGCGTCGCGTCCAGGGCGCAGTGGGTGAAGTGCGCGGGGCGCAGGTGCCTGCGACGGGCCGCGCGCTGGTCCGGCCGGTTGCGGATGCTGGCGGCCGCGGTGAGACCGCCGACGGCGGCGATCGCGGCGGCCAACAGCATCGCGATCCGGAAGCCGTGGTCGAACGCGCCGGCCTGCAGGTAGGAGGCTCCGGAGAGACCGGCCACGGCGGGCAGGACGGCGACCGCGAGCAGCTGCGCGGTGCGGGCGACGTCGTTGTTCACCGCGGAGGCGACGCCGGCCTTCTCGACCGGCGCCGCGGCGAGCGCGGTGGACGTCAACGGCGCGACGGTCGTCGCCAGCCCCAGGCCCAGCACGATCACCGCGGGCAGGACGTCACGCCAGTAGCCGTCGCCGTGGCCGGCGCGGGACAGCAGCGCGAGCCCGCCGCCGGCCACCAGCGGGCCGACGCTCATCTGCAGCCGGGGACCGATCCGCGCGGCCAGCGCCCCGGACCGCGCCGACAGCGTCAACATGATGATCGTGATGGGCAGCAACGCGGTGCCCGCCTCGACCGGCGAGTAGCCGCCAACCTCCTGCAGCTCGATCGGGAGCAGGAACAACGCCCCACCGAGCCCGGCATAGACCACGAAGGTGACCAGGTTGGCGGCCGCGAACTGGCGGGACGCGAACAGGCTCGGCGGCAGCATCGGCTCGTGGGTGCGCCGTTCGGCGGTCACGAAGGCCACCAGCAGCGCGGCTCCCGCCACGAGCGGCACGATCACCGGACCCGACGTCCAGCCGCGTGACGGGCCCTCGATCAGCCCGTAGCAGAGCCCGACCAGGCCGAGCGTCCCGAGGGCCGCGCCGCGCAGGTCGATCCGCCGCGGCGCCGCCGGGTCCGTCGACTCGGGGACGTGCCGGGCCGCGATGAGGATGACGGCGACGGCCAGCGGCAGGTTCAGGAAGAAGATCAGCCGCCACGACACGGCCGCCACCAGCCAGCCGCCGAGGAACGGCCCCACCGCGGTCGCGACCCCGGACAGCCCGGACCACGCGCCGATCGCCCGGGACCGGTCCTGCGCGCCGAAGGAGGACTGGAGGATCGCGAGGCTGCCCGGGGTGAGCAGCGCGGCGCCGACCCCCTGCAGCGCCCGGGCGCCGATCAGCATGGACGCGTTCGGCGCGAGCCCGCACAGCAGCGAGGCGGTCGCGAACCAGACGACGCCGATCACGAAGACCTTGCGGCGGCCGTACCGATCGCCGAGCGAGCCGCCGACCAGCAGCAGTCCCGCGAGGGTGAGCGTGTAGGCGGTCACGACCCACTGCAGCGACGCGAGCCCGGTGCCGAAGTCGCGCCCGATCGAGGGCAGCGCGACCCCGACGGCGGTCGCGTCGATCGCGGCGAGTCCCGAGCCGAGCACGGTCGCGATCAGCACCCACCGACCCGGCGCGGACGAGAACACCAGCGCGGGCGCCAAGTCCGGCCCGGCCGGGACTGGTTGGGTCGACATGGCCCGAACGCTACGCGTGCCGGTCCTCCTGCAGGGCTCGGATCGAGGCGGCCAGCCGGGTGTCAGCGAGGTCTCGCCGCTCCTCGAGCACCCGGAGCAGGACCAGCAGGAAGACGGTCCCCGACGCGAAGACCAGCGCCAGGATCAGTGTGAAGACGTAGAACTCCAGCACGGCGAACCTCCATGGGTTCGGTTCTTGCGCTGTCCACGCTGGCTGACCACCCGGGTCAGGGGCGACCAGTGGCCGTGGACCTGTTCCGTTCAGTGCTTGTCACCGCTCCTGGGTCCGTGGGAGCGGATGGTGACCGGCGCGCCGCACACGTCGGCGACGACGTCCGGCCAGTCCGCCGGGCCGGGCGGGCACGGGTCGAGGACGGGCCGGGCCCGCGACAGCAGCCCGGTCAGCTCCGCCGCTCGCGCCAGGTCACCGGAGGGCCCGGGCACCAGGCGGTCGACCCGCCGCGAGCCGGCCGGCTCGGCATCCGCCGGTCCGGCCGGGTCACGCACGGCGCTCGCGTCCATGTGGTCAGCGTCGCGCGCGACCGCCGGCCCAATGTCGTCACAGTCCGGGATGCCGGAGCGGCCGGGAGTCGGCTGCACGACTGTGCCGGCCGGGCTGACCTCGTACGAACGGCAGATTCCCAGCCGTTGGCGGCTGGGCGCGTCGAGGTGGGTGAGCGCCACCGCGTCGACCCCACCGGCGACGTCGACGGCGTACCGGTGCGCGACCGCGTCGAAATGGCCGACGCGAAACGCGCCCTGCCAGCGGCCGGTGCCGTTGTGCCGGTCCGGCAGCGCGGCGGCCAGCACGGCGTCCTCGGTCACCAGCGGGCCGGCGCCATGCCGGGTGGTGTAGGTCCGCACCACCCCCAGCCGACGGGCGTCGCCGGCGGGCACGCCCGCGTCGCACAGCAGCTTCTCCGCGTTCGCGAACGTCGTCGTCGACCAGGTCGTGTACGGGTGGAAGCCGTGCCACTCGTCGAGCAGCACGCCCTGCGCCCCCTCGAAGACCACCGGTCCGACCCGGGCCAGCTCGGTGAGGTGCCGGTCGTCGACGAGCTGGACGGCCCGCGCGAACTGCCCGAACACCTCGACGCAGGCGTCCACCGGCGGCAGCTCGCCACCGGCCCGAGCGGGTCCCGCCAGCGGGCCGAGCTCCGCCTCCAGGCGGTCCCGCAGCTCGGTCAGCAGCCGGCGCAGCCGGGCCGGCCTGGCGCAGTCGCGGGCCCGGGGCGCGTCGTCGGGGTGGGAGAGCGCGTAGGCGGCGGTCTCACCGATGCCCATCCCGCACGAGCCGTGCCGGCCGGCGCCGCGCGCCAGCTCCCTGGTCCGGTTCGCGGCGACGTGGTACGGGGTCGTGAGCAGGGCGTCCCCGTGCACCGTCAGCCGGGCGAACGGGTCGGGCACGCCGAGAGCCGCCAGGTGCGCCGCCTCGGCAGCGAGCGCCAGCGGGTCCACGAGGACGTACCGCGACAGGTGCGTCGGCACGCCGGTGAGCGTGCCCGAGCCGAACTGGGCGAACGTGTGGTGCCGGCCGTCGTCGGTGACGACGTTGTGCGCCGCCTGCGCGCCGCCGTTGAACCGGACCACGGCCGCCACCGGCCGCCCGTCCGCCGCCGCGACCCGGCAGAGGTGGTCGACGACCGTTCCCTTGCCGGCGTCGCCGAACCCGAGGTCGACGACGATCGTGTGCCGCATGAGAACTCCTCCTGGTCGACTGGCGTCGGGTCCGGGGGCGGCCCCGCTGGGCCCCGGACGGATGGGTCAGAGCCGGGCGATGCCGGTTCCGCCGCGCTGCGCGGGCGGCTGGCCGCTCGGGCCGGGGGTGATCTCGCGGCGGTCTGGGCCGCCGGGGCGCATCCGGGCGAGCGCCTTGCCGACCGGGGCGACGGCGGCACCGGCGCCGACGTCGCGCAGGTCGTCGAGGCCCTCGTCGAGGTCGATCGAGTCCTCCAGGATGCCGATCGTCAGCGCGATCGTCTCGCAGGCGAGCCCCAGGTCGTCGAGCTCGATCACCCGCTCGCCCAGCAGCTCCCGCCAGGTCGCGAGCACCTCGTGGTCCTGCGCGTGCGCGGTCCCGGCCGGGATGATGAAGAAGACGTTGTACGTCCGCTCCAGCTCCTCGATGATCTCCCTGGTCGGGATGGCGGCCCGCAGCTGGTCGCCGAGCAGGTCACGGACCTGGCCGGCGTCCACCTTCCGGTACGGCTTCTCGTCGCCGATGACGAACAGGTAGCCCTTCTTGCCGCGCTTCTCGACACAGTCGAGCGCGGTGTGCCGGGCCATGAAGTACATCGCCAGCTCGTAGGACTCCATGACCTGGCCGCCGCCACCACCCTCCAGGATGATGTTGCCAAGCTGCTCGTCCATCCGGTTGTCCGACTCGAACTGGCCGACCTGCAGCGGCACCCGGTCGCACGTCGCGTCCCCGATGGCGCCGAACATGATCTGCGGGTGCTCGACGTAGCCCTTGCGCAGCAGCAGCCCGAACAGCGACGGCAGCTTGGCCTGCAGTTCCTTCGGCACCGAGCCCATCGAGCCGGTGACGTCGAAGAGCACCGAGATCGCCAGCGAGGTGGGGTGCTCGGCCGAGTCACGGCTCTCCCGCTTGCCCACGCCGAACGGGTCCAGCTCCGGGTGCGCCTTCATCGCGCGACCGGCACCGCGCATCCGGTCGCTGTAGTCGAACGCGCTCGCGCCCGTGCTCGCGCGGTAGTTCGCGGCCGCGTCATAGACGTCCGTCGACCAGGCTCCGCCACCCATGATGACCTCCAGAAAACGAGAACGAACAGCCGAAAGAGAGAAGGGACGGTGACCTGCGCCTACGGGGTCAGGTCACGGGTGCCGGCATGGCGAACGGGCGGAAGCGCCGCGGGCCGTAGATCCGCCCGAGCAGGTCGTCGAGCTCGCCGAGCAGCCGCCAGGCGTCGTCCGGCCGCATCGCCGGCGCCGCCGGCAGGCAGCCGGTGAGGAACCGCCGGATCGGCGCCGGTACCGCCGCCGGCAGCCGGGCCGGGTCCTCGTCGCCGAGCAGGTAGGAGACGCACCGGCTGGCGAGCGCGATGTCGGTCGCCGCGGCCGGCGGCTCGCGGCGGGCCACCTCGGCCGGGTACCAGTCGGCGTAGGCGGCGACCAGCGCCGGAATCCGCCGGCTCGGGTCGTCCGGTCCGGCGGCGGGCCGGTAGGGGCCGACGACCGCGCCGTCCGCCGGCTCGGGAATCGCGCTGTAGCACCAGTCGACGAGGACCAGGCCGTGCTGGGCCGGATGGATGAGCACGTGTGGCGGCAGCACCGCGCCGTGCGCGACACCGGCGCGGTGCGCGTACCCGATCGCGACCAGCAGCCGTCGCCACATCCAGGCCGCGTCCCGCGGGTCGAGCCCGTCCGGGTAGGCGGCTCGCACCTCGGCCAGCGTGACGAAGCCGTCGAGCCGAGCCAGCACGTTCACCCGCCGGGCCGGGGCGGGCCCGCCGTCCGCCAGCCGGGCCGTGTCGACCAGCGTGGGCACGTAGGCGGCGTGCCTGCGGTCGCCGAGCCGGGCGATCCGTCGCAGGGCCGTCGCCTCCCGGGCGACCAGGTCGTCGTCGTCGGCCGACCGGGCGATCTTGCACAGCAGGGTGTCCGGCGCGGGGCGGCCGTCCGCCGGCTCGACGCGGTCGACCCGGTACAGGACGGCCAGGTCGCCCTTGGCGTACGGGTGGCCGACCGTGTAGGCGTGCCGGGCGCGGCCGGTGACGACCGCGCCCGTCGACCCATCCGCACCCGGGCTCGTCGGCGCCTCGGCCGTGCCGCCCTGGTAGGCGAACCACAGCTCGGTGAGCCGCGCGAAGGCGGCCGCGGCATCCGCGCGCCGGCCGGCGGGGGCGACGTCCGGGTGGACCTGGCGCGCCATGGTCCGGTAGGCGCGGCGCGCCGTGCGTGAGGCCTCCCGCGCCGGGGTGCCGGCCGGGTCGAGCGGGCCGAACAGCGCCGACGCGGGCAGGCCCCGCCGCAGCACCTGGTCCACGATCTCGTCGAACGTGTGCGGCGGTGGTGCCGTCGAGCCGGTCCCGGCGGCGCCGGGCGAGACGGCCTCTGTGATCATCGGGGGTCCTCCTTTCCGGGACGCAGCAGTGCGGGGTGCAGCAGCCGAGCGGGACCGGCCCGGTAGAGCCGGGCCCGGCGGCCGCCCCGGGCGCCGCCGCTGGCGGTGGTGGCGCCGGTGTCCTCGACGAACCCCGGCGCGGAGAGCACCTTGCGGTGGAAGTTGGGCGCGTGCAGCGGCTGGCCCCAGACCGTCTCGTAGACGGCCCGCAGCTCGGTGACGGTGAACTCGGCGGCCACGAACGCGGTGGCCAGCGGCGTGTACTCGAGCTTGGAGCTGGCTCGTTCCAGGCCGTCCGCCAGGATTCGCGCGTGGTCGAACGCCATCCCGTCCCGGTCGACCGACGTGACCGGAAGCCAGGCGGCCGAGGCCGCGTCGCCACCAGCGGTGGGATCAGGCAGGTCAGGCGCGAAGGCGAGGTAGGCGACCGAGATGACCCGCATTCTCGGGTCGCGCCCCGGAGTGCCGTAGGTCCCGAGCTGCTCCAGGTGGATCCGGTCGAGCCGGCGGTCGGCCGCTCGCCGGTCCGGTGACGCGGCCAGCCCGGTCTCCTCCGCGAGCTCCCGGACGGCGGCCGCGCCGAGGTCCTCCTCGACGCGCGCGCCGTCGGGCCCGACCGTCGTCCGGATGAAGCCCCCCGGCAGGGCCCACCGGCCCGCGAAGGGCGCCTGCCCGCGCCGCACCAGCAGCACGTGCAGGGTGGGCACGGCCTCCCCCGCCGGGTTCTCCACCAGCCGGATGGTGAGCGCGACGACGTCGACGGTGACCGCGACCGGTTCGTAGTCGCGCGGGTCGTAGGACGCGAGGAACGCGGCCTCCTCCGCCGCGCCGCCACCGGCCTGGGTCCCGTCCGCCATCGAGCTCTCCGTTCCGTCGTGAGCTGTCCTCGCCGAGCCGCTCATTCTTCTCGACATGAGAAATTCTTAGATTGAGAAGAACGTAGGTGACGGATCGTCCGATGGCAAGAGGTGTCAGCGAACAGACATCGCCCGGCACCTTCCGGTGGAAGCACGAGGTTCCCGCCCCGGCCCGCGTCCCGACGGCCAGGAGCGGCCGGGGGACGGCGGGACGCGGACCGGTGGGAGCCCCGTCAGGACCTGGCAGGTCCCGGGTCCCGCCAGCGCGGGATTCTCAGGCGTCCGACCCTCGGCGGGACCGCAGCCGCAGCCACAGGGCCCCGACTGCCGCGGCGAACGCCGCGCCAGCACCTCCGGCGACGGCGGGGTGCCGCCGGACCTCCTGGCCGAGCTCGCGCGCGGTCTTCCCGCTGGACGCGACCGCCGCGGCACGTTCCGCCGCCGTGGCCACCCACGGGTGTTCGCCCGCCTGGGAGCGGACCTTGCCGGCCGCGGTCTTCGTGCGCTCCGTCGCGGCGGCCACCTGCGGCGTCACCTTCTCGCGCGCGCTGGCGACGGCGGGGCCGACCTTGTCCTTCGCCGTGGAGACGGCTGGAGCGACCTTGTCCTTCGCCGTCGAGACCGCCGGGGCGACCAGGTCCTTCGCCGTCGAGACGGCCGGGCCGATCCTGGAGACGGCGGGCGCGACCTTCTCGCGGGCGGTCGCGACGGTGGGGCCGACCTTCGCGACCGCGGGACCGACCTTGTCCCGCACGGTGGCCACCGCCGGGCCGACCCGCTGGCGCGCGCCCGCGATCACCCCGGGACCGGCCTCGTCGTCGGCCGGCTCCACCGGCGCGTCCTCGCCCAGCTGTCCGGCCGACACCGGCTGTCCGGCCGCTGCCGGCTCTCCGGCCGGCACCGATTCGGCCGCCGGCTCGGCGCCGTCCACCGGGTGGTGCCCGTTCAGGCCGGACGCGCCGTTCAGGCCGGCGGTCAGGCTGCCGGGCGGCTCCTGGCTGGGGGTGGGGTAGTCGTTGACAGGTGCGATATCGGACAACGCGGAGTAGGGGGCCGGGGGCTCGGTGGCGCCCTCCGGCGCGGTCCCGGCGGACTCCGACGAGTTGTCTGGCTCGGTCACCTCGATCCCTTCTTGGTGCTCCGGTCGGTGATGAATGATCGCCAGCGGGTGCGGGCCTGCCGCGGAGTGCTGCCGCGAACGACCGCCCCACATCTCCGGCCACACCCCGCAAGACGAGCCATGGTCGGCAAAATGCGCATTACTTGAGCTACCCGTGATGCTAAGGAGATAGTCCGTCGTTCTTCACCGCAAGGACACCCCAACAGGGGCGGCGTGACCGAAAGACCGCGCGGACCACGGCGAGGCATCCCACCCGCCCCAGCCCGACGTGGCCCGGCCGCCGGACCCCGAGCCGGCCGCCGCGCGGTGGAATCCGGCTGACCAGCGGGTTTCGGGCGAAGGGAGGGGCCGGGCGGCCCCCGTCGGCTACGGTTTTCCTGGGCAGCGGACTCGGGGAGGTCGGGGTGCGGGACGACCTGTTGGGCCTACGGGACCAGGCCACGGCGCTCGCCGGTGGTGCCGTCTCGTCGCGCGAGCTCGTCGGCGCCGCGCTCGATCGCATCCAGGCGACCCAGTCGACGCTCAACGCGTTCCGGCGGCTACGGCCGGAGGCCGCGCTCGCCGAGGCCGACGCGGCCGACCGGCGGATCGGTGCGGGGGAACGGCTACCCCTGCTGGGCGTGCCGATCGCGATCAAGGACGACACCGACCTGGCCGGCGAGCCGACGGCCTTCGGCGCGCGCGGCGAGTTCCCGCCGCAGCCGGCCGACAGCGAGATGGTGCGCAAGCTCAAGGCGGCCGGCGCGGTGATCGTCGGCAAGACGAACACCCCCGAGTTCGGCCAGTGGCCGTTCACCGAGGGACCGGCGTTCGGGGTCACCCGCAACCCCTGGGACCTCGACCACACCCCCGGCGGCTCCTCGGGCGGGGCCGCGGCCGCGGTGGCCGCCGGTCTGGTCGCGGCGGCGGTCGGCTCGGACGGCGCCGGCTCGGTGCGGATCCCGGCGGCCTGGACGAACCTCGTCGGCATCAAGCCACAGCGCGGCCGGATCTCCAGCGCGCCGGTCTCCGAGCAGTTCAACGGCCTGACGACGTTCGGCCCGCTGGCGTTGACCGTCGGCGACGCGGCCCTGCTGCTGGACGTGCTGTCCGGCAGCGCGCCCGTCGACCGGGACCGCCCGCCGGCCCCGGAGGAACCGTTCGAGGCCGCGGCCGCCCGCGAGCCGCGCCGGCTGCGGATCGGGCTGTCCCTGAAGGTGCCCTACAGCGGCATGTCGGCCACTCTCGACCCGGCGGTGCGCGAAGCGGTCGAGAAGGTCGGCGCGGCGCTCGGGGAGCTCGGGCACGACGTCGTCCCGGCGGACCCGGCCTACGGCCTGCTGGGCGTGATCTTCCTGCCGCGCTCGTTGGAGGCGATCGACGACTGGGCCCACCGGGTGCCCGATCCGGAGCTGCTGGACGGCCGCACCGTCGCCAACGCCCGCACCGGCCGGATGCTGCGCCCGCTGCTGCTCGCCGCGCGGGCCGCGGAGCCGATGTCCCGGTGGCGGATCGGGCGGGTGTTCCGGTCGGTCGACGTGCTGCTCGCGCCGACCACCGCCGTGCCGCCGCCACGGGTCGGCGAGCTCAACCGCCCGACGAACTGGGAGACCGACCACGCGATCGTCGCGGCCTGCCCGTTCACCTGGCCGTGGAACGTGCTCGGCTGGCCCGCGGTCAACGTGCCCGCGGGGCTGACGGCCACCGGCCTGCCGCTCGGTGCGCAGCTCATGGGCCCGGCGAACAGTGAGAGCCTGCTGATCTCGCTCGCCGCCCAGTTGGAGCGGTCGCAGCGCTGGTACGAAAGGCGTCCGGGCCAGCGAGCGGGCGCGGCCCCGTCGGCGGCCTGACCGGTCCAAGCCCGGTTCTGGGTGCGAATTTCCGGCCGAAGAGGCCACACGGCGTATATCGCCCCGATGAATCCGGCGGTACCTGCCCAGTGCCGGCAGGTGGACAGCGACAATGCCTCATGCCCTGGAAGCTGGACCGGGCGCTGGCGCTCGGGCTGGCCGTGCTGTGCTGCGCGGTCGGCATCAGTCTGCTCACCAACGTGGCCATGGCCGGGTACTTCGGACTGGCCGCACTGCTCGTCTCGGGTGCCCGCGGCCCGCGCCGCACCGCGGCGATGGGCTCGCTGGCGGTCGTCGTCGCCGTGCTGTCCGGGCTGTGGGACCACCGGTTCCTGAACTCCCAGCATCTGGCGGCGATTGGGCTGGTCGCGGCGCAGTCGGCGGTGGCGGTCTGGATCGCGATCCACCGGTCCCGCCGCGAGTCGGAGCTGCGCCACCGGGAGACCGAGCTCGTCCGGGTGCGCGCGGTCGCCGACGTCGCCCAGCGGGCGCTGCTGCCGGAGGTGCCGACGACGATCGACGGTGCCTGCTTCGCCGCCCGCTACCTGTCGGCCGCCGAGGAGGCCACGGTCGGCGGGGACCTCTACGAGGTCGTCGCCACCCGGCACACGATCCGGGTCATCATCGGCGACGTTCGCGGCAAGGGCCTGCCCGCCGTCAGGCTCGCCTCCGTCGTCCTCGGCGCGTTCCGCGAGGCCGCGGTGACCTGGCTGGAGCCGGAGCAGGTGGCGGCGGCCTGCGCCGGGGCCGTGAACCGGGAGGCGGGCCCGGAGGACTTCGTCACCGCGCTGCTGGTGGACATCCACCCCGACGGCCGGCTCAGCCTCTGCTCGGCCGGTCATCACCCGCCCATGCTGCTGGTCCGGCCGTCCACGAAACCCGCGGACCCGGCCGACGACGACGCCGGCTCCGCCGTCGAACCGGCCGCCGGTCCCGGTCAGGTGCTGCTGAAGTCGCCGAGCCCGCCGCTGGGGCTCGCCGAGCGGTTCACCCCGTCGTCGGCCCGCTGGAGCATCGGCGACCGCCTGCTGCTGTTCACCGACGGGCTGATCGAGGCGCGGTCGCCGGACGGGGTGTTCTTCCCGCTGGAGGACCATCTCGACCTGCTGCTCGAGGGCACTCCCGAGCAGGCGCTCGACCGGCTGACCGAACGGGTCACCGAGCACGCCGGCGGGCACCTGCGTGACGACCTCGCCATGCTGCTCATCGAGCGCCGGCCGCTCGACACCGAGCCCGAGCCGACGGTCCCGCGCCAGCCGTCCGCGAGCCACGACGCCCAGCCGCGGCCGGTCCGCGTCGAGGAGCCGGCGCCCGACGCCGACCCCTACGACCTCGAGCCGGACGACGAGCCGGACGACGCCGAGCCGGAGCTGGATCAGCCCGTGGCCGGGCCCGGCGAGGTACCCGCGGTCCGGGTGGCCGGGGCGGCGGGCTCCGGCTGGCGCCGGCTACGGGTCGGCCGGGCTCACCGGGACTGACCACGGCGAGCGCCACGACCGCCAGGCCGCACATCGCACGAGCACGAAACTCCCCGATCCCTCACCGGGGTACGAACCAGGCCACACCGGCGCGGTGGGCCGGCACCGGTCCGACTACGCTCGACGGCTAAAGATCCGTCGTCGCACCGGGCCGCGCCGGTCGACCGTCAGCCAGGCGACCGCGCCCAGCACGTGGGTCCGCCTGACCGGGAGGGCCGAAGATGCGCAGGCACGCTCGGCTGACGGCCCTGCTGACGGGCCTGCTGGTCGCCACCGCGGGGCTCGCCGGCTGCACGTCCGGGGCGGACAGGTCTCCGCGCGGCCAGCCCGCGGCCGTGACCTCACCGGCCGGCTACACCGCGAACCCGGATGCGCCGCCGCCGGTGGTCGCCACGGCCGACGGCCGCATCAGCGGGCAGCGCACCGGAAAGATGGACCGCTATCACGGCATCCCGTTCGCCGCGCCGCCGGTCGGGACGCTGCGCTGGACCGCGCCGCGACAGCCGACGCCGTGGTCGGGCGTCCGGAACGGCGCCGTCGGCGGACCACCGTGCAAGCAGGACGGCGCCTTCGCCGCGATCTCCAGCGAGGACTGTCTCTACCTCTCGGTGGGCCGGCCGGCGGGGGCGCCGCTGACCGGTCGGCTGCCGGTGATCCTCTGGATCCACGGCGGCGCGTTCGTCGGCGGCACCGGGGAGACCTTCGATCCGTCGGCGCTGGTGACCGGCGGCCCGGCGATCGTCGTGACGACGAACTACCGGCTCGGGCCGCTTGGGTACCTGGTCCTGCCGTCGTTGGGCGCGGGCGACGCCGGGAACTTCGCCACCGAGGACCTCATCGCGGCGCTGCGCTGGGTGCGCACCAACGCGGCCGCGTTCGGCGGCGACCCGACCAATGTCACGATCATGGGCGAGTCGGCCGGCTCGGTGAATGTCTGCGCGCTGCTGGCGGCGCCCGCGGCGACCGGGCTGTTCCAACGGGCGATCATGGAAAGCGGCCCGTGCAGCTGGGAGCTGCCGACCATGGCCCAGGCCGCCCAGACCGGGCTCGCCCTCGCGGCCAAGCTCGGCTGCCCGGACCCGGTGACCGCGGCGGCCTGCATGCGGACCCGCTCGGCGGACCAGTTGGTGACCGCCGCGGCCGACGACACCGAGATCTTCAGCGCGTTCGCGTTCGCGCCGACGACGGGCGGGGCGACGCTGCCGCTGACCCCGTCCCAGGCGCTCTGGGACGGCCGGCTGGCGCGGGTACCGCTGCTGATGGGCACCATCACCGACGAGGGCCGGCCGTTCACGAACCACTGGGCCGCCGAGGGCCCGATCACCGACTGGGGCGTGGACACCCTGATCCGCACCCATTTCCCGGACCGGGCCGACCGGGTGCTGGCCGCCTATCCCGCCGGCCAGGCCCCGCCGCGGGAACGTCTGGCGCGGATCATCACCGACGACATGTTCACCTGTCAGACGACCACGTTCGCGCAGCTGGCCACCGGAATCGCCCAGCAGCCGGTCTATCTCTACGAGTTCGACGTTCCCGACGCGCCGGCCAGCTCGCCCGAGTTCGGCACCGGCGCCACCCATGGCTGGGATCTCGACTATCTGTTCCCCTCGGCGGTGTCGTCCCAGCTGACCACCGCCGGACGGATCGCGCTGTCCAAGGCGATGGTGGGTTACTGGACCCGGTTCGCAGCCACCGGCGATCCGGGCGGCGGCGCGGCGGCCGCCGGATCGCCGCCGGCCTGGCCCCGGTTCGACGTCCGCACCGTCCGCGGCGGCGTAGACCGGATGCTGCTGACCCCGGCCAAGGTCGCGGCGGTGGCCGGCACCTGGTCGGCCCACCACTGCGATGTCTGGAGCTAGGCATGGTCGGCGGCACGGCGGTGGGGGCGAGCGGGTTCCGGCCCAGCACCTCGGCCTTCCAGTTCACGAACGACTTCCCGCACCAGCCGGTCCTCACGGTGCGGATACCGGGCCTCGGCAAGGGCATCCCGATCGGCGACGCGAGCCGCGGGCTGTGCGGGGGCATGATCTTCGCGGTTCGTGACCTGTTCGAGGCGCGCCGCGAGCCCCCGCCCGACACCGTGCCGCCCGGACCGGGCTCTCCCCTCTACCGATACATCGTCCGGCGGCTGTTCGACAGCTGGGACCTGCCGCGCGGCGCGCTGCGCTACTACCGGCTCCAGGCGACCAGGGACGCAGACGTGACCTGGGCGCTCGGCCGCCGCTCCGGGCTCGGCCGGATCACGGTCGTCGACGAGTGGCCGCGGGTCCGCACCGATCTCGACTCCGGCCGGCTGCCGGCCCTCGGCATCATCACGGTGCACTCCGCCGACCCGCTGAAGCTCGGCCTGAACCACCAGGTCCTCGCCTACGGCTACGACCTGGTCGGCACGACAGTCACGCTGCGTGTCTACGACCCGAACACCCCGCTCGACGGCGCCGACTACGTCTTCCTCTCCTTCGACGTCGCGAACCCGGCCGGACCGGTGCCCATCACCCACAATCTCCGCGTGGGGGGCCGGCCGGTCCGCGGCTTCTTCCACTCCACGTACCGCTGGGCCGACCCGGCGTCGATACCGGCAGCCCCGGATGCCCCAGACACACCGCCGGATGACCCGGCGACGCCAGCCAACCCCTGACCCACCGGACGGGCGCCGGCTTCCGCATTCCCGTTGTTTTTGCGTTCCGATGTCCGTAATCTCGGGACGGTTCTGGCGATGTTTCCGTAAGTGCGGGGGGGTACTGTTCCGCCATGCCGAGTTTCCGGATCAGCGAGGCAGCGGGACTGCTCGGGGTCAGCGACGACACCGTCCGCCGTTGGGCGGACATCGGCAGGCTGCCAACGGTCCGTGATGAGTCGGGCCGTCAGGCGATCGAGGGGTCCGTACTGGCACAGTTCGCCACCGAGCTCGCCGAGGGCGCCGAATCCCCAGCCGGCCGAGCGGTCATCGTCGGCGAGTCGGCCCGCAACCGCTTCCCCGGGATCGTGACGCGGGTCCAGCGAGACGGCGTGATGGCGCAGGTGGAGATCCAGGCCGGGCCGCACCGGATCGTCTCGCTGATGAGCCGGGAGGCCGCCGACGAGCTCGGCCTGGAGCCAGGGGTACTGGCGGTCGGCGCGGTCAAGGCGACGAACGTCGTGGTCGAGGTCCCCCAGCAGCATCGCTGAACGCCCTGCCGCCTCAACCCAACCGTCGCATCGACCCACGCTGTCGCATCGACCCACGCCGTCCCACCCGCTGTTTCGAGTCGTCCCACCTCGCTGCTGGAGGATCCTCATGCGCATACCCCGCCCCGCGGCGGCAGCCGTCGCCGGTGTGGTCACCGTCGTCGTGCTCGCCGGCTGTGGTTCCAGCTCCGGCGGTTCCACCGGTGCCGCCGGCACCCCGAGTGCGTCGAGCACCCCGGCGCTGTCCGGGACGATCACGGTGCTCGCGGCGTCCTCGCTGACCGGGACCTTCACCGATCTGGGCAAGAGCTTCGAGGCCGCGCACCCCGGCGTGACCGTGAAGTTCAGCTTCGGCGCCAGCTCCACCCTCGCCACGCAGATCAACTCGGGCGCCCCCGCGGACGTGTTCGCCTCCGCGAGCACCAAGAACATGACCCAGGTGACCGACCAGCACAACGCCGCCAACCCGACCACGTTCGCGACGAACGAGGCGGAGATCGCGGTCCCGCCGTCGAACCCGCAGCACATCACCACCATCGAGGACCTGGCGAAGCCGGGCGTCAAGGTCGCGCTCTGCCAGGCCGCGGTGCCCTGCGGCGTCGTCGCCCACAGTGCTTTCGACAAGGCCAAGATCACGGTTAAGCCGGTCACCGAGGGTCCGGACGTGAAGAGCGTGCTCACCACGGTCGAGCTCGGTGAGGTCGATGCCGGCGTGGTGTACAAGACCGATGTGCTGGCCGCCGGCAGCAAGGTCCTTGGCGTCGAGATCCCAGAGAACGAGAACGCCTCCACCGCCTACCCGATCGCCACCCTCACCGCGTCGAAGAACAAGGCCGTGGCCGACGCCTTCGTCGCCTACGTGCTGTCCTCGACCGGCCGCACGGTCCTGACCAAGGCTGGCTTCGCCCAGCCATGACCGCCCCGCCCGTGACCGACCCCGCCCAGCCCCTCGCCTCCAGCGGCGGGCACGGGCGCGGTCGGCCACGGCGCGCCGGCCAGGGACGCGCACCCTGGCCGCTGGCCCTGCCGGCCGGCCTGGCCGTCGCCTTCCTGGTCCTCCCGCTCGTCGGGCTGCTGGTCCGCGCGCCGTGGCGGCGGCTGCCGAGCCTGCTCGGGCAGGCGGAGGTCCGCCAGGCCCTGGTCCTGTCGTTGGAGACCGCGACCCTGGCGACCGGCATCTCGATCCTGGTCGGGGTGCCGCTGGCCTGGGTGCTGGCGCGGACCAGGCTGCCGGGCCGGTCCCTGCTCCAGGCGCTGGTCACGCTGCCGCTGGTGCTGCCCCCGGTCGTCGGCGGCGTCGCGTTGCTGCTCGCCTTCGGCCGCAACGGCGTCCTCGGCCGTTACCTCGACAGCGTCTTCGGGATCACCCTGCCGTTCACGACCACCGGCGTGGTGGTCGCCGAAACGTTCGTCGCCATGCCGTTCCTGGTCGTGTCCGTCGAGGGCGCGCTGGCCGCGGCCGACCGACGCTTCGAGGACGCCGCCGCCACCCTCGGCGCCAACCGCTGGCTGACCTTCCGGCGGGTCACCCTCCCGATGATCGCCCCATCGGTCGGCGCGGGCGCCGTCCTGTGCTGGGCCCGCGCGCTCGGCGAGTTCGGCGCCACCATCACCTTCGCCGGCAACTTCCCGGGCACCACCCAGACGATGCCGCTGGCCGTCTACCTGGCGCTGGAGAACGACCCGGACGCCGCGATCGCGCTGTCCCTGCTGCTGCTCGTGGTCTGTGTGACCGTGCTGGTCATCCTGCGGCGCCGTTGGCTGTCCGGCGCCCGGGGCGTGGTCGCCGCCGCATGACCACCCCGGACCAGACCGCCGTGGTCGCCGAGCCCACGCCCGCGACCGGCCCTGTCCCACCGGCCGGGCTGGTCGCGGACATCGTCGTCGACGTCGGCGCCTTCACGGTCCAGGTGTCACTCACGGTGACCCCCGGCGAGGTCACCTGCGTGCTCGGGCCGAACGGCGCAGGCAAGACCACCCTGCTGCGTGCCCTGGCCGGGCTCGCCCCGATCACCTCCGGGCGCATCGTCCTGGACGGCGACGTCCTCGACGACCCGGCCGCGGGCGTGTTCAGGCCCGCGCACCACCGGCCGGTCGGCGTCGTCTTTCAGGACTACCTGCTGTTTCCCCACCTGTCCGCCCGCGACAACGTCGCCTTCGGCCTACGGGCCCGCGAGCGCACCGGCCGGCGGCGGGCCCGCCAGCTCGCGGACGGCTGGCTGGACCGGTTCGGCCTCGCCGACCATGCCGACCGGCGGCCCGGCCAGCTGTCCGGCGGCCAGGCGCAACGCGTCGCCCTCGCCCGCGCGCTGGCGCCAGCGCCCCGGCTCCTGCTGCTCGACGAGCCGCTGGCCGCCCTCGACGTCGCCACCCGCTCCGACGTCCGGGCCCACCTCGCCCGCACGCTCGCCGCCTCGCCGACGCCGGTGCTGCTCGTCACCCATGACCCACTCGACGCGATGATCCTCGCCGACCGGATCGTCATCCTCGAGGCCGGCCGCATCGTCCAGGAGGGCCCGGCCGCCGAGGTCGCCCGCCGCCCACGCACGCGCTATGTGGCCCGCCTCGTCGGCCTCAACCTCTACGCGGGGACCGCGAACGGCGACCTGGTCACCCTCGACGGCGGCGGCCAGCTCCACATTCCCGCCGACAGCCCGCCGCCGGGGCCGGGCACCGCCGTTCTCGTCGCGATCCGCCCGACCGCGGTCGCCCTCTACCCGGACCAGCCGCCGCAGGGCAGCCCGCGCAACGTGCTGGCCGGCCCGGTCGAGACCCTCGAGCCGTTCGGTGACCGGGTTCGCGTCAGCATCGCCTCCGAACCACCGATCCATGCCGACATCACGGCCGCCGCGCTCGCCGATCTCCGGCTCGCCCCGGGCACGCCGGTCTGGGCCACGATCAAAGCGACCGACCTCACCGTCTATCCGGCCCAGGACGCCTGACGAGGCAGCGGCCCGGGCGGCCGATTCCGGGACGTCACCCCTGGTCGATCTCTTCGATCAGACGGGTGATGTAGGCATTCACGGACTCAAAGTCGTAGGCGACACCGAGGTCGGCGTCGATCGTCATGATCTGGGTTATCCCGATCATTGCGAGCTGGGCGAACAACGGCGGGCACCGTTCCGGCGGGACGCCGCGGTCGGTGAGGGCCACCGTGAAGGCGTCGAGCTGGAGCTGGCGATAGCGCTGGTAGTACTCGACGAGCGCGGACCGGATCACCTTGCGGTGGTTGGCCAGCGCCATGAACTCGAGGCTGAACCTCGTGGTCGTGAGACCGGTCTCGCGCAGATCCCACAGCTGCCGCAATGTCGGGCGGGAACTCATGACCTCACGGAGCACCGCCAGGCCGAGGTCGGCCCGCCGCTGGAATACCTGTAGGAAAAGGTCGTCCATGGTGTGGAAGTAGTAATGCACCAGCTGGGGTGTCAGGCCGGCTCGGGCGCCTACCCGGCGTGAGGTGACGGCGGCGTAGCCTTCCTCCAGCAGCAGCCACTCGGCGGCGTCGAGCAGTTGCTCGCGCCTCCCCGGCTCCGCCGCCGTCCGATGTTGGCTGACCATCTGTCCTTCATATCGCAGCGCGGCTGTTCGCACACCGGACCTGCGAGCGGCGTCCCACCCGCGGCCGTCCCACGCCCACTTCGCGGCCGGAAAACGACGCGGAGCACGCGGAGGCCCGCCGTCGAGAGGCCTCACTGTCACGGCACGTGATTGGTGCGGCGCGAGGGCCGCCGGAGAGCGGGCGGCCGGGCCGGCACGCGGCGGGCGACCCGCCACGGCCCGTCCGGCCGCCCGAGGCGGCCCTGGTTCTCGCCGCCGACACCGCCCGGTGGGCTGGTCAGATATACATGCCGCCGTTGACGCCGATGACCTGACCCGTGACGTAGCTCCCGCCATCGGAGCACAGGTAGGAACAGGCGGCGGCAATGTCGGCGGCCGTGCCGGCCCGGCCGAGTGGCACCATGGAAGCGATCAGGTCGACCCCCGGAATGTCCCCGTTGGCCTCGCCCTGACGCGCCATCGGTGTGTCGACCAGGGTCGGCGGAATGGTGTTGACGGTGATGCCGTGCGGGGCGAGCTCCCGTGCCAGCGACTTGGTCAGCGCGATGACGCCGCCTTTCGAGGCCGTGTAGTGCGCCATGTTTCCCGCGCCGGACTGCGCGCTGGACGAGGAAATCGTGACGATGCGGCCCCAGTGACCGGCAATCATGTCCGCCGCGGCGGCCTGGACGCAGGTGAACGTCCCGGTGAGATTGACGGCGAGCACCCTTTCCCAGGTCTCCGGGGTGATGTCGAGCAACGGGGTGAACATCTCGATGCCCGCGCTCGTCACCAGAATGCCGACCGGCCCGAGCTCGGCCCGCACGCGGTCGAACGCGGCCTGGACGGCGGCCCGGTCGGCGACGTCGGTCTCGATGGCCAGGACCTTGCCGGCGGTCGCGAGGTCGGCGGCGGCGGCCTGCGCCGCGGCGCCGTCCCGGTCGAGAATGGCGACCTGGTGGCCGTCGGCGAGAAACTGCCGGGCCACACCGAGACCAATCCCCGAGGCACCACCCGTCACCACGGCGACCCTGCTCATCGGGCCACTCCTTCGACGGCGGTGAACTCCAGGTGAAGCTCGGTCAGGCCACGGAGCACCCAGGTCGGCTCGTAGCGGAAGCGGCGGTCACCGTCCGGTCCGTGGTGTTCCTCGGAGAGCCGGATGTCGCGGGTGCGGGCGAGGATGCGCTCCAGGCTGATCCGCCCTTCGACGCGGGCGAGCGGACCGCCCGGGCAGGAGTGGACGCCGCGGCCGAAGGCAATGTGCTGGCGGACGTTCTTGCGGTCGATGTCGACCTTGGCCGGGCACTCGAAATGCCGGGGGTCGCGGTTGGCCGCGCCGTTGAGCAGCATGACCGGGGTACCCGCCGCGATCTCGACGCCGCCGATGCTCGTGGCCCGCCTGGCGAGCCGGAAGTCGGTCTTCACCGGGCTCTCGACGCGCAGCGTCTCCTCGATGAGGTCCGGGATGCGGTCCGGGTGTGCCCGCAGGTCGTCCTGGACGTCCGGATTCTGGGCGAGGTACTTCAGCAGCTCACCGAGCAGCCGGGCGGTGGTTTCCTGCCCGGCGGCGAACAGGAACGTGGCCGCGCGGACGACCGAGACCACCTCCGGAACGCTTCCGTCCGGGTAGGTCGCGGCCGCCATCTGCGTCAGGACGTCGTTGCGGGGGGCCTTCCGGCGGTCCTCGATATAGCGGATGAACCAGTCGTCGAGCCACCCGAGGGCGTTCAGCTCACCGTCACGCTCGCCGCCGGCGCCGACCTCGCCGGGGGTCGCGGTCAGCCCGAAACCGCTACGGAACCGCTCGTGATCAGACTCGGGCACCCCGAGGACGTCCGCCACGGTCAGCATCGCGAAGGGCTGCGCGAACGCGCGGATGAACTCGCACCGCCCGTCCTTGAGAAACTCGTCGAGTTGCTGGTCGGCCAGCCGCCAGATGAACGCCTCGTTCTCCTGGAGCCGCTTCGGCGTGAGCATCCGCATGACGAGGGCGCGCTCGCGGGTGTGCATCGGCGGGTCCATCGTGACCATGTGCTCGTTCATCGGGATCTGGTCCCGGTAACGATCGATGATCGCGCCGACGTCGCCCTCGAGCGGCACCGGGAACGTCGCGAACGGGCCGATCACCGAGTTGCACGACGAGAAGGTGTCCACGTCCCGGTACACCTCGTGCGCCTCGTCGTAGCCCGTCACCGCGACCACCCCGAGATGCGGCAACGGCAGCACCGGGCACTGGGCACGCAGGTCGTCGAAGTAGGGGTAGGGATCCTCGACGAGCGACGTGTCGTTGAAGAAGTCGATGGTGGTCCAGTCGGTCACCCTGCCGCCTTCCAGGCCTCGGACAGGCCGCGTCCCGGACGACGTTGTCGCGGAGACGCGGTGCCCACGAATATTTGGCGATCGCCAAATTACGTTAGCGACTGTCTAACATGCGCCCGCGCGCACTCGCAAGAAACGAGGCCCGGGCCCTTCCGACCGCCCGCCGTCCAGCCCTGGCAGGAACTTCCGCTGTCGGCTGGACGACCGCGAACGATTGGCGCAAAACCGGCCCGGACCGGCGCGCCGCACCCCTACCATGCAGCGGACCCGCCGGGCCGGCCCCGGCTTGGCTGAGGGGATTGCGGGATGCCAGCCCACGCTGAGCGCGGCGGCCGTGCGGCAGCAGCCTCGTGACCGCGCCGGAAGGTACCCCGTCGCCCGGCCCCGAAGGCACCATCAATCCGGCAGGATCCGTCAACGGCGAACCGGTGGCCGTCGCGCTCGGAAACGCCTCGTTGTTCGGCGTCGGCTACCTGATGCTGGGCCGCCGCGGACTCGCGGCGCTGACCGGGCTGGTCACGCTGGTCCTGCTCATCATCCTTGGCACCGCCGCGCGGACCCTCTGGTTCGAGATCGTCGTCCTGCTGTGGTGGCTCACCCTCGTCGCGCACGGCTGGTACCTGGCCGGCGGCTGGCCACCGCGGCGCCGGCGGGCCGGGAGCAGAAGTCGCCTCGTCCTCGGCGTGGCCGTCTTCCTGCCGGTTCTGGTCGCCTTCGCACTGCTGCGCCTCCACGTCGCCTCGATCAACGACCGGGTCGCCGCCGCGGTCCGGTCCGGCGACTGCCGACGCGCCACCGCCGCCCTGGCCGGCCGCTGGGCGGGCGACTATCTGGCGGACGCCCCCGGCGCCGTCCGCGGCGCGGGCACCGGGCGGGTCTGCGGCAGCCTCGGGGACACCGCGGGCCGCCTCGACGCGGTCGTCACGAACAGCGACCTGAGCTCGCTACCACCGGCGCTGACGAACCTTTCGGCCGTTCTCGCCGCGTGGCCCGACCACGCCCCGATGGTCCTGCGGACCCTCGACGACTTCCTCGGCCGGTTGCCGCTGTCGAACCCCTGCGACACCGTCAAGGTCCTCGACACCCTCGGCGCCTACAGCCCGCGGGACGCCGTCCGAGACCAGGCGGGGGCCGCAGTCCCCCGTCTCACTCCGCCGGCGCTCCTCGGCTGCGGCGACCGCGAGTTCGGTTCGAAGGACTGGAACGGCGCGAAGGCCTCCTACCAGCGGCTGCTCGACGACTACCCGAAGAGCCCGCTGGTCCCCAAGGCCTTCGGCGGACTCGTCGCGGCCAACCGGGCGATCGAGCTGGATCACGTACGCGCCGCCCTGGGCGCCGGTCCGGACACGTCCTACTGCTCGAACCCGGTCACCTGGAGCGGCGCGACCCCGTATCGCGGCGCCTCGCCGAACCGGGCTGTGCTCCACGGCCAGAACACCTACACGAACCAGCTGCCGGGCGACTGGCTGGTCGACGACGTCGCCAAGGCTCCGCTCGTGATCTGCGTCAGCCCGAAGGAGTACGGGGACCTCGTCGAGAGCTGCGACTACGACTCCGACGCGGTGACGAGCGTCTTCGGAACCAGAACCGTCTCGTTCCACAAGGTCGCCGTTCCGATCCGCGTGGTCGAGGTCCTGACCGGCCACGTCGTGGCCGACCTGCGCGTCCAGGTCACCGGCGCCAGCTGCCCGAGCGTCATCGACTACACGACGTTCGGCTACTTCGACACCGGCCCGTCCCCGGACATGTACGTGGACGTGCCGGACTCCGACGTCAGCGCCGCCGTCCGTGACGCCCTGGCCCCGATCATCAACCCCTGACAGCCAACACAGCATCCAGCTCCCGGCCGGCCCGTACCAGGTCACGGAGATCAGAGTCGCCACAGTCGCACTGTGTGGTCATTGCCCGCACTGGCCAGGAACTCCCCGTTCGGGGAGAAGGCGACCGCCCGCACCGCGGCCCCGTGGTCGGCCAGCGGGGGACCGACCGGCAACGGACTGGCGGGCTCCGTAACGTCCCACAGCCACACCGTCCCATCGGCGCCGCCACTGGCGAGAAGCCGCCCGTCCGGCGCGAAGGCCGCCGCCAGCACCGCGCCGGCGTGGCCCTGGATAGGTGGCCCTGCCGGCCGCGGCCGGGCCGGCGCGCTCACGTCCCACAACCGCACCGCCCCGTCACCGCCGCCGCTGGCGAGAAGTTGCTCCCTGGGCGAGAACACCACCGCCTGCACCGACGTCCCGTGGTCCGCGAGCGGCTGGCCAGCCGCTCGCGCCCGGCTCGGCTCGGCCACGTCCCACAGCCGCACGGTCCCGTCGCGGCTGCCGCTGGCGAGGACGTCACCCCGCCCGGAGAAGGCCACCGACCGCACCCAGCCGGCGTGCCCGACGAGAGGAGCACCGCACGGCTTGGGGCTTCGTGGCTCAGCCACGTCCCACAGCCGCACGGTCCCGTCGTGGCCGGCGCTGGCCAGAATTCGGCCGTCACCGCTGAACGCGACCGACAGCACCCAGTCCTGGTGACCGTCGAGCGGCGCACCGCACGGCCGCGGCGGCCCGGGCTCCGCCATGTCCCACAGCCGCACCGTTCCATCAGCTCCGGCGCTGGCCAGCAGCTGACCGCCCAGGGCGGCCGTCACCGCGAGCACCCAGTCGGTGTGGCCCACCAGGGACTTTTTCCACGGCCCTGGCCGGGGCGGTTCCGTCACGTCCCACAGCCGGATCGTTCCACCGTTCTCAGGCCCGGCCCCGCCGCGGCTCGCACCCGCGAGCAGGCGGCCGCCCGCGGCGAAGGCCACCGCGTAGACCAGGTCGTCCGGGCCGGCGAGTCGCTGCCCGGGGTGTCGCGGGCCGGTCAGCGGCGTCTGACCGGGTCGCGACCGGCCGACAGCGGGCTGGTCGGTCAGCCCCTGCGGCGGGTCGCCGCCAGCGGAAATCGGGGCCGAGGCCACGCTTCGTGGTGCCGCGTCATTGGCCGTGACCGGGAAGGCCGGTGCGACCGCCCGCGACGACGCTGGGAAGAGCGGAGGCGTCGCTGGTTTGTCCCGGCCGGCGATCGCCCCGCGAATCGCGCCGAGCAGCCGCGTACGCGCGGCGTCCGGTCCTAGGCCGAAGAGGTCGATCGACACGATCGTTCGTAGCAGCCCGGGTCGCGGGCAGTTCTCGACCCGGACGGGCACCAGCCTCCGGTCGAATCCGGTCGGGTCCGCGGCCCGCGCCGCGTGCCATTCGCCGACACCGAAGACCGAGCCGAGGTAGGCCTCGGAAAGGATCGCGATCGTGCGGTGCGCCGTCCGGATGCCCTCGTCCATCCGGACCGACCAGTTGGAACCGGCGACCGAGTCCCACGCCTGGAGCAGGACCCGGTAGTCCGCCGCCTCGAGCTGCCAGGCAACCCATTCGGCCCAGGCCTGGTCACTGGGACCGTACGAGATGAAGAAGTCCGCCGCCTCCGGGCCGGTTCTGTCCCCCGCGACCGCCACAACCCGGATCTTCGCACCTTCTCGCCCGGCCGGCGGCGTACTCGGTTCCGGTGCGCCTGCGGCGTCGCCAAGCTGACGTCCGAGGTCGCCGGCGCAGCGCCGAGCACAGCGCCCGGCCTGTGATCAGCCGTCAGGATCGATACTGGTCAGATCCTCCAGCAACCGGCGGGCCTCCGTACGCCGATGCGGCATGAGGGGCGGGTCCGCGCCGCGTAGCGCGCTCGTGAGCAGCGCGACGGCGCGCGTCCTGTCTCCGGTCAGCGCGGCGACGATCCCGGCCCGCCACTGGACCACCGGGTCGGCGGGCGCCGCCTCGAACGCCGCGTCGGCCTCCGCCTGAGCGTCCGCGAGGCGATCGAGCCCGGCGAGCGCCCGGGCGCGGGCCGCACGCAGCACCGGCTGGCCCGCGGCCGCCGGCTTCAGCCGGGCAAGGATGTCCAGGTCCTCCAGCGCGGCGGCGAACTCACCGAGCTCGACGCGCACCTCCCCCCGGCCCGCCAGGGCCTCCACGGCATCGGGGGCGTAGCTCAGCACGCTGGCGTAGACCCCCTCGGCGCTGCGCAGCTGCCCCGCCTGCCACAACGCGTCCGCCAGCTCCGTTCGCAACGTCCGATCGCCCTGCAGGCGCGCCACGGCACCCTCCAGGTCGACGACGGCCTCGTCGTGGCGGCCTTCCCGCAGCAGCACCTGGCCGACGGCGGCGAGCAGCATGCCCACAGCGGTGGAATCCTGCATCAGCTCGTAGAGTTCGGCGCCGCGCCGGTAGCGCCGCGCGGCCTCCTCGTACTTCTCGGTCTGGAAGGCCAGGTCACCGAGGAACGACTCCCCCTCCGCCTGGGCTCGCAGGTCGCCCTCGGCGAGGCGGACCGCCTCCAGCGCGTGCTTGCGCGCGAGGTCCAACTCGCCATCGGCGAGCGCGGCCTCCGCGGCGCGCAGATAGTCGACCGACCGGCCGTCGGGCAGCTCCGTCTCCGAACGCCGCCAGCCGCCCCGCACCGGTTCGATCAGCCGGTCGTGGGCCAGCTCGAACCACCGGGAGCCCGAGCGCCACTCGGCCTTCAGGATGTGCCGGTCGACGAACGCATGGGCGACGGCGTTGGGCATGCCGGCGGTGCGGCTCGCACCCTCGTAGACCGTGTTGCGGGTCCCCAGCTCGGTGATGAACGTGCGCCCGAGCCAGTCGCGCAGAGCCGACTCGGGGAGCCCGTGGTCCCGTGCGACATACGCGACGGCACGACCGCAGAACTCCGCGAGAATGCGGTTCAGGTCGCCATAGCTCTGCAGGTGCTCGCCCGTGATCACCATCGTGTCCGGCGGCAGGGCGTCCCACAGCGCCGAGCACACCACCTGCAGCTGAACCGCCTCGACGCGGTCGGCGCGTACCACCGTCGTCTCCCCGGTCCGGTCCGTGAAGGCGGTGGTCCGCACATCGTCGACCAGCCGTTCGGCTACGCCGGCGCCGAACGAACGCCCCGTACCTCGCAACGGCCCGGTCGCCGCCTCGATCGCCTCCGGTACCTGGAGAGGACGCAGTTCGAACCGCGTCCGCGAGTCCCGCGAGAGCCTGGACTCATAGGGCAGCAGGCTGGCCAGGCTGTCCTCACGGACCGAGATCAGCAGCCGCAGCAGTGGCACCGCCGAAATCGCCTCCGCCAGATCGTCGATGAACTGCTCGCGATACTGCTGACGATGCGGGAAGTCGCGGAAGAGTTCCTCGAACCGGTCGATGACGGCGAGGATGGGCAGCGGGTCGCCATAGGGGTCCGTCCGGTCTGACCGTTGGCTGAAGAACTCCGCGATAGACAGGCCGGACAGATGATGGGGAGGGTCGGTCGGCGACCAGGAGGAAAGCAGCGCGAACGTGTATGGATTGTGCCGGGGCAGTGCCGCGGTCGGCACCTGTGAGGCCTGGAAGGCCCGCCCCACTGGCAGCATCTCCGCGGCCTCGTCGGGGAACTGCGCGCGCATCCCGGCCGCGACCAGCGACGTCTTGCCCACACCCGAGGCTCCGTAGAGCACCACCAGCCGGTGGCTCGACCACAGGGCCGCGAGCCGGTACGAGTCGTCGCGCCGGCCGAAGAAGAGGTCGGCGTCGTCTGCCTGGTACGAGCGCAGACCGACGTACGGCGCGCGGCGGACGGGCCCGCTCATGTCAGAGCCAGCAAGGACATGAGGCGAATGCAGAACTCCGACGTGGACCCCCAGAAGACCGTGACGTGCTTCTCGTCGAAGTACCGCTCGAAGTAGGCCTTGACCTGCGTCTCCAGGCTTCCGTCCCCGTTCGGGCTAGGGGTGAGCTGCACGCTGACGTGCCGGCGCAGGTGGACGGGAGCCAGGGTACGGAGTACACCGTGCAGCAGCATCCGGAATGTCCAGTCCTCGAAGCTGTAGCCGACGAAGAGCAGCGGACGGTTCTTCAGGGCGGCGATCACCGACGTCGGAATCATCCGGCTGACGGTCGTTCGGTTCTCGGCGAGGGTGGCCATGAAGTCGAGGTGGTCGTCCTCGGTGAGCACCATCGACCGGGCCTCGGCGAGGCTTCCCTGCAGATGGAAGACCACAGGCCGGTCGGGGTCGGCCGGGCCGAGCTCGGTGTCGGGCGCGTCCGCGTCTGGCCGCTGGCCGTCCCAGGGGCACACGAGGGCCCGGGGCTGTCTGCCCTCCTGCCGCAGGGCGGTCACCATGAAGTCGTCGTAGCTGGTCGTGACGTAGACCGCCAGGGGCAGCCGAGCCAGCAGACCGTGCGCCTGTGTCGCGTCGCCGAGGTTCGGGTAGCCCCTGGCCAGGAGCGCCTCCCTGACCTGCCCCTTGACAAAGATCGGGTCCCGCTCGACGGTCGCCGCGTACTGCATGACGCGAGGAAGATCCCGGGCCGACTCCGGAAATGGGTAACCATAACGGTCCGCCCATTCGGCCGACAGATCGCCGTCGGCCGGCAGCGCCGGGTAGCAGGCACCGGTGCCGAGGAATGGGGTGCAGTCACCGTTACGAAGCTGGGTCACGAGCTTGTCCCATGCTCGGTCGTCCACGCCTGACTCCCGCCGGTCGACCCGCGCGCCGCGCGGCGCCCCATAGTCGACGAACTGTAGTAGCGAACGCCGGGCAGCAGACCAGCGGTAGGCGGCTGGGTGTCTGTCATTCTGCCACGTCGCGCTCGCCACGGCGTGGCGTTCGCGCCATTCCGGCGGTGGTATGGCCGTACTTGTCGCGACGACGGCTCCGGTCTCACGGCGCGCGCCGTCCCACGCGGACGGCGCCGCGGCGGCCTCACTGTTGGGGCGCAATCGCGGGTGCTCACGCGCATTTTGGGCCTACCGTGCCCTGCACCGGCGAGAAACGTCATCCGCGACGATCCGTCTCGCAAATCCAATTCAATCGGGATTGTTGCGCGCTCGTTGATGGGGGACCTGGCCGATTCCCCTACGGATTCGCCTCTCAAGGACGCCACCCGCGCAACGTCGTCAATCCCGCGATGCGGGCCGCGCGAGGCCGGGCACCGCGCGGGTCGAAACCGCCTGCCGCGTCGGGATTCTCCATCACGTCGGCTCAGGCGTGCCGCCCGCGCCCTCGTGCCACCGTCCGCACGCGTCGACGCCTCGCGACAGCCGGCCGGCGGGGCGGCGCCGGACGTTTCGACACGCAGGCACGGCCCCTGACCCTACTAGCACTCGGCGGGCACCGCCGTGCCGCAAGACCTGGACGCCGCCGATTCACCCGCTCCGACCTCTTGACCCGCCGCGACCTCTTGACCCGCTGTGACCTGCGCATGCCGGCCAGAACTGCCGGTGCGGTCTGGCCGGCTTGCCGGGCGGGTCGGACACGGAATCCTGGACGCGGTTAGATGACCGAGCGAAGGTGTACCGGCCGGCAACCGCGACGGCATAACATCGTAGTGTCTTGAACGACGGGGTGAGAGGCGTGGCCGTGAGCGTCGAATCGGTGGACCGTCCGGGCGCGCCTGGCCGGGTGCCCGCCGTGTGGGGCCATGTCCCGCAGCGGAACAAAAACTTCACTGGTCGGACGAACCAGCTCTCGGAGCTGCGCGAACGATTGATGGCGCGACGGCCGGGGGGAAGCGCCACGGCGGTCGTCCCGCAGGCGGTATATGGCCTTGGCGGTGTCGGTAAGACCCAGCTCGCCATGGAGTACGCGTATCAGTACGCGCACGAGTACGACGTCGTCTGGTGGGTCTCAGCGGACCAGCCGGGCCTGATCCGGGCCGGCCTGGCGGCCCTGGCCCCGCGGCTGGGGCTGACCGTCGCGCTGGACCGCACCGAGGACGCGGTCGCCGCGGTCCTCGACGCGCTGCGCCAGGGCACGCCGTTCAAAAACTGGTTGATCGTGTTCGACAACGCGGAGCAGCCCGAGTCGCTGACCGGGCTGCAGCCGCAGGGCCCTGGCCATCTGCTCATCACGTCACGCAGCCACCGCTGGCAGAGCCGGGTGGACACGCTGGAGATCGCGGTGTTCACCCGCGCGGAGAGCGTGGAGTTCCTCGATCGCCGGGTGCCGGGCATCCAGCGCGAGGGTGCCGACCGCCTGGCCGAGGCGCTCGGCGACCTGCCACTCGCGCTGGAACAGGCCGGCGCGCTGCAGGCCGAGAGCGGCATCGGGGTCGACGACTATCTGGAGCTGTTCGAGGAGAACGCCAGGCAGGTGCTCAGCGAGAACCTGGTGGCCGACTACCCGCACAGCGTCGTCACCACGTGGAACCTGGCCCGGGACGCGGTCGGGCGCCAGAACCCCAACGCGCTCGAGCTGTTGCGGCGGTGCGCGTTCTTCGGGGCGGAGCCGATCGCCCGGGACCTGTTCAGCAACGGCAAGTTCGCGCTCGACGGCGATATCAGGGACTTCCTCTCGAACAAGTACGAGCTCGCCCGGGCCACCCGGGAGCTCGGCCGTTACGCACTCGCGCGCATCGACAACAGCGCCAACACGCTGCAGGTCCACCGGCTGATGCAGCGGCTCATCCGGGACGACCTCAGCGAGGCGGAGGCCGAGAGGATGGAGCACGACGTGCACCTCATCCTCACCGTCGCCGACCCGAACGATCCCGAGAACGTCGACACCTGGCCCGCCTACGCGGATCTCTACGGCCACGTCGTCGCCTCGGGCGTGGTTCACTGCCAGAACCCCGAGTCCCGAGAGCTTTTCATCAACGTCGTGCGGTACCTCTACCGCTCCGGCGCCTTCTCGGCCGGCCTGGCCGAAGCGGACCATGCGATCGAGCACTGGACCCAGGATGCCGGTGCGGACGATCCGAACGTGCTCGTCATGTGCGGCATCAAGGCGGACCTGCTGTGGATGACCGGGCGATACGCGGAGGCGTATGAGCTGCGCCGGCCCACCCTGGAGAGCATGCGCAGGACGCTGGGGCCCGAGCACGAGGCGACGCTGATCGTCCTCAACGGCCGTGGGGCCGACCTACGAATCAGAGGAGAGTTCCGCGCGGCCCTCGAGCTGGATGAGGAGTCGGTGCCCCTGCATCAGGCGGTGTTCGCCGAGCATCCGTTCACCTTCTACGCGCTGAACAACCTGGCGATCGACTACGGCCTGAACAGCCGGTATGAGCGCGCGCTGGAACAGCGCCTCCAGAACTACGAGGCTCTGCGCATCTTCTACGGCGGGGACGACCACGTGCTGGTCGTGACCGCAAAGAGCCAGCTGGCCCAGGACCAGCGCCAGGCCGGTCTGTACCTGCAGGGCCGCGAGACGGCGGAGCAGGCTTACAGGCTGTGCAACGAACTGGTCGCGCGCGGAAGACTTTTCGAGTTGCACCCCTTGACGCTCGCGATCGCGCGCTGCCTGGCGGTGAACCGTCGCAAGGCCGGCGACTTCCCGGGCGGCTTGGTGCTGGCTCGTGAGGTCTACGACAAGTACACGAGAATTTTCGCGCCGGACCACCCCGATCGGCTGGCCGCCGCCATCATCCTCGGCAACGCGCTGCGCGCCGAGAATGAGACCGACGACGCGGTCGACCGCATCGAACGCACTGTCAGCCGATACGGCGAGGCACTCGGCGCGGACCATCCTTATACGCATGGCAACCTGTTGAACCTCGCGCTCGTCCGCCGGCAGGAGAACAATCTCGCCGAGGCGCGCGAGCTCCTCGAGAAGGCCCTGGCCGGCCTCACCCGGAGCCTTGGCCCCGAGCACCACTACACGTTGACCTGCGTCACGAACCTCGCGACGGCTGTGTCCGAGAGCGGCGACGTCGAGGCCGCCCAGCGAATGGGCGAGAGCACGCTAACTCATTTCCGTAGCCTGCTCGGCCCGAACCATCCGCACACTCTCGTGTGCGCCACGAATTATTCCCTCGACCTACGCCAGCTGGGCCGAGCCGCTGAGGCGGACGATCTGTACGCCGAGACGATCGACCGGTACCAGAAGGTTCTGGGGAAAGAGCATCCGGACGTCCTCGCGGCGATGAATGGCGCGCGCCTCGACTTCGACTTCGAGCCGCCGGCTCTATAGAACGCCTGGCTGGCCGCTTCTGTTCAGCCCGAGACCAGCCAGGCAGCCACCGCCTCAGGATCGGCTTTCTCCCCGCCGAGCGCGCCGATCCGCTGGCAGACCGCCCTAATGACCTCCGGACGTGAGACCAGGGTTCGCTGATCAGCGGTGCCGAGACGCGCGTGGCTGATCGCGAGGCCGGTCCATGCGTCAGGCCGCTCGCGGCCGGCCGCGATTTCGGCGTGGTAGGCCCGCGCGGCCTCGGCGTAGTCGCCCGACATCAGTAACAGGTCGGCGAGCGCCGCGTTCGGGACCGTAGCGCCGAGACGGTTCGGCTCTTCGCGCAGCCGTGCGAACCGCCCGGGGTCTACGAGTCGAAGCCGGGCGAGCTCAAGGTGCGGTTCCGGCAGCTGACCGCGCGGTGAAGCCACGATGGCCGCCGAGATCGTGCGTGCATCCGCGTTGGGCTGCCCCGCTAGCCACGACCGCGCCGCCGCCGTGACAGAGGTCGGGTCGGGTCGCAGGTTTCGCAGGCGCCAGGCCGTCGCGTGCGCGGCACCGATATCCAGCGCCAGCTCACGCACGACCGCTGGTACAGGATCCTCGGACCAAGCACCGGCGCTCGAGGCCATTCCCGCGAGGAACGCCGTTCCGAGCTCCGTCAGCATTCCGGACGAGCCCAGCACGCCAAGCGTCTGGGACACCGCCTCACGCCAGCGGGCGAACTCGAAATCGGCCACCTGACGGCTCGTGCCCCGAGCGACCAGCCGATGGTCTCGCCAGAAGGACGTCACTCCCAGATAGGCGTACGCGCCCTGCAGGAGCCCGCCGATCGGCCGTGGGTCCGCACGCCAGGGAGCGTAGTAAAGCGTCTCGCCTTCCCGGCACAGATCGACCATGTCGAGGAGCGCGAGGAGCTTGGCGTGCTGGGACTCGTGCACCAACGTCGCAGCGAATACGAGCCCGTTTCCCGGGGGCGTGAGGCCGACGGCACCCACCGCATCGCCGGACGACGCGCTGACCGCCCACTGTCCACGGCCTGGGTCGAGGGGCACCAGGCAGCGCAGGCCGGACGCGATCGCCGCGGCACGATTCTCACCTGGTCTGACGAGTATTTTCCAGGCCTCGTCGAGGCAGCGTTGCCACGCCGCCACGTCCGCCGCCGAAAGCCGGTCCGCCGCGTCCAGACCTTCGAGGTGCCGAAACGGGTCGAGATCATCGACGGCGAGCTCGATCGCGTGGTCGTCCGCGACGCTGCGCAGGCGCCGCAGCGCGAGCCACGATGCGTCAGCCCGCGGTTCGGCCGACGCCTTCCACCAGACAGACGCCCCGCCACCCGAGTCCTTTCCATGACCCAAGTCGAGGACAGGAATCACGACGCTTCCCGCGTCCTCCCTCACCACGACGATCTCCACCCGGCCGGTGCCAGCAGGTCCTCGCAGACGCGCCCAGCCGTCGGGAGCGGCAACGCGAACGAGACCGGCCGTCGGAAGCATCACCGCCCTGTCGCGCACCCTGACCGACGTCTCGAACGACTGGCCGGCCCGCAGCGCGGCGACAGCGGCGATGGCCCCAAGATGCCCAAGGTCCGCCTCGCTCCGCGTCGCATCCGGCTCGGGTCCGACCAACTGCCGGAGAGTCCGCACCGCCCAGGCCCCGACGTGCGGATAGAGCAGTACCTCGGCGACCGCGTCCGGACTGGCTCTACGGGCCGCGGCAAGGGTCTCAAGGGCCTCGTCCAGTCCGGCCGCGACATAGGCGTGAGGGGCTTGCGCTCTCGCCACCTCAGCCACCGAATACACCATCAGAATGCGCTTGCTCAGCTGCGTGGAACGCAGTACCGCGACGACTTCAACGCTCCCGGCACCGGCCGCCAGCTCGTCGAAATGTGCTTTGGCGAGTCGATGCGTGATCGGTTGCACCGGCTCGTTCAGCGCCGCCGCCGCGGTAGGAGAGCGACCTCGCCGGCAATACTGTCGCGAATATGGCGGATGAGTGTGAGCAGATCAAGGCAGTAGACGGAGGGGTTGTCAAAGCCCGTGTCGGCCCGATAGCGATGCGGGTAGAAGCCCCCACCGCAGACGTCGCGTACCTCGCAGGCGCGGCATTCGGCTGCTATACCCTCGATGCCGGCCTGGCGAGCCAGGATTGCCGGATGTCGCAAGGCCAGATCCAACGGCCCGGTCATCACCGACAGGCCCGTCACCGCCGCGCCGTCGTAGGCGACTTTCAGAGCATCAGCTTGCTCCAATGTCCCGTCGCTCTCCACCACGAGCACACTCACCGGCGTCAGCCCTACCGCTTCCGTCGCGCTGTGGCCACCGAACAGCAGATGAATGATCTCCGAGAACAGCCGGACGTTCGGACGACGGGCCGCTCGGTACCAACGGTCGAAGACGGCGATCAGCCAATCCGCGTAGGGGGTGGCCGGATCGTCCGGCAGCCGGCCGGGTGGCGGGGCAGCCCAGGTGCCGTGGGGAAGCAGAAAGTCAATCTGGGGCGGCGAGTACCTGAGCAGTTCCTCGTAGACGGAGACCGGCTCGTTGACCAGGTCGACGACACACAGCAGGCCGGCGAAGAGCTCGCGGTGAGGCGGCGCGGTCAGCCGTTCGAGAGCGGCCGCCACGCGAGCATGACTCGCGCGGCCGGCGCCGGTGACGCGATGCCGGTCGTGAGCGGCGGCGGGGCCGTCGAGGCTGACCCCCACCTGGACGCGGTGCTCCCGCAGCACCGTCAGCATCCGCTCATCCAGGAGCAGGCCGTTGGTCTGTACGACGAACTGCGGCGTGACCCCAGCGGGGATCTCGGCACGCAACGTCGTCAGCGCCTCGCCCAGCCAGGCTGCCCCAGCCAACAATGGCTCGCCGCCATGAAGGATCACCCGGACCGACGACAGCTGATGGGTTCGGGCGTGCTCGCCGATGCGACGCGCGGTCTGCGCGAGGATGTCGACCGGCATCACGGCGGGCTGGCGCCGCCAGCTTTGGTCGGCCATCTCGTAGACATAGCAGTAGTCGCAGGCAAGGTTGCAGCGACTCGCCACTTTGAGCACGAACTGGCTGAACGGTACGGGGGCAACGCGGCCAGCTTTACCCGGGGGCAGGCCACCTGACGGATCTCGGCGTTCAGCGGGCCGGGCCGCCCCGCCGTTGAAAAGTGTCACTGGCGCCACCTCGGCCAACGCCCGGCTGAACTCGCGGCCACATCAGATGGACGACTGGAAGCCGGCGACCGGATCGCGCAGCTCGCGCGCTTCCTGAACGTACCGGTTCAGAAAAGGGCGCAGGGGCGCATTCGATGGGACTTCTTTTCGGTTCAGCCGGCTCCAAAAACGCCGGAAGAAGGATTTCCACCCCGGTTTTTCATTCGGCGCGGCCCGGAGCAGCGACGGCACTCGCGCCCAGTCGACATTTGAAAGATCGAAGACGAAGGTCTCGATATCGGACGGAGACTCGCTCACCGGCAATCCTTCCATCGCCTGCCGGCTGGGGCCGGCCAGCCCGCCAGCGCGAGGCCTCCGGCCAGGCTGTGGATCGTCACAACGAGCGCTCCATCCCACTCTACTTCGCTGGGATTTGCAGTGTCAGATCTTTCCGGCCACGGCGCAACCATCGCGAGCGCCAGGCGCCAAACGGGCCGGTCACGGTCGCGGCCGCCGTCGAGCCTGCCCCGCCCTGCCGGATCGGCACACATCCCCGACCGTGGCGGCCAGCGGGGCGGGGCGGGCCGGGCGCTGGCACTCGGACGCGGCACGGGAACTCCGGTCCCGACCGCGCTTGGTGCCGCAGCTAGGCTTTACACGCGCCGTGTTGCTGCTCAACGCCGCATTGGCCCACACATCCTCCGCGAGATCGCGGCCTATTCAGCGATCGACGTTTCGATGGAGCGCCACGCGCCGCCCCGCCGAAGGACGAGCAGCCGGCATCACGGCCTGTGGGGAGACGACACGAAGGGCCGTTGAAGATGTAGATCTAGCGTGTGGGCAGGGGCGGAGTCGAACCGCCGAACTTCTGCTTTTCAGGGAAATCTTCTCGAAGCTGGTCGAGTCCGCTTCGGGCCCGGCGCCGGGGTGTCCTGGTCCGCAATCGCCGGGGCCCCCACGCTGACATCCTCGCGTTCTCCGAGGCTGAGTGGATCGCGTTCCTCGACGACGCCGAGTCGTTCCGGGGTGAACACCTCTGATCGGCACCTGACGCCGAGACCCGTCCCGCCCAGCGCCGATACTCCGATTCGGCCGCACCCCGGCGCGGTAACTGGGGCGGGTGAGGTAAAGGCCGCGACACGCCACCCGTTACCCGCAGCACTCCACCGCGGCGGCGACCGGGGGTGTGGCGGCCGGCGGGAGCCGTGCCAGGAACTCCTCGGTGGTCAGTTGTCCCGGCGGGAGGCCGTCCCGCGCGATCTCATCGGTGATCAGCTGTAGTAGCTCGTTGACCGGCGTCGGAACACCGTGCAGCCGCCCGAGAAGGACGATCTCTCCGTTGAGGTAGGCGGTTTCGACGCTGCCGGTTCTCCGGGTCAGGCTCTGCCAGGTGGACGCCCCCGGCCGCGGGACCGACCCGATGGGACGTGGCTTGATCAGCGCCAGCCGGGGCGAAGCGGGATCCTCCAGCCGATAGTCGATACCGGCCGCGGCCAGCACGTCGCGGGCCTCCTGACGTGCGAGGCCGTCGATCGGCCCGTGCCGGGCCGGAGGCCCGCACACGGCCTCGATCGCGTTGCTCAGATTTGACAGCAGCTTGCCGTGCTTCCAGCGGCTGATGTCCGGCCGCACCTCGGAAGCGAACCCGGCGGCCCGGAAGGCGGCCGCGATCGTCTCCGCGCGCGGGTCGGGCGACGACTCGGCAGGATACCGGCCGATGTCCAGCAACCCGGGGACCGGCGCCGAGTAGGCACAGACGACGCCCGGTTCCAGGAAGGCGGTCGGGCAGGCTACCGAAACGCCGTAGACCTGCGGAAACAGGCGTAGCGCCTGCCGTTCGTTGTCGACCCCGTTCTGCAGGCAACAGACTGGCACGTCCCGCGGGAACGCGGCGGCCAGGTCGCGGAGCGCGGCGCACGTGTCCTGGCTCTTCATCGTCAGCAGGACGACGTCGTCAGCGTCGGGGATCACCTCGCCGGGATGGCCGACGACCGGGATATCCACCGTGCTGGGGCCGTCCGGGCTCTCCACCCGCAGGCCGGCGGCCCTGATCCGCTCCCGATGGGAGCCCCGGGCCACGAGCACCACCGAACAGCCCGCCTGGGCCAGCCTCGCGCCCACCACCGCTCCGATGGCCCCGGCGCCATACACGATGAACCGCATCGGTCAGACCTCCATGGCCTGTGCCAGCTACATGGTTCGGCCGCTGCCTGCGGACAGAGTCCAGCATTCAACGAAGATTCACCAGCATTCAGGGCCTTTAGGCCGTCGTCTGTCCTGAGCCGTGCTGCCCGGGCTCGTCGTGCTGCCCGGCCGTCCAACGAACCGACCTGACCTGACCTGGGGGAACGCGGACCCGTGACGGGTAACACCCCGCCGCGTCGCAGCCCAGATCCAGCGGCCACGTGCGGAGCCAGACGGGCCGTTACCCATTACTCGCCCGGCGCCGCACGGCCCGGACCGACCGTAACGTGACAATCGACCGGCCAGCACCCGGCGCTCGGCACCGACGACGCGCCGGCCGGTCACTCGATAGTCACGGCCCCGCGCCAGCGCCCGGCCGCCGAGTCGAGAGAGCGCCAGAGCCTCACCACGTGTCAGGCGAAGTTTTGAACTGGCCTGCTGGTGCGCCATGAGCCGGGCGGCCATCCTTTTGCCGAAACCGTGCCGGGCGGCCGTCATTGGATCTGGCCTGGAGCGTCGCTGGCTGGAGCGGCGGCGGGCCGCACACGCCCATGCCGCCTTGGCGGCGCCGGCCGGGCAGGTTCAGCGGTCTGCAGGTTAGGCCGAGCCGACTACGAAGGTGCCGATGACGGTCACGCCGTCCAGCTCGTAGACCGGGACCAGGGTTCGCTCTCCGGCCGCCGCCCGCGCCGCGGCTTTCTTCCTCCATTCGGCGAACTCAGCGGGCGGCAGACCGGTGCCCTGCGCAGCGTCAAGTTCGGTCCGCCTGACGTAGCCGCGCTGCCCGTCCCTGAGCCCAGCCGAGATCAGGTCCGGCCATTCGCTTCGAGGCACGGCGTGCAATCCCCCTCCGTAGGTCTCTCCGGCAGAGTTCGTCGGCCAGACTGGTCCTGACTCACCATCGGACATAGCGCCATTGTCTACACCCCATCCCGCTGTGCACGGTCTCCTCGCCGACGCGGTGCGCCGCCCCAGCGCCAGGCACCGGGTCGCCGTGATCAGTTGGATCGGGCACCTGACGGCGGATGCAGCGGTCGATTGCGCGCTCGGCCGGGCGGCCGAACCGAACGATCCGCTGTTTGCGGCCCTTGCCTGTCACGAGCAGTTCCCGCGAGACCAGATCCATGTCGGTGTTCGCGGGGTCCTCTTCGTTGTAGCGGATGCCCGCCATCTCCGACGCCGGATACCGGTGGCCTTGAAGAGTTCGATAATCGCCGCGTCGCGGCGATCTACGAATGTCGTCCCCTTGCACGTCTTCGCCAGCATCGTCAATTCTTCGGCGGTGACGACCAGGACGGCCTTCTCCCCAACCTTCGGCAGAGACATCCGCGCCATCGGGCTCGTGACTTCTTCGTCGTCCGCGAGCCACTTGAAGAACTGCTGGAGCGCGCGGTACTGGTTGTTGGCGTAGCTGTCGCTGTAGTGGTCGAGCAGCCAGGCCATCCAGGTGCGGACGTCGTCAGCCGAGACGTCCAACCAGTCGTCACGGCTCTGTATTCGCCAGCAGGTGGCCACCCGCGAACCACGGGGCCGCTTCGACGTAGGTCCGCACGGTCTTCGGGGAGTTGCCCTCGGCAGCCAGGTGCAGCCAAACGGAAGTGGTCATGGACTGGAACGGGCCAGCGATCAAGATTTTGGCTGCCGTGGCCGAGGCACAACCATGAGAGTTCACCTCTGCGCGGACGTCGTGCTACGGGTCCGGCATACCGGCCTAAGCACGTATCCGTAGGTCAGAGGTTATGAGTGGGCAGGGGCGGGGTCGAACCGCCGACCTTCCGCTTTTCAGGCGGACGCTCGTACCGACTGAGCTACCTGCCCCAGACGACACATCCGGGCGGCCAGCGAGCTGGCCGCCCGGATGATGTGCGCGGTCCCGACGGGATTCGAACCCGCGACCTCCGCCTTGACAGGGCGGCGTGAACTCCAGGCTTCACCACGGGACCATGTGTGTTCAGTTTGCGGTCTTACTGTACTACTTGTCGGTCTACCTGCGGCTGGGACCGCTCGGAGCTCCGACTGGAGCCCTCGACCGACGAGCAGAAGCATACAGGACCCGGGGAGGGTCTAGGAGACCGCGGTTGCCCACCCTTCGAACCACACCTGGCCGACGTTCGCCGGACGCGTCCCGTTCGCTCAGATCTGACGCTCCGGCCATCCGGTCGAGACACCGCGGCGACCCGGGGTCGTCGGTCGAGCAGCCCGGTCTGCGAGCACGCCCGGCCTGACGCAGACCTGCCACCAGAGACCTCTCGTCCCAAGACCTGCAAGATCGCTGTTTTCGCCCTCGCGTGGCTGTAACTGCGGCGGTTTTGCGACCATGCGAGGGCTAGAACGGCGATCAAGGCGGCGGGCCGACGCGCCGGACCCCCCTTGACCCCGGCCTCAGGCGACGCCGAGGAGGTGCTCCAGGGCCAGCTGGTCGAGGGCCTCGATGTTGACTGCGCGGGTACCCGCGGCGTCGGCGTCGAAGTTCTCGTAAGCGGCAGGGTCGGCCAGCAGGTCGGCGAGGGTCTCGCCGGGGGCCAGGGTCGGGGTCGAGAGCTCGCCGACGCCGGCCGCTGCCTGGGCCGCGACGACGCGCGGGTCCGAGCGGAAGGCGGCGGCCTTCTCCTTGAGGATCAGGTAGGTCCGCATGCAGGCTGCCGCCGACACCCAGACGCCGTCGATGTTCTCCGCTCGCGGGGGCTTGAAGTCGAAGTGGCGGGGACCGTCGTAGCCGGCGCTCTCCAGCAGGTCGACGAGGAAGAACGCGCTCTTGACGTCGGCCGTGCCGAAGCGCAGGTCCTGGTCGTACTTGAGCCCGTGCTGGCCGTTGAGGTCGATGTGGAAGAGCTTGTCGGCCCACAACGCCTGGGCGTAGCCGTGGACCACGTTCAGCCCGGCCATCGTCTCGTGGCCGACCTCCGGGTTCAGTCCGACCATCTCGGGATACTCGAGCTGGTTGATGAACGCCAGGGCGTGGCCGATCGTGGGCAGCAGGATGTCGCCGCGTGGTTCGTTGGGCTTCGGCTCGAGCGCGAACCTGATGTCGTAGCCCCGGTCGCGGACGTACTGGCAGAGCGTGTCGACGGCCTCCTTCAGGCGGTCGAGGGCCGCGCGCGGATCCTTGGCCGCATCGCTCTCCGCGCCCTCACGGCCACCCCACGCGACGTAGAGCTTCGCGCCGAACTCGGCGGCGAGGTCGATGTTGCGCATCGTCTTGCGCAGCGCGAACCGGCGGACGCCGCGATCGTTCGCGGTGAAGGCGCCTTCCTTGAACACCGGGTGGGTGAACAGGTTCGTGGTCATCATCGGGACGACCAGGCCGGTCTCGTCCAGAGCTGACCGGAACCGCTTGATGCAGCGCTCCCGTTCGGCGTTGTCCGCCGCGAACGGGATCAGGTCGTCGTCGTGGAAGGTCACGCCGTAGGCGCCGAGCTCGGCGAGCCGGTGCACGCTCTCGACCGGGTCGAGCGGCGGCCGGGTCGCGTCGCCGAAGGGATCGCGTCCCTGCCAGCCGACGGTCCACAGGCCGAAGCTGAACCGGTCCGCCCGCGTGGGCACCAGATCACCGGACTTCGGCGCACTGGCTGCCAGATCGCTGGCTGTCAGCGCACCGGTCGTCAGATCACTGGTCATGGCGTCACCTCGCGGCTAGTTTGGTCTCGCGGCTATTTTGGTGGTGTCTACAACAAATAAGCCGGACGGGAGCCACCACGCAACCCCCTGACCGGAGTCGCGGAACCCTCGACGAGAGGGCTATTTGTCGTTCGCCAGGTATAATGCCGACACTCTGCGGAACCGCGCCTCGATCGCCCAGGCAGCGTCGCGTAGACATCCCACCGCGCGACCAACGGGCACAGCGCCATCCGCGCGGCCTACCGTCACCGGTGGTCACGAGAGCCGCCGCGTACGAGGACCACCGTCCGCCAGCGGGTCGTCAGGAGTCGGCGTTCCATACCTCGCCGGCGCGCCTGCCGCGTCGGTCACGCATCGGGAGCAGGCCATGACGCTGGTCGCGGGTATCGACTCATCGACGCAGTCAACGAAGATCGTGATCTGTGATGTGGCCGACGGCTCCATCGTCCGAACCGCCGCCGCGTCCCATCCGGACGGCACCGCCGTCGACCCGGAGGCCTGGTGGGGCGCGCTGTGCACGGCCGCCGGCGACGGGCTGCTCGACGGCGTCACGGCGATCTCGGTCGCCGGCCAGCAGCACGGCATGGTCGCGCTCGACGACGCGGGCCGGCCGGTCCGCCCGGCGCTGCTCTGGAACGACGTGCGCTCGGCCGACGACGCCGATGATCTGGTCGCCGAGCTCGGGCCGAACGCGTGGGCAGCGGCCACCGGCAGCGTGCCGACGGCGAGCTTCACCGTCACCAAGCTGCGCTGGCTCGCCCGCCACGAGCCGGCGAACGCCGCGCGGACGAGGTCCGTGCTGCTCCCGCACGACTGGCTGACCTGGCGGCTGGCCGGCGGCGGACCCGCGCCGGACGGCCGTCCCGACCTCGCGGCCACGACGGACCGCGGCGATGCCTCCGGCACCGGGTACTGGTCACCGGCGGCTGGCGGGTACCGGCCCGACCTCGTCGAGCGCGCACTCGGGCATCCGCTGGAGCTCCCCCGCGTCGCCGCCCCCAGCGAGGTCGTCGGGGAGGCGGCCCGGCTGGCCCCGCCAGGGGCGTTGCTGGCCCCAGGCACGGGCGACAACATGGCCGCCGCGCTCGGCCTCGCGCCGGAGCCCGGCGACGTGGTCGTCTCGCTGGGCACCAGCGGGACGATCTTCGCGACCTCCGAGGCGGCGACGCACGACGAGGCCGGGCTGGTCGCCGGCTTCGCCGACGCGACCGGACGGTTCCTCCCGCTGGTCTGCACGCTGAACGCGGCCCGGGTCCTCGCGACCGTCGCCGACCTGCTCGGGGTCAGCCCGGACGGTTTCGACGCGCTCGCGCTGGCCGCGCGCCCCGGCGCCGGCGGGCTCACGCTGCTGCCGTTCCTCGACGGGGAACGCACGCCGAACCTTCCCCGGTCGCGCGGGCTGCTGGCGGGGCTCTCGCGGGGCAACTTCTCCCGGGAGAACCTGGCCAGGGCCGCCGTGGAGGGGGTGCTGTGCGGGCTGGCCGTCGGGGTCGACGCGCTGCGCGAGCACGGCGTCGAGGCCCGCCGTGCGCTGCTGGTGGGCGGGGGCGCCCGCTCGCGGGCGGTCCGCGAGATCGCCCCAGCGGTGCTCGGGCTACCGGTCGCGCTGCCGGACCCTGGCCGCGAGTGGGTCGCGATCGGCGCGGCCCGGCAGGCCGCGTGGGCGCTGTCCGGCGCCGCGGCACCGCCGGACTGGCCGGTCGCCGCCGGCCTGGTGGCCGCCGAGCCGGACCCGGCGACCCGGGCCGCGTTCGCCGACGTCCTGGCCGGCGTCCTGCCGCTGCTGCGGCGCGAGCACGCGGTGGGCTAGGCCGTTCCGTCGTCGTTCGGGCCGGTGCTCGCGGCCACCCGCTGGGCGGCCGCGAGGGGGGCTCAGACCTCGACCGTGGTCGCGAGCGTCGCCGCGACCCCGAGTGGGTCGTCCAGCAGGTGGGCGAAGGCCAGCTCGGCGGCGCCGAACAGGCTGGAGTCGCCGCCGAGCGCGCTCGGGACCAGCGCGACGTGCTCGCGCGAGACGGTCAGCCCGCCCGCGCCCATCCGGCCGACGACGTCGTGCTCGACCACCTCGAGCAGGTCGCGCAGCTCCCCGCCGAAGATCACCAGCTCGGGGTTGAACAGGTTGACGAGGTTGCCGACGCCGACGGCGAGCCAGCGGCTGACCTCGTAGAGGGCCAGGCGGGCCCGGGCATCGCCGGCTGACGCCTCGGCGACGACCGCTCGCACGGAACCGCCGTCGCCCGGCTCGTGCCCGGCCGCGCGCAGGATGGCGTCGGTGCCGATCTCCGTCTCCCAGCAGCCGCGCGCGCCGCAGCGGCAGCGCTGGCCGGTCGGGTTGACGATCATGTGGCCGGCCTCGCCCGCGTAGCCGCCGTGGCCACGCAGCGGGCGCCCGTTGCAGATGATCCCGGCGCCGAGTCCGACCTGGCCGGACAGGTAGACGATGTCGTCGTGGCCGCGGGCCACGCCGCGCGCGTGTTCGGCGAGCGCGCCGAGGTCCGCGTCGTTGGCGACCTGCACGGCTGGGCTGCCGACCGGGCCGCCGATCGCCCGGTCGGGCAGCGCGTCGACGAGGGCGGCGCGCAGCGCGGCGCCGAGCGGCTGCTGCTCCCAGCCGAGGTTGGGCGCGAACCGGACGAAGCCGTCGGCGCTGCGGACCACCGCGGGGACGGCGACCCCAATTCCGGCACAGTGCGTGAGCGGACCTAGCGCCTCCGCGAGTCTGCGGGCCGTCGCCGCCGTGAGGTCTACCACCGCTGTGAAGCCGCGCTCACCCGGTGGCAGCGGAACGACCTCCCGTGAAAGCAGTGCGCCACCCAGACCGACCCTCGCGGCGATGATCCGATCGACGCCCAGGTCGAAGGCGAGAACCTGGTAGCGCTCGGTCTCCGGGACGACCACCAGCGACGGCCTGCCGGCGCCGGAATGGGTGTCCGGCGACTCCTCCCGGACCAGACCGGCCGTACTCGCGAGGTCTGCGGCCAGAGCACCGATAGTGCTGCGGTTCAAGCCAGTCTGCGCGGTCAACGTAGCTCGCTGTGTCGGTCCGGCGAGGTGCACGTAACGCAGCAGCAGGCTCAGGTTGTGCCGACGTAGCTCCTCCTGCTTGATCCCGGCCGGCGATGGGTGCGGTCGGGGAAGACGCATCACGTGTCCAGTCTCCCGGAGCCGACCGCCGCCGGTAAGTCGCGGGCTATGTGCATAGAGTCACCAATTCCTCTTGCCTTCGGCAATCCCCTTGCGTGACACTGATCACATGAATATGTTCTGGCAAACAACTTAGCATCCGCATCCTGGGCTACACCGCCCAAGGGAAGGGGCCACGCAGATGCGCGGGAAGGTTTTACGGTTCGCGACGGCGGGAGCATGTGTCGCGCTGACAGTTGCGGCCTGTGGCAGCAGCAGCGGCGGCGGAGGCAGCAGCAACGCCTCCGGCGGCTCGTCGGTGAAGGGCAAGATCGGCGTCATCCTGCCGGACACCAAGTCCTCGGCTCGGTGGGCGACGGCGGACCAGCCGCTGCTGGAGAAGGCATTCAAGGCCGCGGGCGTTCAGTACGACATCCAGAACGCCCAGGGTGACGCCACCCAGATGCAGACGATCGCCGACCAGATGATCACGAACGGTGTCACCGTCCTGATGATCACCAACCTGGACTCCGGTTCCGGTAAGGCGATCGAGGACAAGGCCAAGGCGCAGGGCGTCGCGACGATCGACTACGACCGGCTGACGCTGGGCGGTTCCGCTCAGTACTACGTCAGCTTCGACAACGTCGCGGTCGGCAAGCTGCAGGGCCAGGGCCTGGTTGACTGCCTCAAGGCCTCGGGCGCGCAGAAGCCGATCGTCGCCGAGCTGAACGGCTCGCCGACCGACAACAACGCCACGCTGTTCAAGCAGGGCTACGACTCGGTGCTCGACCCGCTGTACAAGGACGGCACCCTGGTCAAGGGTCCGGATCAGTCCGTGCCTGACTGGGACAACCAGCAGGGCGGCACGATCTTCGAGCAGATGCTCACCCAGCAGCCGAAGATCGGCGGCGTGCTGACCGCCAACGACGGTCTCGGTGGCGCGGCGCTCGCGATCCTGGCGAAGAACGGGCTCAACGGGAAGGTCCCGGTCACCGGCCAGGACGCCACCACCCCGGCCCTGCAGAACATCCTCGATGGCGACCAGTGCATGACCGTGTACAAGGCCGTCAAGAAGGAGGCCGACGCCGCGTCGGCGCTCGCGATCAGCCTGGTCAAGGGCCAGAAGGGCGACGCCCCTCAGACGATCCACGACCCGACCGGTAACCGGGACGTGCCGTCGGTGCTGCTGCAGCCGGTCGCCATCACCAAGTCGAACGTGAAGTTCGTGGTCGACGACGGCTACGTGACCAAGGCTGAGCTCTGCACCGGCAAGTTCGCGGCGCTCTGCACCACCGCCGGCATCTAGCTCCGGGCGATCACGGACACCATTCGTGATCGCATGGGAACCGTCCGTGGGTGGTAGTTTCGACGCCACCCGCGGGCGGATTCCCACGTCCGGACGGATACGCCAGCCCCTGTTCAGGGGCCGCCGGTACGCCCATACTGCTGGCGCTACCTGTTGCCTGGATCACATCTATCTATTCGCCTGAGGCGCCATCCATCGCTGACGCGCGCCGACGACCGGCCGTGCCTTCGTCCGGGCGAGGAGTGACATGACTGACAATCCACCGCCGGCGGGGACGCCCGTCCTCGAGCTACGCGGCGTGAACAAGAGTTTCGGCCCCGTGCACGTCCTGAACGACGTCGACTTCGCGGCCAACGCCGGCGAGGTCACCGCGCTCGTCGGCGACAACGGTGCCGGCAAGTCGACGCTGGTCAAATGCATCGGCGGTATCCACCCGATCGACTCCGGCACCTATTCCTTCCTTGGGAAGCAGGTCTCGGTCAACCAGCCGAAGGACGCCGGGGCGCTTGGTGTCGAGATCGTCTACCAGGACCTGGCCCTGTGCGACAACCTCGACATCGTCCAGAACATGTTCCTCGGCCGGGAGCGGCGCGGCCGCTTCCTCGGTCTCGACGAGGCCGCGATGGAGAAGCAGGCCGGCGAGACACTCGCCGGGCTGTCGGTCCGGACGGTCACGTCGCTGCGCCAGCGCGTCTCCAGCCTCTCCGGTGGCCAGCGCCAGACGGTCGCGATCGCCAAGGCCGTGCTGTGGAACAGCTCCGTGGTCATCCTCGACGAGCCGACCGCCGCCCTGGGCGTCGCGCAGACCGAGCAGGTGCTGCAACTGGTCCGCCGGCTCGCCGACAAGGGCCTGGCCGTCGTCCTGATCTCGCACAACATGCGGGACGTGATGGACGTGTCGGACCGGATCTGCGCGCTCTACCTGGGCCGGGTCGCGGCCGACGTCCGGTCGAAGGACGTCACCGTGGCGGACGTCGTACAGACGATCACGACGGGCAACGCGCCGGGTGCCTCCGCCGCGAAGACCCTTTCCACGAACGAGGCCCTGGCGGACGCCTCGGCCGGCGCCACCGCGGGAGGAGCGGCATGAGCACCACCGAGGTCGCTACCCCCGTCAACCCGGAGCCCGCCGCCCCGCTGGCCAAGGGGACCGCCCCCGTACCGGCCACGGACCCCGGCCTGCTCGACTACGGGCGCAACTACGTCAGCCGGGTTCGCGGCGGCGACATGGGCGCGCTGCCGGCCATCCTCGGGCTCCTGGTGCTGTGCGTCGCGTTCGCGATCCTGCGCTCGCGCTTCGTGTCGGCCATCAACTTCGCCAACCTCTTCACCCAGGGCGCGGCGGTCACCGTGATCGCGATAGGCCTGATCTTCGTCCTGCTCCTGGGCGAGATCGACCTGTCGGCCGGCTTCGCGTCGGGCGTCTGCGCCGCGGTGATGGCGACCCTGACCGCCCAGCACGGCCAGTCGTGGATCGTGTCGATCCTCGCCGGGATCGGCACCGGGGTCGTGATCGGTCTCGTGCTCGGGTTCCTGGTCGCAAGGGTCGGTATCCCCTCCTTCGTGGTGACCCTGGCCGCGTTCCTCGCCTTCCAGGGCACGGTCCTGCTGATCATCGGGAACGGCGGGAACATCTCGATCAGGGACAAGACCCTGGTCGCGATCGCGAACAAGAACCTTCCCGTCTACGGCGGCTGGATCCTGTTCGCGGTGGTCGTGCTCGGCTTCGGCGCCACCCAGCTGCTCCGGGCCCTCGGGCGGCGGCGCGGCGGCCTGTCGGCCGACCCGATCTCGGTGATCGCGCTGCGCACGGGTTCGCTGGCCGTGCTCTTCGGAGTCGCGGTCTACGTGCTCAACCGGGAGCGCTCGCGCACGGCGATCGTCTCGCTCAAGGGCGTCCCCATCGTGGTCCCGGTGATCCTGGTGCTGGTGGTCGTGGGCACGTACGTGCTCAACCGCACCTCCTACGGCCGGCACATCTACGCGGTCGGCGGCAACGCCGAGGCCGCGCGGCGCGCCGGCATCAACGTGGTCGCGATACGGATCTCCTGCTTCGTCATCTGCTCGTCGATGGCCGCGGTCGGCGGCATCATCGCCGCGTCCCGGGCCACCTCGGTCGACCCGAACGCCGGCGGCAGCAACACCCTGCTGTACGCGGTCGGCGCGGCCGTCATCGGTGGCACCAGCCTCTTCGGCGGCAAGGGCCGGATCATCGACGCCGTCCTCGGTGGCGCGGTGGTCGCGGTGATCGACAACGGCATGGGCCTGATGGGGTACAGCGCCGGTGTCAAGTTCGTCGTCACCGGCTGCGTCCTCGCCGTCGCCGCCAGCGTCGACGCGCTGAGCCGCAAACGGGCCGCGTCCACCGGTCGCCTCTGACCCGTCGCTTCACCCTCCGAGACCCCGGCGCCAGCAGTCACGGCGCCGGGGTCTCGGCGTCGGGCCCGCGGACGATCCGGACGAGCCCGGCGGCCGGGACACGTTTGGCGAGGGGCCTCACCGTCCCCTATGCTTGCCCCGGCCTCACGGCTGGTTTGGCAACCTGCCGTGACGGTTCGGAACTCCCGGCCCCCATCGTCTAGTGGCCCAGGACGCCGCCCTTTCAAGGCGGTAGCACGGGTTCGAATCCCGTTGGGGGTACACGCAAAGCAGTTGCATCACCACTAATTGCTATAAGTTAGTGGTCGGATGCCGGCGCCAATCTCCCGGCACACCAATCCGACTACCTACGGCTCCCGGCTCCACGGACGGTGACCCAGGCCCCGCGCCTTGCACTGGTTCGTCGGCCGGCAGGGGAACGTCCGCGTCGAACAGCCCAGGCTGATCGGGCCGCCTCGGGTCCACCTTGCCCCGGGCCACCGGCACCGCTGTGCCCCGCATTGGTCGGCGGCTCGCTCAGGCGGGCCGTGGGCTCGTCCCCGAGCCGCGTCATGGGCTTCTCCTCATCTCGTCAGCTGGTGGCGACCAGCGGGGTGGACGGCCGTGTGGCCCGCAGGACCGGGGCGATGGGCACCAGGGCGCCGAGCCGCCTCATCCAGCGCTCGTCCTCCGCGGTGAGCGCGCTGGCCTGATCGGGCCGGGTGGCGATCGCGATTGTGTGCCGAGCGAGCAGGCGTATCGCTTCGTGGCTCAGGTAGCGGTGGGACGTCGGCAGGTGCCGCGGCGACCGCCTTTGACGTGGAACCGCGCGCAATCCGGTCCTGACCGTCGCCCCTGTCGCGACCAACGCGCCGCCGACGGATTCCGGCGCCGTCCGTGCCCGGGAGACGGCCGGTGAGACGCCGGCGAGACGTTCGGAGGGCGGACGGCCGATAGACATCCGCTGTGCGGGCGCCAGCCGGCCCGGGCGGAGGGGGGAGCGGGTGTTTCACGACCTGGACACGAGTCTCGCCGCACTCGTGCGGGCGGAACTGGCGCTACCCGGCGTGGACATCAGTTTCGACGGGCCGGACGACCAGTTCCCGCCCTCCCAGGTCCACCTGCCCGCGCTGTCGTTCTTCCTGTACGACATCCGCGAGGACGTCGAACTGCGGCCGTCGGACTGGGACGTCGACCAGGACGCGACTGGCGCCTACATCCGGCGCCGGCCGCCGAAACGGGTCGCCTGCTCGTATCTCATCACGGCCTGGCCGAGCGACCACACGCCGCATCCCTCCCAGGACGAGCACCAGATGCTCGGCGAGGTGCTCAAGGTGCTGTTGCGCCACCCCACCATCCCCGCTGAATACCTGGCGAACGAACTCGCCGGCCAGCAGCCACCCGTCCCGACCCGGATCATCGCCGAGAACCGGCTGCAGAGCCTGGGCGAGTTCTGGCAGGCGATGGGCGGCAAGCCGAAGGCCGCGCTGCATTTCGGCGTCACCCTGAGTTTCGACGTATTCGCCCCGAGCGAGCCGACACCCGAGGTCAAGCGCCTTGACGTCGTGGTCGGAAACCAGGTGCCGCCGCCAAAGACACCAACAGCGCCACCGGCAACACCGCCAACAGAAACGCCGACGGAAACACCGGCCGAAACCGCGACACCGCCAGCGACCTGACGCAGGCTTCCCGAAAGAGGGGGACGACGAGGAATGCCCGAGTACCTCACGCCCGGCGTGTACGTCGAGGAGGTGCCGGCGGCGATCAAACCGATCGCCGCGGTCGGCACCAGCACCGCCGGCTTCATCGGTCTCGTCGCCGACGACGTCGAGACACCCCTGCGTCCCGGCCACATCGGCTTCAAAACGGTCGTCGGCGCTGACAACAAGCCGAAGCAGGAGCGCGTCGACACCGACTTCTATCCCGTCGCCGACGCCGGCACGACTGTGCTCGTCGACAGCTGGGACAGCTTCCGCACCCACTTCGGGGACGTCCAGCCCGGCAACACCGTGCTGGCCAACGCGGTCTACGGCTTCTTCAACAACGGTGGCTCCCGCGCCTGGGTCATCCGTGTCGCCGGGCCGGCCACCGATGCCGGCACCGGTACGCCGGCGGCGCCGGCCACCGAAACGGACGGGAGCACGAAAACGGACGGGAGCACGGACACCACCGTCGGTGACCCGCCCGCCGAGGGCACGGACACCACGGCCACCGACACCACGGCCACCGACGGAACGGGCACCGAGGCCGGCGAGGACGTCGAGCCCGTCGGCGTCGACACGGACCCCGCGGTCCAGGCCGCGCTGATCAGCGCGCTGGACGCCTTCCTCGACGTTGACGAGATCTCCATCGTCGCGATTCCCGGGGCGATCAGCGACGACGTCCAGAAGGCGATCGTCGACCACTGCGAGAACGAGAACACCCAGGACCGTTTCGCCGTCCTCGACGGGCGGCGGGGGGTCACGGAACTGACCAAGACCGACATCGCCGGCAACGTGCGGGACAGCAGCTACGCCGCCGTCTACTTCCCGTGGATCGCGATCGGCACCGACGCGGTTGGCAAGCCGATCTACCAGCCGCCGAGCGGCCACGTGGCCGGCGTCTACGCCCGCGTCGACACCAGCCGCGGCGTCCACAAGGCGCCAGCGAACGAGGTCATTCGCGGCGCGAACGGGGTCGAGACGACGGTCGGCAAGGCCGCGCAGGCCGGGCTGAACCCGGACGGCGTCAACGTGATCCGCATGTTCGGCCCGAACGTCACGATCTGGGGCGCCCGCACGACCGCCGCCGTCAGCCAGCCGGAGTGGAAGTACGTCAGCTCCCGGCGGCTGTACATCTTCGTCCGCGAGTCCATCCAGGACGGCCTGCGCTGGGCCGTCTTCGAGCCGAACGGCCCGGACCTGTGGTCCCGGGTGCGCCGCAACGTCACCGCGTTCCTCACCACCGTGTGGGCCGACGGCGCGCTGCTCGGCACGACCGCTGAGCAGGCTTTCTACGTGCGGTGCGACGAGGACACGAACCGCGTCGACGTGCGGAACGCCGGGCAGCTCGCTACCGAGGTCGGCATCGCCCTGCTGAACCCGGCAGAGTTCGTCGTCTTCCGGATCAGCCAGTGGGCCGGCCCCGCGGCATGATTCCGGGGTTGCGGCGGGAGGACGTGCGCCCGTCGGAGCCCCGGAGCTTCGTCACCGGCGTCCCGCTGTTCCTCGGCTTCGACGCCGCCGCCGGGCCGCCCGGCACGGTCGTCGGGCCCGAGCGGCTCGGCACGGTGGGTGACCTGACCGCGGCCAGCCTGGCCGGGGTGGCCAACCCGGCCAGGCCAGGCGCCGCGGGAGTCGCGGCCAGCCTGGCCGCCGCCGCGGCGCGGGCCGAGGGCGCGCTCGGCGACGCCGTCCGCGGCTTCTTCGCGAACGGCGGCCGGGCCTGCCACGTCGCCTGGACCGCGCCGGGCCCTGACGCGGCAGCCGCGGTGCGCCTGGCCCTGACCACGCTGGACGACCGGGCCGAGCTGACCGACGTCGATCTGGTCTGCCTGCCCGACCTGGGCGCGTGGCCGCGGCCGGCGGAGATCGCCGCCGCCCAGCGGGCCGTGCTGGAGCACTGCGCGGCCCGCGGCGACCGCTTCGCCGTACTGGACGCGGTGCCGGGAGCGGACCTCGACGCCGCGGTGAAGCAGGCCCAGAACCTGGCCGGGCCGGCCGCCGCGTTCGGCGCGCTGTACTTCCCGTGGGCGCGGGTGCCGGCGGACGGCGCCGCCCGGTACGTGCCGCCGTGCGGGCACATCGCCGGCACCTACGCGGCGCTCGACCGGGCGGGCGGCGTCCACCGGGCGCCGGCGAACCGCGAGATCGCCGGCGTGCTGGACGTGTTCGTCGACCTCACCGAGGCGGACATGGCCCGGCTGTGCGAGGCCGGGGTGAACCCGATCCGCGCGCTGCCCGGCCGGGGCATCCGGGCCTGGGGCGCCTGGACGCTGAGCGACGACGAACGCTGGGCGAGCATTCCCGTCCGCCGGCTGGTGTCGACGATCGGGCGCTGGGCGCGGCGGTTCCTGGAGACGGCGGCGTTCGAGCCGAACGACGTGCGGCTGTGGACACGCGTCATGCGCGAGCTCACCGCGGCGCTGGACGTGCTGCACGCGGCCGGGGCCTTCGCCGGACGGGTCGCCGAGGAGTCCTTCTACGTCAAGTGTGACCACGAGACGAACCCGCCGGAGTCGGTCGCGGCCGGCCTGGTCGTCACCGAGATCGGGGTGGCGCCCGCCGTCCCCGCGCAGTTCATCGTCGTCCGCCTGATCTCCAGCGCGTACGACGCCACGGTCGACGCGGCCTGACCCGGTCGCGAGAGGAGTGTCACGATGGCGACCCGTATCGACCCGTACAACGGGTTCACGTTCTCGGTCGAGCTCGACGGGATCACCCGGGCCGGGTTCCGGGAGTGCTCTGGCCTGCAGAACAGCCAGAACGTCAGCACCTACCGGGAGGGCACCGACCGGTACCTGAGCCCCCGGAAGATCCCAGGCATGGTCACCTACGGTGACATCACCCTGAGCCGCGGCATCACCAGCGACACGAAGCTGTGGGAGTGGCGGCTCAAGACGGTGCGCGGCGACGTGCAGCGGCACAACATCTCCGTCAGCGTGCTCGACGACGCAGGCACGGCCAAGATCACCTGGAACCTGTTCGACGCGTGGCCGACGAGCTGGACCGGGCCGTCGTTCAACGCGACGTCGGACGAGTTCGCGATCGAGCAGATCACCATCGCCTACGAGCGCCTCGAGGTCGGCCAGTGGTCCTGACGGGCGCCGCCGCGGCGGGCCTCTTCGCCGGCCCGGACAGCCCCGACGGCGGCTCGGGCGCGGCGGCGGGCCTCGGCCCGGACGGCGGCCCGGGTGAGTTCCCGACCGAGTTCCCGTTCGAGCTGCCGCGCGGCCTGCTCGGGCCGGACGGCGCCGTCCACCGGACCGGGACGATGCGGCTGGCCACGGCGTACGACGAGATCGAGCCGCTCAAGGACCCGCGGGTGCGAGCCAACCCCGGCTACCTCGTCGTCATCCTGCTGGCCCGGGTGATCATCCGGCTGGGGACACTCGAGCACGTCAACACGGCCGCGATCGAGCATCTGTACGCCGCCGACCTGGCCTATCTCCAGGACCTGTACCAGCGGATCAACCTGACCGGCAGCACCCGCCTGGCGGTCGCCTGCCCCCACTGCGCCGGCGATTTCGAAGTGGAGACGTCCGGCCTGGGGGGATGACCCGCTACCCCTTGGACCGGCTGCACGAGGAGGTGGCGTACGTGGCATTCCACTTTCACTGGCGACGCGAGGACATCCTGCGGCTCGAGCACCGCGAGCGGCAGCGCTGGGTGAGCGAGATCGCCCGGCTCAACGAACGACTCCAAGCGGGCGGGCGAGGTTGACATCCTCCCCGCGTGAATGCGGGGGTACTCCAACTTCGGCAACCCGACGCCTCCCCACACAAACCGCGCATGCTCACAATGCGCCTACATTCCCGCCACCTGTTCGGGTATTGGGTAGAGCCGGTAACGAAACTTGACCCTATTTTGGTAGAGAAAGGCGACAGAATGCCTTACCGCGGGCACCGTTTCCTTCCCGGCCTGAAGGCCGGAGCATCCACGGCGCCGCTCCGGTGACGATCGGACTGCGCTGGCAGCCGGCCGCGATCGGCAACTGGCCGGCGGCGGCGCGCCCGCTCGAGCCGTTCACCGGCTTCAACTTCGCGGTCGAGATCGAGGGCCTGATCGTCGGCGGCTTCACCAGCGTCGAGGGCCTGGAGAGCGACCTGCGGACGATCGAGTTCCGGGAGGGCGGCGTCAACGGCTACGTGCACCGGCTGCCCGACGGGGCGAACGCGTCCACGATCGTCCTGCGGCACGGCCTGACAGCCAACATCTCGCTGTGGACCTGGTACGACAACACCGTCCGGGGCGTCGTCCAGCGGCGGAACGGGACGATCGCGCTGCTCGACCGCCAGGGCGTCCCGCTGGTGTGGTGGAACTTCCGGCGCGCCCTGCCGGTGCGCTGGAGCGGTCCGGCGCTGGCGGCGGACAGCGACGCGATCGCGGTCGAGTCGATCGAGCTCGCGCACGAGGGCCTGAGCATGCCGCTGGCCGGGCAGGCGCTCGCCGCCGCCCAGGCGATCACGGGGATGGGGCGGTCATGACGGCGCCGCTGACCGGGGGAAGCGGCGGGCGCGCGGGCGGCCCCGAGTCCGGGCCGACGGCACCGGGGCTGGCCGTCGACGCGCGGTTTCTCGCACGCCTGCGCGGCCGGAGCCGGCAGGCCGGCCTTCTCGACCTGACGCCCGGCCGTGCGCTGGCCACGCGACACGAACGGATGATCGGCGGCGCTCCGCTCGCCGCGGCCGTTCTGGCTCGTTCCGACGCGCGGCCCCGGTCGGAGGAGGCCCGTGAGCTGCCGGTCGTGGCGGCGCGCGCGCCGGAACCGCTGTCGGTGGACGTCGCCGGGGCCGGCCGGGCCACGCGCCCGTCGGCCCGGCCGGGGACACCGGTGGTGAGCGCGGCGCCGCCGCCGCGCGAGTCATCCCCGTCCGAGCCGCCGAGCGCGGTCCGGCCGCCCCTCGCGGTCCGGCCGGCGAGCACCGTCCAGCCTGTGAGCACCGTCCAGCCTGTGAGCACGGTCCAGCCGGTGCCCGCGGTCCAGCCGGCCCCCGCGGCGACGCCGGTGGCTCGGGTCACCCCGCCGACCAGCGCGCCGCCGAGGGCCGCGGGGGCGCCGGTCATCCGCCGGCTCGTGCGCGGCGGCCAGCGGGGCGCCTCCCCCTCGTCACCGGTCCCGCCGTCAGCACCGTTACCGGCCTCGCCGCCGGACCCCGATCAGGCAGCCGCTTCGGCGCCCCCACGCTCGCGCCTCGCGGGGCCGGCCCTGCCGCCGGATCGTCCTTTCGTCGTCGCCGCGCCCGCGCCGGAGCGGCCGGTGGCCCCGCTCCTCCAGCTCGCCCCCGCGGCGGCCGGGTCTCCGGTGGTCGTGCCCGCTGGCGTCGAGGCGCCGGCGATGCCGGTGGTGCTCCCGGCGCGGGACGAGCGCCCGCTGCCCGTCGTCCGCCCGGCTCCCGCCCGAACGACGGCGCCACTCGGCGCGACCCCCCTGTTCGGGCCAGCCCTGTTCGCGCCAACACCGTCGGGACTCGCGCCGTCCGGGGCCGCGCCGTTCGGACCGGCGGTGCCCGGGCTCGCCGCGCTGCCGCTGGCCACGCCGCCCACCGCGGCTTTCGCCCACGCCGCGGCCCCCCAGCCGACGGCGGCCGCTCCGGCCGGTTGGCCCGCACCGGTTCGGGACGCGCGCGCGAGCCAGCGGCCGGAGCCGGCCCGCCCGGCACCAGCAATGCCGGCCCCGGCGGCGCCGCTGGACCTCGACCGGCTCGCGGACGCGGTCGGGCGCCGGATCGTGCGCCGCTTCGGCGTCGAGGCGGAACGGCGAGGGATGCCGCGATGACCCTCATCAACCCGCCCGCGGGCGGCCCGCGTGGCGACAGCCTGGAGAAGCTGACGATCTTCTACCGGAAGGACGGCGTGGAACCGACCTTCGTCGAGGCGCTGTTCAACCCGGCCGAGATCAGCCGGTCCCGGACGATCGAGTGGGAGAAGCCGGTCGCCGGCCTGATCGCCAAGGTCCCGTACCAGCCGCGGCGCGATTTCGTCGCCGTGCGGCCGGAGACGCTCTCGGTGTCGCTGTTCTTCGACACCTGCGAGTCGCGGGCCGACGCCGACAGCCGCGTCGCCGGCCTGCTGACGAACCTGGCCGCCCCCGGCAGCCCGTTCGACAGCGGCACGGCCAGCGACGTCACGCGCCTGACCCGCCGGGTGGTGGAGCTCGCCCAGGTCGACCGCGAGACGCACGAGCCCCCGGTGTGCCAGCTCAGCTGGGGCCGCTACGCGCACATCTTCACCGGGGTGCTCACCCAGCTCGACCAGCGCTTCACGATGTTCCTGCCGGACGGGACGCCGGTGCGGGCGACGCTGGACTGCACGTTCGCCGAGTCCCCCACCCTGGCGGCGGCGCGGGCCGGCGAGCTGCACTCGGCCGACGTCGTCAAGTCACGGGTGGTGCGCCGCGGCGACACGCTGCACAGCATCGCCGCGCGCGAGTACGGCGACCCCGCGCTCTGGAAGGAGATCGCGCGGGCCAACGGCATCACCAACCCGCTGCGGGTCTCCCCCGGCACGGTGCTCACCATCCCCCGGCTGGACGGGTAGGGCCGGTCGATGCCCAGCGCAACGAGCGGGATCCCGGCGCTCCCGACGCCGACCGTGCGCCTCGACGGCGCCCAGCTGCCGCCGGAGGTCCAGCGCGACCTCATCGCGATCCGGATCGAGCAGGACCTCGGCGCCATCGGCATGCTCACCCTCGAACTGCGCAACTGGGACGCCGCCACGCAGCGCCACACCTGGTCGGACTCGTCGCTGCTGGCCGTCGGCACCGGCATCGAGGTCTGGCTGGGCGGCCCGGGCGCCCCGTCGGCCTTCCTGGGCGAGGTCACCGGCATCGAGCCCGTCTGGGCGCCGGATCGCTCACCGACCGTGACGGTGCGGGCCTACGACTACCTGCACCGGCTGACCCGCGGGAGCGTGACCCGCACCTTCGTCGACGCCAGCGACAGCGACATCGCCAGCCGGCTCGCCCGCGAGGCGGGCCTGCGCGCGCGGGTGACGGCGACCGGCACCCGTCACCGGCACGTGCTCCAGTCCAACCAGACCGATCTGGAGTTCCTCCGCTCCCGCGCCCGCCGCCACGGCTTCGAGGTGTTCGTGCGCGACCGGGAGCTCCACTTCCGGGAGCCGGCGCTCGGGGCGCCCGTGACCAGTGTGCTGCGGGTCGGGGACGAGATCGAGCATTTCGTGGCCTGGCTGAGCGCGGCCGGCCGGGCCGGGCGGGAGACCGTGCGGGCCTGGGACCCGCGGGCGAAGGAGGCCGTCGTCGGGTCCGGGGAGAGCCAGGTCCTGCCCGCCATGGGCGGCGCGGGCGTGGGGCAGCGCCAAACCGACACGATCTTCGGCCGGGCCACCGTCACCACCGCGGACGTTCCCGTGCGGACCCGGCGGGAGGCCGAGGAGCTCGCCCTGGGCCGGCTGCGGACGTCCGCCCTGACCTACGTCGAGGCCGAGGCGGAGGGCGGCGACGCGCTCGCGCCCGTGCGCGCGGGCACGACGGTCGGCGTCCAGGGCGCGGGGACCCGGTTCAGCGGCACCTACTACGTGGCCCAGGTCGTGCACACCTTCGCCTACGACAACCGCTTTCGCTCCTCGTGCCAGCTGCGCCGGACGTCGGCATGAGCGGCGGGATCTACGAGCGGCTGCTCGGCGCCGGCACCGGCGACGTCTTCGCCGGGGTGGCCGTGGGCATCGTCACCAACGTCAAGGACCCCGACAGCCTCGGCCGGGTCCGGCTGCGGCTGCCCTGGCTCGCGGACGACGTCGAGAGCGACTGGGCGCGGGTGGCGACGCCGATGGCCGGCAACGGGACGGGTGCGCAGTTCCAGCCCCGGGTCGACGACGAGGCGCTGGTCGCCTTCGAGCACGGCGACCCGGGCACGCCCTACGTCATCGGCTGGCTGTGGAACGGCCGCGACGCCCCGCCGCAGCCGGACACCAGCGGCCGGGGCGACGTCCAGGTGCTGCGCTCGCGGTCCGGCCACGTCGTCCGCCTGGACGACACGAAGGACGGCGAGCGGGTCGAGATCATCGCGAAGGGCGCCCGGAGCAGCATCGTGATCGACGTCGTCGGGCGGACCGTGACAGTCACCGGGGAGTCCGACGTCGTGATCGAGGCCGCCGCCGGGCGGCTCACGCTTCACGGCAAGGCCGGGGTCGAGATCACCTCGGACAGCACGGTGAAGGTCGACGGGAAGGCCGGCACGGAGGTCACGGGCGGGCCGCGGCTGACCCTCAAGGGCGCCGTCGTCAACATCAACTAGCGCGATCGCCTGTCGAGGAGGGGGACGGACGTGGGACTACCCGCGGCCAAGGAGGGGGACCGGGTCATGGCGACCGACATGCACGTCGTCGTGCCGCCCGCGCCCGCGACGCCGGTGCTGACGCCGTTGCCGTTCGTCGGCGCGCTCACCGGCGGCCTCAGCCCGAACGTCAACATCATGGGACGGCCGGCGGCGACGGTCGGGAGCACCGCCGACAACGTCCCGGGGCACGTGCCACCGGGCGGGGTGTTTCAGCGCCCGCCGTCGAACCGGGGGACGGTCCTTCTCGGCAGCGCGACCGTGATGATCAATGGTCGGCGGGCGGCCCGGTCCGGCGACCCGGTCGAGACCTGCAACGACCCGACCGACCTGCCGGCGGGCACCATCGTCGCCGCCGGCTCCGTGCTGATCGGCTGAGGCGCGCCGTGGACATGAGCGTGGGCGGCGGCGTGAGCTCCGGGTTCGGTGGATCCGGCTGGGCCTTCCCCGTCACCGTCACGGCCGACGGGACGATCCGGTCGGTCGCGGACGAGGACGAGATCATCCGGGCCGCGATCTGGATGATCCTCAGCACCTCGCCCGGCGAGCGGGTGATGCGGCCGGACTACGGCTGCGGCCTGTCCGAGCACGTCTTCGGCGTCCTCGGCCCGGCGACGACGGCCGGGATCGAGCGGGACGTCACCGACGCGCTGCGCCGCTGCGAGCCACGCATCGACGTGCTCGAGGTCCAGGCTCGCCCGGACGCCGACGACCACGACGTCCTGCTGGTCGAGATCACCTACCGGGTGCGAGCCACCAACAGCCGGCTCAATCTCGTCTACCCCTTCTACCTGGACTGACGGATTACCTTGACTGACGGAGCGGACGTGTTGAGGAAACCGGAAAGCGCCCAGGCCGGGGCCACCGGGAGGCGGCCGTGACGCCTCAACCGCCGTCGCAGCCGCCGCCGTTCGAGCCGCGCGATCGCGGCGAACTGGCCGCGTGGACGACAGAGCTGGCCCAGCGCTACAGCACGTGGCGGCCGGCCGCCGACGGCTCGCCCGACCTCGGCTCGGCGCTCATCGCGATCGCCGCGCACTTCGCCGGGCACGTCGGCGAGCGGCTCAACCGGGCCGGCGACCTGGCCTACCTGGCGTTTCTCGACCTGGTCGGCGAGCACCCGGCGCCGGCCCGGCCCGCCCGGGTGCCGCTGACCTTCACCGCCGCGCCGGGTGTCCCGGCCGGCGTGACGGTGCCGGCCGGGACGCCCGTGGCCGCCCCGCCGGACGCGGGCGACCCGGGTTCGGGTGACCCGAGCGCGGGTGACCCGGCCGAGACCGTGACGTACGAGACCGACGAACCGCTGGTCATCTCGCCGGCCCGGCTGCGGCATCTCGTCGTCACCGACCCCGCGCACGACACGTGGACCCGCGTCGAGGTGCCGGCCGACGGCGGGCTCACCGACGGACTGAACGCGTTCACCGGCACCGAGCCGGTCGGGCACGAGCTGTTCGTCGCGCACCCGCTGCTGGCGTCGGACGCGCCGCGGGCACTGACGGTCAGCACGACCTCGCCCGGCCTGGAACCGTGGAGCGCCACGCCGGCCACCTGGTCGCGCTGGGACGGCTCGGCCTGGACGGACCTGGTCGCCGAGTCCGGGACGGCCACCATGTCGCTCGGCGGACCGATGACGATCAACATGCGGTACGCGCCCGCGCTCGGCTCCCAGCCGCGCGAGGTTGCCGGCGTGACGGGCCACTGGCTGCGGGGCGAACTCACCGTTCCGCTGGTCACCGGCGCGGCCGCGCTGCCGCCGACCGCGGTCGCCGTCGGCCGCCGCCCACCTGAGGCCCCCGCGCCCGGGCTGGCGCCGTTCGGCGTCGAGGGCCAGGTCAGATGGTTCTACCTGAGCGTGCCGCCGCCCCCGGCCGGCGCGGCCGGCACCAGCATCCGGATCAGCGTCACCGCCGCCCGCTGGGGCCAGGCGAGCGCGGCCCGGCCGGTCGTCCTGGACTGGACCTACCGGGTCGGCGACAGCTGGAAGCCGCTGGGTCGGGCCCGCAGCGACGGCGCCGCCGAACCGTCCGGCTCAGTGCCGCCCGGCTCAGTGCCGCCCCGGCGTTTCATCGACGCGACCCGAGCGTTCACCGGGCCCGCCGGCGACGAGGGCGACGGCGGGGACGACGGGGACGGGGACTGGGTCGCCGTCGGCCTGCCGGACGACCTCGCCCCATCCGTGCTGAACGGGGTGGAGGGACGCTGGCTGCGCGTCGAGCTGGTGCAGACGGAAGGCGCCTACGACGTACCGCCGATCGTCGACGCGATCGAGGTCGCCTACGAACGGCCGACGGCCCGGCTGCTCGACCTCACCCTCACCCGGGACGCGGCCGAGACGGCGCCGGTGCCGGTGCCGGCGGCGTTCGCCGACGGCGTCGAGCTCGACCTCAGCCGGTCCGTCCGGCCGTTCGGCGCGCAGCCGGCCTACGACGACACGCTCTACCTGGAGTGCCCCGAGGCGCTGGCCGCCGCGGCGACGCTCACCCTCGTCGTCACCGTCACGAACGCGACGGGGAAGGCCGCGGCGGCGCCACCGCTGCCGACCGTGACGCTCACGCCGCCGATCGGGTGGGAGACCTACGACGGCGCCCGTTGGCTCCCGGTCCGCTCGGTGAGCCGGGCCGACGCCTTCACCGTCGGAGGGGACGTCACCCTGGCGCCGGCCGCCCCGTCCCAGCCGACCGAGGTCGGCGGCCGTGCCGCGCACTGGGTGCGGGCCCGGCTGCTCGGCGACTACGGCGCGCCGGCCGGCTACCGGTCGGTCCAGGACAGCAAAGGCGCCTGGACGGTCGAGTACTCGCCCGCCACCCTGGCCCCGCCGGTCCTGGCTGACCTCGGCTGGCGGCCGCTGACAGTCACCAGCGGGCTGCCGGAGGTCCTGGTCACCCGCAACGCCGGGTTGGAGACCGTCCACCGGCTCGCGCCGGGCCAGTGGCTGACGACGATCCGGAGCGAGGGCGGCGACGGTCTGGTCCCGTTCGTCGGCTCCGACGAGTCCGACCCGGCGCTGCACCTGGGCTTCGAGGGCGACTTCGGCCAGGAGCCGGTCACGCTGTTCTTCCCGGTCAGCCCGCCGCGGCCCCAGGACGTCGCCGGCGACGGCGGCGCGGCCGGCCCGGAGGGCGGGACGGGTGTCTCCGCCCTGTCGCTGGTCTGGGAGTACTCGGGCCCGCGGGGCTGGCAGCCGCTGGCCGTCGTCGACGCCACCGGCGGGCTCGCCGACCCGGGCACCGTACGGTTCGTCGGCCCGCCCGACCAGGCGCCGCGCACGGTCGCGGGCCGCGACGGCTACTGGGTGCGGGTCCGGGCGGCCGGCGGCGAGCCGCCGTTCGCGCCGATGCTGCGGGGCGTGCTGCCGGACACGGTCTGGGCGACCGAGGGGTCGACAGTCGGCGAGGAGATCCTCGGCAACGGCACCGGGACGCCCGGTCTGACAGTGAGCACGGCGCACACCCCGGTGCTGCCCGGCGAGCGCCTGGTCGTGCGCGAGGCCACCGATCCCACCACTGGCGAGGACGTCTGGGTGAGCTGGACGGCGGTCGGCGATCTGCGCGCGTCCGGCCCGGCCGACCGGCACTTCGCGCTCGACCGGTTCACCGGCGTGATCCGTTTCGGGGACGGGCTGGCCGGGCGGATGCCGCCGCCGGGCGAGGGCAACATCAGGATCGGCTACCGGTACGGCGGCACCGAGGCCGGCAACCGGCCCGCGGGCACGATCACCCAGCTCGCCGTCGCGGTCCCGGGCCTCGACGCCGTGGTCAACCACCTGCCGGCCGAGGGCGGGGCCGACCGTGAGTCGCTGGCCGACATCCGCGACCGCGGCGCGCGCACGCTGCGGCACCGGGACCGCGCGGTCGCCCCCAGCGACCTGGAGGATCTGGCCCTGGCGGCGACGGGCGAGGTGACCCGGGCCCTGGCGGTGGCGCCGAGCGGCTACGACCCGTTCGACCTGTGGTTCGGCGCGGACGAACCGACGCCGGCCGACGCCTGGGCGGCGGCCGGCCCCGGCCAGGCCGGGGTGGTGATCGTCCCGCGCGCCGGGGGCGACCGGCCGGCGCCGAGCCCGGGGCTGATCGGCGAGGTCCGCGCGTACCTGCTGGAGCGGGCGCCCGCGACGGCGCGGGTGTGGGTGGTCGGCCCGGAGTGGATCGAGGTCACCGTCGTCGCGACCGTCGTGCCGGAGCCGGACGCCGAGCCGGGCGCGCTGCGGCAGGCGATCCGCGACCGGCTGCGGGCCTTCCTGCACCCGCTCACCGGCGGGGACGGCGCGGTCGGGAACAGCGGGGGCAGCGGCCCCGGCTGGGACTTCGGTCACGAGCCGCGCCGCTCGGACCTGTTCGCGTTGCTGCACCGGGTGCCCGGCGTCAGCCACGTGCGCCAGCTCGACGTCCGCTCGACGCCGGCGGTGGACTCGGAGGCCTTCGCGGACCGGATCACCGCTGTCCTGGACCGACCGCTCGACGCCGGAGTGGACGCGGCGACCGACGCCGAGGCGCGGCGCTGGCTGGAGCGGGCGCTCGTCTTCTCCGGCGACCACCAGATCACCCTGACCGAGACAGGCTGAGGAGCGGCCATGCTGACCAGCGCGACCGGGCTCGACCGGTCCCCCGATGCCGCCCTCGCCCTCGGCGGGATCGCGGGAGACGTGCTCGCGGGCGGCACCGTCACCTACGACGCGCTCGTCGCCGAGGCGCGGACCCTCATTCCGGCGCTGCACCCGGGCTGGACCGATCACAACCCGAGCGATCCCGGCATCGCGCTCGTCGAGCTGTTCGCCTGGCTCACCGACATCCTCGCCTTCCAGGTCGAGCAGATACCCGACTGCCACACGTGGTCCTACCTCACGCTGCTGAACGGCCCCGACTGGCAGCGGCCGGCGGACGAGGCGAGCGCGGACGTCGGCGCGGCGGTCGCCGCCGCGCTGAGGGAGCTGGAACGGCGCCACCGGGCGGTCACCGTCGCCGACTACACCGACCTGCTGCGCACCGAGTGGCCGGCCAGCCCGGAGGCGACCGCGCTGGCCACGGCCGGCCACGACATCCGGCTGGCCCGGGTGCACGGCGCGGCCCGGCGCGATCTGGCCCGGCCGGCCGAGACGGTGGACGACGAGGCGCCGGCCTACGTCAGCATCGTCGTCGTCCCGCCCCCGCCCCCGCCGGCCGGCGACCCGGGCGGCAGCGAACCGCGGCCGACGCCGTCGGACGAACTGCTCGCCGCGGTGGCCGCCTTCCTGGAGCCGCTCCGGCTCGTCACCACCCGGCTGCGGGTGGTCGGGCCCGCGTACGCCGACGTCGGGATCGCCGCCAGCCTCGGGCTGCGCGCGGACGCGCCGCCGGAGCGGGCGCTGGCCGACGCCGTCGCCGCGCTGCGGGCCGCCTGTGACCCGTTCACCGGCGGTCCGGGCGGCACCGGCCGGGCCTTCGGCGCGCCGGTCTACCTCTCGGAGGTGTACGCCGTGCTCGACGACCTCCCGCTGGTCGACTTCGCCACCGACGTGACGCTGACCGGGGCCCGGCCGGTGACGGCCGAGGACGACTCCGTCACCGCGATCGACGTCGGGCCGCACGAGCTCGCCGTCGTCAGCCGGGTCGACCTCGTCGCCTACGACCGGTACGGACGCCCGTACTCGCTGACCTGGCCGCCGCCGGGCCCGGCAGTGTCCGGGTCGGACAGTGGAGCATTGGGATGAGCAGTACGTATCTCGACCATCTGCCGGCGGCGTTCCGGGCTGATCCGTTCGCCGGCGACTTCCTGTGCGCCTTCGAGGCGCTGTTCACCGGCCGGGTCGACGCCGGCGGGCCCGGCCTCCAGCAGCGGATCGACGACATCCCGCTCCATCTCGACCCCCTCACCGCGCCGGCCGACTTCCTGCCCTGGCTAGCCGGCTGGGTGGCCCTGGCCATCCCGGCGGACTGGGACACCGACACCATCCGCGGCTTCGTCCGCGAGATCGTCCCGCTGTACGCGCGGCGGGGCACGATCGGGGCGCTGACCCGGCTCCTGCAGATCTTCCTGCGGCCGCTGGGCGGGGGCGTCGACTGGAACGACGTCACCGTGGCCGACGCCTTCGACGACCTGCCGCACTACTTCCAGGTCCGGCTGCGGCTGCCGGACAACGACCCGAACCGGATCCGGGCGGCCCGCGAGACGGCCCGGGCGATCATCGACCGCGAGAAGCCCGCGCACACCGTCTACGGACTGAAGATCGTCTTCCCGACGATGCGGATCGTCTCCGAGGACCTCATCCGGGCCGAGGGACGCGGGGAAATGCTCACAGTCGGCGGCAACACCTGGCTCGGCACGGCCGAGTAGAGAGGGCGAGAGAAGGCAATGGCGGACTACACCCAGCCGGCCGACGTGCTCAAACGGGTCCGGTTCTTCGACGGCCAGTACCTGATCGACCAGGACTTCATCGACGAGCAGCGCTACCACCTCGACCGCGAGCACCGCGCCGCCCGGTCGATCGGGCTGGTCGGCGTGGTCGACGGCCTGGCCGTCACAGTGGACGCCGCCCACCCCTACCAGGTGACCGTTTCGCCTGGCGCCGCCGTCGACGAGGTGGGCCGGCATCTGCTGCTGACCACTCCGGTCACCCTGGCGCTGCCCACCGACCGGTTCTCCGGCGCCGCCGCCGAGCTGCGGCTGTTCTACCGGGAGAACCCGACCGACGTGGCGCCGACCGGCGGCGCCAGCCAGCGCCGCTTCGACGAGACGCCGGTCGTCGCGGCGATCGCGGGTGGCGCCGTCGCCGTCGCCCCGCCCGACGCGCCGCCCCACTGGGACTCCGACGGGGTGCTGCTCGGGCGGATCTCGGTGAGCGCGCGGGGCGACGTCGTCATCGACCCCGCCGCGCCCGCGCCTCGCGCAGGCCTCGACCCGCCTGGCCCGTTCCGCGGCTCGGTCGGCGTGCTGGGCGACCTCACGGTCGGGACGCCCGCGCCCGCCGACGCCGCCGACACCGCGGACGCCGCCGCCGGGTGGGAACGCACGATCACCGCCCGGGGCGAGCACAGCGCCCGGCTGCGGGTGCGCGGCGGCCTGGTCAGCGGCTTCGCGGGCGCGTATCCCGGCTACGCCGGCGCGCTGGAGGGACTCGTGGTCGGGACGGGCAGCGACCACGCGCTTACCCTGGTCACGGGCGGCCAGCCGCGCCTGACCGTCACCGGCGACCCCGGCAAGTCCCCGGACAACAAGGTGGGCCGGGTCGGCATCGGCACGCCGGCGCCGACAGCACCGCTGCACGTCGTGGGAGGTGGCACCGGCCCCGACCTGATCGTCGGCGGCCAGCTGAAGGCCCAGGCCACCGACGGTGCGCTGCTGATCGGGGACGACCGCGCGATCGGCGGCCTGGACACCGACAAGCTGGGGCTGCGGACCGGCGGGAACTGGCGGCTGACGGTCACCGCGGCCGGCGACGTCGGCATCGGCACCGTCACGCCGACGGTGAACCAGTACTGGTCCCGGGCCCTCGACGTCACCGGCGCGAACGCCGCCCGGCTCGTCGTCAACGGCGGGAAGATCCTCGGGGTCGTCGGCTCCCACCCGAACGGCTACGGCGCCAAGGCGGGCCTCGTCGTCGGCACCGAGAGCGCGCACGCCGCGTCGATCCTGACGACCGGCGCGGTCCGGCTCACCGTCACCTCCGACGGCGACGTCGGCATCGGCACCACCGCGCCCACGGTGAACCAGTCCTGGTCCCGGGCGCTCGACGTCACCGGCTCGAGCGGGTCCCGGCTCGTCCTGAACACCACGGAGAACGGGCGGAACGTCCTCGGGGTCGCCGGCGTGCACCCGGGCGGCTACGGCGCCAAGGCCGGGGTCGTCGTCGGCACCGAGACACCGCACGCCGCGTCGATCGTGACGAACAACGCGGTGCGGCTCACCGTCGCCCCCGACGGCAGCGTCGGCATCGGCACCACCGAACCGCTGCTGGGCGGATGGGACCGGGTCGTCGACGTCTTCGGGAAGTGGAACGCGCGGCTCATCCTGCGCGCGAACTCCGCCGACGATCCCGTCAAGGAGGTCCGGTCCATCGTCGCCACACACCCGGCCACGCCGTATGCGACGCCGACCACGACGGCCGGCATGCGCAGTCCGGCCGGCATGGTGGTGGGAACCGAGACCGCACACGATGTCAGCCTGATGACGGGCGGCGCGCTGCGCCTGACCGTCGACCGGGGCGGCGACACCTTCTGCCACGGCCGGATGTGGATCAAGCCGGAGTCATTCTCGGGGTGGGGCTTCGACGGCAAGTTCGGGCCCGACAACCGGCGCTTCTGGTTCCAGGTCGGCCTGTTCGGCTGGAACGTCAACGACCCGCAGGGCGGCCAGCAGGGCGGCCAGGCCTACATCAAGGGCGGGGAGGTCTACACGGTGTCCGACCTCCGGCTCAAGGAGGACCTGCGCGAGCTGGACGACGCGGGCGCCATCGTGCGCGCGCTGCGCGGCGTCACGTACCGCTGGAACGAGGCCGGCCTGCGGTTCCAGACCCGGCCGTTGGAGGAGCGGGTCGGCGCGGGGCCGACCGCGAGCGAGGACGAGCACGCCGCCGTCCGGGCCGAGGTGCGCGAGTCCCTGCTCTCGGGCCTGCGCGGGCGCCGGGAGGTGGGCCTCATCGCGCAGGAGGTCGAGGCGGTCATGCCCGAGCTCGTCGGCGTCGGCGCGGACGGTGTGCGCGGCATCGACTACGGCAAGCTGACCGCCGTCCTGGTCCAGGCGATCAAGGAACAGCAGTCGACGATCACAGCCCTCTCGGGCCGCGTGCGCGCGCTGGAGAACCGAGGAGAGGACGACCATGCGTGAGCAGAACCTGCGTGAGCAGATGGACGGGCGCCGTGAGGGACTCGCCGACGAGCTGCGGCGGGGCCAGGAGATGCTCGCCAGCCTGGATGCCCAGCGCACCGAGCTCCAGCAGACACTGCTACGGATCAGCGGCGCGCTCCAGGTGCTGGAGGAGCTGCTCGCGCCCGACGGTCCCGCGACCGGGGCCGTTCCCGGGGCCGGGCCCGGCCGTCCGGTCGCCGTCGCCGAAGCCGCTTCCTGAGGCGCGGCGTGCTAGCCCGCCAGGAAGCGGACGGCGGCCAGGACCCGGCGGTGGTGGTCCGGGTCCGGCGGGAGGCCGAGCGCGTCGTAGATCCGCGACACGTGCTGCACCACCGCCTTCGCCGACACGCCGAGCTTGGCGGCGATGGCGCCGTTGCTGCGGCCCTGCGCGATGAGCGCGAGCACCTCCCGCTGCCGGGCGGTCAGCGCGCCCAGCGGGGAGCGCGGCGCCTCGGCCCGCCCCACCATGAGCTCCACGACCTCCGGGTCGAGGGCTATGCCGCCGTCGGCCACCCGCCGCACGTCGGCGCAGAGCCGGTCGACGTCGGTGATCTGCTGCTTGAGCAGGTAGCCGACGCCGGCCGGCCGGTCGCCGACGAGCGCCGTCGCGTAGCGGGGCAGCAGCTGGCGCGAGAGGACGACGACGCCCACGGCGGGGTGGCGGGCGCGGATCGCCAGCGCGGCCCGCAGGCCGTCGTCGGTGTGCCCGGGTGGCATCGGGATGTCGGTGACGACGACGTCCGGGAGCGCCTCGGCGACCACCTCGAGCAGGCGGGACGCGTCGGCGGCGGTGCCGACCACCTCGAGACCGGACGCGGTGAACAGCCGAGCGAGAAGTTCGCGCAGCAGCGCCTCACCCTCGGCGATCACCACCCGCATGGAGGGCCCGCCGCCTGGTTCCCCAGACGGGGTCCGACTGGGTTTAGGTCCACACGAGACCTGGGCCGGGGTCCATTGTGCGTCGTACCAGGCGATCCTAGGTTTGACTGCGCGTCGGGCACGGGCTGCCATCTCGGTGGCGGGGACACGAGCAACATCGTCGCCGGACACGCGTCACCCCGTGAACGGTTCTCAGGTTTTGTTGCGTTGGGATCGCACGACGGGAGCGTTGTCACGGAATGTCCGGTCTGGACGTGAGTCTTCTTGGCGAAGTCACTATCCGTCACAACGATGTCGCCCTACCGTGCCCGTCCACGAAGGCGCTCGAGCTGCTCGGCTTCCTGATCACCCGCCGCGACCACCCGCTGGCCCGGGACTCGGTGGCGGACGCGCTGTGGCCGGACGAGCGGCCCGAGGCCACCCGGCGCCAGCTGCGCCAGGCGCTGTGGCGCCTGCGCGGCGCGCTGGCCGGAGCGCCGTTCCTGCGCACCGCGCGCGGCGGGCGTCTCGAGGTGGACGTCACCGCGTTCGCGTCGGTCGACCTCGTCCTGCTCGAGGAGGCCCACGCCGAGACGGCGGACGTGGCGGGCACCCAGCTGAGCGACCGGCAGGCCGAGCGGCTGGAGATCGCGGTCGCGGGCTACGGCGGCGACTTCCTCGCCGGCTGCCACCAGGACTGGTGCATGCCGGAGCGGACCCGCGCCCGGGAGATCCACATGTCCCTGCGCGACCAGCTGATCGGGTACTGCGAGCCGCGCCGGCTGGTCGCGCGGGCGCTCGCGCACGGGCGCGCGGTGCTCGAGCGCGAGCCCGCGCGGGAGACCACGCACCGGCTGCTCATGCGGCTGCACCACCGGAGCGGGGACCGCGCGGCGGCGCTACGCCAGTACGGGCAGTGCGTGGAGGCGCTCGCGGCCGAGTACGACGTCGGCCCGTCGGCGCTCACCACCCAGCTGCACCGGCGGATCCGGGAGGACGACGGAGCGCGCGACGGCGCGGAGCGCCCGAGCGCGGGCGACGACCGCGAGGATTGCGACGAGCGCGGGGACGGCGGCGGCCGCGGGAGCCGTCCGGAGATCGCGGCGCTGCACGAGCGGCTGGGCGAGATCCAGGCGAGCCTCGACATCCTGCTGCTCGCCATCGGGCACGGGGCCGGCGCTGGGGCAGGGGCCGGGCGCGGCGCGGGCTCGCCGGTCGGGCGGCCCGAATGACCGGCGGCCCGGCGGCGGCGCCTCCGTTGGCCCGGGTGGACGGCCGGCTGCGCGAACAGCTCGCGCGGGTGCGGGCACCGGCCGCCGCCACTTCCGCCTCCGCCGACGGGCCCGACCCGCTCGCCGGCTACTACATCAGCGAGGCCGAGATCGAACAGATCCTGGCCGGCCCCGGGTTCGACCTTCCCGAGCTCGACCGGGGCCGGCTGTCCCGGCTCGCGGACGCGTTCGAGCTCACCCCGTTCGACACCGACGTCGTCCTGACCTGCCTCGCGCCGGAGATCGACCGGCGGTTCGGGCGGCTCTACGCCTACCTGCACGACGACGTCACGCGCCGCGCGCCCAGCGTCGACCTCGTTCTCACGCTGTGGTGCACGGACGGCGCCGCCCGCCTGGCGGCGCGGGCCCGCCTCGCGCCGGGCGCGCCGCTGCGGCGGCACGGTCTGGTCAGGCTGGACGAGACCGGCGAGCCGCGCCCGGCGTCCATGCTGGAGTGCGCGCTGCGGCTGGATCCCCGGCTGGCCCGCCATCTGCTCGGCGACGACGACCCGGACGACCGCCTCGCCGCCGTCCTCGTCCGGGCCGAACCGGACGCGCCGGTCGACACGCCGCCGCCGGTGGACGCGACGGGCGGGCTCCCGCCCGACCACGTCGAGGAGCTGCTGGCCCTGTTCCACCGGGCCGGGCCGGAGATCGTGGTGTACCTCGACGGGCCGGCCGGCTCGGGGCGGGCCGCGCTGGCCCGCGCGTTCGCCCGCGCGCTCGCCCGGCCGCTGCTCGTCGCGCGCTGCGACGGGCTGGCCGGCGAGCCTCCCGCGCGGGTCGCTGAGCTGGTCCGGCTGGTCGGACGTGAGGCGCGGCTGCGCGGCGCCGTGACCTGCTGGCGCGACGCGGATCGGCTCGGCGCCGACGACCGCCGGGCGGCGTTCGCCGAGGCGCTCGCGGACGGGCCCGGCCCGGTGCTCGTGGGCGGCCTGGAGCCGTGGGACGGCCCGGAGCCGGCCCGGCGCCCGTTTGCGCGGCTGCGCTTCGACCGTCCCGACGCCGAGGCCCGGCACCGCCTGTGGTCCGCCGCGCTCGACGGGGCGGCGCTCGACAAGGCGACGCTCGACGAGACGGACCCGCCGGACGCCGCGGCGCTCGCGGCGGCGTTCCGGTTCACCGCCGGCCAGATCCGCGAGGCCGTCGCGGCCGGGGTCATGCTCGCGCTCACGCGTGACCCCGCCGCGCCCCGCCTCCGGCAGGCTGACCTGGCGACCGCGTGCCGGACGCGCTCCGGCCGCGAGCTCGCGCACCTGGCCCGGCACGTGGTCACGTCCTACGGCTGGGATGATCTCGTCCTGCCGCCCGAGCGGATGGCCCAGCTGCGCGAGCTCGCCGACCAGGTCCGCCACCGCGGCCTCGTGCACGACACGTGGGCCTTCGGCCGCGCGGTGGCGCCCGCCGGCGGGATCATCGCGCTGTTCGCCGGCCCTCCGGGCACCGGCAAGACGATGGCGGCGTCGGTGCTGGCGAACGCGCTCGGCGTCGACCTCTACGCGATCGACCTCGCCACCACGGTGAGCAAGTACATCGGCGAGACGGAGAAGAACCTGGGCCGGGTGTTCGAGGCGGCCGCCGACAGCAACGCGGTCCTGTTCTTCGACGAGGCCGACGCCCTGTTCGGCCGGCGCACGCAGGTGCGTGACGCGCACGACCGCTACGCCAACATCGAGACCAGCTATCTGCTCCAGCGCATCGAGACGCACCCCGGCGTCGTCATCCTGGCGACGAACCTGCGCAAGAACATGGACGAGGCGTTCGTGCGCCGCTTCCGCGCCACCCTGGAGTTCCCGCCGCCCGGCGAGGCGGAACGGCTGCGCATCTGGGAGCGGATCTGGCCGTCGGCCGCCCCCCGCGCCGCCGACGTCGACCTGGGCGCGCTGGCCCGCGCGATCGACCTGCCGGGCGGCCACATCCGCAACATCGTGCTCGGCGGCGCGTTCCTCGCGGCGGCGGACGGCGGGATCATCACGATGGCGCACCTGCTGCGAGCCACCCGCGGCGAGTACGAGAAGCTCGGAAAGATCATTTCGCCCGGCGAGCTCACGGGCGTGGCGCCTCGGCACGACGAGGGACGGGGTGCACGTGCGCACATCAGCAACTGACCCGAAGCAGGCCGCCACCAGTGCGCCCGGCCGGACCGCCCACGGCGTCGAGCACGAGGCCGCCCACGGGAGCGCGCCCCCGGCGCGCGCCGGGGCCACGCCGGCGCTGCTGCGCATGCAGCGCTCGCACGGCAACCGGCACGTCCAGCGGGTGGTCGCCTCCGCGCGCGCGTCCGGCGCGTCCTCCGCGCGCGCGTCCGCCGCCCCGGGCCCGGTCCCCACGTCCGCTGGCGCGGGCCTGCTGGTCGGCCCGTCCCACGGCCCGGCCGAGTGGGCGGCCGACGACGTCGCCCAGGCCGTCGCCGGCGTCGCGGTCCCCGCCGGCGGCCCGGCGCCCGCGCCGCTCGCCGCGCCCGAGGTCGGCGACGCCGGCGGCGCGCTGTCGCCCTCGACGTCGGCCGCGGTCCTCGCGGCCCGCTCGGGCGGCCACCGCGTCCCGTCGTCGCTGCTCGCCCGGACCGAGGCCGCGGTGGGCGCCGACCTGGGTGGCGTGCGCCTGCATGTGGGCCGGGATGTCGACGCACTGAGCGACGCGATGTCCGCCCGCGCCTTCACCATCGGTCAGGACGTGTTCGTCCACCGGGCCGACTACCGCCCGGGCACCCCGGGCGGCGACGCGCTGATCGCGCACGAGCTCGCCCACGCGGCGAGCCCGGGGCCGGGGCCGGCCCGGGTGCGGCGCAAGGGCCGCAAGCTCGGGGCGGCGAAGGCGGCGCTGAACAACATCGGCATCAGCTTCGCCAAGACCGCCGGCGGCCCGCTCTACGACCTCTTCCACTGGCTCTGGTATTTCAAGCGGTCGAAGAAGTCGGGCGTCAGCTACGAGAACCGGGTCGACCTGCATCCCTTCAAGGACCTGCTCAAGTACGCCGGCAATCCGAAGAAGGAGGGCGGGAAGGCAAAGCTGGCCGCCGAGGACTCCGTCAAGCGGTACGGCCTGCCTGGCATCGGGCATGTCCTGCATTTCCTGCGAATGATGGGCAGCAGCCTGCTGAAGCGGGTCGCGTCCTACACGAGCTGGCTCGCACTTCTGTGCACCCTCATCGGCTTCGCTCCGGGCGCGCAGGTCGCGCTCCCCGTCGCGGCCGCGCTCGGGACCGTCGCCCTCGTGCTCAACGCGGTCAAGACCGGCATCGACTTCGTCACGAACTCCTGGACGCTCGTCCTGGCCTGGATTCGCTACATCTGCCTGGACGACCCCACCTACGTGGACTCTCCTGACGTCGCCCTGTATATCGAGTCGTACAAGGAGTACCGCAAGACTCGCGGTGAGCTGTTCGACGACGCTCTCAAGCTGGGCCTGGGCGGCCTTCTGTCCGGCGTCGGTTCGGCAGCCCAGTCGGCCACCCCGAACGAGGCGTTCGTCTCCGGCGCGGACAAGTACTTCACACAGTTCGCGAGCCCGAGCGCCTCGGTCGGGACGGCGATCAAGAACGAGGCGACCTTCGACGCGCACAACGCGGGCGAGAAGTTCGCGGCGGAGAAGATCCCTGGCGCGTTCACCGGAGAGGCCACCGGTAACTACACGAGCTGGATGACCAAAGGCCGCCTGGAGGAGAACCGGAACGCCAAGCTCCAGACGGTGGGGACGGACACGCTGCGGGACAGCCCGAACGTCCAGATGCTGCTCAGCGCCAACACGATCGGGAAGGTCAACGAGCAGGCGACCACCCGCGAGGCGGGCGTTGACACAAAGAAACCCATTGCCCGGTCGAAGCTGCCCGGGCCGCCAGGTACGACCCTCAAGGGCATGGCCGGGCTGCTCGTGAACCCGCTGGGCGCGATCGCCACCATCCTCATGATGGCCGCGGACATGTGCGTGTTGTTCAGCGGCAAGAGGGGGTCGCAGGCCGCGCCCACCCACGATCCCGGTCCCCCCGCGCCCACCTACGATCCCGGTCCTCCCGCGCCCATCCCGATTCCCGACCCGCCGTCCGCCGCCGCCCTCGCGCAACAGGCCGGGCCGCCGAAGAAGCCGAAGAAGGGCAAGAACCGTCGCGGGAGACGCAAGAAGGGCGCCAAGACGATCGTCGTCCGATCGAGCGAGCCGACCGTCAAGTCAGGCGAAGACGAGAGCGTGGGCGGAGTTCACGTCACTCCGTCGGCCCAGGTCCGGGTGCAGGACCCGGCGGACGGGGTGCCGAGCCTCGACCCGGACGCTCACGCGGCGCGGTCCGGCGAGACGGAGTCCGACGACAATCTGATCCGCGTGCCGGCAGACCTCGCCGTCCAGTCGCCAACGTTTCCCGATACGGCGGCTCGGGTCGCCGAGGAGCAGATGACGTACGGGTCGGTCCAGGGCGCGCTGCCGTCGCTGTCGGAGCGGCCGAGAGCCAACCCGGCTGAGATATCGCGGGTGGGCGTGGAGAACTTCGTCGTACGGGAGCTCAACCGGATCCGCCAGACAATCGCCGACGAAGGCGTCCGCACCCGCGAGATGGCCGGGATGTTCAGCGCCAGCCGGGACGCGGTGGAATCGCTCGGCGAGAGCTCGCGGGAACTTTCGAAGAACTCGAACTAACCGGCGGCGGCGGTAGGGCGGCGGATCCCGCCCTACCGCCGCCGGGCCAGCACCGCGGCGACGCCGGCTCCGGTGAAAAGGACGACGGCGATGACGGGCAGCGACCAGCCCCAGCCGATCTCGGCGCGCAGCGCGTGGCTGTAATCGATCGCGGGCAGCCGGCGGAGCGCCGGCCCGAGGAACGACGACACGGCGACGCACAGCACGACCGCGACGGGCGCCCCCACCGCCGCCGTGACCAGCGCGGCCGCGGCCTCCCGCCCCGGGCTCGGGCCAATGCCCGCCTCCCGCTGCTCCCGCTCGGAGTCCGTGTCGACGAGCAGCAGCAGCACCGCCGCCGGCAGGAGCACGAACAGCAGGCGGAAGGCGACGCCCACGAACGAGGCGAGCCCGGGCACGTCATGGCGGAACACCGCCCCGAGCAGCGTCCCCGCCGCGCCGACCATCACACCGATCACCGCGAGCGCGCTGGCCCCGCGCAGACCCGCGCGCACGACGTCCACGCGAGAACCCTATGGTCAACCGCCGCCTCCGTCCGCCAGACCGAAGACCCGACCCGACCCGACGCGACGACGGTGAACGGGCTCGCGACCTCCGGGTCGGCCCAGCCGGGACAGCCACCGGGTTCGGGCGCGGTCAGGCGAGCTGAGTTCCGCCGTCTACGGAGAGAATCTGGCCGGTGATGAACGCGGCGGCGTCGCAGGCGAGGTAGACGGCGGCGGCGCCGATCTCGGCGGGATAGGCGGTCTGGCGCTGGAGCAGGGTGCGACGGCCGATCGAGTGGAGCTGTTCGGCCCGGGTGGCGGCGAGCCGCGCGAAGACCCCGTTGGGGTGCCACCGACTTCCTGAGCTGGCGGCCTGTTCGGCGTCCTGCGGGAGGGTGCCGTAGGGCGCGATGGCGTTCACGGTGATGCCGTGCTGACCGACCTCCTTGGCCAGGACCTTGGTGAACGCGTGCACCGCGCCCTTCATCGCCGAGTACACCGCGAGCAACGGGTCGCCGACGATTCCCGAGGTCGACCCGATGTTGATGATCCGCCCGCTCCCGCGCCCGATCATCCCGGGGAGCACCGCGTGGGTGCAGTTCAACGTGCTCAGGAAGTTCAGCGCGATGTCTCGTTCCCAGGTCGCGGGATCCGAGTCGACGAACGCGTCCATGTCGACATTGCCACCGACGTTGTTGACCAGCACGTCGATCCCGCCGAACCGTTCACCGACTGCGGCGACGACGGCCGCCACCTGGGCGCGGTCGGTGACGTCGGCGGCCTGCCACAGCACGTCCTTGGCGCCCTGTTCCAGCAACTGCTCGCAGACCCGCCGGCCCTGCGCCTCGTCGCGGCCGACGATGACGACGCCGGCAGCCTCCTCGGCGAACGCGAGCGCGATCGCCCGGCCGATATTGGCATTGCCGCCGGTGACCACCACCGTGCGGCCGGCTAACCCGGTCTTCACCATGCTCTCCTTCTCAGCCGGTCGGGAGGTCTACGAGGATCTTCAGGCGACGGCCGGCCCGCAGGTCGTCGAAGACCTCGCGCAGCTCGTCGAGACCGACCTGCTCGACCCAGCCCTTTGTCGGAAAGGCACCGCCGGCCATGAGGTCGATCACCCGGGCGAAGACACCGGGGGCATATCCCAGTGAACCGGTGAGCTCGATCTCCGAACGGGTCAGCACCCACGGGGTGAAGGAGACCGCCTGTCCGGAAAAGGCGATGCCGACATACCGCCCGCGGGCCCGGAGAACGGCAGGAGCCGCCGCGAAGGTGGCCGCGGCGCCGGCACAGTCCACCGCGACGTCGACGCCCCGACCCGCCGTGCGGCGGCGCACCTCGTCCGCCACGTCCGTGGCTTCCGGATCGAGGACGTCCGCGACACCGAGCGCGGCGACCGCCGCTCGCCGAGCGGGCGCGGGCTCGACCAGAAGAATGTCCTCGACCCCGACGGCCCGCAGGCCGAACATGACGCCGATCCCGATCGGCCCGGCGCCGAACACCACCGCGGACTGGCCCGGTTCGACGCCGGAACGAAGAACCCCGTTGAACGCCACCGACATGGGCTCCACGAGGGCGCCTTCGGCCAGCGACATCGACGCCGGAAGTCGATGCACCATCGTCGCCGGCACCACCGTGAATCCGGCCAGCCCACCGCCGTGCGAGCAGATCCCGTGCGTCATCACTTGCCGGCACAGCTGCGGCAGCCCGGCGTGGCAGCGGTCGCAATCACCACAGGAGTAAAGGGGCTCGACGCAGACCTGGTCTCCGACCGCGACGTCGGCGACGCCCGCGCCGACCGCGGCCACGACGCCGGCGAACTCGTGACCCATGACCTGAGGAAGGACGCCGCCGGTCAGCGGGTGTGGCACGGTCGTGCAGGCCCGCGGACCCGCGAAGAACTCGGCCAGGTCGGTACCGCACAGGCCGTTGTGCGCCACGGCCAGCTTCACCTCGCCCGCTCCCGGTTCCGGTTCGGGTATGTCCTCGATCCGGATGTCCTGCGGGCCGTGCAACCTTGCCGCGATCATGTCCACCGCCTCACGGATGGTTCGTCGGGTGCCTACGAACGGGCATTACGGACCAGTTCCCGGACCCGGTCCCGGGCGAGCAGGGCCGCTTCTGCCGGCGGCATCGCCGCGGTGACCGGCGAAATGACCTCCGGCCCTATCGACCGAAGGGCGCCCAGCCGGTCGAGCGTGCCCAGCAGCCGGCCGAGGTCGAAACAGCCGTCGCCCGGCAGCAGCCGCTGGAACGTGTCCTGGGCGAGGCTGCCCTGGATGTCTGCGGCCCCGTCGGCGACCTGCACCGTGAATATCCGGTCGCCGGGAAGCGCCTCCAGCGCGCCGAAGTCGGGGTTTCCCCGAAAGAAGTGCCAGGTGTCGAGAACCAGGCCACCATTGGCCCGGTCGGCCGCCTGAACGATGGCCGCGGCGCTCGGCAGGTCGCCGATGGCCATCATCGGCATGAACTCCAGCTGCACCCGGACGCCGAACTCGGCCGCCCGGTCGCACAGAGTCCCGAAAGACGCCGCGACCTCCTCGACGGGCAGGTCACAGGTCGGCTGGGAGAAGACCGTCAGCGACACCGGCCGCAGGGCCTCGCACAGTTCCAGCACCTCGCCCGCCGTGAACGCGACGGAGCGCGCCACGGTGAAAGGCTCGCCGTCGTACCAGTTCGCCAGTCCGTCCAGCACGATCTCGAGCCCCGCGTCGCGCAGCCGGCGGCCCAGCTCGACCGGCGAGATGCCCGCCTCCTGGGCCAGGACCACGTCGAGCGGGCTCAGCGACAGCTGACCGAAGCCACCGGCCGTCGCAGCGTCGATTCGGCCCTCAAGCGGGCTCTGCAGGCCGACGGTCCCGGACCACAGGACCCAGTCGATGTCACCCAGCGCCTCGGCCATCAGCCTCCCCTTCCGGGTTCGACGGTGCTGCTGACGGCGCGAACCAGGAAGGCCCACCGAACGCTCTCCTAGTGCGACCGCCGGTCGCGTCTTCTGCCGGAACCCTACGCCGAATACCGTTCTCAGTGTCACTCTTGACACCGAGGATCAGGCTATGGTCGAAGGCAGCAAGCGGCGGCGCGGCAGGGCCGGCGACGACCGGAGGCGCCGGGACCGGGGGGCTGGGCCGGTAGGCTGCCGCGTGTGCGGCCGGCGGGAGTACAGGTTGCGGGTCGCGCGCCCGGCGAGCGGTCATTCCTGAAGTGGGCCGGCGGGAAGACCCGCTATGCCGGCACCCTGGTGACGCTGGCGCCGGAGTTCTCCGGGACGTACCGGGAACCCTTTCTTGGCAGCGGGGCGGTGTTCTTCGAGCTCCGGCCGGCCAGGGCGGTACTCAGCGACGCGAACGGCGAGCTCGTCGTCTGCTTTCAACAGGTTCGCCAGCAGCCGCGCGAGTTGATGGCGCTGCTCGACACGATGCCGAACACCGCCGAGCACTTCGAGCGGACGCGGCGGCGCGACCCGGCCGAGCTGTCGGAGCTGGAGCGGGCCGCCCGGGTGATCTACCTGAACAAGACCAGCTTCCGCGGGCTCTGGCGGGTCAACCGGAAGGGTGAGTTCAACACCCCGTATGGCGCCTACGACCGCCCGTACTACAACCGCGAGACGCTGTCCCGTGCCGCCGAGGCGCTGAGCGGCGCCGCCGTCGTGGAGACGGATTTCGAGACGGCCGTCGACGCCGCCGAGGCGGGTGACTGGGTTTTCCTGGACCCGCCGTACGTCCCGCTCGGCGGCTGGTCGGACTTCAAGCGGTACACGGCCGGCCAGTTCGGCGCGCAGGACCATGTCCGGCTGTGCGCGGCGATGCGGCGCGCCGACCGGCGTGGCGTGCATCTGATGCTGACGAACAGCGACACCGCTTTCGTACGCGAGCTGTTCGGCCCGCACTTCCATGAGCGACGGCTCCCGACGCGCCGCGACATCAACCTGGTCGGGCGCAATCGCGGCAGCTGGGACCTGGTGTTCACGAACTACGAGCCGGCCGCCGCGGCGCCCCGCCCGCCGGACCCACGGCCGGGCTCGGGAATGGCGAGGATCGGGCCGTGAATACCGACCAGCCGGCGGACGTCCGCCTCGAACGGGTGAGCGTCGAGGCCACGCTGGAGCTGCGGCAGCGGGTGCTGCGCCCGCATCTGACGCCCGGCGAGCTGGTCTTCCCGCATGACCGGGAGCCCGACACAGCGCACGTGGTCGCGCTGCTTGCCGACGGGACGGTCGTCGGGACCGCGTCGGTGCTGCACGAGGGGTCGCCCTGGGGTGCTCCCGGCTGGCGGCTGCGCGGCATGGCGACGGACGAGCGGGTCCGTGACCAGGGAATCGGCTCCCGGCTGCTGTCCGCGACGATCGACCACGTCCGCGGCCAGGGCGGTGGACTGCTGTGGTGCAACGCCCGCGTCCGGGCGGTTCCGTTCTACCGGCGCGCCGGCCTCGAGACCCGCGGCGAGCCCTGGGAGGAGCCGTTGATCGGCTCGCACATCGTCATGTGGCGCCTTGTCTGAGAGCGCCCGTGGACTCGCCGCTTCCCAGCCGGACAGTGGCCCGGGCGGCGATCAGGGTCAGTGCGGCGATCCCGGCCGCGGCCACCGGCGGGACCCACAACTGGGCGTTCGGCACGAAGCCCTCGTGGCGCGCGTAGGCGAAGGGCCCGATCGTGGCGAGCGAAGCGACCGCGCCGGTCAGGATGCCGACCGCGGCGATGATGGCCGCTTCCGCGACGACACAGCGATGGATCTGGCGTCGAGTGGCGCCCAACAGCCAGAGACGGCGCAGCTCGTCACGGCGGTCGACCAGCAGCGCGGCCGTCGAGTTGATCACCATCAACGCCGCGAAAAGACTGATCATGCCGATCACGACGTTGTTGAGCAGGTTGATCGTGTCGGACGTCTGCTTGCTGCCTGCCGGCAGAGTGCGGCCGTCAATGCTGATCAGCATGAGTCCGCCGATCGCCGTCGCCGTCAGCACGATCACCGGCGCGAGCACGCTGGACAGCCGATGCGCACGCCGCGACGTGTTGTACGCCGCGAGGTAGCCACCCGCCGCCCCGCCGCGAGCTAGTAGCCAGGCGAACGGTAGCGACAGCCACCGCAGCAGCACCGGCGCGAGCAGCGCGAACCCGATCCCCACCAGGATGGCGCTGCTGCCACTCGTCGACATCGCGGCATACGGGTCGCTGGACCGCGCGGTCACGGTGATCGTCACGATGGAGGTGGCGACGCCGTAGCCGATGGCCAGAAACGCGCCGACCACGCGGTACCAGCGCATCCGGCTCGTCTCCGCGTCGCTGTCCCGCAACGTCGCCCCGGCCGGCGCCCGCGTCGCCCGGCGGGCCGCGACCATCGCCGCGACCGCGGCCGCGAGCAGCACGAGGGCCGCCGCGGCGCCCAGGGACACCGGCCCGGCCTGGAAGGTCACGGTGGCGGCGACGATCCGGCCGCGCAGCAGGGCGAGCAGTGCCCTCCCGGTGCCAGCCGCGAGCACGGCCCCGACCAACGCCCCGGCGAGCGCGACGGCGAGCGCCTCCCGGACGATCAGGCGGCGGGCCTGGCGGGGCGTGGCGCCGATGGTGCGCAGCAGCCCGATCTCCCCCGCCCGCCGCGTCGCGGTGAGCCCCACCGTCGAGGCGACCGAGAACAGGACGATCAGCGTCCCCCAGCCGCCGACGACCGCGCCCATGATCAGCAGGGTCTCCCGATCGTCGCCCCGGGCCGCGCCACCGCCGTGACCGGCGAGCGCGGTCTCCACCAACGTCGCGAACGAGCCGATGAGCGCTGTTCCCAGCAGCACCGCCAGGAAGGTCGCCGTCGACGCCGTCAGCCGATGCCGCAGCGAACGCAGCGCGAGCCCGGTCAGACCGCTCATGACCGCACCGCCAGGCCGTCAAGGTGGGTCTGCTGGGCGGACACGGACTCGACGGTTGGCGAGTCGATGCGGCCCGCGACCCGGCCATCGACAAGAAAGACCACGGAGTCGGCGTGGGCGGCGGCGATCGGGTCATGGGTGACCATGACGAGGGTCTGGCCCAGGTCGTCGACGCAGGAGCGCAGCAGGGTGAGGACCTCGCGGGCCGTCGTCGAGTCGAGCGCGCCGGTCGGCTCGTCGGCCAGGACGATCGCCGGGTCGTTGACCAGGGCACGCGCGATCGCGACCCGCTGCCGCTGGCCGCCGGACAGCCGCGCCGGCAACTGGCCCGCCCGATCGGCGAGGCCGACCTGGTCGAGCAGGCCACGCACCAGGGCCCGGTCGGGGCGGCGCCCGGCCAGGCGGCGGGGCAGGCCGACGTTCTGCTCGGCCGTCAGGTACGGCATGAGGTGGAAGTCCTGGAAGACGAACCCGATCCGGTCGCGGCGCAGCCGGGTCCGCCGGTCCTCGTCCCAGTCGGTGACGTCGGCGCCGGCGACCAGCACCCGGCCGCCGGTCGGCCGTTCGACCCCGCCGACGCAGGCGAGGAAGGTGGACTTTCCCGAACCGGAAGGACCCATCAACGCGGTGAATGTCCCCCGCGGGACCGTCAGGTCGACGCCCGCGAGCGCGGGCACCGCTTCGGCGCCTTGACCGAATATTCGGGTGAGGTCCCTGGTCTCCAAGGCCGCGATCGCCGGGGCGGGCATGGTCGCTCCAGGTGGGTGTCGATGTTCCGTAACGGGACGCCACCCACGTTAGGAATGCGAGGCCTGCTCTTCGATGGGCCTGGGCCGCCGACCTGGGTAGGGCTAAGCCCACCACCCGCGACCGGCGGCTCAGCCGGACTTGGCCGCGACCCCCTCGTAAAGAAAGGACGCCACGGCGGGCCGCCCCAGACCGCGACGGTCCATGGTCTGCACCGTCAAACCGGCCTTCTCGATGAGAGCGTCGATCGGACGGTTGAGATGACAACCTCCGAAAAAACGCCGCCAGAGCGGGGTGAACTGGTCCTGCCGGCGGGCGACGTTGGGCTCCGGCGACCGTCCATGTTCGAGGAAGTGCAACGTGCCGCCGGGCCGCAGCACCCGATGTACCTCGGTCAACGCCCGGCCGGCGTCGGGGATCGTGCAGAGGCTGAACGTCACCAGCGCGTGGTCGACCGATTCGGCGGCGAGGGCCAGTTCCTCTCCGTTGTCCCCGACGAACTCCACCGGGAAGCGCGCCGCCGCGATGCGCCCGGCGGCGAGCCTGACGGCCACCTGCGCCGGCTCGACGGCCAGCAGGCGAGTGACGCCGGCCGGCAGATGCGGAAGATTGCGCCCAGAACCGAACCCGAGTTCCAGCACCTCGCCGGACAGGCCTTCGACAACGCGCGCCCGGATCGGCTCCATAGGCCGGCCAAGCGTGAGATTCGTGAGTCGCGGCAGCACCTGGTCGTCGTAAAAGCCCATTGCCGCTCCTAGTGGTCGCAGACCGCCAGTTTCCAGGAACGGATGGCGACCGGCCACGAAAGCGGGCTGTGCTGGGCAACGCCCACCGGGCTCACGCCGACGAGACCGACGCCGGCCGCACCCGGCGCGGTCTCGCGGCTACTGCCCCCAGGCGACGACGGACTCGCCGACGCCAGCGGCGTTCTTCGCGGCCACGGTGACCCGGAAATACGGGTCAGCCGCGGTCGGAGCGGTACGCGTGTAGCTGTGGCCCGAGATCGTGTAGCTGTCCGAGGTGACACCGGACGGGCTGGTCCGGAAAACGGTCACGACATACGTCAGGTTGACCGCGTTACCGCCGACGTTCGCCGGGACATCCCAGTTGACGATCAGATGGCCGTGGCCGTCCGGGATCGCCAGGATGCCGGTCGGCGGGCCAGGCGGGACACAGCCAAGGGCCTGCGCCGCCGCTGACGGTTCCGACAGGCCGCCGGGCCCGCTGGCCCGGACACTGGCGGTCATCTGGCCGCAGCCGTCCACCGGGACCTGGAAGATGCCTGGCTTCGAAAGCGTGCGCGTCCCGCCAGGAGTCGAGGTCACCTGGTACGACGTCACGGGGCCGCCGTTGAACGGAGCGATGATCGTCACCGTCACGCCGCCCGGCACCGACTGCAGGAACAGGCCCGGCACGCCCGGCTGGTTCCCGGGGGGAACCGGCGGGGTGGTGGCCGCCTCGGTCGGGCTGGCCGACGCGGCGGGGCCAACGGTCGTCGCGGCCGCCGGCAGGCTCGCGGTCGGCGTCGGCGCGGGAACGCTTACCGACGGCGTCAGGCCGATGGCGGTCACCGTCGCCGCGCCGCCGGACGAGCTCAGCAGGATCGGCACCAGCGTGGCCACCAGCGCGACGACGAGAGCAACCAAGATTGTCACGTTGCGCCGCCGCCGGGCGCCGCGGCGGATCGCGGCCGCCCTGGCCCGGGCGCCGGGCTGGCCCGGAAGCGACAGCTGCATCGTCGGGGCGCTGTCTACCGACACCCCGGGGTGATCACCTGCCGGGGCCAGCTCGACCGGCTCCGTCGGCGGCGCGTCCGCGGGGGTGGCCGGGGCGATCGCGGGGGCGGCCAGGTCGGGGAGCAGTGGGCCCACCGGCTGGAACGGCTCCAGCTCGGTGGACGGGCGAGCCGACATCATCGGCTGGTCCGGCCCGAACAGGGCAACCTCGGTGCCGGTCGTGCGCGCGGCCGGTGTGCTCGCCGGAGGGTCGAGATCGACCTCGCCGTCCCACAGCGCGTGCAGCTCGGCGAACCGGATGGGCGGCAGGGCCGGCTCGGACCGGCCACCCGTCTCCTGAATCCAGTCCGGGCCCACGTCGATGACGCCGTCGATGTCGATCTCGTTGTCGGCGGCGCGGGCGGCGAGAACCCCGGGCGGAAGCAGCTCGGCCAGCGCGGCGGCCGGGTCCGGCCAGGGCGCGAGGACCAGCTCGGTGCCCGGGCTGGGCGAGGCCACCTCGTCCGGCGGTGTCGCCGCGGCCGCGGGCGAGCTGGCCGGGGTGGCGTCGCCCTGGGTCACGTCCGACGGATCCGGGTCGTCGTCTCCCGGGTCGTCGGCGCTCGGGTAGCCGATGCTCAGGTGGATGTCACTCGGGCGATCCTCACCCGACTGGTCGGCCGACTTCGGCTCGGCCGGGACGGTGATGGCGCGGATCGAAATCGGGCCAGCGGGAGCCGGGGCCTCGGTCTGGTCCGCCGGCACGTCGCTCTCGGCCGGTACACCCGTCGGGCGGGGGCCGGTGGACAGCACGAGCTCCGACCCCACCGCGGCGGCGACCGGCGCCTCGGCCGCGGGCGGGGCGACGTCCAGCTTCGCGACCGTGACCTCCGCGGCCGCGACCTCGACGACGGTGATCTCCGCGACGTCCGCGCCGGTCTGGTCGTCATCGAGAAGGTCCTCGAAGGCGATGTCGACGTCGCGCAGCGGCGTCACGGCAGAAGCCTCGGCACCCGGCCCGGCCTCAACTCCGGGGAGGGACTCGACGCTCGGTCCGGGGGCGGGGTCGTCGTCCGGATCGCTGATCGAGCCGACTCCCGCGGCGACGGCCGGGAAGGCCCCGACGACGTGGGCGAACACCGAGCCGGCGCCGTCGTCGGCCGGGTCCAGGTCGGTCAGCGGGGCGAACAGCGGATCGACGACCTGGGCCTCGGGGGCCGGGCCAGCCGGCTCCCGATCAAGTGGCCCGAGATCCGTCGGCTGGGCCGCGGCCGGCTCGGTGCCCGAGCCGCCGAGGTCTGACGGCTCCACCGGGGGCAGGGTTCCCAGCGCCTCGCCGATCGAGCCGAGAACGGGCACCCAGTCGTCCCACGAGTCGACGCCCGAGGCTTGCCGGGGCTCGGCGAACGGCTCGCCCGCCGTCGGCACGTCGACCACGACGGGGTCCGAAGCGGCGTTCACACCTTCCACCGCCCCTTCGGGGCCGAGGTTGGGGAGCGCCATGGGGGCCGGGCCGGCCGGTTCGGTCCCGACCACCGCCGGGTCCACGGTCTCCCGCGAGGCGACCGGCAGCATCAGCGGGAACGGGACGTCGGGCGTGGCGACGGCCTCGTCGGAGGAGGACGCGGCCGGGCCCGGAACACTCCGAGCCGGCGCCTCAGGCACCACCTCGACCGTGAAGTCCGGCCCGGCCCCGACTGTCGGCACGCCGGCGAACGCCGACGCGGCTTCACCCACGGGCTCGGGTGCCACCGACGACTCGTACTCATCCGACGGTCCGACCTCAACCAGCGGCCCGGTCTCAACCAGCGGCCCGGTCTCAGCGCCCGGAACGCCGTCGAACGCCGGCACGACCTCAACAGGCGGGACGTCGGCGAACGCCGGCACGGCCTCAGGCTCCGGCCCGAGGACGGACGCCGGCACAGCCTCAACCGGCGGCACGTCGACAGACGGCGGAACAGTCCCTGCCTCGACCGGCGGCACGTCGGCGGATGGCGACACAGTCACGGTCGGCGGCACGTCGACGGCCGGCGACACGGTCTCGACCGGAGGCGCGTCCTCAACCGGAGGCGCGTCGGCGGGCGCCGGCACAGCGGTCTCGACCAGCGCCGCCGCCAGTGGTGTCGCAACCGCCGCGATCGGAACCGGCGGAATCGGCGCCGGTCGCGGCGCCGGCGGCGCGATGGCGGCCGGCGGCGCCCAGGAGAGCCGCGCGGGCGGCGTGCTCGGCTCGGCGGCGGCCGGTGGCTCAGTGGCCGGGCGGGCCGGCCCCGCCGGCAGCGCGAGGCGAGGCTCGGGCGCACGGGAGCTGTGCCGGCCGGCGGACTTCTCGCCCATCAGCGTGAGCAGCAGGTCGCCCGCGGACGGCCGCTCGCCGGGTTCCTTGCTGAAGGCCGCGCGGACCAGCGGGGCCAGGTCGGGCGGCAGCGCGCCGAGGTCGGGCATGTCGTGCGTGACCCGGTGCAGCAGCTGCTCGGGGGTGCCGTCGCCGAACGGCGGCGCCCCGCTCGCGGCGAACGTCATGACCGCCGCCCAGGCGAAGACGTCGGCGGCCGGGCCGACCTCCTCGCCACGAGCCTGTTCGGGCGCCATGTAGCCGGGGGTGCCGATCTGGCTGGCCTCCGGCGCCGCGTGGCCACGCCGGCCGCGGCCGCGGCCCCTGCCGCCCCGCCCGTGCTGCTGGCCGGAGGCCTGGCCGCCAAAGCCGTTGGCGATCCCGAAGTCGATCACCCGCGGCCCGGACGGGCCGAGCAGCACGTTGCCGGGCTTGAGGTCATGGTGAGCGATGCCGGCGCCGTGGATCGCGGTCAGCGCGGCGGCCATGCCGACCGCGAGCCGGGCCAGGTCGCCGGTGCCGAGCGGCCCGCCGGCGTTCACGGCGGCGCGCAGCGTGGGCCCGGGCACGAACTCGGTGACCAGGTAGGGCAGCGCCGCGTCCGGGTCGGCGTCGAGCACCGCGGCGGTGTAGGCCTCCTCGACCTGGCGGGCGTGCGCGGTCTCCGCCCGGAACCGCTCGCGGAACTCGGGGTCCCTCGCGTACTCGGACTGGATGACCTTGACGGCGACCCGCCGGCCGTCGACCGACTCGCCTAGGTAGACGATGCCCATCCCGCCCTCGCCGAGCAGGCGCAGGACGCGGTAGTCACCGACGAACGCGGGATCCTTCGGGCGGCGAGGAAGACCGGGCTCGGGCTCGGGGAGCGCGAGCGGCACGCCCTCGTCGAGCTCCCGGGCGCGGGGGGCGCGGCGCGTCAGCAGCCCCACGGAACCACCCGACGGCACGGAACCGCCCGACTGCACGGAACCACCCAGTGACACGGAGCCACCCGACGACCGGTCAAGGGCATCCAGCGGGCGGCACGGTCGGCGAGATCACAATCCCGACGTCGCAAGGTTCCTCCCCACCCGGAGCGTGAACCGGCGGAGCGCACCGATCCACGTGTGGTCATCGGGGCAAAATGCTGCGCGGGCCGCAGCGTTCATCGCACGCCTCGAATGACCAGATTTTGCACAGACCGGCGCAGACCCGGTCGGCCCGCCCGGCCATCCTGCCGGCAGGTCCGCCCGTCACCAGGACTGTTGCGCCGCCGGTGTTGGCCAGATTCGGTAACGGCGTCCGAATCGTGGGTGATGGATGAGATAGAGCCCATGGGTGGACACCCGAAAGGGTAGCAATAGGGCCAATGGAGCGTCCTCCGCCACCTTCCGATCGGCCGCCTACATCGGGACGCAACGGGCTTCGAGGGACGGATTGGCCTGAATCTCTGCGGGGTCGGCCCGCAGCGTCGGGCGACCAGGCTGCACACTGTGGCGGTGCCGGGACTGCTGCCACCCCCCTCCGCCGGTTTCCCCGTCTACGGTCTGCGTCGCGGACTGCTGGAGCCGCGATGGCTCGAGCTGTGGGATACCTGGCGCCCGCGGTCGGAGCAGGTGTGGCGAGTCAGCCTCGGGCACGGCGACGCGGCGCATGCGGGACCGCGGGTCATCGTGACGACGGTGCCACGGCTGCCGGCGGTGCAGATCGGCGAGGTGGGCTACGGACCGACCGTCGCCGACGACGCGATCGGCTGGGCGCAGCAGAGCATGCTGCACGCCGTCGCTCCGCCGTTCCCGATGGACTCGGCAGATCGGCAGGAATGGTGGCGCTACCAGCTGGAGCTGGCCGGCTGGCTGTCCACGAACCTCGACGCCGAGGACTGGTCGACGATGTACATCCCGGTCGACGGTCAGCCCCTGCCGTTCCTGCTTCGCCAGCACGGCCCGGCCTGGGCGGCGTTCACGGAGGTCGAGACCGGATGGATCGCGATCGACGGTATTCACCGCAGCGCCGTCGGTCTCGCTCTGGAGACCGTCCCGGTGGCCGCCTACGTTCCGATGGCGGTCTGACCGACGTGTCCCACTTGCCGGCTACGGACCGTTATCGCTGGAGTTCGGCGGACTAGCGTCACTTTCGGGCCACCGGGCCGCCTGTCTGGGCCCTCGTCGCCCCGGCTTGGGCGCCGACGACAGCCGGTCCGGTGGCGCGATGTAGTTGCCCTGGCCGAGCCGCACCCGCGCCGCCCGCACGGTGGCCAGTTCCTCCGGGGTCTCGATGCCCTCGGCCAGCATGGTCGCCCCGATCTCGTCGGCGACCTGGATGAGCGCACGGGCGATCACCTGCCGGGCCGGGTCGCTGTCGATCCCGTGCGTGAGAAACCGGTCCATCTTGACGAGATCAGGACGCAGCACCAGGAACTGCGCGAGACCCGCGTAGCCCGAGCCGACATCGTCCGCGCCGATCCGCACACCGCGCGCCCGTACCTCCCCGATCACCCGGAGCGCCTCGGACTCGGCCTCAAGCTGGTTGTGTTCGGTGATTTCCAGAAGCAACCGGCTCGGCTCGACCTCCCCGATCAGGTCCACCAGCCCCGGGCGCACGCTGTTGGGCGAGACGTTGACCGAGAGAAATACCCCCGGGGGCAAACGCCCCAGCTCCGCCAGCGCGGCCCGTACGGCCGCGAACTCCAGCTCGACGCCCAGGCCCACCGCCGCCGCGCAGGCGAACCACCGTTCCGTCTCCGTCTGGGTCCCGTTTCCAGAACCGCAGGAGCCTCCAGACCCGGTGCGGTCCCCGCCGGCCTGGGCCGGCGAGGCGAACCCGGCCGGGCGCTCCCCGGGGCCGGCCCCGGCCAGCTCCGCATACGGTGGGAACCGGGCCAGCGCCTCGACACCGACGACCCTGCCACCGGGCCTCAGGTCGGCGATCGGCTGGTAGACCATGTCAGGGCCACCAGCGTCGATGACGGCATTGATCCGGTCCCAGTACGCCCGTCGCCGCTCCCACATCCGGGGCAGGTCCGAGACCGAGTCGGCGATCATCTCGGCGGCCAGCCGCAGGAAACGGACATCGCGTTCCTGCAGGTCAGGGCACGGATCGTGAGCCACCGCCGTGAGTACGCCGTAGAACGCGCCGTCGCGTTCGAACACCGTCGCCGAGACGTACGCACCGGATCGCAGTGCCTTGACCGCGGGCAGGCGCCGCACCGCGTCGTGACCGCGGACGTCCCGGACGAGCGCGGGAAGCTCGCCGCTGATGACCCGGGGATAGGCGGTGGCCGCGTGGTGCATGCGCGCGCCGACGCTGACGCCGAACGACTCGCCGTCACCGTCCAGGGCCTCGACGACCATGAGGTCGCCCTCGGCTCGGGCCAGCCAGACGACGTCCATCCCCAACCGGTGCCGGACGGCCTCCAGCAGGTCGGCGACGGCGCGGTCCTGCTCCGGAACGGGCAGCTCAGGCCCGAATGTCGCCTTCCGGTTCCTCGCCACGGCCTTCCCCCCACCGGTCTGCCGGCACGGGCGAAGCGCCCCCGGCCGAGTGCCTACCTGCAGCATTCCCCGCCCGATCCGGTTCGCTCACCTGCGCAGACAGGCCCCGGCAGCGAAGAGACAGGCCCGGACAGCACGAGGACGGACGGCGTATGCCGTCCGTCCTCGTGTTGGTGCCGGCGAACTGTTGGTGCGTCTGAACCGGGCGGCCCTGGGACGGGCCGACCGGTTCGTCGCCGCAGGGATCCCCGCCGAGCTACGCGACAGCGCAGTCTCGGCGGGCAAGCCCCTTTTCCCGATCCGGCAGATCGGTGGGACGGGCACGTGAAGGAACTGAGCCGGCACGCCAGAACGACCGATGACCAGGGCCCGGAGGCCACCAGCTCATCGGCGCTGGCAGGTTGGCGTGCCTGCCCAGAAACCCACCCCGTCGGTACGCGCCGCGCCGACCCCCGGCCGCCGTCCCCGTGAGCGGCCAGACAGTTGGGTTGGCGTGCAACCGACTTGGATCAATCCACCTAGAGGTCGCCCCCCATGCTGGGGACACCCTTCAACAGGGCACGGACCTCCGCCTCCCGGTAGCGCCGATGGCCACCGAGCGTGCGGATCGACGTCAGCTTCCCGGCCTTGGCCCACCGGGTGACGGTTTTCGGATCAACCCGAAACATCGTCGCCACCTCGGCCGGCGTCAGCAGGGGCTCGGCGTCCGGCGTTCTCGTCGTCATTGCGTTGGCCTCCCGTCACAGAGCGTCGCTCCGTCCCATACAGATCGTGCATCCTTCGGGGGCATTTCGGACATGGCACGTCGGGACCATCTGCTGACTAGTCACAGCTCGTCCGAAGCGGGTGGCGACTCTCTGTTAACTAACGCCGGAGCTCAGCTCGCGGATTCCCGTGCCTGCATGGGTCGCCAGCGGACGAGGACGCGCTCGTAGGCCTCCGTCGCCCGGTCTGTTCGCCCTTGGCGTAACGCTCTGACCGCCTCGGCGAGGTCCTCCACGGAGCTGTCCTGGCGCAGCACGTCGTCCTCGAGCAGGTCGACCAGCCCGTCGTAGTCCAGCTCGACCCTGCTGCGCGGGTGGAAGGAGTCCAACCAGCGGGCCAGGTCGGTCACGCCCTCCGCCGCGGCGCCGTCCGGCATCGAGGCGCGCATCGCGGCCAACGTGTCGGTCGCCTCGGCGACCCGCCGCCGGGCCAGGCCGATCTCGGTCCGGTAGACCATCGACCGCTCGGCCGTGTCGCCCGTGACGAGCATCCGCTCGGCCGGGTCGAACAGCAGGAACCACGGCGCAGGGACCGTCCAGGTCGACGTCTGGATGTGCACCTTCAGCTCGGGCCGCCGGGCCCGCCAGCGGTCCAGCTCGGTCTCGGCCGAGTCGATGACGCGCCGCGGCAGGAACACGTCCGCGATCCGCTCGGGCATCCCGACCCGGAAATCGACGGCCGCCTGCCAGACCCGCAGCTGGGTCGACCAGGGGCAGACGAACATCAGGCCGTCGACCATCTGCACGAACGCGGACTCGCCCGCGACGTCGAGCGACGGGCGCACGGTGGCGACGAGCGCGACCACCCGCTCCCGGCGGGTGCCGGCCCGGCGGGATGGCGGAGCCGTCGCCGCGAAGCGCTGCCAACGCAGCCGCTCGGCCGGTGAGAAAGCGGCCAACGGCTCGTAGACCCGCAGATACGCCGCCGGAGAGACGACAGGCACCCTTGGACCCCCTCCCCAGCCTGATCCGCCGAGCCGAGGCTATCTCGCCGAGGACCGGGCGGTGGGTTCGCGGCCGGGACAGCAGACGGCCGGGGGTCGATGGACGGCGTGGGGCGTGGACGAGAACGGCGGTTCAACGCGAGACCAAGCGCGACAGGGGCGCCTAGCGCCCGAGCGCGGCGGGCCGGGTACCCGCCGTAGGGTTCCAGGCATGACAACGGCGTCCGCCTATCCCGGCGAGCCGCGGGTCCCGTCGTCGGTGTTCGACGCCGGCGCCGAGCACGAGCAGGTCGTCTTCTGCTCCGACCCCGCGTCCGGCCTTCGCGCGATCATCGCCATCTTCTCCACCGCACTGGGCCCGGCTCTGGGCGGCACGCGGTTCCATCCCTACCCGGACGAGTCCGCGGCGCTCGCCGACGCGCTGGCGCTCTCCCGGGCGATGGCCTACAAGGCCGCCTGCGCCGGCCTGGATCTCGGCGGCGGCAAGGCCGTCATCATCGGCGACCCGACGAAGGACTCCTCCGAGGCGCTGCTGCGGGCCTACGGCCGGTTCGTGGCCTCCCTGCATGGGCGCTACATCACGGCCTGCGACGTCGGCACCTACGTCGAGGACATGGACATCGTGGCCCGGGAGGCGCGCTGGGTGGTCGGCCGCTCGCCGGCCCACGGCGGGTCGGGCGACTCCGGCGTCCTGACCGCGTACGGCGTGTTCGAGGGGATGCGGGCCAGCGCCGCCCGGGTCTGGGGCAGCCCGACCCTGGCGGGGCGCACCGTGGCCGTCAGCGGCGTCGGCAAGGTGGGCGCCCGGCTCGTCGGGCACCTGATCGAGGACGGCGCGTCGGTGCTGGCGACGGACGTCAACCCCGCCGCGCTGGCCCGGCTGCGCACCCTCCACCCGCAGGTCGAGATCGTCGACGACCCGGACGAGCTGGTCGGCGCGGCCGCGGACGTCTACTCGCCGTGCGCGCTCGGCGGCGCGCTCACGGAGGACACCGTCGGCAGGCTGCGGGCGAAGGTGGTGTGTGGCGGAGCCAACAACCAGCTCGCCCATGCCGGCGTCGACAAGCTGCTCGCCGAGGCGGGAATCCTGTACGCGCCGGACTTCGTCGTCAACGCCGGCGGGCTGATCCAGGTCGCCGACGAGATCGAGGGCTACCGGGAGGATCGGGCCAAGGCGTCCGCCGCACGGATCTTCCGGACGACTCGGAGCGTCTTCGAACTGGCCGAGGCCGAGGGGCAGACGCCTGGTGCCGCCGCGGTGACGCTCGCGGAACGCCGCATGACCGGAATCGGCCGCCTTCGCCGCATCCTGTTGCCCTAGGACCGCTCTTCGGCCCGTTGCGCGCACCGATCTCCTTCGCTTCCGGCGGGGCAACGGGAGGGCGCGAAGTACCCGAAGGCGGACGCTCTGCGGCCCGCCGCCGGCAACTGCGGGGTTGGCGTGCCGACCGGCCCGCGATCCCTGTAGTCTCGGTAAGCACGAGACAGTTAGAGCACCGGGGCGGGTCCCCGTCGTCACGTTCGAGGGGGTCGAGCCATGGGGCGCGGCCGAGCGAAGGCCAAGCAGACGAAAGTCGCCCGCGAGCTCAAGTACAACTCGCCCAATATGGATCTCGACCGGTTGAAGGCGGATCTGGGCGTTAACGGGACGACCACTCGGAGCAGTACGGCCGAGGGTGATGATCCCAACGCGGACGATGAATACGACGACGACGAGTACAGCGCGTATCTCGCCGACGACGATGATTAGCCCGGCCCATCCGGCTCGCTGACTTCCAGTCAGCTCGCCTGAGTCCGCGCCAACGCTCCCGAGGCTCAGCCCGGGAGCTTGGCGGGCCAGGGCCGAACCAGGTCCGGCAGTCGCCGGTAGCACACCGCCGGATCGCGTGCCGTGACATGCCTTGGGCCGGTCATCCCCACACCGAACGGCTGCCCGGCCGGCGGCGCCGGGCAGGCCATCCGGTCATGGTCAGTCAGGGATGGGTGCCGGTCAGGCGGGCCGTCAGGCCGTTCTCGGCGCCGGCCGCGGAGACGTGGCCGGCGAGCCAGGCCGGGACGTCACGGTCGGCCAGCACGGCCAGCGTCCCGTCGACCGCCGTGGGAGCCACGACGGCGATCATTCCGATGCCCTGGTTGAACGTCTGCTCCATCTCCGCGAGCGGAATGTCGCCACGTTCGGCCAGCAGGGTGAAGATCGACGGCGGGGTCCAGGTGGACCGGTCGAGCGTCGCCAGCAGCCCGGTGGGGATCACCCGGGCCAGGTTCGCGGCCAGCCCACCGCCGGTGATGTGCGCGAACGCCCGCACCTCGGCCGCCGCGGCGAGCGCCAGGCAGTCCTTCGCGTAGATCCGGGTCGGGGTCAGCAGCGCCTCGCCCAGCGTCGTGCCGAGCGTCGGCTCGACCGCCCGCAGCGCGGCCTGGCCAGCGGTGCCGATACCACCGGGGGCCGCCGGGTCGACGGCCCCGAACAGCACATGACGCACCAGCGAGAAGCCGTTCGAATGCACCCCGGACGACGCCATCGCGATCAGCGCGTCGCCCGCACGGACCCGCTCCGGGCCCAGCACGTCGTCGGCCTCCACGACACCGATGCCGGTCGCGGCCAGGTCGTAGTCGTCCGCGCCCATCAGGCCCGGATGCTCGGCGGTCTCGCCGCCGACGAGGGCGCAGCCGGCCTGCTCGCAGCCGGTCGCGATCCCGGCGACGATCGACGCGACCCGGCTCGGGTCGAGCGAGCCGCAGGCGATGTAGTCCAGCAGGAACAGCGGCTCGGCGCCGCAGACGACCAGATCGTCGACGACCATCGCGACCAGGTCGATGCCGACCGTGTCGTGGACGTCCAGTGCCCGGGCCAGGGCGAGCTTCGTGCCGACGCCGTCGGTCGACGAGGCCAGCAACGGCTTGCGGTAACGGCTGGTGTCCAGGGCGAACAGGCCGGCGAAGCCACCCAGGGACCCCACCACCTCCGGCCGGGTCGCTCGGGCGACGTGCCCGCGCATCGCCTCGACGGCGCGTTCGCCGGCCGCCACGTCCACGCCCGCGGCGCGGTACGACGCACCGGTCGACGCGCGATCGCCGTCCGTGCCGGTCATGAGCGCCTGCTTCCCGCCGGGGCCGCGTCCGCGGCCGGGCCGTCGATCACGGCCATGTCCTCGAGCGTGTCGAGACCCGCGAGGCCGGCCAGTTCGTCCAGCGCGTCGGGCGACGGGTCGGCGCCGTTCATCCCGATCACGACCCGGCGGCGGAACGCCTCCGCGAGCGCGGCCCCGGTCGCGGCACCGCTGCCCATCGCCTCCAGCTGGTGCTTGCCGCCCAGCCGGTCGGAATCCGTGAGCGGCACCGGGTAGACGCCGTCGAAGCAGGCCCGGCACAGCTCGTTCGCCGGCTGCCTGGACGCCTCGACCAGGCCGTCGAGCGACACGTAGGCCAGCGAGTCGGCGCCGAGCGACGCGCGGATCTCCTCGACCCCGAGGCCGCTGGCGATCAGCTCGGCCCTGGTCGCGAAGTCGATGCCGTAGAAGCAGGGCCAACGCACCGGCGGCGACGAGATCCGCACGTGGACCTCGGCGGCGCCGGCCTCGCGCAGCATCCGCACCAGCGCCCGCTGGGTGTTGCCCCGCACGATCGAGTCGTCGACGACGACCAGCCGGCGGCCCTCGATCACCTCGCGCAACGGGTTGAGCTTCAGCCGGATGCCCCGTTGGCGGATCTTCTGCGACGGCTGGATGAACGTCCGGCCGACGTAGGAGTTCTTCACCAGCCCCTCACCGAACGGGATGCCGGAGGCCTCGGCGTAGCCGACGGCGGCCGGCACGCCCGACTGCGGGACCGGGATCACCAGGTCCGCCTCGACCGGCGCCTCGCGGGCCAGCGTCCGGCCGGTCTCGACCCGGGTGGCGTGCACCGACCGGCCGGCGATCGTCGTGTCCGGGCGGGCCAGGTAGACGAACTCGAACAGGCAGCCGTGCCGGTCGGCCGGGGCGAAGCGCAACGACCGCGGCCCCGCCTCGTCGATGACCAGCAGCTCGCCGGGCTCGACCTCACGGACGAACGTCGCGCCGACGATGTCCAGCGCGCAGGTCTCGCTGGCGACCACCCAGGAGCCGGACGGATGCTCCGTGCCGCCCTCGGTCCGGCCGTCGAGGCGCCCGAGGACCAGCGGATGGATGCCGTGGGTGTCGCGGGCCGCGTAGACGGTCGCGGCGTCGGAGAAGACCAGCGAGAACGCGCCCCGCAGCCGGGGCAGCACGTCCAGCGCGGCCTCGACCAGGGTCGGGCCGGGGTGCTCGGCCAGCAGCGCGGTGATCAGGTCGGAGTCGGTGGTGGCGTTCATCCCGGCGTCCCGGCTCTCGCCGAGGCCCTCGGCCAGCTCCAGGATGTTGGTCAGGTTGCCGTTGTGGGCCAGGGCCACGCCGCCGCCCAGCCGGGCGGTCCGGTACGAGGGCTGGGCGTTCTCCCAGGTCGAGGAACCGGTCGTCGAGTAGCGCGTGTGCCCGACGGCAAGGTGGCCGGACAGGCTGGAGAGGGTCCGCTCGTCGAACACCTGGGCGACCAGCCCCAGCTCCTTGAAGACCACGATCGTGCGGCCGTCGGCGACCGCCATGCCGGCGGCCTCCTGGCCGCGGTGCTGGAGCGCGTACAGGCCGTAGTAGGTGAGGTTCGCGATGTCCTCGCCCGGCGCCCAGATGCCGAAGACCCCGCAGGCGTCCTGGGGCCCCGCCTCGTCGCGCAGCTCACGCTCCCAGGCCCGGTCATCCGTGCCGACGGTGTCCCGGCCGCCCGTGCCGCCGGTGGTACAGCCAGGTTCGGTGGGCGGCGTCGGGCTACCGGAGCCTCCCGCGTCTGGGGTAGCAGCCGTCCCCTTGGTCACTGGCACCAGTCTCCTCGCCGTCAGGCCGTTTGAGGGGTGCCGGGGATCTGTCCCCCGGGCAGGCAACACGGGACGTGGACGGTCTTGTACGCGAAGGTGGACGCACCGTCGACAGCCACCGGCTTTCACGCTAACAGGGGCCGGGTGAGCGAGCATTTCCCTTCGGACATACCCGTGACCAGTGCCACGGCGATCGGCCGGAACGGGCGCGGAGCGCCGCCGCCCGCTCCGCCTGGTCCGGGCGCTGAGCGCCCTCCCCGAGGTGGTACGAAGCCGGCGAAAAGGTCCGGCGAACGGCGTTGGTCAAGGGCCGGCATGTCGGCTGGTTTTGCCGGTGAGGTCGGAACTATGCAACCGATCTGGCAATGACCTTGGAAACTCGCCCTGGCCTGAAGGTGGCTACAGCAGCGGGAGCCACGGGCGCAGGTCGGCGCGATCGCCACTGGCGGTGATCCGGCCGTCGGCCAGGGCGGTGGCCCAGTCGAGCCGGCCGGCCGCCACCTCCACGAACGCGACCGGATCGGCCTCGACCACGTTCGGCGGGGTCCCGCGGGTGTGCCGGGGGCCCTCGACCACCTGGACCGCGGCGAACGGCGGCACCCGGACCTCCACCGACCGGCCGGGCGCCCGCGCCGCCAGCAGGTCGACGAGCGCCCGGGTGACGATCCGCACCGCGTCCCGGGCCGGGGTGAACCCGAGATCCAGCCCGTGCACGACCCCCTCGACACACCGGGTCACGACGAAGTCCCCGAGCCGGATCGGCCCGCCCGGCGAGTCGATCACCCTGTCCCAGCCCGCGGGCGTCCCGGCGCCGAGGGCGGCGGTGAGAGCCTCGGCCGACGCGGCCACCGCGGTCCGGAGCCGGGCCCGCAGCTCGCCCGCGCCCAGACCCGCGGCGTCGGACCGGGCCGTGTCCGCGACCGCCTCCGCCCGCGCGCCGACCCCGCCCAGGTACTCGACGACGTCCGCTCCGCTGGCGGCCGCTCCATTCGCGATACCGCCAGCGGTACCGGCAGGATCGGCCGAGAGTGCCACGGCCAGCGCTCCGCCGGAACGGGCGCAGTGCGCGACCAGGTCACCGACGGTCCAGCCCGGCAGCGGGCTGGCCGTGTCGAAGGCGGCGTCCGGCAGGGCGTCGACCCCGGCACTGACGAGCCGCCACTGCTCACCGAACGCCTCGGCGAGCCGCGCGTCGTCCGGCCGTCTGGTCCTGGCTTGTCGTGCCATCGGCCCATACTGCCGTGATCCTGCCGATCGCCGCATCCGGCGCGCGGGTCCCGGCGGCCGGGTGGTGGCCGCCCGAGTGCCGCACCCAGTGGCCGCGGGGCGGGACGACTCGGTCCCAGATGGACGGCCACCCGCCAACCGGGCGCGCGGGTCGCGAAGATAGAGCGGTGGAAGCGACGCATCTCGACGCGATCGACGGCGCGGGGCCGGCAGGCCCCGACCTCCCCGCCGGCCAAGCAGACCCGCTCGACCCGTTCGGCACGGCGGCGATCCGATCCCGGGTGCTCGACGCGTGGGCCGCGTCGCCGGCCCGGTTCCGGGAGGACGCCAACGCCGAGGAGGACGCGGCCCTGGGCGCCTACCGCGACCGGCTCGTCGCCGAACTGCTGCAGAACGGGGTCGACGCGGCCGCCGCGGCCGGCGTACCCGGCCGGGTCCTGATCCGGCTGGCCGGGGACCTGCTGGAGGTCGCGAACACCGGGGCGCCGCTGACCGCCGAGGGCGTCGAGGCGCTCAGCACGCTACGCGCGTCGGCGAAACGGGACGTGGCCGCCGTCGGCCGGTTCGGCGCCGGCTTCGCGGCCGTGCTGGCCGTCAGCGACGACCCGTCCGTCGTCTCGCGCGACCCCAGGAACCCGGAGACCGCACGCGGGGTCCGCTGGTCGAAGGACTGGACCGCAGCCGCGGTGCACGAGATCGGCGCCGCCGGGCTGCGCGCCGAGCTGGGCCGTAGGGAAGGAGCCGCGCCGGTGCTGCGGCTGCCGTTCGCCGCGTCGGCGCCGCCCCGGCCGCCCGTCGGGTACGACACGGTCGTGCGCCTGCCGCTGCGCGACGCCGACGCCGTCGCGACGGCGCACGACCTGCTCGCCGCCTTCGACCCGACCCTGTTGCTCGTGCTGCCGGGCCTGAGCGAGGTCGTGCTGGACATCGACGGCCAGCTGAGCAGGCACAGCTGCGACTGGGAGTACGTCGGTGCCGGCGAGCCAGGAGCCGAGCTGGCGGCCGCCACCGCCGAGGCCCGGGGCGTCGAGCCGGGCGGTTCCCCCTTCGCGCCGGCGTCTGGCGCCGACGTGGCCTCGGGACCCGTGGAGACGCCGTTGGACGCGCGGCTGGAGATCGCGCTGCTGAACGGGGAGCGCTGGCGCGGCTGCGTGCGGCGCGGCACGATCCCGGGCGCGCTGCTCGCCGACCGTCCGGTCGAGGAGCGGACCAGGACCGGCTACGTGGCTCGGGTGATGGTGCGCGACGGCGGCTGGCCGACCGGCGTACCGAAGGTGGTCCGGGCACCACAGCCGACCGACGAGGCGCTGTCGCTGCCGGTGCTGGCCAGCGTCGAACTGCCGTTGGAGCCGTCCCGCCGGCACACCGTCGCCGGTCCGCTGCGCGACTGGCTCACCGACCGGCTCGCCGAGGCGGTCGCCGCGCTCGCCATCCACCTCGGCACCGCCGGTTCCACCGACGACCCGGCGGGTTTCGCCGGCCCCGATGGCGATGGCGCCGACGGCGCGGATGACGACCTGTTCGCCGCCTTTGCCGCGACGTCGGGCGCGACGCGGGCGGAGGCCATCGCGGTACCCGGGGCGGATCCGCTGGTACCGCCGGACCCGCTGGCCGCGCTCGAGCTGGTTCCGGCCGGGCTGCCCGCCGGCGCCGTCGACGGCCGGCTGCGGGACGCCGTCGCAGCGATGCTGCCCGAGGCCGCGATGCTGCCGGGCGGCCGGCTCGGTCGCGAATGTGTCGTCTGCGACCTCGGCCCGGCCACCGACGCCGTGACCGCCCTGCTCGCCGGCCCGCACCCGCTCGTCCGCGTCGACGCGGACCATCACACCGACCACGGGGTCGCCTCCAGCCCCGATCTGGTCGACGCCGAGTTCGACAGCGGCTTCGGGGTCGCCGTCGAGCTGGGCGGGAAGACCGACGACCCGGCGGCGGCCGTCGCCGGCCTGCTGCCCGCGCGGTACGCCGCCCGGCACTGGCGGCGGGCACTGGACGCCCTCGGCGTGCGCCGGCTGGACAGCGCGGGCCTGGTGGAGGTGCTGGCCGGGCTGCGCCGGCCTCCGGCCTGGTGGTCGGCGTTGTACTCGGCTCTGATCACCGCGCCGGACCGGGACGCCCTTGGCGCGCTGCCGGTCCCGATCGCGACGGTGGCCGACGAGGACACCCGGACGTTCCGCGGCTCCGGCGGCGCGGCCAGCCAGAACCCGCCAGCCGACGGCGGCGCGGCGATCGGGGCGTCTCTGCGGGTGCGGATGGTCACCGGGCCGCGCGGGGTGCTGCTGCCCACCGACGGGCTGGATGTGGTCGCGTTGGCGGCCTCCGGGTTGCCACTGCGGGTGGTGCACCCGGAGGCCTGTCTCGGCGGCGCCCGCGACGCCCTGCGCACGCTCGGCGCCGTCGAGGGCACCCCGGCGGGCGTGCTGCGCGACCCGGCGGTGCACGAGGCCGTCGTCGACGCCGACCCCGACGACGATCCGGAGGAGCTGCGGGCGCTCGCCGCCGCGGTGCTCGCGCTGGTCCGCGACGCCGGGCTCACCACCGAGCAGCTGGCGGGCGGGTTGGACTGGCTGGGCGAGCTGCTGCTGCCGGACGTCGAGGGCGAGTTCGTCCCGGCCTCCGAGCTGCTCATCGCCGACGGCCCGCTGGACCGGCTGGTCGCCGCCGACGCCCCGTTCGCCGTCCTCGCGCCCGAGCTCACCGACGCCTGGTCGCCGGAGGTCCTGGAGGCCGTCGGGGTGCTGCGGACGTTCGGCGTGCTCTACGCGAACGACGTGACCCTCGACCCGGACGAGCCGGTCCTGCTCGACCTGGACGACAGCGACACCTGGGTCGAGGAGGCGGCCGAGTCCCCGGCCCTGGCCACCGCCCGGGCCGCCGCGGCGCGGGCCGGCTCGGGCCGGGGCTCCTACGGCGACTTCGCCGGGAGCGCCCCGATCGTGCTCGGGAGCTTCGCCGCCGTGCGCGACCTGGAGCTGGTCGACTCGGCCGCCTGGCCGCGGGCGCTCGCCGAGCTGGCCCGGCCGCCGCTGCGGGACGTCGTCCTCGGGGACGAGCCGTCCTACACCCGCTGGTGGCTGTCCCGCCATGCCCTGCTGCCGGTCGCGAGCCGGGCCGTCACCGGCTCGGGCGCCTCGGACGATGGCGTCGAGGCCGGCTTCGACGAGGATCTCGACGAGCTGGGGCCGCGGGCCGCCAGGGTGGTCCGGCTGCCCCCGCCGGAGCTGCGGCTGCCGGAGGCGGACCCGCTGCTCGACGGCCTGTTCGCCCCCGCGGCCCCGCTGCCGGGCGTCGACCCGGAGCTGCTGCGCGCGCTCGGCTGCCGGTTCACGCTGGACGACGTCCTCGGCGACCTGGCCGGCGTGCTCGACCTGCTCGACCGGCTCGGCGACGCCGACCGGGACATCCCCTGGCCCAGCGCCCGGGCCCTCTACGTGGCCGCGGTGACCGCCGCGACGCTGCTCGCGACCGGCCCGGACGGCCGGCCCGGCGGCGGCCTCGCCGACGGCAGGCTGGACCCGCCGCTGACCGTCCGCACCCCGCTCGGCGTCGTCCCCACCGGCGACGCGGTGATCCTGGACGCGCCCGACCTGCTCACGCTGGTCGGGGACGCGGCGCCGCTGCGGCTCCCGCTGGACCGCGCGGCCGAGGTCGGCCACGTCCTGGGCGTACCGCTGGCCACCGCGCTGGCCGACTGCCCGATCCTCGCCGACCCCGAGGATGCCGCGATCGGTCAGCACGCTCCGGACGGGACGCCGTACGTCCAGCACACCCGGCTCACGGTCGCGGACCTTTCCGGCCGGCCGACCCGGACCGGTTGGCGGGTCGTCGGCGGTATCGGCGGCGAGATCCACGTCGACGCCTCCGCCGGCACCGACGCGCTGGCCCGGGCGCTGGCCTGGCACGCCGGCACCTGGCACCGCCGCCACGCCCTGGCGGCCGCGCTGCGCGACCCGGGCGGCACCGCCTTCCGCGACGCCGAGGACGACCTCGACGACTCCGGCGTCCCCCTGTGGGGAAGCTGAGCGTAACGTCGCCGGGGTGGAGGCGAAGACGCCGTTGGACCAGGACACGGGCACGGCGGGACGGCCGCCGTCCGGCCGAACGCCGACCGCGCTCGAGGCCGCCGAGGCCGGTACGGACGGGGTCGCCGACGGTGGCGGGCCGGGCGGCGGCGGGTTGGCGCCGCTGCCCTACGACGGCGTCGGCTCGGTCGCCGTGGGCACCGTCGTGTGGCTGATCGCGTTGATCGTCATGATCGCGATGGCCGGCACGCTGCGTCACGACGGCCACCTGTGGTGGCTGGCGACGGCCGCGTGCGGCTTCGGCCTCGGCCTGGTCGGCCTGTTCATCGTCATCCGCCGCCGCAACCGGATCCGGCGCGGCGAGCGATCCAGCGCGAACTGAGCGGACCGGCCGGACCCGGGCTCAGCCCTCCGGCTCCTGAGCCAGTCCGTCGGGCGCGGGCACGTCGGTCAGCGTGGCGTAGCGGCCGTCGTGGTAGACGAGCGGCTCGTCGGCCCGGTCCACCTGGCAGCCGATCACCTCGGCGACGACCAGGTAGCTCTCCCCGGCCGAGATCCGGTGTTCGATCCTGGCCCGCAGCCAGACGGCGACGTCCGACAGCAGCGGCTCCCCCGTCGGCAGCGTCTCCCACCGGGTCGGCGCGGCGAACCGGTCGATACCGCGGGTGGCGAACCGCCGGGCGATCTCCTCGTGCCCGGACGACAGCAGGTGGATGATCAGGGTCTCGGCCTCGAGCACCGCGGGCGCGCTGGACGACGTCACCGCCAGCGAGAGCGACAGCAGCGGTGGGGCGGCCGACAGCGACGCGACCGAGGTGGCGGTGAACCCGACCGGGCCGGCCGCGCCGACGCACGTGACCACCGTGACCCCGGCGGCGTGCCTGCGGAACGCCTGCCGAAGAGCGTCCGCCTCGATCGCCGGGCCCGCGGCGGCTGCCCGCCGCGTGTCCCTGGCAACCTCCGGCACGCTGGTCATGACCACCCTTCGAGTCAGAAAACGACTAGCCGAATGTCCTAGTCGAAGTCTCACACGGCTTGCCCGGCCGGTCCCCCGGGACGCGACGTGACGAAGGCAGCGTTACCGGGACGGGCCGCTCAGGCGACGGTGTCGACGGCGGCCGGCCGGTAGCGGTACCCGACGCGGCGCACGGTCTCGATCCTGGACCGGTTGTCCGGGCCGAGCTTGCGGCGCAGCCGGGTGACCAGCACGTCGACGGTCCGGCCGGCCTGGCCGGGGTCGTCGTCGACCCGGTGTCCCCAGACGTGGCGCAGCAGGGCGGCCCGTGAGTACACCCGGCCAGGGTGGCGGACCAGGAAGTCCAGCACCTCGAACTCCAGATAGGTCAGGTTCAGCAGCTCGCCGTCGAGCCACGCGGCCCAGGCCGACCGGTCGACGGCCAGGCCCGCGCGGCTGCTCGTGATAGGCGCCGCGTAGGCACTGGTCGCCGTGGCGCCACCGGGCGCACCGGCGACGAGCGGTGCACGGTTGAACTGGCGGAGGTCGAACCGCTCGCCCGGGCGGGCGACGCCGACCGGCCGGCTCAGCGGGCCGCGGGCCGGCTGCGCCACCTGGGTCGCCGGGCTGGCCGGCCCAGACAGGCGGCGGACGGGGGCGACGGGCGCGAGCGAGCGCGTTGCGGCCAGCTGCTCCGAGGCGGCGCGGACCGTGGCGGGCTGGGGCGACATGGCGTTCTCCTTGGGCGTGGCGGCTGAGCGAGAGAGGCTTCGGGTGGTGGCGCGCGAGGCGGGTTCCGCCCGCGGTAGCCGCCCGCCGGGCGGTCTCCCAGGGCTCATGCCCAGGGCTTCGCGGGGTGGAAGGCCGCCGGTGGCTGCGCCCCGGCAGGGTCCCGGCGACGCGATGGCGCGCCGGCCAGGAAGTGGGCTGGGATGAGCGGCGGGCGAGGCCCGGCGCGGCTGGCCCCCGGAGGCAATCCCGGGAGGCGATGTGGGCCGCGTTGCTGACCGAGTCAGTGAGCGGTGCGGCCTGGAGTGGCTGGCGGCAGGATCGGCGGGGTCCTCAGCGGACCGGACAGGCCGCGGAAGCGACCCGGAGCAGGTCGATGTGGCCCCGGGTGACCAGGTAAGCCGGCTTCAGCACAAGCCAACAGAAACACACCTGTAGCCGGCCCGCCAACGTTTCGGCAGTGTGGCGTGATTCACTTTTCCACTTCTTGACTTAACAAACTGGACTTAAGTGCGTCAGGACCCGGTCAACGACCAGCTCGACTCGACCGCGTAGACCGGCTGGGGGCCCAGCACACTGCTCACCAGGTCGAACCGATCGACCGTCCAGGCAAGGGGCGGCAGTTCGCCCAGGGCGGCCATCACCGCGCGCAGGTCCACGGGCTCGGTCGAGGGCCGGGCGTAGGCAAGGGTGAGGTGGGCCCGCAGCGGGCGGGGGTCCAGGTCGGCCACGCCCGACCGCTGCGCCGCGCGCCGGATCCCCGCGGCCAGCGGGGCCAGGTCGCCGTCGACCCCGGCCCACAGGACCCGGTCGCCGAACCGCCCGACGCCGGCCAGGACCGCGTCCACCGGTGGATGGCGTCGCGCGACCCGGCCGAGCCGCTCGGTCAGCTCGGCGCGCAGGGCGTCCTCGACCGAGCCGAGGAACGCGAGCGTCAGATGGCTGCGGGCCAGGTCCACCCAGCGCAGCGCCGGCGCGGTCGGTCTCGCTAGGGCCACCGCCACGCCGATCGCCTCGATGACCTCGGCCGGCGGCGTCGCGGCGACGAACAGCCTCGCCATGCCCCGATCATCGCCCATCCTGGGCAGACCGGCCCGACCGCCAAAGATCGAGAAGATTGCCGGCGGCGGCTCGGCCCAACCGGTCGTCGCGTGCGCGCGGTCGGAGGCACTATCTGGTGCCATGACCACCGTTCCCGAGCTCGTCGGTCCGCGCGACCCGATCGCGGCGCAGACCTGGCGAGAGCAGCGGCGGGCGGCCCGGCGACGCGACCCACAGCTTCCGGTCGCCGCGGCGCTGGTCACCGACGGATCCGAGCGGCTGACCGCGCGGCTGCTGCGCGAGGCCGGCATGGACGTGGTCGGGCTGCTCGCGCCGGAGCCGCTGGAGTCGCTGGCCTGGGCCGCCGACGTGGGGGCGCCGCGCGCCTACGGCGACCTCGCCGCGCTGCTGTCGGACGACGTCGAGGCGGTGTGTATCGAGCTGGCGCCGCCGGGGTCCGACCTGATCGCCCAGCGGGCCGCCGAGGCCGGGCTCCACGTGCTGCTGGTCCGGGCGCTGACCGCCGACCCGGAGGCGCTGCGCGCCGTCGCCGACGTCGCGGAGGACGCCGATCTCGCGCACGTCGTGGCGTTCGACGACCGGGCCTGGCCGGCGGCCTGGCACGTGCAGGCGTCGGTGCCCGGGCTTGGCCGGCTCACCCAGATGACCGTCGTCGGCGCTCCGTCGGGGCCGCTCGGCCGGGCGGAGATCCTCGACCTGACCGTCCGTTGGTGTGGCGAGGTGCTGGCGGTCTGCGCCGACCCGGCCGGCATGCCCGCCCCCCTGCTGACCAGCACCGCTCCGGTGACCCTCGCGCTGCTGACCGCGAGCGGCGCGACGGTCCTCGTCCACGAGCAGATGGGCGCCAGGCTCACCGACGCGACGTTCACGCTGTGCGGCGAGGCCGGCCGGATCGTGGTCGAGGGTCGCCGGGTCCGCCGGTCCGACCACGAAGGAGTGCGCACCGTGTGGATGCCGCCGCCGGTCTCGGATCGGCCGGGCCTGGTCGAGGCGACCTACGACCTGCTGCGCGCGGTCGAGCAGGACGACCCGGCGATGGTCCGCGGCGCCACCGTCCACGACCTGCTCACCGTGACCCGGCTCCAGGACGCGGCACGGCGCTCCCGCGACGCCGGCGGCTGGGTGGAGCTTTAGCCCCAGCGGCGGTCGGGTATCCGTCGTCTCCCCCGGTCAAAGCCGCCTTTAGCCGAGCGGCGGCTAGATCCCGAACTGGGGTCATGAGTACCGTCAGATGATGGACAGCGCCGCGAAGACCGAGCTTGCGTCGGCATTGCGCCTTTCGGTGATGCGGCTGTCGCGTCGGATGCGCCAGGAGCGGTCGAGCAGCCTCACGCCGACGCAGATCGCGGTACTCGCCACGCTGGAGCGGCACGGCCCGATGACGTTGGGCGAGATCGCGACGCATGAGCGGGTCCAGCCGCCGTCGATGACCCGGGTCATCAGCAATCTCGCGGATTCCGGCCTGGTGGCGAGGTCCGCGCATCCCACTGACGGCCGGCAGGTCATCGCGGAGGTCACCGAGGCCGGCCGCGCGCTGCTGGAGGCGGACCGGCGCCGTCGCGACGAATGGCTGGCCGAACGGCTGGCGGAGCTCTCCGACCTCGAGATCGCCGCGCTTCGCCGAGCGGCCCCGATCCTGGAGCGGCTCGCCGGCTCCTGAACCGACCGCGCCGGCGCGGCGCGAGGCCCGCGGACCCCCGTCCGTCCGGCGATCTGCCACCGAGTGTGACGACTTGCACCCGAAACAGCCGCTGGTCGCGGCGCGCCCGCCAGCCGCCGCGGCGATGCTCAACACATCCCCATCCCCGCGGGGTATCACCCCTCCTGAGCAACACCCGCCGGCCGGACCAATACGCCAGGTGGCCAGGTCACGGCGCTGCGCGGTGGGCTCACAACAGCACGGACCAACGCGACCACGGGGGACAGACCGGGTGGCGCAGCCCACGTCGGATGTTCCGCACCGATCACGCGCATGTGGCGCCTCCAGCGACGAGACTTGGGAGCAACGAACTGCCAGCAAACCGGCGTGAGGGCTCCGCAACCCCGGACTCGGGCGCCGGCGTCGTGCCAGCCCGTCGACCGACTGCGCTGCCACAGCGAGAGGAGCCCGGCGTGTCCGAGCAGGTCAGCACCCTGACCGTGACCGACAACCGCACCGGTCGTAGCTACGAAGTACCGATCAAAGACGGCGCCGTGCGCGCCGCGGACTTCCGCAAAATCAAGGTCGACGACGATGACTTCGGGTTGATGACCTACGACCCGGCGTTCACGAACACGGCGAGTTGCCGGAGCGAGATCACCTACATCGACGGTGACGCCGGCATCCTGCGGTACCGCGGCTACCCGATCCAGGACCTGGCCGAGAAGAGCAGCTTCCTGGAGGTCGCCTACCTCCTGCTGGCGGGCGAGCTGCCGTCGAAGGACGAGCTGGCCACCTGGGAAGACGAGATCACCCACCACACGCTGGTGCATGAGTCGATCAAGAAGTTCATCGACGGCTTCCACCACGACGCGCACCCGATGGGCATGCTCGTCTCGTCCGTCGGTGCACTGTCGACGTTCTACCCGGACGCCAAGAAGATCAAGGACCCGGGACTGCGCCGCCTGCAGATCGTTCGCCTGATCGCGAAGATCACCACGCTGGCCGGCTACTCCTACCGGCACTCGGTCGGCTTCCCGTACGCCTACCCGGACAACGACCTGTCGTACGCCGGGAACTTCCTCAACATGATGTGGAAGGCGACGGAGCTCAAGTACGAGCCGGACCCCAACCTCGAGCACGCGCTCGACGTGCTGTTCATCCTGCACGCCGACCACGAGCAGAACTGCTCCGCGAACGCCATGCGCGCGGTCGGCAGCTCCGAGGCCGACCCGTTCTCGGCCGCCGCCGCGGCCATCGCCGCGCTCTACGGCCCGCTGCACGGCGGCGCCAACGAGCAGGTCCTGCGGATGCTGCGCGACATCGGTTCGGTGGAGAACATCCCGACCTTCATCGCCCAGGTGAAGGACGGCAAGAAGAAGCTCATGGGCTTCGGGCACCGGGTCTACAAGAACTACGACCCGCGGGCCCGGGTGATCCGCTCGATCGCCGACGAGGTCTTCAAGGTGACGGGCACCAACCCGCTGCTGGACCTGGCGATGGAGCTGGAGCGGATCGCCCTTTCGGACGAGTACTTCATCTCCCGCAAGCTGTACCCGAACGTCGACTTCTACACGGGCATCATCTACCAGGCCATGGGTTTCCCGGTGGAGATGTTCCCGGTGCTGTTCGCGATCGGCCGCATGCCCGGCTGGCTCGCGCAGTGGGAGGAGGGCCTGCTCGACCCCGAGCAGAAGATCGCCCGCCCGCGCCAGCTCTACGTCGGCTACGACGAGCGCCCGTACGTCCCGATGTCGGCCCGCACCGCCGACATCGACGCCGACGTGGACGCCATCGCCGCCCAGGCGGCCCAGGCGGCCCCGGAGCGCCCGCTGCGCTGACCCCCCGGTCCAGCAGCCGCACGGTACGACCAAAAGGCCGGCCCGCCCCCTGATCCACGGGGTCGGGCCGGCCTTTCGTCGTCCGCCGGCATATTGATCGCCGTTTTGGCCCTCGGATGGTTGTATCCGTGGCACGAACGCGACCACGCGAGGGCCTAAACGGCGATCAATGGGGCCGTCGCTGGCCACGGCCGGCGCGGGAAGGCGCGGAAGTTAGGGGGACAGGCGTTCGATGACCCAGTTCTCTGGGCCATCGGGGTTTTCCGGGCCATCGGGGCCGGGAGCGGTGACCCGGCGGTAGCGAAGGCGGTCGTGGAGACGGTCGGGGCGGCCCTGCCAGAACTCGACCGTTTCGGGCACGACCAGCAGGCCGCCCCAGAAGGCCGGGACAGGGATCTCGGTGCCCTCGGGCCAGCGTTCGGCAAAATGCGCGTCGCGCCGTTCCAGCTCCGCGCGCGAGGCCAGCACGGCGGACTGCCGGCTGGCCCAGGCGCCGAGCTGGCTGCCGCGCGGCCGAGAACGGAAGTACTCGTCCGAATGGGTTCGGGAGATCCGTTCGACGGCGCCGATGACAATCACCTGGCGTTCCAGCGAGTACCAGGGGAAGACGAGGCTGCCGTGCGGGTTGGCGGCACTCTCCTGGCCCTTGCGCGAGGAGTAGTTCGTGAACAGCAGGAAGCCCTCGGCGCTGAAGCCCTTCAGTAGCACAGTGCGGGCGCTCGGCCGGCCGTCAGCGTCGGCCGTGCCGAAGACCATGGCGTTCGGCTCGAGCACCCCGGAGCCGGGGGCCTCGGCATCGGCGAACCAGCGGGCGAACTGCTCCACCCAGGTGGACGCCAAGGAGTCCTCGTCGAGCCAGCCGGAGTCGTAGACGCGCCGCAGCCCACCAAGGTTCGCGGTCGCGTCCGCGCCGTCGCTGGCCGGTTCGCCGGCCGGCCGGCGGGGCCTGGCGGGTGCGGCGTCGCGGGCGGCCATACGCCCGATCCTGGCACCGTCGCCACGCCCGCGATCCCGCGGCGCCCCGCCGGACCAGCGGGAGACCGGCGGCGACGCGCCGCCGATGACCGTTACACGCCGGTTTCAGCCTCCGGCCGGCTTCGGCCCAATGTGAGGTACGACACCTCGTCGTCATGGGGGTTTCTCCGCGGCACTACTGAGGCGAAGGTCCGTCGAGAAGAGTTGGATGGAGGGATGGCCGGAGGGCGCCCAACCTGGCGGGCTCCGTCAGCCACGCACAGCCGCGGCGGCAGGACGCTCGCCACCCGGGCGACACGGGATCCGACCCGAACCAGGCACCACCGAACGACAACAGGAATCAGTCGCGTACTCAGAGCGGAGATCCGGACTCGATGGCCGAGAAGACAAGCGATTTCAAGCCCGGGCTGGAAGGCGTCATCGCCTTTGAGACCGAGATCGCCGAGCCGGACAAGGAAGGCAGCGCGCTGCGCTATCGCGGCGTCGACATCGAGGACCTGGTCGGCAAGGTCGACTACGGCCACGTCTGGGGCCTGCTCGTCGATGGCTCCTTCGAGCCAGGCCTCCCGCCGGCCGAGCCATTCCCGGTGCCGGTGCACTCCGGTGACATAAGAGTCGACGTGCAGAGCGCGCTGGCCATGCTGGCCCCGTACTGGGGCTTCGGTCAGCTGATCGACATCCCGGACGAGCAGGCCCGGATGGATCTGGCCCGGTCATCCGTGATGGCGCTGTCCTTCGTCGCGCAGTCGGCCCGTGGCCTGGGGCTCCCGGCCGTGCCGCAGACCGAGGTCGACAAGGCTCGGACGATCACCGAGCGGTTCATGATCCGCTGGCGCGGCGAGCCGGACCCCAAGCACGTGCAGGCCGTCGACGCCTACTGGGTGTCCGCCGCCGAGCACGGCATGAACGCTTCGACGTTCACCGCCCGGGTCATCGCCTCCACCGGTGCCGACTGCGCCGCGGCGCTGTCGGGCGCGGTCGGCGCCCTCTCCGGCCCGCTGCACGGCGGGGCGCCGTCCCGGGTGCTCGCCATGCTGGACGAGGTCGAGCGGACCGGCGACCCGGTCGGCTACGTGAAGCAGGCGCTGGACAACCACGAGCGGCTGATGGGCTTCGGCCACCGGGTCTACCGGGCCGAGGACCCGCGCGCCCGGGTGCTGCGGCGCACGGCCCGCGACCTCGGCTCGCACCGCTACGAGGTGGCCGAGGCCCTGGAGGCCGCGGCCATCGAGGAGCTGACGAACCGGTACCCGGACCGCCCGCTGCGGACCAACGTCGAGTTCTGGTCGGCCGTGGTGCTGGACTTCGCCGAGGTGCCGGCACATATGTTCACGTCCATGTTCACCTGCGCGCGGACCGCCGGGTGGAGCGCGCACGTCCTGGAGCAGAAGCGCACCGGACGGCTGATCCGGCCGTCCGCACGCTACGTCGGTCCGGCGCCTAGGCCCCTGGGGGATGTGGCAAGTGCCTGATACGCAGCAGACGTCAACGTCGATCGTTCTGCCTGACCACCTTCGCCCGGTCGACGGCCGGTTCGGCTGCGGGCCGTCGAAGATCCGGCCGGAGGCGGTCGCGGCCCTCGCGGCGACCGGCACCAGCCTGCTCGGCACGTCCCACCGGCAGAAGCCGGTCAAGAACCTGGTGGGCCGGGTCCGGTCTGGCCTCGGCCAGCTGTTCTCGCTGCCCGACGGCTACGAGGTCGTCCTCGGTGTCGGCGGGTCCACCGCCTTCTGGGACTCGGCCGCGTTCAACCTGGTCCGGGAGCGCTCGCAGCACCTCGTCTTCGGGGAGTTCGGCGGGAAGTTCGCCGAGACCACCGCGGGTGCGCCGTTCCTGGCCGACCCGTCGGTGATCAGGTCCGAGCCCGGCTCGCACCCGGACTGGTCGCCGCTGGCCGGCGTCGACGTCTACGCGACCCCGCACAACGAGACGTCGACCGGCGTCGCGAAGCCGGTCCGCCGCCCGGTGGGCGCCGACGCCGGCGCGCTGCACCTGGTCGACGCGACCTCCGGCGCCGGCGGCCTGCCGGTCGACGTCTCCGAGGCCGACGTCTACTACTTCGCGCCGCAGAAGTGCTTCGCCTCCGACGGCGGTCTGTTCGTGGCCCTGATGTCGCCGGCGGCGCTCGCCCGGCTGGGCGAGATCAAGGCGACGGACCGGTGGATTCCGCCGTTCCTGGACCTGACGACCGCGCTCGACAACTCCACCAAGGACCAGACGTACAACACCCCCTCGGTGGCGACGCTGTTCCTGTTCGCAGAGCAGCTGGACTGGATGAACGGCCAGGGCGGTCTGGACTGGTGCGTCGCCCGGACCGCCGAGTCGAGCTCGATCCTCTACAACTGGGCCGAGAAGACGTCCTATGTCACGCCCTTCGTCGCCGACCCGGCGCAGCGGTCGCAGGTCGTCGTGACGATCGACTTCGACGGGGTGGACGCGGCGGCGGTCGCCAAGGTGCTGCGGGCGAACGGCGTCGTCGACGTCGAGCCGTACCGCAAGCTCGGGCGCAACCAGCTGCGGATCGCGTGCTTCCCCGCGATCGAGCCGAGCGACGTCCAGGCGCTCACCGGCGCGATCGAGTACACGGTCGAGCGCCTCTGACGGCGCTGCGCCCGGCCACCACGACGGCCGCGAGAACGGCCAGCCGGTTCCCCTCGGGGAGCTGGCCGGCCGTTCTCGCGTGCGCGGGCCGCTACCCGGACACCGGATCAGCGCCAGTGGCTCAAAAAGAAACCCGCACCCAACGTGCGCGCTAGTCCGGGACCCGGATCGGGTATCCACTTTGCGATATTGGTACCGTTCCTGCCGGCGACGGGCCTCTTGAGAAGGATGCCCCGTCGAGTCTGGCTAGCCGGGGCCGCGCGGGAATCATGACCGCCGTGGACCCGTCGTCCTGCAAGGGAGAACGGATCCATGCGTAACTCCAGAATGCGGGCCGCTACGGCCGGCCTGCTCGGCGCGGCGCTGGTCGCGATCGCGAGCCCCGCCTGGGCCGCGGACACGCCGACCCCGACAGCGACCTCGTGCACCACCGCGACACCGACCGCGGCCACCACCTCGGCGGCGGCCGCGACGCCGACGACCGAGGCGACGGCGAGCGCGGGTGCGACCGCTTCCGCGTCCGCGGCCACCCCCACGGCGGCCGAGACGACGACGGCCGCCGCCTGCCTCGTCGGCGGGGCGGGCACCACGACCACGACGCCTGAGGTGAGCACCCCCGCGGCGCCGGCCACGACGACGAGCCCGAGCCCGGGCGTCATCGTCATTCCGGGTATCGGCCCGATCAACCTGGACATCAAGAAGGACTGCGACGCCTTCAACTCGTTCTCGCCGGTCAAGCTGCCCTGTGACAAGCAGATCACGGGCATCCAGGACTTCGTGCCGAACCCGCTGATCATCACGGCCAAGTGCGGCCCGGACGGCCCGATCTGGACCGTCACGAACACCGGCACGGCCGCGCTCGGCTACGGCTGGTTCGACATCAACCTCGGTGGCGGCGTCTCGATGATCGCCCCCGGTGAGACCCAGACGCTGAACAGCCACTCGATCGCCGTGATCGCCTCGCCCTGGGACGCCAAGACCAGCACCCTGCTGGTGGCGATCCCGGCCGTCGGCTACTCGACCTGCCCCGGCGGCACCTCGGTGAAGATCCCGCCGATCGCGCTGCCGGTCGCCCCGCCCGCCACGGGCGTGGCCGTCCCGGGCACCCCGCACTTCACGGGCTGACCGTGCGCCTCTCACCCTCGCTCGCCCGCGTCGCGGCGACGGCGGCCATCGTCGCCGTGGCCGGTTGCGGCGGTGGCAAGGGCTCCTCGTCCGCCACCTCGACCCAGATCCCCGACACCGTGAAGAGCGAGCTCTCCGCCGTGGCCGGGGTCGGCGTAGACAGCACGATCCTCACCGCGAACAGCAGTTCGGTAGCCGTCTACGCGGCGCCCAGCACGTCCGGCTCGGCCGGGACCGTGAAGCTCCACCTCGCCAACCCGAACCAGGACGGCGCCAAGCTGGTCTTCCTGGTGACCGCGAAGCTGCCCGGCTGGTGGCAGGTCCTCCTGCCGGTCCAGCCCAACGGCAGCACCGGCTGGGTCAAGACCGACCAGGTGACGGCGAGCACCACGCCGTACCGGATCGTGGTCTCGCGAGGCCAGCACACGCTGACCCTCTACAAGTCGGGTGGCGTGATCGCCGTTGAGAAGGTCGCGATCGGCACCTCGGACACCCCGACGCCGGGCGGACGGTTCTACCTCGCCGAGCTGCTCAAGCCGCCGAACCCTGGTGGCCCGTACGGCCCCTACGCGTTCGGGCTGAGTGGCTTCTCGACCACGTTGGCGTCGTTCGACGGGACGAAGCCGGTCATCGGCCTGCACGGCACCAACGAGCCACAGCTGCTGGGCCATGACGTCTCGCACGGATGCATCCGGCTCAGCAACGACGCGATCACCCGGCTCGCCGGAACGGTCCCGACCGGCACTCCGGTCGACATCATCGCCTGAGTCCCCAGGACGGTCATGACCGCGGTTTCAGCCCTCGGATGGCTGGAACCGCGGTCTTTTCTCGACTGCCGAAGCCGCGACGAGCGATCAGGCTGACGGCTGGGCCCTGACGGCCGCGAGACGCCGTCCCGGGCCCGGTCCGGACGCGGCGGCCAGTCAACTTCGCAGGTAGGAGGGTTAGCCCGGCTCAGCCGGGTAGATGCCCAGAGCCGGTCGCGGGCCCTGAGCCACGCAACCAAGGCCAGGCGGAGGTTGTGGGGACTCCTCCGCCACCGGGGAACCGCGAACGTGCGTGAGTTGGAGGGCTCCGCGCGTCATCGTCGGTCCCACCCGGCCGCGGTCGCGCCGACCCTACGCTCGGAGGGGGGCGTACGGAGGCGCGACCGCGGCCGCGAGCTGACTGACCGCTACCTGACTAGGGGCGCTCGCCGCGGACGACGTTGAGGCGGGGGCGCTCCTGCTGCGCGCCGGCCGTCTTCTCCGCGGCCGTGCGGTAGCGGTCGAAGGCCGCCTGAGCACGGCTCTCCAGATCGTCCACCAGGGCCAGCTGGGCCCGGACCCGCCGCTCGCCCGCCGGTCCGGCGGCCAGCAGGTCCGACAGGCAGTGATCCACTGCGCGCCGCGCCGCCAGCCACCCAAGGAGCAGGCGGGAACGATCCATGTCCGATAGCTCGTCCACCGAGAGTTGTCCCTCCGGATTGCCGATTGCTCGCTCCGGTCGCGTCTCCTGACTACCTACCCTGGGGGCAGTCGCGCTTCGCAGTGCGACGTGTCCGCGCCGGTCCGCCGCCGGCTGGCTCGGCGCCCGCGCTGATTTCCACTCCCAGAGTGCCGCACAAGGGCCGGCCACGCCCGACAGTTCGCCGAACCCCTCCCCACCGTGTCATCCTCTCGCGCCCGCCCGGACGCCAGACGCCGCCCGCCACCGAGTGACGCGCGCAACCCCGCCACCAGCGCGCCTCTACCGCCAGCGAACGGCCTCGGCCGTGCCTGACCACCGACCGGCGCCGCGACCGCGTGTGGCGGACACGACCTGGAATGTCACCGGGTCAGGCCCGCCGGAAGGCGGTCGAGACGTGGCAAAGCGACCACTGACGGCCATGATGGACAACCGGACGTCGGGTCCGCCCAAGGAAACGGCAAAATGGGCGATGTGTCGGCCGTCCGTCGCCGCCGGGCCGCCACGGTCTGGCTCCTCAGCCTCCTGTTCGCCGCCCTGGCCGCCGCCGGTTGCGGCTTCCCGGCCGGCGACCCGTCCGCTGGCGGCGCCGCGGCCGGCGCGACCCCGGCCGCCGTGGCCGCCGCCGCCACCCCCACCCATACGACCGGCCCTGACGCCTACGAGCGCTCCGGCCGCACGTCCCAGCTGCACCTCGTGCTGCCCGGTCCGGACACGGCCGGCCCGTACCCGCTGGTGGTCGCGCTGCACAGCCTGTTCCACTCGGCGGCCGAGACCGAGGGCTGGGGGCTGAGCCAGCTCGCCCAGACCGCCGGCTTCGCGATGGTCAGCCCGGACGGCATCGACGGGTCGTGGGACGCGGGCAGCTGCTGCGGCGACGCCGCCAGCAAGGACGTCGACGACGTCGCCTACCTGCACGCGCTGATCCAGCACCTGGAGACGAACTACCCGATCGACCCGACGCGGGTCCTGATCGTCGGCCTGTCCAACGGCGGCATGATGGCCTACCGCTACGCCTGCGAGCACCCCGAGGACATCGCCGGGATCGCCGTGGTCGCCGGCAGCCTGGAACAGCCCGGATGCAAGCCGAAGACGCCGCTGACCGTCGTCTCCGTCCACGGCGGCAAGGACCAGCACGTGCCGGGGGCCGGAACCACCTGGCAGCGCGATCTCGCAGCGCCGATCACCTCGACGGCGGACAGCCTGGCCCCGTTCCGGGCCGAGGACCGCTGCGAGCCGGCCACGAGCCCTGGCGACGTGACGGCGACCGGCCCGGACGGCGCGCCCCGCCTGAGCGAGACGCTCAGCGCAGGCAGCCCGGCGGTGACCCCGGCACAGATCCGCGCCACGCTGGCCGGGGCTCGCCCCACCGGCGACCCGGCCTCGGCCGATGCCGCGCCGATCACGCCGGTGCCGGTTGACGCGGCGACGAACCCGACCGACGCCGTGCGGACCGAGTCCACCTGCGCCGCGAGCGCCCGGGTCGTCGAGTACTTCCTGCCGAACGTCGACCACGGCTGGCCCGCGTCGACCGGCCCGGCCGCCTTCGACACCGCGACGGTCGTCTGGCGCATCCTGAGCGGCGCCCGCGCCAACCCGGTCCCGAACCGGTAGGCCCGCCGGCCGGCGTCAGGACGCGGGCTGGAAGGACGCCCGCAGCGACCGCATCAGGCCGTCCAGCTCGGACGAGGAGTCCGCCGGCACCCGGACGATGAGGACGTACTCGGCGCCTGGACCGTCCACGGAGTGCATCATGTACGCGACCTTCTGGCCCTGACGCGTGTACGTGCCGGTCAGCTCCCACACCGTGGCGCCGCTGATCGGGTCCTTCACGTTGCCGGAGCCGGTGACCGCGTGGCCGGCCAGGGTGTTGAACTCCAGCGCGTCCACCTTCGAGACGGCGGCCGCGCCGTCGGTCAGGCCGACCCGGCGCGCGACGCCGACCATCCGGGGACCACTCGGCTCGACGAAGAAGACGGCCGTGCTGTCCGGGTGGATCGTCCAGGCGCCAGGGTGCGAGAAGGTCGACTTCGCGTTGCTCGTGGTGGCCGTGTAGGCGGCCCAGTCCGCCGGGACGGCCGGGGCCGGCGTGGCGCTGCTGGTCGGCGACGGGGCGGCGGCGGGCGCGCTGGCCGTCGGCGTGAGGCTCGCCGTGGCGGCCGTCGTCGCGTCGGCGCTTGGGCGGATCTTCTCCCAGATGACGCCGGCACCGACCCCGAGGCCCAGCGCGAACCCGAGCCAGACCAGCGCGATCACCAGTCGGCGCCAGAACAGCGCCATGCCGAGGTCGGGCCGTTCGGAGTCTGCCGCGTCGTCGTCCAGCTCGTCGTCGTCGGCCTCGGCGAAGGCCGCCAGCCGGCCCGAGCCGCCCTCCGTCCCAAAGCGTCCGGACGGGCCGCTGGCTGCCCGACGCGGGCCGGTACCACCCCGGAGGGCATCCCGCCCGCCAGCGGGGCCCTCGCGGTCCGCGCGGGGGCCGCGCTCGCCATCCCAGTCCCGGGCGCGGCCCAGGTCGGCTACCGGGTCGCCGACGCTGTCGAGGAGGTCGTCGTCGCGGTCGTCGGGCCAGGGGCCGCCCCGGCGCGGACGGCTGATCATCGTCCGTTCGCTGGGCGACTCCGCCGGAGGGTTTTCGAACCGCCCGCGGGGGCCGGTCCCACCGGTGCTGTTCCTGGGAGCGGTGCCGTTCCTCGGGGCGGCGCCGTTCCCAGGAGCGCCGCCGTTCCCGGGGGCGCTGGTACGGGCGTTCCGGCCGCCGGTATCGCGGCCGGTTCCGCCCGGTGAGCGCGGGCTGAGCATCGTCTGCTCGACGCGGGACTCGGGGAGTGGTGCGCCGAAGCGGTCGCGCGCGGACGGCTCCTGACGGGCCTCGGCCGGGCGAGGCCCGGTGCCGCCGGTCCGCCGGCGTCCCCCGGTCGCCTGGTCGGCCGGGCGGCGACCAGCCACGGGGGCGCGATCGCCAGCCGGGCCCGCGCCCTCGGCCGGGGGGCGGCCGGCTACCGGGCCCCGGCCGCCGGTCGCGCCGCCAGCCGGTGGCACCAGCACCTTGCGGCCCGTGAAGCCCGGCCTGGAGTCGTCGCCGTCGCGACCGTTCGCGGCACGGCCATCCGGGCCGGCCGCCGGCCGGCCGCGCCGCTCGCCGCCCTGGCCCGTTCGGTCCGGGCCTCCCGGTGGGTACGCACCGGTGTTCCGCGCGCGGCCGGCCGGCCGGTACGGGTCGTCGTCACCGTCCCAGGCCCCGCCGGCGGGGCCTGGGTCACGCCGGTAGGGGTCGTCCGGGCGGCGCGGTGGGGGTCCGCCGCGGTTCGAGTCCCAGTTCGCCGCGCGGCCGGGCTGGCCGCCGGCCGGGCCGGGCTGGCGCCCGCCCTGGACGTTGCGCGGGTTCTGGTCGTCCGGACGACGGCCGACGGCGTTCCGGGGGTCGGCCGCCGGCCCGCCACGGCGGGGATCCGGGCGATCGCCGCGGTGGTCGTCCCCGCGGTAGCCACCTGGCTCATCGGCGCGCCGACCACTCGCCGGAGATCGGCGTGGGTCAGCCGGGCCCGGTCGGCGTGGACTGTCCGTCACCAGGCAGCCTCCCTCCGGGTGTCATCCGGCAAGCCCCCCGTCCGGCGCGCTGCCTCAGACCGGTGTACCACGCCGTTGGTCGCCCATTGCGGGAGACCCCGCGCCAGAAGCCGTCATTCCGCGCCAATACCGTCGAATTCACCGGGATCGGCACGCAACGCGACCGGGCGCACTCGTCCGGGTGACCGCTTCGGCACGCCTCGACGCGACCGGTCACCGAAGAACGCGGCGAACGCCAGGCCGGCCCGGCCGGCGGTTGGTGGACCGTTGACGCGACACGCCCGATTTGGCGTCGATGAGACTTTTGCCGTTCGATAGCGGCGCCAATTCCCATTCATTCCGTTCGGACCACTCAAACGCTGGTTCGGGCCTTTCGTCTACGGTGGCCCGACGGACGGCACCCGCTCGCCCGGCGCCTCGGCCTCGGCGCGGTCGGCCGCCGGCCGGGTGGGCGGCCTCCACCGGGGCGCGGCGACGCGGCCAATCCAGCACGACGAGAAACCAGCCAGCTTCGCGACCGGTCGCAGACGCCACGGGCCAAGGGACCGACCCAGAGGGGAACCTATGCGCAACACCCTGCAAGGCTTCAAGAACTTCCTGATGCGCGGCAACATCATCGATCTGGCGGTCGCTGTCGTCGTCGGCACCGCGTTCACCGCGCTGGTGAAATCGCTGGTGGACAACATCCTCACCCCGCTGATCGCGGCCATCGCCGGCAAGCCGAGCTTCCAGGGGCTGACCTTCCGGATCCACCACAGCACCTTCACCTATGGACTGTTCATCAACGACGCGATCTCGTTCCTGATCGTCGCCGCCGTGATCTACTTCCTCGTGGTGATGCCGCTGGCCAAGATCAGCGAGCGGCGCCGCAGTGGCGAGACGCCGACTCAGGACGACCCGGTGCTCTCCGACGAGGCCCTGCTGCTGGTCGAGATCCGCGACCTGCTCGCCGCCCGCGGCACCGCCGGTCAGGCCAGCGAGCCGCCCAAGGGACTCTGAGTCGGCCCGCCGGGGCCTCCGCGCCGGCCCCGGACGGCGGACCAGCCCGGCGGCTGTCCGCAGAGCGACCACGACCGACGAGCGAAGCTGCCCAGATGGCTGTCGGGCAGCCGATAGGCTGACCGGGACCGCTTAGCGGAAACGTTGGTCGGGCTTCAGCAAGCGCTCAGGGTCCGCCGGGAAAGTGCCTCTCATGACAACGCGTCCCACCTTCAACACCACCGCGGTCGACGGCAACGACCCGGGCGGTCGGCCGTTCGACGCCCGGGAGGGGTCGGAGACAGCGTTCGACCCTGCTCGTCATCTCTCGGACGACTCCGAGTACCGCTCGCCCTGGGCCCGGCCCGACGGCTCCGCGCTGTCGTCGCCGGAGAACCCGGGATTCAACGCGGCCCCCGCTGGCCCGCCGGCCACCGGCGGCTTTCCCATTGACCCGCCGACCAACGGGGTACCCATGGCGTTCCGGGCGCAGGACGCGCCGAACCCGCCGACCAACCCCGGCCAGGGCGGCCCCTGGGGCCCGCCGCCGGGATCTCCGTGGGCGGGCCGGCCCGGCGAGAGCTGGTCCGCGCCCCAGTACCCGCCGCCGGGCGGGATGTACTCCGGTGGCCCGGGTGGCCCCGGCGGCCCTGGCGGCCCCGTCACCGGATCCGCGCGTTCCGGGCCGATGGGCGGCCGGCGCAAGCTGATCGCCGCGGCCGTCGCGCTCGCACTCGTCAGCGGCGGTGTAGGCGGCGGAATCGGCGCCCTGGTCGCCGACAGCGATCATTCGACGACGCAGGTCGTCACCGGCTCCGGGCTGACCCGCTCCACCGACTCGAACCCGGTGGCGCCGGCGGCCGACAACACCGTCAGCAAGGCCGCGCAGGTCATCCTGCCGAGCGTCGTGACGATCTCCGAGGTCGGCAACAACGAGGCCGGCACCGGCTCGGGCATCATCATCCGCGCCGACGGCTACATCCTGACCAACAACCACGTGGTGTCCGGCGCCTCGGGAGCCTCCGGCTCGCTGACGGTCACCCTGCAGTCCGGAGACACCGTCGACGCGACCGTGGTCGGCACCGACCCGAGCTCGGACCTCGCCGTTGTCAAGATCAATAAGTCGGGCCTGACCGCGGCGACGTTCGGCGACTCGGACGCGCTGCAGATCGGCGAGCTGGTCGTCGCCGTCGGCAGCCCGCTCGGCCTGGCCGGCACGGTCACGTCCGGCATCGTCAGCGCCGTGCATCGCCCGGTGCGGACCGGCGACAGCCAGGTCCAGGACGCCAACGCGGTCCTCGACGCGATCCAGACGGACGCCCCGATCAACCCGGGCAACTCCGGCGGTCCGCTGGTCAACAGCAAGGGCCAGATCGTCGGCATCAACAGCGCGATCGCCACCGTCGACAGCGGCAGCAGCAGCCCGTTCGGGGGCCAGCAGCAGCAGTCCGGCAACATCGGCGTCGGCTTCGCCATCGCCAGCAACTACGCACAGAAGATCGCCCAGCAGCTGATCACCTCCGGCAAGGCGGTCCACCCGTACCTCGGGATCAACGCGCAGGACGCCGGCAACGACCCGACGGGCACCGGCATCGGCGGCAAGGGTGCGCAGATCCAGAACCTCGTCAACGGCGGCCCCGCGCAGCAGGCCGGCCTGCAGTCGGGCGACATCATCACCAAGATCGGCGACCGGACCGTGTCCGACGTCGACGCGCTGATCGCGGCGGTCCGCGCCCACGAGATCGGCGAATCGGTGACGGTGACCTACACCCGCAACGGCCAGAGCCAGACCGCCAAGGTCACCCTGGCGCAGCAGCCGTCCTCCTAGCCCGACGAGTCGTGACGTGCCGAGGCCCGGCCGGTGAGGTTCACCGGCCGGGCCTCGGCACGTCAGGGCCGCCCGCCGCGGGTCCGGCACGGCGGGCGCCCTAGCGGCCAGGTCCCGCACCACAACGGGCGCGGACGGCCGGGCCGGTGATTTCGCTGAAAACGGCCGTCGGCGATTTCAGATTCACCCACCAGTACCACACCGTATACACAGGTAATGCCGGCCCGGAACGCCGCGAGAACATTCCGGTAACGATTCGGCGCAACCGACGTATAGCGGGACACGGAAGTGGTCCGCCGTGAGCGGGGTACCTCGATGATCGAGTCGTCGGGACGCAAAATCCGGTCCAAGCGGACGGATGTGCGAGCCAGGTCCGGTATCCGGACAGTCCACCGGAACCTGGGCACCGGTGGCCCGGGCGCAGCCGCGCCCGCCGCCCCGCGATCGCCCAGGCCCAGGGGCCCGGATTCTGGCCGGACCCGCTGTACGAACGCTGCCACCACGTGAAATCATCGAGGTCAGCGGGGGGCCGCGTAGTTGGATCCCGATGGATCAAGTGCTGCCATCGCCGTCAAGTCGGATGAGCTGTCGAACGCGCGACACGGCGATCTTCGCAAGCTTCACCCTCACCGAACGGCAGGCTCCTAATATTGGTGCGTCCGAGTAAGCGACGGGAGCGGCGGGCGATATGGGCGGCGACGCGGATCTGGTGGCGCGAGTGCGTCGCGGTGACCGTCAGGCGTTCGACGATCTTTACGATCGGTATGCAGACGACGTCTTCTCGATGTGCCTCGTCGTTCTCGGTGATCCGACCGTGGCGCGGGCCGCCGCCGGCACCGCTTTCGCGCTGGTCGCTCGTACCCGGATGAACCCGCTTTCCGAGCCGTCCAGGCTGCGGTCCTGGTTGCTCGAGCTCGCTCGCGGCAGTGCGCTGGCCTGGTCGGGCTCGCCGCAGGCGCGCAGTGTGCCCGTCCCGCACGGCGTCAGCGCCGAGGAGATGATCGAGGGCGCGGTCGTGCCCGCGCCCGCCAGCCTGCACGCCGGCCTCGCCCGTACCTTCGACCGAGCCGCGAGCACCGCCGCGCACGAGCGCGCCGCGACCGAGCACCTCGCCGCCCGCAACCTCCCCCGCCCGAGGACCACCGAGGCCGCCGCCGCGCTGACCGGCGCGGCCGCCCTGGCGGCGCAGGGCGGCGGCGACGTCCCGGCGACCGGGGCCGGGCTCCGGGACGCGGCGAGCGAGCCCGAGCTCGTGGGTGCCGCTGCGGGCTCGGCCGACGTCGAGGACGCGACCGTCGGCGCCGCATCGCACGAGGCCGCCGCGCAGCACGAGGCCAGCGAGGCCCCCACGCACGCCGTCAAGGCGGGCCAGGCCGACTCGGCCCAGGGCCACGAGCTGGAGACCCTGGCCGAGGTCACCCTCGACGCGGCGGCGAACGTCGCCCGGGCCGCCAAGACCGCCGGCCGCTTCAGCAGGAAATCGGCCGGGCACGGCACGAAGGCCGCCAGGCCTGCCGCCGGCGACCTCGCCGCCCACGCCACGGCAGACCATGGCACCGTCGCCGGCGGGGCCAGCCTCGGCGGCCACGCCGGCGGTGCCGACCAGCCCGTGGCCCTGGTCAAGCGGTCGCTCGGCGTCGCCGCGGAGAGTGCCGACGACCTCGACGTCGACCCGCCGACGCTCGACACCGAGCTCCCGGCCAACGTCCTGCCGTTCGCCCCGGCGAACCCGTTCTACAGCGACGACCAGTTCTACGCGGACGGCCAGGGCGCACCGCTCGTCCCGATCGACGACCTGGAGATCCGCCACGGTCGAGGCCTCAGCTCCGACTGGCGCACCCGGCCGGCGATAGCGATCGCCGCCTCGTTGGTGGTCGCGGTCGCCGGTATCACCGCCGCGCTCAACTGGCCGACGCCGTCGGCGAACCTGTCGGCCGAGAACTTCCCGGACGCGGCGATCGTCGCGCCCTCGCTGGTGGTCAGCTCGGCGGCGACCAACGGCGGCCCGACCACGCCGCCCGGGTTCACCCCGCCGGCGGCGCCTCCGGCGCCTGTGGTGATCATCACCCACAGCCAGCCGCGACCCGTCGTCGACCATCACCTGATCGTCGCGACGACACCGCCACCGCCGTCGGACGCCGGCGCGCCCACCCAGCCGTCGGTCACCCCGTCGCCGACAGCCACGGTCGTCTCGCCGCCCGCGACGACGCACGGGCCCACGTCGACCGCGAGCCCGACTGCGACACCGACCCGGCCGTCGCACACTCCGTCGCCGACCGGCGGGGCGCCGACCAGCCCGGTCCCGACCCAGCCCGCGCAGACGACCCCACCGCCGGCCGGCGGGACGACCCAGCCGATGACCTCGGCCTCGCCACCGCTCCACCTGCCCCACCCGCCGGCCGTCCTCGGCACGATCGACTCGGGCAGCACGGCCAACATGTAGCCGGGCGGCCGGCCGATCGGCCGGTCAGGACTCGCGCAGATAGGTGAGGACCGCCAGCACGCGGCGATGGTCGCTGCCGGAGGCCTCCAGGCCCAGCTTGGCGAAGACGTTGGAGATGTGCTTCTCGACGGCGCCGGCGCTCACCACCAGGTGCGTGGCGATCGCGGCGTTCGAACGCCCCTCCGCCATCAGCTGGAGGACCTCCCGCTCGCGCGGGGTCAGCATGGCCATCGGGTCGTCCCGGCGGCTGCGGACCAGCAGCTGCGCGACCACCTCCGGGTCCATCACCGTGCCACCGCCGGCCACCCGCCGGACCGCGTCGACGAACTCGCGGACGTCGGCCACCCGGTCCTTGAGCAGGTAGCCGATCGAGCCGGCGCCGTCGGCCAGCAACTCGGCGGCGTACTGCTTCTCGACGTACTGGCTCAGCACCAGCACGGGCGAGCCGGGCACCTCGGCGCGGGCCGAGATCGCCGCCCGCAGGCCCTCGTCCCGGTGGGACGGCGGCATCCGCACGTCCACGACCGAGACGTCCGGACGGTGTGTGGTGATCGCGCCCACCAGGGCCGGCCCGTCGCCGACGGCGGCCACGATCTCGCAGCCCGCGTCGGTCAGCAGCCTGGACAGCCCTTCCCGCAGCAGCACCGAGTCCTCGGCGATGACGACACGCACGGCCCCTCCCACTCCTCGTCGGCAGCGAGCCCCGGCCGGTCGGCGCTCAGCCCCCGGTGCCGGGCAGGGCGACCGGGTCGCCGGGCCGGACCGTGCCGGCCGTCAGCACCGTGGCATAGCTGCCGCAGTCGGTGTGACCGTAATGGGTCTGGAGTTCCTTGAGCACTTTGAGGTCCCGTTCGGCGGTCCGCGGGTTGACGGTCGTCGCGGCGCAGCGCCGGATGTCCTTCAGCACCCGCAGCCGGACCCGCCCGATGATGATCTCCTGACCGGCCCAGTCCCGCTCGGCCCAGGCCGGGATGCCGTCGAGGTGAAGGTTCGCCCGGAACCGCAGCGGGTCGACCGGCTGGCCGACCCGCTCGGCGAAGTCGCGCACGCTGGCGAGGTTGAGCACCGAGACGGCGCGCATCACCTCCTGGCCGTCCGGCCCCCCGTCCGTGAACCGGTGGCCGCCACGCGCGGTGACCAGGCGCGGGAGCGCGTCGTCGCCGGACGTCCTGGCCGTGTCGGCGGCGAGCGCGCCGAAGTACTGCTCGACAGCCCTCCGGCCGGATGCCGTGGCGAGGTCGGCCGACCAGCGGCGAGTGCCTTCGTCGACGGTGAGCAGCCCGGTCCGGGGGTCGTAGGCGGTACGGACCCTGGCGAGCGTCTCGTCGCGCATCAGCATGAGGAAGTGCCGCTTGCCCAGCGCCACCGGACGGTCCTCGTCGAAGGCGGTGCTCGGTAGCGCGAGCGCGAACATCCGGTCCCCCGGGACGCCGTCGCCGGCGGCCAGGGCCACCTCGTCGAGCGGTTCGCCGGTCAGGCCCTTGACGGGGTAGCGGTAGAGCTCGGCGAGGCGGGGACCGGTCGACACACCCATCAGCCCCGCTCCCTCGCGCACAGTTCTGTCGGTGCGTCGACGCTACCCGCCACGCCGACGGCTTCCGGCGAGCCCGGATCGCGGGCCGGGCGCTTCCCCGGTCCGTGCTGGTCAGCGGTCGCCCGCCTGGCCCGGAATCAAATCGGTCGTGCTGCCGACGCGGGTTCGTGCCACCTGGTCAAGGTGTGGCAGAGTCGCGGACGTGACGTCCGGTCGGGCCCTCGCGCCGCGGCCGCCTGGCTTGCGCGGAGCCCGAACGGCCCGACCTGACCTCCCGGCGGTCCGAGGCGTGCTGCCGATCGCCAGCCGAGGGCCCGCCGCCGGGCCGACGCGCGTGGTCCGGGCCGTCGTGGCCGGCGGGGCGTCGGTGAGCCTCGCGGTCGCGGCGCACACCGCGGCCGGCGCGGCCCCGCCACCGGCCTGGCTGGTGCTCGCGGCGGGAGTGCTGTTCGTCCGGCTGGCGTACGGGCTCGCCGGACGACGCCGGGGCCTGGCGGCCGTGCTCGGCTGGCTCACCTGCTCGCAGCTCCTGGCGCACGCGGCCTTCGTGCTCGCCAACCATCCGACGAGCGCGGCTCCCGGGCACCACCACCACGTGCTGCGGCCCAGCGAGCTACTCGTCGAGCTGGACGGGTCGACCTGGGCGCGCGCCGCGGCCATGGTCCTCGCCCACCTGGCCGCCGTCATCGCCACCGGTCTGCTGCTGCACCGGGCCGACAGGCTGCTGTGGGCCGCCGCCACGCTGCGCACCACGCTGCCCAGGGCCGCCGCCCGGATCGTCGGTCCGCTGGCCGCGGCCGCCGCCCGGCTCCGCCGGCTGCTGGTGCTGGCGGCCACCGCCGACGAGGCGAGCGGTAGCCGCCCGGACGACCGGAACCTGACCAGCGCGCCCCCGGTCCGGCCGCGCGCCCAGCCCGTCGGCCGGTCAGCCCGGCGGCGCGGGCCGCCGGCCGGTCGGGTCGTCACCCGTCCCGCGGTCTGACCAGTCGTTCGCGCGCCCGGATCCTGGGCGGCTGATCCGGCTGATCCGGCCACTGCCCCGCCTTCTGGTCGCCTGGCCCACGCCCGTCCGCCGCAGGCCGCACACCGCTGCCTGCGCGAACCCCGGTGGCGTGCCGCGGGCGACCCATCGCCGCTCCCGCTTCGCCGTGCGCGCGACACCGTGTCGCTCCAGGTCCGGCCGAGCGGGGAGGGCTCCCATTCCTTGTCGCGTGTCCACCTGTGTGGAAGGTCCCCGATGTCCCGAAAGATGCCCCGGTTCGCCCGAGTTGCCGGCGTGACCGCGATCGGCGCCGTAGCCGTCGTCGCGATGGCGCTGCCGGCCTCGGCGCATGTCACGGTGTCGCCCCAGAGCGCGCCGGCCGGCGGATACGTCCAGCTCTCGTTCAACGTCCCGTCCGAGAGCGACACCGCGTCGACGACCAAGCTCGACGTGCAGTTCCCGACCGCCGACCCCATCGCCTCGGTCGAGGTCCAGCCGAAGGCCGGCTGGACGTACGAGGTCAAGTCCGGCGCCCCGAGCAGGCCGGTCACCGACGACGACGGAAACAAGATCGTCCAGGTCGTCAACGAGATCACCTGGACGGCCACCGGGCCGGGCATCAAGCCCGGTGAGTTCGACACGTTCGTCGTCTCGGCCGGCCCGCTGCCCACCGACGCGAAGTCCGTCAGCTTCAAGGCGCTGCAGACGTACTCGGACGGCTCGGTCGTTCGTTGGATCGACGAGAGCCAGGCCGGCCAGCCCGAGCCGGAGCACCCGGCTCCCACCGTGACCCTGACCGCGGCGGCCGAGGGCACGGCCAGCACCACCGGCGCCACGACCGCACCGGCAGCGGCCCCGGCCACGGCCACGGCCACGGCCAAGGCGGACGACACCGCCCGCGGCCTGGGCATCGCCGGCCTCGTGGTCGGCGTGCTCGGCCTCGTCGCCGCGGGCCTCGCGCTCGCGTCGACCCGCCGCCGCTCCCACACGGGCGGCTGACCTGGGAACCGTCGGCGGCGGCCCAGGCCGCCGCCGACGGGCCCTCTCCACCCGGGCGCCGGCCGGTCTTCCCGCCGGGCGCCTGACAGAAAGAGACTGGACGCATGAGCGGCAATTCCGGCACGGCGCACGTACGGCGGCGGCGGGCGGGCGCGCTGGCGGCGCTGACCGTGACGGCCGTGCTGGCTCTCGTCGGCCTAGGGGCGTCGCCCGCGTGGGCACACGCCATCCTGGAGCGGGCGACGCCGGCCGGCGGGACGGCGGCCGCGACGTCGCCGGCGACCGTGACCCTCGGGTTCAGCGAGTCGGTCCGGTCGGACTCGACGTCGATCCGGGTGATCGACGCGCGCGGCACCCGGGTGGACACCGGGGGCGCGCACGGCGGCCCGACGGCCTCCCAGGTCACGATCGCGCTCAAGCCCAACCTGCCGAAGGGCACCTACCTGGTCAGCTGGCACGTCATCTCGGAGGACAGCCACCCCGTCGCGGGCGGGTACGCGTTCGGGATCGGCCGGGCGCCCACGGCGAGTGAGGCCGCCGCGGCGAACACTGCGCAGGCCGGCTCACCGGTGACCGGGTTCGTGTTCGGGGTGGCCCGGCTGGTCGCCTTCGGCGGGATGGCGGTGCTGCTGGGCGCGGGCTTCTTCCTGCTCGTGCTGTGGCCGGCCGGGCTGCGGCGGCTCGCGGCGCGCCGGCTGCTGGTCGCGGGGTGGATGGCCGCGTTCGTGGGGGCCGCCGCCTGCCTGTTCCTGCAGGGCCCCTACGGGGACGACCTCGGGCTGTCGGCCCTGTTCCGCTGGGCTCCGCTCGGTTCCACGCTGGCCGACCGGTACGGCAAGCTCACCCTGATCCGGCTGCTGGCCCTGCTGCTCGCCGTCCCGTTGCTGCGGGCGGTGCTCGCGGCCACCGCCGCACGGCCCGAAGGGCAGCCAGCGCGGACCGGTGAGCCCGGGTGGCGGCCGTCGGCCTGGACCAGGGCCGAGCTCGGCGGGCTCGCGGTCGCGGTGGCGGCGACGACGGCACTCACCGGTCACGGCGGCGTCGGCTCGTGGGCGTGGCTGGCGACCGCCAGCATTACCGCGCACCTGCTGGCGATGTCCGTCTGGCTCGGCGGCCTGGCGGTGCTCGCCACGGGCCTGCTCGACCGCCGCCGCCCGGCACCCTCCGACGGCGAGGACCACGCCGACTGGGCCGAGGCGATCGTCCGCCAGTCCGGCCCACACGACGGCGACGCGGACGGCGAGCTGGACGACGAGGCCGCGCTCGCCGCCGCCCGTGCCTACCTCGACGAGCACGACGCGGACGTCGCCCCGGTCGAGGCCGACCGGGCGGCGGAGCTGGCCGAGGTGCTCCCGCGCTGGTCACGCGTCGCCATGACGGCGGTCGGGCTGATCGTGCTGTCCGGCGTCTACCAGAGCTGGCGTGAGCTCGGCGCGGTGGGCGCGCTGTTCGACACCGCCTACGGCCGGCTGCTGCTCTACAAGCTGTGGTTCGTGCTGGCGATGCTCGGCGTCGGCTTCCTGTCGAACCGGTGGGTGATCCGGCACTTCCGCCCGGTCGCGCTGGCGATGACCGCGGAGACCGACGCGGCCCGCGCCGAGGCCGACGACGGCGCCGAGGACGAGCTCGACCAGGAGGGCCGCCGCAGGGTGACCCAGGGCGCGCTGGGTGTGCTGCGACGCGGGGTGATGGCCGAGGCCGTGATCGGGGTGGCGGTGCTGGCGGTCACCGCGGCGCTCGTGAACCGCGCTCCCGGCCGCACGACGTACGCGCCACCGTTCCACACGACGACGACCGCCGGACCGCTCACGGTCGACGTGCGCGTCTCGCCGACCCGGACCGGTCTGGAGACCGTCGCCGTCCGGGTGCGCGACCCGCAGGGCCAGCCGCAGCGGCTCGTGGAGGCGTCCGTGACGCTGTCGCTGCCGGCGGCCCAGGTCGGGCCCATCGACGTCCCGATGGTCGCGGCCGGCACCGGTGAGCTGCTCGCCCAGGACGCCCAGGTGCCGCTCGCCGGCTCGTGGCGGATGGGCATCACCGTGCGCATCAACGACTTCGACGAGTACTCCACCGCCGTCACCTACACCGTCCGGTGACCGGCGGCCCAGGCCAAGGACGGCCCCGGACGTCTACCGGGACGGCTCCGTGAGCAGGCGGCGCAGCTCCAGGCCCAGCGAACGCGGCTCCGTCAGCGGGTTGTGGAAGGTGACCCGCAGCTCATGAGCGCCCGCCTCGTCGACCTGCCACAGGGTCAGACCGTCACGGTCGAGCGTCCCGACGGCGATGCCGGCCACGCTGGCCAGGTCCGCCGGGCGCATCGGCACCGCCGGCCCGGCCCCGCCGGGCACCTCGGCGGCGACCGCGCGGCCGTGGGCGGCGGCGATGAGCCGCAGCTGGCCCGCGTGCGCGGTGTTCAGGTGCTCGATGAGGTCGGGCGCGTAGGCGGCGATGAGGTCCGGCTCAGCCAGCGCGTACGCGTCCAGCTCGATCCGGCGGCCGGACGCGGTCGACGGCCACCGCGGCTCGGCGCCGCGGCCCAGCTCGCGCCGCCCGGCGAGCGCGTTGACCCGGCGCCCGGCCCGGCTGCCACGCCGGCGCGCGCCCGGCTCGGTCGGGGTGGGCAGGCAGAGCAGCACCTCGTCCACCGACAGCGCGAGCGCGACGAGCCCATCGTCGTCATAGTCCGGCATGGTCGGGCGCAGCCCAGGGCCGGCGATCCGCCGGGCGATCTGCTCGGCGCTGCCCGGCATCGTGCGCAGCTGGCCGCCGAGCACGAGCCGCTCGCCGGTGAACCCTGGCACGTCGAGCCGGCAGCGGCGGGAACCCGCCGTCAGGGTCGGCGGGCTCCCGGCGCCGACCAGCAGGACGGGCTCGCCGCCGTCGTCGATCAGGCCGGTCCAGCCACAGACCCGCGCGCCCGGCAGGGTGAGCAGCGCGTGCCGGGCGCCGGCCAGCACGGTCCGCGCGTGGATCGCGAGCCGGGGCATCGTGTCGTCGTCCGGTTCCTCCGCGGCCATCAGGCCCCTCCCACCCACAGCAAGTCATGAAGTTAGGCTTACTTAAGTGGGCCGCGCGACGTAGGTCAAGCGCTTTCGCGGGCTGATCCGCGGCCACGAGCCGTTTCGGCGGGTGCGCGAGGACGGCGGCCGGCACCGAGCGGACGGCGTCGCGGCCCGCGACACGCCTTGGCGCCGAGGACGCGTGACTGCTGACGGCTACGCGACGCCAACGCTGTCCGCGTGTCTCAAGGCCTGGGCAACCGCGGGCCGGAGAGTGGTAGTGCGCGAGGGTGCGGGCGCGGGATTCTAGGCTGTGGTGGTGGCGTCGCCGAGGAAGGTGCGCCGCCACCCGCGCCGGCTCCGGCCGGTTGGGACGGTTGTCGACGCGCGGCCACCCGGTGTGCGTGGGTAGACGAGACGGCGAAGGAGGTACAGGTGATCTTCAAGCTGGTCGGGGACGGTCGCCCGTATCCCGACCACGGCCTCGGCCAGCGCGACTGGGCGAAGATCCCGCCACGCCAGGTCCGGCTTGACCAGCTGGTCACGACGAAGCGGGTCCTCGCCCTCGATCTGCTGCTCGACGAGGACTCGACCTTCTACGGCGACCTGTTCCCCCACGTCGTCGAATGGGATGGCGCGCTCTACCTGGAGGACGGGCTACACCGTGCCGTCCGGGCCGCCCTGCAGCAGCGGACGTCCATCCATGCCCGGGTGTACGTGCTCGCCGCCGGCCAGCCCGGTGGGCCGCCTGCCGACGAGGCCACGATCCCGCGCCCGGCGCGGTGACGGGCCGTCAGCCGGTCGGGAAGGTGTAGACGACGAACCGGTCCGAGCCGACCTTCGCGAAGACGTAGCGCGGGCAGGCCTTCGCCGGCTTGTAGGCGGCGATGGGGCGCAGCACCGGCGAGCGCATGACCTGCTTCACCCGGCCGCCCGCGAGCGACTCCATGTCGGACGTGGACACGTCCGGCGGGTTGTCACGGCGCTCGTAGTACGAACGGCAGTACCGGATCTCGTTCGGCCGCGACGTCCACGCGGGGGTGTGGAAGTACCACAGCAGGTAGAGCTCGCGGAAGACAATCGTGATCAGTCCGATGACGATGAGAGCGCGGACGAAGTTCCCGGCTCGGGACGAGGCGAGGACTGGGCTCACAACACCGTGACCCTATTCCCAACTCCGCCGGTTCCCGGACATGTCCCCTGTATCCGACGCATGTGTCGTGCACGGCCGACCAGCGGACACTCGGATCGCTCGCCGACGCCCGACTCGGACACGCCCGGCCCGAAGCGGCCGAGTTGACACCGTTATCCGAAACCGTTTTCATTACGAACGTGCGAAACCATGGCGGGGTGTGCTCCTCCCCCGATCGAGCGGAACGTCGTGCCGGCCGCCGAGCAGGGCGGCGCCCCGCTCGGATCGCGGCGGGGGTGCTCGGTGTGCTGGGCCTGGCCGCGTCGGTCGCGCTGGCCGGTTGCGGCTCGAGCCAGAGCGGCGGGTCCGGTGCCGCGTCCACCGGGAAGCTGCGCGTCGTCGCGACGACGACCCAGGCCGGCGACTTCAGCCGGTCGATCGGCGGCGGCCTGGTCACCGTCACCCAGCTGATCAAGCCGAATGTCGACCCGCACGACTTCGAGCCGTCGCCCGCCGACCTCGACGCGCTCGCGAAGGCCGACGTGCTGGTCACCAACGGCGCCGGGCTGGAGTCGTGGCTGGACGACGCCGTGTCCGCGTCCGGGTTCGAGGGCACCCGGGTGGTGATGGCCGACGGCGTACCACTGCGAGCCGGGTCCGGCGCCGAGGCGGGCCAGCACGACCCGCACATCTGGCACGACCCGCGCAACGCGAAGATCATGGTGACGGACATCGAGAAGGGCTTCGCGCGCGCCGACCCGGCCCACGCGCCGGCCTTCGAGAAGAGCCTGGCGACGTATCTGGTGGCCCTCGACGCGCTCGACCGCCACGACGCCGCCGAGATCGCCACGATCCCGGCCAGCCAGCGGCTCCTGGTCACCAACCACGACGCGTTCGGCTACTACACAGCCCGGTATGGGATCACCTACGTCGGCTCGATCATTCCGAGCTTCGACACGTCGGCCGAGCTGTCCGGGAAGACGATCCAGGACATCGTCGCCAAGATCCGGAAGACCGGGGTCAAGGCCGTCTTCTCCGAGTCGTCGCTGCCGCCGAAGACCGCCGAGTCGATCGGGCGCGAGGCCGGAGTGACCGTCATCGCGGGCGAGGACTCGCTGTACGCCGACTCGCTCGGGCCGGCCGGGTCCGCGGGTGACACCTACCTGAAGGCCGAGCAGCACAACACCGACGTGATCGTGAAGGCCCTCCGGTGAGCGCGGCGGTCCCTGGTCCGGTGGCCACCGCTCACCACCACCGGGCAGGCCGGCCGGCAGCGGTCGGTCGCCGACCGCATACCGTGGCCGACATGAGTTCCGACGGCCGCCTGGTCGGCGACGCGCCCGCGACGCCGACCCGCCTCGCCGAGCCGGACGAGGGCGGCGGACCGGACGCGCTGGTACTGGCCGAGGCGACCGTCGCCTACGGCCGCGTCCCCGCGCTGGAGCGGGTCAGGGGCCGGGTACCGGCCGGGCGGACCGTAGCGCTGATCGGCCCGAACGGCGCAGGCAAGTCCACCCTGATCCGAGCGATCCTCGGGCTGGTCCCGGTGGTCTCGGGTTCGATCACCGTGCTTGGTGAGACACCAGCCAGAGCGCGCCGCGAGGTGGGCTACGTGCCTCAGGCCGACACCCTGGACGCCGACTTCCCGGTGTCGGTCGGCCAGGTGGTCCTGATGGGCCGCTACCGGCGGATCGGCTGGGTGCGCCGGCCGGGCGCGGAGGACCGGGCCGCCGCCGCGGCCGCGCTGGACGCGGTCGGTCTCGCCCACCGGGAGAAGGACCGCTTCGGCACGCTGTCCGGCGGGCAGCGCCAGCGGGTGCTGCTGGCCAGGGCGATCGCGGCCGCGCCGCGGCTGCTGCTGCTGGACGAGCCGTTCAACGGCGTGGACGCCGTCTCCCAGGACGCGCTGCTCGCGGCGCTCGCGAAGCTGACCGCCACGGGCACCGCCGTCGTCATCTCGACGCACGACCTCGCGCTCGCGCACCTCGCCTGCGACGACGTCTGCCTGCTCAACCGCCACCAGTTCGCCTTCGGCCCGCCGGCGGCGACCCTGACCCCGGAGCTGCTGCGCGCCACCTACGGCGGCGCCGCCGTCGAGCTCGGCGCGCACGGTGTCATCGTGGCCCGCCCGTGACGCTGATCGACCTGCTCACCGCGCCGTTCGAGCGGCCGTACCTGACCAGGGCGCTGATCGAGCTGCTGCTGCTCGGTGGCGTCGCGGCCGTGGTCGGCGTGTTCGTGCTGCTGCGCCGGCTGGCGTTTCTCACCGACGCGCTTACCCACACCGTGTTCCCCGGGGTCGTCATCGGCTTCCTGCTGAGCGGGCAGCCCGGGATCTTCCCCGGCGCGCTCGTGGTGGGCTGCCTGTCCGCCGCGCTGTTCACGGTGCTCGCGGCGACCAGGCGGGTCGAGGAGGACGCGACGCTCGCGATCCTGCTGACCGGGTTCTTCGCGATCGGCGTCGTGCTGGTCTCGCGCAGGTCGTCCTACACCTCGGATCTGACGGCGTTCCTGTTCGGCCGGGTGCTGACCGTGCGGTCGCAGGACATCGAGACGACGGCCGTCGTCGCCGCCGTGGTCCTGCTGCTGCTGGTCGCGCTGCGCAAGGAGCTGCTGCTGGTCGCGTTCGACGCGCAGGCGGCGCAGGCGGCCGGGTACCGGGTCGTCGTGCTGGATCTGGCGCTCAACCTCTCGATCGCGCTCGTCGTCGTCGCCGCGGTCCGGGCGGTCGGGACGGTGCTGGTGATCGCGCTGATCGTGGTGCCGGCCGCCGCCGCCCGGCTGCTGTCCGACCGGATCCTGGCGATCACCGCGATCGCGGCGGCGTTCGGGATGGCCGGCGGCTGGGCCGGTCTGCTGATCAGCTACAAGATCTCCGTCGACCACGGTGTGCGGCTGGCGACCGGCGCGACCGTCGTGCTGGTCCTCGTCGCCGGCTACCTGCTCGCGCTGGTCGTCGCGTCGATCCGTGCCCGCGCGAGAATCGGGAGGCCGCGCGCGAGCGCGGACGTCCCGGCCGGTACGGTCCGCGCCCGGCCGGGCCGGCTCTCGCCCGCCGATCCGGCCCACCTGCCGATCGAGGACTGGCGCCATCCCGCGACGGACCAGGCGGCGCGGGCCGCGGCGCTGACGGTCGATCCCGAGGCGGGGCGAGCACCGTGATGCTCTGGCAGACCCTCGGCGACGGGTACACCCGCCGGGCCCTGGCCGAGGCCGTGCTCGTCGGCCTGCTCTGCGGCGCGGTCGGCGTGCACATCGTGCTGCGCCGGCTGAGCTTCCTCACCGTGGCCCTCACCCACGCGACGTTCCCGGGTGTCGTGGTCGCCGCGCTGCTCGGGGTACCGCTGGTCCTCGGCGCCGGTGTCTTCGGGCTCGTCATCGTCGGCGTGGTCGCGCTCGTCGCGGGTGCGCGCGGCGGATCGGCGGGCGCGCTGCCGTCGGCCGCGCCGACCGGCCGCGGTGGCCGGGACGTCTCCAGCGTGACCGGGGTCGTGCTCTCCGGTGGGTTCGCTCTCGGCGTCGCGTTGATGTCGGCCCAGGACGGGTTCACCAAGGACCTCACGGCGTTCCTGGTCGGCTCGATCCTCACCGTCGACGAGTCGGACCTGGTCGTCAGCGCGGTGACGGCGGTCCTCGTGCTGGCCGTGCTCGCCGCGCTGCGCAAGGAGCTGCTGCTCGGCGCCTTCGACCCGACGGCGCTGGCCGCCGGCGGCTACCCGGCCCGGCGGCTGGATCTGGTCGTGCTCGTCGCGCTCGAGCTGGCGGTGGTCACGACCGTCCCGGCGGTCGGCACGATCATGGCGATCGCGCTGGTCGTCGGCCCGGCCGCGACCGCGCGGCTGTGGTGCGTGCGGACCGGCCCGATGACGGCGCTCTCGATGGTGCTGGGAGTGTTCGCCGGTGTCGTCGGCCTGGCGGTGAGCGCCCAGTGGAACATCGCGGCCGGCGGCGCGATCGTGCTGACGGTCACCGCCCTGTTCGCCGGCTCGCTGCTGCTCGCTCCGTGGCTGCGGGCCGAGGCCAGGACCGCTCAGGCGCCGGCGGCGGCGCAGCTGGCGCAGCGTCCGTAGATCTCGACGGTGTGGGCGACGTCCGTGAAGCCCTCGGCCGCGGCGACCTGCTCGGTCCAGTGCTCGATCTCGCGCCCGGCGACCTCGACGGTGTGCCCGCAGATCCGGCACACCAGGTGGTGGTGGTGGGTGTCGGTGGCGCACCGGCGGTAGACGGTCTCGCCGTCGTCGAGGCGCAGCACGTCGACCTCGCCACGATCGGCGAGCACCTGCAGATGCCGGTAGACGGTGGTCAGCCCGACCGGCTGGCCGTCGGCGCGCAGCCGGGCGTGCAGCTCCTGCGCGCTGGTGAACGCGTTGGTCGCGGCGAGCGCCGCGGAGACGGCGTCGCCCTGCCGGGTCGACCGCGTCGCGGCGCCTCGGCCGGCCGTGGCCCTGCCGACGGCAGCCGCCGGACCAGGCCCGGTCGCTTCGTCGCTCGCTTGGCTGCGATTCACGGTCGACACACCATCCACTTTCTCACCTCGGCCGCTACGGGGTCCCAGGACGACCGGCACCTGTATACCCGGCGATCGGCCTCCGAGGGCCAAGGCAGTCACGCCCCTCGGCCCGGAAGCTAACGAGGTGCGCCAATCGACCCTCCCCGTCGGACACTGACGTAACCGGCGATATCGTGCCGACTCGTACGCGCTACTGGCTGACGCCGGTGACTCAAAGGAGAACAGTCCGATGGCCGTCCCTCGGCTGAGCCTGCGTGCGAAGGCCGACGGGGAACCCAGCGAGCTGTGGAAGCCGTTCGCCCTCGCCGGCGCCATCCTGATCGCGGTGGCGGGCGTGCTGACGACCTGCGCAGGCCCCAAGCCCGCGGACTCCACGGCGAACAGCGGTGGCAGCTCGTTCGCGGCGTCAACCGTCAGCAGCGACGCCCTGACCCGTTGGTACGTCGGCACGCAGGCGATCCGACAGCTCATCGCGCTTGACGTCGCAGCCGTGCGCACCGACCTGGCCGGCCAGAACGGATCGGCCCTGCAGCCGGTCTGCAGTTCGCTCGCCGACGCCGTCACCGAGGCCCGCGCGCTCACCCCCGGCCCGGACAGCGCGGCCCAGGACCTGTTCGACGGCGGCCTCGACGGCTACGGCAACGGCGTCGCCGCCTGCGGGAACCTGTTCGACGGCACCGCGGCACCCAAGTCCACCATCGAGCAGCGCATCCGGGACGGGCTGACCAAGGGCGACGCCCAGTGGTCCGCGCTCGCCACCCGGGTCGGGCAGCCCATGGCCACCTTCTCGCCGCCGGCCCCCTCGGCCGGCGCCACGCCGGCTCCGCCGCCCGCGACACCCTCCGCCACGCCGCGGCCGACGGCCTCCGCCACGACGGTCCGCCGCACCGCCGCGCCCACCACCCCGGCCGGGGCCACCACCCCACCGCCGCCGCCCGCGAGCAGCCCGCCGCCGTCCGTCACCGCGGTCCCGTCCACCGAGGCGCCGCCCACCCCGACCCCGAGCGCGACCAAGACAGGGATCCTCGGCGCCTGACCCGGAGCGCGACCCGCTGACCGGCGACCGGGCTGCCCGCGCGCCTGGAACCCGGCGGCCCGCTGACCTGGAGCTCGGCCGATCGCCGGAGGGTGACCGTCATCTCCGCACGAAGCGTGGTGCCTCTGAACGCAGGACCGCTCACAGCGGGTGAATATCGGCGCCCAGAATGCGGTGGTACGGGCCCCCAGAACCCCCCTCATCGCGGGTGGTGCCGCCCTACGCAGCCACTGGGCGTGCATAAACCCGTGGACGGCCCGCCTACCCTGGATGGCATGGAGTTCACCCAGTCCGACAAGCTCGCCGGCGTCTGTTACGACGTCCGAGGTCCGATCCTCGACGAGGCGACCCGGATGGAGACTGCAGGCCAGCGGATCCTGAAGCTGAACATTGGGAACCCCGCTCCGTTCGGCTTCTCCACGCCGCCCGAGGTACTCGCCTCCGTGATGGAGAACCTCGCGAGCGCACAGGGCTACAGCGACTCCAAGGGACTTCCCGCCGCCCGCGCCGCGGTCGTCGACTACCACCGCCGCAAGGGCATCGCCGGCATCGGACCGGACGACGTCTACCTCGGCAACGGCGTCTCCGAGCTGATCATGATGTCGCTCCAGGCGCTGCTCAACAACGGCGACGAGGTGCTGCTGCCCGCCCCGGACTACCCGCTGTGGACGGCCGTCGTCAGCCTCTGCGGCGGCCGGCCGGTGCACTACCTGTGCGACGAGTCCGCGGACTGGGCCCCCGACATCGCGGACGTCGCCGCCAAGATCACCCCGCGTACCCGGGCGCTCGTGCTGATCAACCCGAACAACCCGACCGGAGCGGTCTACGACCGGGCCACGGTCGAGGCGCTGGTCGAGCTGGCCCGCCAGCACAACCTGATGCTCTTCTCGGACGAGATCTACGACCGGGTGCTCTTCGACGACGCCGAGCACGTCTCCACCGCCGCGCTCGCGCCGGACGTGGTGTGCGTGACCTTCAACGGGCTGTCGAAGTCCTACCTGCTCGCCGGCTTCCGGGCCGGCTGGATGGTCGTGTCCGGCCCGCGCCAGCACGCCAGCAGCTACATCGAGGGCCTCAACATCCTGGCCAACATGCGGCTGTGCGCGAACGTCCCGGGCCAGTACGCGGTGGTCGCGGCGCTGGCGAACGACGAGGGCGCCGGCAGCCTGGTGCTCCCGGGCGGCCGGCTGCGCGAGCAGCGCGACACCGTCGTGAAGCTGCTGGCCGACATCCCCGGGGTCTCCTGCGTCCCGCCGCGCGGCGCGCTGTACGCGTTCCCGCGGCTGGACCCGGAGGTCTATCCGATCAAGGATGACGAGCGGTTCGTCCTCGACCTGCTGCGGGCGGAGAAGATTCTTCTGGTGCAGGGCACCGGGTTCAACTGGCCGAGGCCCGACCACGTCCGGATCGTCACCCTCCCCACCGTCGACGACCTCACCGCCGCGATCGGCCGGATCGACCACTTCCTGTCGACGTACACGCAGCGCTAGCGAGTCAGGTCCGAGCGGGGCCCCGGACGACCCGTCATCCACACTCTGAGGGAGGATTTCCACAGCCGTATGCACTCTGTGGACAAGGTCTGTGGATAAGCCTCTCTCAACTGTGGATGCCAGCGTCGAGTCGACCAAGGAGCGGCTACCGGGCGTAGCTGGCCCGGTAGCCCCGGATGGGTCGGCAAACAGCCCTGAGGCCGGGGCCGACCCGCCACCGGCTGACCGCCCGCGGCGCCGGCCGCGTCCCCAGCGCCCTGTGGATATCGCCGTGCCCGCCGCGTTGGCCGGCGCGGTCGTCGCCGTTCTGGCGGTGCTGCACACCGTGCTGGCCCGGCCGCTCTGGTACGACGAGATCTGGCGGCCGCACTTCCTGTCCGCGCCGCCGTCGACGTACTGGGCACAGCTCGCGCACGCGAACACCCCGTCGGCGCTCGGCTGGGCGGTGCTCGTCCGCCTCGTCGGGGACGTCGCCGGGTGGCACGCCTGGGCCCTGCGGGTTCCCGAACTCGTGGCGCTGGTGGCGCTGCCGGTCGTCACGTACGCGTTCATCCGCCGCTTCGCCGGGCCGGTCGCGGCCGGCCTCGCGGGGGCGAGCCTCGGGCTGTCCGGGGTGGTCGTCGACCTCGGTACCCAGCTCAAGCCGTACAGCGTCGAGGCGCTGGCCTCCGTCGTCATCGTCTGGCTGTGGCTGAAGGCGCCGAGCACCGCCACGTGGGGCCCACGGCTCGGCTGGCGCACCGCCGCCGGACTGGTCGCGTTGTTCTCTGTGCCGGCGGCGCTCCTGATCATCCCGCTGGCCGCCGTCGACGTGGGGACCGCGGGCTACGGCTATCGCTACGGCAGCTGGCGGGTCGGCTGGCGCCACCGGCTTTGGGCCGGCGCCACCGCTGCGCCGGCGGTCGTGATCTGCGGGCTGCACACGTGGCTGTTCATCGGCCACCAGTCGAGCCAGCGGGCCAGCCAGTTCTGGAACACCCAGTTCCTTGCCGGCCGCGGCCCGCTGGGCGGCCTGCGGTTCGTCGGCGGGGAGCTGGTCCGGATCTTCGGGGGCGCTCCGACCGGCGTCGACCGCTACGACCCGAACCTCGTGCACCCGGCCACCGACGCGACCTTCGCCGCGGCCTGGCTGCTCGCCCCCGCCGCCGCCGTGGCCTTCCTCGTCGGCGCGGCAGCGCTGGTCCGCGGCAGCACGATCAGCCGGACGGTCCTCGGCATCGGCGGCGCGCACCGCCCGTCCGATCGGCCGGCGACGGCGGACGACGGTGGCTACGTGGTCGCGGCCGTGCTCGGCGCGCTCGCGCTCGCCCTGGTCGCCAGCGCCGGGCGCTACTGGCCGTTCGGCGCCAACCGCACGAACCTGTTCCTCGTTCCGCTGCTGGTCACGGTCGTCGCCACCGGTGCCGACCGCCTTGGCCGACGCGCGTTGGCCGACCACCCGCTGGCCCGGCTGGCCCACGTCCGGCGACGGGCCTCGACGGCTGGCCGGCTCGGCCTGGGCTGGCTCGTCCGGGGCTGCCGGCTGGCCGCGGCCGGCTGGTCTCGGCTCGGACGGCCCGGCCGCGAGATCGCCCGGGTCGCGCTGGTCGCCGTCCTGGTCGTGCTCGCGGCAGCGCCGGTCGCTTCGGCGAGCGCGCTGGCGCCACTGTGGCGGGACCGCGCCGAGATCCGCCCGGTGGCGCTCATGGTCGACGCGACGACGCAGGCCCGTCGGCTCTACCGCCCTGGCGACGTCGTCGTGGTCGGCGGCCGGCTCGCCCGGTCCGGCTGGCTGTACGCCATGGACGTCAGCGCGGACCGGCCCTTCCTGGCGTCGCCGGCGGAGCCGCCTGGGCGGGTCGGGCCACGAGTGCCCACCGGTGCCACGGTGTTCCTCACCGCCGTCGGCAGGGGCGAGGCCCTGGCCGCGCTGGCTGGACGGTCTGGGCCAAGGCCGGTCCGGCTGCTGCTGTTCGTCCTCGTCTACGACCGCGCGGGCACGGCCGGCGAGCTCGCAAGCCTGCGCACCGCCGGCTGGTGCGCCACCCAGACCTTCGACTACCCCGGCACCGGCTCCCTGCGCGTCCTCACCCGCTGCGCGTAGTCGTCGCCCACCTCGCCCGCCGGATCGAGGCCGCCGCGCAAGCGAGGCGTCGACCGGGTCAGCCGTGGGTCGGGGCCGCCGCGGGCGGGCTGGTCGGGGCGGCCGCCGGCTGGGCGGTCGAGCCGGACGACGCGGGGATGGCGCCCCAGGTGGGCGGGTTGGCGTTGAGGCCGGCGCACTGCTGGAGGGAACCGACGGTGCCCACGATCTGCTGCGCGTCCACCCCGGTCGCGGGCCGAGGCAGGCCGCCGGAGATCCGGGCCGGTAGCCACTGGGCCTGCGTCACGGCCCGGCCCTGGACGGTGAGGCGCAGGATGCCGCTCTGCGTGTTGGCGGCCATCCCGGAGGAGTAGAAGACGAAGTTGCCCAGGCCGTAGTCGACGAACGCGCCCGACGGGTGCCAGCCGCCGCCCTCGAGCACGTGCGCGTGCGAGCCGACGACGATGTCCGCCCCGGCGGCGACCAGCTCCGGCACGATCCCGGTCTGGTCGGTGCCCGGGCAGCTGTGCGTCTCGACGCCCCAGTGCAGGTCCACCACGACGGTGTCCGCGTCCGCCCGCACCGCCCGGACCGCCGCGAGGAGCTCGGTCATGTCCTTGGCCGACGCGAGGCCCGGCTTGCCCGGCCCGGACGTCCACGCGGCGGCCAGGTTGTCGTCCAGCACCCGGGTCGCCCCGATGATCGCTATCCGCTGACCCTTGATCGTCACCTTGTAGGGCCGGAACGCGGCGGTGTCGTCCGCGCCGATGCCGACGACCGGGAAGTTGGCCGCCTGGGCGGCGCTGAGGGTGTCGCGCAGGCCGGTCGTGCCGTAGTCCATCGCGTGGTTGTTGGCCATGGTGACGACGTCGACCCCGGAGCCGCGCAGCGCGGTGAACGCCCGGGCCGGGGCCCGGAAGGTGAACTCCTTGTCGGCCGGGTCACCGCCGTCGGTGATCGCGGTCTCCAGGTTGACCATGGTGAGGTCGGCGGCCGACAGTTCCGGCACGATCGGGCCGAAGCCGTTCAGCGCGGCGGCCGCCGAGCCGGCGAAGTGCACGTCGCCGGCGAACTGCAGCGTCACCGGCTGCCCGGTCGGCGCCCGCCGCGTCCCGCCCGGTGGCACGTTCGCCGCCGTCGTCGCGGACGCCTGGTCCGCCACGCCCGTCGAGGCCACGGCGTCGGCGCCGCCGGCCGTGCCGTCGGACGACGAACCCCCGAGCAGCCCACAGCCCGCCAGGGCCAACCCGACGGCTGTCAACGCTGCCCCGGCTCGCACCGGTCCGCCGCGCCAGCCATTCCGGTGCTCCGGGGCGCGAACGCCCGTGCCGGAGGCGTCCGGCCTGCCCTGATCCCCGCGCGACGGCACCGCAGCTCCACCCTGCCCGTTCCGGCTCCCCAGCCAGAGGACACGGTACGCAGACACCGGCAGACCACTTGCCATCGACCCGCCGGCCGGCTCGCGCCGGCCGGTCTACGCGGCGGTCGGTCTACGCGGCGGTCGGTCTACAGGGCGAGCAGGGCCGGGGCGAGCTCGCGCCACTGGCGGCGCGGCAGGCCGCGTCGGTCGTAGTCGAGGACCTGGATCGCGACCTGGTCGGCGCCCGCGTCGAGATGCTCAGCGATCCGCGCGGCAAGCACCTCGGGGCCGCCATGCGGGACGATCATGTCGACCAGCCGGTCGGAGCCCGCGTTGGCGAAGTCGTCGTCGGTGTAGCCGTAGCGGCGCAGGTTGTTGGTGTAGTTCGGCAGCCGCAGGTAGGAGCCGGTGTGCCGCCGGGCCAGCTCCCGGGCCCGCTCGGTGTCGGTGTCGAGGACGAACGCCTGCTCGGGGACGAGCAGCTTGCCGGAACCGAGCGTCTTGCGGGCCGCCGCCGTGTGCTCGGGCGGCACGAAGTAGGTGTGCGCCCCGTCGGCGCGGTCGCGGGCGAGCTCGAGCATCTTCGGCCCGAGCGCGGCCAGCACCCGCGGCGGCTCGACGAGTGGCGGTACTGCTCTGTACTGCTCGGTGGCCATCCGGTCCATCTCGGCGAGGTAGGCCGACATCTGGCCGAGCGGCTTCGTGTACGGCACGCCACGGATCTGCATCAGCTCGGCGTGCGAGACCCCGAGACCGAGCACGAACCGCCCCGGGAACGCCTCGGCCAGGGCGAGCTGACCGGCCGCCATCGTGAGCGGGTTGCGGGCCAGGATCTGCGCGATGCCGGTGGCGACGGTGATCCGGGCCGTGGCGGCGAGCATCATCCCGGCCGTCACCAGCACCTCACGGCCCTTGACCTCGCCGGTCCAGACCGTCGGGTAGCCCAGCTCGTCGAGCTCCGCGACGGCCTCCCGCACGACGCCGGCCGGCGAGAAGTCGAACTGCCCGCTCCACACGCCGACCTGGCCGAGCGCCGCGCCGTCGACCAGCGGCCGGGCGGCCGGGCGCGCGGTGGGCTGGGCTGGTTCCTCGGATCCGCTCACGCCGTCACCGTACCGACCCGGCCGGGCCCGCACCGGACGGCGCCCTGTCACCGGCGCGGATCGCGCGCGAGACCCACACCCACGCCCGCGTGGATCTCCCGGGCCGTCCCCACCCTTCGATGATCAGTAGTGAGATTCTGGCTTGCCGTTACAGGAGACCGTCCTATCGTTAGCGACCGTGACGGAGCTGATGCAGCTGCTCACACCCAGCGGGCAGCGGGTGGCGACGGCGTCCGGGCGTGAGATCGAGGCACACGTCGCGGACGTGGGCGTCGCGGACCTGTTGGACCTGTACGCCGACATGGTGGTCGTCCGCCGACTGGACGAGGAGGCCACGGCGCTGCAGCGCCAGGGTGAGCTCGGGCTCTGGGCCCCGCTGCGCGGCCAGGAGGCGGCCCAGGTCGGCTCAGCCCGGGCCCTCGCGCCGGACGACATGGCCTTCCCGTCGTACCGCGAGCACGGCGTCGCCTACTGCCGGGGCGTCGACCCGGTCGCGGTACTCGGGCTCTTCCGCGGCGTCTCGCACGGTGGCTGGGACCCCGCCGAGCACGGCTTCGCGCTCTACGCGATCGTCGTCGGCGCCCAGACGCTGCACGCGACCGGCTACGCGATGGGCGTCACCCGGGACGGCGGCCAGTGCGCGACGATCACGTACTTCGGCGACGGCGCCTCCAGCCAGGGCGACGTCAACGAGGCGTTCGGCTGGGCGGCGGTGTTCAGCGCACCCGTCGTCTTCTTCTGCCAGAACAACCAGTACGCGATCTCGGAACCGACCGCCTACCAGTCCCGTGTGCCAATCTCCCAGCGAGCCGTCGGCTACGGCTTCCCTGGCGTGCGCGTCGACGGCAACGACGTCCTCGCCACGCTGGCGGTGACCCGCTGGGCGCTGGAACGGGCCAGAGCGGGTGACGGGCCGACACTCGTCGAGGCGGTCACCTACCGGATGGGCGCGCACACCACCGCGGACGACCCGACCCGCTACCGAGACGCCGCCGAGGTCGCGGCCTGGGCCCAGCGCGACCCGATCGCCCGAGTACGTGCCCACCTCGTCGGCGAGGACGCGCTGGACCCGACGGGTGAGGCCGCGATCGCCGCCCGGGCCGACGAGATCGCCGCCGACCTGCGCCGCCGGTGTCTCGCACTGCCGGACCCGGCGCCGCTCACGCTGTTCGACCACGTGACGGTGGAGGAGAGCCGGCAGCTGGCGGCCGAACGCGCCGACCTCGCCGGCCTGCTCGCCGCCGGCCCGGACGACGGCGGCTCCGGGGACGGCGGCTCTGAGGACGGCGGCCTCTACCTGGGGGACCCGTACCCGGACGATCCACGCCGTGGCGACGAGTACCAGCACGCTCCCTACCCGGACGACCCACGCCAGGGCGGTGCCACGAACCCCCGTCCGACCGGTTCGGCCTCGCCCCGGCCGCCCGCGGCCTCGTCCCGGGTGGAGGGCGCCCCGGCGGCGGCCGCCGGGGTCGAGGCCGACACCGCCGCCGCGCCCCAGCCGGCCGCACAGGCGCCGGCGGCGAACGCGGCGACCCGACTGAACGGCGGGCGGCCAGTCGCTCCGCCGCAGTTCCCAGGCCCGGAGGCATCGTGCCCACACTGACGCTCGCCGGCGCGCTCAACAACGGGCTGCGCGCCGCGATGGAGACCGACCCCAAGGTCGTCGTGATGGGTGAGGACGTCGGCCGGCTCGGCGGCGTCTTCCGGGTGACGGACGGGCTGCGCGCCCGGTTCGGCGAGGACCGCGTCATCGACACCCCGCTCGCCGAGTCCGCGATCATCGGGACCGCGATCGGCCTGGCGATGCGCGGCTTCCGACCGGTCTGCGAGATCCAGTTCGACGGCTTCGTCTACCCGGCGTTCGACCAGATCGTCAGCAACCTCGCCAAGCTGCACTACCGCTCGGCCGGGCGGACCCGGATGCCCGTGACGATCCGGATTCCGGTCGGCGGCGGCATCGGCGCGGTCGAGCACCACAGCGAGTCCCCGGAGGCGTACTTCTGCCACACCGCCGGGCTCAAGGTGGTGACCTGCTCCAACCCGGCCGACGCCCAGGTGATGATCCAGCAGGCGGTCGCGGCGGACGACCCGGTGGTCTTCCTGGAACCGAAACGGCGCTACTGGGAGAAGGACGAGGTCGACCCCGTCATCCTCGGAGCGCTCGGGATCGCCGACGACGGCGCGCCGGCCGGGTCGGTCATGGTCCCGGCGGCCCGCGTGCCGGCGCCGCTGTTCAGCAGCCGGGTGGTACGGCCGGGCTCGGACGCGACCCTCGTCGGCTACGGGCCGATGGTGCGCACCTGCCTGGACGCGGCGCTCATCACCGAGGCCGAGGACGGGCGCTCGTTGGAGGTCATCGACCTGCGCACACTCTCGCCACTCGACCTCGACCCCGTGATCGAGTCGGTCCGGCGGACCGGGCGGCTGGTCGTCGTGCACGAGGCGCCGTCGAACGTCTCGCTCTCCGCCGAGGTGGCGGCCAGGGTCACCGAACAGGCCTTCTACTCGCTGGAGGCGCCGGTCCTGCGCGTCACCGGCTTCGACACCCCGTACCCGCCGTCTCGGCTGGAGGAGAGCTACCTGCCCGACGTCGACCGCATTCTCGACGCCGTGGACCGGACCTTCACCTACTGAGCCCCTGACCGGCGAACTCCTGACCGACCTGAGCCCCTGACCCGCGAAGCCCCTGACCTGCGAAGCCCTGGATGGAGGCACGGTGGCGCGACGAGAGTTCCGGCTCCCCGACCTGGGCGAGGGTCTCGCGGAGGCGGAGATCGTCCAGTGGCTGGTCACGGCCGGCGACCGGGTGACGGTCAACCAGCCGCTGGTCGAGGTGGAGACGGCGAAGGCCGTGGTCGAGCTGCCGAGCCCGTTCGCCGGCCTGCTGGTCGCGACCCACGGCGCCGCGGGCGACACGATCTCCGTCGGCACCGTCCTGGTCACCGTCGAGGACGACGAGACCGCCGAGCCGGCCGCGGCCGCGGGCGCGCCCCCGGCCGCGGGTGCCCGGACCGGCGGCGCACCCGAGCCGTCGCCGGGAGCGGCGGCGGCCGTTCCCGCGCCCGCCGGCGCCGCTGGCGGCGGCGGTCGGGAGCCGATGCTGGTCGGCTACGGCCCGCGCGCGGCGGCGGTCGGCGGGCCGGCCGGCCTCAGTCGAACTCGCCGCCGTCACCATCGCGTCGCGGCGGCCAACGGCGCCCAGGCCGCGATCACGGCGCCAGCCGGGAGCCGGGCCGCCGCCACGCCGCCGGGCGACCCACACGAAGGCGGGCCCACGCTGGCCAAGCCACCGGTACGCCGGCTGGCCCGCGACCTGGGCGTCGACCTCGGCGGGCTCGTCGGCACCGGTCCTGCGGGCACGATCAGCCGGCATGACGTCGAGGCGGCCGCGGGCGTCCTCGGTCATCCGGGACCTCCCGCCGATGCCCGGTTCACCCCGTCGGCGCCGGCCAGGCCCGCGGGACCGTCCGCCGCCCCGGCGGTGCCGCCTGCCGGCGCGCCTGGCTGGGGGCCGCGGACCGTGCCACCCGCCGGCACCCCACGACCCGACAGCGCCGCCCGGCCCGACGTCAACGCCCGGCCCACCGGCGTCACACGGCCCGGCGGCGTCACACGGCCCGATGGCGCCGCTCGGCCGGACGGCCTCGGCTGGCCCGACGGCACGGCCCAGGCAGGGGCCGGCGCACGGCTCGACGGCACCGCGTTGGCCGCGGGTCCGGCCGCGCCGCAGCCCGGCGGCCAGCCGGCCGAACCCGTCGGCTGGGTTCCGGCCGGGGCGACCTTCGACGAGGTCAGCCGGACCTGGCGGATCCGGGTGTCCGGCGTACGCCGGGCGACCGCGCGGGCGATGGTGAGCAGCGCCTTCACGGCGCCGCACGTCACCGAGTTCGTCTCCGTCGACCTCACGGAGACGTTGGCGGTCCGCGACCGGATCGCGACACTGCCCGAGTTCGCCGGCCTGAAGGTGACGCCACTGCTGTTCGTCGCCCGCGCCCTGGTGGCCGCCGTCCGGCGTCACCCGATGATCAACGCCGGCTGGGTCGAGAGCGGCGTCGGGGACCCGGAGATCGTCGTCTCCAGCGCGGTCAACCTGGGCATCGCGGTCGCCTCGCCGCGGGGCCTGCTCGTGCCGAACGTCCCGGACGCCGACCGGCTCGACCTGGCCGGCCTCGCCCAGGCCCTGCACGACCTGACCACCCGGACCAGATCCGGCCGGGCGAGGCCCGCCGACCTGAGTGGCGGAACGATCACCATCACCAACATCGGGGTCTTCGGCGTCGACATCGGCACGCCGATCCTCAACCCCGGCGAGGCCGCGATCCTCGCCATCGGCGCGATCCGCCCGGCCCCCTGGGTGCACGAGGGTCAGCTAGCGGTCCGCACCGTCGGCCAGCTCGCGCTCTCCTTCGACCACCGTCTGGTCGACGGCGAGCTCGGTTCCGCCGTCCTCGCCGACATCGCCGCCATGCTCACCGACCCCACCCTCCTACTCGCCTGGAGCTGACCGGGCCAGGCACCGCACACGTCGCGGCGTCGGCATTCCACGAAGCGCGAGATCCACCGCAACCCCCGGTCCCGCGGGTATTAAAGATCACCAGTGTCCCCGTTCCGCGGAACGCGAAGATCCACCGCAGACCGGTCCCGCAGAACATCAAGATCGATCGGGTACGCCCACGTTCGGCGGAACGCGAAGATCGACAAGGGCCCCACCCCCCGCCACGTCGATTTCCATACCAAGCCAGCGATCAAGGTCGTCAATCAGCCCGGCCAGGACTCATGATCGCCAGCCTGGTATGCGAATGGGCGTTCCCCAACCCATTTGCGGCATTTATCCATACGTGCTTCGCGATCAAGGAACGCCAGTCGCCCGACAGGCCACGAAGATCAGTGTCCGGGTATGGAAACCGGCGCGGCGAGGCCCGCGCGCGGCTCCGCGGAACCCGGAGACCACCACAACACGGCCACACAGGCAGGACCGGCGCCGCCTGCATCACGGAACACGAAGATCCCCCCGCCGCTCCACGCGAACGCGGAGATCACCGGCCCAGCCCTCCGCACGTTCCAGGCGATCCGGCGATCACCCGTGACGCCTACGCCCACGTTCCGCGGAACGCGGAGATCAACCGTGACACCGGCCCCACGGAGGGTGGAGCTCATTCGCGCGAGCCAGGACCCGCTCGTTGATCGCCGTCTTGGCCCTCTGGTGGTCGTGGGCGGCGCGACACTACGACCGCCCGAGGGCCGAGACGGCGATCATGCCCATGGAGCCGGTCCACGACGAGCGGCCATGAGGGAGCAGGGCTGGGTCATGGGGAGCAGGGGCCGTAGGGGTGCTTCGCCAGCCAACGGGCGGCAATCGCCCAACAGATGAGGCGATGTCGGTCAAGGCTCGCGGAGCGGGCGCAAAGGGGACAGGTGGGGCGAACAACAGTGGCAGGATGCTGCCTGGTAACGTGCGGAACGCAGCCAGGTATCAGCACGGCTCCGGCTTCACGGGACAAATGAGGTGACCCACATGACGCGCGTGGAAGCTCTGATGGCCGCGGACGAGTTTGTCGCCAAGGTCCTCAACTCCGCGTCGTCCGCGGGTCAGACCAGCGGTCGGTTCACCGGCGCCCTCAACCTGGCCGAGCGGGTCGACCTGACGCTGCGCGTCGCCCGGTTCCTCCTCGAGGGCCAGCCGTCCTCGGAAGCCGACGACATCCTCAAGCGCGACATGCGCAACGAGCTGGACCAGGCCTTCCCGCCCCTTCGGACCTCCTGACCAGGTCCCCCCCAATGCAGGGGTCCCCGCGCGGCGCCGAAGGCGACGTGTGGGGCAAGCACAGGCCTTCCCGCCCCTCCGGACCTCCTGACCAGGTCCCCCCCAATGCAGGTCCTAGTCTCGCGAGGCACTCCACCCGCGAGAGCATCCAGCTGCTCGGACCCCTCATCGATCCCGCGTCCACCCAGATCAGCCTGCGACGGGCAGGCTAGAGGGGCTCGGTCAGGTTCGGGTAATCGTGGACCGGGGCCACGATCGGGGCCGTCGGCTCGACCACGATGTCGTCGTCGAGGGACAGCGGCGGCGTCGCCCCCTGCTCGATGGACTCCTCGAAGATGCGGCGCCGCCAGAGGTCGCGATAGAACGACGCCGCGAAGCCGGCGACGCTGACCAGCATGATGATCACGCCTACCGCGACGAGGCTGATGCCGGAGGGCTCGGCTCGGATGGCGAAGGTAAAGATCGCACCGACCGCGAAGAACACCAGACTCACCATGATTCCCATGGCCCGGCGTGTACCCAAGATCTGCCGCGAGAACCGCCGCGGCTATCGGCAATCCGGCCTGTTACCCATCGGACACCCGCCGATACGCCACCGGCCGCCGGTGCGGGAGCACCAGGCGGCCGGTGGGTACCGGTCGGGCGGGACCGGTGGGGCGGGCTAGAACGCTTCCTCGGGCAGTGTCATGAGGTCGAGGTCGGCCGCCTCCAGCATGGTGCGGCGGGTGTGCAGCTCCGGCAGGACGTTCGCGGCGAACCACTTGGCCGCGGCGATCTTCCCCTGGTAGAACGCCGCGTCTCGGGCGGACGGGCCTGCCTCGACCGCCGTGATCGCGACCTCGGCGCCCCGCAGCAGCAACCAGCCGATCACCAGGTCACCCAGGCTCATCAGCAGCCGGGTCGTGTTGAGGCCCACCTTGTAGACCTCGTCGCGGTTCTCGGCGGCCGAGGTGAGGAAGCCGACCAGGGCCCCGACCATCGACTGGACGTCCTCCAGCGCGGCGGCGAGCTGGTCGCGCTCCTTGGCGAGGGTGCCGTTGCCGGCGTCGCCCTTGGCGAAAGCCTGGATGTCGATGAGCAGCGCGGTCAGCGCCTGGCCCTGATCCCGCACGATCTTGCGGAAGAACAGGTCCTGGCCCTGGATCGACGTCGTCCCCTCGTAGAGAGTGTCAATCTTGGCGTCCCGGATGTACTGCTCGACCGGGTAGTCCTGCAGGTAGCCGGAGCCGCCGAAGATCTGCAGCGAGCTGGCGAGCAGCTCGTAGGACCGTTCCGAGCCGACGCCCTTGACGATCGGCAGCAGCAGGTCGTTCATCCGGGCGGCCCGCTCGGCGGCGGAGCCGTCCGCGCCGGACAACGCGGCCCGCGACCCGGGGACGCCACCCTCGGACTCGGCGGCGGCGACGGTGTCCTGGAAGGACGCGGTGTAGAGCACCAGCGCCCGCATGCCCTCGGCGTAGGCCTTCTGCGCCATGAGCATCCTGCGGACATCCGGGTGGTGGATGATCGTGACACGCGGCGCGCCCTTGTCGGTGGCGGCGAGGTCGGCGCCCTGGACCCGGGTACGGGCGAACTCCAGCGCGTTGAGGTAGCCGGTGGACAGCGTGGCGATGGCCTTCGTGCCGACCATCATCCGGGCGTGCTCGATCACCTGGAACATCTGGGCGATGCCGTCGTGGACGTCGCCGACCAGCCAACCGACGGCGGGCGTCTTCTCGCCGAAGCGCAGCTCGGTGGTCGCCGAGACCTTCAGGCCCATCTTGTGCTCGACGTTGGTGACGTAGACGCCGTTGCGAGCGCCAGGCGCACCCGTCTCCGGGTCCGGCATGAACTTCGGCACGATGAACATCGACAGGCCCTTGGTGCCCGGGCCGTGCCCCTCCGGCCGGGCAAGCACCATGTGGAAGATGTTCTCGGGGATGTCCCAGTCACCACTGGTGATGAACCGCTTGACGCCCTCGATGTGCCACGTGCCGTCGGGCTGCTGGACGGCCCGCGTGCGGCCGGCACCCACGTCGGAGCCGGCGTCCGGCTCGGTGAGCACCATCGTCGCGCCCCACTGCCGCTCGACCGCCTGAGCGGCGAACTTCTTCTGCGACTCGGTGCCTAGCTGGTCGAGGATGCCGGCGAAGGTCGGCCCGGCCATGTACATGAAGACGGCCGGGTTCGAGCCCAGGATCAGCTCGGAGGCGGCCCAGGCGACGGTCGGCGGGGCGCCGAGGCCGCCGAGGTGCGCGGGCACGAACAGCCGCCACCACTCGCCCTCCTCCAGGGAGCGGTAGGACTTCTTGAACGACTCGGGCAGCCGGACGGTCCCGGTGGCCGCGTCGAACTGAGGGGGATTGCGGTCCGCGTCCGCGAACGACTCGCCCAGCGGCCCGGTCGCCAGCCGCTCAAGCTCGACGAGGACCTCGTGCGCTGTCTCCCGGTCCATCTCCGCGAACGGGCCGGTGCCCAGGATCTGGTCGACCTTGAACACCTCGAAGAGGTTGAACTCGATGTCTCGAAGGTTGCTCCGGTAGTGCCCCATGGCCGCCCCCATGTCGTATGCGAGCCGAGGGTTTCGCCAGCCGCTTGGCCGTCAGCCGCGCCGCCGCGTCCGCCCCAGGTCCTTGCCGACGTCGAGCACACGGCCCGCCGGCGTTGTTACTGGTGAGTACGTCGTACCCATGCTACTAGCGAGTAACCCAGGCGCAAACCCGTCTTCCCGCCCTCCGTCGCCCGTGATCGACATACGAACCAGGCACGGAGACAAGGGACAACAGGCCAGCCGGGCACCCGGCGACCGTTCCCTGTGACGCAACACACAGCCACCACGGAGGGGGTGAGCCTCGCGAGACGAAAGACGAAGCAGCAACCAACGATCAATAGCGTGCCTAAGCTGAATACTGAAACCCCGACGGAGGCGGCCGGGCAGGCCAACGCCCCGCTACGCAACGCGATAGCTTGTAAGCGCCTCGCCACCGGGTGACGTCCGTCCTGACGGCGTGCCAACCCGGTCCGCCGGGTGGGAGGAGGTGCGCCGTGGCCGGGTGGGCGCGGGTTCGCCAGGCGGTGGTGGCGAGCGTGATGCCGGCGATGGTTGCCGCGGCGCTGTTCGGCACCCTCGTCGGCTGTGGGCACGACAGAAGCCAGAGCACCGCGACGTCCGCCGTGAACACCGCGCCGGGCGGGCCCGACGCGAGCGCGGGCTCCGTTGGGCCGAACTCGGCCACCCCCGCCCCGGCGCCGAGCACCGAGGCCGAGCCGTCACCTGGCACGACAGGCGCGAGCCCGGGCGAGACAGGCGCCGCCGCGGACGGGACGGCCAGCGGCGGCCCGGCCGGCGCGGATTCCTCCGAGCAGGCCGCCAGTCCCGACGTGGCCGCCTCACCGGTCTTCGTCGGCGAGCCATGCGTTCCCAGCCAGGACTCGGCGCCGGGGGCGGCGATCAACGGGCTCACGCTGTTCTGCGTGCCGGTGGCCGGCCCCACGGGCTCGGCCGGCCTGGGCGCCTGGTCGGACTCCCCGCCCAAACCGCAGCCGAGCGGGCCGGCGTCCGGCACGGCCTGCAGCAGCTCCGACGTGGGGCAGGTTCAGCGAGATCCGTCGGGCCGTCCGATCGCCTGCCTGCGTGAATCGAACGGCGACCTGCGCTGGGCCGACATCTCCTGACGAGGGCTGGCAGCAGGACGCTGACTATGGTGGTACCGACCGAATGCCGCACCCGCGGGAGGCACGGCTTGGCTTGGGCATGGGCCGCGCCGCGCCGGGACTCGCGCGGATGAACGACCAACCGGGCGATCCGGGCAACCCCCACCCCCGGGCCAGGGAAAAGCCGCTCGACGGGCCGATGTGGGACGGATCACCGCGCAGTCGACCGATGCCGAAATCCCCCGCCGTCGGGCGGCCCGTTCGGCCTACCATCCGGCACATGGTGCGGTGCCCGGTATGTGCGCGGCAGAACCAGGACGATTCCCGGTTCTGCTCCGCCTGCGGGAACGCTCTCCCTACCGCCGTCAGCGGGACCCGTAAGACCGTCACGGTGCTCTTCGTCGACATCACCGACTCGACCCGCCTGGCCGAGAACATCGACTCCGAGCCGCTCCAGCAGGTGATGGCCCGGTTCTTCGACCTGGCCAGGGAGGCCATCTACGCGCACGGTGGCACCGTCGAGAAATTCATCGGCGACGCGGTCTTCGCGGTCTTCGGCATCCCGGTGCTGCACGAGGACGACTCGCTGCGCGCGGTGCGCACCGCCCTGGAGATCCGGGCCCGGCTGCGGGAGCTCAACCTCGACCTGCACCGCGGCTGGGGCATCGGCCTGCGGGTCCGGATCGGGATCAACACCGGCGAGGTCACCGTCGCCGGCGGTGGGGTCACCGGCGACGCGGTCAACGTCGCCTCCCGGCTGGAGGTCGCCGCCGCACCCGACGAGATCCTGATCGGCGACGTCACCTACCGCCTGATCCGGCACAGCGTCACCGTCGACAGCGTGCCGCCCATGGTGGTGCAGGGGAAGCGCGACCCCGTGCGGGCGCACCGGCTGCTCGGCCTGGTCGACCCCACCGCGGGCCCCGGCAGCCGGACGCCGTCGCTGAGCCTCGCCGCGCCGGTGATCGGGCGCAACCGGGAACGCCGGCGCATCCAGGACGCCTTCGAGGCCGTCGTCGAGGAACGGATCTGCCATCTGTTCACCGTGCTCGGCCCCGCCGGCATCGGGAAGTCGCGGATGGTCAAGGAGTTCTGCGACGGCGTCGCGAGCCGGGCGACCGTGCTGTCCGGCCGTTGCCTTTCCTACGGCGAGGGCATCGCCTACTGGCCGCTGATGGAGATGGTCCGCCAGGCCACCGGGATGTCGGCGGACTCGCCGGCACCGGAGGGCAAGCGCCGGCTGCGCGAGCTGCTCGACGAGCTGGGCGTCGCCGGCGCGCCCGAGGTCGTCGCCGCGCTCGCTCCGCTGGTCGGCCTCGGCGGCGCCGAGGTCGGTACCCAGGAGAGCTTCTGGGCGGTGCGCACCTTCTTCCACGCGCTGGCCGAACGCCGCCCGCTGGTGCTCTGCTTCGACGACGTGCACTGGGCCGAGCCGACGCTGCTCGACCTGATCGAGCACATCACCGACTGGTCCCGCGATGCGCCGATCCTGCTGCTGAGCCTGACCAGGCCCGAGCTGCTGGAGGAGCGCCGGCAGTGGGGCGGCGGCAAGCTGAACGCCACCTCGATGCTGCTGCAGCCGCTCACCGAGGCTCGCTGCCAACGCCTGATCCGCAGCCTGATGGGCTCCGACGACCTCGAACCGGGGCTGGTCGCGAGGATCACCTCGTCGGCGGCCGGCAATCCGCTGTTCGTCGAGCAGATGGTGGCCGCGCTGGTCGACGACGGCCTGCTGCGCCGGGACGGCGACCGCTGGACGGCCACCGGCAGCCTGCGCAACGTCAAGGTCCCGCCGACGATCTCCGCACTGCTCGCGGCCCGGCTCGATCGGCTGGACACCGCCGAACGGCAGGTGCTGGAGCGGGCGGCCGTCGTCGGGGCCCGGTTCTACCTGGACGCGGTCGTCGACCTGTCCGAGCCGGAGGAGCGCCCGCAGGTCGCGGCGCACTGCCTGGCCCTGGTGCGCAAGGAGCTGGTGCACCCGGACCGTTCCGACCTGCCCGGTGTCGAGGCGTTCCGCTTCCTGCACGTGCTGCTGCGCGACTGCGCCTACCAGGCGACGTCGAAGCGGCAGCGGGCCGACCTGCACGAGCGGTTCGCCCGCTGGCTGCAGGCCAGGATGGTCGGCGGCCCTGGCGAGCACGACGAGCTCGTCGGCTACCACCTGGAGCAGGCCTACCGCTACCGGGTCGAGCTCGGCCAGCGGGACGCGGCGACCGTCGAGCTCGGCCGGCAGGCCGCCAGCTGCCTGATCGAGGCGGCCGACCGGGTCCGCCAGGGCGACGAGATGGGCGCCGCCCAGTTGCTCAAGCGGGCGATCGTGCTGCTGCCGGAGCTGGAGCCGTTGCGGCTGCGGGCCGAGATCGACCTGGGCTGGGCGCTGTACTCGTTCGGCCGGCTCTCCGACGCCGACCGGATCCTCCGCCAGGTGACCGAGCGGTCGCGCCGCGCCGGCGAGGACGGGCTACGGGCGCATGCCCGGCTCGCCCATCTGCGGGTGCTGTTCTCCACCGAGCCCGACGGCCTCGTCGCGACGACCCTCGACGAGGCGGGTGAGGCGCTCAGCGACTTCGTCCGCGACGGCGACGAGGTCGGGGCCGCGCTGGCGTGCCGCAGCCAGGCCGCCGCGTACACGGCCGCCGGCCAGTTCGGCGCGGCCGAGAAGGCGATGGAGATGGCGGTCGGGCACGCCGAGGACTCGGGCGTGCCCCGGGCCGCGCAGTCGCTGCGCCGCGAGCTGATCGGGCTGCTGAGCTGGACGCCGCGGTCGGTCGGCGAGGCGATCGGGCTCGCGACGTCCGCGCTGGACGCCGCCGGCGACGACCGTGGTCAGCGCCGAGCGCTGCTCGCCCAGCTCGCGGTGCTCACCGCGATGTCCGGTGACCTGGAGGCGGCTCGGACGCACCTCAAGGACGCCGAGGAGATCGTCTGGGAGGTACGCGGCCCGCGCTTCGACCCGTTGCACAGCGGGTTCGTCGTCGCCAGGGTCGCGGTGCTCGCCGACGACCTGGTCACCGCCGAGCGCGAGCTGCGCCGCAGCTGCCGGCACCTGTCCCGGATGGGCGAGCGGGCGTATCTGGCGACCAGGGCTGCCGCGCTGGCGGACGTCATGCTGGCGCTGGGCCGCCTCGACGACGCCGGCAAGTACGTCACCCGCTGCCGGGACGCGGCCGCCTCCGACCAGCTGCCCGCGCAGGCCGGCTGGTGCGGGGTGCACGCGCGGCTGCTGGCGATCCGGGGCCGGGACGACGAGGCGCTGCGGTTCGCCGAGACCGCTGTCGACCTGTCCGGCCAGACCGACGACCTGGATGGCCAGGCCGTCGCACTGCTGGCCCGCGCCGAGGTGCTACACCGGGCCGACCGCAAGGACGAGGCGGCCGTGAGCCTGGCGAGCGCGATCGAGCGCTACCACCGCAGGGGAAACGTCACCGCCGCCGCGCTGGCCAACCGGGCCTTCGAGAGCCTGGAAGGCCCGGACACCACGGTCGTCATGCTGAGCCCGCCGCGCTGAGCGCCCGCCTCACCGCCGCCATGGCCGGCAGCTTCGGCCGTACCGCCTTCGCCGTCACCGGGGTGACGCGACGAAGCTCCGCCCGGGCGACGCGGCCGTAACGCGCGCAGTCGCAGCGGCAGCAGTCAGATCCCGGCCGGTCGTGTCGATGCTCGACCCGCTGATGTCCACAGGCGCAGTCTGACAGCCTTGGATCCGCCGGCACTTCCATGATTGATCACAGCCTCCCCCGAGCACCTGGGTGAAATTTACCCTTGGCCGGTCGGAGGAGCCCCTGAAGTCGGGAGTTCGACTGCTGGCGAGGGCGGCAGCGGGGCACCAAAGAGGCTTGCCGGCCGACCCGACGGATCTAGGCGAAGCCGCGGTTCTGCTCCTGAAGCCAGTAGAGCTCCTGGGCCCAGACCCGGAGCCGCTCGACGCCGGCCAGCTCGCAGAACAGCGCGTGGGCCACCGCGGGGCGGCGCATCAGGTCCACCTCGGTGTCCCGGAACGGCCAGCCGGGCCGGCCGGTGTCCTCGCAGGCCCGGCGGAACGCGGCCTTCGCCAGCGCGATCTCCGCCAGCGCGTAGTCGACCTGCTCACGTACCACCGCGTGCCTCGCCGCGAGGTCCTCCGGGCTGATCCGGCGGTGGCCGCGGTACGGCTCCAGCGGCACCGGCCCGGTGGCCGCCCCGACCGTCGGCCCGTCACCCGTGCCGGCGGCCACAGCCTGGACCGCCGCGGCGGCCGCGGCGGCGAGGTCGGCCAGCGCGGGCGGCAACGCCACGGCCGCCGGCCCGACGGCCACCGGCGGGTCGGCAGCCGAGGATCCGCCCACCATCAGGCCGTCCCCGACGACGTCCCAGTCGGAGGCCGGTGCTGGGTCCTGGACCGAGCGCGGTGAGGTCCCGTAGTCCAACCGCTGGGGCGCCGAGGGTTCCTCGAGCCGCGGCCGGCCCGGCTGGTCCGGCCCGTACTGCCGGTCGGCTCCGTAGGACCGGTCCAGCGCGTAGGACGGCTCCGGCTGGTACGACCGGTCCGGCCCGTACGACGTGGCCGGCCCGTACGACGTGGCCGGCCCGTAGGACGTGGCCGGCCCGTAGGACGTGGCCGGCCCGTAGGACTGGTCCGGCCCGTAGGACTGGTCCGGCCCGTAGGACTGGTCCGGCCCGTAGGACTGGTCCGGCCGGTAGGGCTGGTCCGGGACGAAGGGCTGGCCGGGCACGAGCGGCTGGTCCGGCCCGTACTGCCAGTCCACCTGGCGGTCCGCCTGGCGGGGTGGGTACGGCGGCGGGAAGTCGACGCCGATCGCCCCGTCGTCGAGCGCGGTCAGTCCCGGCCCGATGTCCGCCGCCGGGACGGGCACCGACGCCGGGACGAAGGCGCCCGACGGCAGCGACACCCCCGGCAGTGATCCGTACGGCGACGCGGCCAGCTCCGTCACCGAGCCCGACGGCACCGAAGGACCGGTCGACGGGCCGTCACCAGGCGGCCGCGGCCGGTCGGAACCCAGCCCGGCGGTCGCCGTGACCTCGAACGGCGCTCGCTCGGTGGCCGGCATCGACGCGGGCGGCGGCTGGTGGGACAAGGCGTCCTGGTAGGTGGGCGAACCCGCCGACGACCAGGACGTCGGTACCGGGAACAGGCCCGCGGGCGAGAAGGGTGCCGTCGGGAGAAGCGTCGTCGGCGGCTGCGGGCCGTCTGGGGCCGGCCGCGACGCGTAGCCCGGCGGAGGAGGGATCGGGCGGCCAAGCTCGTCGACGGCCATGCGCCAGTCGGTCACGTGGCTGACGGCCAGACCGCCCGGAATCCCGCCCTGACCGGCGGGACTCGGCCCGGCCTCCGCCGCCCAGGGCGCCGCGGGCGCTGGCACCGCGGCCGGGTCGACCGGCGGATAGCCGGAATCGTGCCCGTACTCGTTGGGGGCGTGGCCCTCATACGAGCCGAACGACGACACAGACATGGTGAGGGCAGGGTACGACGGGCGCCTCGGGCCCGTCGTACGACGCTTCGCGCCCGGCCACCGCGTGGGCCGGTTGGTCCGCATTGCGGCGGTCGGTGTGATCCCGTGCCAGCTTCTCCACGCCGGTCCGGCCCCGGCCGGACCGGCAGGTTCTAGCCGCCGTTCGGTGGGCAGGCAGAGCGGTATGACCAGGTGGCAGCCATCGCTCGGCCGCGCCCTGTCCGGGCTCGGGCCGGCCTGGCGCCATCCCCGGCCGGGGGCAGGGGCAGGCGCGAGACCGGCTCCAGTCCGGCTCATCCCGGCGCTCAGGGCGTTTCCCGACGAGCCCGCCTTCTGGGCTGCCGGGATGGCGGGCCGGTGAGAGCGTGAAACCGGCTCCCCCACCAATGCCGCCGAAGCCTGATCCACCGGGCTCGGTCCGTTGGCCGGGGCCGGTGATGGACCAGCGGGCACTCCGGCATCCGCGGGACCCGCGACAGGACAACTCTCGACGGGCCCACCCTGCATGGGTGAGAACGACCGCGCCTGGTGACATAGTAACCACTGCGGGTAACCAAACGAATGAGGTACCTGGTCGCGGTCCGGGCCCGCCGCGCCGATCGCGCGACTTTCTCGGACTTGTTGGACCTTTGGCTCAGGGGGTGTTCAGGTGGAACTAACCGCGCCTACCGCCGCGCTGGTGATCGCATTTCCGCTGGTCATGATGCTGGTCATGCTGTTGATGAACTCGGTGGAGAGGTGGTTGACCAGTCCGGGACGAGCACCGCTGCGCCTCGTGCCCAGCGGCGCCGCCGGCACCCCACCAGATGACGGCCGCGGCGACGGCGAGGCCGCCGAGGCCACGGCGATCACCCTGGAGCCGGCGGCCGCGGCCGAGGTTCCGCTGATCGCCGCGATGGGGACGAGCGACGGCGGAAGCCGCGCGGCCGAACTCCACCCCGCCCTCGCGCTGGTCAACGCCACCCGGTCGGCCGGTCGGGTTTCAGCCGCCGACGCCTGACGCCGAGCCTGGGTCAGGCCCGCCCACCGCCGCCCCGACCCCTTCCGGCCGCGCGACCTGGGCCCCAGGCGCCAGGGCCGCACCCGCGTCTGCCGCCAGCGACAGAGCCGCACCTGCTGGCAGGGTCGCTTCCTCTCTGGCTGACCGCGCCGCCGTCGCGGCCGGCGGCCTGGGGCTGGGCGGAGCCGGGACGAGGCGGAGCCGGCCGGTCAGGCCAGTGGCCGTGACCAGCTCCAGGAACGCCGGCGTCGCCGACCGGATCTCCAGCGAGCCGCGTACCCGCCGCAGCAACAGGTCCGCCCGCAGGAGCGCGGCGAGCCCCGGTATGTCGACCCGGCGCAGCCCACCGACGTCGACGGTCACGGTGGCGCCACCGCGTCCGAGCAGCTCGGCGATCTGGTCGCGCAGACAGCGCCGTCCTGGCGCGTCCAGCTCGCCGGCGAGCTCGATGAGCACGTCCTCCCCGCCCCGCGCGTCGCGGTGCACGGACATCCGCAGCGCCCCGGCGTCGACCCGCATCTCATCCCCGATCCCCTGTCCACAGAATGGTTACGGAGAGTAACAGCGGCCCCGTCGATTCCGTCGGACGCGGGCAGGGGAACGGGACCGGGCCGATGCCGGGGCCGCTGTGGACGCAGGGGATGCCGCGGACTCAGGGGATGCGGTGGGCTCAGGGGACGCAGGGAGCTCAGGCGCCAGCGGGTGCCGGGAGCGTCTCGGCGAAGCCGGCGCGGAAGCGGTGGATGAGGGCGTTGGTGGAGCCGTCGTGGGCGAGCGCCGGCTCCTCCTCCCCGGCCAGCTCGGGGATGATCCGACCGGCGAGCACCTTGCCGAGCTCGACGCCCCACTGGTCGAAGCTGTTGATCCCCCAGATCGTGCCCTGGGTGAACACCTTGTGCTCGTACAACGCGATCAGCTGGCCGAGCGTGAACGGGGTGAGCTTCGGGGCCAGCAGGGTGTTGGTCGGCCGGTCTCCGGTGAAGACCTTGTGCGGGACGAGCTCCGGCGCGACCCCCTCGGCCGCGACCTCGGCGGCCGTCTTCCCGAAGGCCAGCGCCTCGGTCTGGGCGAAGAAGTTCGCCATCAGCAGCAGATGCTGATCCGCGGCGCCGCTGCCGCCGACCTGCGCGTGCGGCGGGGCGACGAACCCGATGAAGTCCGCCGGGATGACCGTCGTGCCCTGGTGGAGCAGCTGGTAATAGGCGTGCTGGCCGTTCGTGCCCGGGGTGCCCCAGACGACCGGGCCGGTGGCGGCGGTGACCGGGTGGCCGGCCCGGTCGACCGACTTGCCGTTGCTCTCCATGTCGAGCTGCTGCAGATAGGCCGCGAACCGGCTGAGGTAGTGGCTGTACGGCAGCACCGCGTGCGTCTGCAGGCCGAAGAAGTCCCGGTACCACAAACCGATCAGCCCCAGGAGGACCGGCAGGTTACGGTCGAGAGGCGCGGTGCGGAAATGTACGTCCATCGCGTGGAAACCGGACAGCAGCTCGGCGAAGTTCTCGGGCCCGATGGCCACCGCGAGTGACAGCCCGATGGCCGAGTCCATCGAGTACCGGCCGCCGACCCAGTCCCAGAACTCGAACATGTTCGCGGTGTCGATGCCGAACTCGGCGACCTTCTCGGCATTCGTCGAGACCGCGACGAAGTGGTGCGGCACGGCGTCCACGCCGAGCTCGGCGACCAGCCAGGCCCGCGCGGTCTTCGCGTTGGCGATGGTCTCGAGGGTGGTGAACGTCTTGGACGAGATCACGAACAGCGTCTCGGCCGGGTCCAGGTCGTGCGTCGCCTCCCAGATGTCCGAGCCGTCGACGTTGGAGACGAAACGGGTCTGGATAGACCGGTCGGCGAAGGTCCGCAGCGCCTCGGCGGCCATTGCCGGGCCGAGGTCGGAGCCGCCGATGCCGATGTTCACGACGGTCCGGATGTGCTTGCCGGTGGCGCCCGTCCAGACCCCGGAGCGGACCCGGTCCGCGAACGCGTACATCTTGGCGAGCACGGCGTGCACCTGCGGCACGACGTTCTCGCCGTCGACCAGGACGGTCTCACCCTCGGGGGCACGCAGGGCGGTGTGCAGCACGGCCCTGCGCTCGGTGGTGTTGATTTTCTCACCGGCGAACATCGCCTCGACCCGGCCCGCGAGCCCGGCCCGTTCGGCGAGGGCCACCAGAAGCCGCATTGTCTCGGCCGTGACCAGGTTCTTTGAATAGTCCAGGAACAGGCCATCTGTTTGCGCGGACAACTTCTCGGCCCGGCCGGGCTCGGCCGCGAACAGCGCCCGCAGGCCGGTTCCGGCGAGCTCGGCGTGATGCGCACGCAGCGCGGCCCACTCCGCTGTCTGTGTGATCACCACCGGCTCGCCACCCAGCGGGGACGACTCAGAGTTCGGCACCGAACTCGACATCACGCGACCGCCCTTCGACCTCTTGTCTGAGATCTGCCTGCCTGAGATCTGCCACCGTCAGTGTCCACGGCCGGCCTGGCCGTAGAACTGACGGCGCCCCGACCGTCGACGTCCGGTCGCAATCCGCCAGCGCGACCGGCCGACCGCCACCGCTCAGCCAACCAGGAAGCCACGACGTCCGGGCGACGGTGGGCTGACGTGATGTCGGACATCCGACGGACACCAACTACGCCCTACCAGGGGGGAACTCGGGGGTACCAGGCCGTAGTATCGCCGGGTACACGACGAAGGGCGCGTTTGCGGCCCGGGCGCGGCCTTCGCGTTTTAGATTCCCCGCGTTCAACTCCGGGGCCGGCGGCGAACGGGACCAGACCTTGCTAATCGATCGTTCTCTGGTGGAGGCGGCCCTCCCCGGCTACCAGGTCGAAGGCGACCTCGGTAAGGGCGGATACGGCCTCGTGCTCGCCGGCCAACACCGGCTCATCGGCCGCAAGGTCGCCATCAAGATCCTGCTGGACACCTCGGACGACCCCGAGCTGCGCGCCCGCTTCCTCGCGGAGGCACGGGTGCTCGCCGAGCTGGACCACCCGCACATCGTGCGGGTCCACGACTACGTCGAGCACGAGGGCACCTGCCTGCTGGTGATGGAGCTGCTGCCCGGCGGCACCCTCAAGCAGCGCATCCAGGCCGGCAAGATCAATCAGGAGACCGTGTGCGCGGTCGGCATCGCGGCGGCCGCGGCGCTCACCACGGCGCACGCCGCCGACGTCCTGCACCGCGACGTCAAGCCGGACAACATCATGTTCGACGGCGCCGGCCTGCTCAAGGTGACCGACTTCGGCATCGCCAAGATCTTCGACGGCGCGGAGACGACCGCCAGCGCGATCCTCGGCACGCCGCGTTACATGGCGCCCGAGCAGATCCTCGGCGGCCGGCTGTTCCCCTCGACCGACCTGTACGCGCTGGCCGGCGTCCTCTACGAGATGCTCGCCGAGCGGCCGCTGTTCGGCCGCCCCATGGGCGTGCAGCCGCTGACCCACCACCATCTCAATGTCATGCCGGACCCGCTGACGATGGCGCCCCCGCAGGTCGCCGGGGTCATCATGCGCACCCTCGCCAAGGACCCGGCGGCCCGGCTCGGCGACGCCACCGAGTTCGCCCTGGAGCTCGCGAGGGCCAGCGTCGCCGCGTTCGGCCCGGCCTGGCTGACCCGGTCGGACGTCAAGATCCGCGTCGACGACGAGATCCGTGAGGCCGCGCTCGGTACCACCTCGACGCCCAGCTCGCGGTTCTCCGGGCCACCCGTCGGGCCGCCCCGCCCGGCCGGGCCGCAGACCCCGCTGCCGGGCACGCCGGGCTTCCCCGGCTACGGCCCGACCGGCCCGCCACGTCCCAACCAGCAGTTCCCCCCGCGGCCGGGCATGCCGACCGGTCCCGGCTACCAGCCGGGACCTGGCCGGCCCGTGCCGACGACCGGCCGGCCGTTCACCGGCACCGCGCCGGTGGGCACTCCCGGTGGCTGGTCTGCGCCGCCCGCCACACCGCAGCCGACGCCTCCGGGTCCGACCCCGCCCGCCGCCCCGCTACCGACCCCCGGGTACCGCCCGCCGGCCGCTGGCGGTTGGCCGCCCGGCGGGGCACCGCCGGTCCAGCCCCGGCCGCCCCAGCCCATGCCGCCGCGGCCGCCGCTGGTCCCGCAGCCGGTCCGGACGCCGCTTCCCACCCCGCACCGCGGCCAGCCCAGGAAGGGCCTGTTCGGGCTCTCGCTGCGGACCACCCTGATCACCGCGACGTTGCTCTTCGTGCTGATCGCCGGCCTGACGACCGCGATCGCCCTGGCCTTCAGCCGCGGTGGCGGAGGCGGTGGTAGTGGCGGCGACGGGGTGAACACGGCGCAGGAGCCGTACCCGGACCGGACCCGCGGGCTGCCGGCGACCGCCATCGCGTACTCGGGCCCGACGCTCACGGTCCCGAACCTCGCGCCGCTGCACCTGTTCATGGGGACAGACGGCTCGGTGTACGTCTCCAGCCTGGACACCAACATCGTCCACCGGATCAGCAAGGACGGCACCGTCACGCCGATCGCCGGCAACGGCACCGCGGGATTCAGCGGCGACGGCGGCCCGGCGACCTCGGCCGAGCTGAACGGACCCGGCACCGCCGTCGTCGACAAGAACGGCAACATCTACGTCCCGGACACCGCGAACAACCGGATCCGCAAGATCACCCCCGATGGCAAGATCACCACGGTGGTGGGCAACGGCACGGCCGGTTTCAGCGGTGACGGCGGTCCGGCCACCCAGGCCGAGATCAACAGCGTCGAGGGCATCGCCGTCGGCCCGGACGGCTCGCTCTACCTCGCGGACTACTCGAACGAGCGCATCCGCAAGGTGACGCCGGACGGCATCATCAGCACGATCGCGGGCACCGGCACGAAGGGCTACACCAGCACCCCGACCCCCGCCCTGTCGGCTCAGATCAGCGACCCGAACAGCGTCGTGATCGCGGACGACGGCACGATCTACATCGGCAACCTCGGCAGTGACTCCGTCCAGAAGATCGGCAAGGACGGCATCCTGAGCCCGTTCGCGGGCAACGGCAAGACCGGCCGTACCGGCGACGGCGGGGACGCCGCCAACGCCACCCTGTCGATTCCCGACCTGGCACTTGGCCCGGACGGCACGGTCTACATCTCCAACTACGGCAGCGACACCGTCCGCAAGGTCACCCCCGACGGAGTCATCACCACGATCGCCGGGACCGGCGCCGAGGGGAACACGGGCGACGGCGGTCCGGCGACGGCCGCGCAGCTGAAGAGCCCCAGCTCGGTGGTCGTCGACGCGAGCGGCGCGGTCTACATCGCCGACAACGGCAACAAGGAGATCCGCCGGGTCGACCCGAACGGCACGATCAGCCTGATCGCTCGCCAGGCGAGCTAGGCCCACGTCCCCCATCCGGCGCTAGGAGAGGCTCCCTGACCACGCCGACACCCGCGCCGGACCTGATCGCCGGCGCGCTTCCCGGGTACGAGATCGGTGCCGAGTTGGGCCGTGGCGGATTCGGGGCCGTCTACGCCGCCCGGCATCGGCTGATGGGCCGGGCCGTGGCCATCAAGGTGCTGCTCGACCCCGGCGCCGCGGCTGGCCCCGACCCCTTCGACGGGTCGGGCGGCTCTGGTGGCGACCTGCGGACCCGCTTCCTCGCGGAGGCGCGGGTCCTGGCCGAGCTCGACCACCCGCACATCGTGCGCGTCTACGACTACGTCGAGCACGCCGGCCTGTGCCTGCTCGTCATGGAGCAGCTCACGGGCGGCACCCTGCGGACCCGGATCGCGTCCACGCCACCGTCGCGCGCCGGCTCGGCGTGGACACCGTCCGACCAGCTGGCCCGGCCAGGGAACCTCGACCCGCGATCCTCCTGCGCGATCGGTCTGACGGCGGCGACCGCGCTGGCGGCGGCGCACCGGATCGGCGTGCTGCACCGGGACATCAAGCCCGACAACCTGCTGTTCGGCGCGGACGGGATGCCCCGGGTCGCCGACTTCGGCATCGCCAAGATCGTCGAATCGTCCACGGTGACCACGACCGGCCTGCTCGGCACGCCGCGTTACATGGCGCCCGAGCAGATCGAGGGCACCCGGCTCGGCCCTGGCACCGACCTCTACGCCCTCGGCGTCGTGCTCTACGAGTTGCTCTGCGGCCGGCCCGTGTTCGGCCGCGGGCTGACGGTGCCCGCGTTGCTGCACCACCACCTGTCCATCCCGCCGGACCCGATGCCCGAGGTCCCGGCACCGCTGGCGGCCGTGGTGCTGGCCGCGCTGGCCAAGAACCCGGCCGACCGGCCGGCAAGCGCCCACGACCTGGCCCTGATGCTGGCCGCTGGGGCGACGGCGGTGTTCGGCCCCGGCTGGCTCGCCGCCGCCGGCATCCCGGCCCGGCTGCCGGACGACGTGCTCACCGCCGCCGGCCACCGGCTTGGCGACCTGCTGCCAGGCATGACGCCCGGCTGGGCGCCGCCCGGGGTGTCCCCGACGCTCGCCGGACCGACGACGACCCCGCCGTACCCGATGCACACGCCGCGCCCGGGTGGCCCGTCGCCGACCGACCCGCCGCCGGGGCCGCCACTCACCCCGACCAGGGTCGCGCCGACGCCGCACGGCCGTCGCCGGCGACGCCCGCGACGACGGGGCCTCCTGATCGGCGCGGGCGTCACGCTGGTGGTGGTCCTGCTCGCCGTCGGCCTGGTGGTGGGCCTGACGGCCGGTGGCGGGGGCGACGCCAAGCCCGGCTACGCCGGCCAGCAGCTCACCCTCGACCGAGGCACGTTCTTCGACGCGCTGGCGCTTCGCCGGGACGGCACGGTCTACGTCGCCGTCTCCGACAGCGGTGTGGGCACCGGCGCCGTCTACGAGGTCACGGCCAGCGGAACGGTACGCGCGGTGGCCGGGGTCGGACCGGCGCCGGCGAGCTCGCCGACGACGACTCGGACGACGACGGCCACGACGCCACCCGCGACGACCAGCCCACCCCCTGTCCCCGCCGCCGGCGTGCCGGCCGCCCAGCTCGTGCTGAACGAGGTGCACGGGCTGGCGGTCGCCCCGGACGGCACCGTCTATGCCGCCGACCACGCGGCGGACCAGGTCTACCGGATCGCCCCGGACGGCAGGGCCTTCGTCTTCGCCGGGACGGCCCGCGGCGGCGGGGGCTTCACCGCCGACGCCGGGCTCGCGACGAGGGCGGCGCTGGACGGCCCGGCCGCGGCGGCGCTCGGGCCGGACGGCTCGGTCTACGTCGCCGAGGGCAGCCGGATCCGCAAGATCACCAAGGACGGCCTGATCTCCACCGTCGCCGGAGCGTACGGCCGCAGCAGCACGACGGTCATCGGGGACGGCGGACCGGCGACGAAGGCGTCGTTGCCGTCTCCGTCCGGCCTCGCCGTCACCGCGGACGGCTCGATCTACGTGGCCGACGACTACCTGGACACCATCCGCGAGATCACCCCTGACGGGACCATCCGGACCGTCGCGGGCACCTCAGGCAAGGACGGTGAGACCGGCGACGGCGGCCCGGCGGCGCGGGCGCTGCTGAGCGGGCCGACCGGTCTGGCCCTCGGCCCGGACGGCTCCCTCTACATCACCGACACGCACAACGCGAAGATCCGGCGCATCGACCCGAAGGGCGTCATGACGACGTTCGCCGGAACGGACTCCGGCGTGTCGACCGGCCTGGACGGCACCTCGGCCGGCGAGGCCGCCCTGACCGGTCTGTACGGGGTGGTCGTCGACCCGTCCGGCGCCGTGTACGCCACGCTCAACCAGGTCGGCACCCTGCTCCGGATCGACCCGGCGAACCACATCGTGCGCACGCTGCTGGCGCCCCCGGAGAAGTAGCAGCTCACGGCGTGGGTGTCCGCCGGCCGACAGCCCGGCGGCCGGGCGGTCACCGTGAACGGTCCTGACCTGGGACTTCACCCGCGTAGGGTCCGGACATGGGCGTCGTGACGGACCGTCGGACAGTGTTACGGGCCGGGCTGGCCATGCTCGGCGGCGCGGTCGGAACGGTCGCGGCCGGCTGCTCGCCGGGCCGGTCCCACGCGCCGACCGGCCCGGCGGCCTCCGGCTCGATCGCCTCCGCCAGCGGGACCCCGCTCGGCCCGGCCCAGAGCTGGGACGCGTTCGCCGGGCGGCTGGCCGGCCAGCTGGTCCGCCCCACGGATTCCGACTACGACCGGGCCAGGGCCCTGTTCGACCCGGCCTTCGACACCGTCCGCCCGCAGGGCATCGCGTACGCGGCGAACCCCGCGGACGTGGCCGAGGCGGTCCGGTTCGCGCGGGCGACCGGGGTGGGCCTGGCCGCCCGCTGCGGGGGCCACAGCTATGCCGGCTACTCGACGTCGGACGGTCTGGTCGTCGACGTCACTCGGATGAACCAGGTGAGCGTCGCCAGCAACGGCGTCGCGACCGTCGGCGGTGGCACCCGACTGATCAAGCTCTACACCGACCTGGCCGGCGCCGGCCGGTCGATGGCGGGAGGTTCCTGCCCCACGGTCGGCATCGCGGGGCTGACACTCGGCGGTGGGATCGGGGTGCTCGGCCGGCTCTACGGCCTGACCTGCGACCAGCTGACCGGCGCCGACGTCGTGCTGGCCTCCGGTGAGCGGCTCAGCGTCGACGAGAACCACGACGCGGACCTGTTCTGGGCGCTGCGCGGTGGTGGCGGCGGCAACGTCGGGATCGTCACGGCGTTCCGGTTCGCGACCCGCCCCGCCCGGTCACTCACGCTGTTCTCGGTGCGGTGGCCCTGGTCCGCCGCGGCCGACGTGATCACCGCGTGGCAGCAGTGGATCACCGGCAGGCTGGGGGTCATGCCGGACACGCTGTGGTCGACGGTCGTCGCCGGATCGGTGCCCGGCGGGTCGGCGCCGACGCTGCGGGTCAGCGGGGTGTTCGCCGGTGACCGGACCGGCCTCAACGGCCCCCTGGCCGACCTGCGCGCGGCACTGCGCTCGGTCGCGCCGGTCAGCACCACGATCGTGGACCACGACTACCTGACCGCGATGCGGCTCGAAGGCGGCTGCTCGGCGAGCGGCGACACCTGCGGCAGCACCGCGGGCATCAGCGCCGGCGCGCGCCGGCCCGGTCAGAAGGCCGCGTCGGCGATCCTGCTCAGCCCGATCGCCCCGGCCGGCGTCGACGTCCTGTCCCGTCAGGTCGAAGCGCGCCAGCGCGACCCGCTGGCCAAGGCGAGCGGCGGGATCATCCTGGACTCCTGGGGCGGCGCGATCAGCAAGGTCAGCCCGTCGGAGACGGCGTTCGTGCACCGGGACGCGATCGCCAGCGTCCAGTACTTCGCCAGCTACCCGGCGGGCGCGACGGCCGAGAACGTCCGGGCGGCCCACGGCTGGGTGCGGGACACCGCGGCCGCGGTCGCGCCCTACGTCTCCGACCAGGCCTACCAGAACTACATCGACCCGGATCTGGCGAACTGGGCGCAGGCCTACTACGGAGCGAACCTTCCGCGGTTGACGGCCATCAAGCGCCACTACGACCCGGACAACCTGTTCCGCTTCGCGCAGAGCATCCCCAGCTGACCTCACGGAGAGCGGGAAGCGCCCCGAGCAGGGAGTCGACGTCAACCGGCTCGAGGCGCCTGCCGTCAGTACAACGCGGAACGGTCCGAGATCGCTACCGTCGGCACCCGGTCGATCCGTGCCTGTGGGTTGTCCCACTCCCTCGGCCCGCGACACGCCGACGCGACTCGCACCATATGCGTTCAGTCGATCACACTAAGCGGCGAGTCAGCTTGCGGTGTGCACTGAGCGTAAGTACAAACTCGATGCTGGTGATGCAGCAAGGCCGGTCGAGGAGGCGGATGGCCGCCACCGCGCTGCCCGGGGGTGCCCCGGACGGCGCGGTGGCGGCCCGGACCGTCCGAACCGTTCGGCTTCGGGGGGCGTCGCCGGCTCCTCGTCGTCAGCCGACCGGTCGCCGGTCGCCAGGTCATTGAGAGGTCGGGCGTGAAGAAGATTCTGTGGCCATGGGGTTTCTGGATCTTCGTGACCTTCTACGTGGTGACCGCGCCCAGCGACGCGGCCAACTTCGTCCACACCGCGTTCGGCTGGCTCGGCAGCATGGCCGACGGTTTCTCCAGCTTCGTCAGCGACGCAACGGCTTGACGGCCGGAACGGGCGCGGAGCGCCCGGCCGGCCGTCAAGCCAGCTCGGGCGCTGAGCGCCCTCGCTTAGGTGAATCTGGGTTGGTGAGGATGACCGAGGTGGACACCTGTCCAGGGTCGGGATCTTGGTCGAGTTTCGCTTGGTCGGGATCTTGGCTTGGTTTCGCTTGAGCAGGAGACGGCTCGTAGCGGCTCGACCGGTCCGGCTGGTCAAGGTTTGATCGGGTTCGGATGGTCCAGGTTCGGACCGGTCCGGCCGGGCTAGGTCTTGGCGGCCAGAGGTCTGGTCACGGCCACGACGGTGGTCCAGGCTGAGATGTCGGACACGACCACGCCCCAGCGGGCGCCCTTCGCGTCGATCACCTGGCCGTCGCCGACGTACATGCCCACGTGGCCCGGCGCGGCGACCGTGCCGTCGCTGCCCGGGGTGAACAGCAGGTCTCCAGGCTGGATGTCGGCGCCGGAGACCTGCGGGCCGGCGGCCAACTGCTCGGTCGTCACCCGCGGCAGTTGTACGCCGATCGCCCGATAGGCGGCCTGCACCAGCGACGAGCAGTCCCACGTGTCCGGGCCGACCGAACCCCAGACGTAAGCCTTGCCGACCTGGGAGCGCATGAACGCGACCACCGGCCCGACCGCCTCGGCCGACACGACCGCCCCCGCCGCGAGGTCGTCACCGTACTCGCGGGCCTTCGCCAGGATCGTGCGGACGTAGTTGCGGGTCTCCGGGAACGGCGGGAGGCCGGAGAACGCCAGCACGGCGCCTGGGCCCGCGTTGTAGGCGGCCAGCATCTTCTCCTGGCCGGAGCCGGGCACCGCCGCCACCGAGGCCGCGACCGCGCAGTCGTACCGGGCCGCGGCCGGGATCGCGTCGGCCGGGTTCCACACGTCGCCGCCCCCGCCGTGGGTGGCCCAGGTGCCCGGCATGAACTGGGCGATGCCCATGGCCCCGACCGGCGACGAGGCCCGCGGGTTGAAGCCGGACTCCTGGTAGAGCTGCGCGGCCAGCAGCGCCGGGGTCACTTCGGGGCAGCCCGCGTTGTTCGCCGCCGAGACGATCAGGTCCAGGTACTCGGCCGGAATGCCCTTGGAGTTGACGATCGTGTGCGGCCCGTTGTTGTCGCTGCCGCCCAGGAACGGCCCGGCGATGAGCAGCACGACCAGGCAGATGAACAGCATCATGCCGCCGACCGCCACGAAGGTGCCGCCGCCGAGCCACATCATCCAGCGGCGCCCGCCCAGCCGCCCCCGTGCCACGTTCCGTTCGCCTCCTCTAGCGCCCGGGCGCGTCGCCGGCGCTGGCGGACAGGTCGGCGCCGGCGATCCGCCAGCGGCCTGTGGTGTCGCGCAACAGCGTCACCGTCGGAGTAGAGACGGTTTGGGTCGCCGTGGCGTTGTCGGTCGTGTACGCGCTGCGGGCGTTGAGCAGGTACACGACCCGGCCGGTTGCGGCGGTGTCGCCGAGCGGGGTCGCGGCGAGCACCGTCACCGTGGAGCGGGCGCCATGGGCGCGCAGGTCATCCCAGGCCGGACCGGCGCCCGCGTCCGGGGTCGGGGCGCCGGTTCCGGTGCCACTGGTCAGCTGGCCGAGGAAGTCGGGGGTGAAGCACTGGTCGGCCGCGGCACGCTGGACGCCGGCGCCGAGGCTGGCGTCGGTGCGCGCGTCGAAGGACTGCCACCGGGCGAAGCAGTAGGTGGCGACGGCGGCCGGGGCGGAGCCGTCCGGCGGCGTGGCCGCGTCCGGCGCGGCCGAAGCGGTGGCCAGCGGCGGGCCCGGTGCCTGACTCGCGCCGGGCGGCGGCCCCGTCGTGGCCGGAGACGCCGAGGGCGTCGGCTTCGACGTCGAGCCGCCAGGCAACGAGCAGCCAGCCCCCACCAGCGCCACCGCGGCGGCCGCGACCAGGATCTTCGGGGCCGGCCCGGTTCCCCGGCTCCACAGGCGCGCCAGGCACGCCGTCCGGACGGCGCCGGGCGCCGATTCCGTCGGCGGCGACGCCCCGACCCGAGCCGGCCCCGGGGTCACTCGCGGCCGTCCAGCCAGTCCCGGACCCGGCCACGGCGGACCCGCCACTGATGCCCGACCTTGCGGGCCGGAATGGCGCGCTCGGACAAGAGCCGCAGCACGGTGCTCTCGGACAGCCGCAGCCAGACGACCAGCTCGTCGACGGTCAGGACGTCGTCATCGTCCTGACGCTGGGGCGGCTCATGACGACCGGACGGGTCGAGCCGCCGTTTGGGCTCCAGGCGGTGGGGAGGCGGGACGGCCGATACGCCCTCGTGCGCCGTCGGGACACCCTCCTGCATAGCGGCTGCCCCTTTCGCGCGGGTCAGTCGGTCGCGGATTCCGCTTGCATGGTCGCGCGTCCCCTCATGAGCCCGGCAACGCCCCCGGTATCGGGGCGGCAACGACGTGGTCGACGCCCATCGATGGTGACGGACGGTGTACCACCCCAGGTAACCATGGTTAGGCTCTGTGGGAGCTTGTCATACTTCTACGTCCCGGGTTATCCGAATCTGGTGGCGGCCCGCCGCAAGTGACGGTAAGTAATCCCAACTGGGGCCAACCGGCCTGAACCAGCCAGGAGGGCGACGGCACGTGAGCAATGTGCCACCGACACCGTACGGCGACGAGGGCGACGCGCGGCCGGTATCCCTTATCGGCGCGCAGTTCTCCACGACTGGGCCGCTGGCCGACGAGGACGACGCTGACCCGCGCCTCGACCGGGACGACGACTCGCGCGCCAGCCGCAGCCGGCGCCACCGGCGGCGGCGCGCCGAGGATGCGGCCGCGCCCGAGGGCGACGAGGCGTTCCACCTCGACGACCGACCGACCGTCCCGCTGCCGCCTGCCCGCGACCCAAGACCGCACGTCGTCGCAGGCCGGCCCGCGGACACTGTCAGCGACCGTGCTCCCCGCCGTCCGGACCGGCTGACGGACAAGCAAGGGCCAGCAGGCCCGGACGCACCGGCCGGGCCTAGCCCGTCGCTTCAGGTCGATGGGCCCACCCAGCCCCTGCCACCCGCCAGCCACCCCGCGTCGCCTCACCCCGCGTCGCCTCACCCTGCGTCGCCTCACCCCGTGTCGCCACCGCCGGCCCAGCCGCCCGGCGCCGCCAGGCCGGCCCCCCAGCGCCCGGCGCCCGGCCCGTCCTCAGCCCGCCAGCCCCGCACCGGCTGGCTGCCGGCCACGCCGCACGCCGCCGCGCCGGGCGACCCAGCCGATCAGGACGACGAGCCCGCCACGCCGCCGATCGGCCGACGGATGCCCCCCAGGCCCCCGGCCGCACCGCCGCCGGTGCAGGCGCCGCCCAGCCGGTTCGGCGATCGGCCGCCGTCGGGCGCCGCCGCGGCGGCCCACCCGTCGCAGGTACCCGAGCCGCCAAAGCCGGCGGCACGCAGCCAGCCCGGCCGTCCGGCCGAGCCGCCGCCGCCCGCTCCGGGCCCGTGGACCATCCCGCCGCCTGTTCGGGCACGCCCGGCGGCCCAGCCGCCACAGCCCACAGAGCCGCCTGGGATCGCCGAGCCAGGCGCACCCGATCAGGCCGGCGCCTGGGCGTCGGCTCCGGCGCCCTCGACCGAGCCGGAGCGCTCGGACGAGCCGGCGCGCCCGACACCGCCGGTTACCCCGACCGGCACGGCCGTCGCCCGGCGGTTCGCACTGCCTGCCGTCACGGACGACGAGTGGGACTGGGACGACGGGGACGGCCTCGCGGACTGGGACGAGATCCCGCTGCGGGAGTCGTTGCCCGACCGGGCCGCGGTCGACCTCCCCGGCTCGTGGCGGATCGGGATCACCTCCGCCTTCCCTTACTCGGGGACGACGACCCTCGTCGGCATCCTCGGGCTCGTGCTGGCCGGCGCCCGCGGCGAATCGGTGCTCGCCATCGACCTGTGCCCAGCCGTCTGGCCCGACGAGGAGCCGGAGGAACCACGCGGAGATCCGCTGTGCCCGCGGGTCGGGTTGGCCGGCGATGTCACGGTCGCCGACGTGGCCCGCAGACGCGACAGCCCGGCCGCCGGTCTGCGCGCGCTCCTGCACGCCTCCGGCGACACCGCCCCGGCGCTGGAGGTCGTGCCGTTGAGCCGGAGCCAGGCGCCAGCCGCCGGTGGGGCCGCGGTGGTCCCGGCGGACGACACCGTGACGCCAGGGATGCTGCGCACCGCGCTTGGTCAGCTGACCCGCGCCTACCCATTGGTGTTGGTTGACGCTCCGGTCGCCGCGCCGCTGTCGCCGACCGCGCTGCGGGCCGCCGACCTCATCGTGGTCGTCAGCCTCGCCGCTCCGGCCGACCTGGACCGCACCGCCGCCGCGCTGCGCGATCCGGCCGCCCCGCTGCTTCCCGTCGACAAGGACGGCCGGCGACCTCCGGTGATCGTCGCGGTCGTCTCGCCGCGACGAGGCCGCTGGTCACCGCGCACTCGAGCGGCCGCCGGCCGGCTGGCCAGGCACGTGGACACCATCGTGCGGATTCCGTACGAAAGCCGACTGGACCCGAGCAAGCGTGCGCCAATACGCATCCCGAGACTGCGCGGGAGTACCCGTCGGTCGTATCTACGGCTCGGCGTGGCGGTGGTCGAGTCCTTGCTTCGACTGGCCGCCGAAGAAACGGTCAAGACACACGCAACGGCAGCCGACGCGACTCGGGGGAGCACTCCGGAAACGCTCCGGACGCCCGTCGTATGATTTGCCAGACCTGCGGTCCCCGGGCCGTAGTAGGGCGAAGTGCCCGCGGGAAGGGACTACGATGATCGTCGACGCCGCGTCCGCGCGGGCGACAGGACTGCTGCTCGCGTCGGTTCAGGTCAAGCCAGATGAGACGAAGGCACCAGGAATCAATGCGCTGAAGGACCTGGTCAACGGCCTGGCGGCCTATGCCATCATCGCCGCGGTGGCTGCCGTACTGCTCGGCGGCATCGCCTGGGCGCTCGGCGAACGGATGGGGCTCGACCGAGCCTCGTCCATGGGCAAGAGCGGGGTGCTCGCCGGGTTCGGCCTGGCATTCCTGGTCGGCGCGGCCGCCGCGTTCGTCAACTTCTTCCTCGCGACCGGCAGCACCGCCTCCTCGGGGACCAAGGCTGACAGCACCAACGGCATGCGCCCGCCGGCCATCGTCCGGACCGTGGACGATCCCGCCGTGGTCCATGACGAACCTTCCGCATCCTCCTGAGATGTTCTCCGGGTACCGGCGGGCCGGTATTGGGATGATGTCCCTGCCGTCAGGGAGGGGGAGTGCGTGTCGGACAGCCTCACAAGGTGGGCTACCAGGCGCCTTGCTCTGATATTCACGTTGACGATCGGCGTGTCGTTGACCCTGGGTATCCTCATCGGCCGCGAGGCCCTCGGCAAGTCGTCCGGCAGCCAGAACCGGGAGCGCAGCGCCCTGCCAACCGCCACCTCCCAGCCGACGCCACCGGCAACCGCCGTGACCGTGGTACCCTCGGCGACTTCTGACGGCGCCGACAATACCGCCGAACCCGCCGGCGCTCTGCCAGGCGCGCCGAGCCACGTCAACGAGTTCGGCATCCCCGTCGGCTACCCCCACACCGAACCCGGCGCCATCAGCGCCTGCGGCAACTACGTCTCGGCCTACAGCGACGTCCGCAACCGCGAACCAAGTCGCATCAGAGCCGTACTCGGTTCCATTGCGACCAGTAGCGCCAGCAAAACTATTAGCGATCAGATTATTAAAGCCGACGATGCCAACGCCAAAGCGGCGGGCGCAAATTCCATCTCCGACCCGGGATTGAATTTTAACCTAAGAGTGGTCGGATTCAGCGCGAAGGACTCCACAGCTAATTCGGCAACCGTATCGATCTGGTCTGTCGGCGGAATTGGAATGTATAGCAACACCGACATAACGGCGGCGCCACGTGAAGTGTGGGGCTCCGACGACTGCACAGTAACCTGGACGAATGGGGATTGGAAGCTTTCCGCGGCAACCGACGGCCCTGATGGTCCCGCGATCACCCAACGGCCAGGGGAAGATTTTCGTCGGTTTTTCTACATCGGGGGTCCCTCCGCATGACCATGATCCCGTCGCAATCACAGCCCCTCGCTATCGGGTTTGATCCGGTCGCGCCGCTGAAAAACGCCATCACCGGTACCGCGGATTCTTTTCTGAGTTCTATTGGGACTGCGTTCTGTAACATGGCGGCGGATCTTTCGTCGTCGGTGTTCAGCTTCGCGGCGCAGAAGACGGCCGTTGACCTGCGGGCCGACTACGTGGTGAAGAACTACAACATCGTCTTCGGCGTCTCGGTGCTGGTCGTCACCGGTCTGTTCCTGTGCGCCTGCATCATGGGCGCGGTGCGCGGCGACCCGCATATCTTCGCCAGGGCGGCCGCGGCTACCGGGACGGCGATTCTGGGCTCGTTCGTCGCGCTGACCCTGCTGCAGATGGTGCTCACCGCGTCCGACGGCCTGGCCGACGCATTCGGGGACGGGCAACCGCTTGGCGCGAGCTTGGTCGGACAGTTGAGGTCTCTGCCAGAACAGGGCAACTTCGCGCTGGACATGGTGCTGTCACTGCTGGTCGCGTTGTTCTCATTCGCCCTGTTCGTCGTGCTTTACATCCGTAAGGTCGCGATCATCGCCATGGCGGTGTTCATCCCGCTCTACCTGGCGGGCCAGCCGTCCATGTCGACCAGCGCCTGGATGAAGCGCGCCACCGAGTTCCTGATCGCGCTGATCTTCGCCAAGCCGGTGATCTACGCGATCTTCACACTGGGCGCGGGAATGGCCAGCGACAGCACCGGCTCGGCCGCCGACCAGACGCTGACGATTCTCGGCGGCGTGGTCGTGATGATCGCGGCCGTCTTCTCGCCGTTCCTTCTGGTGCAGTTGTTCGGCTTCGCCGACGTGCACCTGATGCGCGCGGTCGGCAGCGCGGGCCGGCGCGGCGCCGCCTCGTTCGGCCAGGGCGCCGGAGCCCTGCTCGGCTCCACCTCCCGCGACACGTTCCGCGGCATCGGTGCCCGGCTGCAGACCCGCAACCGCGGCGTCCTCGGGGACGCCATGCCGGCCGGCGTGTCGGCCGGCGGCGGCTCGGCCCGGCCGGCGGTCCGCGCCGGGCGGCCCGGGGCCGTCCGGACCGGCGGCAGCGTGCGTCCGGGGGTCGGCGGCCGTCCGCGCGTCGGCCGTCCCGCGATCGCGGCCAGCACGGGGGGTGGATCGGTCGGCGCGGGCACCAGCGCCGTGCGCGGCCGCACCGCGCTTCCCGCGCGGGCCGCGACGGCGCGGGTTCCGGCGCGCGTCAGCGCGCCGCGCGCAACGACCCAGGCCGCTGCCACGTCCCACAGTGCGGCACCCGCGGCCCGTGCGACCCCGGCCGCGCGCCCGCCGGTGGCACCGCCGACCCGGCCACGGGTACCCGGCGGAACCAGCCATGGCGGCGGCTGACCGTCACGCGCCCGCCGGGCACCGGCCGACGAGCGCGACAGTGCGCGTCCGGTCGGCCAGCCTCGCGGCAGCGGGGACGTCCCCGCGCCGCCCGGCGACCGGTCGCTCGCGCGCAGCGTTGGGCTGCCGGCGTTGCTCTTCTAGGACTGCGTTGGAATAGGGGTCATGGTCGCGGAACGCAGTTATCGGTTCGGCCCGCTGGAACGCGGCGGGATCCTGCTCGGCCTGCGCTGGCCACAGCTCGGCCTGCTGGTCGGGGTGATGGTCTGCGTCATCGGCGCGCTGCGGTCGCCGATATTGCTGGCGCCGGCCTGGCTGCTGGTCGCGGTGGCACTGGGTTTCGTGGCGTTCGTCCGGGTCGAGGACCGTAATCTCGACCAGTGGGTGCCGATTCTGTTCGGCTACACGATGCAGAAGGTGACGGGCGAGACAGTGTTCCGCGGCGGCGTGTTCCGGCTTGGGCCGGACGAGGACCAGATCACGAGGACGGTGCTGCCTGGACCCCTGGCCAGCCTCGTCATGCTGTCGGTGCCGGTCGGGAACGGCCGCTACGTGGCCGTCGTGAAGGACACCGGCAAGCAGACCTACACCGCGGTCCTGCAGGTGCAGGGCAGCCAGTTCGCCCTGTTGGAGTCCGGCGACCAGCAGGCCCGGGTGGATGCCTGGGGCGAGCTGCTCGCCGGCCTGACCTCCGGCGGCGGGCGACTGGCCCGGATCCAGTGGCTGGAGCGGACGCTGCCCGACTCGGGCGACCAGTTGCAGCGGCACTGGCGGGTCCGCGGGCACCACGACGACTCGTGGGCGGCGCAGGCCTACCAGGAAGTGATCGACGCGGCCGGGCCGGTGGCGCAGCGGCACGAGACCTTCCTGTCGTTCCAGCTGCGGGCCAGGGACGCCAGAAGGGCGATCCAACGGGCCGGTGGCGGGGACAGGGCCGCCTGCGCGGTGCTGCTCGGTGAGCTGCGCACGATGGAGGCCGCGCTCGCCAGGGCGTCCATCAGCACGGTGGGCTGGCTGCCGCCGCGAGCTCTCGCGGCCGTCATCCGCACCACCTATGACCCGTACTCGGTCGACATGATCGATGCCCGCGGTGGCGCGTCCACCGACCTGGCCGGCGGTCTGAAGGGCCTGCCGTCCGGGATCGACCCGGCCGTCGCCGGCCCGGTCCGCGCGGTCGCGGCCTGGGACCACTACCGCACCGACTCGGGCTTCCACACCACCTACTGGATCAACGGCTGGCCGCGGGTGCCGTCCCCGGCCGCCTTCCTCGCCCCGCTGCTGATGGAGACGACCTGCCGGCGCACGGTCTCGCTGGTGGTCGAGCCGCTGCCGGGCCGCAAGGCCGAGAAGGCGGTCAACCGCCGCCGGATGGCACACCTCGGCGAACAGCAGATGCGAGACAAGATCGGCAAGGTGACGACGCAGCGCGACGCCACCGAGGCGGACGAGGTGGAGCGGCGCGAGCAGGAGCTGGTCGCCGGCTTCGGCGCGTTCCGGTTCCACGGCTTCGTGACGGTCTCCGCGGACGACCTGGACAGTCTCGCGGACGCCTGCGGCGAGGCCGAGACGCTGGCCTCGCGCAGCCGTCTGGAGATGGTGCGCCTGGTGGGCGAGCAGGACCAGGGCTTCAACGTCGGTGCCCTCCCGCTCGCCGTGGGCGTCTCATGACCACGCAGGACCCGGCTGGCCGGGCGGCCGCCGGCAGCCCCGGCCGACACCTGGCGGTCAACGAGACCGAGACATGGCTGGCCGGCGACCCGGTCGGCGACGACAGTTACGACGGCTACGACGGCGGCGACTACGACGAGTACGCCGCCGACCCGGACGGTCAGGGCGGTCACGGCGTCGTCGCCCGCCAGGACGAACCGGTGGTCGACGGTTGGCCCGTGCCGGCCCCGCCCGCGCAGGTGCCGGTCCGCCCGCCGGACTACGACCCGGGCCGGGACGCCGGCGAGTACGTCGACGATCTCGGCGGCGGCCGCGGCCGGCGCGCCGGCCAGGCCGCCCGGGGTTCGGCCCGGTCCGGCCGCCGGGCGCAGAAGTCGGCCGCCGCGGCCGAACGGGCCGCGACGCGCCGCGCCGAGTCGTCACGGCGCCGGGGCGCCCAGCCGCCCCAGTTGCACGGCCCGTTCCACGGCCAGACGTTCCACAAGCTGCGCCTGCCCGCGCACATGGAGACGACGGCGCAGATCGCCGGGATCTACCCGTTCGTCGTCGACTCGGGCCTGGACGCACCGGGCATGTTCATCGGCCGGCACGTCTGGTCCGGTAACTCGTTCGTGTTCGACGTTTTCGAGCTCTACCGCCAGCAGGTCATCGAGAACCCGAACTTCGCGGTCTTCGGCGCGGTCGGCTCACGCAAGTCGTCGTTGCTGAAGACGTTGATGTCACGCGGCGCCGCGTTCGGCTACCAGGCCGCGGTCCCGTGCGACCCGAAGGGCGAGTACACCCGGCTGGCCCGGCGGCTCGGCTGCGAGCCGACCTACATCGGACCGGGCATGTCGACCCGGCTGAACCCCCTGGACGCGCCGCCCCGGCCGCGCGGCATCCATGACCACGACTGGGCCCGCGAGGTGAAGCGGGCCCGCTCGTCCCTGCTCGCGTCGCTGATCGAGACGGCCAAGGGCGTGCCGCTCACCCCGCCGGAGCACACCGCGATCGACCTGGCCCTCGACGTCGTCTCCCGGCAGATCACCGGCGCGACGACCGACCGCTGGGCGACGCCGCTGCTCGGCCAGGTCCTCGACGCGATGACCGAGCCGACCGAGGCGGACTGCACCGGCCTGCCGATGACCGCCGTCGAGCTGCGCGACGCCTCCCGGGACGCGACCCTCACGCTGCGCCGGCTCACCACCGGCGCCCTGGGCGGCCTGTTCGACGGGCCGACCACGTCGCCGCTGGACTTCGACAAGCCGATCGCGGTGCTGAACCTGGAGCGGGTCCAGGGCTCGGACGAGATGATCGCGCTGATCATGACCTGCGCGCAGGGCTGGATGGAGGCCGCGCTGATGCGCCAGGACGGCGTCCAGCGCTACGTGGTCTACGACGAGTGCTGGCGACTGATGCGGTTCGCCGGCCTGGTCCGGCGCCTGTCCGCCCAGCAGAAGCTGGCCCGCCAGTGGGGCTGCGCGAACGCGATCGTCGCCCACCGGATCTCCGACCTGCTCTCGGCGTCCCCGGACTCGGTCGAGATCGCCAAGGGCCTGCTGGCCGAGACGTCGACCCGCATCCTCTACAAGCAGGCGACCGACCAGGTGTCGGCCACCCAGGAGGCGCTCGGCCTGACCGACGTCGCCGCCGACCTGCTCCCCCGGCTCGACCCCGGCTTCGCGCTCTGGCTGATCGGCCAGCGGGCCTTCTACGTCGAGCACGTCGTCGGCGACATGGAGATCCCGGTCGTCCTCAACGGCTCGAAGATGCACGGCGAGGTGGACGACATCAACCTCACCCCCGAGGACCTCGACCCGCGTGAGCTGGACCCCCCGGGCATGGGCCCCGAGGACTTCGCCGGCGGCCACTGGGAGCCGGCGATCCTCGATGAGGCCGACGACGCCGAGCGCGAGGACGCCTTCGACGTCTCGGTCTACCGGGACGACGAGGAGCCCGACGGCACCGGAGTCCGCGTCCCGCCGGGTTATCAGAGCTATTGACGGTCGGGCAGACCCATGGTGGCCAACTGCGACGACCAAGGCGGGCGGGCCCGGCCATGAGGTATTGGTGGCCGGGCAAGGTGGCCGGCGTGCGCTGCCGCCGACGACGTCCTCGGCTCAGATGTCGCAACGGACTCATCGACGTGGCCGACCTTCTACTACTCTGGCCGCATGGACCACGAACGGCAGTCATGGGCGTCATCGGTAGCCGTGAGGGCCTCGATGCGTTCCAACCGATCTCGGGATACCAAACCCGAATTGGCCCTCCGTTCAGCCGTTCATCGACTTGGCCTTCGCTATCGGGTTAGCGCTCGCCCGCTTCCGGAGGTGCGACGCACAGGTGATCTGGTCTTCACTCGGACACGGGTTTTCGTGTTCCTCGACGGATGCTTCTGGCACGGGTGCCCCGAGCACCATACTGTCGCAAAGACGAATGCCGCCTTCTGGGCCAAGAAAGTCCGAGAGAACCGAGATCGGGATGCCCAGACCAACAGGCTGCTAAAAGATGCGGGATGGGTCGTCATCCCGTGTGGGAACACGAAGATGCACAAACGGCCGCAATTCACGTCGCGGAAGTAGTCCGATCGCAAAATTGAGCGGCTCGCCGACTTTTACCCAGCCGTAGCCTGGTAGCGCGCAGCAGCTTTGGCCTGAAGGGTGTTGTCTTCGCGCCAGCCCCTAAGATCCTTCATATACGAAACGTACGCAATCGGTGGCTCTCCGACCGTTCGATCACCGGTCGCGAACGCGCGTTCTCGGCCGGAGCCAAATTTGGCCACACTTCTGCGACACGAACCGGCGCCTACCTGGCACGACTGTCACGGGATGCTATAGTGTGCTGTTGCCGTATGGGTCCCGCGCAGTGAAGATTCGAGGTTGTCGTGGCGGATGCTTCTCTCCGTAGCTCGCGTATGCGCTCCGGACACGGGGCACTCCGAGCGATCGGCGCGACAAAAGATTCCGAACTGGTCAGCTCGGAATCAAAGCCGACGCTGATCGATCTCTTCTGTGGCGCCGGAGGGATGACGTTGGGATTCATGCAGGCAGGATTCCAGCCGATTCTGTCCATCGACCATGACCTTCCATCTATCGAGACGCATCGCGCAAACTTCCCTGGAATGTCGATCTGCACGGACATTCGCGACTTTGTTGATTTTCCTTCCGCAGATGTTGTCGTCGGAGGTCCCCCATGCCAGGGATTCAGTCGTCTGGGTAAGCAGGCCCGGAAGGAACGCCTGGAGAATTTCCTGTGGAAAGACTACATGCGTTGTGTCGCATCCTCGAAACCAAGCGTCTTTGTGATCGAGAATGTCCCCGAGTTCCTCAAAGATCCGGCGTTCCTCGGTGTCTCAGAGGAATCTGAAAAGCTTGGCTACAAGCTTACGGTGTCGGTCTTGAATGCGGCCGATTTCGGCGTTCCTCAGAGGCGGCAGAGGACGATTATGATCGGAAGCAGGATCGGGCCTCCAAGCCTTCCTCGGGCAACGCACCAAAAGCCCGGCGACCAGATGAATCTCTTCACCGAGCTGCCAACATGGAGAACGGTCCGGGATGCTATCGGAGACCTCCCTCTAGAGCCGACCAATGAGAATCTGCATAACTCCCGAAATGTCTCGAAGCTTTCCCTTGAAAGATACCGGCATGTTCCTCCCGGCGGTAACAGGAAGGATCTGCCGGAAGACCTTCAGCCAGATTGCTGGCGGTACAAGGACCCTCGTGGAGGCGGTAGCACCGATCTCATGGGAAGGCTGGAGTGGGACGCTCCCTCGCTGACCATAAGGACCCAGTTTCTAAAGCCTGAGAAGGGACGCTATCTACACCCCGCCGCAGACCGATCCATCACCGTACGGGAGGGAGCGCGCCTGCAGACATTTCCGGACGACTTCAAGTTCACCGGAAGCGTCTTTCAGACGGTAAAGCAAATTGGGAACGCCGTTCCTGTAGAGCTCGCTCGACAAGTCGCCCTCGAGGTTTTCCAGCACATGGCGTCAAATTGCTATGAATGGGGTAACCATCCTCTAGAGCAGGTCGGATAGGTCGCTGACGACTGCACTGGCCGTGACATTTCGAGCGTATGCCGTGGTCATAATCCTCTTAAGGTGCTCCCTGTCGAGGTGCAGAATCAGCACATCATCAAACTTTTCTGGATACGCAAATGGACAATCCGCACAGCTGGCCAGAGCGCATCCACCGCAGGCCTGCCTCTTCTTGAGATTGCAACGCGTGCAAAGCGTCTGAAGATTTTCTTCATCAGAATCCCCTCCGCGGTCCGCCGGAATCTTGTGATCGCACTGCGGAACGAGAGATCCACGCTCCGGGTCGGTTTTCATCCGACAAATCTGGCAGATCCAGTCGTCACGTCTGTAGACGGTCTCGCGGCTGCGTCTTGGTACCTCCCGTCTAATACGCTGCGGTCGCACGGGGCCGTCGGACCGACGGATGTACCAATCGTCATTGGCGCCTTCCGACTGGCGGCGACTCTCGATTTCCCAACCGTATTCACTGATAATCTTTCGTATGCGTCTAGCATAGTTGGAGCGCCCATACTTCGCTTCGAGATCTCGGCGATGTACCGGCGTATTCAATGGGAGTAGATCGATCAATTCCTTCAGATGAGGGGGGAGTGCGATGACTGGTCTGACCAATGGCTCCGGGATAGGAAACAACTCGTCGGTCATCGATAGGACTCTCTGTCGCAGGCGAGAATTTTAGAGCTTACCCGTCACCCCACAGGCGGGACCCACCCATGATAGCTTCCGGGACTGTGGCATGTGACCTCCGGTGCGCTCGGGCAGACAGTCACTCGGCGAGGACGCGGGAGTGTCAATCTCCGCCTAGCGGCGGCCCCTGATGGGCATAGCGCTTGTCGGTCGGCGCAGTTTTCGCTCAGAGGTACGGCGAGATGATCTTCCCATTGACTACCAGGTCGCCCTGTCGCGACGGACAAGGAACTCTTGTTCGCTGGCCGAGAAGATTTGCTTCATCTCGTCGCGAGGCCACAGCGCTTGCAACCCAAGTAGTCCGGCCCATGGCAAGGCCGTGAGCCCTGGCTGTCAGAGCTGCTCGCGGCGGCGCAGGCCCCGCAGCTTGGACAGCGCGGACCAGGTGGGCGGCGGACCGGCGACCTCGTAGGCGGGCAGCGCCCGCTGGGCGACGTCGACCAGCATCGCGACGTCCAGCGGGCGCAGGACCACCCCGGCGGACAGCACGTACTCGGCGACGCCGGCGGCCGGCAGCAGCAGCACGCCGTCGACGAGGGCGAGGCCGCCGGGCACGTCGGCCCGAGCGAACGCGAGCACCGTCTGTGCCTGCAACTGCCAGCCCTCGGGCAGCTCGGCGAGCAGCGCGGCGCTCACCTGCTCACCCGTCCAGGCGACCAGGCCGAGCCGGGCGCGCAACGGCGCCTTGCCGGCCCACACCCCGCCACCACTCGAACGGACCGGGCCACGGTGCGCGTCGGTCTCGATCACCCAGACCCCGGACGCCCCGATGATCAGGTGGTCGATGTTGCCGGCCGAGTCGGCGGTGGACCGGTCGTGCAGGACGGTGTAACCGGCCCGGTTCAGGCGGTCGAGGGCTCGGGCGGTACGCCGCTCGGCGCCCGCATCCCGCCGCCACGCCTCGATCTCAGGCGGAATCCGGAAGAACCGGACGGCCGCCACCACGAGAACGAGCAGCGCCGCGGCGACTCCTGAGCGCACCAGCACCGCCGCGGCCCCGTGCAGCGAGATCCCGATCAGCACGACGACGAGCGCGGCGCCGACGGCGGCCGAACCGGCGATGATCGCGGCCCTGACCCGCCTGTCGTCGCGTTCGGCGACGTACAGCGCCCGGCGCCGCCGGTACTCCGCCATGGCCGACCGGCCAGGAGCCGTCCGGTCCAGCCCCGCGCTCAACCGCCACCACCTTCCAGCACCACGTGCCACGATTCTGCCGCGAGGCGGTCACCACGTGCTATCGGCAGTTCTTGGTCCGATGACCAGCATTCCATCGAATCCTCACGGTAAGCCAAGGACAGCACACGTACTGCACACTGGTTGGCCAGCGGTCCCTCTTGACTCGATTCGCGGGCCTAGCGGTCACGCTCGGTCGACCGAAAAGCCAGGCTCCGCCGGTTTATCCGCCCCGATCCGGGTGTATCGAGCGGGGGGTGAGCGGCCCGCCCACCGGGCCGGGTACCTGGCCGATCGGCGGGCGGTCGCGCTCCCGCGCCCGACGTGGAAGGTTCCGAACCGCGCCCCGAACGCCAGCTCCCGCCCGTGTCAGCGCGGTGGGACCGGTCCCGGGAGGAATTCATGCCACCCCGTCCGATCTCGGCACCCTCCGCCGCCGCGGCGAACACCCGCCCGACGCTCACGCCGGCCCGCTCCCTGGCCGCACCCCCCGACGTGGCGACGAGGCCGGCCGCGCCGCCCAGGGCTCCCGCCGGCCGACCGACCGGGCCGCGTGGCCCGCGGCGACGGTCGCTCGCCGGTGTGACCGTGGACGACGTGCTGCGGTTCGCGGCCGGCTGCCTACCGGCCCGGCCGGGGCCGCGGTCCGTCGGCGTCGAGACGGAGTGGCTGGTCGTCGACCGGGCCGCGAACGACGCGCCGGTGCCGCCGGAGCGGACGTCCGCCGCGCTGGCGCCACTGCTCGCCACCCTCGGGTCCAACGGCTCGGCCGCGTCAGGAGAGCCAGCGGGAGCCGTGCCGGACGCCACCGGCGCCGTGCTGGCCGGCGGCAGCAGGCTCACGTTCGAGCCCGGCGGCCAGTTGGAGCTGTCCGGCGCGCCGCTGCCGCTGTCGGCCGCCCTGGACGCCGTGCGGGCGGATCTGGCCCAGGTTCGCGCGGCCCTCGCCGACGCCGGACTGGCCCTGGCCGGGCTCGGGCTCGACCCGTTGCGCCCGCCGACCCGCTGGCTCACCGACGACCGGTATGCCTCGATGGCCGGGTACTGGGCGGCCAGCGGCCATGACGCCGGCCGGATCATGATGTGCTCCAGCGCGTCCGTGCAGATCAACCTCGACGCGGGCGCCGACCCGCTCGACATCGTCCGGCGCTGGCGGCTGGCCCACCGGCTGCGTCCGGTGCTGGTCGCGATGTTCGCCGCGTCGCCGGCTCGCCTGGGCAGGTTGACCGGCTTCGGCTCGGCCCGGACCCGGATGTGGGAGTCGCTGGACCCGACCAGGACGGTCCAGGTCGGCCCGACGCAGGTGGCCGCGGCCGACCTGGCCGACCGGTGGGCGGAGTACCTGCTCTCGGCCCGCCTCATGATGATCGCCGTCGCGCCGGACACCGGCCGGGATGCCGGTGGCTCGGCCGGTCCGAGCTCCGCCACCGGGCCCGGCTCCCGGACCGGTCCGGGCCGTCAGCAGCGGCTGGTGGCCGTGCGGGACGGCACGACGTTCGGTGACTGGCTGCGGGGCGCCGGCCCGACGGACCGGCCGCCGCTCTACGACGACCTGGCGCTGCACGCGACCACGATCTTCCCGCCGGTCCGCCCGCGCGGCTGGCTGGAGATCCGCTACCTGGACGCCCAGCCGGGCGACGGCTGGCTGGTGCCCGTCGCGGTGACCACAGCGCTGCTCGACGACCCGGTCGCCTCCGCCGGCGCGCTGGCCGCCTGCCGCGAGGCCGACAAGGGCTGGCGGCAGGCCAGCGCGTTCGGCCTGCGTGACGACGCCCTGCGCCGGGCCGCGGTCAGCTGCGTCGACCTCGCGCTGGACGGCCTGGTCCGGCTCGGCGCCGACGAGAGCACCCGCGCGGCCGTGGCCCGGTTCCGGGACCGCTACCCGGCCCGCGGCCGTACCCCGCCGACGACCTGGCCGACCGGTTCACCCAGGTCGGCCCCGCCGGCCTGCTCCGCGACCAGTTCCGCTGAGGAGCGGCCGACCGGGCACGGAGATCGACACTGTCTGTCAAGTTTGCCCAAAATCTGTGCACATCCAGGGCCGAATCCGGCGGCCGGTGTTTAGCTGCTCATGGACGGACGGAGGGGCAGATGGCGGGATCAGCGGTGCCGGCACACCCCGGACCAACGACGGCCGAACCGGCGACGGCCGACGAAGGGACGGACCTCTCGGGCGGCCTTGCCGCCGGCGGGTCGCACCCGGCCCCCGTACCGGCCGGCCCAGCGGGATGGGCCGAGGCCCTCGAACGCAGCCGGCGCCGGACGCTGACGTACACGGATCTCGACGACGACCTGCTGATACGGCAGCACTCCCCCCTGATGTCGCCGCTGGTCTGGGACCTGGCGCACATCGGTAACTACGAGGAGCTCTGGCTGCTTCGGGCGCTGACCGGCGCGGACCCGCTCCTTCCGGGCATCGACGACCTGTACGACGCGTTCCGTCATCCGCGCGCCGACCGGCCGGCCCTCCCGCTGCTGCCCCCGGACCAGGCCCGCGGCTACATCGCCGACGTCCGCTCCCGCGTCCTCGACGCCATGGCGGCACTGGACTCCCGGTCTGTGGACTCCCGGCCCGCCGGCTGGGGCGGCCAACGGGACGACGTGGTCACGCGGCTGCTGTCGGGCGGGTTCGTCTACGGGATGGTCGTCCAGCACGAGCACCAGCACGACGAGACGCTGCTCGCCACGCTGCAGCTCGCCACCGCGGCGCGGGTCCAGCCACGCCCGGCGCGGGATCCTGTGGTCGACGAGGGCGTGGCGCTGCCGGCGGGACGACCGGTGAGCGGCGAGGTCCTCGTGCCCGCCGGGCCGTTCACGATGGGCACCAGCACCGACCCGTGGGCCTACGACAACGAGCGCCCAGCGCATCGCGTCGACGTACCGGCCTTCTGGATCGACCGGCTGCCCGTCTCGAACCGGGCCCAGCTGGCGTTCCTCGACGCCGGCGGCTACGACGACGAACGGCTCTGGTCGCCGGCCGGCTGGGCCTGGCGCTGCCGCGAACGGCTGGAGGCCCCGCTGTTCTGGCGGCGCGACGGCGCGGGCGGCTGGCTGCGCCGCCGGTTCGGCCGCGACGAGGCCCTGCCGCTCGACGAGCCGGTGCAGCATGTCTGCTGGTACGAGGCCGAGGCACACGCCCGTTGGGCCGGCCGGCGACTGCCCACCGAGACCGAGTGGGAGAAGGCCTGCGCGTTCGACCCGGCGTCCGGCCGGTCGCGCCGCTTCCCATGGGGCGACGACCCGCCGACGCCGCGCCACGCGAACCTCGGTCACCGCGCCGCCCGGCCGGCTCCGCTGGGCGCCTACCCGGACGGCGCCAGCGCGAGTGGCGTCGAACAAATGATCGGTGACGTCTGGGAGTGGACGTCGAGCGGCTTCACCGCCTACCCGGGCTTCGCCGCCTTCCCCTACCGGGAGTACAGCGAGGTCTTCTTCCGCGGCCCCGACGGCGTCGAGCGGGCTGACGCCGACCCGGACCAGCAGTTCCGGGGCTACCGGGTCCTGCGCGGCGGCTCCTGGGCCGCGGACCCGAGCGCCGCGCGGGCCACCTTCCGCAACTGGGACCACCCGATCCGCCGCCAGATCTTCGTCGGCTTCCGGCTGGCCAGGGACGCGGACTGACCCACGGCCGGACCCGGCCGAACCAGACCGAGTGAAGGGCCGACCGCATGTGCAGACACCTCGCCTGGCTCGGTGCCGACCGCACCCTCGCCGACCTGCTGCTGCGCCGTCCGTCCGGGCTGCTGCAGCAGTCGTGGGCGCCCAGGCAGCAACGGCACGGCCGGGTCAACGCTGACGGCTTCGGGGTCGGCTGGTACGTGCCGGCCCTGCGCCCGCAGCCCGCGCGCTACCGGCGGGCGGTGCCGATGTGGACCGACGCCTCGTTCGCCTCGTTCGCGGAGGTCGTCGCGTCGGGCTGCGTCCTGGCCGCGGTGCGCGACGCGACCGTGGGCATGCCGATCGAGGAGACCTCGACCGCGCCCTTCACCCATGGGCCGCTGCTGCTCAGCCACAACGGGCGGGTGAGCGTCGACGTCCTGCTCGCCCTGCTGGCCGGTCGGCCCGACGCCCCACCGCCGGACTCCCGGTGTGACTCGGCGCTGCTGGCCGCGCTGGTCTGGGAGCGGGCGCTCGCCGGGCTGACGCTGGCGGACGCGGTGGCCGAGGTGGTGACGACGGTCGGCGCGAAGGCGGCCGCGCGGGAGGCCAGCCGGGCGGCGGGCGACGCGGGCCAGCAGCCGCCCAGCCGGTTGAACGTGCTGGTCACCGACGGGCGGCAGATCGTCGCCACGACCTGGGACGACACCCTCTGGTACCGGGTCTCGTCGGCTGGCGTCCTGGTCGCGAGCGAGCCTGACGACGACGCTCCGATGGTCCGGGTGCCGGGCGGCGCCGAATCCGTCAGCGAAGGACGAGCGAGCGCCGAAAGCCACCCAGCCACTGAACTGCACCCAGGCAACGGAACGGACGTCTGGGTGGAAGTCCCGAACCACCGCCTGCTCGTAGCCGACACACGCAAAGTAACTGTAAGTAATTTGATCTCGCAGGACGGTTACTCTGGGTTCACTACCTGACGGAGGGCGTCCGTATGACTTCGAGGACACCGACATCGGGGGCGGACACCGTCCAGTCCCCGGACGCGGTCATCGCTGGCCAGGACCGGGCCGTACACGTCGCTGGCCAGGACCGGGCCGGGCACGTCTCTGACCAAGGGCGGGCCGGGCACACCACCGGCCAAGGACGGGCCGCGCGCACTCCGACCCCGGCCGATGTGGCCGCCCTGCTGAAGGCCCGCGGCGGTATGACGATCGAGCGGCACCTGACCGATGCGCAGCGGACCGCCGCGCTGGCGGCGGACGTCCGCCGCGGCCTGGCCGCCACGCCCAAGGAGCTCCCGCCGACCTGGTTCTACGACACCACCGGCAGCATGCTGTTCGGCAAGATCACCGAACTGCCGGAGTACTACCAGACCAGGGCCGAGCGGGCGATCCTCGCCACCCACGCGGCGCAGCTGGCCACCGAGCTCGAGACGGCGGTCCCCGGCGGCGTCGACTCGCTGGTGGAGCTGGGCTCGGGGACCTCCGAGAAGACCCGGACGCTGCTGGCGGCGCTCGCCGGCACCGGCCGGCTGCGGCGGTTCATCCCGTTCGACGTCGACGCGGAGGCACTCTCCCGCGCCGGCGCCGCTGCCCGGGCGAACCACCCGGGGCTCGCCGTGCACGCCGTCGTCGGGGACTTCCGCCAGCATCTGGGCCTGCTGCCCATCCAGCCGGCCGGCGGCACGCTCGTCGCGTTCCTCGGCGGCGCGATCGGCAACCTGCGCCCGCCCGAGCGGGCGGCGCTGCTCACCGAACTGCGGTCCGGTCTCGACCAGGCGAACGGGTCACGGGAGCACGGCGGCCGGGCCCAGGCACTGCTGCTCGGCACGGACCTGGTCAAGGAGCCGGCTCGGCTGGTCGCCGCCTACGACGACAGCGCCGGGGTCACCGCCGCGTTCAACCGCAACCTGCTCACCGTGCTCAACCGGGAGCTGGGCGCGGACTTCGACCTGCGCGGGTTCGCCCACGTCGCCCACTGGGACGCCGAGAACCGCTGGATCGAAATGCGGCTGCGCTCGGTCAAGGCGCAGACGGTGAAGGTGACGGCCCTCGACCTGACCGTCGAGTTCGCCGAGGGCGAGGAGATCCGCACCGAGATCAGCGCGAAGTTCGACCACGCCATGGTCGAACGGGAGCTCGCCGCCGCCGGCTGGCGGCTCGCGCAGTGGTGGGCGGACCCGGACGGCGACTTCGCCCTCTCCCTGGCCATCGCCGCCGCGTAGGCGCTGGGAAGCCGCAGAGCCCCCAGGAGACAGCCCAAGCCCGGCCCGCGACCACTGGTCGCGGGCCGGGCTTCGTCGGGGTGGGATGGCGCCGGTCTCAGCCGCCGAGCAGGCTGACGTCCCTGGCGGCGCCCGTCGCGGCCGACGTGGCCATCGCGGCATAAGCCCGCAGCGCCGCTGACACGGTGCGCTCACGGTTCACCGGCCGGTAGCCGTTACCCGCCTCCAGCTCGGCTCGGCGGCTGGCGAGCTCCGCTTCCGGCACCATCAGCTCGATCCGGCGGGCGGGGATGTCGATCTCGATCCGGTCACCGTCGCGGACCAGCGCGATCGTGCCGCCATGCGCCGCCTCCGGCGAGACATGCCCGATCGACAGGCCGGAGCTACCGCCGGAGAACCGCCCGTCGGTGATCAGCGCGCACTTCGGCCCGAGGCCGCGCCCCTTCAGGTACGCCGTCGGGTAGAGCATCTCCTGCATGCCCGGCCCGCCGCGCGGCCCCTCGTAGCGGACGACGACCACGTCTCCGGGCTTGACCCGGTTGCCGAGGATCGCCTCGACCGCTGCCTCCTGGCTCTCGACCACGACGGCCGGCCCGGCGAACACCCACTGGTCCTCCGGGACGCCGGCGGTCTTGACCACCGCGCCGTCGTCGGCCAGGTTGCCGTGCAGCACGGCGAGCCCGCCCTCGGCCGAGTAGGCGTGCTCGGCGGAGCGGATACAGCCGTCCACGGCGTCGGTGTCGAGCGTGTCCCAGCGGTTCGTCGAGCTGAACGGCTCGACGGTGCGCACCCCGCCCGGCGCGGCATGGAACAGCTCGACGGCGTCCGGCGCCGGGCTCGCGGAACGGATGTCCCACCGGTCCAGGAACTCGCGCAGGCTCGCCGAGTGCACGCTGTGCACCCCGCGGTCGAGCAGCCCGGCCCGGTCCAGCTCGCCGAGGATCGCCGGGATACCGCCGGCGCGGTGCACGTCCTCCATGTAGTACTTCGTCGAGCTCGGGGCCACCTTGCACAGGTTCGGCACCCGGCGGGAGATCTCGTCGATGTCGTGCAGGTCGACCGGTACCTCGGCCTCGACGGCGGCGGCGAGCAGGTGCAGCACCGTGTTCGTCGAGCCGCCCATCGCGACGTCGACGGCGAACGCGTTGCGGAACGCGGCGGCGCTCGCGATCGAGCGCGGCAGCACGCCCTCGTCGTCCTTCTCGTAGTACCGACGCGCGAGGTCGACGACGAGGCGCCCGGCCTCGACGAACAGCTCCTTGCGGGCCGCGGCGGTCGCCAGCGTCGAGCCGTTGCCCGGCAGGGCGAGGCCCAGCGCCTCGGTCAGGCAGTTCATCGAGTTCGCGGTGAACATGCCGGAGCAGGACCCACAGGTCGGGCAGGCGGACCGCTCGATGATCCCGAGGTCGGCGTCGGAGACGTCCGGGTTGACGGCGGCGCTCATCGCGTCGATCAGGTCGAGCCGGGAGCGCACGGTGCCGTTCTGGACGACCGCGTTGCCGGACTCCATCGCCCCGCCGGAGACGAACACGGTCGGGATGTTGAGGCGCAGCGCGGCCAGCAGCATGCCCGGCGTGATCTTGTCGCAGTTCGAGATGCAGACCAGTGCGTCCGCGCAGTGCGCGTTCACCATGTACTCGACGCTGTCGGCGATGATCTCCCGCGACGGCAGCGAGTACAGCATGCCGCCGTGGCCCATCGCGATGCCGTCGTCGACGGCGATCGTGTTGAACTCGCGGCCGACGCCGCCAGCGGCCGCGACCGAGTCCGCGACCAGCTTGCCCAGGTCCCTCAGGTGCACATGCCCGGGGACGAACTGGGTGAAGCTGTTGGCGATCGCCACGATCGGCTTGCCGAAGTCGTCCTCGGTCATCCCGGTCGCCCGCCAGAGCGCGCGGGCACCGGCCATGTTCCGGCCATGAGTGGTGGTACGGGAACGCAGTGCGGGCATCTTCGTAACCTCAGGACCTTCGACGGCGGTACGAACGCGAGGCGGGGCCCCACAGCGGGCGCGGGGTCGCGCGGGCCAGGTCGCCGCACTCGCGGGCGGACGCGCACCTGCCTCGGAGGGTTCACCGGCGCGAGGCCGCCAGTACGCGTGGGCACACGCCTCGGTTCGGCGGCGCACCGTTCACCAGCGTATCTGCTGCCCTGTTCAATCCCTGTGTCCGGCCTCACGCCGACCGCCGCCCCCGGCCTGGACCGGGCTCGCTGTCCTGTGCGCTGGTCGCCGGACGGCCGACTCTCCCGACCACTACGTAGGGCTCGACCTGCCGGTTCGCCGGTTGGGTCGGGAGGTCAACTCGGTTGCCACAGGCGGACGGTGTTGTCGCCCGCGGTGGCGAGTGTGTCGGACGTCGGGGAGAAGGCGAGCGCGCGGACGGTGCCGACGTGGCCGGTGGCCAGCTGCCCGAGAGGCTCCGGGCTCGTGAGGTCGTCGAGCGTCCACAGCTGGACGGCGGCGCCGATGCCGCCCGCGGCGGCCAGGGTGCGGCCGTCCGCGCTGAGGGCGACCGACCGGATCTGCCCGTTGCCCCTGCTGGTGACCTGAGCCAACGGGTACGGCCGGTCCGGCTTGTCGACGTCCCACAGATGGACGGCGCCGAAGCCGGCCCCCGCGACCAAGACCCGGCCATCCTGCGTGAACGCGAGCGCCTGCACATGCCAGCGGTGGCCGGCCAGCGGCGGGCCGACCGGGCGCGGGACCGTGGCGGTCAGGTCCCACAGCAGCGCGGTGTGATCGGTCCCGGCCGTCGCCAGCAGCCCGCCGTCGGGCGAGAACGCGACCGCGAGCACCTTCCCCTGATGGCCGCCCAGCGGCTGCCCGAACTGGCGCACCACGCCGCGGCCGGACGCCGCCGGGTCGCGCTCCCCCGGGTCCAGCTCCCACAGCCGGGCCGTCCCGTCGAGGCTCCCGGTCGCCAGGAACCGCCCAAGCGGTGAGAACGCCACCGCCGTCACCTGATCCGTGTGGCCGAGCCCGATCGCGGGCATTCGCGCGGACGGCCCGGTGGCCTCGACCGCCGGCTGCCGCCAGACGCGGACGGTGTGGTCGCTGCCCGCCGTGGCCAGCGCCGTCCCGTCCGGGGCGTAGGCGACGGCGAGCACGCGGCCCTCGTGGCCGCGCAGCGGCTCCCCCAGCGGGATCGCCACGTCGGGCCCGGGCGCCTCCTCGGCCAGCCGCCACCGTCGGACGGTGCCGTCCGCGCCGCCGGAGGCAAGCACCCCGCCTCCCGGCGCGAAGGCCACGGACTCGACGTGCCCCGTATGACCGGCCAGCGGCTCGCCGAGCGGCGTGGCGTTGACGGTGCCACCGGCGGCACCCCGCCGGCCGGCGAACAGCCGCCCCGATCTGCGCCGCGCCGTCACACCGGTAACCGGCTCCCCGTCGCGCCGGCGGGACGGCTCGTCCGACCGGTCGCCGTCGGCACGCAGGTGCGACGGGACGAACGTGGTCGCATCCCGGGTCGGCGGGTCGGTGGTCACGGCCCGCGGCGAGGGCGTCGCGGTTGGCGTGACGGGACCGCCGGCTGTCCCACGGGCGGGGCCCGCGGCTGGCCGCGACCGCGAGTCCTGGTCCGCCGGCGCGGTCGACCGGCCGCCCGCCGGGCCCATCAGGTCGCCGGGACCGGTCGGATCGCTGGGCGCAGTCGGATCGCCGGGCGCAGTCGCGCCATCAGCGGCAGTCGCACCGCCCAGGGCAGTCGCACCGCCCGGGGCAATCTGACCGCCCGGGGCAGCGGCACCACCGGGCGCAGCTAGGTTGCCGGGCGCAGCTGGATCGTCAAGGGCAGCCGGGCGGCCAGGGGCATTCTGGCCACCGGGGCCCGACGCGTCGTGGGTGCCGAGGGTGTCGTCGCCGAAGTCGCGAGCGATCTCGGCGGCGAGTGCCAGCGCCTCATCGAGGTCGCCGGCCGGAGCGGAATCGAGGACCGCCGCGGACGGCCCGTCCAGGCCGTCGAGGGGACGTGCACCGACGAGATGCAGCAGCAGTTCCTGCGCCGTGGGCCGGCGGTCCGGGTCCTTCGCCATCGCGCGGGCGACAAGCTGCCGAAGGCCCGGTTCGAGACCGGAGAGGTCAGGTTCGTCGTTGACGGCCCGGTAGAGGATGACAGGACTCGGACCTTCGCCATGCGGGAGCCGGCCGGTCGCGGCGAAGAGCAGGACGCCACCCCAGGCGTAGATGTCAGCCGGTGGGGCGACGACGGCGCCGAGGGCCTGTTCTGGCGCCATGAACGCGGGAGTTCCGACACCGGCATGAGTGAAGGTCGTCGTCGCGTCCAGTGCGCGGGCGATCCCGAAGTCGATGACCCGGGCTCCGGACGGCGAAAGCATGATGTTGCCGGGCTTCAGGTCTCGGTGGACCAGCCCGGCGGCATGGATCGCGGTCAGCGCCGAGGCGACCGCGACCGCCAGCCGCTCCACCTCGGCGCTGGACAGCGGCCCGTCCTGACGGACGGTCGCCGCCAGGGTGCGTCCCTCGATGTACTCGGTGACGAGGTAGGGCCGGCGGGACTCAACGTCCACATCCAGCACCTCGGCCGTGCAGAACCGGGCCACCCTCCGGGCCGCCGTCGCCTCCCGCCCGAAGCGCTCACGGAACTCGGGCTCCCGCGCCAGGTCGGGCCTGACCATCTTGACCGCTACCAACGGGCCGGTACCGTTCTCACCCGTCTTGCCGTCGTCCTGCGGGCTCTGGACCGCGGCCTCAGCCAGAAGGCCCGAGCCGTTCACCCCGGTCCGGCGGCCAAGGTAGACGGTGCCCATCCCGCCCTGACCCAGGCGACCCAGCAGAAGGTACGGGCCAAGCCGGGTCGGGTCGTCCTCGTCGAGCGGTTCCACCAGCTGGCTCCCGACCGCGCTGTCCCCGACGACCATGCTGGCTCCGGCCATCGCGCCGATGCCTCCGTCGCCCTCGATCTTCAGCACGAAGGATATTCGCCTCGGTCCGCGCGGTCGCCCAGGTTCGCGTACCAGTCCGTATGTAGACACATCGCTGATCGGTACGGGAGTTGCGGGCGGCCAGCGGAGGCCGCGGTCCAGGTGCCAGACTTGCGGCATGAGCGCTACCGGGCCGGCGGCGGGCGGCACCCCCGTCACGGAGATCGCAAGGTTTGACGTGAAACCAGGTACGGAGAGCGACTTCATCGTCGCTTACCGCACGGTTCGACACGAGATCGCCACCGCGCCAGGCTGCCGATCGATCCGGATGAGTCGCGGGGTCGAGTCGCCGAGCTCATTCGTGCTGATCGTCGAGTGGGCCAGCCTGGAGGCACATACCGAGGGCTTCCGCGGCTCCGAGGGCTTCGGGCGCTGGCGCGCGGCGATCGGTCCGTTCTTCGCAGGCACACCGTCGGTCGAGCACGTCGCCAGCGTCGAGGCCTCGGCGGAAGCCACGGCCGGCGCCGTCTGACGGCACGGACTTAAGCGACGGGGCCCGGCATGGGCGAGTTCTTCAAGCAGTTCTTCGGGTTCCTGGTGTTCTCGCCGTTGACCGCGGCAGTATTCGGCTTCGGCATCTGGATCCTGCCGGCGGTGTTCCTGCGAGACGTTGTCGCCCGGCTGCGGCTACGTTTCTTCCACTTCTTCGTCAGTGGTTACGTCTTCATCGCGATCATGACGATCTATTTGCTCGCCGCCGGTTCGCGGACGAAGACCGGCGACCGGCACCACCAGGCTGGACCGTTCGTCGGCATGCTCGCGTCGCTGGCGCTGGCCTGGTGGCTCAACCGACTGCTGCGTACCCGCTTCCCCCGGCGCAATCCGGGCGGAACCAACGGATCAGGAGTCGCGGCCGGCCAGCAACCGGGCTACCCCGGCGCGCACCAGCACGGCTACCCCGGGCCGAACCAGCCGGGCTACGGTCACCCCGCGTACCGCCCGCCGGGCTACGGTCAGCAGCCCGGTTACCCGCCTCATCCCGGCTATCCCGGCTACCCGGCCTATGGCCCGCCCCAACCCGCGCCGCCCGTCCAGCCGTCCAACCAACCGCCCGCGCACCCCGACGCCGACGGCATCCCCAACCAGCCACGCACCCCTGGCGTGCCCTGGGTCGTCCCCCCGCCCGCCGACCCCGCCCCTCCGACCACTCCGCCGGAGTAGTCACGAAGAACGATCACCGCACCCCGCGGAACGCGCACCGCAACCCGCGGAACGCGCACCGCAACCCGCGGAACGCGCACCGTCCCGCGGAACGCGGGCGGGACGGGCACCGCGGAACGCGGAACGCGCACCCGTGGAGCGCGGCACTGCCCGTGGTACGCGGGCGGGACGGGCACGGCTGACGTTCGCTGACGTGCACCACCCTGCATGCGCAGGCGCCACCCAACCCGTCCCGCCGTACCCCCGGAGCAATCGCGCGTCCAGAGCCCGGCGCCGCGGACGACCAGCCCGCTCGGCGGAACGCGGCCGACCCAACGACGGGCTCCCTGAATCCTGGAGACACGACGCGGGCACCGCCAACGATCTCCGCGTTCCGCGGAACGGTCGGCGCGCGGACGCCACGGAGGCCCAAGGCTTCGTCGGAACGTCAGCCAGCCGGCCAAACGATCTCCGCGTTCCGCGGAACGCCAGACGACCTCCTCGTTCCGCTGGAACGGGTGCCGCAGACGATCCTCGCGTTCCGCGGAACGCGGCCGAGCCCACCGACGGACTCACCCCGTCCGGTACGCGCTGCGCGCAGGCGCGGCGGATCGCCCGCTCCCTGGCGCAACTCGCCAGCCAACAGCGGTGACGATCTCCGCGTTCCGCGGAACGCGACCGAGCCACGAGCGAACTCACCGACTCCTGGGCCGATCTGCGCGCAGATGCGACAGATCGCCGCGTTCCCGGAACGCCCCGCCAGCCGACACCGATCACGATCTCCGCGTTCCGCGGAACGCGACCGAGCTGGCGTCGCCACGGCCCAGTCCGGCGACCGCCCACGCGCTACCGTCGCCCAGCCGACGCCGGTAACGATCTCCGCGTTCCGCGGAACGCGACCGAGCGACGAGTGCACTCACCGACTCCGGGCCGCCTGCACACGGAGGCGGCTGAGCTCCGCGTCGGCGGAACGCGACCGAGTCACAGTCGACTCTCCCTCCGGAGAACACGTTGCGCGGGCGCGGGACGATCTCCGCGTTCCGCGCGGAACGCGCCGCGCCGCGCCGCGCCGCAGCGGGCCGGGGCGGGGCGGGGCGGGCACGGCGGAGCGCCGCGCTGCGCGAGCGGCCGATGCTGACGCCGGGCCGGTTGGAGGACGGGCATCGATCAGGCAGCGTCTCGACCGACGAGGGTGGTGCGGTGCCAGCGGTCACTGTCGAGGCCCCAGCGGTCACCGTCGTGATCTCGGTGGCCGCGGTGATCTCGGTGGCCGCGGTCGCTGCGCGGCGGGGGTTTGGGGCGGGCCCGCGGGCCGGCCCGGGGCCCGTCAGGCCCGGGTGGTCGGGCGGTTCAGGGCGTACACGATCACGGGCTTGTCGAACAGGATGCCGTGACGGAGCACGGAGAAGCCCAGCCGCTGCGCGACGCGGTGGGAGGCGGCGTTCTCCGGGTGGATGTAGGCGGCCAGGTAGTTCTCGGTCAGGTGCTCGAAGGCCCAGTCGATGCAGGCCTGGGCCGCTTCGGTGGCGTAGCCGCGGCCCCACGCCTCGGCGCGCAGGGTCCAGGCCATCTCGACCTCACCGAACTCGTCCCAGAACTGCGGGCCGATCCGGCCGACGAACTCGCCGGTCGTCTTCAGGTGCACCGAGAACAGTCCGTGGCCCCGGTCCGCCCACTGTTTTTCAACTGTCTCCAGCCGGACCAGCGCCTGGTCGCGGGTGTAGGTGCCAACGAAGCGGTTGACCCGGTCGTCGGCATGCAGTGCCAGGAAGGCGTCGACATCCGCCAGCCGCAGCGGACGCAGCACCAACCGGTCCGTCTCGAGCACGGTGCAGACCTTTCGCCGTGGACCTCTCCTGGCGCCGGGCGGCGACCGTGACCGACGCGTTCAGCGTCGGCGACGCCACGGTATTACGCCCGGTGTCGCCGCTGTCCGGGCCGGCTGGACGCCTCTGTCAGGAACTCAGGCGGCGGTAGCGGGTGAAACGACGCACGCCCTCGGCGGCCGGGCGGCCGGAGCAGGGCCGCAGAACCTCCTCCAGGCGGGCCCGGGCCGCTGCCTGGTCGAGATGCAGGCCGATCGCGACCAAACCGTCGGGACCGTCGGAGGAAGGCCTTGCCGCGACGTGGATCTGCGGCCCGACGATGTTGACGACGAAACCGCGCGGGCCTCGCCCGGTGTCCACCGTCACGGTGCCCTTCAGGCGGTAGGCCCCCGCCGGCGGGTCCTCCAGCAGGTCGACCAGCGGACCGGGGTCAATGGGGCCGGTAGCCGGCACCGTCACCGCGTGGACGTGCCGGTGGGACTCCTCGCCCGGGTCCTGCCTGGCCGCGGCCGCGAAGGGGAGCTCGTCGACCGGGTCTTCCGTGGTGGCGGCGTCGAACACGAGTGCGGGGTCGACCCGCCCGTGGGTCGTGTCGACGAGGTGGGCGCGGGGGTTGGCCTCGCGTACCCGGGCGGCGATCCGGGCCACCGTCTCAGCCCGGACCTCGGTGGCGACACGGTCGGTCTTGTTGATCACGACGAGCGAGGCTGCCGAGAACCTGGCCGGCGGCGGCCCACCGCTGTCGACGGTGTCGAAGTAGGCGGCCGCGTCGATCACGTCGACCAGGCCGCCGGGGCGCGCGCGCCGCACGCCGCTGAACTGGATGAGCCGGGCCAGGGCCGGGGGGTCGGCGACGCCGCTGGCCTCCACGAGCACCGCGTCCAGCCGTAGCCGAGGCTGGGTGAGCTTCTCCAGCGCGTCGTCCAGGCCGTCCGTGTCCGGAACGCAGCACACACAGCCGCCCGTGATCGCGGCCGGCTCGTCCACCTGGCCGGTGATCAGGGCAGCGTCGACGTTGATCGCGCCAAAGTCGTTGACCACCACCCCGATGCGCGCCCCCGGCGCCCGGAGCAGGTGGTTGAGCACGGTGGTCTTGCCCGCGCCCAGGTACCCCGTGAGCGCGATCACCGGCACCCGTTGGCCCATCCGCCGCCTCCTCCCGCGCCAGCGCCAACCCCGCGCGGCGGTGCGGGACCGGCGAAGTGCCCGTACTTGACGAGAAGCCTAGTTGGCCATGTCGACAAAGCGGGAGTAATGCCCCTGAAAGGCAACGGTCACGGTGCCGGTCGGGCCGTTTCGGTGTTTTGCGATAATGAGGTCCGCCTCGCCGGCCCGCGCCGATTCCTTTTCGACGGTGTCCTCACGGTAGAGGAGGATGACGGCGTCGGCGTCCTGCTCAAGCGAGCCGGACTCACGGAGGTCCGAGACCTGCGGCCGCTTGTCCGCCCGCTGTTCCGACGCCCGGTTCAGCTGGGATATGGCGACGACCGGGATCTCCAGCTCCTTGGCGAGCAGCTTGAGCGACCGGGAGATCTCGCTGACCTCCTGTTGGCGGCTCTCCACCCGCTTCGGCGAGGACATCAGCTGAAGGTAGTCCAGAATGATCAGGCGCAGGTCGTTGCGTTGCCGCAGCCGGCGGGCCTTCGCCCGGATCTCCATCATGGTCAGGTTCGGGCTGTCGTCGATGAACAGCGGCGCCTCGGCCACCTCGCCCATCCGCCGAGCCAGGCGGGCCCAGTCCTCGTCGGTGAGCCGCCCGGTCCGGATGTTCTGCAGGGAGACCCGAGCCTCGGCGGAGAGCAGGCGCATGGTGATCTCCATGCGGCTCATCTCCAGCGAGAAGATGACCGACGCCATGCCATGCTTGATCGAGGCCGCCCGGGCGAAGTCCAGGCCCAGGGTCGACTTACCGACCGCGGGCCGAGCGGCGACGATCCAGAGCTGTCCGCCGTGCAGGCCGTTCGTCAGCTCATCAAGGTCGGCGAAGCCGGTGGGGACACCGGTGAGTGCACCCTCATGCCCGGCGATCGCCTCGATCTCCTCGAGCGCCGGATTGAGCAGGTCCCCGAGGGGGGCGTAGTCGTCGGTGCCCCGACGCTCGGTGACGTCGTAGACGGCGGCCTGGGCGCGGTCCACCAGAGCGTCGACGTCATGGGCCGGCCCGTAGGCGAGCTGGACGATCCGCGTGCCGGCCTCCGCGAGCCGGCGCAGTACGGCCTTCTCGGCGACGATATGGGCGTAGTAACCGGCGTTCGCCGCGGTCGGCACGCTGGAGATAAGGGTGTGCAGGTAGCCGGCGCCGCCGACCCGTTCCAGGAGCTCACGCCGGCCCAGCTCCGCGGCGACGCTCACCGTGTCGGCGGGCTCGCCGCGGCCGTAGAGGTCGCCGACGACCTCGAAGACGGTCGCGTGCGCCGGGCGATAGAAGTCGGTCGCCCGGAGAACCTCGACGACGTCCGCGATCGCGTCCTTCGACAGCAGCATGCCGCCGAGCACGCTCTGTTCGGCCGGGATGTCGTGCGGGGGCGTCCGGTCGAGCTCCAGCGGCTGACCGCCACCGCGCGAGATGTCGGTGACCGTCACCCGCCTCACCCCTGTCCTCGATCATCCCGCGCCGATGCCCGCACTGGCCGTCTCGGGCCGCCCCGACGCACCGAGCGGAGCTGCCGCCCGGACGTTCCGTTCAGCGGAGCCGCCCGGGCCTGTCGCCCGAGGAGGCCGCCCCGCCGTCCGCGCCGGCCGCCCGTTCGGACCGAGCCCGCTCAGACCGAGCCCGCTCAGACCGAGCCCGCTCAGACCGTCGCACAGCCCGAACCCAACTATCGAACAAATGTTCGAGGTAAGGCGGCCCGTTGTCAAGGAGACACCCACGAGGGACCGCGCACCGCCCGGGACGGCGAACGCACGTACGACCGAACGCCGACTTTAGGGGCTGGCAGGCACGCCCGGCAAAAAGTTATCCACAGACTTGTGTGGATAACCTGTGGGCAACGCCGGTAGTACCTGGGGAAAGACTCGGGACGACGACTGATGAGCTGTGGACGGCTAGGTCACGTTCCGTTCAAATTTCCCCGCTGGGCTGGTCATCTGCCCTCAGGCCCTGTGGACAGAGAAAAGTCCGCCGAAACCCGCGAACGAATCGTCTGCACGACGAACACAACCCATGCGTGGGCACTGGCGGCGGCCAATCGGGCCCGGAAACGGCACTGCCCGGTGCCTCGACAACCGCGCGAGACGGTTGTCGAGGCACCGGGCAGTGGTGGAGCGACGGCCGAGCGGGGCTCCGGGCCCGCTGACCCGAAGGCTGAGAACCCGACGGCCGAGAACCCGAAGGCTGGGGAACCCGGAGACCCGGACCCGGACCGTGAATCAGGCCGCGGAGACGCGGACCGTCACCTGGGCGGTCACCTCGGGGTGCAGGTGCACCGCGACGGTGTGCTGCCCGAGCGACTTGATCGGCGAGGTCAGCTGGACCTTGCGCTTGTCGAGCGCAGGGCCACCGGCCCGGGTGACCGCGTCCGTGACGTCGCCGGCCGTGATCGAGCCGAAGAGCCGGCCCTCCTTGCCCGCGCGGCTGACCAGCGTGACGCTCAGCGCCTTGAGCTGCTCGGCGATCTCCTGCGCGTGGCCGAGGTCGCGGACCTCGCGGGCCGAGCGGGCCCGCTTGATCTGGTCGACCTGACGCTCGACACCGCGAGTCGCCACGATCGCGAACTGCTTCGGAACGAGGTAGTTACGGCCGTAGCCGTCGGCGACCTCGACGATGTCGCCGGGGCTGCCGAGGCCGGGCACCTCGTGGGTGAGAACGAGCTTCATGTCGGCGTCACCCTCCTCAGCGAGCGGTCGAGGTGTAGGGCAGCAGCGCCATCTCGCGGCTGTTCTTCACCGCGATCGCGACGTCGCGCTGGTGCTGGCTGCAGTTGCCGGTCACACGGCGGGCACGGATCTTGCCACGGTCGGAGATGAACTTCCGCAGCAGCGACGTGTCCTTGTAGTCGATGTACTCGGTCTTGTCCTTGCAGAAAACGCAAACCTTCTTCTTGGGCTTGCGCACAGCCGCCTTGGCCATGTGTGCACTCCTAGGTTCAGACAAACGTCATGAGGGCGCGCAAGAGCGCGCAACGGGCGCCGCGCACCCGTGGACACCGTGGGTGGTGCCTAGAACGGGGGCTCGTCCGAGTAGCCGCCGGCCGACTGCGACCAGGGATCGTCGACGGCTCCACCGGAGTAGCCGCCACCGGACGAGGAGCCGCCCTGGCCTCCACCCCGGTAGCCGCCACCGCCGCCGGCACCACCAGCGCTGGCGCCGCCGGCACCACCGCTGGGGCCGCCACCGGAGTAGCCGCCACCGTCGAAGCCGCCGCCACCGCCCGGGCCGCCGCCGCGCGCGGCGCGAACGACCTTGGCGGTCGCGTACCGCAGCGAGGGGCCGATCTCATCGACGTCGAGCTCGATGACAGTGCGCTTCTCACCCTCGCGGGTCTCGAAGGTGCGCTGCTTGAGGCGGCCCTGGACGATCACCCGGGCGCCCTTCTGCAGCGACTCCGCGACGTGCTCGGCCGCCTGCCGCCAGATCGAGCAGCGAAGGAACAGCGCTTCGCCGTCCTTCCACTCGTTGGTGGCGCGGTCGAGCGTGCGCGGGGTCGACGCGACGGTGAAGCTCGCGACAGCCGCCCCGTTCGGGGTGAACCGCAGCTCCGGATCGCTGGTCAGGTTGCCGACAACCGTGATGACGGTCTCACCGGCCATGGCTTGTGCCCCCAGTCCCGCAAGGCCTGTGGTTGGCCTCGATTGACACGGTGTTAAGCGGCGACCGGCCGACGGGCGGCGCGCGGCTTCTTCGCTTCCGGCAGTCGGATGACCTTGGTGCGGATGACCGACTCGTTGAGCGTGAGCTGCCGGTCGAGCTCGGCGACCACGTCCGGCTCGGCGTGCAGATCGATGACGGCGTAGATGCCCTCGTGGCTCTTGCGGATCTCGTAGGCGAGCCGGCGCCGGCCCCAGACGTCGACCTTCTCGACCGCGCCGCCGCCGTTGCGGACGACGCTGAGGAACTGGTCGAGGGACGGGGAGACAGTGCGCTCTTCGAGATCGGGGTCGAGGATGACCATGAGCTCGTAATGACGTGCCAAGGCTGAACCCACCTCCTGTGGACTCGGCGGCCGCGGGACGTACCCGTGGCAGGAGGACGGTGCTGTACCGACGGACGAACCACTCGAACGAGCGGCTCCGCCGGCAGAGCAGACGCTCGGCACATCGTTGGCGGCCCAGCCGTAAGGCTGAGGTTCTGAAGCTGACGTCCTACAGCTGACGTCCTACCCCTGGAGCCACGAAGATGTGCCGACGACACCCGGTATAGGAGCGGGCGTCACGTCGCGTCGAGCTTACTCGACGTGTCGGACGATCTGACGCTCGCCGCCTTGGGGCCGCGCGGCGGAGTGCGCCGGGGACGAAGGCCCGTCCGTCGCGGCGTCGGCGCCAGGGTCGTCCGTCGGCCCGTGCCAGACCGTGCGCACCCAGCCGCACGCCGCCGCCAGCAGCCCGACCAGGGCCAACAGGATCAGCAGCCCGCGCACGTGCCGCCCCGGCGACGGGTCGACCAGCGCGACGACGATGACGACCACCACTGCGGCCGCGGCGGTCCCGGCGACCGGATAGGCCAACGCGTTGATCGCACGCTCGCGCTCGGTGAACTGGCGTCGGGGACCAGCGTCCCGCCGCGATCCCGCACCCGGCGGACTGGTGGCCTTCCAGCGGCGGGAGACGGCGCCGAGGCCGCCGCCCGGGCGCTCGGGCGCGACTGGCCCGACGTCGCGGGGCGCCGCGTCACCGGCCTCGATCCCGGCCCGATCGGCCGGAGCCGCCGGGGCGGGCCGTGGCTCGTGGGCCGGGGCACCGTCGGCCGGCGGGCCGGCTGGGTCGCCGTCCGTACTCATCGCCCCATCCTGGCCTACCAACGCGCCGATCACCTCCATTGGCGTCCTTGGTGTGGTGCTTCCGCGGTAGGCGCCGCTTCCGGTGGACCCGTACCGGGTGCCCAGGCTGGCCGGGCCCGACGACCAGCCCAACCGATCGTCACTGTGAGTTATCTTCCCGGCCGACGGGCGGTGACGGAGCGCGGACGGGGGACGGCCGTGGAGGTCTGGGACAGCTGGCCGTCGCAACACGAGCCTGAACCACCGCCCATGCCGTACCCGGCGATCGCCGCCGCGGCGCTGCTCGGTACCGGGATCGTCCTCGGCTTCGGCATGGTCATCCAGGGCGTCCTCGCACCACCCCACGCGCTACCGACCGTAGCCAACAGCCCGAGCAGCGCGCGCCCTCACGGCGGTCAGTCGACCCAGTGGCCCTGGGTGAAGGCGACAACGAACGCGGCCATGACCGGCCCGGAGAGCCAGAGGTAGGCCGGCGCAAGCCGCGGATACCGGCCGGCAAGCCGGGCCAGCAGCAGGTAGACCGGGAAGGCGACCAGCATCGTGCGCACCCCGGAGGCGTAGTAGTTGGTCGCGGCCATCAGCAGGGTCGCGGTGCCGACGAAGGTCGCCTCGGCCCACCGCCGGCCGCGCAGCAACAGGATCGTGACGACGACGCCCAGCACCACGGCGAGCAGCTCGGCCCGCCAGAACCAGGTGAACGTCGTGGATCCGTCCGGACCGGGGAAGGCCGAATGCCACGTCGCCCGCCAGCCGGACCACGGCCAGTCGGTCCAGCGGTGCCAGCCGGCCCGCATCGCCACCGTGTAGGCGTTCCACTCGCCCGTCTTGCCGTGCAGATACCACAGGAAGCCGAACACCGGCAGCGGCGGCAACGCCAGCGCGAACGCCGGCCGGGCGAGTACCGGCTGCCCGGCGGAGCGACGTTCGACCAGGTAGAGCACGACCAGCCCGCACCACAGCGGAATGCCCGTGATCCGGGTGCCGGTGGCTCCGGCCGCGAGCAGCCCGGCGACCCACCAGTGGCCGCGGCGGCCGGCCAGCCAGGCGGTGCTCGCGAAGGCCAGGAACAGCGCCTCGGAGTAGCCGGCGAACAGGAAGACCGCGTACGGGGCGAAGATCGCGGCGAGCACCGCCGCCCGGCCGGCCTCGGGGCCGTCCTCGTCCGCGGCGAGCCGCCAGATCGCAGCCATCGCCACCGCGCCGGCCAGGAAGACGACGATCAGCCCGGACGCGAGCCAGCTGCGGGTGAACAGGTGGACCAGCCGGATCGCGAGCGGGAAGGCTGGGAAGTCAACCTCGGTCTGATCGGCATAGTGCGGCGAGACGTAGCCGTAGCGCGCGACCTTGGTGAACAGGCCGACGTCCCAGCGGTCCCACAGGGCCAGGAACGTGGGCTGCCGGCCCAGCGCGCCCTCGACCGCGACCCGCGCGGCCGCGTACGACAGCACCGCGACCCCGACCCGGCTGGCGAACCAGACCGGCAGAGTGGCGCGCACCGCGGCCGGCAACCGCGCCCACCAGGTCCGGGCGGCCGAGACCGGCGGCCCCGGTTCGACCGATTCCCCCGGCGTGAGCAGCGATGTCACGGAGCGTCGGGATCCGTTCGGCGCGGCTTGAACAGCGCACCCGGCTCGCTCAGGCCGCCATCCCCGCCGGTCTCGCCGCCCCGGCCGGACGTTCCCGTCCCCGTCTGGGTCGCGCCAGTGTCACCGACCGCCTCGGCGCGTCGCCAGCGCCGGCCGAGCGACGGGAGCGGTCCCGTCTCGGCGTACTCAGGCACGGTCGGGCTGGGCTCGGGGGCCGGCGGCCGTTCGGACGGCGGCCGTTCGGACGGCGCGTAGTCGCGGCGCACGGCCCGGCCGCGGCCCACCGCGGCGTCCGCCGCCCCGTCGAGGACACCGCCGGCCGGGTCGTCCAGCCCGGAGGCCCGCACGACGTCCAGCTCCGGGCGCAGGATCTCGCGGACCACGAGGCCCGCGAGCACCACCAGCATCAGGTCGCGCAGTGCCACCGCGCCGACAAACCAGCCGCGCGCGACCCCGCGGCCGCCGGACGTGTCGTTGTAGATGAAGTGCATGAACCGCATGAACAGCAGGTAGGCCTCGGTCGCCTGCCAGACCAGGAACGCCCGCCACTTCGGCCGGGCGAGCGCGTACAGCGGGACCAGCCACAGCGTGTACTGCGGCGAGAACACCTTGTTGGTGACCAGAAACGCCACCACGAGCAGGAACAGCACCTGCGGCAGACGGGGCCGGCGCGGCGCGAACCAGCACAGCGCGCAGATCGCGGCGACGACCATGAGCAGCACCACCGCGGTCACCCAGTTGAGCACGTGCACCGGGACGCCGTGCTCACGGATCGCGGTCAGCACGAGTGGCGTCGCGATGACGATGACGAGCCACGTCCCACCGGCCACGGCTACCTGGACCCGCGGCGCGTCAAGCAGGCCTTGGGCCCGTTCCGGCTCCTCGGGCCCCGCCGCCCACCGCGCCCGTTCGGCGCGATATCGGACGAGGACGACCGCCCCCGCCAGCAGCAGCCCGCTCAGCAGGACGACCACCAGGTGCAGACCGGCGAACCAGCCTGGATCGTGCGCGCCGGAGAGCCATTGCAGGGCGAAGGCGACCGAGTCCCAGTCGGCGACCCGGGTCTCGTTCAGGTGGAAGAACTGTTCGACCGCGTTGCGCGAGCCGTCGGGGCCGTGGCCGCCGAGCAGACTCAGCCAGTCCCCGCCGGAGAAGAACGTCGGCAGGATGCCGTCCTGCACCTTCTGCGTGCCGACGAAATAGCCGGCGACCAGCCAGGTCGGCAACATGATCGCCACAATGGTCGCGGCGGTCGCTATCGCTGTGCGGGCGAAGGTACGCAGGTAACCGGTCCGCAGGCACAGCACGAACAGCCCGACGAGGAAGAAGATCGGGTAGAGCTTGGTACACACGCCCAACCCGAGCATCACCCCGGCGACCACCGGCATCCGTCGCGACCACGCGTAGATGGCCAGCGCCGCGAAGGCGACGGCGATGATGTCCCAGTTCGTCAGGAGATGCAGCACCATGGTCGGTGCCAGCGCGAACAGCGCCGCGTCCCAGATCCGCCTTCGTCCCGCGGTCAGCGCGGTCGCGACGACGGTGACGCAGGCCAGGCCGAGGAACAGGACCCAGGTCAGGTCGTAGAAGAGGGCGGACCGGCTGTCCATCGTGTAGTGATCGACGACCTGCTGCCCGTTGACCGTCTTGTAGACCGGGTGCTGGGTGGGAGCGAGCCGGGAGACCGCCCCGACGACCTCCATCGTCAGGCCGATCAGCGGCGGGTACTCGGTCGGGTAGTCCAGGTAGGGCGTCTTGCCGCCGGACAGGCCCTCCTGCGAGTAGAGCGCGACGACGTCCGAGTAACACATCCGGGTGTACTGGTACTCGTGCGCCCAGTTGCGGGTGTCCCGGCAGGTCGCCTTCTGGGTGTACCCGAGGCCGCAGACCACGATCGTCAACGCGAGCAGCACCCGCAGCGGCGTCCACCAGGTCGACGCGGGCAGCGCCGCGTGCCGCCCGGGCGGCCCGCCGACCAGCTCACTCGCGCCCCGGACGACAGGGTCCTCGTCGCTAGGGCTGACGGTGGCGTCCACGACGTCGGCCGCCGTCATCCCCGCCACCTCATCCGCACCCCACACTCATGCAACCCATTGTGGTACATGCCCGGGCCCGGCCAACCACGACGCATGCCCTCAGCGGGGCAGTCCGACGCTCCCATAGGTGTAGCGGATCGGTGGGGTGGGGCCGAAGAAGGCGGTCATGGCGACGATCAACGGCTCGTCGCTGAAGACGAGGATGTCGAGGCCGGTGAGGGTGGTCCTGCCAGCGCTGTCCCGGAACGCCCATTCGAGACGGGCGTTCCGGTGGTGGAGGTCGATGGCAGTGGTTCGGACCGGGCGGTAGCCGGGGTAGCCGCGTTGGACCTCGCCGATCAGGTCCGTGAACTGGTCGAGCCCGGTGGCCGCACCCAGCGGGCTGACGTACACCACGTCGGGGGCGCAGCAGTCGGCCAGGATCTTCCTGCGCCGGTCGGCATCGCGTTCGGTCCAGGCGGAAAGCCCCAGCGTGAGCAGTTCGACGATGGTGTCCGCGCCCGCGGGGTCGGCGCCGGCTCCGACGACGATGTCGTTACGGCCGACCGGGCTGCTCATGACGTGAACCGCCGGGCCGCCTCGGCGCGCTGAAGCTTGCCGGAGGGCGTCTTGGGGATCGAGCCGGCCGGCAGTACGTAGACCGCGACCGGCTGAATGCCGATCGTGGTGCGGACCCGGTCCGTGACGGCGCGGCGCACGGCGTCGGGGTCCGGAACGCGCGACTCGACGGCGACGGCGACGCCCTCGCCGAGGCCGCCCGGCCGGGGCACCGGGAACGCGACGGCGTTGCCGGCCCGGACACCGGGTGTCTGCCCGGCGGCGCGCTCCACGTCCTCGGGGTAGATGTTGCGGCCGCCGACGATGATCAGATCCTTCTTCCGGCCGCAGAGGACGAGCTCGCCGTCGACGAGGTAGCCCAGATCGCCGGTCCGCAGCCAGCCGTCGGCGAGACTCTCCTCCATACCCTCGTCCATGGGCTCGGCATCGTGGTAACCGCTGGTCACCGCCGGTCCGCGGACCTCGACCTCGCCGACCGTGCGGTCAGGCAGCTGCTGACGGCCCGCCGGACCCACAATCCGCAGGCTGGTCCGAGCGATGGGCGAGCCCAGCAGTGGCAGACGGCGGGTTGGCTCGCCTGGGCGCGGTGGAGCGGCGCGCCCTTCGCGGGCCAGCGTGTCCGCGTCGACCTCGTCGACGCGCAGGCCCCGCATCGGGGTGGGGACGGTGACGGCGAAGGTCGCTTCCGCCAGGCCGTAGCCGGGCAGGAAGGTCCGCGGGTCCAGGCCGTGGGGCGCGGCGGCGGTCAGGAACGTCTCGATGGCGTCCGGGTCGATCTGTTCACCGCCGGACATGGCGCCGGTGATGGTCGAGAGGTCGAGGCGAGGGCCGTAGGGCAGGAACCGCGCGGCCAGTGCGTAGGCGGACGTCGGCCCGACGATCGTCTGGACCTGGTGCTCGGCGGCGAGCTGGAGCCAGCTGGCCGGGTTGGCGAGGTAGTCGGTCGGGGAGGCGAGCAGCAGGTCGCACTGGCCGCAGGTCAGCATCGCCGCGAGGATCCCGATCAGGCCCATGTCGTGGGACAGCGGCAGCCAGGAGAGTGTCCGGCCGTGCTTCGCGCCGTGGTCGATCGCCTCGGCGAGGCCCTGGAGGTTCGCCGCGAGGTTGGCGTGGCTGACCCGGACGATCCTGGGCTCGCTGGTGGTACCGCTGGTCAGCTGCAGGATCGCGGGATCGTCATCGACCAGGGCCGGCCGCCGCCAGAGGCCGGCGGGCGCCTCGGCGAGCACCGAGTCGAGGGGACGGACCTGGTGGCCGGCCGAGGCCAGTGCCGAGCTGAGGTCTTCAAACGGTGATCCGACGAGGACCACCGGCTGCCCGAGCCGGTCGAGGTGTCGCTCGGTGGCGGCCAGGAAGGCCTCGATGTCCATCGTGCGGGCCGGCGTCGGCAGCACCGTCAGGCTCGCGCCCGCGAGCCACACCGCGGCGATCGCGGTCACCGCCGCCCGGGAGTTCAGGCTCAGCAGAGCCACCGACCGGCCCGGACCGGCGCCGGCCGCCTGCAGGCCGCCCGCGGCCCGCAGCGCGTCCGCGTGCAGGTCGCCCCAGGTCAGACGCTCGTCGCCGACGGGCGACAGGAAGGTGATCGTTCCCGGTTCCTTGCCGGCCCGTTCCATCGCATCCAGCAGGTAGACCACGTACGTGCCAGCCTTTCGTAAGAGGCGTGTGACCGCGCGGATTCGACGCCGGCGACTCAGTCAGCGGCAACTCGGTCAGCGGCGACCCTGGCCATCAGGCGCTCCAACAGCAGGCTGATCCGGGAGCAGGTCTCGAAGTTCCCGAAGTTCAGGTCGTTGCCCGCGATGGCGACGCCATACCGGTCGGTCAACGCCCCGACCAGCCGGACCAGCTCCAGTGAGTCGAGGACGCCCGTCGACAGCAGTGGCTCGTCAGCCGTCAGATCGACGTCCACGTCGACGAATCCCTCGGTTGTCAGCAGCTCACACAGCTCGTCCGCGTATCGCACTTTCTCCCCTTCGTTCTTTCGTCGGGTTACCAGCCGGCCGCCGGTTCCGAGGGTTCTGCCCTCGGAACCGGCGGCCGGGTCTCACGACCGTTCGACGTTCGGCTTCCTCACACGCCGAGAGACGCGTTGATGAGACCGGCGTCGGCACCGTGGCCGGCGGCGTCGGGATGGAAGCTGCCCGGTCCAGGGTTGGTGCTTCCGCTCCCCGTGCTGCTGTGCGGCACGAGCGAGTTGATCCACTCGTCGCCGTCATGGAAGGTGCAGGCGCCATGGTCAGGCGGCCCCGAGAAGGTGCTCACCGGGTTGACGAAGGTCGCCCCCACGCCGGCCTCCGAAACGGCCTGCGAGGTCACGCTGTCCAGCCTGTCGGCCATGTCCGCGAACCACTGGGCCAGGTCCGGGTTGATTGCGACAGTGCAGATATCCAGCCGAAGGCTGCCGGTCGTGACGATGTGCGGGTAGCCGAGCACAGTGATCTTCGCGTTCGGCGCCAGCGAATGGATCTGTTGGTACAGCGCGACGAGGCGCGGCTTGAGACCGTCGATGACGATCGGTTCCTGGACGGTCAGCGGTTGTGGGTCGACGGTTCCGTTGAAGGTGAGGTGAAAGTCGGACGCCATGCAGTTCGGGCCGTTCAACGGTAGCTGCGAAAAGGCACTCGACAGATTGTCCAACAAACATGCCTGCACGATCGTGCTGAAACGTGAGTCGTTCCCACCGATGCCTATCGTCACGTTGGTCGTGTTCTCGTCAAGCCAGTTCTGGTATAGCTGCGGGACCTCACCCTGATCGTAGTGCTGACCGTTGATATCGTTGATCACCGCTCCGCTGCAGGCGAGGAAATGAAACTCGTCGTCGCCCGGGTGCGCGGCCCGCAGCGCGTTGAACACGGTGTTCGAGTACGCCTGAGGACTGCGGTGGCAGGCGTCCCCGATGCCGTTCATCACCGGCCGGTCAGCGTTGCCGTAGTAGGGCTGGACGCCTTCCCCGGCCTGGTAGGAGTCGCCCAGGGCGACGTAGTCGACGGCGGGCTTCGACGACGGCGTGAAGGCGATCGCGTCCCACGCGAGGTCGACGGTGTGGTTCCAGTCGTTGTTGGTGACGTTCGTCAGATAGACGTAGGCGCCGGCGCTGAGCTGGTACGAGCCGAGATCGAACCATGAGTTCTGGTTCCAGCGCTGGTTGACGATCCGGTCCTTCGTCGTCGTACCGGTGTTGATGATGTAGTCGGCCTGCTGAGTGTCGGCCCCGTTGTCCGGGATGTGCACCCAGATCCGCTGCCAGCCGGTAACGCTGGATGGAGGCGTCCAGGTGCCGGTGACGCCGACGGAGTTCGAGGCCGAGGCCCGCGCGAGCGCGACGGTACGGGCGAAGTAGGTATGACCCATGTATCCGACGCCGAGCTGATGGGTGTCGATGGCTCCGAGCGGGTGGCCGGAGCTGTCGGTTCCGTAGGTGAGGGCGAAGGTCCCCGCCGACGAGGTCGTCGCGCAGCCGGCGAGATTCGTGGCGGAGCTCGACAGTTCGTCGACGATCACGGCCCCACCCGGTAGGGCGGTGGTTCCTGGCGTCTGCACGACTGGCGATGCGGCGGCGGAACACGACGCCGGGTACGGATCGGCGACCGCCGGCTCGCCGCCGCCGACGTCTCCCGCGGGATTCTCGGAGGCCAGATCCGGGCGGTCGACGGAGGTCCAGGTGACCGCCGTGTGCCACGCACAGTAGGAGCGGTCAGCGTTGTTGCAGTATCCGCCCGAGGTGTTCGTCTGGCTGCAGTTGTTCGCGGAGGTGCAGAAGAGGAAGTAGTTCTGCGGCAGGTTCAGGATGCCGCTCGCCGTGTACTTGAAGCCTCCGTTGATCAGGTCGAGCTGGGAGTTGGCGGCCCAGCCCAGGACCTTCTCCTGGTACGGCCACCGCGACGGGTGGGCGGCGTCGTCGTAGGTGACGCTGAGGAAGGGCTGCCGGTTCGGCGGGTAGTCGTTCTGGGCCGGGTTGTTTGTCCAGCCGAGGCCGAGCGAGTGGTAGTTGCTCGGCAGCGGGGCGGTGTGGATCCCGGTGTTGTAGGCCCAGATCGCGAAATACCAGTTCTCGATCTTGGTCGGGTCGCCGTTGTTGGCGAGGATTCCCATGCCGTACAGCTGGTTCCAGAAATCGGTGAGCATCTTGACGGCGGCGAGCTCGTTCACTTCGTAGTCGGTGGCGATCGCCAGCTTCACCGTGTCGCTCCACGGGCTGGTCGCCGTGCCCGTCATGCCCGAGGTGATCTGGCCGACGCCGTAGCCGCAGTCGGCGTTGGCAGGGTTGGCGCCGACGATGAGCGAGCCGTCGGAGCTGTAGGCGGTCCCGTAGTAGTTGGCGATGAGCGGGTCACTGGCGATGCCCGGCAAGGCGCGCCAGCTGGCCTGGCTGAAGTTGGACTCCTGAGCGAGCACGCCTTCGAGCACCTGGGTTGGGATGTGGCCCCCACTCGGGGCGCCCGCGAGGCTCGCGATCGGGATGAGCGACGCCGGCGTATAGGCCGGAAGGCCGTGCTTCTCCCAGTTCGCGGGCCGCTGAGTCGTCAGGCCGCCGGACACGGCACGGTAGGCGCTCCACTGGATCTGTGCGGGGGAGGGCTGGATGACCTGCATCGACGGGTCCAGCGGCGCGACCGCGCAGGGCGAGCCGGAACCGGCGGCTCCGCCACTCGGAAGGGTGTTCGGCTTGAGGGTGCCCGGCGCCAGGCTGGACGGCGCCGGGCTGGCGCTCGCCGCGGGGGCCTGATCCGCCGCGGCGGCGGTGACCTGCGTGGCCGTCGCCGCGCCGCCCGACCGGGACCGGTTCCTGATCGTGATGGCGCTGGTCGTCTTGGTCGGCGCGGTCCCGCCCGGCACGTCCTCCCCGTCGACGACGAGCCCGCCCTCCAGGGACAGGTCCGCCGGCTGCGTGTCGGTGCCGAGAACATCGATCGGGTTGCCACCGGCGACCCGGCTCGGCCGACCGACGAGGTGGTTCTTTCCGCCTCGGCCCTGCCAGAGAGCCATGTTGCGCAGCGGTCCGTCGGCCAGCTCGGCGACCTTGCCGTTGCTGCCCCGACGGAACGCCTTCGAGGTCGTCGGGCCCGTCACGGCGAGGTAGTCGAGCCCGTCACTGGAACTCGGGCGCAGATCGAACACCGCGCCGGGCGCGGTCGCGAGGGTCGACGTGCCACCGTTGGCGGCGACCGAGATCACCCTGGAACCGTCGGCCGCGGCGACACCCTTCGCCGTCGGCACGGCCGACGCGACCCGACCGGTGACGGTCCGGCGGTCGCGGATCTTGCTGCCCGCGGCGTCGACCCTGATCAGCTCGGTGTTGGCGTGGTCGGTGCCTGTGTTACGGCTGAAGACGACATCCGTGCCGGTGCCGCAACCGGGTGAGTAGTACTTGAGCCCGACTCTGACCGGCAGAACCCACCGGCTACCGGTCCTGAGGTCGACGATCGCGCCGAACGCACCTTCGTCCCTCAGCGTCTCGTCGTCTGCCATGCCGATCGGCGCGAAGGTAACCGCCATGTAGCGGCCGTCACCCGTCACGCAATGGAACTCGGTCCACATCGGGGTGTCCCAGCCCTGGACCGAGAGGTTCGTCAGCTCCCGCCAGCCGCCGACGGTGGCGGAGTTCGGCACCAGGACGTTCACCCCGTCAGGAGTTCCGACCGCCAGCGCCGCGACGTCCCCGGCCGGCACTGGCACGTGGCCACCGGCGCCGGGCTGGGGCGCGCCCGTCGACGCGGCCCCGCCCGTCCCGCCGGCAGGCGTCGCGCTGGCGGGCCCCGACCCCCCGCCTGGCGAGGCCGCCACCGCGAGGGCGGTGCCGGTGAGGCCCGGGAGGCCGCTCGACATCGCCAGCGCCAGACAGATCACGATCACGATGGTCTCTGCGAAAAGAAGCGGGTACCTACGCGTTCGAGGCAAGGCTCTTCCTCTGCTCCGATCAGGCATCTGGACGACAAGGAGTCGCGCCGCGGCGCGCGAAAGGCGGTAGTCCGTGTCGTTGACCACTGGCGCCGAGAAGCGAGGACGACCACAGAATCGTCCGCACGCCGGCTAACGGCGGCTGCCTTATGGGCAGGACCCCTGGACGCCGAATACGGGCGCAAGAAAAGCCGCGCGCGATCTCCTGAAAGGGTCCGCCACGAGGTTCAGCGCCTGTGCTGTCGAGCGGGTGAGACGTGCGTTGGATTGATCACGCAGGCACGCACGGACCTGTCACGACCTCCCGACCAGAGCCTGGAGCCGTGTGCAAATTGCGACAAACTCACATGAGGCAGAACTATGCGCACCCGGACCATCGCTGTCAACCAGTCGCCAACATCGCCGACTGCTACTTTCTGTGGTCGGGTCCGTCTCGCGGTGGGCCGCTCACGCCGCAGGCGCCTGAGCAGGGACCTTGCGACCAAGACGCTCACCGACTGTGATTCACGACCGGTTGGCGCTCACAATCAGCTACTTGATGCGCCGCTAGCTCGCTAACGGTGGCCCGCAGCCAGCTACCGTGCGTCATAAACCCAGGCAGATCGCGCCCGGAACGTGCGCCGGAAACTGATCAGGAGAAAATTGCAGATACGGCTTGCGCCCGACCCGGTGACCGCTGCTATGTTGCGTCCTGCTGCCCCTACCTCAGCCCACGGATGGACGCACCCTGTTCCGGGAACCCGCGCCCGGACTCTGAAAGAGGCCACCGTCGGTGGGTCTGTTTCAGGATGCGTTCCGCCTGCTCTCGCGTTGGAGCGTCCGTGCTCAGTGAACTGCAATACAACGTCATCCAGGATCTTTTAGCGAAGGTCCTGGATGTCGACCCCTCTATGGTCACACCGTCCACCCATCTCCGCGACGAGCTCTGCCTCGACTCGCTACAGCAGGTGGAACTGCAGGCCTGGCTCGCCGCCCGTGGGGTCGATCTCGCCGCGTTGCCGCCGGGCGGGCCGCAGACCGTCGGCGACGTACAGGCCCTCGTCGATGCCGTCGATGCCGTCGACGCCGCCCACGACGGGGGCCAGGCCCGGCAGGCGGCGTCGCTTCCAGGCCCAGCGTCCGGGCCCGCTCATCCGGTCCTGCACAGCGCACAGCTGGCGCTGCGTCCGGTCAGCCCCGAGTACGTGCCGTTCCTTTACGACCTGGCCACCCGTGAGGAGGTCGGCTGGCGCTGGCGGTTCCGCGGCGCGATCCCGGACATCGAGACGTTCCAGGCAGGGCTGCGGCAAGGCGCGCTGAGCCAGTTCGTGGTCGTCGTCGCCCCGAACGGCGAACCGGTCGGCACTGTGTCCTGTTACAACGCGGACCTGCATCGCGGCATCGCCTTCCTCGCCGCGGCCTTCGTCCCTGAGCACGTCGCCGGCGGAGTACCGATGACCGCCGTCGGGATGTTCCTGCGCTATCTGTTCCAGGTCTGGGACCTGCGAAAGATCTACATGGAGGTGCCGGACTTCAACTACACGCAGATCGCCAGCGGCGCCGGGAAGTACTTCGAGGTAGAAGGACATCTCCGGGAGCACAGCTACTACGACGGACGCTACTGGGACGAGTACATGCTGGCGATCTACCGGCGTCACGTCGTGGATCCCCGGCCACGGCCCTGATGCGACTCAGGACAGTCGGGCCGGGTCGACGCTGACCGGCGCGGAGCCTGTCGTCACCGACTTCGTAGCGAGCGGTGCCGGTCCGACCACAGGGATACACTTTCACCTCAACGGCCTGTAGCTCCCACGAGCGACGGCGACGGGGGTTCTTGCGCCCATGACACCCACCTCGAGGTGGAGCCAGGTCCGGACCGTCTTCTCGGTCGTCGTGGGTCCGCTCGCGAGCTTCTTCCTCACGGTGTACCTGCTGAAGTGGGCGGCGAAGCTCGACCGTCACTACATCGCCGACTGGGGCGGCCAGGTTGAGATCCGCACCCACGCCGGCCTGTTTGTGAAGATGGGCCTGCTGGGCGCACTGCCAGCGTGGGCAGGCGCGACGGCCGCGACCCGCGGAAAACGATGGGTCGGCATCCTGATCGGTCTCGGATGTTTCGCCGCCGGCTGCATCGGCGAGGCGGTCGTCACATATTTCTACAAACCCTGGTTCACCTTCTAGGCGTTCCCGCGTGGCCTGGCGACACGACCACGTCTAGACGTCGATGAGCGCGGCCGCCCACGGGCTCGGCATCGAGAACAGCCTCCGGGCACCTTCGAGCGCGCTCGCTGGAGCAGGTTTCGGGTGTTTCACGTCCAACCACCTTCGTATTCCGCCCGGCGAGGCATGGTCCCGTCCGCGCGCTTCAGCGTCGGACGTCGCAGGAAAACCGCCGAAGAAGGGAAATGACTTGAACCGAAGAAATCTGGCCACCGGAGCCGTGCTCACGGCCCTGCTCCCCGTGGCGACAGCCGTCACCGGCTGGTCAAGCACAGCACAGGCGACGACCGCGGACGACTGCGGCTCCGACCTCAAGACGCTCTACCACACAAACATGACCTACTGGTACACCGACACCAACGGGAAAGAACAGCAGGTCACGAGCGACGTCGCCGGGTGGGTCGAGCTACGGAAGAGCCACTGCGGGGTGAAGGCATACGTCTCGCTGACCGGTGGCACCCACTTCACCGGCGGGGAGCTCACCGGACGAGTTTTCAGCTCGCCCGACGGCGGCGACGGCGCGAGCAACATCGACGAACAGATCTGCGGGTTGGACGGCGCCGTCCCAGGCGCCTGGTGCGCAACCGGTTTCATTTCCCCTGACGGTGTCTTCAGCCGGGCGGTGGGAAGGGTGGAGAACAACTACCCCGTCACTCACGGATACGCGGGGGAAACGCCGAGGTACTAGTGGGTCCGGACGCGTCGCCGCGACAGCCCTCGCTGCTCCCTCCCTTGGTAGAAGGATTTCCCAGCCGTCGGATGGCCGTCCGCCGGATCTTCGGGGGCGGTCCAGCCGGCATCCGCACGCACACGGGCGTCATCTCCATGAAGAACCCGCACGAAGGGACTGGAACGTGAATCGAAAAAGGCTGGCCACCAGCGCCGTGCTCACGGCCTTGGTTCCCGCGGCCACCGCGATCACCAGTTGGTCCAGCACTGCGCAGGCGACGACGACTGACTGCAGTGACGGATTGAAGACCCTGTACCACACGAACCTGACCTACTGGTACACCGACAGCAACGGCAAGACCCAGTACGACACGAACGACGTCGCGGGTTGGGTCGAACTCCGCAAGAGCAGCTGTGGCGTCAAGGCGTACGTCTCACTCACCGGCGGATCACACTTCCACGGCGGCGAGCTGACTGGCAGAGTAGCGAATTCTGCGGACGGCAGCGATGGCGCTAGCAACGTCTATGGAGACGTCTGCGGAATGGACGGCGCCACCACCGGCAGTTGGTGCGCCACGGGCTTCATCCCGTACACCGGCCTCCTGAACTGGGCGACCGGGAGCCTGGAGAACGACTACCCGGCGACTCACGGGTATTACCATCGGACTCCGCTGTACTAGAACCCGGAGCCCGACAGAAGATCACGCAAACGGGCCTGGCGGGGCTTCACCCGCCAGGCCCGTTCCACGTCGCGCTTACCTCAGGACGCTAACCGGATGAAATCCCAAGGAGCCCGGATTTTCGGCTCGTGGGCGTCGGTGCTGGTGTCGGCGTCGGTGGTCTGCCACCCCCGCCGCCGGAGCCGTTGCCGTTCCCACCGCCACTGGTACTGCTCGTGGTGCCGTGGCTCTGGTTGATACCCCAGCTGGCGAGCGGGTTCCACGGGGTGTTCGAGGGCTGGTCGAAGAGGTTGCCCGGGTCGGACGTCGTGGTGGGCGTCGGGCTCGGCGTGTCGGTCGGGGTGAAGTTCTGGATCGTCCCGCCGTAGACCGGCGGCGGGAACTGCTTGACCGGCTGGTCCTTGAGCGCGGCGGTCATGAACTTGTTCCAGATCTTCGCCGGAAGCCCACCGCCGTAGACCTTGCCGCCGGGCGCGGTCGGGATACCGGTCAGGGCCTCGCCAGGAAGAGGTACCGGTGGATTCTTGGTGTTGTCCATCTTCGCCTGGTCCCGGAACATGTCCACGCAGGCTGTCAGCTGCCCGGGGGTGAAGCCACAGAACCAGGCGCTCTGGTAGTCCTGCACCGTGCCGGTCTTGCCCGCGGACGGCCTCCCGGTCAGCGCCGAACTCGCGGCCGTCCCCTTGGGCTTGAGCACCGACTGGAGCGCGTAGCTGGCGTCGGCGACCACACCGGACTCCAGCACCTTCTTCGCCTCCGGCTGCCCCTGGTAGATCAGGTGGCTCGAGCCGTTCAGCACCTTGTCGACGATGTGTGGAGTCGTCCGGTACCCACCGCTGGCGACCGTGTTGTAGACGGACGCCATCTGGATGGGATGGATGTAGTCCTCACCAAGCGTGATACCCGCCTGCTCGGCGAGGTCATCCGAGATTCCGAGGTTCTTCGCCATCGCGACGACCTTCGAGACGCCCAGGCCGGGGCCGCCGATGTTGAAGCCCAGCGGCACGTAGACCGTGTTCAACGACTGGCCGGTCGCGTCGATCAGGTTCGCGGACGCCGTGCGGGCGTCGCCCTCGTCATTGTGAATGATGTAGTTGTTGCCGTTTGTCCCAGGCAGCTTCTGCGGGTCGGACGCGTCGAACGTCGAGTTCAGGTTGTAGCCGTTCGACAGCGCGGTCAACAGGGTGACTGTCTTGAACGTCGATCCGGACGGAATCGTCTGGTAGGAGATGTTGTCCGTATAAGAACTGTAGTTCGGGTCGGGACTTTGCGGATTCTTCCCGTATTGGGAGCCGCCGTACCAGGCCAGCACCTTCCCGGTCGCCGGGTCAAGCGCCACGAGTCCGGTTTTCAGGTTCGTGATCGGGTTCGGGTAGACGGGCCCGATGACACTGTTCACCGCGGCGACGGCGGCCTGTTGGCGACCGGCGTCGATCGTCGTGGTGATTCTCAGTCCGCCGGTTTCTATCTGTTGCTCCGAGATCCCGTGGTCTTTCAGCTCGGCGATCACCTCGTCCTGGATGTACCTGTTCTGCACATCGGTCGTGCTCGACGAGCTGGTTGTCACGGGCTTCACCGCCGCCAGCGGGTAGTCCGGCACCGACGTCAGCCACTTTTCGGAGATCATCGTGTTGATGACCTCCTTCCACCGCGTCTTCGACGCGTCCAGATGGACTGTCGGGTCGAGGTAGTTCGGCTGGCGGATCAGGCCGGCGAGGACCGCGCCCTGCGCGGCCGTCAACTGGCTCGGCGGAATACCGAAATACGCCTCGGACGCGGCGTCGATGCCGTAGGAGTTCCGGCCGAAGTAGATCGTGTTGAGATAGAACTCCAGGATCTGGTCCTTGGAGTACTTGTGTGACAGCTTGACCGAGATCACGATCTCCTTGATCTTCCGGGAGAACGTGCGGTCCTGCGTCAGGTAGGCGTTCTTGACGTACTGCTGCGTGATCGTCGAGGCACCCTGCTGCACGCTGCCGCTCTTCACGTTGACCAGCATGGCGCGGGCGATGCCGCGGTAGGAGATACCCGGCTCGTTGTAGAAGTTCTTGTCCTCGGCGGCGAGCACGGCCTGCTGCGCCGGCTTGGACACCTCCGACAACGCGACATTGTGGCGGTTGACACCCTGCGTGCGGGCGAGTTCGGTGTTCCCGTCGGAGAAGTAGATGACCGAGCTCTGGTCGGTCTTGATCGACTCCGGCAGCGGCACTTTGGTCGCGGCGTACAGGATCGCGCAGCCGGCGACGAACAGCAGGAAGGTGCCGAGCGAGCCGAAGATGACCAGGCGTCGCATCCACAGCGGCCGTTCCCGCCAGATCCGCGGACCGTGCGTGCCGACCTTGCGGCCGGGACGGGCGGGGCCGTCGGGTGCCGCGTTGGGGTCGTTCGGCCCGCCGGGTCGCCGATGGCCGCCGGGGCCGGTCGGCCTGCGGGGGGCCAGGGCGGCACCGTCGGCGCCGACGCGACGGTAGGTGGTGGCGTTCTCGTCGCGGTCGCGTACCTCGATCTTGCTGAGCGCGGCCTGGTCGACGGTGTCGTAGACGGCGTCGCGCTCGGCCGGGTGCAGGGGACGCCGGCCTCGGTCGGAGACGCCACGGCTACGGTCGGAGACGCCACGGCCCCGGTCGCCGATCGCCATGGTGCCGGTGACCCCGCCGCCGGCGCGCGCGCCGGTCGGGCCGGCGGGGCGGCCGGTGCCCGTGCGCGGGCCGCTCGGCCGGGCGGTGGTAGCGCCTGTCGCGCCAGTCCGGTTGGCGGTGGCCCGCGGATGGTAGGAAGGCCGGTCGGTCGGCGGAACACCGTCATCGGCGGCGGGACGCGCACCGGTCCGGTCGCCACGGCCGGCGGTCGGACGGGCACCGGTGGCCCCGGTGGCCCCACCTGGGCGCGGACCGCGCCCGGCTACCGGCCGCTCACCGCGGTCGGCGACCGGCCGATCGGGCCGCCCGCCGCGGTCGGCGCTTGGCCGCGCGGCGCGACCGGTGGCGTCGTCGGCCGGCCACTCGGGCCGGTCGTGGCGACCGGGCCGCGGGCCGCTCGGGCGCCCCCGGTTGTCGTCCAGGTCCTCAAAGCCGCGCGGCGCGCCACCCGGGGGCGTCGGACGCCGCCGGGGTGGTTCCTGATCATTCGGCAGGCTCAAAGCCGTCCCGTCCTTCCCGCACCGCGACCAGGACTGGGACAATATAGACAGTTCGGTCGCGTTCGGTACATGGCAACCCAGGGTCTCATGTCGAGACGCAGCCCCGACCAGCGCCCCTGGGTAACCCCTTTTGCATCTACAGCGTTGTCGGGTCCAGGCGTTTCGTCACAGTCCGTTCCGGGTGGTTGCGACGGTTCGACGCCGCCCACCGTCAGGAACCCCAACGGACCGCGACTCCGGGCGGAGCCATCGCGACCAGGCGGAGACTGCCTGATAGCTGGACGCCCGGGATGCGCCGCGGGTTGCGCGGGAACGCCGCGCCGACCAGGCCCGACACACGACGAGGGTCGGGCAACCCCCTCCGGTTGCCCGACCCTCGTCGCTGTGCGTACTCAGGAGTGCGCGAGGACGACTACTCCTCGCCGCGGATGAAGGCCTCGACCTTGTCGCGGCACACGCTGTCGCGGTACTGCTCCGGCGGGGACTTCATGAAGTAGCTCGACGCCGACAGGATCGGGCCGCCGATGCCGCGGTCCAGCGCGATCTTGGCGCAGCGGACCGCGTCGATGACCACACCGGCGCTGTTCGGGGAGTCCCAGACCTCGAGCTTGTACTCCAGGCTCAGCGGGACGTCACCGAACGCGCGGCCCTCGAGCCGGACGAACGCCCACTTGCGGTCGTCCAGCCAGGCGACGTAGTCCGACGGGCCGATGTGCACGTTGCGGGCGCCCATGTCGTGCGACACCTGCGAGGTGACGGCCTGGGTCTTGGAGATCTTCTTGGACTCCAGCCGGTCGCGCTCCAGCATGTTCTTGAAGTCCATGTTGCCGCCGACGTTGAGCTGCATCGTGCGGTCCAGGATGACGCCCCGGTCCTCGAACAGCTTCGCCAGCACCCGGTGGGTGATGGTGGCGCCGACCTGCGACTTGATGTCGTCACCGACGATCGGCACGCCGGCGGCGCGGAACTTCTCGGCCCACTCGGGCACGCCGGCGATGAAGACCGGCAGGCAGTTGACGAAGCCGACGCCCGCGTCGATCGCGCACTGGGCGTAGAACTTCGCGGCGTCCTCGGAGCCGACCGGCAGGTAGCAGACCACGACGTCGGCCCGGGTCTCCCGCAGGATCGCGACGACGTCCACCGGCTCCTCGTCGGACTCCTCGACGGTCTCCCGGTAGTACTTGCCGAAGCCGTCGTAGGTGTGGCCGCGAGCGACGGTCACCCCGGTCGGCGGGACGTCAGCGATCTTGATGGTGTTGTTCTCGCTGGCGCCGATGGCCTCGGCCAGGTCACGGCCGACCTTCTTCGCGTCGATGTCGAACGCGGCGACGAACTCGATGTCGGAGACGTGGTAGTCGCCGAGCTGGACGTGCATGAGCCCAGGTACCTGGTCGGACGGGTCGGCGCTGCGGTAGTACTCGACCCCCTGGACGAGAGACGCGGCGCAGTTGCCAACGCCGACGATGGCGACACGTACCGAACCCATGACGGTCTACTCCTTTAGTTACGCGGAATGCATGCGGGACAGTGGGCCAGCGGGGCGCCGCGTCAGTCTGCGGCGCTCACCGGGGCCCGGGGACCTCACCGTCGGGGTCCTGGGATGTTGCGGATGGTGCCGCGGGTGGCACCAATGGCCGAACTTCGGGCGGCCGAACAGTGGCCTGCGGCTGCGGCGCTGGCTCCGGCAAGCCGAGATCCGCCATACCGGGCTGACCGTGAGCGCGTTCCGTTTCGATCAGCTCGGTGAGCCAACGGACCTCACGGTCGACGGACTCCAGCCCGTGACGCTGCAGCTCAAGGGTGTATGCGTCGAAGCGCTCCCGAGTGCGGGAAAGCGCCGAACGGACCTTCTCCCGCCGCTCCTCCAGCCGGGTGCGCCGGCCTTCGAGGATCCGCAGCCGCACCGCGGCGTCGGTCTTCCCGAAGAAGGCGAAGCGGACGCCGAACATCTCGTCTTCCCACGAGGCCGGGCCGCCCTCGCCGAGCAGCTCGGTGAGCCGTTCCTTCCCCTCCGCGGTGAGGGTGTAGACGACCCGGCTGCGCCCACCGATCCGGGAGGCCGCACCGGCGTCGTCGGCGGTGACGAAGCCCTCGGCCTGCAGCTTGCGCAGGAGCGGATACAGCGACCCGTAACTGAACCGGTGAAAGGCCCCAAGCACGGCCGCCAGCCGCTTGCGCAGCTCGTACCCGTGCATCGGGCTCTCGGAGAGGATGCCGAGCACCGCGAGCTCCAACATCGCGCCGCCCTCCCCTCCGCCCCGATGAACCTCGATATGTCGTGCCAACATGTCGAGCCGACGTGTCGACGCAACATATCGAGCCGATACATCGACCTTAGACGACTCGGGACGACCATGGCAACAGGGGATGTCTCACTGGTGTCCGGACGGCGGCGCCGTGATGACCTTCCAGGCAGACGCCGCGTCGTCGCCAAGGCCACCACCCCCCGATCGCCAACCAGGCTCGGATCCGCGGAGCAGGACCGACCCGGATCGGTCGGGAAGCGCGCTGTCGGACAGTTCGCAACTCCGGGTGCAAAGGCGCCCGGAGCCGTCGAACGGGGGCTGCCAGGTCAGGGTGTGGCGGTACCGTGGCATCCATGGGACCCGGGCCGGGAGCGAGGTCGATCATCGACTACGCCCTCGCCCGCCGGGCGGTGCTGACCGACCTGAGTGCCGGCCGGGTCTCCCGGCTGGAGCTCTGCGACGCCAACCCGTACCTGCTGCGGGCCGCGCGCTATCACGGCGAGCCGACCACCAGGAGCTGCCCGGTCTGCCACGCGGGCGACCCGGACCGCCCGAAACCCGGCGACCCACTGGTGAACGTCACCTACGGCTACGGCGACGAGCTGGGGGGCACCTCGGGGCGGGCGTGGGCCAGCGACGACCTGCCGGCCCTGGCCGGCCGCTTCGCCGAGCTCCGGATCTACGTCGTCGAGGTGTGCGCCGAGTGCGGCTGGAACCACCTGGTGATGTCGTATGTCATCGGGACCGGTGGCACACCCGTCCGAAGGATCAGCCGCCGCGCCGAGTGAGGCGTTGGCCAGAGACGGCGCTTCGCGCCTCTGGCCGCCTTGCCTGCTCGGGCGCTTAGCGCCCTCCGCAACCTGGATCGGGCGGGACGGCGACGACTGTTGCAGGCGCTGCTCCAGGGTCGGGACCTCCGCTGGAGACGGAGTTGGCGGTCAGCGGTCGGTCAGGGCGTTGACCATGACTTGGAAGATCGAGTTGGGGTCCTGGGCAGGGTAGGTCTTCGAGCCGGTGGCCGCGGAGATCTGCCGCAGCGCGTCCATGTCGGCGTCCGCGCCGTAGCCGATCGTGATGATGTGGACCGGCGCCTTCGGGTTGTACTCGGCCTTCAAGGTCGCGATCAGCTGGGTGAGGGTCATCGAACTCGTCGGGTCGTCGTTCTGCCCGTCGGTGAGCAGCACCACCTGGTTGGGCTTGTCCGGCTGGTACTGCGCGGAGAGGCTCTCGAACGCCGCCAAAGCCGTCGCGTACAGCCCTGTGCCGCCCTTCGCCTTCAACCCGTTGACGGCGGCCACCAGTGCCTCCTCGCGGGTGCCGGTGCCCACCTCGTCGTTCATCAGCCCGACCGGCACCAGCTCCCGGTAGGGCTTCGTGCCGTCGAGGTTGGTGGAGAACTGCCACAGGCCGAGCCGGCTGTCCTTGGCGAACAGGGGAATGGCCGCGTCGGCCGCGCCGACGGCGATCTGCAGCCTCGTCTTGCCACCGCTGTTGGCGACCGGCAGGTCCATCGAGCCGGAGGTGTCGTACACCGCCAGCGTGTTCCCGCGCCGGTGGATCCCGATGAAGGTGTTCCGCGCGGCGGCGATGGCCTTGCCGTCCAGGACCGCGCGCGGCTCGGTGCGCAGCGTCGGGACGAGGCCGAGGCTCTCGGTGAGCTTGGGGTTCTGCCGGTCCGGCGAGCGGAACCCCGCCGCCTGGAACGCCGCCTGGCCCTCGGAGCCGGTCAGCTCGGCGCGGAAGTCGGCCGCCGCGGCCGCCCGGTCGGAGCCGGCTGGAAGACCGAGCGGCTGGTAGCTCGCCTCGTCGACGACGAGGCCGTCGGTCGGGTAGGCGGCGACGAGCGGCACGGCGGCGGGCCGCAACGCGCCCGCGCTGATCGAGTCATCGCTGGCCACCGTGGCGCTGGTCCCGACATTCGCCTGGTACACCAGGCTTTCCGGCATGACCAGCGCGGACATCTGCGCCGGGGCGTTCTTGCCCCAGCCGACGTAGGAGCCGAGCAGGTCGGTGTCCGAGTCGGCGACGAGGTCGGCACCACGCTCGAACGTGAGGATCGCGCCCTTGGTGTTCAGGTCGCCGGTGAGCTGCGCCGCGGTGAGCGCCGACGACGGCTGGCCGACGGTGCTCGCCACCACGTTCAGCACGGCGGCGAGGCCGACGGCGGAGGTCTGTGGGTTCGCGAACCCGATGTTGAAGTCGCCCCACTCGGGGTGGCCGCGGCCGGCCCAGAAGGAGGTCGAGTTCTCGTTCGCGCGCAGGTCGGCCCAGCTGAGCTGCCGGTCCGGCCAGCCGAGCGCGACGGCCATCGGCCGTGGCATCGCAAGCACAACCGGGGAGCTGGCCACCACGGCGCCCGCGTCGCCGAGCATCTTCACCCCGGCCGGGCTCGCCTTCGCCAACGCGACCCAATCGGCCGACTCGGGGACCCACACGTCCGGCGCCTGGCCGTACTGCTGATCGGTCCAGCCGGAGGCGATCGCCTCGGCCGTCTGCCCGCTGTCGACGGTCTCGATCTTGACCTGGACGCACTTGCCCAGCACCTGGTGCCGCTTGTCGTTGTAAGTCGCGGCGATCTGGGTGAGCGGAGCGGTGAGCGTGGACCCGGTGCGCACCGTCAGCGGCATCGTCTGGGCACAGCCAGCCCGCGCCTCGTCGCGGCTCACCAGCCTGGTGCTCGCGACGTAGCCGCCACCCGCCAGCAGAAGCACAACGACGGCAGCGATGAAAATCTTGACCGGAGCAACAGACCGACTGGCAGGACGGTGACGGGGGCGGTGACGTGCGTCGGCCATCGGACCGGACCTCCGCGACACTGGGTACGAGAGGCCCGAACATAACGCCTAGTGAAGAATCCTTGCCAAACGCAACACTGGTTGTGATGGGGTTGGGCGCACTTCGCCGGTTGCTGACGACATGATGTGACGCTCTAGGCACGCCGCGCACCAGACGACCACCGGCCCTTGGTGGCCGCCGAGGCTTCTAGGCTGTCGGGATATGGCGCGGGCGGGGAAACTACGGGAGTTGCTGGTCGTCCCCGGGTTCCGGGCGCTCTACGCGTCCCGGCTGACGTCCCAGACCGCCGACGGGATCTTCCAGGCGAGCCTGGTGAGCTACGTGTTGTTCTCGCCGGAGCGGGCCACGTCGCCGGGTGCGTTGGCCGCCGCGCTGGCCATCGTGGTGCTGCCGTTCAGCGTGATCGGGCCGTTCGCCGGCATCGTGCTCGACCGGGTGTCGCGCCAGCGGGTCCTGGTCTACTGCTCGCTCATCCGCGCGGCCCTGCTGGCGATCCTGGCGGTCCTGATCGCGGCCGGGCACACCGGCGCGGACTTCTACGTCGTCGCACTCGCCGCCGTAAGCGTCAACCGGTTCGTCCTGGCGGCACTCTCGGCCGGCCTGCCGATGGTGGTGGACCTGGATCGACTGGTCAGCGCCGACTCGCTGTCCGTGACGTCGGGCACCGTCGCGGCGCTGGTCGGCGGTGGCATCGGCACCGGCGTGCGTGGGCTCACCGGCGGCCACGACGCCTCGGTCGCGCTCGTCGCCGGGCTGGCGGGGCTCGCCTACCTGGGCGCCGCCGCGACCGCGGCGACGCTCGCCGACCGGCGGATGTTCGGCCCGGTCGAGGCCGGCGGCTGGGCCGGCAGCACCGAGCAACTGCGGCGGGTGGCGTTCGACCTCGCGGACGGGGCGCGGGTGCTGTGGCGGGCCGGCCCGGCCCGGCGGGCGCTGGCCGCGCTGACCGCGTCGCGGGCGGCGTACGGGCTGGTGCTGTTCATGACGATCCTGCTCTACGCCAACTACTTCAAGGGCGGCGACGGCCGTCTCTGGGGGCTCGCGGCCGTCGCCGTGGCGAGCGGGATCGGCACGGTGCTGGCGGCGGTGGCCACTCCGGCCGTCACCGCGCGGATCCCCCGGGCACGCTGGATCCTGATCGTGCTGGTTGGCGGCGGCGTCGTCGAGATCGCCTGCGGGCTGCCCTACTCCTCCGTGCTGTTCGTCCTCGCCGGTCTGCCACTCGGCTTCTCCGCGCAGGCCAGCAAGATCTGCGTCGACACGATCGTCCAGGAGCACATCCCCGACGCCTACCGCGGCAGGGCCTTCTCGCTCTACGACCTGCTGTTCAACGTCGCCTTCGCCGGCGCCGGCGCGGTGGCCGCGCTCGTGGTGCCGAAGAACGGCCACTCGCCCGGCACGATCGTCGCCGCCGGAGCCGGGTACCTGCTCGCCGGCGTGATCTACTACCTGGCCGCGCGCCGGCACACGGCCGACCTGCGGATTCACATGGACGCCGCCGCGATCGGGCCCGGAACGTCCGAGCCGGCGACACCGGCCGTCGTGGTGGCAGGCACGGCGGCCAGCCCGGACGTCTCGGTTCCCTGACCGAGCACGCACCCCGCGCGGCAATCACATTGGGTAGTGGCTCGGGCGTTTAGCGAAGTTATGTCGCACATACCTGCCGGTTATGTCGCACTGACAAACTTGCCCCGATGCCCGCAAAACGCCCTATTCGCGACCTCGGGCACGCCGGGTCGCGCACGTCAACCGGCCTCGGACCAGACGCCGCCCTGACAGGGTCCGACGCCCGCTGATGGGGGCGTCGTGACCACGCGAACGCCCGGTAGCAAATGGGAACGCGCATCCGAACGGTGGCGCCGCGCCCTGCGCCACCGCCTTTTTCTGCTCACCCTGACCGCGGCGACACTGGTGCGGGCGGTGGCGGTCGCCGGTTATCGACCGGCTGCCTGGTTCAACGACAGCTACGAGTACGTCGGCGGCGCGCTAAGACTGTCCCCCTATGTGGTCAGGCCCTCCGGCTACTCCTTGTTCCTGCGGGCGCTTGAGCCTTTCCACAGCTTTCTCCTGGTCGCCGTGGCGCAGCATTTCCTCGGGCTGCTCACGGGCATCACGATCTACGTCCTCCTTAGGCGGCACTCGTTCCCCGCCTGGTCGGCGACGCTCGCGGCCGCCCCGGTGCTGTTCGACGGGTATCAGATCCAGCTGGAGCATCTCGTTCTCTCGGAGACGCTCTATATGGTTTTCATCTCCGTGGCGGTGGCGAGCCTGCTGTGGGACCGCACGCCGCGGCCCGGCATCGCCGCCGTCGCGGGATCATGCCTGGCCGGCGCGGCCGTCACCCGGTCGGTCGGGCTGCCGTTGGCGGTCGCGGTGGTCCTGTGGCTTCTCGCGCGGCGTCCTGGCTGGCGGGCGTGCGCCGCCTTCAGCTGCGCGCTCGCCGTCCCGGTGGTGTCCTACTGCGCCTGGTATTCCTCGGTACACGGCTCGTTCGAGACGTCCGGCAGTGCCGGGATCTTTCTGTACTCGCGGACCGCGCCGTTCGCGGACTGCGCGAGAATGAATCCACCACGCCGTCTTCGTGTGCTCTGCGTAACCGAGCCGGCGGGGCGGCGCGAGACCTCGTCGTATTACATCTGGCACGCGGACTCGCCGCTGTATCGCGTCCCGGGCGACACGTTCGATCCCGCGAAGGAAAGCCTGGCGATGGATTTCGCGCTACGCGCGATCCGCGCGCAGCCGGGTGACTACGCCAAGGCCGTCGCGAGCGATTTCCTACGGACGTTCCGCTCCCGCCTCGATGACTACCCCGGCGCGTCCGTCTCCCGTCAGTACCTGTTCGGCGCACCGCCGCCTCCGCTTGACGGCAGGAACAACCGCGCGCAGATCGAGGGCGATCTCCGGTCGTACGACCACGGCGACTTCGTCACCCGTTCCTACGAGCCGGCCGCCGGGTGGATATCTTCGTACCAGCGCCACGTGTACCTGCCAGCCCCGCTGATCGGCGTACTTCTGATCGTCGGAGTGATCGGTCTGGTGGTCGGGCGCCTACGCCACCGGGAATCCAGTCGGCTGGGTCTCGTCCTCATGCTCGCTGTCCTGTCCATTCTGCTGCCTCCGATGACGGCCGGGTTCGACTATCGGTACGTCCCGCCGGCTCTCCCGCTTCTCGGCCTGGTTCTGGCCTTCTCCGTGGCGGCCGTCGGACCAGCGGGTACAGGCGCGGATCAGCCCGACCGAGGCCCGCTCGAAGCCGGCGCGACGGAAACACCCCCGGAACCGCTTGGCGCGATCAGTCGCGGCTCCGCGCCCATCTAGTTACAGTCGGTGCGCCGGAACGACATCGCCACCCCGGATCGCACTCCCCGCAACCGGCCCGTGCACACCGAGAGCGAGAGATGAATGTCGGTCGCCCCACTGAGGTCGTTCTCAGCGGAAGGGCTCCCGGACCCGAACGGACCAGACCTCTGGTTCGCGATGCTTGGCCCGCTTGAGATGGCAGTCGCCGGCGCCAAGGCCCCGGTGACCGGCATCCGAGCACGCTCGCTGCTGGCCTCGCTGCTGCTGCAACGCAACCAGGTCGTACGGCTCGACCGCCTTGTCGAGTCGATCTGGGAGGCACCCCCGGCGACGGCCGTCCCGCAGGTCAGAAACCTGGTGGCGGAGCTGAGAAGGACACTCCAGACGTCGGCACGCGAACGGGAGGTCATCGAGACCTCGCCCGGCGGGTACCGGCTCGTTGTGGCAGACGACGAGGTCGACGTCGCACGGGCGGAGGAACACCTCTCCGAGGGCATGGCGGCCGCGGCCGACAACGACCATCACGTCGCCCTGCGGAGCTTCGGCAGCTCTCTCGATCTCTGGCGAGGAGAGCCGCTCGGCGACCTCGCGCCGGCGCTGGCCCGGACCTGGCGGCCCCGCTTCACCGAGTTGCGCAGGCGGACTCTTCTTGCCCGAACCAAGTCACGCCTCGCCCTGGGTATGCGGGAACTCGCCATCGCCGAGCTCTTCGACGCCGTGGTCGAGTTCCCGTTCGACGAGGAACTGCGGCTGCTTCTGGTGACCGCTCTCCACAGCTGCGGCCGGACAACGGCCGCGCTGGAGGTCTGCCGCGAAACCCGGCGCCACTTTCTCGAACAGCTGGGCGTCGACGCCGGTCCCACTCTTCGCGATCTTGAGGTGCGAATCCTCCGCGAAGGGTCACCAGCCTAGGGTTCGGAGGTCTCGCCCGGAATCTCCAGGCCGCGCGCCCGTGCCCACCGCAGCAGCTCGGCGACGGCCGCGTCCCGGCCGACCAGGCCCATGTCGAACCGGAAGTCGAGCATGTGCTGACGGGCCTCGCCGACGAGCCGGGACGGCCGCAGGCCCAGGACCTCCATGATGTCGTCACCGGAGAGCTCGGGCCGGATCGCGGAGATCTCCTCCTGCGCGGCCAGCGCCGCGATCCGTTCCTCCAGCGAGTCGTAGTGCCGGGCGAGCATCGCGGCCTTGCGCTTGTTGCGGGTCGTGCAGTCGGAGCGGACCAGCTTGTGCAGCCGCTCCAGCTGCGGGCCGGCGTCGTGGACGTACCGGCGCACCGCCGCGTCGGTCCACTCGCCCGTGCCGTAGCCGTGGAAGCGCAGGTGCAGGAACACCAGCAGCGTGATCGAGTCGCCGACGTCCTTCGGGAAGCGCAGCGCCGCCAGCCGCTTGCGGGTCATGTCCCGGCCGACCACCTCGTGGTGGTGGAAGGAGACGCCACCGCCGGCGGCGTGCCGGCGGGTGCGCGGCTTGCCGATGTCGTGCAGCAGCGCGGCCCAGCGCAGCACCTCGTCCGGACCGTCGTCCTCCAGCTCGATCGCCTGGCGCAGCACGGTCAGCGTGTGGGTGTAGACGTCCTTGTGCTGGTGGTGCTCGTCGATCTCCATCCGCAGCGCGGGCAGCTCAGGCAGCACGACGGCCGCCGCGCCGACGTCGACCAGCCGCTGCAAGCCACGGTCGGGGTCGGCCGACACGATCAGCTTGCGCAGCTCGTCGCGGACCCGCTCGGGCGCCACGATCCGCAGCCGGTCGACCCGGGCCCGCATCGCCTCGACCAGCTCCGGCGTCGGGGTGAGCCCGAGCTTCGCCTCGAACCGGATGGCGCGCAGGATGCGCAGCGGGTCGTCGTCGAGGGAGACCTCGGGCGGGCCGGGGGTGCGCAGCACGCCGCGGGCCAGGTCGGCCATGCCGCCGAACAGGTCGACGAACTCGTGGTCGGGGACGGACACGGCCATCGCGTTGACGGTGAAGTCCCGGCGCAGCAGGTCCGCCTCCAGGCTGTCGCCGTAGGAGACGGTCGGGTTGCGGGAGCCGCGGTCGTAGGACTCGGCCCGGTAGGTGGTCACCTCCAGCCGGGTCCCGGCGCGGGCGAGGCCCACGGTCCCGAAGGCGATCCCGGCCTCCCAGGTCGCCTCAGCCCAGCCACGGGTCATCTCCAGGACCCGTTCCGGCCGCGCGTCGGTGGTGAAGTCGAGGTCCGGCGGCTCCCCGGCCGGTTTTGCCGGCGTGGTGGCGGCCGGTTTTGCCGGCGTGGTGGCAGCAGGCCGCGCCGACGAGGCCGGTCTGGCCTGGGCGAGGTCGCCCAGCAGCGCGTCCCGGACGGACCCGCCGACCAGGTGCAGCGTGTGCCCGTGCGCGGCGAAGATCCGGCCCAGCTCGTCGGCCAGCGCCGGGACCTTCAACATGTCGGCCACCACGGCCTCCGCGGCGTCGCGCGGGTTGTCGAGACTGATGACAGACACCTTTTAAGGGTAGCGGTGATCGGCTGACCCGCCGCGGGCTCGCGCCGTGCACCGGGGTCCGGGGGGGGCGTCCCCCGAGGTCTCGCAGCAGGGTAGTCACCCGCGCGAGGTGTCGTCGGCAACAGAACCCCGCCGCGCACCGGACAAGCCGGACAGTCCCGAGGGGCGGTCCCGGCATTGCTCGTACGATCGTTTAATGCCGCCCACCTCGTCGCCCCGCAGCCGCCGGCGGCTGCGTCGAGTCGAGGAGACGTCGGCCGGCGGGCTGGTGCTCGACGTCCGCTCGGACCACGCCAACGCGGCCCTGATCGCCCGCAGGGACCGGCGCGGCCGGCTGCTGTGGTCACTGCCGAAGGGGCACGTTGAAGGCGGCGAGACACACGAGCAGACGGCCGTCCGTGAGGTCGCGGAGGAGACCGGGGTGACCGGGGAGATCGTCGCGCCGCTCGGGACGATCGACTTCTGGTTCGTCACCGGCCGCTCGCGTATCCACAAGACCGTGCACCACTACCTGCTGCTGCGCACGGCCGGCGAGCTGTCCGACGCGGACGTCGAGGTCAGCGCCGTGGCCTGGGTGCCGCTCGACCAGGTGGGCGAGATGCTCGCGTACGCCGACGAGCGGCGCCTGTTGGACGACGTGCCTGCCTTGCTGGCGGCCAGCGCATGAGCGGAACGCCACGGCCTCGCCCACTCGTCCGGGGATCCTTGCGGACGGTTGTCGCAGCGGTGGTGGCCGCGGTGCTGGGCGCCGTCCTGGCGGGTGTGACGGCCCAGCCGTCACTCGCCTCATCCACAGTGTCCACAAGCTTGTCCACAGGTCTATCCACAGGCGGTACGGCGACCCTGAGCCCAGGCTCCAGCGCGGCCGCTGGCGTGCCCTCGGCGGCGGGGTCGTCAGCGGCAGCGTCGTCGGTGTCGGCGTCCGCCGCGACCGTCGACGGGGTCCATATCGACGGGTTCGACGGCATCGCCTCGCCCGACAAGCCGCTGGTCGTAAGCGGTCACGTCGACGCCGCGCTCGCCGCCCCGGGACTGTCCGTCCAGGTGTCGGTGATCAAGGCTGGCGGCCTGGGCAGCCTGGGCACCACCAAGGCTCGCGAGCAGCTTGCGAAGCTGCGGGCGGATCCGACCCTGGCTGGCAAGGCCCAGTACACCCGCTTCGGCGACCCGACCCCGGTCAACGGCACGAACTTTCTGATCAACGAACCGTGGTCGCTCCAGCGGCCGCTGACGATCTACCCGCTGAAGATCTCGGCCGTCACATCCACCGGCAAGGTAGTCGGCACCGCGTACACGTTCCTGGTCTGGGCGCCCGAGCAGGCCGGGCTGAAGGCGACCTCGCTGTCCGTCGTCCTGCCGATCGCCGACTACCCCCGGATCCGCTCGGACGGGCTGCTTACCGACAACCAGCTCGCCGAGGAGCTGAAGGGGCCCAAGGGCCGCCTCTACCGGGTACTGAACTCTGTCCCGAAGGTCCCCAACAACCAGGCGTCCTCGATCGCCCTCGCCGTGGATCCGACACTGCTCAAGGCAGTGCAGAAGATGGCCGACGGGCCGTACAGCTACGCCGACCCGAGCGGCCCGCAGGAAAGACCCGCCAACCCCGACGCCGTGTCGTTTTTGGACACCTTGAAGCACTTCGCCCAGACACCGGGCAACGTCGTGTTCCCGCTTCCCTGGGGCGACGCTGACCTCACCGCGCTCATCCGCGCCGGTGGCCAGCACGACAGCGGCCAGCTCAATGACGCCCTCGGCGCCGTCGACACCGGCGAACAGACGCTGCGGGACGTGCTGGGCGTCTCCGACCCGCCGCCGGTGGCCTACCCGGGCGACGGCCTGGCCGACGCCGCGACGCTGGCGTTCCTCGCCCACCCGAACGTCGGCATGACCACCGCGATCCTGGACGACCGGCTGCTGCCCGCCACTTCGAAGGCGCTGTCCGAGACCCCGAGCGCACTCACCGTGCAAACCACGCCCAATGGCCCGATCCGGGTGCTCGCGGCGGACTCGAAGCTGGCCGGCCTGATGACCCCGAAGATCAGCCAGGACGGCCTCAGCGAGCCCCAGGCGCTCGCCGACGTGCTCGCCGAGCTCGCGACCATCACCAACGAGCGGACCAGCACGACGACGACCGGCCGGCTCGCGGTGCTCGCGCTGCCCCGGCTGTGGAGCCCGCCGACGGACGACTGGGGCCTGCAGGTGCTGTCGCGCCTCGCCCTCCCGGCCAGCCTGACCGCCACCTACCAGCCGTTCTTCCAGCCGGTTACGTTGCCAGTGGCTCCCAAGGGGGACGCCGGCTCGACCGGGTCCACAGGCGCCACGGCCGCGTTCGGCCCCGCCGGGATCGGGCGCGGCTTCACCTACCCCGACTGGGCGCAGGCCGCCGAGATCCCGACGTCCTACGTCGACGCCGTCGAGCACCTGCGCGCCGAGGTCAGGCAGCTCGACCCGGCGCTGTGCTCCGTCATCACGAGCGCCGGCAAGACGTCCAACCCGTCGGACCCGGCGCGGTGCGCCCTCACCGATGCCGGGATCGCCGGCTCGAAGTTCGCGAACGGGCGGACCGGCGTCATCGCCCCGATGCTGAACACGCTGCTGACCGCGCTGTCGGTCGACTGGCGCCCCGACCGCTCCGGCGCCGTAAGGCTCAGCCAGGAGGTGGACGGCCGGATCAACCTCCTGCAGCGCACGGTCAAGGTCGTCGCCTCCCCGAAGGTCACCCTGACCAGCCGCAACGGCACGGTTCCGGTGAACGTGCAGAACACCAGCGGCCAGGGCGGCGACGAGCCCTACCCGATGACCGTGATCCTCTCGCTGTCCTCGAACGACAAGACCCGGCTGCGCTCGGCGGCCCGGATGGCGCTGACCGTCGAGCCGGGCGCGATCAGGCAGGTGGAGATCTCGGTCAGCTCCGACGCCGCCGGCACGTTCCCGGTGTTCGTTCAGGTGCTCACTCCGGACGGGCAGCGGCTGTCGGCGCAGCCGGTGCGCATCCTGGTTCGCTCGACCGCGTACGGCTCGATCGCGACCGCGATCACCTACGTCACGATCGGGCTGTTCGTCGTCGCGGTCGTCCTGCGCCAGGTCAGGCGGTCGCGCCGCAAGCGTCACGGGGGCGGGGCGGACGACGGCCCGGGTGGACCAGTAGCCGACGTCACCCCGACCGACCCGAACGCGTCAGCGGCAACGGATCGGGCCACGATGCCCATCCGCCGAATCCAGGCGAACGCCGCGGGAACACAACGGACCGAGGTCGAACGGGCCTACGCTGGCGGGGTGCCAGCCAACCCGAGCGAGCCGTGAGCCCGGCCGACGGCCCCGACGGTCCCCGGGGACCGCGGCGCCGCGGGGGCCCCACTCGCCGGGACGGCACCTACCGCGACGACCCCAACAACGTCGATCCGTACTCGGTCGATCCCTACGCGGCGGATCCGCGGTCCGTCGACCGCCGCCCCGTCGACCGCAACCCGGTCGACCGGCAGCCGGTCGACCCGTACTACGCCGACGAGTACGAGCCTGACCAGCGCGCCTCGAACCGTTACCGGCCCGACCGCCCGCAGGCGAACGGCTACGGCGACGACCGGCACCAGGACCGCGGGCGAGCCGGCGGACGACCGGCCGACGACGGCTACCCGGAGCCGGGCTACCGGGATCCTGGCCGCGTCGATCGCGGCTACCGGGACCGCGGGTACCAGGACCCGGCGAACACCGACCAGGGCCACCGCGACCCGCGCCGGCCAGACGCCGGCTACCGGGACGAGCGGTACCAGCAGCCACCGCGCCACCAGCCCCCCCAGCAGGCCTGGGAGCGCGACGAGCGGCCCCGCGACGCCCGCGACGAGCCGTACCGAGAGAACCGCCGTCCCCGACCGGGCGCGGGCGGGGATTCGACCCGCCGCCTGCCCGCGACCCCGCGCACGCCACCTCCCGTGCCACAGCCGCCGCCGGCACCGCCGACCGGACGGCTCCCGGGCCCGCCCGGCAGCCCGCCACCCGTGCCAGGCGACCGCACACCGGGCGGGCGCGCGGAGGCCCGCCCGACGACGCCGGTCTCCCGGCTCCCACCGCGCGACGGGCGCAGGCTCGGCGCGCACCGCACCGAGGGCCGCCGGGCCACCCCGCCACCCGAGCCGCCGCGCCAGCAGCGTGCCCGCACGGACGGGGCGGGCCGGCCGATCCCGCCGGACCGCCTGGTCGCGCGGACGGACCGGGCGGTGGCCCGCGCGTCCGGCCGCGGCGGCGACGAGACGGTCGCCCAGCCGCGCCCACGCCGGTCCGGCGCACGCCAGCAGCCTCCCCAGCCGCGCCGGGACCCCAGCGCGCAGTCCAGGGCCGGCGCGACGGGCCAGCAGACTCGGATCCAGGGGTCCGCCGGGCCCACCGGCCGGACACCGCAGGGCAGGACAGCGGCGCAGCGCCCGTCCGGCAAGAGCGGCGGCAAGACCGGCAAGAGCCTGGGCCGGGCCAGCGGTGTGATGGCGCTCGGCACGATCGCCTCGCGGGCCACCGGGTTCCTGCGCACGGTCGCGATCGCGGTCACGATCGGCGCCGGCGCGGTCAGCAACGCCTACAACGTCGCCAACACGATCCCGAACATCGTCTACGACCTGCTGATCGGCGGCATCCTGACCAGCGTCGTCGTGCCGGTACTCGTCCGGGCGACCAAGGAGGATCCGGACGGCGGAGAGAAGTTCGCGTCGTCGCTGCTGACGCTGATGATCCTGCTCCTCGGCGCCGCCTGCGCCGTCGGCATGTTCCTCGCGCCCCAGATCGTCAACAGCTACCTGCACGCCACCGGGCCGGACGCCGCGGCCGAACGCGCGCTCGGCGCCACGTTCCTGCGCTGGTTCATGCCGCAGATCCTCTTCTACGGCGTGGGCGCGACGATCGGCGCGATCCTCAACGTCCGTGGCTCGTTCGCCGCGCCGATGTTCACGCCCGTGCTGAACAACCTCGTCGTGATCGTGTCCTGCGTGGCCTTCGCCTACGTCATCGCCGGGCCGCATCCTCCGCAGGTGCAGGGCCCGCACACGATCACCAACACCCAGGAGCTCGTGCTCGCCGCCGGCACGACCATCGGCGTCGTGCTGATGACCATCGCGCTGCTGCCCGCGCTGCGGAAGGTCGGTTTCCGCTACCGCCCGCGGCTGGACCTGACCCATCCGGGTCTGCGGGGGGCGCTGCGGCTGGCGGGCTGGACGTTCCTCTGGGTCATCATCAGCCAGCTCGGGTACCTCGTCATCACGAACCTGTCGACCGCGACGAACTCGTTCCCGGTCTACACCTACGCCTACCAGCTCTTCCAGCTGCCGTACGCGATCATCGGCGTCTCCGTGATCACCGCGCTGCTGCCCCGGATGAGCGCGCACGCCGCGGACGGCGACCGCGCGCTCGTGCTCGATGACCTGTCGACGGCGACCCGCCTCAGCCTGACCGCGATCGTGCCGGCCGCGCTGTTCCTGCTGGCCCTGGGGCGACCGATCGCGGTCGGGGTGTTCAACCACGACGCGTTCGGCTACGAGTCGGCGTTGTCGGTCGGCGACACCCTCTCGGCCTTCGCCGTCGCCCTGGTGCCGTTCTCCGTCTTCCAGCTGCACCTGAGGGTGTTCTACGCCCATCAGGACAGCCGGACACCGTCGCTGGTGAACATCGGAGTCGTCGCGACCAACGTGACGGCGGCCGTGGTGATCAGCCACGTGCTGCCGCCCCAGCACCGCGCGCTCGCCCTCGCGCTCGCCTTCACCGTCGGCTATCTCGTCGGCCTGTGCGTGACCTGCGTGCTGCTGCGCCGCCGGCTGGGCGGAATGGACGGCGACCGGATCATCGCGACGCTCGCGCGGATCAGCGTCGCCGCGGGCCTCGGCGCCGCGGCCGCGAGCGCCGTCGCGCACGGGCTGCGCAATGTCCTCGGCAACGGGTTCGTGGGGTCGTTCTCGGCGGTGCTGGCCGGGGCGATAGTTGGACTGCCGTTGTTCGTCGGTACTGTCACCCGGATGGGCATCCCGGAGGTCAGGGCGCTGACACGGATGGTTTCTCGACGTTTCCCCCGGGGCTGAGCGACCTGCTCCGGCGATCCCCGTAGACTAATCCGGGAACATCGCCAATCGGCCGGCAAGCAACGATGAACGCCAGCCCACGGACGCCAGACCAGCGGACACGGCCACACCGTGCGTGCAAAGATCGGGCGGCCAGGCCACGCGACGACATACGAGACCAGCAGGCCAGGCGAGCACGGTGGCGACGGCGCCATGGAGCTGGGGACGACGGAGGCGTTGTGGTCGAGGCAGGCAACCGGCCCCAATCTGCGGACGTCGACAGTGACATGACGGTCAACGCCTCGCCCGCCGACGGCCACGGCAGCGGCACGCTGCTCGCGGAGTCGGTCCTCGACCGCCGCTACCGCCTGATCGGTGTTCTCAGCTCCCGCGGGCCGGTCACCCTCTGGCGCGGCGACGACACGGTGCTCACCCGGCCGGTCGCGGTCCGCGTCGTCGAGCACGTCGACGACGACCCGGCGCGCCGGGACGCGGCCCAGTCCCTGCTCCAGGCCGCGGTCAGCTCCGGCCGGCTGGTACACCCGGGCGCCGCCTCCACCTACGACGCGACCGTCACGAACACCGAGAACGGTCAGGTCTCGTACGTCATCACCGAGTGGGTCGACGGTCGTACCCTGCGCCAGCTCGTCGAGGACCAGCCGCTGCGCCCCGACCAGGCGTCGGCGGTCGTCCTCGGCGCCGCTCGGGTGATCGCCGCGGCGCACGAACGCGGGCTGCGCCACGGCGGCCTGCGTCCCGGCGACGTCATCGTGTCCGGCCACGGCACGGTCAAGGTCATCGACCTGGAGGTCGGCGCCGTCCTGGCCGGCATCGACGGCACGGCGCCCGTCGACACGCCCACGGACGCCGACGCGGCGGCAACCGACGTGTCCGCCCTCGGCGGCCTGCTCTACGCGGCCCTCACCGGCTGCTGGCCGCTGCCCGGCGACACGGGTCTGCCCCCGGCCCCCTACGGCACCTACGGCCGGCTCCAGAGCCCGCGTCAGCTCAACCACGCGGTGCCGCGCGACCTGGACGCCATCACGATGGCCGCGCTCAGCGGCGAAGAGGCCGGCACGGAGCCGATCACCACGGCCGCCGAGCTGATCGCCGAGCTGGAGGCGGTTACCCCGGTCGAGGCCCTGCACGCGACCGGCCTGATGACCTTCGGGGACGAGCCGTCCGACACCGAGGCCATGACCGGCTACGAGGGGTACGGCCCCGACACCTCGAACCTGCCGTCGACCGCCGGCTTCGCCGCGCCCGACCAGGACGAGTACGACCGCTACGGCTACAACGACTACGACGACGGTTACCAGGACAGCGGTCGTTACCGGGACGGGTACCCGGCCGATGCTCAGGACGACCGACGCTACGGGCGCGGCTACCAGGACGAGGGATATCCACCCGCGCAGCGCGGCTATGCGTCAGGCGCCGGGTCCGGTGGGACCGGGCCACGTGCGGGCAGCCGGGCCGCGGTCCAGGGACGCTCCGGCGGCTCGGGCCGCCGGCCGATGGTCATCGTCATCGCACTCGCGGTGGTGATCATCATCACGCTCGCGGTCGTGCTGGCCCTCAAGCTCGGTGGTGGCGGCGGCAACGGCGCCCAGAACGGTCCGTCGGCGTCGCCGACCGCGTCGACGGCCACGGCCATCGACGCGTCCAAGTTCGGCATCACCGCGTTCGACCCGTCGCCGGGCGACGGCAGCGAGAACGACAATCTCCTGCCGAACCTGAAGGACGGTAACCCGGCGACCCAGTGGACGACCTCCAAGTACAACGTCCAGACTTCCGGAGCCCAGTTCGGCGGCTTGGGGAAGAAGGGCGTCGGCTTCAAGATCCAGTTGAGTCAGCCGGCCCACGTCAGCTCCGTCGTCATCACAATCGGCACGATCGGACCGATCGACCTCGAACTGCACGCGGCGGCGGCCAACGGGGACTCGATCGCCGCGTTCCCGATCGTGGGCCGGGCCCAGACTGGGCAGGCCAACCAGCAGGTGACCTTCCAGGTACCGCCGAACCAGGCGACGGCACAGTACTGGGTCGTCTGGCTGACCAAGCTGCCCCTGGATCCGGACGACGCGACGAAGACCAAGGGCTCGATCGCCGAGATCAAGTTCTTGTCCTGACCCGGGCCGTCAAGCGCCGTCCGGTCGTATGCCATGCCCGCTCAGCCCGACGAACCAGAACCGTCGGCTCCGCCCGACCCGTCCGTTTCACGGGAAACACCGGCGTCCGGCCAGGGTGACGCCCAGGGCGCGGTCGGCGAGCCCGATCCCGCGGTCGAACTGCGCGATGACCCGGATCTCGAGCTACTGCGCCGGCACGTCGCCGGCGACCCGACGGCGTTCGCGGAGCTGTTCCGCGCCAACGCCGACCGGCTGTGGTCGGTCGCCTTCCGGCTCCTGCACGACGCCGAGGACGCGGCGGACGCCGTCCAGGAGGCCATGCTGTCCGCGCACCGGCGGGCCGCGACCTTCCGCGGCGAGTCGGCCGTCCGCACCTGGCTGCATCGGATCACCGTGAACGCGGCCCTCGACCGGCTGCGCCGGCAGGCCGCCCGGCCGACGACCGTGCCCATGCCCACGACACCCGAGGGCGACGAGCGGGAACCACCCGACCCACGGGACGCCCACGCCGAGGGTGAGCTACGACTCGACATCGCCAGCGGGCTGGCCCGGCTGCCGGCCGCGCTTCGGGCGGCCGTCGTGCTCGTCGACGTTGAAGGACTGCCGGTGGCACAGGTGTCCGAGCTGCTCGGCGTGCCCGTCGGGACCGTCAAGAGCCGGGCCGCGCGCGGCCGAGCCCGGCTCGCGGCCGAGTTGGGTTACCTGCGCCCAGGGAACCAGCCGGGCGCCCCCGCCGTCTTCCAAAGGCGGGAGGTGATCGGCGGTGGGTCCTGACGAGCGGAGCGAGTCCGTGCCCTCGGAGGCCAGAGACGGGCGTGCGCCCCTTGAGGCCACGAACGGGCGTGAGTCTCTCGAGGCCACGAACGGGCGTGAGTCTCTCGAGGCCACGAACGGGCCTGGGCCGCGCCACCCGGAGGGCGAGCTCCTGGACGCGTATGCGGACGGCGAGCGGACGCCGGGCTCCGTGGACCGTCACGTCCGGGGCTGCGCCGTCTGCCAGCAGACCGTGGTGGCGCTGCGCGGCGTGCGGGTCGAGCTGGCCCGGCTCGCGCCCGTCAGCATGCCGCCGGACGTCGCCCGCCGCATCCAGGAGGCGCTGACCGCGGCGCCGCTGCCGTCTGTTCCGTCAACCAGCGGCGGCCGCCGAGGCGGGCCGGGCGAGCGCCGGTCGGCCGCCGGGCGTCGAGCGGCCGACCGGCGCCGGCGGCCGATGGCCACGCACGGGGTCACCCCGCTGCGCCCGCCGGACCATTCGACGATGCTTTCCCGCGCGGCACGGCCCGAGCGGCTGATGTTCCTGGCCGTGTGCCTGCTCGTCGTGGTCGCCGGGGGCGGCCTGGTCGTCGCGCTGCACCACGCGCAGTCCTCATCCTCGGCCGCCAGCACCGCAGGCGGGCCGGCCGTCGTGGCGGACCGGGAGGACAGCGCGGACTCCGCCGCCGTCGCGCCCAACGCTGTGGCGGCCGGAACCGCCTCCGAGGGCACGGTCACCCTCGCGAACGCCAGCCCGGTCCAGTCGTTCCGGATCGCGACCAGTCGCGCGGCCCTCGCCCCGGCGAACGTCGCCCAGCACGCCAGGGACCTGCTCGCCGGCCGGGTGCCCGCCGCCGCCACCGCGCCGTTCGCCGCGACCGCGGCGGCGTCGGCCAGCGCATCGTGGGCCGCCGTCGCCACTCCGGCCCTGCTGGCCTGTTACCAGGAGCTCGTCGACACCACACACAGCCCGTTGCTAGCCGTCGACGAGGTCAGCTATCGCGGCCGCGACGCCGTCCTGGTTGTCCTCGATCTTCCGGACGGAGAGAGCACCGCGCCCAGCCCGGCGGCAACGCCGGTCGGGCCGGCCGCGGCCGCGCCCGACGCGGCCCTCGTCCCTGCGAGCCGGGACCGGATCCAGCTGACCATCGTCGATCTCGGCTGCGACGTCGGGCGCCTGCCCGCCGCGACGCTGTTCGCCGAGCAGTCGACGAAGGCAGCCTGAGTACGGCCGTCGAGGCAGGGGAACTCGCTTATTGGCACTTAACTTCCGTTTAGCCGCACTTAACCATTACATATTGCGACTGTGCGGACACAAATCCGCCTCGGACGGACCATGACACATTCAACCGTCTCGACAACTTAGAGTTACCGGGGCCGAGTCGCGTCGGCGGCCGTCCGACCGGCCGCCGAAGGCCGGCGCACGTTCGCCAGCCCCGATGGGCACCCCGCGGGGGTACCCGTCGAGGAACGGATCAGCCCGGGCCAGCGGTCCGGTCGGATCGCGGCGCGGTACCGTTCCGCCCGGCGGCAGGCTGGAACCCAGCAGGAATCTCTGACCGTCCCGCGCGGTTAGCGTGTCAGCGGCTTCGGCCGCAATGTGAAGGGAGCAGGGCGTGACAGCGCAGGACAGCGGGGTCCGGGACGTCATCATCGTCGGCTCCGGCCCGGCGGGTTACACGGCAGCGATCTATACGGCGCGCGCGAGCCTGCACCCGTTGGTGTTCGAGGGAGCCGTCTCCGCGGGTGGCGCGTTGATGACCACCACCGAGGTGGAGAACTTCCCGGGCTGGCCCGACGGCATCCAGGGCCCCGACCTCATGGACAACCTGCGCAAGCAGGCAGAGCGGTTCGGCGCGGAGCTCGTCACGGACGACGTGACCGAGGTCGACCTCACCGCGAACCCGAAGGTCGTCAAGGTCGGTGAGGAGACCTACTACGCGAAGACCGTGATCCTCGCGACCGGGTCGGCCTACCGGAAGCTGGGCGTCCCCGACGAGGGCAAGCTGCTCGGACGCGGCGTCTCGGCCTGTGCCACCTGTGACGGGTTCTTCTTCCGCGACCAGGACATCGTGGTCGTCGGCGGCGGTGACTCGGCCATGGAGGAGGCCACGTTCCTCACTAGGTTCGCCAACTCCGTGACCGTCGTCCACCGGCGGGACAAGCTACGCGCCAGCGCGATCATGGCCGAGCGCGCACTGGCGAACCCGAAGATCAAGTTCCGGTGGAACGCGGTCGTCACCGGGCTCGAGGGCGACAGCAAGCTCACCGGGGTTCGCCTGAAGGACACGGTCACCGGCGCCGACGACAAGCTGGACGTGACCGGCCTGTTCGTCGCGATCGGCCACGTGCCGCGCTCTGAGCTGTTCCGGGACCAGGTGACGCTGGACGACGAGGGCTACGTGCTCGTCGAGGCTCCGTCGACGCGAACCAACCTGGACGGGGTGTTCGCCGCCGGCGACGTCGTTGACCACACTTACCGGCAGGCCATCACCGCCGCCGGTACCGGCTGCGCCGCCGCCCTCGACGCCGAGCGCTGGATCGCCGCCCACGAAGAAAGCGCCTAAGACCACCAGGCGACCCATAGACGAGACCAACCCCAGTCGACCCGAGGAGAAGAGTTCGATGGCAGGTGCCACCACCCCGGTGACGGACAGCACGTTCGACGCCGAGGTACTGAAGAGCGACAAGCCCGTGCTGGTGGACTTCTGGGCCGAGTGGTGCGGGCCGTGCAAGATGGTCGCCCCGGTCCTGGAGGAGATCGCCGCGACGCACGGCGACCAGTTGCGGGTCGTCAAGCTCAACATCGACGAGAACCCGCAGACCGCCCGGGCCTACCAGATCATGTCGATCCCGACGATGGCGGTTTTCGTCGACGGCGCGATCGCGAAGAGCATCGTCGGCGCCAAGCCGAAGAGCGTCCTGCTCAAGGACCTCGCCGAGTACATCTGAGCCCCGGCCCCGCCGGCCCGCTTCGGCCGGTGGATGAGTCAGCCGCCAGGAGCCGCGCGGCCGCGCGGCGAGGCGCCCCCGTCGCGGGGCGCCCGCCGCTTGGCCCGACGCGCACCTCTCCGGCGCCCGACGGGTCTGCCCCCGGCAGGCTCTTCTCGGCACCGCCGGTCTCCGGCCCGCCAGTCCTCTGCCCGTCTGGGCGAGGCTGGCGGGCCGATCGCTTTTGGGGCCCACGCCGCCGGTCCGACGCGGCGGGCACCCACGGACCGGCGCGCCCCGGCCGGGTCTCGGGCGACCTGACCGGAGCCTCGGGCCACCCGCCCAGTCGCCGAGGCTCCCGCGAACCACGAGGCGGTTCCTCGGGAGGCGCCCGCGCGGTCGCGCGTCGAAGCAGCGGATTTCCAGCATCCGCACAACGCCACACCACCGGCCGCAAAGCCCGGTAGGGAAGCCGCGATAAAGGACCCTGAGAGCGCCGCTCGCGGACAGAGAAACGGAACCCACCCGGATACCCCAGCCACCTGCCGATCGCCCGTCAACGGCGACCTCAGCCGCATACGATTCGTCACTGTACGTGCGGAAATAGGTGTTCCTGACCGAGTCGTCGCGCGCGATCGGACGATTGCCGGATTCCACCGCCTAGGGCCCCGGCTGCCCGTGGTTGCCCCTTGACTGCCTCTCGGCCGGCCGCCCGGGCCGCCCTGGCTGCCGCCTCCTTCGTCCGCGCTCAGCGGCCATCGGCCGCCGCCCTTGGGCTGCCGCCCTTGACCGCCCTTCGCCACCGTCGGCTGCCCTTGCCGCCGCCCTCGACCACCGCGCAGGCTGCCTCGGCCGCCCTCGACCCGCCGCCCTCGACCCGCCGCCCTTGGCTGCCTCAGCCGCCCCAGCCGCCCCCGGCCCCCCGGCGCACTTGGCGCACTTGGCCGCTGCCCTCCGTTGCCCTCCGCGGCGCTCGACGGCGCTCGACGGCCCCGGCCTCCCGCTGCCCTCGGCGGCCCCCCGCTGCCCCTCGGCTGCGCTGGCCGTCCTGCCGCGGCCCCCGCGCCATGGCCGACCGCGATCGCCCGCTGGACCTGCCTCCCTGCGTACCGCGGCGGCAGCAGGATGCGGAGGCGAGGCGCGACCATGAGCGGCATCGCCTATGTTGGTCTTCCGTGAAGCTGCTCCGGCTCGGCGACCGCGGACCGCGCGTGGCCAACGCACGCGTCGCCCTGGCCTTCCTGTCCTTCCTGCCGGCCGCCCCGCGCCAGCCCGACGGGGAGGCCGACGGCGCGACGCGCGCCGAGGTGTTCGACGAGGACCTCGACCGTGCCGTCCGCGCGTTTCAGCAAAGTCGCGGGCTGTCGGTCGACGGCATCATCGGTCCGGACACGGCACGCTCCCTCGAGGAAGCTCGCCACGGCCTGGGCGACCGACTGCTCTACCACGCGCCGAGCCAGCCACTCATCGGCGACGACGTGGCCGCCCTGCAGGAGCGGCTCTCGAACATGGGCTTCGACGTCGGGCGCAGCGACGGAATCTTCGGGCCGCGTACCGAGTCGGCCGTCCGCGACTTCCAGCGCAACCGGGGCCTCGAGCCGGACGGGCGATGCGGCCCGCACACCCTGCGCGAGCTGAAGCGGCTGGAGCGGACCGTCACCGGCGGCCGGCCGGACATGCTGCGGGAGTCGGTACGGCTGCTGGTACGCGGCCCATCCCTGCTCGGCATGCTGGTCGCGATCGACGCCGGTCACGGCGGCGACGACCAGGGCGTCGTGGCCCACGGTCTGACGGAGCGGGACGTCGTCGCCGACCTGGCGCGCCGGCTGGAGGCCCGGCTGGTGTCCTCCGGCCTGGAGACCTTCTGGGTCCACTCCGACGACGAGTCCCCCGACGAGGCGGAGCGCGCCCGACGGGCGAACGACCAGGGCGCGGACCTCCTCGTGTCCCTCCATGTCGACGCGAGCGACTCCCCGAAGGCCGAGGGCATCTCCTGCTACTACTTCGGCAACGCCCGCGGCTCGTCGGCGGTCGGCGAGCGACTCGCCGCGCTCATCCAGAAGGAGCTCGTCTCCCGGACGGACCTGGTCGACTGTTGGACGCACGCCAAGACGTGGGACCTACTGCGCCGAACGACCATGCCAGCGGTCCGGATCGAGGTCGGCTACCTGACGAACACCCGCGACGCCGCCGCGCTCGGCTCCGCCGACTACCGCGCCAACGTCGCCGAGGCCATCCTCGCCGCCATCCAGCGGCTGTACCTCCCACCCGAGCAGGACCCCCCGACCGGCCAGCTCCGAGTCCCCCGCGTCGCCACGCCATCCTGAGAAGGCCCCCAGCTGCGCGGCGGGATGACGCCGATGCCCGTGGGGCGAGCGTGGGCGTGGGTGCCGGGCCGACAGCCCTGAGAGCGGCCGACTCTCGCCGGACATGGCGGACCTTCGGGCTACACAAGCCACGACGCAACCGAGCCATCCACCTGGATCGAGATCAGGCCAGCAGCCAAGGCCGAAGTGACGCGGGCGTTGCGGTGCGAGGCCGCAGCGAGCGACGCGAAGCCGGAGCGACGCGGGCGACGCGGGCGACGCGATGCTAGGCGAGACTGCCCACGGCGAGGCGGCGCGGCGCAGCAAGGCGCGGCGCTGCGATGGCCCCGGCTCCAGTCGCGGCGCCACGGGGCGCGGCGGCGCGCAGCTAGGCGAGAGACCGCGCGACGCGGTGAGGCGGGATTGGTGAGACGCGGCTGCGCGTGGCGAGGCGGGGGCTGCGTGCGGAGCGTTCGAGCCGGCATCCGCGGCCCCGGTGGCGGGAGGCACTGCGAGATCGCAGGGATCACCCTTACGCGACGCCGGTGAGGCGGGCAGCGGCGGTGTCCTCAAACTCCGGGGTCCCGTGCAGTGATCGCGGCATCCCCTAACAGTGCAGCGCCGCCCGACCCTGACCGCCACCAGCACCCTCCGCCCTTTCCGACACCGGTGGTCGGCCTAGCCCCGGGCCGGCGGGTCGCCCATCCGCTCGGTGACCGGCAGCCGAACGAGACTCCAGCCCTGGGAGCAGCCACCACGACGCGAGAAACCCCGCCTGGCCCTCGACAGGGTCCCGTCACGGCGCGCGGAGTCGCTAGCCCGTCGGAAGGCGGTTCAGGGGGACCGAGAAGCGCCCGCCATGCGACCGACGCGTGAACCCTTCGCCGAACGCAGGAGCCTCGGGCCTCACGAGATCCCGCAGCAGATCGAAAGACTAGGCGTTCTGCACCGGCGCGGGCGGATGCCTTCGCGGTAATCACCGGAGAAACGAGCGCACGGCAGCCACGATCGGCCGCGCGCAGTACGACCCAACTGCCTGCGCGTCGCCATCGACGGACCTTCGGGTGAGTAGCCACGCCAGGACGACCTTCACAGTCAGCCCAGGCGCTCGCTTCCCGGTGCGGCGATGGGTCGATGTTTCACGTGGAACACCGAAGAGGTCTCACCTCGCCGCACCGCATACCGCCGAGGCAACGCCACGCACTCAGCCACCAAGCAGAAGCAGGCATCGACCACTTCTGGCTCCGCTCCAAACCACACCCGCCGGCACTGAGCCGCCCGACGACAACGTCCTAGGCGCCCCGCAGGCGGTCTGACACCTACTCAAGCCCGGTCATCCTTCGATTGCCGCCCCTGGCGACGCAGGTCCCGAGACTCCCCCCGATGGGTCTGCCATACGGAGGTGAGTCCGCAGGCGGAGTCCGTGTCAGGCCTCCACAAGACAGTGCGACGGACGGCGGCCCGACCGGACCGAAGGCGGAGTCACGAAACCACGGCAGCACGGCAGCACCACAGGAGCCGGCTGCACGACAGTCCCGGAGGACGGAGCCACGAAAGGACCAGCGACCACACAGTCCGGACCGGCGACGCGTCGGGACGGGAGGACAGCCGCTCCACGCACAGCGGGATTACGAAGCGCGGGACTACGGGGCGCGTAACTGCGGAAGGGGCGTACTCGCGAAGCGCGGGATTGCGGCAGCGCAGGCGTACGGACGTGCAGGAGTACGGCAGCGCAGGAGTACGGAAGTGCAGGGGCGCAGGAACGTGGGGCTGCGGGAACGCGAGAAAGCCACAGCGGCTTCACTGAGCGCCCCGGCCGCAAGACTGCCTCGCGACGGTTCGGCAGTGCTGGGGACCGAGGACTTGGGCACGAAGGCGGGCGGCACGCGACGACTGCGCCACGTCGGCACACCAAACCGGCACCACGACGCGGCGAGGGTCCGTTCACCGCCCGCCAAGCAAACGAGCCCTGAAGACCGGGCACCGCTCGGGCAACCCATCGGCTGGGCCAGCCCTCTCACAGCAATCACCGTCGAATGTTCCACGTGAAACCTGCCCAACGCGCGACGCCACTCTCGCGGCTCCGGGACGCCGACGCCCTGCGGCACACCGCGAAGCCCCGCTGGCCCCATCCGGGCCAGACATCGAACCCTCGAAACGTGCCCAAGCCCGGCTGCGCTGACCGGCATCATCGACGCGAAGCCCGAATCGCGGTCCGGGCTCCGTCTCCGACTTGAAGCCGCCAGGACCTCGGTGCCCCGCCGCGTCGACCCAGGGATACGGACCCGGCACGGGCAACGAGCTCCGAGGCGGCCACACCACCCGGCCCAGCGTCGAAGAAGCGAACGCGGCCGCGACGCTCATCCAGCAGACCGAAACAGAGATCCGGGCGTGGCTCTGGCGCCCGTCGGGTCCCAAATCAACCAGATTCGTCAGGGTCAGCCCCGCGCGGAATCTCCGTTGTCCCGAACCCTCGTTCGGTCTCGATGCGAGCAGTCGGTGCCGAGCAACCTGCGTCCTGAGGGCCTGCAGGAATGAGGCGAGCGTGGAGGGCCACCCCACACGCCCCTGTCAGGAAGATTCCGGGAGCGACGCCTAGGCTGGGTCCAGCTACCTGGATCCCTCGACGTGCGGAGCGCCACCGATGAGTCGTCGCGTCGCCAACATCACCCTCGACAACATCGACGACCTACCCCAGCGGTGTCGTCGGTGTGTGTTCTGGGAACTCGACCCAGTCGCCCGAAGCCGGGCCGAGGAAGCCGGCGGGACCGACATCGAGAAGGAAGCCTGGGTTTCCTCGGCGCTACTCGAATGGGGCAGCTGCGGGAAAATCGTCTACGTCGACAATGTCCCCGCCGGCTTCGCGATGTACGCGCCGCCGGCCTACGTCCCCCGCTCGATCGCCTTCCCGACCAGCCCGGTCAGCGCTGACGCCGTACTGCTGATGACCGCGAAAATCGTGGACGAGTTCGCGGGCCAAGGCCTCGGGCGGGTACTCGTCCAAGCAATGGTGAAGGACGTCATCCGGCGTGGCTACCGAGCCATTGAGGCGTTCGGGGACCTGCGCCAGGACGAAGGCACCAAATGTGTCGTCCCCGCCGACTATCTGCTCTCGGTCGGCTTCAAGACGGTTCGCCCGCATCGTCGCTGGCCTCGGCTGCGCCTTGAGGTGAAGAACGCTGTCACCTGGCGCGAGGACGTCGAGGTCGCGTTGGAGCGCCTTCTCGGTTCGATGAACCCCGAGGGGATCCTCCGGCCCATCGGGGGCGGTACGCCTACTCCGGCCCCGGCTCCCGCCTGAGCCCGAGCCGCGCGGACCGGGCCAGAGCCGGCGTGATCACGAGGTCGGGCCGCTCGTGGATTGCACAACGGCCGGGCCGAGCCGTCGCCCAGTGGGCTGGCTACGTGCCCGGGACGATGGCGGCGACGATGCGTTCCAGATCCTCGATGCTGGCGAACTCGACGGTTATCTTGCCTCGGTTCCGGCCCATGTCGACCTTCACCTTGGTGTCCAGGCGGTCGGAAAGACGCTCGGCGACCTGGGACAGCGCCGGCGGCGTATGGCGGGGCGACCGCGGCGCGCGCTTCCGTGGCCCTTCCTCGCCCAGCGCCACGATTTCTTCGACGGCGCGCACCGACAGTCCCTCGGCGACGATCCGGGTGGCAAGGCGGTCCTGCGCCTCGGTGTCCTCGAGCGCGAGCAGCGCCCGGGCATGGCCGGCAGACAGCACGCCGGCGGCGACCCTGCGCTGGACAGCAGGCGGGAGTGCGAGGAGCCGGATCGTGTTCGTGACGTGGGACCGAGAGCGGCCCAGCTTGCTGGCGAGCTGGTCATGGGTGGCACCGAACTCGCGCAGCAACTGCTCGTAGGCCGCTGCCTCTTCAAGGGGGTTGAGCTGCTGGCGGTGCAGGTTCTCCAGCAGGGCGTCCCGCAGCATCTGGTCGTCGGCGGTCTCCCGCACGATCGCCGGAATCTCGGTCAGCCCGGCAAGCTTCGAGGCCCGCCAGCGGCGCTCACCCATGACCAGCTCGTACCGATCGGGCAGCACCTCGCGGACCACGACCGGCTGAAGCAGGCCGACCTCGCGCAGGCTGGCCGCGAGCTCCTCCAGCGCTTCCTCGTCGAAGACGGTCCGAGGCTGTCGTGGATTCGGCTCCACCCAGTCGACCGGGATCTCCCGGAAGACAGCGCCGTGGACCGGCACAGGCTCCGACCCAGGCCGGGTCGACGTGCCGTTGCCGTTGCCGCCGGAACCGTAGCTGTCGTATCCCTCCGGCGCGGTGGGAATGAGCGCGCCGAGCCCCTTGCCGAGTCCGCCGACCCGCCGCGGGGGCGGGCTCATCGAACGGTTCCGTTCGGTGCGTCGACGCCGCGCTCGGCCAGCTCCCGGGCAGCCGCGAGGTAGGACAGCGACCCACGCGAAACCGGGTCATACGTCAGGGCAGACTGCCCATAGCTGGGCGCCTCCGCCAGCCGGACGTTGCGAGGGATGGTCGTCCCCAGCACCCGGTCGCCGAAGTGCTCCTTGACCTCCGCGACAACCTGATCGGCAAGCCGGGTCCGCGAGTCATACATGGTCAGCAGGATCGTGGTGAGCCGAAGCTCCTGGTTCAGATGAGCCTGCACCAGGTCGACGTTGCGCAGCAGCTGCCCAAGTCCCTCCAGCGCGTAGTACTCGCACTGGATGGGGATGAGCAGCTCTTTCGCCGCCACGAGCGCATTCACCGTGAGCAGACCCAGCGACGGCGGGCAGTCGATGAAGACGTAATCGACCTCGACGTCCTTGGAAAGGGAAGCGATCGCCTTCCGTAGCCGACCTTCCCGAGCCACCATCGAGACCAGCTCGATCTCGGCTCCGGCAAGATCGATGGTCGCGGGGGCGCAGTAGAGGCCGTCTGCCTCCCCGGACTGCACGACCACCTCGTGCAGCGGCCGGTCACCGAGCAGGACCTCGTAGATGGATGGCACCCCGGACCGGTGTTCCACCCCGAGCGCCGTCGATGCGTTGCCCTGGGGGTCAAGATCGACGACCAGGACGCGGACTCCGTGCATTGCCAGGGCCGCCGCGAGGTTGACGGTCGTCGTGGTCTTACCGACGCCGCCCTTCTGGTTGGCGACCGCGAAGATTCGCCGCCTGGTGGGCCGTGGGAAGGGCCGTCGACGTTCCATGGTCAGTGCTTCCACCGCTGCTGCCGCCGCCGCTCCGATCGGGGTCGACGGATCGAGGGGGTCCATTCCCAGACCTGTCGACGCTGTTTCACGTGGAACACGCCCGTCCGCGTGCCCGTCGTTGCTGTTCACGTGCTGTCTGTCCACGCCGTTCACGCTGCCTGCCATCGTGCCGGTCTCCGCCGCCCCGCCCCACATCGTCGGCCACCCGTACAGCTGAGACTAGGCGAGTGGGCTCGGTCAGCCGATCTTTTCCACACAGAAGGACCTGCATCTCGCGCCATCCCTGCGAATGGAGGCCGTCCCGCGCTTCCGCGAGTTCCTCGTCCACGCGCGAACCACGCATCGCAAGCATGACACCCCCAGGTTGGACAACCGGAAGCAGCATGCCGCCCAACCGCTCCAGGGGCGCCACTGCCCGAGCTACGGCGACATCCCACCGTAGCCCGTCCCGGCCCATTCCGGCGTCCGGCGCGCGGCCACGCAACACGGACATCCGGCTCGTGGCGCCCAGCGCCTCGACAACCTCCCGCAGGAAGACACACCGGCGCTCCATCGGCTCCAGGAACACGACACGTAGATCAGGCCGGGCCAACGCGAGCGGCACCCCCGGCAGCCCGGCTCCACTGCCAACATCGACGACCGTCGCATCGGGTCCGACCGCCTCCGCGACGACGGCGCAGTTGAGCAGATGCCGGTCCCACAGCCGCTCGGTCTCCCGCGGTCCGATCAGCCCGCGTTCCACCCCCGCCGTGGCCAGCAACTCGGCGTAGCGGATCGCGTCATCAAGCGCCGCGCCGAACACCTCGGCTGCGGCGGGTGGGGGCGGCGCCAACACGCTCATCGGCCCGCCTCAGGATCGGGTCGAACCAGAGATGAGGACCGGGCCGCAGGGCAGCCACACAAACGCCGCATCCAACCAGCATCCACGACTCGCCCGGCAACCCGCGCGAAGCCATGCCGGCGTGCTCCCGGTGTGCTGATGGCTCCGGAGTCATCTTCGAATCTTGGATCCGTTTCACCACCCTTACGGCCGATTTGACAGGCTTAGAGCTGTTTCGAGGTCGGCCCCACCGTCATGCCGCCCAGCCCGGTGTCGGTGGCGGCTCGGGTGGCCGACGGGACTGGATGAGGACGAGCATCGACGAGTCCCAGCTGAGCCGTCCGCCGTCCTGGGTGTGGATCGCGGTCGCCGGTACGTGTCCGACAGCCGCCGTCAGATCCTCCGCAGGCCGGTTCCCCGGATCAAGTGCTGGTGAGGACAGCACGATCGAGCCGTCCGACAGCACCGCGACGAGCCGCCTGTCGCGTCGTTCGAGCCGGATCCCCTCGTCGTGGACCAGCCCATGGTGCCGTGAACACAGCAAGGTCAGGTTCTCCAGGTCCGTCTCGCCCTCATCCGCTAGCCACTCGCGAAGGTGGTGGATGTGCAGCCATCGGGTCCGCTCGCAGCCGGGGTACTGACAGATCCCCTGGTCCCGCGCATAGACGGCGTCCCGCAGCCGAGCCGTCGGGACCCGCTGTCGACGGCCCAGCGCCAACGGGCTCCCATCGCCGTCGCGCAGCAGACCTCGGACCAACGCGTCGCAGCCCAGCCTCGTCAGGACCGCCCGTGGTAGGCCGATTCCCGGCTCGACGTCGCAGCGCAGCAGCCCCCGAGCCAGCCGATCGACCAGACTCGGGGCGCTTTCCGCAACCCCGCCATCACTTTCGAGCGACGCTTCGGTCGGGTCGTCGTTCGGGGCAAGCAGGGTCTCGGCGTCGAGGTGGACGGTCAAGGTGTGCAACGGCGCCATAAGCCGTGGAGCCGGGCGGGAAAGAAACCCATCCGCCAAGGCGGCGAGCGCGTCCGCGTCGGCTCGCCGATCCCGCGGGAGTGCCAGGACCTCCCCGTCCGTCGGCACCGAGCCCGGCTCGCCTTCAGCCGGCCGCGGGCTCGAGTCGTCCAGACTCGCCCGTGCCGCGTCGATCGCGGCCGCGAGCCGTGCGCCCTCGTCCGCCGTCAGTACAGCTGACAGTCGGAACATCCCGTCCGAGCCGCACTTCCACGACACACGCCGAGCGTTCCGCTGGCCTGCCGGATCGGCCGTCAACTGGTGATACCGCGACGCCAACCGCTCCAGCTGGCCAGCCGTGCAGTGCAGCGCGTGGTTCAGCCAACACCGGTCCGACTCGGCGTCCGCCACCCGCGCGACGGCACGCACCTTCGAGTAGGACAGCCGACCCTCCGCGAATGCCGACCGCACCGACGGAAGCTCCTGAAGCGCTCGCGCCACCGCGACATGCTCCTGCGCCGTCCGCACCGACAGCCCGCACCGCCAGGCCAGCCAGTGCGCGCAGGAGGCCATCCCCAACCCCGACCAGCCGTTGCGGCGATCGAACGCCGCCAGCACCAGCAACATCCGACAGGTCGCCGCGGCGATCCGGCCCGCCCACCCGCAGAGCTCCGCCTCCAGCTCCGGCAGCGGCGCCGTCTCGACGGTCGCTGTCGGGCCACTACTCCCGGAACAGCCCAGCGTCTCGGTTCCAGCAGTCATCTCGGACATCCCCACCACCCAGGTCACGGAGTGGATCAACTGACGTCACAACCATCACACACCGGTCCGACAATTTCGCGGCTCGGGATGGTGCTCCTGTGCAGGCCAGGGCGTCGCGTCGCCGGACGGCCCCTTGGACTTGTCGCCCGCGTCGGGCCATCAATCGTCGCCACGCCTTCAACGATCTCCGCGTTCCGCGGAACGCGGCGGCGAGACCGGAGGCCGCCGCAGACGGGCGACCAGGGGCAGGACGGCGAGGAGAGACATTCACAGGAGGAAGCCGAGGACGTCGGCCAGGAGGGCGGTTCGCGAGCGGTGGGCAACGGAGGCCGGCGCCAGAGGCAGCCAGCGTGAGATCGGCAATGGAGACCGGGCCGGCGGGCAGTTCGTCGGGCGCACCTAGGAGATGCGTCGGGGATGGGAGACGTGCGTCGGCGGCACCCGCCCCGGCATCTTGCGGGCCCGCCGATCATGTCGACACCAGTCGCGCGCCGAGGCCCACACAAGAGGCGCATCGATCTTGACAGTGTTTGCGACAAAGAGGCCGCCGAAGCGATCTCCGCGTTCCGCGGAACGCGGAGGGTGCGGGGCCTCGTTAGCAGAGCGCACGACGGAGAGGTCCTCAAGACGATCTCCGCGTTCCGCGGAACGCACGGGCTGGCAGCCTCGTTCGGCTGCCGGCTCAGGGCGCACGGGGTGGGAGCCATGACGATCTCCGCGTTCCGCGGAACGCACGGGGTCGTCGCCTCGTCCGGCCGCCGCTGGCTGGAAGTACCTGCAGCTCAGCGCGGTCGAGGCCCACCGTTGACCGAGCGCGAGGCTCGGCCCGACAGGCCGGATCAGCAGGCCGCGGGGTGAGCCGGCCACTGGATCAGCCAGCCAGGCTCTGGATCAGCCAGCCGCGGGCTGGCAGTGCGTGAGCACGGTCAGGGTTCCGGCCTGGGGAAAAAGGTAGGAACCGGAGGGGCACCAGCCGGACCGGCGCAGGTCAGCCAGGTCGGAGCGAGCACTGGTGGCGTCCAGGTCGAAGACGAACAGGAGGAGGCGGTTCGGCGCCGGCGTGCGGGCATCGACGGCGGCCTTGACCTGGCCCACGCCGGGCTGCACGAAGAACACCGTGTCCGACCGGGGGATTCGGGGTGGTTCTCCCGTTGCCCCCGCCGGGCGGGGCGGTAGGTCGGCGGGACGACGGGCCGCGTCATCGCTGGCTTCCATCGAATAGATCCAGCCGGGACGTATCAGTCGGCCGCCGACGACGACGAGGTCGCCGGGGAGATAGAGCCTCCGGGCCGCGATCGCGGCGTCGACGGTCAGGTCCAGGCCGCGCAGCCGGTCGCGTTGTTCGTAGAGCCGGCCGTCCTTCGAGGCCGAGGAGATCTGCGCGGTGGTTCCGGCGACGGCGACCACACCGACGATCACAACCGCCGACGCGATCGTGCCGACCCGCCGGGCGCCGAGCCCGCGTCTGGGACTGGCGACAGGCGCCGCAGGGGCCTCTCCGTCGGGGTCTGCGGGTCCCACGTGGCTGGTGGATCCACCCGAGCTCGCATCTCCGACAGACTCGCCGGGGCCAACCGCTTCGCGGGGGGCAGCGGCCCTGAGGGCGCTGCCCTGGATCGGAATCTCAGCCGCCGGCGCCCCAGCCAGGCTGGTGTCGCCGGATTCCGTGCGTCGAAGCTGGCCAGCCGGGCCGGAGATCGCCGCGTGAGCCGCGGCGGCGAGGCGTCGCATCAGGGCGACGGCGCCGGTGACGACGACCAGCACGATCAGCGGAACCAGGAACAGGTTGGTACGGGTCGGGCCGAACGGCCAGAACCGTACGGCGCTCGCGGCGAGCATCGCCAGCTGGGCACCGCCGAGGGCGAGCAAGATCAGTCTGCCGTCGTGCCGCCTGGCGAGCACCGCGACCCCGGCCAGACCGCAGGCGACGACGGCGGGAGCGAGCACCCAGTACGACGTCCACGATCCGTCGGTCGGCGGGTGCAGCAGGCTGGGATCGTAGCGGTCGATGCCCGGCGGCGTGCCGGTGACGATGTCACGCACCTGGCGCGCGATGAAGGCAAGCCCACCCGCCAGGCCGCGGCCCGCGAGGAACTGCGCGTCCCAATAGTGTCCGAGCCGCTGGCTGGACTGGTGCCCGACGAAGAAGAACGTGTTGGCCGCCGTGAGGACCAGGGCCGGCAAAGCCTCGGCGCCACGCCACGCGCCGGCCACCAGCGCGACCCGAGCCCGAGCCCGAGCCCGAGCCCAGGTACCCGGGCTCCAGATACCTCGTGCCTCGGTTTCCGGCTGGCCGGCCGGAACTGCCTCTGACGGCCGAGCGACGCCTGCGGGCCGACCGTGCCACCAGTCCGGGGAAGCGGCCCGCTCAGACTGCTGTTGACCATCCGGCCGTGCAGGCGACGCGTCCCGGCCATGGGAGTCCAGCGGCAGGTCAGCACCGGAGTCCCGGGGCTGGACAAGACGGGAGTCCAGAGGCTGGTCAGGACGACGGGCCGCCCAGGTCGCATACGCCACGAGAATGACGTCGGCCGCCGCCAGGGGCGCGATGATGAAGATCGCCGGGACCGAGAACAGGCCTACGACGCCTGCGGCGGTCCGCCGTGCCAGCCGCCCCCGGTCGAGACGATGCGGCCTGCCGCCGCCGGACCCGTGCGCTTCGCCGCCGGTCCTGGATCCACTGGCGGGGCCACCCAGGGCCGCGGCCGCGGTTGTGCCTGGCCCGGCAGCGATGTTGGACCCTGCGCCGGAGCTGCCAACTCCGGGGCCGGCGCCGCGCAGCGGGCGATCGTCGGCGAGCCAGAGGAGCACCGCGACGACCGCGGCCAGGGTCTCGATGGTGTACGGCTTCAGCTGGGTGCCGAGGTCGAGAAGAGTGCTGTTCAGGCAGATCCACAGGGCGGCGAACGCACCGGCCAGCCGTCCGGCGAAACGCCCGACCAGGAGCGTGATCCCGATCCCAAGCAGCGGCAGTGCGACGAATCCGGGTAGGCGTAGGACCCAGGTGTGCCAGCCGAGTACATCTCCGCCGAGTCGTTCCACCACCACCCAGCCGATGGCCGACGGGGTGTTCGCCTTCGCCAGCTCGGGCCAGAAGGTCGCGAGCGGCTCGCTGACGAAATGCCCGCGCCAGATCTCGTCGTACCAGAACGGTCGGCGCAGGTAGGCGCGCAGCACGACGTCGACGGCCACAAGCGCCGCGCCGACACCACCAGCCCACCAAAGATCCGTCCGGGCGACCCGCCGGCGCGCTCGCGCGGCGGGGGCCGGCTCGGCAGTACCGGACGAGGCCGGACCGCCCGAACCGTCACTCGGCGAGCCCGCGTCGGCCGGGTTGGCGTCCGACTCGGCCAAGGCACCCGACGCGACACCCGGCTCGGCCGGAACAGCCGACACTAGGGCCGGCTCGACCAGGACACCCGTCCCGTCGTCCGGGTCGGCGGGGCCGACCGGAGCGCGATCAGCGGACGACAGAGTGACCCACCACCTCACCAGCCACCAGCAGCCGCGTCACCAGCGCCCGCGACGAATCCACGCCAACGTCCAGGGCCGAGCAGCCGACGTGTGCCGGGATCCGAGCCAGTACGTCCCAAGGCTCGGATCCCGGCTCACCCTCGACGATCAGGCCGTCAGAGATGAGCCGTCAGACCGGCATGACGACGACGCAGCGGTTCGGCTCCTCGCCCTCGGACTCGCTGCGCACGCCGTCGACGCCGGCGATGACGTCGTGGACGACCTTGCGCTCGAACGGCGTCATGGGCGAAAGCTTCTCCTGCTTGCCGCCGCCGACGACCCGCTTGGCCACGTCCGCGGCGAGCTCCCGCAGCTCCGCCCGCCGGCGGGCGCGGTGGCCACCGACGTCGAGCATCAGCCTGCTGCGCTCGCCGGTCTTCTGCAGCACCGCGAGCCTGGTCAGCTCCTGCAGCGCCTCAAGGGTCTCGCCGTTGGACCCGATCAGCTTGTCCAGGCCGTCACCGACGACCGCCACGACGGCGCGGCTTCCCTCGACGTCCAGGTCGAGGTCGCCGTCCATGTCGACGATGTCGAGCAGGCCCTCGATGTAGTCGGCGGCGATTTCGCCTTCCTGCTCCAGGGCGGTCAGCCGCTGCTGAGCGCTCGCGGGCTCGTCCACCCGCGCGGCGTCTTCGTCAGGGCCAACGGCGATGTCAGAACCGCTCATCAGCGCAACTCCATGGGGTTGGGGGACCGCCGTGGGTGGCGGTACGCAATCGGAACGCCGGGTCCAGCCGGCTGTGGGGGCCGCGAGGCGCGGCGGCGGTCACCGCCGGCCGCCGGGTCGCTTCCCCTTGCCGCCGCCGCTGCGCCGCTTCGCGGCCGGACGTGACCCGCCGACGTGGCGCTGGACGCCGGCCGGCACGGGCCTGGTCGAGTCGGAGGCGGAACCAGCCGCCGGCTCGGCGTCGCTGGACGTGCTCACATCCTGGGCCGCGGGCGGCGGACCTGCCTCCGCGGCGGCGGGCGGCTGGACCACCCGCTTGGACGTTCCACCGCGGGGTGACCGGGTGCCGGCCGGGGCCGTGCCGCTGGTGCCGCTCTTGGCTACGGAGCCGCTCTTGGCCGCCGAACCGGTCTTGGCAGCCGAACCGTTGGCAGAAGGGCCGTCGGCGGCGGGGGTCGTCTTGGTCAGGGTGGCCGGCTTCGGGGCGGTCCTGCCCTTGGCACCGGCCCGCGCGCCGGGGGCCGGGCGGGCGCCCGGGGCCGGACGCGGGGGAGTGGGCCGGTCGGACACCGCGGTGGCGGTGCGGGCCGCGGGCAGCTTGCCGGTTCCGGCTGCCTCTCCGACCGGAGGCATCCGCTTGATGACGAAGAACTGCTGGCCCATGCTCCACAGGTTGGTGACCAGCCAGTAGATCAGCACGGCGACCGGGAACCGGAAACCGAAGACGGCCAGCGTGATCGGCGAGCCGTACAGCATGATCTTCTGGACGATCGCCTGCTGCGGGTCGACGGTCCCGCCGGTGCGCGCCATGATCTGCCGCTGCGTGAAGAACGTCGTCGCGGCCATGAGCAGGATGAGCACGACGCAGACGATCTTGATGTGAACGCTGTCGGCGTGCAGCTCGTTCAGCAGCGCCTTCGACGAGTTGAAGTTCGTCGAGAGCGAGATGCCCCAGATCTTGGCCTTCGCGATCTTCTCGATCGTGGCGCCGGACAGGCCGACGCGGTCCACCCACTCCAGCTTCCCGTTCTTCGTGACGGGGGCCATGTGGGTGAAGACGTGGAACAGCGAGATGAACAGCGGGATCTGCAGGAAGATCGGGAGGCAGCCGAGGAGCGGGTTACCGTGCTCCTTCTGCAGCTCCATCATCTTCTGGTTCATCTGCTGCTTGTCGTGCCCATACTTCTCCCGGATCTCCTTGATCCGGGGCTGCATGAGCTGCATCGTCCGCTGCGACTTCACCTGCTTGACGAACAGCGGGAAGATCAGAATGCGGACACAGACGACGAGCAGAGCGACCGAGAACGCCCAGGCGAAGAAGCTGTTCTCGCCGAAGATCGGCCCGAAGCCCTTGTGGAAGAAGACGATCGAGTTCGCCGCGAGATGGTAAAGCGGATCCAGCACCGGTCTAACTCCTCCAGGCCCCTCGGGCGGACTCTACAGGTACTGGGTCGTACCCACCGCGGGATAGCGGCTGGCAGCGCAGGAGCCGCCAGCCGGCGAGCAGGCCCCCACGCACGCCACCGTGTAGACGAACGGCGGAGAGCGCGTAGACGCTGCAAGATGGATCAAATCGGCATGCGCCGGCCGACCGGGGTGACCAGACGAGCTGGTAGCCGCGGATGAGCGCGGCGAGCACCCAGGCAAGCGGGCCGCGGACGGCACCGGACTGGTCACGGGCGATCCGAGGCGCACGTTGGCGCAGCGTGGCGGACGCGAGGGCGAGGTCGAGGAGCGCGAGGGGGCCAAGCACGATCCCGGCCCAGGCGAACGCGGTCATCGCCGGCTCCGATGCGAGCGGCCCGGGTCGGCGCGGTCCGGACTGGACCGCGCCCGGGCCGACCGCACCGCGGCGAAACCCCGGTCGAGAGCGAGGCCGAGCTCGGCCGAGCTGGCCTCCGCCGCGGCGGGCAGCGCCCGGATGACAAGCAGGGTCCCCGCCGGCACCGAGGCCAGCCGGGATCTGGTCTGCTCGCGCAGCCGGCGGCGGACCTGGTTGCGGGTCACGGCGGCGCCGACCTTGCGGCTCACCACGAAACCGGCCCTGGCCGGGCCGGAGTCGTCGGTGCGCAGAGCGTGGACAACCAGTGGATGGCAGCTGAACCGACGGCCGCCGCGCCCGACCTGGGCATGCTCCGCCCGGGACGCGACCCGGGAACGGGCGGGGAGCATGAGAGGCCGGTAACCGCGCGCCGGCGAGGTCCGCCGTCAGGCGGACAGTTCGGCGCGGCCCTTGCGGCGGCGGCCGGAAATGATGGCGCGGCCGGCACGGGTACGCATCCGCAGCCGGAACCCGTGGGTCTTGGACCGCCGACGGTTGTTCGGCTGGAAGGTGCGCTTGCTCACGTGACGACTCCGTGGTGACAGGCCGCGGTGCTGACGGGCCGGGACAGGCGGACGGGACACGCGGGCAACACCGCGCGTACTCAGGCTACGCCAACAGTGCCCCCGGCTCGCGACGCGCGGGTCACCGACGCGATGCCGGGCCAAGCGCGACGCCGTGGAGAGCGCCGACGGAGGCGGGCTGGCGACACACCAGCTTACACAGGGCCGGAGCACCCGGGGCCTGCCGTACCGGACAGCACCGGCCGCCGGCCGAGTCCGTGGATATGTGGATGCCCACCGTCCGCCCTACCGTGTCGGCGCCACGCCGGATGCGGTGTCATGTCCGTACACAGGTTGTGGACGACT